>NZ_NPZB01000001.1:0-75000 GCF_002895945.1 Solilutibacter silvestris
CGCGATCGAGCACCTGCTTGACTGCTTCGGCCTTGAACTCATCCGTATATCGCTTGCTGCTCATCAACACCTCTGCCGTTGCCATGAATTATGGCTCCTGGGTGTCTACGAAAGGCTGGGCGGTCCACTTTCCTCTAGAATAACTACACAATTCGTTTCAGGTCAATGCACTTGAATGAAGGCGTACTTCGCTCGCACCATGCGGTGGCTTTTTTAGGATGTCGCGCTCCTCGGTCATGCGCCACAGCTCGGTTTGCAGTTTGCGGTTATCAGCCAGTACTCGGCATCGCCTTGTTGTGCCTGCGGGACCTTCCGCTGCTCGTGTATACACGCATAAAGCGGGTCGGTACTGACTCCTAACCAGCTCGCCACGTCGCGCACAGACCGACTCTGTTCCGCCACTTGCTTGGCCACCACGACCTTGCCTCAATCCGGATACTGCTTGCCACTCATACACGCATCCGTCGTTGTTGTATTGTACGACTTGGAAATGGCTACTCAAGCCCGGGCGATTCAATCACTTCTACAGTCACACACACAAATCGCATCATCAGATGCCGATAAAGCCGGGTTTGACCCGGACTTGTTCTTGGGAATATGCCGCCAAGAAAGCCTCGGCGACATGATTGACTGCCTCTGCGCTCGGATGTCGCTCGTCACTTTGCCAAAGCGAAATTCCCATTGGATTGGTCTGGAAAAACTCATACGCAGGGAAATAGGAGATGTGCGTGTCTTCCTTCGTCTCGTCGAGAAGAATGAACATCGCAGCAAGTAACGTCGATTTTGATCGACTGTTTGCTACTTGCGGATGATAGCCATCGTCGGCGTGTTTGAGAGGCGTTGGCGAGACGCTAAACACGATAGGGGTGTTAGGTGGCTTATGCGCACGGATCAGTCCAACGACCTGCCGCATATCCTCAACACACTCGTCGACCGTCAGGAAACGATTCACAATATGCATGTCAGACGATTTGCCCAAGATCTCTGCACCCAGATAGGGCGCACGATTCAATGTGATTATTTCACCACTGATCTGCGCCTCCCAGATGTCGGAAAGGCCTAGCGTGATAAAGAACGCATCCGCCTTTTCAAAGGCTCGCATAGAGTCCGTGGCTGTTCTCAACTTTGTTTCGACCAACTCTTCGGCGCTCTGGGCATCGACGCAATGGCGCAATGGATCGTCGTAGGCTTGGCTACCATCAGCCTTGCGAACCCGCCAGTCGATACTGGGCGCTGGTAGTCCCACCGCACGACGCAGTTCATAGAGTATGGTGCGACTATTGTAATGGACGCCCCAGGAGACATCTGGAAGATCGAACCCCTGAAACTTTAGCCACAGATTAATATTCACAGCAAAACAACTGCCGATGGAATACGCGCAGGTCGCCCTTGTTAAGAACTTGATCGGGTTGACAGGACGAACCAACGGACTATCCGCTCGGTGCCATTTGTGACCTGCCTGCGGCGTTACCAATTGCCAGTACACAGCACTTTCTCCTGTTCTTTGCCATCTTGGAGCGACAGGTTATGGGCGTGGTTTCACCCAGCATATTTGAACCTACGAAGCCATGCCCTCACTCACGGGCGAACCGTCGGTCCTCGCACAGTTCATGATTGTTTCGCCATCAAACAACGAGCGGATACCGTGGCACAATTCCTTTCCAAGCGAGTGAAGCTCTTTGCAATGCAAGTGCTTGACGAACGAACCACCAGGCGTGCGATTGGCATCGAACAGTACGACTTCATCGTCCTTCAGCACATAGTCGAACTTGCCAAATTCGAAGCCAAGATTCTTCCGTATGGTTCGTAATGCCGGCGGGACGGGCACCTCTTCCAACTTAACTGTATTCGATACTTTGATGATGGGCTGGGTCGACGTAAGCCGATAACTGATCTCCCGATCGCCGCAAAACCAGTAGTACCGAACGGCATAGTTCGTCCCTACTCGTTCAGGCAAAAAGCGTTCCACAACCAAGTTCTTATTACTAAATATGCTTCTGGGGACATTGCCAAGCGATGAGAATACTCGGTATTCGCTGGTCTTAAGTTCCCGTATACATCTCCAAGGCACTTCCCCCGTAATCAGCTTGCTAAGCTTCCCAACGGCGTTGTTGACCCTCTCTCCGAGGATCGCATGTTGCCCAGATCGAAGACGCAATTCGGGCATACCGCCGAAGTTCCGGTCGGTCTTGACGATCACCGGACCGCAATAGGGCGAGTCCCTACTCAAGAGATTCGTACTGATCTTGGATTTTGATATGTCAACTACCGATGCATTGATGGTCCGCGGAAATCTCTGCATGAAGGCAAAGTATTCGCGCGGAACGACAGTCATGTCCAAGTGCGGGATCAACAGATCGGCAGATAGATACCTGTCGACACCTCGAAGGACTTGCACGTCATATCCCATACTTCGCCATTCGGCCATAAGCAGACCGAGCAGGTAGGTCTGCGGGTCGGGCGCGAGCTCATGAATCAGTATGGCGATTCTTTCCATATCCAGATACGTTCTCTTGCTGGGTGACTTGCGCCGGATGGCCCCGCGCATCCGGTTCAATTAATAGCTTCGTGATTCGAATCCGACGCCACCTGTTCGATCGTGACCTCCTCGTATCGCTGGCTCATTTGCCAGGCGACGAACGGCGCAACCGCCCAAGCGCAGATGACTGCAACGATTAGTGGATTCCAACTTGCCGACCAGATGTGCACCCATACTGCAAGCAGTAGTGCAGCAGCTGGGGAGATCCACATGTATCGCACATAGCCCATTACGCCAAGATCATCGGCGTCGTATTCACTAGAGGGCACCCACTCCAGTCCACGACGCTTGGAACCGGCGATGCGATAGATCGCTCTGCAGGCGGCATCTACATTGCGCGCGCCCTCGAATGGGGCAAACGCGACTGTTATGAAGGCGTAGACAGCGCAATCCTTATAAGTGCGGAATGAGGTCTGTGCTCCTTGGACTTTCTTCACGATGACGACCACGACAATCGGAATAAGCACCGACGCCAGCGATACAATAGCGCTGCGATACGTCCGGTCTGTCATTACGCAGAGGAACTGGAGCAGCGCGATGGATGCTGGGAATAGGCTGGCAAGTATGCATTTTAATATCTTCCAGCGGGACAACAAACTGAAAGTGTTTTTTCGCCGTCCGGTAGCAGACGGTACCGATGGAAAGAGCCAGGTCCCGTTCTGCCAGTCGCCCCGCATCCAGCGGTGGTGGCGCCTGGACGCTGCGTGGTAGGTGGGCGGAACAGTTTCGTACAAGATGACATTGCCCGCCCATCCGGCGCGAGCGAAGCATCCCTCGACGACGTCGTGGCTCAGCAGGTGGTTTTCCGGAATCATGCCCCGCAACGACATGTCGAAGGCAGCCACCTCGTAGATGCCTACGCCCGTGAAACATCCCTCTCCGAAGAAGTCCTGAAAGATGTCGAAATGAAGCTTCTTCGGATCGGTCCCGCGCTGTCTAACCCAGAAGCGCTCGAACCAGGATGCGGCACCGGTCGGTATGCTCGCCATCATCCTGGGTTGCAGGATGCCATGACCGGATACAACGCTCGTACCATCCATCCTTGGTTCATTGGCGGGGTGCGCCAAGATAGAAATTAGCTGAAGGGCAGCTCCGGGGGGCAGACGGGTGTCATTATCCAAAGTAATGACGTACTTTGCTCTTCTTAATGCACAGATGTCGCCTTCAACAACAGGGAAGTGCGACGCGTTTCCGCGTAGGATGAAATCGTTAAGGTCCTCTAGCTTTCCACGCTTGCGTTCGTATCCCATCCATACAGAATCATAGGCATTCCATCGCCTCCCACGATGAAGCAGGAAGAAGGGACGGCGATTCGCCGATCCATATGTTTCGTTCAGCTCACTGATCCGATGTTGGATCTGCGACAGTTGCTCGTCATCGGTGGGCAAATGTTCTGTAGGTGCGTCGCCCCAATCAGTCAGCACACCGAAGAAGACGTTTGGATCATCGTTGGCCAAGAAATGGTCACGGATACGATCCGCGAGTGCATCGATCTTCTGACTGTCTAGAATAAGATCAGGAATTACTACCAAGGTCGTATTTTCAGCAGCAACATTGTCTGCATCGATAGCCGACAGGGGCAGCGAGCGAACGAAAAGTCGTATTACGCTATTCGTGACAGAAAATACGGGATGAGCGATAAGCGGCACAAGGCAAACCACCATCAAAGCTACTACTAAAACGCCACTATCATAGGCACCGAAGTACAGGAGCAAGATGACGATTATGGCAGCCACCACCAAACCGACAAAACTTAGATAAAGACGGGTTAATCCCGTCGTCGTAAAGCGATCACTCAGTTTTTTCATTGTGACGTTCCTTCTACCGAATGGATCTCGACTCCACGCATGACGAATCGGAGCACCTCTGGGCCACGACCCGTGACTATACCCGCATCCGTAGTTGGTATACTTACCATGTGATGCATTGAAACGAAAGGTGGCCTACACACATCAATCCCCTCCTTGTCTTGTCGAACTGTCCGTCCTAAAGACCGACCGTATAGAACGAATGGATCAAGGCTTCAATCAAGCAGGGCGTTGTCCAGCTCGCTCACCAACTTTACATAGTCTGGAAACGGATGGATCCGCTTCAAGTCATGTTCCAGAAGAAGTCCAGCCGCGTCCTGAGATACTTCACGAAATCCTGCAAACTTGTATGTCACATACATCTGCCGGTTGCGGTCAGTATGAACAAAAGAGGCACGCAATCGCACGCCTGCATTGGCTGACTTGCGAAGCAGGTGACCGAGCAGCACCGTTCCCACACCCCGAGTCATCACCCGACAAGACATGATCAAGAGCCGTATTGTCCAGATTGTGGCACTGGTCTCGACCAGAGCCAACCCAATGATCCCGCTGCTGCCATAGCGATCCTCGAGTTTCGCAACTAACAACAGATGATCCGGAGAGCGAGCCAGGTCCTCGAGTTCCTCATAGGAATAGGTGAGACCAGTCGTGTTGAGCTGATTGGTCCTCAGTGTGAGCTCCTCCGCACGCTGCAGGTCGCCGTCGGCGGCTGGCAGGATTGACATTCGCATGCCCAGCGTCGACAAGAACGCGCCGCGGGATCCCGTGAAGCTCTTCTCTGCCTCGACCCGAGCTATATCTGTGCGATACATCAAGCGGCGCATGCGAGCCTCATCCGTGACGACATCGAGCCGGAATTCCGCACGATCGAGCAACCCCGGGATTTCCGTGGCATCAATAACGTTTACCTGAGGCAGGTAGAACGCAACCTCGTCCCGCTCGGCGGCCTGATCGTCTATAAAAGCTACTGTATCGAGTCCAATGCCAAGCCTCTCGGCAATTGTACGCACCGCGTCGGCCTTGCCCGCCCATGAGATTTGAGGATGGAGGAAGAATTCCGCCAAACCGAAAGCCTCGACCACAGGCCACGCGGCGGCGTAATCGTTCTTACTCGCCACGGACTGAAGGATGCCTCTTTCATCCAGTTGTCTGACTACTTCGGCGACGCCTTTCTTGAGTTCACGCGCCTCTCCATTCAGGAGCTTGCCTTGCCAGAGGGTATCATCAAGGTCCCAGACTAGACACTTGATCGTCTTTTGGGCGTGCCGATCTTCTGCACCGCCGTTAAGATCAGAAATCGACATGGGGCGACTGGAGTGCATAGGATGCAAGTCCGACCTGATGTATTTCCCGCGTGCCCTCGATAATCTCGAGGACCGTAGCATCACGCAGGTATCGTTCGACAGAGTAGCCGATGCTGTAGCCATTAGCGCCGTGTAACCTCACCGCGTCGTTGGCCACCCGGACAGCGGCCTGCGCCGCATGGTATTTCGCCAGCGTCGTTTCCATGACGGCGCGTGGATCACCTTCCATCCGGAAAAATGCACTGCGACAGCAGAGGGCACGTGCCGTGGTATGAGCCAGCAGCATGTCGGTTAGCTGTCGCCTGACAAGTTGAAACTCTGCGAGGGAGTGCCCCGCCTGTTTCCGATGCACGGCATAGGAAAGACAAGCGTCTAGGCATGCCCAAACGACACCGGCTGCGCCCCATGCGATTGAGAACCGTCCTTGGTCTAGCGCTGCGTTCGCGACGAAGGCTATGCCCGCCCCTACCGGACCTATTCGCTGGGACATGGGTATCTCAACGTCCTCGAAACACAGACGCGCAAGCATGGCGCCCCGTACCCCCAAGACTTCCATCATCGGTTCCGTTGTGAATCCGGGATGGCCGCGTTCAACCACAAGCGCGATAGGCCTGCCGCCATCCTGAGCAAAGATGAGGAAGAGATCTGCTACGAGACCTGCAGTGATCCAGACCTTGGTGCCGTTAACCCGATAGTGCGATCTCTGGTCCTGGGCGTCGGTGGCAATGGAATTCCCCGCGCTACCCACCTCCTCCTCCGTCAGGGCGAAGGCGATGATCTTCCTGCCCGAGCAGATGTCGGGAAGCCATCGCGCTTTCTGTTCGGGGGTACCAAAACGGACCAATGCATGCGCAGCCATGTTATGAGCCGTCATGAAGCTGCGCACGGACGAACACGCCTTACCAATCTCTTCGGTTACCACACCATAGGCCAGCGCATCCATATTGCCCGCCCCCCACTCTGCTGGTAGTGCAGCACTCAACCAGCCGTTGGAGCGCAAAGTGCCTAGTAGCTCAGCAGACATAACTCGCTGACGATCGATGTCGCCCGCGACAGGAACGATATGTTCTGCGGCGAAACGTTTCGCCCTTTCCTTAGCATCCTGCTGGGCGTCGGTAAGGCGCAGGTCCACTATGCCGCGACACTCCCAAGTTTTCGGGTGACGAACGAATCCATTGCATCGACCGACAAGAAGTTGTCAAGATCGAGATCCTCGTTATCCACCGTCACCTTGAACTCGTTCTGGATAAAGTCGACGAGTTGCAGGGCGAAAAGAGAATTCACCAGCCCTGTGCTGAAGATATCTTCGTCGTCGGCCATCGACTGACCGATGTTCCTTTTCAAATATTCCCTTATCCGCAGTCTATGGTCCATGGATAGCTTCGCCCTCTTGGCCGTAGTCGAAAAATCCCACTCCGGATTTCCGCCCGAGTCTGTTGTCGCTCACCATGCGGCGAAGCAGTGGACGGGGCTCGAACTTCGCATCATTGAAACTGTCCCGCAGCACCTCGAGCGTGCGCATGATGGTGTCAAGCCCGATCAGATCGGCGGTTGCCAGAGGACCCATCTTGTGGGCGAAACAATTCACAAAGATTGCATCTACATTGGTGGCACTCGCCGTATCGTCCTCCAGCACGGCGATGGCCTCGTTGATCATGAGCATCATCACACGGTTAGACACGAATCCCGGCTTGTCACGAACCACTATGGCTCGGCTGCCTAGCTGCGCCAGCATATCGTTCGCGGCATCCACCGCGAACTGTGAGGTGACATCACTGACGACCACCTCGACATGGCGCCTGAGCGGCACGGGATTCATGAAATGCATGCCGATAATGTGGGGATGCCTCGTTGCGACCTTCGCGACCCGTGCGATACAAATTGCAGATGTGTTTACGACGAAGACGCACTCTGGATAGCACACCTCATCCAATGAACGGTACACATCTTCCTTGACCCCCCAGTCCTCGGTAGTATTCTCGATGACGAAGCCAATCTCGGCCAATTCGCCATGGTCAGTCGTCCCACGGATCCGTGAGAGGATCTCGCCATGATCGGCCTTACGAAGCGCCGGGCAACTGAATGCGGCAAATCGCAACCCGTCGGCAATAGACTTTCGGGCGCTGTCGAGCGCTGCCCGGTTGGTATCAATGAGCACGACATCATGTCCCGTCTGCGCGAGGGCCTGTGCGACGCTCCTTCCGATGACTCCGGCGCCGACCACGCCGATCTTCTCAAACCTCATAGCTATGCTTGTCCTTTGCGAAAATCGACGATGGCATAGTTGCTGGATTCATCCATAACACTCCTGCACGGCCCTTCAATCTGATCGTCCACCAACCGGCGACCGAAATTCCGATGGAGGCAGGCCAGAGAACACGAATTTCGTAGCGTCAATAGAGACGACCATGTTTCCGACATCTCGATCGATGTTTGATTCTGGCATAATTCATAATTACTCGTGATTGTTGCTTACCTTGGTTGGCAACGCAACCGACATAGGCATTGGAGGGGCGCCGCCCGAGACACTTCCCTTCTCCACCGGATCCCCCCAGACTCTTCCACGACTGCAGACGGCCAACTCCGGCCTTGTTTGGGCGAAGCCGACATGCTAAATCGTCAACACCATTATTGTATTGCCTATCAGTCCATCAGTTAGCTAACCAATAGCCCAATGCATTTCCCAAATTCAATGTGCCCTATGCGTCGGATTTGATTGCTGCTGCTCCCTTGGGAATCCCTGTTGCATGCTTAGATCATTAAAAATAACTTTTCATAGGGCCTTGCCGCCGGCAGTGGCTTTAACATTGTCGGGCTTGATCCTAGGCGGATGCGGACGGAACGTCGGCAGCGCGCAGACTGCAATAGTGGCCGACAAAGCCGCTGTCGCCGACGGAAGTGACGATAAGGTTAAGGAGCCGGTTACCGTCGTAGCTGCGATTCAGGAAAAAGTGCCTATCTACTTAACTGCATTGGGAACGGTCACAGCCTACAGTACGGTCACTGTCAACCCACAGGTTGGTGGGGAGTTGCTCAGCGTAAATTTCCACGAAGGGCAGCAGGTGCGCAAGGGAGACTTATTAGCGGAAATTGATTCGCGTACACTGCGGGCGCAATACGATCAGGTGCTGGCCATTCGGCAGCAGAATCAGTCCCTGCTGTCTACAGCACAATCGAACTACAGAAGAGCTAATTCTCCTGAGTACCGCCAGTATGTGGCGAAAAGCGATCTGACGAACTTACACAATCAAGTGGCGCAATACACCGCCGCCGTTGCAGCAGCACAGGCGAACATAGATCAGGGCAAGGTGCAATTGGGCTATACCCGGATCACCGCACCGATCAACGGCATAACCGGGATTCGAGGCGTAGACGCAGGCAATGTAGTTAGCACATCCAGTCAGATTGTCACGATTACGCAAGTACAACCAATCTACGTGACATTTAGTTTGCCGGAACAATATCTTGATCGAGTACGGACAGCCAAAAAGAAATCACCATTGCCAACAGCTGCATTAGATCGCAATAACGCGCACGTGATCGATCCTAGCGGAGATCTGCAGGTCATTGATAACCAGATCAGCGCAGGTAATGGGACATTCCGCCTACGCGCGCAGTTCCTAAATGCTGATGAGGCGTTGTGGCCTGGGCAGTTCGTCAATGTTCGACTGAAAATCGGTGAATTACCTGATGCTGTGGTAGTACCTTCTACGGCTATTTTCAGAGGTAAAGCTGGGGACTCTGTGTACGTCATGAAGGCGGACAACACGGTTACTCTGCGCGAAGTTACCCAAGGAGAAGAAGTGGATGATAGCCGCGTAGTGATCTCCAGTGGCCTGCGCGTGGGTGAGAAGGTGATAACTGAAGGTCAGTTTCGGCTCTCAGAAGGCACAAAGGTTAATCCTAAATTACTGTACCGTATGCCACCAGCATCCACGTCTGACACGCAACTTAAACCGGGACAACAATAGACATAATGACCTACGCATTTAATTTGTATCCAGTTATGCGGTGAGGGCTACGGGATGGTATCGGGCTCCTGCCAAGTTGGGCGAACGCTGGCCCGGGTCTTGTAGCTATGCACGCTGTGCGGCCGCTGTTCGTTGTAGAACTGCCGCCAACGTTCGATCAGCGCCTTGGCTTCGGCGCGGCTGCGGAACCACTCGCGGTTTGAGCAGCTCATCACGCAGCTTGCCGTTGAAGCTTTCGACGAAGCGGTTCTGCCAGAGACTGCCCGGTGCGATGAACGCAGGGCCGATCGCGACATCGCGCAGCCAGCACATCACCTTGGCTGCGGTGAACGCGAAACCATTGTCCGTGCGCACGAACGCAGGCTTGCCAAGAGGCACATCAACCGCGACAGGCTGCCAGAACGCCGCCGCCGCGGCCAAGACGCGGAATGTTCAGGCCGAGTGCACGCGTAGCCGCATGGGAACCCCGCTCAACGCCAGCCACGCCGCCATGCGTCGATACCCGAAACGCGGCACTGGACCGGCCAGTTTTTCGTAGACATTGAAGGACTGCTTCGGGTCGGTTTCCGCCGGTCGGCACCGATCCGCAATTGATCAAACTGGCCCGCGGTCTAGCCATAGTCGATCGGTCGTGTGATGCATTCGACCCGGCACATGCAACTATCCGCTGACGTCTTTCGCGCTGAGCTTGGGAAGCCTAAAGAACAAAGTAAGGGCAATGGAGAGGATGTCGTTGAAAGAATGTTGGGTTGCAGCAAAGAGGCCTCTCCTAGATTTTTCTGGCCAGATGAAGAAGCTAGTTCCGAACACATAGAATGCCCAAACAGTGCTAAAGAATTGAATTGGTCAGGGTATACGCTAATCCCCACAAAGTGCAGATACGACCGCAGTCGTGCTTGCTTTTAATGCAAAGCAGAGCTGGTCCCGGAAATCTGAACAGTCCGATAAGTAGATTGCCAGCTCAGTGAGGCGATGATATCGCGATTAACTTAGTTGCTAGGTGCACTTCGCCCTCGTGATTTCTTTGGTGGCGATGTCGGGTGTCAGGAACAACAAGCTGGAGGATTTTGGCTCGGCCGTCCAAACTCCGGTCACAGCGTGTTGATAACAGAATTCTCGGACAGAACGTCCGAAATGGCGCTGAATCTTATTCAGAGAATCCTTACCGGGTCTGACTCTACGCCAGTGATCGAAAAAAGGACGTTCGCCGTCCGGATCATACGCTTTGTCTCCGGTCCTGCATGCCTTCAGTAGTGTGAGAATTTGCTCATCTGTAACTGAGCAATTATCGAGCTCATTGCTGGATGCTGCTTGGGCCAGTGCTTGCTTGAGCTGCCTGAAGAATGCTGCATTAGATCGTTCTCCTTCTGGCCCAACCAGTACATCGCCGATGACCCGATAGGCCTCCGAAGGAATTCTTTCAGAAACGCGACCGTTGGATACATCACATTGCCAGCCGACATTCTTTTTTGGGATCCCAACAAGCAGAGTCAAAGGTCGACCGAAAAATATACCGCGGACATCCAGCTTGGAGTAGGTAAAATGGAAAAGAAGAGATGCATTACGTTGCCCATGTGCGCGCTTTTCCAACGCTGGAAGGATATCTTCGATGTTCTCCATAAGGCCCCTCTGTTCCATTGGCGCATTTTGTGATATTGCGTGATACTAAAGCAAAGAAGCTATAAATTCAGGAATGGCAACGGTAGCTTAAGCTTCAAGTAGTGCTAGCGACGACCGCAATCCGCACGAGCTTTTCAGGATGACCCAACTCCCCAAGAACACTACGCAGAGCGCTGATTTGAGCCGATGTCGTTGCTAACCGCATTTATATTCAAGTGATCTTTCAATTCAAAAAAACCGTTGGTAAAAACTTAGCTTCCGGCCTCCTTTAGCAGTCGGGAAGGTGGGATCCCAAGGCCAACTGCAATTTTCTCCAATGTGACCAAAGTCAAATTTCTTCTACCTCGTTCGATGGTGCCGTAATAGGCTCGGTGCATTTCGATATGATCAGCGAAGTCTTCTTGGCTGATCCCCATCGCCTCGCGCCTCGCCCGAATGGCGACCCCAATTCTGGATTGCAAAGTGTCGGTGCCCATGACGTGAAGCGTCACCGACCCCTACCTTTATGGCTACTACCATAAACATAGGCTATATTTATATCTCTTTTCGATCGGTCGAGCCATGTCCCTGTATTTGGTAATGCCAGGGGTGGAAATGTCTCTTGAGGTCTTCGTTCCTCTTCAGGTCGAGGAAGCTTTCGCGATCCAGTGGGAGAGACTCAAAACCTCCAAGGAAAGAGAGAAATTCGCCAACCGCGTGGCACAACAACTCCAATTGGTCCTTCCACAATGCGTTGACTGGGACATCCGAGAGCCCACCCAAGCACAACTGACCTATGCACAGCTCATTGCGCAGCAACTGGGGATTCCATTGCCCTCGGAGGCCAGAAAATTTCGATACCACACGGCGATGTTCTTAGAGACCTACTCGGAACAGGTCAAGCCAAAGCGGAGTCAGGATCCATCAGCGGAGAAGGTAGCAACAGGCGGTCAGCGATCAGCACTCGAATTTGTCCTCCGGACACGGCGACAGAATGATCCATCTCAGGACGCGCCTCCAACTCTTACTGAGCAACCAAAACCCACTGAGTAAAAGACAAAAAATGGACGAAGCATCCCTAGAAGCATTAATGGAAGAAGCAAGGATTTCACACGATGCTGAGGCGAGATTCTTCCAGGTGCTTCTCAATTCTGTTGTCTATGTTCACGCGCCTCTCTCCGATGACCATCCTCGGTTACGCCTGCTCACCTTTCCTCACCCGAATGGCTTCATGGCATTGCCGTTTTTCACATCTCTAAGAAAAGCTCAAGTTGCTGCTGGAACTGCCGCGCGTATCCTCGCCACGACTGGCCGGGAACTATTTGCTGGCTCGAACGGTGCGACCTTCATGGTGAACCCCAACGATGGGGGTGCTGTCATTTATCCGGAAGAGATTCAGTCACTTTTAGATACCGGATTTGTGTCGCGTGTGGAAAAGTCCTGCGTTGAATCCGAGCGGCAGGTATACGTCTCTTCACCAGCTGATGTTCCCGAGTGGTTCATCGATGCCCTTCGTGCCACATGCACTGCGCTTGAAATGATCAAATCTGGCTTTCTCTTGGAAGTCGGAGAAACCCCAAATGAAACATCCAGAGGCTTGGTCATCATACTAGGTGTCTCTCCTGATAACGCTGAGCGCGCAGCACGAGCGATTGCGCTTTGCCTTCAACGTGGAGGCAAACTGGATTCGTTCAATCGCCCTTTAGACATTACAACGTTCGATCCTGCGGGTAACCCGCCAGAATGGATGGGGGCTGATGGACTCAGGTTCTATCCAACACTAAGCTGATATTCCTACTCTCAAAATGCAGAGCCATGTACAAAGGTTCAGCCGACGAAGTTTGGCCAAGACCATCACCGAAGCTATTTCTTCGGAGCGCTCGTCACCTCCTCCAACATCTCTGCCAATAGTTCAGCTGACACGGTTTTATTGAAGATCACAGAATCCGCGCTCCCGTGTTGCCTTTTCCCCACCACCGAAAGATCTCCTACGCCTCGTGTCCGCATGTCAAGTTCCGCAAGTCGCAGTCCGTCATTGGTTGATGCAATTGCTTGAAGTCGAGTCATCGCCGTTTCACCAATAGGTCGTGGAAGATAAAGGAAGCACCACCCGTCTCCACCGTGACGACTTAACCGGCCACGAAGCTGATGCGTCTGTGCTACACCAAATCGCTCTGCATGCAGCAATACAAGCACGCGCAAACCTCTTATGTTTACTCCGGTTTCAACAATGGTAGTGCTTATGATTATTTGGGCACGCCCCGCATCCACATCCGCCAAGGCACGTCGGTTTTCCTCTTGGTCTGCCCCGCTGTGCGCGACGCGCACTTTCCCCGGGAATAGTGCTTCCCACTTTTCAGCTACCTCTTGCACGGAGGGAAGCGGGTAAATGTCCTCTTGCTCCTCCTCTGACGGTTCCTTTCGTGGACAGACAATGAGAAGGCGACAATCCGGATCACGAAGAAGATCTTTCACTTCTTGAACCATGACCCTTGCCTCGTCCCTCTGCACGATTCGGGTTCTTATATTTCGTGGAGAATGATATTTCGTCAGACGAATCACATTGACAGATCCGTACATCAACATGGCTTGGGTCCGTGGAATAGGCGTTGCGCTTACTTCGATAATGTGTGTGCGTTGATCGACCAACGCTCTGCGCTGCTCAACAGAGAATCGATGCTGTTCGTCCGTGACAAACAAATCGATGGGCCCGATCTCGCGGAACAACAGTGCCGTTGTTCCCACCAAGACACGTTCCCCGGAAATGTCACGGTCAAGATTCTTATTGACCCAGACCGGACTCAAATCTGGCCAGAGATCGCGAATCTCTTTGAATGCTTGCTCGGCTAGACGCTCGTGCGGGAGTAACACCGCGCATCGCCCGCCCGCTCGCGCCACATAGGCCACAGCCGACTGATAGACAATGCTCTTGCCCACCCCGACATCCGCATTAATCAGGCTCACCGATGTTCTAGGGGTTTGCAGCATACTCACAAGGTGATGAATGCCGGCTTCTTGCTCGTCCGTCAGCACGAAAGGTATCGATTCCAATAGCGCTTCCCAGCCCTCACACAGCAATGGGGGACGGGAAACCTCGGGTAGTGCGCAAGTCTCCTTGAGGTCTTGCACCGAGATAAGTGCCGCCACTCGCGCGAGGATTGCGTGTGCCTCCTCGGCCTCCTCCAGATCAGCTGGACTGTGCACCCGCTCGAGTACTTGTTCTAGCGTCCATTCAGTGCACCGCACGAGTTGACGCAAGCGCGCCCCTTGCACGATTGATCCAACTCGTTCTCTCAGGAATGTCGCTGCTATCGGGATTGATTGCTCAAGCCGTTCTGCAATCAGTCTGCGCACAGCGTCTGATCCCAGCACACCGGTACGACCCGGATACGTCGGTAGTAGCCGACCCACTTCGCTAGCTTCGAGCAAGGTTGGCCCATTCAGGAATGGCTTCCCTCCAACGATTACGACAGTTCCCGCCAGACACAGCTCGTCGTGCGTCCGGGCCTTCGCCTCGAATCCTCGGGGATCACCGAAGAAACTGAATTTGAATCGTTGCCCACGCTCATCGAGGAGCGAAGCACGAGACAACGGTGATCTTTTCGCGCCGCGACGTGAACTCTTCCATTCGGTAAACAGGTCGTTGCCAAATCGTCCAACCACGACAATCCGTTGGCCCTCAACAAACCGTTCAGAAAAGTCCCTAACGACTGTTCGGCAGTCCAAATAACCCGTAGGAAGGTACAGAGGGACTTGCCAAGGCTCGCTCAACCCTAACGACTTGAGTTTGCCTAAACTCAGCATGGGATGGCCCTTGACGTGGTCAGGGCCTTGTGTCGACCGCGACGCGCATGACAAACTAACTCATTAACCTCAAAATCCGAAGGGAATCTCCGATTTTGACAAGATTTGCGGCGAGGGCAAGTTTCTAGGGAAACGATCACGGTGGTGGCGACCAGCAGGTCGGTCTTGCCGGCCTTGAAATCGAGCATCGCGGCCTGTTTGTCGCGCGCGTTCATGCGCCCGTGTACCAGCCCGACCCGCAATTTCGGAAGTTGCGCGACCAACGCCTCGTAGGTGCCCTGCGCGGCCTGCGCGATCACTTCGTCGGAGTCGTCGATCAAGGTGCAGACCCAATAGGCCTGGCGACCTTCGGCACAGGCGGCGCGGATGCGTTCGACCAGATCGGGACGGCGTTCCGAGGTCAGCACGATGGTCTGCACCGGCGTGCGCCCGGGCGGCAGTTCGTCGATCACCGAGACATCGAGGTCGGCGTAGGCCGCCATCGCCAAGGTGCGCGGAATCGGCGTCGCGGTCATCACCAACTGGTGCGGTACACGCTTATGAGAAGCCGGCGACGACGCATCATCCACGCCTGCCCGTCCTTTGTCGCGTAATGCCAGGCGTTGCTGCACGCCGAAGCGATGCTGTTCGTCGACGATGGCCAGCGCGAGATCGTGGAAGGCGATGCCTTCCTGCATCAAGGCGTGCGTGCCGACCACCAGCTGCGCCGCGCCGTTGGCGATGGTGTCCAGCGTCGCTGCGCGCGCCTTGCCGCCGACTTTTCCCGCCAGCCAAGCAACGCGGATGTCGAGTGGTTCCAGCCAGCCACGCAAGGTGTCGTAGTGCTGTTCGGCGAGCAATTCTGTCGGCGCCATCAGCGCGGCCTGGCGCCCCGCTTCGATCGCCAGCAATGCCGCCAACGCCGCCACCACGGTCTTGCCGCTGCCGACATCGCCCTGTACCAGTCGCAGCATCGGATGCGGATGGGCGAGATCGTCGCGCACTTCGTCGAAGACGCGTTCCTGCGCCGCGGTCAGCGCGAACGGCAACGCTGCGCGCAGGCGTTCGGCCAATCGCGACGATTTCCCCAGTGGAATCGCGCCATGTTTTTGCATGGCGATGCGTTGGCGGCGCAGGCTGAGGTGGTGCGCCAGCATTTCCTCCAGCGCCAGCCGTCGTTGCGCGGGATGATGGCCGGATTGCAGGGCATCGAGATCGGCATCGGCGGGCGGACGATGCAAGGTCAACAAGGCATCGCGCAATCCCGGCAGATGCAGCGCCCGCGCCAATTCCGCCGGCAGCAGTTCGAGTTCGGCATCATCAGGCAGGCGCTTCAACGCTTCGCCGATCAATCGTCGCAACGCCGCCGGCGTGACGCCTTCGAGTTGCGGATAGACCGGGTCGAGGCGATCACTCAATGTCGCGTCTTCATCGCCAAGGATGCGGTAACTGGGATGCACCATCTCCAGTCCGAGCTGGCCCGGGCGTGGTGTGCCGAAGACGCGCACACGCGTGCCCGGCAGGAACTGGTTGGCCTGTTGCGAACGAAAGTGGAAGAAGCGCATCACCAGCGTGCCGCGCGAGTCGTCGGTCAGCGCGACCTTCAGTTGCGGGCGATAACGGAACCCGCGTTCGACGGCTTGCACGGTTCCTTCCACTTGCGCGGCGACGCCCGGTTGCAGCGCGCGGATCGGCGTTAGTCGCGTGCGGTCCTCATAGCCACGCGGCAGCCAGAACCACAGGTCCTGCAGCGTTTCCAGCCCGCGTTCGGCCAGTTTCGCCGACATCTGCGGGCCGACGCCAGGCAACGTGGCGATGGCGGCATTGCCGGCCGCCGCCAATGCCGGCGCGGGTTTGCCTGCTCGCGCCATTGGTCCTTATTCGAGCACGAGGATGGCGTCGACCTCGAACTGCGCGCCTTTCGGCAAGCCGGAGACTTCGATGGTGGAACGCGCCGGATACGGTGCGTCGAAGAATTCCGCCATCACCGCGTTGACCGTGGCGAAGTTGGAGAGGTCGACGAGGTAGAGGCCGAGCCGCGCGATCTGGCGCAGTTCGCCGCCGCTGGCCTCGCACACTGCCTTGAGGTTGTCGAAGGCGCGACGCACCTGCGCGGCGAAATCGCCGTCGACGATGTCGCCCGTTGCCGGGTCGAGCGGGATCTGGCCGGAGAGGAACACGGTGCCGCCGCAGCGCATCGCCTGCGAATACGGGCCGATGGCGGCGGGCGCACGATCGGTATGGATTTGGACGCGACTCATGGCGGCTCCGGGCTTGGTGGATGCACCTAGTGTAACGAGCGACCGGTGCGGGCTCGCCTCAGATCCGTTCGACGTTGTGCACGGCGGCGACGCGGCGCAGGCGGCGGCGGACTTCCTCGAGGTGGTCCATGGTGTGCACCTCGATGTAGAAGCGCACGGTGGCGACGCTGTTGTCGCGGTCGAGGTAATCGACGCGGTCGATGTTGGATGCCGCTTCGGCGATCGCCGAGGCCATCTGCGCCAATACACCGGGGCGGTTGTCCGCTTCGACGCGGATGCCGACGAGATAGTCGCCGGTCACGTTGGGATCCCAGCCCATCTCGACGCAACGCTCGGGCGAGCGCCGGTATTCGCTGACGTTGCGGCAATCCGAACGATGCACCGCGATGCCCTTGCCGGTGGTGTGGTAGCCCATGATCGAGTCGTACGGGATCGGCATGCAGCACTGCGCGAAACTGATCACGCCACCTTCGTTGCCGGAGACCAGGATGCGATCGCGCGCACGCACGGCGTGGGTATCGTGGCCGTCGCGATCGGGCGTGGTGGAAAGGTGCTGCGCCACCTGGCTGGGAATGCGGTTGCCGAGCGCAATGTCTTCCAGCAACGATTCCAGGCGCGGATAGCGGTGGTCGGAGAGATAGCGCTTGAGCTGCGCGGCGGGCAGGCGTTCGATCGAACTGTCGAGTCTTTCCAGCGCGGCTTCCAGCATGCGATGGCCGAGCTGCACCGCCTCCTCGTGCCCGACCTGTTTCAGCCGCTGGCGGATCGCCGCACGCGCCTTGCCGGTGGTGACGTAGTCCAGCCACTGCGGTTGCGGCGCCGCCGATTTCGCGGTGACGATCTCCACCGTCTGGCCGCTGGTGAGGCGCGTGCGCAACGGCACCAGCCGTCCGTCCACGCGCGCGGTCACCGCGTTGTTGCCGACGTCGGTATGCACGGCGTAGGCGAAATCGAGCGCGGTCGCGCTGCGCGGCAGGGCGAGGATGCGACCCTTCGGCGTGAACACGTAGACCTCGTCCGGGTACAGCTCGACCTTGACGTTCTCGAGGAATTCCAGCGAATTGCCGGTGGCCTTCTGCGATTCCACCACGCCGGCGATCCACGCATTGGCGCGATTGAGCGCGCTGCTGGAATCGCCACCCTGCTTGTAGGTCCAGTGCGCGGCGATGCCGCGTTCCGCCACCAGATCCATGTCCTGGGTGCGGATCTGCACTTCGATCGGCGCGCCGTATGGCCCGAACAACACCGTGTGCAGCGACTGGTAGCCGTTGGCCTTGGGGATGGCGATGAAATCGCGGAAGCGCCCGTCGAGCGGCTTGAAGGTGGCGTGCGCCACGCCCAGCGCGTGGTAGCAATCGGGCACGGTATCGACGATGACGCGGAAGCCGAACACGTCCATCACCTGTTCCAGCGATTTCCGTTCGGCGCGCATCTTGGTGTAGATGCTCCACGGCGATTTCACCCGGCTCACCAGGCGATGCTTCAATCCTTCCTTGGTCAGTCGTTGCGCCAGTTGCGCCTCGACCTGTATCACCGCCTCGCGGCGCACCGCCGGCTGCTGGCGGATGCGTTTTTCCAGCGCGGCATAACGCCACGGGTGCAGCGCCTTGAAGGCAAGATCCTGCAATTCGGCCTTGACCAGGTTCATGCCCAGGCGCTGCGCGATCGGTGCGTAGACCTCGAGCGTTTCGCGGGCGATGCGTTCGCGCGCCTCGCGCGATTGCGAACCGAGCGTGCGCATGTTGTGCAGGCGATCGGCCAGCTTGATCAGGATGACGCGCAGGTCGCGCGACATCGCCAGCATCATCTTGCGGAAACTCTCGGCCGCGGCTTCCTGTCGATCGCGGAACTTGAGCTTGTCCAGCTTGGTGACGCCTTCCACCAGTTCGGCCACGGTTTCGCCGAACTGCGCGGCGAGATCATCGCGATCGAGCGGGGTGTCCTCGATGGTGTCGTGGAGGATCGCCGCGATCAGCGTTTCCGCGTCCAGCCCGAGTTCGGCCAGCACCCGCGCCACCGCCACCGGATGGGTGATGTAGGGTTCGCCGGATTTGCGCGTCTGCCCGGCATGCGCGGCCGCGCCGATCCGCCATGCCTTGTGCAACTGGCTGCGGTCGTGGTCATCGAGATAGCTCGCGGCGGCATCGAGCGCACGCATGTCTTCCGGCAGATCGGACGGTTGCGGAGCGGGCGATTGCAGCGATTGCGGCGCCATGGCCCGAGCCTACACTGCCGCGACGCGGGCGAAAATGCCTGCCAGCGCACCGATCCGGCATCTGCAAACGCGCGCTCCAATGCAAAAGGCCCCGCGTTGCGGGGCCTTCGAGGCGTGACTGGATGCCGGGCGGATCAGTCGTCGCCCTTGGACATGTCGTCGTCGCCAACCACTTCGGCGGCGGCCCATTCCATCGCTTCGCGCTCGGCGCGCGCCTTCTCGGACTTCTCGACGGTGTCGATGAAGGCGGAGTCGACCTTGCGGGCGGCGATTTCACGCAGGGCCAGCACGGTCGGCTTGTCGTCCAGCTCGCGATTGTCGAGCTTGGGTTCGACGCCCTTGGCCAACTGGCGGGCGCGCTTGGCGGCCATCACGACCAGTTCGAAACGGTTGTCGACCACATCCATGCAGTCTTCGACAGTGATACGCGCCATGGCTTTGCGGCGGCAGACGCCGCCCTCCGGAATCGGGGTAGACCGGGAAGTATGGCTGGTCAGCCGTTATCGGTCAATAACTGGGTGATCAGGCGGGCGTGGCGGGCGATCTGGGCCTCGCGGCGCAGGCGGCTGGCGGTGATGATGCTGGCGAGGTCCTCGGTCGCGACCGCGAAATCCTCGTTGACGATCACGTAGTCGAACTCGCCGTAATGGCTCATCTCTTCGCGCGCGGCGGCGAGGCGGCGGGCGATGGTTTCCTCGCTGTCCTGGGCGCGGCGGCGCATGCGATCCTCCAGCGCCTGGCGCGAGGGCGGCAGGATGAAGATGCTCACCGCGTCCGGCACCTTCTCGCGCACCTGGCGCGCGCCCTGCCAGTCGATCTCCAGCAGCACGTCGCGGCCCAAGGCCAGCTGCGGTTCCACCGACTGCCGCGCGGTGCCCTTCCAGTCGCCGTGGACGCGCGCGTATTCGAAGAAGTCGCCGGCACCGATCATGCGCTGGAATTCGCCGTCATCGACGAAGTGGTAGTGCTCGGCATGGCGCTCGCCGGGACGCGGCCCGCGCGAGGTGAACGAGATCGACAGGCTGATGGTCGGATCGCGTGCCAGCACGGCGTTCACCAGGCTGGATTTCCCTGCGCCGGAGGGCGCCGCGACCATGTAGAGGGTTCCGCGCATGTGGGATCGACGGGTGGATGGACAGGGATCGTACCGCGTTTGCGGTGGTGGCCTATTCGATGTTCTGGACCTGCTCCCGCACCTGGTCGATCAGCACCTTGAGTTCGATGGCGGCATTGGTGCTGCGCAGGTCCACCGATTTCGAGCCGAGTGTGTTGGCTTCGCGGTTGAATTCCTGCATCAGGAAATCGAGGCGACGGCCCATCGGCTCGTGCTGGCCGAGCGCACGACGCAATTCCTGCAGGTGGGCGTCGAGGCGATCGAGCTCCTCGTCGACATCGATCTTCTGCAGGGCCAGCACCAGTTCCTGCTCGATCCGGCCCGGCTCCAGCGTCGTGCCCGGCACACTGAATTCGGCCATGCGCTTCTGCAGCTTGTCGCGCTGGGCATGGCGCAACGTCGGCAGCAACGCGCGTACCTCCGCCACCTGCACGGCGATGGCATCGGCGCGATCGCGGATCACCTCGGCCAGTTTCGCGCCTTCGCGTTCGCGCGCGGCGACGAATTCGTCCACCACCGCGGACAGCAATTTCAGCGCCTGTTGGTGCAGGTGTTCGGCATCGACATCGCGACGCCGCACCACGCCTGGCCACGCCAGCACGTCGGTGATGTCGGTGGATGCATTGGGGAAGCGTGTCGACAAGCTTTGTGCGAGCTCCGACAGGCGCGCGACCACGCCATCATCGATCGCCAGGGCGTCGCCACCTTCGTTGCTGCGCAGGCGAAACGAGAGTTCGAGCTTGCCGCGCGAGACTTTCGCCGCGACGCGTTCGCGCAACTGAGGCTCCAGCACGCGCAGCTCGTCGGGCAGGCGCACGCCGAGTTCGAGGAAACGATGGTTGACCGCGCGCAATTCGCAGGCGAGCGTACCGATCTCGGTCGGCGCTTCGGCGGAAGCGAATGCGGTCATGCTGCGAATCGGCATCGAGAATCCTATATCAGCTGGGAAATATGGGGTGAATGGTAAACTCGCGCGCCGTTCCGCAGGAAATCCCGGAAAATGAGCGTCCTTGAGCGCCCCAGCGGCCGCGCCGCCGACCAACTGCGCACGGTCAGCCTGACTCGCCATTACACGCGCCACGCCGAAGGTTCGGTACTGGTGGCCTTCGGCGATACACAAGTGCTGTGCACCGCCAGCGTCGAAGCCAAGGCACCGGCATTCCTGCGCGGCAAGGGCGAAGGCTGGGTCACGGCGGAATACGGCATGCTGCCGCGCGCCACCCACACCCGCAGCGATCGCGAAGCCTCGCGTGGCAAGCAAGGCGGCCGCACCCTGGAAATCCAGCGCCTGATCGGCCGTGCGCTGCGCGCCTGCGTCGATCGCAAGGCGCTCGGCGAACACACCATCACCCTCGACTGCGACGTATTGCAGGCCGATGGCGGCACCCGCACCGCTGCGATCACCGGTGCCTACGTGGCGCTGGCCGATGCGGTGAACGGCATGCTGGCCAAGCGCATGATCGCGCGCAATCCGCTGCATGGCGCGGTCGCGGCGATCTCGGTCGGCATCTGGCGCGGCGTTCCGGTGCTCGATCTCGACTACGCCGAAGACAGCACCTGCGACACTGACATGAACCTGGTGATGAACGACGGCGGCGGTTTCATCGAACTGCAAGGCACCGCCGAGGGCCACGCCTTCCGTCGCGATGAACTCGATGCCTTGCTGGCCTTGGGCGAAGCCGGCTGCAGGCAGTTGTTCGCAGCGCAACAGGCGGCGCTGGCGCAGTCGTGAAACTGGTGCTGGCCAGCGGCAACGCCGGCAAGCTGGCGGAATTCCGCGAGTTGTTCGCGGGCACGGGATTCGATTTCCATCCGCAATCGGAATTCGCCATCGATGATGTCGAGGAAACCGGACTCACCTTCGTCGAAAACGCATTGATCAAGGCGCGTCATGCCGCGCGCATCAGCGGATTGCCGGCGCTCGGCGACGACTCCGGACTGTGCGTGGATGCACTGGACGGTGCGCCCGGACTGTATTCGGCACGCTACGCCGGCAGCCACGGCGACAGTGCCGCGAACATCGAGAAGTTGCTGCGCGAGATCCACGGAGTCCCCGACGATCAACGCACGGCGCGCTTCGTCTGCGTGCTGGCATTGCTGCGCCATGCCGACGATCCGCAACCGATCATCGCGCAGGGCACCTGGGAAGGCCGCATCCTCGACGCACCGCGCGGCGACAACGGTTTCGGTTACGACCCGGTGTTCGTGGTCCCGGGACTCGGATTGAGTGCGGCGGAACTGGATTCCGCCGCCAAACATCGCCTGAGCCATCGCGGACAGGCAATGGCGCGATTGCACGAGCTGTTGCAACCACAATGAACGCGCAAGAGCTGACGCTCACGCCACCGCCGTTGTCGCTTTACGTCCACCTGCCGTGGTGCGTGCGCAAATGCCCGTACTGCGATTTCAATTCGCATGGCTTGCGCGGCGACGCCCCCTACGATGACTACATCGACGCACTGATCCGCGACCTCGAACACGACCTGCCGCTGGTGTGGGGGCGCGTGGTGCATTCGGTGTTTTTCGGCGGCGGCACGCCCAGCCTGTTTTCGCCGGAACGGATCGATCGCTTCCTGCAACAGGCCAGCGCGCGCCTGACCATCGCGCCCGGCGCCGAGATCACCCTGGAAACCAATCCGGGCACGGTCGAACACGGGCCGTTCGCGGGCTATCGTGCGGCCGGCATCAATCGCCTCAGCTTCGGCGTGCAGAGTTTCGACGATGGCTGCCTGCAGCGACTCGGACGCATCCATTCCAGTGGCGATGCCGAGCGCGCGGTGAAGGCGGCGCAGGACGCCGGCCTCGACAACCTCAACCTCGACTTGATGTATGCGCTGCCGCAACAGACACTGGCGATGGCCGAACACGACGTCGAACGCGCCATCGCACTGTCGCCCGCGCATCTCAGCCATTACCAGCTGACGCTGGAACCGAACACCTTGTTCGCGGCGAAACCGCCGCAGTGCATTCCCGACGACGATCTCGCCTGGGACATGCAGGAGCGTTGCCAGGCGTTGATGGCGGACGGCGGATTCGCGCAATACGAAGTCAGCGCCTACGCCAGGCCGGATCGCCAGTGCGCGCACAACCTCAACTACTGGACCTTCGGCGACTACCTCGGCATCGGCGCGGGCGCGCACGGCAAGCTCACGCTGGGCGCCGAACAACGCATCCTGCGGCGCTGGAAGCTGAAGCATCCCGATGCCTACCTGCGCGATGCCGGCGACGCGGCAGCCATCGGTGGCGACGAGGACATCGTGTCGGCGCGGCGTCCATTCGACTTCATGCTCAATGCGCTGCGGCTCAACGCCGGTTTCAGCCTGAAACTGTATGAGCAACGCACCGGCCTGGAGGCTGCGACGATCGGCCGCGAATTGGCGATCGCAGCAGAGCGCGGCTGGTTGGATGTCCGGGATGCCCATGTCATCCCGACAGAGTTGGGACGGCGGTTCACAAATGACGTGATTGCGCTGTTTTTGTGAAGCCCGGCACTGATTTCCGTGAAATAACCGCTAACATCACCGCAAGTAATATCCAGGTGCAGGATCGCGCCAAGGGAAGAACTATGGATGGTCTCGGATTCGGGCAACCTCGTGCGTTGCCGCCCCGCGTGCAGAACGCGATCTCGAAAGTCATGGCCGCATGTGCCGATGGGCTCGCCCATCCGGTGCGACAGGCGCTGGCCAGCCTGCGCGATGAAATGCCATTGATGATCGGCAACCCGTCGTTAGCGACGCAGGACATCATCCTGTTCTCGCACTGCAAGCACCTGTCGATCAAATCAGGCGAAGTGCTGCCGGCGCTGCTGGAGCAGATCGAACACGAACTGGCGACCATCCGCGACCGCGAGCAAGGGCCGCAGCAGGTGGACTTGTGGTCTTCCTCCGCACACTGGACTCTGGCGGACGCCGGGGAGAACGTCGCGCCGCCGCAGGCCGAAGGCATCGGCCAGGTGACGAACCAGTGCAAGTTGCCGCTGTACCTGCTTGGCCAACGCTTCGGCGTACTGGCTGGCACGCCCGCCTTCGATGCCGACAGCATCCCGGTCGGTCCACGCCGGATGATCCAGGCCATCGATCGCGCATCGCACCATGTCTTCGGCGAGGGTTTCCCGCACCGCCTGCTGACGGAAGCGCTGGCGAACGCGCTGTTCCATGACTATCCGGCGCTGGTGGGCCGCATCAACAAGGAACTGGAAAGCGCCAGCATCCTGCCCGGGCTCACCTTCATTCCATCGCTGAAGCGCGCAACATCGTCGCGTGCGCCGACCGAAGCACATGGCGAAGCCGAACAGGCCGGATACGCGTCGGGCCAGTCGGCGACACCGGCCGTGCCTCATCGACAGGTCGCTGCCAACGCCGATGTTGGCTGGTTCGATCAACCCGAGGCACGCAGCGCGGACGCCCGCGAGCGTTTCGTCGGCGCAGTCTCGTCTCCCGGTTTCGCACATGCGCGCACCCTGCTGGCGAAGGCGAAAGGGCGCGGTCCGCAGCAGGCAAACGCTGGCGCATCGAACGCGGTGGCGCTGCCGCCGCACATCGTCGCCGAACTGCTCGACTCGCTGTCTTCGCGTGATGGCAATGGCCGCCAACTCGGCATCCGCCACCTGCACGACGAGCTGAAGGCGCGCGCGAAATCGCTGCCCGGCGGCTCGGCGCAGCTGTCGCAGCAGCAGACCGATTCGATCGAACTGCTGGGCATGCTGTATGAAACCCTGTTCCGCGAGATGCGCACGCAATCCGGCGCGCTCGACCTGCTCAAGCGCCTGCAGATCCCGTTGATGCGGATGGCGTTGTCGGGACAGGAATTCTTCGAGTTGCCGACGCATCCCGGTCGCCAGATCATGAGCCGCGTGGCGGAATCGGGCGCCGCGATCGCCGGCGAGGCCGACAACGATCCGCAGTTCGACGCGGCGCTGACCCATGCGGTCAAGCGTGTGGAGGAGGAATACCGCGGCGATGGCACGGTGCTCGAACACATCCACGAGGAGCTCGCCGGCGCCCATCAGGCGCACGCGCAACGCAGCGAAGCCGCGGAGCGCCACCAGATCGAGGCGGCGCGCGGCCACGAACGCATCGCCGTCGCGCGCGAAGCGGCGAAGTCGCTGATCGACCAGAAGCTGGCCGGCATCACGCTGCGCCCGCAGATCGAACTGCTGATCCGCACCGCTTGGCAGGACGCACTCGCCTTCATCCGCATGCGCCACGATGAACATTCCGATCTCTGGAAACGCCACGAACGCCTGAGCGGACGCATGCTCGAAATCGTCACCGCGGCGGACGCGGTACAGGACGTCGACCTGCAGGAATCGATCGGCGAAATCCTCAAGCGCACCGGGTATCACGCCGAAGAAGCGGGTGAAGTCGCGCATGTATTGAGTCGCAGCGCGGCCATGCCACGCACCGGGTCGCGGATGTCGATGACGGAACTGGTGACGATGATGCGGGCGCGACCGCGCTTCGGCGAATCGTCACAAGCGCAACAGTTGGCGGCGGAACTGCCACAACCACGCAACACGCGCGAAGAGGAATGCTATCGCCACGTCTGCACCCTGCCATTCGGCTGCTGGCTGGATTTCACCATCAACCAGCAGGGCGACGTGCGCAGGCGCCGCCTGTCCTGGTACAGCCGGATCACCGGACATGCCTTGCTGGTGAATCGTCGCGGCGTACGCGTCGCCGACATGCAGCTGGATCAACTGGCGCGATTGCTGGCATCGGGACAGATGCACGTCGCCCGCAAACACGAGATGAGCCTGCTCGACCGCGCCTGGACCACCACGCTCGGCACGCTTGAAAGCCTTGGCCGGCTCTTCTCCGGACAAATGCAGGCCGTGGCATGAGCGTGGAAAACCGCTACACCGCGCGCCGCGACGTGCACGCGACGATCCCCGTGGTCGACGCCCTGACCGGCGCCATCGTCGGCCGCGTCGGCAACCTGTGCGCGACCGGCCTCCAGATCGTGCGCGGTGGCGGCACCGCCGCAGGCGGACTGCACACCGGCGCCCTCTACCAGTGGACGTTCGCCCTGCCCGGCGAGCTCGGCGGTGGCCAGATCGAATGCGGCGTCGAAGTGATGTGGAGCGGTCGCGATACCGCACAGGGCCGCGATCTGGTCGGCGCGCGCTTCATCCTGATCGATCCCGCCACCATGGAGCAGATCGCGGCCTGGTGCGGCGCGGGAGAACATGCTCCGGCGAGCGCCAACCACGCGACGAACGCACACGCCCGCTGAACACGCCCGCCGAATCTGCGTTGGGCGACAATGGGGCCGTCTCCGCCAGGATCCGACCATGTCCGAGCCGTCCCTTGCTGGCCTCTACGCCGACCATCTCGACACCGTCAAACGCCACGCCGACGCTGCGTTGCAGCGCGGTGGCCACGACCAGTTGGTGGTCCCCAGCGGCACCCTGCACTACCAAGTATTCGATGATCGCGACTATCCCTACGCGGTGAATCCGCAGTTCAAGCATTGGCTGCCGGTCACGCGCGCGCCGGGCAGCTGGCTGGTCTATACGCCGGGACAGAAGCCAAAACTGATCTTCCTGCAACCGCGCGATTACTGGCACGTGGTGCCGCAGGCGCCAAGCGGCTACTGGGTCGATCATTTCGACATCATCACCATCCGCACGCCGGACGAAGCGAAACAGCATCTGTCGGCGACCGCACGTGCGGCCATCCTCGGCGAAGCGCAGAGCGCGCTCGGCAACACCTTCGTCCCCAACAATCCCGCGGACGTGGTGCAGTACCTGGAGTACCACCGCGGCTACAAGACCGCATATGAAATCGCGATGATGTGCGAGGCCACCCGCCGCGGCGTGCGCGGCCATCGTGCGGCGGAACGCGCCTTCCGCGCCGGCGCCAGCGAATTCGGCATCCACCTTTCCTATTGCCAGGCCGCCGGCCAGGATGCGCTCGAACTGCCGTACCAGAACATCGTGGCGTTGAACGAGCACGGCGCGGTGCTGCACTACACCGGGCTCGATCGCGTGCCGCCCAAGCCGTATCGCAGTTTGTTGATCGATGCCGGTGCCAGCCACGCCGGTTACGCCTGCGACATCACCCGCACGTATTCGGCGCAGCACGACGATTTCGCGGCGATGATCGAACGCGTCGATGCCGCCCAGCAAGCGATGTGCGCGCAGGTGCGCCCGGGCGTCGATTACCGCCAGATCCACCTCGATGCGCATCTTGCGTTGTCGGGCGTGCTCAAGGACTTCGGCGTGATCACGGTGTCGCCCGAGGAAGCGGTGGCGAGCGGCGTCAGCAACGCCTTCTTCCCGCACGGCATCGGCCACGGCATCGGCCTGCAGGTGCATGATGTCGCCGGTTTCGCCGAAAGCGACCGCGGTGGCACCCTGCCCAAGCCAGACGGTCATCCCTATCTGCGCCTGACGCGCCCGCTGGCGGCGGGCATGGTGGTGACGATCGAGCCCGGCCTCTATTTCATCGACATGCTGCTGGACGAACTGAAAGCGAAGGGCCTGGAACGCAGCGTCGACTGGAACGCGGTGGAACGCTTCAAGCCGTATGGCGGCATCCGCATCGAGGACGACGTCGCCTGCACCAATGATGCCCCGATCAATCTGACCCGCGAGGTCTGGAAGGAGATCGCATGAACAAGATTCCATTGATGATGATGGCGCTGTCGGCGCTGGCGCTGTCCGCCTGCAAGCAACAGCCGGCCCCGGTCGACCCGGTCGCGAACGATGGCTGCCTGCACTATTCGCCGGCGCAGAGCGTCCTGGTCGGCAAGGCCTATACCAAGGACGTCACCGCGCCCGGCAAGATGACGCGCAAGGCGCTGCTGTTGAAGCTGGATGCGCCGACCTGCGTGTCACCGCTGGCGAGCAGCCACGCCGACTTCAAGCGCGTCGACAGCATCCAGGACATCGAACTGGTGGCACAAAGCGACATCGTCGACGTGTTCAAGCTCGACGGTTATCGCGTGCGCGCCAAGGGGGCACTCGCCACCGAACAGGGCGATGGTGCGGCGGCGCCGGTCGGCCTGACGTTGCTGACGATCGGGCCAGCGGATCCGAACCAGTAGGGACGAGCCCGATCAATCCGGCTGCGTGACTTTGTTCGCGGCCGCGGCGCTCGTGCGCAGCAAACCTTCTCCTGCAAAGAGCGCCAGCGCGACCCAGATCAGTACGAACCCGATCAGGCGAGCGCTGTCGAAGGCTTCGTGGAAGACGAACACACCGAGCAGGAACTGCAGGGTCGGGGCGATGTACTGCATCAAACCGATGCTGGTCAACGACACCCGCCGCACCGCATAGGCGAAGCCGACCAGCGGCAGCGCAGTGACGATGCCGGACACCACCAACAGACCGCAGATCCAGGCGCCCTGGTCGAAGCCACTGCCGCCATGGCCGGTCTGCCAGGCCAGCATGAACAGCGCCGGCAGCAACAGATAGGCGCCTTCCACGCCCAGGCCGGTCACCGAATCCACCGCTGCCAGCTTGCGGATCAACCCGTACAACGCGAATGAAACAGCCAGTGCCAGCGCGATCCAAGGCAGGCGCCCGTAATCGAACGTCAGCCACAGCACGCCCGCGCCGGCAATCGCCACCGACAGCCATTGCAGCGGGCGCAGTCGCTCGCGCAGGAAGACGACGCCGATCAACACGTTGAGCAACGGGTTGATGAAATAGCCCAACGCGGTTTCCACCACGTGGCCGGCGTTCACCGCCCAGATGTACAGACCCCAGTTGAACGCGATCAACGCGCCACTGGTGGCCAGCATCACCCGCAGTCGCGGCTGCACCAGCACGTTGCGCAGCCAGCCACGGCCATCGCGCCAGATCAGGAATGCACCGACGAACAATGCGCTCCAGACGATGCGCTGGAGGACGATGGCCAGCGATGGCACCGACTTCAACGCATGCCAGTACAGCGGCATCACGCCCCACAGCACGAAGCTGGCAGCGGCCATCCACGTGCCGCGCGATACTTCGCGATCAGCGTTGTCGTTCATCGCTTCGCCTGTGTGGACTTGCTACGAGCGGCTTTGCCCAGCGTCATCGCCAGCACGGCCAGCACGATGATCGCCATCGGGATCAGGTCGCCGGCACTGAAGCGCTCGTGCACCAGCAGCGCGCCCAGCACCACCGCGATGACCGGATTGACATAGGCATAACTGCCCGCCAATGCCGGACGTACGTGGTGCAGCAACCAGACATAGGCGCTGAAGCCGATCAGCGATCCCATCACCACCAGATACGCCGCGGCGGCGATCGCATGGTGCGTCGGCATCGGCATGCGCTCGCCGCGCACGAGCGCGACCACGCTCATCGCCACGCCTGCACACAGCATTTGCGCGGCCGAGGTCATGAACGGCGACGGCAGGTCGCGGCCGCGACTCCAGATCGATCCGAACGACCACGCCAGTGGCGCGATCAGCAACGCGATCAATCCCGCCGGCGACGCGCGCAGGCTGCTGCCGGCGTTCAACCAGATCACGCCGATGAAACCGATCATCACCCCGATCCATTCCAGCCGCGTCGCACGATCGCCCTTCATCCATGCGAACAACGCGATCCAGATCGGCGCCGACGCCACCGCGACCGCCGCAAGGCCCGACGACACGCTCTGTTCCGCATAGTTGACGAAGCCGTTGCCGAACAACAGCAACAGCAGGCCCATCACCGCCGAATTCGCCCACTGTTTGCGCGTCGGCGTCGCTTCGCCGCGCCAGCGCAGGAAGACGAACATGATGCTGCCGGCGATCAGGAAGCGGATGGCGCCGAGCCAGAACGGCGTGAAGCCACCCTCCAGCGCCAGCTTGATCGCCAGATACGTCGAACCCCAGATGACGTAGACCGCCGCCAACGCGAGAACGACCGCAGTTCGGCTGGGTGGATGTGCAGTTGGATGGGTACTCATGACTGCACAAGGCTAACGTGGCGACCCGAAGGTCGCCAGAATTTTCTTGCGGTCGAATCGATCAGCGCACCCAGGTCACCGCATTGCCCGATTGCGGCAACACTTGGCTGGCGAGGCGCGAATCGTGCGCGAGCAGGCCCATCGCGTCGGTAAGAATCGCGGCCGATTCGCGCAACAGCGGATCGGGACGATTCTCGGCCAGCTTCTCGCGCGCGGCTTCCTTGGCGATGTCGCGTTCGCTGCCCGCCAAACCGTCGTCGGTGGCGTCATCGGCCAGCGGATCGAGCGGCAAGCCAAGACGCTTGCGTTCGGCCTGGCGTGTTTTCAGCTTGGTCTCGTTCTTCTCGCGTTCGGCGCGGCGCTCGCCCTCGTTCATCGAGAGATAGTGCTTGGCCTTCAGCGCCTTGAACTCGGCGAGATCTTCCAGCAACCACTGGTATTCGCGATCGCTCTTGATGCGCGCCTCGTGGCTGGCATCGAGCTGCGGCAGGATCGATCCGAACACGCCGTATTGCTGGTGCGGCGCAGCCGGGATGCTTGACCACGGCAGCGCGTTGTCGTACATGCTTTCGCCGAAGTTGCTGGCATCCACCGTCACCGGGAAATGGATGTCCGGTTCGACACCCTTGTTCTGCGTGCTCGAACCCGACGGCCGGAAGAACTGCGCGATCGTCATCTTGACCTGGCCGAACTGGGTCTTTCGCGTGCTGGGGAAGCGATCGAGATCGACCAGGTTCTGCACCGTGCCCTTGCCGAAGGTGGTTTCGCCGATGATCAAGCCACGACCGTAATCCTGGATCGCGCCGGCCACGATCTCCGATGCCGACGCGGTGCCGCGATTGACCAGCACCGCGAGCGGGCCCGCCCAGGTGACGCCGGCATCATCATCGCCATCCACTTCGACGCGGCCACCCGACTGGCGGATCTGCACCACCGGGCCGGTATCGACGAACAGGCCGGTGATGCGCACCGCCTCGCCCAGCGAACCACCACCGTTGTTGCGCATGTCCAGCACCACGCCATCGACGTTCTGCGCCTTGAAGCCGGTGAGCAGGCGGGCGACGTCGCGCGATGCCGAAGCGTAGTCATTGCCGCTGCGACGCGCGCTGAAATCCTCGTAGAAACTCGGCAGCTTGATCACGCCGACCTTGCGCGCCGGCATGCCATTGGCGGCCGGCAGGTTGATGACTTCGCCCTTGGCGGCATCTTCGGTGAGCTTGACGATATCGCGCGTCAGCGCGATCACCCGCGGCTTGCTGTCGACCGGCGCGTTCGGCGGCACGATGCCGAGGCGCACGCGCGTGCCCTTGGCGCCACGGATCTTCTCGACCACATCGTCGATGCGCCAGCCGATCACGTCTTCCATCGCGCCGGAAGCGCCCTGCCCGACCGCGACGACGCGATCACCGGGCCGCAGCAGTTTGCTGATCGCCGCCGGGCCGCCCGGCACCAGTTCGCGCACGATGACGACATCATCCTGCTTCTGCAGTTGCGCACCGATGCCCTGCAACGACAGCGACATCTGCTGGTTGAAGCGTTCGGCCGCGCGCGGGTTGAAATAATCTGTATGCGGATCGGTGGCGTTGGTGTAGGCGTTCATCGTCAACTGGAACACGTCTTCCGAGTCCAGCTCGTCGACATTCTTGATCGCGTTGGCGTAGCGCTTGTCGAGGGTCTTGCGGATGTCGTCGGGCTGCTTGCCCGCCAGCTTCAGGCGCAGCCAGTCGTTGCGCACCGATTGCTTCCACAGCTGGTCGAGCGTGGCCTTGTCGGCCCACGCCGCTTTCTCGCGATCGTATTCGAAGCGATCGTTGCCGGTGAACGTGAAGATGTCCTGGTTGAGCAGCGCGCGCTGCGCCGCGATGCGTTCACGCGCATGCTTGCGATAGGTCTCGAAGATCGCGAACGGCACCTTCATGTCGCCATTGCTGAACGCCGCATCGAAGCCGGCGCGTTGCGCTTCGAATCCCGCCACTTCGTCAGCGGTGAAATACATCTTGTTGCCGTCGAGCGCGTCGAAATACTTCTTGAAGATTTCCTTCGAGAGGGCATCGTTGAGCGGCTGCGCACGATAGGCGTAGCGGCTGTTCGACAACAGGCCGTAGACCAGTCGCGCGGTGACCGTCTGGTCGGCGTTCTGGGCCAGCGGGCCGTGTGCCGCCGCTGCGGTTGGCGGATGCCGGGTGACCACCGCCGCGCCCAGCGCGAGCGGAATCGCCAAAGCCAGGGCCAGCACTGCACTGCGTCGCTTCATGGAATCCTCGAGAATCTGTATTGATGCTTGGACACGCCGGATGCGTGAACGTTCACTCTGCCATATTCAGGGTGCCGGGCGCGCGACGCCAGCGCCATAAGTACTGGCCGGAAACGCCCGTTCAGCCAGCGTGGCGGCCGGCTTCGGCGGCCTGGCGATCGGCGTGGTAGCTGGAGCGCACCATCGGCCCGGAGGCGACGTGCTCGAAGCCCAGCGCCATGCCGTAGTCCTCGAATGCCTTGAACTCCTCGGGCGTCCAGTAGCGCAGTACCGGATGATGCGCCGGTGACGGCTGCAGGTACTGGCCGATGGTGATCATGTCGACGTCGTGCGCACGCAGATCGCGCAGGGTGGCTTCGACCTGTTCCTGCGTCTCGCCGAGGCCGAGCATGATTCCCGACTTGGTGGCGACCTCCGGATGCTGCGCCTTGAAGCGCTTGAGCAATTCCAGCGACCACGCGTAGTCGGCGCCCGGACGCACGTTGCGATAGAGATCGGGCACGGTTTCGATGTTGTGGTTGAACACGTCCGGCGGATCCTGCGCCAGAATCTCGAGCGCGCGCTCCATGCGGCCCTTGCCGCGGAAATCGGGCGTCAGGATTTCGATGCGGATACCCGGCGCCGCCGCACGCGTTTCGCGGATGCAGTCGACGAAGTGCTGGGCGCCGCCATCGCGGAGATCGTCGCGATCGACACTGGTGATGACGACGTACTTCAAGCCCATGTCCGCGACCGTGGTGGCGAGGCGACGCGGCTCATCGAGATCGAGCGGCTTGGGGCGGCCATGCGCGACATCGCAGAAACTGCAACGGCGCGTGCACACCTCGCCCATGATCATGAAGGTCGCGGTGCCGTGGCTGAAACATTCGTGGATGTTCGGGCAGCTGGCGTCCTCGCACACGGTGACGAGGCGGTTCTCGCGCAGTTTCGACTTGAGTTGCTGCACGGCGTTGCCGGCCGGCAAGCGCACGCGGATCCATGCCGGCTTGCGCAACACCGGGGCATCCTGGAACTGCACCGGGGAACGGCCGATCTTGTGGCCGGCAAGCTGCTTGGCGCCCGGCTCCAAAACCCCATGGCCGAGCGTGCCGCCTTCGACGACGGCCAGCGGGATGCTGCGGGATTCGGTACTGCGCGGTTCGCTCATGTCGCCATTATCGCGCAGCCAGCTGCGGCGGCGCATCCGGCTGCATCCGCAGCCCGAATTGGCGGGCGAGTTCCGCCACCAGCACCGGCTTGACCGCGGCCATGCCGCCTGGTCCGCCAAGATCGTCCAGCGCCACCACCTGCAGACCGGCATAACCGCAGGGATTGATGCGCGCGAACGGCGGCGTGCTCTCCCCGGTGATGTTGAAGGCCAGTCCGTGGAAGGTGCAGCCACGACGCACGCGGATGCCGAGCGCAGCGATCTTGGCGTCATTGACGTAGACGCCGGGCGCGCCATCGCGGCGCAGGCCAAGGATGTTCCATTCGCCCAAGGTGTCGATGATCGCTTGTTCAATGCGATGCACGTACTCGCGCACGCCGATGCCGAGGCGCTTCAGGTCGAGCAGCGGATAGGCGACGATCTGGCCGGGACCGTGATAGGTCACCTGGCCGCCACGATCGACCGGAATCACCGGAATGTCGCCGGGCGCCAGCACGTGTTCGGGCTTGCCGGCCTGGCCGAGGGTGAACACCGGATCGTGTTCGACCAGCCACAACTCATCAGTCGTGTCGGCATCGCGCGCATCGGTGAATGCCTGCATCGCGTGCCACACCGGCTCATACGTCTGGCGACCGAGATCACGGACGATGCAATCCCGACTGTTCATTGCGCAGTGTTCATCGCGAAACGGACGTCAGATGGTCCACTTCACTTCCGGATGACCACGCAGCGCCGCATGCGCGGCATCGTACTGTTCGCGTGACGCCGCCTTGAAGCTGAGCTTGATCGACACGTACTTGCCGCCGGAGGAATCGCGGGTGGCGACGGTTTCGCGCAACACTTCGATGCCGGCGTCTTCCAGCAAGCCGGGAATCACCGCTTCGAGTCCGGCAGCGGCCGGCCCCATCGCGGTGATTTCGAACACGCCGGGAAACTGGAAGCCGTGTTCGGGATTGTCGGATTTGATTTCCATCAGCGCGACTTCCACCACAGCATCAGACTATCCCACAGGCGGCGGAAGAAGCCGCCCTGATCGACCGCATCGATCGCGACCAGCGGTGCCTCGGCGATCGGCTTGCCATCCAGCGACAACTTGATGGTGCCCACGCGCTGGCCCTTGGCGATCGGCGCGATCAGGTTCTGCGGCACCTCCATCGACGACTTCAGCGCTTCGAAACGACCGCGCGGCACCGTCACCAGCAGTGGTTCGGCGACGCCCAGACGCACTTGCGGGCTGGCACCCTTCCACACCTTCTGCACGCTCACCTGTGCGTTGGCGTCATACAACTTGTGGGTTTCGTAGAAGCGGAAGCCCCAGTTGAGCAGGGCCTGCACGTCGTCGGCGCGTTGCTTCTCGCTGGTATCGCCCAGCACGACGGCGATCAGGCGCTGGTCGCCGCGCTGCGCCGACGCCATCAGGCAGTAACCGGCATTGGAGGTATGGCCGGTCTTGATGCCGTCGACCGAGGAATCGCGCCACAGCAGCAGGTTGCGGTTGGGCTGGGTGATCGGACCGACGGTGAACTCGCGGATCTTGTTCAGCGCATAGGCCTGCGGATAGTCGTGGATCAGCGCGCGGCCGAGCAGCGCCAGATCGTGCGCGGTGGACAGATGTCCCTGCGCGGAAAGACCGGTGGGATCGACGAAGTGGCTGTTCTTCATGCCGATCTTGGCGGCATAACTGTTCATCAACTGGGCGAAGGCTTCCTCGCTGCCGGCGACGTGTTCGGCCAGCGCGATCGCGGCGTCGTTGCCGGATTGCACCACCATGCCCGTTTCCATCTGCTCCAGCGGCGCCGACTTGTTGACTTCGAAGCCGCTGTAGCTGCCATCGGTACCGGCGCCACCGGTCTTCCAGGCGTGCTCGGTCATCATCACCTGGTCGCTGGCCTTGACCTTGCCCTTGGCGATTTCGGCGGCGATGACGTAACTGGTCATCACCTTGGTGATGCTGGCCGGTTCCAGCTGGGTATCGATGTTCTGGCCCGCCAGCACCTGGCCGGTGGCGTAGTCCATCACCACCCAGGCCTTGGACACCGCGGGCGCGGGCGCGGACGGGATCGGCAGCTCGCCGGTGGCAACGGCGGCCGGGGCCGTGGCCGCCGGTGCAGGCGCGGGGGTCTGCGCGAAGGCCAGCCCGAAGGCGGCGGTGAGGACGGCAACGGAAAGAACGGCAACGGGTCTGGAGGTCATGTGCTGGGATCTGGGGAAGCGGGAGAATGCGGCCGCGATTGGCGGCAGCGCAGGCGACAAGTTTAGTCGCGGACGGGATTCGGTGTCCCGAATCCGAGGCCGGAGATGCGCGCGGACAGCGTCGGGACTTCGGCGCTGTTCATCGCCACCACGCGCAGGCGCCAGAAACGCCGGCCATTGGCCCAGCCCTCGACGATGCGGGCATTGCTGACGCCAGCGTGCTGGACGATGTCCAACGCATGTTCGGCGTTCTGCTGGCTGGAGAATGCGGCGACCTGCAGGGTGAGTCCGGCGGCAGTCGTGGTGGATGTGCTGGGGCTGGAAGTCACGATTGGCGGAGCCGGTGCGCGTGCCACGGACATCGTGGCGGTGGCTGCGGAAGCGACCGGCTTGGGTGATGGTGGAGCCGTCGCGGGCGACGATGCGGACGTGGTCGCGACCTGGGTCACCGGCGATGGCGTCACCGCAGGCAACACCGTCAGCGCCGCGTCGGGCTTGCCGGGTTTTCCGGTGGCGACGTGCAGGCCGCGCGCTTTCATCCACGCATCGAACTCGGTGGAGGTCATCACCTTGCCGTTCTGCATCATGTCGAAGCGATAGTCCTCCGCCACCGCTGGCGAACTGGCCAGCGCGACGCCTGCGGGCACCTTGCCATCGGCAACCTGCTGCGCCAGTTGCGACTTGGCCGCAGGATCGGTTTTCGCCGCGGCGGCGAGTTCGATCGCGTCATTGGTCTCGCGGCTTTCCTCGGGCGTCAGCGCGTCGACGCGCACGTGGGCCGTGCCCTTCTCGCGATAGCCGAGCTTCACCGCCGCGGCGTAGCTGAGATCGATCAGCCGGTTGGAATGGAACGGCCCGCGATCGTTGATGCGCACCACCACCGACTTGCCGTTGTCGAGATTGGTGACGCGCGCAAAGCTGGGGAGCGGCAAGGTGCGATGCGCCGCAGTGAAGGCGTACATGTCGTACACCTCTTCGTTGGAGGTGCGGCGGCCATGGAACTTGTTGCCGTAATACGACGCGGTCCCGGTTTCGGAATAACCGCGCGAATCGTCGAGCACGCTGTAGTTCTTGCCGAGCACCGCATAGGACTTGTTGCCGCGTTTCGACCGCGGTTCCGCCTTGACGGTCGGCTCCGGGATGCGGTTCACGTCGGGAATCTCGCCGGGCACGCTGTCGCGGATGTCGGGACGATAGATGTCGCCAACCATCTGCCCGCGCTTGCTGGCGTCTTCCTGCGCCGGCGCATAGGGCGATGCCGAGGGATTCGTGGCGGTTGCGGTTGTTGCGCGCGGTGTGGCTTTCGGAATGGTGGTCGCGCGTGTTGTCGCGGGTTGCGATTTCGGCGGCGCGGAACTGCACGCGGCCAGCGCCACCGGCAACGCGATGGCGAGCGCGACGCGCTTCATGCGCCAGGCACCGGATGGCCAGCGATCATTTGCGACAACTGGTACACGGCGGTCGAATACAGCGGCGACTTGTTGTACTTGGTGATCGCCACGAAGTTGGGAAACACCATCCAGTATTCGGGACCGTTGGCGCCATCCAGCGTGATGATGTTGGCCGGCAACTCCGCCGCGACCTGTTGCAACGGCCGATAGCCCATCTTCGCAAGGTCAGCCTGCGGCAACATCGCTTCGCTGCGGTTGTCGGGATTGATCGCCTGCGCACCGGCATCGCGCGTCGCGCGCACCATCACCGGCTGGCCGCGTTGCCACTGGCCGCGACCGACGAAATAGTTGGCGATCGACGGCAACACGTCGGCGAGATCGCCGAACAGATCGCGCTTGCCATCGCCATCGCCATCGACCGCGTATTGGCGATAGCTCGACGGCATGAACTGGCCCCAGCCCATCGCGCCGGCGTAACTGCCGCGCAACTGGCTGATGTCGAGGCGCGCTTCCTTCTCCATCGCGAATGCCTGCGCCAGCTCGTCGCGGAAGAAGGCCTCGCGCATGTTCTCGCGCTCGATCTTGTCCGGCGCATTGGTGCGCGGATAGCGGAAACCGAGCGTGTACAGCGCATCCACCACCGGATACTTGCCCATGTTGGCGCCGTAGCCGGTTTCGACGCCAATGATCGCGACGATGATCTCCGCCGGCACGCCGTACTTCGTTTCGACCGCCTGAAGTTCATTGCGATGTTTGGCGATGAAGGCCTTGCCGCCATCGATGCGCGCGCCATTGAGGAAGAGCGGGCGATATTCGCTCCACGCCTTGCCTTCGGCCGGGCGCGACATCGCGGCGATGATCGGCGCGCGGATCTGCGCGCTGGCGAGAATCGACTCGACGCGCTGCGGATCGACGCCGTATTTGGCGGCAGCGTCGCGGGCGAAATCGTGGCGCGCGGTGACGAGATCAGGGACCGGGCCGGTCGGACGCGCGGGCGTCGCCATTGGCGGCACGGGTGTCGGTGCGGGAGCGGGAGATGGCGGAACCGGCACGGGCCGGGGCGGCGGCGGCGACTGCGTGGCGCAAGCGGCCAACAGCAGCGATACCGCAGCGAGAGTCAGGTGGCGTCGGGTCATCGTCGCGGAGGGTAGCACGCACCCCGTGGATGATCCTGACTGCAGCACTCAGGTTCGCCGTGGCGAATGCGCGCGCACCGACATCACCAGGCCCATGCCCGCCAGCAGCACCACTGCCGACGTGCCGCCATACGACAGCAGCGGCATCGGCACGCCGACCACCGGCAACATGCCCGAGATCATTCCGCCGTTGACCATCACGTAGACGAACAGTGCCAGGCCCAGCGTGCCGGCCAGCAGGCGCGAATAGGAATCGCGCGCTTCCATCGCGATCCACAGGCAGCGTCCGATCACGAACAGGTAGGCGGCGAACATCAGCGCCACGCCGAGCCAGCCGAATTCCTCGCTCAATACCGAGAACAGGAAGTCGGTGGTGTGTTCCGGCAAATAGTTGAGATGCGATTGCGTGCCCTGTTGCCAGCCCTGCCCGGACCAGCCGCCGGAGCCGATCGCGATCTTCGACTGTGTGATGTTCCAGCCCGCGCCGAGCTTGTCCGAATCGGGATTGACGAAAATCAGGATGCGGTCCTTCTGGTATGGCTTCAGGAACCAGAACCATGCCGCCGGCGCCGCCACCGCCACCGACGTGAACGCGCCGATGAACCACCACCATGACAGTCCGGCGAGGAACATGGTGAACACCGCGCCGCAGGTGATCAGCATCGAGGTGCCGAAATCCGGTTGCTTGAGGATCAGCAGGATTGGTACTGCGGCGATCGCGCCGCAGATCGCGATTGTCCGCACATTGGGTGGCAATACGGAATTGTGCAGATACCATGCCAGCATCATCGGCAGGCTGAGCTTGATCAATTCCGATGGCTGGAAATAGAAGATGCCGAGATTGATCCACAGGTTTCCGTGGTGACCACGGCCGAGCACCAGCACCGCCAGCAGCGGCACGATCGTCAGCAGGTAGACATAGGGCGAAGCCGCGCGCAATCGCGGCGGCGCGACGCGCGACAGCAACCACATCAGGCCGAGGCCGATCACGAAGCGCGAGCCCTGCCCCATCACCATGTGCAGGCTGCCGTTGCTGGCGCTGTAAAGCGTCACCAGTCCACTGGCCATCAGCAGCAGCAATGCGCACAACAGCGGCAAGTCGATGGTGCGCAACAGGCGCTCGACCCAGTTGGTGATGAGCCTCAGCAACGGATTCATGGCGTCTGCCCCGGCGTATCAGTCGGCGTGTTGTCATCGCCGGCACCGGGATCCTCGGACGGCAGCATGTCGGTGCTGCGATCCTGCAGCGCATCGATGGTGCCCGGCACCAGGAACGACTCGGTGCCGATCGCGCCGCTTTCGGCATCGGCGAACATCGGATCGCGGCCATCGGCGAGCATGTCCTTGCCGTCCTTGCCCGCACTCGGCATCTTGCCGGTGATCCACGCATCCATGATCTTGCGCGCAATCGGCGCCGCGGTATCGGCACCATAGCCACCACCTTCGACGGCCACCGCCACGGCGATCGTCGGATTGTCGGCGGGCGCGTAGGCTTCGAACAGCGCGCGATGGCGCAGGTTCATCGGCAGGTTGCGCGGATTGACCGCCGCGGCGCTGCGTCGGCTTGCCACCTGCGCGGTACCAGTCTTGCTGGCGATGATGTAGGTCAAGCCAGCGCGAATGTTGGTCGCGGTGCCGGCGCCATGCACGGTGCCGATCATGCCTTCGCGGATCACTTGCAGATGCGCGGGACTGTCGCTGATGCGCCTCGGCTCGGACTGCGGCAACTCGCCCCACGATCCGCCAAAGCCGGTGCGCGCCGCTTCAACCAGGTGCGGTCGCCGCAACAGCCCGCCATTGCCCAGTGCGGCGACGCCCTGCGCCAATTGCAACGGCGTGACTTTCCAGAAGCCCTGGCCGATGCCGCTGATCACCGTGTCACCGATATACCAGCGCGATTCGCTGGCGCCTTTGATGTGCGTGCGCTTCCACTCCGGCGAGGGCAGGATGCCGCCGATCTCGCCGTACATGTCGATGCCGGTGGGCGAGCCGAAGCCGTATTTGCCGAGATATTGGTCGAAGCGCGCCATGCCCAGATCAAGCGCGAGCTTGTAGTAATAGGTGTTGACCGAGGCATAGATCGACTTGCGCATGTCGGTCCAGCCGTGGCCGCCGCGATGCGAATCGCCGTAGCCGCGCTTCTGCCCGGGGATGTAGAACATGCCTGTCGACAGCACCTTGTCCTCCGGCGTGCGCAGGCCACTCTCGAGACCGGCGAGGGCGAGGAACGGCTTCACCGTCGAACCTGGCGCGACGCCACCCAGCACGATGCGGTTGAACTGCGGGCGCGAGGGATTCTCGTTCAACGCGGCGTAGTCATCGTGCGAGATGCCGTTGACGAACAAGTTGGCGTCGTACGACGGCAGGCTGACCATCGCGAGGATGCCGCCGGTGCGCGGATCGATGGCCACCGCCGTGCCTTCGAGGTTGCCGAATGCCTCCACCATCGCCCGCTGCAGATCGAGGTCGATGGTCAGACGCAGGTCGTCGCCCGGTTTTGCCGGCACCACGCCGAGCGTGCGCAGCGCGCGTCCGTTGACGTTGGTCTCGATGCGTTCATAGCCGACCTTGCCGCGCAGTACCTCTTCGTAATAACGCTCCAGCCCGGTCTTGCCGACGTGGCTGAAGGCGGCATCGAGCGACACCATCTTCTCCTTGTCGCGCGCATCGACGCGGCCGACGTAACCGATGATGTGGGTGAACAGATCCTTGTACGGATAGACGCGACCGAAGTACGGGACGATCTCCACACCCGGGAACTGCCAGCGGTCCACCGAGAAACGCGCGATTTCCTCGTCGGTCAATTTCGCCTTCAACGTCACCGGCGCATGCGGGCGACTGGCATCACGCGCACGATCGAAGGCTTCGATGTCTTCCGGCTTCAGCTCGATCCGCGTCGACAACTGCTGGACCAGCGTCGCCATGTCGTCGACCTGGTCGGGTGTCACGTCGAGGCGGAACTGCGGGACGTTGTCAGCAAGGATGCGACCCTTGCGATCGTAGATCAGGCCACGCCCGGGCACGATCGGCCGCGGCTTGATCTGGTTGGATTCGGCGAGCGCCGAGTACATGCGGTGCTGTAGCACCTGCATGTGGAAATACCAGCCAGCCAGCACCAGCAAGCCCGCCACCACCGCCGCGAACGCGATGAACGCACGCCGCCGGAACTGCTCGACCTCGAGCGCCTGGTTCTTGATTGCGCTGCGTCGCAACGCCATCAGCGCCGTCCGCGGTCCAGCGTCGCCAGCAGTGCGTACACCGGCCCCCACAGCACCGCGCCGACCGCAGCCGCGCCCAGCGTGGCGATCGGCAATTGCGGCTGGCCGAGGAAGGCATGGACGATCGCGGTGACGATCCAGTCATTCACCAGCAGTGCGGCGATCGCCAGCACCTGTTGCCAGATCGGATAGAAGCGCAGGCGCGAACGGAAGCGATCCAGCAGGAACGCGATCACCACCAGTCGCAACGCGTATTCGCCCAGCAAGGTGCCTTGCACCACGTCCAGCAAGAGGCCGATGAGGAAGGCGACGCCGAGGCCGCTGTCATCGCCATGTTCCAGCACCCAATAGGCGAGCACCAGCGCCATCCAGAACGGCCGGAACGGCACGATCGCATCCGGCAACGGCAGCAATGCCAGCAACATCGCGACGACGATGCTGGCGACCTGCAGCAGACGCGTGCGCCGCCGCATCATGGCTTTTCCTCCACGGGTTCCATGTTGCTATGCCTGGCCTTGACCTTGTCGTGCGCAGGCTTGGCATCGCGTCCCGGCAATTCCACCGGCTTGAACACCGGAGCGGTGGGCAGCGTGCGCAGCAGCAGCACTTCATGGCCGCGATCGGGTTGCGCGGCGGGCGTGAGCTCGGCTTCGAGGAATGCGCGACTGTCGTCCAGCTTCAATTTGGCAATGGTGCCGACCGGGAAGCCGGCGGGGAATCGCCCACCCAGTCCCGAGGTCTGCACGCGATCGCCGACCTTGATGTCGGCGGAACGCGGGATGTAACCCAGCACCAGGCGATTGCCGCGCCCGTAGACGATCAGGCGGATGCCGGTCCGCACCACTTCCACCGGGATGGCGTGGTCGGGGTCGGTGATCAGCAGCACCGTCGAGGTGATCGGCTGCACCGAGGTGACCTGGCCAAGGATGCCGCCGCCATCAATCACCACCTGCCCGACATGCACGCCCTGGTTGGAGCCGGCATCCAGCATCAGCCGCTGGTGGGTGGGGTCGAGGTCGATATCGAGGATCGGCGCCAGTTGCACGTCGAGCCGTCCACGTTGCGCCGCGCCGAGCAGGCCGCGCAGGCGCTCGTTCTCGGCCTGTTCGGCCTGCAGTCGCGCCATCCGCGCACCGGCCACCGCGACCGCGTTGCGCAACGCGGCGTTGTCCTGGATCAATTGCGAACGGCTCACCGCGTTGTTGCGCATCTCCACGCCGATGCGGCCGGGCAGTCCCGCCAGTTTCCACACCGGCTGCGCCACCAGTTCCAGCGAGGCATGGACGCGCTGCATCACGCCGCCGTGGCGATCGAACGCCATCAGCACGATGCAGGCCGCGAGATAAGCGAGCAAGCGCAACGTCTCCGCGATGCTCTCGGTGCGGGGCGCTGCGGGACCGGGATAGGAGGACACGATGGGAGGGGCGCGTCAGTTGGGCAGTGGGCGCCCCGCGGGGGAGGCGATGGAGGCGCCGCGAACGACGCCCGATGAAGCATTCGGTCAGCTGGTGAAAAACTCGTTGCCGTGGGCGTCGAGTAATTCCAGCGCACGGCCACCGCCACGCGCCACGCAGGTCAGCGGATCATCCGCCACCTGCACGTGCAGACCGGTCTCCTCGCTCAACAAACGGTCGATATCGCGCAACAGCGCACCACCGCCGGTCAGCACGATGCCGCGCTCGGCGACGTCCGCGCACAGTTCCGGCGGCGTCTGTTCCAGCGCCTGCTTCACCCCGGCGACGATCTGCGACAAGGGCTCGCGCAGCGCTTCCAGCACTTCGTTGGAACTGATGGTGATCACCTTGGGCACGCCCTCGGCGAGGTTGCGCCCGGAGATTTCCATCGAACGGTTGTGTTCCTGCGGATAGGCGCAGCCGATCTCGATCTTGATGCGCTCGGCCGTGGCCTCGCCGATCAGCATGCCGTGGTGGCGACGCACGTAGTTGATGATGGCTTCGTCGAAGCGGTCGCCGCCGACGCGGATCGATTGGGCGTAAACGATGCCGTTGAGGGCGATCACCGCGACTTCCGAGGTGCCGCCGCCGATATCGATCACCATCGAGCCGCGCGCTTCGGTCACCGGCAGGCCGGCGCCGATCGCCGCCGCCATCGGTTCCTCGATCAGCGAGACGTCACGGGCACCGGCTTCCAGCGCCGATTCCTTGATCGCGCGCTGTTCCACCTGGGTCGAGCCGCAGGGCACGCAGATCAGCACGCGCGGGCTGGGACGCAGGAAGCGCGACTTGTGGACCTTGCGGATGAAGTGCTTGAGCATCTCTTCGGTATAGGTGAAGTCGGCGATCACGCCGTCCTTCATCGGCCGGATGGTGGTCAGGTTGCCGGGGGTGCGGCCCAGCATCTGCTTGGCATCGCTGCCCACGGCCGCCACCGAGCGGACGTGGCCGGAGGTCCGGTCCTGGCGCACGGCCACCACCGATGGCTCGTTCAGCACGATTCCCTGCCCGCGGACGTAAATCAGGGTGTTGGCTGTCCCCAGATCGATGGAGAGGTCATTGGAGAACATGCCGCGGAGCTTTTTGAACATCGAATCTGGGCCTGGAGAGGGGGTCGGGGGAAGTCGACTAGACTAGCAAAAAAGCGCTCTTCCGGTGTTCCCGGAACGTTATCCGGCGGCGTCTTGTTGGCCCTTGCACCCGTGCCGGGTTACTCTTTCCCGGTTTGCCGCAACCAACCAACCCGATATGTCCGCTCTGATTTGTGGTTCCCTCGCCTACGACACCATCATGGTGTTCCCGGACCAGTTCAAGAACCACATCCTTCCGGACAAGGTTCATATCCTCAATGTCTCGTTCTTGGTGCCGCGCATGCGCCGCGAATTCGGCGGCTGTGCCGGCAACATCGCCTACAACCTGAAGTTGCTCGGCTGCACGTCGATTCCGATGGCGACGGTCGGCCAGGATTTCGCGCCCTATCGCGAACACTTCACCAAACTCGGCATCCCGCTCGACCATGTGCGCGAATTGCCGGAAGCGTGGACGCCGCAGGCCTTCATCACCACCGACCACGACAACAACCAGATCACCGCGTTCCATCCCGGCGCGATGATGGAAAGCCACCTGAACCACGTACACGATGTTGCCGATATCACCATCGGCATCGTCGCGCCCGATGGCTACGAAGGCATGCTGCAGAACGCGCGAGAGTTCGCCGCCGCCGGCATCCCCTTCATCTTCGACCCGGGCCAGGCGATGCCGTTGTTCAACGGCGACGAGTTCCGCCAGTTCATCGAACAGGCCGACTACGTCATCACCAATGATTACGAATCGAACCTGCTGCAGGAACGCACCGGCTGGGGCGAGGCGGAAATCGCCGGCAAGGTCAAGGCCTTCATCATCACGCGCGGACCGAAGGGCTGCGACATCCTCGTCGACGGACAAACCATCCATGTGCCGCAGGCGCAGGAACAGGCGGTGGTCGATCCGACCGGTTGCGGCGATGCATTCCGCGCCGGAATGATCTATGGCATCGAGAACGGCCACGACTGGTTGACGATCGGCCGCATCGGCAACCTGATGGGCGCGCTGAAGGTGAGCCACCACGGCACCCAGAACCAGCGCTTCACCTTCGACGAATTCAACGCCGAATTCGCCCGGCAGTTCGGCCACACGCTGTAAACAGCATCGCGTCGGAGCGCGTTATTGCGCGCTCCACGCCTTCGGCATGCGCGCCGGATCAAGGCCGCCGACTTCGAATTCCGCGGTCTGCTTCGGGCCACCCTTCACCGGGATCTCGATCGTCAATGCCTTGTGGTGCTGGATCGCTTTCCACAGCGCGCGATCCGGATTGATGAACATCGAGATCGCCTCCTTGGTGTCGGGGCGCAGGCCGTCGAGCATCTTCGTCGCGCCGTCGACCGTCACCTTGACCTTGCAGCCCTTGTAGCAATCGATGTCGCCGCGCGACAGCACGATATAGGTACTGCGCTTCCATTCCGGATGATCGCGGAAGATCAGTTGCACATGCGAGACGCCGCCATCGAGCGTGATCTCGTTCTTCGAAATCAACGCCGCACTGATCTGCTGGCCACGGCCTTCGGGATTGGTCTGGTAATCCCACAGCGACTTCAGGCGATCCTCTTCGCGACGGATGTCCGACTTCGCCTTGACCTCGTCGTAATGCGCCATCGCCTTCGCTTCGGCCTGCGTGCCGGCGTATTCCTGATGCAACTCGTCGATCTTGAGGCGCGCGCGACCCCAGTCGCCAGCCGTGTAGGCACTGTCGAAATCGGCCAGCACCGGCGCGGCATCCTGCTCGCGCGCGGCGGCCTGCGCCTTGGCATCAACCTGCACGCCGCCCTGCCCGCACGCCGAGAGCGCGAGGGCAAGCGCGACGATCATTGGCGAGTGACGACGCATCGTCACTTCGCCGCCGGTTGCGCCGCGGGCGCCGCCTTCTCCGCCTTGTCGATCACGTCCTGCACGCTGCCGGTGGTGATCGGGTGGTATGACGGCTTGGCCTGCGCGAACACCTGCTTGGCGAACGCCAATCCATCCGGCGTCTTCACCAATTCGACGTAGGTCGGCATGATCAGCTTGCGGCGACCAACACGTTCGATGAACTTGCCGAGTTCGGGCCGCGCCTGCACATAATCGCTGCGCACGGTGAGCGGATACCAGCGCATCGCGATCTCGCCATTCGGCGTGCCGGTGAAGTGATAGGCGGCATCGAGTGTCTTCAGTTGCTCGATCGGCAGCGTCTGCGGCAAGCCTTCGAGGAAATGTTCCCATTCCTGCGTGCTGTACTTCGCGGTCACCGCCTTGTCCGGCAAGCTGGCACCGGCCAGCCATGCCTTGAGCGATGCATCCACCGCATCGAACTTCTTGGAATCGGTCTTCGGCGCGTCGGCGGGAACGCCGGGTTCGTACACCCACTTCTCGACTTCGGCCATGCTGACCTTGCCGGGATACTTGTCGATCAGGTTGGCCTTGAGGTAATCGAGCATCTGCCTGGTGGTGATGCTCTGGAACGCGAAGTGATCGAAATATCCCTTCAGGAATGGGTCGAACACGTCGCGGCCGTACTTCTGTTCCAGCCATTGCCAGAACCACGCGCCCTTGGTGTAGACGGTCGCGCTCGACGAACCATCGGGATCGGCCAGCGTGCCCGGCTTCAGCGACAGCAACTGCAACTTGGGATCGAGCGTCTTGTATTCCTCGGCCAGTTCGCCGCGATCGATCGCGTTCTCCATGTCCTTGGCGTCGAGGCCATACAGCGCTTCGGTGATGCGACTCTGCACGTAGGTGGTGGTGCCTTCATTCAACCACGCGTCCTTGTCGGTGGCGAAGGTGACGAGGTTGCCCGACCAGCTGTGCGCGAGTTCATGCGCGACCAGCGACACCAGCGACTTGTCGCCGACGATCACCGTCGGCGTGGCGAAGGTGAGCCGCGGATTCTCCATGCCGCCATAGGGGAACGACGGCGGCAGCACCAGCAAGTCATAGCGATCCCAGCGATACGGGCCGTACAACTTTTCGGCGGTATCGATCATCTTGCCGGTGTCTTCGAATTCCTTTTCGGCCTTGCCGACCATCGACGGTTCCGCCCACACGCCACTGCGGCCGTTGATCGGCTTGAACACCAAGTCGCCCGCAGCGATTGCCAGCAGGTACGACGGGATCTTCTGCGGCATCTTGAAGGTGTAATCGCCAGTGCGCTTGGCATCGGGCTTGTTGTCGGCGCTCATCAGCACCATCACGTTTTTCGGCGCGGTGACGTGCGCGGTGTAGGTGAAACGGATCTGCGGCGTGTCCTGCAACGGCACCCAGCTGCGTGCGTGGATCTGCTGCGACTGGCTGAACATGAAGGGCGTCTTCTTGCCTTCGGTCATCGCCGGATCGAGCCACTGCAGGCCGGAGGCGTTCGGCGACGTCACGTAGGTCACGCGCACCTTGGCGGGACGATCCGGCGTATCGATGGTGAGTTTGTTGCCAAGAATCTTGTCGGCCGGCGCCAACGCGAACTTCAGTTCCTTCCACTGGCCATCGGCGGCCTGCCCTTCGGCCTTCTGGATGGTGATGTCGCGGGTGTCGAGGACCAGCTGCGTCGCCGACTTGTCGAGCCAGTCCAGCGTATAGGTCGCGGTGCCGGCGATCGTCTTCTTGTCGAAGTCGAGCGCGAGGTCGAGCGCCAGATCAGTGGTGCGGACCTTGTCGGGCTGCGAGTAGGAATGTTCGTCCACCACCGCCTCCTTGGTCTGGGTCGCGGGCGCACTGGTCGCGGCGGTCGCAGGTGGCGGCGCCGAGGCCTGCGGTGCGGGCGCCTGCGGGCAGCCGGCGAGGCCGAGGGTGATGGAAGCGGCGAGCAGCGTCTTGCGCATGGGAGGCTCCGGACGGCGGAAACCTCCGAGTTTAACGCTCCCGCGGACTAGACCTTGTAGCCGGTATGAATGGCGACGATGCCACCCGACAGGTTGCGGTAGTCGCAGCGCGCGAACCCGGCCGCCTGCATCATCTCCTTGAGCGCATCCTGCGCCGGATGCTTGCGGATCGATTCGGCGAGGTACTGGTAGCTGTCGCCATCCTGCGCGAACAACTTGCCGAGCTTGGGCAGGATGTTGAAGCTGTGGAAATCGTAGATCGGCTTGAACCAGTCGGCGGTGACCTGCGAGAACTCGAGCACGCGCGCCTGGCCGCCGATCTTCAGCACGCGATGCATCTCGCGCAGCGCGGCATCCTTGTCGGTGACGTTGCGCAGGCCAAAGGCAATGGTGACGAGATCGAAGCTGGCATCGGGGAACGGCAGTGCTTCGGCATTGCATTGCACGTACTCGAAACCGTTGACGTTGCCGCGGTCGGTCATGCGGTCGCGCCCGACTTTCAGCATCGCGCCGTTGATGTCGCCCAGCACGATCTCGCCGGAGTCGCCGACGCGACCGCGCAGCAAGGCGGCGATGTCGCCGGTGCCGCCGGCAAGGTCGAGCACGCGATCGCCACGCGACACCGAGGAGGTCGCGACGAAGTAGTGCTTCCACACCCGATGCACGCCCAGCGACATCAGGTCGTTCATCAGGTCGTACTTGCCGGCCACCGAGGTGAACACCTCGCCCACCAGTTTCTGCTTGTCGCCCACCGGAACGTCGCGATAGCCGAAGTGGGTGGTGCCGGGTTTGTTGCTGGAATCGTTCATGGGGGGATTATCGCATCGCGGCGCGCGAAGACATGTCATCACCCCTTGTTTGTGCGTCGCAGCATCGCATGTTTGGATCGATGCTAACCTCGCCCTGCCTGTGCCTGCGGCGGCGTGGTCCGTGCAGCCCACAGGCACCTCATCCTGCCCTGATGACGACGACAATCATGACGAAGCAACAAACCCGCTGGTCGCAATTCGGCGTACTCATCATCGTGTTCTTCTTCTGGGGCTTCGTCGCCGCCAGCAACGACATCCTGATCCCGGTGTTCAAGCAGGCGTTCCACTTGAGCCAGGCGGAAAGCCAGTGGGTGTCGAACGCCTTCTATATCGCTTATGCCGTCGGCTCAGCGATCTACTTCCTGTATTCCAAGATCTCGGGCAGCGACGTGCTGAACCGGATCGGCTACAAGAACGGCATCTGCCTCGGCCTGGTGATCTCGGCACTGGGCACACTGTTGTTCATCCCGGCCGCCAACCTCGGCTCCTTCCCGCTGATGCTCTCCGGCCTGTTCGTGGTGGCGCTGGGCTTCTCCCTGCAGCAGATCGCCGCCAACCCGCTGGCGATCATGATGGGCGATCCCAGCACCGGCGCGCAGCGCCTCAACATGGCCGGCGGCGTCAACAATTTCGGCACCACCATCGGCCCGCTGCTGGTCAGCTACGCCATCTTCGGCAGTGCCACCGCCAGCAATGCCACGGCCGACATCGGCAACGTCAAGACCCCGTACCTGTTCCTGGGCGCGGCTTTCCTCATCGTCGCCGCAATCCTCAAGTTCTCGTCGGTGCCGAACAGGCTCGACCTCGACAAGGTCGCGGAAGAGGAAGCCGAGGACGCCAGCAAGCTGATCCACCGTCCCTCCGTCTTCGCCTACCCGCAGCTGGTGCTGGGCATGCTGGCGATCTTCCTGTACGTCGGCGTCGAAGTCTCCACCGCCGGTAACCTGCCGGCCTACCTCAAGCAGAATCTCGGCGTGCCCACCGCACAGGTGGCGCCTTTCATCTCGCTGTTCTGGGCCAGCTTGATGATGGGCCGCTGGACCGGCATCCCCGGCGTAATGGGCGTACAGCCCGGCCTGCAGAAGGCGCTGATCCTAGTATTCCCGTTCCTGGCATTCGCGGTCTATCTGGCGGTCAATGCCGTTGCCAAGCACGACACTTCGCAGTTCCATCTCTACGTGGTACCGATCGCGATCATGGCCGTCACCGCACTGGCCAGCCACGGCAACCCGGCGCGGATGCTGAAGTACTTCGCGATACTGGGCATGACCGCGCTGGCCGTGGGCATGCTCACCTCCGGCCTGCTGAGCGCCCTCGCCTTCGTCTGCGGCGGACTGGCCTGCAGCGTGATGTGGCCATGCATCTTCACCCTCGCCATCACCGGCCTCGGCAGGCATACCGGCACCGGTTCCAGCTTCCTGATCATGATGATCATGGGTGGCGGCCTGGTCAGCATGTTCCAGGGCTGGCTGTCCGAGCACATCGGCATCCAGCTGAGCTATCTGGTGGGCTTCTGCTGCTTCGCCTACCTGGGCTTCTATTCCTGGTTCGCCGCAAGGCAGATCAAGGCCCAGGGCATCGATCTGGAGAAGGTCGCCACTGGCGGCGGCGGTCACTGATTGCGGGAGTTGTTGCCGTGAAAAAGCCGCCCGATGGGCGGCTTTTTTGTCACGTCTTGGTCGATGGCCACGCGATCTGCACCTTGCGATGCGTCATCACGCAATCGCGCAGATACAGATTGATGAGGCTCTGATAAGGGACACCGGCATCATTGGCCATGCCCTTGAAGTACTCGACGACGTCCTCCGAGAGACGCATGGAGACAGGCTTCTTGAGCTTCGCCGCGTAAGGATTCTTCCGCGACTTCATTTTGGAAAAATCGTACTCGGCTTTCATCGGTCAACCTCCAGAGTAATGGCGGGTTTCGGATTTGGTGGCTTTTCTGGCGGAAATGATCCGAACGACATCTTCGCCTTCCCGTTCGCAGTGGCAAACGACCAGCAAATTGGCTTCGCTGCTCATGCCGAGCATGATGAAACGATCTTCCTGTCCGGAATGGGCATCATCAAAAAACTGGACAGCAAACTCGTCATAGAAGACGGTTTTTGCTTCCTCGAAAGAAACGCCGTGTTTCTTCAGGTTGGCAGTTGCCTTGCCCGGATCCCACTCGAATCTCATCCATACATTGTATGGATCACCTTGAGAAAGTCAACCCGAGGCGTGCCCAAGGCCGCTCAGGACTTCGCCGAGACTCCCGTCAGCGCGGCGACCAGTTCCCGCACCAGCTTGCGCTGCGGCGATGACAGGGTGAGATAGCCGTCGACCATCACCCGGTCCTGCGGACCCAGCCCGGCTGACCAGTCCTGCCTGGCTTCACCAGTGCGACTCGGCGTGCCGTACTGCAACGTCTGCGGATCGACACCGACGATGCTCGCCAGCGTGCGGATCTTGTCCTGCCGCGGCATCACCCGGCCGTTGAGCCACTGCGAGATCGCCTGCGCGGTGACCGGCGTGCCGCCATAGCGGGAATTGAAACGCTTCTCCACCACGGCGGCACTGGCCTCGATGCCAGCCTCCCGCAAGGCCGTCCGGAGCCGTTTCGCAAATTCCGCTTTCTCGTCCTTCATGGATCAGGACGTTAGGTGGCATCCCGCCCGCACATGGAAAGTTTTGCTTTCCATTTGATGAAAGATTTGCTTTCATTGAAAGGGTCATCGTCTGCCCTCCGGGTTCATGCCCAAGTCCCTGCTCGAACAACTGCCGGAGATCGTCAGGGAAGGCCATCGGCAGACCGGGCGCATGCGGATGGAGCGGCGCTAGATGCCGCTGCTGTCCTGGTTCAATCGCGACGAGGACCTGACGCGCGCGGCGCGGGTGAAGTACCGTCTGCTGGAACCGGTAGCGAGCCTGTCGCATGGCGAACCCGATTCGCCCAACATGCTGATCGAGGGCGACAATCTTGATGCACTGAAAGCGCTACTACCCTATTACGCCGGGCAGGTGAAATGCATTTTCATCGACCCGCCCTACAACACCGGCAGTGCGTTCGAGCATTACGACGACAACATCGAGCATTCGCAGTGGCTGTCGATGATGTATCCGCGGCTGGAGTTGTTGCGGGAGCTGTTGTCACAGGACGGATCGATCTGGATCACGCTGGATGACAACGAGGCGCATTACTTCAAGGTGATTTGCGACGAGGTTTTCGGGCGGAAGAATTTCATAACAACGGCATTGTGGCGCAAGAACTACGCACCGAAAAGTACTGCAAAACACCTATCAGTTGACCACGACCATATCTTTATCTATGCAAAAGATGAGGCCGAGTGGCAGCCGAACCTCATGCCGCGCACGGAGAAACAAAACAAAGCATACAAAAACGTGGATAACGATCCTCGTGGCCCGTGGCGTCCGAACAACCTCGCGGCGCGCAATTTCTATAGCAAAGGGACGTACCCGATCACATGTCCCAGTGGCCGCGTGATTACCGGGCCACCGAAAGGTTCCTATTGGCGGGTGAGCGAGGAGAAATTCCGCGCGCTGGATGCAGATGGCCGCATATGGTGGGGGCAGAACGGCAATAACGTACCCGCACCGAAAATATTCCTGACCGAAGTGAAGCAAGGCGTAACGCCACAAACATGGTGGTCCTATGAGGAAGTCGGACATACGCAGGACGCCAAGAAGGAAATCGTCACGCTATTTGGCGATGATGTTTTCGGAACACCAAAACCGGAACGATTACTAGAACGCATCTTGCATCTCGCCACCAATTCCGGCGACCTGGTCCTCGACAGCTTCCTCGGTTCCGGCACCACCGCAGCCGTCGCCCACAAGATGGGCCGGCGCTGGATCGGCATCGAAATGGGCGATCACGCGCGCACGCATTGCCAACCACGGCTGGTCAAAGTCGTCAACGGCGAACAGGGCGGCATCTCCGAAGCGGTCGGCTGGGCCGGTGGCGGCGGTTTCCGTTTCTTCAAACTCGGCAAGCCGGTGTTCGATGAAGACGGCCACATCGACGACAGCATCCGCTTTGAGCATCTGGCCGCGCATGTCTGGTTCGCGGAAACCGGCACGCCGCGCTCGACCCGCGCGAAGAAGGAACCGTTCCTCGGCGATCACGGCGGCGTCGGCTATTACCTGCTGTTCAATGGCATCCTCGGCGACGAACGCAAGTCCGGCGGCAACGTGCTGACCCGGCGCATGCTGCGTTCGCTGCCGAAGTTCGATGGCCCCAAGGTGATCTACGGCGAAGCCTGCGACCTGCCGGCGGAGCAGTTGTGCGAACTCGGCGTCACCTTCCGCCAGACGCCCTACGACATCAAGGCCCGCTGACATGGCGCTCGATCTCAAGCTTTATCAGCGCCGCGCCCTCGCCTCGCTGGAACGATTTTTCGATGCAACGCAATTGAGGGGGCCAGCCGAGGCGTTCGCAGCCAGCGTGGACAAGGGCCTGGTCGACCAGTACAAGCCGATGCCGGGATTGCCGGACGTACCCTATGCATGCCTGCGTATCCCGACCGGTGGCGGCAAGACGGTGATGGGTGCGCACATCATCCAGTTGGCGGGTCGCGCATTGCTGGATCGCGAATTCCCGCTGGTGATGTGGATGGTGCCGACCACCCAGATCAAGACGCAGACGCTGGATGCATTCCGCGATCCGCGCCATCCCTATCGGCAGGAACTGGATGATGCCTTCGGCGGACAGGTGGCGATTTTCGACGTCGCCGATTTCGCGCAGATTCGCCCCGCGGATCTCGGCACCAAGGTGAGCGTCGTCATCTCCACCGTTGCCGCATTGCGGGTCACCGACAAGGAAGGGCGCAAGGTCTACGAGCATCACGAGGATCTGGAAGCGCATTTCAGCGGTAGCGCGAAGGATCTCGACTACCTCGATCGCGACGCGAAAACAGGCAAGGCACTGGCATCGTTCGCCAACCTGCTGAAGCTGCACGGCCCGCTGGTGATCATGGACGAGGCGCACAACGCGACCACGAGATTGTCGTACACGGTGTACGAACGCCTGGGGCCGCGTGCGGTGGTCGAGTTGACCGCCACGCCGGATATCGCGAGTTCCAACGTGCTGGTGAGCGTCTCCGCCTTCGAGCTGAAGGCCGAGAACATGATCAAGTTCCCCGTGGTGCTGAAGGAGCACAACGGGCAATGGCAGACGGCGGTGAGCAGCGCGGTGGCGCGGCGCAAATCGCTGGCGAAAACCGCGCTGGACGAACCGGACTACATTCGCCCCATCCTGCTGGTGCAGGCCGAAAACGCGCGCGGCGCGGCGACCGTTGAAGAAGTGAAGCGCCATCTGCTTGAGGTCGATGGAATCAGGGCGGATGCTATCGCCATCGCCACCGGCGGCCAGCGCGAGATCGATGGGGTCGACCTGTTCGCGAAGGATTGCCTGATCGAGATCATCATCACCAAGCAGGCGTTGAAAGAAGGTTGGGACTGTTCCTTCGCCTATGTGTTCTGTTCGGTAGCGCAGGTGCGCAGCGACAAGGACATCCAGCAATTGCTCGGTCGCGTGCTGCGCATGCCCTACGCAACGCGACGTCGGCAGGAGGCGATGAACAAGGCATATGCGCATGTCGTCACCGAACGCTTCGGATTAGCCGCGGGTGAATTGACGCAATCGCTGGTCAACATCGGATTCAATCCGATGGAAGCTGCCGCCGCGATCCGCGACGACCGTTCGAATCGTCCCGAATTGCCGCTGTCCGGCGGCGAGACGAATGCGCCAATGCTTCCGACCACGCATATCGAAGTGACGAAAGCACCCAAGCTGGATGACGTGCCCGAACGCGACCAGCCCCGCGTCGTGTTCACCCCGAATGTGGACGGGAACGGCGGCATCATCGCCATCACCGATGACATCGACCCGGCAACGGTGGAGGCCATCGTTGCGGCCGTGCCCACGCGCGAACGTGCAGCCGTGGCGGTGAAGATCGAACAACACCAGATGGTCACCGCCGCCGCCAAGGCACCCAGCGAGCGTGGCATGGAGTTCCGCGTGCCGCGCCTGTGCATGGTGGAGCAAGACGAACTGGAACTGGTCGACCGCGGCGTGGTCTCCGCCGAATTCCGGTGGAATTTGCTGGCAACGGCGCCTGATCTGGCGAGCTTCCACTTCAACGACGACAGCATGACTTTCGAGGTCGATCTCGATGGCGCGATGGTGAGCTATCACCAGGTCAAGGACGATGCCGCGACCTATCTGCCCGGCTTTGCGCAGGATCGCAGCGAGTCCGACCTGATCGGTTGGCTCGATCATGAAATCCGCGAGCCGTCGATCAAGCAACCCGTGCTGCGTGAATGGTTGCGTCGTGCAGTCGATGGCCTGTTGCGCGAGCGCGGCTTCTCGTTGGCGCAATTGTTGAAGGCACAGTTCATCCTGCGCCGCAAGCTGTCCGAACAATTGCAGATTGCGAAGGAGCGTGCACATGCAGACGGTTTCCAGCAGGCGTTGTTTCATGATGGCCTCGAACTGGTCAGCAGCGACGCACCGGGCCACGCCTTCATCTATCCCGCAGACATGGCGCTGTACCCGGCGCATTGGTATTACCGGGGCGCGTATCGCTTCCGCAAACACTATTACCCGATACCCGGCGATCTCGACTGGAAGACTCACGGTGGCAAGGTCGGCGAAGAATTCGAGTGCGCGCAGCAGATCGACATGCTCGACGAGGTCGAATTCTGGGTGCGCAATCTCGTCCATGCATCGCAATTCTGGATGCCGACGGCACGGCAACGCACCTATCCCGATTTCGTGGCAAAACTGAAGGACGGGCGCCTGCTAGTCGTCGAATACAAGGGCGGCGATCGCTTCAGCAGTGATCAGGAAAAGGAAAAGCGCATGGTTGGCGAGCTGTGGGCGAAACGCAGCAACGGCAAAGGCTTGTATCTGATGACGCAGAAGGTCGACGAGAAAGGCCGCAGTATGCGTGAACAATTACTCGCTGCTATTGCCGGCGAACAGTAACCAACCTCACAGCCCCTTCGCACCGTATTAACACCCGCGGAGAACAATCCGGGAGCCGGGACCATCCCAGGCCGCCGACGCCATGGCCAGTCGGCCCATGGCAATTCGCGAAGGATCGCACGCATGGAGGCTCACCTCATGAAATTCTCGTATCGCGCCACGCTGCTAGCGTTGGCGCTCGTCGGCGTTGCCGCACCAATCAACGCCACCCCACCGGCCGAACACATGGCGATGCATGCCAATGCACTGCAGTGGGGCGATGCACCGCCGGGATTGCCCAAGGGCGCAAAGCTCGCCGTCCTGTCCGGCAATCCGGGCGCCGATGGCCTGTTCACGATTCGCCTGAAGATGCCACCGGGCTATCGCATTCCGCGTCACACCCATCCCACCGACGAGGCGGTGACGGTGATCCAGGGCCATCTCGACTATTCGATGGGCGATGCTGCGAGCGCGCACGCCGGGATGCTCGGCGCGAATGATTTCGTCAACATGCCGGCAGGAATGCAGCACGCCGTTTCCAGCAAGGGCGGCGCCATTGTCCAGGTGCAGGCGATGGGCCCATTCCAGATCAACTACGTGAATCCGGCTGATGATCCGCGCGGCATGGAACACAAGATGAAGTAACGGATCGCTCGGGCAGCGGCGTCGCGATGACGCCGCTGTTCTTTCTTACAGGATGTAGCGCGACAGATCCTGATCCTTCACCAGCTCGCCGATGTGGCCATCGACATAGGCGCGATCGATCACCAGCGTGCCACCGCGATCCGGCGCCTCGAAACTCAGCGATTCCAGCAAACGTTCCAGCACGGTGTGCAAGCGCCGCGCGCCGATGTTTTCCTGGCGATCGTTCACTTCCGCGGCGATCTCGGCGAGGCGATCGACAGCATCGTCGCCAAAGCTGAGTTCAAGTCCTTCCGTCTTCATCAGCTCGACGTACTGTTTCGTCAACGCGGCTTTCGGCTCGGTGAGGATGCGGACGAAATCGCCCTTGCCGAGCGCGCCCAGTTCGACGCGGATCGGGAAGCGACCCTGCATTTCCGGAATCAGATCGCTGGGCTTGGCGAGGTGAAACGCACCGCTGGCGATGAACAGGATGTGGTCGGTGCGCACCGGGCCGTACTTGGTGCTGACCGTCGAACCTTCGACCAGAGGGAGAAGATCACGCTGCACGCCTTCGCGGCTGACATCGGCGCCATGGCCTTCACTGCGCTTGGCGACCTTGTCGATCTCGTCGATGAAGACGATGCCGTGTTGCTCGCAAGCCTCGATCGCGGCTTCGCGCACTTCGTCCTCGTTGACCAGCTTGGCGGCTTCCTCGTCCTGCAAGGCGACGCGCGCGGCCTTCACCGTCAGCGTTTTCTTGTGGGTCTTGCCGCCGGAGAGTTGCGAGAACATCGAGCGCAATTGCTGGCTCATTTCCTCCATGCCCGGCGGCGCCATGATGTCGACACCGACGTTGACGGTGGTTTCGATTTCGATCTGGCGTTCGTCCAGTTCACCGCTGCGCAATTGCTGACGCAACTTGCGGCGCGTGTCGGATTCCACCGCCGAAGGTTCGTTGCGCACGTCCGCGGCATTGAAGCCGAAACCGCTCGGTGCGTGCTCGCGTTGCGGAAGCAGGGCATCGAGGACGCGGTCTTCGGCACGTTCTTCGGCCTGGGTGCGCACGCGTTGCTTGGCCTGCTCGCGATAGAGCTTGACCGCGGTATCGGCGAGATCGCGGATGATCTGCTCGACGTCCTTGCCGACGTAGCCGACTTCGGTGAAGCGCGTCGCCTCGACCTTGACGAACGGCGCATTGGCGAGCGTCGCCAGTCGCCGCGCGATTTCGGTCTTGCCAACGCCGGTCGGGCCGATCATCAGGATGTTCTTCGGCATCACTTCGTGCCGAAGTTCATCGGACAGTTGCGCGCGCCGCCAACGATTGCGCAACGCGATCGCGACCGCACGCTTGGCCTGCTGCTGGCCGATGATGTGGCGATCGAGTTCGGCGACGATTTCGCGCGGCGTCATGGATGAGGAATCGGTCATCACAGTTCCTCCACCACGATGTTGCGGTTGGTGTAGATGCAGACGTCGCCGGCGATCTTGAGCGCCTCGACCGCGATGGTCTTGGCATCGAGTTCGGTATGCGCGATCAGCGCGCGCGCCGCCGACAGCGCGTACATGCCGCCGGAACCAATTGCGATCAAACCGTCTTCCGGTTCGATCAGGTCGCCGGTGCCACTGATGATCAATGATGTTTCGGCATCGGCCACCGCCAGCAAGGCTTCGAGCTTGCCGAAGCGACGTTCGGTGCGCCAGTCCTTGGCAAATTCGACCGCCGCGCGCAGCAGCTGGCCGTGCTTCTCCAGTTTCGATTCGAACAGCTCGAACAACGTGAACGCATCGGCCGCCGCGCCGGCGAATCCGGCGAGCACGCGCCCGTCCGTGCCGAGGCGTCGCACCTTGCGCGCATTCGATTTCATCACCGTGTTGCCGAGCGTGACCTGGCCGTCGCCGGCGATCACCACTTTGCCGTTGCGCCGCACCGAACAGATGGTGGTGGCGTGGAACACGGTTGGATTCTGACTGGGGTCCATCGGAGTCTCCTTTGAGCTCCCGATCTGGGGTCGCCGGATGCGGACTCAAGCCGCGCCGCGATCTTTACCCGGTGCGGATTACCTCGGGCCGCCGCAGCGGCCCTCGACACCCATACGGCGAGGCGCTCCTGCCTCAGCCCCCCGTCTTCCGCTTCGCCCGCGGATGCGCGCCGTCGTAGACCTTGGCGAGGTGCTGGAAATCGAGATGGGTATAGATCTGCGTGGTGCTGATGTCGGCGTGGCCGAGCAATTCCTGCACCGCGCGCAGATCGCCGGAGGATTCCAGCATGTGGCTGGCGAAACTGTGGCGCAACAAGTGTGGATGCACGCGCTTGTAGACACCCTGGCGCTGCGCGAGCTGGCGCATCCGTGACTGCACCGCGCGCGTGGTGATCGGCGCGCCGCCACGACCGGGAAACACCGGCGCGTCGGTGGCCGAATGCATTGCACCGCGCCACGCCGACAGCGCCTTGCAGGCATGCGATCCCACCGGAACCGTGCGCTGCTTGTTGCCCTTGCCGGTGACGGTGACGAGACCACTATCGAGATCGAGTGCATTCCAACGCAGGCCGCACAATTCGCTCACGCGCAGGCCGGAGGAATAAAACAGTTCCAGCATCGCGCGATCACGCAGGCCGAGTGCGGCATCGACATCGACTTCGACCAGTTGCACCGCTTCGTCGACGTCGAGCACCTGCGGCAGGTTGCGCGGCGCTTTCGGTCCACGCACGCCATCGGCGGGATTGGCCGCGACCACGCCGTTCTTCAGCAACCAGCGAAACCAGCTGCGGCACGACGACAAGCGGCGTTGCAGGGTTTTCGCCGAAAGTTCCTTGCGATGTCCGTCGGCAATCCAGGCGCGGATATGGTTGGCATTGGCACGCGCGGGATCATCGATGCCCTGCCCTTCGCACCAGTGCACGAACTCGCCAAGATCGCGGCGATAGGCATCCAGCGTATGTGCCGACATCGCCCGTTCGACCCGGAGATGGTCGATGAAGGCGGCGATGCCATGCGCGGTGTTCACGATGCGGTGTAGCGATCCAGCGCGGTGGCGAAGGCTTCGGCCATCATCTTGGCGAACAGCGTGCCCATGCCCGGATAGAAGCGGTTGGCATCGCTGCTGCCGACCGCAACCAGGCCGTGGCCGGCAATCGGCAGCAACAGGCTGGACGACACGTCGTCGGCGCTGCTCCCGTACAACACCGATTGCTTGTCGGACTGCAGGCGACCGGACAACGGCTGGCCATCGCCGATGCAATCGCGGAACGGTGCCAGCACCGACGAACCTTCATCGGCATGCAGGAACCATTCCTGCCCATCGAGTTCGGCGACGTTGCGGAACAGCAGTACGCGCACGCGATCACCGTGGAAATCCTCGGCCAGGCTCGCCGCCATCGCGCGCACGGTATCGGCGCGCGTGGACTGGCGCATCAATGCCAGCGTCAACTGGTGCGAGCGCACGGCCAGGCGTTCGTTTTCCTCGGCATTGGCGAAGAGATCGTGGAGGCGACGATTGAGTTCGCGGTTCTTGTCGCGCAGCACTTCCAGCTGGTAGCTGGCCAGCGATGCGGCGCGCCCGTCTTCGCGCGGCACTTGCAGTGTCTGCGCGAGATCGGGGAACTGCTGCAGGAAGCCCGAATGGTGGCGCAGCCAGGCCGCGACTTCGTGGGCACCGAGTTTTTCGTTGTGATCCATGCGTTCGACCTATCCTTTAGGAATCCAGTTCGCCTTCGAACACGAAGGCCGTCGGCCCCGTCATTGTGACCGCAGAAGAGTCATCCGGCCAAGCGATGCGCAAGGCGCCGCCAGGCAGCTCCACCGCAACATCGCGACCGATACGACCGCGTCGCATCAGGACCGCCGCCGCCGCACAGGCGCCGCTGCCGCAGGCCAGGGTTTCGCCGGCGCCGCGTTCGTATACGCGCAGGCGGATGCGATCAGGCGCCAGCACCTGCGCAAAACCGATATTGGCGGAATTCGGGAACATCGACGATGACTGCAGCGCCGGACCGATGCCCGCGACATTGGCGGCGCGCACATCATCCACTTCGATCACTGCATGCGGATTGCCCATCGACACCGCACCGAAGGCGATGTCTTCCTCTCCCACATGCACGCGATAACTGTCAGCGGCGACAGTGCCTGCCGCCAGCGGAACGGTGTCGGGCGCGAAATCGGGAACACCCATGGCGATGCGATAGCCGCCATCGGCGAGGCGTTCGACCGCGTGCGTGCCGACCGGACTGTCGATGGCGAAACGATCGCCCTGCGCCGCACTATCGCGCACCAGCCACGCAGCGACGCAGCGCGCGCCGTTGCCGCATTGTCCGGAGGGCGAACCATCGGAATTCCAGATGCCGTAGCTGGCGATGGAACCCGCTGCATGCGGAGCGGAGATGGTCAGGATCTGGTCGCAGCCGACGCCACGGTGGCGATCGCCGAGCAGGCGGCAAAGGTCGGCATCGGGTGCAGGCGCACCGTCACGCAGATCGATGACGACGAAGTCGTTGCCGGCGCCATGCATCTTGCTGAAGCGCATCATCGCCTCAATGTTTCGGTGCCGGCGTGGCCGGTGGCTCCTGGGCGGGCTGCGCGGCCGGCTTCGGTTGCGATTGGCTGTCGGTCGGCTGCGACTGGGTGTCCGCTGGCAGCGCCGGGGTCGTGGTTTCGACCGGCACCGGCTTCTGCGGCATCACCAGCGGGCCCTTGTTGCCACAGGCCGCGAGCAGGCAGGCGGCGACCAGTACGAGGGGGAGTTTGATGTTCATGCTGGAAGTGTAGCGCGGCCGGATGAAGCCACACCCAACTCATCCAGCATGAATGCGTACATCTCCGCGGACTCGCGATAGCGCCGGAAGCGGCCGGATTTGCCGCCGTGACCCGCCTCCATGTTGATGCGGAACACCACCGGATACGACGACGTGTTGACGTCGCGCAGGCGCGCCACGTATTTCGCCGGTTCCCAGTACTGCACTTGCGAATCCCACAGCCCGGTGCCGACGAACATTGCCGGATAGGCCTGCTTCGCCAGATTGTCGTACGGCGAATACGACAGCATGTAATCGTAACTGTCCTTGCGTTCCGGATTGCCCCACTCGTCGTACTCGTTGGTGGTGAGTGGAATGGTCGGATCGAGCATCGTCGTCACCACGTCCACGAACGGCACCTGCGACAGGATCACCCGATAGGCCTGCGGCGCCATGTTCGAGATCGCGCCCATCAACAGGCCACCGGCGCTGCCACCCATCGCCGCGACGCGATCCTTTGCCGCGTATCCGTGTTCGACCAGCCAGCGGGTGACATCGATGAAATCGTTGAAGGTATTCGTCTTCTGGAACAGCTTGCCGTTGTCGTACCAGTCGCGGCCCATTTCCTCGCCGCCGCGGATGTGCGCCAACGCGTAGACCATGCCGCGATCGAGCAGGCTGATGATCGAGACGCTGAACGCAGGATCCATCGAATGCCCGTAGCTGCCGTAACCGTACTGCAGCATCGCCGCCGTGCCGTCGCGCTTGAAGTCCTTGCGATAGACCAGCGACACCGGCACCTGCACGCCATCGCGCGCCTGCACCCACACGCGTTCGGTGGCGTAATTGCCCTGGTCGAATCCACCCAACACCGGCTGCTGCTTCAACAGGTGGCGCTCGCCAGTTTTGATGTTCACCTCGTAAGTGATCGCCGGTGTTGTCAGCGAGGTGTAGCTGTAGCGCAACCACTCGGTATAGGGCTCGGCATTGACTTCGAGGCCCATCGAATAGGCGGATTCGTCGGCCTTGACGTATTCCTCGCGACCATCGGCGTGGAGGATGCGGATGCGCTCCAACCCCTGCGAACGCTCGTCGATGGCGCTGAATCCGTCGAACAGTTCGATGCCTTCGATGAATACCGCGGGATCGTGCGCGATCCAGTCCTGCCACTCGCTGCGCGACGTGTCGCCGTCGGACGCGGTGACGATCTTGAAATTCCTGGCGGGCACGCCGTTCGCGTCCGGGGCATTGGTGCGGATCACCCAGCGCCCGTCGAAATGATCGGCGTCGTATTCGACATCGCGCTCGCGCGGCGCCAGCACCTTGAAGTCGGAAGGATCGGCGGCCGGCGCGTAGCGTTCCTCGTTCGACACCGTGCTGTGCATGCCGATGGTGATGTAGAGATCGTCGCGGGTGCGGCCGAGCCCCATGTAGTAGCTGTCGTCTTCTTCCTGGTAAACCACGACATCGTTCGCGACATCGCTGCCGAGTACGTGTTTCTTCACCCGCACCGTCAGCAGCGTCTCCGGATCGTTCTCGATGTAGAGCAGCGTGCGGCCGTCGTCGGCCCACTCGGCATCGGCGCTGGTGCCGGCAATGGCATCGGGCAATACCGCACCGCTGGCGAGATCGGTGAAGCGCAGCGTGTACTGGCGACGGCCATTGGTGTCATCGGCCCAGGCCATCATGCGATTGTCGCGGCTGATCGCCACCGGATGCGCGGAGTAGTACTCATGACCCTGCGCCAATACGTTGACGTCGAGCAGCACCTGCTCGTCGGCGAAATCGCCGGCGGCGTTGGCCTGCTGGATCGAAGCGGCATCGATCCTCGCGCCATCCTTGCGTCGCGCGTGCACCGGATAGTCCTGTCCGGCGACATAGCGCGAGTAGTACCACCAGCCACGGTCGCGATACGGCACCGAGCTGTCGTCCTGCTTGATGCGCGCGACGATCTCGTCGTACAGCGTGTTTTCCAGCGGCTTCAGGCGCGCCAACATCGCATCGGCGTAGGCGTTCTCGGCATTGAGATACGCCAGCATTTCCGGGTTTTCGCGCGCGTCATCGCGCAGCCAGTAGTACGGGTCTTCGCGCGTCGCACCGAACGGCGCGGTGACGACGTGGGGTTTCTTCGCCGGATGCGGCGGCTGCGGTTTGCTGTTGTCCATCATCACTTCTTCCCGAGCACGTCCCACAGGAAGGCATAGTTCAGCGCCCAGGTCTTGGCGGTCTGCTCGCTGGTGGAACCGGCGCCGTGGCCGCCTTCGATGTTCTCGAAATAGCGCACGTTCTTGCCGGCCGCTTCCATCTTCGCCGCCATCTTGCGGGCGTGACCGGGATGCACGCGATCATCGCGCGTGGTGGTCCAGATGAAGGTCGGCGGATATTGCTTCGCCGGATCGAACAACTGGTAGGCCGAGAACGTCTTGATGTAATCCCAGTCGGCGGTATCGGGATCGCCGTACTCCGCCATCCACGAGGCGCCGGCCAGCAGGTGGCTGTAGCGCTTCATGTCGAGCAGCGGCACCTGGATCACGATCGCGCCGAACAGCTGCGGGTATTGCGTGAGCATGTTGCCCATCAGCAGGCCGCCGTTGCTGCCGCCCATGGTGCCGAGGCGCTTGGGCGAAGTGATCTTGCGATCGATCAGGTCCTGCGCGACCGCCGCGAAATCCTCATAGGCCTTGTGGCGATTCTGCTTGAGTGCCGCTTCGTGCCAGCGAGGACCGTACTCGCCGCCACCGCGGATGTTGGCGACCACGTAGACGCCGCCCCCGCTCCCATCAGGCCCGTTCAGCCACGCCTTGCCGATGATTCCGGAATAGCCCGGCATCATCGACACCTCGAAACCACCGTAGCCATACAACAACGTCGGGTTGTTGCCGTCGAGCTTCATGTCCTTGCGATGGACGATGAAATACGGCACCCGCGTACCGTCCTTCGAGGTGACGAAGTGCTGTTCCACCACGTCCTTCGAGGCATCGAAGAATGCCGGCATCGACTTGAGTTTTTCCGGTGCTTTGCCAATCTCTGCGATCGACAGCGTGGTCGGGGTGAGATAGCCGGACGCCGTCATCCACACCGCATCGGATTCCACCGCATCGACCGCCGAAATACCGATCGCACCAATCGCGGGCGCGCCGACGAATTCGCTCTTCTTCCAGCCACCCGTCCTCGGCGTCAACACCTGCAGGTGGTTCTTGACGTCATCGAGGATGTTCAGCACCACGTGATGTTTCGTCCACGTCGCGCCAGCCAGCGAAGTCGTCATGGTCGGTACGAACAGTTCGGTCAGCTCGCGCTTGCCAGCCATCCAGTCGTTGAAGTTGGCGACCAGCATCGAACCGGCCTTGTAGGTCTTGCCGCCCAACATCCAGTCCGTACGCGGTTCCAGCACCAGCCAATCGCGCACGACATAACGCTGCATCGAATCGGGCACGTCGATCTTCGCCAGCGTGCCATCGGCTTTTCGCTGGAAAGTTTCGTTGTTGTAGAAATCGATGGTGCGGTTGACGAAATCACGCTCGTAACCGGGGGTGTCGTCGTGATTGGCACTGATCGCCATGTCGACCGGCTTGCCTTCGTACACCACCTTCGCGTCCGCCATCGGGGTACCGCGCGACCACAGCTTGGCGATGCGCGGATAGCCCGATGTCGTCATCGAACCGGCGCCGAAATCGGTCTGCACGAAGACGTGGTCGGCATCGATCCAGTCGAGCCCGCCCTTGGCCAGCGGCTTGACGAAACCATCCTTCACGAACTGCCGCGTCGTCATGTCGAACTCGCGCGCGGTGTCCGCATCGGAACCACCCGGCGACAGCGAGATCAGGCATTTTCTGTAGGCCGGACGCAGGCATTGCGCGCCGTGCCACACCCAGTTGCTGCCCTCGGCCTTGTTGAGCGCGTCGAGGTCGATGATGGTTTCCCACTTCGGCTGCGCCTTGCGATATTCCGCCAGCGTGGTGCGCCGCCAGATGCCGCGCACGTGCTGCTTGTCCTGCCAGAAGTTGTAGTACCACTCGCCCTGCTTGTAGACGCCGGGAATCTTGGCGTCGGAATCGAGGATCGCGCGGATATCGGACTGCAGTTTTGCGAAACCGGGCTTGCCGCCAAGTTCGGCCTCGGTGCGGGCGTTGTGTTCCTTCACCCATGCCATCTGCTTGTCGCCGTGGATGTCTTCCAGCCACTGGTTGGCATCTTCCGGCGTGGCCTCTGCCTGTTTGGAACCGTCCTGCATCGCTGTCTCCGCGTAGCCCGCTCCCGTGAATCCCAGCGCGGCGGCGACCACGGCGATCGAGCCGAACGAGGCGATGCGCAATCCGTGATTCATGGGGCGATCCGTGTCTTGGGTGATCGCCAAAACTAGCACGCGGACATACTGGCCTCACCCGCCAGAAGTCAGGGTCGGCGCACCGGGATCACATCGGACGCAAGCGTCGCGCCTGGACGCGACGACCATTGCCGCGACGCGCGGTTGCCACCATTGAAAGCCGCGGCATCGGCAGCCCTTCCGCCACCCACAACGCGCACGCCGGCATCAGCACCAGCCACAACGGCATCCAGCCCAGCCAGGCACTCGACCCGCGCGCGGCCGGCACCAGCGCGACCAGCGCCAATCCGGCCAGCAAGGCGCGACGCAGCATCAACACGAGTTCGGGGTGGATGATCGAACGGATCTGCATGGCGAGGCTCCATCGTTGTGATGGAGCAAGCCTGATCTTTGGTCATCTCAGGGGCTGCGACTTCTCAGCCACGGTCGTAATTCGACGCCGCCAGCGTGAGCAAAGTTCGGGCCTGTTCGCGCAGGCTGCGCGGCTCGATGATCTCGGCGTCACCGCCATATTGCAGGATGTCCATCAGCAATTCGCGACCGTTGCTGTACGGCACCTTCAATTCGTAGGAACCATCGGGCAGGAAGCGTCCTTCCTGGCGCGAATGCCAATGTTCGTCGGCGACCCAGCGCGCGGACTTGGCGTTGAAACGGATGATGGCAACGCCCTTGGGGTCGCCCGAGAAAATCCCGTAGCCGCCGGCCAAATGGCGATCGAGTTCGGCTTCGGGAATATCACGCGCCGACGTTTCCAGCATTTTCGCGGCCGTCATGCGATCGACCGAGAAACTGCGCAATGCCTCGCGATCATGATCCCAACCGTCGAGATACCAGTTGCCGCGGTAGTGTGTCAGTCGCTGCGGCGAGACATGGCGGCGCGTGGTTTCGTCGGTGGAGCGCGCGCGGTAATCGAAACTCAATTCCCTGCGTTCCAGCGTCGCCGAAGCGACGGTGCGGAAGGAATGCTCGTCGATCTTGCGCGCCTTGTGCCCCAGTACGCGAATGCGTTCCATCGGCCAGCGCCGACCGCCGGCCTGCTCTTCCAGCAATTTCTCGATGCGCGATTGCAGCGGCGCCAACGCGCTGTTCAGCACGTTGCCGCCGGTGTGGCCCATCAGGGCCTGCGCAGCCATCAACGCATGCAGCTCTTCCGAACTCAGCCACAGGCCGGGCAATTCGAAACGTGATTCGTCATGGCTGTCGTAGCGGAATCCGGCATCGCCGTCGCCCACGATTGGCGCCATCAGCGCATCGCGCAGCCAGGCGATGTCGCGATAGACCGTGGCGCGCGAGCAGCCAAGCTGTTCCTGCAGGCTCGGCACCGTCACCGCATAACGCGACGACTTGAAGATGCGATGAAGTGCGTGGATGCGTTCGTGGCGGTCCATGATGAGGATGCAGGCGGCTCAACCCATAGCTTAACTTGCGGCGATCAAGGCCCGGGCACCGGTGGCCAGCAATTCGTCGGCCAGCCGCTCTCCGAGTGCATCGGGCGCGGCGGCATCGCCATCGCCACGGACGCGCAGGCTGCGGCCATCGGCCACCGAGGCGACCAGTCCCTGCAGGTCCAGCCGCCCACCCTTCAACTGCGCAAATGCGGCGATCGGCACGTGGCAACTGCCATCCAGGCGGCGGTTGAGCGCACGCTCGGCCTCGACACAGGCGCGGGTGGCGGGATCGTCCAGCACCGCAAGCAGCGCAGCGACACGCGCATCGTCGTCACGGCATTCGATGGCGATCGCGCCCTGCGCCGGTGCCGGCAGCCAATCCGGCGCGTCCAGCCGCGCGCGGATGCGATCGCCGAAGCCGAGTCGCTCCAGGCCCGCGCAGGCGAGCAGGATGGCGTCGTACTCGCCGGCATCGAGCTTGGCCAGCCGGGTGTTGACGTTGCCGCGCAGATCAGCGATCTCCACGTCGGGACGCAACGCGCGCAACTGCGCCTGCCGCCGCAACGATGTCGTACCAACCCTGGCGCCTGGCGGCAACTCCGCGATCGACGCGTATCGATTGCTGACGAAGGCATCGGCATGATCGCCGCGTTCGAGGATCGCCGGCAGTATGAAGCCGGGATCGAGCACCATCGGCACATCCTTGAGCGAATGCACCGCGCAATCGGCTTCGCCGCGTTCCATCGCCACTTCCAGTTCCTTCAGGAACAAGCCCTTGCCGCCGATCGCCACCAATGAGCGATCGAGGATCTCGTCGCCGCGGGTGGACAGCGGCACCAGTTCGATCTCGATACCCGGATGCGCCGCACGCAACCGCTCGGCGACGTGCTCGCTCTGCCACAGGGCGAGCGGACTCTTGCGGGTGGCGATGCGCAGGCGATTCATCCCGCCATTATCGCGCGCCAGCGATCATTCCTGTTCGATCGCCTGGCGGACCTCGGGCAGGCAGCGCCGGCTGATTTCCAGCGGCTCGGCGACGCCGTGCAGCAGCGCGTGGTACTGGCCATCGCCATCGCGGCGCAACCCTTCCAGCGCCCGCCGTGCCACCAGGCAATTGCGGTGGATGCGCAGGAAGCGGCCGGGAAACGTTTCCTCCAGCGATTTCAGCGATTCCTCGATCAGGTCGCCACCGCGCGCGTGATGCACCATCACGTACTTGTCGTCGGCCTGCAGATAGATCACCTCGTCGATGGCGATGCGGCGGACGCCACCACGCTGGCGCACCAGCAGATGCGCGCGACTGCCATCGGCCGCGAAACTGCCGCGGGTGGCGAGGAACTGGCGCGCACGCTGCAAGGCCACATCCAGACGCTCGCGTCGTACCGGCTTCACCAGATAATCGAGCGCCTCGACATCGAACGCGGCGGCGGCATGTTCGGCATGCGCGGTAACGAAAACAATGCCCGGGCGTGGCCGCAACTCCGCCAACTGGCGTGCGATCTCCAGACCATCGCGGCCCGGCATCGCGATATCGAGCAGCACCAGGTCGGGCGGCGACCGCCGCGCCATCTCCATCGCCTCGTCGCCATTGCCGGCCGCGCCGGACACCAGCACTCCCGGTGCTTGTTGCAGCAGCGAATGCAGGCGCTCACGCGCCAACGGCTCGTCGTCGACAACGAGCACGCGCAATATCTGATGGCCACCCATGTCCTGCACCCGACTGTGTCCCCACAACCTGTCGTGCCGCGATGGTAACGCGCGCTCAGGCGGCGCGGAACCGTGCCTCGAACCAGTCGGACAGGTCGGAGAGCTCCTGCGGCATCACCGCGTGCATCATCGGGTAGGCGTGCCATTCCACTGCGAACCCGCATTCGCGCAGCACTTCCGCACTCAGCTCGCCGGCGAGATACGGCACCACCGGATCGCCCAGCCCGTGCGCCATGAACACCGGCGGCTTGACCGTATCCCTGGGACATTCGGCCTTGGCGCGTTCCGGCGCCGGCAGATAGGTGGAAAGCGCGACCAGTCCCGCCAGCGGACGTTCGCGGCGGACGCCGAGCGCCAGCGTCACCGCACCACCCTGCGAGAACCCGGCCAGCACGATCCGCGATTCCGGCACGCCGCGCGCCACTTCGCGCGCGATCAGCGCCTCCGCCTGCGCGATCGATTCCTGTACGCCGACTTCATCGGCGCGATTGGCGAGATCGACATGCGCGATGTCGTACCACGCGCGCATCCGCATGCCACCGTTGATCGTGACCGGGCGCACCGGCGCATGCGGGAACACGAAGCGCACCGTCGGCCAACCGGCTCGACGCAATTCGGGAACGATCGGCGCGAAATCATGGCCGTCGGCACCCAGCCCGTGTAGCCACACCACCGACCATTGCGGCTCGCCCTGTCCGACGACCGTCTCGACGCATTCCAGTACTGTGTCCATGGCATCAGTGTGCCATGCACCGTCATGCGCGGGCGAAGGTCAGCGCGGCTTGAGGGTGAAGCTGGCCAGCGACACGCCGATGTCCCAGCCGTCGCCCTTGCCCTTGAGCGCGAGCGAGACGTTGCCCTTGGTCACGACCTGCACCTGCCGTGATTTCACCGCGCCGATATGCGCCTCGGCCGCGGCATAGGAACCGAGGACGTCGTGGATGTTGGCAATGCCGGTGAATTCACCGACGCCATCGGTGATGCGTGATTTGCCGAACGTCAGGCCGCCGCCGCGCGAGACGATCGTCACCGGCAGGTGGTCGCCGTTGCTGCAGCTGACCACCCCGGTCCCCGACGCGGTCTTGTAGAACGCCGACCAGCCTTCGAGATTGAACTTGAGATGGCAGTCCAGCGCATCCTCGGCCCGTGCCTGTGGTGCCCATGCAAATCCGCAGGCGAGACAGGCGATCAGCAGGGCACGTAAGGATTGCGTCATGAATGGCATCGAAGCCCACCACCCGGCGAGCGTGCGACACCATAGCACCGCCTGCTTGAACGGCAGCGAAGCCGCCTGTTATCAGCGGCAAGCCTCGCGGACGCCATCGTCGAGGGCGATCATGCGGTCGTAAGTCATCGTCCTGAATTCGCGGTCGCGGCTGCGGTCGCGATGGTGGCGGGCACGCTGGCAGTGATTCATGCCATCACCGCCCCGGGCCGATGCCACCCGGCCGCCACGACGCACCCGCATCAGCGCCGAGACCTCCGCTCGATTGCTGCGCTGCCATTCCAGTGTTTCCAACTGGCGCTGGCGGATCGCGCGCGTCTGGCCGGCACGGTCATCGTCGTAGCTGCGGGTCCAGCCGGCATGGGTGCCTGCCGGGCAATCGCCATCGACATAACTCACCGTGCCGCCGTGCCCGAGGCATTGGTGCACTTCGCCCGCCCCTGCGCCGCCGCTGGCCAATGCCAGCAACACGATCATTCCAATCTGCTTCATGCCTGCCCTCGCCATTGCGATGGACTCAGCTTCGCGCGCCAGCGGGGCGCAGTCTGTCAGCCGTTTCCGAACGCGAGGTCGGCGACCGCCGCGAAGATGCCCGAGGCATCGTCGACCTGGCGCAGGCGCGGATGCGCCGCGTCGACATCGTGCTCGGCCTCGTGCGCCCAGGTGACGTGGTAGGGGATGTGGATGCCGGCGCCGCCCAATTCCAGCACCGGCGCGATGTCCGAACGCAGCGAATTCCCCACCATCACGAATTCCTCCGGGCGCACGCCGAACTCGTGGAACAGGCGGGCGTAGGTCTCGGGATCCTTTTCACTGACGATCTCGATGCGCTGGAAGCGATCGGCCAATCCCGACGCGCGCACCTTTGCTTCCTGGTGGAACAGGTCGCCCTTGGTGATCAGCACCACCGGGAAACGCGCGGCCATGGCATCGACCGCAGCGGAAATTCCCGGCAAAAGCTCGACCGGATGCAGCAGCAATCCGCGCCCCAACGAGACGATGCGATGGATATCCGCGGCGACGATCCGCGCGTCGGTGACTTCGATCGCGGCCTCGACCATCGACAGCACCATGCCCTTGGCGCCATAGCCGAACACCGCGAGATTGCGCTTCTCCACCTCGTACAAGCGGCCGCCGAGATCGCCCAGGTCGATGTAACCCGCGACGATGCGCCGGAACTCGGCTTCGGCGGCACGGTAATAGTCCTCGCTTTTCCAGAGCGTGTCGTCGGCATCGAAGCCGACCATGCGAATGGCGGTCGTCATTGCGCGGCTCGCAGCAAAGGCTGCAATGGCGGCAATTTCATCGCCATGCGATACGCGGCATGCAACGCATCGACCTTCTGCACGTAGTCGACGGTTTCGCGGTACGGCGGGATGCCGCCGTACTTCGCCACCGCGCCGGTGCCGGCGTTGTAGGCCGCCGCCGCGCGGCTGTAATCGCCCTTGTAGAGCACCAGCAGTTTCTGCAGCAGGCGTGCGCCACCGCCGATCGATTGCCCATGCGCATAGGGATCTGCGACACCGAGTTCACGCGCGGTGTCCGGCATCAACTGCATCACGCCCTGCGCGCCCTTCGGCGAGGTCGCGCGCTCGTCGAAACCGCTTTCGGCGTGGGCAATCGCACGCAAGAAAGCATCATCGACATGGGTCTTCTTGGCCGCGGCCTTGAACTCCTTCGCGAACAGGTCGAGACGTGGCTTGCTGACCTTGCCCAAACCTTCGTGCGCCGGCGAACCCGGCGGGGTCTGCACGAAGAATTTCAGCACCGGCGTCGATCCCAGCAGGTTGCGCGTGCTGTAGACGGTCTTGCCGTCCTGCTGGCGTTCGTACAGGGTGCCGTTGATCACGCCGAGATCGCCCCACAAATTCGGCAATTTGGCGGCATTGTCGTCGATCTCCTTCGCGACGCATTTCGATCCCGGTTCAGGTGCCGTGGCCAGGCTCACGGTATTGCCGCGCACGCAGCGATACACCGTGCGCGCTTCGGCCGAGCGCATGGGCAGCAGGACGGTCACGGCAAGCAAGGCTGGCAGCAGTTTTTTCATCCGCGATATTGTCGCGGTATCGCGTGAACAGGGCATGCGCCGGAGGTCATGGCGTCGATTCTGGCGAAAATTGCACAACATAACGCACGAATCCTGGCGAATTCCAGACAACAAAACGCCCAGCTGTTGGCTGGGCGATGGCGCAAAAAGAAAACCCCGGCTTTTGGCTGGGGGTATCGAGCTCAAAGAGAAACGCCCAGCTTTTGGCTGGGCGTTTCGGGGTAAAAACCTGGCGATGACCTACTCTCACATGCTAAATGCACACTACCATCGGCGCAGCTGCGTTTCACTTCCGAGTTCGGAATGGGATCGGGTGGTACCACAGCGCTAATGTCGCCAGGAAACTGGTTGAAGACATCGTCGAATGCAAACGCATCGACGCTATCTTGCAGAAGGTGGAACGTAGCGAGAACTTTAGTTTTGCGTCAGACCGCCAATCGCGTCGATTGGGTCCAAGGCCACTTGAGGTTATATGGTCAAGCCGCACGGCTCATTAGTACTGGTTAGCTCAATACATTACTGTACTTACACACCCAGCCTATCAACCACCTAGTCTTGATGGTGCCTTCAGGGGGCTTGTGCCCCGGGAAATCTCATCTTGAGGCGCGCTTCCCGCTTAGATGCTTTCAGCGGTTATCGCTTCCGAACATAGCTACCCGGCAATGCCACTGGCGTGACAACCGGAACACCAGGGGTTCGTCCACTCCGGTCCTCTCGTACTAGGAGCAGCCCCTCTCAAATTTCCAACGCCCATGGCAGATAGGGACCGAACTGTCTCACGACGTTCTGAACCCAGCTCGCGTACCACTTTAAATGGCGAACAGCCATACCCTTGGGACCGACTACAGCCCCAGGATGTGATGAGCCGACATCGAGGTGCCAAACTCCACCGTCGATATGAACTCTTGGGTGGAATCAGCCTGTTATCCCCGGAGTACCTTTTATCCGTTGAGCGATGGCCCTTCCATACAGAACCACCGGATCACTAAGTCCTACTTTCGTACCTGCTTGATCCGTCGATCTTGCAGTCAAGCACGCTTATGCCTTTGCACACAGTGCGCGATGTCCGACCGCGCTGAGCGTACCTTCGAGCTCCTCCGTTACTCTTTAGGAGGAGACCGCCCCAGTCAAACTACCCACCATACATGGTCCCCGATCCGGATTACGGACCCAGGTTAGAACGTCAAGCACATCAGGGTGGTATTTCAAGGTTGGCTCCACGACAGCTAGCGCCATCGCTTCAAAGCCTCCCACCTATCCTACACAGACGAACTCAACGTTCAATGTAAAGCTATAGTAAAGGTTCACGGGGTCTTTCCGTCTTGCCACGGGAACGCTGCATCTTCACAGCGATTTCAATTTCACTGAGTCTCGGGTGGAGACAGCGCCGCTGTCGTTACGCCATTCGTGCAGGTCGGAACTTACCCGACAAGGAATTTCGCTACCTTAGGACCGTTATAGTTACGGCCGCCGTTTACTGGGGCTTCGATCAAGAGCTTCGCCTTGCGGCTGACCCCATCAATTAACCTTCCAGCACCGGGCAGGCGTCACACCCTATACGTCCACTTTCGTGTTTGCAGAGTGCTGTGTTTTTGATAAACAGTCGCAGCGGCCTGGTATCTGCGACCCCCATTCGCTCAGTCACGCACGTGACCACGAACGAGGGCGTACCTTCTCCCGAAGTTACGGTACCATTTTGCCTAGTTCCTTCACCCGAGTTCTCTCAAGCGCCTGAGAATTCTCATCCTACCCACCTGTGTCGGTTTACGGTACGGTCTTCGTAAGCTGAAGCTTAGGAGCTTTTCCTGGAAGCGTGGTGTTAGTCACTTCGCTCTAAAGAGCTCGTCTCGGTGCTCGGTATAAAGTGTCCCGGATTTGCCTAAGACACATACCTACCTCCTTTCCCCCGGACAACCAACGCCGGGTAGACCTAACCTTCTCCGTCCCTCCATCGCACTTACGCGAGGTGCAGGAATATTAACCTGCTTCCCATCGACTACGCATTTCTGCCTCGCCTTAGGGGCCGACTCACCCTGCGCCGATTAACGTTGCGCAAGGAAACCTTGGGCTTTCGGCGTGCGGGCTTTTCACCCGCATTGTCGTTACTCATGTCAGCATTCGCACTTCCGATACCTCCAGCAGACTTCTCAATCCACCTTCATTGGCGTACGGAACGCTCCTCTACCGCGCATCACATAGTGATGCACCCCAAGCTTCGGTTTATCGCTTAGCCCCGTTAAATCTTCCGCGCAGACCGACTCGACCAGTGAGCTATTACGCTTTCTTTAAAGGATGGCTGCTTCTAAGCCAACCTCCTGGCTGTCTGTGCCTTTCCACATCGTTTACCACTTAGCGATAATTTGGGACCTTAGCTGTGGGTCTGGGTTGTTTCCCTTTTCACGACGGACGTTAGCACCCGCCGTGTGTCTCCCATGTATTCCGTCTTGGTATTCGGAGTTTGCAATGGTTTGGTAAGTCGCGATGACCCCCTAGCCATGACAGTGCTCTACCCCCAAGAGGATTCGCATGAGGCGCTACCTAAATAGCTTTCGAGGAGAACCAGCTATCTCCGGGTTCGATTAGCTTTTCACTCCTAATCACAGCTCATCCCCGTCTTTTGCAACAGACGTGGGTTCGGGCCTCCAGTCCGTGTTACCGGACCTTCACCCTGGCCATGACTAGATCACCCGGTTTCGGGTCTATTGCCCGCGACTATGCGCCCTTATCAGACTCGGTTTCCCTTCGCCTCCCCTATACGGTTAAGCTTGCCACGAACAATAAGTCGCTGACCCATTATACAAAAGGTACGCAGTCACCCCACGAAGGGGCTCCTACTGCTTGTACGCACACGGTTTCAGGTTCTATTTCACTCCCTTCACCAGGGTTCTTTTCGCCTTTCCCTCACGGTACTGGTTCACTATCGGTCGGTCAGGAGTATTTAGCCTTGGAGGATGGTCCCCCCATGTTCAGACAGGGTTTCTCGTGCCCCGCCCTACTCAATTTCATCTGAATGGCCCTTT
>NZ_NPZB01000001.1:77500-1664168 GCF_002895945.1 Solilutibacter silvestris
ATGGACAGTTGCCACCGCCAGACGTCCGCACAAGTTTCCTGCGTACACCTTGTCATAGAACCGGTTGGGCCTCAGCGCCTTCCCCGTCTTGTCCCGTTCGCGTTTCGCTTCAGGGAGCCGACTACTATACAACGTTTTTCGCTACCGTCAACACCTTGCAGCGAACTTTTTTCTTTCGTTTCACTCCGAAACTTTCGCCGAAGTGAGCCGCATATCTTAGCTCGTTTTTCGCTACCGTCAACAACCTGCAGCGAAAATCTTGTTTCCTTCACTGCCAGCGTTTCCGCTGGAGTGAGCCGCCCATGATAGCGCGATTTCCGTGTCCGTCAACTGCTTTCTTCGTTTCCGAAGGCCGCTGCGTCTGGCCGGGCTGCGAATAATACCGAACGTGAATGGGGAGTCAAGCGTTTCCGGAAACATTTTTTCTTGACGCCTCCCCGGCAACCGGCAAGATGCACGGAATCCCCTCATTTCCGTGGTCAGAATCGATGCGCCAGTTCCGCCTTGCCCTGCTCGTCTCCCTGTCCCTGCTGGCTTCCGGCTGCGCCAATTCGGTGCAATCCACCGCCTGGGTGGAGCTGCAGGGCCACCGTTATGACGTGGAATTGGCCAAAACCGAGGATCAACGTGAACGCGGGCTGATGTTCCGCGACAGCATGACCGGGGACCACGGGATGCTGTTTATCCATGACCGCCAGGAACCTCAAGCCTATTGGATGAAAAACACCAAGATTCCGCTGGATATCCTCTATTTCGACAATGGCCTGAAGCTGGTGGCGCAGCAGCGCAATGTGCCGCCGTGCACCCTGGGCGACCAGTGCCCGCCCTATCCGAGCAATGTCCCGGCGCGCTACGTGCTGGAGCTGAACGCCGGCCAGGCCGACGCGATGAACCTGAAGGATGGCGCCGTGCTGGCGGTCAAGCCGGGCGCGATCGGCCAATAAGCGCCATCGCGAGCGCCGCAGGATCGGGGGATCAGATCTCGGTCATCTCGAAATCATCCTTGGTGACGCCGCAATCCGGGCACGTCCAGGTGTCCGGGATGTCTTCCCAGCGGGTGCCGGCGGCGAGGCCTTCTTCCGGCAATCCCAGCGCCTCGTCGTAGATGAAGCCGCAGACCACGCACATCCAGGTGCGGAAGGGGGTATCGGCGGCAACGGCAAGTTCGGACATGTCAGGCTGGATGCGGGAAGATGCGCCATTGTCCCATGCAGGCCAGCCATCATCCACGTGCCCCCTTCCTTGTCCCGACACAACGCCATGCCCGCACGCGGCCTGTACCTGATCACGCCGGAGGACGGCGACACGCTGCGGCTGGTCCAACGCGTGCGCGCGCTGCTGCAGTTCGCGGCGTTGCTGCAATACCGCGACAAGCTGGCCGATCCGGGATCGCGATTGGAACGCGCGCAGGCATTGCAGGCGTTGTGCGCCGAATTCCACGTGCCGTTGATCATCAATGACGATGTCGAGCTTGCGGCGGCGGTGACTGCAGCGGGCGTGCATTTGGGTGAAGACGATGGCGCGATCGCCACGGCGCGCGTTCGGCTCGGCAGCGACGCGATCATCGGCGCGAGTTGCTATGACAGTATCGAGTTGGCGCGCACCGCAGCGGCACAAGGCGCCGACTACATCGCATTCGGCGCGCTGTTTCCCTCATCCACCAAACCGCATGCACGCAAGGCGACACCGCAATTGTTCGCCGCAGCCGCGCCGCTGGGCGTGCCGCGAGTGGCGATCGGCGGCATCACCCCGGACAATGTGCGCATGGCTGTCGCAGCCGGCGCCGATCTGGTCGCGGTGATCAGCGGCGTGTTCGACGCGACTGACCCTGTTTCCGCAGCGCGCGCCTGCGCAGCTGCTTTTGACTGATCAATACGAGAGACCCATGGACACTTCCCGTTCGCACGACCTGTTCACCCGCGCCCAGGCGCTGATGCCCGGCGGGGTGAACTCGCCGGTGCGCGCGTTCAAGTCGGTGGGCGGCGAACCGTTCTTCACTCAGCGCGCCGATGGTGCTTATCTGTTTGACGTCGATGGCAACCGCTATATCGACTACGTCGGTTCGTGGGGCCCGATGATCGTCGGCCACAACCATCCGCAGGTGCTGGATGCGGTGATTGCCACGGCGCGCGATGGCTTGTCGTTCGGCACGCCGAATCCGCTGGAAGTGACGATGGCGGAGACGATCACGCGGCTGATCCCGAGCTGCGAGATGGTGCGGATGGTGAATTCCGGTACCGAAGCGACGCTGTCAGCGATCCGCCTGGCACGCGGCGCAACCGGGCGCGCGCGCATCGTCAAGTTCGAGGGCTGCTACCACGGCCACGGCGATTCCTTCCTGGTGAAGGCCGGCAGCGGCGCGCTGACCTTCGGCGTGCCGACCTCGCCGGGCGTGCCCAAGGCGCTGGCCGATCTCACCCTGACGCTGCCCTACAACGACATCGAGGCTGCGGAGAAACTGTTCGACGAACACGGCGACGACATCGCCGCGCTGATCATCGAGCCGGTGGTCGGCAATGCCAATTGCCTGCCGCCGCGCGCCGGTTTCCTGCAACAGTTGCGCGAGTTGTGCACGCAACACGGCGCGCTGCTGATCTTCGACGAAGTGATGACCGGCTTCCGCGTGGCACTGGGCGGCGCGCAGGCGCGCTACGGGGTGGCGCCCGATCTTTCCACCTTCGGCAAGGTGATCGGCGGTGGCATGCCGGTGGGCGCTTACGGCGGTCGCCGCGAGTTGATGCAGCAGATCGCACCGGCCGGCCCGATCTACCAGGCCGGCACGCTCAGCGGCAATCCGGTGGCGATGGCGGCGGGCCTGGCGATGCTCGATCTGGTGCAGGCACCGGGCTTTTACGACGCGCTGGAAGCGAAGACCAACGCCTTGTGCGACGGTCTGGAAGCAGCGGCGCGCGATGCCGGCGTGGCGTTCTCGACGCAACGTGTCGGTGGCATGTTCGGGCTGTTCTTCAGCGCGGAGAAAGTTGATACCTATGCACAGGCCGTGGCCTGCGACAGCGCGCGCTTCAATCGTTTCTTCCACGCGATGCTGGAACGCGGCGTGTTCCTGGCGCCATCGGCGTTCGAGGCCGGCTTCATGTCATCGGCGCATGCGCAGGCGGAAATCGATGCCACGGTCGCCGCTGCGCGCGAGGCCTTTGCGGAGATCGCCGCGGGATGATTGCACCAACCTGCGTCCTGTTCGATCTCGATCACACACTGACGGACTACGACCACGAGCGGCGCGTGCAGGTGCTGGCGCAGCGCATTGGTTTTTCGCCGGCAAGCGTCCATGCCGAGCTGTTCACCTCGGGGCTGGAACGCGAATCCGATCTTGGCCGCTTCGATCCACGGGAACATGCACGCGCGATCTCGCGTCGGCTCGGCGTCACGGTGACGCTGGACGATTGCATCGTCGCACGGGCGGCAGCGATGACACCCGATCCCGAGATGATCGCGCTGGTGCAGGAACTGTCCGGACGCGCGACGCTCGCCATCCTCACCAACAACGGATTGCTGGTGCGCGATCACTTCGCGGCGATCTGCCCGGAATTCGCCGGATTCTTTGGCGACCGCGTGTTCTGTTCGGCGCAGCTGAAACTCGCCAAACCCGATCCCGCGATCTTCCTCGCCTGCGCGGAACGTTTGGGAATCGCGCCGGAGTGCATTCTTTTCACCGATGACAAGGCCGCGAACGTCGATGGCGCGCGGGCCGCGGGCTTGCAGGGGCAGCACTTCCGCGATGCGGCGACGTTACGTGCCGCGCTGGTGGAGAACGGAGTGCTGCCCGCATAACGCGGCTGATCAGGCCGTAACGAACGCCTGCAAGGCACGCTCGAGCCGCGCCAAACCTTCGGCAACATCAGCATCACCGATGTTGAGCGCGGGCACGAAACGCAACACATCGGGACCGGCCTGCAGCAGCAGCAAGCCTTGTGCGGCGGCGAGATCGAGAATGTCTCCGGCCTTGCCTGCGTATTGCGGTTTCAGCACTGCGCCGAGCATCAGGCCGCGTCCGCGCACTTCGGAGAACACATCGAGTTTGGCGTTGGTCGCGGCAAGGCCATCGCGGATCGCCTGTGACTGGCGCGCGACATTGGCTTCGATCCGTGGCGACGACAACTCGCGCAAGGCCACGCGCGCGACCGCTGCCGACAGCGGATTGCCGCCGAAGGTGGTGCCGTGCGATCCGTATTGCAGCGTATCTGCCGCGCGCTCGCCGACCAGCAGCGCGCCGATGGGAATGCCGCCGCCGAGCGCCTTGGCCAGGGTGACGACATCGGGCACCACGCCATCCTGACGATGCGCGAACAGCGTGCCGGTGCGACCCATGCCGGCCTGGATTTCATCCAGCACCAGCAACGCGCCGTGGCGATCGCAGAGTTCGCGCACGCCGCGTAGGTAGCCATCGGCGGCCGGCATCACCCCGCCCTCGCCCTGCACCGGTTCGATCATCACCGCGCAGACATCGCCTGATGCCATCGCGGCGTCGAGCTGGGCGAGATCGTTGAAATCGACGTAACGGAAGCCACCCGGCAGTGGCTCGTAGCCTTCCTGGTATTTCGGTTGCGCGGTCGCGGTAACCGTGGCCAGCGTGCGACCGTGGAAACTGCCGCGACAGGTGACGATCACGCGTCGTTCCGGCGGCCGGCCCTGCGCCGCGGCGTGGCGACGCGCCAGCTTGATCGCGGCTTCGTTGGCTTCGGCGCCGGAATTGCAGAAGAACACCCGCTTGGCGAAACGCGAGGCTGCGACCAGTTCTTCGGCGAGACGCAGTGGCGGTTCGCTATGGAACACGTTGCTGGTATGCCAGAGCTTATGCGCCTGCGTGGTCAAGGCTTCAATCAGCGCCGGATGGGCGTGGCCGAGCCCGCACACGGCGATGCCGGCGGAGAAATCGATGTATTCGCGACCGTCGCTGTCCCACACGCGCGAACCCCGCCCGCGTTCCAGCACCATCCCGCGCTGGCGGTACACCGGCACGTAGTAATCGCGGCCGAGGGCGAGGAGATCCTGGGTATTGGTCATGTCTGTGTTCCGGATGAAGCAGATTCCTCGGCGCTGCCTCGGAATGACGAAAGAGGATTACCAGGTGCCGGCATTGGGCATCGATGCCCACGGTTCGGCGGGCGGAAGGTGGCCGTCCTGCAACAGTTCCACCGAAATCAGGTCGGGCGAGCGCACGAAGGCCATGTGGCCGTCGCGCGGGGGGCGGTGGATGGTGTAGCCCAGCGCCATCAGCCGCGCGCAGGTGGCATAGATGTCGTCGACGCGAAACGCGAGGTGGCCGAAATTGCGCGCGCTGCCGTAGTCCTCGGTGTTGCCGTTGGCATCGGGCCAGTTGTAGGTCAGTTCGATCTCGGCGTTCGGGGTTTCATCGGCGGCGAGGAAGACCAGTGTGTAGCGGCCTTTCTCGTTTTCCATGCGTCGCGTTTCGCGCAGGCCGATGCCTTCGCAGAAAAAACGCAGCGTGGCGTCGAGATCGCGTACGCGGATCATGGTGTGGAGGTATTTCATCGCTCAGGCATCCGGTTCGATCAGGGGTCGAGGAACAGATCGGGCAGCAGCGGCTTCGAGGGATCGACCGCGTACTGGCTGAAATCGGTGACGCCGGCTTCGCGCAGCACTTCTTCGTCGATGAAGAAGCGGCCATTGCTGGATTTGGCATCGCGCAACAACACCGCATGCACGGCGTCGGCGACGATCTCGGGTTTGCGGCAACGGTCAAGGTCGATGCCGGGGATCATGTTGAGTGCGTCGGTCGCTACGATTGTCTTCGGCCACAGCGCGTTCACCGCCACGCCCTGACGGCCAAACTCGCCGGCCAGTCCCAGGGTGACGAAGCTCATGCCCATCTTCGCCAGGGTGTAGGCGGTGTGCCCGGCCCACCACTTCGGTTCCAATGAAGGCGGCGGCGCCAGGGTGAGGATGTGCGGGTTCGGCGACTTCAGCAGTTCCGGCAGGCAGGCCTGCGCGCACAGGAAGCTGCCGCGCGAGTTGACGCCGGTCATCAGGTCGTAGCGCTTCATCGGCGTGTCGAGCACGCCCGCCAGCCAGATCGCGCTGGCATTGTTGACGAGGGTGTCGAGTCCGCCGAAGGCATCGACGGTGGCGGCGACCGCCGCCTTGACCTGGTCCTCTTCGCGGATGTCGCACTGGATCGCCAGCGCCTGGCCACCGGCGGCGCGCACTTCCTCGGCGACGCTGTGGATGGTGCCCGGCAGTTTCGGATTGGCGACACTGGACTTGGCGACGATGGCGATGTTGGCGCCGTCACGCGCGGCGCGCAGGGCGATGGCACGGCCGATGCCACGCGAGGCGCCGGTGATGAACAGGGTCTTGCCGCGCAGTGTGGCCATGGGTCGATGACTTCCAGAGAGATCGAACCGGAAGTCTAAGGCACATCGGTTACCAGGCGTGTCGGTCAGGTGTGGTCGCGCAGCACTTCGACGAAACGCCGCGGCGCGCCATCGAAGCCGCCGTTCGACATGAACACCACGTGGTCTCCGGCGTGCACGCGCTTGCGCAGTTCGGCGATCAGGGCATCGGCATCGGGTACGGCGATCGCCTCGCCGCGCAGCGCGCCGATCACTTTCACCGCGTCCCACGGCAGTTCGGGCCGCGCGAGGAAGACCACCGCGTCGGCGCCTTCCAGCGATGGCGCCAGTGCATCGGCGTGTGCGCCCAACCGCATCGAGTTGCTGCGCGGCTCCATCGCCACCACGATCCGCGCGTTGCCGACACGTGCGCGCAAGCCGGCCAGGGTGGTCATGATCGCAGTCGGGTGATGGGCGAAATCGTCGTAGACGGTGACGTCGCCGACGTCGCCGACCACTTCCAGTCGACGTTTGACGCTGCGGAAATTTGCCAGCGCCGGAATCACCGAGGCGACGTCGACACCCACCGCATGGCAGGCCGCCAGCGCCGCGAGTCCGTTCATCACGTTGTGGCGACCAAGCATCGGCCAGCGCACCGTTCCGACCACGGCGTCCTTGTGGATGACGTCGAACGCGCTGCCGTCGTTCTCGACCAAGCGCGCCGACCAATCGTAGCCGTCGCCGATGCCGAAAGTCTCGACCGGCGTCCAGCAGCCCATCTCCAGCACGCGCTTGAGGTTCTTGTCTTCGCCGTTGACGATCAGGCGGCCGTTGCCCGGCACCGTGCGTACAAGGTGGTGGAACTGGCGCTCGATCGCGGCAAGGTCGGGAAAGATGTCGGCGTGGTCGTATTCGAGGTTGTTGAGGATCGCGACCTGCGGCCGGTAGTGGACGAACTTGCTGCGCTTGTCGAAGAACGCGGTGTCGTATTCGTCGGCCTCGACCACGAATTCCTTGCCCGCGCCAATGCGCGCCGACACGCCGAAATCCTCGGCGACGCCGCCGATCAGGAAGCCCGGCGCGCGGCCGGCGGCTTCCAGCAGGAACGTGGCGATGGTGGTGGTGGTGGTCTTGCCGTGCGTTCCGGCAACCGCGATCGTGGTGCGCCCGGGCAGCACGTGGTCACGCAGCCATTCCGCGCCCGAGGTGTAGGGCAACGCGTGATCCAGCACATGCTCGACCGCGGGGTTGCCGCGCGACAGCGCATTGCCGATGACGATGGCATCGCAGTCGGGCGAGATGTTGTCCGCCGCGCAGCCTTGGCTGAGCTGGATGCCAAGTTTTTCCAGCTGGGTGGACATCGGCGGATACACCGCCTGATCGCTGCCTTCGACGGCGTGGCCGAGTTCGCGCGCGAGTGCGGCAACGCCGCCCATGAAGGTTCCGGCGATGCCGAGGATGTGCAGTTTCATGTTGCCTTCGGGATGACGATATTTCTCAACCAACCGCTTGACCGGCACCGAGCGATTCGATGATGCGGGCGAACACCTCGTTGAGGCTGCCGACGCCATCGACCGCACGCAGGATGTCGTGCTGACGGTAGTGATCGATCACCGGCGCGGTCTGGTCGGAATACACCTTGAGGCGCGTGCGCACCGATTCCGGGGTGTCGTCGGCGCGACCTTCGGCCTTGGCACGGCCGGCGATGCGTTCCACCAGCAATTCCGACGGCACTTCCAGCAGCACGGCGACATCGGCGGGTTGGCCGATCTTCGCCAGCAATGTGTCGAGTGCCTGCGCCTGCGCGCGGTTGCGCGGATAGCCGTCGAGGATGAAACCATTCGCGGTATCGGGGCGCGAGAAACGATCTTCCAGCATGCCGAGCAGGATGGCATCGCTGACCAGTTCGCCGCGCGCCATCACCACCGAAGCCTCCAGGCCCAGTTTGCTGCCGGCCGCCACCTCTGCCCGCAGCAGGTCGCCGGTGGAAATATGTGGCACCTGCAAGTGTTCCTTCAGGCGCACGGCCTGCGTGCCCTTGCCGGAGCCGGGAGGGCCAAGGAGAACCAGTCGCATGCTCACTCCATGTAAATACGGTTGTTCCCGGACGCTGGACTCCATCCGGACTCCGTGCCAGCTTAGCGCATCCCGCCCCAAATCCCAGCCAGGATCCCCCGCATGGCCCGCCCCAGTCCGTCCCAAGGCACCCTGCTCTACGCCCAATCCGGTGGCGTGACCGCAGTGATCAACACCACCGCTGCCGGCGTCATCAGCGAAGCACGCAGCCGCAAGGTCAAGGTGCTGGCCGCGCACAACGGCATCCTTGGCGCCTTGAACGACGATTTGTTCGATACCTCCGCGCTCACGCCAACACAACTGCGGATGCTGGCCCACACCCCGGGCGGCGCCTTCGGCAGTTGCCGGGTCAAGCTGAAATCGCTGGAAGAGGATCGCGCCCGCTACGAACAGTTGCTGGAGACGTTCCGCCGCCATGACGTGCGTTGGTTCCTCTACAACGGCGGCAACGATTCCGCCGATACCGCATTGAAGGTGTCGCAACTGGCGCAGGAATTCGATTACCCGCTGACCTGCATCGGCGTGCCCAAGACCGTCGATAATGATCTTGCCGTCACCGACTGCTGCCCCGGTTTCGGTTCCGCGGCGAAATACACCGCGGTGTCGGTGCGCGAATGCGCGCTCGACGTCGCCGCGATGGCCAAGACTTCGACCAAGGTCTTCGTGTACGAGGCGATGGGTCGCCACGCCGGCTGGCTGGCCGCAGCGGCGGGTCTCGCCGGGCGCACGGAAGATGAAGCGCCGCACATCATCCTGTTCCCGGAACGCGCCTACGACGAAGCCGCGTTCCTCGCGCGGGTGCAGGCGGTGGTCGATCGCGTCGGCTGGTGCGTGGTGGTGGCGAGCGAAGGCATCCGCGATGCCGAGAGCCGTTTCGTCGCCGACGCCGGGGCCTCCAAGGACGCCTTTGGGCATACCCAACTTGGCGGTGTCGCCGCGTATCTTGCCGGTCGCGTGCAGCAACAGCTCGGCATGAAGGTGCACTGGACACTGCCCGATTACCTGCAACGCTCGGCGCGCCACATCGCCTCGCAAACCGATTTCGAACAGGCGCGTGCGGTTGGACGCAAGGCAGTGCAATACGCATTGAAGGGCTTGAACGCGACGATGCCGGTGATCCGCCGCTTGTCCGATTCGCCGTATCGCTGGAAGATCGTGCCGGCGCCGTTGAGCGAGATCGCCAACGCCGAGAAGAAGATGCCGGCGGACTTCATCCGCGACGATGGTTACGGCATCACCGCGGAAGCGCGTCGCTACCTGCAACCGCTGATCCGCGGCGAAGCTTATCCGCCGTATGCGCGTGACGGGATGCCCAAATACCTGGATTTGCATATTTGACAGCTTGACGGCGCCCCTACCGACTCGGCTAGAGTCGGTGCGTTCTTCGGGGGGAAGAGGTCGATGTTGGGGATTCGGATCATTGCCTGCGCGTGCGTATTCGCGTGCGTGAATGCTGCTGCGCAAAGCGCATTTCCGGTGCAGGCCGCCGCCAATGCCAGCGGCGATGCTGCGATACGGATTCCATCGACAACCGCGCCACCTGCCGATGCAGCAGCAAATGCGCCACAGTCGCCCGTACCAACCAAGACGCCCGCGACACCTCCAGAACCAGTGGGCGCACCAGCGCCATCAGCGGCCCTGACATCGGTACCCGCAGAAAAGGCCGCACCGGCACCCTCAGGAGAATTCCTGGCAGCGGGATTGGCGATCCCCCTGGCCTCCGACAAGGAATGGTCTTCCGCAGTCCTCAAACCCGGGGATGCCGTCACCATGCATGTCAGCGAAGACGTGATGCTGGATGGACGCATCGTCATCCCTTCCGGAACCCCGGCCAGCGGTGAGGTCATCGATTCGCAATCCGGCGGCGCTGGCGGTGCACCCGGCAAGTTGTCGGTGTCCGCGCGCTCCATCCAATTGGGAGAGCGGGTGATTGCACTGCGCTCGCGACTGTCTGCCGGCAACGGTGTCGGCAAGGATCGTAGCAATGTCTCCATGGCGGTCAGCCTCGCCGTCGGCGTCTTCGGCTTGTTCGTCAATGGCGGCAGCGTCACGATTCCTGCCGGCACGCCGATGTCGGCGAAGCTCGCGCAGGACACGCCATTCGCATCCACCGATTCGCCCGTCACATCTCAACCGTAGAGGAAATTCACGAATGAAACGCACTCTCGCCGCACTGGCCGTCGCCCTCGTCTGCTCGCTCATCACGCTGCCGGTCATGGCACAGGGAGCCATCGCCATGCCGATGCAACAGGCAACAACGACCGACCAGGCAATGCCGGTGCAACAAGCACCGACGACCGCACTGCCGGCAGCCGCGCAAGTACCGACAGCAACACCTGCCCCGGCAACCGCGCAAGCACCGACAGCAACACCTGCCCCGGCAACCGCGCAAGCACCGATAGCAACACCTGCCCCGGCTGTCGCCAGCACTGAACCGCAAGGCCTCGTCGGCCCCGCTCCGGCGGACAAGGCCCAGATCGTGTTCTTCCGTCCTTCCGGGATGGGAGCGGCCATCAGTTTCAAGGTGCGCGAAGGCGAGCAGGAATTGGGCAAGTTGGGCAACCGCGACTATTTCATTGTCACTGTGGCACCGGGCAAACATTCCTACGTCGTACATTCCGAAGCAAAGGACACACTCAACATGGAAGCCGATGCCGGCGAGACCTATTACGTTCGGGGCTCCATGTCGATGGGCTTCATGGTCGGACATCCGCACCTTGCACAGTCCGACAAGGCGACATTCGACGGAATATCATCCAAGCTGAGCAAGACCAACTGATTCATTCGCAACACGGTGCGCATGCTGGCAGACTTCCGGCATGCGCACCCTGCAACTCAAGGTCAAGCCGAACGCCCGCACGCAGTCGCTGGTACAAGGCGATAACGGCGTGTGGCTGGCGCAACTGAAATCACTGCCAGTGGACGGCAAGGCCAATGCCGAGTTGATCGCGCTGCTGGCCGATCATTTCGATTGCCGCAAGGCCGACATCACCATCAAGGCCGGCGCAAGTGGACGGATGAAACTGGTGACGATCAGGGATTGATCGTCACTTGCACGCCTTGCCCTCGACATTGGTGGCGATGGCGTACTGCGGCAACTGGTCGGCACCGTGACTCTTCAGCGTGTCCTCCTTGCCACCGATGTAGACACGGGCACTCCCCTGGGCATCGAGCTTGGGCGGCACCGCCGTTGACGACGGCTTGCGCCAGATCCGCACCACCGCGACCTGCGTCGGGCATTCGGCGCTGTGCACTTCGATCTGGTCATTGAAGATCCAGCCGCCGGCCTTGGTCGGTTTCGCTTCGCCGGCATCGCGCAGGCGCACGCGGGGGTGGCAGGCCGGATTGGTGTTCACCACTTCCGACAGATAGGGCGATGCCGCCTTGCCGGTGAACTGGCCTTCGATGCGCGCGCAGGCTTCGGGGATGGTGCGCAAGGTGTGGCGCACGCCGATGGCCTGCGGCTTGCCGGGATCGCGGCGGATTTCCGGCGTTTCCGCGGCATGGAGGGTGAAACTGGCGACGCACAGCGCCGCGAAAACGATGAGATGGCGCATGACGATTTTCCATGGCTGCGTTGCGGTGATGGCAATCAGGCTGCCATGGACCACCTGAACGTTTTATTGCGCCACAACAAAGCCGGTCGCCGCGCTGTGCGATAGTCGATGCAGCTGCCGTTCATCTACCTACGTCATACCCACCCAACCTACGGGAGGCTTCATGCTGGAGCAGTACGGTCTTGTCCTGGCGCTGATCTGCGCCCTGATCGCCATCGGCTACGGACTCGTGTCCGCCGGCTGGATCAACCGGCAACCCGCCGGCAACGAACGCATGCAGGAAATCGCCCACGCCATCCAGGTCGGCGCGCGCGCCTATCTCAATCGTCAATACACCACCATCGCCATTGCCGGCGCGCTGCTGTTCTTCGTCATCGGCATGGCCTTGCATTGGCCGACCGCCTTCGGCTTCCTGATCGGCGCGGTGCTGTCGGGCGCGGCTGGCTACATTGGCATGAACATCTCGGTGCGCGCCAACGTGCGCACCGCGGAAGCCGCGAGATCCGGCATGGGGCCGGCGATGAACGTCGCCTTCCGCGGCGGTGCGATCACCGGCATGCTGGTGGTCGGACTCGGCCTGCTCGGCGTCGCCGGTTACTACTACGTGCTCACGCACATGGGCTATTCGCAGGAAGCCACGCTGCACGCGCTGATCGGCCTCGCCTTCGGCTCGTCGCTGATCTCGATCTTCGCGCGCCTCGGTGGCGGCATCTTTACCAAGGGCGCGGACGTCGGCGCCGATCTGGTCGGCAAGGTCGAAGCCGGCATCCCCGAGGATGATCCGCGCAACCCGGCGGTGATCGCCGACAACGTCGGCGACAACGTCGGCGACTGCGCAGGCATGGCCGCCGACCTGTTCGAGACCTACGCGGTCACCGTGATCGCGACGATGTTGCTGGGTGGCCTGATGGCGGCATCGCCGGGCGCCGATTTCGCCGGCAAGAACGCCGTGCTGTATCCGCTGGTGCTGGGCGGCGTCTCGATCATCGCATCGATCATCGGCACCTTCTTCGTCAAGGTCAGCGGCGACAAGCCCAACATCATGGGCGCGCTGTATCGCGGCGTGATCGTTTCGGCGGTGCTTGCGGCGCTCGCGTTCTACCCGATCACCAAGGCGTTGATGGGCGATACCGCCCACGGCGCGACGAACCTCTACATGTGCGCGCTGATCGGCCTGTTGCTGACCGGCGTGATCGTGTGGATCACCGAGTACTACACCGGCACGCAGTACAAGCCGGTGCAGCACGTGGCGCAGGCATCGACGACCGGACACGGCACCAACATCATCGCCGGCCTCGGCGTATCGATGAAGTCGACCGCGCTGCCGGTGATCGCGGTCTGCCTGGCGATCTGGCTGTCGTACAAGCACGGCGGTCTCTACGGCATCGCCATCGCCGCGACCTCGATGCTGTCGATGGCAGGGATGATCGTCGCGCTCGACGCCTACGGCCCGATCACCGACAACGCCGGTGGCATCGCCGAAATGGCGGAACTGCCGCCGGAAGTGCGCAACATCACCGATCCGCTCGACGCCGTCGGCAACACCACCAAGGCGGTGACCAAGGGTTACGCGATCGGTTCGGCCGCACTAGCCGCGCTGGTGCTGTTCGCCGATTACACCCACAACCTGCAGACGGTGCACCCGGGGATGACGTTCGCGTTCGATCTCTCCGATCACCGGGTGATCATCGGCCTGCTGATCGGCGGCCTGATTCCCTATCTGTTCGGCGCGATGGCGATGGAAGCGGTCGGCCGCGCCGCCGGTGCGGTGGTGGAGGAAGTGCGCCGCCAGTTCCGCGACATCAAGGGCATCATGACCGGCGAGGCCAAGCCGGACTACAGCAAGGCCGTCGACATGCTGACCAAGTCGGCGATCAAGGAGATGATCGTGCCGTCGTTGCTGCCGGTGGTGGTGCCGATCGTGGTCGGCATGCTGCTGGGGCCGGAAGCGCTGGGTGGATTGCTGATCGGCACCATCGTCACCGGCATCTTCGTCGCGATCTCGATGACCACCGGCGGCGGCGCCTGGGACAACGCCAAGAAGTACATCGAGGATGGACACTTCGGCGGCAAGGGTTCCGAAGCGCACAAGGCCGCGATCACCGGCGACACCGTCGGTGATCCCTACAAGGACACCGCCGGCCCGGCCGTCAATCCGCTGATCAAGATCATCAACATCGTCGCGTTGTTGCTGGTGCCGTTGCTGCCGGTCTCCGGCGGAACGCATGCGGCATCCTCCGGCTCGACTGCGATGACCGCGCCCTCCACTGATGCGGTCACCGTCTCCACCGGCCAGCCGGGTGAAGTCGCGGCCAATGTTGCGGCGGGCGGTGCGGCGGCGGCAATGGATCCGGCGCGCGATGCCGTGCTGTATTTCGACAGCGGATCGGCGGTTCTCACTGGCGAAGGCGATCAGGCCCTGACCGCGCTGGCACAGACCATGAAGGCGCACGCCGAAGTGCAGGCGACCATCAGCGGCTTCCACGATGCCAGTGGCAGCGCGGCAAAGAACGCCGAACTGGCCAAGCAACGTGCCGAAGCCGTGCGTGATGCACTGGTGGCGGATGGCGTGGACAGCGCGCGGGTGACCCTGGACAAGCCGGTGCAGACCGAAGGCGGTGGCGATCCGCGTGAAGCGCGGCGGGTGGAAGTGCACGTGCGCTGAGGAATTTCACGCACATCGATGCAATGACAGACCCCGGGCAACCGGGGTCTTCTTGTCGCACGGATCACTCAGCCCTGTTCGTCTAAGCGGGTTTGTGGATCAAGCAGCGTGGCGACCAACAGACCTGTCGCACCACCCAGCAATTGCGCCAGCACGAATCCACCGATGTCGTCGGGACGAATCCCGGCGAACGTCTGCGTGAGCGATCGCGCGATGGTGACCGCGGGATTCGCGAAGGATGTGCTGGCGGTGAACCAGTACGCCGCGAAGATGTAACTCGCCACCAATGCCGGCACCGCGGCCGGACGCCGCCTGATCCCGAGCAGGATGGTCAGGACCAGTCCGAAGGTCGCGACCGCTTCGCTCAACCATTGCGCTGCGCCAGTACGCACATGGGTTCCGGGCTGGATCAGCGCAAGACCGAACATCGCGTGCGCCAGCATCACGCCAATGATCGCTGCAACGATCTGGACGGCGATGTAGGCCACGGCCTCCATGGTCGAGATTTCGCCACGCATGCACATGAGCAAGGTGACCACGGGATTGAAGTGCGCGCCGGAAATGGGCCCCAGCACGACGATCAATACGTACAGGATTCCTGCGGTGGCACCTGCGTTCGCCAGCAATGCGATCGCCGCGTTTCCTTGCGACAGATTGACTGCCATGACCCCCGAACCGACCACGGTGGCCAGCAGCAACATCGTGCCGATGAACTCGGCCAACAACTTGCGACGCAACGTGATCACAACGTCGCCAGCAAGGCTTTGACGCGCGCCGAGATTTCATCGCGCACGGCGCGATAATCGGCATCGTCCATGTGCTTGGGATCCGGCAACGCCCAATCCTCGCGGCGTTTGGCCGGAACCCACGGACAGTTGTCGCCACAACCCATCGTCACCACGGCATCGAATTCGCCATCGATCTCGTCCAGCGATTTCGATGCGTGCCGGGACAAGTCGTAACCGATCTCGCCCATGAAGCGAATCGCCTTGGGATTGATCACGCCCGATGGCTTGGAGCCGGCACTGAGCGCCTCGACGCCATCGCCACCGTGGATGCGAGCGAACGCCTCCGCCATCTGGCTGCGATTGGAGTTCTCGACGCAGACGAACAGGACACGTTTCATGGGATCAGACTCATATCAAGTCAAGGCCAAGGATCAGCAGCAGCCGGACTGCGGCGCGCAACAGGACGTGGCCTGTTCCGGGCGCGGCTTCATCGATGACACATCGGGGCTGCAGACTGCGCCATCGGTCGCGCATGGGGCGTCGCCGGCGTGGTAGGTGGTGGCTTCGCCGAAGGTATGGAACGTCTCCCAGCGCGTGCCTTGCGGATCTTCCGTCCACAGCTTGTCCGACTGCGCGTAGCAGCAGATCGTGGCCTCTTCCGGTACACCGGTGCCGCCCGCGGCATCGAGACGCCGGCCGATCGTTGCCAAGGCCTCGGCGCTGTCGACCTGGAAGCCCAGGTGGTCGATGCCCTGCGCCCCGCCAGTGGTGGAGATTGCGAAATTCACCTGCGGATCCTCCAGCATCCACTTCGCGTAATCGGGCTTGAGCACGGCGGGCGGCGTCGCGAACAACTCGGAATAAAAGCGGATGCTGGCGGCAAGGTCGGCAACGTTGAGGTGCACATGAAAACGATTCACTTGGAAGCTCCTTTCCTGCTGGGTTTGCAAACAGACACGGGGCCGCATGCGCCGGAGCCGGCACAGCATTTTTCGGTGAGAAAGGCGATCAACGCGTTCATCTGCTTGTAGTCGGCGCTGACGCGGATCACCCGGCCTTCGCGCTGGTCATTCACGAGGCCAGCGGCGCGCAACACGTTGAGATGTGCGGTCAGGGTGGCGGCGGGCGTGTCCAGCCGTTCCCGCAACTCGCCGACGGCCAGCCCATCCGGCCCGGCCTGGACCAGCGCGCGGAATGCGGCCAGCCGTGTTTCATGGCTCAGGGCGTTGAGGGCGGAAACGGCGCTGGCGTTCTTCATATTTCCATTATTCTGGAAATATGGAAATTATGCAACTCCCCCGCGCGGCTAGCCCCAGCCGAACGAATCCATCGACAGCGTGCCGTGGGTCATTCCGCCTTCGATCAATGAAGCGACATCTGCATCATCACTGGCGCCCAACGCCACCAGCAGCGGCAGGAAATGTTCCTCCGTCGGATGCGCTCGCGTGGCATGCGGCGCACGCCGCCGATAGTCGAGCAGCCCTTCGACGTCGCGTTGCGCAACTGCGGCGCCCACCCACTCGACGAATGCCTGCGCGTATTCCGGATCGGAAAGGTGCTGGCGCAATTCGTACAAGTTGTGGGTGAGACTGCCGGAACCGATCACCAGCACGCCCTGTTCGCGCAACGGCGCCAGCGCGCGCCCAAGCCGCAACGCGCCTTCAGTATCGAGGTCATGCGGCATCGATACCTGAACCACCGGGATGTCGCCCTGCGGACGCAGATGCCGCAGTGGCACCCAGGCGCCGTGATCGAGTCCGCGATGATCATTCGCCGCGACCGCGAAACCGGCATCCTTGAGCAAGCGCGACACCTCCTGCGCAAGCTGCGGATCACCCGCAACGGGATAGTGCAGCTGGTACAACGGCGCCGGAAATCCACCGAAATCATGTATGGTTTCCAGCGTCGTCGCAGCGGTCACCTGCACGCCGCGTGTCTGCCAATGCGGCGACACCACCACGATCGCGCGCACCCCATCCAATGTTTCGCCAAGACGCGCAAGTTTCGGTCCGAGCAGGCCCGGTTCCAACGCGAACATTGGTGAACCGTGGGAAATGAACAATGCAGGCGTGCGTGACATGGCGAATCCAGCGTGATCAGTTTGCAACTGTGAAGCGGCGGCCGGCGTGCGCGGATTTTTCCAACTCGTCGACGACCGCGACGGCGAAATCCTCCGCGCTGATGGAATCGCCGATGGGGTTGTCGCTGCCCAGGCGATAGCGACCGCTGCGCTCGCCGGGCGCGATCATCGGCGCGGGCGACAGGAACGTCCATGCCAGCCCCTTGGACGCACGATACGCATCGAGCACGTCGGACAACGTCGCCGCCTCCTTGTAATAGATTGCCGGGAACCCGGGCGTGTCCTTGAGCTGCACGCCGTCCACTTCCAGTGAACCGGCGCCGCCAACCACAAGCATTCGACCGTTCGGTTGCGCGGCGATGAGGTCGCGATGCGCCTGCAGGTACGAATCATGCGAACCGCCAGTGCGATCCGGTGGCACGGCAATGACGGTGGCGTCGGAACCGTTGACTGCACCGACGATCACGGGTGTGTCAGCGAGTTCCGCAGCCTGCGCCTTCGTTGCGCCAGCGACAGCTGTTCCCGCGCGGCTGATGGCGGTCACCGTGTGACCACGGCGAGCGGCTTCGGCGACGACCCGCGAACCGATCATGCCGGTGGCGCCAATGACGGTGATGTTCATGTGTTTTCTCCTGTCGAAAGGGATGGATACATCATTTGCTCTTGCGCGAACGCAGGGCATCGATGCTGTACGCACCGGCGCCATTGGCGAACAGCACCAGGAAGCCGCCGGCCATGGCGATGTTCTTCCAGAAATTGATCGCCTGCATCTGGTCGGCGAAGTTGTGGTGGAAGACCAGCGCCGAGATCACCGAGAACCCGGCCAGCGCCAGCGCGACCCAGCGGGTGAAGAGGCCGCCGAGGATGGCGAGGCCACCGCCGAGTTCGGTCAGGATGACCAGCGGCAGCAACGCGCCCGGCAGACCTGCCGATTCCATGTAGTGCTGGGTCCCGGCGTAGGCGGCGATCTTGCCGACACCGGAGATGATGAAGATCAGCGACAGGCCGACGCGGCCGAGCAGAGTGGCGAAATTGTTCACGCTGTGGGACTCCCGAAGTGGATTGCATGGAAACCAGCGGACAGGCCGCTGGACTTGAGGCCACTGTATTGGTCATAGCGACCGGAATAAACATCGTTTCAATTGACAGATTGGATCGAATATCGGAACAATCCTGCGATGGACAAGATTCGGGAAATGGCCAGCTTCATCGCCGTGGTCGACGCCGGCAGCTTCGTCGGTGCCGCTGACGCCACCGGCTTGTCCAAGGCGGCGATTTCCCGCCACGTCGCAGAACTGGAACAACGCCTCGGCGTGCGCCTGCTCAATCGCACCACGCGCCGCCTGTCGCTGACCGATGACGGCCAGCGCTTCCATGCCCGCGCCAAGGAGCTGCTGGCCACGCTCGACGAATTCGAATCCGAGATCACCTCGCACACCGGCGATCCCAGCGGCCTTCTGCGCATCAACGCACCACTCACTTTCGGCGTGCTGCACCTGGCGCCGCTCTGGGGCCGTTTTTCCGCGCTGTATCCCAAGGTCGCGCTTGACGTCAACTTGAACGACCGCGTCGTCGACCTGATCGAGGACGGCTTCGACCTCGCGATCCGCATCACCAACATGCCGAGCTCGCAGCTGGTGAGTCGCAAGCTGGCATCGACGCGGATCGTCTTGTGCGCATCGCCCGGCTATCTGCGGACGCATGGCACGCCGACGCGGCCCAGCGAGCTGGCACGACATCGCGTGATCGGCTATTCCTACTGGTCGGGGCGCGACGAATGGAGTTTCACCGCGCCGGACGGCGGCAGCGTGCGCGTCACCACCACGCCATGGCTGCGCACCAACAACGGCGACACCTGTCGCGCGGCGGCGCTGGAGGGCCAGGGCATCATCCTGCAACCCGATTTCATCGTTGGCGGTGACCTGCATCGTGGCGACCTGGTCGAACTGATGCCGGACTACCATTCGATCGAAACGGGCATCCATGTGGTCTACCCGACGCGCAAGCATTTGCCGATGAAGATGCGGCGGCTGATCGACTTCCTGGTCGATGCCTTCCAGGACCCGATCTGGAACCGCTGTTGACACCACATCATCGTTCCCTGTGTGGAACGATGCGGGTCGATTCCGGGCGCTGGCCGTGTCATCGTCCCTGGCCTAAGCTCAACCGATCTTCCGCCATCGGCCGCCACGACCATGTCCGCACCGGTTTCCGTTCCTCCCGATCACGCCAGCGGCCCCGTGCTGGAACTCAGTACCGCACGCAGCGGCATCGTCGGCAATGACCTGACAGTCAAGCGCGCGCTGCCCGGCAAGCCGCGACGCATGGTCGGCGCATGGTGCTTCCTCGACCACGCCGGCCCGATGGAATACGCCGCCGATCACGGCCTGACCGTCGGTCCGCATCCGCACATCGGATTGCAGACCTTCACCTGGATGATCGATGGCGAAGTGATGCACCACGACAGCCTCGGCAATCGCCAGATGATCCGCCCCGGGCAAGTGAACCTGATGACCGCCGGACGCGGCATCAGCCACGCCGAAGTGTCGCCGGGTGGTGAGGCTGGACGCATCCATGCCGCGCAGTTGTGGATCGCGTTGCCGGATGAAGAACGTCATCGCGAACCGGCGTTCCAGCATTGTCCGGAACTGCCACGCATCAAGCAGGACGGTTTCACGATCACCGTGCTGGTCGGAAATGCGTTCGGGAAAACCGCGACACCCAAGGTCTACACGCCGCTGGTCGGATTTGATCTCGCCACCCATGCTGCCGCACGCACCACGCTGCCACTCGATCCGTCCTTCGAACATGCGGTGATGCCACTGGAAGGCAGCGCGACCATCGATGGCCAGGAAGTGCACGACGGCGAACTGTTGTATCTCGGCACCGGTCGCAGCGAGATCGACATCGCCACACGCGCGGCGGGTCGCCTGCTGGTGATCGGCGGCACGCCATTCGGCAAGGACGTGCTGCTGTGGTGGAATTTCGTCGGCCGCACCGAGGCAGACATGATCGAAGCCACCGACGACTGGAACGCCGGGCGTCGTTTCGGCACCGTCACCGACAGCGGGCTGGAACCGTTGAAAGCGCCGCCGTTGTCCGGATTGCATCTGCGATGACCCGCATCCTCGCCCTCTCCGGCAGCCTGCGCCAAGGCTCGTTCAACACTGCGCTGGCGCGCGCTGCACAGGCACAGGCACCCGAAGGCGTGACGGTGGACGTGGCGACATTGCACGGCATTCCCCTGTACGACGCCGATGTCGAACACGCACAGGGCATTCCCGAGGCGGTGCAGGCGTTGCGCGCGCAGATCCTCGCGCACGACGGCCTGCTGATGGTGACGCCCGAATACAACAATGGCGTGCCCGGCGTGTTCAAGAACGGTATCGACTGGTTGTCGCGCACCGGCCCCGGATTGTTCGAGGGATTGAATGTCGCGCTGATGGGTGCATCGCCGAGCGGATTCGGCACCATCCTCTCCCAGAACCATTGGTTGCCGGTGCTGCGCACATTGAAGACGCAGTTCTGGAGCGAAGGCAGGATGACGGTATCGCGCGTCAATACCTTGATGGATGCCGATGGCGAGTTGTCCGATCCCGCGACACTCAAGCTGCTGGCGGATTTCGTGGCCGGGTTTGCACGGTCCCTGACAAAGCCCTAACGGAATCCGAACACGCCTTCACGCGACTTCGCATACGGTGCGGGGCGTTTTCGGTCAGAATTTCCTGAATGGGACATTTCGGAAAAACACCCGTGCTCATCGCGGGCGCCGGATTCAGCGGACTCGCGCTGGCCGCGCAACTGCTGGAACACGGCGAACACGTCGTGCTGATCGGGCGTGCGGAACATTTCGCGCGTGGCACGGCATATGGCGATGCCTGGCGCGAACACCTGCTCAACGTGCCGGCGGATCGCATGGGCCTGCGCGCCGGTGCGCCGGCTGCATTTGCCGACTGGCTGGGACTGCGCGATGACGCGCGCCGACAGTTCCGGCCACGCCTGGAATTCGGTGACTATCTCGCGCAGGAACTCGATGCGTTGCGTGCACGGCATGGCGATCGCCTGCGCTGCATCCCCGCGAACATCACCGCGATCACACGCACAGCGAATCCGGGCTGGCAGGTCGCACTCGACTCCGGCGAGACGGTGGCGAGCGATCGCCTTGTCCTCGCGCTCGGCGCTGCAGCCACGCCGGATACGCAATCGAACAGCGCGATCATCCGCCAGCCATGGGCGCGCGGCGCGCTATCGACCATCGCTGCCGATTCCAGCGTGCTGATCCTCGGCACCGGCTTGACCATGATCGACATGGTGCTGGCGTTGCAGGTGCAGGGCCATCGTGGACCGATCACCGCACTATCGCGACGCGGGCGCCTGCCGCTGCTGCACCCGCAACCACCCCTGCCGCCGACACCGCCGCCGACCGCTTTGCTTGGCGCGCTGGAACGCGGCGACGTGCGCACGGCGCTCCGACAGTTCCGTGTTGCTGTCGATGGAGGTTCATCGCCGGCATCGCTGGCCGATGGCCTGCGTCCGCTGATCCCTCAGCTGTGGCGCGGATGGCCGCTGTCTGCACGCCGACGCTTCCTGCGTCATCTGCGCCCGTGGTGGGACAGCGTGCGCCATCGCGTGGCGCGCGAGGTGTTTTCGACATTGAAACGTTTGCAGGGAGATGGACGATTGCGCATCCGCGCCGGCCACCTGATCGATCACGCCGCGGGTCATGCGCACATCCGCTGGCGTGGCGAACGTGACATTGCAAAGATCCCTGCGGATTTCGTCATCGACGCGACCGGCTGGGACGGCGAGCGCAGCCGTTATGCCGCGCATCCGGCGCTGGCGGCGTTGATCGCCGATGGCATCGTCCGCATCGACCCGCTCGGCCTTGGCCTCGATTGCGACAGCGATGGCCGCATTCCCGGCGTGGACGGCCTTCACCTGATCGGTTTCCTGCGTCGCGGCGAATGCTGGGAGAGCACCGCCGTGCCGGAATTGCGCGCGCAGGCCGCTGCACTTGCCGAGCGGCTCGCGGCATACTGATCGCCAACATCCCGTTCACCGCGATCCGGCCACGATTGCCGGATCGCCCCGGCCACAGGCATCGCCATGAATTCCGTCCCCTGGCAGGTCAATCTGCAGAATTCGCTCGGCACCTATCTGCCCAACCTGCTTGGCGGCATCGCCCTGCTGCTGGTCGGCTGGTTCATCGCCCTGGTGCTGTCAGCGCTCACCCGTCGTGGACTGATGGCACTGCAGGTCAACGACAAGCTCAACGCCAACACCCATTCGCGCATCGACTTCGAGCGCATCGCTGCGCGCCTGGTGTTCTGGTTCGTGCTGCTGTTGGCGATCCTCGGCATGTTCAGCGTGCTCGACCTGCAAGGCATCTCCGGCCCGCTCAGCCTGTTGGCCAGCACGGTGATGGCCTACGTGCCGCGCCTGCTGCTCGCGATCGGGCTGGCCGCGCTGGCGTGGCTGGTGGCGACGGTGATCCGTTCGCTGGTGAATCGCGCGCTCGGCGCCACCAAGCTCGACGAAACCTTGTCCGAAAGCGCCGGGATGGAACCGGTGTCCGCGACCATGGGCAATGTCGCCTACTGGTTGGTGTTGCTGCTGTTCCTGCCGGCGATCGTCGGCGTGCTGCAGATCGAAGGCCTGATGGCGCCGCTGGAAGGCATGACGCAGACGATGCTGGGCATGCTGCCGAATGTGTTTGCCGCGGTGGTGCTCGGCGTGCTTGGCTGGATCTTCGCCAAGGTGGTGCGCGGACTCGTCTCCAACTTGCTGTCCGCCACCGGCGTCGACCGCATGAGCGCCAGCAACGACACCACGCGCGATGTGCGCCTGTCGCAACTCGGCGGCACGCTGGCCTTCATCCTGGTGATCGTGCCGACGCTGGTCACCGCGCTCGATGCACTGAAAATCCAGTCGATCTCGCTGCCGCTCACCAACATGCTCACCATCATGATGGCCGCGGTGCCGAACGTGCTGGCCGCGGCGGCGATCCTGTTGCTGGCGTGGTTCATCGGCCGCTTCGCCTCGGGACTGGTGACGCGCCTGCTCGCCAATCTCGGGCTGGATCGTTTGCCGGCGCGACTGGGCTTCGGCCAGGCCTTCGGCGACCATGCCCATCTCGGCGATGACGGCCTCGGCGATGATGATGGCGGGGAAGCGGCATCCTCATCCACACCTGCCAATGCGCGCTGGTCGCTGTCCGATGTGGCCGGTCACGTCGCGCTGTTCTTCATCATGCTGTTCGCGACGGTGGAGGCCGCCGACATGCTCGGCTTCGCCGGCGTCCGCGACCTGCTGGAAACCTTCATCGCCTTCGGCAGCGACATCCTGCTCGGACTGGTGATCTTCGTGGTCGGCTACTGGCTGGCCAACGTCGCCGCGACCGCGGTCCAGCGCGCCAATCCCGAACATGGCACCCTCCTGTCACGGATCACCCGCGTGGCCATCCTCGGACTGGTGATCGCGATGGGCCTGCGTGCGATGGGCATCGCCGACGACATCGTCAATCTCGCCTTTGCGCTGGTGCTGGGTGCGGTCGCGCTCGGAGTCTCGATTGCCTTCGCAATTTCGTTCGGCATCGGTGGCCGCGATGCCGCCGGCCGCATCGCCAATCGCTGGGCCGACCAGATCCTCGGTCGCCGCAAGGATCGCGATCGAGAAGAGTGATCCATCGCATGCTCGTCATCAAGAATATCGAGGCACTACCGGAATGGCTGGGGCATGAATTGGCCACCAGCGATTGGATCACCATTGAACAATCGCGCATCCAAGCGTTTGCTGACGCCACCGACGACCGGCAATGGATCCATGTCGATCCCGAGCGGGCACGGCGCGAATCTCCCTTCGCAACGACGATTGCGCACGGATACCTGACGTTGTCGATGCTGCCGGCGATGATCGATTTCAGCTTCCGCATCGACGGCATCGCGATGACGGTGAACTACGGGCTCGACCGCGTGCGTTTCATGGCGCCACTGCCTGCCGGCAGCAGGATTCGCGCCCGGTTCGCGCTCGACCGGCTGACGGAATTTCCTGGAGGGACGCAAGCGCACATTATCGCAACCATCGAGATGGAAGGCAGCGACAAGCCTGTTTGCATCGCTCATCAGCTTGTCCGCTACTACCGATGAAGGACAGCGGAAAGCCGATCGCACCTCTGTCGCCGGTCTTGCGCGCAGTTGTCGAGCGATTGCGGGAAAACGACGATGTACTATGCCGAAGCATCTACGAAAATATCCGCGGAACGATTTCCGACTACAGCCTTTCCACCGACACCGGACTTTCCGACGACCTGCTCTCGACATTGACCTGGCATGCCCGGGTCTGGCACGAAGCCCTCCTTGATGCACAGCTGCCCTCCGAGGAATTGCTGGCCAAGGCCGAACTGTCCGCACGCCGTCGCGTGCACCAAGGCATCGCCCTCGATTCCTTTTTGCGCGCCTTCCGGATCGGCTCCAGCACCTTGTGGCAAAACCTGATTGAGGCCGCGAAGGGCGATGTCGTCCTGGAAAAAGAGCTTCTGCTCAACGTCTCGCCCTATCTCCTCCACCACTTCGACATCATTTCGCACCGGGTGGCCCAAGCCTACATGGACGAACTGTTCCAACAGGCCAGCTGGCGCGACCGGGTGCGTGGTGAACTGTGGAGCGTGATCTCCGCGCGGCGCGACGACGTGGAAGCATTTTCGCGCTATTGCGGCCTGCTCAACATGGACGCGATGACGCTGCACATCGCGATGGTGTTCGCCGTGCGCGGCGCCAGCGAAGACACCCGCCTCAATACTTATGCTTTTCGGAAAATCTTGTCCATGGCGGGGATGGATCACGAGAACTCCATGTACATGCGCTATCGCGACCATCTCGTGATGTGGGTGCCCGCGGGACGTGGCGAGCCGCTGGTCGACGGCGACCGTCGTGTCGGCACCCATGCGCACCATATCGTCGAGCGCGTCGAGAAGATGGAACGCGTGGGCGTCGGCCTGCCAGGCAAGGGACCCGCAGGCTGGTGGACTTCGCTTGAGCAGGCGTTCAGGGCGATCGAACACGGCGGCGAAAGCGGCACTCGCGTCACCCGCTATTCGCAGATACTGCTGGACGAAGCCATCGCGCACTCAAGCAGCGTGCAACGATTCCTCGATGCCATCTTGGAGCGACTGGCGGTGGAACCGCACTTGCTGGAAACATTGCAGGCTTATTTCCAGTGTCGGCAGCATCGCAAATCAACCGCCAGCGCACTCAACGTGCATCCGAACACCCTGGATCACCGCCTGCAACGCATCGAATTGCTGCTGGGCGGCAGCTTCGACGACATGACTTGGCTGGCGACCCTGTCGGCCGTGCTGCGGCGGCGGCGCGGCGACCCCGCCTGACACCTGCCGCCAACGGTGCTTCTGTTGCGGCGCAGTGTGAATAGTCACAACACTTCAAGCAACGCTCCCAATGGGCGGATGCCCCCGGTGAATCTAGGCTGATGGCTCGCTCCAGGCGCAGCCTCAACATGGGGGAACATCATGGCTCACCGCAACATCCATCAAACCAACCCGGCACTCGGATCGATGCATGAGCAGGCAAGAACAGCGTTGTCGCTGTCGATCCTGCTGGCCCTCTCCTCCCTGCCGGTATTGCCTGCCTACGCCCAGGATGCAGCCGCTCGGCAACCCACGCAGCAACTCACGCCGCAATCTGCACAGGGGGACGCCAAGGCCGGGTCTGACGATTCCAAGAACCTCGGCAAGATCGTGGTCACCAGCGCAACCAAGCGCGGGCCGAGGAACGTGCAGGACGTGCCGTTCGCGGTAACCTCACTGGGCAAGGCCCAGCTCGATGAGCTGAATTTCCAAAATCTGTCAAGCCTGAGCTACACCATGCCGAACGTGCAGCTGGACGACGTCGGCACCATGCCCGGTTACGCCAACTTCTCGATTCGCGGGCTTGGCATCAACAGCTCGATTCCGTCGATCGATCCGACCGTGGGCATCTTCGTCGACGGCGTCTACATGGGTATCAGCGCCGGCATGGTGTTCGACAACTTCGACCTGCAGAACGTCGAAATCCTGCGCGGCCCGCAAGGCGTGTTGTTCGGTCGCAACGTGACAGGCGGCGCCGTCCTGATCAACACTCGCAAGCCCACCGATCAATTCCATTTCGATGCGCGCCTGGGCGTGGAAACCGGACTCAAGACAACCCTGGACGCGACGGTACGCGGCCCGCTGGCCAAGGGACTCCTGGACGGCAAACTGGCGGTCTACGACAGCCACGACAATGGCTGGTTCACCAACAAGTTTGACAACAGGAAGATGGGCGGAGGCGACGTCCGCCTCGTGCGCGGCGCGCTGTTGTTCACTCCCACTGAAGCGTTCGATACCACGTTGCGCGTCGAACGCGGTGTCGACAACGGCAATGGTCCGGCCATCCAGAACCCGGCATTGTTTTCGTCGGATACTTTCGATTTCTCGAACAATGCAAAGACGTTCTACGACAGCAGCTGGAACCAGGTGTTCACCGATTCCAACCTGAAGGTGCCTTTCGGCCACGGCGTCATCACCAACGTCTTCGGCTGGCGCCAGTACAAGTCGCACTCGCTGGTTGATATCGATGGCACCCCCAATTCGGCGTTCCATGCCAGGACGCGCGTCGACCAGGCCCAGTGGAGCGACGAATTGCGCTATGCGGGCACGTTCGGCAAGGTGGACGTCACCGCAGGCTATTTCTGGTTCAAGCAGCACGTCCTCTATCAGGAGGAGCGCGTCCTCGACGTCACCCCGCCCTACGACGCCAATCCGCCAAATGCGATCTTGGTGGGTGGCGGTGATGGCGATTTCAGGAGCTGGGGTGCGTTCCTCGCCGCCGACTGGCACGTGAGTGACGCTTTCATCCTGAACTTCGGCGCGCGTTATTCAAACGAAACCAAGGACGCGGATGTTTCCCGCATCCGCCCGGGCGGCGGGAGCATCGACGCGCAGACGCTCAACCCGGATTTCCCCGGACTCTCCAAGACGTGGACGGACGTGTCACCCAAGGTCGGTTTCCAGTGGAAGCCGGGCGCACATACCCATCTCTACGGATTCTGGACCAAGGGCTTCCGCAGCGGTGGTTACAATTTCCGTCATACGGTACTGACGATTCCGGTCATGGCGTTCGACGCGGAAGAGCAGCGCACGACGGAATTGGGGTTGAAGCAGGAAATCCCGGCCTTGGACGGCTTCGTCAACGTGGCCCTGTTCCGGAACAAGATCAAGAACATCCAGCGCGAGAGCAATGATCCAAGCGCCGGCACCGGCGTGCAGCAGATCATCCGTAACGTCGGCGACGTCACCGTGCAGGGAGTCGAGGCCGAAGCGCAGATCAAGCTGGGCGCGGGCTTCAGTCTTGCCGGCCAAGTCGGCTATACCCACAACAAGTACGACAAGCTGCTGACCGACATCAGTGGCGATGGCATCGTCGATGCGAAGGACTATGCGCTGAAGCTGCCGCGTGCCGCGCCATGGACCTATGGCCTGTCCTTGCTGCACGACCTGCGGATCGGCTCGGGCAAGCTTTCCAGCCGGATCAGCTACAATCACCGCGACGCCGAGTATTACAGTGACAACAATGTCGGCGTGCTCAACAAGAGCAACCAGCTGGACGTCAACTTCACCTACACGCCGAACCGCAACTGGGCTTTTTCGCTGTACGGAAGGAACCTGCTCAACCAGGTCACCTGGGGTACCGACACCAAGCTGCCGGACATCCCGGCGTTCGGCGGGGATGGCCCTGCCGGGCCGCGACCGATTCCGGCTCAGCGCAATCTCAATCGTGGCCGGGTGATCGGTGCGGATGTACGCTACACGTTCTGATGAACGACCACGCAGACAACGCCTACGCGTTCCCGCTGCTGATCCGGCACCTGTGGAACGCGCCGCTGGTGCGATCTCCCGACCAGGAGATCATCTACCGCGACATGAACCGCTTCACCTATCGCGAACTGCGGCAACGCGTCGGCCGTCTTGCGAATGTGCTGAGATCGGTTGGAGTCGGCTTCGGCGACACCGTCGCAATCATGGACTGGGACAGCCACCGCTATCTCGAAAGCTTCTACGCGGTGCCGATGATGGGTGCAACGCTGCAGATGGTGAACATCCGGCTCTCGCCGGACCAGATCCTCTACACGCTGAACCATGCCGCGCCGGGAACGCTGATCGTCAATTCCGAGTTCCTCGGCATCCTCGATGAAATCCGCGACAGGCTGACATCGATCAAGCGCTTCATCTGGATCAGCGACGAGGGGGCGTCGATGCCGGAATGGCCGGGATTCGAAGGCGAGTACGAATCCCTGCTCGCTTGGGAATCGCCGAACTTCGCGTTCCATGACTTCGACGAGAACACGCGCGCAACCACATTCTACACCACAGGCACTACCGGCGATCCCAAAGGTGTCTTCTTCAGTCATCGCCAACTGGTATTGCATACCCTCGCAACCATGGCTGCGTTTTGCAGTGGCGCCGACGGCCAGCGTATCCATCGCGGCGATGTGTACATGCCGATCACCCCGATGTTCCATGTGCATGCATGGGGTCTTCCCTATGTCGCGTTGCAGCTCGGCGTGAAGCAGGTGTATCCGGGTCGCTACATGCCGGAGGCCCTGCTGGCTTTGATCGAAAAGGAAGGCGTCACCTTCTCGCATTGCGTCCCCACCCTCTTGCAGATGCTGCTGACGTCTCCGAAATCGGCGGATGTCGATCTGCGCGGATGGAAGGTCGTTATCGGCGGATCGGCATTGCCTGTCGGTCTTGCCCGGCAGGCCTGCGAACGCGGGGTCGACGTGTTCGGCGGCTACGGCATGTCGGAAACCTGTCCGGTGCTGTCGATCGCGCAACTTGATCCGCACCTCGATCTCTCCGATAAGGAACACGAGCTCGCCTGGCGCTGCAAGGCGGGCGCACCCATCCCGTTGGTCGAACTGCGCACGGTGGACGCGGACATGCAAGATGTTCCCGCGGACGGCCAGACGACGGGCGAAGTCGTGGTGCGTTCGCCATGGTTGACTCAGGGCTATACCGGCAATCCCGCGGCATCTGAAAAATTATGGGAAGGCGCCTACCTCCATACGCAGGACGTCGGCTATTTCGACAATGGCTACCTCAAGATCACGGATCGCATCAAGGACGTGATCAAGTCGGGCGGCGAATGGGTGTCGTCGCTACAGATCGAGGACCTGCTCTCACAGCACCCGGCCGTCGCCGAAGTCGCAGTGATCGGTGTGCGTGACGAGAAATGGGGGGAGCGCCCGCTTGCGGTGGTCGTTCCCAAGGCCGGACAGGCGTTGGCCGAGAGCGATCTCAAGGCACATCTGCTGCACTTCGTTGAACAGGGCATTATTTCGAAATACGCAGTCCCGGCCCATATCCTGGTCGCCAGCGCCATCGAAAAAACCAGCGTCGGCAAACTCGACAAGAAGGCATTGCGTGCGCGATATGCGGGAGCCCCTCCTTCCAGCTAGAATGACGCATCGCACAAAAAGGGAAGCGCCAATGGGCCTCGACCTCGTCAGCACCGGCAAGAACCCGCCGGACGAAATCAACGTCATCATCGAAATCCCCAAGGACGCCGAGCCGGTCAAGTACGAGGTCGACAAGGCCAGCGGCGCGATCTTCGTCGATCGCATCCTGTCGACGTCGATGCGCTATCCGTGCAATTACGGCTACGTGCCGCACACTGTCTGCGGTGATGGCGATCCCGCCGACGTGCTGGTGATCCTGCCGCTGCCGCTGGTGCCGGGCTCGGTGATCCGCTGCATCCCGGTCGGCGTGTTGAAAATGACCGACGAGGCCGGCAGCGACGAGAAGATCATCGCGATCCCGCTGCCGAAGATTTTCGGCGGCTACGCGCATATCAGCGACATCGAGCAGGTGTCGCGGCACTGGCTGGAACGCATCGGCCACTTCTTCGAGCACTACAAGGATCTCGAGAAGGGCAAGTGGGTGAAGTTGGAAGGCTGGGGTAATGCCGCCGAGGCGAAGCAGGTGATCGTCGACGCGATGAAGCGTTACGAAGACAGCGCGGACAAGCCGAATTTCTGAGGTTCCTGCGAATCAACGAAGAGGGCGCCCAGCGGCGCCCTCTTCGTTTGCGCGGATTGTGCGATTACTTCTTCGCTGGCACCACCGGCTGGTTGCTGCCGGCCTGATACGGATACTTCGCGAACACCGCGCTGATCGTCTTGTCGATGTTGGCCGCGCGCTCCTGCACGTTCATGCGCTGGACCGTGGCGATGGCATCGCCGGTCCACACCATGCGGTTCTGCCGCGCATCCACCAGATCGATGCTGAGCGTGCCTTCCTGGTAGCGGCTGACCTCCATCTGGTCGTACCACACCGGCACCGCGACATAGGCTCGGCGGCGATAGCTGTAAAGGAACTGGACATCGCTCATCGGCGTGCTGTACACGGCAGTGCGATCGCGCACCACGCCCTGGAAGTTCACCTTCAGGTCGGGTGACTTCTCGCTATAGGTGTAACCACGCGCTGTCATCTCGCGACGCACGTCCTCCTTGATGCGATCGGTGATCCAGCTGGAATAGCCGGACTGTTCCATCGCCAACGGAGTGTAGTAACTCCAGGTGCGATAGCGACCGAAATCGGCGGATGGATCCTGGTCGGTCTTGACGTAAGGGCCACTGGCGCAAGCCGCCAGCAATAGCGTTGCGGCAAGCAGGGCGGTCTTGGTGATGTGCTTGAACATGGCGGTCGCTCCTTCTGCATCCATGGGCGCAGTGTAGAACGAGCGTCGCGCGATGTGCAGGTCAACGCATGCCAGTTGCCGGGCGTTCACTGGAACAGCCCGGAAACCGCGGCAGGCATCGCCATGCCTTATTCGGCGCGATAGACCTGCGCGCCTTGCGCGAGGAACTCCTTCGATTTCTCCGCCATCCCTTCCTCCAGCGCCTTCGCTTCGTCGACGCCATGCTCGGCGGCGTAATCGCGCACGTCCTGGGTGATCTTCATCGAACAGAAATGCGGCCCGCACATCGAGCAGAAGTGCGCCAGCTTGTGCGCGTCCTTGGGCAATGTTTCGTCGTGGAATTCCTTGGCCTTTTCCGGATCGAGCCCGAGGTTGAACTGATCGTCCCAGCGGAATTCGAAACGCGCCTTGGACAGCGCGTTGTCGCGCACCTGCGCACCGGGATGGCCCTTGGCGAGATCGGCGGCATGCGCGGCGATCTTGTAGGCCATGATGCCGTCGCGCACGTCTTGGCGGTTGGGCAGGCCGAGATGCTCCTTCGGCGTCACGTAGCAGAGCATCGCGGTGCCGAACCAGCCGATCATCGCCGCACCGATCGCCGAGGTGATGTGATCGTAGCCCGGTGCGATATCGGTCGTCAGCGGGCCGAGCGTGTAGAACGGCGCTTCGCCGCACTCGCGCAACTGCTTGTCCATGTTTTCCTTGATCAACTGCATCGGCACGTGGCCGGGGCCTTCGATCATGGTCTGGACGTCGTGCTTCCACGCGATCTGCGTCAGTTCACCCAGCGCTTCGAGTTCACCGAACTGCGCGGCGTCATTGGCATCGGCGATACAGCCGGGACGCAGTCCATCGCCCAGTGAGAAGGCGACGTCGTAGGCCTTCATGATCTCGCAGATGTCCTCGAAGTGCGTGTAGAGGAAATTCTCCTTGTGATGCGCGAGGCACCACTTCGCCATGATCGAACCGCCGCGCGAAACGATGCCGGTGACGCGCTTGGCCGTCAGCGGCACATGGCGCAACAACACACCGGCGTGGATGGTGAAGTAATCGACGCCCTGCTCGGCCTGTTCGATCAACGTGTCGCGGAAAATTTCCCACGTCAGCTCCTCGGCGCGACCATCGACCTTTTCCAGCGCCTGGTAGATCGGCACCGTGCCGATCGGCACCGGCGAATTGCGGATGATCCACTCGCGCGTTTCGTGGATGTGCTTGCCGGTGCTGAGATCCATCACCGTATCGCCGCCCCAACGGATCGCCCACACCAGTTTCTCGACTTCCTCGGCGATGCCGGACGACACCGCGCTGTTGCCGATGTTGGCGTTGATCTTGGTAAGGAAATTGCGGCCGATGATCATCGGCTCGCTTTCGGGGTGGTTGATGTTGTTGGGCAGGATGGCGCGACCGCGCGCGATTTCGTCGCGGACGAATTCCGGGGTGATGAATTTCTGAATCGATGCACCGAACGATTCGCCCGGATGCTGTTTCAGCAAATGCGCTTCACGCACCGCGTCCAGTCGCTGGTTTTCGCGGATCGCGACGAATTCCATTTCCGGGGTGATGATGCCGCGCCTGGCGTAGTGCATCTGCGACACATTCGCGCCGTCTTTGGCGCGTCGCGGCAAGGCGCGATCGGGGAAACGCACGATATCGAGTTTCGGATCATGTTCACGGGCGCGCCCGAATTCCGAACTCAGTGCAGACAACTGTTCGGTGTCGCCACGTTCCTCGATCCACTTCGCACGCAATGCCGGCAGGCCGACGGCGAGGTCGATGTCCGCCGCGGGATCGGTATAGGGACCGGAACAGTCGTAGACGGTGACCGGCGGATTGTCCTCGCCACCGAACAGGGTCGGTGTCTTCGTCAACAAGATCTCGCGCATCGGCACCCGTATGTCCGGGCGCGATCCTTCGACATGGATCTTGTGCGAACCGGGAATCGGGCGCGTGACCTCGGAAGAGAGCTGCTCGGCCTGGCGCAGGAGTTCGGTGGGAAGGGCATTCATCGGCAATCGTCCTGTGGCGCGGCCGCGAGGAATTCGCGGGCCATGAACGAAGCGAAGGCGCAGCGGGGATGGATCGGCACCGCTGCGAAGCTTCCCTACGCCGGTCTAAACCGGATCAGGTTCGAAGGGTGTTTCTCAACCGCCAGCCGACGGTACCCCCGCTTCAGGGCGAATTAGACCACAACGCCCGGGATCGAGCGTTCAGACCCCGTCGAACAACGCCCGATCGCGCACCGCACCCTTGTCGGCACTGGTGGCGAGCAAGGCATAGGCCTTCAACGCCGTGCTGACCTTGCGTGTCCGCGGCTGCACCGGCTTCCATCCCCGCGCGTCCTGTTGCGCACGACGCGATGTCAGTTCCTCATCCGTCACCAGCAGTTCGATCGAACGCTGCGGAATGTCGATGCGGATGTGGTCGCCATCGCGGACCAGTCCGATCGCACCGCCCGCCGCCGCTTCCGGCGAGGCATGACCAATCGACAGGCCCGAGGTGCCGCCGGAGAAGCGCCCGTCGGTGAGCAGCGCGCATTGCTTGCCCAGGCCTTTCGATTTCAGGTACGAGGTCGGATACAACATCTCCTGCATGCCCGGCCCGCCCTTCGGGCCTTCGTAGCGGATCACCACGATGTCGCCGGGCTGCACTTCATCGGCGAGGATGCCGGTCACTGCCGCATCCTGGCTTTCGTAGACGCGCGCACTGCCTTCGAAGACATGGATCGATTCGTCGACACCCGCCGTTTTCACCACGCAGCCATCGGGCGCGATATTGCCGTGGAGCACCGCCAGCCCGCCCTCCTGCGAATACGCATGTGCGACATCACGGATGCAGCCTTCGCTGCGATCAGCGTCCAGCGTCGGCCAGCGCGTGGCCTGGCTGAAGGCGATCTGCGTCGGGATGCCGGCGGGGCCGGCCTTGTAGAACGTGGCGACGCTTTCATCGCCATTCTGGGTGATGTCCCATTGCGAAATCGCATCACCCAGCGATTTCGCGTGCACGGTGGGGACATCGGTGTGCAGCAATCCGCCGCGCGCCAGTTCGCCAAGAATCGCCATGATGCCGCCGGCGCGATGCACGTCTTCGATGTGGTACTTCTGCGTGTTCGGCGCAACCTTGCACAACTGCGGCACGCGCTTGGACAGGCGATCGATGTCGCGCATGGTGAAGTCGACCTCGCCTTCCTGCGCCGCCGCCAGCAGGTGGAGGATGGTATTGGTCGATCCGCCCATCGCGATGTCCAGCGTCATCGCGTTCTCGAAGGCAGCGAACGTGGCGATGCCGCGCGGCAATGCACCGGGATCCTCGGCGCCGTACCAGCGATGACACAGCTCGACCGCGGTGCGCCCGGCGCGCAGGAACAGCTGTTCGCGATCGGCATGGGTGGCGACTACGGTGCCATTGCCGGGCAATGCGAGCCCCAATGCTTCCATCAAGCAGTTCATCGAATTGGCGGTGAACATGCCGCTGCACGATCCACAGGTCGGGCAGGCGCTGCGTTCCACTGCCGCGACCTCTTCGTCGGAGGCATTGGGATCGGCGGCCATCACCATCGCGTCGATCAGGTCGAGCTTGTGGTCGGACAACTTGGTCTTGCCCGCTTCCATCGGCCCCCCCGACACGAACACCGTCGGAACGTTGAGACGCAACGCCGCCATCAACATGCCGGGGGTGATCTTGTCGCAATTGGAAATGCACACCAGCGCGTCGGCGCAATGCGCGTTGACCATGTACTCGACCGAGTCGGCGATGATTTCGCGCGACGGCAACGAATAGAGCATGCCGTCATGGCCCATGGCGATGCCGTCGTCGACGGCGATGGTGTCGAATTCACGCCCGATGCCGCCGACGCGTTCGATCTCGCGCGCAACGAGTTGCCCAAGATCCTTCAGATGAACGTGACCCGGCACGAACTGGGTGAACGAGTTGGCGATCGCGACGATCGGCTTGCCGAAATCGCCGTCCTTCAGGCCAGTGGCGCGCCACAACGCGCGCGCGCCGGCCATGTTGCGGCCGTGGGTGGAGGTGCGTGAACGATAGTCGGGCATGGTCGCTGAATGTGTTGATGATCCGAAAGATCCAGTAAACCCCTTATTTCGATGGGTTTCCATGGTTTCAATTGCAACGATGCCTGATAAGAAATCGGCATAACGCGCCCTGTTGACAAGCACATGCGCGACGTGCTTCTCTCACTGCATGCTGCATTGCCACATGCCCGTTGCCAGCGAAACCACCCCCGCCCTTCCGGCGGTTCTCCTCGTACTCGTCCTTATTACCTCACCCAACGGTGCGGGACGAACAGGCATGTAGGCAGCACATCACGCCAGATTCGAAAACCCCGCATCGCAGGATGCGGGGTTTTTTGCTTCTGGGCCCTCGATTTCAAACGAAACCAACCGCACTCCCAAACGGAACCAAGCCATGACCAACACCAACAAACCGCGCATCGCCATCGTCGGCTACGGCAGCCAGGGCCGCGCGCACGCGCTCAATCTTCGCGATTCCGGCTTCGACGTCACCATTGGCCTGCGACCCGGTGGCCCCACCGAAGTGAAAGCCAAGGCCGACGGTTTCGAAGTGAAGACGCCGGCGGACGCGGTGAAAGACGCCGAAATCGTCGCCGTGCTCACGCCCGACATGGTGCAACCGCAGCTCTACGGCGAAGTGATCGAACCGAATATCGCCAAGGGCGCCTGCCTGCTGTTCGCGCACGGTTTCAACGTGCATTACGGCCAGATCACCCCGCGCGAGGATCTCGACGTGGTGCTGGTCGCGCCGAAGGGCCCGGGCGCGCTGGTGCGTCGCGAATACGAAATCGGCCGCGGCGTGCCGTCGGTGTATGCGGTGCACCAGGACAAGAGCGGCACCGCCGAACAGTTCGCGCTGACCTATTGCGCCGGCATCGGTGGCGCGCGCCAGAACGCGATCAAGACGACGTTCAAGGAAGAAACCGAAACCGATCTGTTCGGCGAACAGGCCGTGTTGTGCGGTGGCGCCACCAAGCTGGTGCAGGCCGGTTGGGAAACGCTGGTCGAAGCCGGCTATCAGCCGGAAGTCGCCTATTACGAATGCCTGCACGAACTGAAGCTGATCGTCGATCTGTTCTACGAAGGCGGCATCACCCGCATGCACGAGTTCATCAGCGAGACCGCGCAGTACGGTGCGCTCACCCGCGGTCCGTATGTGGTGGATGACAACACCCGCGCGCAGATGAAGAAGGTGTTGACGGAAATCCAGGACGGCACCTTTGCGCGCCAGTGGATCGCCGAATACGCCGCCGGCAACGCAAACTACAAGGCGTTGAAGCAGGCCGACCTCGATCACCCGATCGAAGCCGTCGGCAAGAAGCTGCGCGCCAACATGAAGTGGCTGGCGTCGGCACCGGCAACGCCGGCCGCAGCGCCGGAAAAACAGAGCGAGGCGGCCTAATGAACGGTGCCCGCTGGCTGGCGCAAGCCCTGGTCGCGGAAGGTGTGGACACGTTGTTCGGGTATCCCGGCGGCGCGATCATGCCCTTCTACGACGCCCTCCACGGCACACCGGAACTGAAACACGTTCTGGTCCGCCATGAGCAGGGTGCGGCGTTCGCCGCGAACGGGTATGCGCGTGCCAGTGGGCGCGTTGGCGTTTGTGTCGCGACGTCGGGGCCGGGGGCATCCAACCTGGTCACCGGTATCGCCGACGCGATGCTGGATTCGGTGCCGATGGTGGTGATCACCGGGCAAGTGGCGACCACATTGATGGGCACCGATGCCTTCCAGGAACTCGACGTGTTCGGGATGACGTTGCCGATGGTGAAGCACAGCTTCATCGTGCGCCGCGTCGATGACCTGCCGCGGATCGTCGGGGAAGCGTTCCGTCTCGCACTTAGCGGCCGTCCCGGCCCGGTGCTGATCGACCTGCCCAAGGACGTGCAATTGGGTGATGCCACGCAGTTGCCGAAGCATGCGCCGTTGCCGATCGATAGCGAAGAAACGCCGCGCGATGCTTCGTTGCACGAAGCGCTGGCGTTGATCTCGCAGGCCGATCGCCCGGTGCTGTACGGCGGCGGCGGAATCGCGCTGGGCGCTGCGTTGCCGGCGTTCCGCACCTTCGTCGATGCCACGCAGATCCCGACGGTGCTGACGCTGAAGGGACTGGGTGCGCTGCCGACGCAGCATCCGCTCAATCTCGGCATGCTCGGCATGCACGGCAGTCGCGCCGCCAACATGGCGGTGCAGGAATGCGACGTGCTGATCGTGGTCGGTGCGCGTTTCGATGATCGCGCCACCGGCAAGCTCGCCGAATTCGCCCCGAACGCGCGCGTCGTCCACATGGACATCGATGCCTGCGAGATCGGCAAGCTGCGCCATGCCGATGCCGGCGTGCGCGGCGACATCGTCACCACCCTGACCAAACTGACTCTGCCGTGCGCGGCGCAGTTGCACGGACGCCACGGCGCCGCACGACGCGCCTGGCGCGCGCAATGCCAGGAACGCGCGCGCATGCACGCCGCGCGCTACGACGCCCCGGGCGAGACCGTGTACGCGCCGGCGCTGCTGAAACAGTTGTCGGAACTGGCGCCCGATGCGGTGGTCGCCTGCGATGTCGGCCAGCACCAGATGTGGGTGGCGCAGCACTGGCGGCTCGATGATCCGCGCAAGCACCTGACTTCCGGCGCGCTCGGCGCGATGGGTTTCGGCCTGCCGGCGGCCATCGGCGCACAGATGCAGGACATGGATGCGCGCGTGGTCTGCGTCAGCGGCGACGGCTCGTTCCTGATGAACGTGCAGGAATTGGCGACGCTGCGTCGCTACGGCCTGCCGGTGAAGATCGTGCTGCTGGACAACCAGGCGCTGGGCATGGTGCGCCAGTGGCAGGAACTGTTCTTCGACAAGCGCTATTCCGAAATCGACCTGTCCGACAACCCGGATTTCGTCGCGGTCGCGCAGGCCTTCGGCATCGAGGCGATGCACGTTGAACGCGCCGCCGACGTCGACGCCGCATTGCAGGCGCTGCTGGACGCGAAAGGCCCGGCGCTGTTGCACGTCGCCATCGATACCGCCGCCAACGTGTGGCCGCTGGTGCCGCCCAACCGCAACAACGCCGAGATGCTCGATCCGCAACAAGACGATGACGCGATCGCATCGCAGGCCCAACCGGAGAAGTCCCGTGCGCTACCAGCTTGATCTCACCCTGCGGCAAGCCGAAGGTGCACTCGTGCGCGTGCTCGGCACCACCGAACGCCGCGGATTTTCCCCGTTGAGCGTCGATGGCGAAACGCAGTCCGACGGCGATCGCTGGCATCTGCGAATGACGGTGGAAGGCGAACGCGCGCCGGAATCATTGCAACAACAATTGTCGAAACTCTACGACTGCCTGGCCGTGGAGGTGTCGCCATGTCGTTGAACGAAGCGCGGGCCGCGCCGCAAGCGCGTGAAGCCGAACCCGCACCGGCACGCGAAACGCCACAACAGATTTGGTTCGACGGCCGCTTCGTCGACGCCGGCAGCGATCGCGCACCGCTGACCACGCACGCGATGCATTACGGCAGCGGCGTGTTCGAAGGCATCCGCGCCTATGCGACCACCGATGGCGGCAGCGCGGTGTTCCGCCTCCCCGAGCATCTCGAACGCATGCGCAAGGGTTGCGAACTGCTCGGCATTCCCTTTGATGTCGAGGAAGCGACCGCAGCGACGCTGGCCGTCCTCCGCCGCAACGGTCATCGCGATGCCTATGTACGTCCGCTGGCGTGGTGCGGCACTGGCTCGATCGGCCTCGATGTCGCGCCGCTCGACAAACACCTGATGGTCGCGACCTTCCCCACCAATGTGCATCTGTCCGGCGCCAAGGTGAAGCTCGGCACGTCGTCGTGGCGGCGCAATCCCGCCACGTCGCTGCCTCCGCTGAAACTGTGCGGCGCCTACGTCAACTCGATCCTGGCCAAGCACGAAGCCAAGCAACGTGGCTTCAACGAAGCCCTGTTCGTCGATGACCAGGGCCGCGTGGTCGAGTGCACCGGCGCCAACGTCTTCATGGTCCGCGATGGCGGCATCACCGCGGTCGAGCATCGCGATGCGCTGGCCGGCATCACCCGCGACACCGTGATCGCGCTGACCGGCGCCGAATCGCGCGCGGTGCGCCACGACGAACTGCTGGACGCCGACGAAGTCTTCGTGGTCGGCACTGCGGCGGAAGTCACCCCGGTCGACGAATTCGACGATCGCAGCTACGCCGCCAACCACGTCGGGCAGGAAATCGCACAACTGTATTGGCGCGTGGTGCGCGGCGAAGAAGCGCGTTACACCCGCTGGCTGACCCGCGTCTGAGCGATGGACAGCGACGTATCTACCGCACTGCCCGTGACCGCCGCCGATGTGCTGGCGGCGCAGGCGCGGTTGCGTCGCCATCTCGATCCCACGCCGCTGCATTACGCCGAACGCTTCGGTTGCTGGCTGAAGTTGGAGAACCTGCAACGCACCGGCTCGTACAAGGTGCGTGGCGCGATGAACGCGTTGCTGGCCGCGCGCGAACGTGGCGACAACCGCCCGACCATCGCGGCCTCCGCCGGCAACCACGCGCAAGGGTTGGCCTGGGCCGCGTATCGGCTCGGCATGCAGGCGATCACGGTGATGCCGCGCAATGCACCGCAGACCAAGATCGCCGGCGTCGCACATTGGGGCGCAGCCGTGCGCCTGCACGGCGACAGTTACGACGAGGCCAAGGCCTTCGCCGCCGAACTCGCCGCGCAACACGACTATCGCCTGCTGTCCGCCTTCGACGATCCCGACGTGATCGCCGGGCAAGGCACGGTGGGGCTGGAACTGGCGTCACTGATGCCGGACGTGGTGCTGGTGCCGATCGGTGGCGGTGGTCTCGCGGCCGGCGTGGCATTGGCACTGAAGTGCCTGTCCGGGAGCCAAGGCTCCCGGAGGCAAGACGTGAAGATCGTCGGCGCGCAAGTCGAACACGTGGATTCGATGGCGCGCGCGTTGCGCGGTGATGCCGCCATGCGCGAACCCGCGGCCACGCTGGCCGATGGCACGCGCGTGAAGGTCCCCGGCACCTTGACGCAACAGATCCTGCGCGAACTGCTCGACGACGTGGTGATCGTGCGCGAAGCCGAACTGCGCGAAACCCTGGTGCGCCTGGCGCTGGAAGAACACGTGATCGCCGAAGGCGCGGGCGCGCTGGCGCTGGCCGCGGGCCGCCGCATCGCCGGAAAACGCAAATGCGCGGTGGTGTCCGGTGGCAACGTCGATGCCGGCGTACTGGCGCAGTTGCTGTGCGACGTGCGACCGAGTCCGCCGCGCAAGCCGCGACGCCGCGTGCAGGAGCCTCGCCCTTCGGTCCCGGCACCGGTGTTGGATGCACTGACCACGGCCACCCCTCGGCAAGCACGACTTAGACCGGCTGCCGCAACAGCGAGCTCTCATCAAGCTAACGCCGATGCGACAGCCATCCCACGCACCACCGCTTTCCCCTCCGCATTTGCATGCACGCCTACCGAGGAATGCTTGACGTGAACGATTCTTCCCCCAGCGACGTAGCCGCCATCACGCCCGCCAACATCCGCATCTTCGATACCACCCTGCGCGACGGCGAGCAGTCGCCCGGCTTCACCATGAACGCCGAACAGAAGATCCTGTTCGCGCACACGCTGTCCGATCTTGGCGTCGACATCATCGAAGCCGGTTTCCCCAACAGCTCGCCCGCCGATTTCAACGCGGTGCGCACCATCGCCCGCGAGGTGCGCGGCAGCAGCATTGCCGCTCTCGCGCGCTGTCATCCCGCCGACATCGAGGCCTGCGCCAGCGCGTTGCAGCAGGCGGCGTCACCGTGCATCCACACCTTCATCTCCACCAGCCCGCTACATCGCCAGCACAAGCTCGGCATGAGCCGCGAACAGGTGATCGAACACGTCATCATGGGCGTGTCATTGGCACGCAAGCATGTCGACAACGTCGAATTCTCCGCCGAGGATGCCTCGCGCACCGAGCGCGAATTCCTGGTCGAGGTGTTCAACGCTGCGGTCGAAGCCGGAGCGCGCACGCTCAATGTGCCCGATACCGTCGGCTACGGCACGCCCGAGGAAATGCGCGCGCTGTTCGAATACCTGCGCGCCAACGTGAAGGGCGCCGAGAACGTGGTGTTCAGCACGCATTGCCATAACGACCTCGGCCTCGCCGTCGCCAACTCCCTCGCCGCGATCGAAGGTGGCGCGCGCCAGGTCGAATGCACCATCAACGGCATCGGCGAACGCGCCGGCAACGCCGCGCTGGAAGAGCTGGTGATGGCGCTGAAGGTACGTAGCGGCTGGTACAACGCCACCACCCGTATCCAGACGCCACGCCTGCTGTCGGCCTCGCGCCTGCTGTCGCGCATCACCGGCATCCAGGTCCAGCGCAACAAGGCGATAGTCGGCGCCAACGCCTTCGCGCACGAATCCGGCATCCACCAGCACGGCATGTTGAAGAACCGCGACACCTACGAAATCATGCATCCGCAGGATGTCGGCTGGGAGGAATCGCAGCTGGTGCTGGGTCGTCACAGCGGTCGCGCCGCCGTCGCCGATCGCCTGCGCAAGCTCGGTTACGTGCTGGATGATGCCGAACTCGACCGCCTGATCGCCGAAGCGAAATCGCTGACGCAGACCCAGCACGCGATCAGCGACCGCGACCTGCAACGACTGGTCGAAGGCGAACAGTTCGGCCCCGGCTGGCGCATTTCCGCGTTGAGCCTGACCGATTACGGCAAGCGCACCCGCGCCCACGTCGACCTCTCCGATCCCGACAATCGCCATGTCATCCACAGCGCCGAAGGCGACGGCCCGGTCGCGGCATTGTTCGCCACACTGGCGCAAGCCACCGGTGTCGAATTCGTGCTGGAAAGCTACGAAGTGCACAGCATGGGTGTCGGCGCGGATGCACGCGGCGAAGCCAACCTGAGCGTGCGCATCGACGACGAACCGATGGTTGGCCAAGGCACCAGCCGCGACGTGCTGGAAGCGAGCGCGATCGCCTGGCTCGACATCGCCAATCGCGTATTGCGTGGACGCACGGCGATGCCGCGTGTCGCCGCCAGCGCATGACTTCCGATTTCCATTCCTCCCCTATCGAATGAATACCTCCATGCCCCGGACACTGCTCGACAAATTGTGGGATGCGCACCTGGTCTCGCCAAAAAACGATGACCAGAGCGATGGCGCGCCCGCCACGCTCTACATCGATCTGCACCTGATCCATGAAGTCACTTCGCCGCAGGCGTTTTCCGAACTCGACGCGCGCGGACTGAAACTGCATCGCCCGGAACGCACCAAGGCGACGCTCGATCATTCCACGCCGACGCTCCCCGCCAACGCAGACGGCCAGCTCCCCTACATCAGCGACGCCGCGCGCACGCAGGTGCAGACCCTGCGCGAGAACTGCAGGCGTTTCGGCGTCGAGCTGTTCGATTTCGACAGCGCGCACCGCGGCATCGTCCACGTGATCGGCCCCGAACTTGGCCTGACGCAACCGGGCATGACGATCGTCTGCGGCGACAGCCACACCGCCACCCACGGTGCATTCGGCGCGCTGGCCTTCGGCATCGGCACCAGCGAAGTCGGCCACGTCATGGCGACGCAATGCCTGCTGCAACGCAAGCCGAAGACGCTGGCGATCACCATCGACGGCGAGCTCGCGCCCGGTGTCAGCGCGAAAGACCTGATCCTGCACGTGATCGGCGTGATCGGCGTCAACGGCGGCACCGGCCACGTGATCGAATACCGCGGCGACGCCATCCGCGCGCTTTCGATGGACGAACGCATGACCGTCTGCAACATGTCGATCGAAGCCGGCGCCCGCGCGGGACTGATCGCGCCGGACGACACTACGTTCGAGTTCCTGCGCGGATTGCCGCGCGTGCCGCAAGGCGAGAATTTCGACGCCGCCGTCGCGCAATGGCGCACGTTCCACAGCGATAACGGCGCGACGTTCGATCGTGAAGTCCGCATCGATGCCGGCGACATCCGCCCGACCATCACCTGGGGCACGCACCCGGGACAGGTCGTCGCGCTCGACGCCCACGTTCCGACCGATGCCGACGACGACAGCGACAAGGCGCGTCGTTACATGGGCTGGGAAGCCGGCGCTGCGGTGAGCGGCCGCGCGGTGGACGTGGTGTTCATCGGCAGTTGCACCAACTCGCGCTTGAGCGATCTGCGCGCAGCAGCCGATGTGTTGCGCGGCCGCCACGTGCATCCGCGCGTACGCATGCTGGTGGTGCCGGGATCGGAACAGGTGAAGAAGGATGCCGAAGCCGAAGGCATTGATGTGATCGTCCGCGCTGCCGGCGGCGAATGGCGCGAGCCCGGTTGCTCGATGTGCATCGCGATGAACGGCGATCTCGTTGGTCCGGGGCAACTCGCCGTGTCCACCAGCAACCGCAATTTCGAGGGACGGCAGGGCAAGGGCGCACGCACCGTGCTGGCATCGCCGGCGACCGCAGCCGCCTGCGCCATCACCGGCGAAATCACCGATCCGCGCGCGTTCTTCAACAACAATGCCCTGACCATGGAGGCCGCATGATGGCCGCGTTCACCACTCTTGTCTCGCGCACCGTCGTGCTGCGCCAGCGCAACATCGACACCGACCAGATCATTCCTGCGCGCTTCCTCACCACCACCGAACGCAAGGGGCTGGGCAAGCACGCCTTCAACGACTGGCGCGCGCTACCCGATGGTTCGCCAGATCCAGCGTTTCCGTTCAACCAGTTCGCCAATGCCAGCGCACGCATCCTCGTCGCCGGCCGCAACTTCGGCTGCGGCTCCTCGCGCGAACACGCGCCGTGGGCGCTCACCGATCTCGGCCTGCGCGCGGTGATCAGCAGCGAGATCGCCGACATCTTCCGTAGCAATGCACTGAAGAATGGGCTGTTGCCGATCGTGCTGGACGACGCGGTGGTCGATGAACTGCTCGACAACCCCGGCATCGAACTCGCCATCGATGTCGCCGCGCGCAGCGTCACCCTGCCCGATGGCCGCAACTTCACCTTCCCGCTCGACACCTTCGCGCAAACCTGCCTGCTCGAAGGCGTGGACCAGCTCGGTTATCTGCTGAAGCAACTGCCTGCGATCGAACGTTTCGAGGCCGCACGCGATTCCAATCCACAACGCCATGCAACCTTGGAGGCCGCCCATGCGCGCTGACATCCTGGTCCTGCCCGGTGACGGCATCGGTCCGGAAGTGACCGCCGCTGCGGTCACCGTCCTGCGCACGATTGCCGAACGTCGCGGTCATGAATTCACCTTCACCGAACGCCTGATCGGTGGCGCCGCGATCGACGCCACCGGCGAACCGCTGCCCGCCGACACGCTCGCTGCCGCGAAGAAAGCCGATGCGGTGTTGCTCGGTGCCGTCGGTGGCCCGAAGTGGTCCGATCCGCAGGCGAAAGTGCGCCCGGAACAGGGATTGCTCGCCATCCGCAAGGCGCTCGGCCTGTTCGCCAACCTGCGTCCGGTGCAACCGCATCCCGTCGCGTTCTCGGCATCGCCGATCAAGCCGCACCTGCTGCAAGGCGTCGACCTGATCGTGGTGCGCGAACTCACCGGTGGCATCTACTTCGGCGAGAAAACCCGCACGGCCGACAGCGCCAGCGACCTGTGCACCTACAGCGTCGGCGAAATCGAGCGCGTGATCCGTCACGCCTGTCACCTCGCCATGACGCGCAGCCGCCGCGTCACTTCGGTCGACAAGGCCAACGTGCTGGAAACCTCGCGACTGTGGCGCGAAGTGGCGAGCCGTATCGTCCGCGATGAATTCCCCGAAATCGAACTCGAGAATCAACTGGTCGATTCGATGGCGATGCATCTGCTGGCGCGACCGCGCGAGTACGACGTCATCGTCACCGAGAACATGTTCGGTGACATCCTCACCGATGAAGCGTCGATGCTCGCCGGTTCGCTCGGCCTGCTGCCCTCGGCATCGCTGGGCGAAGGTCGCGTTGGACTGTACGAGCCGATCCACGGTTCCGCACCCGACATCGCCGGCAAGGGCATCGCCAATCCCTATGCGGCCATCCTCAGCGTGGCGCTGCTGTTGCGGCATTCGCTGGGGCTGGACGACGAAGCGAACTGCATCGAGCAGGCGGTGGCGTCGGCGCTTGCTGCCGGAAATCTCACCGCCGATCTTGCAGGTGGAACGTCGGCGATCGGTACGCAAGCCGCAACGCGCGCGGTGATCGATCATTTCCCGCTGCCCTGCCAGGTCGCGGAACTGCGTGATTGATGGCGCGGCGGTTTCATCCGAGATTTCATTTGACACCGCACAATCCACCCGTTATCACTGATCCCATGCACGCGATGTTCGCCATGACGATTACCACCACCCGCACGACCACCGATACCCGGTGGCGGATGCGGTTGGGCGTCGTGGACTGAACATCCATCACCCTCCCGCATCCGGTCCGGATGCGGGGCGACCCGATCCGATCGCTGCGGGCTCATCAGGAGTTCCGCATGTCCCTGTACGCGCACAAATTCGGCGGCAGCAGCGTGGCGAATGCCGCACGCCTCCGCGAAGTCGCGTCATTGCTGCAGCGGTCGGACGAACCACGCATCGCGGTGGTGTCGGCGATGCAGGGCGTCACCGACGCGCTGACCACGCTGGCCACCGCCGCGCTCGACACCAAACCGTGGCGCGGCGACTGGACCAGGTTGCGCGAACAACATCTGCGCGTGGCGCGCGAACTCGCTGTCGATGACGCCGTGCAGGCGTGGCTGGAGCGCGAATTCCAGGCGCTGCATGAAACCTTGTCCGCGCCTTCGCCGCGACCGGAATGGCTGGCGACGGTGCAGGGATTGGGCGAAGTGTGGTCATCGCGACTGCTGCAGGCGGCGTTGGGCGATGAAGCCGCCGATTGGGCGCGACTCGATGCCCGCGAGGTACTCGTCGTGCATCCCGGCGAACTCGGTGTCGGCGTCGATTGGGACGCGAGTCGCCGCCAACTCGCGGCATGGCGCCAGGCGCATCGCGAGTCTAACGTGGTGATCACCGGCTTCGTCGCCCGTGATGGCGACGGCGCGATCACCACGCTCGGCCGCAACGGCAGCGATTATTCGTCGGCTATTTTCGCGGTGTTGTTCGATGCCGCGGAACTCACCATCTGGACCGATGTCGATGGCGTGCTCAGTGCCGATCCACGGCTGGTGCCCGACGCGGTGTGCCTGGAATCGATGTCCTACGCCGAAGCCTGCGAACTCGCCTATTTCGGCGCCAAGGTGCTGCATCCGCAGACGATGGCGCCGGCGATGCAGGCGGGCTTGCCGATCCGTATCCGCAACACGCTCAATCCCGCTGCACCCGGCACGCGCATCACGGAAACCTCGGAGCCTGCAGCCTCGCCGGTGAAAGGGCTGACGCTGGTGCCCGACATGGCCGTGCTCGAACTCGCCGGTGCGGGACTGATCGGCGTGCCCGGCACCGCCGAACGCATGTTCGCCGCGCTGCATGCCGAAGGCGTGTCGGTGACGATGATTTCCCAGGGATCGTCCGAACATTCGATCTGCTGCGTGCTGCGCGCCGATCAGGCCGAACGTGCACGCACCGCGGTACGTGTCGCGTTCCGGGACGCCATCAGCAACGGGCAGGCCGAAGGCGTGCGCGTCACCACCGGCATCGCCGTGCTTGCCGCAGTCGGCGACGGCATGGTCGGCACGCCGGGCGTGTCGGCGCGATTGTTCGCGGGCTTGGCGCAGGCGCGGGTGAACATCCGCGCGATCGCGCAGGGCGCCAGCGAACGCAACATCTCGGTCGCCATCGCCGCGGAAGACGCCACGCGTGGTTTGCGCGCCGCGCATTCGGCGTTCTGGTTGTCGCCGCAAACGCTATCCGTGGGCGTCATCGGCCCGGGCAATGTCGGACGCGCGCTGCTGGCGCAACTCGCCGAAGCGTCATCGCGTTACAACGGTGCGGATCGCGCCGGTCTCGACCTGCGTTTGCGCGCGGTCGCCAACAGCAGCCGCATGCAACTCGCATCCCGCGCACTCGATCCCGTCGATGCCACCGCATTGCTGGAGGATGGCGAGATGCTCGACCTCGATCGCTTCGCCGCGCATGTTCGCGCCAGCCATCTGCCTCACGCGATGATCGTCGATTGCAGCGGCAGCGACACCGTCGCCGCGCATTACGCCGACTGGCTCGCCGCCGGCATCCATGTCGTCACACCCAACAAGCACGCCGGCAGCGGGCCGCTCGAGCGCTGGCATGCGATCCGCGCAGCCACGCGTCACGGCGGCCATTTCCGTTACGAAGCGACGGTCGGTGCCGGATTGCCGGTGATCCAGACCTTGCGCAGCCAGCTCGATACCGGCGACACCCTCACCGAAATCGATGGCGTGCTGTCCGGCACGCTGGCGTGGCTGTTCAACAAGTTCGACGGCAGCGTGTCGTTCTCGCAGTTGGTGGCGGAAGCGCGCGCACTCGGCTACACCGAGCCCGATCCGCGCGACGATCTCTCCGGGATCGATGTTGCGCGCAAGCTGGTGATCCTCGCGCGCGAAGCGGGTCGCGAATTGTCATTGGAGGATGTCGTGATCGAAAGCCTGGTTCCAGCGTCCCTGAAAGATGTCGATCGCGGCACCTTCCTCTCACGTCTGCACGAACTCGATGCGCCGATGCAGGCACGGCTCGATGCGGCAAAACGCGAAGGTCGCAGCCTGCGCTACCTCGCGCAACTCGACCGCGATGGCCGCGCCCGCGTCGGCCTGGTTGCGCCCGAAGACGGCCACGCCAGCCTGCATGGCCGCCTCACCGACAACCTGATCCAGTTCCACACCCGTCGTTACGCCGACAACCCGCTGGTGGTGCAAGGTCCCGGCGCCGGACCCGAGGTGACGGCCGCCGGCGTGTTCGGCGATATCCTCGCCATTGCACAAGCCTTGGGAGCGCGTCCGTGACGCCAGCCACGCACCACGCCAGCGCCTTCGCGCCCGCCAGCATCGGCAACATCGGTGTCGGCTTCGACCTGCTCGGCCACACCATCGAAGGCCCGGGTGATCGCGCGCAGGTCACGCGCATCGACGAACCCGTCGTGCGTATCGCCGCGATCGAAGGTGATGTCGATGGCGTGTCATCACTGCCGCTCGAAGCGGAAAAGAACACCGCCGGCCGCGCCTTGATCGAGCTGCGCGAACGCCACGGCATCGCCCATGGTTTCGAACTGCGACTGCACAAGGGCATCGCACTCGGATCGGGTCTCGGCGGATCGGCGGCGTCGTGCGTGGCAGCACTGGTCGCGGCGAACGCGGTGATCGATCAACCGCTGTCGCGCAACGCGCTGTATCCGCTGGCCTTGCTCGGCGAAGCGATCGCCAGCGGCAGCATCCACGGCGACAACGTCGCACCGATGCTGTTCGGCGGCGTGGTGCTGGCGACACCGACGCGCGCGATCCAGCTCTCCGCGCCGGAGTTGTTCTGTGCCGCCGTGCACCCGCATTTCGTGCTGGAAACGCGACTGGCGCGCGCGGCACTGTCGGCACCCTACGCCATCGGCGAATTCGTCAAGCAGAGCGAGCATCTCGCGCTGTTCCTCACCGGCCTCGCGCGCGGTGATCGCGCCTTGATCGCGGAAGGTTTGAACGATGTGCTGGTGGAACCGCGGCGTGCGGCATTGATCCCCGGTTTTGCCGAAGTGAAAGCGGCGGCACTCGCGCATGGCGCGCTGGGTGCGAGCATTTCCGGCGCCGGACCGACCGTGTTCGGCTGGTTCGGCTCTCACGCACAGGCATCGGTGGCCGCGCAGGCGATGCAGGCCGCGTTCGCACGCGTCGGACTCGACAGCGATGCGCTGCTTTCACCGATCAATGGCCCGCGTGCCGAACTCGTCGCATGAAGTTCGTCAGCACGCGCGGCGGCGTCGCGCCGACATCGCTGGACGTCGCGCTCGCTGCCGGCCTCGCGCCTGATGGCGGCTTGTACGTGCCGGAACGCATCCCGCAGCTCGCGCTCGATCACGCCGGTGCCACGCTCGCGGACACCGCAGCTTTGGTCCTCGCACCGTGGTTCGAGGAATCCCACCTACGGTCCCGACTGCCGCGACTGTGCGCCGACGCCTTCGATTTCCCGGCGCCGCTGCGCGCGCTGTCATCGCCCAACGATCACCTGCTCGAACTGTTCCACGGCCCCACCGCCGCCTTCAAGGATTACGCCGCGCGCTTCCTCGCCGGCTGTCTGTCGGGCCTGCGCGCTCCGGCAGCGTCCGCGCCAACAACAATTCTCGTTGCCACTTCCGGCGATACCGGCGCCGCCGTCGGCGCGGCCTTCCATCGCCGCGATGGCTTCAATGTCACCATCCTCTATCCCGATGGCCGCGTCTCGCCGCGACAGGCACACGGCCTCGGCTGTTTCGGCGACAACGTCCGCGCCTACCGCATCGACGGCAGCTTCGACGATTGCCAACGCATGGTGAAGCACGCGCTCGGCGATACGGATTTGCGCGCACGCGTCGCCCTCGGTTCCGCCAACAGCATCAGCCTCGGCCGCCTGCTGCCGCAGACCGCGTACTACGCCCACACCGCGCTGGAATTCCGCGATCGCCACGACGCCCCGCTCAATTTCGTCATTCCCACCGGCAACCTCGGCAACGCGCTGGCCTGCTGGCTGGCCAAGCGCATGGGCCTGCCGATCGGCGATATCGTCTTGGCCAGCAATGCCAACGACGTGCTGCCGCGCTATTTCAGTGGTGACGAGTACGCCCCGCGCGCGACCATCGCCACGCTCGCCAACGCGATGGACGTCGGCGCACCGAGCAATTTCGAACGCCTGCGCTGGTGGCATCGCGACGATGTCGAATTGCGTGCGGCGATGCGCGCCTCCAGTGTCGATGACGCCGCCATCAGCGACACCATCCGTCACGCGTCTGCACGCCATGGCGTGGTGCCCTGCCCGCACACCGCCACCGCATTGAAGGTGTTGGAGGAGTTGCGCGCCACCGGCGACCGGCGTCACTGGGCCGCTGTCGCCACCGCCCATCCGGCCAAGTTCGACACCATCGTCGAGCCCTTGATCGGCCATGCCATCGAACCGCCGCCTGCCCTGGCCGCCTGGCTGGCGCGACCGGCGACCTCCGCCCCGCTCGCCAACGCCGACGATGCCCTCGGGACGGTGCTGTCGGGTGGGTGACGCGAGCGCCCTGGTCCACCCGAGTAAGATTGAATCCATGGAAGACGCGCCCGTACGGTCTGCAGGCCGCCACAAGGATCCCGCCAAGCGCGAGGCGATCCTGACCGCGGCCAAGGCGCTGTTCCTCGACCGCGGCTTCGCCCAAGCCAACATGCAGGAATTGGCCGATCGCGCCGGCGTCTCCAAACTCACCCTTTACAGCCATTTCGGCGACAAGACCGCGCTGTTCGTGGCCGCCATCCGCGACCACTACGACCATCATCTGCCCGCCTCGCTCTTCAAGGAGTGGGACGATGGCGACCTCCGCGGCAGCCTGCTCACCTTTGCCCGCACCTACCACGCCTACCTGCTGCTGCCGGCCTCGATCTCCGGGCGACGCCTGCTGCGCGCACCCGGCGTCCCCGCCGAGCTCAGCCTGGAAGTGTGGAACGCCGGACCAGTGCGGATCGATGCGTTTCTCACCCGCAGTCTGGCCCGGCTCGGCGCTCGTGGCCTGCTGCACATCGAAGACCCACCGCTCGCTGCCATCCATCTGCTCTCGATGATCCGTGGCGACCTGTTCGCCCAGCTGGGCTACGGCGTGCAGCGCCATGTTCCCGGTACGGAGACCGAGGCCTACCTGGCCAGCGCCGTCGATCTGTTCCTGCGTGGATATGCCGGCGCGCGCATTCCCCCTGAATGATCGCCCCTGCCTGCCGGAAGTTTGGTGACTTCCGGCACTTAGGGGAACCGACGATGGCTGTGATGCTGCAACCGTCATCCAAGACCCCTTCAGGGCGTTGACGCTAAACTTGTCGTCCCTACGCCGCAGACCGCCCAGCATGTCGATCGATTACGCCAAAACCCGGGAAACCATGGTCGAACAACAGGTTCGCCCGTGGGAAGTGCTCGACCCGCGCGTGCTCGACACCCTGCTGACCGTCCCGCGTGAACAGTTCGTGCCCGAAGCCGTGCGCGCCCTGGCCTATACCGACATGGAACTGCCGCTGGGCAACGGCGAATCGATGCTGAAGCCGGTGGTCGAAGGCCGCGCCCTGCAGGCGTTGCTGCCACAGGCCAACGAATCGGTGCTGGAAATCGGCACTGGCAGCGGCTATCTCAGCGCCTGCCTCGCCAAGCTGGCGCGCGAAGTGACGAGTCTGGAGATCGATCCGGCGCTGGCCGATCGCGCCCGTGCCGCACTGGCCGCGCAGGGCATCACCAATGCCACCGTCGAGACCGTCGATGCCTATGCCTGGACCAGCAGTCATCGCTTTGACGTGATTTGTGTCACTGGTGCCGTTGCCGCCATCCCCGCACACTTCCGCGACTGGTTGGCACCCGGCGGCCGCATGTTCATCGTCCACGGCGACGCGCCGGCGATGCAGGCTGTCCGCATTCATGCCGATGGTCGCGTCGACTCGCTGTTCGAGACCGACCTGCACTACTTGAAAGGCGGGGCAGCTCTGCCTCGCTTCACCCTTTGATCGTTTCGAGAGACGCCCATGCATCGCCGCTCCCTCAGCCTCGCCCTCGCTCTTGCCTTGGCGCCCCTGGCCGCCCATAGCGAGGACTTGCTGCAGACCTACCGCATCGCCCGCACCGCCGACCCACAGCTGCAGGCCGCCGAAGCCGGCATGCGCTCGTCCAAGGAAGGTGCCGTCCAGGCGCGCTCCTACCTGCTGCCGCAGGTCAACGGTTCGGCTTCGGGCAGCGCCAGCCGCACATCGTCGCCCGGTGGCGGTTACTACAACGATCCGATCACCGGTGCGCCGATCAAACTCGGGGGCAGCACCACCACGGCACGCAGCGCGAATGTCGGCGTGAGTGCCACCCAGTGGTTGTTCAATCGCGGAGCGATCAACAGCTTCCAGGCCGCCAAGGCCCAAGGCAAGTCCGGCGAATACCAGTACGAAGCCGCCAGCGACGCCCTGATCACCCGCACTTCGCAGACCTATTTCAATGCATTGGTGGCGATGGAAACGCTGGCTGCCGCCGAAGCTTCGGAAACGGCGCTGAAGAAGCAGTTCGATTTCGCCAGCAAGCGCCTCGAAGTCGGCCTCGCACCGATTACCGACGTCCACGAAGCGCGTGCCCAGTACGATGCCGCGCGCGCCAACACCATCGTCCAGCGCAACGTGCTGGAAGACAGCTATCAGGCATTGGCCGAAATCACCGGCAAGCAGATCCGTTCGCTGATGGCATTGCCGGATGATTTCCGCCCGTCGATCCCGCCGGAAGGCGACGTCGATGCCTGGGTCAAGCGCGCCGTCGACACCAACCCGGCATTGCAGGCACAGCGCTACGCCGTGCAGGCCGCCGAAGACAACATCTCCGTCAACCGCGCCGGCTATCTGCCGACCCTCAGCGCCAACGGCAGCTTCGGTGCCAGCCGTAGCTGGTCGAACAACTCCTTCTCCGGCAGCAACAACGCCACTGGCTGGAGCCACGGCCCCAGCGTCGGCCTGACCTTGAGCGTGCCGATCTTCAACGGTGGCCGCACCTCGTCGCAGGTGCGACAGGCGCTCGCCGAGCGCGATGGTGCGCAGGACCAGTACGAACAGCAGCGCCGTTCGGTGGAACGCACCACCCGCAACGCCTACCAGTCACTGGTTGCTGGCGTCAGCGCGGTGGAAGCGCGTCGTCTCGCGCTGGTCGCCGCGCAGAGCGCCTACGACGCCTCGCAGGTCGGACTGGAAGTCGGCACACGCACCGTGATCGACGTGCTGATCAACGAACAGAACCTGTTCAATGCGCGCCAGGCCTATTCGCAGGCCAAATACAGCTTCCTGCAATCGCAGCTGGCGCTGAAGCAGGCCGCGGGTACGCTCGACGTTGCCGACGTGGAAACGGTGAATCGCCTGCTCACGGTGCCGGCAGGCCAAGTGCCGACGGTCAAGGATTCCGCAGCGGCGACGCCGGATGCGCAGTCCGACACCAGCAGGCCGGCCACGAGCAAGAAGTCCAAGCGCAAGTCGCGCCACTGAGGTGACTCATCAGAGCCTGTTTGCCTTCCGCAAGCAGGTTCAATCCGGCAGGCTGTCGACGATCGCCTGCCACGTGCGCTCCAGCGCACCGCGACCATCGACCACCAGCGCGCGCCCGGCCTCGCCCATCTGCACGCGCATATCGTCCGCTCCCAGCAATTCCACCAGTCGTTCGCCCAGCATCTCCGGTCCGTCGACGATCTTCATCGCGCCGGCTGTCGAGAGCTGCCGCGCGATATCGGTGAAATTGTGCAGATGCGGTCCACTGAGGATCGGCACGCCGACCGCTGCCGGTTCCAGCAGGTTGTGCCCACCGATCGGTTGCAGGCTGCCACCGACGAAGGCGGCATCGGCGCAGGCGTAGAAGCGCCCGAGTTCGCCCAGCGTATCGACCACGAACACCGCATCGTCTTGCGCCGGCCATGGGTGGTACGCACGCGAATGGGTGCGGAAACCGAAACTGCGCGCCTGTTCGTATGCCGCCTTGAAGCGCTCGGGGTGGCGCGGCGCCCACAACATCAGCGCATCGGGATAGGCCAGCCGCAACGCGCGGTGCGCCGCAAGCACTGCGGTTTCCTCGTCGGGATGGGTGCTGGCGGCGATCCACACCGGACGCGCGCCGGCCTGTGCGCGGAACGCGGCGACAAAGCCGTCGAGGCCACCCAGTTCGGCGACATCGTATTTGAGGTTGCCGGTTTCCACCGTCGCTTCGGCACGCGCACCAAGCCGCAGGTAGCGCTTGGCATCGGCGTGCCCCTGCGCGCACACGCGGCGCACCGTGCGCAAGGCGCGACGGATCAGCGGCGCCAGCACCTGGTAACCGCGCAACGAGCGTTCCGACAGGCGCGCATTGACGATTGACACCGGAATGCCGGCATCGTGGCAGGCGAACAGCAGGTTTGGCCACAACTCGGTTTCCATCAGCAGCGCACACGCCGGACGGAACTGCGCGAGGAAGCGCCGCATCGCGCCGGGCAGGTCGTAGGGCAGATAGACGTGGCGCACGCGATCGCCCCACAGCGCCCGCACGCGCTCGGAACCGGTCGGGGTGATGGTGGTGATGACCAGCGGCACCTGCGGCCGCCGATCCAGCAGGGCATCGACCAGCGGCGCGGCCGCGCTCACCTCTCCCACCGACACGGCATGCAGCCAGATGGTGGAACGCCCTTCCGGCGCAGCCCCGGGGTAATAGCCGTAGCGTTCGCTCCAGCGCTGGAAATAGCCACGCTGGCGGAACCCGCGCCAGACGAGGTGATAAATGGTGATGGGGAGCAGGAGGTAGAGCACCGCCGAGTAAGCGCTGCGCAACATCCGCTCGACGGCATCGGATCGCATGGCGACAAGTCTAGGGCCTTCGGCGTCATCGTTGGCTAGACTTCACCCATGGTTGCTCCAACATCTCCCCGATTCCATCTGAAGGACCTTCCGGCCCAGCTCGGCGTTGCCTGCCTGCGCGGTCTCGCGCGCTTGCCGTGGGGACTGCAGCGCGCGGTCGGTCGCGGGCTTGGCTGGCTGTTGATGTGGCTGCTGCCCGCGCGCCGCCGCGCCGCCCGTACCAATATCGAATTGTGTTTTCCGGAACTGGATGAGCAGGCCCGTGCCACGTTGCTGCGCGAAAGTTTCCGCGACCTCGGCATCGGCGTGTTCGAATTCGCGCGAGCATGGTGGGGCAATGTCGATGCGATGCGCGCCACCGTCACCATCGAGGGCGTGGAGAAGTTGCGAGCGTTGCAGGCGCAGGGGCGCGGCATCCTGCTGGTCTCCGGCCACTTCATGACACTGGAACTGTGCGGACGATTGATGTGCGATCACGTGCCGCTGGCGGGGATGTATCGCCGCTATCGCAGCCCGGCAATGGAGGATGCGGTGATGCAGGGGCGCCTTCGTTACGCCAGCGCGATGTATCCCAATGACGATATCCGCGGCGCGATCCGTCACCTGAAGAAAGGCGGCGTGCTGTGGTACGCGCCCGACCAGGACATGCGCGGCAAGGACACCGTGTATGCGCCGTTCTTCGGCATCCCGGCATCGACCATCAACGCGACACATCAACTCGCGCGCTTGACTGGCTGCGCGGTGGTGCCGTTCTTCCATCGGCGCGTCGGCGATCGTTACGTGTTGCGCGTCGGCGATCCGCTCGATCCCTTCCCCAGCGACGACACCGTGACGGATGCGACTGCAGTGAACGCGGCGATCGAGGCGATGGTGCGTGAAGCGCCGACGCAATATCTGTGGATCCATCGCCGCTTCAAGCGCCAGCCGGACGGGGCGTCGTTGTACGCGCGCTAGGAGCATCGCACGCGCTGGCTGGCGTGGGCGGCAGACCCAATGCACGGGACGCCGTGAATCCGTCCATGGAGGCTCGACTCGGCATCCATGCCTCGTATGCCCGCGCATCGGGCAGACCGCCCACTTGCCGCGCGCGTGTTGTTGCTTCATCGAAGCGACGAAACGCTACTCGCCCGGCAGCGCCTGCGCGGTGTGTCCCTATGGCCGACCATTCCGCCGCATGGATGCGGCGGCTGAGCCTCCATGGACGGATTTACGGCGTGCCGGCAATAGGGACACCCAAGCGGGCGCACGCCGGGCGCGAGAAAGCAGATCCCTCACTGCGTTCGGGATGACAGCGCTCAGCCAGTGCGTGCTTAGCGCCGCTGCGCTTCCATCACCTTGGCGTATTTCAGGAATGCATAGAACGCCTGCGTGCGCGCCGCGAAGAAGCCGGCCCAGCCATTGAGGAAATAGCGCTTGCCGACATACAACTTGAGGAACGCCAGCGATGGATACACCAGCAGGCGCAGTCCGATGAATGACTTGCGTTTGCCGCGCGTGTGTTCGAGCAGGCCGCTGGAATAGCGATTGATCTTCTCGACGCGGGTGGCGAGATCGGGTTCGCCGTAATGGCGGAACAGTACCGGCAGATCGATCACGCGACCGCGTACTTCGGGTGCCGCATGCACCGGCACCGCGTTCATTCCACCCATCGATTTGCGGAACAGCCGCAACTGGCGATTGCCGCGTGTACAACGATGGGGCCAGCGCCAGAACAACCACTCCTGTCGCTCGAGGCGATAGCCATCGGCGCGTGGCGCTTCCAGTTCACGAACGATTCCCTGCGCAGCACCGTCATCGAGGAACTCGTCGGCATCCAGCAGCAGGATCCAGTCGTGGCTGGCGAGATCGATCGCCGCCTGTTTCTGCGGACCGTAACCGGCGAATGGTTGCGCATGGATGCGGGCATTGCGTGCCTGCGCGATTTCCAGCGTGGCGTCATCCGATCCGGAATCGAGCACGACGATCTCGTCGCAGAACGCCAGGCTGTCGAGGCAGCGCGCCAGCGTGGCGGCGTTATTGAACGTGGTGACGACGCCGGACAGCGGCGCGTGCATCAGCCGCCTGTCTCGCGCGACAGCAGGCTGCCGGCGTAGAGCGCGGCCAGCAGCAAGGTGATGCCGCCCCAGAACGCGGAATACACCGCGAGATGCGTATTGAGTGGAAACAGGGTGACGACCAGCGCCAACATCGCCGGCCGCGCGCGGGCGCGATCATCGGGCGAGGCGAAGCGCCAGGCGCGCCAGCCCAATGCCGCACCGGCGATCCACAGCAGCAGGCCGATCAGACCGGTTTCGCTGAGGATTTCCAGGATCAACTGGTGCGCGTGCAGCGCCGGGCCATCGCCCCAGGCCGCGCGCACGCCGGGCTGCGGATCGCAGGCCGGGAACGATTCGCGGAAATCGCGGGTGCCGACGCCGTTGATCGGATGCTGGCGGATCATGCACACCGCTGCGCCCCAGATGCGCAGGCGTCCGGCCGAAGCTTCGTCGACATCATTGTGGTCGCCGGCCATCGCCATGCGCGTGCGTTCGATGCGTTCATGCACCTGTGGCACGGTGAAGGTGGCGACGATCAACACCAGGGCGCCGGTCGCGAACACGCCAAGCAGGCGCTTCCATCCCAGCACCGTCCATCCCGACACCAGCAGCACAAGGGCGTAGCTGATCCACGACGCGCGCGATCCCGCCAGCACGATCACCACGCCCACCAGCAATGCGATCGCCAACCAGCCGATCTGTCCCCACAAACGTTTAGCACCATAGAGCGCGAACGGCGACAGGCTGGCGAGGACGATGCCGAGCTTGGGATTGCATGGACCCAGCGGCCCGGTCAGGCGATCGGCACTGGCGACCGGACACATCGGGCGATGCTGGATCGCCTGCTTGATTCCATCCAGCGCCGCGAACCACGGGCTATGCCCGGTCAGCGCCTGGATCAAGGCATCGATGCTCCACAACCCGACGATCACGCCGAGACCGCCGAAGGTGATGCGACGCGAACGCGCCGTGGCGACCGCGATCGCGGCCAGCCACAGGAATGGCAGATAACGCAGGCCGAACAGGCTCTTCTCGATCGCCTGCGCCGGATTGACCGCATCGATGCTGGAGATGAGCTCCGGCAACCAGTAGGCGAAGAACAGCGCGGTGGTGAGCGCCCACGCCGGCGAACTGAGCAGGCGCGAGGTGCCGCGGAACCGCGCCCACGCCAGCAGGCCGATCGTGGTCAGCGCGCCCAGCGACAGGATCGCTTCGGCGATGCCGGTGGCCGGCAGCATCACGACATAGGCCAGCACCCATGCCGGCGCCCAGCGCCAGCCCGTAGGCTCGGCGTGATGTTCAGCGTGATCGTGCGAGTTCGTCGTAGACATCGAGGGTCGCGTCTTGCATGGCCGACAGAGTGTACGGAATCCATTGCGGCGGTGCGGGCGGATGATGGAGAAACACCTGCGCACGTTCGGCCAATGCGGCGCGATCCGCCAATGCCACGCGGCCTTCGGGCTGCAATGCCGCCAGCACTTCGCCGACGCCGCCATGGTCCCAGCCGATCACCGGCACGCCGACGGCCAGCGCCTCGACCACGGTGCGTCCGAACGATTCCGGCTTGCGCGACAGTTGCAGCACCAGATCACTGGCGCGATAAGCCTCGACCATGGCGTGGGTCGGTTCGCTGATGGCGAGTGCATCGAATATGCCGAGCGCCCGCGCTTCGTCTTCCAGTTCGGCGATGTAGCGTGCGCGATCCGGCACCCGCGCACCTGGCATCCACAGTCGCGCATCGATCCCGCCGCTGCGCAGGTCGGCGAGCAGGCGCAGGGCATCGACGTGGCCTTTCAGGCGCGTGCCGCGGCCCGGCAGCAGCAGCAACGGGCCATCGCCAGCCAACGCCGGCCATGCCGCCGCGAGTCGCGCGCGCGCAGCACGATCGACGCCATCGCGGCGCGGATATGCCTGCGGGTCGATGCCGCGCGGAATCACCCGCAAACGCGCCGGATCGGTGCGCGGATAGTGTTGCAGCACATAATCGCGCACGGTCTCCGATACGCAGATCACCCGTTCGCCGCGCGTCATGATCGCGCTGTAACGCGACGGCGAATTCAAGCCATGCACGGTGGTGACGAAACGCGGCGCCGCATCCTTGTCCATTCCGCGCAATGCCAGCCACGCGATCCACGCCGGCAAGCGCGAACGGGCGTGGACGATGTCGACGCGTTCCTCGCGCAACAGTCGTCGCAATGCGCGCGCATGGCGCAACGTCAGCAACGATTTGCGGCCGATATCGAGCGTGACGTGGCGCGCGCCCGCCGCTTCCAGCGCGGGCTGCAGGCGCCCGCCGGCAGACACCACCAGCGCGCGATCACCAGCGCGCACCAATGCCTCGGCGATTTCCAGCGTGGAACGCTCGACGCCGCCGGCATCCAGCGCCGGCAGCAGTTGCAACACGGTCAGCGGCCTTGCGGCCATGCGGTCAATCGACCAGGACGTAGATTTCGCCGCAGTAGGGGCACTCGGCGCGGCCACCTTCGGCTTCGATCGCCAGGTACACGCGCGGATGCGAATTCCACAGGCTCATCGACGGCAGCGGGCACGACAACGGCAGATCGGCGCGGCGAACCTCATGGACACGCGGTTCGCGCGGCACGAAAGCGGATTGGGCGGCGTCGTTCATGGCAGGCATCGCAGCGGAAGATGGACAGTTTACCGCGAGACGCGGCCGCGCCTACATCGGCACGTCGAAGCCCAGGACTTCACAGGCGCCGACTGCCTGCAACGAGGCATCGGCGAGCGGCCCCACCAGACCAATGCCATCGCCCGCCGCGAGTTCATGGCCGGCGATGCGCACCGCACCATCCAGCACCTGCAGCCACAGGCCACGCCCGGCGGCCACCTCCAGCGGCTGCGACGCGCCCTCTTGCAAGCGGATCGCGCGGATGCGCGCGTCCTGGCGGATCGCGATGCCATCGCCGCCGACCAGGTCCTGCCAGCGTCCTTCCCGCAGGGCGGGATCGAAAGCTTCCTGCGCGTAGGCCGGTGCGGCGTTCACCTGATCGGGCTGGATCCACACCTGCAGGAAATGCACCGGCGCATCGGGCGAGGCGTTGAACTCGCTGTGCTCGATGCCGTGGCCGGCGCTCATCCACTGCACGTCGCCCGCGCGGATCACGCCTTGCGTCCCCGTGCTGTCGCGATGCGCCAGCGCACCTTCCAGCACGATGCTGATGATTTCCATGTTGGCGTGGCGATGCGGCGGGAATCCGGCGCCCGCCGCAACGCGATCGTCGTTGATCACGCGCAGCGCGCCGAATCCCATCCACGCCGGATCGTGGTGCTGACCGAACGAGAACGTGTGGCGACTGTCGAGCCAGTCGATCCGGGTGCGCGGACGCTGGTCGGCGCGACGCAACAGGACCGCGCTCATCGGATCAAGCTCACTTGTCGCCGTGCGCCTCGGTGGTGATGCGCAGTTCGATCTCGTCGCTGATCATCGGCACGTACTTGGAAATACCGAAGGCCGAACGCGAAATCGTGGTGCTGGCATCGAAGCCGATCGCCGGCACCTTCATCATTTCCTGGATGCCGACCTTGTTGAGCTTGGCCTTCAGCGTGACCGGCTTGGTGACGCCATGCAGGGTGAGATTGCCCATCACCTTCAGGTGGCCGTCCTTCAACATCACCTTGGTGCTCTTGAAGGTGGCGGTCGGGTACTTCTGGGCATCGAAGAAATCGGCGCTCTTCAGGTGATCGTTGAGTTCGGGCACGAAGCTCTGCACCTGATCGATCGGGATGATCACTTCGACAGAAGCCTTCTCCGGCGATTTTTCGTCATAACGGATGGTGCCGGTGGCGCCGGTGAAATTGGCGGTCGGGTTGGAATAACCGGCATGGTTCCAGCTCGCCAGCACCATGGTGTGGCCGGGATCGATCTTGTAATCGGCGGCGTTGACGGAACCGGCGGCAGCCAGCAGGGACAGCAATGCGATCGGGAGCAGTTTCATGCGGTGATCTCCGGGGGAAAGTGGGTTCATTCGATGCGGCAGGCTTCGTCGAACGACAGCCGTGGCGAGCGCGGGAAGATGGAAGACGGATCGCCCTTGCCGAGGTTGACCAGGAAGTTGGATTTCCATTGCGTGCCGGCGAAGAATTCGGCATCGACCTTGGCGTTGTCGAAGCCCGACATCGGCCCGCAATCCAGCCCGAGCGAGCGCGCCGCCAGCATCAGGTAGGCACCCTGCAGCGAACTGTTGCGCATGGCGGGGATGAAGCGCTTTTCCATCACCGGGCCTTCGAACCACGCGCGGGCATCGACATGCGGGAACAGCAGCGGCAGCTTGTGGTGGAAGTCGAGATCGTAGGCGACGATCACCGTCACCGGCGCGGCGATGGTCTTGTCGCGGTTGCCGGCGTCGAGCGTGGGTGCGAGCCGCGCCTTGGCCTCGGCGCTGCGCACGAAGACGAAACGCGCGGGCGTGCTGTTGGCGGCGGTCGGCCCGAGCTTGAGCAGATCGTAGAGACGATGCAGGGTGTCGTCGTCGACTTCACCGCTGAAACTGTTGTAGGTCCGTGCCTGCACGAACAGCTGGTCGAGGGCGGCGGCATCCAGCGAGTGGAACTGCGACATGGGTCGATCCCGGCGAAACGAGCAGTGTATTGTCTGGGCGATGAATGCGCAGTATTCCCCATCATGACCGTGCTGGCCATGTCCGATGGCCGCGCCGGCAATGTCCGCCAGGCGCAGGCACTGGCCGATGCCCTGAATGGGCAGGAAGCGCCTCATCTGCGCCTCGATCCCGCGACACCCTGGCGCTGGCTGGCACCGCGGCGACTGCCGGCTGCCGGCCATGGCCTGGGAGATGGCTTCGCGGCCCTGCTGCGTAATCCGCCAGCCATCGCGGTCGGTTGCGGGCGGCAGGCGGCGCTGGCGACACGCGTGTTGCGCGATGTCGGGACACGGACGGTGCAGATCCTCGATCCGCGCATCGATCCGCGTCATTGGGATCTGCTGGTGGTGCCGGAACACGATGCCCTGCGCGGACCCAACGTACTGACCTTGCTCGGCAGCCTCAACCCGATCGATGACGCCTGGCTGGCCGAGGTGCGCGCGAACCAGCCGCGCCCGCCGGCATGGGGTGGCGGCGCGTTGACTGCGGTGATGATCGGCGGCCCGACGTCGGCCGTGGCGATGGACACCCCCGATGTTGCGGCATTCGTGCGGGAGTTGGTGGATGAAGCTTCCGCCGCCGGCAACGGACTGGTCATCACCACGTCGGGGCGTACCCCGCGCGATTGGCTGCCGGCTTTGCGCGATGCCGTGGCGCGATCATCGGCAACGCTGTGGAGCGGCGATGGCGATGGCCCCAACCCCCATGCCGCGATGCTGGCGTACGCGGATCGCATCGTCTGTACGCCGGATTCGGTGAACATGCTCTCGGAAGCCTGCGCCACCGGCGCCAGCGTCGAATGGCTGCCGTTCGCGGTACGTGGACGCATCGCGGCATTCCTCGCGGCATTGGCAGCGCGTCGTCGCGCGCGACCACTGGGCGCTGCGATGGTGCTGGACACCACGCCCTTGCGCGAAACCGCGCGCATCGCCGGCGAGGTCAGGCGTCGCTTGCGGGAGCTGCGCTGAAGTCCAAGCCGTGTGCGCGGCAGGCATCGCGGATCGTTGATCGCGCGGCATCAACCACGGCATCGAACTGCACCCGGCGCGGACGACGATCGAGCGTGCATGCCAGCCCCAGCGACGACAACGTGGCGTGCGCATGCAACAAGGCCGCGGCCGGTCCCGACGCGAGTATCCCTGCCCCCGCCAATGCCGCGATCAGATCGACGCTGCGGCGCGGCACGCACAACCGTGGATGCGCATCGGCATGGCGCAGCACCAGCGCCTGCAACAAAAATTCGAGATCGACCAGCCCGCCCTCGCCCTGCTTGAGGTCGAACCAGCGTGCATCGCCGCGATCGAGTTCGCGACGCATGCGTTGGCGCATGGCGATCACATCAGCAGCCAATGTCGTGGCATCGCGTGATTGCTCCAGCACCTCCGCGCGCACGGCGTCGAAGTCGTTCGCCAGTCGCCCTTCGGGATCGGCCATCACGCAACGCGCGCGCACCAGCGCCTGATGCTCCCACGTCCAGGCGCGATGCCGCTGGTAATCCGCATAGGCCGCCAGCGACGTCACCAGCAGGCCGCTGGCGCCATCGGGACGCAGGCGCATGTCGACGTCGTACAGGCGCCCGGCGCGCGTCGGCGTCTGCAACAGCGAGACGATTTTCTGCGCCAGCCGCGCGAACCAACGTGTCGCATCCAGCGGGCGTGCGCCATCGGACTGCGCCGTGTCGTCGCCATCGTGGAGGAACACCAGGTCGAGATCGGAACCGAAGCCGAGTTCCTCGCCACCAACGCTGCCATAGCCAAGCACGGCGAAGCGCGCATCGGCCACGCGACCGTGTGCACGCACCAGATCGGTCCACGCCAGTCGCACCACCGACGCTACCACCGCATCGGCCAGCCACGCCAATTGTTGCGTGCTCGCGCTTGCCGGCTGCTGGCCATCCAGCGCCGCCAGCGCGATGCGAAAGCTCAACGCTTGCCGCGTTTCATTCAACAGCACCAGCGATTGTTCGACATCGCCATCGCCGTGCTCGAGTGCGCGCGCGCAGGCCTCGCCCATGGTCGCGGCATCGGGCAAGTCACCGGCGGCGCGGCGATCGAGCAGCTCATCGAGCAACACTGGATGCGCCGCCACGCGTTCGCCCAACAACGCGCTGCGCGACAGCGCATCGATCAATCGTTCCAACGCCTGCGGTTGTTCGTCGAGCAAGGCCAGGTAATTACTGCGGCGCAGGACGTTCTGTACCAGCGACAACGCACGCGACAGCGCGAGATCGGGTTGCGCCGCGCGCCCGCTGGTCGCCAGCAACGCGGGCATCAAGCGATCGAGTCGCGCACGCGCGACATCCGACATCACCGCAGGCGACAAGCCGCGCACGAACTGGCGCAACTGCTGATCCGCCGATTCGACATCCGCAAATCCCGTTCCGGCCAGCAGCGATGCCTCGCCGCCGTCGGGCAGACTGCGCCAGTAGCCGGACAATCCGTCTTTTTCATCGCTGTCACGGCGGCTGCCGAGCAATGCGGAAAATTCGTTGGCGACGCGCACACGATGTACGTCGAGATCGGCCAGCAAGCCATCCCAATCGGCATGCCCCAATGTGGTGGCGATGCGTTCACGATCCCCTGGTGATTCCGGAAAGGCGTAGGTCTGCGCATCGCGCAACATCTGCAGGCGATTTTCCAGCCGGCGCAGGAAACGATAGTCATCGCGCAGTGCAGCGCCCACGGCTGCGTCCATCTGCCCGGCCGTCACCAAAGCATCCAGCGCGGCCAGCAGTCCGCGTTGCTGCAACGCCGGTTCACGCCCGCCACGGATCAGCTGCAACGCCTGTGCGAGGAATTCGATCTCGCGGATGCCACCGGGGCCGCGCTTGATGTCATCCTGCATCTCGCGGCGCGCGACTTCGGCGGCGATCAACGCCTTCATCTCGCGCAGGCCTTCCAGCGCACCGAAATCGAGATAGCGCCGATACACGAACGGCCGCAACATGCGCAGGAACAGTTCACCCGCATCGATATCCCCCGCTACCGGCCGCGCCTTCTGCCAGGCGTAACGCTCCCAGTCGCGTCCTTCGCGCTGGAAATACTGTTCGAGCGCGGAGAACGACCACGCCATCCGCCCGGCATTGCCGTAGGGGCGCAAGCGCAGATCAACGCGATGGCTGAATCCTTCGGCCGTGACTTCATCCAGCAATTTCGCCAGCTGCTGTCCAAGTCGCGCGAAATATTGCTCGGCATCGAGTGGGCGCGCTCCGTCGCTGGCACCGTCCTCAGGATAGGCGAAGACGATGTCGATGTCGGAGGAGAAATTGAGTTCGCCGCCGCCGAGTTTGCCCAGCGCGAACACCACCAGCCGTTGCACGCCGCCATCCGCTGCGCGCACCACGCCATGACGCTCGGCGAAGTCACGTTCGAGCGCCGTCAATGCGAGCGCAAGACACTGCTCCGCGAGCCGGCTGCTGCCACGCAGTGTTTCCTCGACGCTGTCGAGCCCGAGCACGTCGCGCCATACCAGCCGCGTCGATTCCGCCTGGCGATAACGCCGCAACAACGACGGCCACGCGTCGCGCCGATCCGGTGCGAGTTCGGGTCGCGGGAATGGCCGGGTGCCATCGTCGTGCAACAACGCACGCAGCACGTCGGGTTGCCGCCGCAAGGTTTCGATGGCGAAATCGCTGGAGGTGGCGACTGTGCGCAATCGCGACAATGCCGCATCGTCGGTTGCGGACGGCTTCAGATCGAGTGTGGCGATGGCGGCGGCGGGATCGAACATCGCAACATCATGCCTGAGTGGATTTGGTGGTGGAGGCAGTCACTCGCTAACCGGTCTCTGCCCCGCTTTTCCCAGTTTCAGGGAAATTTTCAGCGAATCCTGGGTCCTGGCCGCAGCCATAGCTGAGCACTGTCCAGGATCTGCAGGCCTATCAGAGCGGGCGCAACCAAAATTTCCCTTCAAATAACAGGGAAGGCATCAGGGAACCAGATCAACTCCACGCGCCTATATTTCACTCAAAGAGCTGGCGCTGCGCCCAATGTTGCTAGCGGACTAACACGAGCGCAAACGGACTCGGTATGCACCATGCGCGCTACTTCCCGAACAAACATCGGTTTAGGTGTGCTCATCCCTAATTCCTCTGATACGGCAACTAATTCGCGGACTCACAATGCTCGCGGCACGAGTTTTTCTTAGCGAACAATCCTGCGGACGAAGTGCAATTCAACAGCGGATAGCGGGCCGCCGAGCTGTTGCATCGCACCGCCGTCGGCGAGAGAGCCGAGGTCGAGCGCGACCAAGCCAGTCGAATCGATAAGTTCGACCACGAGCGCCTTGGCATCGCGATCGTCTCCTGACACGAACAGTACGGTCTTCGGCTTCTGTGGCGAGAAATCCTGTATCCAAGCCATCGGCATATTGCTGATCGACTTCACCAGCCTGGCGCCGGGCGCCATTGCGGCGACAATCTCGCTCGACGTGCGGTTCTCCAACGCAGCAACCGATCTCGCTACGCCGCCAGCGCTGACGTCCGGTTTCTCGCCCATGTGGGCGTTCGTCCCGTCGACGAGTATGCGGCCGCTCCAGTCGATTCCCTTGAGCGCCTCCGGCGCATCCGCCCAATTCGTGGCGAGGATCACCACATCGCATTCCGCAGCTTGCTGCTTGGATCCTGCGCTGGCGGCCGGGCCCAGATCGGCGACGAGCCCCGCCAACGCCTCCGGCCCTCGCGAACTGGACAGGACGACCTCGTGGCCCGCACCGATCAAATGACGGCCGATGGTCGTAGCCATGCGACCAGCGCCGATGAATCCGATTTTCATAGGGATCTCCTTTGGAGATCGAGCTCTAAGCCGCGGCAGCAAGACTGACCGCTTCGCCGAACTGTTCGACTGCGGTCTCTCCCGCGTCGCCGGCGCGCGCGCGGTCGGCCAGGAGGATGTCCAGATCCGTCAATCCGATAAAGCCCAACACCTGGCGGAGATAGCCGCTCGCCTGGTTATAGACTTCAAAGGGCGAGCCGGGTCTAAAGTCACCACCGCTGGCCAGGATGATTGTGGTCTTCTTGCCGGTCAGTTGTCCGACGTTGTCGACTACGGTGACGCCGACTCGGACGATGTGGTCGATGTAGGCCTTCAGCGCCGCCGGGATGGTGAAGTTGTACATCGGTGTGCCGATGATGATGCGATCGGCTGCCTGCAGCTCGGCGACCAAATCGTTGGATATCTTGATGGCGGCAGCGCTCTCCGGCGAATGTTGTTCCGGGGGCGTAAACGCGCCGCCAATCCATGGCAGATCGACAAACGGCAGATTGGTCTTCATCAGATCGCGTTCAATGACTTTGCCGCCGGGGTGTGCGGCCAGCCATTTCTCAACGAACACCGCCGAGAGCTTGCGGGAGGTCGAGTATTCGTGGCGAGGGCTTGCCTGTATCGCAAGAAGTGTCGGCATTTCGATCTGTTCCTTTCAGCGTTGAAGCGTTGCCCCAGTGGGCTTGCGTGAGATGGAAGATAGGGGCCTTGACTCATCTTGAAAACTGACAAAATATCGCTTCTATCCATCTAAGGAATAGATGACGTGCTCGACACCGTCTCAATCAACCAACTTCGCACCTTCGTCGCGGTATGTGAGGAGATGAGCTTCACGGGCGCGGCCCGCCGGCTTCGGCGAGCCCAATCCGCCGTTAGCCACGCGATCTCCGCATTGGAAACCGCGCTAGGCCTAGAACTCTTTCAGCGAGATGCTCGGAAGGCCGAACTCACCGCTGCAGGGCGGAGCCTTCTTCCTGACGCGCGAGCCGTGATTGCGCGTATGGAAGAGATGAAGAACCGAGCGAAGTCGATTTCGGCGGAAGGCGTGCCGAGCCTCTCAATCGCCGTCGATACGTATTTCCCAAGGGCGCGCCTGATCGACTGCCTGCATGCACTCGAACGCGAATCGCCAACGGCCGCCATTAGCCTGCGCATGATCACCATGCAGGGTGGCGAGGCGCTGGTACTGGCAGGCAGCTGCTCGCTCGCGGTTACCGTTTCAGACGTGCCCGAGATCAAGAAAGGCGCGATCGAGAGGCACTGGCTTTGCGAAGTAGGGATGGTCACCGTGTGTGCGCCGACCCATCCGTTAGCGAATATCGAGCAGCCAATCTCCCTCGAACAATTTGGTCAGCATGTGCAATTGGTGGTGACAGACAACCAGCCGGGTGCAGAGAAGACCCAGATGGGCGTAGCAGGAGAGCGCCAGTGGCTCGTCAACGACCTAGGCGCGAAACGTGACCTTCTGATTTCGGGGCTCAGTTGGGGCCACATGCCTGTGAACTTGGTCGCTGAAGACTTGGCTGCCGGTCGTCTGGTCGAGCTTCGTCGCCGAGCATGGCACCTCCGTCCTCTTGTGTTTGTCCTCTCGCGCATGCGCGGCAGCGAGCTTTCGCCGTTTGAAGAGCGTGCCGTGCAGCTTCTGGCGGATCGGGCGGTATCAGACTCTTCGCAATATCCTTGAGATCGGGCATTCAGTCCCGCGCGCGGCCAAATTCGGCTTGAGCGCGTTTGAGTTCAGGGCCATAGGTCAGCGCCCGATCGAGGAGAGCAGCGTTCCGGCAAGCGCATGCATGGCCAGGCGCCCGAGAGGCGCAGCTTGAGATAGCCGTACCGATTGCCGTTGGCCGTTGCTCGTTCATTTGTCAGCAGGGTCCACCCTATCGATGAACCGCTCCAGTTGTTCCGACGGCTCGACATGAAGTTGGCGCCGGTACCTGTCAGGGCTTTACGAACCGATAGGCGAAGCGATCGGTCTCGCCCTTGATCGAGGGATCGAACGCCTTGATCGAGTGCGGATCGTCCTTGTTCGCGAGCATGGTGCTTTCCGCGTCCAGTACGAAGCCGGCCGCCTCCACCTCTTCGCGCACGGATGCCGGCTCAATCCGATGCAGCGACTGGGCGTCGCTCGTGCCCGTTCCGACCGCGGCGGCGTGGTCCACGATGACGTAGAACCCGCCGGGCTTTAGCCGCTCGTAGACGGCTCGATTGAATTCGGCCGCCGTCGCGCCCTTGGCCTGGATCAGCGCGGTGTGGAGATCATGGTAGAACAGGTGCAGCCAAACGACATCTGCCGGTTGCGTCGCCTCCGGCATCGCCACGAGATCCGCCGAAACGGCTTCGACATTCTCTCGACCCGGCTCCTTCGCAAGCGTTCGCATGCGGCCGACCGGATCATTCTTGAAGTGGGCGACTTCGGCCGGCACGAAGCTGTAGACCCGTCCTTCGGGTCCCACGACGTCGGAGAAGAAGCGGGTCCAGTCGCCGTCACCTGGATAAATGTCGATGACGGTGGAACCCGCATCGACTCGTGCGAACCGGATCAATTCGGATAATTTGGATTGGTCGTACATTGGGACCTCCGTTGTGTCAGGGTATTCGACGAGACTGCGGCGTGTGGGGCCCGCCACGGGAGCGCGCCGGGGTCAGACCTGCGCCATGCCTCCATCGACGGCGAGATCCACACCGGTGATGTAAGAACTTTCATCGGAGGCGAGGAACGCGACTGCTGCCGCGATTTCCTCGGGCATGCCCCTGCCGCCCATTGGAATCTGCGTGGTGAACTGTGCGACTGCTTGCTCGGCCTGTTCAGCGGTAAGGCCCGTCGTCGTCGCCAAGGCCGGGGTGTCGATTGCTCCGGGACTCATTGAATTCACGCGGATCTTGCGGTCTTTCAATTCCATAGTCCAGCCGCGCGCGAAGTTGCGTACAGCCGCCTTGCTCGCGGCGTAAGCAGTAAACCCTGGAAGCCCGAGGACGTTTGAGACCGAAGAGTTCAGGATAATTGAACCGCCATCTTTGAAGAGGGGAAGGGCCTTCTGTACCGTAAAGAACATTCCCTTCACGTTCACGTCGAAGGTCTGGTCAAAATGGGCCTCAGTAGCTACCGCGAGCGGTGCGATTGTTCCTGCGCCCGCGTTCGCGAAGAGAACGTCGATGTGACCATGTTCCTCTTTCACGACGGCATAGAGACGGTCCAAGTCTTCCAAGCGCGACACATCGCCCACGACCACCGTAACGTTTCTCCCGATGGCGGCGGCGGCCTCCTCCAGCTCTTTCTCTCGTCGCCCAGTGATCACGACGTGCGCACCCTCTTCCACGAAACGCTTAGCCGTGGCCAAGCCAATCCCGCTGCTTCCGCCCGTGATCACTGCAACCTTACCCTCTAGTTTTTTCACAATCTTTCACCTTTCGTTTGTGGTGCAAGGCAGCGCCGCTGTTCCCTTGGGTACAAAGGCGCAGTATGATTTGGACCACCGATCCAGATCCTGAGCCGCGGCATCTGGACCAGTGGTCCAAATATATGGATCAGTGATCCGATTGTCAAGAGGCCTCATGCGAGCCGACGCCAAAAAAAATTACAGCCGCCTACTTGCAGTCGCGCACGACGTCGTCGCCAAGCATGGTGTCGACGCGTCCATGCGAGATATCGCCCGCCGTGCTGACGTCGGGTTGGCTACGCTGCTGCGTCATTTCCCGACGCGAGAAGCCTTGTTTGAAGCGTTGTTGTGTACGCATCTGGACAAACTGACGCAGAAGGCAAACGAACTCGAAACGTCGAATTCACCTGACGAAGCGCTCGTGTCTTGGTTTCGCGAATGGATGGCATTCACCCAAAGCCATAGAGGCGTCGTCGCCTTGATGGCATCCGCCCACGCGAACGCGGACTCAGCTCTTTATGCTTCATGCGCAGCGGTGCACTCGGCGAGCGCGCGACTACTGCTCCGTGCTCAGGCCGAAGGTACGGCGCGCACCGATATGAATGGGGACGACCTGTTCGGCCTGATGGCGGCGCTCGGCTGGCTCGTCGACCTACCGTCATTCGCGCCACGGGCCGATCATCTCGTTCACATTATCGCTGACGCCATCCTCCCAAATCGGTCGAGCAACGATATCGAGAAGCAACGTGCCGAATCAGAACGGTGAGGACGATGTTGTCGCGAAGCGACTGGTCAAGCTCGGGCGTGTAACCCTGTCCCCGTAAGGCGCGGTCGAGTACGGGCTATCCAAATTGCAAGGACTCTGGTGAAGCGTCATAACGCGTTAATTCACCCCGCCACTCGCTTTTTTGAAGGAACTGCTTCCAGGTCAGGGCGTTAGGGTCGATCTTTCGACTCCACTCCAAATCGCGCTGAGGGGCGTAGTAGCCATACTCGACCGCGTATTCCACCATCCCTACCAGCTCGCGCACGAGATATTCATTGGCGCCGAATGCGGGAAAGTGCCGCAGCAGTTCGTCGCGCGTGTAGGCCGAGGCGTAATGCGCCTTCTGTCCTGTCACGCGAACGAATGTGTCCACCATCTGCCGGGCCGTCAATATCTCTCCAATCACAGACACGGTCATGCCGGTGTATTTCTCCGGATGGTCGAATATCTCCAGCACCGCGGGGCCAGCTGCGGTGAGCGGATCCACGAATGGCATAGGCACCACGTCCGGCGACAAGTAGATGGCGAAGGCAACCGGATTCCATAAAGTCCGATGCAACAAAATCACCCGCTATTGGACTGGGCCGGATGCCATGAAGCCCCTATTTGGTGGGCCCACCAGGACTCGAACCTGGAACCAAAGGATTATGAGTCCTCTGCTCTAACCATTGAGCTATAGGCCCGGACACACCGGATGCATATTGTGCCCGATCAGTCCCGGCGGTCGGCGAGGAACCTTTCCAACTCCACCCGCGTCGGCGTGCCTGATTGCGCGCCCAGCTTGGTGCAAGCTAGCGCCGACGCTGCCGTCGCGTAGCGCATCGCCTGTTCGAACGCTGCACCCTGCGCCAGCAGCGCGGTGAGCGTCCCACAGAACACGTCGCCAGCACCGGTGGTGTCGACCACGTCCACCGCGAACGCCGGTTGTTCGATCAGCGCTTGATCGCGCCGCCACAACCAGGCACCGCATGCACCCAGGGTGACGACGATGCAGGGGATGCCGATCGCCGCACACTGCCCGGACACATCGGCTTGCGTAGTGCTTCCCGCCAACGCCGCCAGTTCGCCTTCGTTGACGATCAGCACGTCGACGCAGTCCAGCAACGCACGCGGCAATGCCTGCGCCGGCGCCGCGTTCAACACCACCTTGACGTTTGCCGCGCGTGCGGCCTGCGCATAGGCCTGCACGCTCGCGATAGGGACTTCCAGCTGCATCAGCACATGGCTGAAGCCCTGCAGCGCCGGCAAGTGTTCCGGCGCCAGATGCAGGTTCGCGCCCGGCGCAACGGTGATCGAATTCTCGCCATCATCGGCGATGCAGATGAAGGCCGAACCGGATGCAGTGCCGGCAACGCGCACGATATGCGCATCGACACCGGCGTCGCGCAGCGGCGCTTCCAGTTGCGCGACGAAGGCATCGTCGCCCAAGGCCAGCAACATCGAGACATGGGCGTCACCAGCGCGCGCGGCGGCCACTGCCTGGTTGGCGCCCTTGCCGCCCGGGAAGAGTTGCAGCTCGCGACCGAGCACGGTTTCCCCGGGCGCCGGCACATGCGCGGCACGCACCACGAAATCGAGATTGGCCGATCCGGCGACCAGTACCTTCATCCCCACTCCCATCTCCCTGTCGCGCGCCTTGATTCAGCGCGAACGTATCACGCAACCATTCGCCCAACAAAAAGCCCCGCTCGCGCGGGGCCTTTCGCAACTGCATGCCTGCAACACTTATTCCATATCAAGGAAGCTGCGCAGCGTTTCCGAACGCGTGGGATGGCGCAGCTTGCGCAACGCCTTGGCCTCGATCTGGCGGATGCGCTCGCGGGTGACGTCGAACTGCTTGCCGACTTCTTCCAGCGTGTGATCCGTGTTCATGTCAATGCCGAAGCGCATGCGTAACACCTTGGCCTCGCGCGGGGTCAGGCCGGCCAGCACGTCGCGCACGGTTTCCACCAGGCTGATGTTGGTGGTCGCCTCGATCGGGGATTCCACGTTGGAATCCTCGATGAAATCGCCGAGGTGGGAATCCTCGTCGTCGCCGATCGGCGTCTCCATCGAGATCGGTTCCTTGGCGATCTTCATGACCTTGCGGATCTTGTCCTCGGGCATGTCCATTTCCTTGGCCAGCTCCTCCGGCGTCGGCTCGCGGCCGTACTGCTGGAGCATCTGGCGGGAAATGCGGTTGAGCTTGTTGATCGTCTCGATCATGTGCACCGGGATGCGGATGGTGCGCGCCTGGTCGGCGATCGAGCGGGTGATCGCCTGGCGGATCCACCACGTCGCGTAGGTCGAGAACTTGAAGCCGCGACGATGTTCGAACTTGTCGACCGCCTTCATCAGGCCGATGTTGCCTTCCTGGATCAGGTCGAGGAATTGCAGGCCGCGGTTGGTGTACTTCTTGGCGATGGATATGACCAGGCGCAGGTTGGCCTCGACCATTTCCTTCTTGGCCTTGCGCGCCTTGGCCTCGCCGATGGCGAGCATGCGGCCGATCTCCTTGAGATCGTGCAGCGTCACCATCATGCGTTGTTCGAGTTCGATCGCCGATTCCTGCTGGGCGATGATCTGCTCGCGCACGTCGCGCAGGCCCGAGCCCCACTTCTGCTTGCGCTTGAGCATCTCGTCCACCCAATCGAGGTTGGTGAGGTTGCCCTCCCAGCCGCGGATGAATTCCTTGCGCGGCATGCCGGCGCGCTTGGTCGACAGCTCGAGGATGCGGCGTTCGCGTTCGCGCATTTCGGCCATCGCCTTGCGCAGGCGCGACACCAGCGACTCCAGCATCGGCAGCGGCAGGCGGAACCCCGCGAACACCTCGGCCATCTCGCCACGCAGCTTCAGCACCGTCTTGTGCGACGGGCCGTGCTTGACGTAGGCCTTTTCGAACTTGCCGTAGAGATCGGCGAGCGCGGTCATGCGCTCCTTGACCAACACCGGATTGGGGCCGGTCGGCGCGGCTTCGGTGGCCTCGCCATCCTCGGCTTCCTCATCCTCGGCGGCTTCCGCCTCGGCCGCCATGGCCAACTCTTCCGCCAGGATCGCTTCGTCGTTGTGGTCGTCGGCGAACCCGGCAATGATTTCCGCCATGCGCTTCTTGCCGCCTTGCACCAGCGCGTAATCGTCGATCAGTTGCTTGTTCGACCACGGGAACGAAGCCAGCGCGCCCAGCATCTGCTGCAGGCCTTCCTCGATGCGCTTGGCGATGGCGATTTCGCCTTCGCGGGTCAGCAGTTCCACCGTGCCCATCTCGCGCATGTACATGCGCACGGGATCGGTGGTGCGACCGGTCTCGGTATCGAGCGCGGACAGCGCGGCGGCGGCTTCCTCGGCAGCGGTGTCGTCGACTTCGCGACCACCACTGGCCTGGCCGGCCAGCAACAGCGTCTCGGCATCCGGTGCAACTTCGTGCACCTCGATGCCCATGCCGTTGATGAGACCGATGATGTCTTCGATCTGCTCGGCATCGACGACGTCGTCCGGCAAGTGGTCGTTGACTTCGGCAAAGGTCAGATAGCCCTGCTCCAGCCCCTTGCTGATCAGTAGCTTGATATCGGATTGCTGGACCTGACGCTCGTTGGCCATGCGGCTCTCACCATAAACGTGAAACGGGAGTGAACCTGCAATTTTACCACGCGGACCGGCCGTTTGGCTCAGATCCGCAGCAGGAAGGTGACCGGGCCGTCGTTGACCAGGCTGACTGTCATATGGGCACGGAAGCGCCCGGTTTCCACCCTTCCGGGCGAAATTCGCCGACATTCGGCCAGCAATCGTTCGAAAATCGGTTCGGCTTCAGCCGGTGGCGCGGCGGAACTGAAGCTCGGGCGCAGGCCTGAATTGGTATCGGCGGCCAGGGTGAACTGGCTGACCAGCAACAAATCTCCGGCGATCTCCTGCAAAGATCGGTTCATCTTTCCGGCATCATCGGCGAACACCCGATAACGAAGCAGCTTTTCCGCCATCCGCACGATCTGGCTTTCGCTGTCGCCAGGCTCGGCAGCGACCAGCGCCAGCAGGCCCGGCCCGATGGTGCCGACGGTTTCCTCCCCCACTTCGACCTTGGCCTGGGTGACGCGCTGGATGAGTGCAAGCATGGGGGAATTGTAGGTGCGCGTTCCCCCGATAGACTTGCCCAGTGAATCCCGACCGCACCGCCAACCTCCTCTACACCGCCGCGTCCGGCCTCGGCCACCTGCCGTGGCCCGTGCTCAACCGCTGCGGCGATGGCCTGGCGCGCCTGCAGCGCTGGAGCGGCGGCCGCGAACTGCGGGTGACACGCCGCAACCTGGAACTGGCGCTGCCGGATCTGGATGCCACGGCGCGCACCACGCTGGAACGCGCGGTCCTGCGCAGCACCGGTCGGCAGATGATGGAAACCCTGCGCCTGTGGACCCATCCGCACGCCGACAACCTGGCGCTGATCGATGGCGAGGATGGTCGCGAACTGTTCGATGCCGCATTGCATTCCGGTCGCGGCCTGATCGTCTCGGCGCCGCATTTCGGCAACTGGGAACTGTTGAACCAGTGGCTGGCCGCGCAGACACCGCTGGCGATCCTCTACAAACCACCGGAATCCGCGGTCGGCGAAGCCTTCCTGCGTCGGGTCCGCGCCGATGAAGCGCCGGGCCGCATCACCCAGGTGCGCGCCGAAGGCACCGCGATCCGCGCGTTGTTCAAGACACTCGCCGCGGGCGGCGTGGTCGGCATCCTGCCCGATCAGCAACCCAAGGCCGGCGACGGCGAATTCGCGCCGTTCTTCGGCGTGCAGGCATTGACGATGACCCTGCTGAACCGGCTGGCGCAGCGCACCGGCGCCACGGTTCTTCACGCGTGGTGCCAACGCAGCGCGGACACGCCACGCTTCCGCGTCTGCATCGAACGCGCCGATCCGGGGATCGCCGACGAAGATCCGAAGATCGGCGTCGCTGCACTCAATCGCGACATCGAACGCATCGCCCGTCGCGACCTCGCGCAGTACCAGTGGACGTACAAGCGCTACACCCTGCGCCCCCCCGGCAGCGGCGAAGTGAATCCCTACGCCGATTTCGAGAAGCACTCGAGGCCGCGATGAACGAGGCCGCAGGCGCAAAACCCCCTGTCACCGGCGTGGTGATCGCGAAGAACGAGGGCGACCGCATCGGTCGCTGCGTGGCCAGCCTCGTGCCGCTGTGCCGCGAAGTGATCGTGATGGATTCGCAGTCCGACGACGATACCGTGGCCGCCGCCGCAGCCGCCGGCGCGCGCGTGGTGCAGCAGCCATGGCTGGGCTTCGCCGCGCAGAAGAACGCGGTGATCGCACTGGCGACGACACCGTGGGTGCTGCTGCTGGATTCCGACGAATGGCTGGCCGCTGGTACCGCCGACGCGATCCGCACAGTGTTCGCCGATGACCACGTCGAACGGGCCGATGTATGGAAGCTGTTGCGGCGCACGCACTATCTCGGCACCGCACTGGATCACGGCGGCTGGGGCAAGGAGAAGGTCGAACGCCTGTTCCGCAACGACCTGCGCTACAAACCGGCCAGCGTGCATGAAGCACTCGACACCGCCGGCAAGCGCGTCGCCACCCTGCAGGCACGGATCGAGCACGACACCGCGCGTAGCGACGACGAATACGCCAGCAAGCTGCAGCGCTACGCCACGCTATGGGCGCAGCAGCGCCACGCGCAGGGACGCCGCGCCAGCGCGATCGACGCGCCGTTGCACGCCGGCACCTATTGGTTGAAGAACTACGTGCTGCGCGGTGGCTTTCTCGACGGCGGCACATCCGCGCGTTATCACGCGCTGCACGCGCGCTACGTGTTCGACAAGTATCGGAAGCTGCGGGGGTTGGCGCGGTAACACGCGCGCTGGCTTAGCGGGTGCGTGTTGTTGCTTTCAAGAGAAGAGCGAAAAACTCGCCACCGGCAGCGCCGTGCGGTTCGTCCGCAGTGACCGACCATACGAGGCATGGATGCCGAGTCGAGCCTCCATGGATGGATTCACGGCGTGTCGGTCACTGCGGATAACCGCTAAAGGCGCACAGCCGGGCGATGCGCTTTCGCGAACGCGCTAAGCCAGCCCGTGCCTCAGTGCGGACACGCCATCGCCGCGCCACCGCGCACCAGATACCACGTGCGCCGATTGGCATGCGGCACGAGCTCCAGCGCGGACTGCGGAATGCACTTCGGCAACGCCGTGTCCTGCACCAGCAGCCAGCGATGCTCGGGATCGGCCTGCAACCAGTGGATCGCATCGGCGGTCTGCACTTGCATGTCGCGGGTGAATCCGAAATTCACCGCGGGACGATCGGCCATCAACAGGTTCTGCTCCTTCCAGCCGAGCATCGCCAACTGCGCATCGGGACCGATGCGTGCGCCGACATCGCGCATCAACCCGCGCGCGGACGATGAATCATTGAGCAGCGGATAACCGAACACGCTGAAGAGTATCCACATCGTGCCCAGCGACACGATCGTCGCGATCTCCAGCCGGCGTCGCCACCACGCCAGCGCCACGATCACGCCTGCACCCATCGCCAGCAGCATCCAGCCGATGCCGGCACCGGATTCGAGACCACGATCCGTGAGGAAGCGCGTGATCGATTTCGAATGGCCAAACGCCATCAACGCGCCACCGGCCACGAAACCGATCGCCATCACCGACATCGCTATTGCCAGCAGGCGACGCGGCCATGCCTTCCTCAGCAATCCCGGCAACAACGGCGCCAGCACCAGTCCCCACATCGGCAGCACCGGCATGATGTAGACGTCGCGCTTGCCGGAGGGAATGCTGAAGAACACCACCATCAGCGCACCCCAGACCAGCGGCAGCAGATAGCGTGCGTCGTGCCGTTGCAGGCGACGCCTCCACGCCGGAATCGCCCACGGCAGCGCCAGCATCGCCGGCAACCACATGCCAACGATCACCACGATGAAGTACCACGCCGGTTGCGCGTGGTCCCACGACTGCGCGTAACGCTTCGCGGTCTGGTGGAACAGGATGTCGTTGAGATAGGCGTCGTACACGGGATCGTGGCGCGCCTGCACCGCGCTCACCATCGGCAGCAGCCACAGCGCCATCGCCGCGACGAAGAACAGCGGCGCGATCCAGAAGCGCCAATCGCGCACATGCAACGCCATGCGTTCACCACGCGACTGCCAGCCACGCACGCTCGCATAGATCGCCGGCGCCAGCATCAGCAACGCCAGCACGCCGACGCCCTTGGTGATCGTGCCGAGTCCGGCCGCAAACCAGCCGATCCACCACCAGCGCCAGTTCGGCCCAAGCAGCAGATGGCGCAGCAATCCGTAATTGGCGAGGGTGATGAAGCCCGTCACCAGCGGATCGATCTGCGCCTTCTTGGCCTGATAAGTGAACTGGAACGCCAGCAACACCGCCCACGCTGCCCACAACCCGATCTTCGGTGTCCACAGGCGCTTGCCAAGATCCTTCACGCAGGCCAGCGTCATCAATGTGGCGAGCAGCGACGGCAACAGGAAGGCGACGCGCCAGTTGCGGAAAATATCGAAGAAGGTCGCCTGCAGCCACATCAGCATCGGCGGCTTGTCGGAATACAACTCGATGCCACGATGCGGGAACAACCAGTCGCCGCTTTCGACCATCTGCTTCGCGGCGAGCGCGAAACGCGGCTCGTCGGCGGGCCACGGATCGCGCAGGCCGATGCCGGCGCCGACGATCAGCAGCGCGGCGATCCAGAACAACCAGGTGTCACGGGATTCGCGGGTCTTGAGCATGACGCGATGATACGGGAAGCGCCATCGCGCCCGCAGCCGGATCAGCGCTTGCGCAGTCGCGCGTAGAAGAAGCCGTCCATGTCGCCTTCGCCGGGCAGGCGTTGGTGGCCGAGGCCGGTATCGCGCCCGAACGTTGCATCCAGCGCGACCAGTTCCGCGTCCGCCGTTCGCGCGAGGAACGCCTCGATCTGCCGGGCGTTTTCCGCCTGCAGGATCGAACAGGTCGCGTAGACCAGCGTGCCGCCCGCTGCCAGCGTCGGCCACAAGGCATCGAGCATGCGCGCCTGCAACGCGACCAGCGCCGCGACGTCTTCGGCGCGACGATGCAGCAGGATGTCGGGCTGGCGGCGCAGGATGCCGGTGGCGCTGCACGGCGCGTCGATCAGGATGGCGTCGAACGGCTGGCCGTTCCACCACTCGTCGATGGCGGTCGCATCGGCCGCGACCCTGGCTGCCTGCAGGCCGAGGCGCTGCAATCCTTCGCGCACGCGCCGCAGGCGTCGTGCATCGACATCCAGCGCGAGCAATCGCAATGTCGGTTCACGTTCCAGCAGATGCGCAGCCTTGCCACCCGGTGCGGCGCAGGCATCGAGCACACACATCCCGGGCTTCAACGTGAAGGCATCAGCGAGTTGCTGTGCGCTGCCGTCCTGCACGGAAACAAGGCCTTCATCGAAGCCGGGCAATGCACTCATCGCGACCGGCGTCTCCAGCAACAGCGCATCGACAGGATGATCCGGCATCCGCGGATCCAGGCCCTGTTCGCGCAAGCGCGCCGCATAAGACTCGCGATCGATCTTCGATCGATTCACCCGCAACCACATCGGCGGCGCGATCCGGCTGGCGCGCAGGATCGCTTCGACATCCTCCGGCCAATCCGCGCGCAAATCCTGCAGCAACCACTGCGGCCAGCCCGCCAGGGCATCGGCGCGCACCAGCGGCTCGCGCGTGGCCCGCCGCAACACCGCATTGACCATGCCGGCCTGATGCACGCGTTTCATCAAGCGCGCAGCATCCACCGTCGCGGCGACCGCTGCGTGCGCTGGCAAGCCCATTGCATCGAGTTGCGCCAGACCGACGTACAGCAGCACGCGCAAATCGTTGTCGCGCTGGCCCAGCGGTCGCGGCAGCCACGCCTGCAATGTGGCGTCGTAATCGGCACGGTTGCGCAGCACCGCCATCACCACGGCTTCGAGCAGGGCGCGATCGCGACTATCTTCGATGCGCGATTGCGCCGCGGACAATTCCGCCTTCAGCGAACGCCCGCCATGCAGGATCGCATCGAGCACGCGCGCAGCATCGGCGCGCACGCCTGCGCCACGGGCGCCGTCCAAGCGTGCGTCGTCAGAACGCATCACGGCGCGCATTGAGATAGTCGCCGGCAGATACCGTGCGGCCGCCTTCGCGTTGCAGCACCAACAGGCGCAACACGCCTGCGCCACAGGCGATATCGATGCCGTCGCGACTGGCGGCGATCACGCTTCCCGCCTCCGCATCGCTGGTAACTGCGACAACCTTCGCCGCGTGGATGCGCACGCGCTCGCCGGCCAGCGTCGCTTCCGCCACCGGCCACGGCTGGAACGCGCGCACCTTGCGCGCCAGCACCTCGGCAGGTTGGTTCCAGTCGAGTCGCGCTTCCGCTTTCTCGATCTTGGCGGCGTGGGTGACGCCTGCTTCGGGTTGCGGATGCGGCAACGGCGGCGATCCGGCTTCCAGCAATTCCAATCCTTGCGCCAGCACGCGCGCGGCGATGTCTGCGAGACGTTCGTACAGTTCGCCGGAAGTTTCGTCCGCAGCGATCGCAGTCGCTTCGGACAGCAACACCGGCCCGGTATCGAGACCCGCTGCCATCTGCATCAGGCACACACCGGTTTCGGCATCGCCGGCTTCGATCGCACGCTGGATCGGCGCAGCGCCACGCCAGCGCGGCAGCAATGAACCATGCAGGTTCCAGCAGCCATGAAACGGAATCTTCAACACTTTTTTCGGCAGGATCAGGCCGTAGGCCGCCGTGACGATCAAATCGGGTTCGAGCGCACGCAGCTGCGCCTGTACCTCGGGATCGCGCAAGGTTTCCGGCTGGCGCACGTCGATGCCGCGCTGCAACGCTTCCTGCTTCACCGGCGATGGCGTCAACGCGCGACCGCGCCCGGCGGGACGATCCGGCTGGGTGTAGACCGCGACCACGTCGGCGCGTTCGCAGGCCGCGCGCAGGCTGGGCACGGCGAATTCCGGCGTGCCGGCAAAGACAATGCGCATGCGCGTCAGGCCGCTGCCTTCTCGCGCGCCGCCTTCGCCAACTTCTTCTTCACCATCTCGCGCTTGAGCGGCGACAGGTAATCGACGAACAGCTTGCCGTCGAGATGATCCATCTCGTGCTGGATGCACACCGCCAGCAGGCCGTCGGCATCGAGTTCGAACGCTTCGCCCTTGCGATCATGCGCGCGCACGCGGATGTTGGCCGCACGCGTCACGTCGGCAAAGATGTTGGGCACCGACAGGCAACCTTCCTGGCACACCTCTTCGCCATCCTTGGCGAGGATCTCCGGGTTGATGAAGACCATCGGCGTGTTCTTCTCCTCGCTGATGTCGATCACCATGAAGCGCTGGTGCACGTCGACCTGGCTGGCCGCCAAGCCAATCCCGGGCGCTTCGTACATGGTCTCGAACATGTCGTCCAGTAGTTGCTGGAACGCCGGTTCGGAGACCGCGGCGGGAGCGATCGCCACTGCCTTGGTGCGCAGGCGCGGGTCGGGGAATTCAAGGATCGTCAGGAGTGCCATGGTTCAAGTCCGGAATGCGCGCGGGGAACGGACACCGCCAGCGCAGGTCGCCAGTGTACCGCGTCCGGCCCGGCTCTCCCCCAACGCCGGCTGGCCGGCCGTTTCCGGGCACCGGCCAATCAAAACGGGGGTTTAAATGTAAGGGTCTTGTGAAACTGTGAACTTTGTGGTGTAAATGGCCGTCCATATTGGGGATTTTCCGGGGAACTTCGGGCCATGGCCTCGATCCTTTCGCGTTTCAACCTGTCGCTGAAAACTCTCGCTGCTACTGCGGCGCTCACCGTCGCCGGCTTCGCCATCGCCGCGAGTCCGGGCATCCGCCCCGATCACCCCGACACCTATGTGGTGAAGAAGGGCGACACCCTGTGGGATATCGCCGGCAAGTTCCTCAGTCGTCCGTGGCTGTGGCCGGAAATCTGGCAGGCCAACCCGCAGGTGAAGAACCCGCACCTGATCTATCCGGGTGACGTCCTCAGCCTTGCCTACATCAATCGCACCGCCGAGGCGCAGCAGCGCAGCGCCGAAGCGCCGATCCCGGGCATCCCGCTGGCCCAGGTCGAGCCGTGGTTGAAGGATCTGCGCGTGGTCGACGAATTCGACGAGCTGCCCTACGTGGTCGGCCTCGAGGAAGATCGCCTGCGCGGCTCGCAGGGCTACGTCGTCTACGCCAAGGGTCTGCCGGCCAGTGCGGTCGGCCAGCGCTTCCTGATCGTGCGTCCGACCGTGCGCTACACCGCCTTCGACCGCCGCGGCTGCTGCGACAGCTATGCCCATGACGAACTCGATTTCCGCGGCAAGCACATCCTCGATTCCGCGCAGTTCTGGACCAACGCGATCACGCCGGGCAAGGGCGAATTCCTCGGTTACGAATTGCAGCGCGTCAATCTCGGCACCGTCACCCGCGGCGAAGTCGGCGGCATCCAGGCCTCCACCGTCCGCCTCGACGAGGCCGGCCGCGAAGTGCGCGAAGGCGATCGCCTGATCCCGGTCGATGCCAGCACCTACGATCCCTACTTCGTCCCGCACCCGCCCAAGGCGCAGTTCGAATACCGCCGCGCCCAGGTGCTGGCCGTGGCCGACCGCTACCGCACCGCCGGCCCGCGCGACGTCATCTCGATCTCGGTCGGCAGCAAGGACGGCGTCGACAACGGCACCGTGTTCTCGCTGTGGCGCGTGGGCAGCCACAAGGTCGACCACGTGAAATACGAGCGCACCGACGACCTGGTCGGCGATTACGGCCGCGTCAAACTGCCCGACGAGTTCTCCGGCCACGCCATGGTGTTCCGCACCTTCGACCACGTCAGCTACGCGCTGGTGATGGATGGCATCAAGCCCACCAAGATCGGTTACGAACTGAAGCATCCCGACGCGCCCTACTGAGGCCCGTTCAGCCACTTCGGATTTTTCCGACACGAGAACGCGACGGCGCCCTAGGGCGCCGTCGTCGCATGCGCGTCACGCTGGCGGCATGGTCAACATCGATATGCCCGAACTGGCGGCACGGCTGGCGTTCCTTTGCGCCGGCGGCCGCCGTGCGCCACGTCGCGAGCTGCTGCAAAAACACCGCAGCGCCAGCGCGGCACTGGCTGCGGGTCCGCAGGCGTGGCGCGCCGCAGGGTTGATCGAGGACGTCTGCATCCGCCTGCGCCGGGGCGCCGATCCCGAGGTCTGGCTGCGCACCGCCGAGTGGCTGCAGCGGCCCGGCAACCAGGTCATCGCCTGGCACGATCCCGACTATCCCGCCGCATTGCGTACCGTCTCCAGCGCGCCACTGTTGCTGTTCGCCAGCGGCGATGCCACGTTGCTGCAGGATCCGGCGGTCGCGATCGTCGGCACCCGTTCTGCCAGCGTCGGCGGCCGCGCGCTGGCGAACCAGTTCGCTCAGCGCCTCGCCAGCGCCGGACTGGCGGTGGTCAGCGGATTGGCCGCGGGCATCGATGGCGCCGCACACGAGGGCGCGCTGGAAGCCGCCGGCAGCACGATCGCGGTCCTCGGCAGCGGCCCGGACCTGTGCTATCCGGCCCAGCATCGCGACCTGCACGCACGTATCGCCGCCAAGGGCTTGCTCGTCAGCGAATATCCGCCCGGCACGCAGCCGCTGCGCGATCATTTCCCGGCACGCAACCGCATCATCGCCGGACTGGCGCTGGGTACCCTGGTGGTCGAGGCCGCCGCCCGCTCCGGCGCACTGATCACCGCGCAATTCGCCGTCGAAGCCGGCCGCGAGGTCTGGGCGATCCCGGGATCGGTCCACAATCCGCAGGCACGCGGCTGCCACCGCTTGATCCGTGATGGTGCCCAACTGGTGGAGAGAGCGGAAGACGTCCTGTTGAGTCTCGCGCCGGCACTGGGTCGGGTGGTGGCACAGCCCGCGCGCCGCCCGGCATCGCGCGCGATCGCAGCGATCCCCTTGCCCGAGGATCTGGATAGCGACCACAAGACCGTGTGGTCCGCCCTGGGCCATGACCCAATCCCTATGGATACGCTGGCGGATCGCACCGCATTGACGCCAGCCCGACTCTCATCCATTCTCCTGTCTATGGAGTTGCAGGGGAGGGTCAAGGTCACGCATGGCCGCTATCTCCGCACTCCCGGGTGAGGCAATGCTTCCGACATCCACGCGCCCGCGGGCGCAGGCCGGGGATCGATGAAAGAGAGCATTCTGGACGTCCTGCTGTATCTCTTCGAACACTGTTTCACCGATGACGCCGTGCCGCCGCAGGATCGCGACACGCTGCAGTCGACGCTGATTTCGGCGGGCTTCAGCCCGGCCGAAGCCAACCGTGCCTTCGATTGGCTGGACGGACTGGCCGAACGCCGGCCAAGTTTCAGCAACCGCGGTCCATCGGGACCAACCCGGGTCTTCACCAATGGCGAGCTGGCCAAGCTCGACATCGAGGCGCGCGGCTTCCTGATCTATCTCGAACAGCATGGCGTGCTCGATGCCGACCAGCGCGAACTGGTGGTGGATCGCGCGATGGCGCTCGACCAGGACGAACTCGACCAGGACGACCTGAAATGGGTGGTGCTGATGGTCCTGTTCAACCAGCCGGGATCGGAAGCCGCCTACGCGTGGATGGAAACGCAAATGTTCGTGGACGATCCCGAACCGCTGCACTGATGTCCATCCCGCCGCCCCTGCCCCCGTCGTTGCCGGCGGCATCGCATCCGCGCACGACGGCGAAGCCGCCCAAAAGCAATGGCTGCCTGATCGCCTTCGCTGTGTGCGCCGCCCTGTGCATCCCGCTGGCCGGCATCCTCGCCGCGATCGCCCTGCCGGCGTATCAGCAATACGTGTTGAAGTCGAAGGTGATGGCGGCAATTAATGCCACGCGTCCAGTCCGGGAAGCGATCGACAATCGGCTCGCGCATACGGGCCAATGCCCGGGCAATGACGATTTCAAGGGCGCGCGCGACGTCGAGCGCATCGAAGTCGGGCAGCTCGCCGACGACGCAACGCGCTGCGTGCTCGCACTCCATCTCGGTGGCACCGGCAAGGACCAGCTCGATGGCAGGACCATCTGGATGGATCGCGCCAAGAATGGCGACGGCAAGTGGCATTGCCGCTCCGACATCGACAACCGTCACCTGCCGTCGGCTTGCCGCGAAGACTGAGCTCGCGCAGACTTCGGCTTCGCGACCGCGCACCAACAGGGGAATCGAATGACCGAGTGGTATTACGCCGACCGCCAGGGCCAGCAACGTGGCCCGGTGCAAACGCAGGAATTGCTGGCGCTGCGCAACGCAGGACAGATCGCCATGGACACACTGGTGTGGCGCAACGGCATGAGCGGCTGGCAGGCGTTTTCGACGGTGGCGAACGACATCGTTCCGCCGCAACCGGAAACCACGCCGCCGATGCAGGGCTCGTCGATGTACGAGATGGCGACGCCCGCGCCTGCACCCGCTGCACCCGCACCTGCCGCCGAAGCCAGCTACTCGATGTACGACGTCGCCAAGCCCGTGGTGCGCGACGATGCGAGCGACCCCTATGCCGCACCACGCACGCAGGTCGGCGACAACGCGGTGGTCGTGCGCGGTGGCCACGTCGTCGATGCCGGGTTCTGGAAACGCACGGCGGCCTACATGATCGACGGCCTCCTGCTCGGCATCGTCGGTTACGCCGTCCAGCTGCCGATCCTGCTCGGCGCAGGCCTCACCTCCGGATCGCTCGGGCGTGGCGGCTTCAGTGCCGGCATGGGCATCGCCCTGACCTTGGCCTACCTCCTCCCAATCGCCATCCAGATGATGTACTACGCTTGGTTCCACGCCTCGGAACACCAGGCGACGCTCGGCAAGCGCGCCATCGGCATCAAGGTCACCAACATGGAGGGTGGCCGCATCAGCTTCGCGCGCGGCATCGGGCGCTACTGGGCCTTCATGCTCAGCAGTTTCACCTTCGGCATCGGCTTCATCATGGCCGCCTTCACCGAGCGCAAGCAGGCCCTCCACGACATGATCGCCTCGACCTATGTGGTGGACAAATGGGCGTACACCGAGCATCCGGAGTGGCAGGACGAAACCCTGGGCACGCTGACCAAAATCGTGCTGGGACTGGGGCTTGCCCTGTTCATGCTGGGCGCCCTCGCGATGTGTGCCGTCATTGGCGCCGCTCTCAGTCATCGCTGAGACAGCTTGACAGCCACCCCCATGGCATGATTCCACTATAAATAGCGGTTGATCCCAACGCCCGGGCCTCCATGTCCCGGGCGTTGGCGTCTCGCCCCTCATTTTTTGCCGGCCGTGCCGGCCCCGGAATCGCATCGTCATGCCCAAGCACCTGCTCGTCGTCGAATCGCCCGCCAAGGCCAAGACGATCAACAAATACCTCGGCAAGGACTACATCGTCCTCGCCAGCTACGGCCATGTCCGCGACCTGGTTCCCAAGGAAGGCGCGGTCGATCCCGCCGATCACTTCCGCATGCGCTACGAGTTGATCGAGAAGAACGAGAAGCATGTCGAGGCGATCGCCAAGGCCGCCAAGGGCGCCGACGACATCCTGCTCGCGACTGACCCGGATCGCGAAGGCGAGGCGATCAGCTGGCACATCGCCAAGATCCTGGAAGAACGCGGCCTGCTGAAGGCGGTCGATCAGGCGCACCGCGTCGTCTTCACCGAAATCACCCCGCGTGCGATCAAGGAAGCCATCGCGCGACCACGCAAGATCGAAATGGATCTGGTGGACGCCCAGCAGGCGCGCCGCGCCCTCGACTATCTGGTCGGCTTCAATCTGTCGCCGGTGCTGTGGCGCAAGGTACAGCGCGGACTGTCGGCCGGTCGCGTGCAGTCGCCGGCGCTGCGGATGATCGTCGAGCGCGAGGAAGAGATCGAGGCGTTCAAGGCACGCGAGTACTGGACCATCGAAGCCGAATGCGCGCATCCGTCGCAGGCATTCACCGCGCGGTTGGCCAAGCTGGATGGCAAGAAGTTCGAGCAGTTCACGATCACCGATGGCGACAGCGCCGAACAGGCGCGCGCGCGCATCGCCGAGGCCGCGCAGGGCCGGCTGCACGTCACCGACGTCGCCAGCAAGGAACGCAAGCGCCGGCCATCGCCGCCATTCACCACTTCGACCTTGCAGCAGGAAGCCGCGCGCAAGCTCGGCTTCACCACCCGCAAGACCATGCAGGTGGCGCAGAAGTTGTATGAAGGCGTGGCCATCGGCGAGGAAGGCACGGTCGGCCTGATCAGCTACATGCGTACCGACTCGGTGAACCTGTCGCAGGACGCGCTGGGCGAAATCCGCGACGTGATCGCGCGCGATTTCGGCACTGCCTCCGTGCCGGATAAGCCGAATGCCTACACCACCAAATCGAAGAACGCGCAGGAAGCGCACGAAGCGGTGCGCCCGACCTCGGCGTTGCGCACGCCGGCGCAGATCGCCCGCTTCCTCAGCGACGACGAACGCAAGCTCTACGACCTGGTGTGGAAGCGCGCGGTCGCCAGCCAGATGATCCCGGCCACGCTCAACACGGTGACGGTGGAGCTCGCCGCCGGCAGCCAGCACGCATTCCGTGCCAGTGGCACCACGGTGGTGGTGTCCGGCTTCCTCGCGGTTTACGAGGAAGGCAAGGACCAGAAGACCGCGGACGATGACGATGAAGGCCGCAAGCTGCCGCTGATGAAGACCGGCGACAAGGTGCCGCTCGATCGCATCCACGCCGACCAGCATTTCACCCAGCCACCGCCGCGCTTCACCGAAGCCTCGCTGGTGAAGACGCTGGAGGAATACGGCATCGGCCGGCCATCGACCTACTCCTCGATCATCCAGACGCTGCAATTCCGCAAGTACGTGGAGATGGAAGGTCGCGCTTTCCATCCCACCGACGTCGGCCGCGCGGTATCGAAATTCCTCAGCGCCCACTTCACCCGTTACGTCGATTACGACTTCACCGCGAAGATGGAAGACGAACTCGACGCCGTCAGCCGCGGCGAGGAGAACTGGGTTCCGCTGATGGAGAAGTTCTGGGGCCCGTTCAAGGAACTGGTGACGGAGAAAACGGAATCGGTCGACCGCACCGATGCCGGTAGCGCCCGTGAACTCGGCATCGATCCCGCCAGCGGCAAACCGATCAGCGCACGCATCGGCCGCTTCGGCCCGATGGTGCAGATCGGCACCGTCGAGGATGAGGAGAAGCCGAAATTCGCATCGCTGCAACCGGGCCAGAGCATCTATTCGATCTCGCTGGAGCAGGCGTTGAAGCTGTTCGACATGCCGCGCACGCTCGGCGAATCGAACGGTGAAACGGTGACGGTCGGCATCGGTCGCTTCGGTCCGTTCGCCAAGCGCGGTTCGGTCTACGCTTCGCTGAAGAAGGAAGACGATCCCTTCGCCATCGATCTCGCCCGCGCGGTGTTCCTGATCGACGAGAAGGAAGAGATCGCGCGCAACCGCATCATCAAGGCATTCGAAGGCAGCGACATCCAGGTGTTGAACGGTCGTTTCGGCCCGTACATCAGCGATGGCGCGATGAACGGCAAGATCCCCAAGGATCGCGAACCGGCGTCATTGACGCTGGAAGAAGTCACCCAGTTGATGGCGGAAACCGGCAAGCCCGCGCGCAAGGGCTGGGGTCGCAAGACCGCGGCGAAGACCACGACGAAGAAGGTCGCGACCAAGAAAGCCACGACCAAGGCACCGGCGAAGAAAGCCGCAACGAAGTCGACTGCGAAGAAAGCGGCAACAAAAAAGACGGCAGCGAAGAAAGTCACAAAGAAAGCCAGTGCAAAGAAAGCCGCAACGAAGAAAGTCGTGGTGAAAAAGACCGTCGCATCGAGCGACGCGCCGCCGTTCTGATCGCCGCATGAATGCATCCATGGCGTTCGTAACGCGATCGGGTGCATCATCGAACCCCGATTCCGCCAACAGGAGTGAATGATGAATACGCTGGACAAAGTCGTCTACACCGCACATGTGCATACCAGTGGCGGCGGCCGCGATGGCGGCGTCTCGCGCAGCGATGACGGCCATCTCGACGTCACCCACACGCCACCCGGCAAGGGCGGCGGCACCAATCCCGAACAACTGTTCGCAGCGGGTTATTCCGCGTGCTTCATCGGCGCGATGAAGGCGGTTGCGGCGCGCCAGCACATCACCTTGCCGGAGGATCTGTCGGTCGATGCCGAAGTCGATCTCGGCCCGGTCGGCCAGGCCTATGGCGTCGCCGTGCGCATGACCATCCATCTGCCCGGCATGGATCCCACCTCCGCGCAACAATTGATCGACGCCGCGCACCAGGTCTGTCCGTATTCCAACGCGACCCGCGGCAACATCCCGGTCACGCTGACGCTCGGCTGATACCCGACGGATCCTGCGCCATCGTGTCGCCGTCGAATGCCGACGCAATCGCCGCAGCGATCCGAACAGGCGGCGTGATCGCCTATCCCACCGAAGGCGTGTGGGGATTGGGCTGTGATCCACGCAACGAGCAGGCGGTGCTGCGCCTGCTCGCGATCAAGCAGCGCCCGCTCGACAAGGGGTTGATCCTGATCGCCGCCGATGAAATGCAACTCTCGCCGTTCGTGTCGATGGCTGCGCTCGACGCAACGCAGCGCGCGCTGGTGCGCGCAAGCTGGCCCGGTGCAGCGACCTGGATCGTGCCGGCTTCGCCCTTCGCGCCGCGCTGGATCACCGGCGCGCATGACGGCATCGCCGTGCGAGTGTCGGCGCATCGCCCGGTGATGGCGTTGTGCAACGCATTCGGCGGCGCGCTTGTCTCCACCAGCGCCAACCTCGCGGGCGATCCCGCACCGCTGCATCGCGCCGAACTTGATCCGCGACTGGTTGCGCAGCTGAATGGCATTTTCGATGGCGAAACCGGCGGCCTGCTGCAGCCGACGCCGATCCGCGACGCGCGCAGCGGAGCCGTCCTGCGCGACTGAAACACGGCAAGCCGTTTCGGCTGAAACCAACGATTGTCGCAGTGCACAAACTATGGTCTAGTCGGGTGATGGAGGCGCTACGCTGAGTCGTCGTCGCCTCGCCACTTCGACACGACGAGCCCAGAATGGACGACCAGCGCGATCCACTGGCTGGTGGTCTCCATGACCCCGCCATCGAACACGACAGTTGCGGTTTCGGCCTGATCGCCGACGTCGCCGGACCGGGTTCACGCGCGATTGTCGATACGGCGCTGGAAGCGTTGTCGCGGATGGAGCATCGTGGTGGCGTTGCCGCCGACGGACTGACCGGTGATGGCTGCGGCGTGCTGCTGCATGGTTGCGACGATTTCGTCCGCGCGCTGGCGCAAGACGCCGGCATAGCGCTCGGGGATGCACCTGTCGCTGCGGGCAACGTTTTCCTGCCACGCGATGACGCAGATGCCGCGCGCTGTCGCGACACCCTGACACGCGAACTGCAGAACGCTGGACTCACCGTCGCCGGCTGGCGCGTCGTTCCCACCGATGATCGCGTCTGCGGCGCATTGGCACGCGCAACGATGCCGCGCATCGAGCAAGTGTTCGTCGTCGATCACGGCGATGATGCTGATGCCTTCGAGCGCAAGTTGTATCTCGCCCGTCGCCGTGCCGAAGAATCGTTGCGCGCGGTCGCCGATTTCCATGTCATCGGACTCTCGGCGAAATTGCTCGGCTACAAGGGCATGGTGTTGCCGGAACATCTGCGCACGCTGTTCCCCGATCTCGCCCACTCCGCGATCAGCGCGCGCGCGGTGGTGTTCCACCAGCGCTTCTCCACCAACACGCAACCGCGCTGGCCGCTGGCGCAGCCATTCCGGCGCCTCGCCCACAACGGCGAGATCAACAGCATCGCCGGCAATCGCGCATGGGCGCAGGCGCGTCGCAGCGTGTGGAAGTCGCCGTTGCTCGACGTCAGCGAATTCGATCGCAGCGTGTCCATCGATGGCTCCGATTCGCAGAGCCTCGACAACGCACTGGAGTGGCTTCAGCTCGGCGGCATGGACCTGCTGCAGGCGATGCGCATCCTGATTCCGCCGGCGCTGCAATCGCTGGAATACAAGGACGCCGACCTTGTCGCGTTCTACGAGTACTATGCGATCAATTCCGAACCGTGGGACGGTCCCGCCGGCATCGTCATGTGCGATGGTCGCCACGCCGCGTGCTCGCTCGATCGCAATGGCCTGCGCCCGGCGCGCTGGACCTTGTCGCGCGATGGCGTGTTCATGATCGCCTCGGAAACCGGCGTGTGGGAGTTGCCGGCAGAGGATGTCGAAGCCAAGGGCAAGCTCGGCCCGGGCGAAATGATCGCGGTCGATCTCGTGCGTGGTCGACTGCTCGATACCCAGGCCATCGACGCGATCAACCGTGCCCGCGCGCCGTACAAGCAATGGTTGCGCCAGGGCATGTCCTACCTGCATACCGAGCTGATCGATCCGGCGCTCACCGATGCACCGTTCGACACCGAGACATTGCTCGGCTTCCAGCGGTTGTTCCAGCTCAGTCTTGAAGAGCAGGAACAGGTGCTGCGCCCGCTCGCCGAAACCGAGCAGGAAGCGATCGGATCGATGGGCGACGACGTGCCGATGGCGGCGATCAGCCAGCGCATCCGGCCGTTGTACGACTGTTTCCGCCAGGCATTCGCGCAGGTCACCAACCCGTCGATCGATCCGTTGCGCGAAGGCAGCGTGATGAGCCTGGCCACGCAGATCGGCCGCGAAGGCAATCTGTTCGAGGACAAGGCCGAGAATGTCAACCACGTCCTGCTGAATTCGCCAGTACTGTCGCAGCGCAAGCTGCACCAGTTGCTGTCGTTGCCGCGCTTCGCCGCATCGCATCGTTACATCGATTTGTATTTCGATGCCAACACATCGCTGGAACAGGCGCTGGTGCGGATTTGCCAGGAAGCCGAGGACGCCGCGCGTTCCGGCATCGAACTGCTGATCCTCAGTGACCGCCGCCCGCTGCGCGATTGCGCCGCGGTCCACGCGCTGCTCGCAACCGGCGCCGTGCACCAGCATCTGGTGCGCACCGACTTGCGTTGCATCAGCAACATCATCGTCGAGACGGGCACAGCGCGCGATCCGCATCATTTCGCCTGCCTGGTCGGCTGCGGCGCGACGGCGGTGTATCCCTATCTCGCCTACCAGACCCTGCACGCACTGGCGCGACGCGGCATCCTCGGCGGCAAGACCAACGGCGAACCGCTGCAGGTCGGACGCAGTTATCGTCGCGGCGTGAAAAAAGGATTGCTGAAAATCCTGTCGAAGATGGGCATCGGCACCATTGCCAGCTATCGCGGTGCTCAGCTGTTCGAAATCGTCGGGCTGGATAAGGATATCGTCGCGCGTTGTTTCGCCGGCATGCCATCGCGGATCGGCGGCGCCGGTTACGCGCGACTCGAAGCCGATGCGCGCGCGCTGGCGGAACAAGGCTGGAACCTCAACGCGTTGCCGGAAGCCGGCGGCCTGTTGCGTTACGTGCATGGCGGCGAGTACCACCAGTACAACCCGGACGTGGTGCAGTCGTTGCAACACGCGGTGCTGACCGGCGATCGCGACGACTGGAAACAGTATTCGAACCTGGTCGACCAGCGCCCGCCTGCGGCATTGCGCGACCTGTTGCGTGCGCGCCCACTCGGCCCGCCAGTGCCACTGGATGAGGTTGAACCGGCCGCGGCGATCATCCGTCGCTTCGACAGCGCCGGCATGAGCCTCGGCGCGTTGTCGCCGGAAGCGCACGAAGCATTGGCGATCGCGATGAATCGTCTCGGCGCACGCAGCAATTCCGGCGAAGGTGGCGAAGATCCCGCGCGCTACCACGACGAACGCCGCAGCAAGATCAAGCAGATCGCCTCCGGTCGTTTCGGCGTCACGCCGGAATACCTGATCAACGCCGAGGTGCTGCAGATCAAGCTCGCGCAGGGCGCCAAGCCCGGCGAAGGCGGCCAGCTGCCGGGCAGCAAGGTCAATCCGCTGATCGCGCGACTGCGTTACGCCAAACCCGGCATCGGCTTGATCTCGCCACCGCCGCACCACGACATCTATTCGATCGAGGATCTCGCGCAACTGATCTTCGATCTGCGCCAGATCAATCCGCGCGCATTGATTTCGGTCAAGCTGGTCAGCCATGCCGGCGTCGGCACGATCGCTGCGGGCGTGGTCAAGGCCGGCGCCGATCTCATCACCATTTCCGGTCACGATGGCGGCACCGGCGCCAGTCCGATCGGATCGATCCGCTACGCCGGCGTGCCGTGGGAACTCGGCCTGTCGGAAGCACGCCAGGCGCTGCAGGGCAATGACCTGCGCGACAAGGTGTTGCTTCAGACCGATGGCGGCCTGAAGACAGGGCTCGACGTGATCAAGGCGGCATTGCTCGGCGCCGACAGTTTCGGCTTCGGCACCGCGCCGATGATCGCGCTGGGCTGCAAATACCTGCGCATCTGCCACCTCAACAATTGCGCCACCGGCGTCGCGACGCAGGATGCGCGACTGCGCGAACAACACTTCAAGGGCTTGCCGGAACGCGCGGAAACGTTCTTCCGCAATGTCGCCGAGGACGTGCGCGAACATCTCGCCGCGCTCGGTGCGCGTTCGCTCGGCGAGCTCGTCGGCCGCAGCGATCTGCTGGAACAGCATCTGCGCCACACCCGCGACGACGTCGACATCGATCTGTCGGCGTTGTTGCGCAGCGATCCCGACCTGCCCGCCAGTTATTGCGGTTCACCGGCATTGCAGGCGCCACCGAACGGCCTCGCGGCGACGCTCGAACGCGAACTCGCGGACGTCATCGCGCGCGGAACCGGCGGCGAAACGAGCCATGCCATCCACAACACCGATCGCAGCATCGGCACGCGATTGTCGGGAGTGATTGCACAGCATCACGGCAACACCGGGATGAGCGACCACCCCATCACCCTGCATCTGCATGGCAATGCCGGGCAGAGCCTCGGTGCATTCAACGCCGGCGGATTGAACATCGAACTCAGCGGCGACGCCAACGATTACGTCGGCAAGGGCATGGCGGGAGGACGCATCGTGTTGCATCCGGCAGCGGGCAGCCGGTTCGCCAGCGAAGTCACGCCGATTCTCGGCAACACCTGTTTGTACGGTGCCACCGGCGGCGAACTCTACGCAGCGGGTCGCGCCGGCGAGCGTTTCGCCGTGCGCAATTCCGGCGCCACCGCGGTGGTTGAAGGCGCAGGCGACCATTGCTGCGAATACATGACCGGCGGCACCGTGGTGGTACTGGGCGATGTCGGATTGAATTTCGGCGCCGGCTTCACCGGCGGGATTGCCTACGTGCTCGATCGCGAGCGCGATTTCGTCGACCGCTACAACCACGAGCTGATCGATATCCAGCGCATCACCTCGGAACACTTCGACATCTACCGCCAGCACCTGCGCGAACTGATCGAAACGCATGCGCGACTGACCGGCAGCGCATGGAGCGCGCATATCCTCGATCACTTCCGCGATCACATCGGCAAGTTCTGGCTGGCCAAGCCCAAGGCCGCGGACATCGACGCACTGGCCGACGAACTGAGGCGCGCGGCATGAGCAAGAAGCTGCCGTTCCAGTTCCTCGATGCACCGCGACAGATGCCCGACAAGCAGCCGCTGCAACTGCGCCTGCAAGGCGACTGGAGCGAGTTGTACGGGCAATTCAATTCGCCATCGGTGAAACAACAGGCGGGGCGTTGCCTCGACTGCGGCAATCCGTATTGCCAGAACGCCTGCCCGGTGCACAACCACATCCCGCGCTGGCTGCGGCTGGTGGAGGAAGGCCGCATCATCGAAGCGGTCGAGCTGTGCCACGAAACCAATCCGTTGCCTGAAATCTGCGGTCGCGTCTGCCCGCAGGATCGCCTGTGCGAAGGCGCGTGCACGCTCGAAGACGGCTTCGGCGCGGTGACGATTGGCTCGGTCGAGAAATACATCGTCGAGGCGGCGCTGGCGCAAGGTTGGCGCCCCGACCTGTCGCGCGTGCAGGACACCGGCAAGCGCGTCGCGATCATCGGTGCAGGTCCCGCCGGTCTCGCCTGCGCCGATCGCCTCGTGCGCCAGGGCATCGCCGCGACCGTGTTCGACCGTTACGAACAGATCGGCGGCCTGCTGCAATTCGGCATCCCCACCTTCAAGCTGGAAAAATCCGTGGTCGCGCAACGCCGCGAATTGCTCGAAGGCATGGGCGTGCGTTTCAAACTTGGCGTCGAAGTCGGTCGCGACATCACGCTGGAAACGTTGCTGGAAGAATTCGACGCGGTCTTCCTCGGCCTTGGCGCTTATCGTTATACCGATGGCGGACTGACGGGACAGGATTTGCGCGGGGTGATGCCGGCGCTGCCGTTCCTGGTGCAGAACGGGCGTCGCGTTGCCGATGACACTGCATCGCATCCGATCGCAGGCTGGGAATACGGATTGGAACTGCCCGATCTTGCCGGCAAGCGCGTGGTCGTACTCGGTGGCGGCGATACCGGCATGGACTGCGTGCGTTCTGCGGTGCGGCTGGGCGCGGCCAGCGTGACCTGCGTGTATCGCCGCGATGAAGCCAGCATGCCCGGCTCCGCGCGTGAAGTCGCGAATGCCCGCGAGGAACAGGTGGAATTCCTGTTCAATCGCCAGCCGCTGGCGATCGAAGCGAACGGCGATGGCGTGGTCGCGGCAGTTCGCGTGGTGACCACCGAACTTGGCGCAGCGGATGCGCGTGGACGTCGGGCGGCAGTGAACGTCGCCGGCAGCGAAACGACGATCGCCGCCGACGTGGTGATCATCGCCTTCGGCTTCGCGCCGGAATTGCCGGAATGGCTGGCCGAGGCCGGCGTGCAGGCACAGTCGAACGGGCGACTGGTGGTGGCCGGCGCGGAACGCCGCGAGTGGCAGACCAGCCATCCGCGATTATTCGCCGGTGGCGACTGCGTGCGCGGCCCCGATCTGGTGGTGACCGCGGTGCAGGAAGGTCGCGATGCCGCGGCGAGCATTGCGGCGATGCTGGCTGGCACGCAGTAGACTCGGCACACGCACTCAACGCTTGTTGACGCCTGCCGAGGCGCGCAAGATGGCGTCATGCGCGCGCTGCCCGCTATTGCCCTGTTGTTGCTGAGTGCATGTGCCTGCGCGCAGGCCGCGCAGAACGATGTCACCGTCTATCGCTGCACCGATGCCCGCGGACAGATCGAACTGCGCGACACGCCCTGCCTGCCCAGCCAGCACCAGCAGGAACGCCAGATGTTGCGTCCGAAGGATCCACCGCGCAGCACGGCGACACCACTGGCGACACCCGCGCCGCGCGATACCGTACGCGAAGTCCATTACGTGTTGCGTCAACCACGGCCGCTGTACGAATGCAGCGCGCCCGATGGCAGCAGCTACACCAGCGAAAGCGCCGAAGGCAACGCGCGCTGGCAACCGGCATGGATCGCCGCACCACCGTGGGGCCTTGTACCGCCGATCGTGCCGCTCTCCGGCGGTGCAAGCGTGAGTTACCACGACCGCCACACCAGCATTCAAGTCGGGGGCGGGCGACAGATCAGGCCGGTGCATCCGGGCATCGCGTATGGCGGCGGCATGTGGGTGCACGACAGTTGTGCGCCAATGCCACAGGAACGCGCCTGCGCTGCGTTGACGCAACAGCGCGACGATCTGCGTCGTGGCAACGTATTGCGGCAGCCGAGCGAACAGGCGCGGCTGGATGCACAGGAATCCTCCGTCAACGCGAGGTTGCGCGACGAATGCGGCGGCTGATGAAAACATCGGCGAGCGCCATCGCCATCTGCGTGTCGCTGATCGTCGCGGCAACTGCAATCGCTGGCCAGCCCGCTGCGAAACGCAAGGCGAAGACTGTCGCGAATGATCCCAACAGCACCGTGATCTATCGCTGCACCGCCGCCGACGGCATGCTCAGCATCCAGAGCGTGCCCTGCCCGCACGGACAGCATCAGGAACGCAGCGTGATCGCGCGACCGATCGATCCGGTCACGCCGCTGCCAACGTCGATCGCGACGACAAGCGATCCGGCCGCGTCGACTGCCGCTGCAGCACCGACGCAACCCGCTGCGGCTGCGCCATCTCCTGCAGTCGACGACACACCGTTGCCGCCGCCACCGCTGTATCGCTGCCACACGCCTTCCGGCGGCAGCTACGTCAACGACACCGACTCGCCGCCGGAACGTTGTCGCGAAGTGCCGCTGGTGAACATCAGCGGTTCACAGAACGTGCCTGAACACGATGGCCGCATGCAGTGCGAAATGGAGCACGACCGCTGCGAACGCATTGCCGACCAGGAACTGTGCGCGACCTGGCAGCAACGGCTGCGCGAGGCCAAGGCGATGCTGGAACTTGGCAACCCGGATCTGGTCGAACGAGCCACGACCCAGCGTGACCAGTCACAACGGGTGGTCGACCGCGCCTGTTTGACCCAGCACTGAAACTTTGATAGAAATCACAGATTGAACTTGCCCAACGGCACACAACTCGCCATCCGAATGCCTGAACCCGTGGTCGAACTGGAGCGGCTGACCATCCCCGAATTCAGTCTCGGGATCGTCCGCGAACCCGGCAGCGAACGCCTTAGCGCCCAGGTCTCGGCCCCGGCGCTGCCGCGCGCCAGCGACCTGCCGCTGACCGTGGTCGCGCGCCAACATCTCGGCGACCTGATGGCGAAGGCGAACCGCCAGCTCGACACGCCGTTGCAGCAGATCACCGATGGCCAGGCGCCATCCCGTCGCAGCGGCGCCGTCGCGGCGATGCAGACGCAATTCCTGATCGACCAGTACCTGCATTACCTCGGTTGGGCGAAGACGCATCCCGCCGGCGAACTCGATAGCGACGGACTGCGTTGTCGCTGGGGTCGCGAGCAGACCAATGCGCTGGTCGCGGAACTGGAAGAGCGCCTGAAGCAGCTCGGGGTGCATGGCGATCGCCCGATGCGCGCCAATGGCCAGGCCGAGCAGCGCAGTCACATCGATCTGGCACAGGCTCTGGTCGCGCGCATTCCCGCTGCCGCGATCGCGCGCATGCCGGCCGGCGTGTGCGCGGAAGACGTCGCGTTCGCGCTGGCGGATGCCGGACGCAAGGAAGGTTTCGTGCCGGGCAAGTCGGTGTCGGTGGTGTCGTCGAGCGACGGCGGCCGGGTGTTCGCGGTGCAAGGCGATCTCGCCGATCCGGCGAGCATGCGCGTCAGCGTGGCGATCGAGCAGATCCGTCCCGGCACGGCAGAGGAACTGCGCGAGTCGTTGGCGGAAACGATGGCGACGGCCGTCGATGCGATGTCGCGATCGGCATCGCAACCGACGCGTTGAAGCAGATCCCCCACTACGTTCGGGATGACAGCGGCAGCATGCGTGTACGGCTCAGAACCCGTAGCGCAGGAAACCGCCGTCCACCGCGATGCATTCGCCGGTGATGTAACTTGCCGCCGGCAGGCACAGGAACGCCACTGCCGCCGCGACTTCCTCGGCATCGCCGACACGACCCATCGGCGTGCGTTGCAACACGTCGTCGAGATATTCGGGATCGGACAATTTCGCCGACGTGCGCCGCGTGCGGATGTACCACGGCGCCACCGAATTCACCCGGATGCCGTCTTCCGCCCATTCCACCGCGAGATTGCGCGTCATCTGGTGCAGCGCCGCCTTGCTCATGCCGTAGGGCGCGCCGCTGCGCACATGCGTCAGTCCGGACACGCTGCCGACATTGATGATGCTCGACGCCGCATGCTGCACCAGCAACGGCTGCGCCAGTCGCGACAGCTCGAACGCGGCGAACAGGTTGGTCTCGAAAATCTGCCGCCATTCGTCCTCGCCGTATTCAACGGCGGGCCGGCTGCGATTGGTGCCGGCGTTGTTGACGAGGATGTGCAGGCCGCCCTGGTCCTCGACCCAATCCATCAACGCGCCGCGATCCTCTTCATCGCTGACATCGCAGTTGAAGGCGAACACGCCGCGATCGGGGAACTCCTCCTGCAACTCCGCGACGACTTGCTCGAGCGCGTCGCTGTCGCGCGCGGCCAGCATCACCTCCGCGCCGAACCCGAGCAATTCACGCGCGATGGCCAAGCCAATACCGGCGCTGCCGCCGGTGACCAGCGCGGTCTGTCCATCCAGTCGCCAGCGCGGATTGTGCATGTCGTTTCCCCTGGGCGTTACAACGAATCGAAACCGCAGTAGCAGTGCGCCATCGCCTGCACCGGCGAACGCACGCGGATGAATTGTTCGCGCAGATCGTTCAACTGGCGTTCGACGCGCGCATCGGCGCTGCCCGCGGCCAGTCCGCGCAGCAGCGGTGAACGCGCCAGCACGCCTTCGGCGATCCGCGATTCGACATTGCCCGCCAACAACTGGTCGAGCGTGCCGCCGCTGCGTTCGATGTAGCGAATACGCACCTGATCCTTGGCGATCCTGGCGCGGCTGGCGGCAAAATCGATCGCCGCTTGCAAGCCGCCGAAGTCATCGACCAGGCCACGTTCCTTGGCCTGCGCGCCGCTCCACACGCGACCGCGCGCGATCGCGTCGATCTGCTGCACCGGCTGCTTGCGCGCCAGCGCGACCTTGCCGGTGAAATCGCGATAACCCTTCTCGATCACCGACTGGATGATGGTGGCGACGCCCGCGTCCATCGGCCGGGTGATGTCCATCGCCCCGGCCAGCGGCGTGGTGCCGACGCCATCGGTGTGCACGCCGATCTTGCCGAGTGCGCGTGATGCATTCGGGATCAATCCGAAGATGCCGATCGATCCGGTGATCGTCGACGGATCGGCGTAGATGCGATCGGCGTTCATGCTGATCCAGTAGCCACCTGACGCGGCGACATCGCCCATCGACACCACCACCGGCTTGCCGGCATCCTTCAACGCCTGCACTTCGCGACGGATCTGTTCCGAGGCGAAGACTTCACCGCCGGGCGAATCCACCCGCAGCACCACCGCCTTCACCATGTCGTCCTTGCGTGCGTCGCGCAGCAGTTCCGCCGTCGATTCGCCGCCGACGCTGCCACCGGCCTGTTTGCCCGGCACGATCTCGCCTTCGGCCACCACGATCGCCACCTGCTGGTTGCCGTCGCCCTTCGGCAAGCCGGTACGCAGGTTGCGCAGGTATTGCCCGTAACCGATCTGGCGGAAACCGCCGTCGGCATCGTCATCGGCCACGCCCTGCTTCACCAGCATGTCCTCGACCTGCGCGCGCGTCTTCAGGCCATCGACCAGCTTCTGGTCGAGCGCGACTTTGGCGAGATCACCCTGCGTCGTGGCGACGTTTTGCGCGATGCCATCGACACCGGCCTTGACCGCATCCGGTGTCAGCTTGCGCGCGGTGGCGATGTCGCCGATGTAGCGCTGCCACAGATCATTCATCCAGAACATATCGGCCTCCTTGGCTTCCGGCGATGCGCTGTCGCGCACGAACGGTTCCGCCGCCGACTTGTATTCGCCGACCTTGAACAACTTGAAGTCGATGCCGAGCTTGTCCTGCAGGCCTTCGCGCATGTACGGGCGATAGCTCGACAAGCCTTCCAGCAGCAGGCCGTGGCCATCGGGATCGAGATAGACCTGGTTGGCTTGCGCCGCGATCAGGTACTGGCCCTGCGTCATCCCTTCGGAGAACGCCATCACCTGCTTGCCGCTCGCCTTCAGGCGCTGCAACGCCGCGGTGATCTCGTGGGTGCTGGCCATGCCGGAGGGATACAGTTTGTCGACATCGAGGAAGACGCGCTCGATCGACGTGTCCTTCGTCGCCACATCGATCACCGCGATCAGGTCGCGCAGGCGCACCACCTTGCGGCTCGGATCCTGTTCGCTGCTGTTGGCGATCAGGCGCGTCAACACGTCGCGCCCGTCTTCCTCCATCACCTTGCCTTCCGGCGCCAGCACCAGCGTGGTCCGCGCCTGCACCGGCGTGATCGCCGAACGCCCGCTCATCGACAACACACCGATGACGAAGAACAGCAAGGCGAAGAACACGATGTTGAGGACGAAGCGCCGGGTGAAATTGGCGACGTCCCAGACGCCCTTGAAAAAGGTGTAAACGGGATTGGGGCGGCGCGCTACGGGCTGGTTCATCGAAGGACAGTCAGGGGTGGATGCGGACAGCCTAGCAGGGTGAGGGCAACCGCTTGCAAACCACTGGTTTGCGGTTGCCCGAGCGCCCGAAGGCTGCGCCTGAGGGCCGGACAAACAACCTGAACATCCGATATCGCAAACGTTCAGGCCAGGCGTCGACTGCTGCGCCAGGCCCGCCGGCCGAGCAGGATCGCTGCGACGGTCAGGCCCGCGATCAGCCCCGCCCACATGCCTTGCGGACCGTAGCCAAGGCCGAGCCCGAGGCCAGCCCCGACCGGCATGCCGACACCCCAATAGGCGAACGCGGCCAGCAGCATCGGCATGCGCGTGTCCTGCATGCCGCGCAGCGCGCCGGCCGAAATCACCTGCACGCCATCGGGATACTGGAACGCCACCGCGAACAGCAGCAGTTGCGCCGCCAGTGCCGCGACCGCTGCGTCCTGCGTGTAGGCGCCGACGATGACGTGGCGACCGAACACCATCACCAACGCGCTTACGGTCTGGGTGATCAGCAGCAGCGCATAACTCGCGCGCAAGGCACGCCTCAGCGCCGCGCCGTCGGCACGACCGCGGGCATGGCCGACACGCACGGTGGTGGCTTCGGCGAGACCGAGCGGGATCATGAAGCACAGGCTGGCGACGTTGATGGCGATCTGGTGCGCCGCCGCCGGTATCGCACCGAGGCGACCGATCAGCAACGAAGTGACGATGAAGAGACTGCCTTCCATCGCCACGGTGACGCCGATCGGCAATCCGGTCGCGAGCAGGCGCCGCAACTCGATCCAGTTCGGCGCTTCCAGATGCGCGAACAACGCAAATCGCTTGAAGCGCGGCGACCACCACAGGTAACCGGCGAACGCCAGCGCCTGCATCCACATCATCACCGCCGAGGCGATGCCGAGCCCGGCGGCGCCGCGCGGCGCGAATCCGAATCGACCGAACGCCATCGCGTAACCGAGCGGCGCCAGCACCAGCAAGCCGCCGAAGCCGAGCAACATGGTCGGCAAGGTCCAGTGCAAGCCGTCGCTGAGATAGCGCATGCACAGATAGAAGGTGAACGCCGGAATGCCCCAGCGGATCGCCAGCAGGAAGGCCTGCGCATGTGGCCGCACTTCCGGCGCGATGCCCATCGACGGCAACAGTCCCGCAGCGAGTGACAGGAAGCCGAACATCAGCACACCCAGCACCAGCGCCAGCCACAACGACTGGCGGAACAATGGGCCAATCTCGTCATGGCGACGCGCGCCATCGAGTTCCGACACCCGCGGCGGCAACGACATCAGCGTGCCCATCGGCACCAGCATCGGCAGCCAGAACAGCGCGTTGCCGACGGAGACGCCGGCAAGCGTATCGGTGCCGTAGTGGCCGGCGACGGCGGAATCGACGAAGCCGATCAACCCGGATGACAGGTGGCCGAGCGTGAGCGGCGCCGCCAGCAAGGCGCTGGTACGCATCTCCTGTGCGAAGGATGTCGGTCGAAGTGTCACGGGATGGAGCGCAGGGATGGCCGGTACACGGCGCGGCCCGGTATCTTAGCGCCACGCCCGGAGAGTCCCGATGACCAAACCGCTGGATCCGATCGAACCGATCACCGCGACCATGTCGCACGACGGCCCGCATCCCGACAATTGCGAGAACTGCAAGACCACGCTGCAGGGATCGTATTGCCATGTCTGCGGCCAGCACGGCCACAACCCGCTGAAGAGTTTCCGCCACGCCCTCGAGGACGTGTTCGAGTCGTTCTGGCACGTCGACGGGCGCATCTTCCGCACCCTGCGCGACCTGCTGTTGCCCTGGCGCGTCATCAACAATTATCTGGCCGGCCAGCGCGTGCGCTACATCCCGCCGCTGCGCATCTTCGTCATCCTCAGCCTGGTGACGTTCTTCGTCGCGCACTTCGCCATCCACTCGGAAACTGGCGCGGTGCGCTTCAACGGCCAAGACACCGACAGCATCGCCGCCGCGACTACGGTGGAAGACGTGCAACGGCTGCGCGACAAGGCGCTGGCCGGCATCGACAAGGGCGCCGCCGACAAGGACAACCCGGCTTTCGTTGCCGGGGTGATGGCAGCCGCGCGCGATGCCGTGCAGGCGCAGGCCAACGCGCGCATCCATGACCTTGAAGATGCCAAGGCGAAAGGATTGCCGGTGCCGCCGCCCACGACGATCGTGGTGGACGTGCCGGAGAGCCACAGCGACAACAGTGGCGACTGGAATGTCACCACCAAACCGGTGCAGGTCTCATGGCTGCCGGGATTCGCCAACAACGCACTCAACGCTGCCGTGCAGCGCGGTGCCAAAAACGCCAAGCGCTTCGCGCGTGATCGCAGCGCACTGTTCCAGGCCTGGGTCGGCTCGATCCCGACCGCCCTGTTCTTCATGGTCCCGGTGTTCGCGCTGCTGTTGCGCATCCTCTACCTGTTCACGCCGTGGACCTACCTCGAACACCTGGTGGTCGCGCTCTACAGCCATGCCTTCCTGTTGCTCGGCAGCCTGCTGTGCTTTCTGCTCTCGTTGACCCTCCGCGCCGTGCTGACCGCCGGCGCCGTCAACACCATGATCACGCTGGTGATCCTGGCGATGATGACGATCCTGCTGTGGACGCAAAAGCGCGTGTACCAGCAGGGCTGGATGCTGACCCTGGTGAAGTACTTCACCATCGGCTCGATCTACTGGTTCCTGCTCGGCTTCGGCGCGCTGTTCGCGTTGCTGCTGGTGTTCCTGAAATGAGATAGCGCTCAGCGCTGCGATGCGCTCGCCAACCAGGCTGGCAGGTTGGCGGGTGACGCCGCGATCAATTCCTTGCGCAGGGCATCGCGCTGCTCCGGTGGCGTGCGCCAGGCGATGCGCCCGAGCGCCTGCAATTCGTCGGCATTCATTTCGTGGAGGATGCCCAACAGCGGCGCACGTTCGTCTTCGGGCACGTAGGAAAACAGCGGCGACAACTGCGGCCACAGCGCACCTGCATCCGGACCCAGCAACCAGCCGCGCTGTTCGGAATGATCAAGTTGCGCGAACTCGCCGCGAAACCGCGTCTGCTCGGCCGCCGGCAGCGCGGCAAAAGCCGTCGCCGCATCACGGATGCGCTGGCGCTGTGCTTCCGGCAACTGCAACCACGCCGACTGCCGCTCGTGTTGTTGGCGCAGCGTGGCGATTTCGCCGAGCCGTTGCGCGCCGTCATCGCCCGTTTCGGCGCTCGTGGTTGTCGTCGCCCGATCGCAGCCGGCCACCAGCGCGACCAGCACCAGGGCGACACTCCAGCGCCCGCATTCACCGCGCATCCATCCTTCTCCGCTTCAACCGTGGCAAGGCGCGATTGTGCCATCCGCAAGATGAAGCGCGGTGCGCGCATCACTCCAGTGCCTGATAGACCAGTGTCGAGAACACCGGATGGATGTCGGTCGCATTGGGGAGTTGCTGGATCATCAACACCAGCACCAGATGCGATTCCGGATCGACGCGATAAGACGTGCCATACGCACCACCCCAGCCGAATGCACCGACACCGTCCATGCCGTTGGCGCCGTAGCGATCGGTGGTCTCGAATCCATAGCCGTAGCCCATTCCGTCATTCGAATAGATCGTGCTGACCTGGTTCGTCGTCATCAGCCGCACGCTGCGCGGCGACAGGATGCGTACGCCACCAAGGGTGCCTCCGCGACGGATCATTTCCAGGAAGCGCGCGTAATCATGTGCGGTCGAAAGCAGGCCGGCGCCGCCGGAGAAACTGCGACGCGGCCCGTCGATGTACGCCCCCTGCCCCATGCTGCCATCGGGCGCGCGCACGGCACGTCCATCCTTGCTGGCGTAGACCGTCGCCAATCGCGTCCGTTGCGCCGGATCGAGATAGAACTGCGTGTCCTTCATCCCCAACGGAGCGGTGATGCGCGAACGGATGAACGCATCCAGCGGCATGCCCGACACGCGTTCCACCACGCAACCGAGGATGTCGGTGTTGTAGCCATAGATCCATTTTTCGCCCGGTTGCGCATCGAAGGGCAAGGTCGCCAGCCGTTCCACCGTGGTGCAGATGCCTTCGTCCTTGTCGGCGAGGTACCAGCCATGGCCGGCCGCCGTGCCGAAACCCTTGGACTTGTAGATCTCGGCGAGCGGCTTGTCGGTTCCGTAGGAAATTCCGGCGGTATGCGTCAGCAAGTCGCGCAGGGTGATCGCGCGCTTCGCCGGCACCGGTGCGGCATCGCCTGCGGCAATAACAGTGGTGTGGGCGAATGCAGGAATGGTGCGACTGACCGCGTCGTTCAGGGTGAGCTTGCCTTCCTCGGCGAGCATGAGAATGGCCGTGCTGGTGATGGCCTTGGTTTGCGAGGCGATCCGGAACACGGTATCGACGCGCATCGGCCGTCCGGCTTCCTTGTCGCTCCAACCGACGGCGCGCTGGTATACGGGCTTGCCATCCTGCAGCACGAGCGCCACTGCACCGGCGAGGCGGCCATCATCGACATAGCGTTGCAGCGCGGCATCGATGCGTATGGCACGCTGTTTGGAGAACGCATGGCGGGAAACGCCATCGACTGCATGCGTGTTGGCGTCACGCGCATGCACGGGCGCGGCGACAAGCAACGCGACCAGCATCGACGCGACAGTCCAGCGCCTGGATTTATTGCGCATCCAATCTCTCCGATTCATTCGCCGCATGGCACGATTGTGCCAAATGAAAGACCCGACCGGATTGCTCCGGCCGGGTCGCGTTCACCCATCGATCAAACGATCAACGGAATTCGTAGCGGAACACCAGGTACGTGGAGCGCGGTGCCTGGTACTGCTTCGGGGTGTACCAGTTGTTCAGCTGCGTCACCGTGCCGTTGATGTTGTCGCTGTAACCGTTGTCACGGTCGGTGAGGATGCGCGAGTTGGTGATGTTCTGCACGCTCAGGTCGATGCTGAACTTGTTGTGCGGGCCGATGTTGCGGTCGTAGCCGAGGCTGCCATCCAGCTGCCACAGCCACGGCAGGCGACCGCTGGTGCCGGCGGGGGTGATCTTGCCGGGACTGTTGACATCGCAGAAATGGCCATAGCCCCCCCACACGTACGAATTGCTGTTCGGATCGGGATCGAGGCCGTAGCAGCTGATCGGCTCGCCCGATTGCACGTTCAGCACCGCGCCCACGCGCAGGCCGTTCCTGAAGTAGTACACACCCGAAGCGGTGATCTTGTGGCGCACGTCATCCAGCAGATTGCCGCGCGAACCCCAGGTCACGTCGGGGATGTAGTACTGATCGTTCTGTCCAATGTAGCCTGCGGCATAGCCACCGTCTTTTTGCAGCGACAGGTAACCGTTGTCGTTGCCGAACGAGCGCGTCCACGTGTAGCTCAGGCCGAGATACCACGGCTGCTCCGTGGTGCGCGCATGGTTGAGGTCCATGGTGATGTGGAAGTACTTGTGCGTGGGCTTGGGCAGGCCGAACGCCGACGCCGGAATCGTCATCGATTCCAGGCCACCATCACCGCGGAAGTCGCGGAGCACCTTGACGTCCTCACCCGGATTCAGCACGAAGCAGTTGCCCGCATCCACGTAATTCGGATAGCCATGCGAATTCGCCCAGTTCACGTCGATGCCGTTCGACCAACAGGTGGTGTTGATCACGCGCTTGAGTTGCGAATAGCCGAAATCAACCTGCCCCGTCCAGCTGCCACCGAGGCGCTTCTGCGCGTACAGCTGCAACTCGTATACGGATGGCGCCTTGAGGTTGGTGGTGGCGACTTCGTAGTTCTTTGGCGGGACGCCGTTCGAACCAGGATAGGTATAGTCCGGGCCGAGCTGGGTCAGGCCGGTCGGCGCCTTGGTGGCCGGATCCACGCCGGTATAGGTGTACCACTTCGATTCTGAGAGGTTCGCGCTGGCAACGCCATAGGCAAAATCCGCCGGCATCGACAGCGAGTAGCGACCGATATTGCCGCCGATCTTGAAGCTGGAATCGCCCTTCACGTCCCAAGCCACGCCAAGGCGCGGCGACAGCGTCGGGAACGAGAACAGCGGCCCGTTGCGCGCATCATGGTTCTCGAAGCGATCGAAGCGCAGGCCGCCGTACACCACCACCTTGTCGCTGACGCTCCAGTAATCCTCGAGGTAGGCGCCCTCGTTGATCGAATACATCTGGCCGAACTGGTGGTTGAAATCCCACTGCACGTAGTTGCCGGCGGGGACCGTCGCGCCATTGGGTGCGGTGAATGAAGCGGCAGTGTTCTTGTAAGTGTAGATGCCGGCGAATGGCGAATGCCAGTCTTGTTGCACGAAGTGCGTGTAGTGTTCGGCGCCGAAGCGGATCTTGTGATTGCCAAAATGCCAGGTCAGGTCGGCCTTGTAGCCACGTCGCCAGAAATCCGTGGGCAGGTAGTTGACCTGGCGGTCCTGGACGCCGATGTTCGTCAGCGTCGACTGGCCGGTGAGTGTCTGGACATAGGGAATGTCGTCGGAACCGTAGCCGCGATCCTGGACCCGGCCGAGGAACCCTCCCATCAGGCGCAGCTCGAGATCGCTGGTGATGTTCCAGTGATAGTTGGCGATCAGCGCGCGTTCCTGCGTTGGCGCCGGCTGCGACACCGAATTGAGCGCACCGACATTGGTCGTGTAGTTGCCGTTGAGCTTGTAGCTCCAGCTGGCGCTGCCGGTGCGCTTGTTCGACGCGATCAGGTTGAGGGTCTGGTCGCTGGTGATATTCCATGTCAGGTTGAGCAGGATGCTCTTGTTCTTGTTCTTCGATTCCGTATAGCGACTCTGGCTGTAGCTGTAGCTCAGGTAGGACGGCGTGTCGCCGAACAGGCCGAAGGCGAACAGCTTGTCCTTCACAATTGCACCGGAGGCCCACAGGTAGTGCGTCGCGGCGGCATCGCTGCGGTTGTGGCTGGCATAACTGACGTAGTTGCCATTGCCGTCCTTGAAGTCAACCGGTTGCGGTCTCAGCGTGCTGGAGGTCGGCGGCGTGTAATACAGCGAATAGCCGGCCTTGAAGTCGTTGCTGCCCTGGCGGATCGTCTGCGACATCACGCCGCCGGTCGCGTTGGTCCACGATGCGCCGAAGCTGCCGGCGAGCACCTCGGTGCTGCCGATCGCTTCGCGCGGCAACTGGCTGAGGGCACCGAGCGAGGTTTTGTCGTTGGTGATATCGAATTCGTTGAGGTAGTAGCGATTTTCAGCCGGCGTCGCGCCGGCGAGCTGCACGAGGCCGGTACCGTGGCGGTCATAGCGCACGTTCGAGCGCAACAGGGCGATGCTTTCCGGTCCAGCGCCCGCCGGCAACGGCAGGTCATTGACGAGTTCGCGACTGTAGATGCTCGACATTTCCGGCGTGGTGACATCGATCGTGATGGTGCTGGTCGCGGCCTTGCCGGTCACGATCACCTTGCCGAGGGTGTTCTTGTCATCGGCGGCGGCGGTCGTCGTTGCAGTGGTGCCTGCAGCACCAACGGCGGTATCGCTGTTGGGCTTGACGACGATATCGCGCGCGGCAACGACCTGCCCGTCCTGCGTCACCGTCACCACGTAATGGCCAGGGTTGAGGCCCGATGCGCGATAGCGGCCTTGTGCATCGGGCTGCACCTCGCGGCGGTATCCGGTGTCCGGGCTGGCGACCACCACACTTGTCTTGCTGCCTGCCGGCACCGAGCCGTACAAGCCGCCGGTGATCGATTGTGCGGCGGCCTCGTGTCCCGCCGACAGCGCGAGCACCATGCCGATGGCGAGCAGTGATTTGCGTAGACCCCGATTGCGTGTCGCATCTGAAGCTTTCATGTTTCTTCCCTGCCTGATGAAGATGAAAGGACGCGGAGTCATCACCGCCCGACTACCCGCATTGCCCGTACCGGATGAAAAGTAATATAAATCATACAAACACTAACCAAAAAGTAACGCAACATTCAAGTGCCTGAAACATGGATATGCGAATGAATTCGCAAGATTTGCATGTCGCTCGCATTCATATCTTCGAATAACGAAAGATCGAGCGACGCGTTCTTTCGATTAGCGCTGTTGCCAGGCCTCGACGAACGCAGCTGCGCGAATGCGAATGTCCGCGAGCGCACGACCCGGCGCGTAGATCGACGAACCGATACCGAATCCCGCAGCACCCGCACGGCGATATCCGGCCATCGTCTCCGGCTCGATGCCGCCGACCGGGAACACCGGAACATCGCGCGGCAACACGGCCTTCATCGCTTTCAACACGTTCGGGGCCGCAGCCTCGGCGGGAAACAGTTTCAACGCATCGGCGCCGGCGGCGATCGCGCGAAATGCTTCGCTCGGCGTCAGGAAGGCCGGCAATGCAATCAGGCCCGCGCGCTTGGCGGCGGCGATCACATCGACATCGCAATTCGGCGCGACCACCAGCTGGCCACCAGCGTCGGCCACACGACCGACATCGGCCACGGTGAGCACGGTGCCGGCGCCGACCAGTGCGCGCGTACCCACCGCTGCGCGCATGCGCGTGATGCTGTCGAGCGGCGATGGTGAATTGAGCGGTACTTCCAGGCACAGGATGCCGGCATCGCACAAGGTTCCGGCCACCGCGGCGGCTTCATCCGGCTGCACGCCGCGCAGGATCGCGACCAGCGGCAACCGTTCCAGGATTTCGTTCCACGTCATCATGCCTGTGCTCACATCGCCCACGGAATTGCTGTCGCCAACTGCCACAGGCCCGCGGCGGATGCCTGCGCGCCATCCATCACTTCGACGTCATCGATGCCGGCGAGCGCCAGTGCCGCAAGATAGTTCCGCGCCAGCTGCGGCGTGGCGATCACTGTCACGCGGCCTGCGCTGCCATCGCGCAACGCCGCCTGCACTTCGGCGCCAACCAGCAGTCCCGACAGGTACGCCGACAACGCGGTCGGCGCGATCCGTCCGAACAGGCCTTCACTGCGTGCTGAAAACAGCAGCTTCGACAATGCCGGCTCGTCCAGTGCGCGCTGGACGCCGGCAGCGAACGCAGCATCGTCATGGGCATCGCCTTCGATCAGGCGCCCGAGGATCGAATGCGTTTTCAGCAGCGCATACAACTCGCCGGTCATGTAGGTGGCGAAATCGACGATGCGTCCGCCTTTGACGCGCACCCATTTGCTGTGCGTGCCCGGCGTAACCACCAGCTGCGCTCCACCATCGCGCATGGTTACTCCGAAAATCTGCGTCTCCTCGCCGCGCATCACGTCGAGGCAACCGTCGCCGCGTTCCACCTGCACGCCGGGCAGGATGCGGATCTCGCCGAGCGCGCTCGCCACCGCCAGCGATTGCAGCGCGATCGCCGCGGCATCGGCCGGACACGCGACGTACGGGGCCTCGCGCCAACCTTGCCTGCTGCCGATCATGCCGCTCAGCAGGATGCGTGCGCGGCCGCTGTCCAGCCAGTCGCCCAATAACGTCGCCAGTTCGGCTTCGAATCCACCATCCGTCACCGCGAGCACGCCGCGTGCCGCCTCGCGTGTCTCCAGCACCGCGCCGCCCGCATCGAAACGGAACAGGCGCAAGTTGCTCGTGCCCCAATCGCCGCCGATCAGCGTGGTCATGCTTTCCTGCGCCGACGCTGCGCGCCAGGCACGGGCTGCGCTTCGATCAATTCCATGACTTCGAGCAACAACGCGTGCATGCCCTTCTGCGCGCGTTCGCCATCACCCGCCACGATCGCGGCATAGACGCGGCGATGATCGGCCACGTTCGCCAGCGCAACGCCCTTGGCGCGGTTGGTCAGCGGGATCGAAAAACGCAGCGCGGTCGCGACCAGATCACGCAACTGCGCATACAAGCGATTGCCGCTCGCCAGCAACACCGCGACATGGAACGCGATATCGGACTCGAGCGCGTCGTCCTCGCCACGTTCGGCCGCGCGCATGCGCACGAGCGAGCGCTCGATGGCTTGCAATGCCTCCGGATCGGCACGGTGCGCGGCCAGCATCGCCGCGCGCGGTTCGATCGCCAGCCGCATCTGGGTGAATTCGGCCAGCACTTCCAGCGAGAACTTGCGTTCCAGCATCCAGCGCAACACATCGGGATCGAGCAGGTTCCATTGCCCCTCGGGTTCGACCACGGTGCCACGGCGCGGTCGCGCGCTCAGCAATCCCTTCGCGGTGAGCATCTTCACCGCTTCGCGCAACACGCTGCGGCTCGCTTCCAGCTCGATGCACAGTTGCGCCTCGGTCGGAAATGGCCGCTCCGGTCCGTACACGCCGGTGACGATCGCGATGCCAAGCGTCTCGACCAGGCGCCGCGTCAGATTGTTGCTGGAAACTTTGCGAGTCATGAATCCATCTTTGCGTGGATCGGGTTGAAGTCGGCGCGCACCCGGCATTCTGCCAGACCGGTTGTTGTCGCCTGATAGATGAACAAATGGCCGGCGTCGGGTTGTCGCGCCAGTGCCGCGGCATCCAGTCCGGCGCGCGCAGAGGTCACGCACAGCAGATCGAGCGACGCGCCCGCGAACGCCACGCAAGTCGGTTGCGATGCCGGCACTTCGATGGTTGCACGGATACGTCCATCGGGTGCGTAACAAGCCACTTGGCCAGCACCCCATTGCGCGCTCCACACGCAGCCTTGCGCATCGACGCAGGCACCATCGGGTTCCGCGCTCTCGGGCAGGCGGGCGAATTCGCGGCGCGCCGAGATCGCGCCGGTGTCGCCATCGAAGTCATACGCATACATCGTGCGGCGCGCCGAATCGGCGAAGTACATGCGCCCGCCATCGGGACTCCAGCACAGGCCGTTGGCAATGTCGATCTCTCGTTCACGCACGTGCACGCCGCCATCGCGATCCATGCAATACAGGCTGGCGCTGAACGCGCCTGCACGCGCGGCATCCTCGACCATCGTCCCGACCCAGAAGCGGCCTTGGCGATCGACGCGGCCATCGTTGCAGCGACGCCCGCTGCCTGGCGTTTCCAATCGGTGCAACCAGGTGATCGCGCCCGAATGCGGATCGAACATGGCGACGCCGCTGGCGAATGCGCACAACAAGCGCGACTGCCCCTCGATGAAGGCGAAACTGCACAGGCGCTCGGGCGTGGCGAACACGCTGTGCACGCGGCTGTCGAGATGCCAGCGATGCAACATGCTGTTGCTGATGTCGGTCCACCACAGGCAGCCGTCGTCGGGATTCCACTGCACGCCTTCGCCGAGCAGGTTGCCGACCGGAACGACGTCAATCAGCTTCACGCATCACCACCAGACGGCATACAGCGCGGCGAGGATGAGGATGACACCGATCGCGGCGACGTTGAAACCGCGCGAGGTGTGGTAATCGACATTGCGCACGTCGATGCGGTTGCTGGCCTTCGCTTCCGGACGCAACAGCGGCACCACGACCGCCGCGACCAGCGCGAGCAGGAACACCACGCCGACCCGATCCATGAACGGCAGCGTCGGCCACGTCAGTTTGAACAGCAACGACAACAGCGCCGAACCGATTGCCGCCGTCAACGCGCCGGCTTCGCTGGCGCGTTTCCAGAACAGGCCGAGCAGGAAGATCACGCAGATGCCGGGGGTGAAGAAGCCGGTGAATTCCTGGATGTACTGGAAGGCCTGGTCGAAATGGCCGAGCAGCGGCTTGGCCGTGAGCACCGCCAACAACACGGCAATGACCGCAGCAATTCGGCCGACACGCACCAGTTGCTTCTCGCTTGGCGGTGTCGCGCCCGGCTGTTTCTTGCTGGCATCGCGACGCCAACCGGCGTAGAGATCGAGGGTGAAGATGGTCGAGACGCTGTTGATCTTCGATGCCAGCGAGGCGACGATCGCCGCGATCAACGCCGCGAACACCAGCCCGAGGAAACCGCTCGGCAACAGGCGCATCACCGCCGGATAGGCCTGGTCCGGCTTGGCGAGATCGGGCGCCAGCAGCACTGCAGCGAGGCCCGGCAACACCACGATCACCGGCATCAGCAATTTGAGATAAGCAGCGAAGGTGACGCCGCGCTGCGCTTCCTTCAGCGATTTCGCCGCGAGTGCGCGCTGGATGATGTATTGGTTGAAACCCCAATACGACAGATTCATCACCCACAAACCACCGACCAGCACCGACAGGCCGGGCAGATCCATGTAATACGGATTGTCGCGCGACAGGATCATGTGGAAATGTTCCGGCGCGCGCGCGAGCAAGGTGGAGAACCCAGCAGCAATGCCGTGGCCATCGCCGATGCGGCCGAGCGCGATCACATCGATCGCCAAACCGCCCGCCACCAACAGCGTGACTTGCACAATGTCGGTGAGCGCGACCGCCTTGAGCCCGCCATACAGTTGATAGAACAGCGCGAACGCCGCCAGCGCGATCAACGCGTAGGTCTGGTCGATGCCCGCGACTGCATGCACCGCGATCGAACCGAGCCAGAGGATCGACGTCAGGTTGACGAAGACGTAAACGCCGAGCCAGAACACCGCCATCAACTTGCAGATGCGCGGGCCATATCTCAATTCGAGGAACTGCGGCATGGTGTGGATGCCGTTCTTGAGGAAGATCGGCAGGAAATACTTGCCGACGATCACCAGGGTGAGCGCGGCCATCCATTCGTAGGAGGCGATCGCCAGGCCGATCACATAGCCCGACCCCGACATGCCGATGATCTGCTCCGCCGAGATGTTGGCGGCGATCAACGACGCGCCGATCGCCCACCATGGCAGGGTTTTGCCGGCCAGGAAGTAATCGTTGCTGTTCTTGGTGTGGCCCGCACGCTCGCGCGAGACCCATTGCGCCAGCGCGAAGATCGCCAATACATAGGCAATGAGGACGGCGATATCGATCGACGCAAGCATCATGGGCGTTTCCTTCTCGTCTGATTGGCTGCCCGGATGGCAGGCCCGGCAAGGAGACGGTCCGCGATAGGCGAAAATCGTTTTATATGATAAATATGCGCCTGTAAAGTTGCGCCGCCGCGAACAACAAAGGCCACCATGAGCAAAATTGCACGCATCGAGACCTTCCGCACACCGCCACGCTGGCTGCTGGTGCGTGTCGAAACCGAATCCGGCGCGGTCGGTTGGGGCGAGGCCAGCCTGGAAGGGCACGCCGAAGCCGTCGAAGGCGCGTTCGCTGCGCTGCGCGATCGTTTCATCGGCGCCGACAGCGCGCGCATCGAGGACATCTGGCAAACGGCGTACCGCCTCGGCTTCTATCGCGGCGGCCCGGTGTTGATGTCCGCGTTGTCCGGTCTCGACCAGGCGCTGTGGGACATCAAGGGCCGCACATTGGGCGTGCCGGTGTGGCAATTGCTCGGAGGTCGCGTGCGCGATCGCATCCCGGTGTACGCGTGGATCGGTGGTGATCGCCCGGCCGACGTCGTGGAAGCCGGACGCGAGCGACTCAAGCAAGGCTTCAAAGCGGTAAAGATGAACGCCACCGAGGATCTCGACTGGCTTGCGAGTCCAAGCGCGTTCGACAGCGTGCTCGAACGCGTCGCCGCCGTGCGCGATCTCGGACTGGATGTCGCACTCGATTTCCACGGTCGCGTGCACAAGCCGTCGGCGCGCCAGCTCGCGCGCGCACTGGAACCACTGCGTCCGTTGTTCATCGAGGAACCGTTGCTCAGCGAACATCCGGAAGCGATCCGCCAGTTCGCGCAATCGACGCCACTGCCGGTCGCGCTCGGCGAACGCCTGTACAGCCGCTGGGATTTCAAGCCGTTTTTCGAAGCCGCGGCGGTCGACATCATCCAGCCCGACCTCAGCCACGCCGGCGGCATTTCCGAATGCCGGCGTATCGCCGCGCTGGCGGAAGCGTATGACGTCGCGCTGGCGCCGCACTGCCCGCTCGGCCCGATCGCGCTCGCCGCGTGCATGCAGGTCGACATTGCGACGCCGAATTTCGCGATCCAGGAAATGTCGCTGGGCATCCACTACAACACCAATGGCCACGACCTGCTGAGCTACCTGAAGAATCCGCAGGTGTTCGCGATCAACGACGGCATGGTCGAGGCATTGGACGGCCCCGGACTGGGCATCGAAATCGACGAGGCACGCGTGCGCGAAGCCGCGCGTGACGGCCACGCCTGGCGCAATCCGGTATGGCGCGGCAACGACGGGAGCATTCGCGAATGGTGACCAATACATCTCGGCGCTTCGAACAGCGCAGCGTCATCGTCACTGGCGCCTGCGGTGGCATCGGCCTCGCCACGGCGCGTCGTTTCGCCAGCGAAGGTGCACGCGTGGCCTTGGTCGATCACGGCGTCGACATGCGCGCCGCGGTCGCCGCCTGCAGCGCTGCAGGCGCCAGCGATGTCATCGCGATCGATTGCGATGTCGCCACCGAACACCAGGTCATCGACGCCTGCGCGCAGGTGCTGCAACGCTTCGGCGCCATCGATGTCGTGGTCAACATCGCCGGGATGATGGTGTTCAAGCCGCTGACCGAACTCGACCGCGCCGACTGGCAACGCGTGCTCGGCGTCAACCTGCTCGGTGCGGCATATTTCACCCGCCAGGCACTACGCCACATGGGCCAGGGCGGCGCGATCGTCAATGTCGCCAGCGTGCATGCGCGCGCCACCACGCCACTGGTCGCCGCCTATGCCGCGAGCAAGGCCGGGTTGTTGTCATTGACGCGCAGCGCGGCGATCGAAGGCAAGCCGCTCGGCATCCGCGCCAACGCGATCCTGCCCGGCGCGGTCGACACGCCGATGCTGTGGTCGAACCCGAACCTGAAGTCCGGCGCCGAAACCATCGCGCCCGAGGACGTCGGCACGCCCGACGCCATCGCCGCCGCGATCGCTTTCCTGGCGTCGAGCGATGCCGCTTTCGTCAGCGGCGCCAGCCTCGACGTCGATGGCGGCCGCCTCGCCAAACTGTGACGCGACGCTGCCGTCGTCCGCAACATTCCATGGAGCACACATGAAACGTTCGATCCACGCCCTTGCACAGGGACTTCTCGCTGCGGCATGCATGGCTGCCATCGCACCGCAGATCCAGGCGCAGACCAGCCCTCGCCTCGGCGTGCAGGATGGCCAATTCGTTCGTGACGGCAAGCCGCATGTCATCCGCGCCGCGGAAATGCATTACGCGCGCATCCCGCACGAGTATTGGCGGGCGCGGATGAAGATGGCGCGGGCGATGGGACTCAACACCATCCAGACCTATGTGTTCTGGGATCTGCACGAACCCGAGCCCGGCCATTGGGATTTCTCCGGCGACAAGGACGTGGCGCAATTCATCCGCATCGCGCAGGAAGAAGGTTTGGACGTGATCCTGCGTCCCGGTCCGTATGTGTGCGCGGAGTGGGATTTCGGCGGTTATCCGGCCTGGTTGCTGCGAACGCCGGGACTGCGCGTGCGCAGCATGGATCCGCGCTTCATGGCGGCCAGCGCGGCTTACCTCAAGCGCCTCGGCCAGGAACTTGCACCATTGCAGGCGACGCGCGGCGGGCCGATCGTGATGGTGCAGGTGGAGAACGAATACGGCTCCTACGGCAATGACCACGACTACATGCGCGCGGTGAAGCAGCAGGTGCTGGATGCCGGTTTCGACGTGCCACTGTTTACGGCGGATGGCGGTAGTCGCGCGATGCTCGAAGGCGGTTCCGTGGAGGGTGCGATACCGCTGGTCAACGGTGGCGGCTCACCGGAAGACGTCAATGCAGCGTTCGCGCTGGCCGAGAAGCTGCATCCCGGTACGCCGCGGATGATCGCCGAATACTATCCGGGCTGGTTCGACCACTGGGGCGAGCAACACCACACCACCAGGGCCGAAGACCACAGCGGCGATATCGATTGGCTGCTCGCCCACGACATCTCGGTCAGCTTCTACATGTTCCATGGCGGCACCAGTTTCGGCTTCACGCCCGGTGCGAATTACTCCGCGACCGAACCCTACCAGCCCGACACCACCAGCTACGACTACGATGCGCCGCTGGACGAATCGGGACGTCCGACGCCGAAATATTTCGCCCTGCGCGAAGTCATCACGAAACACCTGTCACCGGGTGAAACGCTACCCGATGTCCCCAAGGCGGCTCCGACGATCGCGATTCCGCGCTTCACGCTCAAACAATCGGTGGCATTGCTCGACGCCTTGTCGCGCTTGTCGGCGCCGCAGCAGAGTGAATACCCGCGCACGATGGAACAGCTCGGGCAGAACTTCGGACTGACGCTTTATCGCACCCGGTTGCCGCAGACCTCGGCCAGCGGAAAGCTGACCCTGGGCGAACCACGCGACTACGTCGATATCCTGGTCAACGGGCAACCGCGCGGCAAGCTCGATCGCCGCATCCCCGGCGAACGCAGCCTTGATCTCACGGCGAAACCGGGTGACACCCTCGACCTGCTGGTCGAGAACGAGGGCCGCATCAACTACAGCGCGAAGATGGTCGACGAGCGCAAGGGCATCATCTCCGGCGTCCATCTCGGCAAGCGGGAATTGAGCGGTTGGCAGCAGTGGACGCTGCCGCTCGATGACTTGTCGCGCCTGCAGTTCTCCAAGGCGCAGGCAACGCAAGCCCCGGCCTTCTGGCGTGGCGAGTTCACCCTCGACAAGACCGGCGACACCTTCCTCGACGTGTCCGGATGGGGCAAGGGCCATGTCTACGTCAATGGCCACCACCTGGGGCGTTTCTGGCACATCGGCCCGCAGCAGTCGCTGTATTTGCCCGGCGTCTGGCTCAAGCGCGGCAAGAACGAGATCATCGTGCTCGACGTCGAGCCTGCGGCCAATGCCCGCCATGACGTGCAGGGACTGCAGCATCCCCTCTACGAAACGAAGAAATCCTGACGCGAGCCCATCCCGGCGCGCTCAGTGCGCGTCGGCTGCGGCCGGTTCGTCGCTTTCGCCCATCGTCTCCGGCGTCGTGTCCAGCGGCGCCGTGGCTGCAGTGCCGGCTTCCCGCCGGTGCGCGTACCACGACAGGAATTCGAGATCGCGCACCACGGTGGCATCGCGATCGTCCGGCGTCAGTTCGCCACGCGCGGACGACGCCTGCCCGCCATCTTTCGGCAAGGTCGCAGGTGCCAGCGCCTCCGTGGTGATACGTGGCGCGTCATCACCGGCACGCCGCCGCCATTCCCCCACCCAGGTCGAGAGCAGTGCCGCGGCGGTCAGCACGGCCACTCCCGCCAGCGAGAGCCAGGTGCGTCGGGTCACGGGGAATACGCCTGGGATACGGTCACGGGTTCAGGCGTCAAGGTGCGGCATCGGCAGGATGATAACGCGCTCCAGCTGCACGCTCGCTGGCATGGAAACATCGCGAGAAAGGACTTGCATTGCCATGGGAACTGTGCATCGCGGACGCATGTTGTGCACAGGGGTCATGACCTTGTCATGAAACCGGACACTTGGCCGGCATGACTCAGCGATCTCGCAGATTTCGCATGCAACCAATTGATTTTAAAAGAATCGACGATCGTGGCACTTTTTTCGCCATTCATGGGAATCCTCCGAAAAAGCCCCTGTTTTGCCCGCGATCGGAATTGCCTGCACAGACTTATCCACATCCTGTGTGGATAACGGCAGCGGTGTCGAGGTCAATGACTTGCGACCGTGTGCTCATCCATAGTCACGGCCGATGGCACGACCGGCAGCGGGGCGTCGTGCCAGAATTCCCGCATGTCCGATGCCACTCGCCGGGTCGCGGTTGCGCTGCCCCGGCCCTTGCCGACGCCGTTCGATTACCGCCTCGATGCCGCAGCGGCCACGCCGCCGCTGCGCGGCTGCCGCCTGCGCGTGCCATTGGGCAGCAGCGAGATCATCGGCGTCGCCATGGACGAGGCTGGTGACGACACCGGAGCGGCCGGCGACGGCGCCACCACGCTGAAGTCGGTGCTAGAACGCATCGACGCCACCCCGATCCTCCACGGCGAGTTGTGGTCGTCGCTGCTGTGGCTGGCGCGCTATCTGCACGCACCGATCGGCGAGGTGCTGGCCAGCGCCTTGCCCGCCGCCTTGCGCCAGGGCGCCGCGCTGCCGGAGACGCAGGCCTTCGGCTGGCGATTGACGGAGGCCGGCCATACCGCGCTGCCGGGATTGCGCGCCGGCGCGCCACGCCGTTTCGCCGAACTGCTGGCCACGGGCGAACGCGACGAAGACGGATTGGACGCGCAACATCCGGGTTGGCGCACGCCTGCACGCACCTTGGCGAAACGCGGGTTGATCGAACGCGTCGCCATGGATGCCGTGTCGCCCTCGCCCGCCACGTCGCCACCGGATTTGAATGACGAACAACGCGCCGCCGCCGACGCCATCTCCGCGCACGCGGGTTTCGGCGTGTTGCTGCTCGATGGCGTCACCGGCAGCGGCAAGACCGAGGTCTATCTCGACGCCATCGCGCGCACGCTGGCGCGCGGACGCCAGGCCCTGGTGCTGGTGCCGGAAATCGGCCTGACGCCACAGATGCTGGAACGCTTCCGCAGCCGCCTCGGCGTCCCGATCCATGCACTGCACTCGGGGCTCGGCGAAAGCGAACGCGCGCGCACGTGGACGGCGGCGCTGCGCGGCCAGGCACGGGTGATCGTCGGCACGCGCTCGGCGGCGTTCGTGCCGTTGCCGGAAGCGGGACTGATCATCGTCGACGAGGAACACGACGGCAGCTACAAGCAGTTTGACGGCATCCGCTACCACGCCCGCGATTTCGTCATCGTGCGCGCCAAGGCGCTGGGCGTGCCGATCGTGCTCGGCAGCGCCACGCCATCGCTGGAAACGCTGCACAACGCCCAGGCCGGCCGCTACACGCATTTGCGCCTGCACCATCGCGCCGGCGCCGCGCAGCCACCGCAGGTGCGCGTGATCGACGTGCGCAAGCGACCGCTGCAATCCGGGCTGGGGCCGGAAGCGCTCGCCGCGATCGAGGCAGCACTCGCCGCCGGCGGGCAAGTGCTGGTATTCCGCAATCGTCGCGGTTACGCCCCGGTGCTGCTCTGCCACGACTGCGGCTGGAGCGCGCAATGCAAACGCTGCGATTCGCCGATGACGGTGCACGGCGGCGGACGGCGTCTGGTCTGCCATCACTGCGGCGCGCAGCAACCGACGCCACCGGCCTGCCCGCAATGCGCCAGCCTGGCGCTGCAACCGCAGGGCAACGGCACCGAACGCATCGAGGAATTCCTCTCGCAACGTTTCACCCAGGTGCCGGTGCTGCGCATCGATCGCGGCAGCACGCAGACGCGCGACGGCCTGCAACAACACCTCGACACCCTCGGCGCGCAGCCGGGCATCCTGATCGGCACGCAGATGCTGGCGAAAGGCCACGACCTGCCGAATCTCACGCTGGTGGTGGTGGTCGGCATCGACGAAGGACTGTTCTCCGCCGATTTCCGTTCCGGCGAAAAACTCGCGCAATTGCTGGTGCAGGTCGCCGGCCGCGCCGGCCGCGCCGACAAGCCCGGAACGGTGCTGCTGCAGACCCATCACCCCGATCATCCGCTGTTGCAGACACTGGTGACGCGGGGCTACCACGCCTTCGCCGAGGAAGAACTGGCAGAACGCGAGGCCGCGATCTTTCCGCCATTCGCGCACATGGCGCTGCTGCGCGCGGAGGCGAAAGACGTGGAGCCGGTGCTGCAATTCCTGCGCGCTGCAAAAGCACGCGTCGGCGATGTCGGCGTCGAAGTGCATGGCCCGTTGGCGGCACCGATGCCGCGACGCGCCGGTTACCAGCGCATGCAACTGATCCTGTCGTCGCCATCGCGTGCGGCGTTGCAGGCGCGGCTGGATGCGTGGGTCCCGGAGTTGTACCGGTTGCCGGAAGCGCGACGCGTGCGCTGGTCGCTGGACGTGGATCCGGTCGACCTGTATTGAGCGTCCTGGCAGCATGCGAGTGACCACCTCCCGGTCACCCGCATGTGCCTCCTTTTTGTCCGCGCGGAAGTCGAATGACTCACGCGCGTGGTGAATCCATTCACCAGCAGCACGGGCGACGCCATCCTGTCATCGCTTGCGTGTTGACCCTGCCGGCCAGGGCAACCTCGTCCTGGCGAGTCCGGCAACGGTTTTCGTGGTGTGCATGGCAGGGGATCACATGCACGCCTGACTGCATCGCTTCGGGGAGCGGTGAAACCCCCTGCCCTCGCGATGGAGCGAGACTGCGCACATTCGCGGCAAAAAAACACCCCCAAATCTGGGGTTATTTTCGGTTCTATGCCATCAACGGCATCAGAAGGTTGACCACGGTTCCATCTTCACGTCGATTGACGTCGAACGTGGCTTTGAGTCTTTGTGCGCGCAACCGCATACTGGCCATGCCGGCACCGCCTTCGCGACTGGCGCGCGGTTCAGGATCGGCGCTGGCCATGCCGACGCCATCGTCGCGCACCTGCAGGCGCAGGTTGCTTCCGCTGATTTCCAGCGTCACGTCGACACGCCGCGCGCGACTGTGCTTGAACACGTTGGTCAGCGCTTCCTGCAGCAGGCGCAGCAAGTCGAGGCTGCGCACACTGCCGATATCGACGCCTTCCAGGCCCTGGATCGACCAATGATCCTCGATGTCCGCGGCCTCCAGCAGGCGGCTCGCGCGGTGGCGCAAAGGCACGATCAACTCGGCGAGGTCGGCGTGTTCACGCGCGGTGCTGTCGATCACCAGCCGCAGGTCGTCGCGCATCTCGCTGAGGATGTCGACGATGCGTGACTTCGCCATGTCCTCCGGCGCCTGCTTCAGCTCGGCGATGGTGCCGACCAGGGTGCCGCCGAAACCATCGTGCAGGTCGCGCACCAGTTGCAGGCGCTCGCCGGCGCGGCTGTGTGCGAGCTCGAGCGCGTGCTGCTGGTTGAGCGTTTCGCCAAGTTGCGATGTGGCCGCATGCACCTCGTGGGTGAGTTCGGCGTTGAAACCCTCGACCCGCTTCATGGTGTTGGCGAAGCGGTACGCCAGCACGAAACCCATGCCGAGCACCGTCAACGGCGACAGCAGTGCACCGAGGTAAGTCGACGCCTTCATCCAGCACAGGTAGACGGCGAGATCATGGAAAGACATCACCAGCGGAACACTGACGCACGCCGCCAGCACCAGGTAATCGCTGCGGCGGTGGCGCAACGCGTAAGCAATGAACGCCAGGTTGGCCGCGTACACGAAGACGATCGCGGGCAGCAGGTAGGTATTGCGTTGCGGTCCCATCCAGTCGGGGATGATCGGCACCAGCACCAGCGCCAGCGTCGCGATCAGCAACAGCGCGCGCTCGATGCGCGGCCAGCGCCGGTCGCAGTAGCGCAGCAGGAAGATCGCATGTGCCACCACCATCGCCACGAAGCAGGCGGCGATGAAGGACTGCCACATATTGGTGGTCGGGAATGGCCAGGTGCTGTCGGCGATGTAGTTGCTGCCGTACAACCCGCCGAACAGGCCGCTGATTGCATACCAGCCATAGGTGGTGTCCTGCCTGCGCAGCAGCCAGAACAAGCCGAACAGCGACGCCATGACGATGCCGATGGCGAAATCGAGGATCTGCAGGTCGCGGCGGATGAAGACGGCCTCGTTGAAACTGGCCTGCAGCGTCGCGGGATCGCCGACGGAAACGGTGCCGAAGCCCGGTTGGTAGGCGCTCATCCCCGACACGCGCACCAGCAATTCATTCTGGCCCTGCCGCAGCAACGGTGCCTGCACCAGGTAATAGCGCGGAACGTGCCACTTGCGCGACAACGGCTCGACCAGCGAATAGTCGCGATCGATCACGCTGCCATTGAGGCGGACTTCGGCCGCCATGCAGGTGTAATCGAGCAACAGACCGACGGGTGCGCTGCCATCCATCTGGTTCCAGCGGATGCGATACCACACCACGCCGCTGTATCCAGGCCAACGCGAGTTCCACTCGTCCATCAACTTGACCGGCACCCAGCCTGCGGCTGGCGGCTGCGTTGCATCCCAGCCCGAAGAGCGCACGGTTTGCGCCTGCTCGATGGTGACGACGGCCGGTTCGGCGGCGCAAGCCACGTTCGCCAGCAATGCCAGCAGCAGTGCGCACAACAGACGGATCATCATTCCAGCAGGCCCAGCGTGCGCGCCTCGTACACGGCCGCGGTGCGCGATTTCACCGCGAGTTTGCGGTAGATGATCTTGGCGTAGCCCTCGACGGTGAGCCGTGACAGATTCATGCGCGCGGCGATGTCGCGATTGCTCAGCCCCTGCGCCACCCACTGCAGCATCTCGCATTCGCGTGCCGACAACTGCGGGATGGGCATTGCATCCGCCGGCTCCGCTGCTCGCGTGGGCGCCGCTGCCGGGACCATCGCGAGAATGCGGCGCGCGATCATCGGATCGATCGGGGCGCCGCCGCGTTGCAGGCTGCGCAGCGACAGCACCAATTCGATGTCTTCGCGATCCTTCAACAAGTAACCGATGGCGCCGGCGCGCAGCGCCGCGAGGATGGTCTCCTCCTCGGCGAAGGCGGACACGATCACTGCCTGCGTCTCCGGCGAATCCTGCTGCATGCGCTGGATCAGGTCGATGCCACTGCCATCGGGCAGGCGCACGTCCACCAATGCCAGCGTCGGCCGTTGCTCGCGCAGGCGGATTTCGGCGCTGGCCAGATCGGCGGCGATGCGGATGTCCGCCTCCGCACCCGCGACCTCGTGCATCAATCCGCGCAGACGCGCCTGCATCGCGGGATCATCCTCCACGATCAGGATCGACGTCAGCTGGATCGGTACCGGTTCCACCACTTTCCCCCTGCTTCCCTTCACAGTCTAACGTCGCCGCATGGCCGTTGTTGCGCGCCCTGTCGCAACCGATGCGCGACAATGGTCTTCTTTCCGCACCCATCGGCCTGCCGTGACCCATCAACTCGACCAGCTCCGTGACCTCTCCACCGTGGTGGCCGACAGCGGCGACATCGACGCCATCGCCCGTTTCAAGCCGATGGATGCGACCACCAATCCGTCTCTGCTGCTCAAAGCGGCGGCATTGCCCGCGTATGCCGGTCACCTCGACGCTGCCCTGCGCGATGCGGAAGGGCAAGGCGACACACGCATCGCCGATGCCTGCGACCGTTTCGCCGTGGCGATCGGCGGCGAGATCCTGAAGCTGATTCCCGGCCGCGTCTCCACCGAAGTGGATGCGCGCCTGAGTTTCGACAGCGAGGCCACCATCGCCAAGGCGCATCGCCTGGTCGATCTCTACCAGCGCGCCGGCATCGGCACGGACCGATTGCTGATCAAGGTCGCGGCGACCTGGGAAGGCATCCGCGCGGCGGAACGCCTGGAGCGCGAAGGCATCCACTGCAACCTCACCCTGCTGTTCTCGTTCGCGCAAGCCGTCGCCTGCGCCGAGGCCGGCGTGTTCCTGATCTCGCCCTTCGTCGGACGCATCCTCGACTGGCATCTCGCCAACGGCATGGCCAAGCCGGCAACGCCGCAGGACGATCCCGGCGTGCAATCGGTCACGCGCATCTGGCATTACTACAAGCAGCACGGCTACCAGACCGTGGTGATGGGCGCGAGCTTCCGCAACATCGGCGAAGTGCTGGCGCTGGCCGGCTGCGATCGCCTGACCATCTCGCCGGAATTGCTGGGCGAACTGGCACAGTCGGATGCGCCGGTGGAACGCGCATTGGTCGATGACGGCACGCACAGCGCGCCGCCGCCGGCACTCACGGAATCCGCGTTCCGCTGGCAGCACAACGAAGACGCGATGGCCACCGACAAGCTCGCCGACGGCATCCGCAAGTTCGCGGCCGATCAGGGCAAGCTGGAAGCGTTGCTGCGCGGGCGGGGTTGACTGCGCACGCTGGCTACGTGGCTGGCCAGCTCCAAAGCGCGACACGCCGTAAACCCGTCCATGGGGGCTCGGACTCGGCATCCATGCCTCGTACGGTCGCGCTTCGGACTGATCCATCCACTTGCCGCTCGTATGCCCTGATCGCGTGAAAACAGAAAGGCCCGGATCGCTCCGGGCCTTCGCATGTTCCACCCGCGATGATGCTCAAGCCGCGAACAGCGCCTTCATCTTCTTCATCGCGTTCGCTTCGATCTGGCGGATGCGCTCGGCGCTGACGCCGTATTCGTCGGCCAGTTCCTGCAAGGTCACCTTGCTGTCGGCATCCAGCCAGCGACGCTTGATGATGTCGCGCGAACGCGCATCAAGATCGGCCAAGCCTTCGCGCAGCAGGTCCAGCTGGTGGTCCTCGCTGTCGGCGCGTTCGTAGAGTTGCGACGGATCCTCGCCTTCGGCCCGCAGGTAGGCAGCCGGCGACGGCGGCGCGTGATCTTCATCCTCGTCGGACGGCGCGTCGAAGCCGATGTCGCGGCCGGACAGGCGCGCTTCCATCTCCAGCACTTCGCTTTCCGGCACGTTGAGATCGCGGGCCACGGCCTTGACCTCTTCGGCATTCATCCAGCCCAACCGCTTCCGCGACTTGCGCAGGTTGAAGAACAGCTTGCGCTGCGCCTTGGTGGTCGCGACCTTGACGATGCGCCAGTTCTTGAGGATGAACTCGTGCATCTCGGCGCGGATCCAGTGCACCGCGAAGCTGACCAGGCGCACGCCCACTTCCGGGTCGAAGCGCTTGATCGCCTTCATCAGGCCGATATTGCCTTCCTGGATCAGGTCGCCGAGTTGCAGGCCATAGCCGTTGTAGCCACGCGCCACATGCACCACGAAGCGCAGGTGGGCGAGGATCAGTTCCTGGGCGGCGCCGAGGTCGTTGTGGTCGCGCAGGCGCGCGGCGAGCGCACGCTCGTCTTCCACCGTCAGCATCGGAACCTGATGCACGGCAGAGATGTACGCGTCGAGGGAGCCCAGCGGGCTGGGCAGCGTGAGCGCAGTGGTTGCAGCGCGGGTGACCGGCACCCGAGCGAGGGTCATTTCAGTCATGAGCGAATCTTAGCAGTCCTGTGGGGAGAGTGCCAAACCAACCATACGGCGTCGTTTTCGGGCGTTCAGGGAGGCCCTGACAGCCCTTTCCGAGCGCCTTCTCGCTGCTATGTGGGCGACATGGACAAGATGCAATGGCTGTGAAAGGTTGCCTGCACACCGCTTGGCTTAGGGTGACGCTGCCCCATCCTCTTTCCTTCTCCGGAGTCTTCCATGAAGCACCCGATCCTGCTGTCCCTGATGTCACTCGCGTTATCCGCCGCCCTGCCGGCCATGGCCCAGACCGCCGCACCCGCCGGATCCACCGGCCAGTGCAAGGACGGCAGCTATACCTCGGCCTCCTTCAAGATGGGCGCCTGCCGTGGCCACAAGGGCGTGCAGAGCTGGTTCAGCACCACCGACAGCAAGCCGGCCAAATCCTCCGGCAGCACATCGACCAAGGCTACCACCGCCAGCACCAGCACGGCCAAGCCGGCCGCAAGCGCACCGGCCGCCGCCGCGGCGACCGCGCCTGTCGCCGGCGCCAGCGGCATGTGCAAGGACGGCACCAGCACCAATGCTGCGTCCAAGTCCGGCGCCTGCCGCGGCCACAAGGGCGTGAAGGAGTGGTACGGCGCAACAACCGCCCCGGCGGCCAAGAGCGCAGCGCCAGCACCGGCTGCAACGTCGCCAACACCCAGTTCCACGGCGGCGACCCCGGCTCCGGCTGCATCCTCCACCCACCCTGCATCCGCCGCTTCACGTCCGATGGCCGCTGGCGGCGGCAACGGCCAAGTCTGGGTGAATGGCAAGGACAAGGTCTACCACTGCCAGGGTGACCAGTGGTATGGCAAGACCAAGCAAGGCCAGTACATGAGTGAAAGCGCCGCTGCGGCTGCCGGCGCACGCCCGGCGCGCGGCAAGACCTGCGGCACGAAGTAATCGCAGCAGCAGGTTGAACGAAAAACGCGGCCCCGGTGGCCGCGTTTTTCTTTGTGGCATCACATTGCCGATTACTGCCGGTGTTCGATCGAATTGATCGCGCCGTCGTCGTCGTGATGGACCACGCAGATGCGGCTGTCGCGGCCATCCTGCAATTCCTGTCGCGGCACTTGCAGGCGCAGCGATTCCTCTTCCAGCGTTTCGGTCTTGGGTACCGCCGGCTTGCGATTGGGAAGCAGTCCCCACAGCAGCAGCAGCGCACAGGTGCCGAGCACCAGCAACGCCGAATGCGTCAACGAAATCGGGGTGATGGTATCGACTGCTTCCTGCGCGGCGAGTCCCCAGTCGACATTGAGCCGATGTGCCTCGCGCAGGGTGTGCAACGCGGGAATCCACAGCAGGATCCAGCCGACCCACAGCAGCAGCGTCGCCACATCCGACAACATCCGCCGCCCGCGACCGAGTTCGCGCCGGGCATTGATGATCGGCGGCCGTGCTTCAACCATGATCGCCGCCTGTCTTCATGTGGACGCCACGATCGGGACTGACCCAGCGCGCGCGCTTGCCCTTCCCGATCATCCACGCCTTCGGGAAGGCCACCACGGTGGCGGCGGTATTGATCAGCCAGAACAGCAGCGGATACCACACCATCCAGTAGTAGTTGCGGCCGAGTCCACGCTCGTAATGGCTGTCCAGCCACTTGCTGAGCGCGAACTGCAACAGGCAGGTGAACGCCAGGAACACGCTGCTGTATTGCGGGATCAGCGGCGAACCGATGCCGGGGAACCAGTCGTCCGGAAGCACGAAACCGAGCAACCACACCACCACCATCGCCAGCATCACGTAGGCCCAGACCAGGCTCAGCACCAGTTCCAGCAGCAATGGCCACAGGCGGTTCTGGCTTGGGTGCAGCACCACGTCGAGGTTGCGACGCAACACCTGCGCACCACCGGTGGCCCAGCGCAGGCGCTGTTTCCACAGGCCCTTCAACGTTTCCGGCATCAGGATCCACACCAGCGCATGCGGTTCGTAGCGCACGTCCCAGCCGGCGCGTTGCAAGCGCCAGGTGATGTCGATGTCTTCGGTCAAGGCATCGGGATTCCAGTAACCGACCTGGCGCACCGCCGAACGACGGAATGCGGTGATCACGCCTGACACGGTGAACAAGGCACCGAAGATCCGCTGCGCGCGCTTGATCATGCCGACGATCGACGAGAACTCGCCGACCTGCACGCGTCCGAGCAAGGTGGAACGGTTGCGGATGCGCGGATTGCCGGTGACTGCGGCGACGCGCGGGTTGTCGAAGTGGCGCACCATCCAGTAGGCGGCGTGCGGATCGAGCAAGGCGTCGCCGTCGATGCAGATGAGGATGCGATGGCGTGCCAGCAACGCGCCGGCCTGCAAGCCCACCGCCTTGCCCTGGTTGCGCGCGAGATGGACCACGCGCAGGCGTGGATTGTCGGCGACCATGGCATCGAGGATCGCGCCGGTATCGTCCTTGCTGCCATCGTTGATGGCGATGACTTCGAAATCCGGGTAGTCGAGGTTCAACGCGTGGGCGATCGTTTCCGCCGCATGCGGGCCTTCGTTGTAGCAGGGGATCAGCACGCTGACGCCGGGCGCATCGGCGGGAATCGGCGGATGGCGGAAGTTGGGCTCGCGGCGCTCGATGCGCCAGTAGAACAGGATCGCCCCGAGCATCCACAGGTAGGACATGAACAACGGGTAGTAATAGACGAATCCCTGCAGCGTCAGCCAGACCGTGGGCAGGTAGGCCTGGATCGAAGCGAGGGTCACTGATCGTCCTCCTCGTCCTGCGGGTTGATCTTGCTGTCGAGCACTGGCCTCAGCAACGCGGCGTCAGGCGTGTTGTTGAACATGTTGTCGGGATAGTAGCCGACGTGCTTCACGCCCAGCCCGTAGAGCATGCGGATGGTGTCGGGCACTTCGGCGGGCGGCAGCGGCGCATCATCCTTGCGCCAGTCGACGGTCTGCAGCTCGAACACGGTGTGGTTGATGCCGTGCGGCGCCGCCTTCACCTTCGCCACCATGTCCTTGTAGAACGCCTGCGGATCGGCAGCCTGTTCCATGTATGGCATCACCATGATCGCGGTGTACTGGTAACGCTGGAGCGACTTGCGGAACGACTGCGAATACCAGGTCTCGGATTCGGGATTGAGCGCGACCTGCGCGTAGAGATTGCGCGCGGTGAGCAGGCCCGGTTGCTGGGCGCGCACGCCATCGGCGACATCCAGCGCGAAGGCGTCGAGGAAGTCGGTCTTGCGCTCGCTCCACTTCAGCAGCAATGCGTGGTCGCTGCGCAGCGTCGTCAGCGGCTGCGGCAGGCCCCAGGCGCGATACTGCTTCTTCGCCCAGACGCTGCCGTCCTCGTAATCCGACAGGGTGACATCGTCATGGAACAGGATGCCGTCGAACGTCGCCTGGCGACCGAGATCCTCGTAGATCTCCTTCACCCATTTGCGCACCCTCGGCGAGAAAGGCGACAGGCGCGGATATCCCATCGCCAGGTGATTGGCCTTGTTCGGCAGTGTCACCACCACGTCCTTCGACACCGGATCGCTGGCCGGTGGCTGCCACGCCAGCAATGGCATCCACGCGAACACGCGCTTCACCTGGGTGCGCGTCAGCAGTTGCCAGGCGACGCGGTTGAACAGGTCGGCGCGCATCGGCAAGTGGCGATTGGGGAAATACACGGCATCGGCGGCGCCGTTGGCATCGGGATCGGCGAAGGCCTGCAGGTAGACCATGTTGATGCCGAGCTTCTGCACGCGATCGAGCAATCTGCCGAGGTTGGCCTCGGTCTGCTCGGGATCCTTGTCGTAGATGTAGTCGAGGTCGATCTGCGCGACCTTCGCCGCGCGCCCCTGGTCGAGCACGTTGCGTTCACGCACTTTCAGCAGGTGCGCCAACACCTCCGGCGTGGTATCGCCCATCACCAGTTCGCGGCGCAGCGCCGACAACGGCGTCGTCGCGGTATTGGGGCCATCGTCCAGATTGAAACCGACCGGCATCCCGGCTTGTTCGCCGATCTTGCTGACATCGGCGTTGTAGCGGCCGTATGGCCACACTATCGCCCGCGGTGCGCGCCCGAGGCGCTTGGCGATCAATGCCTTGTTGCTGGCGAAATCCTGGCGGATGCGCTGGCGATATTCGTTCACCGATTCGTAGCGATGCTGGTCGGGCAGCCATTGCAGTGCGGTCGCGGCAGGCTCGCGATTGCCCTGCGGATTGGCGAGGATGCCGCGATGCAGGTCGAAACTGTGGCTGGCGATTTCGATCAGCCCGCTGTCCTGCATCTTCTTCAACTCGGCCCACGACATCAGGTCCTTGCGTGGCAACTTGTTGCCGTCGAAATCGACCTTGTCCTTTTCCGGAACCTCCATCCAGTGGCCGACCAGCGCCACCACCGCGGGGATCTTCTCGCGCTTGAGGATCGGCCATGCGTTCTGGTAAACCGATTCGTAGCCGTCATCGAACGTCATCAACACCGGCTTCAGCGGCAATGGCTTGCGATGCGCGCGCGCGTCGAGGATGTCCTGCACCGAGATGAAGTGGTAGCCGTTCGCCTTCAACCATTGCAGTTGCTTTTCCAGCAATGCCGGTGGCACCGCGTAGGACGGCGTCAACGCATCCTTGCGTTCGGAGATCTCGTGGTAGCAGAGCACGGTGACCTCGGCCGGCACGATGGCGGCGCGCGCAAGTGCGGCGACGGCGCACAGGCAGAGGATGGCGAGGGACTGCAGGGAGCGGACGAGGACCGGGACGCGGGGCATGCGCGGCATCAATGGGAACCGATGACCATTCTAGGCCGAGGGAGCCGTGCCCCGGATTAAATGGTTGTCATGTCGGCAATGACCAGTCGATCGGTGCGTGGCCGTTGCGAGCGAGATAGTCGTTGGCAGCGGAAAAATGCCCGCAGCCGATGAAGCCGCGATGGGCCGACAGCGGCGACGGATGCGGTGCCTTCAGCACGCGATGGCGGCGCGGATCGATGACCTTGCCCTTGGCCTGCGCGTAACTGCCCCACAACAGGAACACCAGTCCCTCGCGCTCGCGGTTCAGCACATCCACCACGTGGTCGGTAAAGCCTTCCCAGCCGCGGCCCTGGTGGCTGCCGGCGCGCCCTTCCTCCACCGTCAGCACCGAGTTGAGCAGCAGCACGCCGCGCTGCGCCCACGGCATCAGGTAGCCGTTGGCCGGACGCGGCATGGCGATGTCGCGGTGGAGTTCCTTGTAGATGTTGTCGAGCGATGGCGGCACCGCCACGCCCGGCAGCACCGAGAAGCACAGTCCGTGCGCCTGGCCGGGGCCGTGGTAGGGATCCTGGCCGAGGATCACCACCTTGACCGCATCGAACGGCGTGGCATCGAACGCGGCGAAGATGTGGTTCGGATCGGGATGGATGCGCACGCCTTCATGCAAGCGTTCGCGCAGGAAGGCCGACAGCGCGCGCATGTCATCGCGCTGCAGCCAATCACCCACCCGCGCCTTCCACGATGGTTCGAGGCGGACGGAATCGCTACCCATCAGTGCCGGACCAGCCGCGCCGCGCGCAACTGGAACAGGATCTTGGTGACCAGCAGGCGTTCTTCCACCGGCTTCAGCACCAGGTCGTTGGCACCGGCGACCAGCAGGTCGCGTTGCTTGTCCGGGTTCTCGTCGCCGGTCATCACGATGATCGGCAACGCGCGCTTGCCGAGGCGGAATTCGCCGCGCACGCATCGCAACACGTCGCCGCCACCAAGCGGGCCGTTGAGATAGACGTCGGTGAGGATGAGGTCGGCGCCCGGGGCGTCATCGCCCTCGCGATTCTGGGCGAGATAGTCGAGCGCGGCCTCGGCGCTTTCGACGTGGATCACGGCGAGACCCTGCGTCGCCAGCATGCGCTTGATCGCCAGCGCGGCGACGCGGCTGTCCTCGATATAGAGCACGCGTGCGCCAACGACCGGCTGCGGCTGCACGTAACCGCGCAGGAACGCCACCAGCGCACCGTAGCCGAGTTCCTTGTCGAAGTAATCGGTGATTTCGTCGCCCAGCGTGCGCGTTTCCAGTCGGTGCTGGACGTCGGACGACACCGCGATCACCGGCACATAGGCCTGTTCTGCCGCTTCGTGCACCGCGCGCGCAACATCCTGGCCGTCGCCGTCGGGCAGCACCAGCGAGGTCGTCACCAGGTCGACATGGCCTGCGGCCAACGCCGCGCGCGCGCCGGCGACGCCATTGCAGGGCACCACGCTGGCGTTCGGCAACTCCTTCAGCAACACGTCGCCGATCAGCTTGCGCACCATGCGCGAGCCATCGACCACCATCACGCGCGGCGCCTCGCTGACAAGATGACGCAGGTCGCGGGTTGGGATGGACATCAGCGTTCCGTCGGTCGCGTCTGGCGCAGGAAGTGGCCGGTCACGATACCTGCGCCGAGCCATCCCAACAAGGTCGCGGCGACCACCGCGACGATCGCTTCCACCGGCGTCAACGGTTGCAATTCGAAATGCGAACCGTAGCTGGCCGCGAGCGTCGACAACGGCGACTGCAGGGCGATATTCGCGGCGGTGAGCACGGCCAGCGCCAACACTCCGGCGGCGAGTCCGTATAACGCGCCGAGATAGAGGAACGGCCGGCGGATAAAGCCATCGGTGGCGCCGAGCAATTGCAGCACGCCGATTTCCTCGCGGCGCGCCTGGATGTCGAGGCGCACGGTGTTGCCGATCACCAGCACCGCGCCGGCACCGAGCATCACCGCGAGCACCAGCGCCAGTCGCGCGCCGAGTTTCAACCAGTCGTCGAGGCGTTTGCGCCAGGCCGCGTCATGCTGGACCTGATCGGCTTCCGGCAATTGCTTGAGCGCATCGGCCAGCGCCAGTTCGTCGCCCTTGGGCGTCACCACCAGCACGTTCGGCAACGGATTGCCATCGAGTCCGTCCAGCGCATCGCCCAGCGTGCTGCTCTTGCGCAGTTCGGCCAGCCCTTCGTCCGGCGTCTTCCACACCACGTTGCCGACATCGGCACGTGCGCGCACCTGTTCCACCAGCGCGCGCGCGCGATCGACCGTGGTGTCCTGCTTGAGGAAGACGCTGATCTCGCGCGAACGCTGGACGTCTCCGGTGAAGCGCTCGACGTTCTGCAGCACCAGCCACAACCCGAGCGGCAAAGTGAACGCGAGCGCGATCACGGCGATGGTCAGCAGAGAAGCGAACGGACGCCGCAATACCCGGCCGAGGCTGGCCATCACGCTGTAGAGATGGTGGTCGATCCAGGTGCCGACGCCCGAACGCGGCGCTTCCACGCGCTGGTTATTCATCGGCGAGATCCTCGGGCGAGATGTCATCGACCAACTGCCCGTGGTTCAGCACCAGCACGCGCTTCTTCATGCGCTTGACGAGGTTGAGATCGTGGCTCGCCACCAGCACGCTGGTCCCGCGCTGCGGCAGCGAGGCGAACAGTTCCATGATCTCCGCCGACAGCGTCGGGTCGAGATTGCCGGTCGGCTCATCGGCCACCAGCATCCGCGGTTCGCCGATCAGTGCGCGGGCGATGCCAACGCGTTGCTGTTCGCCCGCCGACAACTGCGACGGCAGCGATTTCTCGCGCCCACCAAGGCCGAGGCGTTCCAGCTGGCTGCGCACGCGCTTGCCGATCTCGGCGCGCGGCATCCCGCGCAGGATCAGCGGCAGCGCCACGTTCTCGAAAATGGTGCGATCGGTCAGCAACTGGTGGTTCTGGTAGACCACGCCGACATCGCGACGATGCAGCGCGACCTTGCGGCCGCGCACGTTGTGCAGGTTGCGTTCGTCGAACAGCACCGCGCCACGATTTGGCCGTTCGGCCAGCTGGATCAGCTTGAGCAGCGTGCTCTTGCCGGCGCCGGAGTGGCCGGTGACGAACAACATTTCGCCCGGTTCCACTGCGAAATTGACCTCCGCCAACGCCTGGTGGCCACCGGGATACTGCTTGCTGACGCCGTCGAAGCGGAGAAGGCTCATGCCGGCATTATGCCGCACGCTCCCGTCAGTGCTGCTGCGATGCGCCGCGTGTCACCAGTTTGCGCAAGCCTTGGCCGATGCGGCTCAGCAGGCCGGGTTGCGCCTGGGCATGTTCAGTCTTCGGCGCGACATGTTCGCGCTTGCCGGCGGGCTCCGCGCGCGTTTGCCCCGGCGACCGATTGTTCTCCTGGCCTTCCTGCACAACGGTCACGCCATCGATCGGCTGACCCTTGCGCCGGCGGCGACGCTTGCGCGGCGCCTTGTCCGGATCTGCTTCGCTGGCCACCACGCTCGCCACCACTGGCACCGGCGCAACCGGCTTGGCTACGGTTTCCGCCTGCACACGCGGCGGACGCGGCGCGCGACGTTCGCCATCGCGGCCTTCGCTGCGACGACCGCCACTACTGCTGCCACCGCCACTGCGGGCACGACCGCCGCCACGCTTGGCTTCGTCGGCAGCGCGCGCTTCGCGGGCCTCCTTGAAGATCGTGCCGATGCTGTCGTCCTCGTCACCCTCGACGGCTTCCGGCTTGGCGCGCTCGGGGCGCGGCAGCGCGATCAGCATATCCGGCGTCACGTGCTCGCCCGGGATCTTCTGATCGATGTAGGCCTCGATGTCGGGCAGCGACATGCCGTAGCGTTCGCAGGCGAAGCTGATGGCATCGCCTTCGGCGCCAAGACGCGCGGTGCGGCCGATGCGGTGCACGTAGTCCTCGGCATCGAACGGCAGGTCGTAGTTGTAGACGTGCGAGACGCCATCGATGTGCAGGCCGCGCGCGGCGACGTCGGTCGCCACCAGGATTTCCAGCTGGCCGGCCTGGAACTTCTTCAGCAACGATTCGCGCTTCTTCTGCGGCACGTCGCCGGAGAGCACGCCGACGCGATAGCCGGCCTTCTCCAATGCACGCGCCACCCGCTCCACGAATACCTTGGTGTTGACGAAGACCATCGTGCGCGCGCCTTCGCTGCGCGACAGCAGGCCGATCAGCAGCGGGATCTTTTCCTCGTCGGCGGGGTAATACAGGCGCTGGCGCACGCGCGCGGCGGTGATGAACTCGGTCTCGACGACGAGCTTTTCCGGCTCGTTCATGTGTTCGTAGGCGAGTTCGAGCACGCGATGGCTGAGCGTTGCCGAGAACAGCAGGGTCTGCCGCGTGGTGCGTTCGGGCATGCGGCGGAGCAGGAAGCGGATGTCCTTGATGAAGCCGAGGTCGAACATGCGGTCGGCTTCGTCCAGCACGCAAATCTCGCAGGCGTGCAGGCTCACCACCTTGTGCTGCTTGACGTAGTCGATCAGGCGGCCGGGCGTGGCGATGATCACGTCGGCGCCCCGCTGCAACAACTCGCGCTGCTTGTCGTAATCGACACCGCCATAGACCAGCGCGAACTTCAGGCCGAGGTCCGATCCGAACTTGACCGCGTCCTTGTGGATCTGGATCGCCAGCTCGCGGGTCGGCGCCAGGATCAGCGCGCGCGGATCTTCCGGCTTGCGGTCGGCCAGCGCCGAACGTTTGAGCAGGCGATCGATCACCGTGATCAGGAAAGCCAGCGTCTTGCCGGTGCCGGTCTGCGCCTGCCCGGCGACATCGCGCCCGGCCAGTGCGACCGGCAGGGTCAGGGCCTGGATCGGCGTGCAGCGGTTGAATCCTGCGGCCTCCAATCCGGCCAACAAGGTCGGATGGAGATCGAAGGAGGAAAAGGTGACGTCGGTCAGCGGATTGTCGGACATGCGGAATTCGAAAGGGCGCAGGAAGCGCTTGAGGCTTGAGGAGGGCTGCCGCGTGCGGGACGGGCGCCGGAGAGTTGAGTGCTGCAGAGGCACGACGGGCTTGAAGCCGACGTGCGAGCCCGCACATCTTAGCAAGTCGCGCACCCGGCCGCGTCACAGCCTTTGCGACGGCGACGTGCGAAGCTATTCGTCGCCCCTTTCGCCCCACCCCCATTCCGGAGTGTCCATGAGCAGCGCCAACGTTTTCCATGCCACCGACAAGGACTTCGATGACCTCGTCCTCAAGTCCGACCAGCCCGTGCTGGTGGATTTCTGGGCGCCGTGGTGCGGTCCCTGCAAGATGATCGCCCCCACCCTCGACCAGCTCGCCGATACCTACCAGGGCAAGGCCAAGGTGGTGAAAGTCGACATCGAGGCCAACCCGCAGGTCGGCATGCGCTTCAATGTCCGCAGCATCCCGATGCTGGTGATGTTCAAGGGCGGCCAGGTCGCTTCCACCCAGATGGGCGCCCCGCCGAACGTGAAATCGGTGCTGTCGCAGATGATCGACCGCGCCGTCGCCTGAGCCCCGGTTCCGGCCCCAAATCTGAACCACCTGTCGGCGCCCGCTTGCCGCGGCGCGCCGGCGGTGCTAGCTTTCCAGTTGTCCGGCGCGCCTGTCACCGCAGTTCGACATCTCCGCCGCACCCATCTCGCTGCACCGAATCCATTCCCGAACCACACCGCCGGCCGCGCGCCGAGCGCTCGCCATTGCGAGGATTCCCCTTTGTCTGAAGAAGAAATCAAGCCCGCCCCGAAGCGTCGTGGTCGTCCGCCCAAGGTACGTCCCGAAACCACGGAAGCCGCTCCCGCACCTGTTGCAACCCAAGTCAGCGCACCCGTCGCGCCACCAGCGGCTGCGCCCGCGCCAGCACCACGTGCTGCGGAAGCGCCCCGCGAACACCGCCAACAGCAAGCCCCGGCGCAGTCCAACGACCAGTCGAACGACGGCGATGGCGGCGACCAGCAGGCCGGCGGCGACCAGCGCTTCAACAACAACAATCGTCGCGAACGCTTCAAGAATCGCCGCGACCGCCAGCGTGACCGCTATCGCGAGCAGGGTCTCCCCAGCGACGACGACGGCCAGCAGAACGGACCGCCGCCCTCGGCGCGCCCGATGCCCACGATTCCGGAAGGCTTCCCGCAGTACTCGCTGGGCGACCTCAAGCGGATGCCGGCGCAGAAGCTGCTCGACATCGCCGAGCAATTGCAGATCCATGAAGGCGTCGCTCGCGCGCGCAAGCAGGACATCATCTTCGCCCTGCTGAAGGTGCTGACCCGCCATGGCGAAGGCGTGCAGGCCGATGGCGTGCTGGAAATCCTGCCGGATGGCTACGGCTTCCTGCGCGCGGCCGAGGCCAGCTACCTGGCCGGCCCCGACGACACCTACATCTCGCCATCGCAGATCCGCCGCTTCAACCTGCGCACCGGCGACCACCTGTCCGGCCGCATCCGCTGGCCCAAGGATGGCGAACGCTACTTCGCGCTGAACATCGTCGACACCATCAATGGCGAGCCGATCGAAGCCAGCAAGAACAAGACGCTGTTCGAGAACCTGACGCCGCTGTTCCCGCGCAAGCGCTTCAAGCTCGAGCGTGGCGACGGATCGTCGGAAGACATCACCGGCCGCATCCTCGACCTGATGGCCCCGCAGGGCAAGGGCCAGCGCGCGTTGATCGTGTCGCCGCCGAAAGCCGGCAAGACGATGATGATGCAGCAGATCGCCACCGCGATCACGACGAATCATCCCGACGTCCACCTGATCGTGCTGCTGATCGACGAACGCCCGGAAGAAGTGACGGAAATGCAGCGCACCGTGCGCGGCGAAGTCATCTCCTCCACCTTCGACGAACCGGCCGCGCGCCACGTCCAGGTCGCGGAAATGGTGATCGAACGCGCCAAGCGCCTGGTCGAGCACAAGAAGGACGTAGTGATCCTGCTCGATTCGATCACCCGCCTCGCCCGCGCCTACAACAACGTGTTGCCGAGCTCCGGCAAGGTGTTGACCGGCGGCGTCGATTCCAACGCCTTGCATCGCCCGAAGCGTTTCTTCGGCGCGGCCCGCAACGTCGAGGAAGGCGGATCGCTGACGATCATCGCCACCGCGCTGGTCGATACCGGCAGCGCGATGGACAAGGTGATCTACGAGGAGTTCAAGGGCACCGGCAACTCGGAAGTCCACCTGGACCGTCGCATCACCGAGAAGCGCGTGTATCCGGCGATCGGCGTCAACCTCTCCGGTACCCGCCGCGAGGACCTGCTGATCGAGCCCGACCTGCTGCAGAAGATCTGGATCCTGCGCAAGTTGCTGCACCCGATGGACGAAATCGCCGCGATGGAGTTCCTCCTCGACAAGATGAAGAACACCAAGTCGAACGACGAGTTCTTCGGTTCGATGAAGCGCTGACCGCGGCTTCATCCGATACGACAACGCCCCGCATTGCGGGGCGTTTGTTTTGGCGCAATTGCCGGAGGTGTTACGGCGTGTGCGCGTCGTTGGGAACCAGTTTGTACGGGCTGTCCTTCATCGCCATGAAACCGCCTCCCGAGGTGTCGGAGACGCCGACCCAGCGATCGGGATCGTTGGCGAGCCACGACGCTACATTGCGTTTGCCGCGTTGTTCCAGGCGCCATTTGCCTTCGTTGTCAGTCTTTGAACGTCCATTGGGATTGAAATCGAACGGCAACGTCGCGACCAGATGGTCATCCCCCACCAGCGGACTTCCGGAGCCCGGCGCTGCACGAATATGCCGGGCATATTCCAGCGATTGATCCTCCATGAGTTTGCGCGCGTAATCCAGAAGGCCGTCGTTGCCCCGGATGTTGTACAGCGCCGATTGCGCAACCACGGCATCGGCAACAGTACCGTCGGGATTCAGATAGAGATGGACCATTACCCCGCCGCTTACACCCGCCGCCCACAAACCCATCGGATATACGGGCGGATCGGGCGCGTAAACGATGCAATCCACGACACATTTGCGGCTGCTTTTGACCTGCTTTCGGAGCTCTTTCGATGGCAAATATTCTGTATCGTTAAACTGAGAGTTGTCTACCGAAATCGCGTAGCCGCCATCCTTTGGATGCGCAGCCAGCGTGATCTGGAAGTAAGTCTTGGCATTGACTGGCACGCCGTCCTGCAGATATGGCTTGAATTTCAACTTGCCGATGGTCTTGTCGATGTACTCGGCCACCTTCGGATCGAGCTTGGTCGTGATGTGATGTTCCTTGACGACGCCATCCGGCCCGAAGGTCAGGTCGCCACGCACACGCATGGTCAGCACCGATTCGGTGAGGCCGCGATCACTCGTCACCAGCGCAGGCGGCTCTTTCGCCTGCGTCACCGCCGCCGGGCAAGTCAAGGCGGCCAATGCGACTGCCACCGCCAATATCGTTCGCTTCGTCATATCGTTTTCCCCATGTGATGGGCAGACCGTTTCGTTATGGCGTGTGTGCTTCGTTGGGAACCAGTTTGTACGGACTGTCCTTCATCGCCATGAATCCGCCACCCGAGGTGTCGGAGACGCCGACCCAGCGATCGGGATCGTTGGCGAGCCACGAGGCAATATTGCGTTTTCCGCGTTGTTCCAGGCGCCATTTGCCCAGGTTGTCGGAGGTGGGTCCTTCCATCTGGAAGACGAAGGGCAACGCACCCACCTGATGGTTGTCGCCGACGAGCGGGCTACCGGAGCCAGGCGCGAAACGGGCATTTTTTGCATAAGTGAGCGCAATTTTCTCGATGACCTTGCGCGCGTCATTGAGTGTCAAATCTGAACCACGCACACTGTACAACGCGGATTGCCCGACCACTGCATCGGCCACGGTGCCATCCGGATTCAGATAGAGATCGACGATGACTCCGCCATTTGCTCCACCGGAATATGACGGTGCTGGCGGATGGGACAGCATGCAGTCGACAATGCATTTTGTTGGCGCGTTCTTGCCGAACTTGCGGTCTCCGAAAGTTTCGTCGTCGGTGAAGTATGCATTGTCCATCGAAAGTTCGTAGCGGTCCGCATCCTTGGCGCGCGCCGCCAACGTCATCTGGAAATAGGTCTTGGCATTGACCGGAACACCGTCCTGCAGATAGGGTCGAAACTTCAATTTACCGATGGTCTTGTCGACGTACTCGGCCATCTTCGGATCGAGCTTGGTCGCAATGTGATGTTCCTTCACCACGCCATCCGGCCCGAAGGTCAGGTCGCCACGCACGCGCATGGTCATGACCGTTTCGGTGAGACCCCGATCATTCGTCACCAATTGCGGTTCGTTCGCCTGCGCCATCATCGCCGGACAGGCCAGCATCGCCAGCGCGAGCACCAGTATCGATCGTGTCATCCGCCCTCTCCCCTCGTGGATGGCACGATCGTAACTCCACAAGGACTCGCCGGCCATCACGGCCCGACTATCAGTACGGGCGATCCTGTGGCCGCAACATCCGCGCCATCGATGCATCCGCTCCGGAGGGTGCAGCCGCCTGTTCCGCCAGTTCGGCGGCGACATCGACGAAACCGCGCATCAGGGCGATATCGCGTGGGGTGCGGTTGAGGCGGTCGCGCTGTCCCAGCGGCGCACCGCTGTCGCGCAGGCGTTGCGCCACCGACATCAGGCCATGCAGGGCGGCGATGTGCAGCGGGGCGAATCCGCGCGGATCCTGGGCGTCCAGTTCGACGCCTTCGTCGAGCAGGTGATCGAGTCCGGCGAGGATCACCGTTTCATCGCAGGCGGTGCCGGGTTCGGCGCGCGCACCCAGCAGCAGCAGCAGCGGGGTGACGCCGGCTTCGGCGCGGGTATTGGCATCGGCGCCGGCCAGCAACAAGGTGTCGAACAGCGCGACCAGTCTCGAACGGTCACGCGCGGTGAACCCGTAGAGCGCGGCGCAGTGGATCGGCGCCAGCCCCTGCGGATCGGCGGCGGCGACATCGGCGCCCGCGCGCAACAGCCGCGTGACCATTTCCGGCAGGCCGAGCGCCGACGCCAGCATCAGCACGGTGACTTCGCCCGGCAGGCGCTGGCCGAGATCGGCGCCGGCGGCGAGCAGGCGATCGACCACCGCGGCATGACGCATGCTCACTGCCGCCGACAACGGCGTGGCGCCGGTGCTGGCGCTGAGTCCGGCATTCGCCCCGTGCGCGACCAATTGTTCGACTGCGGCAACATGACCGCCACCGGCGGCGCGCAACAGGGCGCTGCAGCCCTGGCCGTCGAGTGCATCGACCGGGAAACCGAGATCGAGCAGGCGGCGCACGGCATCGCCGTCCCCGGTGATGGCGGCCGCAGGCAGGTCGCCGGCACGCAACGCGCGGCCCGGCAGCGGCCAGCCACGCCAGTCCAGCCAATCCGCCAGATCCTTGCGGCCATTGGCGAGCGCAACGCCGAGTGCGGTCTGGCCATCGGGCGCACGGGCATCGGGTTTGCCGCCGATCGCGACCAGCGCACGCACCGTATTGGCGTCGCCGCAGGCAGTGGCGACATGCAGCGCACTCAACCCGCTGGCACCGACCGTGCAGGGATCGACGCCAAGATCGAGCAGGCGCTGCGTCAGCTGCGACCAGTGCAGGCGAATGGCATGGTGCAGCGGCGGATCGCCGGCGCCATCGTTGCCGAAGGGATCGGCGCCACGTTCCAGCAATCGCAGCGCGAAGGATTCGCCATGTTCGGATGGGTGCGCGCGCATCGCCTGCAGATGACTGGCGAACACGCCGGCACCGGCGGGACTGGCACCCCGCAGCCACAATACGTCCAGCGCCTGCGCGGCGATGGCATCAGCCGGCGCCAGCCGCAGCAATTGCCCGAGCACGCTGTGGCCTTCGCGCATCGCGTCGACATCGGCGCCGCGCGCGAGCAACCACGGAATCACCTGCGGCGACGCCGGCGCCAGTTCGGCGAGCATGCGAGTGAATTCGTCGCGATCCAGCAATGAAGCAAAACGTTCGAGCGTGGCGTTGTCGCCATCGCGCAGGGCATCGCTGACCACCGCATATGGCGGACGATCCAGCGTTGTTTCGTCTGCCGCGACATCGCCCTCGGTCGTTGCCGGCGGTGGCGGCACGAAGGCGGGATCGAGCGCCGGCATCACCGACCAGCGCCCGAGTTGGGTGGCGCGCGCGAGGGTATCGATGCCGGCGTTGTCGACCGCATCGGCACGCGCGCCTGCGGCCAGCAAGGCGGCGACCACATCGGCATCGGCGATTTCGCCTTCCACCGCATGACGCAGCGCGTCGTGGCCGGCGTTGTTGCGTGCGACGACATCGGCGCGCGCTTCCAGCAAGGCATCGATCGCGTCGCGATGGCCGCCCTGCGCGGCGAGCATCAGCGCGGTGGTCTGCGTGGCATCACCGGCATCGACGCCGGCGCCACTGTCCAGCAAGGTCTGGACGATGGCGGAATGGCCGGCCTGCGCCGCAAGGTGCAATGCGCTGCGGCCTTCGTCATCCACCGCATCCAGTTGCGCACGATGACGCAGCAGCAGTTGCACGCCGGCGGGATCGTCATCGGTGGCGGTGGCCGCGAACAGCAATGGCGCCTGTGCGTTCGCCGGCGCGACGCTGGCGCCGCGTTCCAGCAGGAATTTCGCCAGCCGCCAGTTGCCGGCGGCGCAGGCCATCGCCAGCGGAGTCTGGCCGATGTCGTTGCCGACATCGACTTGCGCCTGGGCATCGAGCAGCAAGGCGGCGACGCCGGGATCGGTGCTGCGCGCGGCATGGTGCAGCGGCGTGTTGCCCTGCGCATCGGTCGCGCGCACGTCGGCGCCATTGGCCAGCAGCATTGCGACGGCATCGGGACGGCCATGCCAGCTGTCGCGGGTCGCCGCGAGCAAAGGGGTGATGCCGCTGGCATCGGCATCCAGCGACACACCCTGCGCAATCAATGCGCGCAGCAGGCGCAAGTCCGGCAGCACCGCAGCGAGAATCGGCAGGCGGCGCTGGTCGCGCGCATCGGCATCGGGCACGGCATCGGCGCGCGCGCCGGCATCGAGCAGCGCGAGGGCACGTTCGACGCGACCGCTGCGGGCGGCGGCATGGAGTTCGCGATCGAGTTCGTCACTGCCGGTGGTGGCCGGCAGGTCGACCACGGCATCGGCCGCCGCTTCATCCTCCAAGTGCAACTCCGGCAAGGCATCGAGGCTGACCGGCTCGGCATTGCGCGCAGGTGCCGGCGCAGGCGCAGGCGGTTTGGCCTGGATCTCGCTGACAACCTTCTGGATCCGCGCGGAGAACCGCAGCAACGGCAGCAGTGCCGCCAGCAACACCGCAAACGCCCAACGCACGGGACCGTTCACCACGCCCGGCCACGCCAGCACCAAAATCAACGCGATCACGCAGGCCACCGCGACCGCAGGACGCAAGCCGTTCCACGCCCAGCGTCGCGCCGGATCGCGTTCGGCCAATGCGTGCGCGAACGCGAAACGCGCATCGCCGGCATCGCTGGTCCACAACGGCCACAGCCGCCATGCCAGCACCACGCCGATCGCCGCGGCCAAACCAAGGCCGAGCGCCGCCGGCAACGAACCCGAGGCCATCAACGCGCGCAACGGCCACGCCGCAAGCACTGCACCGATCGCCACCGCCACGACCCACACCAGCACATGACTGGTAACCACCCGTGGCGCACGATCAGCGGGATTTCCGCGCAACGGCCAGGCGCTGGCCAGCAAGCCGCTGCCCATCGCGCCGCCGAGCGCGGCGGTCCATCCACCGAATCCGGTCGCGAGCAGGGCCAACACCCCGGCGGCAGCCGCCAGCCAGGGCATCGCGGCCTGCCCCGTGACAGCCAGGCGCTGGTCAGGCATCCGTCCCCCAATCCGAGGTCAGGGGATCGTGCGGAACAGTCATCGGCATCTGCAGGTGGAAGCCGTGGCCAGCGAGATTCGCCATCACTTCTTCGGTACTTTCGCGCGCCAGCTTGCGTTGTGGCGTCAACTCGGTTTCCAGCACGAAGGTGAGCGGCCCCAGTTGCGAACGCAGCGCTTCCGGCAGCGCCTCTCCCCCGTCGCGCGCGGCGAGGTAGACATAGGTATTGGCCTTGCGGGTGCTCTTGTAGACGTGGGCGCGCATGCATCACTTCCGGAATCCCGGGAATTGTGGGGGAAGGCACGCCGCAAGGGAACCGCCGATTCAGATTTCTTCTGCGTTAGCCTAGGCGACCTTCAGGATGGAATCGGCCTTGCCATGATGCGCGGACCCTTGATGCGCGCGAACACCGTGCTGCTGCTGTGCGCAGCATGGCTGCTGGCGTTCGCCAACTTCAGCGCGTGGAAGCTACTGGTCGCGCTCGATCCCGGCCGCCTGCCGCACTGGCTGTTCCTGCCGTGCCTGGGCGTGCTGCTGGCGATGACCATCCTGGTACTGCTGCTGCCGCTCTCGTTCAAATGGGCGATCAAGCCGTGGCTCGTCATCGTGCTGCTGTGCGCGGGCGCGGCGGCGTTCTTCATGGACGATTTCGGCGCGGTGGTCGATCGCCACACCCTGCGCAGCGTGTTCGAGACCAATTCGCGCGAAGCCGGCGAATGGCTGTCGTGGCGGATGGCGTGGAAGATCGGCGCGACCGGCGCGTTGCCGGCGCTGCTGGTGTTGTGGACGCGGATCGAATGGCGTCCGTTCCCGCGCGAGCTGTGGTCGCGAGTGAAATTGATCCTGATGGTGATCGCCCTCAGCGCAGTGGCGATCGGCATCGGCGGGCGCGGCGTCGCCTCCAGCCTGCGCAACCAGCGCGAACTCGGCCATGTCATCAACCCGATCGCGATCGCCAGCGGCCTCGTCGCCTATGTCGACAACGCACGGCCGCAGGCGCCGATCGTGGTGCAACCGCTCGGGCGCGATGCCACGCGACTGCCAACGACCGCCGGTGCGAAACCGCAGGTGCTGGTGTTCATCGCCGGCGAATCGGCGCGCGCCGCCAGCTGGGGCCTGTCCGGCTACGCGCGCCAGACCACGCCGCGACTCGCAGCGCTTGCGGCGGTGAATTTCGCCGACGTGCGTTCCTGCGGCACCGATACCGCGGTGTCGTTGCCATGCATGTTCTCCGACCTCGGCCGCAAGGACTTCAGCGAACGTGGCGCCCTCGCCCGCGAAAACGCGCTGGACGTGCTGACGCATGCCGGCGTCGATGTCGCCTGGTTCGACAACAATACCGGCGACAAGGGCGTCGCCAAGCGCGTGCACGAAACCGATCTGCAGAATTCCAGCGATCCGGCGTGGTGCAGTGGCCGCAACTGTTTCGACGGCATCCTCGTCGATGCGCTGAAGAAGACACTGGCGGACACCCATGGCGATCGCGTGATCGTGCTGCACGTGAAGGGCAGCCACGGTCCGGCCTATTACCAGCGTTATCCGGCGGAATTCGAGCGTTTCACCCCGGTCTGCCGCAGCAACCAGCTGCAGACCTGCACGCCGGAACAGATCCGCAACGCCTACGACAACAGCATCCTTTACACCGATGCCGTCATCGCCTCGGTGATCGATACCTTGCAGGGTGATCCCGCCATCGATGGTGCGGTGCTGTACGCCTCCGACCACGGCGAATCGTTGGGCGAGAGCGGCCTGTACCTGCACGGCGCGCCCTACGCCTTCGCGCCTGACGTGCAGACGCATATCCCGATGGTGATGTGGATGTCCGCCGGCTTTCGCCAACGCGACGGCACCGATGCCGCATGCGTCACCCATCAGGCCGCACTGCCTTGGAGCCACGACAACATCTTCGATGCCTTGCTCGGGATGATGCAGGTGCGCAGCAGCGCGTATCGGCCGCAACTCGATCCCTTGCACGCCTGCCGCGCGACATCGGCGCCTTGAGCGCACGCTTGCGACAATGACGCCATGACGAATACCACGCCTACCGTTCCCTTCAACGACGTCCGCGACTGGCTGGCCGGATTGCAGGACCGCATCTGCGCCGCGATCGAACGCGCCGATGGTGGCGCGCGCTTCGTCGAGGACGCGTGGACACGCGAAGGCAGCGGCGCGCTGCTCGGCGGCGGCGGACGCACCCGCATCCTCCGCGATGGCGCGGTGTTCGAGCAGGCCGGCGTCGGTTTCTCGGATGTCTCCGGCACGCGGTTGCCGCCATCGGCGACCGCCGCGCGTCCGGAGCTGGCCGGTGCGCAGTGGCGCGCCTGCGGCGTGTCGCTGGTGTTCCATCCGCGCAACCCGCACCTGCCGACCACCCACGCCAACGTCCGTCATTTCCGCGCGGAGAAGGACGGCGAAACCGTGGCCTGGTGGTTCGGCGGCGGCTTCGATCTCACCCCGTTCTATCCCGTCGACGCGGACGTGCTGCACTGGCATCGGGTGGCGCGCGCGCTGTGCGAACCCTTCGGCGGCGCGGAACGCTACGCCGCGCACAAGCGCTGGTGTGACGAGTATTTCCTGCTCAAGCATCGTGGCGAAACCCGCGGCGTCGGCGGCCTGTTCTTCGATGACCTGCAACAGGACTTCGATGCCGACTACGCCTACATGCGTGCGATCGGCGACGGTTTCCTCGATGCCTACCTGCCGATCGTCGAGCGTCGCCGCGACACGCCCTACGGCGAACGCGAACGCCAGTTCCAGCTGTACCGGCGTGGTCGCTACGTCGAATTCAACCTGGTGCTCGACCGCGGCACCCACTTCGGGCTGCAATCGGGCGGTCGCACCGAATCGATCCTGATGAGCCTGCCGCCACTGGCGCGCTGGGAATACGGGTTCGTGCCGGAGCCGGACAGCCCGGAAGCGCGGCTGGCCGATTACCTCAAGCCCCGTGACTGGCTGGGCGAACGCTCATAGAGCCCGTCACGTCCACTTGTCGTCCTTGGTCTCGATCATGATGTGGCCGTTGGGCTGCAGGACCGCGCGCCGGATGTCCTTCTCCGAATTGCAGCCCGCCAACCGCATCGCAGTGATGAAATCGGTCTGGCCGATCAACTGTTGACGCAGGATAGGCCAGTAGACCTCGCCATCCTTCGCCAGCAAGGTCGGCGTGCCTTCCATCAGGTGGCGGAAGCGCAACGAACGCGACGACCCCCAGGCCACGAGCCAGTTGAGGCCAATTTGCGTGCCGAGCATCCAGAACGCGCCGGTCAGCGAATTGTCACCGCCATTGATGCCGTTCTGGACCGTGTTGCCGATCAGGATGATGAGGATCAGGTCGAACGGGGTGAACTGGCCCATCGATCGCTTGCCTGACATCCGCATCAGTACGGTCACCATCGCGTAGATGACGATGCCGCGCAGGATGAAGATCCACCATGGGGCGGACATGTGGAATAGGTCGTTCATGTATGACTCGCGCGGAAGATGGATTCGCAGAGTGTGGCATTCATCCCGCGAAGGCACATAAAAAACCCCGCCGGAGGGGGGCCGGCGGGGCGGGGTTTCAGACAACGTCTGGGGAGGACGTGCCTGAGCAGGAATCACTCCAGGGGAGGGAGTTATCCAATGACAGACGTTGCATCTGTCACGCGTAGTTAAACACTGCGTTTGTCTGCGATACGTAAATCAAACCGAAAAATTATGTAAATCCGGATCAGGTTCAGCGCATGTTTAGAACGAAACCTCGCCGCGCGTTCACGTTCATGACAGCGGCTTTCAATGCGCCTGTTCCCAATTGGCGCCGCTACCGCTGTCGACCACCAGTGGTACGCGCAAATCGGCGGCGCCGGCCATGCGCTGCCCTACTTCGGCGCGCAACGTGTCGGCGAAACCGCCATCGCATTCGAACACCAGTTCGTCGTGGACCTGCATGATCATCAGGCCCTGGTCGTTTTGCGGCTGCAGCCACGCATCCACGGCCACCATCGCGCGCTTGATGATGTCGGCGGCGGTACCCTGCATCGGTGCGTTGATCGCCGCGCGCTCGGCGCCGGCCCGTTGCGCCTGGTTGCGGCTGGCGATGTAGGGGAGATAAAGCCGTCGCCCGAACACGGTTTCGACATAGCCCTGCTCGCGCGCCTGCACGCGGGTCCGTTCCATGTAATCGCGCACGCCCGGATAGCGGCTGAAATACAGCCCGATGTAATCCTGCGCTTCGCCGCGCGGCACGCCGAGCTGGCGGGCGAGTCCGAACGCACCCATGCCGTACATCAGGCCGAAGTTGATCGCCTTGGCGGCTCGGCGCTCGTTGCTGCTGACCGCGTCCAGCGCTTTTCCGAAGACTTCCGCCGCAGTGGCGCGATGAACGTCTTCGCCTGAAGCGAACGCGCGCAGCAGTGCCGGGTCTTCCGAGAGGTGCGCCATGATCCGCAATTCGATCTGCGAGTAGTCGCAGGCGACGATGACGCGCCCCGGCGGCGCGACGAACGCCTCACGAATCCGCCGGCCCTCCTCGGTGCGGATCGGGATGTTCTGCAGGTTGGGGTCGTTCGACGACAAGCGCCCGGTGGCCGCGCCCGCCTGGTTGTAGTTGGTGTGCACGCGCCCGCTGCGCGGATTGATCATCTCCGGCAATTTTTCGGTGTAGGTGCTGCGGAGCTTGGCGAGGCCGCGATAGTCGAGGATGACGCGCGGCAGTTCGTGCTGGTCGGCGATCGCTTCCAGCGCTTCTTCATTGGTCGATGGCGCACCGCCCGGCGTCTTCACCAGTGCCGGCAACTTAAGTTCGTCGAACAGCAAGGCGCCAAGCTGCTTGGGCGAGTCGAGGTTGATTGCGCGTCCGGCGAGTTCGGTCGCGCGTTGTTGCGCTTCCAGCATCCGTCGCGACAACTCCGCCGATTGCGTGCGCAATTCCGCGGCATCGATCAGCACGCCGTTGCGCTCGATCCGCGCCAGCACCGGCACCAGCGGCAGCTCGATGTCGCGATAGACGCCGTCCAGCTTCGGTTCCCCCGCCAGCTTCGGCGACAGCACTTCATGCAGGCGCAGGGTGACATCGGCATCTTCCGCGGCATAGTTGGTCGCGACATCGAGCGCGACCTGCGCGAACGAAATCTGTTTCGCGCCCTTGCCGGTGACGTCCTCGTAGTGGATGGTGTCCATGCCGAGCAGGCGCTTGGCCTGCGTGTCCATGTCGTGACGCTGGCTGGAATCGAGCACGAAGCTTTCCAGCAAGGTATCGCCCAGTGGCGGCAACACGTCGAGGCCGTGGCGATGGAGGATGTGCAGGTCGAACTTGCCGTTCTGCGCGATCTTGAGCTTGCCGGGATCGGCGAACGCGGGTTTCAGCGCGGCGATCACGGTGTCGAGCGCGAGTTGCTGTTCACCCGCAGCGACGTGGCCAATCGGGATGTAACAGGCTTTCCCGGCAACCGTGCTCAGCGAGATGCCGACGAGGTTCGCCTGCATCGGGTCGAGGCCATCGGTTTCGGTATCGAAGGCGAACATCGATGCTTGCGCCAGCGCATCGGCCCACGTTTTCAGCTGTTTTTCGTCGACCACGCACTCGTACTCGCCCGGGCGCGAAAGCTGCGGATCGATGTCGCCGGCGATCACCGGTGGCGCGACGAAACCGCGCAAGCCGGTCGGCGCTTTCGGCATGGCAGCGCCCGCCGATTCCGGAACGGCGGCGCCATCGAGTTCCTTCAAGGCCTGGTTGAAGCCGTAGCGCGCATAGAGGACGCGCAACGCCTCGACATCACGTTCGCGCATCGCGAGTTCGTCATGACGTTCCGGCAATGACACGTCGGTGCGGATGGTCGCGAGCTGGTAGTTCAGTGGCAGGCGCGGCAATGTCGCACGCAGGGATTCGCCGATCTTCCCGCTGATCTTGCCGGCATTGGCGATGACGCCATCCAGCGTCGCGTATTCGCCCAGCCATTTCGCCGCGGTCTTTGGCCCGCACTTGGGCACGCCCGGGATATTGTCGACGGCATCGCCCACCAGCGACAGGTAATCGATAATCTGCGCCGGCTTGACCCCGAACTTGGCGACGACCGCTTCATCGGAATCGAGCTTGCTGCCGCTCATGGTATTGACCAGGCCGACACCGGGACGCACCAGTTGCGCCATGTCCTTGTCGCCGGTGGAGACGGTGACGTCGACGCCGCCCGCCGCGGCTTGCAGCGCCAGCGTGCCGATCACATCATCGGCCTCGACGCCGGATTCGCGAATGATTGGCAGGCCCAGCGCCTGCACGATCGCCATCAATGGTTCGATCTGCGCGCGCAGGTCGTCGGGCATCGGCGGGCGATTGGCCTTGTACTGCGGATCGAGCTCGTCGCGGAAGGTTGGCCCCGATGCATCCATCACGAAGGCGATGTAGTCGGGCTTGTCCTTCAGGTGCGCGCGCAGCATGTTGACCACGCCGAACAGCGCACCGGTCGGCTCGCCCTGCGCGTTGCTCAGCGGCGGCAGCGCGTGGAAGGCGCGGAAGAGATAGGAGGAACCGTCGATCAGGACCAGGCGCTTGTTCATGCGGAAATTCTACGCCGGCGACAGATGCGCGAACGCCAGCACCAGCCACTTCGATCCCGCATCATCGAAATTGACCTGCACGCGCGCATGCGCGCCCCCGCCTTCGATATCGGTGACGGTGCCGCAGCCGAATGTCGGATGACGTACTTGCGCGCCGAGTGCGATTCCCGCGGTCGGGATCGGAGCATGGCCGAAATCGCGGCGCGGCGTCGGCGTGAATGCGCGCGACACCTTCACCTTCGGTCGCACTTCATTGACCAGCGCCGAGGGAATCTCGCGCAGGAAGCGCGATGGAATGCCGTACATGTCCTGGCCATGCAGGCGGCGCGCCTCGGCGTAACTGAGCACCAGTTTCTGGCGCGCGCGGGTGATGCCGACATAGGCGAGACGGCGCTCCTCCTCCAGTCGCCCGCTTTCCTCCGAGGAGCGCGCGTTCGGGAACAAGCCCTCTTCCATGCCGGCGAGGAACACCAGCGGGAATTCCAGGCCCTTGGCACTGTGCAAGGTCATCAACTGCACGCCGTCGTCGCCGGCCTGCGCCTGCCCCTCGCCCGCTTCCAGTGCGGCATAGGCGAGGAACGCGACCAGTTCGCTGAGTTGCGCGGTTTCCTCGTCGTCACCACGCACGAAACGCGAAGCCACGCTCACCAGCTCGTCGAGGTTATCGGTGCGCGAATCGAGGCTGCCACGCGATTCCTTCTCGTAATACGCGCGCAAGCCACTGCGCGCCAGCATGTGGTCGATCTTGTCCTGCAGCGGCAATTCCGCGGTTTCGTCCTGCAACAGGTCGATCAATTGCAGGAACGCCGCCAGCGCGTTGCGCGCCCGCGCCGCGAGATCGCCGGCGTTGACGATTTCGCGTGACGCATCCCACAACGTCATGCCGGCACCGCGCGCGAATCGCCGCACTTCATCCAGCGTGCGCTCGCCGATGCCGCGCGTCGGCGTGTTGACCGCACGTTCGAAGGCCGCGTCGTCGGCACGCGAGGTGATCAGGCGCAGATAGGCCAGGCTGTCCTTGATTTCGGCGCGCTCGAAGAAGCGCATGCCGCCATAGACGCGATACGGCAACTGCTCCGCCAGCAAGGCTTCTTCGAAGGCCCGCGACTGCGCGTTGCTGCGATAGAGGATCGCGCAGTCGCCGTAGCTGCCGCCCTCGCGCACCCAGCCGCGAATGCGTTCGATCACGTAGCGCGCTTCGTCGATCTCGTTGTAGGCGGCGTAGAGATCGATCAACTCGCCCTCGCCACTGTCGGTCCACAATTCCTTGCCGAGGCGCTCCGGGTTGTGTTCGATCACCGCGTTGGCGGCACTGAGGATGTTGGCGGTCGAACGATAGTTCTGTTCGAGGCGAATGGTCTGCGCGCCGGCAAAATCCTGGAGAAAACGCTGGACGTTTTCCACTTTGGCACCACGCCAGCCGTAGATCGCCTGATCATCGTCACCGACCACGAAGACATGACCAGTCTCGCCCGCCAGCAGGCGCACGAAGCCGTACTGGATGGCGTTGGTGTCCTGGAATTCGTCGATCAGCAATTCGCTGAAACGCTGGCGGTAGTGCGCGAGCAGCGCCGGGTTGTCGCGCAGCAACTCATGCGCACGCAGCAGGATCTCGGCGAAATCGACCAGTCCGGCGTTGTCACAACGCTCCTGGTAGAGCGCGTAGCACTTCTGCATCACCTGCGACCATTCGTCGCGATCGGGCTGGATGTGCTGCGGTCGTCGTCCTTCGTCCTTCTGCGCGTTGATCCACCACGCGATCTGCTTGGGCGGAAAGCGCGCTTCGTCGAATTCGAGTTGCTGCGCCACGCGCTTCACCAGTCGCAACTGGTCGTCGCTGTCGAGGATCTGGAAGCCTTCGGGCAATTTCGCGTCCTGCCAATGCAGGCGCAACAAGCGGTGCGCGAGTCCGTGGAAAGTGCCGATCCACATGCCGCGCCCGCCGTTGCGCAATTGCGCCTCGGTGCGCTGGCGCATTTCGCCGGCGGCCTTGTTGGTGAAGGTGACCGCGAAAATGCCGTGCGCGGGCACGCCGTGCACTTCGTTCAGCCAGGCGATGCGATGGGTGAGTACGCGGGTCTTGCCGGAACCGGCGCCAGCCAGCACCAGATAATGTCCAGGCGGCGCGGTGACGGCCTCGCGCTGGGCCGGGTTCAGCCCGTCGAGCAAATGGGAAACATCCATCACCGCAGTTTAATCGTTGTCGGCGATCATTGAGCGTCCACCAAGGAGCGCCCCATGATCGATCTCCACTACTGGCCCACGCCCAACGGCCACAAAATCACCTTGTTCCTCGAGGAAGCCGGCCTTGATTTCCGCATCATTCCGGTCGATATCGGCAAGGGCGCGCAATTCGAACCCGAATACCTGCGCATCTCGCCCAACAACAAGATGCCCGCTATCGTCGATCACGCTCCGGCCGATGGCGGTGCACCGATCAGCGTGTTCGAATCGGGCGCGATCCTGGTCTATCTCGCCAACAAGACCGGCCGTTTCTTCGCCGACGACGTCCGCGGCAAGGTTCACGTCAATGAATGGTTGATGTGGCAGATGGCCGGACTCGGGCCGATGACCGGGCAATACGGGCACTTCCACGTCTACGCGCCGGAAGCGATCGATTACGCGCGCGATCGCTATCGCAACGAGGTGTTGCGCTTGCTTGGGGTACTCGACAAGCAGTTGCGAGGGCGTGCCTTCATCACCGGCGACGAGTACACGATCGCCGACATGGCCTGCTATCCGTGGGTCAATCCGTACACGAAGGCGCCGCTTGATCTGTCACCGTTCCCGGACTTGTTGCGTTGGCATGCGGCGATCGCGGCGCGTCCGGCGACGCAGCGTGCTTATGCGCTGACGACGCAGGTGAATCCGGATGCCGGCAAGCCGATGAGCGACGAAGAGAAGAAGGTGTTGTTCGGGAAGCGCTGATGACTCAGGCGCCCGGCCCTGCACGTGCGCTGTGCAGCTATTTCTAGGCTCGCTGAAGAGCATCGCACGCGCTGGCTGGCGCCGACGTCATCCCGAACGACTTGGAGGATCAGCGTTCTCGCGCCCGGCGCGCGCCCGCTTGGGTGTCCCTATGACCGCGGCCGTGAATACGTCCATGTAGGCTCAGCCGCCGCATCCATGTGGCGGAATGGGCGGCCATAGGGACACACCGCGCAGGCACTGCCGGGCGTTGGAGTGTTTCGTTGTTTCGATAAAGCACCAGCGTGCACGTGCTGTGGCTCTTTCGCCAGTCGCCACAACACGCGCGCGGCCAGTGGCGGTCTGCCCAATGCGCGGGCATACGAGGCATGGATGCCGAGTCGAGCCTCCATGGATGGATTCACGGCGTCCCGCGCAGTGGGTCTGACCGGCCACGCCAGCCAGCGCGTGCGAGAAATCACTTCACCGGCGCGACAAGGTAATCCTTCGGCGGCTCTGCGCCCAGCAGATTCTTCACGAAGAAGTCCCAACGACGACGCATCACGTAGTAGCTGTCTGCACCATAGCCATGGCGTGCGTGCGGCAGCAACAACAGATCGAAATCCTTGTTCGCCTTCATCAACGCATCGACCACCTGCAACGTCGACTGCGGCGGCACGTTGTCATCCATCAACCCGTGGACCAGCATCAGCCGGCCCTTCAGGTTCTTCGCGAACGCCGCGTTGTCCTGCCCGGTGTAATTGGTGGTGCCGTCGGCCTTCTTTTCCAGCAGACCGTGGTAACGCTCGGCCCAGTCGTCTTCATAGGTCAGGTTGTCGTGGTTGCCGCTTTCGGCCCAACCGGCCTTGTACACGTCCGGATAGTGGAACATCGCACCCGCGGTGGCGTTGCCGCCGCCGGAATGGCCCCAGATGCCGGCGCGGGTGGCATCGATCCACGGATACTTCGCCGCGAGCTGCTTCAACGCACCGACCTGGTCGGGCAACGTGTTGTCGGCCATGTTGCCGTAGTAGGCATCCTGGAAGGCCTTGCTGCGCAGCGGCGTGCCCATGCCGTCGATCGCGATGACGATGAAGCCGAGTTCGGCCAGCGCCTGGTTGTCGCCCTGCGCGGGCGAGAAGCTACGCGAACGGATCGAACCAACTTGTGGGCCCGGATAGATGTAAGTGACGATCGGGTACTTCTTGTTCGGATCGAAATTCGACGGCTTGAACATCTGGCCGTACAGATCGGTCTTGCCATCACGGGCCTTGACCGTGAACGATTCCGGCGCTACCCAGCCCGCCGCCTTGAGGCGGGCAAGATCGGCGCGCGCAAGTTCGCTCACCTGCCTGCCGTTGCCATCGCGCAGCACGGCGACCGGCGCTGTGGAAATGGTCGAATACACATCGACGAAATACTTGTCGTCGGCGGATGGCGTGATCGTGTGATTGGCGTTTTCCGGCGTGAGCAGGGTCACGTCACCGCCATCCATGCCGACCTTGTAGTAGCTCACGAAATACGGATCGCGTCCGGCTTCGCGACCGACGCCGCGCAACCAGAGGGTGCGCGAGGCCGGATCGATATTGGCGATCTGGGTGACATTCCAGTCACCACTGGTGATCTGGCGCTTGAGCTTGCCGGTGGCGAGATCATGCAGGTAGAGATGGCCCCAGTTCGATTTCTGGCTGAACCAGATGAACTCGTTGCTTTCCGGCAGGTAACGCCAGTTGACCGACGCCAGTGCCGGCGCGCTCTGGTACTGCGTCGCCACGGTTTCCGTGTAGACATCGCGCACCTTGCCGGTGGCGGCATCGGCCACGCGCAATGTGGCGGACTTGTGGCCGCGATCGGTGCTGATGAAGGCCAGCGTCTTGCCGTCCTTCGCCCACTGCACGTCTTCCCAACCACCATCGCAGACGACGTCATCGGCGCATGTGGAACGATGCTGGTCCGGCGGCATCTGCAGGCGGACCGTCTTCGGTGTCGCGCCAGCGAGATCGATGACGACGCGCTCGATCATCGTCACGTCCTTGTCGCCGGCGAATGGATATTTCCACTGCTGGGCCTTGGGTGCGCCGACGTTGGTATCGACCAGCGTCATCGTGCGGGTCTTGCGCTGGTCCTGCTGGAAGGTGGCGATCTTCTTCGAATCCGCCGACCACACCAGCACGGCATCATCGGTGTGCTTCCAGCCGGCGTTGTCGGTGGCATAACCGTAATCGGGCTTGCCGTCGAACGTGAGCTGGGTTTCCTTGCCGCTGGCGACATCGCGCGACCAAAGGTTCCAGTCGCGGATGAAGGCTTCGCGCTTGCCATCGGGCGAGACGTTGCCGGGTTCGCTTCCGGACTTCGCCGCAGCCACCGGCGCGCAGCCCTTGTCATCGCAACGATAACTGCCGCCACGCACGTCAATTACCAAGGCCGCACCATCACGCTTGATACCCGAGACCGGCAGCATGTCGACCTTCACCGGTGCACCCTTGCCGGCGCGCGCCTGATTCATCGCATCGGCCAGCGCTTGCGCATTGAAGGCCGCCGCGGATTTGCCGGTGGCCGGGTCCAGCCGCAGGAAGCGCGTCTTGCCGCCCGCCGATTCGCGGTACACCACGCTGCCATCATCGAGCCAGCCAATGACACCGACCATGCCATCCACCAGCGGGCCGGTGCGATCGCCGAGGGTTTTCACGGCACGGTCGTAATCGGCAGCGGTGAGCTGCACGGGCGGCTGTGCAGAAGGCACTTGCGCTTGGGTCATCGGGGCGACCAGGCAAAAGGCCAGCAAGGCCAGGCGGGAGTTGGCACGCATCGGGATTCCGGGAAGCGAAGGTAACCGCTCGATGCTACTCGTCGCCGCGCCGCGCCGACACATGACTTACGACCTATACCGCCGGGTCCCCCACAAAAAAAGCGGGCCGGAGCCCGCTTTCGGTCACTTCGCCGACGGGGGTGGCGGTGCTTCTTCCAGCGTGCCAGTCGTGTAATGACCGCCCGCGCTTGCGCAGTCGACATCGCGGGCTGGCGACCATTTGATCGCGGTCCCCGTCGCGACAGGCCTCACAAGTCGCCACGGCCAGAACCCAAAATGTTGGGCGCCGTTATAGTGGATGACGGCGTCGGCACCGGCTGCCTTGGCATCCTTCACGAGCTCTGGAAGAATGTCATTGACGCTTCCATAGCTGCCCTTTCCGTAATCGAGTTCTTTCACGGTGGTGTAGGTGAATTCAGCCGGAGGCGTGCCCGTGAAAAGACAGATCCCGCTCTTGGGAGACTGTTGTTCAGGGGCGGCGGCCTGGGCATTGCACAGTTGCGATGCGCAGAAAAACACGATGACAGCGGTCAGCTTTTGACGCATGTTGGACTCCTGTATTTGTCCGTTGAATGTTGTTCTTGGGTCACGACCAAGCCTGCCAACAGGGCAATCTTCAACTTCATGAGTGTTTCCCCCAAAAAGATGGTCGCTCGCCTCCCCCCGGAGGCTGACAGGATCTTACCGCCGCATTGCCTCTGCCGAGCCGGCGATGAACAAAACCGTGACGCCAGTCGATCCGCACCGCAACATGAGCGGTTCAAGACGGTTTCATGGGGTGCCGGTCTATAATTTCCGACCATTCCCATCCAGCCGCTTCGTGACCCCAGCCCGTTCTGTCCAACGCATGTCCCCGGTGGCGATCCGTGCCCATACCGCCACCACTGCGCTGGGACGCGGTCGCCGGGCCCAGGCCGATGCCCTCCGCGAAGGACGCAGCGGTCTGCGCCAGAACGACTTCAGCCACGCGCCACTGGCTTGCTGGATCGGACGCGTCGATGGCCTGGAGGACGAAACCCTGCCCGATTCGTTGGCCGGCTGGGACTGCCGCAACAACCGCCTTGCCTGGATTAGCCTGCAGCAGGACGGCGTGCCGGAAGCGTTGCGCGCGATGACCGACAAATACGGCGCCGAACGGGTGGCGCTGGTGGTTGGCACTTCGACGTCGAGCATCGGCGCCAGCGAGGAAGCCTACGAACGATTGGTCGATGGCGCCTTTCCGCCCGACCTCGCCCGCCCAATCATCCATACCCCGCATTCGCTCGGCGATTTCCTCCAGCACGCCACCGGCTTGCGCGGCCCCTGCGTCACCGTGGCGACGGCGTGTTCGTCCAGCGCCAAGGTATTCGCGCAGGCGGCGCGCCTGATTCAGTCCGGGATGGTCGATGCGGCGCTGGTCGGCGGCGTCGATACCTTGTGCGGCAGTGTGCTGTTCGGCTTCAACTCGCTGGGGCTGGTGTCGGCGCGGCCGTGCCGTCCGTTCGCGCAGGATCGCGATGGCATCTCGCTGGGCGAGGCCGGCGGCTTCGCGGTGCTGGAACGTGTTGGTGATGATGAAAGCGGCGGATTGCGCCTGCTCGGCTACGGCGAATCCAGCGATGCCCACCATATGTCGACGCCACATCCCGAAGGGCTGGGTGCGCAACTGGCAATGCACGATGCACTGGCGCGCGCCGGACTCGCTGCCGCCGCCATCGATCATCTCAACCTGCACGGCACCGCGACACCGGCGAATGATCGCGTCGAAGCGCTCGCGGTGTCGGCGCTGTTCCCGGAGTCGTTGCATGCCGCGAGCACGAAAGGATTCACCGGGCACACGCTGGGCGCGGCCGGCATCGTCGAATCGGTGTTCGCGTTGATCGCGCTTCAAGACGGCATCCTGCCGGCGACGCTCGGCAGCACCACACCCGATCCCGCCTGCGGCCCCCAGATCCGCTTCGCCACCGAATCGCGCCCGATCCGCCACGCCATGAACAATTCCTTCGGCTTCGGCGGCAACAACTGTTCGCTGGTGTTCGGTCGCGCATGAGTCCGCTCACCGCCACCATCGAAGGCATCGGTTTCTGGACGCGCGGGATTCCCGACTGGGCCGCCGCGCAACGATTCGTCGCCACCGGCGAATTGCCCGCCGATGCGCCATCGAAGCCATCGCCACGATTGCTGCCCGCCAACGAACGCCGGCGCGCGCCGGAATCGGTTGCGGTGGCGCTGGAAGTCGCGCAAGCGGCGTGCAGCGATGCCGGACGCGATCCGCGGACGCTGCCATCGATTTTCGTCAGCACCGACGGCGATCTGCCGATTACCGACACCATCTGTGCGACATTGCGCGATGCCCCGGATGCGCTGTCGCCGACGAAATTTCACAACTCCGTGCACAACGCTGCCGCCGGTTACTGGACCATCGGCCAGGGTTGCATGGCGCCGTCGACCGCGCTCAGCGCGTTTTCCCACACCTTCGCGCAAGGCCTGCTGGAAGCACTGGTCAACATCGCCTGCGGCGAATCGGCGGCTCCAGGGCAGGCAATACTGCTGGCCGCCTACGACACCGGCGCGACCGGGCCACTGGCGTCGGTCTCGACCGGAACCGGATTGCTCGGCGGTGGGCTGGTGCTGTCGGCCGGCGGCAATCCCGGTCCGCAACTGTCCGTCACGCTGGTGGATGGCGAAGGCGATGCCAACGACGGCCCGCTTGCGCGCTACGCTGCGGGCAACCGGATGACGCCGATGCTGCCATTGTTCGACCTGCTCGCCACCGGCAACGATGGCGATGTACTGCTGGATGCCGGTGCCGGGCGCGCGTTGTGCCTGGAGATACGCCATGGATGAGATGACGATGCTTGATCGCCACAATGTCGCGGTGGTGATCCCCGCGTTGAACGAACGCCTGCGCATCCGCGAAGTGGTGAGCGAAGCGTTGCAACACATCGACCACGTGATCGTGGTCGACGACGGCTCCGATGACGGCACCTCCGATTGCGTGCGCGATCTCGCGGTCACCCTGCTCCGCCACGAACAGCGCATGGGCAAGGGCCAGTCGTTGCGCGACGGCTTCGCCGAAGCGACGCGGATGGGCGTGCTGGCGGTGGCGACGATGGACGGCGACGGCCAGCACAAGGCGTCCGACCTGCCGCGGATGATCGCCGCCGCCAACCGTCATCCCGGCGCGCTGGTGATCGGTGCGCGCATGAAGAAGCGTGCCTCGCAACCGTGGTATCGCCGCCTCGGCAACGACTTCGGCGACTGGGGCATCAGCTGGGGGTGCGGCTATCGCGTAGTCGATACCCAGAGCGGCCAGCGCCTGTATCCGCGCGCGGTGTTCACTTTGCCCGACGTGCCCGGCGAAGGTTTCGTGTTCGAAGCGCAAATGCTGATGTCGGCATCGCGCGAGGCCGGCGCCGGCGTGGTCGCGGTGCCGGTGGAGGCGCGTTATGCCAGCGCCGAGCAGGAATTCCGCAAGAGTCATTTCCGCCTGTTCCGCGATCTCTACAACATCACCTCGCACGTGGTGAAGCAGATCGTCGGGCGTGGCGACATGCTGCGCGAATATGCGCGGACGCGCGCCCGGCCCCCGGTGATCGACGCCGACGCATGAACACCAAGGTCGACGTCGTCATCCTCGGTGGCGGCTTGGCCGGGCTTTCGTTGTCGATCCAGCTCAAGCGCATGGATCCGGCGCTGCATGTCACGGTGATCGAACGGCAACGCCACCCCGTGCGCGAAGCGGCGTTCAAGGTCGGCGAATCGACGGTGGAAATCGCCGCCCATTATTTCGGCCATGTCCTCGGCCTGCGCGAACACCTCGAAGGCGAACAGATCCGCAAGTTCGGCTTCCGCTTCTTCTTTTCCGATGGCGTGGAAGCGATCGATCGCTGCACGGAACTCGGTGTCAGCAAGCTGTTGCCGATGGTGTCGTGGCAACTCGATCGCGGCCGCTTCGAGAATTTCCTCGGCGAGCGTGCGCGCGAACTCGGCGTGGTGTTCCTCGACGATGCCACGGTGAAGCATGTCGTCCCCGGCGGCGATGGCAACCTGCACGTCGTCGATTTCGAACACGAAGGCGATCTCGTGCAGCTGGAAGCGCGCTGGCTGGTCGACGCCTCGGGGCGCGCCAGCCTGCTCAAGCGCAAGTTCGATCTTGTCGCAGACAACCCGCATGACGTCAACGCTGCTTGGTGGCGCGTCGATGGCATCGTCGACCCCAACCAATGGTCGAACGATGGCGACTGGCTGTCGCGCTGCACGCCGCCCCATCGCTGGCGTTCCACCAACCATCTGTGCGGACGCGGCTATTGGGCGTGGATGATCCCGCTCGCTTCCGGCGCGCACTCCATCGGCATCGTCGCCGACGGCGCGTTGCATCCGCTGGAGCAGATGAAAACCCACGCGCTGGCGACGGATTGGTTGCGCGAACACCAGCCGGCGCTGGCGACACTGCTCGACGATCCGCGCCACGCCGTGCAGGACTTCCGCTTCCTGCGCCATTTCTCCCACGGCTGCAGGCAGGTGTTCTCGGGCGATCGCTGGGCGATCACCGGCGAAGCCGGATTGTTCCTCGATCCGTTCTATTCGCCCGGCAGCGACTTCATCGCCATCGGCAACACCTATATCTGCGACCTGATCCAGCGCGATCGCGCCGGCACGCCATTCGCGCCGTACGCCGCGATCTACCAGCAGTTGATCGACTCCTTCTTCGACAACACCATGACGCTGTATCGCGACCAGTACGCGCTGTTCGGCGATGCCCGGGTGATGCCGCTCAAGGTGATCTGGGACTACACCTATTACTGGTCGGTGCTGGCGCCGCTGTTCACGGGCAGCCGCATGACCGATGTCGCCATGCTCGGTCGGCTGCGGCCGGTGTTCGAGCGCGCGACGCGACTCAACATCGCCGTGCAGGCCTTGTTGCGCGAATGGGGCGAGCGCAACGGCGCGGCGTCACCGCCGCAAGACGGCCGCGTGCTCGATCAGTACCTGATCCCGTGGTTCCATGAACTCAATCGCGCATTGACCGACCCGCCGCAGGACGATGTCAGCTTCCATGCGCGCATCGCCGCGAATGTCGTGCTGATGGATCGCCTCGCCGCGCAACTGCTCGGCGAGGCGCGGCGCGATCATCCGCAGATCGAAGACTTCGGATTGACCGCGATGCTGGCGGATGTCATGCCCGGCGAACCATTGCTGCAGGCGCCATGGGTGGAGTGATGCGGACTTCGTCAGCCCATCCCGCCATTGACGCCAATCACCTGGCCATTGATGTAACCGGCGGCATCACTGCACAGGAACGCGACCAGCGCGGCGACGTCTTCGGGTGATCCGGCGCGTCCGGCCGGCACCATCGGCTTGAGTTGATCGGCTGGAAACAATTCGTCAGTCATGCGCCCGGCGATCACTCCCGGCGCGACGGCATTGGCGGTGATGCCGCGACTCGCCATCTCCCGCGCCAGCGATTTCACCGCGCCATGCAGGCCGGCTTTTGCCGCGGCGTAGTTGGTTTGCCCACGGTTGCCGAGCACGCCGGCAACCGAGGAAATGCAGACGACGCGGCCCCAGCGCGTGCGCGCCATCGGCAGCAACAACGGTTGGGTGACGTTGAAGAATCCGTTGAGCGAGACATCGACCACGCGCGACCACTGCGCCTGCGACATGCCGGCCATCGGGGCGTCATCGTGGATGCCGGCGTTGTTGACGATGATCTGGATCGTGCCATCCGCAAGCAAGGCTTCGATGGCGACACGCGCGGCATCGGCATCGGTGATGTCGAAGGCGGTCGCTTCCGCGCTGCCACCGGCCGCGATGATTCCATCCACCAAGGCCAGCGCTTTCGCCACCGAGCTGTTGGCATGCACGATCACATGCAGTCCCTGCGCCGCCAACGCGCGGCAGATCGCGCCACCGATATCGCCACTGCCGCCGGTCACCAGCGCGCGCTTCATCGTTTCATTCTTCATTCGTCGCTCCCAGCATCACCGCGGCACGTCCCTCGGCGATGACTTCACCCGCATGAAGGATACGGAATCCGTACTGCTGGCTGCTATCGCTGTCCATCAGCAACTTCGCCTCGCCGACCAGTTCACCATCGAGATCGTCGATGCGCGCGACATGCAGTTGCACGCCACGCAACGCAACCAGCATCCCGGCCTTCACCGCGCCGCCACGTGCGCGCCCGAGCAGGCCGCCATGCACCGCCATCGCCTGCGCGCCGTATTCGCATAGGTGGATCGCCCTGAGCATATCGTCGGAACGCAACGGATGATCGCCGGCGCGATGGCCATCGGTCGCGACGCGCACGTTGTGGTCATCGTGATCGAGCACGCGCTGCCACAGGCACATCGCGCCCTGGTGCGGAATCAACAATTCGATCGCAACGGATTCGCGTTGCATGCTCATGCGTTCGTTCCACCCTCGCCTGCCGCGGCTCGCGGCGCGACATGTGGTGCCATCAGGATCGACAGACAGAAGTGGAACAGCACGCCCAGCGCGACCGTCAGTCCGATCGCGCGCAACACCGGGATGGTGCTCACCGCCAGCATGCCGAACACCAGCAATGCCGACAACACGCAGACGATCGTGGCGTGCAGGGTACGACGCTGTTCGGCGGGATCGCCGGTATCGCGTTCAAAAAACAATGCGTAGTGCAGACCGAGTCCGGCGGCGAGGATCAGCGCGACCAGGTGGAACAGCGAGATCTCGATGCCACACATGCGCTCCACCGCCAGTACCAGGAAGGTCGCCAGCGTCATCGGCGCCAGTACATGCCAGGCACGACGCGGGCTGCGCAGCGCAAAGGTGATGGTGGCGACCAGCAGCAGCGTCGCCGCCAGCAGCGCCTGCAGGATGCGCGTGCGATAGCCGACCAGCAGGCTTTCCGCGGAGTCCTTCAGGTCGAGCAGTTGCACCGCGCCGCCACTGCCCGCCGCCAGCTTCTGCAATGCCGCGGGATCATTGACGCCACTGAGCGTCACCAGCCCGTAGGTCTGGCCATCACGCTGGCGCAGCATCGCACCGATGCGTTCACCCAGCGGATTGCCGGCGAATGTATGCGGATCGAGCAGCGGCATGGCGCGCGCCGTTTCGACATCGTCCACGAACGGCGCGAAACCATCGGGCTTGAACGGCAGGTCGCGTTGCGCCTGCGTCAACGCTGCTTGCAACGTCGCACGATCGGGCAATTTCTGCTGGCGCGCGCGCTGGGTCGCCATGCTCGGCAGGTAGCGCGAAGGCAATTCGGCGCCGACCAGCGCATGCGCCTCGCGCAGTGCATCGATCTTCGGTTCAAGTTGTTCCGACAGTTTCAGCACGCCCTCGCTGTCGGGCGCGCGCAACACCAGCAGGTAGCGCGCATCGGCGGCGCCGAGTGCCGAGCGCAGGCGCATGTCGCGCTGCAGGAGATCATGCGGCAGTGGCGTCAGCGCCGCGAGATCGTTCTGCCAGAACGACCCCGGCGCGAGTGCGATCATCGCCACCGCCACCACCGCGACCAGCCACGGCAACCAGCGTGGACGCGGCAGCGAATCGGCGAAATGACGCGCCCGGATCAACCATGGCATGCCGGCGACATCACGCACGCGCACCGGCAACAACCATGGCAGCAGGTAGCGCGTGCTGAAACCGGCCATCAGCAAGCCGGTGATGGTGAACACCGCCAACTGTTGCAACCCGCCGACACCGGACGCATAGAACGCGAGATAGGCGATGCACGCCGATGCAATCGCGGTGAGCAGCAACGGCCACAGCATGCGCACGCTGGCGAGCGCATTCTCGCCGGCGCGTCGATGGCTCAACACGCGAATCGGATATTCCTGCGCCACCCCGAGCAAGGTGAAACCGAACGCCAGCGTGATGCCATGTACCTGCGGGAACCACAGCATCAGCGCGACGATGCCGGCCAGCGCACCACTGATCACCGGCAACCCGGCCAGCAACAGCGAGCCGACGCTGCGATAGGCCAGCAACAGCAGCAACACGAAACCGATCGATGACACGAAGCCGATGCCATCGGCCTGCGCGCGCGTCTTTGCGCTGATGACGACGCTGAAATAGCCTGGCCCGCTCAACGCGAGCTTGGCGTCCTTGCCGCCGGGCAGCGCATGCAGCGCGTCCTCGATGCCGGCGATCGCCTGCTCTTGCGCGGTGGGATCGAATCCGGGTGCGCGCGTCTGCACCAGCAGCAATGCGCCATCCGTGGGCGATACCCACACGCCATCGAGCAATGGCGGCATGTCCGCCGGTGTCCAGCGCTCGGCGAGCTTGAGCATCTCCAGCGTCGGATCGCGCGGCAGCACGTCTTCCAGCATGCCCGCCGCCGGCGAGCCGAGATCGGCGAGACGCTGCTGCAATTGATCGGCAAGGAACGGCGCATCGAACGCCTGCGTATCCAGCGTCGGCGACAGCAGATAGCGATACGGCAGCAATTTCGAATCGAGCGCGCCGGCATCGAACGAGCCGTTCACCACCTGCGTGTAGCGCGAATCGTGCTTGAGGGCAGTCGCCAGCCCCTTGCTGAGCGCGGCGAGATCGGCGTCCGGCCGACCCGTGATCGACACCAGCAACAACCGCGACGCCGGTCCTTCGCCCATTTCATCCAGCACCAGCTTCTGCATCGGCGTCTGGCCCTTGGGCATGAACTCGCGCAGATCACCGCTGGGATGCAGGTTGCGCGCCACCAGCCAGCCCATCACCGCCAGCACGCCGAGCCAGACGATCGCCAGCGTGACGCGCTTGCGGAGGGACAACGGGTTGGACGACATGCGCGGCTCCATCACAGCTTCGACCGCATAGCCTAGCGCGCGGGGGCGTCAGCGCGCGGCGTCGCCGTGGCAGATCGCCTGCAGCGCGTCATCGCTGGTGGCAGTGCCGGATGCCGATGCCGCCGATGCCAGCAGGGTGCGTTGCACTTCGTTGCCTTGGCTCAGGCGCGTCTCGATGCAGCGCAGTTCGGCGCCGCGTCCGAACAGGGTGATGTCACGCATCTGTTTCGCCAGCGCCGTATCCTTCGGCGTCAGCACCATCTTCCACTTCTCGCGCACGCCGCTGGTATCAAGCGCGAACGCCGATTGCAACTGCTGCTGGTCGCCGCGCAACAACGCGCCGAAGCTGGTCTGCAATGTCGCCAGTTGCGGCGCCCGCGACAACGCGAAGGTGCGGGTGGAACCACCGCGCTGGATGCTGGCCTTGCCGTCGCGGATGGTGGTGGTTTCCTGATAGGGAGAACGCACCTCGCGCACTAGGGTGTCGGCGTCGGGATGGCGATATTCGCCGGACACGCGCAACGGCGACTTCAGCAATGGCGAGCTGCGCACTTCGACGAAGGCGGTGCGGGTCGGGCCGGCGTGTCCCAGTTTCGACAGGATCCATCCGCTGTCGATGGTCGCTGCAGTGCCCGGCTCACGCGCGATCACGGGCGTTGTCAGGGTGATCGCCAGCGTCCCCAGCGCGAGCAGCAGTGCGGCGCTGTACCGCGGCGTCATCGAAGGTGTGGCCGTCATCGTCATGCCAGAAGTCATAGAAGTTGAACCAGTTGTAGGGGGCTTGGCGCACGTAATGTTCCAGCCTGCCGGCGTAACGCTGGATGAGCGCGGACAACGCCTCCGCCCGTGCCTGGCGCGGAATGTCGACGCCGTCGCTGAACAGCTCGAAAGCGAGGTCGTAGTGGTTGCCGCCGCGATACAGGCCGAAGCCGAGCGCGACCGGCACCTTGAGGGCCGAGGCGATCAGCCACGGCGAGGTCGGGAAACGCGCACTGCCGCCGAGGAACCGCGCCGGCAGCCACGGCTCGCCGGGGCGCACGCGATCCACCAGCAGCGACACCAGCGCGCCTTCGGCCGTCGCGCGCTGGATGTCCATGACGATCGACGGACCATCCTGCGAGGCGTCGATGATGTTGGCGGCGAGCGCGGGATTGAGCGCGTCCAGCAGCTGCGTCATCGCCGGGCTCTGCTTCTTGTCCAGCACGATCTTGATGGTGTACTGGGGCGTGCGCGTCGCCAGCACGCGCAACACCTCGAAACTGCCATGGTGCGAACCGAACAGCAGTGCGCCACGCCCTTGGTCGAGCGCCGCGTGCAGCGCGTCGAGGCCGTCCACGCGCACGTCGAAACGATCGATCGGGCCGCCGAGCAGGAACACGCGGTCGAGGATGGTCGAGGCGAAGGTGTGGACGTGGCGCGCACCGTCCCACCAACTGGTCCTGCGGCCAAGCGCACGTTGCAGGTAGTTCCGTGAGGCGCGTCGTTCCGGTCCGCGCATGAACAGGAAGTAGACCGTGATCGGGAACAGCAGCAGGCGCGCGACACGACGGCCGGCACGCCGCGCGATGGTGCGGATCAACCACAGCGCGAACATGCCGCCGCCTTCCGGGCGATCGGTCCAGGTGGTCTGGGGCTGTGTCATGCCGGTGCGATGTCGCCGCTGGCGATCAGGGTATCGCCGCGCTGGACGCGGAACTTCCAGCCTCGCGCGGAAGGTTCGAGCACGATTTCCGCCTCCTGTTCCGGCAACAGCGGTTGCAGGAACTTGACCTGCGCCAGTTTGATCGGCGCAGCGAATGCGCCATGGTCGCGCTCGATCGCCTGTTGCACATGGTCGAGGATCACTACGCCCGGCACGATCGGCCGACCGGGGAAATGCCCCGGCAACGCAGGGTGATCGCCGGCGATGCGGAACTTCATACGCGTCCCCCGTTCGCCAGCAACGCATCCACCTGCGCATGGGCGGCCTGCGCCAGCGCATTGCGATCACGGATGGCGTGTTCGCCGGTTGTCGTGATCGGGGTGCCGAAGCGCACCTTGATCGGACCCGGGTTCACTGCGAAGCCGTCGCTCGGCAACACTTGTCGCGCGCCATCGAGCGACACCGGCAGCACGTCGACGCCGGCGCGGATCGCCGCCTGGAACGGACCGGACTTGAATTCGCCGACCACGCCATCGCGGCTACGGGTGCCTTCCGGGAACACGCACAACTGCCAGCCTTCCGACAGCATCGCGGCTGCGGCTTTGAGCATCGCCGGCGCCGCGCGCGGATTGTCGCGATCGATGAACAACATGCCGGTCGCTTTCGCGTACCAGCCGACGAAGGGCATGCGCGTCATCTCCTGTTTCAGCAGGAAACGCAACGGTACCGGCACGGCGATGAACAGCGAGCAGATGTCGATCACCGACTGATGGTTGCTGACGATCAGGTGTGCTCGCGTCCAATCGACATGCTCCGCGCCCTGCACGTCCAGCTTGGCCCCGGCGCCGATCATCAAGCCCGGCGCCCACATGTTCGACGCCATCCGCAACGGGCCACGCGGGCTTCCGGTCAGTTTCAGCAACGCCACGGCCACCACGATGCCGCCCGCTGTCCACGCCAGCGTGAATGCGAACTGCAGCAGGTTCCAGGCTTTGCGCCACACTGGCCGGCGCGTCACGACGCGCACGGTATCGACCGTTTCCATTTTCACTAACTGCCCGTCCATCCCCGTCGGATCAGCAGAATTGGTGCCCTAGGATACCGTCCCGGACGGTCGCGCTCCTCAATGGAAGATCCCGGCCCATTTTTCGCGCGGCACCCGCGCCAATTTGCGGGCGTAGTCGAGCGGCCCGGCATAGCGCCCGGGAAAACGCCGTTGCCGGATCAGGAATTCGCCGATCGATGCCACTACCAACGGCACGTAGATGCCCCAGGTGTCGACCATTGCCGCGACCTGCGGGGACAGCGGCCATGGCGACGCGATGCCCAGGCGTTCAAGCACGCCGCCCGGCGTCGTCACCAGCGCCAGCGCGAGATCGAGCAAGGCCAATCCGCCCAGCAGGCCGGCCCACAACCGAGTCACCCCGGTGGCGTATCCACGCACGTCTGCCGGCAGTTGCGCGATCGGCAGGCCATCGATCAAGGACACCATCCGCACCACCAGCGGCGCTTGCCCGCCGATCAAGGTCCGCGCAAACAACGAACACACCAGCGCCAGGAACACACTCGGCATCAGCAACAACACCGGCATCGCATAGCGCGATCCCGCCAATACCCAGGCGATGCCGATCCACGCCAAGGCGGCGAGCCATGCGCGTGGCCGCAACAACAGCAGCCCGCGGGCACAGACGACCAAGGCGAGCAGGCCCAGCGCCAGTCCCGCCAATCGCGGGCTGTCGGCGCGCAAGGCACGCTGCTCCACCACGAAACAGGCCAGCAAGGCAGCGATCCTCAGCAGCATCGCCATGGCCGTGCGATCAGGCAGCGCGATGCTGCTGGACGTACTCGGAGAGCGCGCGCAACGAAGCGAAAATCTTGCGGTTTTCTTCATTGTCGGAACGCAGCTGCAGACCGTACTTCTTCGAGATCGCCAGCGACAGTTCCAACGCGTCGATGGAGTCGAGGCCCAGCCCGGTGTTGAACAGCGGCGCCTCGGGATCGATCGCGGATGGAGCGATATCCTCCAGGTTCAGGCTTTCGACCAGCAATTCGGCGAGTTCGCGTTCAGCTGTGGTTTGTTCGGACATGCGTTCCACCCGTGATATTCAGTCTGGCGACGCCGGAGTTCCGGATCATCGCCTGCAGCCGGTATTATGCCTTGGGTATGGAAGCTTCCGAAGTGCGGCCCGACGGCCAGACAAAATCCGCTGGCGTGACCGCCGACACGGCCACGATGCCGCCCCGCAGCTGCGATGTGCAGGCATGCGACGTGCTTGTCATTGGCGGTGGCCCTGCCGGCAGTACCGCCGCGACCTTGCTTGCGCGCGACGGCTGGCAGGTGGTGATGCTGGAAAAGGAGGCGCACCCGCGCTTCCACATCGGCGAATCGCTGCTGCCGCAGAACATGCCGATCCTGGAGCGACTGGGCGTGCACGATGCCGTGCGCGATTGCAGCACGCTCAAGCTCGGCGCCGACTTTCCCAATGACAACGGCAGCTACGAAGTCTTCGACTTCAGCAAGAGCTTCCGTCCGCAGTCGGGATATGCCTTCCAGGTCAAGCGCGCCGATTTCGACAAGATCCTGTGGGACAACGCCCGCGCGGCAGGCGTCGATGCGCGCGACCACAACAAGGTCGATCGCGTCGATTTCGCCGATGACGGCGCCATCACCGTGCACGCCCGCGGCCAGCAATTCCGCCCGCGCTACCTGCTCGATGCCAGCGGCCGCGACACCGTCCTCGGCGGCAAGCTCGCGCTGAAGCGCAAGAATGCGCGCCATGCCTCGGCGGCGATCTTCAGCCATTACCGCGGCGTGCAGCGGCGCGAGGGCCGAGATGCCGGCAACGTCAGCATCTATCGCCATGCCCACGGCTGGATCTGGGTGATCCCGCTATCCGACGGCGTCACCAGCGTCGGCGCGGTGTGCTTCCCCGACTATCTCAAACAGCGCCGTGGCGACCAGGAAGCGTTCCTGATGCAGACGCTGATGGCCGTGCCCGAGCTCGACGCGCGCATGCGCGATGCCGAACGCATCGCCCCGGTGCATGTCACCGGCAATTACGCCTACGAATGCACGCGGATGCATGGCCGCCACTGGAGCTTGCTGGGCGATGCCTACGCCTTCGTCGACCCGATGTTCTCCTCCGGGGTGTTCCTGGCGATGAAATCGGCCGAAGGCTGCGCGCGCATGGTCGACGGCATCCTGCGCACACCCGCACGCGAAGCCTCGCTGCAACGCAAATTCCAGCATCAATTCGATCGCGGCCTGGATGAATTCAAGTGGTTCATCTACCGCTTCACTTCGCCGACGATGAAGCATCTGTTCGCCAACCGTCGCGACCTCTTCGGGGTCGAACGCGCCATCGTCTCGATGCTCAGCGGTGATGTCTTCGACGCCAAGCCGATCCTGCGCCGCCTGCGCATCTTCCGGGTGATCTATGCCCTCACCACGCTGGGCATGTCCGGCCGTGCTTTCGCCGCATGGCGCAACCGCCGTCGCCAGCTCGACGTGGAAGTGCGCGAGGAAACGCTGCAGGGAGATGCGCCGTGAGTCGCGCTGCGCGCCACGTTCCACAACTTCCACGCCTGCTGGTCGATTACGTTCCGCTGGCCACGCTGGACGCCGAGCTCGCGCGCGACGACACCCTGGCGGTGATCGGCTTCGCCGGGCATCCGGCGACCCACGCCGACCCGCGCTACCTGCGCGTGCCGCTGCAACCGCATGGGGATGCGCCGCTGGAAGTCTGGCGCGCCGGCCACGGCGTTCGTCATGGCCGCGACGGCAACATCGCCTGGGCCAGCGACGGCCAACTGACCTTCGGCGCCATTGAAATCGAGGAAGGCGACGGCGACCTGATCGCCGCATCGGAACAGGCCTACCGGCAGCTGACGGACTTCGTCAACGGCAGCGACACGCCGCACCTGTTGCGGGTCTGGAACTACCTCGACTCGATCACCGTCGGCGACGGCGACATCGAACGCTATCGCCAATTCTGCGTCGGTCGCGCGCACGGCCTTGGCACCTTTGATGCGCAATCGCTGCCGGCCGCCACCGCGATCGGGCGCTGCGACACCGCGCGCGTGCTGCAAGTCTATTGGCTGTCCAGCGCCACGACCGGCACGCCGGTGGAGAATCCACGCCAGGTCAGCGCCTACCACTACCCGCGCCAGTACGGGCCGCAAGCGCCGAGCTTCGCCCGCGCCATGCTGCCGCCCGCCGCCAGCGACATGCCGCTGATGCTGTCGGGCACCGCCGCGGTGGTTGGCCACGCCTCGCAGCACGCCAGCGATCTCGTCGCGCAGATCCATGAAACCTTCCGCAACTTCGATGCGCTGATCGGCGCGGCGCGCCTGAAACGCCCCGACCTGCCCGCGAGATTCGGCCACGGCGCGCGCCTCAAGGTCTATGTGCGCGACGCCGGCGACCTCGAACTGGTCGATCGCACCTTGCGCGGCGTGCTTGGCCCCAACGTTCGCTACATCGTGCTGCATGCGGCGATCTGCCGGCGCGAACTCGCGGTGGAAATCGACGGCGTCCACGCCTGAGAGCAGGCCCTGATCCCCCATTCACGTTGCGGCGGTAGAATGCCGGGATGAGCTATCCCTACGTTCGTCCGCGACGCATGCGTCGCGATGATTTCTCGCGGCGGCTGATGCGCGAAACGGTGCTGGGCGCCGACGACCTGATCTATCCCGCGTTCGTGCACGAGTTGCAGCGGCGCGTTGCGGTGCCGTCGATGCCCGGCGTCGAGCGCGTGTCGATCGACGAACTGCTGAAGACCGCCGAGACCCTGTGCGAACTGCGCATCCCGGCGATCGCGTTGTTCCCGGTCACCGCGCCCGAGGCGAAATCGCTGACGGCCGAAGCCGCGTGGCAGGACGATGGCCTGTGCCAGCGCGCCGTGCGTGCGCTGAAGGAACGTTTCCCCGAACTCGGCGTGATCACCGATGTCGCGCTCGATCCCTATACCAGCCATGGCCAGGATGGCCTGCTCGACGACAGCGGCTACGTCCTCAACGATGAAACCGTCGACGCGCTGGTGAAACAGGCGTTGTCGCATGCACGCGCCGGCGTCGACGTGGTCGCCCCCAGCGACATGATGGATGGCCGCATCGGTGAAATCCGTGGCGCACTGGAAGCCAACGGTTTCATCCACACCCGCATCCTCGCCTACGCCGCGAAATACGCTTCGGCGTTCTACGGCCCGTTCCGCGACGCCGTCGGCAGCGCCAGTGCGCTCGGCAAGGGCAACAAGTTCACTTACCAGATGGATCCGGCCAATGCCGACGAAGCATTGCGCGAAGTCGAACTCGACCTCGCCGAAGGCGCCGACATGGTGATGGTGAAGCCGGGCCTGCCCTACCTCGACATCGTGCGGCGGGTGAAGGACACCTTCGGCGTGCCGACCTTCGCCTATCAGGTCAGCGGCGAATACGCGATGTTGAAGGCAGCGTATGCCAATGGCTGGCTGGACGAACGCGCCTGCACGCTGGAAGCGCTGACATCGATCAAGCGCGCCGGCGCCGACGGCATCCTCACCTATTTCGCCATCGACGCCGCACGCTGGCTGCGCGAAGACCGCTGAACACGATGAGCCTGCCCCATTACGCCGTTCTCGGCGCACCGGTCGCGCATTCGCTATCGCCGCGCATCCACGCCGAATTCGCACGCCAGTGCGGCATCGACATGCTGTACGTGGCGATCGACACCGCCGCCGGCTTCGACGTGACGCTGGAGCGCTTCCAGCGTGCCGGCGGCATCGGCGCCAATGTCACCGCACCCGACAAACTCGCCGCCGCGGCTGCCGCGCAATCGCTGAGTCCGCGCGCGCGCCGCGCCGGTGCGGTCAACACGCTGATCTGGCGCGACAACCACTGGTTCGGCGACATCACCGACGGCAGCGGACTGGTGCGCGATCTGCGCGAGCGTCGCGACTTCGCTCCGTTCAGCAAACGCGTGTTGCTGATCGGTGCCGGTGGCGCCGCGCGCGCCGTCGCGCCGGCATTGCTCGATGCCGACATCGCGCAACTCGTCGTCGCCAATCGCACGCGTGCCAACGCTTGGGATCTGGTCGACCAATTGCACGACAGCGAACGCGCCATCGCCTGCACGCTGGAAGAATTGCCGGGTCTCGGCAGCTTCGATCTGGTGCTGAGCGCGGTGCCGCCCGACGAAGGCGATGGGGTGCCGGACTATCCGGCATCGATCCTCGGCGACGAAAGCACCGCGATCGATCTCAACTACGGCGCGCGCGCGTTGCCTTTCCTGGCATGGGCGAAAGGCCACGGCTGCACGCGCACCAGCGACGGCCTCGGCATGCTGGTGGAGCAGGCCGCCGACAGTTTCGAGCTATGGCACGGCGTGCGTCCGCAGACCGATGCGATCTACACGCAGTTGCGGATGGGCGGCTAGACCAGCCCCAGATCCACCGGCTTCGCGCCCGGGAACACGCTGCCGAGTTGCGCAGCGGACAAGCCGTACATGCGATGGAACAAGCCGCCAAGGATGGCGCGGTAGTCGTTGAGCACGGGATAGTCGCGGTTCTGGAACAGGTTGGGCTGCGACACCACGACCTGTTCGCCGGCAACCCGGCCGCCGTGCAGTGCGCCGCCCAGCACCCAGTACACCGATCCATGGCCGTGATCGGTGCCCTTGTCGCCGTTCTCGCGGAAGGTACGACCGAACTCGCTGAGCACCAACACCACCGTGTTCCGCCACTGCGGACCGAGCTCCTGCGCGAACGCCTGCAAGCCCTGGCCCAACTCGTCGAAGCGATTCGCCAGGTAGCCGGTCGCCGCACCCTGGCCGACGTGGGTATCCCAACCGCCGACATCGACGAAGCCGAGATTGTATTTGTCGCGCATCAGTCGCGCGATGCGCTGTGCTTCCTGCGCAAAGCCCTTGGCGCTGGCGGCGTTGCGATTGGCCGCTGTCATCTCCTCACTCAATTCCATCATCACGTCCTTGCGCACTTCCGCGCCCTGCCGGATCGCGGTCGCCAGCGGACTGCCGGCATACATGCGACCGACCACCGCGGTTTGCTGCGCATCCAGTCCGGATTTGCTGAGGTTGAGCAGATTGACGTTGGGAACCTGCGCGCCGCCACGGAAGGTCAGCGGCAACTGGTCGGTGAAGGACACCGCGCCACCGCCGTGCAGTACGCCAGCCAGGCGATTCATGAACCCGGAGCTGAAATCGCGGCTGTTGCCCACCGGTTGGCCCAGCTCGATGCTGTCCTGGGTTTCGAAGTGGCTGCGGGTGAGATCGTCGACACCGGCGAAGGGGATGAAGGCGGCCTGCCCCGACTGGAACATCGGATGCACATGCGCGCGCAAGGCCGGATGCAGCGACCAGCTGGCATCCAGCGGCAATGCCGCATCCTTGGCGACAGCGATGGTGGGCCGCGCCGTGTAATAGAAATCGCTGGCGTGCGGCACCAGCAGATTGGCTGCGTCATAGCCACCGCGCAGGAACACCAGCAGGAACTTGCCGGGCGCGGCGGGCGCGGCGAACAGTTGGCTCGTGCAACTGGCGGCGGAGGCCAGTGCAAGCAGCTTGAGGACATCGCGACGTTCCATGGCGATCACCTATCGGTTCATGAAATCGGGGGAGGCGAGGAAATAGGTGTTCCATTCCTGCGGCGACCGCGCCTGCGTCAACGCATCGCGGGTGGGCGCGCTCAACGCCGGCTGCCACGCCTGGTAATACAGCGCATTCTGCAGCTGGGGAAATGCCGGCGCGTCGGTGGCATTGGGCTGGTCGAGCTTGAACAGTCCGGCGCTGCCGCTGCCGATCGCCTTGGCGATCTCGAAGCGGGTGTTCATCTGCCCGGAACTGACCCACGCCGCCTGCCCCAGCGGATATCCGTCAGGCGTCTGCCGTCCGTACAGAGGCTCGCCCATGCGGCCCAGCCAACCCAGCATCGGTCCGGCGTTGAGGATCGGCTTGTCTTCGTAGGCCAGGCGTACTGCGGACACGACGTAGTGGATCGGATCCTTGAAGTCGCGTCCCAGCGAGGCATGGAATTCGTCGGAACGGAACAACTGCTTGAGCACGACGGCGATCTGACCGTCACTATGCAGATAGGCCTGCGCCAAGCGTTCCACCAATGCATCGGAAACGCCATCGCCGATGAAGTAGATCGCAAGCTTGCGCGAGATGAAGTGTGCCGTCGCGGGCTGGCGCGCCAACCGGTCCAGGACTTCGTCGGTTTCGGCCAGGCCCGAGGAACGGATCGGCGCGCCCAGCACCACCTTCGGCCCGTAGTCATGGCGGCCCGGGTTGAACTCGAACAGACCCGCGCGGCGGTACTGCGCCTGCAACGCCGGCTTGATCTTCGGCATCGCGTCGCCCTGGTTCACGCCGAGGCCGGTCAGCACCCGCGCCACTTCCTGCACATCCTTCTGGCTGTAGCCACCGTTCACGCCCAGGGTGTGCAGCTCCATCAACTCGCGGGCGTAGTTTTCATTGATGTGGCCAGCGGCGTTCTGGTCGTTGTCGAGATCACGCAGCATCGCCGGATGGTGCGCCACTGCGCCCAGCAAATCGCGGAAGCGCCCAAGTGCATGTGCGCGCACCGCATCCTCGTAATCGGCCAGCATCGGCCTGATATTGGCCTTGTACGAAAACACGGAGAAATGGTTCATCCAGAACCAGGTCATCTGTTCCTGCAACTGCTTGGGTGAATACAGGTCGCGTAGCAGGGAGCGGGTCGCGGCCTCGCGCATGGGTGCGTTCAGCGCCTTCTGGTAGGCGTCCTGCAAGGCTTTTTTCTGTTGTTCGTCGTGGATCGGGTCCATCGCCTTGCGCTGCGCTTCGAGCTGGCGCACCAGTTGCGGCATCGGCGTGCGGCTGATCTGCATGGCATCGATCTGGGCCTGGATCGCCGGCGGCAACGGCGCAGCGGGATCGGGGCGCAACTGCTCGTCGAGATAGCGGTCGACCCCGACCGTCGATACCCGCTGCAGGGTCCGGCTGTCGATGCCCCAGCTGATGCGGTTTCCCAGCTGCAGGCGCTGGACCGGTGTCTCGGCAGCCTGTGCGATGCCGGCAACCAGCATGCCGAGGGCGGCCACGGGCACCATGTGCGAGCGCGAGGGGAAAGCCATCGGTTTCTCTACGGTGGCAAGGACAAACCCCATTAAGCCGCACCGATGATTACCGCAACCTTTCCACCATCCTTACGGCGCAGTCATGTTGTGGTTACAGCAAGCCTTCGCGCTTCACCCGCAGATAACGTTCCACCAGCGCACCGGGCAATTCCTCGCAGGTGACGTCGAGCACGGTGATGCGTTGCCGGCGCAGGGCATCGTGCACGGCGGCGCGTTGTTGCAGGTAGCGCGCGGCGGCACCGGCGCGCAAGGCATCTTCCAGTTCATGCACGTCGGAATTCGCCGCCGTATCCAATGCGTGTTCGCGCAGGCTGGCGACGATCACCAGATGGCGCGATTGCAGCATGCGGATCGCGGCGAGCATGTCGTCGCTGTCCTCGTCGCGCAGGTTGGTGACCCAGATCAGCAGGCCACGGCGACGCTGTCGGCGCGACAGTTCGGTGGCGGCGGCGAGGAAGTCGGTGGCGACCGGTTGCGGTTGCAGGTCGTAGGTTTGCGCGAGCAGCGTATCGATCGCGCCCATGCCACGCTGCGGCGCCACCCAGCGGCGTTCGCCCCCACTGGCGAACAGGCCGACGGCATCGCCTTGGCGCAGTGCGAGATAGGACACCACCAGCGCGGCATCGAGGGTGCGATCGAAGTGCGACAGTTCGCCATCGCGCGCGAGCATGCGACGGCCGGTATCAACGCAGAGGATCACCTGCTGGTTCTTCTCGTCCTGGTACTCGCGCGAAATCAATTTTCCCACGCGCGAACTCGCCTTCCAGTCGATCTGGCGCAGGCTGTCGCCTTCGCGGTATTCGCGCATCTGGTGGAAATCGGTGCCTTCGCCACGGCGGCGCTTGATGTGCACCCCAACCATTCGCGACGCCTGCTCCGCGCTCAACAGCGCGAGATGGGTGAGCGGCGCGAAATTGGGGAAGATGCGCAGCGTGCGCGATTCGCCGGCCAGTCGCGATTGCCGCCACAATCGCAACGGCGAATGCAGCACCAGTTGCACACGCCCGAAGCTGGCGTTGCCGCGTTCCGATGGCCGCAAGCGATAGTCGAAACGGATGATGCGATCGCGCGGCAAGGTCATTCGACGTGGCAGGCCCTTGGCGAACCACGCGCCGGGATGGAGATCGTGCACATCCACGCGCACCCGGCGCGGCGCGCGCAATTCCAGCGACACCTCGCGTTCCACACCCAGCGGCAGGATCTCCGGCAACTCCCGGCGTGCCGCCGGTGTCGGCAACAGCCGCAGCAGCAACAGGTCGAGCAACGCGACCGCTGCGATGCCGGCGCCGGCGAACCACCACCACGCCTGCGGCACCAGCCACAGGCTCGCGGCAAGACCGAACAACGCCCACGCCGCGATGATTATCACCAGCCACGGCGACGGTCGCGGCCAGTCACGCGCGGGCTGCGGATCGCCGATGGTGACGGCTTCGTCGCTGGCGACGACCACACTCACTGCCGCGGCGCCTCCACCCGTGCCAGCAGCGCGTGCAGCACTGCATCGACATCCTGTCCTTCGATCTGCAATTCCGGCGCCAGCGCGATGCGATGGCGCAACGCCGGCTTGGCGACTTCGCGGATGTCGTCGGGGGTGACGAAATCACGGCCCGACAACACCGCCTGTGCACGCGCCGCCCGCACCAGTGCAAGACTGCCGCGCGGCCCGGCGCCGAGCGCGATGCCCGGCCATTTGCGCGTGGCCGCAACGATGCGCACGGCGTAATCGATCACCGCGTCATCGAGCTGCACCAGCGCCGTACCGAGTTGCAGGCCGACGATCTGTTCCGGTGAACTGACGCGTTGCACCTGCGCAAGATCGAAATCCGAGGCGACGCGACCATTGCTGATCTCCGCGACCATGCGCTTCTCGTCGGCCAGCGACGGATAGTCGATCAGGATCTTGACGAGGAAACGATCGAGCTGTGCTTCCGGCAACGGATAAGTGCCCTCCTGTTCCACCGGATTCTGCGTCGCCAGCGTCATGAACGGCGGCGCCAGCGGATAGCTGCGGCCTTCGATGGTGACCTGACGTTCCTGCATCACTTCCAGCAACGCCGATTGCGTCTTCGCCGGCGCGCGATTCACTTCGTCGGCCAACAACAGGTGGGTGAACACCGGGCCGCGACGGATCATGAAGCTCGTGGTCTTGGGATCGTAGAAGGCGTGGCCGCTGACATCGCTGGGCATCAGGTCGGGCGTGAACTGCACGCGGGCGAAGTTGCAGCCGAGCGCCTGTGACAACGCACGCACCAGCAGCGTCTTGCCGAGGCCAGGCACGCCTTCGATCAAGGCATGGCCACCGGCGATCAGCGTCAGCAGGATCTGGTCGAGCACCTGCGGCTGGCCGATGAAGGCTTTCGATACCTGTTCGCGGATGGCGGCGACCTGCGCGACCAATGCCTCGCCGGTGATGGGGGCGATCGCGGCCGGCGTGGCGTTGGCCGGGATCTGCGGAGGAGAGGTGTCGGTCATAAGCGTTTTCCCAGGTCGATGAGGAGGGCGATGCGTTCGCGCAGGGCGTGGGCGTCGCCGATGGAGGGGGATTGCAAAGCGCGCTGGACCATGGCGGCAGGCACGCCGGTCGCGGTGGCGATCATCTCCGCCTGCAGCGCATCCGCCTGCGTGGCGGCGACGGGATCGCGTCGGCGCAATTTCGCGATGAAACGCGTGCGCACCGCCTGGTACAACAGATCGCCGCGACGGAAGCGCCACAGCAATTCGCCGGAGGCCGTGACGTGTTCGATCAACGAACGCCGTTGTCGCACATGGCCCGGCAGCAGCGGACCGACGCGCTGCGTGCGCCACCACAGCCATGCCAGCAGCGCCAGCAATGCCGGCGCCCATGCCATCCAGCCCTTGCGCCAGATCACCAGCCACAGCGACGGCAATCCGGGCTCGTAAATGAGATGGAATGTGCCGCGGCCATCATTGGGTGCGAGCAGCTGTGCAGCAAGCCACGCATTGACTGGCGATTCGATGGAATTGCGCTGGACCAGCCACAGCGACGACAGCACGTCCACCGATCCCTTGCCATGGGCGATGCGCGCGACCACCCAGCCACCGTCGGGAGCGCGCAGCCCGAAAACCGGATTACCCTGCGACAGGTTGAAACGCTGGCTGCCGCAAAACAGTTCTTCCGGCTTCGTGGCGCCCGGCGCGCTGAAGCGCAGGCAGTCGTCGCCGCGATCACGTTTGAGGCGCTGCACGCCGAGGATTTCGGTCAGCGTCGGCTGGCCGCTGTTGCGATTGAGGTCGGCGTCGCCCTGCGGCAGCGCCACCACCAGATGACCGCCGCCTTCCACCCAGTCGAGCAGGTCGTAGGTTTCGTCGGCCTGCAAACCGAGCGTGTCCTGCAACATCACCACGGTGTCGCGTTCGCCGAGCGGCGTCAATTCCATTTGCAAACGTCGCCGCGACTGCACCGTGTGCCCGCTCGCGCGCAAGGCTTTCTGCAAGGGATAGAGACGATTCCACGCCGCCTCGCCGCGCACCGGCAGATCGACCCAATCGCTGACGCGATGCATGCTGTGGAACCACCACGCCACCAGTGCCGCCATCAGCGCGATGCCGGCGACCACCAAGGCGATGTTGCGGCCGCGCGCGTTCATCGCGACCACCCGAAACTGTGCGCCAACCCCGACAGCAATCCGTCGAATTCGGCATCATCAGGCAAACGATGCGCGTAGGCGGCGTACTGCCACATGCGCACCAACGTGCGGAATTGCGTGCGCTCCTCGTCACCAGGCAACTGCGTCGATGCGCGCAGGCATTCGGCTTCGGTGGCGCCGGGCACCAGCAGCACCTGCGTGCGCGCGACCATCGATTCGACGCCGGCGCGATAGAGCAACGCCAACGCCTGCCGGCGATCACCACTCGCCCACAACCTGCGTACCGCAGTTGGGATATCGTCGGGCAAGGCTTCCGGCGGCGCGATGTCGACGATGGCGATGTCGCTGGCGCGGCGACGCGCTGATCCACCACGCCATTGCGGCAATGTGCGCACCAGCCACCACGCCAGCAGCCCGACAATCGCGGCGACTACCGCCCACGCGATCACCTGCCCGACGGTGCCGAGCCCGCGCGCGAACATGCCCAGCCACGACGGCAGGCTCCATTTGCTCGCCGTTTGCGGCGTCGGTTTGCGGATCGGCTCCCAGCGCGTGATCTGCTCGCGCGGATGCAGCTCCGGATCGTCCTTCAGTTTCACCATGGCATCGCGCAACGACTGTTGCTGCGGCTGCAGCGGTCCAATCGCCGCCTCCAATGACTGCGCCGGCACGAGTTTCTGCTGGCCGGCATTGGCCTGCCCGTGGATGGCATTCTGCGGATTCGCGGCCTGTCCATGGACCGTGTTGTTTTGCCGGTTCGCCTGTGTGTTCCCCTGCGCGTGCAACAGGCGTGGCGCGAATGCGATGCATGCGACCACCATGGCCGCGCCGGCCAACCGCTGCAGGCGCGCACGCATCCGTCGCAATGCGATCTCGACGTCCCACGCTTCCAACTCGGTGCGACGATTCAGATACAGGCCGAATCCGGCACCGATGTAGAACGGTTCGACCAGTGTCGTCGCCAGCCACGCCAGCGCGTTGTAGGCCAGCGCCATGCCCGGCGTGAAGCCGCCCTGCATGGTCTGCATCGCGCCGGCCCAGGTCTGCGGCAGCAATTCCGGCGGAATGAACATCATCACGAACAAGACCGGCGCCAGCATCAACGCCACTTCGAAGTTCATGCACACCAGCGTCAACGCCGCGGCATGGCCGCTGGCGCGCGCACCGATCACCCGTCGCCGCTCGCTGCGCTGCTTGGCATCGCCGCCTTCCAGCAGATCGACGGGGAGATAGAGCGAACGCGCCGGACTCAATCGACGCCAGAGGAGATGATCGAGCATCGGCCGCGGCAGGCCCCAGCGCCGTTGCGCGCGCAAGGTCTCGCGCGCGCCGGGCACATCGCCGAACACCGCGCGCGACAACACGTGCAGCACGATGCGATCGAACAGCGGCTTCAACCACCACATCGCGAACAGCGCCCACCAGGCGTGATCGAAGATCCAGCCCAGCACGTTCACCACTGCGAACACCGGCAACGTCAACGCCAACCACGGTTTCCACACCGCGCCGGCGTTGCGACGGACCAGCGCGCTGCCAAGCTCCATCGCTTCCCACGGCGAACGCGGGCGCAACACCACGGCGGTGCGTTCAATCTGCACGCGTCGCACTCCTGCGTCCGCCCAGCAGCAACCACGCCAGCACCAGCGTCCACAACATCGCGCCGACCGCGAATTTCACCGACGACGGAATCGCGCCGTTCGACGACCAGAACGCTTCGATCAACGCCGCCACGATCAGCATCGCGAAGAAGCCCATGCTCAGCCGCGCGCCATCAAGGCCAGCCGCGATCAGCGCATCGATGCGCCGTCGCCGTCCCGGCGCGACCAGGGCCATGCCGATGCGCAATCCGGCGCCACCGGCAATCACGATCGCGCTCAATTCCGGCGCGGAATGGCCGACCACGAATGGCCAGAACGTCGATCCCGAGCCGATTTGTTGCAAATGCCCGGCCACCGTTCCGCCCATCACGCCATTCAAGACCAGCGCGAACACCGTACCGATCGCCAGGAAGATGCCACTGGCGAAGGTGCGGAAGCCGATGCTGACGTTGTTCATGACGTAGTAGCCGAACATCCCGACATTGGTGCTGGCCGCGCGCATCTCGTAATGGCCGTGGTCGGCCGGGTTGTACATGCGCTCGACGTTGGCGACCTGCGCCGGATCCATCAGCGTGTAGACCATGTCCGGCCGCTCAACCGACAGCACGAACGTCACCACCAGCGGCACCACGAACAGCAGCAGCGATGCCAGCATGTAGCCGCGATGCGCGCGTACCAGTCGCGGGAATTGGTTGAGGACGAAATCGACGACGGGACGGAAACGCGCGGCCGGCGCGCGATACAACACGTTGTGGCCGCGCTGCATCAGGTCCTGCAGGCGATGGGTCACCGACGGGCTGTAACCGCGACGTCGCGCCAACGCCAGATGCTGGCAGATGCGGCAATAACGCAATGGCACGTCCTCATCGCGCAAGCCCGTCCACGGACGCCCCGACCAGCGCGTCTGCGGCAATTCGCCGCGCGCCTGCAACCAGTCCTCGAACTCGCGCCACTCGTCCTGGTAGCGTTCGACGAAGCGTTCCTGGCGCAGCGTGCCACCACCGTTCACCGCACTCATCAGCGCCCCAGCAACCAGTTGGCGATGCCTGCGAGTCGCACCACGCCCATCGGCCCGCGCTCGCCGGTGAGTGGCTGCGCGATATCGGCGAGTTCCTGCTGGCGTTCGGCGCTCAGCAACGGCAGGCGTTCGGCGAAGGCGATGACCGCTTCCTGCTCACCCGGCTGCATCGGCCACAGCGGCGTGGCGATGCCCTGCACGGTGAGCGCCGCGATCGCATGGGTGGGTTCAACGTGAATCACCAGCGTCGATGCGGCGAGATCGCCAAGTCGCCGGCTCCACGGATCGATCAGGCACGACAGCAATCCGAAGGCGTAGAACAGCGGCAGTCCATCTGCAACACGCAGCAGGTTGCGGGTGATCGACGCCATCCACGCCACCGGCGCGCCATCGGCCGCGACCACTTTCAATCCCATCACCCGCTTGCCCGGCGTCTGTCCATGCCACAGCACTTCGAACAGGATCGGGTAGGCCCAGGTGAACACGAACAGCAACACCAGCCACACGCCGGAACCGGTCGCGCCCAGCACGCCGAACAACACCATCGCCAGCAGCACGCAACCGAGGCGGATCGCCGCATCCAGCAACCACGCCAGCGCGCGCGGCACCGGCCCTGCCGCCGGCAAGCGCAACGCCACCCCTTCGGGCGTATGGATTTCCCGCACGGTATCGAGCATCGTCTGTCCCATCCCCGGACCAGTGTGCCGCAATGTCATCGCGCCTGCATGACTCCGGCGATCAGCGCTCGCGCGGCACGCCGGTCAGGTATTCATCCTTCAACTTGACGTAGTGGCTGGCGGAATAGAACAGCGCGTCGATCTCGGCATCGGACAACTTGCGCACGAACTTCGCCGGCGCACCCAGCCACATCTCGCCCTCGCCCATCACCTTGCCCGGCGGCAGCAACGCGCCCGCGCCGAGAAAGCCATGTTGCTGGATCACGGCGCCGTCAAGCACGCACGAACCCATGCCGACCAGGCAGGCGTCCGCGATTTTGCAGGCATGGATGATCGCCTTGTGGCCGATGGTGACGTCGCTGCCGATCACCGTGGCGAACCCGCCGAGCTTGGCATGCGGACCGTCATGGCTGACGTGGATCACCGTGCCGTCCTGGACATTGGTGCGGTCGCCGATGCGGATGAAATTGACATCGCCGCGAATCACCACGAACGGCCACACGCCGACATCATCGCCCAGCACCACGTCGCCGATCACGCGCGCGGATTCATCGATGTAGACGCGCTCGCCGAGTTTCGGCATCTGGTCGAGATACGGGCGGATGTTCGTGCTCATGCAGCGGCTCCAAAAGTGCGCAAGGTTTCGATGGTGCGATCGATGCCGGCGTCGGCGATATCACGATGGATGACCATGCGGATGCTCGGCGTGTAACCGATCGACATGCGGATGCCGGCGTCGGCGATCGCCTGCTTCAAGGCAGCGAGACGAGGCGCGGGCACGTCGATGAAGACCATGTTGGTGTGTTGCGCGTTCACGGTGAGTCCGGGCAAGTCGCCCAAGCTGTCGGCGAGCAGTTTGGCGCGGGCATGATCGTCCGCCAATTGTTCGACATGATGATCGAGCGCATGCATTCCCGCCGCGGCAAGGATGCCGGCCTGACGCAGGCCGCCGCCCACCACCTTGCGCCAGCGCCGCGCGGCTTCGATCAGCGCGCGCGAACCGAGCAGCACCGATCCCGCGGGCGCGCCCAGTCCTTTTGATAGACACACCGACACGCTGTCGAATGGTTCCACCAGTTTTCGTGCGGGCAAACCGGAGGCAATCGCGGCGTTGAACAGGCGCGCACCATCGAGATGCAGCGCAAGCCCGTGGCGATCGCACAGCGCGCGCATCGCCGCCGGATAGTCGGGCGCCAGCGTCCGTCCCATCCAGGTGTTCTCGAGGCAGACGAGCCGCGTCCGCGCGAAATGCGGATCGACCGGCTTGATCGCCTGTTCCACCGACTCCAGCGGCAGGCTGCCGTCCGCAGCCTGCGGGATCGGCTGCGGCTGGACCGATCCCAGCACCGCTGCGCCGCCGCCCTCGTACTTGTAGGTATGCGCGTCCATCCCGACGATGTATTCATCGCCGCGCTGGCAATGCGCCATCATCCCGACCAGATTGGCCTGCGTGCCGGTGGCGCACCACAGTCCGGCCTCGAACCCGAGATCGGCCGCCAGCCGTTCCTGCAACGCATTCACGGTCGGGTCTTCGCCATAGACGTCATCACCGACAATGGCGCGGGCCATTGCCTCGCGCATGGCGGGCGTGGGTTGGGTCACGGTGTCGCTACGCAGATCGATGTTGTCCATGGCGACATGATGCCATCGCGTCACTTGTACAGCCGCTGGCAGGTCGCGCACCAGAAGGCGCGACGCTGGCGTTTTCCCAGGTGCTTGCGGTAGGACAGGCGGGTGCCGTCGCGCGGGCAGATCGTCTTGGCGTGCACCTGCCAGTGCTGGCGCAACACGAAGTCGCGCTTCCACGCCAGGAAATCGAAGCTGTAGACGCGCGCCTGCTCGACCATTTCCGCAAGCTTGCGCGACGGCAGCGCACCGACCCGGCTTTCCGGATGGACGCGAATGCGATGCAGCACCTCGTTCTTGATGATGTTGCCGACACCGGAAAACACGTCCTGATCGAGCAAAGCATCGGCCACCAGCGCGTCGGGATGGCGACGCAACTTCGCGCGCGCTGCCTTGGCGTCCCAGCGCGGATCCATCACGTCGACGCTCCAGTCGTAGTGCGCCTCGACGTCGCCATCGACGATCCGCACCGAACAGGCATAAAACGCCAGTGTTTCGCCGCGACTGAATTGCAGGCGCAGCCGCGGCGCGCGCTCCGTCGCCTCATCGATCCGCCAGCTGCCGAACAGGCCGAAATGGATGCGCACCCAGAACGGGCCGAAATCGAGCAGGAAATGCTTGCCCCAGCTGCGCACCTGCTTCAGCACGCGATGTTGCAGCCGCGCGATCGGCTGCTTGCTGTTCCCTGCCACGTCCAGCACGCGGCGCCCGACGAATCGCTGCGCGGCCTCTCGCAACAGCACGATGGAGGGACCTTCCGGCATGCCCCATTGTCGCCATTCCCCGTGAGGCGAACGTCGACGCCGAATATGCGAACGTATCCGACAGCAGCCTGGGAGCAGTCCCCTTGGCGGACACGGCCCTTCTTCATCGTCGATGTCATCAACCATTTCGGGTTTGAAGGCGGCGCTGCACCTGCTGCGATACACCTGCGAAACGGAGACGCGACCGAGTCGCGGCCAGCCCGGCATTTTTCCCCACACACGGCCGCTGACGTACCATGGCCGCGCCGCGCATTCCGGACGCGGCTGCACGCCTGTCCAGGATCCCGCATGAAAATCGCCAGCTGGAATGTCAATTCGCTCAACGTGCGGCTGCCACATTTGCAACGTTGGTTGCAGGAGTTCAAGCCCGACGTGGTCGGCCTGCAGGAAACCAAGCTGGAGGACGCGCGCTTCCCGCACGAAGCGCTGACCACCGATGGCTACAGCAGCGTGTTCTGCGGCCAGAAAACCTATAACGGCGTCGCCCTGCTCGCCCAGGGCCATGACATCACCGATGTGCAACGCGGCATTCCCGGCTTCGATGATCCGCAACAGCGCGCGATCGCCGCCACCATCAATGGCGTGCGCATCATCGATCTCTACGTCGTCAACGGCGAGGCGGTCGGCAGCGAGAAGTTCGACTACAAGATGCGCTGGCTGACCGCCGTGCAGGCGTGGCTGAAGGATGAACTGTCGCGCCATCCGAAACTGGTGGTGATGGGCGACTTCAATATCGCGCCGGCCGATATCGACGTCCACGATCCCAAGCGCTGGAAGGACAAGGTGCTGTGCTCCGTTCCGGAACGCGAGGCGTTGTCGTCACTGGCAGCATTGGGATTGCACGACAGCCTGCGCCTGCTCCATCCCGACGTGGAAAAACAGTTCAGTTGGTGGGATTACCGGCTCGCCGCATTCCAGCGCGGCTGGGGCATGCGCATCGACCTGTTGCTGGTGTCGGATGCCCTGAAGGACAAGGTGGTCGCGGCCGGCATCGATGTCGAGCCGCGCAGCTGGGAGCGGCCGAGCGATCACACGCCGGCGTGGGTGGAGTTCGCGCTGTAATCGCACGCGCTGGCTGGCGCGCGTGACTTCAGCGTAGCGACGAAACGCTAATCTGCCGGCAGCACCTGCGCGGTGTGTCCCTATGGCCGACCATTCCGCAGATGGATGCTGCGGCTGAGCTACATGACGTATTCACGGTCGCGGTCATAGGGACACCCAAGCGGGCGCGAGGAAGCTGATGACTCAGTGGCAGCAACACTCAGCGCGCACGACCACGCGTGACCAGATTGACAATCGCCGACAGCACCACTGCGCCGATCAGCGACCACAGCAGGCTGCTCATGTCGAATTGGCCACTTGCGGCATTGCCGCCATGTCCGGTGATCATCCCGCCCAGCCAACCGCCGAGCAACGAACCGACCACACCGACGATGATGTTCATGAATATGCCTTGCTGGGCATCGCGACGCATGATGATGCTCGCGAGCCAACCGATGATGCCGCCGATCACGAGATAGATGATCCAACCAAGCATGATCCGTCCTCCAGATTGGGAAAGTGTGCGACGCGAGTTCGCGTGCACGCCAAGTGTTGGCAATGGATCGTGATGAATGCGTAGAGTGATGCTGAATGCGCTGGATTCAGCGCGATGAACGCGCCTTCAAAGCACGTTCGATGATCGCGTCGATCTCCGCGCGCGGCAACTTTCCGGTTTCGTTGCGCGGCAGGGCATCGACGCGGAAGATGCGTCGCGGCAGGAACACCGGGTCGCTGGAACGTCGCAGCGCCGCGAGGATGTCCTCATCGCCAAGATCCGTATCCGCCACCACGATCGCGAACAGCCGGCGCACGCCCTGGGCATCTGCCGCGACCTGCACCATCACGCCATCGCGTATGCCCGGCACCTGCTGCAAGCGTCGGGTGAGATCGGCCAGCGACGCGCGCTTTCCGGCGATTTCCAGCACATCCGCACTGCGCCCGCGCAAGGCAAAGCGGCGACCATCGGCAGCGAGCTCGACCAGATCGGCCAGCAGCACCGGCTGCGGCAACGACTCGCGCAGGACCAGCGTGCCTTCGGCTTGCGGGCGCAATTCCACGCCGGGCAGCAAAGTCCATTCATTGTCGCGCGCTGTCCGGCGCGCGGCGATCACGCAGGTTTCGGTGGAACCGAACATCTCGCGCACTTCGCAGCGGTAACGCGTCTCGGCGGCGGCGGCGATCTCCTGCGGCAACGGAGCGGTCGCGGTGACAACCACCTTCAGTTCCGGCAATTCCACGCCCGATTCCACCAGCGCGCGCAGATGCAGTGGCGTCGTCACCAGCAGGCGCGGCGCCGGCACCTGCGCCAGCGCGGCGGCAATGTCCTGCGGAAAGAACGGACGCCCCGCGTGCACCGCGGCCGGTCCGACCAGTGGCAACAGCACCGACAATTCCATGCCGTACATGTGCTGCGGTGGCACCGTCGCCACGACGCTGAACTGTTCGCCTGGCGCGAGCAAACCATCAAGCGCGGCGACGTTCTGTGCGGTACTGATGCGGAAGCCGGCGAAGGTCTTCGGATAGGCCATCGGCGCGCCGGTGCTGCCCGAGGTGAATCCGATCACCAGCACCGTATCGGGGTTGATCAACGGATCATCACCATCGATCCCTTGCGCTGCGGGATCGACGTGCACATCGACGTCGCCATGCGTTCCATCCGGCATGGCATCGCCCATCCGATAACTGCCGGGATGGCGCGATTGCACTTCCGCCACCACGTCGTCCGCGCGCGATGGCGGCAACAGCGTGACCTGGCCACGACTCGCTGCCGCGCACAGGCCGATGATGAAGGCGTCGCGGCGTTCGCACAGGTTGATGACGTGCGTCGCCTGCGGCAACCGTGCCGCCACCGCGCGCACCCGCGCCAGGAATTCTCCGCGCGACAGCGGCACGCCATCGGGCGCGAACAGCAGCGGCCGATCGCGCGATCCATCGATCAGCGGGCGCAATTCGGCCCTCGCCAGCGGTTGTCCAGCTTCGTTCCCCATGCCGCTTACTTTACGCTGCACGCATGACTGCCGCCTTGCCCGAGACCGCATGGATGCCGCGCGATGCCGCCCGCAGCGCCGAATCACAGGTGCGCGAATGGCTGGCCGCGCGCACCGGCATCGCCGCGACGGAACTGCCGCTGCAGCGCGACACGCAGGATCGCCCGCGCCTGGGCGGCGCGTTGGACGGCCACGACATCAGCTGGAGCCATAGCGGCGACGGCCTGCTGCTGGCGTTCGGCACTGGCGTGACATTGGGCGTGGACATGGAATGGCCTCACGGGAAGCGCAAGGTGGCGGAGATCGCGCGCCGCTATTTCACCCCGGATGAGCAGGCATGGCTGGCCGTGCAGTCCGATGCCGCCGCACGCGACCACGCCTTCCACCGCCTGTGGTGCGCCAAGGAAGCAGTGCTGAAAGCGCATGGGCATGGATTGAGCTTCGGGCTCGATCGCCTGCAGTTCGCTGAAATTGATGGCGCATTGCGGCTCGATCACGCCGATCACGCGCTGGGCGAGGCGGCATCGTGGCGCTTGCATGAGTGGAGCCCGGCGCCGGGCTATCTCGCCGCGCTGGCGTGGCGACCGCGATAATGTCGCGATGACCGTATCCCCCGACATCGCCGCCCTGCGCCCGACGCTGGAACACGGACTGGCCGAACTGGCGCTCGATCCGGCGCTGTCCCAGCCCCTGCTCGACTACCTCGCCTTGCTCGCGCGCTGGAACCGCGCCTACAACCTCACCGCCGTGCGCGATCCTGCCGAGATGGTCACTCGTCATCTGCTCGACTCGCTGGCCATGCATCCGTACCTGCAAGCCGGCGCGCTGGCCGACCTCGGCACCGGCCCCGGGCTGCCCGGCATCCCGCTGGCGCTCGCCCGCCCCGACGTCCAGGTCACGCTGGTCGAGAGCAATGGCAAGAAGGCGCGCTTCCTGCGCGAGGCCGTGCGCAGCCTCGGCATCGCCAACGCCCGCGTGCTGGAAAGCCGCGCGGAACAGGTGGATGAAGCGGGCGCCTATCGCCAGATCACCGCGCGCGCACTGGCCACGCTGGCCGGCATCCTCGACGTCGGCGGCCACCTGCTCGCGCCCGATGGCGTGCTGCTGGCGATGAAATCCGGCACCACCGACGAGGAGAGCCGCGAGCTGCCGCCCGGCTGGGCGATCCGCGACGTCCATCCGCTGCGCGTCCCCGGCCTCGAAGCCCGCCGCGAACTGGTGGTCGTGGCCCGGACCTGAGGCCCGCCGGACGCTTTTGCCCGGCATCGGCATAATGTCCGATCCAGCCGCAGCAGCGGCCCCAAGCAGCAGACGATGGCCCGCATCATTGCAGTCGCCAACCAGAAAGGCGGAGTCGGCAAGACCACGACCGCCGTCAACCTTGCCGCGGCGCTCGCGCAGATGCCGCAACGGGTGCTGCTGGTCGATCTCGACGCCCAGGGCAATGCGACCATGGGCAGCGGCATCGACAAGCGCACGGTCGAGGCGTCGAGTTGCGACGTGCTGCTGGAGGAAGTGCTGGCCGAAGACGCCATCATCAAGAGCGAGGAAGGCTACGACCTGATCCCCGGCAATACCGATCTCACCGCGGCCGAACTCGAATTGATGGACGAGCAGTACCGCGAGCAACGACTCAAGCGCGCGCTCGACGGCCTGCGTGATCGCTACGACTACATCATCATCGATTGCCCACCGGCGCTGTCGCTGCTCACCCTCAACGCGCTCACCGCCGCCGATGGCGTGCTGGTGCCGATGCAATGCGAGTACTACGCGCTGGAAGGCCTGAGTTCGCTGATCGAAACCATCAACGCGCTCAAGGCCAAGCTCAATCCCGCGCTGCAGATCGAAGGCATCGTGCGCACCATGTACGACGTCCGCAACAACCTCGGCAACGCCGTCTCGGCCGATCTGGTCGAACACTTCGGCGACGCCATCCTCAATACCGTGGTGCCGCGCAACGTCCGTCTCGCCGAGGCGCCCAGCCACGGCCAGAGCATCCTCCGCTACGACCGCGCCTCGCGCGGTGGCATCGCCTATCTCGGCCTGGCCGGCGAAATCGTCCGTCGCGACCACGCCCGCAAGACCAAAGCAAAAACAAAGGACACCGCATGACTGCTGCCAAGGCCCCGGCCAAGAAGCGCGGACTCGGCCGCGGACTCACCGCGCTGCTCGGCAATCACGACGCAGCCGTCGCCAAGGTCGACGTCGAACAGCCACAACCGGGCGATCGCCTCGAACGACTGCCGGTGTCGCAACTGCAAGCCGGCAAGTACCAGCCGCGCCAGCAGATGCGCGAGGACGCGCTGGACGAACTGGCCAACTCGATCCGCGCACAAGGCGTGATCCAGCCGATCGTCGTCCGCGCCATTGGCAAGGACAAATACGAAATCGTCGCCGGCGAACGCCGCTGGCGCGCCTCGCAGCGCGCCGGTATTGATGACATCCCGGTGGTGATCCGCGAACTCGACGATCGCGCCGCGATCGCGATGGCGTTGATCGAGAACATCCAGCGCGAAGACCTCAATCCGCTGGAAGAAGCGCAAGCGCTGCAACGCCTGATCGACGAATTCGACCTCACCCACGCCCTGGCAGCGGAAGCGGTCGGCCGTTCGCGCGCCAGCGTCTCCAACCTGCTGCGCCTGCTCGACCTGCCGCCGGCGATCCGCGCGTTGCTGGAATCGCGGCAACTGGAAATGGGCCACGCCCGCGCATTGCTGACACTGTCGTCGGAACTTGCCTCGCGCCTGGCCTCGGAAGCCGCGCAACACGGCTGGTCGGTGCGCGAAGTCGAAGCGCGCGCGCAGCAGTACGCCGCCGGCAAGGTGCCGAGCGACACCGCCGCGCGTGCGGCGAAATCGTCCATCGCCAATCCCGACGTCGCCACGCTGGAACGCGAACTGTCCGATTCGTTGGGCAGCCGCGTCACGGTGAAACAGGGGCCAAAGGGTCGCGGCAAACTGGTGATCGATTACGGCAGCCTCGACGCGCTCGACGGTATCCTGGAGCGACTGCGCAAATGAGCGAACAACCGCAACTCTCGGTGGTCGTGCCGGTCTACAACGAGCAGGACAATGTCGAACCGCTGATCCGCGAAATCCTCGCCGCGTTGCGCGGCAAACTGCCGTTCGAGATCGTCTATGTCGACGATCAATCGAAGGACGGCACGTTGTCCGTGCTGCAACGGCTGAAGACGGAAGTGCCGGAGCTGCGCGTGGTCCGCCATCTCAGCAATTCCGGGCAGAGCACCGCGGTGCGCAATGGCGTCAAGGCCGCGCGCGCACCGTGGATCGCCACGCTCGACGGCGATGCCCAGAACGATCCCGCCGACATTCCCAACCTGTTGGCCGAACGTGACAAGGCCGATGGCGACACGAAAATGTTTGCCGGGTGGCGCGTGAAGCGACAGGATTCCGGCAGCAAGCGCTGGGCATCGAAGTGGGCGAACGTACTGCGATCACGCATGCTGCGCGATTCCACTCCGGACACCGGCTGCGGCATCAAGTTGTTCGAGCGCGACGCCTTCCTCGACCTGCCCTATTTCGACCACATGCACCGCTACCTGCCGGCACTGATGCAGCGTGCGGGCTGGAAGACGATCAGCGTGCCGGTGAATCATCGTCATCGCGCCAGCGGTTCGTCCAAGTACACCAACTTCGGTCGTGCGATGGTCGGCGTGCGCGATCTGCGCGGCGTGTCGTGGCTGATCGACCGCAGCCGCCGTACCCGCACCGAGGAGCTGTGATGTCGATGCTGTTGCTGCAGGCGGCGCAGGCCGTTGCCGATACCGTGCATGCCGCACCGAAGGGCGTGATGGATACGCCGATCACATGGCTGGCCTGGACCGGAGTGCATGCAAGCCCGTGGAAGTTGGTCGGCTGGCTCGGCGCACTGATGTTCAGTGGCCGCTGGTTCGTGCAGTTGATCGCGTCGAAGCGCTACGGCAAGCCGGTGGTGCCGCGTGCGTTCTGGTACATGAGCATCGTCGGCAGCCTGATGACGCTCAGCTACTTCGTCTTCGGCAAGAACGATTCCGTGGGCATCCTGCAAAATCTGTTTCCGGCGTTCACGGCGCTGTACAGCCTGTATCTCGACATCCAGCATCGCGGCTGGAAGCGCGACCGCGCAACGCACTGATTCTTCTCGCACGTGCTGGCTGATGTGGCCGGGGATTCTCGCACGCGCTGGCTGGCGTGTGTGACCAGCTCCAATGCGCGGGACGCCATGAATACGTCCATGTAGGCTCGACTCGGCATCCTGCCTCGTATGCCGCGCATCGGACTGGCGCAAAGCCGGGCGCGATAAAGCCGATCCTCTCTATCTACGCTCGGGATGGCAGCACCCAGCCAGCGCGTGCCAGCCGTTCATTACGCTACTCTCGGCGGATTCGGACCCGGCGATCTCCAATGTCACTCAAGCCCCTGCTGCTCGCAGCCTGCCTCGCCACCCTGCCGCTGCATGCACAGACCGCGACTGCCACGACGACCACCGCAACCACGTCGACCGATGCGCGCTTCAAGGCGATCTGGCAACGCGAAGGCGAATGGCGCAAGCATCAGGATGGCGGCGAGCTGGACGAGGATAGCGCCAGCGACACCTTGTCCGCGCATCTGCCCGACGTCTCGCCGCAGGCACAGGCGCGCCGATTGGCGTATTGGGACGACGTACTGAAACAGTTGGCGGCGATCGATCCGCAGCAACTATCGCCGCCGCAACGCATCAACTACCTCGTCTACAAACCGCAGATCGAGCACTACGCTGCGGAAGAACGTTTCCGCGATTACGAGATGCCATTCAACGCCGACAGCCAGTTCTGGTCGGGGCTCGGCTTCCTCACCCGGATGCCGATGCACAACGCGCAGGACGTGCGCAGCTACATCGCGTTGCTGCGTGATGTGCCGCACTACTTCGACCAGCAGATCGACAACATGCGCACCGGACTCGCACGCGGCTTCAGTGTGCCGCGTGCCACCCTCGACGGCCGTGACCAGTCGATCGCGATGGTGGCCGACCTCAAGAATCCGGAACAATCGACCTTCTACGATCCGCTGAAGAAACTCCCGTCCACCATTCCTGCCGCCGAACAGGCGCAGTTGCGCGCCGATGCAAAAGCCGCGATCGGCGATGCGGTGATCCCCGCGTTCGGCAAACTGCTGGTGTTCTTCCGCAGCGAATACCTGCCGAAGGCGCGCACCACGCTGGCGGCGGAAGCGATGCCCGATGGCCAAGCCTGGTATCGCGAACAGATCCGCAAATACACCACGCTCGATCTTTCGCCCGACGAGATCCATGCCATCGGCCTGAAAGAAGTGGCCGCGACCCGCGCCGAGATGGACGGCATCATCCAGCAGGTCGGCTTCAAGGCGCCGCCCGGGCAGGACACCTACAAGGCCTTCCTGAAGTTCCTGCGCAGCGATCCGCAGTTCTACGCCAAGACGCCACAGGAATTGTTGAACGACGCGGCGTGGATTTCCAAGCGCGTCGATGGCGAAGTCGGCAAGATCATCGGCACCTTGCCGCGCGGACGTTTCACCATCGTGCCGGTACCGGCCGACATCGCACCGTTCTGGACCGCCGGCCGCGGCGGCGCGAGCACCTACTGGCTCAATACCTATGATCTGCCGTCGCGTCCGCTCTACAACCTGCCGGCGCTGACCTTGCACGAATCCTCACCCGGGCATTCGCTGCAGGGTTCGCTGGTGCGTGAAATGGGAGAAGTGCCGGAGTTCCGCAAGGAATACATCTCGGCCTACGGCGAAGGCTGGGGCCTGTATTCGGAATGGTTGGGCAAGGAGATGGGCATCTACCAGACGCCCTATGAAGACTTCGGGCGGCTGACCTATGCGATGTGGCGCGCCTGCCGCCTGGTGATCGATACCGGCGTGCATCACAAGGGCTGGACGCGCGACCAGGCGCTCGCCTACCTGCGCGACAACACCGCGCTGTCGGAACACGAGATCACCACCGAGGTCGATCGCTACATCTCGTGGCCCGGGCAGGCGCTCAGCTACAAACTCGGCGAACTGACGATCCGGCGCCTGCGCAGCGAAGCCGAAGCGGCGCTCGGCCCGAAGTTCGATGTCCGCAAGTTCCACGACGTGGTGCTGGCGCAAGGTTCGGTACCGATGCCGGTACTGGAATCGCAGGTGCGGGCATGGATCGCGGAGATGCAGGCGCGGCCAGCGGGAAAGAAAGGCTGACAGACATCGGGTCGCATCTCTGCATCCCGATGTTGCAAGCGCTCCGGGCACTTCCCCTCAGCGATCGTGATGCAGGTAGCTCGCCTGCTTCGGCAAGCGCAGGCTGACCAGCAAGGCGATCACCATCATGACTGCCACGTACCAGAAGAACGCGCTCTCGTGTCCCATCACTTTCAGGCGTAGCGCCACGTATTCAGCCGAGCCCCCGAAGATGGCGTTGGCCAGCGCGTAGGCCAGGCCGACGCCCAGCGCGCGCACCTCGGGCGGGAACATCTCCGCCTTCACGATGCCGGCGATCGAGGTGTAGAAACTCACGATCGCCAGCGCCACGATGATCAGCGCGAAGGCCGCCAGCGGGCTTTGCACCTGCTGCAATACGGTGAGGATGGGCACGATAAGCAGTGCCCCGAGCCCGCCGAACAGCAGCATGTTGTTGCGCCGGCCGATGCGATCCGACAACGCACCGAACAGTGGCTGCATGCACATGAAGACGAACAGCGCCACGGTCATCACCACGTTGGCGGTCTTGATCGGCAGATGCACCGTGTTCACCAGGTACTTCTGCATGTAGGTGGTGCAGGTGTAGAAGATCAGCGAACCGCCGGCGGTGTAGCCCAGCACGGTGAGGACGGCAGGCCAGTGATGCCGGAACAGCCCGGACAGGCTGCCGGCGTTCTTGTCGCGGCGGCTCTCGTCACTCTGCGTCTCGTGGAGCTGGCGGCGCAATTGCACGGCCACCACCGCAGTGATGGCGCCGATGACGAAGGGGATGCGCCAGCCCCACGCGTGGAGCTGGTCATCGCTGAGGAACAGTTCCAGCACCACGATCACCAGCGAGGCCAGCAACTGGCCGCCGATCAGCGTCACGTACTGGAAGGACGAGAAGAATCCGCGCTGTCCGCCCAGCGCGACCTCGCTCATGTAGGTCGCGGTGGTGCCGTATTCGCCGCCCACCGACAGGCCCTGGAATAGCCGCGCGACCAGCAGCAGCGCCGGCGCCCAGGCGCCGATCAGGGCATAGGTCGGCAGGCAGGCGATCACCAGCGAGCCGACGCACATCATCGCCACCGAGATCAGCATCGAGGTCTTGCGGCCCACTCGATCGGCGATGCGGCCAAACAGCCAACCGCCGATCGGCCGCATCAGGAAGCCGGCCGCGAACACCCCGGCGGTATTGAGCAACTGCACCGTCGGGTCGGACTTGGGGAAGAAGGCGGCGGCAAAATAGATCGACGAGAACGCGTAGACGTAGAAGTCGAACCACTCCACCAGGTTGCCCGAAGACGCACCGACGATGGCGAAGATGCGCTGGCGCCGTTCCTGGGCGGTGTACTCATGGGAACCTGGGAGGGCGGTGCTCATGCGGGGGTCTCTCCGGGATGAGGGTGCAGCCAAGCCTATCCCGTGGGGCAGATTTGCCCCCGGGCCAGATTTCTGCCATCATTTCCGGCTCGCTGCGCCCGGATCACTCCGGGTTCGCGTGCCGGCAATACGATCCCGGCCGCACCGCAGCACTCCCGCATCGTGTGGTGGAGCAATCCATCGGGGCCGCCTCCTTCCGGGCTACGGAGGGTTCAACCGACACCATGAGGTGCGCAATGTCACGAGTCTGCCAAGTCACCGGCAAGCGTACGACGACGGGTAACAACGTCTCGCACGCGATGAACAAAACCCGCCGCCGTTTCCTCCCCAACCTGCACGAGCGCCGCTTCTGGGTGGCCTCCGAAAACCGTTGGGTGAAGCTGCGCCTGTCCACCAAGGCCCTGCGCACCATCGACAAGAACGGCATCGACGCCGTGCTCGCCGAAATGCGCGCACGCGGCGACAAGGTCTGAGGAGTTAAACCACCATGGCAACCAAGCGCGACAAGATCCGCCTGATCTCCTCGGCCAACACCGGCCATTTCTACACCACCGACAAGAACAAGAAGAACACGCCCGGCAAGATGGAGATCAAGAAGTACGATCCCGTCGTCCGCAAGCATGTGATCTACAAGGAAGGCAAGATCAAGTAAGCCTTCCGCTTGTTGATGCGATACAGGAAACCCCGCTGCGAAGCGGGGTTTCTTTTTGCGCGGCGCAAAGTGCCGGCGCGCCGCGATGCCCGCATACTCGGTGGATCACCGCCCGGGAAACCCCATGCTGCCTGGCTGGATGCTGCTGCTGGCATTGATCGGATACGCCGCGCTGCTGTTCGGCGTGGCGTGGCTGGGCGATCGCCATCCGGTCTACCCGCGACTGCGCTGGCTGCGGCCGATCGTCTACAGCCTGGCGCTGGCGGTGTATTGCTCGTCGTGGACGTTCTATGGCGCGGTCGGCACCGCCGCGCGCCAAGGCATCGGCTACCTGCCGATCTATCTCGGCCCGCTGCTGATGCTGCTGTTCGGGTGGCGCATCCTCGAACGCATGGCGCTGATCGCGCAGTCGCAGAATACGGTGTCGATCGCCGACTTCCTCTCCGCGCGTTATGGCCGCTCGCAACAACTGGCGGCACTGGTCACGGTGATCGCGCTGATCGCCGCGGTGCCCTACTTCGCGCTGCAGTTCAAGGCGGTGGCGACCAGCCTCGACGTACTGCGCGGCAGCGGCTCGCGTATCACCTTGTTCGGCGATCCCGGGCTCTACGTCGCCGCGTTGATGGCGCTGTTCGCGATCCTGTTCGGCACCCGCGAGGTCGATGCCACCGAACATCGCCCCGGGATGATGCTGGCGATCGCGCTGGAATCGCTGGTGAAACTGGTCGCGCTGAGCGCGGTCGGCGTGTTCGCGATCGGCTGGCTCGGCACCCGCGATGTTCCCGTGGTCGCAGCCACGCGCGCATTGGTGGACAGCGCGCCAGCGGTCGGATTCGTCGGGCAGACGCTGCTCGCGTTCGCCGCCATCATCTGCCTGCCGCGCCAATTCCACGTCGCCGTGGTCGAGTGCGGCGACGTCGCCGACATCCGCCGCGCGCGCTGGTTGTTCGGTGCCTATCTGGTGGTGATCTGCCTGATGGTGCTGCCGATCGCCACCGCCGGCGTCGCCCTGTTCGGCCACGGCAGCCCGATCGCCGACAGCTTCGTGCTGGCGCTGCCGTTGGCGGAAAATCGCCACGCGCTGGCGATGCTGGCTTACGTCGGCGGATTCTCGGCCGCCACCGGCATGGTGATCGTCGCCAGCGTCGCACTCGCCACCATGGTCAGCAACGACATCGTGATGCCGCTGCTGCTGCGTCATCGCCGCATCGAACGCATCGGCAGCGACGTGGCATCGACAGTGCTGTGGATCCGTCGCGCCGCCATCGTCATGCTCGCCGCGCTGGCCTGGGGCTATTACCGCTTGAGCGCCAGCGAAACCGCGCTCTCCGCCTATGGCTTGATGGCTTTCGCCGCGGTCGCACAGTTCGCGCCACCGCTGATCGGCGGCCTGTACTGGCGTGGCGCCAGCCGTCGCGGCGCCGAAGCGGGATTGCTGCTGGGCTTCGGCTTGTGGATCTACACCTTGCTGCTGCCCGCACTCACCGACTCCGGCTGGTTCGCGCGCGGCTGGATCGACCACGGCCCGTTCGCCATCGGCTGGTTGCGGCCACGGCAGTTGTTCGGGTTGTCCGGTTGGGATCCGCTCACCCACGGCACCATCTGCTCGCTGCTGGCCAACATCGGCGGATTGCTGCTGGGATCGATGCGCTGGCGACCGAACCTCGACGAGCGCTTGCGCGCCTTGCCCTTCCTCGACCCCTATGCCGAACGTCGCACGCTGGCGGAAGGCGAATGGTCGGGCAACATCCAGATCGACGACCTGCTGACGCTGTCGGCGCGCGTGGTCGGCGAGCGCACCGCGCAACGCGCCTTCGAGGAACAGGCGGCCACATCGGGACAGTCGCTGCAACCCGGCGTGCAAGCCGGACGCCAGTGGATCCAGTTCACCGAACGCCTGCTCGCCGCCGCGGTGGGCGCGGCCTCGGCACGCTTGATGCTGACCAGCGTGTTGCGCGGCTCGGGCATGGAGGTCGCCGAAGTGGTGGCCGTGCTCGACGAGGCCGGGCAGGAACTGCGATTCAATCGCGAGATCCTGTCCAACACGCTGGAGAACATCGACCAGGGCGTCAGCGTGGTCGATCGCGAGATGTGCCTGGTGGCGTGGAATCGTCGCTATCAGCAGTTGTTCGGCTACCCCGATGGCATGTTGTACGTCGGTCGCCCGGTCGCCGATTTGATCCGCCACAACATCGAGCGGGGCCAGATCGGCGAAGTCAGCGAGGAGGACATCGAGGAGCAGATCGGCAAGCGCATCGGCCTGATGCGCGCCGGATCGCCGCACGTCACCGTGCGCATCCGCGGCGACGGCCGGGTGATCGAACTGCGCGGGCAATCGCTGCCGCGCGGCGGCTATGTCACCAGTTACAGCGACATCACCGAGCACGTCCATGCGCAACGCGACCTGCGCGAGATCAACGAGACGCTGGAACAACGCGTGAGCGAGCGCACGCACGAGGCGGAAGCCGCGCAGGAATCGCGATCGCGCTTCCTCACCGCAGTGAGTCACGACGTGTTGCAACCACTGAACGCCGCGCGCCTGTTCGCCTCGGCATTGCGTGAAAGCGTCGATCCCGCGGAACAACGCCATCTCGCCGAGCGTGTCGACGTATCGCTGCGTGCCGCCGAGGAATTGCTCGATGGCTTGCTCGACGTGTCGCGCCTCGATGCCGGCGCGCTGATGCCGGTGCTGCAGGACGTCGACACCTCGCAACTGCTGCACGAACTGGCCGCACAATACGCACCGATGGCCGCCGGGCGCAGCATCGACATCCGCGTGCACGCACCACGGCTGTTCGTGCGCAGCGATCGTCGCCTGCTGCGCCGCGTGCTGCAGAACTTCCTCGCCAACGCGCTGCGCTATACCCCGCGCGGCCGCATCGTGCTGGCGGCGCGCCCACGTGGAACGGAGGTCGCGCTGCAGGTCTGGGACACCGGCCCCGGCATCCCCGAACACCACATGCGCCAGATCTACGACGAGTTCCATCGCTACGAACAGGCGTTCGATTGGGACGGGCGCGGCATGGGCCTCGGCCTGTCGATCTGCCAGCGCATCTCGCGACTGCTCGACCACGCGCTGGACGTGCGCACCAGCGTCGGCCACGGCAGCATGTTCTCGATCCGGGTGCCGCGGGTGGAAGTCGACGCCTCCGCGCCATCAAGCGTGCAGCAGGCGTTGGCGACCGTTGATCCATCGCTGGTCGGGTTGCGCGTGCTGTGCGTCGACAACGATGCCGACATCCTCGCCGGCATGCGCGCATTGCTGGGACGCTGGCAGGTCGACGTGCTGTGTGCGGCGACCATCGACGAAGCCTTGGCGCTGACCGCGCAATCACCTGAAGTATTGCTGGTCGATTACCACCTGCACGATCGCATGGATGGCCTCGACACATTGACCGCGCTGCAGGCGTTGTGCCCAGACGCGCGTGGTGCCCTGCTCACCGCCGATGGCAGCGACGCCCTGAAGCAGCGCGCGCGCGAACGCCATGTGCAAGTGCTGACCAAACCGGTGAAGCCGGCATCGTTGCGCGCGTTCCTGGCGGCGCGGCGCGTCGTGCGCGGCGCCACCATCGCCTGAGCAGCGGCGTCACTCGATCTCGTCGAACTGCACCTGTACCGCATCGGGTTCGACCGCGAGTTTCCCCGCCATCAGCACCGCCTGGGTGCGATTGCTGGCGCCGAGCTTGCGCAGGATCGCGCTCATGTGCGCCTTCACCGTCGCCTCCGAGACGCCAAGCTCGTAACCGATCTGCTTGTTGAGCAGGCCCGCGCCGAGCATCTGCAACACCCGGAACTGTTGTGGCGTCAGTTCGCGCACGCGCGCGGCGACGGCATGCTCCTCGTCGCTCGCGGGCGCTGCCGCCAGTGCGGCTTCCGGCACCCAGCGTTCGCCGTCCAATACCTGCTGCAAGGCGTGGGCCAGGGTCGCCGCATCGGACGACTTGGGAATGAAGCCGACCGCGCCATGATCGAGTGCGCGGCGCATCACCGCCGGCTCCTCGCGCGCCGAGACCATCACCACCGGCAATTGCGGATGCATCGCCCGCAGGTGCACCAGCGCGGAAAATCCGTGCACGCCCGGCATGTTGAGGTCGAGCAGCAGCAGGTCGGCGTCGGGATGCGCTTCCACCATCGCGTACAGCGCATCGGCGTTTTCCGCCTCGTCGATGCGCGCCTGCGGCAACAATCGCGCGACCACGCCGCGCAAGGCTTCGCGGAACAACGGGTGATCGTCGGCGATCAGCAGCGTGGACACGCGGGCGTCACTGCACCTTGCGTTCCGCCACCAGCGACGCGACCACGGTGGGATCGGCCAGCGTGCTGGTATCGCCCAACTGGTCGGGTGCGTTCTCGGCGATCTTGCGCAGGATGCGTCGCATGATCTTGCCACTGCGCGTCTTCGGCAGGCCCGGCGCCCATTGCAGATGATCGATCGTCGCGATCGGGCCGATCTCCTTGCGCACGTGCGTGTTCAATTCCTTCTGCAATTCATCGCTGCCGTCGACGCCATCCTTCAAGGTCACGTAGGCGTAGATGCCCTGGCCCTTGATGTCGTGCGGGAAACCGACCACCGCCGCTTCCGCCACTTTCGGGTGGCTGACCAGCGCCGATTCCACTTCCGCGGTGCCGATGCGATGGCCGCTGACATTGATGACGTCATCGACGCGCCCGGTGATCCAGTAGTAACCATCGGCGTCGCGACGGCAACCATCGCCGGTGAAATACATGCCGGGATAGGTCTTGAAATAGGTGTCGATGAAGCGCTGGTGGTCGCCGTAGACCGAGCGCATCTGTCCCGGCCACGAATCGAGCAGGACGAGGTTGCCTTCGGTCGCGCCATCGAGGATGGCACCGTTGGCATCGACCAATGCCGGCTGCACGCCGGGCAGCGGCAATGTCGCCGAACCGGGTTTGGCGTCGACCGCACCGGGGACCGGCGAGATCAGGATGCCGCCGGTTTCGGTCTGCCACCAGGTATCGACGATCGGGCAACGACTGTCGCCGACCACGGTGTAATACCAGCGCCACGCTTCCGGATTGATCGGTTCACCGACGCTGCCGAGCAGGCGCAACGATGCCCGCGAGGTACGTTTCACCGGCGCGTCGCCTTCGCGCATCAAGGCGCGGATCGCCGTCGGCGCGGTGTAGAAGATCGTGACCTTGTGTTTGTCGATCACCTGCCAGAAGCGCGAGGAATCCGGCCAGCTGGGAATGCCTTCGAAGATCACCGTGGTCGCGCCGTTGGCCAGCGGGCCGTAGACGATGTAGCTGTGTCCGGTCACCCAGCCGACGTCGGCGGTGCACCAGAAAATGTCGTCTTCGCGCAGGTCGAAAATCAGTTCGTGGGTGTAACTGACGAACACCAGATAGCCACCGGTGGTATGCAGCACGCCCTTCGGTTTGCCGGTGGAACCCGAGGTGTAGAGGATGAACAGCGGATCCTCGGCGTTCATCCGTTCCGGTTCGCAGGTGTCCGGCTGGCTGTCGACCACGGCATCGAACCAGCGGTCGCGCGGCATCTGCATGTCGACCGCGCCACCGGTATGGCGCAACACCAGCACCGTCTCCACCGAATTGGTGCCCGGCAGTTTCAGCGCGGCGTCGACATTCGCTTTGAGCGGAACGGTCTTGCCGCCGCGACGGCCTTCGTCAGCGGTGATGACCAGCTTGCTGCCGCAATCGGCGATGCGATCGGCGATGGAATTGGGTGCGAATCCGCCGAACACCACCATGTGCACCGCACCGATGCGCGCGCAGGCCAGCATCGCCACCGCGGCGTCGGGAATCATCGGCAGGTAGATGGTGACGCGATCGCCCTTCTTCACCCCGAGGTTGCGCAAGGCATTGGCGAGCTTGCACACGCGCACGTACAGCTCGCGATAGGTGATGGTTTGCGACGGCGTGTTCGGATCATCCGGCTCGAAGATGATCGCCGGCTTGTCGCCACGCGTGACGAGATGGCGATCGAGGCAACTGACGCTGGCGTTGAGTTCGCCGTCCTCGTACCACTTGATGCGGAAATCGTCGAGCTGATAGCTGACGTTGCGGATCTTGGTCGGCTTGCGCAACCATTCCACGCGTTCCGCGACCTTGCCCCAGAATGCGTCGGGGTCGGCCACCGAAGCGACATAGTCGGCTTGGCTGACGGTCTTGTTCCTGCGCGCCATCGCGGAAAATTCGGCGCTGGCCGGATAGATGTCGGCGTCGTGGTCACTCATGGTGTTCTCCGTGCAAAATTCGTCTGTGCGGCGTGAAGTGTGCCGCATCCATCGTGTGGCGATGCAACAACCGGCTTAGACCTTGGTCGTAGGGCGCGTATTCGACCAAAGACGAATAGGCAGCGCCCACCCCGCGGCGCAGTCTGCGATTGCCGTGCCCTGCACGGAGCCCAAACCTTGCTCGGGGATTGAACATGAAACGTTTCAGCATTCGTACGCCGCTGGCGCTCGCGATCGCCATGACGCTGGCCTCGCCCGGCGCGCTCGCCGCCACCAAGAAGGAAAAAGAGCTGGAAGCGCGCATCGCGCAGCTGGAAGCCCAGGTTCATGCGCTGGTGAACGCGCAGCAGCAACAACAGACGCAACTCGACACCACCAGGGCGGACGCTGTCGATGCCAAGGTGCAGGTCGCGGACACCAAGAGCGAGCTCGACAAGTTGAAGGCGTCGCAACCGGCGCCGTTGCCTGCCGGCAAGCAGCCGATCCAGCGCACGACCATCAGCACCGCAGCCAATCCCAATACCACCTTCTCCTACGGCGGTTTCATCAAGCTCGATGCGATGGCGACCGATACCAATGGCGGCAAGATCGCCGATGGCAGTTCCGGCCGCCTGTTTTACGTGCCGAGCACCATTCCGGTGGTGGCCACGGCCGGCGCGCGGAACCCCAATCCGAAACCCAGCGCGTACACCGATGTCAACGCCAATTTCTCGCGCTTCTGGTTCAGCGCGGATACCGTCACCGAGGGCGGCAACAAGTTCAAGGGTTATGTGGAAATGGACTTCTTCGGCGGCGGCAATGCCTTCTTCAACGGCAACGTCGCCAACACCTTGAATGGCAACGAGACATCCACCAATACCTATGCCGTGTCATTGCGCCACGCCTACGTGCAATGGAACAACTGGCTGGCCGGCCAGACCTGGAGCAATTTCCAGGACGTGGCGGCGCTGCCCGACGCGGTCGACTTCGTCGGCCCCACCGATGGCACCATCTTCGTGCGCCAGCCACAGGTGCGTTACACCAAGGGTGGCTGGTCGTTCTCCCTCGAGAATCCGCAGACCACGCTCGGCAACGTCGCCACCGGCACGCGCCTCGCCAACACCGGCGACAACGTACTGCCCGACCTCACCGCGCGCTACATGACCCAAGGCGGCTGGGGCCACTTCTCGGTCGCCTTGCTGGCGCGTGAGTTCAAGTACCAGGGCAAGACGCCGACCGGCGCCTATCTGAACGCCAAGACGGCGTCCGGTGGCGCGATCAGCGTCGCCGGCACCTTCAACATGGGCAAGAACGACGACATTCGCTACATGCTCAACGGTGGCAGCGGCATTGGTCGTTACATGGCCTTCGGGCTCGGTGCCGACAGCGTGATCGATGCCAACGGCAACCTGCACGCACTGGATGGCACTGGCGGCTACATCGCATGGCATCACGCGTTCAGCCCGAAACTGCGCAGCAACCTGATGTATTCCGAATCCTCCTTCAGCAACGATCACGGCCTGGCAGGCTGGGGCCTGGCAAGCGGGATCGTCACCAAATCGGCGCAGTCGGTACACGCCAACCTGATCTACAGCCCGTTCCCGAAGCTGGACATCGGCACCGAATTGACCTGGGGCGAGCGCAAGCTGGAGAACAGGCAAAAGGGTGACCTCAAGCGCCTGCAGGCCACGGTGAAATACAGCTTCTGACCGCGCAGTTCCCGCATGACAACCACGACAACGAAGGAATCCGCACGATGAACGCCACCGGTGATCCCCGCATCGACCGCATCGCGGCCAGCCCGCTCTATCAGGAGCTGAAACACAAGCGCAACACGCTGGGATGGACGCTCACGATCCTGATGCTGATCGCCTATTTCGGCTACATCGGCCTGATCGCCTTCGACAAGGCGTTCCTGGCACAACCGATCGGCGATGGCGTCAGCACCATCGGCATCCCGATCGCGATCGGCTTGATGGTGTTCACCATTTTGCTCACCGGCTTCTACGTGCGTCGCGCCAACAACGAATTCGACCGTCTCGCCGCACAGGTGCTGGAGGAAACCCGATGAGCCGCCATTCCCGGCTGTCCCGCCTGATGCTGTCGGCGATACTGGCACTGTTCGCCGGCAGTGCCTTCGCCGCCGGTGGCGACATCGGCCAGACCACGAAACAACCGACCAACTGGATCGCGATCGGCATGTTCGTGGCGTTCGTCGGCATGACCCTGTGGATCACCAAGTGGGCGTCGAAGCGCACGCGTTCAGCCGCCGATTTCTACACCGCGGGCGGCGGCATCACCGGCTTCCAGAACGGCCTCGCCATCGCCGGCGACTACATGTCGGCGGCGTCGTTCCTCGGCATCACCGCTGCGGTGATGAAGGACGGTTACGACGGCCTGATCTATGCACTCGGATTCCTCGTCGGCTGGCCCATCCTCACCTTCCTGATGGCGGAGCGCCTGCGCAACCTCGGCAAGTTCACCTTCGCCGATGTCGCCGGCTACCGTTTCCAGCAAAAACCCATTCGAATGTTCGCCGCCGCCGGCACGCTGGTGGTGGTGGCGTTCTACCTGATTGCGCAGATGGTTGGCGCCGGCGCGTTGATCAAGCTGCTGTTCGGCCTCGACTACTGGGTTGCGGTGGTGTTGGTCGGTGTATTGATGATGGTCTACGTGTTGTTCGGCGGCATGACCGCGACGACCTGGGTGCAGATCATCAAGGCCGGCATGTTGTTGTGCGGTGTCACCTTCATGGCCTTGATGGTGATGTCGCGCTTCGGCTTCAGTTTCGAAAAACTGTTCGAGGCTGCGGTGAACGTCAAGACGCAGGTCGCGGCAGCGGCAGGCAAATCGCCGGAGGAGGCGCACAAGGCGGGATTGGCGATCATGGGACCGGGCGGATTCGTCAAGGACCCGATCTCGGCGATTTCCTTCGGCATGGCGCTGATGTTCGGCACCGCCGGACTTCCGCACATCCTGATGCGTTTCTTCACCGTCCCCGATGCCAAGCAGGCGCGCAAGTCGGTGCTGTGGGCAACGACGTGGATCGGCTACTTCTACATCCTCATCTTCATTATTGGCTTTGGTGCGATCGCGCTGGTGCTGACCAATCCGGAAACCTCCGATGTCGCCAAGGGCGTGATCAAGGGTGGCGCCGGTGCGGCCAACATGGCGGCGGTGCTGGTCGGCAAGATGGTCGGCGGCAATGTCTTCATGGGCTTCATCTCGGCGGTGGCGTTCGCGACCATCCTCGCGGTGGTGGCCGGATTGACGCTGTCGGGTGCGTCGGCGGTCTCGCACGATCTCTACGCAACGGTGATCAAGCAGGGCAATCCGGCGCCGGGATCGGAGCTGAAGGTCTCGCGCATCACCACGATCATCCTCGGCATCGTCGCGGTGCTGCTCGGCATCGCCTTCGAGAAGCAGAACGTCGCCTTCATGGTGTCGCTGGCCTTCGCGATCGCGGCCTCGGCCAACTTCCCGGTGCTGATCCTGTCGTTGCTGTGGAAGAACTGCACCACGCGCGGCGCGGTGATCGGCGGCTCGCTCGGCCTGATCACTTCGCTGGTGCTGACGCTGCTGTCGCCATCGGTGTGGGAAGCCACGCTCGGCCACGCCAAGGGCTCGGCGCCATTCCCCTACACCTCGCCGGCGCTGTTCTCGATGACCATCGCGTTCGTGTCGATCTGGCTGTTCTCGATCACCGACAAGAGCGCGAACGCCAAGCGCGAACGTGCCGCCTATGAAGCCCAGGAAGTCCGCGCGGAAACCGGGCTGGGCGCAACCAAGGCCAGCGGTCACTGACTCCAGGCGCATTGCGCCATCCGCCCATTACCTCCCTGGATGGGCACTCTGGACGCCGGCTTAGGCCGGCGTTTTTTTGTGGGTGTGGCGATGACTTCCTGCACATGCCGTCCAGACCAATCGGCGCACACTCGCGGACTGCCCCTCCCGCAAGGTGATCTGCATGAATACGCATCCCCTCCGCCACACCGTGCTGGCGCTCGCCATCCTCGGCACGCTGGCCGCCTGCAAGCCCAACGCCTCCGCGCCCGCCACCGATGCCAACACACCTGCGAAAGCCGCGGCGCCGGCAGCGGCACCGGCCGGCGGCATCGATCTTGCCGGCATCGACAAGTCGGTGAAACCCGGCGACGACTTCGACAACTACGCCAACGGCACCTGGGCGAAGACCGCCGAGATTCCCGCCGACCGTTCCGCCACCGGTTCGTTCCTCGATGTGTTCAACAAGGCCGAACAGCGCGAGAAGGAGCTGGTCCAGGGCATCGCGGCATCAAAGCCCGCCGCCGGCAGCGACGAGGCGCGCATCGCCAATGCCTACAACGCCTTCATGGACACCGCCGGCATCGAACAACGCGGACTGGCGCCGCTGAAGCCTGAGCTCGACAGCATCGACGGCATCAAGGACAAGGCCGCGCTCGCGCAATATCTCGGCGCCGGCATGCGCGCCGACGTCGACCCGCTCAACGCCACCAACTATCACACCGACCACCTGTTCGGCCTGTTCGTGTCGCAGGGCCTGACCGATCCGTCGAAGAACGTCGCCTATCTGTTGCAAGGCGGCCTTGGCCTGCCCGATCGCGACTACTACCTGTCGAACGACAAGGCGATGGTCGAGATTCGCGGCAAGTACGAAACCTACATCGGCGCGCTGTTGAAACAGGCCGGCATCGCCGACCCTGATGCCAAGGCGAAGCAGATCATGGCGCTCGAGACGCAGATCGCCAAGGCGCATGCCCCGCTCACCGACAGCGACAACGTGCACAAGGCCAACAACCTGTGGGCGACGGCCGATTTCGCCAAGAAGGCACCGGGCCTCGACTGGTCTGCGTACTTCAAGGCCGCGGGACTCGATGGCCAGCCTGCGATCGATGCATGGCACCCGCAGGCCGTCACCAAACTCGCCGCGCTGGTCGGCAGCCAGCCGATCGATGCGTGGAAGGCGTGGCTGGCATTCCATGCCATCGACGACAACACGGCGTTCCTGCCCAAGGCCTTCGACGATCTCGGCTTCGCATTCCATGGCACCGCGCTCAACGGCATCCCGCAGCAGCGCGAACGCTGGAAGCGCGCCCTCACGATGACCGATGGCCTGCTTGGCGATGCCATCGGCAAGCGTTACGTCGAGAAATATTTCCCGGCGTCCTCGCGCGAACAGATCACCCAGTTGGTGAACAACCTGCTGGCGGTATTCCCGGAGCGCATCGACAAGCTCGACTGGATGAGCCCGGAAACCAAGGCCAAGGCGAAAGCCAAGGTCGCAGCGATCAAGGTCGGCGTCGGCTATCCCGATACCTGGCGCGATTATTCGCAATTGGAAATCAAGGCCGACGATCCGCTGGGCAATGCCGAGCGCGCCGGACTGGCCGAATACCAGCACCAGATCGCCAAGCTCGGCAAGGCGCCCGACCGTGGCGAGTGGTGGATGACACCGCAAACCGTCAACGCGGTGAACCTGCCGCTGCAGAACGCGCTGAACTTCCCGGCGGCGATCCTCGAAGCGCCGTTCTTCGATCCCAAGGCCGATGCCGCGGTGAACTACGGTTCGATCGGCGCGACGATCGGCCACGAGATCAGCCACAGTTTCGACAACCTCGGCGCCGATTTCGATGCCGAAGGCCGCATGGCCAACTGGTGGACACCGGCCGACTCCGCGCACTTCAAGGCATCGGGACAGAAACTCGCGGCGCAGTACGACACCTACGAAGCGCTGCCGGGCCTGCACGTGAAGGGTGAACAGACCTTGGGCGAGAACATCGCCGATCTCGCCGGCCTCGCGGTGGCCTACGACGCGTACCACAAGTCGCTCAACGGCAAGGACGCACCGGTGATCGACGGCATGACCGGCGACCAGCGCTTCTTCCTCGCCTTCGCGCAGAGCTGGCGCACCAAGATGCGCGATGCCACCCTGCGCAACCGCATCGCCACCGACGTCCATGCACCGGCGCGATTCCGCATCATGACCGTGCGCAACATCGATGGCTGGTACGCGCCGTTCAACGTCGTCGCCGGGCAGAAGATGTATCTCGACCCCAAGGATCGCGTGCGGATCTGGTGATCCGCGTCGTCATCCCTGCAACGAAAACGGGCGCCGCAAGGCGCCCGTACCGTTTGCTGCCACCAGAACCGTTATTTCCCGCGCAAATCGGCGCTGTCAAGATCGACCTTGTCGAACGGAATCGTCACCGCATCGGGATGGGCCTTGCGCAAGGCCTCGCCGAACTGGCCGGCATCGCCAACCACCACGATTGCCGAGTGGGCGGGATCGAGATGCGCATGTGCGTACTGCCGAACCTGCGCCGGCGTCACCGCCTGCACGCGATCGACGTAACGCGCGACTTCCGCCAGGTCGATGCCCTGCACCGCGAGCGCGCCGACGGTACCGGCAAGTCCCTGCGTGGTCTGCAGGCTGCGTCCGTAATCACCGACCAGCGTCGCCTTGCGCGCGGCCAGTTCGTCGGCGGGCACCGCTGCGTCACCGAGTCGCAACGCTTCGCCGCGCATCAGGTCGACCACCTGCGGCGCCGACGGATTCTTGGTCTGCGCACCGGCGCTCCACAGTCCACTGGTGCGACGTGGATCGAAACGACTCGATGCACCGTAGGACAGTCCGCGCTTGATGCGGATTTCCTGATTCAACCGCGCCGAATAGGAACCACCGAGTACCGCATTGGCGACTTGTCCACTGAAATAACCGGGATCGGCACGATCGGGCGCGGGACTGGCCAAGGCGACGCCGGCCTGGCCGGCACCGTGCTGATCGATCACCAGCAACGTCGGGAGATGCGCGTCGGCTCGTCCCGCCGGTGCCGCCGCCAGCGCTTGCGCCGGTTTCGCCCAACTGGCGAACGCGGCCTGCGCCAACTGCAATGATTGCTGCGGGGTGATGTCGCCAGCCAACACCAGCACCGCGTTGTCGGGGCGATAGACCTGCGCGTGCAATGCGACGACATCGTCGCGGGTGATGCGCGCCAGCGATGCCGGCGTGCCCGTGCGCGAATGTCCGTAGGCACCGGCGCCGAACACCAGTCGCGCGCCGGCGAGGCTGGCCATCGACATCGGGCGACTCAACTGCTGGCGCAGGTCATCGAGCGCCTGTGCGCGGGCGCGATCGAGTTCGTCCTGCGCCAGTGTCGGTTGTTCCACCACGTCGGCGAGCAACGACAACGCCGCCGCCAATTTCGGCGTGGTCACCGTCATGCCGACGCCGCTGTTGTCCCAGCCGGCACTGCTGCCGAGCGAACCACCGAGTTCATCGGCGGCTTGCGCGAGATCGCTGGCATTGCGTCCGCCCGCGCCTTTCGTCAGCAATGTCGCGGTGAGATCGGCAAGTCCGGCCTTGCCTACGGGATCCAGTTCGCCGCCACGGCGCAGCAGCAATTCCGCGGTGACCAGCGGCAAGCCCGGACGCGCGACGGTGATCACTTCCATGCCATTCGCCAACACTTGCCGCACTGGCGTCGGAATCGACAATTTCGGCGCGGAACCGGGCGCCGGCGGCGTCGACGGGAAATCGGCCGCCGTCGCCGAGGCGCAGGCAATCACCAGCGCGCAGGCGAGCGCGGAAATCTTCAACGAAGTCATGGCGCGGCTCCCTTCACGGCAGCCTTGGCCGGCTGGTAATCGACGGTGACGCGATGTGCGTCGAGGACGTAACGCTTCAGCACGCGCTGCACATCGGCGCTTGTGACCGCCTGCAATACGACGAGATCGCTGTTGGCGCGCGCGGCGTCGCCTTCCTGCAACACCGCACTGCCGAGCGCGAAGGCCTTGCCTTCCGCGGTCTGGCGACGCTCGAGTTGGCTGGTGAGCAATTGCGTCTTGACCTTGTCGAGTTCGGCGGCGGGAATCGGTCCATCGGCGAGCTTGCGCACTTCGTCGAGGAGCATCTTCTCGGCTTCGCCGGTCTGGTGCCCGCTCGCCATCACCGCCGTCAGCACGAACAGTCCCGGCCCCACGCGCGAATCGACTTGGGCGTCGGCGCTCTGCGCGACCTGCGTGCGATACACCAGCGACTGGTTGAGGCGCGACGATTCGCCGTGCGACAACAACGCCGCAGCGACTTCCAGCGGCACGATGTCGGCATCGGCGGCGGGTGGGATCAGCCACGTCATCGCCACCGCCGGTAGCGGCGCGGTTTCGCTGGTCAGCGCGACACGCGTGTCGGCCGTGCGTGCCGGTTCGACCGCGGTGACTTTCGGGATCGCCGAGGTCGGCCTGGCAATCCCGGTGAAATATTCATCCACCCAGCCATCAAGTTGCTTCTGGTCGAAATCGCCGGCAACGATCAGCGTCACGTTGTCGGGACGATAGAACGTGTCATGGAACGCAACGACATCGGCAAGCGAGGATGCTTCGAGTTCCTCGATGTTGCCGATGGTCGGCCGCTTGTACGGATGCACGCGGTAGGACGACGGATCCAGCGCGTTGTAGAGGCGACCATAGGGATTGGCGAGCACGCTCTGGCGATATTCCTCTTCCACCACCGCGCGTTCCGACTTGAAATTGGCCTCATCGACCTTGAGGTTGGACAGGCGTTCCGCTTCCGCCCACAACAGGCGTTGCAGGTGATTGGACGGGACCATCTCGTAATAATTGGTGATGTCGCTGCCGGTGCTGGCGTTGTTGTAGCCGCCGACATCTTCGGTCATGCGATCCATCTGTTCCGGCTTCATGTTCCTGGTGCTCTTGAACATGATGTGTTCGAACAGGTGGGCGAACCCCGAGCGCGATTGCGGATCGTCCTTCGAGCCGACGTGGTACCACATCTGCACGCTCACGGTCGGGCTGGAGTGATCCTCGACCGACAACACCTGCAAGCCGTTGGCCAGGGTGCGCTCGTGATACCGGATCGGCGGAACGGCGAGGGTTTGCGCCGCCAGTGCCACGGGCAGCAGGCAGGCGAGCATGGTCAATGGAGTTCGCAGGCGCATCGGAGTCCCGATTGTGGGGGAACAGTCGTCCACCCTAGCCGTGCGGCGTGAAGGATTCCACTCCCAGAAGTCAGGGCCCGGGGTCAGCGCGGCGGCGCGGCCAGTTCCTTCGCATCCAGCACGCCGTCGTGATTGCGGTCGAGCTTGCGGAACTGTTCGGCCAATTGCCGGCGATACTGCTCACGGGTGATGGTCTTGCCGCGACCGCCGGGCTGCTCGTCCGGCGTCAGGACGCCATCGTGATTGCGATCCATGCGATCGAAGGCGTAACACAGCCAGTCCTGATATTCGGACAACTGCACCTTGCCATCATGGTTGGCGTCCATCAGGCGCAGGTAATCACTCACCCCACGCACCTGCGCCAGCGCGGACAGCGGCAGCAAACACATTGCCGCGATCCACGCCGTGCAGCGCATCGTCACGCAGGCATCGCCGACGATGCCCCGCGCAATGCATAACCACGCAGTCGCGCCGCGAATACCTGCAGCGAACGACTGCCACTGGCTTCGGCTTCGCTGCACCACGCCTGCAGTCGCGCGAGCGTTTCCGCGGCGCTCTGGCCGCGCGCTTCCAGCACCGCGGCGAGTTGCGCGCGCTTCTCGATCAAGGTGCGGATGCGCGGGGAATCTGCCACCCATTGCTCCAGCTGCGCACGTGAATCCGGCGACAACCAGCGACCTTCATCCGCCAACCCGTGACGCAGCTTGCGCGGCAGCAGGCGACTCAGCTTGGTGTCGCGCGCGGCGGCTTCCTCCTGCAACGCCGGCTTGACCACGTGGCGATGGAAATCGGTCATCGCCTGGAAACGATGCGCCAGCAGCGCCTTCAACGTGTCCATGTCGGGCACGCGGATGTTGGGGCGGATGTTGAGCGTCGGCGCGACACGCAGCACTTTCGCCAGACGCACCGACTGGAACGTGCGGATCGCCGCCCAGCCGATGTCGAATTCCCACTTGCGCAGCGCGAACTTGGCCGAACTAGGGAAGGCGTGGTGATTGTTGTGCAGTTCCTCGCCACCGACCCACACGCCCCACGGCGACAGATTGGTCGCGGTATCGCTGGTGTGGAAATTGCGATAGCCCCACCAGTGGCCGAGGCCGTTGATCACGCCGGCCGCCCATAACGGGATCCACGCCATCTGGATCGCCCACGCGGCGACGCCCTTGGCGCCGAACAGGAACGCCAGCACGAACAGCAGCACGACGACGCCGCTGGTCGCCCAACGCGTATAGAGATTGCGTTCGATCCAGTCGTCCGGGCAGCCCTTGCCGTACTGGTCGATCGCGGCGCGATCGGCGCGCGCTTCGCGATAGAGTTCAACACCGTTCCAGAACACCTTGCCGATGCCCTTGTACATCGGGCTGTGCGGATCTTCCTCGGTCTCGCACTTGGCGTGATGCTTGCGATGGATCGCCGCCCATTCGCGCGCGATCATCGCCGTCGTCAGCCACGACCAGAAACGGAACACGTGGGCGATGGCGGGATGGAAATCCACGCCGCGGTGCGCCAGCGAACGATGCAGGTAGAGCGTCACCGAAAAGATGGTGAGCTGGGTGGCGAGCAGGAGGTAGAGGGCGAGGACGCCCCAGCCGGCTCCGGTGAAGCCGCTGGCGATGAAATCGAGCATCGGGGAGGAACACATGGGGAAGAAGAACCGCCATGTTGACGCTTCCGCGCGCCGCCGTCACCTCCATGCGCCAGCGTATTCAGCCTGCATGGCTGCAGCCCATGCCGGACGGTTCAGCCTGCGGGCTTGGCCGACGCCGCCGCAGCCTGCTGACGCTGTTGTTCTGCAGTGATGACCTTGTTGATATCGGCGATCACGTCGCCCATCCCGCCTTCCCCGTAGCCGACATGGTGCGCGACCACCTTGCCCTGCAGGTCGATGATCCACAGGTTCGGAATGCTCTTCACCCCATAACCATCGGCGATATCGCCATCGCGATCACGCGCCAGCGTCATGGTGTAACCGGACATCTGTCGCGTCATCGCGCGGTACTCATCGATCTCGTCTTTCCAGTTGACGGCGATCACTTTCAGGAACTTGTCGCCCGCCTGCTTCTGCAGGGCTTCCAGTTGCGGCAATTCCTTGCGGCAGGGACCGCACCACGACGCCCAGAAAGTGATGACGACGATCTTGTTGCCGCGATAGCTGGCGAGATCGACCACCTGGTCCTTGCGATCCTTGCCCAGCAACGTGGTGGATGGCATATCGCCGATATTCGGCACTGCCACCGGCACGCCCGCGCGCACCGGCAGCGCAAGACCCGCGGCCAAGCCCAGCCCCAACAGACCGATCCATGCATTGCGCATATGCTTCCTCCCCATGAAGTTCCCGGAGTGTACTGAATCGGTGGACGGCGATGCCTGAACTCCCCGAGGTCGAAACCACCCGTCGCGGCCTGTTGCCACATGTGGTCGGACGCCGCGTGCGCAAAATGATCCTGCGTCGCCCCGACCTGCGCCTGCCGATTCCGCCCGAGTTGCCGAAGCTGCTGCGCGATCAACCGATCCTCGACATTTCGCGCCGCGCCAAGTACCTGCTGATGGAGACCGGGCGCGGCAGCGCGTTGTGGCATCTCGGCATGTCGGGCAGCTTGCGGGTGCTGCCCGCAGCGACGCCGTTGCGTGCGCACGATCATGTCGATGTCGAACTCGACTCCGGGCACGTGTTGCGCTTCAACGATCCGCGCCGTTTCGGACTGCTGCTGTGGCAACCGCTGGGCACGATCCATCCGCTGCTGCAGTCGCTTGGCCCGGAACCGTTATCCGATGATTTCGATGGCGTGGCTTTCAATGGGGATCATCTGTTCCGCTTGAGCCGTGGCCGCAGCGCGCCGGTGAAAACCTTCCTGATGGATCAATCGGTGGTGGTCGGCGTCGGCAACATCTATGCGGCGGAAGCGTTGTTCGCCGCCGGCATCGCACCGACGCGCGAGGCCGGCAAGGTGTCGCTCGATCGTTATCGCAAGCTCGCCGATGCGGTGCGCGTCATCCTCGCCCATGCCATCGATCGCGGTGGCACCACGTTGCGCGATTTCATCAGTCCCGATGGCCTGCCCGGCTATTTCGAGCAGGAATTGCTGGTCTATGGTCGCGGTGGCGAACCCTGTCGCGTGTGCGGTCGCCGCTTGCGCGAGGATCGCATCGGCCAGCGCGCCAGCGTGTGGTGCTCGCATTGCCAGAGATGAAACGCGCTCCGTTCATCCCGTCCCGCTATGCTGGACCTCCAACCCGCAAGCCGCGCCCTGACCGTGCCTGATCCCACCGCCCACGATGGCATCACCCGCTGGCTGGATGAAGCTCGTGGCGGCGATCGCGCGGCGCTCGATCGCGTGCTGCAGACGCTGTACGCGGAACTGCATGCGATGGCGCAGCGACAACTGCGGCAACCCGCCGACGACGAGACGCTCGATCCCACCGCGCTGGTGCACGAGGCCTACATCAAGCTGGTCGGGCAGCAGGCCGACTTCGCCGACCGCGCCGGCTTCTTCGCCTACGCCGCCTCGGCCATGCGCAGCGTGGTGGTCGATCACGCCCGCAGCCGGCTCGCGCTGAAACGCGGCGGCGGCGATGCAGTGCAACGCATCGCCGAACTACCGCAGATTGCCGACGACGGCTTGCGTCTCGACGAAGACCTGCTATCACTCGACGCCGCACTGACCCAACTCGCCGCCCTCGACGAACACCTCGCACAGGTGGTGGAACTGCGCTACTTCGCCGGACTCTCGGAAACGCAGATCGCCGAACTCACCAAACGTTCCGAACGCAGCGTGCGCCGCGATTGGCAGAAAGCGCGGATGTTCCTGCTGGACATGCTGCAGGGCCGCTGATCGCATGGACCGCGCGCGCTGGCAACGCATTTCCGCCGAGCTCGATGCGCTGCTGGATCTCGATTCCGCCGCGCGCGGGCAACGTCTCGATGCCTTGCGCGCCGAAGACCCCACATTCGCCGACGAAATCGAACGCCTGCTGACGCACGAGGAAACGCGCGACCACCGCATCGACACCCCGCTGGTCACCGCGCCGCCCGGTCCGCGCGAAGGCGAACGCATCGGCCCGTACCGGCTGGATGCATTGCTTGGCGAAGGCGGCATGGGCCAGGTGTGGCAGGCCGAACGCGCCGATGGCCTGTACGCGCGCCGCGTCGCGCTGAAACTGCTGCGCCCGGGACTGGCCGACCCGACCTTGCGACTGCGCTTCAGCCGCGAACGCGACATCCTGGCGCGACTGGCGCATCCGCATATCGCGCGCCTGCTCGATGCCGGGATCGGCGAAAACGGCCAGCCCTACCTCGCACTGGAATTCGTCGAAGGGCGCGGCATCCTCGCCTATGCGCGCGAACATGCGCTCGATACCCGCGAGCGCATCGCCCTGTTCCGCCAGGTCTGCGGCGCTGTCAGCCACGCCCACGCCAACCTGATCGTCCATCGCGACCTCAAGCCGTCCAACATCCTCGTCAGTGCCGATGGCGAAGTGCGTCTGCTCGATTTCGGCATCGCCAAGCTGCTCGACGATCCGCAGGAACCGATCGAACACACCCGCACCGGCCTGCGGCCGTTCACCCTGCACTACGCCGCACCCGAGCAGGTACGCGGCGAAGTGGTCACCACCAAGACCGACGTCTATTCGCTGGGCGTGGTGTTGTACGAGCTGTTGACCGGGCAGAAACCCTATCGGCTCAAGCGCGAATCGAGCGCGCAATGGGAAGACGCGATCCTCGCCGCCGAACCGCAACGGCCCTCGCTGGCGGTCGCGCGCGACGAAGGCGACACGCCTGCGCAACGCCGGCGCATCTCGCGCGAGCTGTCGGGTGATCTCGACAACATCGTGACCAAGGCGTTGGCGAAACTGCCCGAACAGCGCTATCCATCGGCGGAAGCGCTGTCCAGCGATCTCGAACGCTATCTCGGTGGCCTGCCGGTGCTGGCGCGCGGCCAGAGTTTCTTCTATCGCACGCGCAAGTTCGTGCGCCGCCAACTGTGGCCGATCGCCACCGGCCTTGGCATCGCCGCGCTGCTGCTGGTGTTGCTCGGCGTCGCGCTGTGGCAACGCAAGGAAGCGATCCGCGAAGCGGCACGCGCGCAGGCGCTGCAGGCACTGACCGTCGGCTTGTTCGAGAACGTCGACGCCGCACGCAAGGGCAAACCGGTCGACGTCGCGACATTCCTCGATGCCGCGGAGGCGCGCGGCGAACGCGAACTGGGCCTGCAACCACAGGCGCATGCCGAACTGCTGGGTGCCGTCGCTAGCTATCGCGTCGCCCTCGGCCAGTATCCGCGTGCCGCGGATCTGCTGGAACGCCAGCGCAAACTCGTCGCCGCGTTGCCGGACGCACCAGCCAGCCTGCAACTCGACGCGGTCAGCCTGCGCGGTCGCGTCCAGCGCCTGCTCGGTGATCCCGATGCCTGCCGGCGCACGCTGGAACCACTGCTGGGTCTGGCATCGACGCAACAGGCGCAGTTGCCGGCGCATGTCGCCGAATTCGACTCGCAACTGGCACGCTGCCGCCGCGGCGTCGGCGATCGCGATGGCGCGCAGCGGCTGTTCGAACAATCGCTGGCATTGCGCAAAAGCGCGCTGGGCGATGACATCGCCGTGGTCGAGAACCTGACCGATCTCGCCGCACTGTCGGTCGATGCCGGCAACTATCCCGATGCGCTTGCGCGCTTCCAGGGCGCGCTGGCGCAGCTGCACAAGATCGCCGGCGATCGCCACCCGCTGGCGATCGACATCCTGCGCAGCATCGGCGTCACCCAGCGTGCGATGGGCGATATCACGACTGCCGCGCGCAGCATCGATCAGGCATTGGCGCTCTCGGAATCGCTGCAGGGCCCCGACCATCCGGTCACGCTGGCCTTGCGCGCTGCCGCCGCGCAATCGGCGGAGGACCTGTCGCAATGGGACAAGGCGCAATCGCTGTGGCAACAGCTCAACACCAGCGCGCAGACCAGCAATGACTCAAGCGACCTCGCCCGCAACTGGCTCGGCCTTGGGCGCGACGCCTACGAACTCGGCGACCTCGAACGCGCCCGCAGTGCGTTGCAACGCGCCATCCGCCTGAGCGCAAGCCCGCGACGCGGCGACCTGCAATTCTCCGCGCTGCTGCTGGAAGCGCGCGCCTCGTCCGAACGCGGCGATGCCGCCAACGCGCACCGCCTGACCGAGGCCGCGCAAAAGTTGCTGGATGACGGCACGGTCCACGGCAACGATGCGCAGCAGTCGCTGGCAACGACCGCCGCGCATGTCGAACTCGATGCCGACGCAGCGGAAGAGGCTGTTGCCAGCCTGCAACCGCTGGTCGCCCATGCCAGCCCGAAACCTTCGGAAGCGCAGGCGCTGCTGCTCTCGGCGCAAGCGCGCGCCAGCAGGGATGGCGCCGAACTCGACCGCCTGCGCGACCAGCTCGATGTCGCCGGCAAGGTCGCCGACGTGCCGGCGACGCGATTGTTGTCGCTGCGTTTCCGCCTGTATGCCGCCGATGCGCAATGCCGCAACAATCCACTGCTGGGCCGGCAACGCTACGACGCCTTGATGCCGCTGCTCGGATCGGCGCAACCCGAAGGTGGCGCGCTGTCGCGTGAAGCGGTGGCGCTGCACGATGACTGCGAACATCGCGCGCCATCGCCGACACCAGCGCGTCGCGGTCAGTCCTCGCGCGCGAACGGCAGCGGGCACTGAGCGGGGTCGATCCGCCCTTCGCCGCGCATGATCTTCTTGAACTCGGCGCGGCTCACCGAGACATAACGGTCATTGCCGCCGATTTCCACCTGCGGGCCTTCCTGCACGGCGCGACCGGCATCGTCCACGCGCACCGTCATCGTCGCCTTGGAACCGCTGTGGCAGATCGTCTTGATCTCCTGCATCTCGTCGGCCCAGGCCAACAACGCCGCGCTGCCTTCGAACAATTCGCCGCGGAAATCGGTGCGCAGCCCGTAGCACAGCACCGGCACCCGCAATGTGTCGACGACATCACTCAACTGCCAGGCCTGCGCACGCGACAGGAATTGCGCCTCGTCCACCAGCACGCAGTTGAGCTTGCCGTGGGCATCGATGTCCTCGCGCACATGCTGCAACAGGTCATCGTCGCGCCCGAACGCCACCGCGGCATCGCTGAGGCCGATCCGCGACGACACCACGCCGCGCCCGGCGCGATCGTCCAGCGCGGGCGTGAGGATCATCACCCGCATGCCGCGCTCGCGATAATTGTGCGCGGACTGCAGCAACGTGGTGGTCTTGCCCGCGTTCATCGCGGAATAGTAGAAGTACAACTTGGCCATTGCCGCGAATGATACCGATCTGGCGGCGAACGGTTCGACGCGGCCCGCTTCGATGAGACAATGGCCAGCCATTCTTCGTCCTCCGCCCATGCACGGTCTCAATCCGCCCCAACGCCAGGCCGTCCTCCACAGCGAGGGTCCCTTGCTGGTGCTGGCCGGCGCCGGCAGCGGCAAGACCCGCGTGATCGTGGAAAAGATCGCCCACCTGGTCGACAGCGGACGCTATCCGGCGCGACGCATCGCCGCCATCACCTTCACCAACAAGTCCGCGCGCGAAATGCGCGAACGCGTGGCCAAGCGCCTGAAGGGCGATCGTGGCGAAGGCCTGACCATCTGTACCTTCCACGCGCTGGGCCTGCGGATCCTGCAGATCGAGCACGCGCGCGCCGGATTGAAGCGCGGCTTCTCGGTGTTCGATGCCGACGATGCCGCAGCGCAGGTCAAGGACCTGATGCCCGGGGCGAAAGCGGACGCGGTGCAGGCGATGCAATCGCTGATCTGGCGCGCCAAGAACGCCGGACTGTCGCCGGAACAGGCGCTGGAATCGGCGCGCAGCACCCGCGAGCGCGAGGCAGCGGCTCTCTACGCGCGTTACCAGGCACGACTGATCTCGTTCAACGCGGTCGATTTCGACGACCTGATCCGCATCCCGGTGCAATTGCTGGAAAGCGACGACGATGCGCGGATGGCGTGGCGCGAACGCATCGGCTATCTGCTGGTGGACGAATGCCAGGACAGCAACGATGCGCAATATCGCCTGCTGAAGGCGATCGCCGGCGATGCGGGACAATTCACCTGCGTGGGCGACGACGACCAGAGCATCTACGCCTGGCGTGGCGCCAATCCCGAGAACCTCGACATGATGGCGCGCGACTATCCGGCGCTGCAGATCATCAAGCTCGAACAGAACTATCGCTGCAGCAACCGCGTGCTGCGCAGCGCGAACCAGTTGATCGCCAACAATCCGCACGCGCATCTGAAGACCCTGTGGAGCGATTCCGCCGACGGCGAGCGCATCCGCGTGTGGGAATGCCGCGATTCCGGCCACGAAGCGGAAAAGGTCGCCGGCGAGATCCGCTTCGTCGCCCAGAAGCACGGCGCGCCGTGGAGCGACTTCTGCATCCTGTTCCGCGGCAACCACCAGTCGCGCGCGCTGGAAAAGGCGCTGCAACTGCTGCGCATTCCCTACCACCTGAGCGGTGGCACCGCGTTCCTGGAACGCGCGGAAGTGAAGGACGCACTGGCGTGGCTGCGGGTGCTGGTGAATCCGGAAGACGACAGCGCCTTCCTGCGCGCGGTGCAATCGCCGAAGCGCGAAGTCGGCGCGACCACGCTGGCGCGCCTCGCCGAACTGGCGCAACACGCCGGCATGCCGATGGTGCGCGCAGCGGATTCCAACGCCATCCTGCAACAACTGCCGGCGCGGGCCTCGACGGCGCTGCATGGCTTCGTCGAGATCCTGCATCGCCTGCGCGCGCAAGCGGCATCATCGTCGCCCGCCGACCTGGTGCGCAGCCTCAGCGAACAATCCGGACTGCTCGACATGCTCAAGGCGCAATGCCGCACCGAGCAGTTGTTCGCGATCCGTCGCGGCAATCTCGATGAACTCGCCGAATGGTTCGAAGGCGCGAAAGGAAACGGGCTGGGCGATCTCGCTGCGCAACTCACGCTGATCAGCCGCAATGATCGCGACGACGGCGGCAACCAGGTGCGATTGATGTCGCTGCACGGCGCCAAGGGCCTGGAATTCCGCTACGTCTTCATCGTCGGCATGGAAGACGGCACCCTGCCGCACGAAGCCAGCATCGACGAGGGCCGACTGGAGGAAGAACGGCGCCTGCTCTACGTCGGCATCACCCGCGCCAAGGAACAGCTGTGGTTGTCGCATGCACGCGAAGCGACCAAATGGGGCAAGCGCACCACGCTGGCGCCGTCGCGCTTCATCGACGAGTTGCCGGCGACGGAACTGCAACGCGATGGCGCCGATCCGGCTGCCGACAGCGAACGCAAGCAGGAGCGTGCGCGCAGCGCGATGGCTGACCTGCGGGCGATGCTCAACGGCGGCTGACGGCACGCGCGCCCCACGCTGCGGTTAGACTCGGGCATTCGTCCGTATCAACGACATCCATTGGGGCAGAGATGACGCGAAGCGGGATCGCACGGCTGGCCCTGTGTGGCGCATTGCTGCTGTCCGCCTGCAATCGCGCGCCATCGGTTGCAACAAACACCAATGCACCGTGCCTGCAGGCGCAGACGCCGGAAGCCGCAGTGACGTTGCTGGTCGATGCCTTGCGCAGCGACGCACTCGAAACCATCCCTTGCCGCAGCGTGCCACCGGCGATGCAGGACAAGCTGGAACAGGCGTGGCGCGAAGATCGTTCGCGCTGGCCGCTTGCGGAGTTGCCGCTGTCGACGAAACTGCCGGTGGTGCTCACCGCACTCAATGGCACCGGCGCGGAAACGAAGCTGCGACTGGCATTCGATCGCCAGTTCGGCGGACAGACCGCGCAATTGCAAAGCGCCGCACGCGGGCTCGGACTGTTCGCGGTGCGCTACATCCAGAAGGAAAGCAGTTATCAGCCGGATCAGCGCGCGCACTACGCCAACCTGATCGTCGCGCTCAGCGACTGGAGCAGTCGCGCGCCGCTGGGCGATCGCACGCTCGGGCACCAGGCCATCACGCTTCTGGTCGAGGGCGCGAAGACTTCTTCCATCCATGATGACGCCGGGCTGCACGCCGCCGGCATGCGCGGATCATTGCGCGGGCTCACGCCGCTGTATCGCAATGCAAAGCAAGCGCTGGCCCTGTACGGACTGTCGCTGGACGATGTCCTCTCCAGCGTGCAGGCGCGCCTGAAGGACCAGGATGGCGACCACGCCCGCGTCCATGTGCGCTATCTGGTGCATGGCGAGGCGGTGGAGAGCGATATCGCCGTCGAGCGCCGCGATGGCCATTGGTACTTGGCCGGAATGTTGGCGGATGCAGAGGTGGCGCTGGCCGTGCCCGCGGCCCCGGCCGCCCCACCCGCCCCGCCCCGCTAGAATGCCCGCATGCCGGATCAGAACTCCCTCCCATTCCCGGACTCCACGCCCAGCCAGCAGCCCGCCGCGCCCGCGGATCCGGGCCAGGTGCCCGTCGAGCCCAACAACCGTCGCCCCCGCGAAACCACCGGCAAGCGGCCGCTGTGGGCGCGCCTGCTGGGCGCGGTGCTCAACCCCTGGCTGCAGCTGAGGCTGGAACCACCGGACGCGGCCGAACTGCTCAACGGCCACGCCATCTGCTACGTCCTCGAGGACTACGGCATCACCAATGCCCTGATCCTCGAACGCGCCTGCCGCGAGGCCGGGCTGCCATCGCCGATGCAACCGCTGGCCGGTGATCCGCTGGGCCGCAAGCGCGCCTATGTCGCGCTGTCGCGCCGCCACGCCACCACTCTCAAGCAACTCGGACTTGGCCACGGGCCGGAACAACGCACCCACTCCGGCTCGCTGGCGCGGCTGTTGCAGGCGCATCGCGACAACGACTGGCTGGATGTACAGCTGGTGCCGGTGTCGATCTTCATCGGTCGCGCGCCGGAGAAGCAGAGCGGCTGGTTCTCGGTGCTGTTCTCGGAAAACTGGGCGCTGGTCGGCCGTTTCCGCCGCCTGCTGTCGGTGCTGCTCAACGGCCGCGACACGCTGGTGCGATTCGCGCCGCCGATTTCCCTGCGCGAGATCGTCGATGAAGGCCTGCCGCCGGAACGCACGGTGCGCAAGCTGTCGCGGGTGTTGCGCACGCATTTCCATCGCATCCGCGCCGCGGTGATCGGGCCCGATCTTTCCACGCGCCGATTGCTGATCGACAAGGTGCTGGCCGCGCCCGACGTGCAAGCCGCCATCGCCGATACCGCGCGTCGTGACGGCAGCAGCAATGGCGAGGCGTGGAAGAAGGCGCACGCTTTCGCCTGGGAACTCGCCGCCGACTATTCGCATCCGGTGGTGCGTTCCGCCAGCTTCCTGTTGCAACCAATCTGGAACCGCATCTATCGCGGCATCCTCGTCCATCACCTCGATGCCTTCAAGGCCGTCGCGCCCGGCAACGAAGTGATCTACGTACCCAGCCATCGCAGCCACATGGATTACCTGCTGCTGAGTTATTTGCTCTACACCGAAGGCGTGGTGCCGCCGCACATCGTCGCCGGCATCAACCTCAACATGCCGGTGATCGGCACGCTGCTGCGCAAGGGCGGCGCGTTCTTCATCCGTCGCAGCATCCGCGGCAGCGCGCTGTATTCGGTGGTGCTGAGCGAATACGTGGCGCAACTGGTGGCGGGCGGCTATTCGATCGAATACTTCATCGAAGGTGGTCGTTCGCGCACGGGTCGCCTGCTGCAACCCAAGGGCGGCATGGTCTCGATGACGGTGCGCGCTTATCTGCGCCAGCCGGCGCGACCGGTGCTGTTCCAGCCGATCTACATCGGCTACGAAAAACTGATGGAAGGCAACAGCTACATCGACGAACTCTCGGGCAAGGTCAAGCAGAAGGAATCGATCTGGCAATTGCTGATGGGCATTCCCAAGGTGTTGCGTTCCAACTACGGGCAGGTGGTGGTGAACTACGGCGAGCCGATCCGTCTCGACGAAGTGCTGGCCGAACACGCGCACGACTGGGACGGCAAGCCGCTGCACGAGGATGATCGCCCGCAATGGCTGTCCGACACCGTCGAGGCATTGGCCGAACGCATCCAGGTGAACGTCAACCGCGCCGCCGACGTCAATCCGATCAACCTGCTGGCGATGGCGCTGCTGTCCACGCCCAAGCATTCGATGAGCGAAGCCGACCTGATCGCGCAGATCGCGTTGTCGCAGACGCTGCTGAAGGAACTGCCGTATTCCGATCGTGTCACGGTGACGCCGCACACGCCGGAGCAGATCATCGCGCACGGTGAAGAGATCAACGTGCTTGAACGCATTCGCCATCCGCTCGGCGACGTGCTCAAGGTCGAGGACGATGACAAGGCGATCCTCCTCACCTATTTCCGCAACAACGTGCTGCACCTGTTCACCGCGCTGGCGTGGGTCGCCACCTGCTTCCTGCAGAATCGTCGCCTGACCCGCACCACGGTGGTCAACCTTGGTCGCCGCGTCTATCCCTTCCTGCAGGCGGAACTGTTCCTGCCGTGGAACGAAGACGGGTTCGCGGAACGACTGGAACGCACCATCGACTTGTTCGTGCGCGAAGGCTTGCTCGACGAATCGCAGGAAAACGACACCAGCGTGCTGACCCGCGGCCTTGGCGAAACCGACGAAGTGTTCCGCCTGCGCGCGCTCGGCCATCCGTTGCGGCAGGCGTTCGAGCGCTACTACATCGCGATTTCGGTGCTGGCCAAGAACGGCCCGGGCACGCTGTCGGCCGGCGAGCTGGAAAGCCTGTGCCATCTCGCCGCACAACGGCTGTCGCTGCTGTACGCGCCAGCCGCGCCGGAGTTCTTCGACAAATCACTGTTCCGTGGCTTCATTCGCGAATTGCGCGCACTGCGCCTGGTGTGGCCGGATGCCAACGGCAAGCTGGAATTCGACGAACGCCTCGACGCCTGGGCACGCGACGCCAAGACCATCCTTGGCCGCGAACTGCGCCACACCATCGAGCGCATCAGCCCCGACGCGGTGGAGACCGCGAAAGCGGCGAACTGAACAACTGAAGGCAAACGCCGCGCAATCTGCGCTTGCAATCACAACTTTCCGGGTGATGCCGAAACGACGCCGGCGGCCGGATCCCTCCTTGGTCCACCGCGCGGCGTCTAGCGAATCGGTGCGGCGTACCTTTGCCTAGCGCTGCGTTGTCCTCCCTGAACAACGGTTGCTGCCCCCGTTCCATCTGAGCTTCCGTGTCGCATGCAGAGTGTCGCGTTTGGTGGCAGGATAGGCGACTTGGAAACACCAGTTGACATGGACTTCAACACTGCCGTAAGGACGCGCACAGTGATCAACACGCTGGATTGCCTCTATGGCAGCCTGCTGGATGCGGGCAAATTCGATGTCTTCCTGAAACGCTTCGCCGAGATCGCCGCTGCGGATTCCGCCGCGCTGTTCGATTTCGATCTGTCGCGACCGCACGTGTTGCGTTTCACCACCTCGGCCTATGACGATGCGACGCATGCGCGCTTCATCGCGGCATTCCCGACGATCGAAGACAAGCTGTGGTGGGAACGCAGCGAACGCCAGATGACCGCCGGCTCGGTGATCAACGGCATCGATCTCGCCAGCGAGCACGAGATCAAGGCGACGCGCTACTACCGCGAGTTGCTGCAGCCGTTGGACATCCTGCATTCCGCCGGCGTGTGCGGGGTGATGCGCCAGGACGCGCAGTGCCTGCTCACCATCAACCGCAGCGAACGTCGCGGCCCGTTCGGTGACGACAGCATGGACATCCTGCGCGCGTTCGCACCACACTGGGTGCGCTACAAGCAACTGGAGCAACGGCTCGCCGCCGGACAACGCGACCTGCGCGGCCATCGCGGACTGGCGGTGTTCGAACTCGGCGTCGCCTTCGACGTGCGGCGGATGAACGGCCCCGCCGAGCATTGTCTCGCCGAAGGCTGGCTGCAACGTGGCCCCGATAGCGTGTTGCGCATGCACGACGCGCGCAGCCAGTCGCTATGGGCGACTTGCCAGCGGCATGCCGCGGCCACATCGAACACCTGCACGGTGCCGGTCTACGGTCACCACGCCGAGGTGGTCGCCTACGCGGCGCTGCAACCGATCGTCGATACCAGCCTCACGCCGCGCCGCTTGCTGTTCGTGCGCCCGTTGCAGCCCACCGGCAACCACGGCGACCTCGCCGCGACCTTGCGCCTGTCATGCGGCCTGACGGTTTCCGAGGCCAACTTCGCGGTGGCCCTGCGTCGCAGTGAAACGCTGGCGGACGCCGCGCAAGTGCTCGGAATCACCGTCGGCACCGCGCGCCAGCGCCTGCAGGAAATCTTCGAGAAGATGGACCTGCATCGCCAGACCGAACTGTTCCAGGCGCTCGATGCCTTGGCCGAGCTCAACGACCATCTCTACCACCGCGCGGAACAACCGCTGCATTGATCAGGCCGGGGTATCCGGGATCAGCATCGACTCGAGTTTGGCGATCCAGTCCTTCAGCAGCAATTTGCGTTTCTTCAATCGACGCAGTGCCAGATCGTCCACTTCCACCGTGGCCTGGAGGCGGCCGATCGCGAGATCGAGATCGCGATGTTCGATCTTGAGTTCGGCCAGCCGGTGGGAGATGTCGGCGCTGTCGATGGGCATGCCGCGAGCTTAGCCGGCAATTCGTCGGTCGTCATCGCCATGGTGCCGGAACCGCCTGAATCCGACACCGCGCCTTAACGCCCACCATGCCAGCCTGCGCCATCGGTCGAACACCAATGTCGCCGCATGCCAGCCGACGCCCGCCCGCTCGAAGCGCCACTTCCTGATACCGCCCGGCGCCGTTGGGTGGCGGAATTGCTCGACCGCGCCGGCATCCACATCAATGGCGACAGCCCCTGGGATATCCGCCTGCATGACCCCGCGGCGCTGGATCGCGTGCTCGCGGAAGGCAACCTTGGCCTCGGCGAGGCTTACATGGCCGGCCTGTGGGATTGCACTGCGCTGGACATGTTCTTCGAACGGGTGTTGCGCGCCCATCTCGACCGCGAGGTGCATCCCGCACGACTGGCCTGGCATGCCCTGCAGGCCAGACTGACCAACCGGCAGAGCCGTCGTCGCGCCTGGCAGGTCGGCAAGGCCCACTACGACCTCGGCAACGGGTTCTACGCGGCCATGCTCGATCCGCGCATGGCCTATTCCTGCGCGTTCTGGCAGGACGGCGCGCACGATCTCGCGCAAGCGCAGGAAGCGAAGCTGGAACTGGTCTGCCGCAAACTGGGACTCCGTCCGGGCATGCGCGTGCTGGACATCGGCTGCGGCTGGGGCAGTTTCATGGGCTATGCCGCCGAGCGCCACGGCGTGCACTGCATCGGCGTGACCGTGTCGCGCGAGCAGGCCAACTACGCACGCGAACGCTATGCCGGACTGCCGTTGGAGTTTCGCCTGCAGGATTACCGCGACCTCGATGCCGCCGCGCTCGGCGGGCCGGTGGACCGGATCGTCAGCATCGGCATGTTCGAACATGTCGGTCGGCGCAACCATCGTGCCTTCATGCGCGTCGCGCATCGCTGCCTGCGCGATGACGGCCTGTTCCTGCTGCATACCATCGGCAAGAACCAGCGCGATGCCACGGTCGATCCGTGGATCGACAAATACATCTTCCCGAATGGCGACCTGCCTGCGCTGGGGCAGATCGGCGATGCGCTGGACGGCCTGTTCGTGTGCGAGGACCTCCACAACTTCGGTGCCGACTACGACCCGACGCTGATGGCCTGGCACGCGAATTTCGAGGCTGCGTGGCCGCGTTTCGCCGACGGGCTCGGCGAAACCTTCCACCGCATGTGGCGCTACTACCTGTTGTCCTGCGCCGGTGCGTTCCGCGCCCGCGACCTGCAACTGTGGCAATGGGTGCTGTCGAAAGACGGCGTACCCGGTGGATGGCGGCGTCCGGAACAAGTCGGCGTCCGCGGGTAAAATGCCAGGCGAATGAGCACCACAGTCCCCCTGACCCTCGCCGGCTCGCTCCCGGCAACCCAGCGCCGCACCGCGCCTGTCGACAAGCACGAGGCCGACAAGCTGGCCAAGCGCTTGCGCCACCAGGTTGGTCGTGCCATCGCCGATTTCGGGATGATCGAGGACGGCGACAAGGTGATGGCCTGCCTGTCCGGGGGCAAGGACAGCTACGCCATGCTCGATGTCCTACTGCAATTGCAGAAGAAGGCGCCGGTGTCGTTCTCGCTCACCGCGGTCAACCTCGACCAGAAGCAGCCCGACTTCCCGGAGCAGGTGTTGCCGGATTACCTGCGCTCGATCGGCGTCGATTTCCACATCATCGAGCAGGACACCTATTCCGTCGTCAGCCGGGTGATCCCCGAAGGCAAGACGATGTGCTCGCTGTGTTCACGCCTGCGTCGCGGCGCGCTCTACAGTTACGCCGAACAACACGGCTACACCAAGATCGCGCTCGGCCATCATCGCGACGACATGGTCAACACCTTCTTCCTCAACCTGTTCTTCCACGCCAAGCTCAGCGGCATGCCGCCGAAGTTGCTCAGCGACGACGGCAAGCACGTGGTGATCCGTCCGCTGGCCTACGTGCGCGAAAGCGACATCGAGGCCTATGCCGACGCCAGGCAATTCCCAATCATCCCCTGCAATCTGTGCGGATCGCAGGAAAACCTGCAGCGCAAGCAGGTCAAGCGGATGCTGGAGCAGTGGGAGCAGGAATCGCCCGGTCGCGTCGAAACCATGGCGCGTGCGCTCGGCGATATCCGCCCGTCGCAATTGGCCGATCCCAAACTGTTCGATTTCCTCGCGCTCGGCAAGCACGGCGGTGCGACACTGCCCGATACGCACGCATGGCTCTCGGGTGGTGAGACGCCACGCGGCCACGATTGATTCCCGACATTCCGCAGGCGCTGCCCGAGGAATCCGTTTCCCTTCCCCTTTCTGGTCATTCGATGTTCTTTCGCAACCTCACGCTGTTCCGTTTCCCCGCTGCCATTTCCTTCACCGACATCGACGAACGCCTGCGCGAGACCGCGCTGAAACCGGTCGGTCCGCTCGAACTGTCGTCGCGCGGCTTCATCCCGCCGTTCGGCCAGCTCGATGACGAGGCCGCCTTCCTGCACCAGATCGAACGTTCGATCTGGCTCGCCGTCGGCGGCGAGGATCGCCTGCTGCCGTCCGCCGTCGTCAACGACCAGTTGCAGAAGAAGATCGCCGAATTCGAGACGCGCAACGGCCGCAAGCCGGGCGGCAAGATGCGTCGCCAGTTGAAGGACGAGCTCGTCACCGACCTGCTGCCGCGTGCCTTCGTGCGGCCCGTGCGTACCGATGCACTGGTCGATCTCAAGCACCACGTCATCGCCATCGATACTTCATCGAAGAAGTCGGCAGAAGCAGTGGTGTCGCAGGTGCGCGAAGCGCTGGGCAGTTTCCCGGCACTACCGCTCAACGCCGAAGTCGCGACCGGCACGTTGCTGACCGGCTGGCTGGCCGGCGAGGCATTGCCGGCCGGATTGTCGTTGGGCGAAGAGTGCGAACTGCGCGATCCCGGCGACTCCGGCGCGGTAGTGAAGTTGCAAGGCATGGAATTGTCGGGCGAGGAAATCGAGACGCATCTCGAATCCGGCAAGCAGGTGACACGACTGGCGCTGCAGCTGGACGATCACGTCAGTTTCGTGCTCGGCGACGATCTGGTGATCCGCAAGTTCAAGCTGCTCGATGGCGCGGTGGAGCAACTCGAATCCAGCGATCGCGATGACGTCCGCGCCGAACTTGATGCGCGCTTCGCGCTGATGGCCGCCGAATTCGACCGCCTGTTCACCGTGCTGGAGCCCGTGCTCAAGTTGAGCAAGGTGGGATAGTGGCCGACGCAGGTCGCGATGATCTGCCCGACCTCGCCCTGCGCCTCGGTGACGGGCGTACGTTGCAACTGCCCTGCAAGCGCCACCCGCGCGCGCGCCGCATCAAACTGTCGGTGGACGAACGCGGCCCGCGCCTGACCCTGCCCATGCGCGCCAGCCTGCGCACCGCCGAACAGTTCGCGCAGGATCACGTGGCGTGGCTGGAAGCACAACTCGCGCATCTCGCCATCGATGCGCCGGAACCGTTGCGCGCCGGCGTCACCGCGACCCTGCCGTTGCGCGGCGAGTGGCTGCCGGTGCGCTGGCTGGCCGGGCGCATCAATCGTGTCTCACTGGTGGATGGCGAATTGCTGTTCGAGCGTCGCGGTGATTCCGATGCGGCGACGCGTCGTGCCCTGCGCGATTTCTACGAGGCGCAGGCGCGCGCCGACATCGCCCGCTGGTTGCCGCAGCATGCGCCGGCACTGCCGCGGCAGCCTTCGCGGATCGTCTTGCGCAAGATGAGTTCGCAGTGGGGATCGCTGGCGCCCTCGGGCGTGGTCTCGCTCGATCTGTCGCTGGTGCTGGCGCGCCCGTCCGCGTTCGAATACGTGCTGGTGCACGAACTCTGTCACTTGATCCGCGCCGATCATTCGCCGGCGTTCTGGCGCGAAGTCCAGGCGCGCTGCCCGCACTGGCGCCGCGAACGCGCCTATTTCCACGCCGAAGGTCGTGCGCTCAAGGCGCGGTTGCGTGCCTTGACCTGAGATCGCTTTGACTTAGGTGCTTGCTCTCGTGGCACACTCTGGCCAACCGACACCGGGAACCAACCATGGATCGAGGGTTGTTGCGCGCCACCAGCATCCGCGAAAGCGGAATGCGCATCCTGCCGCTGTTCGAATACATCGGGCTGATCGTCGCGCTGCTGGCGACGCTGACCGCCGGCGTGCAGGAAGTCGCCGCGATGTGGCACAAGGGCCGGGTCGAAGTCACCGATCTGCTGGTGCTCTTCATCTACCTCGAAGTGCTGTCGATGATCGAGACGTACTGGAAGGCCGGGAAATTGCCGGTACGCATGCCGCTCTACATCACCATGGTGTCACTGGCGCGCCACCTGATGCTGGAAAACCAGAACTTGGGCTGGGCTGACACCTTGGGCGTCGCGATTTCCATCGTGCTGCTCGCGGTCGCGGTATTGCTGGTGCGTTTCGGCCACATCCGCTTCCCCTACTCGGACGCCGAAACACCGCACGGCGACCACTGAGTTTTCTTCAGCCGGAAAGGAACGATCCGACCCACTCCGCGACCGGCTGCGGCGTTTCCATGTGCAGATGATGCGTGCCCGGCAGCACCAGTAGCTCTCCGTTTGGCACCGCATCGACATAGCGACGACGCACATCGTCGGGCAGATACGGTTGTGCCGGATCGGCGAATACCACCCGCGTCGGAGATTCGATGCCGCCGCACACCGCCACCACCTGCGCATCGACCGGCCGGATCCACGTCGGCACCATCAGGCGCGGATCGCTGCTCCACTGCCAGCCGCCATCGACTGCGCGCACGCCGCGTTCGACGATCAGTCGCGCCACCGGCTCGCTCATCGCGTTGGCGCGCATCCGCGCCTGGATCGCCACGTCCAATTGCGGGAACACCCGCAGCGATTTGGCATCGAGTGCACGCATCGCCGCGACGGATTCGCGCATGCGCACGGCGGTGTTTTCCGCGCTGTCGGCGAGACCGCCCAAGGCTTCGATGCAGACCAGCCGTTCGACGCGTTGCGGGCACGACGCCGCGACCAGGCTGGCGATGCCCGCGCCCATCGAATGGCCCAGCAGGTTGAAGCGCTCCCAGCCCAACGCATCGGCGACATCAAGCACGTGATGCACCGCCATCTCGAAGGTGTAGATCGCGCCCGGCGGCAAGTGCACGCTATGGCCGTGGCCGGGCAGATCGATCGCGACCAGTTCGATGCCGTCGAGATGCCGCGCCATCGGCACGAAGCTCGCGGCGTTGTCGAGCCAGCCGTGCAACGCCAGCACGCGCGGTGCATTTGCACTGGATGACGAATGCAACGCCGTGATCGTGCCCAGCGGAATGTCGATGGTGGCGTCGTGCAGGTCGAGGCTCATGCGTGCGCTCCCACGATGGATTGGATGGCCTGCACATGGGCATCGCCATCATTGAGGCAGGGGATGTAGCGCAGCGCGTGCCCACCGGCGGCGATGAAGGCCTCGGCATTGAGCATGGCGATTTCCTCCAGGGTTTCCAGGCAATCCACCGCGAAGCCGGGACAGACCACGTCGACGTCGCGGACGCCATCGCGCGCGAGTTGCTGCAACGTCGGCAAGGTGTAGGGCTGCAACCAGCGGTCGCGCCCGAAGCGCGACTGGTATGTCAGCAGGATGTCGTCGCGGGCAATGCCCAATGCCTCCGCGATCGCCGCGGTGCCCGCTTCGCAATGGGCGGCATAGGGATCGCCGTTGCGCACCAGTCGCTCGGGAATGCCGTGGAACGAGAACAGCAGTTGTTCGCCGCGACCGTGCTGCTGCCAATGCGCGCGAATCGAGGCCGCGATCGCTTCCACCCACCGTGGATCACGGTGATAGTCGTGCACGCACTTGAACATGATCTGCGGATGCCGCGCGCGCAGTTTCGCCACCACGTCCTCCACCGATCCCGTGGTGGTGGTGGAATATTGCGGATACAGCGGCAGCACCGCGATCTCGTCCACGCCATCGGCAATCAAGCCTTCCAGCGTCTTCGCCAGCGCCGGCTCGCCGTAGCGCATCGCCATCGCCACGCGCCACTGCGGCATTGCCGATTGCACGCGTGCCGCCAAGCGTCGGGTAAATGCCGCCAGCGGCGATCCTTCCTCCGTCCAGATCGCGGCGTACTTGTGCGCGACCACCGGACTGCGACGTGGCAGGATCACCCAGTGCAACAACGGCCACCACAGCAGGCGCGGAAGTTGCACCACGCGCGGATCCATCAGGAATTCGGACAGATAGTCACGCACGGCCTCCGCCGTGGGCGCGGCCGGCGTGCCCAGATTGACCAGCACCAGGGCGCGCTTGGACGGTTTCGACATCTGCATAGCTTAATCGCCCCCGCATCGCAGATCGTGCCCGGGTTGCGGCTACGCGCAATCGCGGCCTAGGATCGCTGATCCCCAGCATGTTCCGGTTGCCCATGTCCCGATTTGCTCCTGGCCCCTTGCTCGCGCGTCTTGTCCTGCTGCTGGCGTTGTGCGTCGCCCTGCCCGCGCTCGCCGCCGACGATCCGACCGATGCCCAGCGCACGCAACAGGCGCTGAAGGTGCTGCGCGATATCCAGGCCATCCCGGAACAGGCGATCCCCGACCGCCTGTTCGATGAAGCGCGCGGCATCCTGGTGGTGCCCGATGCGCTGAAGGTCGGTTTCGTCTTCGGCGGTCGCCGCGGCCACGGCCTGTTCTCGATGCGCAATCCCGATGGCACCTGGTCGAACCCGGTGTTCGTGCGCCTGACCGGCGGCAGCGTCGGTTTCCAGATCGGCGTGCAGAAATCCGACATCGTGATGGTGTTCCGCACCGCGCGCGGCCTCAACGACATCACCACCGGCAAGCTCACGCTCGGCGCCGGTGCCAGCGTCGCCGCCGGTCCGATCGGGCGCGATGCCGCCACCGGTACCGATGCGCAATTCAAGGCCGATATCTGGTCGTGGTCGCGCGCACGCGGCCTGTTCGCCGGTGTCGCCTTCGACGGCGCGGTGATCGCCATCGACGACGAGGCCAACCAGCGCATGTACGGTCCCGGTGCGACACCGCGGATGATCTTCGAACAACGCACGCCGAAACGCGCGCCCAATGTGCTGGTCGATTTCCGCGACACGCTGGAGGAAGCCGGCGCCACTGCCCACAATCGCCGCCTGGTCCAGCGCGAGAAAGGCGCCGACATCGATCGCGCAGTGGAAGCCGCCGAACGTGGCGCAACCACGCCGGCCGCGACGACGACAGCTGCAACATCCGATACGACATCCAGCGCGCCTGAACAGGCGAGCGGTCAACCCGAGCCGGAGCCCGGCGTTACCACGGAAGCACTGCCCGCCCCCGCCGCGCCAGCGAAAAAGAAGTCCGGCAAGCCCTGAGGCGCTGCGGTATCCTCACATCTGGTATTGAACGAATGGAAATCTTGCCATGAGTACTTGGCACTGGATCATCGTCCTCATCGTCGTGCTGCTGGTGTTCGGCACCAAGCGCCTGACCAGTGGCGCCCGCGATGTCGGCAAGGCGATCAACGAGTTCAAGAAAGGCATGCACACCGATGACGACGAGAAGAAGCCGCAGCAGAGCCTGAGCGACGACTCGCAGCGCAACGATGGCGCCGCCGCGCAGCCGAGCAAGCAGGACGATCAAGCGCCGCGCTGATCGCCATCACGGAACCACGCCGCCATGTTCGAACTCGGCTTCGGCAAACTGCTGGTCATCGGCATCATCGCGCTGATCGTGCTCGGGCCGGAACGCTTGCCGAAAGCGGCGCGATTCGCCGGGCTGTGGGTCCGTCGCGTGCGCGCCTACTGGTTCAACATGCGCGCCGAACTGGAACGCGAACTCGCTGCCGAAGACCTGCGCAAGCACGTCGACAGCGCCAAGCAGGCGGTACATGATGTCGGCGCCGAACTGCGCGCACCCCTGCCAGTGATTACGGGGGAGACGACGCCGAAGCCCACGAATAGCGACAGTGGCACTATGACACCCGATCGTCCCCACGACGGCGGATAGTCCAGCACGATGAGCATGCTCGATGATCCGGAATCGCTGGTCGGGGGACTGATCCCGCACCTGCTCGAATTGCGCATGCGCATCCTGCGCGCGCTGATCGGCATTGGCGTACTGCTGGCGGTCGCGTTGCCGTTCGCCAACCAGCTCTATGGCTGGCTGGCGCAACCACTGCTGAAAACATTGCCCGCCGGCGGACAATTGATCGCCACCGGCGTCGCGTCACCGTTCGTCACCCCGGTCAAGCTGTCGCTGGTCCTCGCGGTGATGGCAGCGATGCCGTGGGTGCTTTACCAGGCCTGGGCGTTCGTCGCGCCCGGGCTGTACCAGCGCGAACGCAAGATCGCCATCCCGCTGCTGGTGTCGGCGGTGTTGCTGTTCTACATCGGCTGCGCCTTCGCGTATTTCGGCGTGCTGCCGGCGACGTTCAAGTTCCTTGCGCACACCACGCCACCGGGCGTGGCGCGCATGACCGACATCAATGCCTATCTCGATTTCGTGCTGGTGATCTTTTTCGCCTTCGGCCTCAGCTTCGAGCTGCCGGTGGCGCTGGTGATCGCGGTGCTGATGGGCGTGGTGACGCCGAAACAATTGCGCGAGTGGCGCGGCTATGCGGTCGTCGCGATCTTCATCGTCGCCGCCATCATCACCCCGCCCGACATCGTCTCGCAGTTGATGCTGGCGATCCCGATGTGCCTGCTCTATGAAGCCGGCATCCTCGCTGCAGGCCTGCTCAAACCGAATACCGCGCCGGCATGAGGCCGCCGCCACTGCGCAATCCGCACTGGCAACGGCGCTGCGCCGCCTTCCTGATCGATTTCACCGCCCTCACTCCGCTGTCGCTGCTGTTGACGGCCCCTTGGTGGCGCGCCGACCTGCGTGCAGCCGCTGCCACGATCGACACCCTGCGTTCGGCGATGAACGGCGCAATGGCGAACACGCCATCCATCGATGCCGACGCCAGCGCCCTCTATGCGCGCCTGCTCTCCGATCCCGTCTTGCACGCGGCAGTGACGACCCTCGCGTACCGCATCACCGATGCCGTGCTGGTGGTGACAGCGGCCTATGCCGTGCTTTCGGCAGCGTGGAATCTGCCGGGCGAACAATCGTCATGGCAGGGCTCGCCCGGCAAGCACCTGCTCGGCCTGCGCGTGGTCGATGCTTCGGGGTATCGCGCGACCTTCTGGCAACTGTTGTTGCGACAACTCGCGGCGGGGCTGTCGTGGCTCAGCCTCAACCTCGGCCATCTGCTCGCGCTGTTGCCGCCGTTCCGCAGCCTGCACGATCGCATCGCCGACACCGACGTGGTGACAAACCGTGACACCAGCCCGTTGCCACCGTGGGCACGCGCCCTGCTGGCGATCGCGACACTGGCCGTAATCCTGTTGCCGATCCTTGCGGCGGTGTGGCTGGCGCTGCGCCTGACCACGCCGTGACGGTTATTCGGCGGCTTTCCGCGTCAGGAACGGCTTGAAACCGCCCCAGAACATCCGCTTGCCATCGAACGGCATGTCTCCCGGCGCCATCGCCGCAAGCAGGGGGTCGGACATGATCTTTCCCATCGCCTTATCGCGCGCCTTGCGCGAGGCGAATGTCACGATGCCGACCACCACGGTTTCGCCGGGCGCGAGTTTCACCGCCTGCGGAAACGAGGTGACCTTGCCGGGCTCGACGTCATCGGCCACGTTTTCGGAATAGCTCAACGCACCATGCTTGATCCACACCGGCGCGCACTTGCGGCTGAATTTCTTGTATTCGTCCAGCTTGGCTTCGGGAACCGGAATCACGAACACATCGACATACATCGCTGCTCTCCTTTCATCAAGGCGCATCGCCATGCATCGCGATGCGCGGGGTGACGATCATTGCTTCGCGTTCATCTCGCAATTGACCATCCACGGGACGCCGAACTGGTCGACGCACATGCCGAAGCCTTCGGCCCAGAAGGTCTTCTCGAACGGCATGGTGACCTGGCCGTTTTTCGACAACGCCGCGAACAGCCGCTGGCCATCCGCCACATCCTTCGCACCGATGGACAGCGAACATCCCTGGATCGCCTTGCGCTGTTCCGCCGGCATGTCCGCGCCCATCAGGATGCTGCCGTCGGGAAATTGCAGGGTGGCATGCATGATGGCGTCGCCCATGCCCGGCGCCTGATCCGCCATCGGCGTCTCGCCCCAGGTCATCAGGAACAGCAGTTTCGCGCCGAGTTCCTGCTGGTAGAAATCGAACGCCTGCCTGCAGTCGCCCTTGAAACTGAGATATGGATTCATCGTCGTCTCCTGCCTGTCGGGAGGCCGATTGTGCGCCTCCCTGGTGACGAATGGCGGACGAAACGCCGCGACTCATTTCATCGAGTGCAGGCCGAACAGATTGCCTTCGGTGTCGTGGCACAACGCGATCGCGCCGTATTCACCGATGGAGAACTTGGGCTTGAAGATCTTGCCGCCGGCCGCCTCGACGCGCGCCGCTTCGATCGCGCAATCCTCCGAGCCGAAATACGCCAGGGTGCCGCCCATGCCGGAAGGCACGCCTTCCATCTTGACCAAGGCGCCACCGCTGCCGGGCGCTTCCATCTGCGCCGGGAAGAACAGCATTTCCATCTGCATGTCGGCGGGAACCGGGTGGTCCTCCAGCTTGATCGCCAGGACCGTTTCATAGAACTTGCGCGCACGCGCCATGTCCTGCACGTAGATTTCCGACCACACGAACGGGTTGTGTTGCATCACGGTCCTCCTCGGGGCTGTCACGGCGACAGCATCATGTTTATCGCAATCACATGACGTTATGACGGGATGTTATGATTGTCAACATGAAGCGTCGTTTCTGTCCCATCCCCCGCCCGCAGGGCTATCACCACGGCGATCTGCGCCGCGCGTTGCTTATGGCTGCACGTCAATTGGTGGATCAGGGCGGCACTTCCGCACTCACCTTGCGCGCTGCGGCGCAGCATGCCGGCGTGAGTCCGGCGGCGCCCTATCGCCACTTCGAGGATCGCGATGCGTTGCTCGCCGCAGTGCTGGCCGAGGGCTTCCGTGAACTCGCCAGCACCACCGAAGCCGCCCGTGTCGCCGCGACCACACCGATCGACAGCTACCTCGCCGTCGGCCGCGCCTATCTGCAATTCGCCGCTGGTCACCCGCAGCTCTACAGCCTGATGTTCGGCCCTGAGTGCAACAAGCTGCAGCATCCCGACCTGCTCGACGCCGGACAGGAAGCGTTCGCCGTGGTGTTGCGCACCGCGCGCGAATGCGTCGAAGCCGGGATGGCCGGAACCCATAGCGCCGATGATGTCGCGCTGGCCGGCTGGTCGGTGGTGCATGGTCTGGCATCACTGCAGGGCGATGGCGTACTCGGGCGCATCACCCAGCGGCCGTTGCCCGACGTCGCGCAGGCCTTGTTCACGATATTGGTGAATGGCGTCGCGCCACGGTAGTTAAATCGTGCCGTGGTTCTTGCCCTGCCATGGCCGATACCATTCGCGGATGCGCACCATGTCGGCGACGGGATCATCGCTGGTCCACAACAACGGGCCAATGCCGATCACCTTGTCGGGATAGTGGAAATACGCGAACAGCACCGGCACCTCGGCGGCGTGCGCGATCTTCCAGAATCCGCTCTTCCATTCCCGCACCTGCTTGCGCGTGCCTTCCGGCGCGACTCCCAGCCAGAACTGGTCGGCGCTGCGGATGCGTCCGGCGATCTGCTCAATGAATCCACCCGGCGCCCGGCGATCGATCGGGATGACGCCGAGGCGACGCAGGATCGGGCCCATCGGCCACCAGAACAATTCCTTCTTGCCGATGATGCGGATGTCGAGGCCGAGCGCCATCTTCGCCGCGAATCCCCACACGCCATCCCAGTTGGACGAATGCGGCGCGCCGATCAGCACCAGTTTCGGCACATCGGGAAATGCACCGACCATGCGCCAACCGCCGAGGTGCAACAACGTGCGGCCGAACCAGCGCGAGAACCGGCTGTTGCGCACCCATGGCGCGTGCGGCGGCAACGGCAGGAGTCGCCCGTCGGTTGCCGGCGTCGGCGGGTGTTGCACAGGCGCTTCATTCATTCGTTCGTTCAATCCCAATCCTTGCCGGTGCGACCGCGCTTGATTTCGCTGCGACCACGCTTCGATTCCAGGCGGCGTTCCTTCGATCCGCGGGTCGGACGCGTCGCCTTGCGCGGTTTCGGCACGTGCATGCCGTGCGCGATGAACACCATCAGGCGGTCGCGCGCATCCTGGCGATTGCGATCCTGGGTGCGAAAGCGTTGCGCCTGGATCACGATCACGCCGTCGCCGGTGACGCGGCGATCGCGGCGGGCCAGCAGGCGTTCGCGCACGGCCTCGTCCAGCGTCGGCGATTGCGCGATGTCGAAGCGCAGCTCGACCGCGGTGGCGACCTTGTTGATGTTTTGCCCGCCCGCACCCGACGCTCGCACGAAGCGCTCGACCAGTTCGGATTCGGGAATGGTGATGTCGTCCATGGTTCGAAGTCTAAATGGGAACCCCTGTCGCGCCGATGTTCACATAGCACAATGCCAGTTGAGCGCCCCGCCCCGCGATCTTGACGCGATCCACGCGCGCTTCCGAGCATACTGGGTTCGAGATGTCGCCTTGAAGCAAGGATCGCCACGCCATGAATCGCATCGCCCTCGCAGCCGCCTTGACCCTCGTCTGGTCCGGCGCCCATGCCGCCGGCACGGATCCCGTTGTGCAACATCCGGCGAACGCTGCGCCGGCATCCGGCCAGGACCTACCTTCCGCCGCAGACGCCACGAATGCCATGCACCAGGCCACCGCCGAGCTGCAGAAAGCGCAACCGCAGGTGCAGGAAGCGATGCGCCAGATGCCGAAGATGATGAAGCAGATGCAACCGGCGATGCAGGCGATGGCCAAGGAGATGCCGGCGATGATGCGCGCGATGGCGCCGATGATGCGCACCATGGCCGACACCATGCCGAAAATGATGGAGGCGATGCAGCCGGCGATGGAATCGATGGCACGCGAGATGGAACCGGCGATGCGTGATTTTGGCAAGGACTTCGGCCGCGAGATGCAACGCACGCCCGCGCCGACCAAGCCCTGATCATCGAGCCCTGATCAAACGGTCCAGTCGAACAAGGCCAGCGCCCGCGCGAATTCCGCATCGGGCGGCGCAGTGATTGCGAGTCGTTCGCCGCTGTATGGATGGGTGAATGACAAGCGTTCCGCGTGCAGCAGCATCCGATGGATGCCGAGCATGCGGAACTGGCGATTGTGGCGGCCGTCGCCATGGCTGGTATCGCCGATCAGGTGATGCGACAGGTGCTTGAGGTGGCGACGGATCTGGCGGAAACGGCCGGTCTCCGGGCTCGCGCGCAGCAATGCATAGCGTGAGGTCGGGAATCCCGCCGAGGGAACTTCGAGTTCGCCGGTCGCCAAGCGCCGAAAGCACGTGCGCGCCGGTTTCTTCACCGGCTTGCCGGGGCCGCCATCCAGCGGATGATCGACGATGAAGTCGTCGTCCGCCGGCCAGCCGCGACACACTGCGAGATAGTCCTTCTCGGCATCGCCCGCCATCCACGCCTTGCCCAGCGCCGATGCGGTGTCGCGATCGAAGGCCAGCAGCAGGCAACCACTGGTGGCGCGATCGAGGCGGTGGATGAGGAAGATGTCGCGGCCGAATTGTTCGCGCAGGCGGTCGGCGAGGAAATCGGTTTCGCCGCGCGCCAGTGCGCTGTCGTGCAGCATCAGGCCGACGGGCTTGTCGACGACGGCGAAGCGTTCATCGAGATGAAGTGGGGGGATCGGTGTCGACATGGCGATAGTGTCGTCGATCGCAGTTCCATCCGGCTATGATCACGCCACCAATCTGGGGAGGTTCCATGCTCACTGTTCGTACTCTTGCCTGGGCCTGTGCCCTGGCACTCGTTCCGTTCGCGTCCGTCGCGCACGCTGATGGCATCGCGTTGCCCAAGGGCGTCACCGCCGGCAGCTGCGTCGAAGGCATCTGTGAGTACCGGCTCGCCAACGGCCTGCAGGTGCTGCTGTTTCCCGATGCCAGCAAGCCGACCGTCACTGTCAACGTGACCTACCACGTCGGCTCCGCCAACGAGAACTACGGCGAAACCGGCATGGCCCATCTGCTGGAACACATGGTGTTCAAGGGCACGCCCGACCACAAGGACATTCCGGGCGGACTGCGCAAGCTCGGCGCGGCGTACAACGGCCAGACCAGTCTCGACCGCACCAACTATTTCGCAAGCTTCCCGGCCAACGATGCCTCGCTGGAATGGATGCTGGCCATGGAAGCAGATCGCATGGTCAATTCCTTCGTCGCGAAGAAGGACCTCGACAGCGAGATGACCGTGGTACGCAATGAAATGGAAAGCAGGGAGAACGATCCGGGCAGCGTCTTCATGCAACGCATGCAATCGGCGAGCTTCCAATGGCACAACTACGGCCATAGCACCATTGGAAACCGTTCGGACGTCGAGAACGTGCCGATCGCCAACCTGCAGGCGTTCTACCGCGCCTGGTACCAGCCGGACAATGCCACCCTGATCATGGCGGGCCGCTTCGATCCATCAAAAACACTGACGCTCATCAATGCCGACTTCGGCAAGATCAAGCGCCCGACGCGGACCCTGCCGACTTCCTACACCCTGGAACCCGTGCAGGACGGCGAGCGCGAAATCACCGTGCGCCGCAGCGGCGACGTTCGCCTGGTCGGCCTCAACTACCATATGCCGGCCGCGACCCATCCCGACACCGCGGCCTTGACCGTACTCGCCAACATTCTCGCCGACGTCCCCGGCGGCCGCCTGTACAAGTTGATGGTGAACACCAAGCTGGCGGCCTTCACTTCCACGGTCAACGCTGTCCAGCACGATCCATCGCGCTTCACCCTGCTTGCTGTAGTTCCCAAGGACGGTGACCCGGCCAAGACCGAAGCCGAGCTGCTGAAACAGGCGGAATCGATCGCGGCCGTGCCCGTCACCGCACAGGAACTGGCCGATGCCAAGCAGCGGTTCGCCAACTCGTACGAACTTGCGTTCAACAATCCCAACGCAATCGGATTGGCGCTGAGCGAATCGATCGCCGCCGGCGACTGGCGCCTGTGGTTCGTGCAACGTGACGCCATCGCCAGGGTCACGCTCGCCGACGTCAATCGCGTCGCTGCGAAATACCTGATCCAAAGTAATCGCACGCTGGCGCGCTTCATTCCCACCGACAACGCCGTGCGCGCCGATACCGGCGGCGCCCCTTCTGTCGCGTCGCTGGTCGATGGCTACAAGGGCCATGCCGCCGTCGCCGCCGGCGAAACATTCGACCCGACGCCGCAGAATATCGCCGCACGCACCGAAATCATCACCATCGGCGATGGCCTGAAGGTTTCGCTGCTGCCGAAGAAAACCCGCGGCGGTACCGTGGTCGTCAGCGCCAGTTTCCACTTCAATGACGTGAACGCGCTCAAGTCCGTGCCACGGGTCGTGCCCGACATGACCGGCGCCATGCTGATGCGCGGCAGCAAGACGATGACGCGCGAACAGATCGACAAGCGTTTCGAAGCGCTCAAGACATCCGCCGGCGTGGCCGGCAGCGGGCAAGGCGCCTCGATCGGCCTGCAGACCCGACGCGGCGAACTGGTCGATGCGCTGACGCTGGCGGCCGACATTCTCCACAACCCGGTGTTCCCCGAAAGCGAATTCGAGCAAATCCGATTGCAGTCCGAAACCAATCTCGAAGCTGCTCGCAAGGAGCCGGGCACCCTCACCGGACAAGCACTGGCGGCACATTTCGATCCGTGGCCAGTCGACCACCCGCTCCACCACCGTACGCTCGATGAATCGTTGGCCGACTTGAAGGCCGTCAAGCTCGACGATGTGCGCCGCTTCCATCAGCAGTACTACGGCACCAGCCAGGGTGAAATCGCGATCGTCGGCGATTTCGATCCGGCCACGATCAAGCCGTTGCTGCAGAAGTTGTTCGCCGACTGGAAGCCCCGTGTCACTTTCGAGCCTATCTCCACCCACTACAAGGATGTGGCCAGCGAGCATCGCAATTTCGAAACGCCGGACAAGTCGAACGCCGTGTTTGTCGCCCATGTCAACTTGCCATTGAACGACGACGATCCCGATCTTGCGGCACTGGAGGCGGCCAATCAGATCTTCGGTGGCGGCGGCGGACTGAAATCGCGACTCGCCGATCGCGTGCGCCAGAAGGACGGCCTGAGTTACACCATCGGCAGTGGGTTGAATGCCGACATGAGCCGCGATGGCAAGGATGACGCTGGCAGTTTCAGCATACAGGCGATCGCCGCACCGCAAAATATCGCGAAAGTGGAAGCAGATGTGCGCGAAGAACTGGATCGTTTGATTCGCGACGGCGTGACTGCCGAAGAACTGGCCGACACGGTATCTGGCTTGCTGACGCAACGCGAACAGGGCCGCGCCAGCGATGGCAGCGTCGCCGCCATGCTCAACAGCGACCAGCGCTACGACCGCAAGATGCTGCGTCGCGCGGAGTTCGACGCGAAGCTCAAGGCACTCACGGTCGCCGACGTCAACGCCGCCATCCGCAAACACTTCAAGCCGATGACGGCGATGAGCGTGTATGTCGCTGGCGATTTTGCCAACGCAGCGAAGAAGGCCGCGCCGGCACCGACATCATCGCCGTGATGCCGTGACCACGATGCGGGAGGCAGCGCTGTCTCCCGCATTGGATCGCGGGAAAAGTCAGCCGCGTCCGCGCGGCCACCCCGCCAGCAACGCCCACAATCCGCCCAACCCGGCGATCCACGCCGAGGCCGGAATGCCGAACAGGCGCGGCCCGCCCGATTCCAGTGCGTACAGCACCGCCGCGACGATCAGCAGGCCGGTACCGAGGATCGCCGAGACCATGCGCCGCTGCATGCCGTGCAGATCGTTGGAGAGACGGCGCAGGTCCTCCGACTGCATGTGCAGTTCATGGCGACCTTCCACCTGCTGTTTGAGCCAGGCATGCACCAGTTCGGGCATTTCCGGCGCGCGCGTGACCAGTTCCGGCAACTGTTTGGCGAAGGTCTTGAGCAGCCGCTTCGGGCTGTAGCGTTCGACCAGGATGCGTTCCAGTACCGGCTTGGCGACGGCCCAGATGTCGATGTCGGGATCGAGTTGGCGACCGATGCCCTCGATGTTCAGCAACGTCTTCTGCAGCAGGATCAGCTGCGGCTGCAACGTGAGTTCGTAACGCTGGGCGACGCGGAACAATTTCGCCAACACTTCCGCCAGCGAGATCTGCGACAGCGGGCGGGTGAAGTATGGCTCGCACACCGAACGCGCCGCGGCTTCCAGCTCGTCGATGCGCAGGTGCGCGGGCATCCAGCCGGCATCGACGTGGAGTTCGGCGATGCGACGGTAATCGCGATTGAAGATCGCCATGAAGTTCTCGGCGAGGTAGTACTGGTCCTCGCGCGAGAGCTGGCCCATGATGCCGAAATCAAGCGCGATGAAGCGTGGATTGACGCGGCGCGCGGGATCGACATCGACCCAGATATTGCCGGCGTGGGCATCGGCGTGGAAGAAGTTGTCGCGGAACACCTGTTCGTAGAACACGCGCACGCCCTTGGCAGCGAGCGCCTTGCGATCGATGCCGGCGGCGTCGAGCGCGGCGATGTCGTCGGAGGGAATGCCGGTGACGCGCTCCATCGTCATCGCGCGCGGACCGGTGTGGCTCCAGATCGGTTCCGGCACGTAGAGATCGTCGGAATCGAGCCAGTTGCGACGCAGCACCGACGCGTTCGCGGCTTCGCGTTGCAGGTCGAGTTCGGCGGTGAGCGTGTTCTCGATCTCGGCGACGATCTCGCGCGGACGAATCTTGTCGGCGCTGGGGTGCGTGCGCTCGACCACGCCCGCCAGCGATTTCAGCAAGGCGATGTCGTCGCGGATTTCCGCATCGATGTCCGGACGCAACACCTTCACCACCACATCGCGACCATCGTGCAGCGTCGCGGCGTGGACCTGCGCGATGCTCGCCGATGCCAGTGGCGTGATGTCGAAATCGGCGAACAGCACGTCGATCGGCTGGCCCAGTGTCTGCTCGATGATCGCGCGTGCCTGGTGGCCGTCGAATGGCTTGACGCGATCCTGCAGCAAGGTCAGTTCGTCGGCGATGTCCTGCGGGATCAGGTCGCGTCGCGTCGACAGGATCTGCCCGAACTTGACGAAGATCGGCCCGAGTTCCTGCAGGGCGAGACGCAGGCGTGCACCGCGTGGCAACACGGCGATTTCCGCCGATGCACGCGGCACGAACGGACGCGCAAGTTTCAGCCAGCGTTCGGCGGGGGTGTCGTCCAGCAACGAATCGAGGCGGTAGCGCAACAGCACGCGCCCGATCCGCCATGCCCGTCCGGCTCCGAAATTCATCCGGCACTCCGCAGCCGGGCGACACGAGCGGCGAGGCGATCACCGGCATCGCGCAGGCGATCGACATCATCGTGGAAGGCATCGAGTTCGGCCGCGCTGACCACATCGCGCGATTCCTCGGTGACGTATTCCGCCGCCGATTTCGCCACGTCCTGCGCAGCGATGCGCGCGCGCTTCAACGCGAAGGCCACGCCATTGGCGATCTGGGTGCCGAGCACATCACCGAACACCGCCGCGAACGGGCGCCCCCAATCGGGATCGAAACGTTCCGCCATCCGCTGCAGGCGACGCGCGACCTCGGCATCGCCCTCGATGCGCATCGAACCGACCGGCGGCCCGGCATCGCGCTGGGACGCGTTGCCCAGGAGACCCGGCAGGCGACCGAGCAATCCCGCCAGCGTGCTGCGCACCGAGAGATCGGCGCGATCGGCGTCCGGCACCGGGCCGACACGCAGGCGATCGCCCTCCACCTTCAGTTGCAATGCCAGCGGCGGCGATTCCAGCGTCAGCGCCACGGTGCGCCCGTCCAGTGCCGGCAACGCGGCGCGGGTGTCTTCATCGAGCAACAGGGCGCGGTTGAGCGCGGCCTCCAGCGCCTTGCCGGCTGGCACTTTCCAGTTGAATGGCAGATTGAAGGGCGCGTCGCTCATGCCTGCATTGTAGAGGCGGCGCGACAACATCGCCTCACGCACCGGCGCGCCAGTGCGCGGCGACGCGGGCCAGGCCTTCGTCCATGCCGACACGTGGCACGTAGCCGAAATCGCGGCGTGCCGGCTCCATGCTGTACCAATGCGGCGTCACCAGTTGTTCGGCGAGGAAGCGCGTCATCGGCGGTTCACCACTTCGATGCAGCACTGGCCACAGGGTTTCCATCGTCGCGCCGATGCCGTAGGCCAGCGCGAACGGAATGTGGCGATGCACTTGCGGCGCACCGGCGGCACGCAGCAGGTCGTTGACGATGCGCTCCATCGCGCGCGGCTCGCCATTGCTGATGAAGTAGGCCTTGCCGGCACCGGCCGCACCGATGTGCAGGTGATCGAAAGCATCGAAATGCGCCTGCGCGGCGTTGTCGACATAGGTGGTATCGACGAGATTCCTGCCGTCACCCACCAGCGCGAGACGACCGGCACGCGCACGTTCCACCAGGCGCGGCAGCAACTGGTTGTCGCCGACGCCCCAGATCAGGCGCGGACGCAAGGCGATGGTCGCCAGCGTCGCGTCGTTCGCCGCCAGCACTTCGCGTTCGGCGATCAGCTTGGTCGCCGCATACGGCGCTTTCAAGTGTTCGCCATAGGGCACGTCGTCCGCGGTGCCGCCTTCCACCGGGTGCGTCGCGCGATGGGTAACGCTCGGCGTCGAGGTGTAGACGAGGCGAGTGATGCCATGCGCGCGGCAGGCCGCGATCACGTTGCGCGTCCCCAAGACATTGGGACGGAAATAACTGTCGTAGCTGCCCCAGGCGCCGGCCTTGGCAGCGTTGTGGAAGATCGCATCGCAACCTTGCGCGGCGGCGAGCAACGCAGTGGGATCGGCGAGATCGCCCTGCATCTGCTCGACGCCAAGCACGTCGAGTTCGGGGTAGTGACCACGATTGAAACTGCGCACGCGATGGCCGCGCTCGACCAGTCCGCGACACAGTGCTTGCCCGAGGAAGCCGCCGCCGCCGGTTACCAGGATGTTCATTGCGATTTCGCTCCATCGGATGCCTGCGTCATCGCCCAACGCGCCAATGCCTCGCGACCGATCTTGGCGTTGTGACGGATATCGACAGGGAACGATCGCGGATAGTGCAGGAAGCCTGCGACCTTGGCGGCGTGCACGCTGCCATCAGCGAGATGCCGCAATTCTTCGGCAATGCGCGGCCACTGCTCCGCTGCGATGCCCTCTTTCAATTCCACGCACAGCAGCGGGCGTTGCTGCCCTGCTTCGCCAACGCCGACCAGCGCACTGCGCGCAACGTCAGGGTGGGTGTTGAACACCGGTTCGACCTGTTCGGTGCACAAGGTGGTGACGTCATCCACCACCACCCGCTGCGATTTTCGGCCACAGAACCACAGGCGGCCTTCGCGATCGAAATAGCCGAGATCGCCCATGCGATGGACGATGCGTTCGCTGCCATCGGGCAAACGTTCGCGGATCTTCGCCAGTTTCGTTTGCGCATCACGGTTGTAGTAACTGTCGGTGGCGCTCGGGCCGGCAACGGTGATCTCGCCGACGATGCCCTGCGCCACTTCGCGCGCATCACTCCAATCCGCGATCGCGACATCGCTGATCGCGATGATGCGCACCTCGTTCGGCGGCACCGGACGCCCGACGCAAGTGCCGCTGCCGGCTTCGGTGCGCGCGCGCAAGGTCAGCAGTTCGCGCCCCTCGATCACCGCCACCGGCAGGCATTCGGTCGCGCCATAGGGCGTCCAGAATTTCGCGTCTGCGGGCAGCAATTCCAGCAGTTTCGCCACCACGTCGGGTGGCACCGGCGCGCCGGCGCTGGTGGCGATGCGGATGCCCGGCAGCGCTTCGCCATGCTCGGCCAGCACCCGCATCAACGCCGGCGAACCGAACAACTGCGTCACCCCGAAGCGCTGCATCGCCGCGTGCAACTTGCGTGGATTGGCGCGCGCAGGACGCGTCGGGTCCATGTCGGGAATGATCGACGTCAGGCCAAGCGCGGGATCGAACAACGCGAATGGCGGGAACGTCGGCAGATCGACGCCGCCCGTTTCCATCCCGAAGGCATTGCGCAACAATTCGATCTGCGCACCGAAGTGCCGGCCGCGATACACCACGCCCTTGGGCACGCCGGTCGATCCGCTGGTGAACAGGATCGCCGCCATCGCCTCGGGATCGGTCGGCACGAATGTTTGCGGATGCGTCATGCCGTCGTGCTCGACCGCGGCCAACGTCGCATCGGCCAGCAGCGCGCGCGACCCGGTGGTGATGCGCACCCGTGCCGATCGCGCCCAGCCCAGCAGCTTGCGCGCCAGCATCGCCAGCGGAATACCGATGAACGCCTGCGCCTGCGCTTCGTCGAGGCATTGCCGCAACGCTTTCCTCGAAATCCCGGGATCGACCAGCACCGGCACCGCGCCGGAACGGAACAGCGCGAACATCAACAGGAAGAATTCCGGGGTCGGTCGCACCATCACCACCGTGCGCGAACCAGAGACAATCCCGCGCCGCGCCAGTCCCGACGCAATCGCACGACTGCGCGCATCGAGTTCGCCATAGGTCAGGGCGATGGAATAGTCGCCGCGCGGGCCGGGGCAACGCATTGCCACCGTGTCAGGGCGTTCGCGGGCCATGCGTTCGAGCGTGGTGGTCAGGGCAGCGGTCACGGCGATATTGTCGCCCACTCCCGCCGCACAATGAATTGCCGGGCGCCCTAAAGCGGATTCGCGTCCAGGAACGCGCGCACCATCGGCACCAGTTCCTCGTGTTTGTCTTCCAACACGTAGTGCCCGGCATCGTCGTATGCCTGCACTTCCGCATTCGGCAATGCGGCGCGGAAACCGGCGAGGAAATGGCGATCGAAGACGAAATCGCGCAAGCCCCAGGCGATGAACGCCGGACGATTCGCATACATCGGCAATTGTTCCGCGGCGGCCTGCAGCAACGGCCAGGCGCGATCATCTGCGCCCAGCGGAATGTCCTGCATGAAGCGCAACGTCGAGATCGCATTGGCCCAGCCGTCATACACGCCGGAATAGGCGCGTTTCACTTCGGGCGACAACTTGCGCACGGTGCCAAATGCCGCCGCGCCACGCGCAAACAGGTTGAAGCGACGAATCGCCCAGCCACCCAGCCGCGAATCGCGGCCCAGCGCCAATCGCTTCGGGAAACGCTTGGCCTGCGGCAACGGGAACGACGCGGTATTGGTGATGACGAGACGACGCACCCGCGACGGATCGCGCAATGCCCAACCGAAACCGATCATTCCACCCCAGTCGTGCACCGCCAGCGTCACCGGCCCGTCGATGCCGAGATGCTTCAGCAACGCGTCGAGATCATCGATGCGCGATTTCAGCGTGTAGTCGTAGTGCGGCGACGCAGCGGCAGCATCGTCCGGTCGATCGCTCAGGCCCATGCCGACATGGTCGGGCACGATGCAGCGGTACCTGTCCGACAGCCCGGACACGAGATGACGCCAGTAGAAACTCCACGACGGATTGCCGTGCAGCATCACGATCACTTCGCCGTCGCGCGGACCTTCATCGAGATACGACATCGCAATGCCGGGCCGCACGTCGAAGCGGCCGGGCGCGAATGGATAGTCGGGGAAGGATTGCGCGGTTGCCACGGACGGAACGCGGCTTACGCCTTCTTCACGAATTCCGACTTCAGGCGCATCGCGCCGAAGCCATCGATCTTGCAGTCGATGTTGTGGCCATCGGCACCATCGACCAGGCGAATGCCCTTGACGCGCGTGCCGACCTTGAGCGCGTTCGATGCGCCCTTGACCTTGAGATCCTTGATGACGGTGACGCTGTCGCCATCGGCCAGCCGGTTGCCGACCGCGTCGCGCACTTCAATCACATCGTCAGCCGCAGCGCTTTCGCCCGGCGTCCATTCGTGGCCGCATTCCGGGCACACCAGGTGCGCACCGTCGGCATAGCTGTACGCCGAGGCGCATTGCGGGCATGGCGGCACTGCGGAATCGCTCATCGCGAACTCACCACACCACTTCGGCCATGGTGCAGTTCAAGCCGGAACCGATGCCGAGCAGCGCGATGCGATCGCCCTTCTTCAAGCGACCCAGCTCCTTCAGCTTGCTCAACACGATCGGCACGCTGGCCGGACCGATGTTGCCGTGATCGTTGAAGATGGTCATGACCTTCTTCGGGTCGATGCCGAAAGCCTTGATGAAGGCCTGCGTGTGCGGACGGCTCACCTGGTGGATCACGAACTGGTCGAGCTCTTCCACCGCCCAGCCCAGCGCGATCTTGGCGGCGATGAAGGTCTTCTGCGCCAGCTTCATGCCTTCGATCAGCAGCATGCGGGTGTCGGTGACCATGCGGTCGAGATTGCCGCGGCACAGCGTGTTCCACTCGGTTGCGGAACGGGTCACGCCACCCTTGTAGCGCGGTGCATCCGGCGCCAGCGCGCTGCGCGCCATCACCATCGCCACCGCACCGCAGCCCAGCGTCAACGCGGCGAGTTCGTCGCGGAATTCCTGTTCGGTGATGCCCGGGGCGTTCATGCGCTCGATGGTCTTTTCGTAGACCAGGTTGGCGGTTTCGCCATCCACCACCAGTGCGTAGTCGATCTCGTCGCGCTCGATCATCCGTGCGGCAATGTCCATGCCGTTGATGAAGGCGAGGCAGGCGTTGGCGACGTCGAAGGTCTGGCAGTTCTCGGAGACGCCAAGATTGCCGCAGACGATGCTGGAGGTGGACGGTTCCAGATAGTCGCGGCTGACCGAGGTGTTGACCAGCAAGCCGATCTTGTCGGCCTCGATGCCGGCGTCCAGCAACGCCTTGCGTGCGGCCAGCGTGGCGGCATCCGAAGCCTGCATGTCGGCATCCCACAGGCGACGCGTATGCACGCCAGCGACGTCGTTGAGCACGTCGGTCTTGATGCCAAGCCGTTCCAGAACAGGCTGGAGACGAATGTTGATTTCGTCCGACGTCAGCGTGTGTGGCGCATCGATATGGGCGAGGCCGGCGATGGCGACGTTCTTGAACAACATGGGGCGCGCAACCTGAACAGGAGCAAGCCGCATAGAATAGCGCGTTTTTCGCCCTCCCCGGGCAAATGTCACCCTGCGCTTCAGCGCGTGCAACGCCAGACTTCGAAGCTTTGACTGCCGTCGGCGCTGGGCGCTTCCCGCGGGCTGACGGTGTTGGCGCCGATCTTGGCCGCCTCCTGGCGCGCCAGCGTTTCCAGTTCGTCCTTCACCCGCAGCTGGTTGCGCTTGACCATGGCGAAGCCGCTGGTGACCGAGACTTCCACCCGCCCTGCGGGGGCGCAGCCGGTCGGCGCCGCAGCGACCACCTGGACGCGTTCGGCTTCCGGGGTCATCGGGGCGAGGGAGCAGCCGGCCAGCACGAGGGCAGCGGCGATCGAGGTCAGTGCGAAACGATGCATGGCCCGAGTCTAGCCCACGGATGATGAGCACGCGCTGGCCGAATGTGTGGCCAGCGCGTGCCCTGAGTCTTACTTCTTGCCAACCGCCGCCTTGCCACCAGCATCGATCACCGTGACTTCGCCGAGGTTGAGCGCACGCACCGGCGCCTCGATCTTCGACAGATCACCCACCACCACCCACGTCAGCGCGTTGGGATCGATGGTCTTGATCGCTTCCGCGACCTGCGCCGGCGTCAGGTTGGCGATCTGCGCGTTGCGCACCTGGATCCAGTTGTCGGGACGGCCGTAACGCACGATCCCGGTCATGGTGCCGAGCACCGCACCCGCGGTTTCATACGCGCCGGGCTGGCCCCGCAGTTCGTTGTTCACCACCTTGGTGACCTCGTCCTGCGATGCCGGATGCTTGCCGGTGGCGTACTCGCTGATCTCGCGGCGCGCTTCCGCGATCGACTCGGCGGTTTTGTCGATCTGCACCGGCGCCATCGCCAGCCACGGCCGCTGGCCCTGCGCGTCCACCGTCATGCTGCGCGCACCGTACGACCAGTGCTTGGCCTCGCGCAGGTTCATGTTGAGGCGCGAGGAGAACACGCCACCAAGGATGTCGTTGGCCATCGACAACTTCACCGCGCCGGCATCGCGGGTCGATGGCACCAGTTCGGCGGCGATGATGTTGGCCTGCACCGCGCCCGGCTGGTCGATCAGGAACACCCGCGGCTTCGACGGCAACGCCACTGTCGGCAGGTTCACTGCCTTCGGCGCGACACCGTCGCCCTTCCAGTCGCCGAGATGGCGATTGAGCACCGGCAACAGCTTGGCCATCGTGGTGTCACCAACGACGACCAGCGTCGCGCCTTCCGGACGCACCCAGGCGCGGCGGTAGGCGTCGAGGTCATCGCGCGAAATCGTCGCCACCGAGGCTTCGGTGCCCGAGCCGGTCAACGGCATCGCATAGGGATGGCCTTCGCCGTACAGCAGCGGCGGCAGCACGCGCAGCGCCGATGTGGTCGGCTGCGCCTTTTCCTGGCGGATGCCGGCGATGCGCGTCGCCTTGACGCGATCGATATCGGACGGGTTGAACGTCGGCTTGCGCAGCATGTCGGCGAACAGATCGACCGAAGCATCGAGGTTGCTGGTCAGCGCCGACAGCGTGGCCGATGAACCGTCGAGGCCCGCACTCGAGCCCAACTGTGCACCCAGCGCTTCCGCCGCCGACTTGAACGTCAACGCATCGCGCGTGCCCGCGCCTTCGCGCAACATGCCCATCGCGAACGACGCCGCACCGAGCTTGCCGCCGCTGTCGCTGGAATAGCCGCCGTTGAACAGGTAGTTCATCTGCACCACGGGAATCTCGTGGCGTTCGGCGAGGATCACCGTGGTGCCGTTGTCGAGCGTGCCGCGCTGCATCGTCGGGAAGGTCAGCGTCGGGAAACTGTCGACCTTGGGCACGCCGGTCTTGCGGTCGACGTCGCTGGCGATGGTCTTGTACTTCGGATCGACCTTCGGCACCACGAACGGCGCCGGCTTCACCGTCGGATCTTCCGCCAGCGCCTTGCGCGCGCCCGGCTCGATCACGAAGACGTGGCTCGGCTTCTTCAGCCAGGCATTGGCGGCCTTGGCGACATCGGCCGCGCTCGCACCCTGCACATTGGCGATGCTGGTGCGGAAACAACCAGGATTGCCGGTGTAGATGGTGCACGATGCCAGCGCATCGGCCTTGCCGCCGAAACCGCCGATGCGCTCGATGCCGCGAATGAACCCGGCGGTGAAGGTGGTGCGTGCGCGCGACATTTCATCGGCGTTCGGGCCTTCACGCAAGAGCTTTTGCAATTCCTCGTCGATCACCGCTTCGACTTTCTTCGGATCGACGCCCTGCTTCACCATCGCGGTAACGATGAAATTGCCGCTGAGTTGTGACGCATCATTCGACACGCTCACCGAATCCACCAACTTGTCCTGGTAGACGAGGCGGCGATCGAGGCGCGAACTGGCGCTGCCACCCAGCACCTGTGCGAACAGATCGAGCATGTCGGAATCGCGCGTGCCCGTTTGCGCCACGTTCCACACCCGCATCATCCGCACCTGCGGCACCTTGTCCTGCAATACGGTGCGCCCACTTTCCTTCAGCGGCGCCGGATCGGGCTTCACCACCGCCATGGTCGGCGACGCCGGAATATCACCGAAATAGCGCGCGACCTTCTGCTTCGCGGTGGCGAGATCGATGTCGCCGGCCAGCACCAGCACCGCGTTGTTGGGGCCGTACCAGGTGCGGAACCAGGTCTTGACGTCATCGAGGCTGGCGGCGTCGAGATCGCTCATCGAACCGATCACGGTGTGGTGGTAGGGATGTCCCTTCGGGTACATCGTCTTCGTCATCACGTTCCACACCTGGCCATAGGGCTGGTTCTCGCCCTGGCGCTTTTCGTTCTGGACCACGCCGCGTTGTTCGTCGAGCACGCCTTGGTCGATCGCACCGAGCAGGTGGCCCATGCGATCGGATTCCATCCACAACGCCATGTCGAGCGCGGTGGTCGGCACGTTCTCGAAATAGTTGGTGCGATCGGTATTGGTGGTGCCGTTCTGGCCGGTCGCGCCAGCCTGTTCGAACGGCGGGAAGTAGTCGCCCGGATGGTTTTCCGAACCGTTGAACATCAGGTGTTCGAACAGATGCGCGAATCCGGTGCGTCCAGCCGGCTCGTTGAGGCTGCCGACGTGATACCAGATGTTGACCGCCACGATCGGCGCCTTGTGATCCTCGTGCACGATCACCCGCAAGCCGTTGGGCAAGGTGAACTGCTGATAGGGAATATCGACTGCGGGCGCGTTGTTCTTCGCGGCGAACGCGGTCGTGGGCGCAACACTGCAGGTAATTGCGGCGATGGCAAGTGCAAGTACGGCGTGGCGGTTCTTCAAACGCATCGGGTTCCTCCCCTTGGTGACAGAACCTGCAAGCCTAAGCGTTCATCGCAGCGAATACACTGCCCGAAGGTCATTCCCCGGCCAATCCTTGCTGAATCGCTGAAGACATTCCCGTGTTGCACGTCATCCTTCATCAACCCGAAATCCCGCCCAACACCGGCAACGTGATTCGCCTGTGCGCCAACACCGGCGCGCGATTGCATCTGGTGGAACCACTGGGGTTTTCCATCGACGATCGCCAACTCAGGCGTGCCGGACTCGACTACCACGAGTACGCCGAGATGCGCGTCCATGCTTCGCTGGAGGCGGCACTGGCGACGATCGGCCCGACCCGGGTGTTCGCCCTCACCACCCGCGGCCACCTGCGCCACGATCAGGTCGAATGGCAGGCCGGCGACACCCTGCTGTTCGGTTCCGAGACCGCCGGATTGCCGGACGCCGTTATGAAAACGATTTCAGACGAACGGCGCATTCGGCTACCGATGCGGCCGGAAAATCGCAGCTTGAACCTCTCGAATGCGGTGGCTGTCACGGTTTTCGAGGCGTGGCGACAGCTCGGCTTCGCCGGCGCAACATGACCAGGCACGCCAATTGGTGAACTGCTGGGTTTACATTCAGGCAAAGTCGATATTTCACCGTCATAATCCATCCCGCAGCACGGATGACTCCCCTCATCGTCTGCACGACGCGTCTCACCCCCTCCCCGGGACGCGTCCCCAAGGCCCGGGCAACCCCCGGGCCTTGCCTTTTTCAGGCCCGGGAAAACAGCGTGGCCGGGTATTCCGGCTTTTGATCGCGCGCCAGCAGGCGGCGCATGCCTTCGGCGGGCGAATAGTCGCCGTGCAGCACATCGCGGACGCCACGACTGATCGGCAGGTCGATGCCGTGGCGATCCGCCAGCCGCATCACTTCGTCGGCGGTCTGGATCGATTCCACCACCTGACCGATGGCCCTCACCGCTTCCTCGATCGATTGGCCGCGCCCGAGCGCCAGGCCCAGCCGGCGGTTGCGCGAGAGGTCGCCGGTGCAGGTCAGCACCAGATCGCCGAGCCCGGCGAGGCCCATCAGGGTTTCCGGTTGCGCGCCCATGGCCGCGGACAAGCGCAGCATTTCGTTGAGACCGCGGGTAATCAAGCCGGCGCGCGCGTTCAAGCCGAGCTCCATGCCATCGGCGACGCCGGTGGCGACCGCCAGCACGTTCTTCATCGCGCCACCCAATTCGGCGCCGACCATGTCTTCGCCGGTATAGGCGCGGAAATCGGGGCCGTGGAGGATGTCGGCAACACGCTGGCCGAAGGCCGGCGTATCGGAATGGACGGTCAGCGCGGTGGGCAGACCAAGCGCGACTTCCTTGGCGAACGATGGTCCGGTGACCACCGCCAGCGGTACGTCGTCACCGAGCAGATCGGCGGCGACTTCATGCAGGAAACGGCCAGAACCGGGCTCGAAGCCCTTGGTTGCCCATGCCAGCCCGGTGCCCGGGCGGCGATGCGGCGCGATCAGCGCCACCGTTTCCGCGAAGGCGTGCGATGGCACCACCACCAGCAACAGATCGGCGCTGGCGACTGCGGCGGCGAGCCCGGTCGTCGCACGCAGGGTGTCCGGCAAGGCGATGCCGGGCAGGTAACGCGGGTTTTCGTGGCGATGCTGGATCGCCTCGATTGCCACAGGGTCGCGGCCCCACAGCAAGGTGTCCTCGCCGTGGCGCGCGATCAATGCGGCGAGCGCGGTGCCCCAGGAGCCCGCGCCCAACACCACCACCGAAGTGGCTACTTCAGCCGTCATCGGCTCAGGAAGCCTTGATTAGGCGTTCCCGGCCGTCTCCGTGCCGGATTCCAGCGCGGTACCTTCGCCCTGGGTGGCACGCTGGCGCAGGCCTTCGGCATACAGCGCGTCGAAGTTGATCGGCTGCAGGTAGAACGGCGGGAAGCCGCCACCATTGATCAATTCGCTGATCGCCTGGCGCGCGTACGGATAGAGGATGCTAGGGCAATGCGAACCAAGCATGGCGTCGAGGCTGGCGGCGTCGAAACCGCTGAGGCCGAACACGCCGGCCTGCTGCACTTCGGCGAGGTAGGCGGTCTTGCCATTCAGCGTGCAGGTCAGGGTCACGCCCAGCACCACTTCATAGGCATTCTCGGCCACCTGGCCAACGCGCTGGTTGAGGTTCATCTGCAGGTCCGGCTGGCCCTGTTCGCTGAACACGACCGGAGCATTCGGAGCCTCGAACGAGACGTCGCGGGTGTAGATCTTTTCGACGCTGAAGGTCGCGCCCTGCTCTTCGGCAGCGGCCGGCGCGATGGCGCCGTTGGTGGTCTCATCGGACATGGAATGCTCCAGTAACTGTTTCGAATTGGGAATCGCCGATTATCGCACGAAGGTGCGACCCACCTTGGATGGGTGCGCCCTGCCCTGAAATCAACGGCCCTTGACCAACGGCAGGTCAGCGCCGAGCCAGCCGCCGATGCCGCCATCAAGCACATAAACCTTCTCGAATCCGGCCTTGGCCAACCGCGCAGCGGCGCCGCCGGCGGTTTGCCCGGTCTTGCACACCAGCACCACCGGCAGCGATTTCGCGCCGGACAGCTGCTTGTTCTCGGCATCGAACTGGCTCATTTGTACGTTGCGCGATCCGGCGATGTGGCCGGCCTGGAAATCGTTGATCGGGCGCAGGTCGATCACTAGCGCGTTGTCATGGTTGATCAGTCCGGTCAATTGCGCCGGCTTCAGCGTCTTCCAGCCCTGCATCAGGCGCATCACCTCGGTGACCACGAGTGCCACGGTAATGCCGGCCAGGGCCAGCGACATCATCAGGTTGCGGCCGGCGAATGCGATCAGGTCTTGCAGGGTCACGGGAAATCCGGGTTGCGCGAGCGGATGGCGATTATGCCGCAGCGGGATCGCGGGCAGGTTTATTGGCCGTTCCAGAAATCCGGCAACCCCGAGGTCACCCACCAGGTTTTGGCGGCGGCATCGTAGTGCCAGGTCTCGCGATACGTCACCGTGCGCGCGGCCATGGTGTTGCGATTGGCGATCCCGATCTCGATAGTCCGCATGGCCTCGTCGGGGTCACCACCGGTGCTGTCCAGCACCTGGTAGGACGTCACCTGCAGCTGCTTGTAGCGCTCCAGTTCGAGGTCGGTGAGCGGGTGCGCGGCGCGCCATGCCGGGTCCTGCTGCGCCCACGCGCCGCGGATATCGCCCCAACGCATCGTCGCGGAATAGGCGTACTGGGCCTTGTCCAGCGCGTTCGCCTTGGCGCGCGTGCCGGCACCGGCGCAGGCGGTGGCCAACAAGCCGAGCAACAACAGCAGGGTGCGGAGATGCTTCATCGTTCCGTCCGGCGAATGGATCGCGCCATCCTACTCCGGCCCGATTTCATCGGGCACGACCGCGACGTAGCGCGAATCCATGCTGGTGGCAACGCGACCATCACCACGACGCACGTCCGCCAGCACCTGGAAGGAGACGCGGCGACCCTGCGCGAGTTCGTTCAATACGACATCGGCGTCGATCGCCTCGGCGAACACGGCGCGGGCATCGAGGTCGTCGTACAGCGGGGCGCGATATTTCACCAGCGAATCGGCGACGTAGACCTCGGCCTTGATGCCGCGGCGTTCCAGCCATGCGGTGACCAGCCCCCAACCGGCCAGTGTCATCAGCGACACCAGGCTGCCGCCGAAGGCACAGCCCTTGTCGTTGATGTTGGCGGCAAGCGGCGCTTGCAGGCAGCAGCGCGTGTCATCGAGTTCGGCGAGACGCGGTTGCAACGCGGCGACCGGTGGCATGGCGTGCAGCAGCGTTTCGATGCGGGCGGGAAGATCGGTCTCGGGCATGGTGTGCGATTCTTGGTGGATGAGGACGCGGCGCGAACGCGAATGGTATGCGATCTCCCTGCGGCCACAGGGACAGCATCGGGCATTGCGTGATGCGGTGGCGCGCGCCGGCGGTCATTTGCTGGCGATGTCGCCATTGCGGATCGTGGCGATGGCGGATGCGCAGACGCGTTCGCGCTTGGTTGATGCGCTGGAATGTCCGATGTGCGTTTTCACCAGTCCGAACGCAGTGGTCTGCGCGGCGCGATTGCAGGCGTTGGCGACGACGCATGCGATTGCCGTGGGATCAGGCACGGCGACGTCGCTGCATCGGCGTGGGGTGATCAATGTTGCCGCGCCGAAGCGCATGGATAGTGAGGGCGTGCTTGATCTTCCGATGTTGCGCGATGTCTCCGGCCAGCGCATTGGCCTGGTGAGCGGCGCGGGCGGGCGCGGATTGATCGAGCGGACGTTGCACGAACGTGGCGCGGATGTGCTGCGTGCGGATGTTTATCGCCGTGATATGGCGGATTTTTCGCCGGCGGTGTTGCGAAAGTTCGACGCGATGCCTGCGGATGCGGTTCTGTTCGTGACCAGTGCGGAGGCGCTGGATGCGGCGCTTGGACAGCTGGATCCGTCGCGACGTTCGCGGATGATTTCACTACCGGTTGTGACCGCCAGCGAGCGCTTGCGCGATGTGTGTGCGCAGAAAGGATTCCGCGAAACCCGTGTTGCGGCATCGGCGCGGCCGCAGGATCTGGTCAGGGCCGCGCACCGTACGCCCATTCGTTGAACAGCGCGGACAGATCACGGCCACTGGCGAGTTCCATCGCCTGCTGCAGATCGCGGGTCTGCACTGACGCATTCATGTGCGCGCGGGTGTAGTCACGGATCGCCTGCCAAAATGCCTTCTCGCCCAATTCGCCGCGCAGGACGTGGAGGAAGTACGCGCCCTTCTGGTACACCACTGCGCGATCGTCGCCACTCGGCTTGTTCCAATCCGGGAAAACCAATGGCTTGTCGGCGCCCTTCGCGCGCAAGGCATCGATCCGTTCGCGCCAACCATTCACGGCTTCGACATAGGCGGCTTCGCCATCATGATGCTGCAGATACGCCGCCGTCATGAAGGTGGCCATGCCTTCGTTCAACCAGAACTCGTTCCAATCGCGGCACGTCACCGCATTGCCCCACCACTGGTGCGCGGTTTCGTGCGCGATCAGGCCGACCGTGCGTTTGCCGTTCGCGGCATCGTCGACATATGCGTCCGACAACAACGATAGGCCCGCCAGCTCCTGTCCAATGGTGTCGACAACGACGGCCTGCGAATAACGCCGATGCGGATAGGGAACGCCTGCCTTCTCGGCAAAGAACGACAACACGTCGGCGGTTGCAGCAAACACGGTGCGCGCGCGTTGCGCATGCGCGGCATCTGCGAGCAGATCGAGTGCAACACCGTTTTCCGGCAACGCCGCGCGCTCGAGATCTCCGGCCACGAAACCGTAGACGTAGCTCGGCATCGGCGTGGTCAAGCGCCAGCGCCGCACATCATGGTCACGATCGAGGTGGTGAATCAGCACCGCATCGCCGGTGCCCACGGCCCGCCAACTATTCGGCAGCACGACCGAGAGATCGAGTGTCGCGCGCTGCGATGGCGCATCCACCGCCACCATCCACTGACTGGTCGAGAAGATCGTGTAGATCTCCCCCGCTTCCGGGTGGAATTCCAGCCCGAACTTCGGCATGCCGTGATAGCGAATCTGCAATGACAGCCGCCGCTGCACCGGCTGTTCCACGCCGAGATCGACGATCAACCGCTTGTCTTCGCGCCGGAATTGCAGCGCGCGCCCACGCAGGCGAATCTCGTCGACCTGCAAGGCGCCGGCATCGAACGCGATCTCGCGGCCGTTCGCCAGCAAATCCAGATCGATCCGCTCCTCGCCACGCACGCTGCGTGTCGCCAGCTCCGGTTGGAGCAGCAGTTGATAGTGACGGACGTCAAACGGGACCGATGCCGTTCCGACTGCCAGCGCAAACGCCAGCATCTCAGCGCTCCAGTATCGCCACCACGCCCATGCCACCCGCCGTGCAGATGCTGATCAGGCAACGGCCACCGCCGCGTTGTTCCAGCTCCTTCGCGGCAGTGGCGACGATGCGTGCGCCAGTCGCCGCGAACGGATGACCCGCCGCCAATGACGAACCATTCGGATTGATCTTCGCTGGATCGATCGCGCCCAGCGCACCCGGCAGGCCGAGGCGATTGCGACAGTAGTCGTCGCTTTCCCACGCCTTCAGCGTGCACAACACCTGCGCCGCGAATGCCTCGTGGATCTCGTAGAAATCGAAATCCTGCAGCGTCAGGCCATTGCGCGCCAGCATCTGCGGCACCGCGATGGTCGGCGCCATCAGCAGGCCTTCGCCACCGACGAAATCGACCGCGGCAACCTGGGCATCACGCAGATACGCCAGCGGTTGCAGGCCATGCGCGTGCGCCCATTCTTCGCTGGAAAGCAGGCAAGCGGACGCGCCATCGGTCAGCGGCGTCGAATTGCCGGCGGTCAGCGTGCCCTTGCCGGAGGCCTTGTCGAACGCCGGCTTCAGCGTCGCCAGTTTCTCCACCGTGCTGTCGGGACGCAGGATGTTGTCGCGCTTGACGCCACGGAATTCGACGACGAGATCATCGAAGAAACCGCGGTCATAGGCCGCCGCCAATTTGTGATGCGATGCGGCCGCCAGCTCATCCTGCGCCGCGCGCGGGATCTGCCATTCCTTGGCCATGTCTTCGCAATGCTGGCCCATGCTCTTGCCGGTGCGTGGTTCGGCCACGCCGGGGAAATCCGGCTTCAACCAGCGAAAGGAAAAGCCCTTGAACGCGCGCAGCTTGCCCATCGTGGTCTTGGCGGCCGCCGCTTTCAGCAACGCGCTGCGCAACGGCTTGCTGTAGACGATCGGCACATCGGAAGTGGTGTCGCTGCCGCCACCAATGCCGGACTCGATCTGCCCGACGGCGATCTTGTTGGCGATGGTAATGATCGAATCCAGCGACGTGCCGCAGGCACGCTGCAGGGTGATCCCTGGCGTCAACGGCGACAGGCCGGACGACAGCACCGCCTCGCGACCCAGGTTCCAGTCCGACGAATGCTTGATCACCGCACCCATCGCGACTTCGCCCAGCACTTCGCCCTGAAGGTGGAATTTCTCGACCACCGCGCCGAGCGCGCGGATCGACAGGTCGAGGTTGCCAACGCCGACATAGGCGGTGTTCTGGCGGCAGAACGGGATGCGCGCGCCGCCGAGCACGGCGACCGGTTTGGCAAATGGCATGGAGGACTCCTGGTCGGCGCCGGGCGCCTGCGATACTGGTGCAGTCTAGCCGCCCGCCCCGCGCGAGCAAACCCCACCGTATGGAGACACCAAATATGGGTGCGATGAGCGCGTCCGAATCGCACCTTCCCGGCGTGATCGCGCTGGAGCTGTCGCCCGAAGGCGCGCCCCCACGCGCCGCGATCGACACTGCCAGCGCCGCGCGGTTGCTCGAACATCTCGCCAATGATCTCGCGCTACTGGCGCCGGGACTCGACAAGCTCGACCTCACCCTCGCCGGCGCCCATTTCGATGTCGCCGAAGCCCTGCGTCCAGGCTGGCCGTTGCATCGTCGCCTCGACGAGCTGCGCGCACGCGCGCCCGGTCAATCGACGCGCAGCGATGCGCGACTGATCGCCTTCGGTGCCGATGCCAACGGCGACATTCCGCCGCCATTGCAAAGCGATCCGGCGCTGGCCGGCGCTTCGTTGCGCGTACTGCCATTTCTTGTCAGTGGCGATGAAGCAGCCATCGCCGCCATCGGCGACGTCCTCGAAACCGAGTTGCTCGACCGCGGCATGGCCAGCGCGGCGACGGCGTTGCTGGCGCAGGAAGCGTTCGCGACGCGCATCGAACACATGCGCTATCTCACCGTGCACGATCTGCTGGCGATGACGTCGATGCAGTACGGCCACATGGGCCTTGACCCGTTGTGGCCGATTCTCGAAGCCGCATTGCTCGCACCCGGCGAGGACGTCATGCTCGATGCGCCACCGGAGCCGCTGCTGCGACTGCACGATGGCGAAGTTTCGATCACCCTGTTTTCGCCGCAGGAATGGGGGCGCCGATACGCTGCAGGCGAACAAGACCACGATCGCCTGCAGCGGCACATGAGCCAATTCGAAGCACGCCAGCGTCAATTCGCCGCCGTGCTGGAAGCACATGGAATTCCGGTCGTGTACGACTACCTGCCGGGCGCTGCGCTTGCTTCGTGATCACTTGGGCGGCGGTACCGGTGCCGGAGTTGGCGCCGATGTCGGTGCGGGAGCAGGCGCTGGTTCTGATGCAGGTGGAGGTGCAGGCGGCGTCATCGTGTCCGAACTTGGCGTTGGACTTGAGGTCGTGGAACTGTCCTTCGAACCCGTACTGGCGCAACCTCCCAACACTGCAACCAATGACAGGATTGCTGGAATCGCGATCGCTCGCATCATTCACCTCTCGAACTGTTGATGGTGACGACAGTTTGCATTCGCGCGTGAAACGTTTCATTTACACACGAGAAACGTTTCATTAAGCGCCATTCATCACGCAGTGCGATTGCGCGAAATGACAATGCATTCGCTTTCCGCGCATCTGTCTACTGCTTGATCACGCCGCAAGCAATGCGCTTCCCGGCGTTGCCTGCCGGCTGCGAGGTGTAATCGTCGGGATCGGCGTGCACCACCAGCGCGCGATTCATCACGTCGTTGGGCTGGCCGCTGCCGAGACTCACTCCGGCGAAATACGCATCCACCATGGCATTGCCGTTGGCATCGGCGTGCAGGTTCATCTGATCGCCAAGATGATGCGGTGAAGCGCCGACCTTGCCATGCGGTTGCGTGGTCGGATTGAAATGGCCGCCGGCACTGGTGGCATCGCTGGCGCTGCAATCGCCCTTCTCGTGGATATGGAAGCCGTGATCGCTATTCGGCGCGAGGCCGCTGATCGTTCCGCTGACATGAACGCCATCACCCATGGGGCGCAGTTGCAACGTGCCGCCGACCTGGCTGCCGGAACGCGCTTGCAACATCGCGTGCGCGGTGTTGGCGTCGGACTTCGACATGCCGCCGCTCGCACACGCGGTCAACGCAATGGCGATGAGGGAAACAACCGGAATTCGAATCATGACGATCTCCCGATGGTTGGAACTTGCAAGCATGCGCCTTCGTGCATGGCGCTGCATGCAGGGCCATTCATTTGGGCGAATGGCGCCTGCGCGACGATCCCAACTTGCGTGTCACCGTGTTGCGGCCGAGACCGAGCAGATCGGCGGCCTGTCCGCGATGACCTTCGGTGGCATCAAGCGCGGCCTGTAGCAATACCGCATCGAAACGCGCCCGGGCTTGTGCGTGGAGATCGTTCACGTCCTCGCTCGCGAGCTGCGTTTTCGCCCATGTCGCGAGCGCGTTCTCCCACCCGTCGGCGGAAACATGCGTGCGCGCCGCCGCCAATTGCAGGTCGTCGACGCCGATTCGCGCATCCGGCGCCATCGCCGCCAGCCGCCAGCACAGGTTTTCCAGTTCGCGAACATTGCCGGGCCAGTCGTGCGCCTGCAATTTCTGCAGCGCCGCGCGGGTGAACTGCTTGGTGGCGATCCCCAAGCGCTGCGCTGCGCGTTGCAGGAAACCTTCGGCCAGCCGCGGAATGTCGTCGCGACGTTCGCGCAACGGAGGGATCGCCAGGCGCACCACGTCGAGACGATGCAACAGGTCGGCGCGGAATTTTCCCTGCGTCACCAGTTGTTCCAGCGGCTGGTGGGTCGCGGCGATGATGCGCACATCAACGCGAATCAACTCGCGGCCACCGACGCGAAAGAATTCGCCTTCGGCGAGCACGCGCAGCAGGCGCGTCTGCAACGACGCTGGCATGTCGCCGATTTCATCGAGGAACAACGTGCCGCCATCGGCCTGTTCGAAGCGGCCGACATGGCGCCGCGCCGCGCCGGTGAAGGCGCCGACTTCATGACCGAACAATTCGGATTCCAGCAATTCGGCGGGAATCGCCGCGGTATTGAGCGCCACGAACGGACGCGCGGCACGCGGCGATTCCAGGTGGATGGCGCGCGCCACCAGTTCCTTGCCGGTGCCGGTTTCGCCGGTGATCAATACGCTCAGCGGCGCCTGCGCGACCCGGCCGATGTTGCGGAACAGCGCCTGCATCGCCGCGGTGTCGCCGATCAATAACGGTGCTTCCTGCGTCGCGATCGCGACTTCGACATCAACGTCAGCCGGCTTTTCCAGCACGCGCGCCGCCAGTGCAACGGCATCATCGAGATCGAACGGTTTCGACAGGAATTCGTAGGCGCCACCACGGAACGCACCCGCGGTCGAGGCGACATCGGTGTATGCCGACATCACCACCACCGGCAATTCCGGATGCGCGCGCTTGATGCGTTCCAGCAACTTCAGGCCATCGTCGCCCGGCATGCGCACGTCGGTGAACAGCAATGCGGGGGGAGGTGCCGCTGCGTTCAACGCTGCCCACGCCGATGCGGCATCGGCGAAATCGCGGACCGCGTGGCCGGCCTCGCGCAAGGCGGTGACCAGCACGAAACGCACCGATGCGTCGTCATCCACCACCCACAATTCAGGCTGCATCATCCGTCTCCTCCTGCACCGGCAGCATCAGGGTGAACACGGTGTGCCCCGGCCGCGAGCGATAACTCACGGTGCCGCGATGTTCGCGTGCAACCTGTTGCGCCAACGCGAGGCCAAGCCCACTGCCATCGGCGCGACCGCTGACCAGCGGCAGGAACACTTGTTCCGCAAGCTCCGGCGGCACGCCCGGGCCGTCATCGACGATATCGAAACGCAAGGCCAGCGCCACCTGTTCGGCACCGATGCGCGCGCCGTGTTCCGCGCGCGTACGCAGGGTGATGTTGTTGGCGCCGGCCTCGATCGCGTTGCGTACCAGGTTCCACGCCGCCTGGCTGAGGCGATCTTCGTCGCCGAGCAATTCGGGCAGGCTGGGATCGTAGTCGCGACCGATGCGTACCGCCCAACCGGCATCGCTTTCGGCCAGCCGCAACACGCGTTCGAGCACCGCGTGCACGTTCACCGCTGCGTGCGGTTGTTGCGGTCGCGGCGACATCAAGCGTTCCAGCAATGCGGTGAGGCGTTCGACTTCCGACTGGATGATCTGGCTGAGTTCCTGCGTGCCGGCATCGCCACGGCGGGCGATCAACTGCGCCGCGCCCTTGATCCCCGCCAGCGGATTGCGCAATTCGTGCGCGAGTCCTTTCAGTGCCGCCGCAACCGCCGCCGGCAGGGCATCGCCATCGCGCTGCGCGAATTCGTCGACCGGATGCACTTCCAGCAACCAGCCGCCAGCGAGCGGCGACAACCACAGGTCGGCGAAACGCGGCTCACCAACACCGGGCACCTGCATCGGCACACGGCGGAGGCGACGCGGTGCGCCCTCCTCCCCCTCCTCGTTCAATGCCGAGGACAACACATCACCACCCGCTTCCAGCGACACCAGCGGCAAGCCGAGCGGACGGCGCGCGCCCACCCCCAGCCAGCGCGCGAACGCGGGATTGCAACCGGCAATGCGCCCGCCGCCATCGGTCCAGGCCAGGGGCGTGGTCAGCAGGGTAGAGCTTGGCTCGGTTGTGGGCGCGGATTCGTTCATTGCACCGAGTGTGCATCATTTTGGTGCAAACGACGCGTCACCCCGCCCGAATTCGACCGCAAGACCCGCGACGCGCGACACTTGCTGCGGAAGCAGACTGCGCACCATGGACATGACCCCAGCGATGCACCGAGACGCCCTTGCCGCCGCCACGCTGCGCGATCCGCGCTGGCTCGACGTGCAAGCCCACAACGCCAGCGCCGACGGCCGCTTCTGGTTCGGTGTCGCCACCACCGGCGTATTCTGCCGCCCGGGTTGCGGTGCACGCACGCCGCGCCCGGAGAACGTGCGCTTCTTCACCAGCATCGACGCGGCAAAGTCGGCGGGATTCCGCGCCTGCAAGCGTTGCCGGCCGGAAGGATTATCGGACGCCCAAGCCAACCGCGTGCTGGTCGAAGCCGCCTGCCAGCGCATCGACGCCGCCGAACGCGAACCGACGCTGGCCGAACTCTCCGCCGACGCCGACATGAGCCCATTCCATTTCCAGCGCATGTTCAAGGCGGTGCTCGGCATCAGTCCGAAACAGTACGCGACAACGCGCCGTCAGCAGCGGGTTCGTGATGGATTGAACGGCGGCCGCGACGTCACCACCGCGCTGCACGATGCCGGCTTCGGTTCGGCCTCGCGCTTCCACGCCGAAGCGAAGTCGCAGCTGGGAATGACCGCGCAGCGTTATCGCGATGGCGGCGTCGGCGAACGCATCCGCTACGCGCTCGGCGACAGCTCGCTCGGCCGCGTCCTGATTGCCGAAACCGACCGCGGCCTGTGCACCATCCTGTTTGGTGATGACGACGATGAGCTGGTCGCCGATCTCCACGCGCGCTTCGCCCGCGCCGAATGCATTTCCGACGATGCCGCACTGGCCACGCATCTCGCCGATGTGATCGCGCTGGTGGACGATCCCGCGCACGCGGTCGATCTTCCGCTCGACATCCGTGGCACCGCGTTCCAGCAGAAAGTGTGGGCGGAATTGCGGCGTATTCCCGCCGGTGAAACCGTCAGTTATTCCGAACTGGCGACGCGCGTCGGCGTGCCCGATGCGGCACGCGCGATCGCCGGTGCCTGCGCCGCGAATCCGCTGGCGGTGGCGATTCCATGCCATCGCGTGGTGCGCGCCGATGGTGCGTTGTCGGGCTATCGCTGGGGCGTGCAGCGCAAGGAAATACTGTTGCAGCGCGAAGGCGCGCGATCGCCGCGCGACTGAATCAACCGCCCGACTTGCTCAACGCATAGAGGATGCGCAGGTCTTCCGGCTGGAACTCCGGCGCGAGGTCCTTGCCGTCGTCACGACCGCGGTAATGCATGCGGAACGCGCGCAATGCCGCGGCCTTGTCGCGGATGTCGTAGCCGACCAGGCGCATCGCGATCCAGCCATCGAAGCCGGCCGGTGGATCGACCAGTTCGCCTTGCGGCCACTGCCCGTAACCGGCATCGGCGAGGCGTTTCCACGGGAACTGCGGGCCGGGATCGGTCTTGCGGGTCGGCGCCAGGTCCTGATGGCCGATCACATGCGACTTCGGGATGTGCAGGCGCGTGGTGAGATCGCCCAGCAGCTTCAACAGCGAATCGATCTGCGCATCGGTGAACGGCTCGCTGCCGTTGTTGTCGATCTCGATGCCGATCGAGGCATCGTTGAGGTCGGTGACGCCAGCCCACTGGCCGGAGCCCGCCTGCCATGCACGCAGTTGATCGGGGACCAGCTGGTAGATGCGGCCGTCCTTGCCCAACAGGTAGTGCGCGCTGACCGGATGCGCGGCATGCGGATCGCTCAGCGTGTCGAGGCTTTCCTTGACCGATCCCTGCTCGGTGTAATGCACCACGATGTACTGAGCGTTGCGCTGGTTGTAGTTGGGTGATTTCACGAACGTCGCCAGCGGATTGCGCGCCGGCTGCGTCACGCAGGCGGTCAACGCGAGTGCAAGCGAGGCGATCAGGAGTGCCGGGGCTTTTGATATCTGGCGCATGACCGAATCATGCCACGGCCGCGTCGTCCAGTCGCAACTGCCAGTAGCCGACATCGATCCAGCGCCCGAATTTCCAGCCGACTTCGCGGAACGCGCCCACTGGCGTGAAGCCGAGCCCTTCGTGCAACGCGACGCTCACCGCGTTCGGCAACGACACGCCACCGATCACCGCGTGGATGCCGAGTGCGCGCAGGCGCTCGATCAACACCGCATACAAGCGCTTGCCCAATCCGCGACCACAGGCGGCATCGGCAAGATAGATTGAACTCTCGACCGTGCGTGCGTAGGCCGCGCGCGCCTTCCACCGGCCGGCGTAGGCATAGCCGATGACGACACCATCCTCTTGCGCCACCAGCCACGGCAGGCCGAGCGACTGGACCTGTGCGATGCGTCGCGCCATCTCCTCCGCCGCGACGTCTTCCAGCTCGAAGGTGACGATGGTGTCGCGCACGTGCGCGTTGTAGATCGCAGCGATGATCGTCGCATCGCCATCGACCGCGTCGCGGATGGCTGCTTCCGCGCCCATCACAGTTCGTATGCGGATTCGCCGTGGCTGCTGATGTCGAGTCCTTCGCGCTCGTGGTCGTGCGCCACGCGCAGGCCGGAGAGCTTCTTGATCGCCACCAGCAACAACAACGACACCCCGCCCGACCACGCGATGGTGATCACCACGCCCAGCGTCTGCACGCCCATTTGATGCGGCATCGAATACGTCGCCGCGCCAGTGCCGCCCAACCACGGCGCGGTGAACACGCCGGTCAGCAACGCGCCGACGATGCCGCAGACGCCGTGGATGCCGAACACGTCGAGCGAGTCGTCCGCACGCAGATGGCGCTTCAATGCATTCACACCCCAGAACCCGGCCACGCCACTGGCGGCGCCGATCAGCAAGGCGCCACCGATGCCGACGGTGCCGCATGCCGGCGTGATGCCGACCAGGCCTGACACTGCACCCGAAACCGCACCGAGCATCGAAGGCCGCCCGCGCAGCACTGCTTCGACCACGCTCCACGCCAACACTGCTGCAGCCGGCGCGATCATGGTGTTGATGAAGGCGAGCGCCGCGACGCCGTTGGCTTCCAGCGCCGAACCGGCATTGAAGCCGTACCAGCCGACCCACGCCAGCGCAGCGCCGGCATAGGTGAAGGGAAGATTGTGTGGAGACAGGCGTTCGCGTCCCAGTCCGATACGCGGGCCGGTCAGCCACGCCGCCACCAACCCGGCGACACCGGCGTTGATGTGCACCACCGTGCCACCGGCGAAGTCGAGCGCGCCCTTGCCGAGCAGATAACCGTTCGACGCCCACACCATGTGCGCGATCGGCAGATAGGCCAGGGTGAACCACAACGCGGTGAACACCAGCATCGCGCCGAAGCGCATGCGTTCGGCGACCGCGCCAACGACCAGCGCACAGCTGATCGCGGCGAACGCACCCTGGAACGCCACGAAGGTGAGTTCCGGAATCTGCACGCCCTTGGTGAAGGTGTCAGCGCCGGTATCGACGCCGATTCCGGCAAGCATGAGTTTGCCGAACCCGCCAATCACCGCATCGCCGCCGGCGAACGCCAGCGAGTAGCCGTAGATCACCCACAACACCAATGCGACGCAGGCCACCACCAGCACCTGCGTCAACACCGACAACACGTTCTTCGATCGCACCAGGCCGCCATAGAACAGCGCCAATCCCGGCGCGATCATCAGCATCACCAGCAACGTGCACAGCATCATCCACGCGCTGTCGGCCTTGGCGATCATCGGCGTCAGATCGTGTAGTACATCTGGTATTCGAGCGGATGCGTCGCCGCGCGGAAGCTGGTGACTTCCTTCATCTTCAACGCGATGTAGGCGTCGATGAAGTCATCCGTGAAGACGCCACCGGCCTTGAGGAACTCGCGATCGGTGTCGAGCGCTTCCAGTGCCTGATCGAGCGAATGGCAGACGGTCGGGATGTTCTTCTCTTCTTCCGGCGGCAGGTCGTAGAGATCCTTGTCGCTGGGCGAGCCCGGATCGATCTTGTTCTTGATGCCGTCGAGGCCGGCCATCATCAGCGCGGCGAAGGTCAGGTAGCCGGTGTTCATCGGATCGGGGAAGCGGATCTCGATGCGACGCGCCTTCGGATTCGCCACATACGGAATGCGGCACGAAGCCGAACGGTTCGACGCCGAATACGCCAGCATCACCGGCGCTTCGAAGCCCGGCACCAGGCGCTTGTACGAGTTGGTGGTCGAGTTGGCGAACGCATTGATCGCACGCGCGTGCTTGAAGATGCCGCCGATGTACCACAGCGCCATCTGCGACAGGCCGCCGTAACCGTCACCAGTGAACAGGTTCTGACCGCCCTTGGCCAGCGACTGATGCACGTGCATGCCGCTGCCGTTGTCGCCGACGATCGGCTTGGGCATGAAGGTCACGGTCTTGCCGTAACGATGCGCGACGTTCTTGAGGATGTACTTCATCGTCAACAGGTCGTCCGCTTTCTTGGTCAGCGTGTCGAAACGCGTACCGATTTCGCACTGGCCGGCGTTGGCGACTTCGTGGTGATGCACTTCCACTTCGATGCCGGCCTGCTGCAACGTCTTGCACATTTCGGCGCGGATGTCGTGCAACGAATCCAGCGGAGCCACCGGGAAGTAACCGCCCTTCACCATCGGGCGATAGCCGCTGTTGCCGCCTTCATAGGCGCGGCCGGAATTCCAGTGCGCTTCTTCCGAATCGACTTCGTAGAAGACGTGGCCCATGTCGTTGGCGAAACGCACCGAATCGAAGATGAAGAATTCCGGCTCGGGACCGAAGAACGCGGTATCGGCAATCCCGCTGGCCTTGAGATAGGCCTCGGCGCGCTTGGCGACGCCACGCGGATCGCGGCCATAGGCCTGCATGGTGGTGGGATCGAGGATGTCGCAGGTCAGGATCAGCGTCGGATCGGCGGTGAACGGATCGATCAGCGCGGTCGACGGATCGGGCAGCAACACCATGTCGGAGTTCTGGATGCCGCGCCAGCCGCTGATCGAGCTGCCGTCGAACATCTTGCCGTCTTCGAACAGCGTCGCATCGACCACGCTGGCCGGGAAGGTGACGTGGTGCTGCACGCCGCGCATGTCGGCGAAGCGCAGGTCGACCCACTCGACCTTGTGATCCTTGATGAGTTTTTCGACGTGTTCGAGCGACATGGCAGCTTCCGATGAAAGGATGGATAACCGATCTATCGCAAGTCGCGTGCCAACCCGAATTTGGTACCAACCGTTTGATTTTATTGGTGTCGGCCCGGGAAACCTGCTTAATTTGCACCAATTCAGATATTTAAATTCACCGTATTGGTGCAGTAAAGTAGTCATGTCGAGCAGTCGCATGTGCAACTGGCAAGTGCTGATCGCATCCCCCTTCCCGAGCTATCCTCCGCCATCCCCCAAAGTAATGAGTGCCTGCCGATGCTTGCAACGCTGTCTGCCATGCCCGATTCACTGCAGGCGATCCTGCTCGGCATCATCGAAGGCATCACCGAATTCCTGCCGGTCTCCAGTACCGGGCACCTGCTGATCGCCGAACACTGGCTGGGCGCGCGCAGCGAACTGTTCAATATCGCGATCCAGGCCGGCGCGATCCTCGCGGTGGTCTTCATCTATTGGCGCAAGCTGTGGGCACTGGCGCTGGCCTTCGTTGGCCGCCGCGACATGATCGATCCCGATACCGGCGCGCTCCTTCTGGTCGGTGATGCCCGCGCCTATGTCATGAAACTGCTCGGCGCGTTCGCGGTGACCGCGGTCGGCGGCCTGCTGGTGAAGAAGTTCGGTTGGGAATTGCCCAAGGAAACCCACCCGATCGCTTGGGCCTTCATCATCGGCGCGGTGTGGATGGTCGCGGCGGAATGGTTGTCGGCGAAACAGGCGCAGCGGATCGGCCAACGCACGCAGGTCTCCTGGTTGACTGCGATCCTGGTGGGCGTGGCGCAACTTGTCGCCGGCGTGTTCCCGGGCACTTCACGCTCAGCCGCAACGATTTTCATCGCGCTGATCACCGGTACCACCTCGCGCGTGGCGGCGACCGAATTCGCGTTCCTGGCCGGCATCCCGACCATGTTCGCGGCGACCGCCTATGACCTGCTGAAAGTGTTCAAGAGTGGCGAGGCCGTGCACGAGAATTGGTCGGCGCTGGGTATCGCCTTCGTGGTGTCGATGATCACCGCCTTCATCGCAGTGAAATGGCTGCTGCGCTATATCCAGAGCCATCGCTTCACGGCGTTCGCGATCTATCGCGTGGTATTGGGCGTGGCACTGTTGCTGTTGTTGCCTGCCACTGCCTGACCGCACGCAAGGAGACATGCCATGGGACTGTCCCGCATCGCACCTTCCCTGCTGGCATGCGTCTTGGTTGCTTGCGCCGGCACCGGGTCGTCCGACAAGTCGCAATCAACAATCGCGCCGGGCGCATCATCGCAAACCAGCACAGGCGCGCAAACCGGTGCTGCCATGCAATTGCCGCGTTATCACTGGAAACTGCAGGATGCGCGCGCAAGCAGTGGCGGACGCATCGATGCGTTGTTCGCGCGCGTCGACAAGCCGGTGACGCTGGATTTCCATGATGGGCAGGTCAACGTGCGCAATGCCTGCAACGGCATCGGCGGCAGTTACACGGTGGACGGCGGCGCGATCACGTTCGGTCCGATGATGGGGACGATGATGGCCTGCGCCGATTCCAAGCTGACGGTGCTGGACGGCGCCATCACCACGCGCTTCAGCGGCAAGGCAGCGTTCGTGCTCGGCACCGGTGATGCGCCCTCGCTCAAGCTCACGCTGGCGAACGGCGATGTGCTGACATTGGTCGGCGAGGAAACCGCAGAGACGAAATATGGCGGCCCCGGCAAACAGGTGTTCCTCGAAATCGCGCCGCAACGTGTCGCCTGCAATCATCCGTTGATCCCGAACCACCAGTGCCTCAACGTGCGCGAGCTCGTTTACGGCACCAATGGGGTGAAGTCATCGCGTGGGCAGTGGCATCCGCTGTACGAGGGCATCGAGGGTTACGATTTCCAGGCCGGAACGCGCAATGTGTTGCGCCTGAAGGAATTCCAGCGCAAGAACGTGCCGGCCGATGCTTCGTCGACGGTGTATGTGCTGGATATGGTGGTGGAGTCGGAAGTGGCGGCGAGCGGGAAGAAAGACTGATTCAGCGTGTCATGCCGTCATCCCGAGCGCAGTGAGGGATCGGCTTTCTCGCGCCCGGCGTGCGCCCGCTTGGGTGTCCCTATTGCCGCGGCCGTGAATACGTCCATGTAGGCTCAGCCGCCGCATCCATGCGGCGGAATGGTCGGCCATAGGGACACACCGCGCAGGGGTCTGCTGCCCACGCCAGCCAGCGCGTGCGAGCTTTACGCGTGCAGCCGATACGTCCCGTAAATCGCCGCTTCGTCCAGCACATGGCCGTGCATCGCGCGAAACACGTCCGCTGCAGTGAACTTCGCAGGAACATCCAGCTTCGCCACATCGAGCGCGAACAGCCGGAAGAAATAACGATGCATGCGCAGATCGTTCGGTGGCGGATACGGGCCGTCGTAGCCGTGATATTCGCCGCGCATGCCATTGGTGTCGCCCGCGAACCAGCCGGTGTAATCGTTCAGGCCATCGCGCGCGCCTGCGACTTCACGCGATCGCTTGCCACCCTTCGTCACGCCATCACTGACACTGCCGGCCGCGATGTCGCGCGTGCTGGCGGGAATGTCCACCTCGACCCAGTGGACGAAATCGCCACGCGGATGATCGACCGGGATTTCCACGCCCTCCTTGCCCGCCAGTGAGGCATCGGTCGGCGCGTCGACATCGATGTACAGCAACGCGAACGACTTCGTGCCTTCCGGTGCGTCGCTCCACGCCAGGTGCGGATTGCGGTTGCCGCCGAATCCCCTCGGCGCGCCCAGTGCGAATTCCGCGGGAATGGCACGGCGATGTTCGAAACTGCTGCTGCCGAGTTTCATCTTGCATCTCCTTCAGGGGTGGTGATGCGCTGGACGACCCAGCGTTCGGCATAGCCATGCATGGCCCAGTCCTCGATGAAGCCGCAATGGCCACCCGCCGCCGCCAATTCCAGCCGCACGTTTGGCTGTTGCGCGAGCATATCGAATCCGGCCCACGACACCACCGGATCGTCTTCCGCCATCAACACGTCCACGCGCACGCCGCAGTCGGCGAGCGCCGCGACGTCGACACGGTAGGCCTCGAAATAGGCGTCGATCGAACCGTAGCCGGTGTGCTGTTCCACCATCCATGCCGTCAGCGCGCGCAACGGCAGGCGCAGGATGGCGTCGGCGAAGCCGTGGCGCTGGGGGAACAGCTCGCGCTTGCGCCGCAGCGAATGACGCCATTCGCGTTCGAAGTGACGAATGTACGGCCACCATCCCGCCTCCATCGCGTCCATGGTGCGCGCGGGGTCGAGCGGTGGACACACCGCGAGCACCTGCGTGATCGGCAACCCGGCAGCGCGCGCATGCAGCGCGGTGCGCAACGCGAAATTTCCGCCAAGTGAGAAGCCCGCCACTACCAACTGCGGTGGCGACCAGCGCGCGACGGCATCAGTCGCGGCGTTCAACACATCCTCGATGCGCCCGGAATGGAACATCTCTTCGTTGAGGTGGTAGGTGTCGCCATGGTCGCGGAAATTCAGCCGCAGCACCGGCCAGCCGGCGTCGAGCAGGGCCGCCGCGCTCAGGCGCATGTAGTTGGATTCGGCGCTGCCTTCCCAGCCGTGCAACAGCAGCACCAGCGCATCGGATCGCGGCACCCGTGGACGACTGAGGACACCGTGCAGGCGCGCACCGCCACCGGCATCCAGCAGTACGCCCTGGTGGACGGCATCGCGACGCGCGAGTTCGCGACGGGCGAGACGGCCGCGTCGAATCCCGGTGCCAAGCACGCTCTGGAGATGGCGATTGCGCAGTCCAAACGCCGGCCGGAAGGGACTGGCGATCCGGCTCACGTTCCGTGCAGCGCGGCGGCGATGCGTTCGCGCGCGAGTTCGGCGATGCGACGACGACCTTCGGCTTCACCGGGCAGGATCGGCGCCAGATACACCACGTCGACGACACGCGCCGGCTCCCCCAGCAAACGCCAGAAGTTCTGCGCGAAATTCTCGCGCTTGCGGAAGGCGACGATGGTTTGCGCCTCCCCGCCATGGCCGTAGCGCAATGCCACCGGCTGCACCGCCACATTCGCCTCCACCGAGGCATAGAACAGGCGTGCGTGGAACGGTCCGAGTTCGCGACCGTCGCGGGTGCCGCCTTCCGGGAAGGCGCCGACGGAATGGCCTTCGCGCAGGCGTTCCACCATCTGCTGCAGCACGTCGCCCAGCGATTCCTGGCTGCCGCGCTGGTGGAAGATGGTCTGGCCGCGCTTCGCCATCCAGCCGACCAGCGGCCAACCGGCGATTTCGCGCTTGGCGACGAAGCCCATCATCCGCGTGCTGTGCAACACCACGATGTCGGTCCAGCCGACGTGGTTGGCGACGAACAGCACCGGATCCGGCAATTGGGTGCCACTGGCGCGCACGTCCAACCCGTAGATGCGCATCAGCCAGCGCGACCACCAGCGCACGACGCGATGGTCGATGCGGCGGCCGGCGATCTCCCATTCGCCCCACGGCGACACCATCAGCAGCATGGTGACCGGAAGATCGACCAATGCATGCCAGAGCAGCAGGGGGATGCGCCAGCTGTAACGCAGCGCGCGGCGGAACGGTGAATTCATTCGTACAAGATTAACGACCATGCCCGCCGTGTGCGAGGGCGCCTCCTCCAATCTTCATGATCCTGTACGAAAAAGCGGGCGCGATTGCTCGCGCCCGCCCGCTTCCCGACATTCCCTGTCGTGTCGCTCCCTCAGCGGAGCTTCGGCCGGACAAAGTCGCATCCTGCGACCCCTCCCGAGTCCGGCCGTCGCCCTCATGGACAACTCCCCGCTCTCTTCCAATAACGGATTCCGATGGCAAAACCCGACACCGGGCTTGCCGGCGCCCGTGCCGGGACGCAGAATCGAGGGCATGACGCAGTCCGAACCCCCAGCTGGCTTCCGGGAAGGGCTGCTCGCGGGGGGAGGCTCGGGATGGCCGGAGGTATACGCGGCAGCCTATGAGGATCTGAAGCGGGCGGCCCACCTGCAACTGCGCCGGTCTGCCCGCGCCTTCGACACCACCGCACTGGTCAACGAGACCTTCCTGAAGCTGTCCAGCTCCGGCTCGCTCAAGCCCGAGGACCGCCGCCAACTGCTGGCACTGTCGGCACGGGCAATGCGCAATGTCCTGGTGGACGAGGTTCGCCGCCTCCACGCCGGCAAACGCGATGGTGGCGAGCAGATCACCCTGGTCACGCAAATGGGCGGACCGGATCCGGCGTTCGACGTGCTGGAAGTCGACGAGCTGCTCGGCACCCTGGCCGATGCCGATCCGCGTGCCGCCGCCGTGGTCGAACTGCGCTGCTTCGGTGGTTACAACGAGGACGAGATCGCCGATTTGCTGGAAGTCACCAGCCGCACCGTGCAGCGTGACTGGCGCAAGGCCCGCGCGTTCCTGGTCGCGCAACTCGGACAGGGATGAGTCGCGCCGAATGAAGCAGGACGCGACCCGGCTGCAACGCGCCCTCACCTTGTTCGAAGCGGTGGTCGATCTGCCGGCCGGCGAACGCCTGCGCCAGCTCGATGACGCCTGCACCAACGATCCCGAACTGCGCACGGCGGTGGAATCGCTGCTGATCGCCGATCGCACCGCCGACAGCCTGCCCACCGAACCGGCGGCTTGGCTGGAAGAGGCGCGGTCATTGCCGGCGGACGCCAACGAAGACATCTCGGGATTGCGCTTCGGGCCGTGGCAGGCGACTGGCGTGCTCGGGCGCGGTGGCATGGGCGCGGTGTATCGCGTCGAACGTGCCGACGGCGCCTACCAGCAATCGGCGGCACTCAAGCGCATCCGCATGGGTCTGGATTCAAGCGAGGCGCAACTGCGTTTCCTGCGCGAACGCCAGATCCTGGCGACGCTGCGCCATCCCAACATCGCGCGCCTGATCGATGGCGGCGTGGCCGGCGAAACGCCGTACTTCGCTATGGAACTGGTGGAGGGCGAACGCATCGATCATTGGTGCGATGAACGTGCACTGTCGTTGCGCGAACGCGTGCGCCTGTTCCTGCAAGTGCTGGACGCGGTAAGCGAAGCGCATCGCAACCTGGTGGTGCATCGCGACCTCAAGCCGTCCAACGTGCTGGTCGATGCCGGCGGCCAGGCGCATCTGCTCGACTTCGGCATCGCGCAACTGCTGGAGGAGGATGCCGAAGCGACACAGACGCACCATCGTGCGTTCACGCCCGACTTCGCATCGCCGGAACAATTGCGCGGCGAGCCGGTGACGACGGCATCGGACATCTACCAGCTCGGGGTGATGCTGTACCAGCTGGCCTGCGGGCGCCATCCGTTCGGCATCGAGCCCGGCACGCCCTGGCATCGCAAATTGGCGATGCTGGAAAAATCGCCGATGCTGCCGTCGCGGGCAGTGGATGGAGACGGCGCGAACCAACGCGGGACGACGTCGAGCGTCTTGTCGCGGCAGATCCACGGTGATCTCGACGCCGTTCTGCTGCACGCCATCGCGCGGTCACCCACCGCGCGCTATCCCACCGTCGATGCCTTCCGCAACGATTTGAACGCCTGGCTGGATGGTCGCAGCGTGCAGGCGCGTCGCCCGAGTCGCCGCGAATGGATCTGGCGCATGATCCGTCGCAATCGCATCGCCTTCGCCGCCGCTGCCGCGGTCATCGCCGCGCTGGTGCTTGGCCTCGGCGTGGCACTGTGGGAAGCGCGCCAGGCGCACCTCAGCGAAGCCGTCGCCGTGCAACAACGCGCCTTGGCCGAACGCAACTCGCGTGAATCCGCCGCCATCCAGGAAACCTTCGAACGCATGCTGATGCACGCGATGGCGGTGGACGGCGGCCGCAAGACCAGCGTGCGCGAAATGACCGACGGCGCCATCCGCAGCATCGACACCAAATCGGGGCGCGGTGATGCCGCGCGCATTTCGTTGCTGCTCGACCTCATCCATATCTACATCGTGGCGGATCAGAAAGACGGTGCCCGCGAGATGCTGGACAAGGTGCGACCGCAGGCACTGGAGGCAGCGAAGAAGCAGCCGGTGTTCGCCTTCCGCGTCAAGGCGCTGGAAGCTGGCCTGCTAGACGACAGCGCCGCAGACAAGGTGCCGACCTATCGCGAAGCGTTTCGCATCGCCAGGCCCCTGATCGCCACAGCCGACGAATCCGAGTTCGAGAACGTCCGCAACGAGAGCGTCAATTACCTGCGCGCACTGGAAGCACAGGGGCAGTCCGCGGATCAATTCCAGCTGGCACGCGAGTACTACGACCTTACCCGCGAGCGCTACGGGACCGATAGCCCGCGTACATTGCAGATGGCGATTGCCTATGGGCGCACACTCGTCTCCAGCGGCAATCATCGTGACGCCGATCGCCTGCTGCAGGACCAGTTGAAACTGGCATCGAACCACTACGGTGCCGATGGCCAACTCGCCACCAGCATCCAGTCGATCATCGCCGCCAACGATACGTCCGTCGACGGACATTGGCCGCGGGCGGAAGCAGCGGAAAAGCAACTGCTGGACAAGTATCGCAACCCGCGCATCGATGTACTTGGCGAGCGCAAAGTCATCGCGCGGCTCTCTGTGGTGCGCCTGTTGCTGAAGCAGCGCCGCGACGACGAAGCGCGCGCCGAGCTGGCTCGCGTCGACGACGATCTCCCGCATGTTTACGGCGACGATCGCGTTCTCCTGTCGGGCAATACCTTGGTGCTCCAAGCGGAACAGGCGTGGAACGAGGGGAAGATCGCCGAATCGCAGGCGAAGGCCGATGCCGCGTTGGCGATCGCCTGGCCGCCGCTGTCGTACGACCTCGCGTCATCGCACGCCGATGCCTTGTTGCTGTCGGCGCGCGCCCGCGCCACGGGTCACCAGTGCGTGCCGGCGCTCACGCAAACCGTCGACGCGTTGAAGATCTACAACACGTTCCCGCAGCGACTGGACGACGGCATGCACTGGGCACGCGCTGCCGACATCGAGCGGATGTGCGGACAACCGGCTGCGGCCTTGACGCTGGCACGGCATGCCCACGACGACGTCAAGCGTCTGCCGGAACCCGACAGCTGGCGCACCGGCGTTGTCGAGCTCGCGCTGGCCCGGGCACTGGTGGCCGCAGGCCAGCCCGGCGGCGCACAGGCCTACCAGCGTGCGGAATCGGCCTTCGCCCGCATCGTTCCCGCCAACCACCCCAATCGCGTCGCGATCGCAAAGGAAAACAAGAGGGATGATGCCGCGTTCACCGGCGAGGCGCCGTGGTGACTGCGTTCTGATCACCAGCGACAATTCAGAACCGCCGCATTAAGCTGCGCATTCCTTTCGCTATCCGATGCCGATGCGCGCCCCTTTCGCAACCGCCCTGTTCGCCACCTTGCTGGCTGCCTGCGCCAGCACGCCCACCGATGTCGCGCCGCGCGCGGCAGTCGTCACGGTGGCGCCCGTGAAAGTAGGCATCGCGCTGGGCGGCGGGGCGGCCAAGGGCTTTGCCCACATCGGCGTGATCAAGATGCTGGAAGCCAACGGCATCATCCCGGTGGTGGTCGCCGGCACCAGCGCCGGCAGCGTGGTCGGCGCGCTGTACGCCAGCGGCATGGATGCATATGCGATGCAGGAAAAAGCCTTCGCACTCGACGAATCGCGCATCCGTGATGTCAGCCTTTTTTCCGGCGGCGTGGTGAAAGGCCAGAAATTGCAGGACTACGTGAACGATCTGGTGGGCGGACGCAGCATCGAAAAGTTGCGCAAGCCATTCGCCGCCGTGGCAACCAATCTTGCCAACGGCGAACGTACCGTGTTCGTGCGTGGCAATACCGGCCAGGCGGTGCGCGCGTCCAGTTCGATTCCGGGCGTGTTCGAGCCCGCCACCATCGGCAAGGCGCATTACGTCGATGGCGGCGTGGTCAGCCCGGTGCCGGTGGACGCGGCGCGCGAACTCGGTGCGGACTTCGTGATCGCGGTCGATATCAGCAGCAAGGCCGATGGCATCGCGTCATCCACCAGCATGCTCGGCAACGTCAACCAGAGCATCAAGATCATGGGCCAGAAACTCGGTGCGCAGGAACTCGCGCGTGCCGACATCGTGATCCGCCCCAAAGTGAACGATATCGGCGCGGCCGATTTCGAACAGAAGAACCGCGCCATCCTCGAAGGCGAGCGCGCCGCACAATCTGCGCTGCCGCAAATCAGGGCAAAGCTGGCCGCGTTGCAAAACGCGCGGCAGGCGAAGGCGCAACAAGCCGTCGATGCGCAACGCGAGGCTGAACGCAAAGTGCGTTGCGCGCAGCAGAAGGGCTGGATGGACAAGCTGCGGCGCGATCCGGATTGCCGCACGGATTGACGCCTTGCTTGTTACGCCGCCTTTACCCGTTTCGCCCGGGCCAGATGTACCAGCAACAATGAAATCGCCGCCGGGGTGACCCCGGGAATGCGCTGCGCTTGGCCGATGCTTTGCGGCTGCACGCGCTGGAGCTTTTGCAGCACTTCCGCCGACAGCCCGCGCACGGCGTCGTAATCGAATCCCTCGGGGATCGTCGCGTCCTCGTTGCGGCGCGCGCGCGCGATTTCCTCGCGCTGGCGATCGAGGTAGCCGGAATACTTGGCCTCGATCTCCACCTGTTCCGCGACTTTCGCATCGATGACGGCAGGCCCGAGTTCCGGTACCTGCATCAACTTGGCGTAATCGAGTTCAGGGCGACGCAACAGGTCGATGGCGCTGGTCTCGCGTGAGACTTCGACGCCGATATGGCGTGCGATCGCATCGCCCAGTGCATTGTTCGGTGCGGCCCAGATCGATTTCAGGCGTGCGCTTTCGCGATCGACCGCTTCGCGCTTGATGTTGAACGCAGCCCAGCGCGCGTCGTCGACCAATCCGAGTTCGCGACCGGCCGGCGTCAGTCGCGCATCGGCATTGTCCTCGCGCAATTGCAGGCGGTATTCCGCGCGCGAGGTGAACATGCGGTACGGCTCGCTGGTGCCTTGCGTGATCAGGTCATCGACCAGCACGCCGATGTAGGCTTCGTCGCGACGCGGTGACCACGCCTCCTGTTGCTGCACGAAGCGCGCCGCATTGACGCCGGCCAGCAAGCCTTGCGCCGCAGCTTCCTCGTATCCGGTGGTGCCGTTGATCTGTCCGGCGAAGAACAGCCCCGACACCGCTTTCGTTTCCAGCGACGACTTCAATCCGCGCGGATCGAAGAAATCGTATTCGATGGCGTAACCGGGCCGGGTGATGTGCGCACGTTCGAAGCCGGTGATGCTGCGCACGAGATCGAGCTGGACGTCGAACGGCAGCGAGGTGCTGATGCCGTTGGGATAGATCTCGGCGACGCCAAGGCCTTCCGGCTCGACGAAGATCTGGTGCGATGTCTTCTCGGCGAAGCGCACCACCTTGTCCTCGATCGATGGGCAGTAGCGCGGGCCGATGCCTTCGATCTGGCCGGAATACAACGGCGAGCGGTGCAACGCATCGCGGATGAGTTGGTGTGTGCGTTCGGTGGTGTGGGTGATCCAGCAACTCACCTGCACCGGATGATCGGCGGCACTGCCCATGAAGGAGAACACCGGGCGCGGATCGTCCCCGGGCTGCGCTTCCATCACCGAATAATCCAGCGTGCGGCCATCGATGCGCGGCGGCGTGCCGGTCTTCAGGCGATCGACCACGAACGCGCCTTCGCGCAACTTGTGCGCCAGCGCGGTGGCCGGCGGGTCGCCCATGCGGCCAGCGGCGTATTGCGTTTCACCGATGTGGATCTTGCCGGCGAGGAAGGTGCCGGCGGTCAGCACTACCGCGGGCGCGTCGAAACGGATACCGGTGTTGGTGATGGCACCGCGCACTGTCGCGTTCTCGATAACGAGATCGTCGACCGCGGCTTGGAACACGGTGAGGTTCGGCTGCGTCTCCACCGCATGGCGGATGAATTGGCGATACAGCGCGCGATCGGCCTGGCAACGCGTTGCGCGCACCGCCGGGCCCTTCGATGCATTGAGCGTGCGCCACTGGATGCCGGCAGCATCGGCGGCACGCGCCATCACGCCACCGAGTGCATCGATTTCCTTGACCAGATGGCCCTTGCCGATTCCGCCGATCGCGGGGTTGCAGCTCATCGCGCCGACGGTTTCGATGTTGTGGGTGAGCAGCAGCGTGCGTGCGCCGACGCGCGCCGACGCGAGCGCGGCTTCGGTGCCGGAATGTCCGCCGCCGATCACGATCACGTCGAAGTTGTGGAAGTCGCTGTTCATTTGTTTCAATCAAACGTTTCGTGTTTCAAGCGAATTGTGCGCCGATTGGCAAAACATCGCAGCTTCATCTCACGCCGCATGACCAATGCTGCCGGATGATGTTGCGCATCCGACGCAGCGTGTCACTTCCATTTCGTTGTTCATCCACGTCGCTGCGAACCGTGAACCAGGTGTCGTCATGGCGTGAAGGCACCTGCATCACATCTTTCACGCCTGCATCGGCAAATTTGAACACGATCACGAAGCGCTCACTGCGAATCGTGCAAAAACTTGAACCAGCCCGCAAAACCACAGTTCGACAATCACGCCTGCCGGCGGCTGGCATGTCGCCTGCTATGACTGTCTTTGCACCCGGGTCGGCAACGTGCGGAGCGCGGATCGGATTGGAACAGGGCCGATCGGTACGACCGGGGAAGCAAGAGGGGCTGGATGTCGGGGGACATCCAGCCCCTCACCTTTTCCGCATTGCGAATGAAGGTGCCGGCACCCGACCGAACCCGGAACAGGGGGGATCCGGAGCGGTTTGGCCGAATGCCGGCATAGCTGATAATCAGGGATGGCGCGGAGAGATTGCATCGAAGCCCCCGGCAGCGCAAGCCCCATCCGCGCGGTCAGTGTTTCGCTCCGGGGAACAGGTCGCGGAAGTTGCGCGGCGGGTTGTTGGGCCGCGGTTGCGTAGTCCCGGAGGCCGGGGGACGCGGGTGGTGGCGCGGCGGCACGATCACCGGGCCGGGCATTCCGTAGCCATACCAAGGCCCGCCGTAGCCGCGGCCGTAATACGGGCCGGGGTAACCATAGCCGTAGGCGCCATAACCATAAGGCCCCCACGGGCTGCCGTACGGAATCACGATCACCTGCCCCGAATACGATTCGGCTTCGGCGTCGCGGATGCGCGCATCGGGGTCATAGCTGCCGCCGGGTTGCAGGCTGGTGCGCGGCTGCTCGACCACGCAGCCGGCCAATGCCAGCATGGCGAGCGAACAGGCAGCGAGAGTGGAAGTTTTCATCGAATGTCCCCTGTCTTGCAGACCTGCAGGATGCGCGCCACGGCCTGACTGCACCATGGATGAGACGCCTGCCGATGGCGAAGATTCAGCTTGCCGGCCACGACGACGTGCAGCCCGCGCGATCAGGCTTTAGGCTGGCGCGATGCCCGATCCGTCCCTCCGTCTTCCCGCCATCGCCGACGTCCGCCACGCTGCCGCACGCATCGCCGGCCATGCCCATGTCACCCCGGTGCTGCGTTCCGCCACGCTCGACGCCCTCGCCGGCTGCGAACTGCTGTTCAAGTGCGAGAACCTGCAGCGCGCGGGCGCGTTCAAATTCCGCGGCGCCTGCAACGCGGTGTTTGCCCTGGAGGATGACGCCGCACGCGCCGGCGTGGTCACGCAGAGTTCCGGCAACCACGGCGCGGCGATCGCGTTGGCCTGCAAATTGCGCCGCATCCCGGCAACGGTGGTGGTGCCCGAAGGCGCACCGCAGGCCAAGCTTGATGCGATCGTCGCCTATGGCGCGCGACTGGTGCGCTGCGCCCCCGGCATGGCCGCGCGCGATGCCGCGGTGGCCGAAGTGCTGGCGCGCGACGGCGGCACGCTGATTCATCCGTTCGACAACGCCGAGGTGATCGCCGGACAGGGCACGGCAGCGCTCGAACTGTTCGGCCATGCCGGCACGCTCGACGTGCTGATGACGCCGGTCGGCGGTGGCGGCCTGCTGTCGGGATCGGCGCTGGTGGCGCGCGCGCAGGCGCAGCGCGTCGAGGTGCTGGGCGCGGAACCGCAAGGTGCGCGCGATGCCCACGACGCGCTGGAGATCGGCCATCCGATCACCGACCGCAACGCCGAGACCGTGTGCGATGGCTTGCGTGGCCATCTCGCGCAACGCACCTACGACATCCTCAAGCGCGACGTCGACGGCATCCTGCTCGCCGACGACGACGCCGTGCTGGCGGCGATGCGGCTGGTGTGGACGCGGATGAAACTGCTGGTCGAGCCATCGTCGGCGGTGCCGCTGGCCTGCGTGCTGGCGAATCCCGCGCGCTTCCGCAGGCGTCGCGTCGGTATCATCCTCAGCGGTGGCAATGTCGATCCGGCGATGGCCGGCCAATGGTTCTCCTCCCCCGATTCCGGCAATTCCCGCCCATGAGTTCGATCCCCCGCAAATTCCACTGGCGCGCATGGCACGTCCTGCTCGCGGCATCGCTGCTGGCGTTGCTGTTCCTCGGCATGCGCGGACTGTGGGATCCCGACGAGGGCCGCTACACCAATGTCGCGCTGACCATGCTCGACAGCGGCAACTGGCTGATCCCGCAACGCACCGACGGCATCGGCCACTGGACCAAGCCGCCACTCGTCTACTGGGCGATCGCGACCAGTATCGCCACCTTCGGCGCCAACACCTGGGCGGCGCGCCTGCCTTCGGCACTGGCCTATCTGTTGTGCGTGTGGCTGGTGCGACAGATTTCGGCGCGCCTGATCCCCGATCGCCGCAACGAAACGGCGCTGCTGTTCGCGACGATGTTCATGGCCGCCGGCGCATCGCAACTCATCACCACCGACTTCCTGCTCGCCGCCTGCGAAACACTGGCGGTGTGCGGTTTCGTGTGCGCGCGCTTCGGCGATCCCGCCACGTGGCAACGACGCGGATGGTGGCTGGCGATGTGGCTGGGTTTCGGCCTCGCGTTTCTCACCAAGGGTCCACCGGGATTGTTGCCGGCGCTGGCGCTGATCGCGTTCGCGTTGTGGGTACGCGAACCGGGACGCCCGCGCGACATTCCGGTACAGGTCGTCGGCGTGTTGCTGTTCGCCGTGGTGGCATTGCCGTGGTATCTGGTGGTGACGCAACGCACGCCGGGCTTGCTGCACTACTTCACCGGCAGCGAGGTGGTGGATCGCGTCGCCAGCGACGTGCACCGCCGCAATGGCGAGTGGTACGGCTGGTTGCTGGTGTACGGCCCAACGCTGTTGATCGGCGCGCTGCCGTGGACGTGGTATGTCCTGCGCTGGTTTGGATCGTTGCCGGCGTCGTTCAGGCGTTGGTGGCGCAATGCGGCAATCCGTCGCGCCGAAGCCGGCGATGTGCTGGTCGCGCTGTGGATCCTGTTGCCGCTGCTGGTGTTCTGCCTGTCACGCTCGCGCTTGCCGCTGTATGTGTTGCCGCTGTTCCCGGCGCTGGCGATCGCGGCGATGCGCATGCGTCGTGGCCCTGCACTGCCGAACTGGTGGTGGATGGTGGCGCTGGTGATCGCGATGAAGGTCGGCTCGCTGTTGATCCCGGCGACGCTCGACGTCCGCACGTTCGTCGGCGAGATCCACAAGCGCGCGGGCGACGCTCCGGTGAAGCGCGTGGTGTTCATCGACGATACCCAGCGCTATGCCTTGCATCTGTATCTGGGGCTGCCGGCGCGCATCGAGCGCGTCAGCATGGATGCCCCGCCGCAGGCGCGCTTCAATCCCGATTTCGATCGCACGGCCGCCGAGGAACTCGCTCGTTTCCGCGGCGATCCCGGCGTGTTGTGGGTGACGAAGCTGCGTCACTGGCCGCAGGTGCAGCAGTGGATGACGGATCACGGCGCGCACGCGATCCAGCTGGGCGATGCGTTCGCGGAATATCCGCAGGATATTGGCAAGGACGGCACGCCGAAGCCGGATGATGCACGGGTGATGTTTCGGGTTGAGTGAGCAGAAGCATCGCACGCGCTGGCTGGCGTGGGTGGCCCACCCAATGCGCGGGACGCCGTGAATCCGTCCATGGAGGCTCGACTCGGCATCCATGCCTCGTAATGCCCGCGCATTGGGCAGACCGCCCACTTGCCGCGCGCGTGTTGTGACTTCATCGCAGCGACGAAATGCTCCCCGCCCGGCAGCGCCTGCGCGGTGGGTCCCTATGGCCGACCATTCCGCGCCATGGATGGCGCGGCTGAGCCTACATGGACGTACTTGCGGCGTGTCGGCAATAGGGACACCCAAGCGGGTGCACGCCGGGCGCGAGAAAGCTGATCCCTCTCTATGTTCGGGATGACGATGGCAGCCAGCGCGTGCCTCGAACGCTGCAGGCGCCAAGCCGGGCGCGTGCGAGAGTCTCAACGCCGCCGAATCGGGATGCGGCTGAGTGGCACCGACGCCAGTTCCCCACCGGCATCGCGAATCGGCGTGCCCGGCTCTGGCCCCCACGCCTGCGCATAGACCGCCTCCCACGTCAGCGGAAAACGGCCTTCGCCATCTCGCGGGTATGCAGCATCGGCAGCAGCGAAACGCGCACGGCCGCTGAGACTGTGGCGCCGCGCGTGCAACGCATTGGTCGCGCCCATCGCCTTGAGCCCGCGCAACACACTGGTGAAATCCGGCAGCGTTTCCACCAGCAAATCGCGATCGAGCACCGGCTCGCGGAATCCCGCGGCGACCAGCGCATCGCCGAACCCGGCGATATCGATGAAAGGACTGACGTGCGGCACTTCGTCGGCCTGTTCGAACGCCGTGCGCAATTCGTACAACGTGTCCGGGCCGAACGTCGCGCACAACAGCAGCCCGCCCGGCTTCAGCACGCGGCGGAATCCAGCGAAGGCAGCCGGCAGATCATCGATCCACTGCAGCGCGAGATTGCAGAACAGCACATCGATGCTGGCATCGGCGAGCGGCAGCGCGCGCAGATCGGCGCAGACGCGATCGACCGGCTTGCGACGCAGCCACTGGCCACGCGTGTTGGGTAGCGCGGCCTGCAACATCGGCAACGCGGCATCGATGGCGATCACGCGCGCGTCGGGTATCTGCTTGCGGAACCACGCCGCCGCATGCGCCGGACCGCAACCGAGATCGACGATGACCTGCGGCTTGGCATCGCCATGACGGAGCGCGTAATGATCGAACGATTCCAGCAATCGCGATTCGATTTCACGCTGCAAGGCCGAAGCCTCTTCATATCCCTGCGCTGCACGCCCGAAAGCGTGGCGCACCTGGCGCGCGTCGAACAGATCGTTCACTGCGGCAATCGCCCAAGCGCTGCCGCGACCGCATCGGCGTGGGTGAGGAAGGGCGCGTGGCCGGCGTGATCCACCACGTCGATGCTGGCGTTCGGGGTGAGTTCGACCGACGCCTGCATCGCACGCGGATCAACCAGGCGATCGCGTCGCCCGCCGATCCACAAACTCGGCATCATCAGCGCCGGCAAGCCCGGCCGCAGATCACTGGTCTCCAGCAATTCCAGCCCATCCGCCAATACCGACGTCGCCGGCTCGCCGCGCGCGAACAGTTCATCGCGCAAATGACGCAGCTCTTCCTTGGCGTGTTCGGAACCGAAGGCTTCCAGCGCGAGGAAACGATCGAGCGTGCCGCGCCAATCGTTGCGCAATCCTTCGGCGAAATCGCGGAAGATCTCCGGCGACATGCCCCAGCGCCAGTCGTCCTTGCGCACGAAGCACGGCGTCGCGCACAACATCACCAGCGCGCGCACCGGAATTGCGTGTTGCGCGGCATGCAACGCGATCAAGCCGCCCAGCGACCAGCCGCACCACGTGGCGTCGACGGGCACCTGTTCGGCAATCGCCGCGGCGCACGTTTCGAGTCGCAACGGCACTTCGCTGTCGCGCGAGCCGCCATGCCCCGGCAGATCGACGACATGCAGGGTGTAATGATCACGCAGGCGCTCCACCAGCGGTGCGAACACGCCGCCGTGCATCGCCCAGCCGTGCAACAGCACCAGATCGGGGCCATGCCCGATGCGATCGATGAACAGGCTCATCGCACCGATACGCGCTCGCGCACACGCACCAGCGCCTTCACCAAGGCATCGACATCGTCCGCCGTGTGCAGCGCCGACAGCGTGACGCGCAGGCGCGAACCGTTGTCGGGCACCGTCGGCGGCCGGATCGCCGTCACCCAGAATCCTTCTTCTTCCAGCGCCGCCGACATCGCCAGCGCCGTGCGTTCGTCGCCACAAGGGACTGGCTGGATCGGTGTCGTGCTTTCCGGCAACTCGAAATCGAATTGCTGCATGCGTTCGCGGATTTGCGCGATCAGCGCGCGCAATTTCTCGCGGCGCCATTCATCGCGACGTGCCAGCTTCACCGCTTCCAGCGATGCCATCGCCAACGCCGGTGGCGGCGCAGTGGAATAGATGAATCCGCGCGCGCTTTGCACGAGGTGTTCGATCATGTCCGCTTCACCCACCACCACGGCGCCATGCCCGCCCAGCGCCTTGCCGAGCGTGACCAGTTGCAGCGGCACTTCGCCGGTGCCGAGCCTGGCCGCGGCGACGCAGCCACGTCCTTCTTCGCCGACCACGCCGACACCGTGGGCATCATCGACATACAAGGTCGCGTGCTGCACGCGTGCGATCAACGCCAGTTGCTTCAGCGGCGCGATATCGCCATCCATGCTGAAGACGCCATCGGTGGCGACCATCGCCGCACCATCGGCATTCGATCGCAACTGCCGCAACGCACCTTCGGGATCGCCATGCGGATAACGCCGCAGCATCGCGCCCGACAAGCGCGCGCCATCGATCAGGCTGGCATGGTCGAGGCGATCCTGCACCACGATGTCGCCTTCACCGAGGAAGGCTTGCAGTACCGCGAGGTTCGCCACGTAGCCGCTGTCGAACAGCAATGCGCGCGGATAGCCCAGCCACTCGGCGACCGCATGTTCCAGTGCCTCGTGGGCGGCATGGCGACCGCAGACCAGCGCCGAGCCGGTGCTGCCGAAGCCATGCCGGGCGGCGCCATCCTGCAACGCCGAACCCACCGAAAACTGCTGCGACAGGCCGAGATAATCGTTGCCGCAGAAATTGAGCAACCAGCGACCATCGACTTCGCTGCGTGCGCCATCGCGGCGGGTGACGGTGCGCAGCATGCGGACGCGATGTTGCGTCTCGCGCTGCGCGCGCTCGTCGGCGACGCGCTGCCGGAACGATGGCCGTGCCATGTCAGGCCGCGTGCTGGATGGTTATGCCGGCGTGCACGGTGTCGCTGCACGACGTCGTTTCCGCGCTTGCCAACTGCATTGGCCGCAAGCCGAGACGTTCGAACAACTTCATGTCGTGATCGACGTCGGGATTGCCGGTAGTCAGCAGTTTTTCGCCGTGGAAGATCGAATTGGCGCCAGCGAGGAAGCACAGCGCCTGCAATTCGTCGCCCATGGTTTCGCGACCGGCCGACAGGCGCACCATCGACTGCGGCATCAGCAGGCGGGCGACGGCGATCGTGCGCACGAACTCGAACGGATCGAGCTCGGCCACCGTGTTTTTCTCGGCCAATGGCGTGCCGGCGACCTGCACCAGGCGGTTGATCGGCACCGAATCCGGATGCGCCGGCAGATTCGCCAGCGTGCGCAGCAGGCCCGCGCGTTGTGCGCGCGATTCGCCCATGCCGACGATACCGCCGCAGCAGGTCTTCATCCCGGCATCGCGCACGTGGGTGAGCGTGTCGAGGCGATCCTGGTAATCGCGGGTAGTGATGATGTCGCCGTAGAAATCCGGCGCGGTATCGAGGTTGTGGTTGTAGTAGTCGAGACCGGCGCCCTTCAGCGCATCGGCCTGCGGCGCGCTCAACATGCCGAGGGTGGCGCAGGTTTCGAGGCCGAGCGCCTTTACCCCGCGGATCATCTCGGCGACTTTCGGGATATCGCGATCCTTGGGCGAACGCCAGGCCGCGCCCATGCAGAAGCGCGAGGCACCGGCCGCCTTGGCCGCGCGCGCGCGTTCCAGCACGTCGTCGGTGTCCATCAGCTTGGTCGCCTCGACGCCGGTGTGGTAGCGCTGCGCCTGCGGGCAATAGCTGCAATCCTCGGGGCAGCCGCCGGTCTTCACCGACAGCAGCGTGCTGATCTGGACCTCGGCGGGATCGAAATGGCGGGCGTGGGCGGTGGCCGCGCGCTGGACCAGTGCGGTGAACGGCAACGCGAACAGGGCCTCGACCTCGGACTGGCTCCAGTCGTGGCGCAGGGTGGGTGCGGGTCCGAGATCAGGCATGGGATTTCCGGAGAAGCATCGAGAAGACGAACAGTCTGGAAATCGGCGGCCGCGCTGTCAACCGCAAGGCGGTTTCGAAAGTTGACTGTCGCGTCATCGGGTACGTCCCGACAAGGATGCCGCGCCGCACCAAGCGGCTCCGGAATCGCGCGCTAGACTCTCATCGATATGCGTATTCTGATCGTGGAAGACAACCAGCCATTGGCGGAATGGCTGGCGCGCGGGCTGCGCCAAAGCCGCTACATCGTCGATTGCCTCCACGATGGCGCCCAGGCCGATCATGTCCTCAGCCTCGAAACCTACGATCTGGTGGTGCTCGACCTCGGCTTGCCGCGGCTGGGCGGGCAGGACGTGCTGCGGCGCTTGCGCGCGCGCGGCAACGACGTCCCCGTGATCATCCTGACCGCCAACAATTCGCTGGAAGGTCGAATCGGCGGACTCGACATCGGCGCCGACGATTACCTCGCCAAACCGTTCGAGATGGTCGAACTGGAAGCGCGCATGCGCGCCCTGCTCCGCCGCAGTACCGGGAAAAAGAATCCGACCCTCGCCTGCGGCACCCTGACCTACGACAGCAATACCCAGGCGTTTTCCATCGCCGGGCAAGACCTCGAGCTGACGCCGCGCGAGCACGCCGTGCTGGTGGCGCTGGTGATGCAGGCGGGGAAAACCGTCAGCAAGCGCACGCTGGCGACCACGCTGGCGACGCTGGATGGCGAGGTCTCGATCGACGCCATCGAAATCTACGTGCACCGCCTGCGCAGGAAGATCGAGGCCAGTGACGCCATGATCGCGACCCTGCGCGGCCTCGGCTATCTGTTGCGGCAACGCGATGCGGGCTAGGAGCCTGTACGCGCAGCTGATGCTGTGGCTGCTCGCTCCGCTCGCGGTGATCGTCGCACTGGACCTGTGGGCGACCTATGCCTCGGTGAAGGACACCGCACGGCTGATCCAGGAACGCACCCTGCTCAGTTCCGCGCGCACCATTGCCGAACAGGTCGGCTACGAGGACGACGAATTGGTCGCGCCGATCCCGCCGGCAGCGCTGGAAATGCTCGATGCCGGCTACGGCGACCACGTCTGGTACCGGGTCGCGCTCGACGACGGCGAGACGATCGCGGGCAGCAGCGACTTGCCGCTTCCGGCACGCGCGATCACGGCGGAACAGTCGCGCAACTACAACGTCGTGATGTCGAATGAACAAACGTATGCCGTCGCGTTCGCGCAACCGCTGCTCGGCGCCGGGCCACCGCGCACCGTGATGGTGGTGGTGGCGCAGACCCTGCACGAGCGCGACGCCTTGATCGCGCGGCTATGGCCGCACGCGATCCGCAACCAAGTGTTGATGCTGCTGCTCGGGGCGCTGTTGATCTGGATCGGGCTGCAACGCGGCATCGCCCCGATCAAGGCTTTGGGCAAGGCGATCCACGACCACGATCATTCCGCGCTGGATCCGGTCGAACCCGGCGATATCCCCGCCGAACTGCATCCGCTGATCACCACGCTCAACGAATACATCGCCCGCCTGCGCCTGCACCTGGAAGCGCACAGCCGCTTCATCTCCGATGCCTCGCACCAGTTGCGCACGCCGCTGGCGGTGATGAACACGCAGGTGAGTTACGGCCTGCGCGCCGCGAATCCCGCCGCCAAGGACGAAACGCTGGCCGCCCTGCGCGATTCCCTGCGCAGCAACATCCGCCTGGTCAACCAGTTGCTCTCGTACACCGAGGCCGAAGGCAGCACCCGGCTGCTCAGCGACACACCCTGCGATCTCGCCCAGATCGCGCGCCACGTCGTCGAGGATCTCGCCCTGCTCGCGCAGTCGAAGGAGATCGACTTCGGGCTGGAAAGCAACGGCCAGCCGCATCTGACCGGCATCGCCGAACATGCGGCGCAGGTCCTGATCGCAAACCTGGTCGACAATGCGTTGCGCTACACCCAGGTCGGCGGCCGCGTCACCGTCAGCCTGGGCCAGGACGACAACTACCAGTGGTTGGACGTCGATGACAACGGCCCGGGGATTCCGCCCGAGCAACGCGAGCGGGTGTTCGAGCGTTTCGTGCGCCTCGACGACAAGGAAATCGACGGCTGCGGGCTGGGGCTGGCCATCGTCCGCGAAATCGCCGGCGCCTGCGGCGCGCGCATCGCGTTGAGTGAAGGTGCCAACGCACGCGGCTTGCGCGTGCGCGTGCGTTTCGATCGCTTCGCCTGACCCGCGATCAGTGCGTCGCCTCGGTGAACTGCGGCGGACGCCACTTCAGCAAGGCGTTCTCGATCCGCGTCAGGATGAATTCGGCGAGCAGCGCCATCACCGCGAGCACGATCATCGCGGCGAACACGCCGGCGGAATTGAACGCGCCCTGCGCCGTCGAGATCAGCAGGCCGACGCCCTGGCGCGAGCCGAGGAATTCGCCGACCACCGCGCCGACCAGCGCGAAACCGAAGCTGACGTGGAGACTGGCAAGGATCCAGCTCATCGCCGATGGAATCACCACCTTGCGGGTGATCTGGCGCTTCGATGCACCAAGGATATGCGCGTTGGCGATCAGGTTGCGGTCGGCCTCGCGCACGCCCTGGAAGGCGTTGGCGAACACCACGAAGAACACCATCACCACCGCCAGCGCGACCTTGGACGCCATGCCCAAGCCCAGCGCGATGATGAAGATCGAACCGAGCACCACGCGCGGGATCGAGTTGGCGACCTTGATGTAGACACTGAAAACGTCGGCGAGCATGCGGTTGCGACCGAGCGCGATGCCGCAGATCACCCCGAGCACGGCGCCGATCACGAAGCCGATGATGGTTTCTTCCATCGTCACCAGTACCTGCTCCCACAACGGGCCCTGCGAGGTGCCTTCGGTGACCCACGTCCAGATCTGCTTGGCGATCTCCGACGGACTCGAGAAGAAGAACGGATCGATCAGCGGCTTCGCTTCCGCGCCGGTCTTGATCATCGTGCCCAACTCCCAGCCGCCGAGCACGACGACCAGCACCAGGATCCGCAGCGCGTACACGGTGTACCAGCGGCGCTTGATCTTCTGCTTCGCGATCGCTTCGAGGCGCTGGATTTCGGCTTCGGTGTTGGAGGAAGTCATTGCGGGTTCCGGGATGCTGGATGGTGAAATGGCGGTCATCGGTTCAGATCTGCACTTCGCTGGCAAGATCGCGCCAGATCCGCCGCGACAGGTCGAGGAATTCCGGCGTGTAGCGCACCTCCTCGACTACGCGCGGGCGCGGCAGGTCGATGGTGTAGGTGCTCTTGACCGTGCCCGGGCCCTTGGTCAGCACGAAGACGCGATCGGCGAGCACGATCGCCTCGTCGATGTCGTGCGTCACGAAGACCACGGCTGCGCCATTGCTCGACCACAGGTCGAGCAACTCGTTCTGCATCAACGCGCGGGTCTGCACGTCGAGCGCGGAGAACGGTTCGTCCATCAGGATGATGCTGGGATTGTTGATGAAGGTCTGGGCCAGCGCGACACGCTTGCGCATGCCGCCGCTCAACTGGTGCGGATAGTGCGATTCGAAGCCGCTGAGGCCGACGCGGCGCACCCATTCGCGCGCGCTGTCGTAGGCCACGGCCTTGTCGATGCCACGGAACAGCGGACCGGCGGCGACATTGTCGAGCACGTTCTGCCAGGGAAACACGGCGTCGGACTGGAACACGAAGCCGATGCGTGGATCGATGCCGTGGACGGGCGTGCCATCGATGCGGACTTCACCGGCGGTGGGCGGCGCGAGGCCGGTGATCATGCCCAGCGTCGTCGACTTGCCGCAACCGGTCGGTCCGACGATGGCGCAGAACTCGCCGGGCTGCACCTGCATGTTGAAGTCGCGCAAGGCAGGAATGATCCTGCCTTCCGGGCTGACGAAGCGCCGGGTGACGTTGTCGAGTTCGATTGCAGGGACGTTGCTGGTATTCATCAGCGCGCGGCTTTCACGAACCGGGTCGTGTAGGTCTTCGAGAGATCGATGTTCTTGCTGCGGATCGCAGTGTTGAACCCGCGCAGGACCTGCAGCACGGTTTCCGGGCCGCCCGCCGGCATCACGCCGTCCGGGGTGAACATCGACTTTTCCGCCGCCAGCGCCTTGATGTAGGCCGCCTTGTCGCCGGCGTAGTAATCCGCCGGCAACTTCGCGGCGACTTCGGCGGCGCTGTGGGTATTGATGAACTTCATCGTCTTGACGAAGGCATTCGCCAGTTTCTGCACTTCCGCCGGATGTGCGTTCACCCACGACGTCGACATGTAGAGCGACGCCGCCGGATACAGGCCGCCCAGTTCCTTCTTGGTCGATTCCGGCGTGCGCAGATCGACCAGCACGCGTGCCACGTTGGTCAGCTGCAGGCGCGAGATGGTCGGCTCGGTTGTCATGCCGGCATCGATGCGGCCCTGCATCATCGCCGCGATGAAGGTGGTGCCGGCACCGACCGGCAGCACCGAGAACTGCGAGGACTTCACGCCGTTCTTCGCCGCCAGATACTGGGTGAGGAAGTTGGTGGACGAACCCAGTCCGGTGACACCGATCGTGCGGCCCTTGAAGTCGGCGGGCGAACGCATCGCCCCGGCCAGCTTGGTGGACACGAGGATCACTTCGCCCGGCGCCTGGCTGAACTGCACCACCGACATCGCCGCCTTGCCCTTGGCCTGCAGATCGATGGTGTGGTCATAGAAACCGACCACGCCCTGCACTGCGCCAGCGAGCATCTGGTTTTCGGCATTGACGCCGGCCTGTTCGCTTTGCAGTTCGACGTTCAGCCCCTGCTCCCTGAAATAGCCCAGGTTCTCGGTCAGCTTGGCGGGAAGGTAGATCTGCTTTTCGATACCGCCAACCATGATCGTGATCTTGTCGGCGGCGTGGGCGCACAGCGGCAGCGCTGCGGCCAGCAGGGTCATGCTCAGGCGCTTGGCAAAAGTGTTCATCAGTTTTCTCCGGAATGGGTGTCGGGCTGCGGCTTCGGGATCAGAAGCGCAGGCGCATGCCGCCGCCGACTTCGACCGTGCCATGGTAGCCACTGGTCAGCGGATCGTTGTAGCCGCCGCGCGTCTTCATGTAGTCGCTGAAGACATAGAAGTCGACGCGCTTGTCCACCTTGTAGATCACCGTGGCGGCATAGGCATCGCGGTTGCCGGCGCCGGTCCGGATCACACCCGAGGTGTCCTTGAACGCGGCCAGCGTGTAACCCGAACTGGTGTATCCGGCGTTCTTGGCCTTTGCGCCTTCCCAGCTCAGGTAGTAGTTGAACTTGCTGGTTTCGGGCTGATACGACGCCGACAGCGTGTAGTTGTCGTCCTTGCGCTTGCCTGCTGCATTGGCCGCGCCCTGTTCGGCCTCGTAATGGTAGTAGCCGGCGTTGATGCGGAAGCCGGCGCCGAAGCGGACATTGCCACCAACGGTCCAGGTCGAATGAGTCAGCATCGCGATCTTCGACTGGTTGTATTCGCCAGCCACGGTCCAGTTCGAGCCGTTGTAGGCCAGCGCCAGGGCCTCGGCCGCGCCGTACGAGAACTTGGACGGCCCGGTCAGCTTGTTGTCGTCGACGTTGTAGCCACCGATCTCGTAAGCCGCGCCACCGACCAGGTTGCCGAACGTGCGCTTCCACACGATGGCGCCGTTGTAGCGGGTGCCGTTGGCACCGCCAAGGTAGTAGATGCCGTTCTTCGAGACATTGGTGTTCGACCAGCCGCCTTCGGTCAACTCGACCTGCGGCTTGGCGAACGGGATTCCGTAGACTTCGGCGAAATCGCGGCCAAGGGTGTTCTGGCGGCCCAGGGTGACGCGGCCGAGGGTCTTGCTTTCCACGCCGATCCACGCATCGCGATTGAACAGCACGTTGTCGGTGTCCAGCGAACCGTCGCGCAGCAGGTATTCGCTTTCCAGCTTGTAGATGGCGTTCATCGTGCCGTCGTCGAAGCCCAGCTTGTGCTTGCCCTGGATGCCCCAGCGGCTGCCGCTGAGATAGCCGGTCGTCATGTCGCGCAAGGTATTGCCTTGCGTGTTGGCATTGGTGCGCGAACGCAGGGTCATGTCGAGGAGGCCGTACAACTTGACCTCATCCTTGTCGTTCTGGACGCTGAGGCCTTCGCCCAACTTGAGCTTGGGTTCCTTTTTCTTCTCCGCGGCGTCGTTCTCGGTGACGGCGCGCTGCACGTCGACGGTGGCATTGAGCTTGCTTTCCAGCGCTTCCAGACGCTCCTGCTGCTCGGCGGCGACTTGTTTCTGCGCTTCCAGCGCGGCCTTGAGATCGGCGATCTGCTGGCTTTCCTGTTGCGCTTGCGGCTGCGCTTGCGCGGGCTGCGACGACTTCTGCGGATGATGCTTCCTGGTTTTTGCGAACGCGGGGCTGGTCACCATGGCGCCCGCAACGAGGGCGGTCAGGATGGCCAGGCGCAGGGGCGATGCTTTCATGTTGCTCTCCGAAGGCGGCGTGCTGCCGCGCGTTGATTCGGAGCGAGACTAGGAGAGGAAAACCTACGGACCGCTTTCTGCGCAGCGACTTTCGATTGTGCATTGCCGCAATACCGGGGCGTCTTGTTGCACTGCTTCTGCGCATTCATTCCCGCCGCGATACGCGGACAACACCGACAGCGCGTGTGGGAATTTCCCGAGTGCGCGAACACGCATCGTTCGCCACGCTGATGCCATGTCGAGCACGACCCATCAACATGCCATTCCGGAAATCGCCTGGCCGTTGCGGCGCGGCGGTTGGCGCAGCGCGGTCGACGCCGCGATCGATGCCTTGTATCCGCGCCGTTGCCTGGTCTGCGATGGCGCTGGCCAACCGGGACTCGACCTGTGTCCGCTGTGCGAGGCCGAACTGCCGTGGTTGCCACCGGCGTGCCCGCGCTGCGCATTGCCGTCGATGTTCGGTCTTCCCTGCGAACGCTGCAGCGGCCGCAGCTCGCCGATCCAGCGCACGCGTGCCGCCTTCGTCTACAACGCACCGATCGATCGCCTGCTGCCGCGATTGAAGTTCCATGACGACCTGTGCGCGGGACGCTTGGCCTCATCGCTGATGTTGCGCGTGCTGCAAAACGCCGATCGCCCGGACGCCGTCATCGCCATTCCGTTGCATCGCAAACGCCTGCGCAAGCGTGGCTACAACCAGGCGCTGGAACTCGCCAAACCGATCGCGCAGGCGCTTGACCTGCCGCTGCGTGGTGATCTGTTGCATCGACGCGAATACACCGAGGCGCAGTCGAGCCTCGACAAGGAGGCACGCGCCCTCAACATGCAGGATGTATTCGTCGGCTTGCATGGGAAACGCGAAGTGCCACGGCACGTGACCTTGGTCGACGACGTGATGACCACCGGCGCCACGCTGGAAGCCGCCGCCATTGCGCTCAAGGCGGTCGGCGTGCAGCGCGTCGATGCCTGGGTCTGCGCGCGGGTGCCTTAAAGCGCGAAATCCGTTGCGATGCCCGCGAAGATCGCCAATCCCACCCAGTTGTTGTGGCGGAACGCGCGCAAGCAGCCGTCGCGATCGCGATCCTTTGCCATGCGGAATTCCCACACCACCAACAGCGCCGCCACCGCCAGCCCACCCCAGTAGTACATGCCGCGATGGGCGTCGTGGCCAACCAGCGCCAGTGTCGCGAACATGCAGGCATACAACACGCCCTGCGCGACCAGATCGGCATCGCCGAACAGGATCGCGGTGGATTTCGCACCCATGCGGATGTCGTCGTCGCGATCGACCATCGCATACCAGGTGTCGTAGGCGGTCGACCACAGGATGTTGGCGATGTAGAGCAGCCACGCCAGTTTCGGCACGCCGCCGGTGATCGCCGCGAACGCCATCGGGATACCCCAGCCGAAGGCCATGCCGAGATACACCTGCGGGAAATACGTGTAGCGCTTCAGATAGGGATAACTCGCGGCCAGCACCACGCCGACCACGCTCATCATGATGGTCAGCGTGTTCTGCGTGAGCACCAGCGCGAACGCCACCAGCATCAATCCTGCGAACAGGATCAGCGCCTCGCGTCCGCTCACTTCGCCGGTCGCCAACGGTCGCTCGCGGGTGCGCTCGACCGATCCATCCAGCCAACGGTCGGCATAGTCGTTGATCACGCAACCGGCCGCGCGCGTCAGCCATACGCCCAGCGTGAAGACCACGAGTGTTTTCCACGCCGGCATCCCGTTCGCGGCGAACCACAGGCCCCACCACGTCGGCCACAGCAGCAGCAGCCAGCCGACCGGCTTGTCGGCACGCATCAACCGCAGGTACAGGCGCAGCTTGCGCCGCCACTGCGGTTCGGTCGGTTGTTGCCAGGCTTCGGGGATCTGCACGGATGACATGCGCATAGCCTAGCAGCGCGCGATCACATCAGTGTCGCCACCATGCGGCCGGAATCGCCGCCGCCTGCTGGCCTTCACGACCCACCTGCAAGCGCAGTTCGCGATCGCCACCGCCCTGGAAATAGCGCAATTCGAAGGTGTGCAACCCGCGCGCGAGGCCGATGTCGCCACTGGTGGTGCCGGGCGATTGCGGCCCGTCGCGATCGACCACCAGCGCGTCATCGATGTAGACGCGCGCCCCGTCATCCGACGCCAGCACGAAGTGGTAGATGCCGTCATCAGGAACATCGGCATAACCGCGATAGCGCAGGCCGAACTGTTCGGCGCGCGCGTCGGCGGGAATCGCGATGGCGTCGGCAACATCGCTGCGTTTCGGTGTCGCTGCCAGCAATGCGTCGGTGCGCGCAACGCCGACTTCGTAGTAATCGCGTTGCAACCCGGGTGCGAGCGCCGCAGCAGGAGCCGGACGCGCCGCATGCAGGGTGGTGAAACTGAAGCGCGCACGCTGCGTCGGGCCGAGGCGGCCATCCGGCAGCAGCAGACGCGCGGCAACCTGCACAGGCGTGTCACCCAGCGTCAGTTGCAGTGGCGTTTCATAGCGTGGCGATGCCGCATCCGGTGCACTGCCATCCAGGGTGTAGACGATGCGGGCGTCCGGCAACAGCGAACCCAGCGGCAACATCAGATGCGGATCGAGCGAGGCACGATCGCCATCCAGCCCCTGCACTTCCGGAATGCGATAACTCACGTGCAGGCGATCGAGCTCGGCGAGCTGCGCCGGCAACCGCTGCACGAAGCCGTTCCAGTCGCGCGCGCCCTTCGGCGACCACAGCACTTCCGCCAGCGCCAGACTGCGCGGGAACAACATGTACTGCTGCGTCTGCGGTGTCTTCAGGTATTCGGTCCACAGATTGCCCTGGCCGCCGATGATGTGTGCCGCCTGCTCTGCGCTCAGGCCATCGGGCACCGGCTCGAAATCGTAGACCTTGTGCAGCGGCAGATTGCCGCCGATGCAGCGCGGTTCGTCAGGCGAGCGCGACTGGCAATAATCGAGATAGACATAACTGGTCGGTGACATCACCACGTCATGGCCAAGACGTGCGGCCTCAATGCCACCCTGCATGCCGCGCCACGACATCACCGTCGCCGTCTGCGACGCACCGCCTTCGAGGATTTCGTCCCAACCAATGATCCTGCGGCCATGCGCACGCACGAATGCTTCGATGCGACGCAGGAACCAGCCTTGCAGCGCGTGCTCATCCTTCAAGCCCTCACGCTTGATGATGTCCTGCGCCAGCGCGCTCTGTTTCCAGCGCGTGATCGGTGCCTCGTCGCCACCGACATGGATGACCGCCGACGGGAACACTTCCATCACTTCCGTGAGTACGCCTTCGACGAACTGGAAGGTCTGTTCACTCGGGCAGAGGATGTCGTCGGCCACGCCCCAGGTGGTCATCACTTCGAACGGACCCGGCGTGCACGCGAGTTCCGGGTAGGCCGCCAGCGCCGCCACCATGTGGCCGGGCATGTCGATTTCCGGGATCACCTCGATGTATCGTGCGCGCGCATAGGCGACGATCTCGCGTGCCTGCGCCTGCGTGTAATAGCCGCCGTAGGGAATGCCATCGCGTACCTTCGCGCCCTGGTTGGCATTGCCGACCAGTGTCTCCTTGCGCATCGACGAAATCGTCGCCAGCTTCGGATAGCGCTTGATCTCCAGGCGCCAGCCCTGGTCATCGCTGATGTGCCAATGGAAGGTGTTGAATTTGTAGCGCGCCATCACGTCGAGTTGCTGCTTGATCGCTGCCAGCGGCTGCATGTGGCGCGCGGAATCGAGCATCAGCCCGCGATAGCGGAAGCGCGGCTGGTCGGCGATGTGCAGCGCGGGGATGCCCGCGCGCGCATCACTGTCCGGCGTGGCGATCTGGCGCAGCGTCTGCAAGCCGTAGAACAATCCGGCATCGTTCGCGGCACGGATCACGATGCCGCGCTTCGTCACCTGCAAGGTATAGGACTCGGGATCGCTGCCGGCAGCGGGCGCGAGCACGAGGCGCAGATCGGCCGGCGCATGTGTGGTCGCGCGGCCCACAGGACGATGCCAGGCCTCGCGCAGCACGTCGCTCGCGAGCGCAGTGATGGCGCGACGATCGCCGAGCCTTCCTTCCACCGAGACATGCAGCGTCTTGCCGGGATGGAAGTTGCCGGCGTCCATCGTCAACGAAGCCGGCATCGGAATCAGGGCTGGCACATCGGCTGCGGCAGCGTGCGCGGTCGTCGCGGCAAGCCCGACAGCAAGCAACATGGAAAACGGAATACGAAGATCAAGCTTCATGGCGACAAGTCCCTGCACGGCAAAAAAAAGGGGTCGGGACACCATGGTGCCCGACCCCGGACCGGATCACGAGGATCAGAAGTGGTAAACGATTTCCGCAGACAGTTCGCGGCCCACCGGATCATCGACGCAGTAGGCGAAGTCGCCACACCACTTGTCCTGATAGATCTTGTTGAGCAGGTTGGCCCCGTAGAAGTTGATCTTGAGATTATCGTTGAACTGATACCCCAGGCTGCCGTTGAAGTAGCGACGCGCCGGACGATGTTCCTTGTGGGTGGCGGTCCACTGGCCATAGGTCGGGCTGGCAGGCGAGGACAAGTCCTGGCAATACGTGCCCGAGCTCGGGATGTAGCCATCGGCAAACGGCATGCAACCACCATAGCGATTGTCGCGGCCGCCCGCCTTCTGGTACATCGCCAGCGTCGCGTTCCAGCGTTGGTAGTTCCAGTTGACGTTGCCCGTGAACTTGTAGGTCGTCTGGTATGCGCGTGAATTCTCCAGCTGATCGGTCGGGAACTGGCGCGTCTCGTAGGTGATCTGGTTGGTCAGCGCCGCGCCGAGTCGGAAGGTGCCGATCCGCGTCTTGGGCAACGCGTAGTTCAGGTGGATGTCGAGCCCGCGGACATGGGTATCGGCACGATTGATCGGCTGGACATTGATCTGGGTGATGTTGCCGGCGAGGCTGCCGCCAGGCACGACCGGCGCACGGATGATGCGCTTGGCCACGTCTGCGCAATAGGTGGCGCTGGGCGGCGAGGCACGGGTGCTGCCATCCGGCGTCCAGTGGTACTTGCAGTACGCATCATCCAGCAACAACTGGTCTTCGCTGATGTCGTCGATCAGGTTCTTGATCTTGATATCCCAGAGATCGACGCTGACCGAAAAGTTCTTGAACGCGTCCCAGACGAAACCGTAGGACAGCGACGTGCCGGTTTCATAGCGCAGGTCGGGCGAGCCCGAGCGCGAGATCACGATGTTGCTCGCCTTGTAGGTGTCGAATATGCATTGGCGATTCGGCCAGCCATCCAGATAGCACCAGTTGAGATCGGTCATGCTCTTGAGCCCGGTGCTCGGCTGCCGATAGATGAAGTTCATGTCCGGCGCGCGGAAGCTGGTGCCATAAGTGCCGCGGAACAGCAGCGTGCTGGTGGGACGGAACTCCAGGCCCATCTGGTAGGTCAGCTTGCCGGCATTCTGCGTCGCCTGGTACTTGTCGTAACGGGTCGCCAGATCGGCGGTCAACATCTTCAGCAACGGGACCTTGAACTCAAGCGCTGCGCCGTAATGACTGCGGGTGCCACCACCCTGCTGGATATTGCCGAACGGGGTGTACCAGCCATCCGGATCGTTGCTCAGCGTCTTCGGATCAGGCGTCAGGTGGTAGCCCTGCTTGCCGTATTCGAGCGTGCTGGCAAAACCGATCGGACCCGCCCAACCCTTGAACAGATCGCCACTCATCGTGACCTGTGCCTGGTTGAGGAAGGAAATCGCCTTGTTGTCGCCACGCTTGCTGAACGGCGCGGTATCGGATGCCGGCACCGGATTCCACAACTTGTTGTAGTCGGGCTGGTAGATGGGATTGCCGTTGGCGGCGGTACCCAGCTGCGGCCCCATATAGTAGTCCTGCATCAGGCCCTGGTTGAGGGTCGGAAAGCTTTCGTGGTCCGAATACACGGCACGACCGACCGACGCTTCCCAGTCGTAGCGGTCGGCAATGCGGCCCCGCAGGCCGGCACTGAGATCGATCGACGTTTCGCGGGAAATGGTCAGGACGTTCTTTTCGCCGCCCAGTTCACCCGGCGACTGGTACTTCAGGAAGCTGCGATCGCCACCGGCGCCGTTGTTGGCACGCGGATCCCAATAGACGGGGCTGCCGAAGCCATCGAGGAAGGTGTTGAACTGACCCGAAGTCTTCCACACGCCGACCGAGGCCCAAGCCTCCAGCTTGTCGTTGACCTCATAGGTGCCGTACAGATAGCCGGAATCATTCTTGCTGCCGGTCTTCAGCGACCAGTTCTGGAACACGCGCTGCGCGCAGTACTGGCCGCCGTTGGATGCGGTTCCCGTGTTGCGATCGTAGGCGAGGCGACTGGCGAGGTAGTAGAGACTGCCGTACTGGTCGCAGGCCCCCGCCGGTGGCGCGATATAGGTGCGTCCGGTCGGATTTGCCGGCGCATCGCGGTCGCGCAGGTACAAGCCAGCGGACGGCGTCAACGCACCGACGCCGAAATGACGCTGGCCCGGACCCCAGTCCTGATATGGCACGTCGTCTTCGGAGTCCATGAAGGGACGATCCTTGGCCAGCAGCTGGCCGCGATAGAAATGCTGCAGGTCGTAGGTCAGGTTCCATTTCTTGCCGCTGAGTCCGCCGGATGCCTCGAGGTCGAGGTTCCTGAAACCGCCCCGCGTGGCTTCGCCCCATTTGGCGCGCAGCGTCTGGCCCTGGGCGCTCTTCTTGAGGATGACATTGACCACGCCACCCATCGCATCCGAGCCATAGATCGCCGAAGCGCTACCCGTCAGCACTTCGATGCGATCGACGATGCCGGTCGGGATGTTGTTGAAATTGGCAACGTTGCCCTTGCCGCCGTAGGGCAACGGATAGTCGGCGACGCGGCGGCCGTTGATCAGCAACAGGCTGCGCCCGGGGCCGAGGTTGCGCAGGTTGAGCGGCTTGACGTTGACCGCGGACTGGCCCCAGTCGTAATCGTTCTGCACGTTGCCGACCGCTTCGGTCAGGCTGCGCACCGCTTCATACACGGTCGAAAAGCCTTCTTTCTTCAGCTGTTCGCCGGTCAACACGGTCACCGGCGCCGGGCCTTCCGCCTGCGAACGCTTGATGCGCGACCCCGTCACCACGACGGCATCGAGCTGGTTCTTGTCTTTTTCGCTTTTGTCTTTCTGCGCCTGGTCCGCTGGCGTGGCCTGCCCGTCCGGCTGCGTCTGCTGCGCATGGGCGTCAACGAGCGGGTACATCGCCAGCAGCAATGCGCCACTCAGCGCCGTGCACCGAAACACCTTGGAACGAGTCATGACCATTTCTCCGATTGCTGGATGTATTGCGGCATTGGGCTGTAGCGGACATCGGACCGACTGCGCTCCCTCCGTTGGAAGGTCGCGAGCACTTCGGTTTAATGGTCCAGCCATTTGGAACGTTCCAATTGATGCCGTAGAACATGTCGCAGCGCAACTTCTGAGTGTCTGGCAGATTTCTGAATGCGGCGTTCATTTCCATTCCGGAGTCGATGCACACCTGATCGCTTTCTGAAAATCACAGCAACTAATTGTTTTTTAATGATTTGTTCGCACGTGTGCAACATTCGAAAGATCTGCTACTTCATTCTTTTGTTTGTTGCGCTGCAGCATTTATCCGCCGCGATCTCCCTGCCTCGGCCCGCGCTGGGCGCCTTCCTGCAGGTTGATGCGCACCACAGGCCTAGGCTTCCTGCATCCACGCCGTCGCGCTAGGATTGGTCCAACCAATCGCGACAGCTCTCCCATGGCATGTATTTCCCGGCTCCATTGGCATCCCCTGTTCGCCGCACTGTTGGCGATCGCCACGCTCGCGCCACTCACCGCTGCTGCGGAGAATCCCGCACCAGCACCGCCAGTGGAAACGGCCGCGCACAAGGCCGAACGTATGCAGTGGTTCGCCGATGCCAAGCTCGGCATCTTCATCCACTGGGGCATCTACGCCGTCAATGGCATCGACGAGTCGTGGTCGTTCTTCAACGGCAAGATTTCCCATGCCGATTACATGAAGCAACTCGCAGGCTTCAGCGCCAGCAACTACAACGCGCAAGCCTGGGCCGATGCGATCAAGCGCAGCGGCGCGCGCTATGCGGTGCTGACCACGCGCCATCACGATGGCGTGGCGTTGTGGGATTCGAAGCAGGGCATCAACGTGGTGCGCGAGTCGCCGGCCAAACGCGACCTGGTGGGGCCGTTCGTCAAAGCCTTGCGCAAGGATGATCTCAAGGTCGGGCTGTACTACTCGCTGCCGGATTGGTCGTACAGCGATTACGACGTGTTCACCCGCAAGGAGAAGCGCTACGACAGCAAGCAGGATCCGGCGCGCTGGCAACGTTATCTCGATTACTACCAGGGACAGATCGCCGACCTGCAGCATCGCTACAATCCCGACCTGGTGTGGTTCGACGGTGATTGGGAACATTCCGCCAGCGAATGGCAGTCGCCGAAGCTGCGTGCCGACATGCGTGCGCGCAACCCGCACATCATCATCAATTCGCGCCTCAACGAATACGGCGATTACGCCACGCCGGAACTTGGCCTGCCGGTGTTGAAGCCCGCGCAACCGTATTGGGAACTGTGCCTGACGATGAACAAGTCGTGGGGCTACCAGCCACGCGACAACGACTACAAGACGCCGAACCAGGTGCTGCAGATCTTCGTGCAGACGATCGCGATGGGCGGCAACCTGCTGCTCGACATCGGACCGAAACCCGATGGCAGCATCGATCCACGCCAGACCGACATCCTCGCCGCACTCGGGCGCTGGACCGGCAAGCACGCCGAAGCGATCTACGGCAGCCACGCCGGCATCGGCCTCGATCATTACGCAGGCGCGAGCACGCTGTCGAAGGATCGCAAGACGATCTACCTGTTCCTGACCGGACAACCCAACGGCGACGTGCTGGTGAAGGGACTGGTGAACAAGGTGGTGCGCGCCCGCGTGATTGGCGGTGGCCAGGCGGTCGCGACGAAAGTGGTCGGCAAGTACGACTGGTCGAAACAACCGGGCCTGCTGTTCCTGACGGTTCCGCGCGCCGCGATCGATCGCGACATCACCGTGATCGCGCTGGAACTCGACGCGCCGGTGAAGTTGTACGAGGAAGAATCCAAACCCATCGAGAGCAACGGATGAAGACCATGCGCAGATTGTTGTTCGCCGCGTTGGCGCTGGCATGCACGGCACCCGTGGTGCATGCCGAAGACACTGGCCCCTACGTCGCCGAAACCGACCCTGCGGTGCTGCGCAAGCTTGAGCGCTGGGAAGACTGGAAGTTCGGTTTCATGATGCACTGGGGCGCGTACAGCCAGTGGGGGGTGGTCGAATCGTGGTCGCTCTGTTCGGAAGACGTCGACTGGTGCGGCCCGCCGAAGCACAACAAGTTCACCGAAAAGTACGCCAACGATTACGTCGGCTACGTCAAGGCATATGAAAAGCTGCCGACCACCTTCAATCCGGTGAAGTTCGATCCTGACCGCTGGGCGGGTATCGCGAAAGATGCCGGGATGAAGTACGTGGTGTTCACCACCAAGCACCACGATGGCTTCTCGATGTTCGACACCAGGCAAACCAATTACCGCATCACCGCCGCCAACGTGCCTTTCCATTCCAATCCGCGCGCCAACGTGGCGAAGGAAGTGTTCAGCGCGTTCCGCAAGCAGGGCTTCGGCATCGGCGCCTATTTCTCCAAGGCCGACTGGCACAGCCAGGATTACTGGTGGCCGCGCTTCGCCACACCCAACCGTTATACCAATTACGACACGCGCAAATACCCGCAACGCTGGCAGGACTTCGTCAAGTTCACCCATGCCCAGATCGGCGAACTGACCAATGGCGACTATGGACCGATCGACATCCTGTGGCTGGATGCCGGCTGGGTGCGCCCGGCGCGTGCCGACGATAACAAGGACATCACCGACATCGGCGCCTTCCGGCCCGGCCCCGAGGACATCGACATGCCCGGCTTGGCGAAGATCGCACGCCACAATCAGCCGGGATTGATCATCGTCGATCGCGCGGTCGGCGGCCGTTACGAGAATTACCGCACGCCCGAGCAGCAGGTGCCGGACAAGCCGCTGTCGTATCCGTGGGAAACCTGCATGACGCTGGGTGATTCGTGGTCGTTCGCGCCGCACGATCATTACAAGAGTGCGCACAAGGTCGTGCATCTGCTCGCCGATGTCGTCGCCAAGGGCGGCAACTTCCTGCTCAACGTCGGTCCCGATGGCAATGGCGAATTGCCGCCGGAAGCAGTGGAGCGTTTGCATCAGGTCGGCCAGTGGATGCGCGTCAATGGCGAAGCGATCTACGCCAGCCGCGCGATCGCGCCGTACAGCAGCGGCAAGTTCCGCTACACGCGCCTGCGCGACGGCACGGTGTATGCGATCTATCTACCGGATGACAACGAACAACAGTTGCCGGCACAGTTGAAGATCCCCGGGCCGGCGCCGGCACGCGGCGCCCAGGTCCGGTTGCTCGGCAGCGATGCCGCATTGGCATGGACACGCGAGGGCGACGCCACGATCGTCACCATCGCGGACGCGGTGCGATCGACATCCAAAGGCGCGTATGCGTGGGTATTCCGCCTGCCCGGTGCCGCAGCGAAATCGGACGGCAAACGATGACACGCATTCCAGCCTTCCTCGCTACAGTCGCGATCTCCGTGGTGGCATCGACTGCATTCGCTGGCGATGTGCCGGCACGCTTCAGCGATGGCCACGACGATCCGCGCACCGCCTATCCCGCACTCAGTCACGATGGCAAAGGCAAAGGCGATAGCGCCTGCACCGTCGATGTGCTGCAACACGGCTTCGCCAGCTTCGATCCCGCCCGCGCCACGCTGGATGCGTCGCGTCAGTGTCCCGGGCCGTGGTCGAAAGTGGTGCTGGTGCTCGACGGCAAGGTCAAGGGCCGCCAATACGATCGCATCGGCGATATCGAGGTCGGCGGCGTCACCGTGCTGCGTACCAGCACCCCGGAACCGTCGCAGCAAGGCATCGGCTGGCGCGTCGAAAAGGACGTGAGCGCCTATGCGCCGCTGTTCGCGGCATCGCAGCCGGTGGAGATGCATCTCGGCAACGTCATCAATGCCACCTATACCGGTGTCTTCGAGGTGCGCGTCGCCTTGAAGTTCTATCCGGTCACGGCGGATCAACGTGCAATCGCCAGCGCCGACGCGGTGGTGCCCCTCGACCATCTGCACGAGGATGGCCGCGATACTGTTGGCGATTTCGTGTTGCCCGGCAACGCCGAACGCCTGGTCGCCGAGGTCTACGCCACCGGATCCGGCGGTGGCTGCGAGGAATTCTGGTATTACGCGACGCCGGCGAAGAAGGACTATTTCTGTCGCGCCGAACAGGGGCCGTATCGCGAAGTGCAGGTGTTGCTCGATGGCAAGCTGGCCGGCATCGCCGCGCCCTATCCGCACATCTACACCGGCGGCTGGAGCAATCCCTATCTCTGGTACGCGATCCCGGCGCCACGCGCATTCGACATCCATCCGATCCGCTACGAGCTGACGCCCTTCATCGGCCTCGTCAACGACGGCAAACCGCACACGCTGCGCCTGCAAGTGGCCGGCCTCAGCGAAGGTCGCGAAGGCTGGAAGCTGCTGCCGAACCTGCATGTCTGGCGCGACGCCGGCAGCGCACGCGTGCGTGGCGAACTGATGGCAGTGGATCCCGGCAAGGTCACGCTCGACAACACCATGGGCGATGACAGCGGCGGGAACGTGCAGACCTTGCAATCGCGTTGGCAGCATCGGTTCGCCGCACGTGGTCGCGTGTTTACTTCGCATGGGGTGATCGAAACCACGGCGGAACGTGAGATCGATGGCCGCGTGGGGCATCGCTGGACGAAAATCGAGGACGGCGACGATCGCCTCGATGCCGATTGGCGCGATCGCGACACCATCGTCCGCACCCGTGGCGGCAACAAAAATATCGACACCAATGACCAGCGTTTCGGTCTTGTCGGCAGCGTCGGCACGCGCGATGTCGGCGACCAACCGCGCCTGACTTCAACGATCGTCATCCACGACGATACCGATCGCACATCGACGCAGGGATCGAAAAAGCGTTGGCAACGCAGCCGCGATCTTTTCGAGGGCAGCGCCAGCTATTTCACCAAGCTCAAGCGCGACCAGCGTGAAGCCACCGCCAGTTCACGCCAGATCTATCGCGTGGAGGGCAACGACGGCCAGTGCTTCCAACGCGAACTTGCCAGCCGCAACGGACGATTCGTCGCGGACAAAAGCGCAAACTGCAAGGAAACACGATGACGGACCAACCATGAGCCACTCGGGAATCTCGCGGCGCGGTTTCCTCGGCACCTTGGGTGCGGGCGGACTCGCTGCCGCATTGCCACTTGGCGCGAAAAACATCGCAACGCCGGGAATGCGGCCGCGCCCAAGCCTCTCGCAACTGGCATGGCAGCGCGAGGAACTGACGATGTTCGTGCACTTCGGCATGAATACCTTCAGCGACCGCGAATGGGGCGACGGCCGCGAATCGCCATCCGCATTCGCGCTTTCGAAGCTGGACGCACGGCAATGGGCGCGCGCGGCGAAGCAAGCCGGTTTCGGCAGCATGATCCTCACCGCGAAGCACCACGACGGCTTCTGCCTGTGGCCGACGGCGACCACGCGCCATTCGGTGGCGGCAAGCCCGTGGCGCGATGGCCACGGCGACGTGGTCCGCGAGTTCACCGATGCCTGTCGCGCCGAAGGCTTGCGCGCGGGTCTGTATCTGTCGCCGTGGGACCGCAATCATCCGACGTATGGGCAAGGTGACGCCTACAACGATATCTACATCGCTCAACTCACGGAGTTGCTGACGCACTACGGGCGGCTGTTCGAACTGTGGTTCGACGGCGCCAATGGCGAAGGCCCGGATGGCCGACACCAGCACTACGATTGGGCGCGCATCCACGCCACCGTACGCAAGCTGCAACCGGATGCGGTGATGTTTTCCGATGCTGGTCCCGATCTGCGCTGGGTCGGCAACGAACACGGCAGCGCCGGCGCAACCAACTGGAGCACGGTCGATCCCGCGCGCGTATCCGCGCCGGGCGCGAACGATCCCTGGACCACCGAGGCGCTGCAACAGGGAGATCCCGATGGCAGCGTGTGGCGACCAGCCGAAACCGATGTCTCAATCCGCCCCGGCTGGTTCTGGCATGCGAACGAATCAAGCAAGGTCCGTTCGCCCGACAACCTTTTGGAACTGTATTTCAGCTCGGTCGGACGCAACAGCAAACTGTTGTTGAACGTACCACCGAACCGCGACGGCTTGATCGATGCCGCTGATCTCGCCGTGCTGTCCGCTTTCCGCGCGCGTCGTGACGAACTGTTTGCGCACGACCTGTTGCGAGATGCCCGCACAGTGCATCGCAACGATTCCCTCGAATTCGAACTTGCCAAACCTGCGACCTTCGATGTCATCCGCCTGCAGGAAGACATCGCGCACGGACAACACGTCGCCGGCTATCGCCTGCAGGCACACGATGGTTCCGACTGGCACACCATCCACTGGGGCAACACCATCGGATATACGCGACTGGCACGGATCGCCCCGACCACTGCACAGCGCCTGCGCCTGCTGATCGATTTCGCCTACGGCAGTCCGCGCATCGCCCGCGTTGCGTTGTTCCGCGATCCGCGGACCTCAGGCATGCGCAAGCGCAGCGACGATCACGGCGACGCCTGAGCGCCGCTCACTCGACGATTTCGAACTCACCCGTCTGGCGAATATCGTCGGACGCCGATCCGATCATCACCCGGAACATCCCCGGCTCGACCACGCGTTGCATTTGGCGATTCAACAGCGCGAGATCGGCGGGCTTGAGGGTGAAATGCAGGGTCCGCGTTTCTCCCGGCGCCAACTGGACGCGCTCGAAGCCACGCAGGTTCTTCTCATAGGTGGTCACCGAGCTGACCAGATCACGGGTGTAGAGCTGCACCACTTCGTCGCCGGCACGGTTGCCGCTGTTGCGCACATCCACCGACACCTCGACATTGCTGCCGTTGCGCTGCTTGGTCGGCGTGATGCGCAGGTTGTCGTAGGCGAAGCTTGTGTAACTCAGGCCGTGGCCGAAGTTGTAGAGCGCGCCATTGACCCGCGAGCGCTCGCCTTCCCATTGCGCGTTCGGCTTGGTTGGGAAATTGAAGGGAATCTGGCCCGCCGTCTTCGGGAATGTCACCGTCAGCTTGCCGCCGGGGTTGTAATCGCCAAACAATGCGTCGGCCACCGCGGTGCCACCCTGGTTGCCCGGGAACCACGCTTCGAGGATCGCCGGCACATGCGCAGCGGCCCAGTTCACCGCGATTGGCCGCCCATTGATCAACACCAGCACCACCGGCGTGCCGGTCGCGGCCACCGCTTCCAGCAACGCTTCCTGGCGCCCGGGCAGATCGAGGCTGGTGCGGCTGCGACTTTCGCCCACCGTGCGTCGACCATCGCCGAGCACCACCACCGCGACATCCGCGCCCTTCGCCGCGCGCACAGCCTCGTCGATGCCGGCCTGTTCTTCCGCGCTCAACGGTTCCGGCAGGATCTCGATCTGCGGCCAGTTCTTGCCGGCGATCTCCACGCCTTTCGCATAACGCGCCTGCACGCCGGGCCCGAGCTTGGCGGCAATGCCTTCGCGCACGCTGATGGCATGGCCGCCGGAGGGTCCGTACTGGCGATGCGCGTAACTGGCATCGTCGGCATTGGGGCCGATCACCGCGATGCTCCGGATCGCCTTGCGCAACGGCAACGCGCCGTTCGTGTTCTTCAGCAGCACCAGGCTTTCGCGCGCCGCCCGCAACGCCAGGGCACGATCTTCCGTGGTATCGACCTTGCCGCGCGCCGCGTTGGCGTCGCCGATATAGGGGTGGTCGAACAGGCCCACCGTGAATTTCACCCGCAACACGTCGCGTACGCGCGCATCGATCACCGACATCGGCAACGCGCCTTCGCGCACCAGCGCGTGCAGCGGCGTCAGGTAGACCTCGGGCGGGGTGAACGTCGTGCGGACATTCAACCCGGCATCCACGGCCTGGCGCACGGCTTCCTTGTAGTCGCCGGCCACCGCGTGCTTGCTGTGCAGGTATTCCACCGCGTCGCTGTCGGACACCACGTAACCGTGGAAACCGAAGTCCTTGCGCAGGCGATCGGTGAGCCAGTATTTGCTGCCGGTGATCGGCACGCCGTCGTAGTCGTTGTAGGAGCTCATCACCCCGAGCAGTCCGGCTTCACGGATCGCCGCGGCGAACGACGGCAACAACACATCCTCGACTTCGCGCGGCGCCACTTGCGGATCGGTGCGGGCCTCGCCTTCGCGCGCGCCCTTGTTGGCGCTGTACACCGCGAAATGTTTGGCGGTCGACGCGATTAGATGATCGCGCTGCATGCCCTTCACCATCGCCACGCCCATCCGTGAGGCGAGGAAGGGATCCTCGCCGTACGATTCCTCGGTGCGGCCCCAGCGCTGGTCACGGACCACGTCGAGCACCGGCGCATAGACATTGGTGTAGCCGAGCGCACGCCCCTCGACCGCCATCACCCCGCCGATGCGTTCCGCCAGCGCCGGGTCCCAGGTGTTGCCGACGCCGAGTTCGGAAGGAAAATTGGTCGCGAACGCCGAGGCCACGCCACGCAATCCTTCGTTGGTGAAATCGGCGGGAACGCCCAGCCGCGTCTGCTCGATGAAGAAGCGTTGCACCTGGTCCATCGCCCAGGCGTGCTTGTCGAAATCGAGCGCGTACTGCGACTTCGAACCATCGCCGTGCTCGCTGCCGTCACCGAAAGCGTTGAGGTGCTCGTCGATGTTGGCGATGCCGTCCTTCCACGGTTGCTGTTTCCAGAGCGCGGTCGGCAGTTCGTCGTCGAGCACGCGACCGTAACCGTACAACGTCACCATCTGCGCGGTCTTCTCGTCCGGCGTCATCCGCGAGAGGAGATCGTCGATGCGGGCGTCGATCGGCGCGGACGGATCCTCGTATACATCCTTGCGGCCATTCTTGTTGAGGTCGATCCAGCCTTGGTGGTAGATGCCGGGCATTGGCGCAAAGGCGACCGGGCCGGGCGTCTGCGCCGAAGCGCTCGCCACGCAGGCCAGGGCGAGGCCGACCAGACCCGATGCGCGCGGGAACTTGGATGTCATCTGCGATCTCCAGTCCGGGACTGCCGCCCGGCGATGGCGGTCACGATAGCATCGGTCCAGCCAATCGGCCCGCCGAACGCCATTTTCATCCGATTCGGGCTACTATCCGGCAATTGGTTGGACCATTAAGGACGCGAGATGCGACTCAAGGGCAAACGGGCACTGGTCACTGCGGCCGGACAAGGCATCGGTCGGGCGACGGCGCTGGCGTTCGTACGCGAGGGCGCGCAGGTGATCGCCGCCGACATCAATGAAGAGGCACTGGCGGCGCTGGCCGCAGAAGCAGGACCGGCGCTGACGCCGCTGCATCTCGACGTCACCAACCTTGCAGCCATCGCCGAACTCGGACGACACCACGACACTGCCGGCAGCGCGCTCGACGTGCTGTACAACGGCGCCGGGTTCGTCCACAGCGGCAGCATCCTCGACGCCACCGAGCAGGAATGGAACTTCGCCTGGAAGCTCAATGTCGATGCGATGTTCCACCTGATCCGTGCATTGCTGCCGGGCATGCTCGCGCGCGGCAGCGGTGCGATCATCAACGTCGCGTCGGTGGCATCCAGCATCAAGGGCGTGCCCAATCGTTTCATCTACGGCACCACCAAAGCCGCGGTGATCGGCTTGACCAAAGCCGTGGCGGCGGATTTCGTCGGTCGCGGCATCCGCTGCAACGCGATCTGCCCGGGCACGGTGGAATCGCCGTCGCTACAGCAACGCATCGCCGAACAGGCGCAGACGCAGGGCAATACCAACGATGCGGTGCACGCCGCGTTCGTCGCCCGCCAGCCAATGGGACGCCTCGGCACGCCGGAGGAAATCGCCGCGCTGGCGGTCCATCTCGCCAGCGACGAATCGGCCTTCACCACCGGCACCACCCACGTGATCGACGGCGGCTGGATCAACTGAGGACACCGCGATGAAACTCCTGCGCCACGGCCAGAAAGGCCGGGAAAAACCCGCCCTGCTCGATCGCGATGGTCGCATTCGTGATCTTTCCGCCCACATCGACGACATCGCCGGCGATGTGTTGACGCCTGAGGGACTGCAACGATTGCGCGCGCTCGATGCCGATGCATTGCCTGCGGTCGAAGGCACGCCACGCATCGGCGCCTGTGTCGGCGCCATCGGCAAGTTCGTGTGCATCGGCCTGAACTACGCCGACCATGCCGCCGAAACCGGCGCGCAGCCGCCGAAGGAACCGGTGATCTTCAACAAGTGGACCAGCGCGGTGTGCGGTCCGAATGATGATGTCGAGATCCCGCGCGGTTCGCACAAGACCGATTGGGAAGTGGAGCTCGGCGTGGTGATCGGGCGCGGTGGCCGCTACATCGACGAAGCCGATGCGATGTCGCACGTTGCCGGTTACTGCGTGATCAACGATGTCTCCGAGCGCGAATTCCAACTGGAAGGCACCGGCACCTGGGACAAGGGCAAGGGCTGCGATACCTTCGGACCGATCGGTCCGTGGCTGGTCACCGCCGATGAAGTTCTCGATCCGCACGCGCTCGGCCTGTGGCTGGAGGTCGATGGCCATCGCTACCAAAACGGCAACACGCGCACGATGATCTTCCGCGTCCCGCTCCTGATCAGTTACCTCAGCCGCTTCATGAGCCTGCAACCGGGCGACGTGATTTCCACCGGCACGCCGCCGGGTGTCGGCCTTGGGCAGAAACCGCAACCGATTTACCTGCGCACCGGACAAACGATGCGACTCGGCATCGACGGACTCGGTGAGCAACAGCAAAAGGTGGTGCAGGCATGAGCGCATCCGTGCGCATCACCGGCATGCGGGTGGAAGACCTGCGCTTCCCGACCTCGCAGCAACTCGACGGATCGGATGCGATGAATCCCGATCCCGACTATTCCGCCGCCTACGTGGTGCTGGAAACCTCGCGCGACGGACTGGAAGGCCACGGCCTGACCTTCACCATCGGTCGCGGCAACGAGATCTGTTGCGCGGCGATCGAAGCGATGCGGCATCTGGTGGTCGGGCTCGAACTCGACTGGATCAGCGAAGACATGGGGCGTTTCTGGCGTCACGTCACCGGCGACAGCCAGTTGCGCTGGATCGGTCCCGACAAAGGCGCGATGCATCTCGCCACCGGCGCGGTGGTCAACGCGGTGTGGGATCTGTGGGCCAAGGCGGAAGGCAAGCCGTTGTGGCGACTGGTCGCGGAGATGACGCCGGAACAACTGGTGCGCTGCATCGACTTCCGCTATCTCACCGATGCGATCACGCCGGACGAAGCGCTGGCATTGCTGCGGGAACGCGAGGGCGGCAAGGCCGAACGCATCGCCACGCTCGAACGCGAAGGCTATCCCTGCTACACCACCTCGGCGGGCTGGCTCGGCTATTCCGACGAGAAATTGCGGCGGTTGTGCCAGCAAGCGATCGACGCCGGTTTCGATCACGTCAAGCTCAAGGTCGGGCGCGATCTCGACGACGACATCCGCCGCGTGCGCATCGCCCGCGAAGTGATCGGCCCGGATCGCAAATTGATGATCGACGCCAACCAGATCTGGGAAGTCGGCCAGGCCATCGACTGGGTCAACGCGCTGGCGTTCGCCTCGCCATGGTTCATCGAGGAACCGACCAGTCCCGATGACATCGCCGGCCACCGCACGATTCGCGAGGGCGTGGCGCCCGTACAGGTGGCGACCGGCGAGATGTGCCAGAACCGCATCCTCTTCAAGCAGTTCATCGCCGGCGGTGCGATCGACGTGGTGCAGATCGATGCCTGCCGCGTCGGCGGCGTCAACGAAGTGCTGGCGATCCTGCTGCTGGCGGCCAAGTACGGCCTGCCGGTGTGTCCGCATGCCGGTGGCGTCGGCCTGTGCGAATACGTGCAGCATCTGGCGATGATCGATTACGTCTGCATCGCCGGCAGCCGCGAGGGCCGCGTGGTGGAATACGTCGATCACCTGCACGAACATTTCGTCGATCCCTGCGTCATCCGCGACGCCGCCTACATGCCGCCGACCGCACCGGGGTTTTCGATCACGATGAAAACGGAGACACTGCGCGCGTATCGTCATCCCTCGACGACGGCCCGCTGACCGCATGATCTTTCGCCCGTCCCTCGCGTTCGCTGCCTGCCTGCTGTTGGCCACGTCCGCGACGGCGGTACCAGCGGTGCAGCATCAGGAGCATGAAACGGAAGCCACCCGCATCGCGCGCTGGCAGCAACTTGGCTACGGCATGTTCGTGCACTGGGGCCTGTATTCGGAACTGGGCGGCGTGTGGCAGGGCAAACCGGTCAGCAAGGGCTATTCGGAACAGATCCAGGGTTGGGCGAACATTCCCAGCGACGATTACCTGAAGGTCGCCGCGCGTTTCGCCGCGCCGAAGTTCGACGCCGATGCCATCTGCAAACTGGCGAAGGACGGTGGCGCGCGTTACATCGTGGTGACCAGCAAACACCATGACGGTTTCGCGATGTTCGACACCAAGTCGACCGACTACAACATCGTCAAGCAGACGCCGTTTGGCAAGGATCCGCTCAAGTTGCTGTCGACCGCCTGCCGCAGGATCGGCGTTGGTTTCGGCGTGTATTTCTCTCTGGTCGACTGGCACGCCGGCCACGCGCCCGAGGTGCAACACAACAGCAACCCGATCCCGCCGGCGATGGAACCGTTGATCGAACAACAGCTCACCGAGCTGATGTCGAACTACGGCCCGATCCGCGAAGTATGGTTCGACATGTCGGCACCGACAGCGGAACAGAGCCGTCGTTTCGCCGCGATCGTGCGCAAGCTGCAACCGCAGGCGGCGATCAACGGCCGCATCTGGAACAACCGTGGCGATTTCGTCACCCTCGGCGACAACGAATTGCCACCAGCGACGATGCAGCCACCGTTCGAAGTGCCGGCATCGATCTACCACGCCACCTGGGGCTACCGCAGCTGGCAGCAGCGCGACGACTTGCAGGGCAAGATCCGCGAACTGGCGACGGGACTGGTGCAGACGCGCGCGGCCGGTGGCAATTACCTGCTCAACATCGGGCCGATGGGCGATGGCAGCGTGGTGCCGTTCGAAGCCGACGTGTTGCACGGCATTGGCGCATGGCTGCAGCGCTATCCCGGCCTGCTCGATGCACGTCCCAGTGGTTTGCCGCGGCAGCCGTGGGGTGCGACCTTGTTGCGCGGAAACACGCTGTACCTCGCCGTCCATGAGTGGCACGCCGGAGCGTTGCGCATTTCCGGCCTGGCCAACGATCCCATCGCCGTTCGCGTAGATGGTGGCGATGCTGCGCTGCACTGGCATCGCGACGGCAACGATGTGGTGATCGAACTGCCCGCGGCCACGCCCGACGTCTTGTTGCCGGTGCTGCGCGTCACCTTGTCCACACCGTTGCGCGCGATCCCGGCCAACATCGCGACGGCGAATGGCGATGGCGTCTACCGTCTCGGCAAGAACGACTGGCGCACCAGCACCAGCTATACCTTCGGCAGCGGCTATCTGACGCAAGCCGAGTCGCGGGTGTCGTTGGCTGCCAACATTGCATCGCCGCGCCCGCAACGGGTGGCACTACGCTTCATCGCTGCGCATGCGCGCAACGATCGCATCTACCACATCACCATCGCCGGACGTGCGCTGGACATCGCAGGCAGCGAACTCGCCACGCGCGCGCTGGATCCATTCGTGCTGCCGGCATCGCCGGCGACCAACATCGACATCCGCCTCGCCCATTCCGCGTATCCGGCCGAGGACCTCGGCCTGTCGTTCGATGCGCTCGAATTGCGGCCGGTTGCGGGCACGCCACGATGACGCGCATCGACGCCCACCAGCATTTCTGGCGCTATGACACGCAGGCCTATCCGTGGATCGATGCCGGGATGGCCGCCTTGCGCGGCGATCGCCTGCCCGTTGAACTGAAGCCGCTGCTCGACGCCGATGGCATCGATGGCTGCATCGCGGTGCAGGCGCGCGCCGATGAAACCGAAAACGCCTTCCTGCTTGATCTCGCCACCGCCCATCCGTGGATCGTCGCGGTGGTCGGATGGCTTGATCTGTTCGCGGAGAACGTCGAATCGCGACTCGAGCACTGGCGGCAACATGCGAAATTTCGCGGCGTGCGCCATCTGCTGCAGGACGATGCCGATGTCGCCGCCACCATCGCCGATGCGCGTTTCGCTCGCGGCGTGGTTGCAGTGCAGCGCAACGGACTGGTCTACGACGTGCTGGTGCGCGGACCACGACAACTGACGCCGGCAGTCGCACTGTGTGCACGCCACGATCGTCATTGGCTGGTGCTCGATCATCTCGGAAAACCCGATATCGATGGCGCGCCATCGCCGGTGTGGCGGCGCGCCATGCTCGAACTCGGGACCATGCCGCATGTGTATTGCAAGGTGTCTGGGCTGGTGACCGAAGTCGCGGGGATTCATATCGATCGCGATGCGATCCATCGCCACCTCGATGCCGCGCTGGAATGTTTCGGCGCCGAACGCCTGATGTTCGGTTCGGACTGGCCGGTGTGCCTGCTGCGCGCCGGCTACGCGGACGTCGCAGCGCTGGTCGCCGATTGGTCGCGGCAGTTGTCGCCCGATGAGCAAGCGCGATTGTGGGGCGGCAGCGCATTGCACTGCTATGGTGTGCAGGGCTGGCCCGGGAGCGCGCATGGACCTTGAATTGAGCGGCAAGGTGGTGATCGTGACCGGCGGTGGCGCCGGCATCGGTGGCGCCATCACCCTCGCACTGGCACGCGAAGGCGCGATCCCGGTGGCGTTCGGACGCAGCGCCCCCGCGGACGATTTCGTCGCGCAAGTGCGCGCGCTGCAACCGGCGTTCCGCTTCCAGCAACTCGAACTCGCCGACGCCGATGCCTGCGCACGCGCCGTGACCGCAACGCTGGACGAATTCGGAACGCTGCACGGACTGGTCAACAACGCCGGCGTCAACGATGGCGTTGGCCTCGACGCCGGGCGCGATGCCTTCGTGCAATCGCTGGAACGCAACCTCATCCACTACTACGTGATGGCGCATCTGTGCGTGGACGCGCTGAAAGCCGCGCGTGGCGCCATCGTCAACGTTTCGTCGAAGACCGCGCTCACCGGACAAGGTGGCACCAGCGGCTATTGCGCATCGAAGGGCGCGCAACTCGCGCTCACCCGCGAATGGGCGGCGTCGCTGGCCGACGACGACGTGCGCGTCAATGCGATCGTGCCCGCCGAAGTAATGACGCCGCTTTATCGCAACTGGCTGTCCACGTTCGCCGATCCCGACGCCAAGCTCGCCGACATCACCCGTCGCGTGCCGCTCGGCAAGCGCATGACCGATGCCGCGGAAATCGCCGACATGGCGCTGTTCCTGCTGTCCGCGCGCGCCTCGCACATCACCGGCCAGTGGCTGTTCGTCGATGGCGGCTACACCCATCTCGACCGCGCACTCACCTGAGGAACGACGATGCGGCATTGCCTCGCGCTCGACCTGCACGACGATCCCGCGCTGATCGCGGAATACGAACGCCATCATCGCGAAGTCTGGCCCGAAGTGCTGCAGCACTTGCGCACGCAGGGCGTCACCGAACTGGAACTCTTCCGCATCGGCACCCGCCTGGTGATGGTGATGGAGACCGACGACACGCGTTTCGACGCCGACGCCATGGCGCGCGCCGAACGCGACGATCCACGCCTGCGCGCCTGGGAGGACCTGATGTGGACTTTCCAGAAGGCCACGCCATGGACGCCGCCTGGCGTGAAGTGGACGCCGATGACTTCGATCTTCCGCCTCTCCGACGCTGTATCCGACTGATCCCCCACGGAGCCCACGCCATGCAGACCGCAATGCCGAATGGCCCCACTCCGGCGACTTCCACGGCTGCGACCAACGCGCGCCTCGCCTTCGTGCTGGTGACCAGCCTGTTCTTCCTGTGGGGCCTGTCCTACGGCCTGCTCGATGTGCTGAACAAGCACTTCCAGGAATCGCTGCACGTCAGTCGCGCGCGTTCCGGCCTGCTGCAGATGGCCTATTTCGGCGCGTATTTCCTGATGGCATTGCCGGCGGCGTGGCTGATGCAGCGACGCGGCTACAAGTTCGGCATCCTGTTCGGATTGGGATTGTTCGCGGCGGGCGCGCTGTTGTTCATCCCGGCGACTTCGCTGCTCGATTTCAACTTCTTCCTCTTCGCGCTGTTCGTGATCGCCTGCGGCGCGGCGTGTCTTGAAACCGCCGCCAATCCCTACGTCACCGTGCTCGGTGATCCCGGCGATGGCGCGCGTCGCCTCAACTTCGCGCAATCGTTCAACGGCCTCGCCTCCTTCATCGGCCCGCTGATCGGTGGCGCACTGTTCTTCAAGGGCACGCAGGGCGCACCGCAGGCTGGTTTCTCCGGCGTGCAGGGCACCTATGTGGCGATCGCGCTGGTGGTGGTCGCACTCGGCATATTGATCGCACGCACGCCGATGCCTGATGTGCGCGAAGGCGACGATGCCATCGCCACCACTGCCTCGTCATCGTTGTGGTCGAACCGCCACTTCACCGGCGCGGTGATCGCGCAGTTCTTCTACGTGGCGGCGCAAGTCGGCGTCAACGCCTATTTCATCAACTACGTCACCGAACAGGTCGGCGTGACGTCGCAGGCCGGCGCGTTCCTGTTGTCGATGCCGATGCTGAGTTTCGTGATCGGTCGCTTCGCCGGAACCGCGGTGATGGGCAGGCTCGGCGCGGTACGCATGCTGGTGTGGTACGCCATCATCAATATCGTGCTCGCGCTGGTTGTCAGCGCCGGACTGGGCTGGCTGTCAGTCGCGGCACTGGTGGCGATTTCGTTTTTCATGTCGATCATGTTCCCGACCATCTTCGCGCTCGGCGTCGAGGGACTCGGCGCGCAGACCAAGCGCGGCGCGTCGTTCATCGTGATGGCGATCGTCGGCGGCGCACTCGCCCCGCCGTTCATGGGCTGGGTGGCCGACAAGCACGGCACCCACATCGCCTATCTGGTTCCCGCCGTGTGTTTCGCGGTGGTGGCCTGGTACGGATTGTCCGTGCGCCGGCGCGCTTGAGGAGAACACCGTGGCCGCGCCGATCACCTGCAACGAAGACCTGCGCCAGTTGGCGAAACGCCGCGCACCGCGCGCGATCTTCGACTACGTCGATCGCGGCAGTTATGACGAAACTACGATCCGTGGCAACCGCGCCGCCTTCGACGCCCTGCGCTTGCGCCAGCGGGTGATGATCGACGTCGATGCGCGTTCGACCGCATCGACCATGATCGGCCAGCCGGTGACGATGCCGGTCGGGATCGCGCCGACCGGCCTCACCGGCATCATGCATCCCGACGGCGAGATCCTCGCGGCGAAAGCGGCGCAGGCTTTTGGCGTACCGTTCACCCTCAGCACGGTGTCGATCTGCTCGATCGAGGACGTGCGCGCGGCCACGCAGCGGCCGTTCTGGTTCCAGTTGTACGTGATGCGCGATCGCGATTTCGCCGCGTCATTGATCGAACGCGCGAAAGCCGCGCAATGTTCGGCGCTGATGCTCACCGCCGACTTGCAGATCCAGGGCCAGCGCCATCGCGACATCAAGAACGGGCTGGCGGTTCCACCCAAACTCACGTTGTCCAACGCACTCGACGTGATGACGAAGCCACGCTGGGCGTTCGGCATGCTCGCCACCCGTCATCGCAACTTCGGCAACCTCGCCGGCTTCATTCCCGGCGGTGGCAAGGACCTGACGACGTTGTCGCAGTGGATCGGCAGCCAGTTCGATCCGACCCTGAGCTGGAAGGATGTCGAGTGGGTACGTTCGTTGTGGCCGGGCAAGCTGATCGTCAAGGGCATCCTCGATCCCGACGACGCGCGCGCGGCGGTGGATGCCGGCGCCGACGCGGTGGTGGTCTCGAACCATGGCGGACGCCAGCTCGACGGCGCGCCGGCCTCGATTGATGCATTGCCGCAGATCCTCGACGCCATCGGCGGACGCAGCGAAGTCTGGCTCGACAGTGGCGTGTGCAGCGGCCAGGACGTGCTGAAGGCGATCGCGCTCGGTGCGCATGCGACCCTGATCGGCAAGGCCTTCCTTTACGGACTCGGCGCAATGGGCGAACGCGGCGTCACCACCGCGCTGGAACTCATCCGCAAGGAACTGGACGTGAGCATGGCGTTGACTGGAACCCGAGACATCCGCGATGTCGGTGCGCACACCTTGTGGAATCGCGACTGACGCGATTCGCGCCGATCAGCGCCGCTTGCCGCCGGAAAACACCTTGAGCACGGAATCGAGATGGCGCGCCATCGCCTTGCGCGCGGCGTCGGGATTGCGTTCGCGGATCGCCGTCACCACCGCGCCATGCTCCTTTTCGGAATGGCTGGGCATGTCGTTGCTGGTGTAGAGCTCCTGCACGCGCTGGAACATCGCGCCGTACTTGTGACCAAGCAGATGGCGGATGAACAGTGCGTAGGCGGGATTGCCGCTGGCATCAGCGATGCGGATGTGCAACAGGCGATCGCCCGGATGCGTATTCGATCCCTGGCTGTTGTCGGCGATATTGCGCTGGTACGCCTCTTCGATCCCGACGATCTGCGCCTCGGTGGCGTTGCTCGCCGCCAGCGCCGCGGTTTCCGGTTCCACCAGGCGTCGCGCCTGCAGCAACGAAAACGGCGGGAGTTCCGAATTGAAATCGGCAACGATGCCAAGTTCGGGATCGAGGATCCACGGGTTCTGGTGCATCGCGCGATCGAGCACCGAGCCGTCATCACCACGCAACGCGTCCGCCGCATCCGTCTGATCCGGCCCGACCACCACCACGCCATCGCCCACGCGCACCTTGACCATGCCGATCACTTCAAGCGCGATCAGCGCTTCGCGCAGCGACGTGCGGCTGACGCCGAACTGCTGTGACAACTCGCGTTCTGGCGGCAGGTAGGCACCGGGCGGATACTCGCCACGATCGATCATTCCCCGCAACTGATCGGCGATCTGCTGGTAGAGGCGGCGGTTCTGGATGTTCTTGACGGGCATCGTTTCGAGTATAGGTCAGCGTGGTGAAAGACACCGGAACATCGCCGCGCCGATACAACCCCGGCTTGCGCCACCATCCGGGCATGGCCGGCTGCCATCAGGCGTCTTGAGCCGAATGGCAGCCGGAACCTACCTAGCCGGCATTACTTGAACTTGAAGTTGTACTCCAGCGAGACTTCACGACCAACGTAGGTCGCACCCTGGATGGCCGGGATGAATTCGAACCCGCCGGCGTAATACGGGATTCCGCCGACCTTGTCGAAGATGTTCGACACGAACAGCGTGAGTTTGTTGCTGTCGTTGAAGCGATATCCCACCGATCCGCTGGCGGTGATCCAGGCCGGGATGTGCTTGCGATAGACCACGCAATCGGCATCACCCAGGGACGGCTGCACGCCATTGGCAAGCCGCTCGCATCCACCCCAATTGTTGGCACGCACGCCGCCCACCCGGTTCACGTAGAGCAGCGTGTCCCAGTGCCCCTTGGCCCATTCCAGCGACGCCGTCGTCTTGCTGAAAGGGTGATCGGTCCGCGTGTTGACGTAGGGATCGGTCGCCAGCGTCTGTGACTTGTACGTCAGGTTGTCCGTCCAGTCGAAGGCGAAGGTGAAAGTGCCCCAACGCGTGCTGCGGTGGTTGTACTTCACGCTTGCATCGACGCCACTGACGTAGAGCTTGGACTGGTTGATGGGGCCGGTATAGACGTCGCTGACGGCGCCATTGGCCCCGCGCGCGACATCGGCGATCGCCTGCTGGCAATACGCCGACCCGGGAGCGTGCGCGGTGTATGTCCCGCCACCGACGACCTTGCCGGTGCGGCAACCGGCCTCGTCGGTGAGGAGCGTATCGCTGCCGACATTGTCGATCGAGTTGTCGATGCCCATGTACCAATAGTCGGCCGATACGGACAGGCCCTTGGCCCACGGCAGATCCCAGACGACCCCATAGGTCCACGACTTTCCGGTCTCGGGCAACAGATGGGGGCCACCCGCCGCATGCAGGGTGTAATAGGTACTGTGCTGCGTCGCCGCGCACACCGGATCGTTGTTGACGATGCACTGGTAGGGATCGGAGTAGATGCCGACCGTGTAGGAGTTGCCGTTCTTGTAGATGTACTGCATGTCCGGCGCATGGAAATTGGTGCCGTAGGTGCCGCGCAACAACAGGCCGTCATACGGACGCCATTCGAATGACGTGCCCCAGGTCCGCGCGAATTTCGTCGCGCTGGCATCGTCGTAATGATCGATGCGACCCGACAGCCCCCAGTTCAATGTCCGCAGCAACGGAATCCGGAATTCGGCGCCGGCCGAGTAGCGCGTGCGCGTACCGCCGCCGGTGTTGTAGTCCTGGAAGGGATCGCCGAACGTGGTGGTATTGCCGCGCGCGTCGGGAATCAGCTTGTAGCCCTGGCGATTGGCCTCGAGCACGCCTGCGAATCCGACCGGTCCTGCCCAGGTGTGGAACAGGTCGCCATTGATGTTGAACTCGGCCTGGTTCATCCACGAATACGACGCATTGACGCCCTGCACGCCGAAGCTGGCGTACTGGAACGGCGTGATCGGATTCCAGAAACGGTTGCTGTTGAGCGCGTAGATCGCGTTGCCGGTCGCCTGATCGGTACCAAGCTGTGGCCCGAAGAAGAAATCGAACATGCCCTGCTCGTTCAAGCCGGTGTAGTGCTCCTTGACGATGTACTTGGAATGCCCGAGGTTCAGGTCCCAGTTGAAGCGATCGTTGAACACGCTGCCCTTCAGGCCGAAGTGGATATCCCAGTTCTTCTCGCGGTCGTAGGTGTTGCCATAATTCCCCAGCTCCGCCGGCGTGAGCTGGCGGAAATAGTTGTTGATCACCTTGCCGGTGGTCTGGTCGAGGAACCCGTTGGGCAGTCCGCCCATCGGATACAGGAACGGCAATTCGGTATTGGAAATGCCGACCGTGCTCCAGTAACCGACGGTGGCATAGGCGGTCAGTTTCTTGTTGATGTCGTAATTGGCAGAGACATAGAAATTCTTGTCGGTGCGGCTGGGCGACAGCACCCAGTTTTCGAAGACCGCGCGCTGCGCGCAATACGTGCCGTTATTCGTGACTTGGCTCGGATCCGGCGTGTGGCCATTGAGCGCCATCGTCCTGGCGTCGTAGGGATAGAAATGGCTGCCGAACGCTCCACAGGATCCTGCCGGCGGCGTGATGTTGACACCGTTGTTGTCCTGCAATTGCAGTCCGGGATACGACGGATAGCCGAATGCCCGCGCGTTGTAATCCCACGCGCCGTAACCCGCATCGGAATCGGACTGCGTGTATGGGCGGTCGCGTCCGAACAACCCGCTGCGATGACTCAGCTGGACGTTGTAGACCACGCTCCAGTTGTCGCGCGCACGGCCCCCGGTGTAATTCAGATCAGAAAGCTGGCGACCACCGCGCGTCGAACTGCCGGCGCGGATCTTGAAGTCATCGCCTTCGAAATGGTCCTTGAGGATGATGTTGAGAACGCCGGCGACCGCATCCGAACCATAGATCGAGGACGCGCCCGAGGCGAGGACCTCGATCCGGTCGATCATGCCGGTGGGGATGTTGTTGAGGTTCTGGAAATTGGTCTTGCCTGCCGCCGGCTGCGGATAATCGTCAACGCGATGGCCGTTGACCAGCAGCAACGAACGACCCGAACCCATGTTGCGCAAGTTGAGCTGGCGCGCGTTCACCGACGTACTGCCCCAGGTGGGCGGGGACTCGGCGACCCCGGTCTGGGTCAACGAATTGGCCAGCTCATACACACTGGTGAAACCCTGCTTCTTGATCTCTTCGCCGGAGATGACCGTGACGGGCGCGGCGCCCTCGGCCTGCGAACGCGGAATGCGCGACCCGGTGATCGTGACCGATCCCAGCGTGGCATCGTCTTTCTTGCTCTCGCCTGTCGGCGACGCCTGCTCCTGGGCCTGTACGGCGGTGGATGACAGCGCCAGTGCGGCCAGGAGTGCATAGGTCAACTTGCTGTATTTCGGCATCACGATGTCGCCTTTTCGCTGAATTTCGGTTCGGATGGGTATTGGACCAATGGACCAACCATTTCCAATGTCCGGGACCATATTCCAACGCCGCCGCATCAGTTTGTGATAGTCATCACATAAGTATTTGAATCGATACAAAATTAAGAAATCGTAATTTCCGGTCGAATGCACCCTACTGCCAGGAGTCGGTGATCCCCTTGCCGGACGTGGTGCCCCAATCACCGGATCCGGTCTGTGCTTCTGGCTGCTGTCCGCGACAGTGATGCACGCCGATCGACGTACATCACGCGGAGCGATCGGTGCGCCACGGCAACAATGTGCCCGCACGCTTGGCGATATCCGTGTTGAGCCATGTCTGGCACCTTTGGGATGCGTCGCACATGCATCGCGTGCGCCAAAGCAAGCCGTTACACTATGCGATCCGCTTCGCGCGGATCGTATCGGCGCCCGTAGCTCAGCCGGATAGAGTAGTGGCTTCCGAAGCCATTGGTCGGGGGTTCGAATCCCTCCGGGCGCGCCAAATCACTTCGAACAGTTTCGGTCGGGATTCCCGGCCCTCGTGCACAGCACTCGGGCGTTCGTTGCCGCGCACGCCAGTGGCGTGCAAGCGCGGCCTCTCACCCCTCCGGGCGCGCCAAATCACTTCGAACAGTTTCGGTCGGGATTCCCGGCCCTCGCGCATAGCGCTTGAGTGGCCGGGGCCGTGACCCAGCGCTCGACCCCACGGGTATCCCGGAACGACACCGTGATCGTGGTGATTTTGAGGTTGGGTGTGGCGCGAATTCGGCGAGCCCGTCGTCGGTGATCGTGCCTTGGACGTGCGTGCCACGCCGCAATGCCGCGATCTTCGCAACTGTGGCCCGACGCCGCAGCGCAGCGAACATGCTCAGTGCCGCCAGCACAGCCGCAATCACGCTGCCATGGCCAGATATCCGTCAAAGCAGACAATTCCCGACGCGATCATCGCAAGCGCCCAAATGGGATTGGTCTGCTCGGTGACGTTGCTCAGGATTCCGGCAATGACCGCTGCACCGGTCATTCCCGCGGCGAGGACGATCAGCTGTTTGGTGATCGACGCCGAATTGGCTTGGCGAGCCGCCAGGCGTTGGGCGGATGTTGGCAGTGGCTGGATACTCACGGCTGGATTCTAGCCCGCGATGCATCGTTGGCAGCATGTGGAAACAGGTGGTGATTGACGACAGCGCCATCGGGCCTTATGACACGATGACGCCGCCGATCGCCGCAGGAACCACACCAATGCGCGTCTTTCCGATCATCCACATCAGTCGATCCTGGAACGAACACACCTCCCGGACTGCAGAGTCCAGGCCGGCGCGCAGTGCCGCGGTGCTTCTCACCTGGACAATGGATCCACCTGCGATCGACGCCGGCGTGCCGGTGCCGATCATCGATGTCGTCGCGCACGTTGCCACGACATCGGGCACGGTCGCGTTCCGGTTGTTCTTTGCGGAAGACTTGCCGGCCGGCATAAAACGCGTCCCGATGGTGCGACCGCCACTGCCGGAGAGGATCTACCAGCGACTGACGCACACGTGGCCAGCCAACATCGCGATCGCCATGGATGCGCCTGGTGTCGCCGAGCTGTTTGCGCAGGATTGGCAACTGCAGGGACAAACCGCACTCGTGCTGCGCGATAGTGCGCTGACAGATGACACGCTCGAGCATCTGCGGCGCTTGCGCGATTGGCGCGGCGTCGACTTCCCTGCAGATGCGTGCCTGCTGATTGCACCGGCGGTTGATGGCGACGGCATTCTCTTCGCCGCCGCCAGCGCGCAGGAACTCGCGGGTGTCGTTTCCGCGCTCCGGCAAGCGTTCGAAGAGGCAGGCCTGACCGTCACCGACGATGCGGTGGCGGACAGCGCCTCACCTCACTGAGTCACCGGACACGCCGAGGGCGGCGCATCCTGCGGGTGCGTGCCCCAGCCATTGCGATCTGGCGTCGGCGTCAACGCGAACTGCAGCGTGCCGCCCTTGCGCAGCGCATCGACATTCATCCACACATTGCTGACCGGCTTGCCGTCGAATTTCACAGCCGCGACGGATTCCTGCGCGCCGGGTTTCGCGGTCGGTGCTTCGACGCGTAATGTGCGGCCATCGCCAAGATCGATGGTGATGCGCGGATAGCGCGGCGCGTGCAACAACACTTCGCCGGTGCCCTGCATCAACGGCGAGAAGCCGAGCGTGGTGAACAGGTACCACGCTGACATGGTGCCGAGGTCGTCGTTGCCGGTCACGCCGTTGGGCGCATTGGTGAACAGCGTCTGCGCCGCGCGCAACACGCCATCGGTCTTCCACGGTTGCCCGATCAGGCTGTAAAGACTCGGAACGTGCATGGTCGGTTCGTTGTTGGGATTGAAGCGGTATTGGCCGTAATAGGCATACGCACCGTTCACCCATGCCTTGCGTGCAGCTTGCGGATCGCCGCCGATTTCATCCCAGGCGAAGAAGGCGTCGAGGCGCTTGCCCATCTGCTCGCGTCCGCCCATCGCCTGCGCCAGTGCGGCCACATCCTGCGGCACCAGCCACTGGTATTGCCACGACGTGCCTTCATGGAAACCGTAGTGCGAACGCGGACTGTAATGGCCGTTCGGTGGGATGAACCAGTCGCCACCTTCCATCTTCGGGTGCGGAAAACCGACGAAGGACGATTCCGGTTCGGTCAGAGTCGCATCCCACAGGTTGCGCCAGTTGCCGGCACGCGTGCGCAAGGTGTTGGCGTCGTCTGGGTGGCCGAGTGATTGCGCCATCTGCGCCAGTGCGCAATCGGACAGTGCGTATTCCATCGTCGCCGAGCCGGCGTTCTGCGGATCGACGTCCATGCCCTTGGCCGGGAAGGTGCGATCGAACAGGATGAAGCCATGCGCGATGTAGTTGGCGTTGCCGGCGCGCCCTTCGCTGCGCGACGTCAGCGGCGGCACTTCCCACGCGTTCTTGCGCAACGCCGTCCACGCCGCGCCTTCCATGCCCTTCAGTGCGCCATAGCGCCACAGATCGACCAGGAACGGCGTTACCGGATCGCCGGTCATGGTGTTGGTATCGAAATTGGCGTAGCCCCAGCGCGGCAGCCAGCCGTTCTGCGCATCGATCGCCAGCAGCGTGCGACCGATGTCGCGTGCGCGTTGCGGGCGCAGCAGCGCCAGCAGCTGGTTCTGCGCACGATAGGTGTCCCACAGCGAGAAATATTCGTAATAGGTCCAGCCGTCGGCGCGATGGATCCGATCGTCGTAACCGCGATAGCGACCGTCGGCGTCGCTGCCGGTCATCGGCTGCAGGAAGGCATGGTAGAGCGCGGTGTAGAACACGCTGCGATCATCGGTTGATGCGCCATCGATGCGGATGCTCGACAGTTCCTTGTCCCACGTCTGCTGCGCCTGCATGCGCATGGCATCGAAGGTGATCGGCTTGCCATCACGCAGGCCTTCGGCCCGCAGATTGTTGCGCGCGCCTTCGATGTCGACATGCGAGATCGCGGTGGTGGCGGTCACGCTGCGACCATCCTTCAATCCGAAACTCACCCACGCGCCGTTGAACGGTTCGTATTCGCTTTCCATGCTGAAGCGCGCGCCGGCAGTGCCGCCCGCCTGCCCCCACACGCCGAACGCGGTGAACGGGCGATCGAATTCGATGCGGAACCAGGTGCTGTACTGGTGGCCGCCGCAGAAACTCAGCGTGGTGATCTTGCCTTCCACCGCGCGATCGCCAACCACGCGGACCTGGCTGCCGATCACGCGATGCTTGGCGTTCGCCTGCGCGACATTGACCAGCACATGGCCAGTATCGGCACCGGGCGCCCACGTATAGCGTTCCGATGAAGCGCGCGGCAGCGCTGTCGTTTCGATGTCGATGCCGCCGTAATCCGTGAGGCGTGCCTTGAAGTAGCCGGCCTGGTGACCGCCGGCATCGATCGTGTAGCGCGCGCCATAGTGTTTCTGGTCGAAGGACTTCGCGTCCTTGGTGTCGAACGCGCCACCGGGCGCGATCGTTCCCGTCACCGGCAACACCGACACCTGTCCGCCCTGCTCCCAGCAGCCGGCACCGGAAATGAAGGAATGGCCGATGCCGAGGATCTTGTCGTCACCGTAGCGCCAGCCGGCGTAGTGCGAACCGATCGGGCTGGCCTGGATCATCCCGAACGGCGCCGCCGCCCCGGGGAAGGTGTTGCCTTCATCCTGGGTGCCGATTAGCGTATTGACGCTCGCGGCCAGCGGCGTGCGCGTCTGCGCCGAAGCAATCATCACCGTGGAGGTCAACGCCAGACCGGCGATGAACGTTGCGAACGAATGACGCAGCGAGGAAGGACGAAAGATGGGGCGCATGGAAGCCTCGTGGGCAGGACTGAACACTTCTCGTCCGGAATGATATGCTCGATTTGAATCGATTTAAAACAGCGCCAGCATGAAATTCATCGCCCCCCGGATCGCCATCGCTCGTGCTGCGCCGCCGCATGGGGTGATCGCATGAGTGCGCGACAACGCGTCACGGTCGAGGACATCGCCCGCGCCTGCGGGCTCTCGCGTGCGACCGTCTCGCTGGTGTTGCGCAGCAGCCCGCTGGTGCACCCCGCTACCCGCCAGCGCGTTGAAGCGGAGATGAAGCGCCAGGGCTACGTTTACAACCGCGCGGCCGCCAACCTGCGCCGACGCGTCTCCAACAGCGTCGCGCTGGTGATCAATGATCTCTCCAACCCGTTCTTCGCCGAATTCGCCACCGGCGTCGACGAAGCGCTGGGCGGCAAGGACTACGTGACCCTGCTCGGTTGCAGCAACGAATCGCCGCAACGCCAGCTGCAAGTACTCAATTCGCTGATGGAACACCATCCCGCCGCGATCATCCTGTCGCCCGCGGAAAACACCGACGCACGCGACATCGACCGCGTGGTCGGCGGCACTCCGCTACTGGTGTTCAACCGCATGCTCGACCACGACAGCGATGGTGCCGATCACGACTTCCTCGGCCTCGACAACCGCGGCGGCGCCATGCAGGCAACCGCACACCTGATCGAACGTGGCCATCGCGACATCGCGTTCTTCGGCGGCCATGCCAATTCCAGCTCGTGCCAGGAGCGTCGCCAGGGCTACCACGATGCGCTGAAGAAGGCCGGGTTGCGTGCGCGCAACGAGTGGTTGATCGAATCCGCGCCGACCCGCGTCGATGCCTGTGCGCGCAGCGAAACATTGTTTGCCGGCAAGACCAAGCCAACCGCGGCCGTCTGCTACAACGACGCCGTCGCCCTCGGGCTGATGCTCGGCCTCGCCCACCACGGCCTGCGCCCGGGCATCGATTTCGCGGTGACCGGCTTCGACGACATTCCGGAAGCGGCGATGAGCATGCCCGAACTCACCACCCTCAGCACCGATCCACGCGCACGCGGTCGCCAGGCAGCACAGCTGGTGTTGCAGCGCGTCGAACAAGCCACGCCGGTGTCGCCAGCCAATATCGTGCCGGTGCGCCTGGTGGAACGCGCCAGCAGTTCCGCGCCGGCCTGATCTCCTGCCGTTCCGCTCTTCTTCCATCGACCTTGCAACCAGGACCCGTCCCGTGAGCACCATCGTCTGTTTCGGCGAAGCACTGATCGATTTTCTCGCCGCACCAATTGAAGGCGACGGCCAGGGCCGCGTATTCCGCCAGTTCGCTGGCGGCGCGCCAGCCAATGCCGCAGTCGCGATCGCACGGCTGGGTGGCACCTGCGAATTCGTCGGCATGCTTGGCAAGGACATGTTCGGCGATTTCCTGCTCGACAGCCTGCGCGCTGCCGGCGTCGGCACGCATTACGTGCGCACGACCGATCAAGCGAAAACCGCGCTGGCCTTCGTATCCCTCGATGTACGCGGCGAACGCAGTTTCAGCTTCCATCGCCCGCCTGCGGCGGACCTGTTGTTCGCGCAAGACGACTTCGACGATGACTGCTTCCGCGACCTCGGCATCTTCCACGTCTGCAGCAACAGCCTGACCGACGCGAACATCGCCGAGACCACGATCACGGGGATGAAGCGCGCCCATGCTGCCGGTGCGCTCACCAGTTTCGACGTCAACCTGCGGCCCTCCCTGTGGCCCGCTGGCAAGCCGTTGATTGATCGCATATGGCAGGCACTGGCACTGGCCGACATGGTCAAGCTGGCGCGCGAAGAACTGGAATTCCTGCAGCAGGGCAGCGCGACGGCCGACGCCACGATCGCACGTTTGTTGCACGATGCGCGCCTCGTCCTCGTCACCGATGGCGCCGCGCCGATTCGTTGGCATACGCGCAATGGCAGCGGCACGTTGCCGACGCAACAAGTGGTCGCGGTCGACACCACCGCCGCCGGCGATGCCTTCATCGGCGGATTGCTGTGCGGATTGCAGCGCGATGGCGTCAACGCCACGCGCTTCGATGGTTTCCTCGCTGATACCGCTGCACTCGAACACGCATTGCGTTATGCGGCGGCCTGCGGCGCCTTCGCAGTGACACGCCACGGTGCGTTCGCGGCATTGCCGACGCACGAAGAAGCGCTGGCGGTGCTCGCCACGATGCGACTTCCCTGAATGCGATAAAGGTGTTGCATGGCAGCATGCGTCGCGAGCGAGTGCATGTTATTAATTCGCCGTCGTGAATTTAGATCGATCCAATTTCAGCAGGGAGAAAACTGAAATGAACCTGTCGCCACGCACGCAGCACCGGAACTCGCTATCCCTCGCCATTGCCGCCGTCCTCACCGCTGCCATGGCAGCGCCGGCCATCGTCTTCGCCCAACAGGCGACAGCGCCCGCTGACAGTGCCGCGACCAGCGCGCAGGCAGACCAGAAGAAGGCCGACGAACTCGGCAAGGTCACGGTCACCGGCTACCGCTATTCGATCCAGAAGAGCCTCGACCAGAAGCGCGATGCCAACGCGATCGTCGAAGTGATCACTGCCGAAGACGTCGGCAAGTTTCCCGACAAGAACGTCGCCGATGCGCTGCAGCGCGTGCCGGGCGTCATCATTTCCCGCGATGGCGGCGAAGGCAAGAATGTCAGCGTGCGCGGCTTGGCCTCGGGCCTGACCCTGACCGAATTGAATGGCAACTATGTCGCCACGGCTGAATCGAACGGCGATCCGACGCGTTCGTTCAACTACACGTTGATGCCGTCGAACATGCTGTCCAGCGCGGAGTTGTTCAAGACCCCGGAAGCACGCCTCGACGAAGGCGGCATTGGCGGCACGGTGATCCTGCACACGCGCCGTCCGTTGAACGTCAAGTCCAACAGCGGCTTCGTCAACGTCGAAGGCGCGATGGCCGACAACCGCTCGCATGACAAGATCGATCCGTCGGTATCCGCGCAGTATTCCTGGCACGACAAGTCCGACCGCTTCGGCATCCTGATCGGCTATACCCACCAGAAACGCAGTGCGCGCACCATGGGTACCAGCACGGAAGACTACAACTGGTACGGTCGGGACGAAGGCGGCGAAGCGGTCGATGTCAATGGCAGGCCCACCCCCGGGGCGCCCCACGACTACTGGGGTGGCACGGGCTTCCATGACCAGAACGGTGGCTACTACACCCACTTCGCGATGCCGACTTCGGTCGACATGAGCATCACGAACGAACAGCGCGAGCGCAAAGGCGGCCAGCTGACCGCGCAGTTCAAGCCGACCAACGAGCTGACCGTGACGGCCAACTACTTCCGCTTCGATCTGTCGCAGAACTCGCAGACCAACACCCTGAAGATTCCGGAGTGGAGCTTGTCGCGCTTCAGCGGCGACGGCAACTGGCTCACCGGCCGCATGCTCGATGGCATGACTTTCGACCCCAGCCACACCATCGTCACCGGCGCCACCTACAGCGCACATGCCGGCATGACCTACCCCTGCAATGAAACGCAAGCCGCTGCGCTCGGATACCAGCCGGGTGGCTGGGGTTCGGATAGCTGCGCGCTTCCGACGCCGCAGATCACCGGCAGCTACAACATCCAGAAGGCGCGGTCGCAGACATTCGACCTCTCTGTCGAATGGCACCACGGTCCGTTTGATGCCGAGATCAAGGGCGGCCACACCTGGGCTGAAGGCGGCCCGTCGCTGCAGTTCACCTTGCCAATCAAGCCGCGCAAGCTGATCAGCGGCGCTGGCACGGCCACTGAAACCTGGGCGCTCGCAAACCACCTCAGCGCCTGGAGCCTGAGTGGTACGCCGTCGATGACGTTCTCGCCCGATTTGATGCAGAACCTGCAGAACGGCATCCTGGAACCCGATCTTGGCTCGACCGGATCGTCCTGGACCAAGAACAGCAACCACCAGAACTACGCGCAAGCCGATTTCACCTGGCACAGCCAGAGCAGCTGGTTGCAGTCGCTGCAGTTCGGCGCCAAGTATCGTGACGGCGGCGTGCACCGCAATACCGGCAACAACTACTGGGCGTGCCCGGGCACCGACCCCAACGATTATGCCAATCGCTTCGGGCAATCCAACAACCCCTGCCCGGCCCTTGCCAACCAGTTTCCGTCATACCTCCTGTACTCGCCGAGCAACACCAACAGCGGTGCCTTCAACACCAACCTGTTCCCGGCGATCAACTATCCGACCTACATCCAGTATCTGAATTCGACCTACGGGCAGATGCGGACCCGCAACGAACCGAACTTCGTTTACAACGTGAATGAAAAGATTTCCTCGGTTTACGCACAGGCCAACTTTTCGACGGAACGCCTGCGCGGTAACGTCGGTGTCCGCTTGGTACGCACCCAACAACAAGCCGACTCGACGGATCAGATCGATTACTACAATGCCTACTTCTGGCGCGTCAATGGCGCCTTGCAGCCTTGCAGTAGCGCACCGGCTGCCGGTGCGCCCACCGGCTCCGGTTGCCAAGGTGGTTTCACAACGTTGCCGGACGATGTCAACAACCCCGCCAGCGGACACACCCAGTCCTGGGCGGTCAGCTCGCTCAACCGCAGGTACAACGACGTCCTGCCGAGCTTCAACATTGCTTACGACATCACCAAGAACCTGGTGCTGCGTGGCGCGGCCTCCAAGGTGATCTCGCGTCCGGGTTACGGCGACATCGCCTCGCCGGGTGGCCTGAACTATTGCAGCGCGCAGTACGTCACCGACCACCAGATCATCGGTGGCGGGTGCCAACAGGGGTGGACCGGCTCCGGCAGCAACAAGAACCTGGAAGCGTACAAGGCCACCCAGTTCGATCTCGGACTTGAGTGGTACTTCCATCCGGGTTCGATCGTGGGTGCCGACCTGTTCCGCAAGAACGTCAGCAACTTCACGGTGCCGGTCGTCCAGGACGTGGCGATGTCCGTTGCTGGCCAAACCGTCACGGTGCAGAACTATTCGACCACCGCCGGCGGCCGCAACGGCGTCTCGGAAGGCATCGAGCTTTATGCTCAGCACACACTGGATTTCGGACTTGGCTTCCAGGTCAACTACACCTACAACAGGACCAACGAAGCAGCCATCACCCTCCAGGACGGCACTTCCCTCGGCAAGTCACCGCTGGTCGGCAGCGCCAAGAACCAGGCCAACTTCACCGTGTTCTACGAAACACGCAAGCTGATGCTGCGTGCGTCGTATAACCGTCGCGGCGAAGTCGTCGACGGTCTGGTCAACAAGATGAACGTCTATGAAGAACCGTATCAGCAGGTCGATCTGAATGCTGCTTACAACTTCACCGATGCGTTCAGTCTCAGCGCTTCGGTACTGAATCTGACCAGGGAAACAGCGCGCACGCACCTGGGCAACGACACCAAGGATCGTTTCTATTCCAATAGTTATTCTGGTCGCACCGCGTACCTTGGCCTGACCTACAAGTTCTGACTTTTCAGGAAACGGCGATGACGGCCAGCGACCAGCGGATCAGGAACGTCGTCGTCGTCGGGGGTGGCAGTGCCGGCTGGACGGCCGCCGCCGCGTTGGTCACGTATCTGGACACGTCGGTATCGGTGCACCTGGTGGAATCCGAAGAGATCGGCATCATCGGCGTGGGCGAATCCACCGTGCCCTTCATGAAGACATTCAATGGCCTCGTGCTGGGCATCGATGAAATCGACTTCATCCGCGAGACCCAAGCCACGTTCAAACTCGGCATCCAGTTCAACGATTGGGGCCGCATCGGCGACAGCTACGTCCATGGCTTCGGCACGATCGGCCGTTCGCTGGGGCCTCTGCCGTTTCATCAATACTGGCTGAAACTGTTCCTCGCCGGACGTGCGCCGGACATCGGCGCCTATTCGCTACCGACCAGCGCGGCTCCGTTGGACAAGTTCATGATCAGCCCGCCCGACGCGCCATCGGGCTCGCCGCTGGCGGATATCGCCTATGGCTACCAGTTCGACGCCGGTTTGTATGCGCGCTACCTGCGCAATCTCGCGGAACGCCGTGGCGTGCATCGCTCCGAAGGCAAGATCGTCGATGTCGTCCAACGCGGCGAGGACGGCTTCATCGAAGCGATCGTCATGGAAAATGGCGAGCGGGTCGAAGGCGAGTTGTTCATCGACTGCTCGGGCTTTCGCGGCCTGCTGATCGAGCAGACGTTGAAAGCCGGCTACGAGGATTGGAGCGAATGGCTGCCCTGCGATCGTGCAATGGTCGCGCCCAGCGCAAGCGCCGGCCCGCTGACGCCGTACACACGCGTGAGTGCGCGTCCGGCAGGCTGGCAATGGCGGATCCCGACCCAGCAACGCATTGGCAACGGTTACGTCTATTCCAGCAATCACATCAGTGACGATGAAGCTGCTGCGACCTTGCTGGCTACCCTCGACGGCCCCGCGCTGGCCGATCCGCGTCCGCTGCGTTTCACGCCTGGCAGGCGCAAGGAGTTCTGGCGCAGGAACGTTGTCGCCGTCGGCCTTGCCGGCGGTTTCATGGAGCCGCTGGAATCGACCGCGATTTATCTGGCGCAATCGGGTGTCCAGCGCCTGCTCGCCCTGTTTCCCGACCGCGATTGCGATCCGTTGCTGTCCGGCCGCTTCAATCGCGAATCCGCCTTCGAGCACGAACGCGTCCGCGATTTCCTTGCGCTCCACTACAACGCGACCGAACGCAACGACACGCCGTTCTGGGACCATTGCCGGACGATGGCGATTCCGGATTCCTTGCGCGAGACCATTGCCCAGTTCCGCATCGATGGTCGCTATTTCCGCAATGGCGAGGATTTCTTCGCGCTGCCGAGCTGGGTGCAGGTGATGCTGGGACAGCGCATCATTCCCGGTGGTTACCATCCGATCGTCGACAAGTTGCCAGAAGAGCGGTTGGAGCAATTCGTCGATCGTGCGCGCCAGGAAGTCGCGCGAGCGGTAAACGCGATGCCATCCCACCAAGCCTTCATCAATCACTACTGCAAGACGATACCGGCATGATGCTTCGCAAGTTCCCGCGCTTCGCTCCATCGTCGCAATGGCTGGGCATGGCGCTGGCGTTATCGCTGTCGTTATCCGCGCAGGCCAAGGGCGCCTCTGACGGCGTATCGGTGCAGCATCTCGATGGCGCATGGACGTTCCGCCTGCAACCGGCCGACACGCAAGCCGCCGCGCATCGGCCCTCCACCGCATGGCATCGCGCGACGGTGCCGGGCACGGTGCACACCGATCTCTTCGCCAGCCATCTCATTCCCGATCCCTACGCCGGCGCAGCCGAAGCCGGACTGCAATGGATCGGCCTGGCCGGCTGGGAATATCGCCGCAGCTTCGATGTCGATGCCGTGACATTGCATGCAACGCACAACGAACTGGTGTTCGCAGGGCTCGACACGCTTGCCGACGTCTGGCTCAACGACGAACGCATTCTGTCCGCTGACAACAGTTTCCGCACCTGGCGCGTACCGGTCCATGGCCGATTGAAGACGCACGGCAATGTGCTGCGCGTGGTCTTCCATTCGCCGATCGCCACCCTGCTGCCGAAGGTACAGGCGATGCCGCACAAGATCGCCGGCAACTACACCTCGCCCTATGGTGACGAGCCGAAGGACGCGATGACCGCGAATTTCGTGCGCAAGCCCGGTTACCACTACGGCTGGGACTGGGGCCCGCGCTACGTCACCGCCGGAATCTGGCAACCGGTGTCGCTGCAAAGCTGGAGTGGCGCGCGCATTGATGACCTCCAACTTCGGCAAGACAAGGTCGATGGCGAACGCGCCGAACTGACCGCGCGCGTGCGCATCGATCCCGCTGCGTCCGCGCACTACGCGATCCGCCTGTGGCAGACCGCGCCGAATGGCAACCGCACGCAGGTCGGGCAACGCGAGGTGGACGCGGCATCAGCCACCACGATCGACATTCCGCTGCAGGTGGAACATCCGCAGCGTTGGTACCCCAACGGTTATGGCGCGCAGCCGCTGTATCGCTACGAAGCCGAAGTGCTGGCCAACGGCCGCGTGCTCGATCGCGCCAGTCGTCGTACCGGCTTGCGCAGTGTCGAACTGCGCCGCGAGAAGGACGCGCACGGTCGAAGTTTCGAATTCGTGGTCAACGGCATTCCGGTGTTCGCCAAGGGCGCGAACTCCATTCCCTTCGACATGTTCGCCCCGCGACCGAGCGACGCGCAGATCCGTCGCATCCTGCAGTCCGCGCGCGACGCCAACATGAACATGTTGCGCAGCTGGGGTGGCGGGTATTACGAACGCGACGCCTTCTTCGACGCCGCCGACGAACTCGGGTTGATGGTGTGGCAGGATTTCATGTTCGGTGGCGGCATGCAGCCGGCCTACGATCCCGCCTTCCGCGCCAATGTGGTGGCGGAGGCACGTGACCAGTTGCAGCGCTTGCGCAACCATCCCAGCATCGTGTTGTGGTGTGGCAACAACGAAGAGGAAGCGGCGTGGAAATCCTGGGGTCATCGCAAGGAATTGACGGCGGCCGATCCCGCGTTCGCGAAACAGGTGTGGGACGGTTGGCTGCAACTTTTCGACCATGACCTGCGCGACGTGGTGAAACAGGAAGGTGGCGGCATCGCCTATTGGCCGAGCAGTCCCAGCGACGATCTCGCGGAAAAGGAAAACGTCGTCACCTCCGGTGACATGCATTACTGGGAAGTGTGGGGTGGCCCCGCCTATCCATACGAAAAATATCTGGAGATCACCCCGCGCTTCATGTCCGAATACGGACTGCAAGCGTGGCCAAGCCTGCGCACCATCCGCAGCTACGCTGGCAAACAACCGTTGGCGATCGACAGCCCGGTGATCACCGCGCACCAGAAATTCATGGCCGGCAAGGGCAACACGCGACTGATGCACTACATCACCATGGAATACGGCACGCCGCGCGATTTCGCCGACTTCGTTTATCTGAGCCAGGTGATGCAATCCGATGGCATCGCACTGGCGGCGTTGCATCATCGCGCCAGCCGCCCGATCACCATGGGCTCGCTGTACTGGCAACTCAACGACGTCTGGCCGGGTGCGTCGTGGTCGAGCATCGACTGGTACGGTCGCTGGAAGCCGCTGCAGTTCAACGCGCGACGCTTCTATGCGCCGGTGGCGGTGGCCGCGTTGCGACAGGACGGCCGCACCACGGTGACGCTGCTGTCGGATCGCACCGAAGCGCGCCATGGCAGCTTGCGATTGCGCGTGTTCGACATGGATGGAAAGCCGTTGCGCGATGAAACCTCCGCGGTGACGCTGCCGCCATTGAGCGCATCGGTGGCGATGACGCTGGACGATGCGCAACTGCTGCGTGGCCTCGATCCCAAGCGCACGTTCGCCGCATTCGATCTCATCGTCGCTGGCGAACCGGCTTCGCGCGGCGTGGTGTATTTCGCCCACGCCAAAGACGTCGCCTGGCCCGATCCCGGCCTGCATCACGAATGGTCGCGCGACGGCAAGACCTTGCGCCTGACCGCAACGCGCGTCGCCCGCGCCGTTTGGCTGGACTTCGGTAATCTCGACGCCACGCCATCCGACAATGCACTGACGCTACTGCCCGGAGAAACGGCGTCGCTGCACATCGATGGCCACGCGTCGCCGCAACAACTCCGCACGGCGTTGCGCATCCGCAGCTTCGCCGACGCACTGTCATCCCCCACTTCCACTCCTTCCACGCTGTGATGCCATGAATACTCCGATTCCGCCGCAACCCGACTTTCGTTCACAGGATGCCTTGCGCGAGCACATCCGCCAGACGATGGCCTTCTACCATCCGCACTGCATCGATCCCGCCGGTGGTTTCTTCCACTATTACAAGGATGACGGCACGATCTACGACCGCAGTCATCGTCATCTGGTCAGCAGCACGCGCTTCGTCTTCAACTACGCGATGGCCGCCAACGAGTTTCGCGAAGACGCAGCGCTGCGCCAGCAATACCTCGACGCCATGCACCATGGCCTACGCTATCTGCGCGAAGTGCATTTCGATCCCGTCAGCGGCGGTTACGCCTGGACGATCCGTGACGGCAAACCGGAAGACACCAGCCAGCAATGCTACGGCGCCGCCTTCGTGCTGCTCGCCTACAGTTGCGCATTGAAGGCCGGCGCGGAGGAAGCGCGCGGCTGGATGGATGAAGTCTGGCAGCTGCTGGAACGTCGTTACTGGGAAGCCGGTCCGGGCCTTTATCGCGACGAAGCAACCCGCGACTGGACCTTCTCCGACTACCGCGGACAGAACGCCAACATGCACATGTGCGAGGCGATGCTCGCCGCGTATGAAGCCAGTGGCGAACAGCGCTATCTCGATCGCGCGTTGTTGCTCGCCGACCACATGACGCGGCGCCAGGCCGACATGGCCGACGGGCTGGTGTGGGAGCACTACGACAAGGACTGGAACGTCGACTGGGATTTCCATCGCGACGATCCCAAGCATCTGTTCAAGCCCTGGGGCTACCAACCCGGTCACCAGACCGAGTGGGCGAAGTTGTTGATGAGCCTGCACACGCACCTGTCGAAAAACGGAACCGCGCCGGACTGGCTGGTGCCGAAGGCGCGCTTCCTGTTCGATGAAGCCATGCGCAAATCCTGGGACGACGAGTTCGGCGGGATGGTCTACGGGTTCGCGCCGGACAAACTGCGAGCACCCGGCGTCGAAGGCCGCTTGCTCGCCGATGGCGAAACCTTCGTCTGCGACGAGGACAAATACTTCTGGGTGCAGGCGGAATCAATCGCCACCGCGGCGCGTCTTGCCGCTGTCACTGGCGATGCCACGTACTGGCAGTGCTACGACAAGTTGTGGCAGTACGCGTGGCAGCACATGATCGATCATCGCTACGGCGCCTGGTATCGCATCCTCGATCGCGAAAACCGCAAGTACGACGACGACAAGAGTCCTGCCGGCAAGACCGACTATCACACCATGGGCGCCTGCCACGACGTGCTGTCGGTGTTGCGCGCACATCGATAAGGACAACGACCTCATGGCGATGTGTGCACGTTCGATTCTTGCGGCTGCCGTAGTAGCCATGCTCGCCACGCAGGCCAGCGGACAGACGCGCAACGCGACACGATTCGCCAGCTCGTTCGAGTCGGGCGATCCACGGCCGCAGCTGAAGACCGGCAGCGACAGCGTTTCGCTCGCCATCGGCGACGGCCCGACTGCGCCCTATGCTGCCAAGGCGCGTACCGGATACAGCGGACTGCATGCCTTGCGCTATCAGGGCCAAGGTGCTGGCGGTCGCACGCGTCTGTTCGATGTCGATATCGCCATCGATGCGGATACCGTGCTGTCGTGGCTGGTACTGCCGGAAATCGTCGATGGCAACACCGTGGCGTCGACCGGAATCGGCATCGATCTGGTGTTCGATGATGGTCGCCGCCTCTCCCAGATGCGTGCGCTCGACCAGCACGGCGCGGGCATCGACGCCAAATCGCAGGCGGCATCGAAGACGCTGTATCCACAGCAGTGGGCGCACAAGCAGGTGCGCGTGGGCGATATTGCTGCCTTGCGCGGCCATCGCATCCGCGCGATCGAACTGGAACTGCGTCCGGTCGATGGCGCAGCGGCGCAAGGCTGGATCGACGACATCGCCATCACCTTGCAACCACGCATTGCGGCGACGCATCCCTCCGACGTCGTGCTGACCACGCGCGGCACGCAATCGAACGGCACCTTCTCGCGCGGCAACAACTTCCCCGCGACAGCGCTACCACACGGTTTCAATTTCTGGACACCGGCGACCGATGCCGGCACCCTGGGCTGGCTGTATCGCTGGAACGAAAGCAACGACGCCGACAACCGTCCGCGCCTGCAGGCGCTGTCACTGAGCCATGAACCCAGTCCCTGGATGGGCGATCGCCAGACCTTCCAGGTGCTGCCGTCGCTGGCGTCGGGTGTGCCCGAAGCCGACCGCAAGAAGCGCGCGCTGTCGTTCTCGCATGACAACGAGGTCGCACGGCCGTATCTCTATGGCGTGCGCTTCGACAACGGCATCGCGGCGGAGATCGTGCCGGGCGATCACGCAGCGATCTTCCGTTTCCGTTTCCCGGCAACGGGTGGAACCACTTTGTTGTTCGACAATGTCGATGCCCGCGGCGGATTGACACTGGATGCCGCGACACAAACGCTGAGCGGCTACACCGACACCCGTAGCGGCTTGTCGAATGGCGCCGGACGCATGTTCGTCTACGCGCGCTTCGACCAACCGTGGAACAACAGTGGCAACATCGCGACTGGCCGTCCCACCGGCTACATCAACTTCAAGACGGGCGCAGGTCACGAAGTGCGGATGCGCATTGCGACCTCGTTGATCTCCGTTGAACAGGCGAAGCACAATCTCGAACTGGAAATCGGTGATGCCTCGTTCGATAGCGTCCGTGATCGCGCGCAAGCGGCGTGGGACAGCATCCTCGGTCGGGTGAAGATCGCCGGCGCCAGCGACGACCAGCGCATCACTGCCTATTCCAATCTCTATCGACTGTTCCTCTACCCCAACAGCGCGCACGAAAACACCGGAACATCCGCACATCCGCGCTGGATGCACGCCGACCAGAGCACATGGTCGAAGGACAATGCCGGCGGCGATCCGACGCAGACATCGACGCACGTGTTCCCCGGCAAGCTCTACGTCAACAACGGCTTGTGGGATACCTACCGCACCGCGTGGCCGGCCTACGCGTTATTCGCGCCGAAGCAGGCGGGCGAACTGGTGGAGGGATTCCTGCAACAGTATCGTGACGGCGGCTGGGTCGCGCGCTGGTCGTCGCCCGGTTATGCCGACCTGATGGTCGGCACCAGTTCCGATGTCGCCTTCGCCGATGCGTGGCTGAAGGGCGTGCGCGGTTTCGATCCGCGCGAGGCCTATGCCGCAGCACTGCGCAACGCGACGACGATCGCACCGACAGCGAATGTCGGGCGCAAGGGCATGGCGTCGTCACCGTATCGTGGTTACATCGATACCCGCACTGGTGAAGGCCTGTCGTGGAGCCTCGAGGGCGGCCCGAATGATTTCGGCATCGCGCAGTTGGCGGACGCGTTGGCGAAGACGTCACGCGACCCGCAGGCAGCACGCAGGTATCGCGATGAAGCAGCCTATTTCCGTGCTCGCGCACTCGACTACACGCATTTGTTCGATCCCGCGACCGGCTTCTTCCGCGGCCGCGGTGCCGACGGCAGTCGGCAACAGCCGGCAACGGCGTTCGACCCGCGCGTCTGGGGCGGCGATTACACCGAGGGGAATGCGTGGACCTATGCCTTCCCCGCGGTATACGACGGCAACGGGCTTGCCGCGTTGTATGGCGGTCGCGCGGCGCTGGGCAAGAAACTCGATGCGCTGTTCGAGACGCCGGAAACCGCGAAGCCGGAATTCTCCGGTTCCTACGGCGAAGTGATCCACGAGATGACGGAAGCCCGCGACGTGCGCATGGGCATGTACGCGCACAGCAACCAGCCATCGCACCATCTGGCATGGATGTATGCCTATGCCGGCCAGCCGTGGAAGACCCAGGCGCTGACACGCGAAATCCTGCGCCGGCTCTATCTCGGCAGCGAGATCGGCCAGGGCTATCCCGGCGACGAGGACAACGGCGAGATGTCGGCGTGGTATGTCTTTGCGATGCTCGGCCTGTATCCGTTGCGGATGGGCGCGCCGGAATACGTGATCAGTTCGCCGGCATTCGATCGTGTCGATGTGACGATGGACAATGGTCGCGTCTTGCACGTGATCGCGCATGGCAATGGGCCACGCAATGTGTACGTGCAGTCGCTGAAGGTCAACGGCAGGCCGTGGACGAAGACATGGTTGCCGCATGCTGCGATCGCCAATGGCGGCACGCTGGAATTCACCATGGGACCGCAGCCATCGCGCTGGGGCAGTGGGGAACAGGATCTTCCGCATTCGTTGACGGCGGATGGGCAAACGCCGCGCGCGTTGTGCGATGTCGCGTTGCAATCGACTTCTGCAACACTTGCGAATGGCGCTTCGGCGAAAGCGCTGGTCGATGGCGATGCGATGACCGGCACGGCGATCGACGATTCGTCGCGCGAACTGACCTTGCGCTTCGACACACCACAACGCCTCGATTTCTACACCCTGACCGCCGGCGAACATGCCCAGGCGATCACGCTGGGCTGGACGCTGCAAGGTCGCAACGCTGGTGGCGCCTGGCACGATCTCGACCGTCGCACGCAAGAACGCTTCGAATGGTCACGGCAGTTGCGCCCGTTCCGCATCGCGCATCCGCGGGCATGGCGCGAACTTCGACTGCGCTTCGATGCCGGCACGCGCTTCAATTTCGCCGAGTTGGGATTGATGCGCGCGGGTGATTGCGGCAAGTGATATCCGCGCGCTGGTAGCCCCTACTTCTCCTTGCGCCAGTTCACCGATGCGCGGTTCTCCACCGTGCTCGATTCGATCTGGATATCGAAGCCCTTGCGCAGCAGGTACTTCAGCATCAACACCTGCCCGGTGCCGAGCAGCGACACACCGTAACTGACATACATCTTCGGCGACAGATACTTGCCGACACCGAGAACGCTGCCGCCCAGCGCGCGCGACTGCATCACGCCGGCATCGTCGAGGCCGATCTTTGAGCCCAATTGCGACGCCAGCAGGCCTTCGCCCGCGCTCAGCGCCGCCGACATCGCGCTCACCTCGCTTGCGGCGTTGCTATCGAGTCCGGACAGCGAATGGCCCGTCACCAGCAGCGCCAACGCATCGTCCTGGCTGGTCATCGGATCGCTCCACACTTCCGCCTGCGGATGCGCCGCGCGTCCGGTGACGGAGATGCCGGCGGTGACATCACCAAGATCGCGTTCGGCGCGCACGTCCAGCAGCGGATTGCCGATCGAGTCGGCCGACCACACCAGGCGTCCGCGGGTGATGGCGAGATTTTGTCCATAGGCGCGATAGCGGCCGCCCACGTCCAGCGTGCCGGTGGCGAGCGTGTCGCGTCCGGGGCGCGCCCGCACGCGCAGGCTGCCACCCAGTTGTCCCTTCAATCCGAAGCCGTTGATATTGACGTTGTCGCCCAGCACCAATTTCAGGTCGAGATCGAGCGGCAGGCCGGAACTCGTGTGCTCGGGATCGACCGGATCGAGAATCACCACATCGCTCGATCGCGTCGCGCCGCCACTCAAGCGTTCCAGATCGATCGTCGCCGACGGCACGCCGACGGTGCCGGTCACCGTCAACGGCTGGCCGCCGCGAAACTTCACCAGCACATCGGGATCGGCGACCGCCTTGAGATTGCGCGTATCCGAGACGAGCACGTTGCGACCCTTGATCGCGAGCTGCAACGGCGTGTCCTGGCCGAGCCAGCCGAGCGTGCCATCGACATTGAGCGTGCCTTCGCCGGAACGCAGGCTGCCGCTGATGTGCGCGTTGCCATCGGCCTGCGCTTCCATCTTCACCGTGCCGTTGTCCACCACGAGGCCCAGCGCGGGCAGATCGGTGCGGAATTCGCTGAGCACCGCATTGCCACCGATGCGCGGCGCGGCGCGCGATCCCGCCAGCAGGATGTGGCCGGCGAGATGGCCTTGCGGTTCGACGATGTCGGGCGAGAACAATTCGATCAGGGTGAGATCGCGGGTATCGACATCAAGGCTGCCGTTGAGCGGCGCGTGTTGGTCCCAGCCAGTGGAAATATCAGCGGCGATCTTGCCGTTGCCGTTGTAGCCCGCGCTCAATTTTCCTTGCAGATGATTGGGATCGAAGGTCGCGTCGAGGACCAGGGCCTGCCACGCGAACGCGGTGGTATGACGCTGCACCGGTACGCGCACACCACCCTGCGGCGAGGTCAGGTGGACGTTGCCGCGCCAACTGCCACCAACAGGCTGCACGCCGCCGGTCAACGCGATTTCACCCTGCAGGTCCCACGGCTTGCCGTCCTTGCGTGGCGGCAGGTACGGCAACGCCAGTGCCAGCGGCAAACCCTGTCCCGTCACCTGCACGCCGCGATGCGGCCATTCCGCATTCGCGCACAGGCTGCCGCCCGCCGTGGATGCGAAACAACTTTGCGACAACGTCCAGCTGTTGCCGCGTTGCGCGAACTGCGCCGGCGTTTGCAGCTGCCACGCCGCGCCCTTCACCGGGGCCAGATGCAAGGAAGACAGCGTGCCGCGCCAGTCATTGCCCTGCTTCAGTGCATTGCCCGTCAGCGAAATATTGCCCATGCCGCCGCTGGCATTCGCGGTGAGCGCAAGATGTTCCATCGCACCGGTCGCATGTGCATCGAGGCGATCGATCGCCACGCCCGCTTCGATGCCCGTCCCGGCAACCTGCAGGTCGCCGCTGCCGTTGCGCCACGGCAAGCGTCCGCGCGCACTCAAGGTGGCGGCGCGATAGCTGCCATAACGCAATCCATTGCCGGACAGATTGGCATCGATGTCGGGGCCAGTGCGCGGCCCGCTGATCTTCAGCGTGCCTGCCAATGTGCCGGCGGCATTCGGCAGCAGGTCATCGAGGCGCAACGGATTCAATCGCGCATCGACGGCGAAGGCGCGATCGACGCGACCCTTGGCATCGATGCGACTGCCGCCCAGCGTGAGTGCGACGTCGCCGCCGAATTCCATCACGTCCTTGGCGGTGGCGGCGGTGCGCAGTTCCACCTTCGCGCGTCCGCCAATGTCGCGACCGCGCAACTTGCCGCCGAGTTGCTGCGCATCCAGCACGATGTCGATGCGGCCATCCTGGCGACTGTTGCCGGTGGTGGCGAAGCGCCCGTTCAGCGCGCCCTTCCACTCGGGCAGGAAATAGCCGGGATCGAAGCCGGCCAGCGTCGCATCGGCCTTCCAGTTCAGCGCCGGCGCCCAGGCGAAACGGCCGCGCGCATCCAGTCGTCCCTGCGGCATCGTCGCGCGCAGTCCGTTGAAGGTGACACCTTCGCCATCACCGATGCCGTCGAAGGCGAGTTGCGCGGTGTCCTTGCCGCGGACCACCACGCCGGTGCCGAGCGCATTCCACTTGCTGGTGATGCCGGAGAACTTGAAGTCCGCGCTGGCGCCGATGGCATCGCTGCCCTGCCCCCAGCGCAGGCCGCGCGCGACCACCGCGAAATCGAAACGGCCGTTGCCGTGCTGGCTGAAATCGCCGCGACCGTTGGCGTTGATGCGCCCGCCGAAGACATCGATCACCACGGGCTTCAGTTCCAGCACCTGGTTGGCGATGCTGACGCGTGATGGCTGGATTACCGCGTGCAAGTCACCGCGATCCACCCGTCCCTGCACCTGGGCATCGCCGTCCTTGCCATTGGCGACGAGATCGAGCGACAGCGGCGTCGACGGTTCCGCCGTGCCCATCAGCAAGCCGGGATCGAGATCCTGGGTGTTGGCACGCAATGCCCACAGCGGATCGCGCTCGCCATCCTTCAACGTGAGATGCGCATACAGCGGCGCCGGCACATGGCCCGACAGCGCGACATCCATGCGCGTGAGGTCGCCAATCGCCGCCAGTCCCAGCGTTGGGCGCGTGCGTCCCAGCGGTGCCGGCATCGATGCCGACGCGATGAGGTTCATGCGGTATTTGTCGGCGGGCGCGTAATCGCCTTGCACGTTGAAATCGCCACGATCGGTCAACGCGACGAGGTGATCGGCATGCAGGCGCCCTTCCTCCACTTCCAGCGCGCCGCGCACGCTGCGCACGTCGACCAGCGGCACGCCAACGCGCGTCACTGCAAGGCCGTCGATGGCGATGGCATCGAAGCGGATCGGCAACGGCGTGCCGATCTGCGGCAACGACTGCGGCCAGCGCGGCAACTCGAAGGGTTTTCCGCTTTTCGGCAGATCGAGCGTCGCGCCGCTCAGCGCGATCGAATCGAGCCGCAATTTCCGCCCAAGCAGCGGTTGCAACATCGGCTGCAGCGTCACCGTGTCTGCCGTGAAGGTGGTCACCAGCGGCGCCTTGCACGACGGATACGACACCGGCTTGCCGTCCACATCGGGACAACCGCGATAGACGAAGTGCACGCCATGCAGCGTCATCGGTCCCGACACCGGACCTTCGGCGCTGCGCCAGCTCAGTTCCGATCCCGTCGGCAACAGAACACGAATCCGCGCGAGCAGGAAATCGCGCCCGGCGATGGTGGTCAGCAACCAGTACACGCCGCCAATCGCCAGCGCCACCAGCAACACCAGGCCGAAGCCGCTGCGCCAGGCGATCTTGCGCGTGCGCTTGCGCCGCAATGTGCGCAACTCGGCGATGCGTGCCTCGCGCTGTTCGGGCGTCGCGTCATCGGGCAACGGTTGCAACCCGTAACGTTTTTCCAGATCGCGGCTCACAGGTCGGCCCCGATGTTGAGGCTCAGGGTGAACGGTGAATCGGGGTGCTTGAGTCCGCGCGCGATGTCGATGCGCACCGGACCGACCGGCGATCGCCAGCGCAGGCCGATGCCGACGCCGTTATGCCAGTCGAGCTTGCGGCCATCGAACGCGCTGCCGCCGTCGACGAATGCGGCCGCGCCCCAGCTCGCGTTGAAATAGCGTTCGTACTCGACACTGCTGGTCACCACGTTCTTGGCGCCATAGGCGAACAGGTAGCGACCGCTCGGATCCTGCAAGCGCGGCCCGACCTCGCGCCAGTTGTAGCCGCGGATGCTGCGGTCGCCACCGGCGAAGAAACGCAGCGACGGCGGCAACGCCAGCGCGTCCTTGGCCACGGTGTAGCCAAGTTCGCCGCGCAGGATCAGGCGATCCTGCGGTCCCAGTCCATGGAACCACTGCGCACGCGCGTGGGCCTGCGCGAAAGCGCCGCCATAGCCGGCGGAACCGCCGCGCAGCGTGAAGTTGGCGCCGATGCCGCGGCGTGGATACAGGCGATCATCGACGCTGATGTAATGCAGGTCGACCTGCGGAAAACTCAAGCTGGCCGTCTGGTACGGCGTCTTCACCGTGCCATTGGTATAGGCCCAGCGTTCGCGCAGCACATGCAGGGAAACCGCGGCGTCGAGCTTGGTGTTGATCTGCCCCGTGCGACTGAACACCAGTTCCGAGCGGCGGCTGTCGATGTAGCGACTCTGCTCGTCGGCGAACTGCAGGCCGGCGGTATACCAGCCATCGAGCCACTTCAGGGCCGGCACCCGATATTGCAGCGTCGCCACCTTGCGTTTCTGGGCGTAATCGACCTGCGCCAGCGCCTTGTGGCCGCGCTTGTTGAGATAGCGCCGCTCCAGCCCGAAACGCGCGCCGGGGCCACTGTCGGTGCCGTAACTCACGCCGGCGGTGTAGATAGTGCGCTTGGCCGGTTCCAGCGTGACCTGCACCGGCACGCGCAGATCCTTGGCATCGCCCGGCAACGGTTCGATGTCGATGCGACCGAAATAGTCCAGCCCCAGCAGCGATTTGCGCAGGCGATCGAGACGACCCTGGTGGTAGTAATCGCCTTCGTTCCAGTACACCAGTTTTTCCAGCAACTGCGGGCTGATGATTTCCGTCGGTGTCTGTTCGAACGTCACCGCGCCCATCTCGTAGCGCTCGCCACTGGTCCAGCGCAGATCGACATCGGCGGCCTTGGCGGCGCGCGTCACCTCGACCTTGTGCGTGATGAAGTCGGCATCGAAATAGCCACGCTGCGCCAGGCGCTGGGTGATCCTGGTCTTGCCGGCCTCGTACGCACTCTGGTCGAACACGCTGCCCGGCACCGGGCGCGTGGCATCGAGGTCATGCGTGAGGTACTGGTCCTGCCCCCCCGGGCCTTCGATGCCGTAGGCGACCTTGCGCACGCGCACCGGTTCGCCACGCTGCACCTCGATGACCACCACCAGCGCGTTGCGATCGCTCGACGGCGTGACCTTGATCTGCGGTGAGTAATAGCCGTACGGTTCCAGCGCGTTGCGCGTTTCGGTCTCGGCTTCTTCCAACAGGTAATCGAGGCGGCGATCGGAGATCTTCTTGCCGGCCGCATCCTGCAGCGACAGCGACGCGCGCACGTCGCTCGCCATCACGCCATCGATGCCGCGGATATCCACCCGCATCACCTGCGCTGCCTGCGCGCTGGCGCAGGCGAGGCAACACAGCATCAGCAGAAGTCGGGCCGCTCGCATTGCCTACAGGATACCGGCAGCGATGCACCGTGCGTTAACGCATTTCACACAAGCAGCGACGCCCGCTCAACTGCGCATGCCGATCCCGCGCTTGAGCAGCCATAGCGCGAGCGTGGTCAATCCCGCGACGAACAGCAGCATCAAGCCGAAGGCGGCGCCCATCGCCACGTCGCTCTGCCCGAGCAGGCCATAGCGGAACGCATTCACCATGTAGAAGATCGGATTGAGGTGCGTCATCGTCTGCGCCCATTGCGGCAGCAACTGGACCGAATAGAACACGCCACCGAGATAGGTCAGCGGAGTGAGGATGAAGGTCGGGACGATGGCGACATCGTCGAACTTCTTGGCGTATACCGCGTTGACGAAACCAGCCAGCGCGAAGATGGTCGCGCCCAGCAGCACCGAAGCGATGGTCACCAGCGGATGCGGCACGCGCACGTGGGTGAAGAACATCGCGATCACCAGCACGATCGCGCCGACCATCAATCCGCGCAGCACCGCACCGGCGACATAACCGGCGAGGATCACCCAGCTCGGCATCGGCGACACCAGCAACTCCTCGATATGCCTGCCGAACTTGGCACCGAAGAAACTGGAACTGATGTTGCCGTAACTGTTCTGGATGATCGACATCATCACCAGGCCGGGCACGATGAAGTCCATGTAGCGCAGGCCGCCCATCGTCCCCACGCGCGAGCCGATCAGCCCGCCGAAGATCAGGAAGTACAGCGTCATGGTGATCGCCGGCGGCATCAGGGTCTGGCCCCAGATGCGCAGGATCCGCATCACTTCGCGGCGCGCGATGGTGAGGAAGGCGACCCAGTTCGGATGCGGCTGGCTCATGCCTGCGTCTCCACGGAATCGGCAACCATGCGCACGAACAGCTCCTCCAGCCGGTTGGACTTGGTGCGCATCGAACGCACGCGGATGCCGGCGGCATCGAATGCCTCGAACACGCGGTTGAGGTCCATCGCGCGCGGCATCTCCAGGTCAATGGTGTGATTGTCGAGCGCGATCAGCGTGGTGCCCTCGATGTGCGGCAGTTGTTGCGGAATCTCGCTCTCGATGTCGAACAGGAAGCCTTCGACGTCGAGTTTCGCCAGCAATGCCTTCATCGGTCCCTCGGCAACGATGCGGCCGTGGTTGATGATGGCGAGATTGCGGCACAGGCTCTCCGCTTCCTCCAGGTAATGCGTGGTGAGGATGATGGTGGTGCCGGCGGCGTTGATCCGCTTCAGCGTTTCCCACATGCCGCGACGGATCTCGATATCGACGCCGGCGGTCGGCTCGTCGAGGATCAGCAGGCGCGGTTCGGTCATCAGCGCGCGCGCGATCATCAAGCGTCGCTTCATCCCGCCCGAGAGCGTGCGGCTCATCTTGTCGTGCTTGTCCCACAGGAAGGCGTCCTTCAGCACCGCCTCGGCGCGCGGCAACGCGACCTCGCGCGGAATGCCGTAGAAGCCCGCATAGTTCACGCAGATGTCGAGTGGCTTCTCGAACATGTTGAAGTTCAATTCCTGCGGGACCAGCCCGATCAGGCGCATCGCCGCGTCGCGGTGGCTGTCGATGTCGACGCCGAACACCTTGACGCTGCCGGAGGTCTTGTTGACCAGCGAACTGATGATGCCGATCAGGGTCGATTTGCCGGCGCCGTTCGGCCCGAGCAGGGCGTAGAAATCGCCAGGCTGGACATCGAGCGAGATGCCTTTCAGGGCTTCGACGCCGTTGTCGTAGGTCTTGCGCAGGTCGTGCACGCTGAGCGCGGGCACGCGAGGGAAATCCGTCATCGCGGGAGGAGATTTGCGGGGTTAGTCGCTAGTATAGGCGTCCTATGTCGAAGTTCTTCCCGATCCGGCTGCTCGAACGCCGGCAAATCGCGCCCACCGTCCTCCACCTCGCCTTCGTCCGCGACGACGGCGAAGCGCTCGACTACACCCCCGGGCAATTCATCCAGATCCACTTCCCGCTGGCCGATGGCGGCACGGCGCGCCGCAGTTATTCCTGCGCCACCCGCCACGACCATCGCATCGCCTGTGGCGAGGCGGTGGAATTCGTCGCCAGTATCGTTCCCGGCGGCGCCGCCACTGCCTTGTTCCAAGGCATGGAAATCGGCGACTGCCTGCAGGCCAGCGGCCCGCTCGGACTGTTCACCCTCAAGCCCGCCGATGCCAACCGCCGCTACCTGCTGATCGCCACCGGCACCGGCGTCGCCAGCTATCGCTCGATGCTGCCGCAGCTCGACGCGATGATTCGCGAACGCGGTGTCGAAGTCGCCATCGTCCATGGCGCGCGTACCCCGGCGGAACTGTTGTTCGCCGACGAATTCCTGGCCATGGTCGACAAGCATCCCGGCAAGTTCCGCTACCTGCCCTGTCTGTCGCGCGAGGATCTGGGAGATGCCGCGGCCTTCGCCGGCGCCGAACCCGCGCACGGTCATGTGCAGGATCGCCTGGCCGATCTTGCACCGAAGCCCGGCGCCGACATCGCCTACATCTGCGGCAATCCCAACATGGTCGATGCCGTGGTCGCGACGCTGAAGGAGTCCGGCCTGCCGATGAAGGATATTCGCCGCGAGAAGTACATCAGTTTGAAATGAGGCGACGACAGCAAGTATCAACCTTAAATGTTATTTCGCCAGTCTCTTCAGCGGAATGACGTTCCCGGTATTCGCTGCATTGTCGGTGACCTGCTGAAGCAATGGAGACATCACATGCTCCAGGATCCCCATTCCTTCACGAATGTCGGCTACGGACATTGTCGAGAAGCCGAGGATGAGGCCCAGCGCTCCCGGTGGCTCCAGGTAACAAGGATCAACGGTGTAGATCCCGAGTCCTTCCTGATGGCCACGTCTCACCAGCATCGCGCCTGCATCCGCCCCCAGATGCTCGAACGTCGCCAACAGGTGCATCCCCGACCTGGGCAGCGCAAAACTCGCCGTCGCGCCGAAACGCGCCATCAATTCTGAAGAAAGCGCGGTACGCCTGTTCAGCAATTCCTCGGAAACCCAACGCAAATGCCTGGCGTATGCCCCGCTCTGGACAAGTCCGGCCAGCGCCATTTGTTCGAGCGCCGGCGACCCGAAATCGAGGCACCATTTCGCCGCCAGCAGATCCCGGTGAAGCGCTGGGGGCGCCACGATGTATCCCAGCCGGATTCCGGCGGAAAAGGATTTCGACAGCGTCCCGACATAGACCGTGCGTCCATGTCGATCCGACGAGTGCAATGAATGGACCGCAGGACCATTGATCCTGAACTCGCCGTCGTAATCGTCTTCGATCACCCACGCTTCGGTTCGGCGTGCGTATTCCAGCAGGGCCGATCGCCGTGCTTCAGACAACACCGCACCCGTCGGAAACTGGTGGGACGGCGTGACGTAGATCAATTGCACGCCCGGCGGTATCTGTTCCACGATCATCCCATCGCGATCGACCGGGACCGGGATGACCTTCGCCCCTGCGATCTGGAACAAGCTGCGTGCACTGAAGTACCCCGGCTCTTCGAACGCAACTGCATCCCCGACGTTCAACAAGGCCTGGATGCACACCTGTATCGCCTGCTGCACCCCGGCGACGATGATGATGTCGTCGGCATCGCAAACGATCCCGCGACTGCGCTCGATGTGATGCGCCAACGCACCTCGGAGCTCGGGATTTCCCTGGACCCTCGGATAGCGATTGGTCGATCGCGAGATCGCCTTCCTGAGCTCTTTTTCCCAGAGCCCATCCATGCTCTTGTTTTGAACGGGCTGCCCGTATTCGAATGCATGCCTGACCCCATCAGGTCGCCGCCCGGGAATGCTCTTCAGATCGAAGACACTTCTTGCGACCCGGCTTCTTTCATTCTGCGGCGGGATCGTTGCCTGCATGTGGCTGCCACGGTCTTTCGCAACGCGGTTTTTGGCCACGTAACTCCCGGAACCGGTCACCGTATTCGTGTATCCCTCGGCCCTTAAAAGCTCATAGGCGGCAACGACCGTCGTTCTGGAAATACCCAACTGTCGACACAAATCCCTGGATGGCGGCAGCCGTTCGCCTTCCGCCAATCGTCCGGTTGCGATGGCGTTCTTGAGTCCGCGCACCAGCTGCTGGTAGATCGCACCCTCACCATCAAGGAAAATGTCCATGATTTCGAATCCAAGACGAGTACTGACATTTGGTGGCCATTCGGCATCCTTGCCTGCTGCTTGGAAGTATGAAACCAAAATACCCCCCAGGAATCAGTCCAATTTCGACCGACAACTCCGTGAATTGGACCCTGGGCGAATTTTTCCTGTCTCAGGGCAAGGATTGTTTGTCCGCTGCCGAAAGACCCTGCGATTCGACCGGTGCCTTCAGGTCCTGCCAACGGCGGAAGTTCAGGAGCATCGTCCGATCCCGATCCTGTTCTTTGGAAAATGCACTGGCGCGCGCCCACGCAATGGCTCGCAGATTCGTCAACAGCAGGTGCACCTCGAGGTTGCTGCAGACATAGGCCCTTGCAGGACCACGCCTGACGGGCTTGATCCAGCCACCCGCGACCAACCGTTTCAAGTGCTGGTACGCATGGGGCCGGCTCATCCTGATGGCACTGACGATGTCGTTCGCAGTGATGCCACTCTGCGCAGCGATCATGAACAGGATCATCGTGCGGTCGATATTCCCGAAAATCTGGAATATGCGCGCGATCGAATGCGCTTCGAAGAGCAGGCTGGCCTCCTCCTCCACGAACGAATCCGCGGCGCACGGCCGCACCCTCATCCCGTCTTCAGTTCCGGCAGCAAGATTTGGCAGGGCAAACCTCTGGTTGCGTCTGTCCTTGTCAGCGTATGACGAAAGCGGTGCCTTCCGTCATACCAATCCTGCGGGTGTTCCCCTTACCAACTACTGCAACGTCTGCAGCCAGGCAAGCAATTCCGTCGCCAGCGCGATCCGCGAATCCGACCACGAGTGATCCGTCGCTCGGTGCATCGTGGTCACTCCCGAATTCCCTTCAGCCTTGAGCTTCGATGCCAGGCCATCGCCGAACATCGCGAATCCATCATCGGACGTCAGCACCAGCATCGGCATCTTCGCCAGGCCCGGCGCTGCCCTGTCGAACGTCCAGCGCGCGGATCCGGAAGCGAGCTCATCGGCCATTCGTTCCGGCGTGGTTTCCGCAAGTGATTCCATGCCCTCGCGCAGGCCTTCGACCACTTGTGCATGCGGCATCTTGCCGATGCTGCCCATGTCTGCCGCGGAAATCAGTGCGGCTCCGGCGAGTTCGGGATGATGCACCGCCGTCTGTGCGACGACCCATCCACCCATGCTGTGCCCGACGACGACCAGGTGCTTGGTGTCGATGCCGTACTTGCGCGCGCTGGCAGGATCTTCGAGAAACGCCAGCACCGCCTCCGCGTCTTCCAGATTGCCGCTGAAACTGAATTTTCCAGGGCTGCCCCAGGAGCCGCGATAGCTGAACATCACCGCGTTCCAGCCCGCCCGTCGCACGGCCTGCGCCAGGTCCTGGTTCTTCTCGTTACCGGGCAGGCCGTGGAAAAACACGGCGGTCGGATGCGCGCCGACACCGGATGCGAGATAGGCGACGCCGTTGACCCACTTTCCACCCGACGGGATATGCAGCACTTCCATCCGTGCCGGATGGGCACCGTCCCTGGCCGGATCGGCCTGGATCGCCTGAATTGCATTGCGGTTTTGCGCATGCAATGGCGCCGCAATGGACAAGAAAATGACAAGAATGAGGAATCGCATGTTCGTCAGTCGCTCCTGTCTCGCCGCAAACAGCCAAGCGACCACCCGGAGGTGGCCGCTTGATCATGCCCGACGGGAAATCATCCATCAATAGTCGTAGCTGACACTCAACTGCACGTAGCGCGGCGACTGGAAGAAGATCGGGATGTTGTAGGTCGAGAGGATGGTGCCGTCGCCATGGTTGCGCAATGCACTGGTTTCCATCTGCGCACTGTACTGGATGGGCTTGCGGTCGTTGGTAATGTTGAACACGTCCAACGCGGCCGTCAGTTTCTTGTTGAAGTACCTGGGGCGATAAACGATGCCCAGATCCAGCTGCTTGGTCCACGGGCCATGCTGTGCACCTGGCGCCGATGGCTGGTTGAAGCAAGTGTGATAGGACGAGCCGTAGCCGATCGGATCACTGTCGTTGAAGTAGTAGCCGAGACAGTTCTTCGGCACGCCCGACTGCACCAGCAACTTGCCGGTGACCAACCACTCCGGCGTGAACTGGTACATGCCGCGCATGCGCAACGCGTGGCGACGGTCGTTGGCCATGTAGCCGTACGAGTTGTACATCAGACCCGCATAGTCCCAATCCTGCGTCTTGGAGACGTCGGTCTGGCCGATGTCGGACTTGACCTGGCCTTCGGTGTTGCCCGGGTTGCGGCTCCAAGTGTAGTCAACGCGGTACTGCCACTTGCCGTCGAACGGATGCTCCAGATACAGGTCCAGCGCTTCGTACTTGCGGATCGGCTTGGCAGCATTCGACGAGTTGAAACCGAGTTGCGCATTGCTCAGCGTCACGTCGGTGTAACCCGAACCATCGGCCTTGGCGACATGGAAGGTATTGGTGCGGCCCGGATTGATGATGTAGCAACCCGGAATGGTGTAGTCGGGCGCACCGCCACCGCTCGGATCCAGCGCGTTGGCGACACGGCCGGTATCGCACCAGTCGTCGATCAGGGTACCGAGCTTGCGATAGGTCAGCTTGGCACCAGCGATCCATTTCTTGCTGAACTGCCAATCGAATCCGAGGATGGCTTCATCCTGGTATTGCGGCTTCAGGCTCTTTGCCGCGATCGAATTGGGATCCACCGCCTGGCCGAATTCGCCGTTGGCAGAGAATGGCGCCCCCGCCTGGGTCAGGCCCGTCGGTTGTCCATTCACGTCGACGCCGGTGTAGTTGTATGGAACGTAGTAGAACGTCGACGGCGAAGCACCGCGGATCGCAACTTCATTCGGCAGCGCAAGGTAGTAACGGCCGACGTTGCCGAATACCTTCATGGTCGAATCGCCCTTGAGGTCCCAGGCAAAGCCGAGGCGTGGTGCGATCTGATGCTTCTCGTGGACGTAGCTCTGGCCGGCATTGTTCTTGTTGTTGAAGTCGTCGCTGCGGAGGCCAACTTTCAGCAGGAAGCGATCCGTGATCGACCAATTGTCCTCGAGGTAAATCGCCTTCTGCACGACCGACATCGATGCCAGCGAGTTGAAGTACGTCTGCCGCACGACGGCGCCGCCCGCGCGGTAATCCCAGAAATAGCCGGGGCCGGAAGTCGTGCCTCCCTGATCCTTGGCCGTGTATGTCATGTCGTCGATGCCACCATGCAACTGGTGTGCGCCAACCTTCCACTCGACATCGAAGCGCACGCCGGATGCAGTCAATCGCGAACCCGGAGTTGCGCCCGCATTCGATATCTGGGGCAATACCAGGCCACCCGCTGGCAGGTAGGCCGACGGAATGTTCTGCCTGTTGTTGATGAACGGCAATGACGATTCGACCGCCAGCATGGTCGGGTTGCGCACGGAATCCTTGCCGTAGGTCACCGAGAAATTCAGGTTGTCGGTCAGGTAATTGGTGTACTTGGCGATGTAGACGAAGGTGTTCTGCTTCGTCGGCGTCGATGGCGATCTGTAGGCGCCCTGGCTCAGCGTGGTGTAGTCGTAGTTGTAGCTCGAACCGTGGGTGTTGTCGTTTTCCTTGATCCCGGTCAACTCGACGATATTGGAATCATTGATGTTCCAGTCGATCTTGCCGTAGATCTTCTTGTCGGTGGTGTTGTCATGCTCGCGGCGCACCAGGTTGTACTGGCCGGTGGTGCTGTTGATCCCCGCTTCGTTCTGGGTCGTGATGAAGGAATCTTTCGACTCCTCCGCCGACAGAAAGAAAAACAGCTTGTTGGGAACCAGAGGACCACCGACATAGGCGCTGTACGTGGTATTCCACAACTTGTCCTCGCCACGCCTGGTACGCAGCATCCCCAGGTCACCAGGTTTGTCGTAATGCCAGCAGTACTGCCCGGCGACCTGTGGCGTACATGTCGAATTCGCGACCTTGGTGTCCGCCGAGTAATAGCCGTCGGTCCCCGGCGCGTAGACGCCGGCAAAGCCGCTCGGAAACGGCATCGCCTTCGGGAAGTAGACATCCTTCGGCGCCGAGGCCAGGCTCTTCGGGCGCACCGAGATCTGACCACCGAAGTGCCAGTCGTTGGTACCGCGCTTGCCGACCTGACTGATCACGCCGCCGTCGGAACGACCATACATGGCGCTATAGCCGCCGGTGTAGGTTTCCTGCTGCGCGATCGAACCGTAAGGCAAGCTCAACCCACCGATGTTGGCCAGTGGATCGGACACATTGAAACCATTGATGTAGTACGCGTTCTCGGTGACGCCCGCGCCACCAAAGGACACGGCGCTATTGAAGAAGCCACTGCCTTTCACCGTGCCCGGTGCCAGCAGTGCGATGGCTTCGGCACTATGCGCAACCGGCAGCACGGCCAGGTCCTTGGCAGTGATCACGGTGCGCGAATCGACCTGAGTCACGTCGATGCCGGCACCGGTCGCGGTCACGGTGATTGTCCCCAGCTCGTTGCTCGTGGCAGCCTGCGCGCCAGCGAACGATGCTTCGGTGCCCGAACTCACTTTCACCAGGACCTGCTTGGTGCCGACGACCTGATCACCCTTCCTGGCGGTCACGGCGTAATTGCCAATCGGCAGGTTGCCGGCGTTGTAGCGACCGGCGCCGTCGGCAGTGATCGTGCGCGCGAAGCCCGTCTCGCTGACGAGGGTGATGGTCTCGCCGGGAGCCGCAGTACCGAAAACGCTACCGGTGGTGGACTGCGCATGAACGGTGGCCGCGAAGCAGAGGCCAAGGGCAACAGTCAGCGCGCTGCGCTTGAAGCCGGACTTGATTGAAATCGAATCGGATGCCATTGAAGTGGACTCTCATGGATTGGGGACGGAACTGAAAAAAAGTCGGCTGGCGGATCACGTCTTACGCGCCTGACGTTTTTGACTATGTGTCCGAAACAATCCTTGAACAAGATACTTACGGGACATTCACGGATTGGCATCGACGCGCACAACCGAATTGGACGCACCGCTTCCTGTGGTGAATTCCGTTGATGAATGCCGCGAAGAAAAGATGTCCGTGCATTTCTGCAGCCAGACCATTTCCGGAATTTTCATCGGAAATTGGACTTGGATTGCACGATCGATCGAAGAATATCCACGGTTTGCACCGGAAGGAATTCCTTGCCTGCCGTGCGCCCGCCATGGAAACGCCAAACCAATTTCGTGATCTACTCAGGGACCAATCCATCAACCCGGCACGCGCACCCAGCCTCCCATCAGGATGCGCGCCGAACGCGACATCACCGCGCGCGTCACCATCCACGCATCATCGACCTGTGTCACCGCCGCGCCCACTCGCAACATGCCGGAGGGATGACCGAAGCGCACCGCGTCGCGCTGTCCGCCACCGGCAGCAAGATTGACCAGCGTTCCCGGCACGGCGGCGGCAGTGGCGATCGCAACAGACGCCGTGCCCATCATCGCGTGATGCAGTTTGCCCATCGACATCGCACGCACGTTGAGGTCGATGTCTCGGGCTTCGATGCGCTTGCCGCTGCTGGAGACGTACTCTTTCGGTGGCGCCACGAATGCGACCTTCGGCGTGTGCTGGCGCGTCGCCGCTTCCTCCGGCGTCTTGATCAGGCCCATGCGCAAGGCGCCGGCGATGCGGATCGCTTCCAGTTTCGCCAGCGCGGCCTTGTCGTCGTTGATCGCCGGCTGCAGTTCCGTGCCGTCGTAGCCGATGTCGACGGCATTGACGAAGATGGTCGGGATGCCGGCGGTGATCATCGTCGCTTTCAGCGTGCCGATGCCGGGTACTTCGAGATCATCGACGAGATGGCCGGTGGGGAACATCGCGCCAGCACTGTCGCCTTCCCCATCGTCGGCGGGATCGAGGAATTCCAGCACGATCTCGGCAGCGGGAAAGGTCACGCCATCCAGTTCGAATTCGCCGGTTTCCTGCACTTCGCCGTTGCTGATCGGTACATGGGCGATGATGGTCTTGCCGATGTTGGCCTGCCAGATACGCACGCTGCAGATCCCGTTTGCGGGAATGCGCGCGGCATCGACGTAACCGGCATGCAGCGCGAACGCTCCCGCCGCCGTCGACAGATTGCCGCAGTTGCCCGACCAGTCGATGAAGTCGCTATCGATGCCCACTTGCCCGTACAGATAATCGACATCGTGATCCGCGTGTGTCGAAGGCGACAGGATCACCACCTTGCTGGTGCTCGAGGTCGCCCCGCCCATGCCATCGGTCTGCTTGCCGTAGGGGTCGGGCGAACCGATCACGCGCTGGAACAGACGGTCGCGCGCAGCGCCGGGCACGCGCGCGGCTTCCGGCAAGTCTTCGAGGCGGAAGAACACGCCTTTGGAGGTGCCACCGCGCATGTAGGTCGCGGCCACCTTCAGTTGCGGCGCGTGGTGCTGGGCAGGTTGCGTCATGTTTGTGTATCCATTGCAGTCTGTGGCTGTTGTCTAGAGAAGACCGAGCTGCGCGCCGGGAACCTGATCCGCCGCCTGCAATGGCCAACGTTCGACGACACGGTAACGATACGGCTCGCTGCCGCCACCGATGACCAGCAGGAGTTCGTCGACCAGCCATTCGACCGGTTCGATTTCCACCTGTTGCAGTGGATGCGGGGCGTTGTAACTCAATGTGATGTGCGGGCTGTGGCTGAGATTGTCGGCGAGTCCTTCCGTGCCGAGGCCACGCTGCACGGCGTCCAGCAAGTCCTTCAATCCGCGACGTCCGCCTTTCACTCCGAAGACCCAATGGTCACCGCCACCGATGCGGTCGAAGCGCATCGTGAAGGCAGCGCCGTTGATGCGGCTGCCAGCGCGCTTCAGTTGTTCGATGCGTTCCGCCGAGGGACTCCAATGTCGATCCGACAGGCTCTGGTGCCAGTTCAACGGATCAAACATCGCACTGCCAAGCGGATGGTCCAGCCCTTTCGATCGCACCGCGTCCAGCAATTTGTCCCGGACCTGCTGACCCGGCATCGCCACGAACAGCGCGCGCTCCACGGACGCCATGGCCTCAGGCCACGGCCTTGTTCGAACTGAGGAAATCCTGCGCAAACCGCTGCAGCACGCCACCGGCTTCGTAGATCGACACTTCCTCGTCGGAATCGAGGCGACAGGTCACCGGCACTTCCACGGTTTCGCCATTGCGACGATGGATCACCAGCGTCAACGTCGCACGCGGCGTGCGCGTGCCGATCACGTCGTAGGTTTCCGTGCCGTCGATGGCCAATGTCTTGCGGTCGGTGCCAGGCTGGAATTCCAACGGCAACACGCCCATGCCGATCAGGTTGGTGCGATGGATGCGTTCGAAGCCTTCGGCGACGATCGCCTCGACGCCGGCAAGGCGCACGCCCTTCGCCGCCCAGTCGCGCGAACTGCCCTGGCCGTAATCGGCACCGGCGATGATGATCAACGGCTGGCCGCGATCCATGTAGGTTTCGATCGCTTCCCACATCCGCAGCACCTTGCCGTCGGGTTCGACGCGCGCCAGCGACCCTTGCTTCACTGCACCGTCGATCACCGCCATTTCGTTGGTGGTTTTCGGATTGGCGAAAGTCGCGCGCTGCGCGGTGAGATGGTCGCCACGATGCGTCGCGTAGGAATTGAAGTCTTCTTCCGGCAGGCCCATCTTCGCCAGATATTCGCCGGCCGCGCTGTCGAGCAGGATCGCGTTGGACGGCGACAGGTGATCGGTGGTGATGTTGTCCCCGAGCACGGCGAGCGGGCGCAATCCGCGCAAGGTGCGTTCGCCGGCCAGCGCGCCTTCCCAGTACGGCGGCCGGCGGATGTAGGTGCTCTGCGGACGCCACGCGTACAACGGATCGACACGCACGCCGTCATCGCCGTGGCGACGGAACATCGGGTCGTACACGGCGTTGAACTGCTCGGGTTTCACCGCCGATTTCACGATCGCGTCGATCTCGGCATCGCTCGGCCAAATGTCTTTCAGCAACACTGGCGTGCCATCGGCGCGATGGCCCAACGCATCTTTCTCGATGTCGAAGCGCACGGTGCCGGCGATCGCGTAGGCGACCACCAGCGGCGGCGAGGCAAGGAAGGCCTGCTTGGCATAGGGATGGATGCGGCCATCGAAATTGCGATTGCCCGAGAGCACGGCAACGGCGTAGAGATCGCGCTCGATGATTTCCTGCTGGATCCTGGGATCGAGCGCGCCGCTCATGCCGTTGCAGGTGGTGCAGGCGAAAGCGACGATGCCGAATCCAAGCTGCTCGAGTTCCGACTTCAGCCCAGCCTCTTCCAGATACAAGGCGACCGCCTTCGAGCCCGGCGCCAGCGATGATTTCACCCACGGCTTGCGGAGAAGTCCGGCGCGATTGGCATTGCGCGCGATCAATCCTGCGGCGATCACGTTGCGTGGATTGGACGTGTTGGTGCAGCTGGTGATGGCGGCGATGATCACCGCGCCATCCGGCATCAAGCCCTGCGCTTCTTCGTCGCGACCGGCCTGCAGTTTCGTTTCGTCGGCGACGCCGCGCGATTGCAGCTCATTCACCGGCAGGCGTGCATGCGGATTCGACGGCCCGGCGAGCGTGCGTTCGACCGTGGACAGATCGAACGCCAGCGTGCGTTCGTACTGCACGTCCTTCAGCGTATCGGCCCACAATCCTGCGGTTTTCGCGTAGTTTTCGACCAGTGCGACCTGCGCGTCGCCGCGTCCGGTCAGTCGCAGGTAGTCGAGGGTATTGTCGTCGATGAAGAACATCGCCGCGGTCGCGCCGTATTCCGGCGCCATGTTGGAAATCGTCGCGCGGTCACCCAGTGTCAGCGCGGCTGCGCCTTCGCCACGGAATTCGAGGAAGGCGCCGACGACTTTCTGCTTGCGCAGGAATTCGGTGAGCGCCAGCACGATGTCGGTCGCAGTGATACCGGGTTGCGGCTTGCCGGTGAGTTCGACGCCGATGATGTCGGGCAAGCGCATCCATGACGCGCGCCCGAGCATCACGTTCTCCGCTTCCAGGCCCCCGACGCCGATCGCGATCACGCCGAGCGCATCGACGTGCGGTGTGTGCGAATCTGTGCCGACGCAGGTATCGGGATAGGCCACGCCTTCGCTGGTGCCAACCACCGGCGACATCCGCTCCAGATTGATCTGATGCATGATGCCGTTGCCGGGCGGGATCACATCGACATTGCGGAACGCGTGCTTGGTCCAGTCGATGAAGTGGAAGCGATCGTTGTTGCGACGATCCTCCACCGCGCGGTTCTTGGCGAACGCTTGCGGATCGTTGCCGTCGAATTCCACCGCCAGCGAGTGATCGACGATCAATTGCACCGGCACCACCGGGTTCACCTGCGCGGGATCGCCGCCCTGTTCGGCGATGGCGTCGCGCAATCCGGCGAGATCGACCAGCGCGGTCTGGCCGAGGATGTCGTGGCAGACCACCCGCGCCGGGAACCACGGGAAATCGAGATCGCGTTTGCGTTCGACCAGCTGGCCGAGGTAGGCGGCGATCTTCGCCGGTTCGGCGCGGCGGACGATATTTTCGGCGAACACGCGCGAGCTGTAGGGCAAGCCGTTCCAGCTGCCGGGATGCAGCGTTTCCACCGCAGCGCGGGCGTCAAACCAGTCGAGATCGGTACCGGGAAGCGGCTTTCTGTGGGTGCTGTTCATCCCGCAAATGTTACTCCAGCAGCCTGTTCGCCTTCGAGCGTCGCCCGGTCGTATGTCAAGGACACTTGACAACCCGGATTTGCCCGCATTAGTGTGTTGTCAAGGTCCCTTGACATATCGCCATGAACATACCCCGCCACTTCTGTTCCCCCATGTCGGCCACGGCCTGGATCGCCGTCGGGCTGGCGTATCTCGCCATCGGCATTCGCCAGCCGGCCTTCATCGCCATCGGCGGCGCGTTCATCGCGATCGGGATCGCGCGCCGCAACGGCGGCGGGAAATCGCCATGACCATGCAGCGACGACTGCTCCTGGCTGCCATCGCTGCCGTGGTCGCATTGGGTTTGGCTTGGTACGGATATGTCGCCAACTGGCCGGACAAGTTCGTCGGCATCTTCGCCGGCATGGGCACGGGCTTCCTCATCCTCGTCGCGGTCATGCGGTTCGCGCCGCGCTGGTGGCGCGAACAGTGCGAGGAGCAATACGCCAGCCGCGCCAATCGCGATTACCGTCGCCAGATGTGGCCGGCGATGCTGGTCTATGTGTTGGCCGTGTTCGCCTCGACCTGGCTGCTCAAGAACTCCGTGCAACTGCTGCCGTTGCGTGCGCTGATCGCAGCCGCGCCGGCGCTGCCGATCTTCTTCGTGATGCGCGCCTTCCTGCGCTACCTGCGTTCGATCGACGAGATGCAGCGGCGCATCGAGATGGAAGCGATCGGCGTCGCCGCGCTGTTCGTCTCGCAACTTTATCTGCTCGGCGGCTTCCTGCAGCTGGGCAAGGTCATCGACGTGCCCTCCGGCGTGGCGATGATCTGGGTCTTCCCGCTGATGTGCCTGTCCTACGGCATCGGAAAATTCATCGCCGTGCGGCGCTATCGCTGATGGACAACCGTTTGCGCGAATTGCGCGAGCAGATGGGCTGGTCGCAGGCTGCATTGGCCGAGCGCCTCGACGTTTCGCGCCAGACCGTCAACGCGCTGGAAACCGGCAAATACGACCCGTCGCTACCGTTGGCGTTCCGCATCGCGAAATTGTTCGACGAACCGATCGAATCCGTTTTCATCCATCACGATCCTTGAGGAGGGAGAATGTCCCGAAAGATCCGCGTCATTCTTGCGGTGCTGGCAGCCTGTGCATTATTCGGCTACCAGTCATGGCGCAAGCAGCAAACGTCAACGCAAGCCACCACGCCATCATCGAAAGCGCTGCACGCCGAACCGGCGCCGTTGCGCAAGCTCGGGCAGTTGGCATTCAAGCCGTGCACGCTGGCAGGCACAGCGGGCCGCGAAGGCATTCCCGCGCAATGCGCCACGTTGGCGGTGCCGGAAAATCGTTCGGCGCCGAATGGTCGCAAGATCGACCTGCGGATCGCCTGGGTGCCGGTCAGCGAGGACGGGGAGGCCCACGACGATCCGCTGTTCCTGATCGCCGGCGGTCCCGGGCAGTCGGCGGTGGATACGTATGCCTCGCTGGCGCCGGTCTTCGCGGGTGTGCTGAACCAGCGCGACGTGATCCTGGTCGACCAGCGCGGCACCGGCGGTTCCAACAAGCTGGCCTGCGATATCGATGACGACAAGCAAGCCGTCTCGCCGGACGATGCCAGCATCGCCCGCATCACGCAGGCGTGCATCGATGCCCTGTCGAAGCACGCCGACCTGCGCCAGTACGGAACCACCGAAGCGGTCGGCGATCTCGACGCGGTGCGTGCCGCCATCGGCGCGAAGCAGATCAACCTCTATGGCGTCAGTTACGGCACCCGCGTGGCCCAGCAATACGCGATGCGCCATCCGCAGCAGACCCGCACTATCGTGCTGGACTCGGTGGTGCCGAACACGCTGCATCTCTCCAACATCTGGGCGCGCAACCTCGACGATGCGCTGGCGCTGCAATTCGCCGTGTGCACGAAAGACGCGCAGTGCAAGGCGAAGTTCGGCGATCCGCGCGGAGAGCTCGATGCCTTGCTGACGACCTTGCGCAAGGCACCGCCGCAGGTCGCCTACCGCGATCCATTGACCGGCGAACAGAAGACCGCGGCGTTGACCGCCGATGAGGTCGCTGGCCTCGTGCGCATGTTTGCTTACATGCCGGCGATCGCATCGATCCTGCCGCTGCAGATCCATGAAGCTGCGCAGGGCCGCTACGCCGGACTGAAGGCGCTGACGTCGATGCTGCGCACGCAAATGAAAGACCAGATGGCGACGGGCATGCAGTTATCGGTGGTGTGTGCGGAAGATGCCGGCATGAAGGCTGGCGCCGCGCAGGATGATCGCGGCACCGTGCTCGGCGACAGCATTGGCCATCTGATGGCGCAGGCTTGCACGCAATGGCCGAAAAGCAGCGTGCCTGCCGATTTCCACAATGCCTTGACGACGCCGGTGCCGGCACTGGTGCTGGAAGGCCAGTTCGATCCGGTGACGCCACCGCGCTACGGCGAGGAAGTGGCGAAGTCGCTGCCGAATGGTCGCCTGCTGGTGCTCAACGGCCAAGGTCACAACGTGATCGCTGCCGGCTGCATGCCGCGGTTGTTCGCGAAATTCCTCGAGACCGCCGATGCCAAGTCACTCGATGCCAAGTGCCTCGACGCACTCAGCCCGACGCCTTCCTTCATCGACTACAACGGATGGACGCCATGATCGTCGCCGAACATCTCCGCAAGACCTTTCCCGGCAAGGGCAAGCACGACGCGCCCGTGGTCGCGGTCGATGACGTCAGCTTCACCGCGCCCGATGGCCAGATCACCGGCCTGCTCGGTCCCAACGGTGCCGGCAAGACCACCACCATGCGCATGCTTTATACGCTGATGACACCCGACAGTGGCAGCGTCAGTGTCGACGGCATCGACACCCGTGTCGATCCCGGTGCGGTACGCCGCGCGCTCGGCGTGTTGCCGGATGCGCGCGGCGTCTACAAGCGGCTGACCGCGCGCGAGAACATCCGCTATTTCGGCGAGCTGCATGGCTTGTCGTCGCAGCAGATGGAACAGCGCATCACCGAGTTGGCCTCGACACTGGAAATGGAGGATTTCCTCGATCGCCGCAGCGAAGGCTTCTCGCAGGGCCAGCGCACCAAGACCGCGATTGCGCGTGCGCTGGTGCATTCGCCACGCAATATCATCTTCGACGAACCGACCAACGGCCTCGACGTGATGACCACGCGCGGCCTGCGCGGCTTCCTCAAGCAGCTGCGCGACGACGGCCATTGCGTGGTGTTTTCCAGCCACATCATGCAGGAGGTCGCCGCGCTGTGCGATCGCATCGTCATCATCGCCCACGGCCGCGTCATGGCCGAAGGCAGTCCCGACGAACTGCGCGAACTCGCCCATGAATCCAATCTCGAAGACGCTTTCGTCCGCCTGATCGGCAGCGAAGAAGGACTGCACGCATGAATGCCCTGAACGCCATCGTCGGCAAGGAACTGCTCGACTTCTCCCGTGACCGCAAGACCATGCTGCTGACGTTCCTGATGACGCCGGCGATCATGCTGTTGCTGATCTTCGGCCTCGGCACCTTCATGCAGCACAAGATGAAGGAACTCAACGACAAGCCGCTGGAAATCGCCATCGTCGGTGCGCAGAACGCGCCCAATCTGGTGAAGTGGCTGGCCGCGCACGGCGTGACCGCGAAGACCGTCGCCGATCCCGATGCCGCCATCCGCAACCAGAACGAAGACGTCTACATCCGCATCGGCGACACCTTCGAGGAACAGTGGCGCAAGGGCGAACCGGCGCAGGTGGAAGTGGTCAACGATTCCACCCGCCAGGACGCGCGCATCCCCAGCGAACGCGTGACCACCCTGCTCAACGCCTATGCGCAACAAATGGGCGCGTTGCGCCTGCTCGCACGCGGCATCAATCCGGAAGTCGCGGCGCCAGTGATGGTGGCGAACAAGGATCTGTCGACGCCGGAAGCACGACGCGGCCGGGTGATGTCATTCCTGCCCTATCTGCTGATCCTTGGCGGCTTCCTCGGCGGTGCGGCGCTGGTGATCGACATGACCGCCGGCGAACGCGAGCGGCAATCGCTGGAACCGTTGCTCACCACGCCGGCGCCGCGCATGCAGATCGTCAGCGGCAAGGTGGTCGCGGCGATGCTGATCGGCATCGTTTCCGTCACCCTCACCTGCCTGTCGTTCAAGCTCGGCGCGCAACTCACGCCCGGCATCGGCAAGTTGATGGACATCAGCTCGCTTGCAGTACTGAAGATCCTGTTGATCCTGCTGCCATTGGTGGCGTTGGGCAGTTGCCTGCTCACGCTGATCGCATCCGGCGCGAAATCGGTGAAGGAAGCGCAGAGCTACATGTCGATCCTGATGCTGCTGCCGATGCTGCCGACCATCTTCCTGATGGTGAATCCGGTGAAGAACGCGCTGTGGCAATTCGCGGTGCCGTTCCTCGCGCAAAACCAGATCATCCTCAAGGTGCTGCGCAGCGAAGTCGTCAGTCCGCTGGAATGGCTGGTGTATTTCGTTTCCGCACTCGCACTGGTGCTGTTGCTGTGGTGGCTGGCGGTACGCCGCTACAGCCAGGAAAAACTCGCCATCGCCGCCTGATCGCGGCGTGGTGCAGGCAACAAAAAGCCCGGCGACTGCCGGGCTTTTTGTTGAACATCCGTTGGATCACTCCGCCGGCTTGAACTGCATCGTGCGGCGGGTCGTCACCGGCGAGGCCACCGGTTCGAACCGCCACTTGCGCACCGCATTCAGCGCTTCGCGATCGAACACGCGCGGCGGATCGGCATTGACCACGCGCGCGGCGTCGACCGAACCATCCGACGACACGGTGAATTCCACCGTCACGCTACCGCTCACGCCGCTGCGCAACGCTTCCGCCGGGAAGCGCGGGCTCGGCGTGCTGATCGCGCGCAAATCGCTGCTGGCACTGCGCGTCGGCGCGGGTGCCGATGCGGCGGGTGCCGGGGCGGCGCGTTGCTGTTCGGCAGCGCGATCGGCGGCGGCCTTGCGGTCGGCGGCAGTTTTGCGATCGGCTTCCGCCTTGCGATCGGCGTCGGCCTTGGCGGTGGCATCCTGCTGTGCCTTCGCCGCCGTCTGGTTGGCCTTGTCCTGCGTCTGCTTGGCGGCCAGTTCCTTCGCGGCCTGTTCCTGCAACTTCTTCTGGTCTTCCAGGCGCTTCTTCTCGAGGTCGGCCTGCTTGGCCTGCTCCTGCGGCGTCAACACCGGCGTGGTCCCGGACGCGGCGGCAGCGGCCACGGCCTTCTCGCCATCGGTGATCGCGTTCTTCAGGCGCGGCAACGCCGGTGCGGCGGAATCGGTCTTCTCCAGCAACGCATACAGGCGATCGGCTTCGCTGAAGTCCTTGCGCGCGATCGCCTGTTCGGTGGCGATGGTCGCATACGGCTGCAGGTCGGTCAGTGCGCTCGACACCGAAGGATCGTTCGCGGCCTTGTCGCGCAGCGCCAGGTAGTACTCCATCGCGTTGTTGCCCGCCGGGGCGTACAGGCGCTGTTCGCTCAGCGCCTTGCTGGCGGCATCGCGCAACTGGTCGGCGCCCATCGCGGCGACTGCCGACGAGACCGCCTGCGTGGGTGCTGCTGGGGTCGTGGCAGCCGGTGTGCTGCCCGCGGGCGCGGCATTCTGATCCTTCTTGCAGGAGGTCACGCCCAGCGCGAGCGCCAGGACGATGCCGCCGGCAAGCAGCGATCGGGACAACTGGGTAGAGACGGGCCTTGCGACAGACGATTGCATGTGGGTTCCCCGAGACAGAAGCGTAACCGGACGAATACAAGCGGTGGGCAGGGGCCTTGTCAACACCCCGATGTGCGGATATGACGGGCCTGTCACAGCTGGGGCGCGCGAAAGCCCCCTGCGCCGCCTATTTGCCGATGCAGAAACTGGCGAAGATGTGTCCGAGCAAGGCATCCGGCAGCAGGCGCCCCGTGATGTCGCCGAGCGCGTCGTGGCCCAGACGCAGGTCTTCCGCCGCCAGCTCCAGTTGGCCATGGGTGAACGCGTTGGCCGCCGCCGCCAAGTGTTCGCGCGCGCGCTGCAAGGCTTCGACATGGCGCGCCCGCGCGCTGAATGCGCCCTCGCCGCCTTGTCGTCCAGCCAGCTGAACGAGATGCGCGCGCAACGCCTCCAGGCCCTCGCCACTGCGCGCGGAGACGGCGATGGTGCCTTCGGGCAGGTCCGCCACATCAAACAGATCGCACTTGTTGTGTATCCACAGGATCTGCGGAACCGTCGCCAGCAGCGGTCGCAACCGTTCGCGTTGCGCCTCCGCCGCGCGACCATCCACCACGGCGATGGCGAGATCGGCGCGTTCCAGTTCGGCGCGGGCGCGACGCATGCCTTCGCGTTCGATGGCATCACCGTCGTCGCGCTGACCCGCGGTATCGACCAGCGTCAGCTCGATGCCGTCGACGCGGATGGTTTCGTGCAGCAGGTCGCGGGTGGTCCCCGGAACTTCGGTGACGATGGCGCGATCGCTGCCGGCCAGCGCGTTGAGCAGCGAGCTCTTGCCGGCATTGGGCAGGCCGACCAGCACTGCGTGCAGGCCATCGCGCAAGCGTCGCCCGCGTTCGGCGGCGGCCAGCAAACCGTCAAGCTCGCGCGCGGCTTCGGCGATGCCGTCGCGCAACGCGTGGCCGCCCAGCGTTTCGATCGGTTCGTCGGCGAAATCGATCGCCGCTTCCATGTGCACGCGCAGGTGCAACAAGCGCGCCGCCAGTGTTTCCACGCGCCGCGAGAATTCTCCATCCAGTGACCGGCGCGCGGCCCGCGCCGCCTGCACGTCACGTGCGGCGATCAGGTCGGCGATCGCTTCGGCCTGGGCGAGATCGAGCTTGCCGTTGTGGAACGCGCGTTCGCTGAACTCGCCGGGACGCGCACGTTGCGCGCCTTCGCGCACCGCCACCTGGATGATGCGTTCCAGCAACACCGGGCTGCCGTGGACCTGCAGTTCCACCACGTCCTCGCCGGTGAAACTCGCCGGCGCGACGAAGCGCAACGCGATGCCATCGTCGATCAGTTCGCCGTCCGCGCCATCACGCACCTGCACGCGCATCGCTGTCCGCGGCGGCAATTTTTTACCGCATAGCGCGGCGGCGATGTCGTTCGCCTGCGGACCCGACAAGCGCACGATGCCGACGCCACCCGGTCCGGGCGCGCTGGCGACGGCAACGATCGTGGTGGTCGCGTTGGCGGCGGGCATGGTCATGCGTGCATCATGCCGCGCCGCGCGCGTCTCGACTCGGCCTTATTTCTTCTTTGTTTCGTGCGTGCCGGGCGAAGCCTTGTCGGCGTACTTGCGCAGCATGTAGGTCTGCTGGAGCAGGCCGAGCGCGCCATTCGCCACCTGGTACAGCACCAGGCCGGCGGGCAGGAAGGCGAGGATCACGCCGAAGATCACCGGCATCGCCTTCATCATCTTCTGCTGGGTCGGATCCATGCCCGGCGCCGGCGGCGTCAGGTGCTGGGTGAAGAACATGATCGCGGCGTTGAGGATCGGCAGCACGAAATAGGGATCGCGCGCGGTGAGATCATGGATCCAGCCCATCCACGGCGCGTGGCGCAGCTCCACTGATTCCGACAGCACCCAGTACAGCGTCATGAAGATGATCGTCTGCGGGATGATCGGCAGGCAGCCACCGATCGGATTGATCTTCTCGGTCTTGTACAGCTCCATCATCGCCATCTGGAGCTTCTGCTTGTCGTCGCCGTAGCGTTCCTGCAGCGCCTTCATCCGCGGTTGCATGCGCCGCATCTTCGCCGTCGACTTGTACTGCGCATTCGACAGCGGGAACAGCGCGAGCTTCAGCAGGAAGACCAGCCCGATGATCGACCAGCCCCAGTTGCCGATCAGGCCGTGGATCTTCGAGAGCAGCCAGAACAGGCCGGTCCCGAGATACGCGAACATGTCGAAACGGCTGTAGTCGATGGCGCGATCAAGCCCCGGCACGCCCAGCGCATCGAGCGCCTTGACGTCCTTGGGACCGACCCACAAGCGCGCAGTCGTCGTCGCCGCCTGGCCGGGCTGCACGGTGAAACCCGGCCCCATCGCCGCGATGCTGTCGGCCGGACCGTTCTGGCTCAGCGAAACCTTGGACGACTGATCGGCCTGCGGAATCCACACGCTGATGAAGTGATGTTGCGGCATCGCCAGCCAGCCGCCCTGGATGGTCTGATCGACGGCGCCGCCATCCATGTAGTCCTTGAACGGACGGCGCGCGTAATGCTTGCCATCCGACCACGTCGCACCGACGAAGCTGTACGACTCCGGATGCATCATCCCGGTCTGCAGCGTCGGCGGCACCCGCACCAGCTGGCGATAGACATAGCCCTGCCACGGCGTGGTGCCGGCATTGCTCACGCTGTCGCGCACGTCGACCGCATAACTGCCGCGAGTGAAGCGCACCACGCGATGGATGGTCACGCCATTGGCCACCCAAGTGAACGGCACGTCGAGTGTGTTCGCACCCGGCGCCAATTTGAATTGCGTCGCGCCACCATCAGCCACGAAGCCGGCATGGTTCGGCGCGGCCGATCCACCCTGCCCGCTCCAGCCGGTTTGTGCCTGGTAGTAATCGGCGTTGTCGGCTGAGAACAGCCGCACCGGATCGTTGCCGCCCAGCGTCTTCGGGTACTGCAGCAGATCGACCTGGCGGAAGCTGCCGCCGTCCAGCTGCACGCGCAGCACATCCGTCTCGACTTGCACCGCTGCAGGTGCGGCGGATGCACTGGTGGTAGCCGGCGCCGCAGCCTGCCCCGGCACGCTGGCCGTCGGCACGGTGGCGGGCGTCGCACCTGGCACCACTTGCGGAACCGTCTGCGCGACTGGAACAACCGCTGCCGGCGTCTGTGGCGCGGCATGCTCCTTGCCCCACTCCATCCACAGCAGGACGGCCACCATGAGCCAGGCGAACAACAGGGTGAGGCGGGTCTGGTTCATGCGATCAGCCGGAAATGGACGCGTCGGTTGCGACGTCGGTCGTGGAAGAACTGGGGGATGAGGTGTCGGGCGGCATTGTGCCGACGGCGGCAGGTGACGGCAATCTGGCGGCGCGCGCCAGCAATTCAAGCAGGGCGGCGCGCAAAGCGGGATTGTCTGCCTGCGCCGCGGCCGGCTTGGCTACCGCGACGTAGCTGCCGGCAGGGAGATCCGCGCGCTGCTGGCGGAAGGTTTCGCGCCAGACGCGCTTGATGCGGTTGCGGCCGACGGCGTTGCCATCCACCTTGCGCGAGACGGCGATGCCCAGCCGCGCGCCAGAATCAGCTGTCGCGTCGCGTTTCACCGCCAGTTGCAGCAATGGTGTATGCAGGCGCCGCGCGCCATCGAACGCGCACGTGTAATCGGCCCGCGTTCGCACGCGAGCCGATTTGGGAAATTGCCGTGCGTCCGCAGGGGACGGCATCAGTCCGTCCCGTACCACAACGCCGATCAGGCGCTCAGGCGCTTGCGGCCCTTGGCGCGGCGGCGTGCCAAGATCTTGCGGCCATCGGCCGTCTTCATGCGGGTACGGAAGCCGTGATCGCGCTTGCGCTTGAGGTTGCTGGGCTGGTAGGTGCGCTTGGTGGCCATGATCGGCGCCATCGGGAAACGTGGAACCGGAAATTCTAGCGGGGTTCCGGGCGACCTGTCAAACCCGGGCGCATCTGCGGATGCAGCCCCCGCCCCCCGATGATAGGCTGCTCACTTCCCTCCCAGTCCGGATACCCGCACGTCGGGCCGAACGCACGTCCACGAGCCCGATGAGCCTGTTGCCGCCGACCCCCGCCCTGGAAGCCTGGCCCCGTTGCCTGGCCCAGCTCGAGCATGAATTCCCGAGCGAGGACATCCACACCTGGTTGCGACCGCTGCAGGCCGATGCGCGTGACCGCGCGCTGGTGTTGTACGCGCCGAATGCCTTCGTGGTGGAACAGGTCCGCGAACGCTTCCTGCCGCGCATCCGCGAACTGCTCGACCACTACGCCGGCAGTCGCGACGTCGCCATCGAAGTCGGCGCGCTCAAGCGCGCTGCACCCTCGCCGGCAATGGGTTCCAGTCACGTCCGCAGCAACGAGCCTGCCTTCCACGGCAATCTCGACAACCAGTACGTGTTCGAGAACTTCGTCGAAGGCCGCAGCAACCAATTGGCGCGCGCCGCCGCCTGGCAGGCCTCGCAATCGCCCGGCGATCGCGCCCACAACCCGTTGCTGCTGTATGGCGCGACCGGCCTCGGCAAGACCCATCTGATGTTCGCCGCCGGCAATGAATTGCTGGCGCGCAATCCTTCTGCCAAGGTCTTGTACCTGCGTGCAAGGGAGTTCATGGATGGCTTCACCAAGGCGCTCTACGATCCCACCGCCGGTGGCACCGATGCCTTCCGCAGGCAGTTCCAGGGCCTCGATGCGCTGCTGATCGACGATATCCAGTTCTTCGCCGGCAAGGATCGCACCCAGGAAGAGTTCTTCCACACCTTCAACGCGCTGTTCGACGGCCGCCAGCAGATCATCCTCACCTGCGACCGTTATCCGCGCGAAGTCGCCGGCCTCGAAGACCGGCTGAAATCGCGCTTGAGCTGGGGCCTGCCGGTCGCGATCGATCCGCCCGACTACGAGACCCGCGCGCAAATCGTGTTGTCGAAAGCGCGCGAACGCGGCGTGCCCCTGCCCGACGATGTCGCCAACCTGATCGCCAAGAAGATGCGCTCGTCGGTGCGCGACCTCGAGGGTGCGCTCAACACGCTGATCGCCCGCGCCAACTTCACCGGCCGCCCGATCACCCTCGAATTCGCCCAGGAAACCCTGCGCGATGTGCTTCGCGACCACTCCGTCGGCATTGGCCAGATCCAGAAGGCCGTCGCCGACTACTACGGCCTGCAAACCAAGGAGCTGACCGGCAAGAAGCGCACGCGCTCGCTCGCCCGGCCGCGCCAGATCGCGATGTCGCTGGCCAGGGAACTGACCGACCTCAGCCTGCCGGAAATCGGCAACGCCTTCGAGGGCCGCGACCACACCACCGTGCTGCATGCTTGTCGCCAGATCCGCACATTGCTCGAGACCGATGGCAAACTCCACGAGGATTGGGAGAAACTGTTGCGCAAACTCAGTGAATGAGTACCGGGGAATCCTGTGGACAACATCTGGACAGTTCGATCGCGCCAAGTTGTCCACAACTTGTCCCAGTGCTTCCAGGCCACTTGTCCACGTCCTAACATTGAACAAATTCTGTTTTAAATCAATAAGTTGAACTGCTTTTCCACAACCTGACGCGACACTACCACCACCACCGTTTTTGATTTATCCACCTCTTTATAAAAGCAGTGGATCGATCCCGAACCCGGAAACACACCCATGCGCTTGACCCTGCAACGCGAAGCCCTGCTGAAACCCCTGGCGCAGGTGGTGAACGTGGTGGAACGTCGCCAGACACTGCCCGTCCTGGCCAACCTGCTGGTCCAGGTCAAACACGGCAACCTCGCCCTGACCGGCACCGACCTCGAAGTGGAGATGGTGTCGCGGACCACGCTGGAGGGCGATTCCGAAGACGGTGAAATCACCATCCCGGCCCGAAAGTGGTTCGACATCGTTCGCGCCCTGCCCGACGGCAGCAAGGTAACGATGAGCCAGACCGGCGACAAGATGAGCGTCCAGGCTGGACGCAGTCGCTTCAGCCTCGCCACCCTGCCCGCCAACGATTTCCCCTCGATCGATGAAGTCGACGCCACCGAGCGCGTGGAGATCAGCGAATCCGCGCTCAAGGAACTGATCGACCGCACCGCGTTCGCGATGGCCCAGCAGGACGTGCGCTACTACCTCAACGGTCTGTTGTTCGACCTGCGCGATGGCCTCCTGCGCTGCGTCGCCACCGATGGCCACCGCCTCGCCCTGTGCGAAGCGCAGCTCAATGGCAGCAGCCACGCCAAGCGCCAGATCATCGTTCCGCGCAAGGGCGTGCAGGAACTGCAGCGTCTGCTCGAAGGCGGCGACCGCGTGCTCGAACTCGAACTCGGCCGCAACCACCTGCGCGTGAAGCGCGACGATGTCACCTTCACCAGCAAGCTGATCGACGGCAAATTTCCCGATTACGAAGCCGTGATCCCGATCGGTGCCGACAAGCTCGTGACCATGGATCGCGAAGAACTGCGCGCCGCCCTGCAGCGTGTCGCCATCCTCTCCAACGAGAAATACCGCGGCGTCCGTCTGGAAGTGACCCCGGGCCAGTTGCGCATCAGCTCGCACAATCCTGAGCAGGAAGAAGCCCAGGATGATGTCGAGGTCGATACCAAGGTTGAAGGGGTGACCATCGGCTTCAACGTCACCTACCTGCTGGAAGCCTTGTCTTCCCTGCGCGACGAGCGGGTCGTGCTGGCCCTGCGCGACGCCAACTCCTCGGCGCTGGTGCGCGAGGCCAGTAACGAGCGTTGCCGCCACGTGGTGATGCCGCTGCGCCTGTGATGGGACCACCGTGATTCGAACCTGTTCCACGTGGAACATCCGCAACGCCCGGCCAGTCCGGGCGTTGTTGCTTGCGTGGGTTATGGCATGAAGCTGCAGCAGCTTGAAATTGCCGATGTCCGCAGTATTCGGCAGGCCAGTGTGGAACCCGGCGATGGCCTGAATCTGCTTGTGGGCGGCAATGGCGCAGGCAAGACCAGCGTGCTGGAAGCCTTGCACCTGCTGGCCTATGGCCGCAGTTTCCGCGGTCGCGTGCGCGACGGCTTGATCCGCACGGGGGCGCCCGCCCTGCAGGTCTTTGCGCGCTGGACTGAACAGGACAGTAGTCGGCGGCGGCAGGTCGGCTTGCGCCACGCCGGCAACGAATGGGAAGGTCGGCTGGATGGCGCTGATGTCGGTCAGCTCAGCGAGCTGTGCACCGCTCTGGCCGCCGTCACTTTCGAACCGGGCAGCCATGCCCTGCTGTCCGGTGGTGGCGAGCCGCGTCGCCGCCTGCTCGACTGGGGATTGTTCCACGTGGAACCGGGATTCATGCCGGTCTGGCGGCGGCATGCTCGAGCGTTGAAGCAGCGCAATGCCCTGCTCAAGTCTGGCGGCGCCTTGGCTGCCCTCGATGCCTGGGATGGCGAGCTGGCAGCGGCCGGCGAATTGCTCGATCGCCACCGCCGGGCGTATGTCGAGGCACTGGAACCCCAGGTCGAACATTGGGCGAAAGAATTGCTGCCCGAACTTGGCCCGGCACATCACGCCTATGTTCCTGGCTGGCGTCGCGAGGATCTCGCGCTGGCCGATGCGCTGTTGGTCAGCCGCGAGCGTGACCTGCAGCTGGGCTACACCACGATCGGCCCGCACCGCGCCGATTTGCAGCTCGGGTTCGCTGCACGTCCTGGCCACGAGGCCTTGTCACGCGGCCAGAGCAAGCTGGCTGCCCTCGCCTTGTTGCTGGCCCAGGCTGAGGATTTCCGCGCCCGCCGTGGCGAATGGCCGTTGATTCTCCTCGACGATCTGGCCTCGGAACTTGACCGCCAGCATCGACATGCCTTGCTTTCGGCGCTGGTGGCCAGTGGCGCTCAGGTCTTCATCACCGGTACAGAGCTGGAGGCGCTGGCGCTTGATCCGGCATGGCCGAGTACGGTGTTCCACGTGGAACATGGATTGTGCGGGCGGCTTGATTCGTCTTCTGAGCGCTAACAGCTCGCGCAAACCCCAGCAAAACAAGCGTTTCGCTCGATCCCGCAGCCCCCGGATGGTATGATCGGAGTATCGAAAAATCTCGGCGCAGACGGCATCCTGCCAGCCTCGCCGCAGCCACGGGACCTGCATGACGGATATCGCCGAGGGCGCCGCGCCCACGCCTCAGAACACCAATTACGACGCCTCCAAGATCACCGTCCTGCGCGGCCTGGAAGCGGTCCGCAAGCGCCCGGGCATGTACATCGGCGACGTCCACGACGGCACCGGCCTCCACCACATGGTGTTCGAGGTCGTCGACAACTCGGTGGACGAAGCCTTGGCCGGCCATGCCGACGACATCATCGTCACCATCCACCACGACGGTTCGGTTTCGGTCAGCGACAACGGCCGCGGCATGCCGGTCGACATCCACAAGGAAGAAGGCGTCTCCGCAGCCGAAGTCATCATGACCGTGCTGCACGCCGGCGGTAAATTCGACGACAACAGCTACAAGGTTTCCGGCGGCCTGCATGGCGTAGGCGTCAGCGTTGTCAACGCGCTGTCCGACAAACTGTGCCTCGACGTCTGGCGCGATGGCGGCCACTTCCATCAGGAATACCACCTGGGCGAGCCGGTTGCGCCACTGCAACGGCTGGGCGACCAGGGCGACCGCCGTGGCACCACATTGCGCTTCTGGCCGTCGCCGGAAATCTTCACCGACGTCGAATTCCACTACGACATCCTCGCGCGCCGCCTGCGCGAACTGTCCTTCCTCAATTCCGGTGTCAAGATCGTCCTGACCGACGAACGCGGCGAGGGCGAGACCACTACCTTCCAGTACGAGGGCGGCATCCGTTCCTTCGTGGAACATCTGGCCCAGCTCAAGACGCCATTGCACCCGCACGTGATTTCGGTGACCGGCGAGCAGAACGGCATCACCGTGGACGTGGCCATGCAATGGACCGACGCCTATCAGGAAACGATGTTCTGCTTCACCAACAACATCCCGCAAAAGGACGGCGGTACGCATTTGATCGGCTTCCGTGCGGCGCTGACCCGCACCCTGACCAACTACATCGAACAGAGTGGCATCGCCAAGCAGGCCAAGGTCAGCCTCTCCGGCGACGACATGCGCGAAGGCCTGATCGCGGTGCTGTCGGTCAAGGTGCCGGATCCCAGCTTCTCCAGCCAAACCAAGGAGAAGCTCGTCTCATCTGAGGTGAGACCTGTCGTTGAGAGCACGTTCGGTGCACGTTTGGAGGAGTTCCTTCAGGAACACCCGCACGAAGCCCGCGCGATCGCTGGCAAGATCGTCGATGCCGCACGTGCCCGCGAGGCCGCGCGCAAGGCCCGCGACCTGACCCGGCGCAAGGGCGCGCTCGATATCGCCGGGTTGCCGGGCAAGCTGGCAGATTGCCAGGAGAAGGACCCGGCGCTGTCTGAACTGTTCATCGTCGAGGGTGACTCGGCCGGTGGTTCCGCCAAGCAGGGTCGCAACCGCAAGACCCAGGCGATCCTGCCGCTCAAGGGCAAGATCCTCAATGTCGAACGCGCGCGCTTCGATCGGATGCTGGCGTCGGCGGAAGTCGGCACGCTGATCACCGCGCTTGGCACCGGCATCGGCAAGGACGAATACAACCCCGACAAGCTGCGCTATCACCGCATCATCCTGATGACCGACGCCGACGTCGACGGATCGCACATCCGCACGTTGCTGCTGACGTTCTTCTACCGGCAGATGCCGGAACTGATCGAACGCGGCCACATCTACATCGGCTTGCCGCCGCTCTACAAGATCAAGCAGGGCAAGAACGAGTTGTATCTGAAGGACGATGCCGCGCTCGACGTCTATCTCGCCAACAACGCGGTGGAGGGCGCGCAACTGGTGCCCGCAAGCGGCGAGCCGGCGATCGAGGGCGCGGCGCTGGAGAAACTGCTGCTGGCGTTCGCCGAAGCGCGCGCGGCGATCACCCGCAATGCGCATCGCTACGATCCGGCGGTGCTCGATGCATTGATCGATTTCGCACCGCTGTCCAATGCCGGGATCGACGCTGGCGAACTCGATGCACTAGCGGCGAAACTCAACCAGACCGGACTCGGCAAGCCGCGTTATGCGCTGAAATTGCAGGCTGCAACCGAATCGCGTCCGGCGGCGCTGGTGATTACGCGCCAGCACATGGGCGAAGAACTGACGCAGATCCTGCCGGTGACCGTGTTCGAACAGGGCGAACTGCGGCCGTTGCGCGAGGCCGCGCTGCAATTGCATGGCCTGGTGCGCGACGGTGCGCAGATCGTGCGCGGCAACCGCGCATCGGCGATCACATCGTTCGCCGATGCACAGGCGTGGTTGCTCGACGAAGCGAAGAAGGGTCGTCAGATCCAGCGTTTCAAGGGCCTCGGTGAAATGAATCCGGAACAGTTGTGGGAAACCACGGTGAACCCGGACACGCGCCGCCTGTTGCAGGTGAGGATCGAGGACGCCGTTGCCGCCGATCAGATCTTCACCACCCTGATGGGCGATGTGGTGGAACCGCGCCGCGAGTTCATCGAAGACAACGCGCTGAAGGTCGCGAACCTGGACGTGTGAAGCGACGAGTCGCCACAACGCGCGCGCGGCCAGTGGGCGGCCTGCCCGATGCGCGGGCATACGAGGCAGGATGCCGAGTCGAGCCTCCATGGACGGATTCACGGCGTCCCGCGCATTGGGTCTGACCGACCACGCCAGCCAGTACGTGCGAGAAACTCCGGCCACACCAGTCAGCGCAGCTTTGACACGCTCTTACACCGGCAGCGCCTAAAACACCGCAACTAGCCCATTCATCGCCTCGAGACATTGTCCATGCACCAGCCGAAACTTCGCGTTGCCGCACTCGCCGCCGCCTTCGGCCTGCTGGCGGGTTGTGCCACAACCACCACGACGTCGCCGACTGGACGCCAACAGGTGGTGGGCGGCGTGTCCCAGCCGGAACTGGACCAGATGGGTGCGCAGGAGTTCGCCAAACTCAAGGCACAGAAACCGCAGACGCAGAACCCGCGCGAACGCGCCTACGTCAATTGCGTCGTCAGCGACCTGGTGCAGCAATTGCCGCCGCAATGGCAGCATTACCAGTGGGAAACCGTGGTCTTCGTCGACAGCGAACCGAATGCATTCGCCCTACCGGGCGCCAAGGTTGGCGTCAATACCGGCATCTTCAAGGTCGCGCGCGATCAGGACGAACTGGCGACCGTGATCGCGCACGAAATCGGCCACGTCATTTCCAATCACCACAACGAACGCATCACCCGGGCACAGAACGCTCAGGGTGGCTTGATGCTGGCGCAAGTGTTGGCTGCGATGGCCGGAGTGGATCCCAATGCGGTCGGGCAGGTGGGCGGGACGATTGCGCAGACAGCCTTCCTGTTGCCCAACAGCCGTGCTCAGGAGAGCGAAGCGGACATCGTTGGCCAGCAATTGATGGCGCGCGCCGGTTTCGATCCGCGCAAGGCCGTCAACCTGTGGCAGAACATGATCGCCGAAGGCAGCGCCCGACCTCCGCAATGGTTGTCCACCCACCCAGACCCGCAGGCGCGCCTGGGCGAATTGAGCCGGCGGGCAGCAGGATTGATGCCGGTGTATGAACAGGCGCGCGCTGCTGGCCGCAGGCCAAAATGCGGTTAAACTCGACATCTTGAATTGAAGAATTGAACCGCCGCCGGACCGGGGAAACGAAAGTGGTTCGCTGTACCACGCCAGGGCGTAACTGCGCCATGGTCAATCTTTCGTCTTGAACAGTGTCAGGAGTCGTTTCATGCGCCATACCCGCTTGTTGTCAATTGCCATGATCATTGCCTGTTCCGTCGTCGCATTGCCGGCGGCGGCACAAACAGACGCCCAAGACCGTGCCACTGCCGCCCAGAGTCGACTCATGCGTTCTGCCGCGGCCCAAGATCAGGACAACAACAAAACTGCGCGCCCCGACCACCGGAAGGACAAGGCCGTACAGGATGCGGTGCGCTACCCGCTGGCCACCCGCAAGGAACCGAAGCCGAAAGTCTCGGATGAGGGCGGCAAGCAGCTGAGCGAGATCAGCAAGGCATTCGCCGCGCAGGATTTCAGCAAGACCCGCAGCCTCGCCGATGACTTCCTGCCGAAAGCCAGCACGCCCTACGAAAAGTCGTTGGCGTATGAAATCGCCGGCAGCGCGGCGTTCTCGCAGAAGGATTTCGCGTCTGCGACAACCGATTTCCAGGAAGTCATCACCGCGAACGGCCTCGACAACAACGGCCATTACGACTCGATGAGCAATCTCGTCGCCAGCCTCAGCAATTCCGGCAAATACCCCGAAGCGCTGAAGGTGCTTGACCAGTTCCTGGCCGAGACCAAGACCACCGACAAACAGTACGCGGACATGCGCCTGTCCTTGCTCGCGCACACCGGCAACGCTGGCGATGCGGTCGCCGCCTACAAGCAGCGATTGGCGAAGGATCCCAATGATCGCGCCGCGTTGCAGAACCTGCTGGCGACCTACCAGCAAGGCAACAACAATGCCGAGATGCTGGCGCTGCTGCGTGACCGCTACAAGCAAAATTTGCTGACCACGCCCGAAGACCTGCGCTATTACTACATTGCCTTGCTGCAGAATTCCGGCACCAATTGGAAGGAAGCACAGGAAGTCCTCGACAGCGCTGTCGCCAAGGGCACGCTTCCGAAGAACGACCAGACGGCCACTGCCTACAGCGTCGTCGCACAAAGTGCATTCGCACAGGATCAGTGGAATATCGCGCTCGCCGACTACGCCAAGGCCGCGAGCATGTCGACCACCGGCGACGCCGATCTCAACCGCGCGCGCATCCTGGCAGGGCAGGGCAAGAAGGCCGACGCCAAGGCTGCAGCGCAGGAAGCGTTAAAAAAAGGTGTAAAGGATCCGGCCGCTGCACAACGGTTCCTGAAGTAACCACAATTGCTTCACCCTGCGGAATGATGTGGAATGCAGGGTAGAAGTTGGTATAAGCTTCGGGGTTCCCGTCGCCGCATGGTGATCGGGGGCCACAAATTCCTGCTGGCGTCGTGCCCACTCCCCAGAGTTCTCGAATGACGGAAACCATCGCCCCACACAACTACCGGCATGACAACGACGAAGCCGCTGGCCTGAACTGGCCGCGCATTGCCGGCATGTCCGCTGCGCTGGCAGTGCACGTCGCGGCGCTGTTGCTGTTGATGGCACCGGTATCGCCGCCACAAGCCGACGCCGAAAAGGTCGAACGCGTGGCAGTGCAGATGATCAAGCCGCCGCCGCCGCCGCCGCCGCCGCCGCCGAAGGAACTGGTGCCGCCGCCGCCGGCGCCGAACCTGCCGCCGCAGCCACCGCGTCCGTCGCCGCCGGTTCCGCCGACGCCGCAGCCGCCGATCGTCAGCGATACCGCCAGCGCCGTGTCCTATCAGGCACCGCCGCCGGCACCGCCTTCGCCGCCGGCACCGCCCGCACCACCCGCACCTGCAGCGCCGCCCGCGCCGAAGAACGGTGGTGACATCCGCGGCATCCTGTGCGGCAAGCCGTCGGATGCGCCGTTGAACGTTGCTCTCGGCAAAGCGCTTGGCAAGGGTTTTGGTGGTGGTACCGCGCGCGTCACGGTCAACTACACCGCCGATGGCGCCGTGACCGGCACCAGCATCGCCAGCTCCTCGGGTGATCGCGATCTTGATCGCGCCGCCACCAACTGGGCGCGTGGCGTCAAGGTCTGCCCGGGCAACGCCGGCACTGGCTTCATCCCGGTCGAGTTCAAGGCCGAATAAGTTTCGATTCGTTCAAGTCTTCATCCCTTTCCACTTTTCGTCGACAAGAAGGTAAGCGCAATGCTTCTCCAACAAGCCGCTCCCGCCGCCGCCGGTGGCAACAACGCCGCTGCTCTGCAGCAAATGGGCTTCGCCCAGCTGATCCACGGCTTCGATGCCGTCGGTTGGATCGTCTTCCTCACCTTGATGATTTTCTCTCTGTTGTCGATCTACTGGATCGTCATGAACTTCATCAAGAACGCCCGCATCCGCGGTAGCGCCGATCGCGTGGTCAACACGTTCTGGGAAACCCCGAACGCGCAGGACGCCGTCCGCTACATGGAAGAACAGCCGCGCAACGAGCCGTTCTCCAAGATCGCGCTGGATGCCGCCCAGGCTGCTGCCCACCACCAGCGCAGCGAAGGCTCGCGCCTGGCCGAGTCGCTGAACCGCTCCGAGTTCGTCGATCGTGCGCTGCGCCAGGCCGTGACCCGCGAATCGATGTACCTCGAATCCGGCCTGACCGTGCTTGCCACCGTCGGTGCGACCGCGCCGTTCGTCGGTCTGCTCGGTACGGTGTGGGGTATCTACCACGCGCTGATCGCCATCGGCGCCAGCGGCGACGCCTCGATCTCGGCCGTGGCCGGTCCGGTGGGTGAAGCGCTGATCATGACCGCGATCGGTCTGTTCGTGGCAATCCCGGCGGTGTTGGCGTACAACTTCTTCAGCCGCCTGAACCGCACCACCAACGCGAAGTTCGATTCGTTCGCGCACGACCTGCACGACTTCTTCGCGACCGGTTCGCGCGTCGGCGGCTAATCACCGCCCACGCACGGCACAGCATCGATCCCCGAGGACGCCGAGAATGGCTTTCAGTACAGGCAACAGCAGTGGTGGACCCATGGCGGAAATCAACGTCACGCCCCTCGTGGACGTGATGTTGGTGCTCCTGATCATCTTCATGATCACCACGCCGCTGATGAACCACAAAACCAAGGTCGAACTGCCGCGGGTCACCCTCGCGCCCACGTCTCACGTGGACGAGAAGACCGCGCCGGTGACGCTGTCGGTGAAGGATGGCGGCCAGCTGTTCCTCGACGACCAGCTGATGAGCGAAGGCGGTTTGCAGGATCGACTGGCGGTGATCGCGCAGCGCAAACCGCAGCCGTTGCTCAACATCCGTGCCGACCGCGACACCAAGATGCAGATTCTCAAGAAGATGACTGCCATCGCGACCCAGGCCGGCATGCTCAACGTCGGCTACGTCACCATCCGGCCGAAGCCGGGCGACCAGAAGTAAGGAGGCCGACATGGCATTTGCATCCAATTCCGGTGGCGGCGCGATGTCCGACATCAACGTCACGCCCCTCGTGGACGTGCTGTTGGTGCTCTTGATCATCTTCATGGTGACCATGCCGACCCAGACCTATCCGATCAAGCTCGATCTGCCGCAGGCGACCACCACGCCGCCGCCGCCGCCGAAGAAGCCGCCGGTCAAGGTCAGCATCGACGCGACCGGAACGGTGTCGTGGAACGGAACGGTGGTCGACTTGAAGGGCCTGGAAGCCCAGATGAAGGACACCGTGGCGGAAGATCCGAGCGATACCCCGATGCTGCAGATCGAATCGGCCAACGAAGCGCCCTACGATATTTTCGCGAGGGTGCTGGCAGCCGCGAAGAACGCCAACATGGAAAAGATCGGCTTCGTGCAAAACTGATTTCAAGCGGGGAGTGCGAGCTCCCCGATCTTGTCGACGATGCCGCCTTCTTGTTGATCAAGGGGCGGCATTTTTTATGCAGTCGAGATAGGCGCGGACGGTGGCGTCCAGTCCGGCGTACAGCGCTTCCGACACTAGGGCGTGACCGATGGAGACTTCCAGCACGTCGGGAACTGCCCGCAGGAAATCGCCGAGATTGGATTGCGACAGATCGTGGCCGGCGTTGACGCCGAGACTGGCCGCTTGCGCAATGCGCGCAGTCCGCGCGCAGTCCGCCACGGAGGCGGCATCGCCGCGGGCATGCGCTTCTGCGAACGGGCCGGTATAGAGCTCGATGCGATCGGCGCCGCAATCGCGCGCGCGCGCGATGTCCGGCTGGCCGGTTGCATCGGCAAACAGGCTGACCCGGCATCCCAGCGCTTTCAGTTGCGCGACCAGCGGTGTGAGCGCATCACTGTCTCGCGCGAAATCGAAGCCGTGATCGGAGGTGAGCTGGCCGTCGCCATCCGGCACCAGTGTCGCCTGTGCCGGACGCACGGCGGCGCACAACGCGAAGAATCCCGGATAGCCGGGACGTGGCGGTGCGAACGGATTGCCTTCCAGGTTGTATTCGACGCGATAGTCGGCGCAGAGGCGGGCGAGGGCGTGGACGTCGGCCTCGCGGATGTGGCGGGCATCGGGGCGCGGATGCACGGTGATGCCCTGCGCACCGGCATCGAGGCAGGTACGCGCGGCGCGCACGACATCGGGTTCGCCACCGCCACGTGAATTGCGCAGCACGGCGATCTTGTTGACGTTGACGCTGAGTGCGGTCATGTCGGTTCGGCGTCGTCGCGCAAGGGCGTCAGCATCGGCACGTCGAGACCGGCGGCTTTGGGATCGATCGCCGGCTTCGCTGGTGCCTGCACTTCGCCGGCGTAGGGATTCCAGCCTTCGTCGCGCAGGTTCGGCTTCGGCACGTGGGCGACAGGTGTTGGCACTGGCATGGGTGGCGGAACGTTCTGGTGACGCACGGCAGCAATCGGCGAGGCAGGTTGCTGCGCCTCGCGTTGTTGCAGCTCGGCGAGACGCTGCGCCATCTCCGTCGCGCGCTGTTCGGCCTCGGCGGCGCGACGCTCCATTTCCTCGATGCGGCGTTGTGCTTCCGCGTGTTGCTGTTCCAGCGCATCGCGTTCGGCGACGCGCAGGGCGGCGGCGCGCATCTGGTCGGCATCAGGATGCGAAGCGGCGGGCAGGGGCGTGGGCACGGCGGGATTGGCGGCCTGGGCATCGCGCATGCGGCGGATGTCCTCCGCACTCATCGGCGTGTCGTCGATCGCGACGGTGCGTTCGGGAAACAGCAGCTTGTAGCGCAGCCAGGCGAAACCGCCCAAAGCGGCCAGCGCAGCCAGCATGCAAAGCACCATCAGGAGCGGCGAGTGGACGCTCCAGGCGACACAGAAGACAGCCAGCGACAGCGCGAGCAACAACCAGGACATGGGAACCTCCACGGGCGGTTTGGCGGCAGTGTATCGGGCAGCGGCTAGAGGAGTGGCGAGAGCAGACGAGCAAGCGCTTCCGGCAGACGTTCGGTCAGGAATGCCTGCGGGCGCGACGCGCGCACGCGCGGGGCATGGGCGAATTCGGTTTCGATCTGGCGTGCCAGCGCAGCGGTCACGGTGGCGTCTTCGAACAGCACGGAGACTTCGAAGTTGAGGCGGAAGCTGCGGTTGTCGAAATTGGCGCTGCCGATGATGGCGACGTCGTCATCCGTCAACAAGGCCTTGGTGTGGAGCATGCGCGGGCCGTACTCATAGATCTTGACGCCGGCGGCCAGCAGGCGATCGTAGTAGGAACGCGCGGCCAGCGTGACCCAGCGGCTGTCGCTCATCTTCGGCACCATCAGTCGCACGTCGAGGCCCGACAGCGCGGCCGACGACAACGCCATCAATGCCGCTTCACCCGGCACGAAGTAGGGCGTGACCAGCCACACGCGCTGGCGCGCCGCGTGAATCGTGCTGACCTGGAGACGATGGATCGCTTCCCAATCGGAGTCGGGACCGGAGGTCAGCACTTGTGCGCAGATCGGCCCGGATTCCAGCGCGGGCAGGCTGCGTGCGATTTCCGAAATGAAATCGTGTTCGCCGGTGGCGTAGATCCAGTCCTCGACGAACACTTGCTGCAGTTCCAGCACGACATCACCGGTCAGCCGCAGGTGCAGGTCGCGATAGGCGTCATCGCGCAGGGCGTCGTTTTCCTCGTCGGTGATGTTGATGCCGCCGGTGTAACCGATGCGACTGTCGATCACCACGATCTTGCGGTGCGTGCGCAGGTTGATCCATGGGCGCTTCCAGAATTTCCACAGCTGGCGGAAGCGCAACGAATGGAACCACGCAAGTTCGCCGCCCGCTGCGATCAATTCGCGGAAAAAGTGCGGCGGCATGCGCGACGAACCGACGGCATCCAGCAGCAGGCGCACCTTGACGCCGGCACGCGCGCGTTCGAGCAGCGCATCGTGCAAGGCCGTGCCGCTGTGGTCAGGCTGGAAGATGTAGTACTCGAGATGGATGTGCGACTGCGCCTTGCGGATGTCGTCGATCAACGCGGCATAGGTGGCGCTGCCATCGACCAGCAGGCGAACATCGTGCGCGGTCACCGCACGATAACCGGTGGTCGCCATCGCGAGCCGGTGCAACAGGGCATCTTCGCCGTCGCCGGAAGTGTCGGCGCCATCGGGATACATCTTGTTGTAGGCGCGCGGACGGCGCAGGCGCTGGCGGCTGATCTTCTGCGGGCCCAGCAGGTAGTAGACGACGAAGCCGAGGTAGGGCAGCAAGGCGAGGCTGAACAGCCAACTGAGCGTGGCGGCGGGTTCGCGTTTCTGCAGGATGATGTAGACGCCCAGCACCACGACGTAGCAGGCCCAGCCGAAACCGAGCCATGCGCGGATGTGCGGCGTCGCCAGCAAGGCAGTCCATGCGTGGTGGATGGCGTCCCACATCGTATTGCCCTCGCTGCATGCGTTCGCGCCTGGTGCGACGCCACGGGACTAGGCTAACGCCATGGACAGTCGGCGCAAAGTGCGGTTTCAACAGGCGGTCGCGATCAAGGGGCGCGGCGCGGCCTCGCAGGTGCCGGGACGCTTCGAGAAACGCACGACGATCGCCGAGGATGATGGCTGGGAAACGATGGCCGACGAGCAGGCGGCCGATCTTGAAGCACGACCGCAGACGACCATAACCGCCGAGCGTGCGCGCAGCATCATCAGCCGCAACGATTCACCGGACATCGCCTTCGGCCAGTCTCTGAATCCGTATCGCGGATGCGAGCATGGCTGTGTCTACTGCTTCGCGCGACCGAGCCACGCCTATCTTGATCTCTCGCCCGGACTCGATTTCGAGACCAAGTTGTATGCCAAGCGCAATGCCGCGGAATTGCTGCGCAAGGAACTGGCGAAACCCGGCCACGTGCCGTCACCGATCGCACTTGGCATCAACACCGACGGCTGGCAACCGATCGAGCGCGACGAACGCATCAGTCGTGCCTGCCTGGAAGTGCTGCTGGAAACGCGTCATCCCGTCGGCATTGTCACCAAGGGCTCGGCGATCTTGCGCGATCTCGACTTGCTGGCGGAACTGGCCAAGTTGCGACTCGTCCATGTGATGGTGTCGGTGACATCGCTCGACAATGTGCTGTCATCGAAACTGGAACCGCGCGCCGCCGCGCCGCATACGCGCATCAAGATGATCGCGGCGTTGCGCGAGGCTGGCGTGCCCGCCGGTGTGCTGGTGGCGCCGGTGATCCCGATGATCACCGACATGGAACTGGAATGCATCCTCGAAGCCGCGCGTGCAGTCGATGCGTTGTCGGCGGGCTACGTGTTGCTGCGATTGCCGCACGAGCTGAAAACCGTGTGGCGCGAATGGCTGGAATTGCACTACCCGCAACGCGCCGCGCACGTGATGAGCCTGATCCGGCAGATGCGCGGCGGCAAGGATTACGACAGTCGCTATGGCGTACGCGGGCGCGGCGAAGGGCCGTTCGCCGACTTGCTGGAAACGCGTTTTCGCAAGGCACGACAGCGCCTCGGTTTCCCCGGCATGCCGCCAGTGGACACGGGCCTGTTCACACCGCCACGCGAGGAGTCGCCGCAGGGCGCGTTGTTCTGACGATCAATGGAAGATGTGTGGCAGCAGTGGGCCGCCCAGCCACAACCAGCGCGCCATCCATGCGCAGACGAAGGCGACCATGATCGTGAGTGGCAGGCCGATGCGCAGGAAATCCGAAAACTTGTATTGCCCGGGGCCGAGGATCAGCAGGCTGCCGTGATGGCCGATCGGGGTGATGAAGGCGACTACCGCGCCCAGGGCGGTGCACACCACGAAGGGCGTCGGCGGCAGGTGCAACGCATGCGCCAACGACAACGCGATCGGGCCGAGCAATGCGGTGGTGGCGGCGTCCGACATCGGCTGTGTCAGCAATGCGCCGGCGGTGAACAACATCACCAGGATCGCGAGGGGCGACCAGTCGTGCAACAGATGCATCAATCCGGTTGCGAGCAGTGCCGCGGTGCCGGTTTTCTCCATGGCGATGCCGAGCGGAATCACGCCGGCGATCATCACGTAGATGCGTACGTCGATCTCGCGATAGGCGCGCTTGAGATCGACGCAACGCGTGACCACCATCAACACCGCGCCCATCAGGAAGGCCAGTGGTGGATCGATCCATTCGGTCGCGGCGCAGACGATGGTGACCAGCATGATCGCCAATGCCAACGGCGCGCGCAGTCGACGCATGCCCTCGCCGCGGAACGGCACCAGCATCAGGAAACCATGGTGCGCGGCGAGTTCGCTGAAACGCGCCGGCAATCCCCACAGCACCAACACGTCGCCTTCGCGCAGGCGGGTGTCGATCAGCCGCGGCGCCAGCGATCCGCTGCGACGCCACAGGCCGGCGATCACCGCGCGGAACTGTCGCGAGAAATCGAGATCGCGGATCGAACGCCCGATGAATTCCGAACCGGGCGCGACCACCGCCTGTACCAGCTGCGGTTCGCTTTCACCTTCAGCTTCGCCATTGGCCTTGGCACCGAAACGCGCGATCGCGTAGAGATCGAGGCCGGGATCGTCGTGCAGCGATTTCAATTCATCGGCGCCCGCTTCGATCAGCAGGATGTCGCCGCCCAGCAACGGGCTGGCATCGCCGAGATCGTTGCGTTCGTCGTGGTCGCGCAACCAGCCGATCACGTGCACTTCCGGGCCGATCGCGCGCTTGAGTTCCGCCAGCGTGCGCGTCGCCCAGCGGCCGCCGGGCAGCACCAGCAATTCGGTGCGATAGCGGTCGATACGCAGATAGTCGCTTTCGTCGTGCTTGCCGCTGCGCCGTGGCAGCAGCCAGCGCATCAACTGGATATAGATCATCGAGAACAGCACCAGCGCGATGCCGATCGGCGTGATCGAAAAGATGCCGAGGCCCTCGCCGCCGGCGCGTTGCAACATGTTGTCGGCGAGCAGGAAGGCCGGCGCGCTCACCAGCGTCAGCGTGGTGCCCATCGACGCCGCCAGCGCCATCGGCATCAGCAGGCGCGACGCCGGCATGCTGTTCTGGCGTGCGTGGCGCAGCAGGATCGGCATCAGCATCGCCGTGACCATGACGTGGTGGGTGAACGCCGACAGCAGCGCCACCGTCGGCATCACCACGGCGATCGTGCGCCATTCGTTGCCGCCCGACATCCTGCCGATCCATTGGCCGATGCGTTCGGTGATGCCGGTGGCGGCGAGGCCTGCGGAAATCACGAACACCGCAGCGACGATGATCGCCGGTTCGCTGGAGAATCCCGACAGCGCTTCTTTCGGGCCGATCACGCGCGTTACCACCAGCGCCAGCAGGATCAGCATCGCGGTGACGTCGACGCGCAGCCGCTCGCTCACGAACAGATACAAACCGCCGGCAAGGATCAGCAGGAACAGGATCTGCGACATGGCCATCGCGACATTGTGCCGTGGATGCGCCCGGCACGCCTCCACGCGAACGTGATATCGGCGCGATACACTGCCTGCTTCACAACGGCGGCAGCGCAATGGGCGACGACGACAAGCGTGATGATGACGGAACGCGCACCTTGCGTTCCGGCTTGGCACGCGTCGTTTCGCATGACCTGCGCGCGCCGCTGCGTGCGATCAAGGGCTTTGCCAAATTGCTCGACGCAGGTGGCGGCCTTGACGACAGTGGCCGCGACCATCTGTCGCGCATCCGTGTAGCAGCGGACCAGCTCGATGGAATGATGGTCGATCTCGTCGATTGGCTGCGCACGGATGCCGCGGAGATCAAGCGTGCGCCGGTCGATCTCAGCCTGCTCGCCGATTGGGCGGTCATGGATCTGCTGGATGCGCATCCCGGACGCGACGCGCAGGTCGATGTGCAACCGGAGATGCAAGCGATCGGCGACGAGCACCTGCTGCGCCAGATGCTGCAGCGCCTGTTGCACGTATCATGGTCGCGTGCAGGAGTGGACGCGCCAATCCGCATCACCGTCAGCGCCAGCGACGATGCCGGCGCGACATTGCTGCGCATCCACGACAGCGGCCATGAGGCGGCAGAACCGGCGAGCGAATTCGCGGCGTTGCGCGATCCACGCGATCACGACATCGGCATGACCATCGCGCGGCGGATCGCCGAGCGTCACGGTGGCGCGCTGGAATCGGAGTCCAATGCAGACGGAACAACAGTGCGAGTGCGCCTGCCGGATTGATCAACCGCGATCGTGTTTCAGGTGGTAGCGCGTCGCTTCCTCGACTTCCTTCTTCGATCCCAGGAACACCGGCACGCGCTGGTGCAAACCGCTCGGCGCGATGTCCATGATGCGGGTACGGCCATCGGTCGCGGCGCCGCCGGCCTGTTCCACCAGGAAGCTCATCGGGTTGGCCTCGTACATCAACCGCAACTTGCCCGGCTTCGACGGATCCTTCCTGTCCCACGGATAGATGAAGATGCCGCCGCGCGTCAGGATACGATGCACGTCGGCGACCATGCTGGCGATCCAGCGCATGTTGAAATCCTTGCCGCGCACGCCGTCCTTGCCGGCCAGCAGATCGTCGACGTAATGCTGCATTGGCGCGTCCCAATGGCGCCGGTTCGACATGTTGATGGCGAACTCCTGCGTCTCTTGCGGCACCATCATCCCGCGCTGGGTCAGGATGAAACTGCCATGCTCGCGATCGAGGGTGAACGCATGCGTGCCGTTGCCGACCGTCAGCACCATCATCGTCGATGGCCCGTAGATGCAATATCCCGCCGCCACCTGTGTCGTCCCGGCCTGCAGATAGTGTTGGTCTTCCGGCGTGTTGACGCCATCGGGGCAGTGCAGCACCGAGAAGATCGTCCCGACCGAGACGTTGACGTCGATGTTGGAGGAACCATCGAGCGGATCGAACAGCAACAGGTAGTTGCCGCGCGGATACACGTCGGGAATCGGCTGGCTGTGTTCCATCTCCTCCGATGCCAGGCCGGCGAGATGGCCGCCCCAGGCGTTGGCTTCCAGCAGCACGTCGTTGGCGATCACGTCGAGTTTCTTCTGCGCTTCGCCCTGCACGTTGCCGGTGCCGGCATCACCGAGCACGCCGCCCAACGCGCCCTTGCCGACCGCGACGGCAATCGTCTTGCAGGCGCGCGCCACTACTTCGATCAGCAGGCGCAGGTCGGCATTGACGCGACCGGCGCGTTGCTCGTCGATCAGGTAGTGGGTGAGCGAGATCGGCTTGGCGTTCGAGGTGGAATCAGGCGACATGGCGCGGTCCCGGGGATGAAGCCGCCATTATCCCGGACTTGCGGGGCAATGCGCCGGATCAGACGTCGCCGTCGGTGGCCCAGCCCTCGCCCGTACCGCGATGGATCACGCTGTCGGTCGCCAGCACTTCACCTGCGGGGATCGATTCCAGCGCCGACAGCCGCGCGTAGATCGGGGTGAAATCGGGGCCCGTCGCTTCGATCAGCTGTTCGTAACTGTCGATGACGAAATAAGTTTTCTGGAAGGTATCGATGCGGTAGCGCGTGCGCATGATCCGTTCCAGGTCAAAGGCGATCCGGTTCGGTGCATCACTTTCCAGTGAATGGATCGATTCACCCTTCGACGAAACGATGCCGCTGCCGTAGATGTGCAGGCCGTCCTTCTGTCGGATCAATCCGAATTCCACCGTGTACCAGTACAGGCGCGTCAGCATTTGCAACGCTTCCGGGCCGATGCCGTGCGCCTTTACGCCGCCGCGGCCGTAGGCTTCCATGTAGTCGGCGAACACCGGCAGCATCAGCAGCGGCACGTGGCCGAACAGATCGTGGAAGAGATCGGGCTCCTCGATGTAATCGATCTGGTCGGGACGACGGATCCACCAGCTCACCGGGAACCGGCGGTTGGCGAGGTGATCGAAGAAATCGAGTTCCGGGAGCAGGCCTTCGACGCCGATCAGGGTCCAGCCGCTGGTGGCTTCGAGGATCTTGTTGAGTTCGGAGAATTTCGGGATGGCGTCCGGCGTCATTCCCATCGCGTCCTGCGCGCGCAGGAATTCGTCACTGGCGCGACCGGCCAGCACTTCGCGCTGGCGCTGGTACAACTGGCGCCAGACGTCGTGGTCGGCGGCGCTGTAATCGTCCCACGGCTGTTCGACGATGCCGGTGGCGTAGACCGGAACCTTGCCCTTGTCGGTGACGATGTTTTCCAGTCGCTGCGGTTTCGCGTTCATGGCGGCGATTTTACGCCCGGGCGACGGCACGGAGCGTGGCGTTATCATCGGAAACAAAAAAACGGCCACCCGAAGGCGGCCGTTCCACAACCGAAGTTGCAAGGACTCAGAAGCGGTATTCGAAATCCGCACCCAAGGTCTGGGCGTTGTAGCTGACCTTGTTGCCGGTGGTCGGCACGCGCACGCGGCCATGGAAGTAGTCGTAGTTCAGGCCCACGCCCATGTTGCGGTTGAAGTCGTAGCCCACCCCGACGCCGGCATACGGCTGGTTGCTGCCGCTCGACACCGAATAGTTGGTGGTGATGCCGTTGGTGGTGTTGCTGGCGCTCGACTTGTAGTTGGAGTGCATGTAGCCGACGCGGCCGCTGCCGTAGAAGCCGGTGTCCAGCGCCTGCTCGCCGAAGCGCACCTTGCCGACCACGCCCGCGCCGTAGCCGTCGACCTTGGTGTTCTGGTCGATGCCGAGGTTGTGGGTGGTCTTGTCGTAGTAACGGCCGTAGAAACCTTCGGCGCCGAAGTTGCGGTTGAACATGTAACCGCCGCGGATGTTGTACGAGGTGTCCTTGACGTGGTCGGAGCTGGTGGTGTCCTTCAGCTTGGTCTTGCCCAGCTCGCCGCGAACGAAGCCCTGGCCGACGCTGTCGGTGGACTGGGCGAATGCGGCCGGGGCAGCCAAGGCGGCAGCCAGCGCAGTCAGGGCGAGAGTGGTCTGGAACTTCTTCATGGTCTTTCCTTTCACATGTAAACGCTCGTTGGGAGCGCGGTAAGGCCATGCTGCGATGCAAGGAGGGAAAAAGGAAGACTTGTAAAGATTTTATAAATCAACGGTTTAGTAACATTTCTGGAAGCTGTATGGAAACCACGGGTTCCCCGGAGGCGACAGATTTCATTCAGTTTTAACGTGGATGGAAATGGCGAAATCCTCGCCAAACCCCATTCAGGAAGCGATGGAAGATTTGACCCGGGGTTTAACGCAAAACGACCGCCCGAAGGCGGCCGTTCCATATCGATTTCGCCGGTTGGGGGAAATCAGAAGCGATGTTCCAGATCCACGCCGACGGTCCTGGCGTTGAAGTTTTCCTTGTTGCCGGTGACCGGCGAGCGCGACTTGCCCTGGAAGTAGTCGTAGTTCACGCCGACGCCGGTGTTGCGGCTGATGTCATAGCCGACGCCCACGCCGTAGTACGGCTGGTTGCTGTGGCTGGTGCGCGAGAACTCGGTGGTGGTGCCGTTGTTGTCGGCGGAGATGCTCTGCTTGTAGCTGGAACGCATCATGCCGGTGCGGCCGCTGGCATAGAAGCCGGTATCCCGTGCCTGGTCGCCAACGCGGACCTTGCCGACCACGCCGGCGCCGACACCATCGAGTTTGGTGTTGCCGTCATAGCCGGGGTGCTTGTCGGTCTTGTCGTAATAGCGGCCGTAGAAGCCTTCGACACCGATGTTGTGGTTGAACATGTAGCCGCCGCGGATGTTGCCGGAGGTGTCCTTGATCTTGTTGTCGGCACCGGCTTGCTTCAGCTGGGTTTTGCCCAGCTCGCTGCGGATGAAGGCTTGGCCGCTTTCCCCGCTATTGCTGTCCGACGTCGCGGTCGTGCTTTCGCTTTGCGCGGTATTGGTCGTCACCGTGGTGGCGGACTGCGCGAATGCGGCTGGAGCGCCCAGCGCGGCGGCCAAGGTGGTCAGGACGACGGTGGTCTGGATCTTCTTCATGCGTCTTTACCTCTTGCTTCGGGGGAACGCGCGCCTTGCGGCACGCGAGGGGCATGCTCCACCCTTGAAGCTGAAGAGAAAAGGACTGCGAAGTTCTTGTAAATCAATTGGTTAACAACATTTCCGCAGCCTGTACGGAAATTGCAGCCGCGCCAACAAGGACAGTCCTGATTCAGGCGCTAGGATTGGATGGCGGTCCATTCGTGCTTTGGGGCATCAATTCGGGGTCGTGATCCGCGGCTGCTTCATCCTCCAACTCATAGCTGTAGACGCGCCGCGGTGGCGGCGGATCGGCGTGGCGGAACAGCAATGCGGCGACCACGCCGGCGATGGCGCCGCCGAGGTGCGACTGCCAGGACACGCCCGGTTGCAAAGGCAGCACTGTCAGCAATGCGCCGCCGTAGAGCAGGTAGACGATCATCGCGGCGGCGACCGCGGCCTGTTCCCTGCGGACGATGCCCAACACCAGCGTCATCAGCATCAACCCTTGGGTGATCCCGCTGGCACCGAGGTGATGTTCGCCGGGTGCGCCCAACAGCCAGGCGGACAGCCCCGAGCCCAGCCACAGCAGCGGCAGGGCACGCAGGCTGGCACGCGGGTAGACGCTGCCGGCGAGGGTGCCGAGGATGAGGACGGCGATGGCGTTCGACAGCACGTGATCCCACGAACCGTGCAGCAACGGCGCGGTGAGGATGCCGACAAGGCCGCCAGCGGAGTGCGGTTGCACGGTGAGCGCCGGATGCTCGCCGCCGCCGAGGGCGTGGATCAGCAGCAGCACCAGGATCGCGATGAGGCTGCAGGTGAGGGCGCGGCGCAGGCGCCCGGCATCGAGCCGACGTTGCCGGCGCGGATCGGTGGGGGTGGCGGTTTCGTGCAGGACCATTCACCGGACATGGCGACGCATCGCTGCGTGCGCAAGGTGGCCGTGCATTCACCGCTAAACTGGCGGGATGAACGAAGCCCTGCCCGTGGTACGCCTGAAGAACGCCTGGAACTCCACGCATCCGTGGATTTTCCAGCGGTTGGTCGAGAAACCGGCGCAACGCCCGAAACCGGGTTCGATCGTCGACGTGCTGAACGTCGACGGACAGTGGATCGGTCGCGGTTTCTACAACGGCCATTCGCGGATCGCGGTGCGCATCCTCGAACGCGATCCCGATGTCACCATCGACCAGGCGTGGTTCGAGGCGAAGATCGGCGAGGCGATCCGCTTGCGCCGCGAGTTCCTGAAACTGGACGACGTCAGCAACGCCTGGCGCGTGGTGCACAGCGAAGGCGATGGCATTTCCGGTCTGGTGGTCGATCGCTATGACGACCTGATCGTCGTCGAATTCTTCAGCGCCGGCGCATGGCGGCATCGCGAAATCATCTTCAATGCGCTGCGCAGCCATTTCCCCGGTTGCCGCTTCCACAGTTTCGCCGACGAGCACATCCAGAAGCAGGAGAGTTTCGACTACCGCGACACGCTCGGCACCGAAGCGGCGCTGGTGACCGAATATGGCGTGAAGTTCCGCGCCGATCCGGCCGGTGCACACAAGACCGGATTCTTCGCCGACCAGCGCGAGAATCGCGAGTGGCTTGGGCGTCAGTGCGCGGGCCGGCGCGTGCTCGATCTGTGCTGCAACACCGGTGGTTTCGGCATCTATGCCGCAGTGCATGGCGCGAGCGAAGTGGTCGGCATCGACATCGATGCGGCGGTGCTCGACATCGCGCGCGCCAACGCCAAGCTCAACAACGTGAAACCGCGGTTTATCCAGGCCGACATCTTCCCGTGGTTGCGCGACGCGGCAATCAATGGCGAACAGTTCGATGTGGTGATCCTCGATCCGGCGAAGATGACCCGCGATCGCGAGCAGGTGATCAACGCGCTGAAGAAATATCTCGACATGAACAAGTTGGCGCTGGGCGTGGTGAAGCCGGGCGGATTGTTCGCCACCTTCAGCTGCACCGGGTTGGTGAGCGAGGAGCAGTTCACCGACATGTTGCGGCGCGCGGCGTTCTACGCCGGGCGCACGGTGCAGGTGTTGAAGGTCGCCGGCGCCGGACCGGATCATCCGTGGCTGGCGCAGGTGCAGGAATCGCGTTACCTCAAGGCAGTGTTCTGCCGCGTGCTCGACTGAGAATCACTCGGCGAGAACGTAGCCGTCGGCGTTGGCGTGTTTTGGCTTGTTGCCGACGCGCACGCAGACCTGATCACCGCACATCGTGATCGCGCCACTGCGGGTCGCCTGCAGGATCGCCTGGGCAAATTCGGCACGCTGCAACTCCTGCTGGCTGCGCCACATCATCCATGCGCTGCCGCCAGCGGCGATTGCCGCGGCGATGATCAGTGCCAGCGAGGCGATGGTGACCAAGCGCCGTTGTGACGCCCGCAACGCGAGGGTTTCGGCCTGCAATGCGCGCGCGGCATCGGTGGTTTGGCGCGATGCTGCAGACAACGCATCGAGCGAGGGACGCAGGCCGGCATCTGCGCCTTGCGATACCGCCATGCGGGTTTCATCGCGAATCGCGGCAACCGCGCCGTTCGAAAGATCGCGCCCCTGTTCGACCAAGGTCAGCGCCGCCGATTCCACCGCGTGTGCATTCGCTTCGGTCACATCGGCGACGCGATCGGCGCGTTGTTCCAGCAGGTCGGTGAACGCCGCCATCCGCAGCGCGAGTTCCTGCAAATCGTTGTTATCCATCGTCATCGTTGCATTACCGGTGCGTGTTGCGTTGGTGGCTGTTGCGACTGTTGTTGTGCGAGCTGCGCCGCCAGTTGCGATTCGCGCTGTTGCTCGTTGGCGTCGCGCCCTTGTTGCAGCCATGTTTGCGCGGCGTCGCTGCCCAGCCACGGCGAACTGGCGGCGCGCATGCCGGCGGCATCACCGCGCAGGGCGGCATCGGTCATCTGGCGGAAGATGTCGCCGCTTGATGTTGCACGGGATTGCGCCTGGTCCGGCATTGGTGGTGGCGCCTGCTGTTCGGGCAAGCGGACCGGTCGATATTCGACTTGACTGGCGAGCTGCGGATCGACCGGTGCTTTGTGGAAACAGTCGGATAGCGGTTGCGCGATCTTGCACTGGTTGTCTGCACCGAGTTGATCGGTATAGCCACGTTCGTGGTGCTGATCGTAATAGCTTGTCGAATAGACAGGAAGGTGGTCTTCGGAATGAAGTTTCTGATACTTCGCAGGGTCCTGAACCACGGCCTGTGGCTTCAAGAAGTCGTGATCGGACAGGGAGTTGAGATAGGCGACGCCCATGTTGGCGCTGAGCACACCGAGACCGTTGTATTTATAGGAGTCGCCGGCGGTACTGTGCGGGCCGGGCACATGGACACTGAGGAAACGATTGTTTTCCGAAAAACCATCGGGGAACAGGCGGTCGCCCTTGAAATCGTTGCGTTTGTCGTCCGAGCGAATGTCGAAGGCGCCGACTGTTGATGGCGCGAGGCGGCGATCGTATTCGGTATTGTTGGTCGAGACCGGATCGAACAGCATCACCGCTTGCAGGGTTTGCTTGGGTGGTGCCAATGGCGGCTGGTTGGCGTTGTACTTGGCTGAGGTGACCAAGCCATAGTGGTCGCGATGGATGACCGCGTTATCGGGGTCGAGGATGCCGCGTTCCTCGACCATCCGGTTGAGCGCCGCCACTTCTTCTGCACCACGGCTGAAACCGACGCCAGCAACACGGATCTGGGCTTGCGGGTCTTCCTGCAACCACTGCTTCGACTGCGTGCAAAGCTGGTAATACGCGGTTTCCACACGTTCGTCGAAACTGGTTGCCCGCCAGCCGTCCCAGGCACGAGGGATCAAATGATCCTGGGTACCGATGCCTTCGACGTAGCCGGAATAAATTGCCGGGTTCCGGTTATGGATGAGTTGGTCGTGGATCTTCGCAACAGCACTCCAGTTTTCCGGTTTGTCCTTGCGCATGCTGTTTCCGGTGCCATCCAGTGCTGCGATATACAAACGTTCATGCGGATTACCTGCGTGCAGCAGCACGGGGACCTGCATCTGGCCCAGCTGTTGACGCGCTTCCGCGTACTGTTGCAGATCGGCGGTGGTGGCCTGATCCCTGCGGACGTGATCTTCGTCTCTGCCGAATACGTTCCCCATGTCTCCCCCAAAACGTTTCAGTAAGTCTTGCTGTAGACCTTGATCAGGTCATTGCGGAAATCGCTGTACTTGTTGCCCGGAATCTGCAGGTGCTTCGTGGCAATGTGCGCCAGCATGTAGACATTCACGGTGCGGTTGTCGATCTCGATGATGATGCCGGGGTCGCCGATGCTGGCATTGGGAGACACCTCATCGCGCGGCACGTTGTGACGGATCAGGCGATCCTTGAATATTTGGTCGAGATCGACGGTGGCATGCAACATGGTGCCATCCTTGGAGACCCAATTCAGATCTGCCGGTGGAGGAAAGTTGGGTAGAGAAAGCCGCCATGCCGTAAACAGGTCGGCATGGCGATGTCCAAATGACGCGAGAGATGGCTCAGGTCCATCCGATGTATACGGAAAGTTCGCATAGACCACGCGATAGGACTGGACATCGAACGCGCCCATCGTGAAGTTGTGGCGGACGAACTTCAGCGGCCATTCCCACAGTTGGCCATGGGCGGGCGACGTGCTCGTGTCGGAAGGCGTGCGGTCGGTCGGTGAGGTCATGGCGGATGAACATCCCTGGATAGCCATCAACAGTATCGATGCAGCAAGCAGACTGCGTGCAGGAGGCAAGTGGTGTGTCTTCGCTGCGGCTGGATGCATGGAGTGAACCCTCATTTCGGCGTATGGCGCGTGAGGTTCGACACCTCGTCGAACTCCAGCAACAGTTGCTTGCGCGGATCACGCGCTTCCAGCTGTTGTCGGGTGAGGAGGCCGCCGAGATCCGCCTGTATTTCCGGTCGAAGGGGAATGTCGGCATTGCGGAACGACGCCAGCGCAGCCTCGGAAACGGGGCGCGCGGCGATCGCGACCTTTTCCACCTCGTCGTCGGAAGACAGATTCGCCCCGCACAGGGATTCCCTGGACCAGGCGGCGGCCGACAGCATGGACAGCAGGCCCAGCACCACAAGGCGGCCATGGACGGATATGTGACGGCGGTCGCGGATTCCCATGGCCGCAACTTCTCACGCGACGCCCGGGCTGTCAATCGGGGAATTCCGACGGCAGGGCACAATGATGCCTCCCGATTCCATTCCGTCCCGACATGGCCAAGCTCTCCCGCCCCCATCACGAAGGCCACCGCAACGACAGCATCGGCTGGATGCGCGCGACCGTGCTCGGCGCCAATGACGGCTTGATCTCCACCAGTTCGCTGTTGATGGGCGTCGCCGCGGCCGGCGCCGCGCCGCGCGCACTGGCGATGACCGGCGTGGCCGCGTTGGTGGCCGGGGCGTTGTCGATGGCGGCGGGCGAATACGTTTCGGTGAGTACGCAGGCCGATACCGAGCGTGCCGATACCGAAAAGGAACGGCGCGAGTTGGAGGAAATGCCGGACGCCGAACTCCGTGAACTCACCCATATCTACATGCAGCGCGGCCTGTCGCGCGAGCTGGCGGCGCAAGTCGCCGAGGAAATGACTGCCCACGATGCGCTGGGCACCCACTTGCGCGATGAACTCGGCATCGTCGGCCATCTGTCGGCCAATCCGGTGCAGGCGGCGTTGGCGTCGGCGTCGGCGTTTTCGACGGGCGCGTTGCTGCCGATCGCGATTGCGTGGCTGTTCGCCGGGCAAGTTGGATTCAGCTGGATCCTGATCCTCGCGACATTGGCATTGCTGGCCGTGCTGGGCGCCATGGCGGGCTGGCTGGGCGGCGCATCGAAATGGAAAGGCGCGTTGCGGGTGCTGTTCTGGGGTGCCGCGGCGATGGCGGTCACGTCGGGCATCGGGCATCTGTTCGGGACCGCACTGGCGGGTTGATCTCGGCCATTGAGACGCCCGCCGCTACACTGCGCGCATGCCTGAAACGTCCACGCTCATCCTGATTCTCCTCGTCGCGGTGGCGATCGCCATCGTCCTGCTGGTCGTGTTGTTGCTGCGCAAGCCCGATGCCGCATTGGCGGAATTGCGTGAACGCCTGGAAGACGCCTTGCGCGAGGAACAGCGGTCGGGCCGCGGTGAATTGCGCGAATCGCTGGAGTCGAGCGCGACCGCGCAGTCGCGTCGCATCAATGACCTCACCGAACGCACCGACACCCGTCTCGATGCGTTCCAGAAAGCATTGAGCGATGACGCCCACAACGCCCGTCTCGACACCACGACGCGGCAGCAACAGTTCGCCGATGCGCTGGGCCAGCGCCTGCGCGAGCTCGGCGATCGCAATACGCAAACACTGGGCGAGCTGCGCACGACCCTGGAAACGCAGTTGAAGGCGTTGCAAGCCGACAACGCGCAGAAGCTCGAGCAGATGCGCGCGACGGTCGATGAGAAACTGCAAAGCACGCTGGAAACCCGTTTGGGTGAATCGTTCCGATTGGTGTCGGAGCGGCTGGAGGCGGTGCAGCGCGGCCTTGGCGAGATGCAGCAACTGGCCACCGGTGTCGGCGATCTCAAGCGCGTGCTCACCAACGTCAAGACACGCGGCACCTTCGGCGAAGTGCAGCTGGGTGCATTACTGGAACAGGTGCTGACGCTGGAGCAGTACGCCGGCAACGTGACGACGCGTCCGGGCAGCAACGAGCGGGTCGAATACGCGGTGCGCTTGCCGGGACAGTTGGAGGGCGGGACCGTATGGTTGCCGATCGACGCCAAGTTCCCGCACGAAGACTACGAGCGACTGCTGGATGCGCAGGAGCGCGCCGATGCCGATGCCGCGAATGATGCCGGCGCCGCATTGGAACGCCGCATCCGCGACGAGGCGAAGAAGATCCGCGACAAATACATCGAGCCGCCGCACACCACCGATTTCGCGCTGCTGTTCCTGCCGACCGAGGGCCTGTACGCCGAAGTGCTGCGTCGTCCCGGCTTGTTCGACATGCTGCAACGCGAGTTGCGCGTCACTCCGGTCGGGCCGACTACGTTACTTGCGGTGCTCAACAGCCTGCAGATGGGCTTCCGCACGCTGGCGATCGAGAAGCGCTCCAGCGAGGTGTGGCAAACGCTCGGCGCGATCAAGAGCGAGTTCGGGAAATTCGGCGTGGCACTCGATGCGGTGAAGAAGAAGCTGACCGAGGCCAGCAACAAGATCGATGAAACCGGCGTGCGCAGCCGTGCGATCGAGCGCAAGTTGCGGGATGTGGAGGTGTTGCCGAGCGATGTCGCGTTACCGCTGCTGGGACTTGATGCAGGCGATACCGACCAGGAATGATCGGGCGTTGCCTCAGTCCGGCTTGGTCTGCAGGTATTCCGGCAGAGGCGCCACGGCGTCGTCGGGTTTGTCCTCGTTCCACAGCTGGTAATTGCGGCGTTGCCACCAGGCATCGCGGAACAGGCGGTAATCGTCGATCGCACCTTCGCGCAGGGCGTCGGTGGACAGCAGTTGCGCGCGGATGTTGATCACCGAAACGGTTTGCAGCGCCACCTGGCCGGCGACGCTGCGGGTATTGCGCAGCGGCGTGAGTTGCATGTCCCCGACCATGCCCACGGCATCGCGCACGGTGCGTGGCCCGAACACCGGGAGCACCAGGTAACGCGATTTTTTCCAGCCCCAAGTCGCGAAGGTTTGGCCGAGGTCTCCGCTCTTGTCGGGGATGTGCATCGCGGTGGCGACATCGAACAGGCCGCCGATGCCGAAGGTGCTGTTCACCAGGAACCGGAACAGCGAGCCGCCGGCTTGCGAGGGCCTGCCTTGCAGCACCGCGTTGACGGTGTTGCTGGGACCGCCGAGGTTGCGGAAGAAATTGGAGACGCCGGTGCGGATCGGGCGCGGCATCACATGCGAGTAAACGACCGCGACCGGATGGATCATCGCGTGGTCGACGGCGTTGTTGATCGCGTGCATCTTGCGATTGAAGGGTTCCCACGGATCCCACGCCTGCGACGATCCCTGCGCCGCCGTGCCGCCGGCATCGCCATACAACGCTTGGTAGTCGGCCTCCGCGCTGGTGGCCGCCGGGTCGTTGGCGGTCGTGGTTTTTTGCACCGCGTTCGTCGCCGCATCCGTGCTGACGGGGGCTGCCGATGTCGTCGTGTCCGCAACGGCCGCTACTGATGCCGGTGTTGCGTTGCTGTCGTTCTGCGCCGGTGTCGCCGGAACCACGGTGCCGGCGGATGCCGCATCCGCGCGAGTGCCGCCTTGTTGCGCGCAGGCGGTCAGCGCCAGGACGAGTGCGGCGGCGATGACGGGGCGGTGGGTGCGGACGGAAACCATGGTTGTTGCCGGAATGGGAATTCAGTGGGCGAAATTCAAGCGTGCATCAAGGCGATAGGCGGCACGCAGCTCTTCGTATCCCGTCGGCGTGCCGATAAGTATGGCCTGCGGATGATGATCCGCCAGCCAGCCGACCAGCGCCATGCCGGCGCTGTCGATGCGCGAGACCCGGTTCAGGTCGATCGTGGAAACCACCCCGGCTTTCGCCAGCTTCGGCCACAGCGCTGCGAGTGCCGGACGCAGCAACGCCCCGTCAAAGACGAGGCGTCCACCCTGCATTTCGATGCTGGCGGCAGCGTCGGTCATTTCTACTTGGTGCTCGCCTGGATCTGGCCGTTGGCGAGATCCTGCGCCACCGCCTTGATGCCCTTCTGTGACAGCGGGGCGTCGAACTGGTTGCGGAAGGTCTGCACGAAGGACACGCCTTCCACCTGCACGTCGAAGACCTTCCACTGGCCGTTGACCTGATGCATGAAGTAGGTCACCGGCACCGGATCGCCGCCGCCGCGCAGCAGTTCGCTGTTGACGCGCACGCCGACATTGTTCGGCAGCGCCGATTCCGACTTCACCCGCGGGGTCAGTCTGGTGTTGAAGTCGAGCAGCGAGGAACCATAGCGCTGCATCAGGTTGTCGCCGAGCGCGGTCGAGAACGCGGCGACATCGGCCGGCGCGGCGCCGCGGGCATGGCGACCCAGCACCAGGCGCGCGGCGTAATCGCGATCGAACATCTGGTTGAATTCGCTGTTGACGAAGCTGCTCAGCGCGGCGCGATTCTTGGTGAACTCGGCGCGACGCTTTTCCAGTGTGGTGATGATGCGCTGGCTGTTCGTCAACACCATCTGGCTCGGCACGCCGAGTTGCGCATGGGCGACGACGTTCTGCTGCGCGGATGCAGCCACCGGCACGGCGATGGCCAGCGCAGCGGTGAGCGACAGGGCGAGGAGACTGCGGTTCATGGCTTGGATTCCTGAGTGGATTTGGCGTCATCGGCGGACGCAGCCGGCGCATCATTGCCCGGCTTGGCACCACCGCCGCTGAACATGTATTTGCCGACCAGCTGCAGCAGGTCGACCGCTGGCTGGGTGAAGGTGATCTCGCCACCGGCCTTCAGCACGTTGGGATCGCCGCCCGGCGTCAGGCCGATGTAGGACTCGCCGAGCAGGCCGCTGGTGAACACGCCGGCGGTGGTATCGACCGGCAGATCCTTGTATTTCGACTGCATGGCGATCGTCACCACCGCGTCGTATTTCTGCGGATCGAGCTGGATGTCGGACACGCTGCCGACGGTGACGCCGCCGATCTTCACCGGCGCCGACTGCCGCAACTGGCCGATGGCGGAGAAGTGCGCCTTCAACGGATAGGTGGCGCTGCCGCCGATGCCGAACTTGCCGTTGGTGGAGGCGAACGCCAGCACCAGCAGGGTGCCCAGGGCGAGCAGCAGGAAGGCGCCGACGGCGAATTCGAGGCGTGGACCGCGAATGCTCATGGCTGGATCTCCATGACGTTGAAGGGGTTGGAATGTGCGTTCATCGGAACATCAGCGCCGAAAGGACGAAGTTGAACATCAGGACCAGCAGCGAGGCGTTGACCACCGCGCGGGTGGTCGCCACCGAAGTGCCCTCGATGGTCGGTTCGGCGTGGAAGCCGACGTAAGACGACACCAGTGCGGCGATCGCGCCGAACACCGCGGCCTTGAGGAAGGCCGGCAGGAAGTCGTGTTGCACGTCCACCGCATCCTTCATCACTTGCCAGAAGGTGCCGGCATCGAGGCCGATCACGTGCACCGATTCGAACCAGCCGGCGGCGATCGCGGCAGAGCAGAAGAACGCGACCAGCAGCGGCACCGCCAGCACCGCCGCCCAGAAGCGCGGCACCACGACTTTCGCCACCGGATCGATCGCCATCAGGCCGAGCGCGGTGATCTGGTCGGTGGCGCGCATCAAGCCGAGTTCGGCGGCGATCGACGAACCGGCGCGACCGATGAACAGCAGCGCGGTGAGCACCGGAGCCAGTTCGCGATACAGCCCGAGGCCGAGCATCGCGCTGACCTGGTTGCTGGCGCCGTAGGTATCGAGTGCGCGATAGCCGAGCAGCGTCACCGAGAGACCGACGAAGGCGCCACCAACCAGGATGATCGGCAACGAACGCGCGCCGATCTTGTAGACCTCGCGAACGAACTCCGCGGCCATGTCGCGGGTCGGCGGAAACGACGCGCGCAGCACGCTGAGCGAGAACAGTCCGGCCTGTCCGAGCGATCGCAGGATGTCGGTCACGGGTGTCATGTGGCCACCGGCCGCGCCGCGGCATCGAAGGGAATTGGCCCGTCCGGCGCGCCGTCGAGGAACTGGCGGACGAAGGCATCGTGGCTGGCTTGCAATTCCGCCGGTGAGCCGGTGAAGACGATGCGGCCATCGGCGATCACCACCGCCTGGTCGGTGATCGGCAGGGTTTCGTGCACATGGTGGCTGACGATGATGCTGGTCAGGCCGAGCGTGGCGTTGAGGCGGGCGATCAGGCTCATGATCACGCCCGACGCGATCGGATCAAGGCCGGTCAGCGGTTCGTCGTAGATCATCAGTGGTGGATCGAGCGCCAGCGCGCGCGCCAGCGCAACACGACGCGCCATGCCGCCCGACAGTTCGCGCGGATAGAGATCGGCGGCATGGCGCAGGCCGACCGCGTGCAGCTTCATCGCCACCAGACGATCGATCACCGCGTCCGGCAGGTCGGTATGCGCGCGCAATGGCAGAGCCACGTTTTCGGCGGCCGTGAGATCGGTGAGCAGGCCATTGCCCTGCAACAGCACGCCGACCTGCTTGCGCAGTTCCAGCAGCGCACGCCGATCGCGCGGCAACGGCTGGCCGAACAGTTCAACCGAACCGCCGCTCGGCAGCAGTTCGCCGGTGAGCGCGGAGAGCAAGGTCGATTTGCCGCTGCCGGACGGGCCGAGCACGGCGGTGATGCTGCCGCGCGCAACGCTGAGGTTCACATCACCCAGCACCACGCGTCCGCCGCGCACCAGGCGCAGGTCGGTCAGTTGGACGGCAGGGGCGACAGGCTCGCGCAAACGTATGGACACTTCTTCCCCGAATACCTGCACAGAGTGCGTGGGGCAAGCTGAATGGAGCCCCGCCAATACTGCGCAATGATGATGTGGGTGGCGCATGTGCAACAGATGGCCATGATCGGAGCCGGCGATCTCAGTCAATGCGATTTGGCTCCGGCACAATGCCGGCAACGATGAATCACCCCGCCGCGCCCGACTTCCGCCTCTACCAATCGAATGCGCTCGACGTGCTGGCGGGGTTGCTGGCGGATAGGTTGCGGACGCCAGCCGCCGGCCAGTCACTGCTGACCCCGGACATCATCCTGATCCCGCAGGCGGCGATGCGGCGTTGGTTGCAGGCGACCCTGGCGCAGCGGCATGGCATCAGCGCCAATCTGGAATTCCTCACCCCGGGCGAATTCGTCGCGCGCGCCCTCGATGCCAATCTCGGCAAGAGCGCTGACGATCTCGATGCGGCGACGCTGCATTGGCGTCTGTACGCGGCACTGGGCGATCCGGCCTTGCTGGCGCAGCCGGCGATGGCGCAACTCTCCACCTATCTGGCCGACGGCGACGCGGTGAAGCGCTGGGCCTTGGCTGGCGAACTGGCCAACGTCTTCGAGAAATACCAGGCGTGGCGTCGTGACTGGTTGCTGCGCTGGGAAGACGGCGCCGATCCCGCCGATCCGCAGGCGCTGCTGTGGCGCGCGGTCGCGGCTGGCCGTTCGCATCGGGCACGACGCATCCAGGACTATCTCGCGCGTTACACCGCTGGCGATGCGCTGCCTGCCGGGTTGCCGTCACGGCTATTCGTCTTCGCCACTCTCAACGTCTCGCCCGACGTGTTGCGGGTGATTGCCACGCAGGCGCGGGTCGGGACCCTGCATTTCTACCTGCCGACGCCCAGCGCGGAATATTGGGGAGATCTGCAATCGCTCGGCGCACGCCTGCACGCGGGCGAGGCGCCGTTCGCCGATGGCGACGAGAATCCGTTGCTGCGCGATTGGGGCGCGGCCGGACGCGATTTCATGGCCTTGCTCGGCAGTGGCGAGGTGGTGCATCCGTCCGCGGAATTTTTCGCGCATGCCGATCCGGCACTGGGCGGCGGCGAGCTGCGCGGCAGCCTGCTGCGGCGGATGCAGGGCGATCTGTTCCATCGTCGCGCCGCGACGGTGGACGACGATGGCGTACGCATCGCCGGCGATGATCCCAGCCTGCAATTCCACGCCTGCCACACACGACTGCGAGAATTGCAGGTGTTGCACGACCGTTTGCGCGCCTTGCTGGAGGACAAACGTTTCGATCCGCCGCTGCAACCGCGCGAGATCGCGGTGTTGGCACCGGACATCGATCCCTACGTGCCGCACCTCGATGCGGTCTTCGGCAGCCATGGCGCTGGCGATCCGATTCCCTACACCGTGGCCGATGCCAGTCCGCTGGTGGAAGAACCGCTGGCCGAAGTTTTCCTGCGCCTGCTGGCATTGCCGGTCTCGCGTTTCGGTCTGGAGGAAACGCTGGACCTGCTGGCGAGTGCGCCGCTGGCCGAAGCCTCCGGTCTGGATGCCGACGATTTCGAACGCCTGCATGCGTGGTTGCAGGATGCCGGCGTGCGCTGGGGTATCGATGCCGCGCACCGCACGCACCATGGTGCGCCGAACGATGACGCCTACACCTGGCAGTTCGCGCTGGATCGCCTGTTGCTGGGTCATGCCAGTGACAGCGAGGACTTCATCACTGGTGAGAGCAGCACTGGTGAAAGCAGCGCCGGTGTCGCGCCGTGGACCAACCTCGAAGGCAGTGCACTGGCCGCACTTGATGCGGTGTTGCGCCTGCTGCGCGTGCTCGCCCGGCACCAGCGCCTGTTCGGCGAGGCGATGTCGCCGGCGCAGTGGCGCGAGCGTTTGCTGGCGCTGCTCGACGCCTTGCTGCCACGCTCGCCCGCGACCGTGCAGGGACAGCGCGCGCTGGATCGCCTGCGCACGACGATCAATGCCTTCGCGGAGGATGCCGAACGTGCCGGATTCACCGCTCCGATTGCCGGGGAAGTCGTGCGCGCGCATTTCACGGCGGAGTTGTCCGCAGCCGATACCCGCGCGCCGTTGCTCACCGGCGGCGTCAGTTTCGCGCGGATGGTGCCGATGCGCCTGCTGCCGTTTCGCGTGATCTGCCTGCTGGGCATGAACGACGGCGATTTCCCGCGCCGTGATCCCGCCGCTGGCCTCAACCGCCTCACCGCCGAACTCGGCAGCGGCAAGCGGCGCCGCGGTGATCGTTCCACCCGCGACGACGATCGCTTCCTCTTTCTGCAATTGTTTGCCGCGGCGCAGGACGTGTTCTATCTGAGCTGGCTTGGCGCCGATCCGCGCGATGGCAGCGTGCGCGAACCCTCGGTGCTGGTGACGGAATTGCTTGCGGCGGCGAGTGCGTACCACGCGCGACCACAGCAGGCGGCGAAGCAGCTGGTGCTGCGGCATTCGCTGCAACCGTTTTCGCCCGCTGCGTTTGGCGCCGACGATCCGCGTTTCTTCAGCTATCGCGGCGGTTGGCGACCGGCGGCGACCTCGCTGTCGGGCCCACGGACGCGCGTCGCTCCATGGATGGATGCGGCTGCTGCATTCGCGCCACCGCCGGAAGACCGTACCGAGTTGTCACTGGGCGCATTGCGCGGTTTCCTGCTCGATCCGACAGGAACGTTCCTGCGCCAACGCCTGCATCTGCGCTTGCCCGAAATCGAAGCAGCCGGCGAAGACGTCGAACCCTTGCAGGCGCCGGGACGCGGATTGCAACGCAGTCGCCTGCAGCGCGCGGTGTTCGACGGATTGGTCGGCGGCGCGACTCCATCGGCACTGCAAGGATCGCTGCGCGCGCGCGGCCTGTTGCCGTCGGGTGCGCCGGGGCGACACGTGCTGGACGAGTTGGTGGCGGAAATCGATCCGTACGCGCGGGCGTTCGGTCACTGGCGTGGAACTGCCGTCGCCAGCACCTTGTCGTTGGAAACCGAGATCGATGGCGTGCGCCTGCATGGCCGCATCACCGACGCATGGCCGCAGGGACTGATGCGGCTGCGCTTCGGCGAGATGAATGGTCCGGCGGCGATTCGCCACGGACTCGATTGGTTGTTGGCGGAAGCGGCTGGCGTGGAGCTGCCGTTCGACGAATTGTTCGATGATGGCGATGACGGCATCGGGCCGCATACGCGTCCGTCGATCGGTCGCGAAGCGGCACGCGATGCCTTGCGCGCATTGCTGGTGCTTCGCGACGACGGACTGCGCCAGCCATTGCCGTTCGCGCCGTACAGCGCGTGGGAATTGTTCAAGCTGGCAACCGCCGGAAAGGTCGCGCAAGGTGTGAAAAAAGCTGCGGAAAAATGGCATGGCAGCGCGCGCGGCTGGGCCGAAGGCGATGACGCGGCCTTGCGCCTTGCGCTCCGTGGTCGCGGTCCTTTCGCCGATGCCGACAGCTTGCGCGATTTCGCCGCAGTGAGCGGCAAGATCTTCGGTGCGGTGACGCGCGGCCATGCCGTGCCCATCGAGATCGACGGCATCGGCGAAATCGAACTTCCGCAGCGCGATGATGCTGAGGATGGCGAATGAACATCGAAGCGCGCGATCCGTATCTCGATCTTCCGTTGACTGGCGTTCGCCTGATCGAAGCCAGCGCCGGCACCGGCAAGACCTTCACCCTGGCCACGCTGGCGACCCGACTGGTGGTCGAGCGCGGCCTGCGCATCGGCGAAGTGCTGGCGGTGACCTTCACCGAAGCGGCGACGCAGGAATTGCGCAAGCGCATCCGCGAACGCCTGCAACTCGCGCTCGAGGTGCTGGACGCAGCGGCCACGGGCGACGAGACGCAAGAGACGACGCTGACGCGGCACATCCTCGACGTGCATCTGGCGCGGGGAGATGAAAGTCGCGACGCCCTGCGCCGACGCCTGCGCCAGGCCGTGCTGGAATCCGATCTCGCCGCCATCTTCACCATCCACGGCTTCTGCATGCGCGTATTGCGCGAACATGCAGTGGAAACCGGGCGCGCCTTTGCCGCCCCGGAATTGCTGGCCAATGATCGCGACCTGCGTAGCGAAGTCGCCGCCGACCTGTGGCGCGCGCACGCCATCGATGCCGCGTCCGTCGATGATCTGTTCGCGTTGTGGGGCCAGGGTCATGAGGCATTGGCGAAAGACCTGTCGGCGCTGATGCGTGAGCCGGTGTTGCTGCCGCCGGACTTGCCGCTGCCCGCGGATCCTGCGCCGGCATTGCGCGAGACCAGCGAAGCGCTGGCGCAAGCGTTCCGCGCCCATGGCGAAGATTTCCGCATGGCACTATTGTCGGCGCTCGATGGAAAAGTCCTCAACGCCCAAAGCTACAAACCTGATTGGATCCACGCGTTGTTCGATGCGGCGAAACAGTGGTCGGAATCCGGTGATGGCGACACTCCGTTCGAACACGACAAGCTCGCCAACCTGCAACACGAGGCGCTGCTGGCGAAAACCAACAAGGCGCAGACCGGAAAGACGCCGGAATCGCCGTTGTTCGCGGCGATTGCGCCTTATCTCGAAGCACTGCGAATGCAGCGCGAATACGTCGCCCGCCGTCGCGTCGCTTTGCTCCATCGCCTCCGCGCCGACACCCATGCGCGCATGGCGACCCTCAAGCAGCAGCGCCGCGTGCAGACCTATGACGATCTGATCGACGGTGTTGCCGATGCCCTCGCCGGCAGCGATGGCGATGTGCTCGCAGCGCGACTGCGCGCGCAATACCAGGTCGCGCTGGTGGATGAATTCCAGGATACCGACGCACGGCAATGGGCGATCTTCAATCACGTCTTCGGCGCCGGCAGCGGCGCACCCGCGTTGTTCCTGATCGGCGATCCAAAGCAGGCGATCTACGGCTTCCGTGGCGGCGACGTGCACGCCTACCTCGTCGCCCGCGACACCGCCGCCGAAGCGCCGTTGTTATCGCACAACTTTCGTTCGCGGCCTGCGCTGCTGGCCGCCATCGCGACGTTATACGGCAATGTAAGTAATTTCGTTTGCGAAAAACCCGAGATCCGCTTCCATCCGGTCGAGCCGGGTGGCTCCCGCAGCAACGAGGATTTCCTGCGCGATGGCGAATCCGCGCCGGCATTGACCGTCTGGCAAGCCCCGCAGACCGGGGAATTCGACGCCAAAGGCAAACCGAAGCCATGGAGCGCCGACGCCTCGCGTGAACGCGCTACCGATGCCTGCGTGGCCGCGATCCACGCCGTGTTGACGGATGCACGCATCGGCAAGGCGACGTTGAAAGACAAGAACGGCATGCGCGCGGTGCAGCCCGGTGACATCGCTGTGCTGGTGCGCTCGCATCGCGAAGCCACGATGATCCAGCAAGCGCTGGCCATGGTCGGCATTCCGGCGGTCGCTGCCGGCAAACAAAGTCTGTTCGCCACCGCCGAAGCACGCGAACTCCACGCGCTGCTGCTGGCATTGCTGCACACCGGCGACGATGGCCGTCTGCGCGCGGCGCTGGCCACCGTGCTGGTTGGCGCAGATGCAGCGGCGATCGAAAAACTGGACCACGATGTCGTCGCCAGCCATGCGTGGCAACAGGAGGCACAGGCGTGGCGCGAACGCTGGAATCGCGCCGGCATCCTCGCGCTGGTCTGTGATCTCTGCGCGCGCCATGGCGAACACCTGCTTGGCTTGTTCGACGGCGAACGCCGCCTCAGCAACTACCTGCAACTCGCCGAGCTGCTGCAGGAAGCGCAGCGACAGGCACTGGGCTTGCACGGATTGGTCGATTGGCTCGAACGTCGCATCGCCAGCGCCGATAGCGAAGACGAAACGCAATTGCTGCGCCTGGAATCCGACGCGCGCCGCGTGCAGATCGTTACCCTGCACAAGAGCAAGGGGCTGGAATACCCGCTGGTGTTCCTGCCTTTCGCCGGTATCGGGCGCAGGGGATCTTCGCCCGGTCGCCATTGCGTGGCGCACGATGAAGAAGGCTGCCGGCGTCTGCACTGGAAGTTCGATCTTCCGGAAGCGCAATGGCAGGTCGCCAGCGACGAATGGAAGGAAGAACAATCCGCGGAGGACGCGCGCCTGCTCTATGTCGGTCTCACTCGTGCCGAACATGCGCTGTGGATCGCCAGCGGCATGTTCTACAACCATGACAAGACCGCACTGGCGAAGATGCTGCGTGATCCGGCGGCGTTCGCGGCCAGCGCCGGCATCGTCTTCGATGCACGTTCGCCGTCACCTGACCTGCCGCGTTTGTCGCCCGCGACCGATACCACGGTGCCCCCAGCGCGAGTGGCCACGCGGCCCCTGTCGAACGACTGGTGGGTCTACAGTTTCAGCCAGTTGGCGAAAGCCGACGGCGGCGATGCCAGCAGTGCATCGACACTCCCGGCCGGTGGTGGCAACGACGAACCCGATGCGGTGGAAGACACTGTTGACGATGGCCAATTCGATCCGCGTTTTGCCGGCAACCGCTACGGCGTGGCGCTGCATGCGGCGTTGGAGCATACCGATTTCGCAAGGTGGCAGGGCTGGAGTGCGGGTGATGGCGCGCCGGATGGCGAAGCAGACATCATCGCCAAAGCCTTGCGCGAAGAGGGCTATGGCGCCGATGTGCTGGAGGATGGCGTCGTGTTGACCGCGCAACTGATCGGCAACACGCTCACAGTTGGCTTGCCGGAAGGCGTGCGCCTGTGCGATGTGCCGGCGGGCGCGCGACGTGCGGAAATCGAATTCCAGTTCGCGCTGCAGCCGGTGCAGATCGATGCGTTGCTGGAACTGCTGCACGGCCACGGCGTGGTGCGCGATCGCCACGGCTTCGGCCTGCGCCAGCGACTGGAAGGGCTGATGACGGGCTTGATCGATCTCACCTACCACGTCGATGGCAAGTGGTACGTGCTCGACTACAAATCCAACCGCCTGCCAACGTATGACGCGCCTGCCTTGCAACGGGCGATGGCGCACAGCGAGTACGACTTGCAGGCATTGATCTACACGCTGGCATTGCATCGCTGGCTGCGTTTCCGCCTCGGCGATGAGTACGACTACGCCCGCGATTTCGGCGGCATCCGCTATCTGTTCTGTCGTGGCCTCGATGCCACGCGCAGCGATTCGCCCGGCATCCATGCGCAACGTTTCTCGCCGGAACTGGTGCATGCGCTCGATGCGTTGTTCGGCCATGTCGTCACGGGAGTCGCCGCATGAGCCTGTTGCGCGCCCTGCAGCAAAGCGGAGCCTTGCGCACCCTCGACGATGCCTTGGCGCAAAGCCTGCGCCGGCTCGATCCAGCCACGCCCGATACCGTATTGGCCGCCGCTGCATTGGCATCACTCGCGGTTGCGCAGGGCCATGCCGCGTTCGATCCGGCGCAACCGCGACAAGTCGTCGACATCGATCTGCCGTGGCCGGATGCCGCAACCTGGTTGCAGGCATTGGAGGCATCGCGCTTCGTCGCCGTGCCCGAGCATGCCGACACGGAATCCGCCGCCACGCCGCTGGTGCTCGAACACGGCCTGCTCTACCTGCGCCGGTATCGCGAATACGAACGCCGGTTGGCGTCGGGCTTGCAACGCATCGCGGCGCAGCCGATGGGAAGCGACCATGCCGCTGCCCAATCTCTGTTCGAAACGCTGTTCCCCGATACGCATGACGATGATCGCCAAGCGCGCGCCGCTGCACTGGCGTTGCAGCGCGCGCTGGTGCTGATCACCGGCGGCCCCGGTACCGGCAAGACCACCGCCATCGCGCGATTGTTGGTCCTGCGCATCGCCGCGGCGATCCATGCCGGCAAACCAGTGCCGCGCATCGCCCTGGCCGCGCCCACCGGTCGCGCCGCCGAACGCATGGCGGAAAGCGTGCAGCGCGCCGCGCAACAGATGGCGGCAGCCGGCATCGATGCCGACCTGCTCGCGGCGTTGCCTTCCGGTGCCAGCACCCTGCATCGGTTGCTCGGGCCCGTGCGCGGCTCGCCGCGTTTCCGCCACGATGCCGGTAATCCCCTGCCGTGCGACATCGTGGTGGTGGACGAAGCGTCGATGGTCGACCTGCCGCTGATGTGCAAACTGGTCGAAGCGATCGCCGCTGGTGCGCAACTGATTTTGCTCGGCGATGCCGACCAGCTGCCGTCGGTGGAAGCCGGCGACGTGCTGGCAGCGATCCTCGGCGCGGCCGGCGATGGCTTGCAAACACAGGACGACGAAGCATCGCCGCGCTCCCTGCGCGGCAGCCGCGTGCACTTGTTGCGCGGCTGGCGGCAAAGCGATGCCTTGCAGCTCGCGCCACTGGCCGAAGCCGTGCGCGATGGCGACGCGCTGGCAGCTCTGGCCCTGCTCCGCGGCGGCACGCTGTCGAACGTCCACTTCCACGAAAACGTCGACGATCCGCTGCAGGCGCAGCCGGCGTTGCTGACGCACTGGCGCGCACTGGCCTCGTGCTCCGATCCGGCCGTCGCGCTGGAACTGGCCGGCCATTTGCGTCTGCTGACGGCCTTGCGCGAGGGTCCGCAAGGGGCGCGTGGCCTCAACACGCGCATCGCCGCGCAACTGTCCGGTCGCCGCATCGGCACGCCGCCAGCGTGGTTTCCCGGCCGCCTGCTGCTCATCACCGAAAACAGCGAGCGCCATCAGTTGTTCAACGGCGACGTCGGCATCTGCCTGGCGGACGAACATGGCGCCCCGTTGGTGTGGTTCGCCGGTCGTGACGGCGTGCGCGCCTTCCATCCCGCCGCGTTGCCCGCGCACGAATCCGCCTTCGCCATGACCGTGCACAAGGCACAAGGCAGCGAATTCGATGACATCTGGCTGCAACTGCCACGCAGCGACAGTCGCGTCCTCAGTCGCGAACTCCTCTATACCGCGATCACCCGCGCCCGCAACACGCTGCACATCGCTGGTAGCGCGGACGTGATCGTGGCCGCGCTGTCGCGACAGGCCAGCCGGGTAACGGGGCTGGGCTGGCGGCTGGGGTGATTGATCGTTGGGGTGACGATCACGCCGCATCGTCCTGCCGCGCTACCATTCCGCCATGGACGAACCCGACTCCCCCGACCGCCGCAACGGCGTCAGTCGCAATGATGCCGAAGCCGCCGTGCGCACCCTGCTGCGTTGGGCCGGCGACGATCCGACCCGCGAGGGCCTGCTCGATACGCCCAAGCGCGTGGTCAAGGCCTACGGCGACTGGTTCAGCGGCTACGCCATCGATCCCGACGATTACCTGCAGCGCACCTTCGAGGAAGTCGAGGGCTACGACGAAATGATCGTGTTGCGCGACATCGAATACGAAAGCCATTGCGAACATCACATGGCGCCGATCATCGGTCGCGTCCATGTCGGCTACCTGCCGAAAGGTCGCGTGGTCGGCATCAGCAAACTGGCGCGCGTGGTCGAGGCCTACGCACGGCGCTTCCAGGTGCAGGAAAAAATGACCGCGCAGATCGCCCAGTGCATCCAGCGCGCGCTGCGTCCACAGGGCGTTGCGGTGGTGGTGGAAGGCGCGCACGAATGCATGACCACCCGCGGCATCCACAAGCGCGGTGTCAGCATGATGACCTCGAGCATGCTCGGTACCTTCCGTGAAGACGCCCGCACCCGCAACGAATTCCTCGGCTTCATCCAGCCCGGCCGGCGCTGAATGGGACGAACCGAGTTCACAGAGCGCGGGAAAATCGCTTGTCCGGCCCGCACGCCTCTGCCAGTATCTGCCGGCACCGCTTGAATCGCAGGGGATAGCGCAATGACCGGCAAGAAGAATGGAAAGCAAGCCCCGGACACCGTGGCCGACGTCGCCACTGGCGCCACCAGCCCGCCCGGCGAGCACAAGATGGAGCAGATCCGCGAGCTGATGTTCGGCAGCGTGGTCCGCGATTTCGAGCGCCGCCTGGGCGAGCTCCACGATCGCTTCGAAGCCGAATCCGCGCGCATCCTCGCCGATGGCCAGAAGCGCGTCGCCGAACTCGAGGCGCGCCAGGCCGCGCAGATCGAACGCCTGCAGGGCCAGTTGCGGCAGGAATCCGCCGCCCGTACTGGCGCCCTGGAAGACGTCGATACCCGCTTCGGCCAGTCCCTGCGCACCCAATCGAACGAAATCACCGCGGCGTTGCAGCGCCACGAGGACGATGCCGTCTCCAGCGAAGCGCGCCTGCGCGAAGCGATGGCGCAGCTGGAACAACAGCTGACGCAGGCATTGCAGGGCGCGAAGGACCAGTTCGCCTCTGGCCATCGTCGCCTCGGCGATGAAAAACTCGCCCGCGAGGACATGGCCGACATGATGGCGGAACTGGCGTTGCGCCTGCGTGGTGCGCAGGACGGCGCCGGACACGGCTGAGGCCCCCGCGATGAGCGGCGAATACGACCGCCTGCGCCATCTGCTGGTCGATGCGGAGAGCAGCCGCCTCGATGCGCTCGAGGAAAAGCTGGGCGAGACGGCGGCGGAATTCGCCACGGTCCCCGATCGCCTCGCCGAAGACATCGAGCGCAACGTCCACGGCGGACAGCGCACACGCTTGGGCGACGCACTGGCCGAAGCGACCGCAGGCTCGCTGGAACTGGCGGTGCGGCGCAAGCCGGAAACGGTGGTCAACGCCGTCTATCCGGTGATCGGCCCGGCGATCCGCCGTTCCATCGCCGAAGCATTGAGCGAGATGGCCGACGGTTTCGACCGCTCGATGCGCGAAACCTTCAGCCTGCGCGCGCTGCGCTGGCGCTTCGAAGCGTGGCGCAGCGGCATTCCCTATGCCTGGGTGGTGTTGCGCCAGACCACGCGCTACCAGGTCGAACACCTGTTCCTGATCGAGCCGGGCAGCGGCCTGCTGCTTGGCCATGTCACCGCGAAGGGCCTGCCGGAACTCGACGCCGACGCGGTCGCCGGGATGTTCACCGCGATCAACCAGTTCGTCCGCGATTCGGTGTCGGTCGATGGTCGCGATGGCGGCATCGGTTCGGCGATGGTGGGCGGCTACCACCTAGCCGTCAGCGAAGGCCCGCAGGCGCGCCTGGTCGCCTTCGTCCGCGGCATGCCCGAGCAACGCTTCGGCGTGCGCCTCGACGAAGCCAACGAAGCGCTGCACGCGCACCATGGCAGCGAACTGACGGCGAATGGCCAGGCGGGAGATCCCGAACATCCGCTGCTCGAGCAGGCGCAACTCGATGCGCTCAATCCCCGCCACGAAACCCCGACCGTGTCGCGGCAAGGCCAGCGCCGGATCGTCTACATCGTGCTGGCCGTACTCGTCATCGCGGCGCTCATCTATGCCTTGCTGCAATTGCGTTGGCATGCACGATCGTCGGCGTTGCACGATCATCTGGCCGCCGAACCGGGGCTGGTGATCACCGGTTGGGATGATGGTCATCGCAACCGGCTGGTGATCGACGGGCTGATGGATCCACAGGCCGAAGGCGTGAAGACGTGGATGGCCGCGCATGCCGGTGACGTCGGCGTCACCTGGCACATGCGACCGTATGCCTCGCTCGAACCGGCCATCATCCGCCGCCGCGTTGCCGGGCGACTGGGTTTGAACGAGGCCAACGTGGAATACACGCAATCCGAAGGGATCGTCCGCCTGCGCGGTGAAGTGCCGTTCCCGCGCTGGTACGCGGCGACGCGACCGGATGCGCTGCAATTGGATTCGGCGCGCCTCGACAGCAGCGGTCTTGGCTATCCGGGCAAGCCGAAGATCGATGCGCTGATCCGGCGAATCGAATCCGCCGCGATCACCTTCGGCAGCGGCACCGCGCAGCCCGACAGCGGCACGGAGCAGACCGTCGCCGGGTTGATGCACGACATCGACACACTGGTCGCCGAAGGGCAGCCGCGCGGGATCGCGTTCCGCTTCAAGGCGTCCGGATTCACCGATGAGGCCGGCAGTTACGAGCAGAATCGGAGCCTGCGCCAGCAACGTTCGGAATGGCTGGCGTCACGCGCGCTGAAGGCGCTGAAGTCGCCATCGACGATCACCATCGATCAGTCCGCCATCTACATCCTGCCCGGTTCCAGCACGCGCGCGACCTCGCTCGCGGTCGAACCTTTCCCGGCGAAGCCATGAAGTCGATTTCCCGCAAGATCATTCTTCTTGGCGATTTCGCCGTCGGCAAGACCAGCACGGTGGCGCGCAGCGTGCGCAACACCTTCTCGGACACCTACCTGACCACGGTCGGCGTGCGCGTCGACAGCAAGGCGATGGCGATCGACGATGACTTGCATCTGCGCATGGTGCTGTGGGATATCGCCGGCGCCAACACGCTCGACCAGTTGCGCAGCAACTACGTGATGGGCGCGCAAGGCATCCTGCTGGTGGCCGACGGCACCCGCGAAGACACGGTGGACACGGCACTGGAACTGCGCGAACAGGCGTGGCGGCTGTTGGGTCGTGAAGTGCCGGTCGTGCTGATGCTCAACAAGTCCGATCTCGCCGATGCCTGGGCCATTTCGCAGGACCGGATCCGCGAATTGCAGGCGCAATTGCCGACCTTCACCGCCAGTGCCAAGACCGCGACCGGCGTGGAGGAGGCATTCGCGGCACTCGCGCGGGAACTGCTGCCTTGAATGCGAAACGGCAACAGACGGCGACCGCCGCCGCGCAGCGTCGCGACACCGCATTGCCGATCGTGGTCACGCTGGATGGCGACGGCGGGATCATCGACATCGTGGGTGATCTCGCCACCTTCATCGGTGGTGACGACAGCGTGGACACGGTGGTCGCCCGGCTGTACGCGCTGACGTACGGGGAAGGTGGCCTGCCCGAGCGGCTGGGTGCGGTCGAACTGTCGGAAAACCGTTACGCCGACATCAACATTTTTTTCGAGGACGAATCCCGGCATTTCGTCCTGCGCGATGTCTCCGCGGCGATGCAGTCGTTGCGCGCGCGCCAGCAACTCGATCATGAAGCCGAACTCGAGCAGCAGCGGATGCCGAAATCGGCAGCCAGGATGCACGCCCGCGAAGGCGATATCGCGCAGGGCGATCGCGTGTTCCGGCAAGGCGCCGGCCTGCTCGAAATGGTGTCGACGGAGATGCGCGAGGCGTTGCTGTTGCTGTCCGGCCATGTGCAACTGCTGGCGCGCCGGGTGCAAGGCGATCCAACCGCGCTGGCTTCGGCGGCAGCGATGCAGCACGCGGTGATGCGCCTGGATGCGTTGTCGGCGAATGCGCTGATCGGCTTGGGAGAACTGGCGACGGGCAGGGAGCAGCGCGGCATGATCAGCCTCGACGGCCTCGCCGGATTCCTGCAGGACTCGTTCGCGCTGCAGGCCGGCATGCGCGGCATCCATCTCGAATTGCGCGTCCCCGAGACGCCGGCATTGATCGAAGTGGACGACCTCGCATTGCGGCGGCTGCTGGTCAACCTGACCGTGCACGCGCTGGATGGCATGGATCATGGCGAGTTGCGGATCGCCCTGCTGGCGAAGGATGGCAGCCTCGAAATCGAACTCGAAGCCGAGCCGGACGGATTGTCGGCGGAGCGCTTCGGCGAACTGGTCACCACCGTCGATCTGTTGCATTCCAATGCGCATGGCAACTTGTTGCTGGCCGCCAGCCAGGCGTTGCTGCAGCGACTGCAAGCGAAAGTGGAACTGGTCGAACGCGTGCAGGGCGGCAACCTGCTGTGGATCCGCGTTCCGGTGTCGACTTCGGCGAAAGGCGTCGGCCTGGATTCCGATGGCGGCGCACCGCGCGATTTCGATGCGCGCGTGGTGGCGGTTGCCCTCGATGATCGCGTGCTGGCGGCGCGTGTCGTTGCCGCCTTGCAGGCCAAGGGCATCCCCGCCATCGAAACGCAGTCCGCGGGCAGGATCGCGGCATTCCAGCGTGGCGGCGATTTGCGCGCGATCGTGGTCGACGCAGGACATGAGTTGACCGCGTCCGGCATCGCCACGATGATGCTGGTCGAGCACGGCGGACGCGCAGGGGAGCGCGACGGTTGGGCATACGATCGCGGCATCGTCCGCGTGACGGATGCGATCGGGGACGATGCCTTGCGGGAAGCGCTGGATGCGTTGCTGGCATGACGACGAGGGGAGTGGATGATCCAGATTGACGGCATGGCAACCTTCGTTGCCGTGGTCGAGGCGGGCAGCCTGACCGCTGCCGCCACGCGCCTGAACACCACGAAATCAGTGGTGAGCCGGCGTCTTGTCGATCTGGAAACGGAACTGGGCGCGATCCTGCTCGAGCGCGGAACGCGCGGCGCGCGCGCGACCGAAGTCGGCGCGGTGTATTACGCCAAGTGCGTACGCATCCTCGAAGCGATCCACTCGTCGAGCGAATTCGTTTCCGGGTTCAACGACATCGTGGCCGGGACCCTGAAGGTCGCCATGGCGCGTTCGTTCCACGAAGCGTCGATCGCGGCAGTCCTCAATCGCTTCGCCGCGCAATATCCCGACATCGTGCTGCAGGTGGAAACACCGGAGTCGGGCCGGCTCGACGACGGCGATTTCGACGTCGCGCTGCAGCCGGGCGAACCGTCCGGCCCCGATCTCATCGCCCGCACCTTGTTCGAATTCGCCAACGTCCTCTGCGCCAGTCCCGACTACCTTCAGCGCCGCGGCATGCCACGCATGCCTGCGGAGATGGCCGACCATGACGCGCTGGTCGATGGTGACGGCAAGGCGATCGGCTGGAGTCATCGCGAACATGGCCAGTGGCTGCCACTGCGGACGCGGGAACACCTGCGCAGCAGCGATCGCCGGCAACTGGTGTCTGCCGTCCGCGAAGGACTCGGCATTCTCCTGGCGCCGGAATCGGTGGTGGCCGAAGATCTCTCCGCCGGGCGGCTGCAGCGTGTCTTGGCCGATGCCGAACTCCCACCGGGGCGGATCTCGATCCTGTATCCGCGCAGTCGCCGGACCTCGAGGAAAGTGCAGCTGTTGCTGGCATTCCTGCGCGAGGCGTTTCCAGCGGACGAGGCGATGATCGCGGATCCCGATTGACGCGTCCGATTGATGCGTTGCGGCTGATGCCAGGCGTTCGCATTGCGCGAACACCGGGTCCTTCCTGGCCACCTAGCCGCGAACACGGCGAGATCCCAACATCGTGCTGGCCAAGCCGCGACTCCGGCTTGCGTGTCGCCCGCATCCTCCCTGCCGGGCAGACCCAGATCGCTGTCCTCGGCGATCCGGACCAGAGGGAGGTTCGCCTCCCTCTGGCTCTGTTCGCGAAACGCGAACCCGGTGTTCGTCCGGGCCGGAAGCCAACTCCCTGAAACCTCCGGACAATGCCGAAATCGAAAGCAGCGGCGTTGCGAAACTTGTCATGAGCGTGGTCGATCCCATTGAATCTGCGCGTGCGTTGCAGATGACGATCAACCGGCTGTTCAAGTCCGACATGGGCGAAGTCCGCTTGATCATCAGGGGCCACGGCGTACTCGAGGCCAAGACGCTGTACACCTTGTGCAAGGTGGGGATCCAGGCAGCCCTGGACGACACCCTGCTTGAAGTAGAGGAAGACCAGGGCGGGGGCAGCCAAAACGGGGGGATGCCGGGGAGAGGCGCTGAGGGGAGCGCCTCTCCTTGACATTTTGATCCGGGTATAAAATGATGGCGTATCTTTCCAAGATCCCGCCTGATGTCCTGGAACCTCCACACCCGTTGCACCGCTTTCGTTGACGGCCAGCGCGTCGCCGCCGGCGAGTTGCGCCATGTCGCGATCAAGGCCAAACAGGCCGTGGATGCGCGCGCAGAAGCCCGGCTGCTGGTCTTCGATGATCGCGATGGCAGCCAGATCGAGCTGGATTTGCGCGGCAACATGTCCGACCTGATGCAACGCCTCAGTGGCGACGCGCCGATCACCCCGCCGCAGGATGAAACGCCGATCCGTCGCGGCCGTGGTCGCCCGCGTTTGGGCGTGACCGCGCGCGAAGTCACGCTGCTGCCGCGCCATTGGCAATGGTTGAACGCGCAACCCGGTGGGGCCTCGGTGGCGCTGCGCAAACTGGTGGAAGACGCGCGCCGCCGCAACGCCGAGTCGGATCGCGCCCGCGGCTGCCAGGAAGCGGCCTATCGCTTCATGCATGCGATGGCCGGCGATCTGCCCGGCTTCGAGGACGCCACCCGCGCGCTGTTCGCGCAGGATGTCGCCGCGCTCGAACAACACATGGTCGGCTGGCCCGACGATATCCGCGAGCATGCGTTGATGCTCGCTGCCGACGCGCTGCACCACTGAGATCCCGAATGGACATCACCCCACTGCCGCAGGTGCGTCGCGCCGCCGTTGCCTTCATCTTCATCACCGTCATGCTCGATGTGCTGGCGATCGGCGTGATCATCCCGGTGCTGCCGCACATCATCAAGGACATGGCCGGTGGCAGCTTCATCGAAGCCACGCGCTGGAGCGGCTGGTTCGGCACCGCCTTCATGGTGATGCAATTCGTGTTCACGCCGGTGCAGGGCGCGCTGTCCGACCACTTCGGCCGCCGTCCGATCATCCTGTTGTCGAACCTCGGCCTTGGCCTCGACTTCATCCTGATGGCGCTGGTGAACACGTTGCCGTTGCTGTTCATCGGACGGATCATTTCCGGCATCACCTCGGCCAGCTTCAGCACCGCGAATGCCTACATCGCCGATGTCACGCCGTTCGAGAAACGCGCCGCAGCTTTCGGAATGATGGGTGCGGCGTTCGGGCTCGGTTTCATCATTGGCCCAGCATTGGGCAGCACGTTGTCGCACTGGGGACCGCGCGTGCCGTTCTGGGGCGCGGCGGTCCTTTCGCTGGCCAACTTCTGCTACGGCCTGTTGGTGTTGCCGGAATCGCTGCCGAAGGATCGTCGCGTCGCCACCGACTGGAAGCGCGCGAATCCGGTCGGTTCGCTGATGCTGCTCAAGCGCTATCCGCAAGTGTTCACCATGGCGTGGGTGGTGTTCCTGTTTGCGCTGGCGCAATTCGCCTACAACAGCACCTTCGTGCTCAATGTCGATTACCGCTTCCATTGGGGTGAACAGCAGGTCGGCTACGTGCTGGGGCTGGTCGGCGTGCTCACCGCGGTGGTGCAGGGTTTCCTGGTCGGCAAGATCATCAAGAAACTGGGGGAACGCCGCGCGCTCTTGGTCGGCACCTTGTGCGGGCTGATCGCGCTCACCGGCTATGGCCTGACCTCGCACGGCTGGGTCTTCCTTGCGCTGATGCCGCTCGGTGCGTTGATGGGCATGGCCGGACCGGTGGTGCAATCGGTGATGACGCGCCAGGTCGATCCGCACGAACAGGGGCGCTTGCAGGGTGCGCTGGCGTCGTTGCAGAGCGTCGCCGGGATGATCGGGCCGCTGCTGTTCACCGGCGTGTTCGCCCACTTCATCGATCCGAAGACGCCGCTGCAGATCCCCGGTTCGCCCTTCCTGCTGGCGGCGCTGCTGGTTGCGCTGGCGTTGGTGGTGGCGTGGAAGAGCATGCGCGGCACGCCCGTAGCGGCAGTCGAGGAATTGCCGGTGGCCGCGCCACAGGAAGTCCTCCCGCCCTGATCGATCCACGCGATCGGGAGGTGACTTCCGGCACGGGTGCGGCGCTGGCCGCTGCGTAGGATGGGACGGTTATCCACCGGAGCCCGCCCATCATGTTGCGCCGCAGCCTGCCCGCCCTCGCCATCCTCCCCCTTGCACTCGCGTCCGCCCTCGCCCAGGCACAGGTTCCCGAACCGAAGGACGTCGATTTCCCCGGCGGCCCGGTGACCATCGAAGTCGATGCCACCGATCTCGCCCAGCGCATCTTCCGGGTGAAGGAAACCATCCCGGCCAGCCCGGGCACGTTGACGCTGCTGTATCCGCAGTGGATCCCCGGCCAGCACAGCCCGAGCGGCCCGATCGACAAGATGGCGGGCTTCGTGTTCACCGCCAATGGCAAGCGCCTGGCCTGGAAGCGCGATCCCGCCAACGTCTATGCCTTCAATGTCGAAGTGCCGGCCGGCGTTTCCAGCGTGACTGCCGAATACCAGTTCCTGTCGGCGACCAGCAGTGCCGAAGGCGGCGCGCAGATGACGCCGAAGTTGCTCAACCTGAAGTGGAACACCGTGCTGTTGTATCCGGCCGGTTACTACGGCGCACGCATTCCGTTCGTGGCCAAGGTGCGCTACCCGACCGGCTGGACGGCGTTCACCGCGCTCGATGTCGCCTCGCGTGCCGGCGACGTCGTCACCTACAAGCAGGAACCGTTCGACATCCTCGTCGATTCGCCGGTGTTCGCCGGTCGTTACGCCAAGGACTACGACCTGACGCCGGAAGGCAGCAAGGTGCCTGTGCATCTCAGCGTGGTCGCCGACGAGCCCGACCAGCTGATCGCCAAGCCCAAGCATCTCGACCAGCACAAGGAACTGGTGCGCCAGGCGCTCAAGCTCTACGGCGCCCAGCACTACGATCACTACAACCTGCTGTTCTCGCTGTCGAACCAATTGACCGGCAACGGCCTCGAACACCAGCGCTCCAGCGAGAACGGCGTCGATACCGCCTACTTCAAGGACTGGAACGAAAAGGACGGCAGCTATGATCTGTTGCCGCACGAATACACCCACTCGTGGAACGGCAAGTACCGTCGCGGCGCCGACCTGTGGGTGCCGAACCTCAATACGCCGATGCAGGATTCGTTGCTGTGGGTGTACGAAGGCCAGACCCAGTACTGGGGCAACGTGCTGGCCGCGCGTTCCGGCCTGCGCCCGATGGATCGCTCGCGCGACACCCTCGCCATGGTCGTCGCCACCTATCAGGACAACCGTCCCGGCCTGCAATGGCGCAGTGTGCAGGACACCACCAACGATCCGACCATCGCCCAGCGTCGTCCCAAGCCGTATCGCGGCTGGCAGATGAGCGAGGACTACTACTCCGCCGGCCAGCTGATCTGGTTGGGCGCCGACGCGATCATCCGCCAGAAGACCAACAACCAGAAGTCGCTGGATGATTTCGCCAAGGCGTTCTTCGGCGTCAACGATGGCGAATGGCGCAAGCAGAACACCTACAAGTTCGAGGACGTGGTCGGCACGCTCAACGGCGTCGTGCCCTACGACTGGGCCAGCTACCTGCGTGATCGCCTCGATGGCCGCGTGCCGTTCGCCAACACCATCGAGTCCACCGGCTGGAAGCTGGTCTACAAGGATGAGCCGAACGCCGCCGCCAAGGCCGGCGGTCGTCGCGGCGGTGGCGGTGGTGGCGACTTCGTCTATTCCATCGGCCTGATGCTGGACAAGGATGGCAAGGTCGGCGACACGCGCTGGGACAGCCCGGCCTTCAATGCCGGCATCGGCACCGGTGCCACGATTGTCGCGGTGAACGATGGCGAATACAGCAAGGACGCGCTCTCGGATGCGATCAAGGCGGCCAAGACCGACAAGGCGCCGATCAAATTGCTGGTCAAGGATTTCGACCGCTACCGCACGGTCAGCCTCGACTACCACGGCGGCCTGCGCTACCCGGCGCTGGAACGCATCCCCAATACTCAGGATTATCTGACAGACATCTTCTCGCCGAAGAAGTAATCTGTTTGCCGGAGGGGACCGGGGCGGTCCGCGCGTGAGGCTGATCGTGCCTGGTTAAATCAGGCATTCACGCGCGGACTGTTACCGTGGATTCGGCAATATCCGGGGATATGAGAATGCGTACGTGGTGGTTGGCGATCGCGCTGGTACTGGCAGCGTCCGGTGTCCAGGCGGAAGCCCAGAAGACAACGACCAAGGCGAAGGCGAAACCGGCGGCGGCGGCGGACAAGACGCCGGCCGTGCCCGTTCCGGCAACCCAGCAGGACATCGATGCCGATGCCGCGATCCTCAAGCCGGGCAGTTTTTCGTGGGCGCCCGAGCGCTCACCGAAGGGGCCGGTGGTGCTGGTGGTGAGCCTGCCAGAACAGCGCATGCACGTGTACCGCAATGGCGTGCGTATCGCGGTGACCACGGTCAGTACCGGCATCAAGGGCCGCGATACCCCGCCCGGCAGCTATGAAATCCTGCAGAAGCAGTTGATGCACCATTCCAATCTGTATGACGACGCGCCAATGCCGTTCATGCAGCGCATCACCTGGGACGGATTGGCGCTGCACGCCGGCCGCCTGCCTGGCCATCCCGCCAGCCACGGCTGCGTGCGCTTGCCGCGCGCCTTCGCCGAGAAGCTTTACGAGGTGACCAGGGTCGGTGCGCGCGTGGTGATCAGCGAGGACAGCGGCCTCGGCGATCTCGACAATCTGGTGCATCCGGGCCCGGACGCGCCGATCGATGCAATCAGCGGCCTGCCGCTTCCCGATGTTGCGGCGGGCGTGTTGCCGGCGCCGAAGCAGCTGGCGACCAGGGACGATGGCACGTCCGGCGGCAAGAAGAAGGCCAAGGACACCGCGACCGAGGATGCTCCGGCGGTCGATGCTGCCGCAGTCACGCCGCCACCCGAGTCCAAACCTGAACCGTTGCCAACGCCAATTGATGACCCGGCCACGAAGGTGCAGAAGCCGGCCGACGACAGTAAAAATCAGGAAATTCCGGTTGCGCCGACCCCGGACAAGCCCAGCCGCTAGGGCGTTTCCGGCAATCTGAATGGGGTTCCGGAACTGTCCCGGGATCGCGCATTCAGACAAATCAAGCGCTTGTGCATGTATTGTCATGCACATGAGGAAACTTCACGCGGTCTTCATCTCGCTGGCGGCGTCCACGTTGGTGAGCTGCTCAACTGTTCCCGAGCATGGTGCGACCGCGTCGTCGTCCGTCGTTGTCGCGCCCGTGGCGCGTCAGGCGCAGGGCGTAATTGAGCGTTTTCCGGATGCGCCTGCTGCCCAACTCGATCCCAACGCGGCCACGCTGACGAGGCTGGAATCGCTGGCGCCGGAAGCCGATCCCGGCGTGCTGGCGCTGGCGCTGGAAGCGCGCAACTGCGCGATCCGCAATGGTGAAGTCGATCAGGACGCCAAGCTGGCAGTGATCGACTATTCGCGACCGTCCACCGACAAGCGCCTGTGGGTGTTCGACGTCGCCCGCGACCAGCTGCTGTTTCGCGAACTGGTCGCCCATGGCCAAGGCAGCGGCGACAACGTCGCCACCCGCTTCTCCAATCAGGACAACAGCCACCAGAGCAGCCTTGGCCTGTTCCTGACCGCAGAAACCTATATTGGCAACAACGGCTATTCGCTCAAGCTCGACGGCGTCGAGCGTGGTTTCAACGACAACGCCCGTTCGCGCGCCATCGTCATGCACGGTGCGTGGTACGTCAGCCCCGACATGGCGGCGAGCAAGGGCCGCATCGGTCGCAGCCACGGCTGTCCGGCGCTGAGCCAGGGCATCGCGCGGCGGGTGATCGACACCATGAAGGGCAAGCAGCTGCTGTTCTCCTACGCCAACGACACGGCATGGCTGCATCGCGGGCAATCCTTCGCCTGCGATGGCCGCAGCGCCGACCAGATCCTTGCCGCCGCCCGCGCGCTGCGTGGTGGTGGCGCGCAACGGGTGGCGGTCGCGGCGCCGTAGGGGAATCAACAGTGGACATGAAAAACCCCGCTTGATGCGGGGTTTTTCGTTTCAGCAAGAGTGACGAATCACGCCACCTGCACCACCCGCAGCGGGTTGCGCCATTCCTTCAGCAATTCCGCCTCGCGCGCTTTCGCCTGTTCGACATGCGCTTCCTTGATGTGACCGTAGCCGCGAATGTGTTCGGGCACGCTGGCGATCTCCGCGGCGAGTCCGACGTTGCCGGAATCCAGCGTCTTCAGCAGCGACTCGATGGTTGATTGGTAGTCGGCGATCAACTGGCGTTCCATCTTGCGTTCGGCGGTGTAGCCGAACACGTCGAAGGTGCCTCCGCGCAGTGACTTCAGCTTCGCCAGTTGCTTGAACGCCTTCATCATCCACGGGCCGTACTGCTTCTTGATCAGGCGTCCCTTGGCATCCTTCTTGGCGAACAGCGGCGGCGCGAGATGGAGCTTCACGGTGACGTCGCCTTCGAACTGCTGGGCGATGCGGCGCTGGAATTCGCCGCTGGTATAGAGGCGCGCGACTTCGTATTCGTCCTTGTAGGCCATCAGCTTGAACAGGTAGCGACCGACCGCTTCGGTGAGCACGGTGGAACCCGGGGCATGGCGATGTTCGAAATCGCGGACGTTGGCGACGAAGGCGCGATAGTGTTCCGCGTACGCGGCGTCCTGGTAGTCGCCGAGGAAACCGACGCGGCGCGAGATCACTTCGTCGAGCGAACGCGACAGGCGGGCGTCGTCCAGCGGCAGGTAGGCCACACCTTCGTCGAAGTGTGCCGGCACCTGGCGCAGTTCGCGTTCCTGGTAGAAGGTCGCGGTCGCCGACAGTCCCGATTCGTGACCTTCGTTGGCGGTCGGCGCCAGCATCGGCAACCGGTGCGGCGTCGCTTCGGCTTTCGTTGGCGCGTTGTGGACGATGCCGGCGGCTTCGGCCACTGCGGCCATGTCGACCGCGGCGAGACGTCCCCACGCGAACGCGGTCTTGTTCATCGCCACTGCGGCGCCGTTCAACTCGACCGCACGCATCAACGCCTCGAACGAAATCGGCACCAGTCCCTGCTGCCACGCATAGCCGAGGATGAACAGGTTGGCGGCGATGGCATCGCCCATCAACGCGGTCGCGAGCTGCGTTGCATCGACCGTCATCGGCGCCTTGCCGTCGAGCGCAGCGCGCACGGCGGAGATGATGTCGGCAGCGGGGAACTGCATGTCGGGGCGGGTTGTGAAGGTGCCGGGCATCGCCTCGTAGGTGTTGAGGACCACGGCGGTGCGATCGGCGCGGATCTTCGACAGCGCCCAGTAATCGTTGACTACCACCATGTCGCAACCAAGCACGAGGTCGGCTTCGCCGGCGGCGATGCGCACGGCGTGGATGTCGTCCGGCGTGCGTGCGATGCGGATGTGTGTCGTGACCGCGCCGCCCTTCTGGGCGAGGCCGGTTTGATCGAGCACGCTCGCGCCCTTGGCTTCGAGATGACCGGCCATGCCGAGCAACGCGCCGATGGTGACGACGCCCGTGCCGCCGACGCCGGTGATCAGGATGTTCCACGGTTTGTCGAGGTTGGTCTTGAATGCCGGCATCGGAATATCTTCGAGGCGATGCGCGACATTGGCCTTGCGACCCTTCTTCAACTGGCCGCCTTCGACGGTGACGAAGCTCGGGCAGAAACCTTCGACGCAGCTGAAGTCCTTGTTGCAGTTCGACTGGTCGATGTCGCGCTTGCGGCCGAATTCGGTTTCCTTGGGCAGCACCGAGACGCAGAACGATTTCTCGCCGCAATCGCCGCAGCCTTCGCAGACCAGCGAGTTGATGACGACGCGCTTCTGCGGATCGACCAGCTTGCCGCGCTTGCGACGACGACGCTTCTCGGTGGCGCAGGTCTGGTCGTAGATCAGCACCGAGGTGCCTTTCACCTTGCGCAACTGTTCCTGCACCGCTTCGAGATCACGGCGATCGTGGAACTCGACTTCCTTCGGGAACAGGTAACGCTGGCGCGTCCACTTGGTGATGTCGTCGGACAGCAGCACGATGGTGTGCACGCCTTCCGCCAGCATCTGTTGCGCGATCTGCGGCACGGTGAGGGTGCCGTCGACTGGTTGGCCGCCGGTCATCGCCACCGCATCGTTGTAGAGGATCTTGTAGGTGATGTTGACGCCGGCCGCGATCGACTGGCGGATCGCCAGCGAACCGCTGTGGAAATAGGTGCCGTCGCCGAGATTCTGGAAGATGTGCTCGGTTTCGGTGAAGGCCGATTGTCCGGCCCACGTCACGCCTTCGCCGCCCATGTGGGTGAAGGTATCGGTGTCGCGATCCATCCACGTCACCATGTAATGGCAGCCGATGCCGGCCTGTGCGCGCGAACCTTCCGGCACCTTGGTCGAGGTGTTGTGCGGGCAACCCGAGCAGTAGTGCGGCACGCGCGGGAAGTTGGCGCGCGGCAATGCCAGTTCGCCTTCCTTGCCTTCCATCCATGCCAGCACGTTGCGGATCTGTTCGGAATCATGGAAACGCTGGATGCGCTGGGCGATGACGGCGGCGATGCGCGCCGGCGTGAGTTCGCCGGTCGACGGCAGGATCCACTCGCCGTTCTCGTCGTACTTGCCGACGATGCTCGGGCGTGCACCATCGAAGTTGTAGAACAGTTCCTTCATCTGCGACTCGATGAAGCTGTGCTTTTCCTCGACGACGAGAATGTCCTGCAGGCCGCGTGCAAACGCACGGATGCCCTGCGGTTCCAGCGGCCAGGTCATCGCCACCTTGTAGACGCGGATGCCGAGATCGGCGCAGGCCTTGGCGTCGAGTCCGAGGTATTCCAGCGCCTGCAACACGTCGAGATAACTCTTGCCGGTGGTGACGATGCCGAGTCGTGCATTCGGCGAATCGACGACCACGCGATCGAGCTTGTTCACCCGCGCGAACGCCTGTGCGGCCTTGACCGCGTAACGATGCAGGCGCATTTCCTGATCCAGCGGCGGATCGGGCCAGCGGATATTCAAGCCACCCGGCGGCAGTTCGAATTCGTCGTCACCCGGCAGCACGATCTGCTGCGCGAACGGATTGACGTCGACCGAGGCCGACGATTCCACCGTCTCGGCGATCGTCTTGAAACCGACCCAGCGACCGGTGAAGCGCGACATCGCGAATCCCAGCAGGCCCATCTCGAGGATGTCCTGCACGCCGGCGGGATTGAGCACCGGCATCATCGCGCTGACGAATTCGTGTTCGCTGCCGTGGGGCAAGGTCGAGCTGCGGCAGGCGTGGTCGTCGGCGGCCAGCGCCAGCACGCCGCCATGCCGTGAGGTGCCGGCGGCATTGGCGTGCTTGAACACGTCGCCGCAGCGATCAACGCCCGGACCCTTGCCGTACCACATGCCGAACACGCCATCGACCTTGGCGCCCGGGAACAGCCCGGTCTGCTGCGTGCCCCAGACCATCGTAGCGCCGAGGTCCTCGTTGAGGCCGGGCTGGAAGCGGATGTCGTTCTGTTCGAGGTATTTGCGCGCGCGCCACAGCTCCAGATCGAAGCCACCCAGCGGCGAACCGCGATAGCCGCTGATGAAGCCGGCGGTGTTCAGCCCCGCGGCAACATCGCGCAGGTGCTGCATCATCGGCAGGCGCACCAACGCCTGCACGCCCGACAGGTAGATGCGGCCTTCGACGCGCGCGTACTTGTCGTCGAGGGTGTAGTCGCGGTCGTTGACGCCGTGGGTCAGGGTGCCGGCGGCGGATTCGGGGGAGGAAAGTTCTGCGGTGCTGGTCATGCGGGCGGCCTCGCGCAGGCCCGGACGCGCCGTGGCGGCGGGTCGGGCGTGAAGGAAAGCGCAATTTTACAGCCTGCGACCTTTCGACGGCCTGCTAAGCCCTCTTGGCGGGGCCGATGCTAAGCTCCGGCCAGAGCCCATGACAGGTGTTGGTGGATGAAGACCGTACTGGTGGCAAGCTCCAAGGGTGGCGTCGGCAAGACGACACTTGCAACCAACCTGGCCGCCCACGCGGCCGTGCACGGCAAGCACGCCGTGCTGATCGACGCCGATCCACAGCATTCCAGCATGCGCTGGGCTGAACGCCGCGCCCATTACGACCATGCCGTGTTGCCAGTCGATGGCACCCGCAAGCAGTGGATCAAGCGCATTCCCGAGGACACCCAGCGCGTGGTGGTCGACACCCCGGCCGGTTCCCACAGCGGGTTGTTGGACGAATTCCTTGAATCCGCCGATGCCGTCCTCGTGCCGATCGGCCCGTCCGCGCTCGACATCGAGGCCACCGTGCACTTCCTCAATGATCTCGCCGGCCATCCGCAAATCAAGAAGGGCAAGGTCCCGGTCGGCGTGGTCGCCAATCGCTTGCGGCCGTGGACCAACGCCTCGCAGCAGGCGGTCGAGGTGATGCAGAGCTGGTCGATCCCGGTGGTCGGCCAACTGCGCGACAGCCAGGCCTACGTGATGATGGCCGGCCTCGGTCGCAGCATCTTCGACTACAACTCCGCGCAGATCCGCGAACATCAGGCCGATTGGGCGCCGTTGCTGCAGTGGTTGAACCGCGCGAGATAAGAACGCGCGCGTGGCGCTGCCGGTGGTAGCGTATTGCCGCGCGTTCAGCGCCCGCCGATCCACGTTCCCCTGACCTGCAGATCGCGGTCGAGCCAGACCAGATCGGCGCGATAGCCCGGCGCGATCTTGCCCAACTCGTCACCGAGCCCAAGGAATTCGGCCGGGTACTGCGATGCCATGCGGCAGGCTTCGTCCAGCGGCAGGCCGACGCGCTGCACGGTATTGCGCACGGCGCCGGCCATGTCGAGTGCGGAACCGGCCAACCCGCCTTCGGCGGTGGTGCACTTGCCGTCGCGGCAGGTCATCGGGATTCCGTACAACGTAAAGTCTTCGCGTTTGCCACCCACCGGCGGCATCGCATCGGTGACCAGCATCATCTTGCCGCGCGGTTTCGCCGCGATCGCGATCCGCAGCGCGGCGTCGCTGACGTGATAGCCATCGATGATGATTCCGCACCAGCTGTCGGGATCCTCGATCGACGCGCCGACGCCGCCCGGTTCACGGCTGCCCATCGGCGTCATCGCGTTGAACAGATGGGTGACGCCCCGCACGCCGGCGGCGAAGGCATCGCGCAATTGTTCGTAACTCGCGGCGGTGTGGCCGGCGCAGACCAGCACGCCGCGTTCGGCCAGCGCGCGCAGCACTTCGTGCCTGTCGTCGTGCGCGAAGCGTTCCGGCGCCAGCGTGACCATGGTGCGGCCGTTGCCGAGTGACGCCACCAGATCGAGTTCGGTCGCATCGGGCGTGTGGAACTTGTGCGGATCGTGCACGCCCTTGCGCGCTTCGGCCAGCCACGGTCCTTCGAGATGGATGCCGAGCACGCCGGGCACGCCCTGATCGATGGCATCGCGCACGGCGGCGATGGCCGCGCGCATCACCGCGACATCATCGCTGATCAGCGTCGGCATCAGGCCGGTGGTGCCGAACTTGCGATGCGCCTCGGCGATCCGGCGCACGCCATCGACCGTCGGCGTGTCGTTCAACAACACATCGCCGCCACCGTTGACCTGGGTATCGATGAAGCCGGGCACCAGCAGGCCGTCCTCCAGATCCACGACGGTCGCGCTGGTAGCGCGCAAATCGCGCGCGACGTCGATGATGCGGCCGTTTTCGACCAGCACATCGAGTCCGCGTTCGAAGCCTTGCGGGGTCAACACCTGGGCATTGCGAAAGAGTGTCGTCATCACACCGTCTCCGTGACTTTGTTGAGATGCGGCGGCACGTCGGGATCGTGGCCGCGCGCGATCGCCAGCGCGTTCGCTGCACGATAGAACGCCTGCACCGTCAGCAGCGGCGTGACAGCCGGATGCGGCGACGTCGGCAACGGCAACACGCCTTCGCCACTCGCGCCCGGACGTGCCAGCCACACCGGCGCGCCGCGCGAGCGGAAATCGTCGGCGACGGCGGCGGTGCTGGCACCGGTGTCGTCGTCCTGCGCGAAGACCAGCACCGGGAAATCGGGGCCGACGATCGCCATCGGGCCGTGTTTCACTTCCGCCGACGAGAACGCCTCGGCGTGCAGTCCGCAGGTTTCCTTGAACTTCAGCGCGGCTTCCTGCGCGGCGGCGAGGCCGAATCCGCGGCCAATCACGAACAGGCTGCGCGCCAGGCGCAAGCCACTGACCAGCGACGACCAATCCTCATTCCATGCATCGCGCAAGGCATCGGGCAACGATTTTGTCGCCGCCAGCAACGCGGCGTCTCCACTCCAATGCGCGGTGAGTTGCAGCAAGGCCGCCAGCGAGCACAGATAGCTCTTGGTCGCGGCAACGCTGTTTTCCGGGCCGGCGTGCAGCGGGATCACGGTATCGGCGAGTTTGGCCAGCGGTGAATCGGCGACGTTGACCAGTGCGACCACCATCGCGCCGGAGGCCTTGGCGATTTCGGCGTTGCGCAACAGGTCGGGGCTCTTGCCCGACTGCGAGATGGCGATGAACAGCGCACCATCGAGTTTCGGCGCGACCGCGTACACCGATCCCACCGATGGCGACGCCGATGCGGTGATCAATCCCAGCGTGGTCTCGAACAGATACTTGCCGTAGGTGGCGGCGTGATCGGAGCTGCCGCGCGCGCAAGTGACGATGAAGCGCGGCGGTTGCGCGCGCAGGCGTGCAGCGAGCGTTTCGATGACAGTGGCATTGGCGACGAATTGGCGAGCGATGGCATCGGCTGCTTCCGCAGCTTCGGCGTGCATTTTCGTCGTGTCGGGATCAGGCAATCGGGTCATCAGCTATGGGTTCGAAAGAGAAGAAGAGGTGTCGTTATTCGGCGTGCAATTCGGCAACGAAGTCATAGGCATCGCCGCGATAGAAGGAGCGGGTGAATTCGACGACGCGGCCATCGGCGAGGAAGGCGCGACGTTCGATGAACAAGCCGGGGCTGCCTTCCGGCAACTGCATCAGCCGCGCCTGTTCGGCATCGAAGGCGATCGCGCGCAACCGTTGCAACGCACGCACGGGATGGATGCCGCGCGCCGCGAATGCTTCGTACAACGACAGGCCGATCTCCGCCGAATCCGGCAACACCGATTGCGGCACGGTGGTGCGTTCCAGTGCCAGCGGTTGTCCGGCAGCAGTGCGCAAGCGGTAACTGCGGACGACCAGTACGCCCGGCGACAAGTTCAAAGCCATTGCTTCTTCCGGCGTGACTTCGCCGATGCCGTGTTCGAGGACCTGCGAACGCGGATCGAGGCCGCGAGCACGCAAATCATTGGTGAAGCTGGTGAGCTGCGAGAACGATTTGACGATGCGTTCGGCGACGAAGGTACCGGCACCCTGGCGCTGCACCAACAGGCCATCCGCGACGAGCCCCGAGATCGCCTTGCGCACGGTGACGCGCGAGACATCGAGCAGCTTGGCCAGATCGCGCTCACCGGGCAGGGCCTGTTGCGGTTCCAGTTCGCCGTTTTCGATGGCGTGCTGCAGTGTTCGCCGCAGGTGCTGGTAGGTCGGTGCGCGGCGGGCGGCGCGCTGGCGCTGGAATTCGGCGGCGAGGTAGGAATCCATGGTCTGACAATACCAATTGAATACCAAAATGGCAACAATGTGCGATAAATCCCAAATTGGTATCTTATTGGTATCTCATGCTAGAATGCGCCAACACCGGCCAGCCGAGGGTTTCGATGCGCGTCGCCCGCACCAGTTTCCTGTTCGATCTCGACGGCACCCTTGTCGACAGCGTCTATCAACACGTGATGGCGTGGAAGGAAGCCCTCGATGCCGAAGGCATTCCACTGTCGATCTGGCGCATCCACCGCAAGATCGGCATGAGTGGCGGCCTGTTCGCACGCATGCTGTTGCGTGAAACCGGACTGGAACTGGACGAAGCCCGACTCGAACGCCTGCGTCATCTGCATGCCGCGGCCTATGTCCGCCAGCCGGTTGCAGTGCGACCGCTGCCCGGTGCAATCGAATTGCTGCGCTATCTCGACGAAGCCGGCATCGCCTGGGCGATCGCCACCAGTGGCCGCATGGAAACCGCGAAGGTGAATCTCGATGCGCTCGGTGTCGACCCAGCGCGCGTGCCGGTGATCACCCGCGACATGGTCAAGCACGCCAAGCCCGATCCCGATCTGTTCCTCGCTGCAGCGGACCGCCTCGGCGTCGACATCCGTGATTCGCTGGTGGTCGGCGACAGCATCTGGGACCTGTTGGCGGCGCAGCGTGCGAATGCGCTCGGCATCGGCCTGCTCAGCGGTGGCTACGGTCGCGAGGAACTCGAGCGCGCTGGCGGTTTCCGCGTCTACGACGATCCCGCCGACTTGTTGCTTCACATCGACGAGGTGTGTTCGCGTCCCTGAAGGTCAGGCCTTCGGTCGCGGTGGCGCGGTCGAACCGCGCACCACCAGTTCCGGACTGAACCCTTCGTTCGATGACGTCGGCTTCGGCGCGTTCTCGCGCAATTCCTGCAGCAGCCGTTGCGCGGCGTGGCGCGCGATCTCTTCGGTCGCCTGTCGCGCGGTGGTGAGCGCCGGCCAACTCTGCTTGGAGAACGGACTGTCCTCGAAACCGGCGATCGAAAGATCGTAGGGCACGTTCATGCCGCTGGAGCGCGCAGCCGCCAGCACGCCGGCGGCGATTTCATCATTGCTGCCGAAGACCGCCGTCGGACGATCCGCCAGCGCCAGCAATCGCCGTGCACCGCGGAAGCCGTCATCGAAGGAGTAGTCGCCTTCGATCACCAATGCGTCGTCGTAGGCGATGCCGTAATCGCGCAACGCATCCTCGTAACCCTTGTGGCGTTCCCATGAGGATCCGTGTGACTTGCCACCCCAGAGGAATCCGATGCGACTGTGACCGAGCTGGATCAGGTGTTCGGTGATCTCGTAGGCGGCGTCGCGATCGTCCACGAAGACGCAGGCACTGCCGTCCTGCGGATCGGCGGCGGCGGAGACGATTCGCACCAGCGAGATGCCGTGGTCGACCAGTTCCTTCACCAATTCGTTGCGTTCCGACATCGGCGGGGCCAGCACCACGCCGGCCAAGCGCGCGTGCTGGGCGATGGCGATCAGTTCGCGCGCGAGATTGGGCGATGACGAATCGCAGGGATGGATCTGCAGGCCGTAACCGTTCTCGCGGCACACCGACAGCACGCCGTTCTGCACCGCGATGACGTAATACGGATTGGGATTGTCGTACATCAGGCCGATCGCATACGACTGCGCACTGCGCAGGCTGCGCGCCGAGGGATCGGGCTGATAGTCGAGTTCGGCGATGGCGACCTGCACGCGATCGCGCGTGCTCGCCTGGACGCCGGCCTCGTTGTTGATGACGCGCGACACCGTCTTCAGTGACACCTGCGCGCGTTCGGCGACATCCTTGATGGTGAATCTGCGCAATGTCACGGGATGAATCGTCTCTCTCGGGTCACGATCCCATCTTCGCACGCCCGGCGTCATGGCCGCGCAAGGCGAAATAGAGGATGTAGAGATAGCAGGGCACCATCAGCAGCAGGAACACCAGTTGGAAATCGTGCGTCTGTTTCAGGTGCACGAACAGCTGCGGGATCACCGCGCCGCCGGCAATCCCCATGATCAGCAGCGCCGAACCGTATTCGGTGAAACGGCCCAGGCCCTGGATGCCGAGCGGGAAGATCGCCGGCCACATCATCGCGTTGGCGAAGCCGAGCGCGGCGACGAATGCCACCGAAGCGTAGCCCTTGGTCAGGAACGCACCGACGACGAGCAACACGCCGAGAATCGCCGACCACGCCAGATAGCGTTCCTGCGAGATGAAGCGCGGGATCGCGATCAGTCCGACCACATAGCCCAGCAACATGCCGAACAACGTGAACGAGGTGAAGAATTTGGTCTGGTCGAGCGGCAGGCCGAAACCGGCGCCATAGGTGCCGATGGCGTCACCCGCCATCACTTCGACGCCGACGTAGACGAAGATGCACAGCGCGCCCAGCCACACGTGCGGATACTGGAAGAGGCTGGTCTTGCCGCGACCGCCCCCGTTGCTGTTCACTTCCTCGGCGCGGATTTCCGGCAACGGCGAGAACAGGATGCCGACCGCGAGCAGCGCCAGCAGGCCGGCCATGATCATGTACGGGCCGTGGATGCGCGCGGCAAAGGCGTCGAGCAGCTGCGTCTTGGTCGCGGCATCGGCGCTGGCGACCTGCGCCGAGAGATCGCCCATGCCATGCATCACCAATGCGCCGATCACCAGCGGCGCGATCATGCCGGCCAGCTTGTTGCAGATGCCCATCACCGCGATGCGCTGCGCCGCGCCTTCGATCGGGCCAAGGATGCTGATGTAGGGATTGGACGCCGTCTGCAGGATCGCGAGGCCGGCGCCGATGATGAAGACGCCGGCGACCGCGCCGGGATACACGCGCTGGGTGGTGAATTGCCCGAACACCAGTGCGCCGACCGCCATCAGGAACAGGCCGATCGCCATGCCTTTCTTCATGCCGGTGCGGCGCAGGATCAGCGACGAGGGCAGCGCCAGGCAGAAGTAGGAAATGTAGAACGCGCTGGGGATCAGGAAGGCCAGGGTTTCGCTGACGTCGAAGGCGAGCTTGGCGAACGAGATCAGCGGGCCGTTGAGCCAGGTGACGAAACCGAAGATGAAGAACAGCGCGCCGACGATCGCGATCGATCCGGTATTGCTGCGCGCGCTGCTGGCGGTGTTGGAGGTGGTGGACATTGCTGGTTGGCTCCCGGTGCGCCGGCGGTGTGGTGACGAATGGTTGGCCCGGTACGCCAACAATTGGCGCAACGTTGTCAGAGACGCGGCATCAACCTCGACACTACAGGATTTCGAGCGTTTTAATCAGGATTCGAATGGTGGATCGGCCGGCTGCCGATGCTGCGCTGCCGCAGAAAAATTCAGTTAAATCGATCCAAATTGATGCTGGCAATGCTGAATGCGAGACAAGCGTTGACAACGTTGTCAGAGAGGGGCCAATGTCGCGCCGTCACATTGATGCCGGGGTCTGGCATGCAAGGCAATCTGGGGTCCATCGCCGAACGCTTCGTCGCCGCCGACATCGGCGGCACGCATGCGCGCGTCGCGTTGGTGCAGGTCGCGGGCGACGGCGCCATCGACGTGCAGGCCTACCGCAAGTACAACTGCGCCGAATTCCCCAGCCTGACCGCGATCCTCGCCGACTTCATCGCCGGCCAGCAGGGCGGCACCGAGCGCATGGCCATCGCCAGTGCCGGCGTGGTGCTGGATGGCGAGGTCATCAACTCCAACCTGCCATGGCGGGTGTCGCTGGCGGAAATGCGGCGCGAACTCGGTTTGCGCGAATTGCATGTCATCAACGATTTCGCCGCCGCCGCGCATGGCGCCGGGCGATTGGCCACGGGCGACCTGCGCCTTCTGACGCCGGGTGTGGACACGTCTAGGTCGGGGCCGATGCTGGTGATTGGTGCCGGGACCGGGTTGGGTGCGGCGATCTGCATCTCCACCGTCCACGGCAACGTGGTGCTCCCGACCGAAGCCGGCATGACGGCGTTCGCGCCGGTGACGCCGCGCGAAATCGAGATCCTGCGCTGGCTGCAGCGCGACAGCCGCCATGTCGCGGTCGAACAGCTGGTGTCCGGGCCCGGTTTGGCCAATCTCTATCGCGCCATCTGTGCGATCGATGGCGTGGCCACGCAGTTCACCACGCCCGCCGACATCAGCAACGGTGCACGCGCCGGCGATGCGCAGGCGCGCGATGCCGTGCTGTCGTTCTGCGCATTGCTCGGCAGCGTCATCGGCGATCTCGCCGTGATCAGTTGCGCCGGCAGCGTGCATGTCGCCGGTGGCGTGCTGCCGCAACTGCTGGAGTTCCTGCCACACAGCGATTTCCGCGCGCGCCTGGTCGACAAGGGCGCGATGCGCGTCTTCAACGAACGCGTGCCGGTGTGGCTGATCGAAAACGAACGACTCGGCGTGCTCGGCGCGGCGAGCTGGTATCAGCAACACCTCAGGGAATGCGCGGATGACAGCCGCGCCGACAACAACACGGCCCGGCAGGAGTGGGCTGGCACGGCATGACGACAACCAGACCCGAAGGTCCTGCACAAGACAGGCCGGGGCCACCTTACCGAACTTACTGACCGGAGAACCAGACAATGCAACTCAAGAAGACACTGTTGACGATCGGAATCGTGACCGCGCTCGGCGCTGCCGGCAACGCGATGGCCCAGGACGCGCAGCCCGCACAGGCACCAGCAACGACCAAGGCCGAGAAGTCGAATGAACTCGACAAGATCGTGGTCACCGGCATCCGCGGTGCGCAGGAGAAGTCGCTGGACGTCAAGCGCAATGCCAACTCGCATGTCGAGGTGGTGACCGCCGAGGACATCGGCAAGATGCCCGACAAGAACGTCGCCGACTCGCTGTCGCACATCCCTGGCGTGTCGGTGAGTTCGGCCGGCGCCACCGAAGGCGGCTTCGACGAGAACGATCGCGTGTCGATGCGCGGCACCAACCCGAGCCTGACCCAGACCCTGTTCAACGGGCACAACATCGCTTCGGGCGACTGGTTCGTACTCAATCAGGCGGGCACCGTTGGCCGCAGCGTGAGCTATACCCTGCTGCCATCGGAGCTGGTCAATCAGGTCGTGGTGCACAAGACGTCGGAAGCCAGCATTGTCGAAGGCGGCGTCGCCGGTTCGGTCGACATCATCACGCGCAAGCCGCTGGAATTCTCCAAGCCGTTCACCGCCAGCGCGTCGCTCGGCGCGGTCTATTCCGATCTGCCGAACAAGACCGAGCCGCAGGTCAGCGGGTTGATCAGCTGGAAGAACAAGGCGAACAACTTCGGCATCCTGGTGCAGGCGTTCTCGGAGACGCGCAGCCTGCGTCGCGATGGCCAGGAAATCCTCGGGTATGAGCAGATCGCACCTGGCTCTGCCGTTGCCACGTCGCATCCGGATCTTGCCGGCGTGTGGTATCCGCACCTGATCGGTTCGGCGCTGTTTGAACAACGCCGCAAGCGCACCGGCGGCCTGATCGATGTCCAGTTCAAGCCGACCACCGATCTCACCCTCGACTTGAATGCCTTCTCTTCCGATCAGAAGGCCAGCAACTACAACCGCAATTACATGCTGTGGACGACACACATCGTCAATTTCGGCGCAGGCCAAGCCCCTGATCCGGGCTATGTGGTGCGCAATGGCACGCTGGTCAATGCGAATTTCACCGGCCAGCCCGGCACCACCTATGGTGTGTACGACCAGATTTCGCGTCCGAACGCGCGCTCGAAATCCAACTATGTGTCCCTTGATGCGAAATGGGATGTCAGCCAGAAACTGGTGTTCAAGGGCCAGGCCGGAACCTCGAAGGGCAGCGGCCAAACGCCGACCCAGGATGTCGCCGAATGGAACACTGGCATCGGCACGGGTGGCGGCTATCAGTTGAATGGCGTTGGCGCGGCCGACTGGCATTTGAACGAAAGCCCGTCGAAGCAGACCACGGCGCTGGGCTGGATCTTTGGCGACCAGAACGTGGATGTGAGGGACAAGGAAGATTGGGGCCAGATCGACGGCCAGTACTTCATCGATCGCGGCCCGCTGTCTTCATTGCAGTTCGGTGTTCGCCAAGCCAGGCACGGCCGCTCTTCGTTCGGGGTGATCGGCCAAGGCCCGGGTTGCATTGATTCCAGTGGCAAGGTCGTTCCGTTCGATTGGTCACAGGCCAATTGGTGCCCGGTCGGCACGCAATCCCCCAACGATCCCGCCAACATCCCGCTGGCAAGTGGCATGTATCCGGGCAACTACGCGGCGTTTGGCGGCAACTTCCCGCGCAATATCTGGTATCTCGATGCAGGCCAATTGCGCGCTTACGACCGCTTGACCAACCGCGCAACCGATGGTTCGCGCGAGGACTGGCCAAGTGAATTCGCGCTGCGTGAAAGGAGCACGGCCGCCTACGCGCAATTGAATTTCGAAAGCGGAAGCTGGAATGCCAACGTTGGCTTGCGCTTCGTCAAGACCGAAGAGAACATCCTCAACAACGTCACGGCCGATGCGACCACGCCGGGGGCCGTCACAGCGTCCGCGTTCGGTCCCTACCTGCCGGTGACCGTCAAGCACAACTACTACAACTTGCTGCCCAGCGCGAATTTCAAATACAACATCAACAAGGATCTGGTATTGCGTCTCGCGGCTTCACGCACGATGACCCGCCCCGATTATTCGGCGTTGTCCGGCGCAGTGAACTTCGGGGGCGCGCAGAATCCAGGTGATGTCGGCCAGGGCAGCGGCCCCAATCCCGACCTGAAACCGATCCAGTCCACCAATTTCGACGCGGCATTGGAGTGGTATTTCGCACCGCGCGCCCTGTTGGCCGGCAGCGTGTTCTACATGGATCTGAAGGATTACGTCGACTACGGCCAGGTCAACCGGCAGTACATGACGTTCAACAATGTGCATCCGCAGGGCTTCCTTGCGAACTACATCATCACTACCCCGATCAATGCCAATGGCAAGGTCAAGGGTTTCGAGTTGACCTATGAGCAGCCGATCGGGGCGTACTTCGGGATCAGTGCCAATTACACCTTCGCGGATGGCAAGGCCGCGAATGGACACGATCTCGTCGGGACCTCGAAGAACACCTACAACCTGGGTGGCTACTTCGAGAACGAACATTTCAATGCGCGCGTGACCTACCTGTTCCGCTCCTCCTTCTACAGCGGGCTTGATCGCCAGACGGCGTTCTACCAGGACAAGACAGCCGTGCTGAATGCCTCCTTGGGATACAAGTTGAACGCGAACATATCGTTCAACCTGGACGGCCTAAACCTCAACCAGCCGAAGCTGAAGTACTACGCGTTGAACCGCGACCAGCCGCGCTCGATCTACATGAATGGTCGTCAGTACTACTTCAACGTTCGTTTCAGCTTCTGATCGCTGCGACAGATGCATCAACGAAACAACCCGCGGGCCCGGTCATCCGGGCCCGTGTGGTATCTACCCGAAAGAAGTCTTCGTGTGAGAACGACATGAGCCAGCGCAGTGCGACGTTCGCCCGTTTCACATGGTCTTGCCTCCTGGTCGTAGCGGTCGTGTTCGCACCCGCGCGCGTAATGGGTCAAACACCCTTGTCGCTGGAAGCGCAAGCAACACCGGTGATCCCGCGTCCGGCCAATGTCCGCGTCGATGCCGGCACATTCCGCCTGACACCGACAACGCGCTGGAGCGCGACGGATGGTGATGCCGCGGTACTGCGCATCGCCCGCGATTTTTCGGCGCGGATCAAGCGTTCGCGCGGCTTCGCACCGCTGCAGGCACGCGACACCAAGGAAGCCGCGATTCGGTTCGCGATCGACCGCAAGGCGACACTTGCGAACGACGAAGGCTATCTCCTCGATGTCACGCCGCGCGGCGTGACGATCACCGCGCGCGCACCAGCGGGACTGTTCCACGGCGCGGTCACGTTGTGGCAACTCGCCACCGCCAATGATGGCAAGGGCGCTACCACCATCGCCGCCCAGCACATCGACGATGCCCCGCGTTTCGCCTGGCGCGGACTGATGCTCGATGTCGCCCGCCATTTCCGCAGCGTCGATGAAGTGAAAGCACTGATCGACCAGATGGCGCTGCACAAGTTCAACACCTTCCACTGGCACCTCACCGACGACCAGGGCTGGCGCATCGAGATCAAGCGTTATCCCGAACTCACCAGGATCGGTGGTTGTCGCATTCCCGCCGGCGCCGCCGGCCGTGACGCCGATGGCAAGCCGCATCCGTATTGCGGCCACTACACCCAGGCGCAGATCCGCGACGTGGTGAAGTACGCCAGCGATCGCTACATCACGGTGATTCCGGAGATCGATCTGCCGGGCCATGCGCAGGCCGCGATCGCCGCGTATCCACAACTCGGCGTGATTGGAACGCGTCCGCCGGTGTCGCCGGACTGGGGCGTCAATCCGTCGCTGTACAACGTCGACGATGGCACCTTCAAGTTCCTCGAGGACGTCCTCGACGAAGTGATGGCGCTGTTCCCGTCGCGCGACATCCATCTCGGTGGCGACGAGGCGCTGAAGGACCAGTGGATCGCCTCGCCTGCAGTGCAGGCGAAGAAGCACGAACTCGGCGTGAAGAACGAGATGCAATTGCAGAGCTGGTTCATGGGCCGGCTGGCGACCTACCTGCAACAGCACGGCCGACGCATGCTCGGCTGGGACGAGATTCTCGAAGGCGGCATTCCCGGGGATGCGGTGGTGATGTCGTGGCGTGGCACCCAGGGCGCGATCGATGCCGCGCGCGCCGGCCACGACGTGGTGCTGTCGCCAGCGCCCGATCTCTATTTCGATCATGTGCAAAGCGATCGCGCCGACGAAACTCCCGGCCGCCTCGCGGTGATGGATCTCAAGCACGTGTACGACTTCGAGACGATGCCGACGGTGCTCGATGCCGGCCAGCAGGCGCATGTGCTCGGTGCGCAGGCCAATATCTGGACCGAGCACCAGCGCACCAACCAGCGCGTGCAGCGCACCGCTTTCCCACGCGCCGCCGCCCTGGCCGAAGCGACGTGGACGCCGGTCGCGCGGCGTGACTGGGCCGATTTCCTGCAACGGATGGCAGTGATGCAGGCGCGATACCGCGGCGCCGGCTTCGATGCCTCCGACAGCGCGTTCGCGGCGAACTTCAAGGTCGAACCTCAGGGCGATGGCCGCGCGCGTGTTGCCATCGACACCCAGAGCGGATTCGGTACATTGCGTTACACGATGGATGGCAGCGCGCCGACGCCGCAGTCTCCGGCATACGACCAGCCACTGGATCTCGCCGTCGCGGGGCAAACCATCGTCGCCACGGCCTTCGCCGGCACGCGTGCGTTGGCCGCGCCGCGCCGTTTCGTGCTGGATGCGCACGGCCTGCGCGCGCGCCGCAGCACCGCATTGCGTCAGTGCAAAGGTGGATTGACCCTGCGCCTGGAAGACGATGCCCCGCGCGACGGCGAACGTGCCGTGGTCGATGTCGATCTCTTCGATGCCTGCTGGATCTATCCGCAGGCCGATCTCGACGGCATGGCGACCTTGTCCGCGCGCATCGGGCAGCTGCCGTTCAATTTCCAGCTCGCGCACGACAGCGACAAGGTCGTCACCCGGCCGGCGACGATGCCCGGTGGTGCGCTGGAAGTCCGGCTCGACAGCTGCAGCGGCCCGCTGGTCGCGACATTGCCGTTGGCGCCGGCGCGCGTGTCGCCGGCATTGACCACGCTGGTCGCGCCGTTGCCGAAAACGCAGGGCCGCCACGATCTCTGCTTCACCTTTGCGTCGGGGACGCATGATCCGCTGTGGATGATCGACGAGGTCGCGCTGCTGCCGCGCCCTTGACGCGGGCTTGCATCGTGGACGATAAGGTAAGCGTTTCTACCGACGGAAATTCCCCCATGCCGAAGGAACTGGTATTGATCCGCCACGCGCACGCCGAGCCGCCAGGCCCGGGCCAGTCCGACCTGGAGCGCGCGCTGTCGGCGATTGGCCACGAGGAGGCCACCAAGGCCGGTGTCTGGCTGAAGGCGCACGCGCAACCGCCTGATCGCGTGCTGTGCTCGCCGGCGAAACGCACACGCGAGACGCTGGACGACATCATGCTTGCCACCGGACCGTTGCCGGTGCAGGAGGAGGCCGCGATCTACGAGGCCGGCGTCGGCACCCTGATCGGCTTGATCGAAGGCGCGCGCGACGCCCACGCGCTGTGGTTGGTCGGACACAATCCGGCGCTGGAACAACTGTCGGCGTTCCTGTCGGAAGGACGCAGTGGCGAAGCGCGCGGACTCCCGCCGGGTGGCACCGTGATCCTGCGCCTGCCCGACGATGTCGCGATCGAACCCGGCGTGGCCGAAGTGCTGGCCTTCTGGTGGCCTTGAGCGGAAGCGACGATACTGCTGCGCCGATGCGCGTGCCACGATCATTGCGATGATGTTCCGCTCCATCCGCAACACCGCGCTTTGCCTGCTCGCCCTCGCGGCGGGCGGCTGCACCACGTTGTCGGCGTCGGACCACGCACACGCCGAAGCGATCGCGATTGCCGCACGCAGTGACGCGATCGATTGCCAGCGCGCCGACCGTTGCGCCGATCCTTCCGTCTTCGACAATGCCACGCCGCGGTCCGGCAACCGCACGCTGCTGCTCGACGATGGCCAGGATGCGTTGCTGGCGCGCATGCACATGATCCGCAGCGCACGCCAGCGCATCGACCTGCAGACCTACATCTACAAGGAAGACGACGTCGGTCGCATGATCCTGCGCGAACTGGTCGGCGCAGCGCGGCGCGGCGTGCAGGTGCGCGTATTGATCGACCAGCTATCGGCGATGGAATCGCCCGACACGCTCGCCGCGCTGTCCGGCATCCACCGCAATTTCCAGTTGCGCATCTACAGCCCGCTGTTCAACCTCGGGCGCCCGAACTATGCCGACTACGTGCTCGCCAGTGTCGTGCGCTTCCGCCAGCTCAACCAGCGCATGCATACCAAGGCATTGGTGGTCGATGGGCAGGTCGGCGTCACCGGCGGCCGCAATTTCAGCGACGAATATTACGACTGGTCGCAGACCTACAACTTCCTCGATCGTGACGTGCTGGTTTCCGGACCCACGGCGAAGGCGATGCAGGACAACTTCGATGCCTTCTGGGTGGCGCCGCAAAGCGTTCCCGTCGAACAGCTCAACGATGTCGCCCGTATCCTGCTCGCGCGCGGGGTGCCGGCGTTGTCGGACAAGCGCTATGAAGTGCCTGAACGCGTGCAGGCGATGCAGAACCTGTCCAGTGATACGACGCTGCTGCGCACGCGTCTTGGCGATGAGCTGATGCCGGTAGCCGAGGTCCAGTTCGTCGCCGATCCTCCGGGCAAGCATGATGTCAACGAGTCCGATCGCGCCGCCAATGCGCCAGCATCCGTGGTGCTGCGCGATGTCGTGGATGCGGCGAAGCATGAAGTGGTGATGCAGACGCCCTACCTGGTGTTGTCGCATGGCGCGCAACGCCTGTTCCAGTCGCTGCATCGTCGTCCCGATGCGCCGCGCGTGATCGTGTCCACCAGCAGCCTGGCCGGCATCGACAATGCGTTGACCTATGCGATGGCCTACAAGTATCGTCGCCGCTACATCCAGCGTTTCGGCTTCGAGATGTACGAACTCAAGCCCTTCCCGCAGGACGTTCCGATGCGGGTCGACGAATACGAAGCGGATGACGATGACGGATCCACCGTCACCGCGGACGGCCATCGCCACCATCCGTTGCCGGCCAATACCGAGGATGCATCGCGGCGCGGCGTGCTGCTGTATCGCCTCAATCGCCAGCAACCGCGGTCCGATCTTCCGCGCGTCGGCTTGCACGCGAAGTCGATCGTGGTCGATCGCAGTGTCGCCGTCGTCGGCACGCACAACTTCGATCCGCGTGGCGTCAACTACAACACCGAGAGTGCATTGGTCATCCGCGACCCGGCGTTCGCCGCGCTCGTGGCCGACAGCATCCAGCGCGAGACCTTGCCGGCGAACGCGTGGGTGATCGCGCCGCGTGAACCCGGCATCGCCGAGGTCGATGACGCCATCGTGCGCGCCAGCGAACGCCTGCCGCTCTTCGACTTGTGGCCGAGCCGCTATGCCACCGCCTTCGAGTTTCGTGCCGGGCCCGAGTGCCCGAAGCCACTGCCCTTCCGCGACCCGGGCTTCTACCGTTGCTACCGGTCGGTCGGTGATTTCCCGGGTGTGCCTCTGCTGGGCGTGAAGTGGTGGATGACCCGTGTCGTCACCGCCTTCGGTGCCGGGATGACGCCGTTTCTCTAGGCCCCCAGGGCCAATTCGGACCATGACTCCAGTTGTGTGACTTCTGGCACGGGCCAAAGTCGATTTGGTGTTGTACTTTACCAACACACCGAAACAACATCACACCAAGGAGTCCCCCATGAACGTCTACACCATGCCCAAGACCGTCCGCACCGCCAACCCGCAAGCGGCCCATGCCAACCCATCCACCTATGAACGCCAGGAAGCCGCTCCGTTCGGCACCGGCTACGGCCGCAGCAGCGGTTATGTGCAGCGTCCCCGTTACACCCGCGACTGGGCACCGGCCCGTTTCACCATGCGCTGATCGCCCGACCACGGGTTAGGCTGGACACCCGATTGCCCCGGTGCCAGCCAGAATGATGTTCCGCCGCCAGACCACGCTCGAGCAGTTGAATGCCCTGTCCCGCAATACCCTGATGGAGCCGCTCGGCATCGTCTTTACCGAATTGGGCACCGATTTCCTGCGCGCGACGATGCCGGTGGGTACCCGCACCCATCAGCCATACGGGCTGTTGCATGGAGGCGCGTCGGCGGCGCTGGCGGAAACACTGGGCAGTACTGCCGCCGGCCTGTGCGTCGGCGAAGACGAAGGCGTCGTTGGGATCGAAATCAACGCCAATCACCTGCGCGGCGTGCGCGAGGGCGTGGTCACGGGGACCGCCCGCCCCCTGCATGTCGGTCGTTCGACCCAGGTCTGGGAGATGCGGATCGAGGACGCCGCTGGCGAACTGGTCTGCATCTCGCGCCTGACGCTGGCGGTGATCCGCCGCCGCAGCTAAGCGGTCGTCGCTTCATCTCCCAACCAACGGTAGATCAGTCCGCCGAGGACCGCCCCGATGGCCGGTGCCACCCAGAACAGCCACAGCTGGCTCATCGCGCCGCTGCCGGCGAACAATGCCACGGCCGTCGAGCGCGCCGGATTCACCGAGGTATTGGTCACCGGGATGCTGATCAAGTGGATCAGGGTGAGTCCGAGGCCGATCGCGATCGGCGCGAATCCGGCCGGCACCAGCCGATGGGTCGACCCCATGATGATGATGAGGAACAGCGCCGTCATCACCACTTCGCACAGGAAGGCCGCGCCGAGACTGTAGCCGCCGGGCGACAGCGCACCGTAGCCGTTGCTGGCGAATGCGCCTGCGGTGGAGTGATCGTCCAGTGCGGCCGGAACCAGATGGAAGTCGGGGTTGCCGCTGGCGATCTGATAGAGGACGAAGGCCGCGAGTGCGCCGCCGAGCACCTGGGCGATGACATAGCCGGGCAGATCCTTGGCCGGCAGTCTTCCGCCCACCACCAGTCCGAGGCTGACCGCAGGATTGAAGTTGCCGCCGGAAATATGGCCGAACGCATAAGCGCCGGTAAGGACGGTCAGGCCGAATGCCAGTGCCACGCCGACGAAACCGATGCCGAGGGGGTTGCTGTCGCCGCCGAACTTGGCCGCCAGCACCGCGCTGCCGCACCCGCCCAGCACCAGCCAGAACGTGCCGAGGAACTCCGCCACAAGTTTCTTCATTTCGGGACTCCCCCTGAACGCCGGATCGGCGCCGCCGAACTATCGCACGGGCCTGTCAAGAGACGTTGACTGGCCCGGAATCCGAGGATTCCGTATACTGAACAGCTATGTGCGGCCGGGGCCGCAGGCCTCACAGCACAGGTAAACGCGTGAATCGATCCGATCTCGACTTCCTGAAGAAATTCTCGGTGGTGATTGCCATCTTGCTGTCCACCACCATCGTGCTGATTTTCCTTGGCAGTCACCTGGCGGAGAAGTACCACAAATACGAAGTGACACCGCAGGCCGCGGCCCAGACCGAAGCGCGCATCGCGCCGGTGGGTGCGGTGTTCGCAGGTGAAGCAGGCAAGATCGAACACGCCGCCGCCGAAGACGCCGCGAAAAAGCGCGCCGCGTCGGAAGTCGCCTACGGCGGCACCACTGACGGCAAGATCATCTTCGGCAACCTCTGCACCGGCTGCCACACCAGCGGTGCCGGCGGCGCACCGACGCTGGACGCCGCGCACTGGGCCGCGCGCGCGGCCGAAGGCAAGGACACGCTGTACCAGCATGCGATCAATGGCTTCACCGGCAATTCCGGAGTGATGCCGGCCAAGGGCGGCAACCCGGCGCTGACCGATGCGCAGGTCAAGGCGACGGTGGACTGGATGGTGGCGCAGGCCACCGGCAAGTAAAAATGTCCGATGCGTCCCTGCAATTGGCGGGGCCGGTCGGCGCGCTGGAAGCGAAACTCGAATTCCCCGATGCCGGCGTCGCGCGACGGGCCGGCTGCGCCATCGTCTGCCATCCGCTGCCCACCGACGGCGGCACCATGGACAACAAGGTGGTGACGACGACCGCGCGGGCCTTGCGCGAACTCGGCATCACCACGCTGCGTTTCAACTTCCGCGGCACCGGGCAATCGGCCGGTCACTTCGATGGCGGCGCCGGCGAACGCGACGACCTGCGTGCGGTCGCTGACTGGCTGCGCGCGTCGCGTCCCGATGATGTGTTGTGGCTCGCCGGCTTCAGCTTCGGCAGCTATGTCTCGCTGCGGATGAATGGTGAACTGGCGCCGGCCGCGTTGATCTCGATCGCGCCGCCGGTCGGGCGCTGGGAGTTCGATCAGGTGCCGACGCCGCCGATGCCGTGGTTGGTGGTGCAGGGCACGGCCGACGAAATCGTCGATCCGCAGGCAGTCGCGCGCTGGTTCGCCGGCCTCGGCGCGCCGCAGGGTGCGCTGGTGGAATTGCCGGAGACCTCGCACTTCTTCCATCGCAAACTGATCGATCTGCGCCAAGTCCTTCAGCACTGGGCGCAACCATTGTTGCCGCCCGTGGCATGAGCGCGGACCGATGAGTGCAGAATCCGCGCCATTACCCAGCCAGCGTTACGGCGAAGGCGTGGCGCGCGGCGATTGGCAGGACGATCCGGCACAACGCGCGGTGCTGGTCGAACTCGATCGCATCCAGCGCGCAGTGCTGGCGCAACCGGCGCGGGCATCGGGATTGCTGTCGCGATTGTTCGGCGGCGATGCCGTGGCGCGCGAGGTGCCCGGCCTGTACCTGTGGGGTGGCGTCGGTCGCGGCAAGACCTTCCTGGTCGACCTGTTCTACGACGGCCTGCCGATCGCGCGCAAGCAACGCACGCATTTCCACCGATTCATGCGCGAACTGCATGCGCGGTTGCGCACGCATGCCGGCGAAAGCGATCCGTTGACGATCGTCGCGCGCGAGTGGCGCGAGAAGCTGCAGGTGCTGGTGCTCGACGAATTCGTGGTCACCGACATCGGTGACGCAATGCTGCTGTCGCGATTGCTGCGCGGCCTGTTCGAGGGTGGCGTCACCCTCGTCACCACCTCCAACACGGCGCCCGGCCAGTTGTATCGCGATGGCCTGCAGCGCGCGAGTTTCCTGCCTGCCATCGACCTGCTGGAACAGCATTGCCACGTACTGGAAATTCCCAGCGCTACCGACTACCGCCTGCGTGCATTGACGCGATCGCCGGTGTACCGGACGCCGCTGGATGCGCACTCGGATGCGTGGCTGCAGCAGCGCTGGCGCGAACTCGGTGGCGACGATGGCCATCGCGATGCCAGCCTCGACATCGAAGGTCGGCGCATTCCGGTGCGCGCGCGCAGCAAGGGCTTGGCCTGGTTCGATTTCAACGCGTTGTGCGATGGCCCGCGCGGCACCACCGACTACATCGAGATCGCGCAGGAATTCCACGCAGTGCTGATCGGCGGCATTCCGGTGTTCGATGGAAACAACGACGATCCCGCGCGCCGCTTCATCAACGCCATCGACGAGTTCTACGATCGTCGCGTCAAACTGGTGTGCACCGCAGCCGCGATGCCGCTGGAGTTGTATCGCGGCGAGCGGTTGGCCGCGATGTTCGAGCGCACCACGTCGCGCCTGATCGAAATGCAGAGCACGGAGTACTTGACGCAACAGCATCTGGGTTGAGGTAGGATCGGCCGGACACGACAAGGGGAGAAGTCGATGCGCGCAATCGTGCTTTGGGGAATATTGGCTGTTGCTTCGGTTGCGCACGCGGGAACCCCGCTGCCCGATGGCCCGCATGTGGTGACGAGTGGTGAAGGCAAGTTGTCGGTGGCGCCGGACATGGCAACCCTTCGTCTTGTCGTGGAGAAGCGCGACGCATCCCCAGCAGTCACAAAGCAGCAAGCCGACCAAGCCGTCAATCGTTTTCTCGATGCGCTGGCCAAGCGCAGAGTCGCGGCCGCGGACATCACTGCTTCCGATCTCGGCTTGTCAGAAGACAACGGACGTAACGATGCCGGCAGGCGCGTCTCGAACGGATTTGTCGCGGAGCGTTCGATTGAAGTGAAATTGCGCGACGTGAAACAACTGGATGCCGTTCTTGATGATGCGCTGGCGGCGGGTGTCAATCATTTCGGCGACACCACGTTCGGATCGTCGCGCGAAGAGGCATTGGTCGCGCAGGCGCGCTTGCTCGCGGCGCAGGATGCGCGGCACAAGGCCGAGCAGCTGGCCAGAGGCGTCTCGGCGCAAGTCGGCAAGGTTTACAGCATCGACAGCACGGGCTCAAGCAACAGTGCGCGTTATCGCGGCGATGAGCTCGGCACCATCACCGTCACGGCGTCGAAGGACGTTCCAGCGCGCTATCTGCAACCGCAAATCGAATTCAAGGAACGCGTCCAGGTCGTGTTCGACCTGCAACGCTGACGCGATGCGGCGTCACACCGCCGGCAACGTTTCCTCGCTGTCTTGCTTCGCCGCCGAACCCAGCAGCCCTTCGCCGAGGTCGGCGGCGAACAGTTGTTCCAGCTCCTTGCGCGCGTCCGCCGAAGTCTGTTTCAACGCATCCTCGTCGTCATAGACCAGGTGTTGTGCGGCCAGCACGCGTTCGTCGGCGGCCTTGAAGCGGCGCATGCGATCGTCGGCGATTTCCGGCGGCATGCCCAGCGCGACCAAGGCGTCGCGGCCAGTCCTGAGCGCGGAAAAGAACGTTTCGCGAATCGGAGTGACGCCGAAATCCATCAGCTGCCAGGCGTGGCGGCGATCGCGCGCGCGGGCAAGGATGGTCGCGGTCGGGTTGATGCGCTTGATCAGGCGCACCGTGCGCAGGCTGTCCTCGACGCTGCCCATCGCCACCACGAACAAGCGGATGTGCTGGGCGCCGGCGGAGCGCAACAGTTCCGGCTTGGTGGGATCGCCGTAGTAGATCGGATTGCCGAAGCGGCGGAAAAATTCCACCTGTTCGACGTCGGAATCGATGGCGACGAAACGCACGTTCTGGGTGAACAGCAGGCGCGCGACGATCTGGCCGAAGCGGCCGAAGCCGGCAATCATCACCTGCGGCTGGTCGTCGGGAATCGTGTCGAACGGACGGTCATCGCGCTTCTTGCGTTCGCGCCCCACCAGTTTGCTGACGCCGATCAACAGCACCGGCGTCACCGCCATCGACAAGCCGACGATCGCAGTCAACTGGTCGCGCACGACAGGCGTCAGCAATTGCACGCTCTGCGCCTGGTTGAACACCACGAAGGCGAATTCGCCGCCCAGCGACAACACCGAGGCCAGCAACAACGCGCCGCGCGCATCGAGCCGCCCCGGACGCAGGCCGATCGCGAACAGGATGGCGAACTTCACGGTCATCAACACCGCGACGCCCGAGGCGATCAGCAGTGGTTGCGCGGCGATCTGCTTGAGATCGATGCTCATGCCGACGGCCATGAAGAACAGGCCGAGCAGCAAGCCTTCGAATGGCTGGATCTGCGATTCCAGCTCGTGGCGGAATTCGGAATCGGCGAGGATCACGCCGGCGATGAAGGCGCCAAGGCCGGCGCTGAGGCCGGCGAGTTCGAGGAACCATGCGCTGCCCAGCACCACCAGCAATGCCGCCGCGGTGAACACTTCCGGCATGCCGGTGCGGGCGACGACGTTGAACAGGTGTCGCAACAACAGGCGACCGCCCAACAGCAATATCGCGATCGCGCCGACGCCCTTGGCGACAGCCAGCCATGGTGACGTAGCTGCGTGTTGCACGCTGCCGAGCAACGGGATCGCCGCCAGCAGCGGGATCGCCGCGATGTCCTGGAACAGCAGGATGGCGAAGGCGAGGCGACCGTGGTTGCTGCCGAGTTCGCTGCGTTCGGACAACAGCTGCAAGCCGACGGCGGTGGACGACAATGCCAATGCGACACCGACGACCAGTGCCGCATTCGAGGTGAAGCCGTAGAACCAGCAGATCGTGCCCATCGCCAACGCGGTCAGGACGACCTGCAGCGCGCCGACGCCAAACACCGCGCCACGCATCACCTTTAGCCGCGGCAGCGACAGTTCCAGGCCGATCACGAACAGCATCATCACCACGCCGATCTCGCTGGCGGTAAGCACGCCTGCGGGATCGGAGACGACTTTCAGCGCGTGCGGGCCGAGCAGCACGCCAGCGGCGAGATAGCCGAGCACTGCACCGAGGCCGAAGCGCTTGAACACCGGCACCGCGATCACCGCGGCCAGCAGGAAGACAAGGGCGAGTTGCAGACCGCTATCGGGCATGTGGTTTCCTCCGAAGGGCATTATGCGGGTGTTACCGCGTCGGGCGATAATTCCATCATGCATACCCCCGAAGACAGCCAGCTCGGCCGCGAGGTCGACTATCCCCGGCACTACGATCCCGCGCTGCTGTTCCCGATCCCGCGCACGCAAGGTCGCGACGAACTCGGGATTCGCGCCGATGCGTTGCCGTTCATCGGCCACGATCGCTGGCAGGGTTACGAACTCGGCTGGCTCGACGCGCGCGGCAAGCCGGTGGTCGCGACCGCGACGTTCGAAGTGCCGGCGACATCGCCGAACCTGGTCGAATCGAAATCGTTCAAGCTCTACCTCAATTCCTTCAACGCACATCGCATCGAATCGCCCGAGGAATTGCAGCGGATCCTCGAGCGCGATCTGGCAAACGTCGCCGGTGCACCAGTGCGAATGCGTTTCGGCGTACCGCCGTTGCGCGAGGAGGATGGTGGCGAGTGCATCGACGGGCTCGATATCGCCATCGACCATTACGGGCCACCCGATCCGGCATTGCTGATCTGTGCTGGCGCCGATGTCGAGGAGGCGCTTGTTTCCCATCTGCTGAAATCGAATTGCCCGGTGACCGGGCAACCCGACTGGGCAACATTGCAGATCCGTTACCTCGGCCCGCGCATCGATCGTGCAGGGCTGTTGCGCTACATCGTCGGTTTTCGCGACCAGCGCGAATTCCACGAACAATGCGTGGAGCGGATTTTCGTCGATGTGCTGGCACGTTGCCGGCCGCAGGTATTGTCGGTGGAGGCGCGTTACACCCGCCGCGGCGGGCTAGACATCAACCCGTGGCGGGCGACGCCGGGCAGCGAACCACCGGAAGTGTGGAGAACACCACGGCAATGACCAGCAAAATGAATACGGGCGTGATGCCGCTTTAACATCCGTCGTGGCATCGTCATGGGCCACCTCGTCATCAAGACCCAAGGAGTTCAACATGAGTGGAAACGCAGAAGACGTCGATCCCCTGTTCAAGGATGCGCAGACCGGTTCCATGTCCACCGAACAGCCCGCGGATGGCGGCGGCGGTGCGGGCGAACAGAGTTACACGGTCAAGTCGGGCGACACATTGTCGGCGATCGCCAAGCAGTTCTATGGCAGTGCCAACAAGTATAACGTGATTTTCGAAGCCAACCGCGACATTCTCGACGATCCCAACAAGATCAAGCCGGGCCAGACCCTCAAGATCCCGGCCGCCGAATAATTCCGGTATTTCCGTTTCGCCACCCATATTCGAGAGAACGAATCCATGAAGCAGACCCGTCTTTCGCTGGTCCTGTCCTCGGCGCTGATCGCCAGCGTCGCCATCGTCGGTTGCAAGAAGAAGGATGAAGCGCCGCCGCCCGCGCCGGCTGCAACCGCTCCCGCGCCTGCCCCGGTTGCGGCCGCTGCTACCGCTTCCGTCGCTGCGGTCGATCTCGGCAGCGCCGTCGGCGCCGATCTCAAGATCACCGCGCCGGCCACCACCTTCAAGCCCAAGGACACGGTCTATGCGTCCGTGACCACCGCCACCAGCGATCCCGCCGCCACCGTTCCGGGCAAGCTGACGGCCAAGTGGTCGTACGACAAGGCCGGCACGCAAGTGAAGGCCGGCGAAGAAACCAAGGAAGTGAACTTCTCTGGTCCCGGTACCACCGACTTCTTCCTGAAGATGGCATCGGGACTCCCGGTCGGCAAGTACAAAGTCGAAGTGTCGCTCGACGGTGCCGTGGTCCAGACCAAGGAGTTCGAGGTCAAGTGACCTGACCGCCGCCTGATCGCACGCCATCCGCAGCAGTGTGGATGCGAGACAGGGACGCAGCCTCCGGGCTGCGTCCTTTTTTTGTAAAATACCGGGCATGGCCGATTCCACGATTCTCTACACCTTGACGGACGAAGCGCCGTTCCTCGCCACCGCCTCGTTCCTGCCGATCGTGCAGGCCTATGCCAAGACCGCCGGCATCGCCATCGAGACGCGCGACATCTCGCTGGCCGCGCGCATTCTCGCGCTGTTTGCGGACGTGCTGAAACCGGAACAACGCGTCAACGACGATCTTGCCGAACTCGGCCATCTCGCCACCACGCCCGACGCCAACATCATCAAGCTGCCCAATATCAGTGCCTCGGTGCCGCAGCTGAAGGCCGCGATCAAGGAATTGCAGGCGCAGGGCTACGCATTGCCGGACTACCCGGACGAACCGCAGGGCGAACGCGAGAAGGACATCAAGGCGCGCTACGGCAAGGCGATGGGCAGTGCGGTCAATCCGGTGCTGCGCGAAGGCAATTCCGATCGCCGTGCGCCGGCCTCGGTAAAGGCGTATGCGCGCAAGCATCCGCATCGCATGGGCAAGTGGAGTTCCGATTCGAAGTCGCATGTCGCGCACATGGAGGCCGGCGACTTCTACGGCAGCGAGCAGTCCTACACCATGGTCAATGCCGGCAGCGTCCGCATCGAATACACCAGCGTGACCGGCAGCAGCTTCCCGCTGCGTGCGCCGGTGCCGGTGCAGGCTGGCGAGGTGATCGATGCCTCGGTGCTGAGCGCGCAGGCGCTGGCGGATTTCGTCGATGCCGAAATCGCCGACGCCAAGGCGCGCGGCGTGCTGTTCTCGCTGCATCTCAAGGCGACCATGATGAAGGTCAGCGATCCGATCATGTTCGGCATCGCGGTGTCGCGCTTCTACGCGCCGGTACTGGAGAAGCATCCGCGGACGATGGCCGAAATCGGCTTCAATCCCAACAACGGCATTGGCGATCTCTACGCCAAGCTCGGCCAGTTGCCCGAGGCGCAGCGCGTCGCGATCGAAGCCGACATCGCCGCGTTGTACGCGCAACGCCCCGGTTTGGCGATGGTGAATTCCGACAAGGGCATCACCAACCTGCACGTGCCGAGCGACATCATCGTCGATGCATCGATGCCGGCGATGATCCGCGACAGCGGCAAAATGTGGAATGCAGCAGGGGAGCTGCAGGACACCAAGGCGGTGATCCCCGACCGCAACTACGCCGGCATCTACCAGGCGGTGATCGACGACTGCCGCGAACATGGCGCGTTCGATCCGGCGACCATGGGCAGCGTGCCGAACGTTGGCCTGATGGCGCAGGCTGCGGAGGAATACGGCAGCCACGACAAGACCTTCAAGATCAGTGGCGACGGCACGGTGCGGGTGATCGACGAGCACGGCACCGTGCTGCTGCAGCATCCGGTGAAGGCCGGCGACATCTGGCGCATGTGCCAGACCAAGGACGCGCCGATCCGCGACTGGGTGAAGCTGGCGGTGACGCGCGCGCGCCTCTCCAACACGCCGGTCGTGTTCTGGCTGGATCCGCGCCGCGACCACGACCGATCACTGATCGCCAAGGTCGCGACCTATCTCAACGAACACGACACCAGCGGACTCGACATCAGCATCCTGAGTCCGATCCGCGCGATGCGGCATTCGCTCAAGCGCATCCGCGAGGGCAAGGACACCATCGCCGCCACCGGCAACGTGCTGCGCGACTATCTCACCGACCTGTTCCCGATCATGGAACTGGGTACGAGTGCCAAGATGCTGTCGATCGTGCCGTTGATGGCAGGCGGTGGCCTGTTCGAAACCGGTGCCGGCGGTTCCGCGCCCAAGCACGTCCAGCAGTTCGTCGCCGAGGACTACCTGCGCTGGGATTCGCTGGGTGAATTCCTGGCCTTGCAGGCATCGTTCGAGCAGCTGGCACAGCACACCGGCAACGCGCGCGCGCAGGTGTTGGCCGATGCGCTGGACGCCGCCAACGGCATGTTCCTCGACAACGACAAGTCGCCATCGCGCAAGCTGGGCGGCATCGACAATCGCGGCAGCCATTTCTGGTTGGCACTGTATTGGGCGCAGGCACTGGCCGCGCAAACGCAGGATGCCGAACTCGCCGCACTGTTCGCGCCGTTGGCGAAAGCACTCGCCGACAACGAAGGAAGGATCGTCGAAGAATTGATCGCCGTGCAAGGCAAGCCGGTCGATATCGGCGGTTACTACCGTCCGGACATGGCCAAGGTGCCGACGGCGATGCGCCCGAGCGCGACCTTCAATGCGGCGCTGGCGACGTTGTGATCGTCAGGCTGCACTGGTGAAACGAAAACAGGGCGCCACTGGCGCCCTGTTCTGTATCGAACCACGCGATGTTCAGATCGTGATGTCGGCGCGCTTCTGGCGACGCAGCATCGTGACCACCAGGGTGACCGAGAGCAGGATCGTCGCCACCGCGAAGATGCCCATGCCAAGGTAGGCGCCGCCAAGGGTACCGGTCGCCGCAGCACTTGCATCGACGGGCACGAACTTGGCCGCGGCCATGCCGGTGTAGTGCATGCCGCACACCGCCACGCCCATCACCAATGCGCTGCCGAGCATCTGCGCCCAACCGCGAAGGTTGAAGGCCAGCCACAGCGCCACGCACGATGCCACGATCGCGATCGCGACCGAAGCGATCACCAGCGTGCCGTCGTACTGGATTTCCGCAGGCATCCGCATCGCCGCCATGCCGGTGTAGTGCATGCCGGCCACGCCGAGTCCGGTGAGGATGCCGGCGAGCACCAGCTTGCCCATGTTGAACTGGCCGATGCCGACGATGGCGAGTCCGACCGCGACCGCCGCGAAGCCGATGATGGCCGAGAGGATGGTGAGTGGCATGTCATAGGTCACCGGCATGTCCATCTTGCAGGCGAGCATGGCGATGAAGTGCATCGCCCAGATCGCGCCGACGCCGAGCGCTGCCGCGGAACCGAGCACCGATTGCCAGCGTTGCCCGGCCGTGCGCGCCGCCGGAATCGACACCGCCAGCTGCAGCGCGGTGAAGGAGCCGAGCACCGAAACCACATAAGACAGAGCGACAAGCAATGGATCGTGGACGCATTGGATCGCATGATCGTGCATGGGTATTCCCCTTTTTCGTGGGTGATGGAGGACGGCGTGATGGGCGCTGTCGCCGGATTACGCGTGGAACTCGAACCTGCAGCAATCGTCGCCACGCGCGCAGCAACTGCTCTCGCTGACGCGTACCGTTCCGAGGTGCCCGGATTCGTTGAGCAGGCCTTCCAGGTAGCCGCGGAAGAAGTGGCATTGCGGCGTCGGCAGCGCCTTTTGTCCCGGCGTGCAGAACGGGCTGCTGGTGGTGGAAAGCGTGTCGCCTTCCTGCTTCACCGCGATGAGTTGTTTCAGCGCCGGCAGGGCGACATGGGCGATCGACCCGGACAGCGGCTGGTGCGCGCCGAGGACGAAGTCGCGCTTGAACACCCACGCACCGACGCGTGCGCCGATGTGGCGCATGGTGGCCTCGCGTTGCGCCGGATCGACACTGCGTTCGAGCGCCAGCACGGTGCCGAAAACCTGCGGGTAGTCGCGCGCGACCTGCGGCAGCATCTGTTCGATGCGTTTCTGGTCGGGGATGTCGCTTTGCGCGGGTTGTGCCGGCGCGGCGGGTGCAGCGGTAGCGATGGGCGTCGCGGCGGTTGCTTGCGGGATCAGGGGCGCGTTGCCCGAATTCGGATCGAAGATGCCGGATTCGAAGCTGCTCACCATGTGATGGGTGCCGAGTTGTTCTTCCATCCGCAGCAGGTTGGCTTCCGGTCCCTTCACCAGCAACGACATGACGACGCCGCTGTCGGTATTCGCGCGGCGATGGCGCAACAGGGTGAACTGGTTGGCAAGCAGAGTGTCGCTCAACGCGATCAGCAGGCCTTCCTTGTAACTGGACACTACCCGCAATTCGACTTCGATCATTCCTGTTCCCCTTGTTGCCGTTTCCGGTGCCGGTTACATCGATCCAATGCACGGCGATCGACCCCCCGATCGACACCGTGGCACGGTGTGAAACCCGTCTTCGCGAAGATGAACGGATGCGCTGAATCTACCTGAATTCTTCAGCTATATGCAATCGGGTATGGTGCGATTTCTCCCATTCAGATGAAGAAGAGCGGCACTGATCGCAAAACCGGGATGCTCATCGCGTTCAACAAACCGTATGGCGTGCTCTGCCAGTTCACTGATCGCAGCGTGCCGCCACGACCGACTCTGGCGCTGTTCGAGTTGCCGCCGCGGGTCTATGCCGCCGGGCGGCTCGATCACGACAGTGAAGGGCTGCTGTTGCTGACCGACGATGGGGCGCTGGTGCATCGCATCAGCCATCCCCGTCACACGCTGGGCAAGCGCTATTGGGTGCAGGTCGAGGGGGATCCCGGCGAAGACCAGCTGCGGCGCCTGCGCGATGGCGTGTCGCTCAACGATGGCCTGACCCTGCCGGCCGAGGCGCGACGCATCGACGCTCCGCCGATGTTGTGGCCGCGCGATCCGCCGATCCGCGTGCGCAAGACCGTGGTCGATGCCTGGCTGGAACTGCGCATCCACGAGGGACGCAATCGCCAGGTGCGGCGGATGACGGCGGCGGTCGGCTTGCCGACGTTGCGCCTGGTTCGCCATGCCATCGATCGCTGGCAACTCGATGGCCTGCAACCGGGCGAATGGCGCGAAGTCTCGCCGCAGGGATGATCTACACTTGTCCGGCCATGTCGCAGGCGTGGCAATAGAGACGGGGAGGGAATTTGTCAGTCGTGACACATGCCGGTCGCATCCTGGTGGTGGATGACCAGGCCATCAATCTGCGCGTGGTGTCGTCGTTGCTGGAGCGCCAGGGCTATCAGGTGTCCTGCGCCAGCGGCGGCGAAGAAGCGCTGCAGGCGTGCCGGACCTCCATTCCCGATCTGATCCTGCTCGACATGATGATGCCGGGCATGGATGGCTTTTCCCTGCTCAAGGCGATCAAGTCCGACGAGTCGTTGCTGCGCGTTCCGGTGATCTGCCTGACGTCGGTGCAGGATCGCGACCTGCTGGTGCAGGCGTTCGAGGCCGGTGCGGTGGACTATGTCACCAAGCCGTTCATCGCCGAGGAGTTGCTGGCGCGCGTCGGCGTGCATGTCGGTTTGAAGATGACGCGCGATCGCCTGGAACGCGTTGCCAACGAACGCCAGGAGCTGGTCAATCTGGTTGCGCACGATCTCAAGAATCCGCTGACCAGCATCCTCTTCGCCAGCGACATCCTGGTGAACAACGGCGTCAAGCCGGAGCGGGTGCCACGCTATCTGCAGATGATCCACGAGAGTGCCAGCGATGCGTTGGGATACATCCGTCGCTATCTGGAATCGCAGGCACCGGGTGAAGAGGACGCAGTGGTCGACGCCGTCGCCGATCTCGATGCCGCGCTCGACTGGCTGGGCCAACGCTACGAATTGCAATGCGAAAGCAAGGGGCTGGTGTTGCGCATCAGTCATTCCACCAGCGATGCACGGGTGCAGATCGAACAGTTGGTGCTGCGCCAGGTGGCGGAAAACCTTGTCACCAATGCCCTGAAGTACGCGGCCAAGGGCGGCGAATTGCATCTGGCCGCGCAGGCGGGCGCGCCGGGATTCTGGCGTTTGGTCGCGGAAGATCGCGGCCCGGGCATCAGTGCGCAACAGCAGCGCAAACTGTTCAAGCCGTTCATGCGCCTCACCGATGGCGATCCGCTGGACGGGGTTTCCAGCGGTCTCGGCCTGTCACTGGCGCGGCATATCGTGATGAGTGCCGGTGGCCAGTTGTTCTACGAGGATCGCGAGGGCGGCGGCGCGCGCTTCGTGATCGAGTTGCCTGCCGCCGAGTGAGTTGAGTTGCGGCGACGCGCGGCGTACCACAGCAGTCCGGCACCAGCGACTGCGGCGACCGCGAGCACGGGATTGCGCTTGATGGCGGTGCGGGCGACGCGCGATCCGGTCTTGATCGCGCCGATCGCTGCGCCGGTTTCGATCCAGCGCATGGCATGGTCGGGGAGATGTTCCTTCACCGCATCGCCGACCTTGCCGGCGAGATCGGCCACGCGATCGGTATAGGAATCGAGTTTGTTCATGGCGAGGTTCCGTGCGGGCTGATGATCAGTGTCGGACGCGGAATGTTGTGGCGGCGTGAGGCGACGTATCCGGCGTTCACGTTCCGCGCGGTTTCGCGCGATGCGTCGCCGTCGCATTCCACGGATCGTCCGGCCACGGATGCCGGGGATAACGCCCCTTCATCTCTTTTTTCACATCTGGATAGGTGCGATCCCAGAATCCGCGCAGATCCTGCGTCACCTGCAACGGGCGCCCACCCGGCGACAACAGATGCAGGGTGAGGGCGATGCGGCCATCGGCGATCCGCGGCGTTTCCGCCAATCCGAACAATTCCTGCAACTTCACTGCCAACACTGGCGATGCCGGCGTGCCGTCATCGTGCAAGGCGTATTCGATGGTCCGCTCCAATCCCGATGGTACCAGGGTGCGTGTCGGTGCCAGCGCGTCGATGCGTTGCCGCAGCGACCAATCGACCAACCCGCGCAATGCCTCGGATAACGCCGAAGTATCCAGCGCATCGATGCGACGCAGACTGACAAACGCTGGCCGCAGCCAGTCGTCGAGTGTCGCCAGCAACGCGGCATCGGAGAAATCGGGCAGCGCGAGTTCCGGCATCCATGCGTGCAGGCATTGCACGCGGATGCGCCATTGCGCGAGTGTATCGTTCCATGGCAGCAGATCGAGTCCGCTTTCGCGCACGGCTTCGGTGAGCGCGGCGGCAGCGAGATCGGGATCGATCTTCCCTGCCGGACGCGCCGACAACACGATGCCGTCGAAGCGTTCGATGCGTTCGCTCAGCAGTGCCTGTTTCGCCGTATCCCAGCGCACTTCGTCGGATTCGCGCCAATGGGGGGCGAAGTCCGCGCGCAACCGCCGTTCATCGACGGGCAATGCGCGCAGGATCAATGCTTCGCGTGCTTCATGGCGCAGTTCGGCGATCACCAGCCACGGCTCGCCATACAGCGCGCTGTCGTCGAACAGGCGGGCGCCGCGACCATTGCTCAACTGATAGCGCCGGGGATCGGAAGGATGCTGGCGGGCGATGCGGTCGGGATAGGCGTGCGCGAGCAGTGCGCCAAGTTCATGCGTCGCGATTTGTGCGGGTGGTGCGGTGTCGATGCGCAACCGGCGCCGCCATTGCATCGCGGCGGCATCGATGGCGGCCAGCGCGGAACGATTGGCATCGGCAGGCGTGCGGCCGTTGCGGAACGAGGAAAGTGCCTGCCAGCGTTCGGCCAACGCGTCGCTGCGACTGCGCAAGGGATCGCGCGCTTCCAGCAATGCGGCGAGATCGCAGGCCAACGCGCGTGAAGTGTTGTCGCGGGCGGACAACAGCATCGCGGCGAGTCGCGGATGGGTGCCGAGCGCCAGCATGCGCCGGCCGCGCTCGCTGATGTGGCCATCGGGCGTGATCGCCTCGAGGCGTTGCAGCAGATCGCGCGCGGATGCGAGAGTTCCGGGCGGTGGCGCATCGACGAAACGCAGGTCGCTGCCGCCCCAGGCCGCGAGCTCCAATGCCAGTGCGGCGAGATCGACTTGCGAAAGTTCCGGTCGTCGCTGCGGATCGAGTCGCTTCGATTCCGGCCACAGTCGATAGGCATGGCCCTCGGCGACGCGACCGGCGCGACCGGCGCGCTGATCGGCGGACGATTGCGCGATCGCCACCGTGTCGAGTCGCGAGAAGCCGCTGTTGGGATCGAAACGCGGTTCGCGCGCCAGCCCACTGTCGATCACCACGCGCACGCCGGGCAGTGTCAGGCTCGATTCGGCGACATTGGTCGCCAGCACGATGCGGCGGCGACCGTCGGCATCGGGTTGCAGCAGGCGCGATTGTTGTTCCACCGGCAATTCGCCATGCAGGGCGAGGATGTCGATGCCCGGCAATGCGCCTTCCAGCAAGCGTTGCGCGGCCGTGATCTCGCGCAGGCCCGGCAGGAACACCAGCACGTCGCCGGGATGTGCGGCGATGGCATCGACCACCGCGCGCTTGACCTGATGTTCCAGCGCTTCGTCGCGCCGTGCCGCGAAATGATCGACGTGCACCGGGAAACTGCGACCGGCGCTGCTGATGCGCGGTGCATCGAGCCAGCGCGACAGCGATTCGCCATCGAGCGTCGCCGACATCACCACGATGCGCAGGTCATCGCGCACTGAGGCCTGCACGTCAAGTGCCAGCGCGAGACCGAGATCGCTGGCGAGATGGCGTTCGTGGAATTCATCGAACAGGATCGCGCCGATGCCTTCCAGCAACGGATCGTCCTGCAGCATGCGGGTGAGGATGCCCTCGGTCACGACTTCGATGCGAGTGCGCGCGGAGACCTTGTTGTCGAAACGGATGCGATAGCCCACCGTCTCGCCGACGCGTTCGCCCAATTGCGCCGCCATGAAACCGGCGGCGGCGCGCGCGGCAACGCGACGCGGTTCCAGCATCAGGAGTTTGCGGCCTTCCAGCCACGGCGCATCCAGCAGGGCCAATGGCAGTTGCGTGGTCTTGCCGGCGCCGGGCGGCGCTTCCAGCACCAGCCGCGTGTGCGTCGCCAGCGTGGCGCGCAACTCGGGCAAGATGGCGGTGATCGGGAACTGCATCTGCACATTGTAGAAGCGCCGGGCCGCCGGCCCGGTAAAATCGCCCCATGCAACTCATCGACATCGGCGCCAACCTCACCCACGACAGCTTCGATCGCGACCGCGCTGCCGTCCTTGCCCGCGCGCAAGAGGCCGGCGTGGCACAACTGATCGTCACCGGCGCCAGCCGCGAGCATTCGCCGCAGGCGCTGGAGCTCGCACAAGCGCATCCGGGCGTGCTGTTCGCCACCGCCGGCGTGCATCCGCATCACGCCAGCGAGTACACCGACGAATGCGATGCCGAGATGCGCGCGCTGCACGCGCATCCGCAAGTGGTCGCGGTCGGCGAGTGCGGCCTCGACTATTTTCGCGATTTCTCGCCACGGCCATCGCAGCGCACGGCCTTTGAGCGCCAGTTGCAGATCGCCGTCGACTTTTCTACCAACGGCGTGGGCAAGCCGCTCTTCCTGCACCAGCGCGATGCCCACGCCGACTTCATGGCGATGATGAAGAACTTCGACGGTCGTATCGGCCCGGCGGTGGTGCATTGCTTCACCGGAACCCGCGAGGAGTTGTTCGACTACCTCGACAACGACTGGCATATCGGCATCACCGGCTGGTTGTGCGATGAGCGCCGTGGCGCACATCTGCGCGAACTGGTGAAATCCATTCCGGCGAATCGATTGATGATCGAAACCGACGCGCCCTACCTGTTGCCGCGCACATTGAAGCCACTGCCGAAGGATCGCCGCAACGAGCCAGCCTTCCTCGCCCATATCGTCGAAGAGTTGGCACGCGATCGCGGCGAATCGCTGCAACAGGCCGCGGATGCGAGCACGAACGCCGCACGTGCGTTTTTCCGCTTGCCGGATGCCGTGGCAGGTTCAATGTTAACAGGTTAAACTTCGCGGAAGATCCTCTTTCGGAAGTGTTCCATGTCCTTGTCGATCCGCAGGCTCGCACTCGTCGCCTGCCTGCTCGCCATCGTGTTGCCGGGCTGCAAAAAGCAAGATGATGCCGCCACGAAAGCCGCCGAGCCTGCGCTCACCGTCAGCGTCATCCCGGTGCTGCAACAACAAGTCGCCAATGGACTCACGGTCTCCGGGCCGGTGTCGCCGGTGGAAGAAATGCAATTGGGCGTGGAGATCAGCGGCCAGCGCGTCACCGCGCTCAAGGTCGATGTCGGCCAGTGGGTGAAGGCAGGCCAGGTGCTGCTCACGCTCGATCACCGCACGCTCGATGCCGCGCTCGCGCAAGCGGATGCGAACCTGAAGCAGGCGCAAGCCGGTGCAGTGCTCGCCAAAGCCAACCTCGTGCGCGGCGAAGGCTTGGCGAAGGATCACTACATCAGCGCGTCGCAGCTCGACCAGCTGCGTGCAGCGAAACTGCAGGCCGATGCCCAGCTCGCGACGGCGCAGGCCGCGCGCGATGCGTCCGCCTTGCAACGCAGTTTCGCCGAGTTGCGCGCACCGGCGAACGGCCAGATTTCCAAGCGGCTGGTGCAGCCGGGCCAGATCGCCGCGGGTGGCACCGAACTGATGCGCCTGATTCGCGATGGCAAGCTGGAGTGGCGCGCGGAACTGCCGGCATCGCAACTGTCGCTGGTCAAGCCGGGCGATCGCATCGCGTTGCGCGGTCGTGACGGCGAAATGGTCGAAGGCCGCGTGCGAGCGGTGAGTCCCGGCGTCGATGCCAGTTCGCGCACCGGCACCATGTACGCCGATCTGCCGCAACCGCAGGGCCTGCATCCGGGCACGTATCTGGAAGGACGCATCGACACCGGCCTCGCCGATTCGCCGGTGGTGCCGAGCGCGGCGATCGTGTTGCGTGACGGCTTCCAGACCGTGTTCGTCGTCGATGCGCAGAACAAGGTGCACGCGACGCGCATCGACACCGGCAGCAAGGACGGCGGACAGGTACAGGTGTTGCGCGGCCTCAAGGCCGGCGATCGCGTGGTGGTCGAAGGCACCGGCTTCCTCGCCGATGGCGATGTGGTGAAAGTGGTCGCGCCGAGTGCTGCCGGCGTCGCGAAAACGGGAACCACGCCATGAGTGGTGGCGGTAGCGTTTCGTCGTGGGCGATCAGGCGACCGCTGCCGGCGATCATGGTGTTCTTCGTGTTGTGCGTGGCCGGATTGTGGGGCTACCACAAGTTGCCGGTCGCACGCTTCCCCGATATCGCCTTCCCGATGACGGTGGTGACGGTGATCCAGCCGGGCGCATCGCCATCGCAACTGGAAACCGAAGTCACCCGCAAGATCGAGGATTCGGTCGCGACGATTCCCAACATCAAGCGCGTCACTTCGACCGTGGTCGAAGGCACCTCGACCACTGCGATCGAATTCAATCTCGACACCGACCTGATGGTGGCGCTCAACGACACCAAGGATGCGGTGACGCGCGTGCGCACCGACCTGCCGCAAGACATCCAGGAACCGATCGTCTCCAAGGTGAACATCGGCGGTTCGTTGCTGACGTACTCGGTGTCGTCACCGGGCATGACGGCGGATGAGCTGTCGTGGTTCGTCGATCGCGATGTCGCGCGCGCCGTCTACGGCGTCGAAGGCGTGGCCGCGGTCAATCGCATCGGCGGCATCGATCGCCAGGTGCGCGTCGATCTCGATCCGCAGGCGCTGGAAGCCTATGGCGTCACCGCCGGCGAAGTGAGCCAGCAACTGCTGGCGATGCAGGTCGAACGGCCCGGCGGCAAGGCCGAACTCGGTGGCGCGCAGCAGACCATCCGCACCATCGGCACGGTGAAGGATGCACAGCAGTTGCGCGATTACAGCATCGCGCTGGCCGATGGTCGCGCGGTGCGGCTGTCGTCGATCGCCACGATCACCGATGCCGCCGCCGATCCCACGCAGGCTGCCTTCCTCGATGGCAAGCCGGTTGTCGGTTTCTCGATGTCGCGCACCCGCGGTTCCGACGAACTCAAGGTGAAGGCGGGCGTCGAAGCGGCACTTGCCGAATTGCACAAACTTCATCCGGCGATCAATTTCAATCTCGTCACCGACAATACCGTCGAGACCTGGAACAGCTATTCCTCCTCGATGGAAATGCTGGTCGAGGGCGCGTTGCTGGCGTTGCTGGTGGTGTGGCTGTTCCTGCGCGACTGGCGCGCGACGTGGGTCTCGGCGGTGGCGTTGCCGTTGTCGATCATCCCCACGTTCGCGGTGATCTATTTCCTCGGATTCACCCTCAACATGATCACGTTGCTGGCGATGTCGGTGGTGGTCGGCATCCTGGTCGACGATGCCATCGTCGAGATCGAGAACATCGTGCGCCATCTCGGCAACGGCAAGTCGCCGATCGATGCCGCGCGCGAAGCCGCCGACGAAATCGGCACCGCGGTCATCGCGACCTCGATGACGCTGGCGGCGGTGTTCGTCCCGGTCGCCTTCATGCCCGGCATCGCCGGCAAGTTCTTCCGCGAATTCGGCTGGACGGCCGCGACCGCCGTGCTGTTCTCGCTGCTGGTCGCGCGCCTGCTGACGCCGATGATGGCGGCCTACACGCTGAAGGGCGCGCACGGCCACGAGCAACCCGACGGCAAGCTGATGACGCGTTACCTCAAGCTGGTCGACTGGGCGCTGCGCAATCGCTGGAAGACGCTGGCAATCGCGACGGTGCTGTTCTTCGCCTCGCTGGCGATCATTCCGTTCATCCCGGCCACCTTCATTCCGCCCGGCGATCGCGGCCTGAGCAATCTCAGTGTCGAACTCGCGCCGGGCGCACAGATCGAGGACACCACGCGCATCGCCGAAATCGCACGCGGCAAATTGAAGTCGGCGATCCCCGAACTCAAGCAGGTGTTCACCATGGCCGGCAGCGTGCCGGACGTCGGCGATCCGGCGAAGTCGGGCGTGGCCGATCCGCGCCGCGCGACGCTGGTGCTCGACTGGGGCGCGAAGGGTGACCGCAAGCGTTCGCAGGAACAGTTGGAACAGGCCGCGCGCGCAGCGCTGGTCGATCTGCCGGGCGTGAAGATCAGCTACATCAGCAGCGAACCGGGCCAGCAGATGATGCTGGTGCTGGCCGGCGACGATCCCGACAAACTGGAAAGCGCGGCGTCCGCGGTGGAACGCGATCTGCATACCATCAAGGGCATCGGCAGCATTTCCTCGTCGGCATCATTGCTGCGGCCGGAATTGCAGATTCGTCCGGACTCCGCGCGCGCCGCCGATCTCGGCGTGTCGACCGCGGCAATCGCCGAAGCCGCGCGCATCGCCACCGCCGGCGATTACGTGCAGCGCATGGCCAAGCTCAATCTCGCCGATCGCCAGATCCCGATTCGCGTTGGTTTCGCCCTCGACCAGTTGCGCGATCCCGCCACCATCAGCCGCATGAAGGTGCGCGGGAAATCCGGGCCGGTGCCGCTGGACGCGGTCGCCGACATTCGCCCCGGCAGCGGGCCATCGGTGATCTCGCGCTACAAGCGCCAGCGCAACGTCACCCTCACCGCCGAGCTCAACGGTCGTCCGCTCGGCGACGTGATGAAGGAAGTGCAGGCGCTGCCGTCGGTGAAGCGACTGCCAGCGGGCGTGCAATTCCAGAACACCGGCGACGCCGAGATCTTCGTCGAACTGTTCACCGGCTTCCTGCTGGCGATGGTCGCCGGCATCGTCTGCATCTACATGGTGCTGTTGCTGTTGTTCAACCACGCCACGCAGCCGCTGACCATCCTCGCGGCGATCCCGTTGTGCGCGGGCGGTGCCTTCGGCGCGTTGCTGATCACCCAGAACATGCTGTCGCTGCCGGCGCTGATCGGCTTGCTGATGCTGATCGGCATCGCCACCAAGAACTCGATCCTGCTGGTCGATTACGCGGTGATGGCCGAGGACGAACACGGCATGAGCCAGCACGATGCCGTGGTCGATGCCTGCCACAAGCGTGCGCGTCCGGTGCTGATGACCACGATCGCGATGGGCGCCGGCATGTTGCCGCTGGCGCTCGGGTTCTCCGGCGATTCCAGCTTCCGCGCACCGATGGCGGTGGCGGTGATCGGCGGCCTGATCACCTCGACCCTGCTCAGCCTGATCGTGATTCCGGCGACCTATACCGTGCTGGATGATTTCGGCAGCTGGGTGGCGCGGAAGTTCCATCGGAATCCGCATGCACAGGTGGCGAACGATTCCTGATCGCACAAATGAAAAGCCCGGCAATGCCGGGCTTTTCGCTGTGGTCAATGATCGATCAGTGACTGTTGTTGCCTTTTGAATCCGTGTCTTCGGCGCGACCTTGGCCATTGCGCGACGTCCAGGATCCACTGGTGCGCGCTTGTGGGCATACCGACAAATATTGGTTGAGCGAGTCGTAATCGGCCTGTTGCCAGTTGCGCACGCCGTAATAGTTCTCCGGCCGGCAGAGGAAGGTCGGCGTCCATGCCCCGGTATACGGCGGCAGGGGCACCCAGCACTGCGGCGACTGGATCTCGTTGTGCTGGATCGACGCAGCCTGCGTGCAGAACACGAATGGATCGTCCTGACGGTAACGCAATTTCTCGTAGTAACCCTTCTGCTGGGCCACGGCGACGCCGGACAACGCCAATGCTGTCCCCGCGATCAAAAGAACCTGACGCTTCATCACACGACCCCCTCCGCTCCCGTTTGTGCGGATCGTAGCATAGTGTGATTGCAGTCAAGAAACCGTCAAGCCAGCGCCTCCAGCTGGACGATCCCGCCGAGCAGGCGGTCGAGCTGGCCGAGCAGGGCCAGGCGGTTGCGGCGGATGGCCGGGTCGTCGGCGTTGACCATGACCTGGTCGAAGAACTGGTCGACCTGTGGGCGCAGTCGCGCCAGCCGGGTCAGGGCGGCGACGTAGTCGTGGGGATCGTGGCCGCTGACGTGCAGTTCGCCGTCGGTCGCGGCCACGGCTTCGGCCAGTTCGAGCTCGGCCGGTTCCTTCAGCAGCGACGGATCGACCTCGGCGGGAATCTCGCCCTCGGCCTTGCGCAGGATGTTGCGAATGCGCTTGTTGGCGGCGGCGAGCGCTTCGGCTTCCGGCAATCGCGCGAATTCGCCGATGGCATCGATGCGGCGGTCGAAGTCGTACAGCGAATGCGGGCGCTTGCCGGCCACGGCGTTGAAGTGCGTTGCCGGCACGGACTTGTCGGCGTAGTAACCCTTGAGGCGATCGAGGATGAAGTCGTAGAGCTCGTTGACGTCGGCCTGCACGTTCTTCGCCGCGAGCCCCGCATTGGCGGTGGCGAGCAGATGGGCGAGATCGAGATCAAATCCGCTCTCGATGATCGTGCGCGCCAGTCCCAGCGCATTGCGTCGCAGCGCGAACGGATCCTTGTTGCCGGTTGGCTTCAACCCCGCCGCGAATCCGCCCGCCAGCGTGTCAAGGCGTTCGGCGATCGCCAGCACCTTGCCTGTTTGCGACAGCGCGATGTCATCGCCGGCGAAGCGCGGTTGATACGCCTCGTCGATCGCCAGCGCGATGTCCGATGATTCACCAGCAGCCTGCGCGTAATGACGTCCGGCAATGCCCTGCAGTTCCGGGAATTCGTTGACCATGCGCGATTGCAGGTCATTCTTCGACAATTCCCCGGCACGCTTCGCCTGCACCGGATCGGCGCCGACGTCCTGCGCGATCGTTTCCGCCAATGCGGCAACGCGTTGCACCTTGTCGGCGACGCTGCCGAGTTTGGCCTGATAGGTGACGGTCTTGAGGCCATCGCCCATCGCCACCAGACCCTGCTTCAAATCCTCGTCGAAGAAGAACTTGGCATCGGCGAAGCGCGGGCGGATCACGCGTTCGTAACCCTTGCGCACTTCCACCACGTCCTTCGAGGGAATGTTGGCGATGCCGATGAAGTGTTCGCTCAACTGCTGCGCACCATCGAGCACCGCGAAGAACTTCTGGTTGGTCTCCATCGTCGAGATCAGCGCTTCGTGCGGCACGGTGAGGAAGTCGCGCTCGAACTGGCAGGCGACAGCGACCGGCCATTCCACCAGACCGTTCACTTCTTCCAGCAAATCGTCGGAGATGCGGGCGTGGCCGCCGACCGTCTTCGCGGCCTGTTGTGCTTCGCTGCGGATGCGTTCGCGGCGTTCGTCGGGATCGACCAGCACATTCGCATCGCGCAGCGCAGCGACGTAATCGTTCACCGCATTGATCCACACCGGCTTGTCGTGCAGGAAACGATGGCCGCGCGACATCCGGCCCGACTTGGTGCCCATCAGTTCGCAATCGACCACGTCGTTGCCGAACAGCAGCACCAGCCAGTGCACCGGTCGCGCGAAGGCGTAGTCGTGATCGCCCCAGCGCATCGGCTTGGGGATCGGCATCGCGGCGATGGCCTCGCGTACGATCTCCGGCAGCAGGTCGGCGGTGCGTGCACCGGTGCGCTTCGAGCGATGGACGAAGCGTTCACCCTTGTTGTCGCTGGTGCGTTCGAGTTGCGTCCACTCGATGCCGGCCTTGGCAGCGAACCCTTGCAGTGCCTTGGTCGGCTGACCGTCCGCGTCGAGCGCGATGTTGAGATACGGGCCGAGCACTTCGCTCGCTTGCTCCGGCTGCTCGGTGGCGACCGCGGGCAGCAGCACCGCGAGTCGGCGTGGCGTGTACAGCGGCTTGGCGTCGCCGCGTTCGCAGGCGATGCCGCGCGCTTCCAACCCCTTGGTCACGCCATCGAAAAACGCCTGTGCAAGGCCGGGCAGCGCCTTGACCGGCAATTCGTCGGTGCCGAGTTCGATCAAGAGCGGAAGTTGTTGACTCATGGTTTGGACCTTGCGGAGTGTTTCTGTCGAGCGGATTCAGTTCGGCGTCGGGGCGTCGAAGGGAACGTAGAACTGCTTGAATGTCGGCAATGCTTCGTAACCATCGACGCGTGCCTGCAACGCCGGGAATGCGGCAAGATCGATCGGCACGGCATCACGGAGATAGGTGGCGGCGCAGGCGAGCATGATGTCAGCCTGCGAGATCGCATCGCCAACCAGCCACTCGCGATCGGCACGTTCGCGGCAGATGCGCTCGAGTTCCGCCAGCGATGCTTCGCTTTGCGCGCGACAACGCTTCAGCCAAGGTGCGTGATGCAATTCGACCGGACGGAAGATGCGTTCGTAGACCAGCATAATGCCCTTGTCGAGTGCGCCGACGGCGAGTGCGATCAGCTTCAGCGCATCGCGGCGCTGCGGATCGTTGGCCGGCAACAACTGATGTTCATGGCCGGGCAGGCGATCAAGCCAGTCGATGATCAGCGCTGATTCCGTCAGTGCTTCGTCGTCGTCCAGTACCAGGACCGGCACGCGGCCCTGAGGATGGAATTCGCGGATCTTCGCGGCATCCTTGCCCACCGACCAGTCGCGATGCTCGAACGTCATGCCGAGCAATGACAGACTGATGGCGACGCGCCGCACATACGGCGAGTCGTACATGCCGATCAGGATCATGCGGCCTCCTTTGCTTGTTTCTTCAGTCCGGGGAATCCGAGTTTCTCGCGCTGGGCGAAATACGCTTCGGCGACGGCCTGCGACAACTTGCGCACGCGCAGGATGTAGCGCTGCCGTTCGGTGACGCTGATGGCGCGACGGGCGTCGAGCAGGTTGAAACTGTGGCTGGCCTTCATCACCTGCTCGTAGGCGGGCAATGGCAAGCCGACTTCGACCAGTTTCATCGCTTCCGCTTCGCAGGCATCGAAGCGATGGAACAGTTCGGTGACGTCGGCGTATTCGAAGTTGTAGGTGCTCTGTTCGACTTCGTTCTGGTGGTAGACGTCGCGATAGGTGACCGCTGTGCCATCGGGACCGTAGGTCCACACCAGGTCGAACACGTTGTCGACGTTCTGCAGATACATGCACAGCCGTTCGAGGCCATAGGTGATCTCGCCCAGTACCGGCCGGCATTCGAGACCGCCGGCCTGCTGGAACCAGGTGAACTGGGTGACTTCCATGCCGTTCAACCACACTTCCCAACCCAGCCCCCACGCGCCCAGCGTCGGCGATTCCCAGTTGTCCTCGACCAGTCGCAAGTCATGCACCAGCGGATCGACACCGAGCGCCTTCAGCGACTCGAAATACAGCTCGACGATGTTGTCCGGCGACGGCTTCATCACCACCTGGTATTGGTAGTAACGCTGCAGGCGATTGGGGTTCTCGCCATAACGGCCATCGGTGGGACGGCGGCAAGGCTGCACGTAGGCGGCATTCCACGGCTCGGGGCCGAGCGCGCGCAGGAAGGTGGCGGGATGGAACGTGCCGGCACCGACTTCCAGATCGAGCGGCTGGATCAGCACGCAGCCAAGATCGCCCCAGTAGGCGTTGAGGCGCTGGATGAGTTGCTGGAAGGTGATGGAAACGCGCGCGGCAGGCATCGGGAAGGCCGTAAATTCACGAGTTCATTAGTATAGATGGCGTGCCCGCCCGCCAAGGTGCATCGATGCCGCCACGCTTCCTCATCCTCCAGACCGGCCAGCCGGTGGCCAGCCAGCGCCGCCACGGCGGATTCGCGCACTGGATCCGCGTCGCCGCCGGCTTGGAGCGCGCGCAAGCGGATGTAGTGGACGTCGAGGCTGGCGAAGCGTTGCCGCAACATCGCGACTACTCCGGCGTGCTGGTGTCGGGGTCGCCGGCGATGGTGACCGAGCGTCGCGACTGGAGCGAGCGCAGTGCCGAATGGTTGCGCGATGCCGCGGAAGCGGGTGCGCCGATCCTCGGGATCTGCTACGGCCACCAGTTGCTGGCGCACGCATTGGGCGGCGAAGCCGGTGACAACCCACGTGGCCGCGAGATGGGCACGGTGGATGTGCGGTTGGAAAACACCGCCGGCGATCCGCTGTTCCATGGCCTGCCCGATACCTTCCGCGCTCAGGTGACGCATCTGCAGAGCGTGTTGCGGATGCCCGATGGCGGCGTGCGGCTGGCGACGTCCGAGCTCGATGGTTGCCAGGCCTTCCGTTGGGGCCGCGCGACCTGGGGCCTGCAGTTCCATCCCGAATTCAGCGCCGCGCGCATGCACGGCTACGTGCGCGCCCGCGCCGACGCCTTGCGCGCGGAAGGGCATGATCCCCACACAATGTCGCGTAACATCGGCGCCGCACCGGTGGCCCGCAAGGTGCTCCGCCGATTCATCCAGCACGCACGCAATCACGGAACCTGATGACGATGGACGAAATTCGCAAGCCGGCCTCGAACGAGATTCGCAAGGTGCCCGCCTCCGCCGGCGCGCAATGGCTGATCGATGGCTTCGCAACGCTGAAGGCATCGCCGACCGGGTTCGGGGCGATGGGGTTGGTGTACGGCGTGCTCGCGGCATTGATGGCGGGCGTCGTGATGTTGCTGCCGCAGGCCGCATTCGTGGTGCAGACGCTGTGGTTCCTTGCCGCGCCGGTATTGACGGCGGGGCTGGTCTGGGCCGCGCGTGAAGTCGCCGAAGGGCGTCATGTTGGCGTTGCCGCTTACTCCGAGCCGGCAAGGCAAGGGAAAGTGCCGTCGTTGCTCGCCACGCTGTTGCCGCAATTCGTTGCCGCGGTGTTGATCGCCGGGCTCGCCTTCGTGCTGATCGGATACGACAACGTCCGCACGATGATGGAGGTATTCGAAAAGATGCGCGATGCCCCACCGGGAGCGCAACCGGATCCTGCGTTGCTGGCTGCATTGCCCGCCGGTGGGGTTCTGTTGTGGATGCTGTGCGCGATATTGATCGGGTTCGCGATGTTCTTCGTGACCTTCATCGCCGTTCCCGGAATCATGCTTGGTGGCAAGGACGTGTTCACCGCATTGCGTGCCAGCTGGCGCGCCAGCCTGCGCAACTTGCCGGCGATGCTGGTGTTGATCGTGCTGCTCATCATCATGCTGATCGGCATCGCCCTGCTGGCCGGCATCGTCGGCGCGATCGTCGGCATTGTTGCCGGACAGGTGATGCAGATGCTGGTGGTCCAGTTGGTGATGATGACCGTGCTTGCACCGGTGATGGCGGCTGCCGCGACCAGTGCCTGGCGCTCGATGCTGGGCGCAGACGCCGGCCCACCAGCGCTGCCAGTGGGGCAGCTGCAAGCCTGAGGCAATCGCGCAACAGCGATCGCTGTTACTGCGATCCTCCCAACAAGCGCTCACTCAACGGCACCAGTCGCAAGCCCACTTGCGCGACGCGATCGTCGTGCAGGCGGTGGACGGTGAGGATGGCATTGCCGATGGACAGTTGATCGCCGGGTTGCGGCTGTTCGTCGAAGCGTTCGTCGAACAAGAGTGCTGCGGTGTGTTTCGCGAATCGTTTCGGCAGATTCAGGCCATAGAACTCGGCGATATCGCCCAGCGGGGCGTCGCCGCCGAACAGGAATTCGCCGAAACCGGGCTGCGGCGAGTTCGCGGAATCGGCGCCGCGGGCGACGAAGTACCAGTCGAGCCGCCGCGCCGACGTGGTCGGCGCCAGCATGTAGGCGTAGTCACCCGGGCGCAGGTCGCCGGCCTCATTGCCCTGCACGATGCGACCATCGCGCACCACCATCGCCACCCGCACGTCGAGTGGCCAGGTTTCGGTCGCGAGGGCGCGCGCGCCGGGCGCGACGCGATAGCCGAGCAATTCGTATTCAAGCTGGCCGGGCAGGTCGAGGTGGACGCGGCGGGTGTCGGGATCGTTGCGCGGCACCGCGACGCCGAATGCGTGCGCGGCGCGCTCCAGCGTCCAGCCTTGCACGATCAACGAGGCGAGGACCACGACGAATGCGACATTGAAGTACAGCCACGCATCGGGCAGTTGCGCCAGCAAGGGAATCGATGCCAGGAAGATGCTGACCGCGCCGCGCAGCCCGACCCAGGCGATGAAGCCGATCTCGCCCCAGCGATAGCGGAATGGCAGCAGGCATACCAGCGTGGTCACCGGGCGTGCGACCAGCATCAGGAACGCGGCGACGCCGAGTGCTGGCCACAACACCTGCAACAGCGCGTGTGGCGTAGCCAGCAATCCGAGCAGCAGGAACATCAGCAATTGCGCGAACCAGGTCGCGGCGTCCTGCACCGACATCACTTCATGGCGGGCGCGCACCGGGCGATTCGCCACGATCACGCCAGCCGCGTACACCGCCAGATAACCGCTGCCACCGATCAGGTTGGTGAGCGCGAACAGCGTCACCGCGCCGGCCATCGCCAGCCATGGATGCAGGCCCGACGGGAAGTCGTAGCGGTTGAGCGCGGCCACGATCAGGCGGCCGCCGCCGTAGCCCATCAACGCGCCGCAGCCCATCGCCCAGATCACCTGCAGGATGATCACGAACACGCTGCCTTGGCCGTTGCCGGCGACCCAACCGGCCAGCGCGACGGTCAGGAACACGGCCATCGGATCGTTGGCGCCGGATTCGATTTCCAGCGTGCTGCCGGCGCGTCGTTCCAAGTGCAGGCCGCGCGCGCGAATCAGGAAGAACACCGCGGCGGCGTCGGTCGAGGCGAGCACGGTGCCGAGCAAAAGTGACTGCAAGGTGCCGAGAGCCAGCAGCCAGTGCGCGGCGACCGCGGTCAGCGACGCGGTGATCAGCACGCCGACGGTGGACAGCACCAATGCTGGCTTGATCGCCCCTCGCACCTGCGACGCGCGTGTCTGCAGGCCGCCATCGAACAGGATCAGGCACAGCGCCAGCGCGCCGATCTGGTAGGTGAATCCGGTGTCGTCGTAGCGGATGCCGCCGGGGCCATCGACGCCCAGCAGCAAGCCGAGGATCAGGAACACCAGCAGCAACGGTGCGCCGAAACGCCGCGCCAGCAATGACGAACCGATTCCGGCCAGCACCAGAACGGCGTAGCCAAGCAAACGATTGTCGATGTGGTGCAGCTGTTCCAAACGCGCGTCCGTTCCGCCGGATGATGCATTCATCCTAGCAATAGCGTATTGCGCCGCGCTGGCACGCGGCGATCAGGCGTACGGCGTGGCCGGCCGATAACCCAGCGCCTCGCCGAGATGCGCGGTGGCGATGTCGCTGCCGTCGTCGAGGTCGGGATCGAGATCGGCAATCGTGCGGGCGACGCGCAGGATGCGGTGCATCGCGCGGGCCGACAATTGCAGGCGCTCGACCGCGGTTTCCAGCAGGAGTTGATCCTGCGCTTCGAGTCGGCAATCGCGTGCCAGTTCGCGTGGTTGCAGGCGGCTGTTGATGGTGCCGGCACGGCTGAGCTGGCGATTCCGCGCGGCGGTGACGCGTTCGCGCACGTGGCTGCTGCATTCACCGCGCGCTGCATCGGGACGCAATTCGGCGGCCGGGAGGCGCTGCACGTGGACATGGAGATCGATGCGGTCGAGGATCGGCCCGGAAATGCGGCCGCGATAGCGCTGGATCATCTCCACATTGCAATTGCAGCGACCGCTGATGTCGCCTGCCCAGCCACACGGGCAAGGATTCATCGCGGCGACCAGCTGGAAGCGCGCGGGATATTCCGTTCGCCGTGCCGCACGCGCGATGTGCATCGTTCCGGTCTCCAGCGGTTCGCGCAGCATTTCCAACGTGTGCCGGCCCCACTCGGACTGGAAGATTCCAAGGATCCCCTCGGTGAGGGCTTCCCGCTACTGGTGCGCCACGGGCTAGTCGGGCCTGCGCTTTTGACGGGAAATACCGCGATAGCGCTACTGGTCTCCATGTAAGTGACGTCTACTCATGGATACTCCCGCCTTCTCAATAGGGCAAGTGGACAAGCGGGATATCTGGCGAGTAGCAATTTGACCCGGTGTAAGTGCGCAATACGCACTTCAAGGCCAACTCAAATCCGGACGTTATGCTTTGGAGAAGTGTCCGAAATCGGACAATTTGAGATCCGCACGAAATATATCCTATTGATTTAATTGAATATTATTCTTGGCACGGCTCATGCTGACATATGGCCATGGACGTTCTCAAGAACAAGAGTGCTGGAAAGTGGCCGAGTTGGGTGCCATCAAAGTTGCGTCGACCCCGCTCGCTCATAGTCGCCGTGTTGGTGGCAATTGTGCTCATGGCTGTCGGCTTCTGGGGGTTGGGAAAGGCATCACCAAGCATTCAACGGAGCGAGCTTTGGATCGATACTGCAGTAAAAGGGGATATGAAACGCGAGATACGAGCGAGTGGTGTACTCGTTCCGAAGGACATACGTTGGATCGTTGCGAATGTGCCTTCAAGGGTAGAAAGAATTGTGGTTGAACCGGGAGCGACAGTGACTGAGGACACAACTGTCCTCGTGCTTACAAACCCCGAGATCCAGACCTCATTAGAGCGTGCTCAAGCCGCTCTATCCGGGGCGGAATCCGAAGTGCTTGCTACTCGTGCTTCGATGAAGTCCCAAGTATTGGACCAAGAGGCTATACGCGTCGGCGCAGAATCCGACTGGAAATCGGCGGCGATACAGGCTGCCGCATACAAGCGCGCATATGAGGGGGGTGCAATTCCTGGGATCGAATTGAAAAAAATTGAAATTACAGAGCAACAGAACCGACAAAAAGCTGACCTGCAAGCACAACGAGTAGTTGCAGCAAAAGAAAATATGAACGCACAGCTCAATGCTGCTATAGCTCGACGGGATCAGGCCGCAGGTGCGCTGCAAATCGTCAAGCAACAGATTGAAAGCCTACAAGTTAAAGCAGGCATAAATGGAATATTGCAGCAGATTGATGTTGAGCCTGGGCAGCAAGTCGAAATAGGCGCGAAGCTTGCACGTGTTGCTAAACCAGATGCATTGATTGCACGGGTGCAAGTCCCGGAAATATTGGCCAAAGACTTGGCACTAAACCTCCCGGCCACAATAGACCTCCGAGTGGCAAGCGTTCCAGGGAAAGTGAGCAGAATTGATCCGGCGGTTAGGAACGGAAGTGTTGCCGTGGACATTGTCTTCGATGGCGAGCCGCCTTCCGCGGCACGGCCTGATCTCGCCGTTGAAGGGCGCATATTGCTGGGCAATCTGCGCAACGTCGTGAGTATTGAGAAGCCCTCGTTGGCAGCTCCGTTGACGACGTCTACCTTGTTTGTACTTAGACAAGGAGATCATATTGCCCGAAGGGCACGAGTAAGTTATGGCGTCGCATCAAGCGATCGCATCGAAATTCGCTCCGGCGTGAATGCTGGAGACCAAGTGGTCCTTTCGGATACTAGTCGCTGGAAAGACGAAGATTCCTTACAAATTCGCTGACTGGAGGAAAGATGGAAAAGTTAGCTGGCAAGCCCGTAATTAACCTCGATGCACTTGGGAAGGTCTTCCAAACGGAAGACATCGAAACTCATGCGCTCTCTGAGGTCTTCCTTGAGATAGATCAGGGGGAATTTGTGGCAATCACCGGTCCTTCCGGTTGTGGCAAGTCGACGCTTTTGTCGATTCTTGGCCTGTTGGATACGCCAAGTAGTGGGATTTATAAGCTGGATGGGAAAGATGTTGCGTCGCTCGACAATAGAGCAAGGGCGGCTATTAGAAATACACAGATTGGTTTCATATTTCAGGCATTTAATCTCATTTCCGACCTAACGGTCGAAGAGAACGTAGCGCTTCCACTGACCTACAGAAATGGCTATTCACGACTGGAAGCTAAGCGAAAGGTCGAAGAAGTTCTCGAAGTTGTCGGTATGAATCATCGGCATCGACATTACCCTTCACAGCTATCTGGTGGACAGCAACAGCGTGTGGCTGTTGCAAGGGCATTGGTAGTTAACCCAAAGATACTGCTTGCAGATGAGCCAACAGGAAATCTCGATAGTCACAATGGCGAAGCCGTGATGCAGCTGCTTGAAGAACTCCACAAGAGCGGGGCGACGATCTGTATGGTCACGCATGACGTCACCTTTTCACGTCGAGCAAGCAGAGTCGTGTACATGCTGGATGGTCGAATTGTGGATGAAGATACCTTCGAGCGACTTCGCCATGAAAAGGACATTCCGATGAGAATCCTCGCGGAGATCAACTAATGGGTATCAATGGGCTGACATGGCTCGCTGAACTTAAGCAAGCGTGGCGAGGCTTGTTGCGCCGTCCGGACTACCTTTTGGTCGCAAGCTTGACATTAGCGCTAGGCGTGGCCACTACATGTTTGGTGTTTGCGCTATTGGATCAGGCGCTTTTTCGGCCATTGCCATTCATTGGCGCAGATCGGCTTGTAACGGTAGGGTTACAAACGGGAGAGCCGGGATCTGCCGCCCAGACGAATGTTGGAGCGCCAGGATTTTACGCTGCGACTAAGCGCATGGATCAGTTTGAATCAGTTGGAACGATCCAGACAGCAATACGTAATGTAAATATAGCTCTTAACGACACAGCTTCTGTTGTTCCAGGCGCCTATGCCGATAAGGGTTTTCTTCAGACCTTGGGGTTGCAACCCGTCTTTGGCAGAAACTTCAGCGAACAGGAAGATGCGGTCAACGGGCCGCAATCGGCTCTCCTGAGTTATGACCTTTGGCAACGTAGCTTTGGCGCGGATCCTGGGATTTTGAGTCGCTCAATTCAGGTTGAAGGTAAGCCAGTACCAATTATTGGCGTGCTGCCGAAAAATTTTGCGTGGCCAGATCGTTTCGATCTTCTCTTATCTCTTCAGCCTGACCTTACAAGTACTTCAACAGCAACAAACCAGTTCATCGTTGCTAGACTCAAGCAGGGCGTGAGTCGGGATGCTGCGAGCGCACAAATAGATGCAGCGCTTCGGTCGGTCATGCGGACGCAGATGTCCTCCGACGAAGCTGCAAAATCTCTTTCCAAATTGACATTTGGTGCGTTGCCGATTGGAAAGAGCATTTTTTCCAGCCGGTCAAATAATATTCTTTGGATGTTTTTGGCCGCGGCTTTGTGCGTTTTGGCCATCGCCGCTGTCAACTTGGCAAACTTAATGTTGTTACGCACAATTTCGCGCGATCACGACACAGCGATTAGAGCGGCGCTGGGTGCCTCTCCAGGGCGTCTGGTCTCGCCTGCGGTTGCAGAGGCGGTTCTGATTGGCCTTTGCGGAGCGATTATTGGACTTGCAATGGCGTGGCTTGCGGTTCCGATTCTTGGAAAATGGATCCCAATCGAATGGGTCCGCGGACAGCCCCTAAAAATAGGTTCCGGCACGGTAATTTTTAGTCTCGTCTCCGGCGTGGCTGCGGCGCTTCTTGGAGCCACAATTGCAATACTCCGTAGTCGTCGAAAGGAAGCGCTCGCGGAGCTGGGGAGTGGCGCCAAGAGTGGTTTGGGGCGGGGGTCGAAAGTGTTGGCGCGTGCGCTGATCGTTGTTCAAATTGCAGTAGCAACAATACTTCTCTTGGGCGCGTCTCTATTTGCACGTAGTTTGCAAAAACTTTCTCAAGTGCCTATGGGGTTTCAGAGTCAATCTATCGTGACATTTGATCTCTCTCCGCTGCGGGAGCGAGTGCGCGATATTGATGCCGTTGCACAGCAAACCGGCAAAATAGTGGATCTGCTTCAAAATCAGCCTGAAGTTCAAATGGCAGGAGCCTCAACGAACCTGCCAACAGGTTCACAGCTCAACATGTATATGCAGTTCTCAAATGGATCTGGTGCCAGTACCCAGTATCGTCCGGTGTCCCAGAACGTTCGTGCAATATTTGGCATCCCGTTGCTATCAGGGCGAGACTTCGATGAAAAAATAGATCGCGTTGATTCAACCCCGGTATGCATCATCAGCGCCTCTCTTTCAAACGACCTTCTGGCTGGGAAGGGGCTGGACCAAGTCATTAACCTCATGACTGAATCCGGTCCATTGCCAATGCGCGTTGTAGGCATTGTCGGGGACGTCAAGCAGTTCGGTCCTGCGGAGCCCGCACCGCCGATTGTGTATGTGCCACTTGGTCAAGTTCCAAGCGGAATATGGACTCTTCTTCGAGATTTTCGTCCTTTGAGTTATGCGGTCAGTGTTCATCCAGGGACAGAAGCACAGCTAATGCAGCGACTTCCAGGGCTCATTCGACAAGCATCCCCAGATCAACCAATTTCTTCGATTGGAACAATGACTGCTATTGTTGCAAGTACCACACAAGGGCAGCGACTTAATCTTCTAATTGTTGGAGTTTTTTCCACACTAGCATTGTTGCTGGCTGCTGTCGGTCTATATGCGGTCATGTCGGTTGCGGTTGCGAGTCGAACGCATGAGTTTGGCGTTCGAGCAGCTCTTGGAGCGACGCCTGCAAAGCTTCTTCAGGCCGTACTGAGGGAAAGTCTCGCGCAATTGGCACTAGGCCTGGTAATTGGGTTGATCGTTGCTTTAGCGCTGTCACGGCTGGCGGAACGCTTCCTATACCAGATTAGTGCAGCTGATGTAACTGCAATTATGTCGGTGACATTTGTACTGTTGATGGCCGGAATCGTTGCTACGTTGATTCCAGCTTGGCGCGCTTCGAAGGTTCACCCGATGGAAGCTCTGCGCGTCGAATGACACACTACTTTCTTCCCATCGAACATCACAATAGCTTTCAAGACTGACATGCATAGTTCCCGTCCCACAAGCAATCCACAGCGAATTCTTGTCGTCGACGATCAGTCGGATGTGCGTGATGCGCTGCGGCTTCTCTTAAAGGCGGCGGGCTATATTCCTATTGGCGCGGCTTCGCCTCAGGAAGCAATTGCGCGCCTCCAAACAGAGAGCATCGAAGCTGTGCTTGCTGATATGAATTTCAGCATAGATACAACGTCTGGAAGCGAAGGATTAGAGCTAATAAAGCAACTGAATGAGCACTGGCCAGGGTTGCCTGTCATTGCGATGACTGCATGGGCGAGCATAGATCTTGCGGTCGAGGCCATGCGTTGTGGAGCGGTAGATTTCATAGAAAAGCCTTGGCAGAACGCGAGAGTCTTGTCCGTCTTAAAGGGGAATCTAGACCTTACTCGCAGCCAACGAGAAGCGAAGAAAATGAGTGCGGCGAATGCTCTTCTGCTCTCAGAAGGGGAGTTCGGTTTCATTGCCAGATCTTCGACAATGCAAAGGGCAGTTGACGATTTGAGGCGAGTAGTCGATAGCGATGCCGCTATCCTGCTTTTAGGGGAAAATGGGACAGGAAAAAGCTTGCTGGCGCAACTAGTTCATCATTGGTCTGCTAGACGAAGCCAGCCCTTTGTTAAGGTTGATATCGGGAGCCTCGCGCCAAATTTACTAGAAACGGAACTCTTTGGGCACTCGAAAGGGGCCTACACCGATGCGCGCCAAGAGCGGGTCGGTCGTTTTGAGTTGGCCGATGAAGGCACATTGTTTTTGGACGAAATAGCAAACTTACCGTTTGAGCAGCAGCCGAAGCTCTTGAGGGCGATCGAAGATGGTGAATTTGAACGAGTAGGGTCCTCTAAAACTCAAAAAGTCGATGTTCGAATCATTACTGCAACAAATGCAAATCTCGATGCGATGGTGTCCTCCGGTCGTTTCCGCCAAGATCTGCTTTATAGGCTAAACACTTTTCAAATAACCATTCCTCCATTGCGAGAAAGGCGTGACGATATCCTACCGCTCGCGCGGCACTACCTTGCAGGAGCATGCAAGAGATATCGAAGGACAGTACCAGAATTAGACTCGGACGCTCAGCGGGTGTTGTGCAACTATGCATGGCCCGGTAATGTGCGGGAATTGGCCCACGTTATGGAGCGAGCTGCATTGTTTGCGAGTGGCAGCACGTTGAGCGCGTTCGACTTGCGGCTTCAGCAAGCAGTTGTTCCGGAGGATTCAGACCTCGGTGAAGTAACACTAGAGCAGGCAGAGAAGATTGTCATGAAGCGCTCCCTCGAGCGTCACAGATGGAACTTGCAGCGCTCTGCAGACGAGCTTGGCATCACTCGGCAAGCACTTTATAGACGGCTGGGCAAATATTCATTGCGAAAAGATGACGCTGAGGATTGATCAAAATTTCCGCTGGGGATGGCTTATTGCTCTCCCTGGGATATCTGCACTTTTGCTGGTGCTCCTGGCAAAGGCCCCTTCATTGGGGGCGGCAACAATTCTCTTTCTTCTAGTCATTCTGCTTACATCCATTGCGGTTAGGTGCACTGGGGACCGCCGTCATAACGGATTGAGAACCATTGATGGCCTTCTAAAGACTCTAGTGGAGGGAGATTATTCTGTAAGAGCGAGTGCTCTGAAGCATGATGATGAGTTGCGCCGAGTTCTCGGGCATTTAAACGAGCTCGCCTCTCGTCTGCAAGATGAGCAGAGAAGTCAACAAGAGCACCTGCATCTTTTAAGCAAAACTCTCGCGTCTCTTGATGGTGCCGTGCTGGTTTTTGAGCATGAAGATCGTCTTGTCATGATTAACCCCGCAGGGGAAAAGCTCCTGGGCGCCAGTAATCATTTGGGCCTCAGTGCATCAGAGCTTGGTATTGAGCATTTATTCAACCTCACAACAGGCAGTGTGTGGTGTAACACATCGCAAGGTAAGCAAATACGCCTGCAGGTTAGCCATACCTTGCTTCGTAGACGCAGTAAAGTCGGGCGTCTATTGGTGTTGCAGCCCATTGAGCAAGCATTGCGCGAGGAAGAGGCGCAGGCGTTTCGTAAGCTGTTACGCGTCGTGAGCCACGAAATTAATAATTCTTTAGCTCCAATTGGCTCAATGGCTGACACATTGCGTCAAATTATTCCTAGACCAGGGGAGCAGATGGAAGAGGAATTATTCACGGATATGCGTCACGCATTTGATGTCATCGGCCAAAGGAGCAGTGGCCTCCAAAACTTCATTGCTGGTTATGCGCAATTGGCGCGGTTACCACCCCCTAAGTCCGAAGCTGTGAGCATTAATAAGCTCTGTGACGATGTAACGCGACTCATCGGCGAGGATCTTGTAGAGATAGGGTCGAGAAGCGAAGCGAGGGCTCAATGTGACCCAGTTCAAGTCACGCAAGTTCTGATTAATCTTCTCCGCAATGCAATTGATTCTGGAGGAAAGGCAAGAGTCTGTTTAAGGTGGGAGATGCGGGATGGTCGTGTGGCCATCGACGTGATTGATAGTGGGCATGGCCTTCCATCAAGCGGAAATTTATTCGTGCCGTTCTTTACGACGAAACCAGGTGGAGCAGGCATTGGTCTCGCACTCTCACGAAGCATCATTGAGGCTCAAGAGGGCACTCTCGTCCTGAAAAACAGAGAGGATGGTCGCGGGGCGATAGCAACTATAACGCTACCTGCACGTGGGAATTGAAGGTCCGGGAATACTTGTTCAAATGCCGAAAGGCTATCGTATTCGTTGTTGTCGCAAAAATCTGGGCGTGATGGAAGGCCCACGTTTAAAGCGAGCCAAAACCTTTTTTCACGTCAGCACTGTCTCAAGATGCCGATTCTGCGAATCGATTGAAGTAACTCAAAAATATCGTCGATTACGCCCGCGCGAGACATTACATTCAGATATAGGGAACAAGCATGGAACCAACTGGACTTATCTTGTTTACGATGAATCCGTTGTATTTATTTTTATTCTTCATACTTATCGCAATAACTTTTCATATTGCGCTGGTTCGGCATTGGCCGCTCAATGAATTAAATTGGAAGAAAGTCGATTATCTATGGATATCATTATCATTGATAAGCATCATTGGGCTATCCGCGACCATTAGAACGGACTGGTACAGCACTACCCTCATCATTGATCGCTATGCCCGCCAGTCTCGCTTAGAAGACTTGAAACACGCGTTGGCTGACGCCACTGGCGCGGCGATCTGTCGCGCGACTTTGAGAACAGAGTATTCGCCAAGTAACATAGATCAAATCGTTGCGGAATATCAAAGCGCGTGTGAAGTTTTTAAGAAATTGTCTTCAATTGATACGCTTAATAATAAAGACGAAGCAAGGGGCTTCGTAGAGCTGCTTCCAGAGTCTCTGCAGCCGCTAAGAAGAAAATTTAATCAACCAGAAATTATTGAGGAGTTCGATAGCATCGAGAATGCTCACAATGGATTCCTCAAGTCGATCCAAGAAGAAAATAAAACGCGCAATCTAGCATCAAAGTCGGATTTCGAAAAAATCATGAGTATTTTTGCGGCGCCGTTACTTGTTATAGCACTCGCATTGCGTCTCACAAAAGTGACTGGAGAGATTTCATTGAAAAAAGTAATGAAGCACTCAAGTCAAAATCCGGATCAACAAAAGTAGAAGAAATCAATTTGGATATTTACCCGGGAGGTTGCATTCGCTCAGCTAGGATTCCCTTATGCAAGAACGATTGCGTTGAAAACGGATGTATTAGGCATCGCAATTCTTGATGTTATATGCGCCTTTCACAGGCGTTCAACGCTCGACTGAACACACCGATGAAGTCGATCAGGCAGAGCGCTGGAGCGCACCCAGCGCACTGGCGATTTGATCAGATCGTAGGGCAGGCCAATTTGGAAACGTTAGGTGATTACCACAGGGTTTCTGGATCTTGCCAAAGTTCAATCCATGCAACGTCAAGAACTTATGTGGGGTTCGAGCTAATCACGCCCATTGGACGGGTATGCGTCCCAGAGCCTATGAGTTGACAGAAACCACTCCAGGATCATCGATGTGTTTTTCCGGAAATGCCCGTAATGCTTACGCCGGCGTCCACATCAGTAGATTGAACCACAATTATCATAGTCGCCAAATATGCAATAAGACGGCTTACGACCTGTTGCAGCATTGGGCGTTAACGGAAGACTGGCCGATTCGCAATTGGGCAGCAGCCTGCTGCCCAATTGCAGCTACCCGCACTCGTCAATTGGCTAGCGACTGTTAGCCGATTTCGTCCTTGCCTCGGCTATGGGCCAAACAGCAGCTAAATTTGGCAACAGCTTGTTGCCAAATTGCCGAGCGGTGCGCTGCCAAGTGTCCTTAGTACCAAACGCCAGCGATCTGGACAGCGCCGCCAAACAAACTGATCAGGTCCACCAAATAAACTGATCGGCCAAGCCAACACGGTCTTAGGGTGTCTCGCGGGCCTGTTCCGCGGGCAGTGGCAACCGTGCCTCGAAGTTGGGGATCTCCTTGCCCCTGCGCTCCAGCAGTTGGTCGCGAAGGGTGCTGTGCGACCAGCCGTCGGCGATGGCTGCCTGGGCGCAGCGCAGGCGCTCGGCCGGGTCTTTGAGTTAGTCAGCAGTAGGACGTGGTCGCCCAAGGTAATAGGGCAACACCTAGTTGCCCTATTTCGGCGTCCACCCATGCCTGGCAAAAGACGCATGTATTTCAGGTCGGTGCGGAAAACTCTTCATTCCGGGAACTTCCCACGCAGATCGCTGGCCAGCCGATCTATGCCCCAAAGCCCTGTTGAGCTCGGCGATCAAATATGTCGCGGCCAATCTACCTTGACCGCTCAAAAAATCGTGGGTACCTAACATTCACTTCCGGCCGGAAATTAACACTAGATTAGTGGTCGCATCGATTCACTGATCATCCCAATTGGTTGTGGCGATCAGCTTTATCGGTGTTCGTACAATGGGTCGGAAGCTGTCGTTTAGCGCATTGATCTACGCCTGATCAAGCTCTAGATCTACCGGATCAACTCTATCGGTATGTGCATTCGACGAGACGTGATTCAGGATTCGCCCTGTCTTCAGGCATGACTGTTCTCACATCTGCTAGGCTATTTGAATCGAGTGTAAAGTGCACATTAAACTCTGACTGTCGTTCCCTATCACCATGGAGAACAACGACAAGAGTTTTTTCAACGGTCTTTTTCAAGATAAGGGTAAAGAGCGTATCTTTACTGCGCTCATCAAGATTCGCTAGTGGCTCATCGAATATGTACAAGTCTGCATCCTGAGCCAACGCCATCGCAATTTGAAGCTTTCTTTGTTCTCCCGCTGAAAGCAGCGTAGGGTTTGAATTACGTAGTCCGCTGATTCCAACAAGTTCCAGCCAGTTCTCTGCTCCCCGAACTCCGGCAATCTCCGCAACATTCTCGAAAACCGTTCCCGGGAAAAAAGCGGGGTCAGTGAATTGACAGCTAATTCTTCCCTTTCCCGGCAAATGCGCTGCTCCAGAAATCGGATCTTTTAGCCCGCAGATTAGATCCACTAATGTAGATTTTCCGGTGCCGTTTGGACCAGAAATTAGCATTCGGTCCCCCGGAATTAGGCTAAATGAGATGCCACATAGCATTCGCTTTTCATCTAGCTGAGCGGCAGCACGGTCAAGCACAATGGTTGCATTGTCCTGATAGCATTCACGGTCATTTTTGCAACTCGCAAGCATTTTAAATTCTTCCAAGCGAGCGGCGACCCCGTTCATGGTGGCAAGCTGCGGCGTGAGTTCAATTAAGCTCTGAGCGCCGCTTACGGCACGCCAGTACGCTCCCATGAAGCTAAATAGGCCGCCGATTGTTAGTCCACCCGATATTACGGCAATGCCGGAGCCCAGAAGTACGGCCATCTCTGCATAGGACAAAAGAATTCCGCTAATCAAAGCGAAGATAGCAGTATGTTTTGTAAGTGTCAGTCGCGATTGCACGTTTTTCGAAAGAGCATCAGACAATGCACTATGAGGAAGTAGTGCCCGGCGCATTGTGTTGTAGAGTTTGAAGCTGCCGACAACTTGCGATAGGGTTGTTCGCAGCTGTCCCTCGGTCTCTTGAACTTCCGAACTAGAATTCGAGATGCGACCAGAATAGCGTTTAGAAATGATCAGCAACACAGGAACGATCAAGCTAACGGCTAGGGCAAGTTGCCATGAAAGCCATACGCACACTGCAAGCGCGCTTATGAATCCCACAATCGATTTGTAAATCCCTATGACGGTATCAAGAGCCCCGGCTAATTCTTTAGACTCGTCGTATATCCGCCCCGTGTAATAACCATCCCCTTTCTCCCGGATGGAATTGTAGGGTTGATCAAAGTACAGCTCAGCATATTGTTTGGTGTAATCAGACATTAAAGCGAGCCTGACTTTCACTTTGAAAATTGAATATAGGTAATCCATTACGCGCATTGCAGTGAAAAAAATTACCGCACATACACCAATGATTTCAAATCTGTGCATATCTCCTTGCTGAAGAGAATCAACCAACCACTTCAATACAAGAGGGTCTCCTGCTGTTGCAATGGTGGTTTGAACGGTCACGAATACAAGCAGCAACAACAACAGCTTCCATCTTTGCCGAAGCAAGGAAGTCAAAAGGCGACGAACGCGATCGGGGATCCACATGGCAGCGCTACGCCTTACGGCTTTGGTTGATCATGGGGAGATCGTGCATAAAACGACTGTTGCCATTCTGTAAGCGGTGCATAAACGAGCCAACACCTGAGGCGCCATATGCATAGTCACAGCTCAGGCGTTGGAGTCCGCGTCCAAGAAATCCAAGACTCCTCTGCCCCTGGACGCGGTATAAAGAAACATTCTTGGCAAGAATCCGTGCCCGCTCTAAGTAAAGGGCGTCCCCAGTGAGTTGATGCATATCCAACATAAACTCGCCAATACCGCTCATGCCTTCAAATTGCCCGGGGTGGACGGTAAATGCTGAAAAGCAGCTGTCTGCGGCTTGCCGTGCAAGATCGGTGTATCGGGGATCGTCCAACATACATCCGAATCGAATGAGAGCTGAGCCAACGCCACTTGCACCGTGTAGCCAGTAAGGTTCCGAGACGCTTGCAGCTGGGGTTGCACCCCACGAAATGTGCTTACCATCACTGATAGCCAAGTCAATCTCCGCATCGATGGCGTTTTTGGCTGCAAAAATTATTTGTTCATCGTTCAAAAATGTCCCTAAGTAAAGCAGCGACAAAGCGACGCCAGATCCGCCAAATGCATAGCCCAGATGGTGCTTTCCATGGGCACTGATTTCCCATGATTTGTTATTCGTTGAATTGCTCTTACTCTCCCGGAAAATTAGCTGTCTTGCTATCTTTGTCGCTACTGAAATTGCCTCTGGATTTTGGGAGAAAGCATCACAAAGCAATGTGCTGAGGACAACTCCGGCGTCGCCTTGAAAGAGGTTGCTCTCCTCACCAATTAAAGGAGATGTTAGAGCTTGCTTGAGCAGCCGTTTTCCTTCGGCAATGTATCCGGCTTGGTGCAGAATTACCGCAATACCGGCGCTGCCGTTATAGAGGCCCGGTGGTAATTCATTAGAACGTTCAATTGCGTTCAAGTACCAGGTCTCTTGGGTGCTGGTGAGCCCCATGCGGAGTGACAAATATTGCATGGGGCCGCCGCAGCCATAAGCGACGCTTAGCGGGTTCGTATTGAATGATTCCGGGTCGGATGGCCATAGGCGATCTGTCCGCTCTGGTTGGCATGTAACGCCTAGGAATTTATCGATACCATCAAGGACCTCGGCTATTAGGGGAGCAATATCCCTGTTGGCAGTGGGCTCTTTTCGATGTTCAATGGGGCTTTGTGAACTTGTCAGCATGCGTTGGAAGTGGGCGGATGCCATCACCGGTTCTGCCTTCCATAAAGCATGAATTGCTAGGCCCATCTCTTCTGGCAACCCTGCAGAACTCGAAAGTTCTTCAAGGAATTGTTCAACGTTCGATGCATCAAAATCGAATAACGATTGAATCGGCAGTATGGCACTGAACACGATCATTCCAAGGGCGTACCAGTCATCCTTCTGGCTGACATCCTGGTGCTCAGCTTTGCTCTTGTCTCTGAACCCAGAGGTTGCCCACATGGACGTAAATGTTTTTGGAATAGTCCCGCCTACAACCGAAGCTCCCTCAAAATCAATCAGAGTTATCTCCAAGGTATTTGGATCTATTAGTAAATTCCCTGGGGACAAATCTCCTACAACAACATCATGACGATGTATTTCGTCTAAAATTTCAATTGCTTGTAAGGCGATCTTCGAGATTTTCGTGCAGAAATTTTTGGCCTTCTCCTCGTCGCGCTCAAAAGGCAGGAGATTGATGTCACTTCTGGCTCGAAATCGTGTAAACGGTACACCTTCGAAGTATTGCTCTACTAGGAATGTATGCTCCCAATCTTGGATGATGTCGTAAACATCAATTACCCCATTGATGGATATAAGTCGAGAGAGGACATCAAATTCATGGCGCAGCAGCATCGACGCATCTAAGTCCCCAGTATCTAATCTAAACTGTGCAGCATGGGGTCTTGCCTCTTTCAAAACGACCTTTCGATCGTTGCAGATGGTATCTGTCGCGAGATATATGCCCCCGCCGTTTGAGAAGGTCAGCGCTTTTATGACCTTATAGCGTCCACCAACGAGACCAGAGCCTTCGCTACTGGATCCATCGTGACTATCAGGGAATGGTTCCGTTACCCACGGCGGAAGTTTGTAATAGGGCAGACGATCTTCTTTATAGGTTGATCCGTCTGGAGCATATAGTTCGCTCTGGCGTGTCCCCGAAATGGTTAATTTTGTGTGCGAGACGATTTCCCCATACCTGTAGTAGACAACTCCGGTCTGGGTATAGCGCTTGTCAGAGAGAATGTATGGCCCTTCAAAATTCTGAGTTGCATCATGCAAAAGAGGAGCAATTATGAGGAACTGCTCCTCGTCTTGGGGATAAATGGTCATCAACTTCCCAGCATTGCCTCGAGGGTAATGCTTCGAGTTCATAACGGACAACATCAGAGGATCTCTCGCTATCTTGAAAGAAATTCCCTGTTCGAAACAGATACGGGAACCAGCGCGGATAACATCCTCAGCATGAGTTGCCTTTGCTGATAGATGAATTTTGAACCCATGCGGCCGAAGTTTCCTTTCAGGGGGATGAGCTGCCAGCCAAACGCCGCTTATGCTTGTTGTCCACTCTGCAGGTAGATTTTCTAGAAGGACATCCTGAAATTTAGAGTTGTATTCTATATTCGCGATGTCTTCGAAGAAATTTTTGTCGGCTAATGTATGCAGCATTCGGCGCCCCTACCAAAGAAAGCTGGCGCTGGAGAAATACCAGCGCCAGCTGGTGTAAATCAGAACCCTTGGAACTTGGTGCTGCCACCGCAGTTGTAGCTCACGCCGCTCGCCGAAGTGCAGCCAGCGCTTAGGCCACTGTTCCCTTCGCTTGCCGTTTCTTCGAGTTCCAGTGTTTGCAGAGAAAGAATCGCGTTCATTTCAATACTCCTTGTAGTTTTGAAGAAATGTCGCCTGACACAAAGGCGGGTTTATGCCCGCTTTCCAGTTGTGTCCTGTCCCGCGGGTGAATCGAAACCTAACAACGCGAATTTTCGAAAACAACACAGCTTTCACACTTTTATCGATAAATATTTCTATGCCTGTCCGAAGTTGAAGATGATGTTCGAATTTGGACTGATAACGTAGGCGTGGGTGTCTTATTGACATGACGGAATGCAACATCGGACCGTTCAATCGAATTCGGACGTCCGATTTCGATATATCGCAATCAGTGTTTTTTGAACGAGCGCACGATTTCTTAATGGCGCCAATGAGTTCGCAAGAAGAAGACCAACAAGTCAGCTGCTTGAATGCTGATTAATCTGCGGAAAAATGCTATTAAGTCAGCGGAGGTGGACGTTTTTCCGGTTGTATCGCTCTTATGCGGCGGTCAAATTCACTCATGGGGATAAATAGTGAAGCGGTCTGCATGAATTGTTAATGTGCGTAGATCGGGGAAGACCACTTGTTCACAGCCGGTATCTGTAAGGGGTTGGCCCGTGTTCTGTACAGACTGATTTAATCAGTGCGACGAGTCGCATTTAACTAAAGGCATTTAACAGGAGAGTTGCGTTATGTCTGGATCTGGAAGTGGTTTCGGGGGTGGGCTGAGCGATGATGTGGCAATTTCTTGCGATCGCCTCATCATTGAAACGACGATTTCCTCTCCGAAGGAATCTGTCATTGCAAAGTTGTCGGCCAACAATTTTCTACAGGTTGAACTCGAGCAAGTAGGCGCAACTAGTGTCGTTGTCTTGATGTATCAGCGTGAAAAAGCGGGTGGCATCACGCATGCGCAGACGAATAGATTACGCGAGTGCATCCAAGGAGGGACAAAATATACGGCCACAGTGATTTCCAAGTCCGACGGCCAGGTCCGAGTTCGAATCAAACCCGTCTAACGGCCACAACTCTGCAGGGGGATCAATATGCTGGCGATCGTTGGCGGCGTATATCGGGAGCAATGTATGCGTCCCAATTGGGACGAGTTCTATGGTTCAGCGGGGCGTGCGGTAAGTGCGGTCGCTAAATTGGGTGGCCAAGCGGCTTTGCATTGCTACCTGACACCTACTGCAAAAGACGTTATAGATGCTCGGAAAACAGCGGAGGGGTTCGTTGTTCGTGACTCCGTAACTATCGAAAACATCAGTTTCTACTATGAACATGGATTGGCTCGCCCAAAGTTTTGGCGCCCTACGAGTCAACTCTCTCCGTTGCAAGTCAAGGATGACCTTGTTTTACGCTACGGCATGTTGGAGAGCACGGCCGTCGTTAATGCGGATTACGCTGTGTTCGATCCGCAAAATGTCGACATGCCAGAGTCCTTTCACCACAACGGATCGACAGCCAATCACTTGGCATTGGTATTGAATCGGTACGAGGCGCGTGCCCTGCTTAGGGCGGCCGAAAGTCTTCCGTTGGATCAAGTTGCTCAGCAGCTAGCCCAGCAAGAAAGGGCCGAAGTCGTAGTCATCAAGTGCGGTCCACAAGGGGCACTTGTCTGGCACAGCGGCAAGGCAACCCAGGTTCCAGCCTACGAAACAACCAAAGTTTGGAAGATAGGTTCAGGCGACCAATTCGCGGCCAACTTTGCTTATGCATGGATGGAAGAGAGGCGTGATCCGGTTGAGGCTGCAGATCGAGCGTCTCGCGCGACCGCGTTCTACTGCCAACACCTCGGTTTTCCCACTGCTGCCGAACTCGACAATTACAAACCGGATCCCATCCTTGTTTCGGGCGACTACAAAAACGGAGTTCGGCGTAAGGTGTATCTTGCTGGTCCGTTCTTCACACTCGGAGAGCTGTGGGTAGTCGATCAGGCACGGCGAAGTTTGCTCGACATGGGATTGGACGTTTTCTCTCCCTATCACGACGTCGGCCCAGGCGATGCTGCAGATGTTGTACCCAAGGACATCGAAGGCATTCGTGACTGTGACTTATTGCTGGCCATCATGGACGGTTCCGATGCCGGTACTGTCTTCGAGGTCGGTTTCGCTTATCGCGATGGGAAGCCGGTGATTGTCTATGCCGAGAACGAGACAGCCGAGAACTGCAAGATGATGGTTGGGTCGGGATGCTTCATGCGGCAGGACTTTGTCAGTGCGATCTATAAGACCGGATGGGTCGCCGCTTCTCTATGAAGACAGCACTGTTGCTCTCTGGCGGAATGGATTCCATCGCTTTGGCGTGGTGGAAGCGCCCTAAACAGGCCTTCACAGTCGACTACGGCCAGCTCGCTGCAACTGCCGAGATTGATGCGTCAGTTGCGATTTGCCGTGTCTTGGATATCCCACATACGGTAATTCACTTCGACGCCAAAGCATTGGGCTCGGGTGATATGGCGGGCACTCTGCCGGACCCGAATGCGCCGGCCAGCGATTGGTGGCCGTATCGTAACCAGCTGTTGGTGACGCTGGTTGCGATGAAGGCTGTGGCGAGTGGCACTCAGCGGCTCTGGATGGGCGCAGTTGCGTCGGATGGCGTTCACAAGGACGGTACGCCAGAGTTCTTTATGCACATCAGCCGCCTGCTTTCTTATCAGGAAGGGGGTATTGTTGTTGAAGCGCCAGCGATCGGTTTGAGGACAGTGGATCTGGTTCGTAAATCCAATATTCCGCGATCGATGCTCGCTTGGGCCCACAGTTGCCACAAGGCTGATGTTCCCTGTTGCGACTGTCGTGGATGCAACAAGTATTTTGAGGTTCTGCAGGAGCTGGATCGCGATGTGGCCACTGGGGACTGACCCTGTACCTCGCGGCGCGCCCAACCCTTACGCCCCCATTGAATGGGAGATAACGGAGCGTCGCTCTTTAGCGATCTCTGATGGAGGTGCGTTGGCGCCGATGGCGACAGCTTTAGACGCAAGGCGTAGCGAACGAACGTTTGCGCCTATTCCTGAAGCGCTATTGGGTGCTTTGTTGTGGCATGTCGCACGGACGAAGGAATCGGCGCCATCCCCGTTTGGATTTCAGATCGAATATCGACCGTCGCCCTCAGCGGGTGCAATTCATCCCATCCATCTAGTTATCCAACTTGCAGATGAAGATAGTTGGGCACGTTACAACCCCCAAGAACACAGTCTGGACCTTTTAGCGAATGGCAATAGGCTTTTGCAGCCGTTACTCGATTACAGCGGACAGGTAATGCCGCAGGGCGGTGGCCGCTTGATCCTGTTTGTAGCTGAGCCTGGAAAAACTGCTGCCAAATATCAGAACCCGGAAAGCTTGGTTTGGCGTGATGCGGGAGTTTTGCAGAGCAGCATTGCGTTGGTCGCTGCAGCTTTGGGATTGAACTACTGCCTGCTTGGTATTACCGGCAACCCATGGGTTGCCCAACTATCCAATCAGGGCAAGTTGCAGGGAGTCGGTGTCGCGATCCTTGGGAAGAAACCTTGAAATCGCATGCTTTTGCTTGAATTTTCCGTCGGGTAGCGATTCCATCACAGTGGCGACGGTGCGTGGTGATGCCATCATTTCCCACCAGATTACTGCGTCGAGCTCCGACGCCCGCACTCCTAAAGCTTTGCTGAAAGCGAGGAATTGCTGTTCCAACTTAAGGTAATGACGTTCGACTGTCAGTTCAGCGTCTAGGAATTTCGCAAGAGCACCAGCACGCAAGATATGGATATCGAGAATTGCCACGTCATCGGCATTGAGCCAGTTGCGGGCGATCCATGAGGCCGTCTTGAACCCGATCCCTGGAATGCCGAGTAGCCAATCGCGTAACTCGCGTCCGGAATTCTCTGGTGAGGGTTCAGTTGCGAGCGCCTCTAGTGCTCCAGCAAGGTATCGTGCCTTTTGTGCAGCGAAACGGTAATGGACGCGCTTGCCATCGATCTCTATTGGCTCTGACAACCAGTCACGCAAAGTTGCTTCATCTGGATCGGAACTATCAAATGCACCCTTGGCTTTCAGATGTTCGAAAGCCAGAAGCCCAATGCGAGCTGGGATACCATGGCCACCTAGCAGGCAGGCACCAACTTCTTCACGCAGGGTCCGACCTAACCGATAGTTGATCGAGCGGTCCTCAATGCGTCGTGCGATGACTTGGTATGCCCAATATGCTGGGGAAGGAAAAGCTTCGACCTGCCCCCATTGAACACCCGGCATGACCTCCGTCTCGGGCGTCGGCAAATCGACACAGACTGCCATTGATTCCAGCATCACGTAGGCGCGCTGCATGTGCTTCTCCAATCCGAAATCAGAACCAAGGGACAAGCCGATGGGTCAAGGACAGCTGCGCAACAAACACTTTAGAGCTGGCACTTAATCACTTGGAACGCTAATCGAAAGTGACAGTGATCAAGAGCTGGTGGGGTGCGTGTTTGCGCGGGGCTTTCTTACAGGGGAAGTATGCCATAAAATATGCGTATATGCCAATAAGGACAGCCACAACTCATCCTTTAATGATCCAGCTCCCGGCTGCGTTGCGGGCACGTATGAATGCAAGTGGACATACGCAAAATGACGTAGAAAAGGAAACTGGAGTGCCCCAGTCACAGATCAGTCGTGCTCTCAATGGTCAGCGAAAACGGCCGACGAACGAGATGCTTAAATTATGCCGATATGCTGATTTATGTATTGAGAATGAGAGCGTCCCAGTGCTGGAAGAGCTTTCCAAGCTGCTAGAGCAAATCGCCTCAGGGGGGCCGGTGGCAACGGCATGTGCGCGGGGAATTCTCGGGAGTTTGGCGCTGTTGCTGAGGGATTCGACGGAGCGCAAAGGTAAGGCATAGCGCTAAGGCATTACCCTTCTAGGTGTCTTCGGAAAGTTGTGCGCCCAACATTAAGTGGACGTAAAGACAACGATGCGGCAGGACCCGGCGTCGAAGCCTCTAGAGGGCGCGGGGGGTGGCGCCGAGAGATGTCGGCCAACGCAAGCGTTGTGCGACCCAAGACCTAAAGCAATGCCAGCCGCCGGCAGGGAGCGGCACACCAAGGCTGGATTGGATCTCCCTGTATCAAGGGCTAGCTTTAGCGGCGCAGGGGGTTGTCGGGTAAAGCCATAATGACCGCTCGGCCCCAAGGACTTGCCGGCGCGCAGGTCGGGCGCAACTATTGAGACGGGACTACCATAGCGTGGAGCCTGCCGACCTAACCCTTCCGTAAACAGCCATTTTGGTACACTACCGGCCGTGGAAAATCGCGCCAATATGCCGGTCTACTGGGGTCCACAATGAACATTCAATCCATTGATAGAAGCAAGTGGAGCGAGCCCACCGCATTGGGGTTTTCCCGCGGTGAGGTTTCAGCGTTCGCGAGCAATATCGCAACGAAGCTTGGCTACGCGCCTGGCGAAGCGTTGGAGCCACTGGTCGAACGCCTAGGGGGCGTGATTGAGTACGGCGATGACATGGATCAATCCGAGTCGGGTTCCATTCGTATTTTTCCTGGCGGCTTCAAGATATACATTTCGATGGACACCAGTCCGTTGCGGGACCGCTTCACCACCGCCCATGAGTTGGGTCATTACGTACTGCACTATCTTTACGCTAACCAGCACCGCAACGCGAATATCCAGTATCTGCGTGCCCAGCGTTATGGGTCTGGCCCAGCGGAAAATGAAGCCAACTGGTTTGCTGCGGCATTTCTGATGCCGGGCGATAAATTCCGCGCCAAGTTCGATGAATTCAAGGACAGCAGTAATCGCGATTTGCGTTTGGCTGATTTCTTCAAAGTGTCCCAACAAGCGGCATCCATTCGGGCCAAATCCTTGAGCTTGGAATAATGGATAGCGGTGTCGTAGATGCGGCGGCGATAACTCTCGCCCCTAGGCCAACGTTGCGCCGGAAGTTGTTGCTGTTCCTGAGCGCTGACATCGTCGGGTCGACTGCCTACAAGCAGAGGAGCAAAAGCAGCAGCGACTGGTTCGATACTGTGGGCCGATTTTACAGATACGCAGAAACCACATTTCTGCGGTTTTGGAAGGTTGCCCAGGCCCATAATCCTGAAACGAAGGATGAGTTGTTCGGAACTTCGGAGCCGGTCTTGTGGAAGACCATAGGTGATGAAGTGCTTTTCACCAAGGAAATCGATACCCCATCCCAAGCCGCCGCATGCATGCAGGTATGGCTGAACGCACTCAAGGAGTATCGTGAATTTCTCGCGAAGGCTGATCCAGCTCTGGACATCAAATCGACGGCATGGCTGGCTGATTTCCCTATCAGCAACCGGGAAATTATCCTGCGAGTAGGCAACGACGAGGACGACGAGAACTTTGCGTGGGCGAATGATCGGCTCCTTCAGGAATATGAGAAGGGCACGACTGGTTTGACGCGCGATTTTGTTGGCCCTGCCATCGATACCGGGTTTCGCTTGGGAGCAGCGTCCTCCACTCGACAGCTGATGCTATCGGTTGAACTTGCCCATTTGCTCAGTGGGGAAGAATGCGGCGCAAGCGAAAAGTACTCTGCTGGTCCGTACCAGATGCCATGGAGCAAGTTGAGGTACTCGGGACGTCAGACGCTCAAGGGCGTTATGAATGGCCTTCCCTATCCCCAACTCTGGATCGACGCCAATCCGACCAAGGCGATCAATAAGGCCGAAGACGTGCTCATCGCGCGTCCTGAGCCACGATGCGAGCAGATCCATGCGTTCACCACTGCATTCATTGAAGAGCATCCGACTAAGTTTTGCACGGGCTTGAGTTTTGCCCACGGCCCCGCTCCGGCCGCGTACATGGAATATTGCAAAGCCATCAACGAGCAGATTCTCGCGGACGAGAAGAATTACCTCGAACATGAGCAAGCTCAGAAAGAGCGGTTGGACGCGGCGGTCATTCCGGAATCGTCTCCAGCCAAAATGATTGAGGATATCGATATCCCTGGGCCTGCCGCGAACACTTCGCCCACATTGCCGGTCGCCGAGTGATAGCTAAACCAATAACGAATCCCGAGGCAAAAGTCTGAAGTTGGATCGGACTGGGCCTTAGCGAACCGTCGCGTAAACCAGGCCGACAAAGCCGACTGCGACAACGACATGGGCAATGAAGATGGCGCGACGATGCATCTTTTCGCCTTGCTTGATTCGATTCCATTCCGGTTTAATGACCAGATTTCCTAGTAATGTGGCGCGCATGATCTTCTCGTCGATCTTCTCGTAAGCACCTTCGGTGCCCATCTTGTCGTAGTCACCGAGCATACCGGTCAGTAGCTGATCGAGTTCGCTCACCAGCTCAATGGCGGCAGGAGTCGCTTGTTCCAAGCTATCTAGCTTCTGACTCTTTTTCTTTGCTTCCAGCAACAGTCGTTCTGCCAACGTTCTTGGATTGTCGCTCAGGCGCCTCCAGATGTCCTCTGGGCTACGACCTCTAGTTTGCGGGGGGTTTGTACGCTCGCAAAACAGCTGGACGCTCGTTTCGGCAAAATTCAAGTGCAATAGTACGTCCCTATAGGAACGGCGGTAGTTGTTCCAATGCGCGATGAGCTCGCCCTCGAGCTTCTCACGGTCAAAGGGAGAGAGCTTCACGGAAGCCTCCGGGATGCCCTGTGCTGCCGCAATATGTTTGATGCGAATTTTGATACGACCGGCAATGACATGGGCCTCCCCCAAACATTCGGCCAGCGCAGCTCTGAAGGTAGTGATCCAGTCCTTTCTGAAATCGGAAATCTTGCCTTCCTTGTCGGAGACAAGCTTGGAGGTAGCCAATATCGCCGTCACGACGGCAGCCGTGACGGCCAACATATCCTTTGCTTCCATAATGCTCCTTCCCAAAGTGATCGTTCAAGCGTGGCCGGCCGCGCAAGAAGTGCCCCGACTCTTGATTTTGCTCGCTGCACGACAACCCTTCATATTTACCAAACTTTTAACAACTCGTCGACTATGCGTCCGTGCACATCAAGTCTTCAGAATGGGGGGAGGGCCGATCGCGGATATGGTGTGCGCGCCGGGATGCCTGGGTCAGTTGACCGAGCTGTGATGATCAAGTTGTCGACGGCACGATCAGGTTGCTTCCGGCCCGAAGCGGACTTCGTCATTAAGAAAAGTCGTACGGCTAATTTTTTTAGCGCCTAATCTTTCATGGGCGAGACTGATGTACGACTCATGATGAGGTATAGCATTCGATAGTGCCGGATATAAATAGTTGATTAGCCAAGGAGCGTACTCATTGAAAAAACCAACCTTTTTTATTTCTTCAACAATATTTGACTTCAAGGATCTTAGATCGTCGCTCAAGTTCTATCTTGAGCAGCAAGGATGTAACGTTCTTGCATCAGAATACCCAGATTTTCGAGTGGATCTTGATAAGCATTCATATCAGGCGTGCCTGGATGCCATCCGGCAAGCAGATTATTTCGTCTTACTCATTGGGGCAAGAGTTGGAGGGTGGTATGACAAAAAGCAAAGCATTAGCATTACGCAGCAAGAGTATCGCGTTGCATATGAGCTTCATAAAGCGGGAAGGCTCAAAATTCTCGCCTTTGCTAGATCGGAAATATGGGAGCTAAAAGAGAGCAGAAGTGAGCTTGTTAAATATCTGGATGGAATCGATCTTGCTCCGGAGCAAGTGAAAGCAATCGCTCAACATCCATCGAAAAGATTTGAGAATGCAAATTTTATCATCAACTTCCTTAACGAAGTATCCAGAAATACAGATACAAAGGCTGCTCTCGAAGATAATTCGCTAAAGTTTCCAACGGCGAACTGGTTGTATAGCTTTTCGTCTTTCAAGGATATTGCTGATGCCATCCAAAGCCAGATTTTTCGTGATACTCCCCTTGAAGAGGCAGCAACAAAGCATCTATTGTCTTTGGAGATCAGGGAGAATCTGAAGGTTCTGCTTTGCAAGATGGGTGGCGCAATATACGACCCAGAAATTAGTGTCCAGAATCTCTACAAAGAGCACAATATTTCGAAGGCCTGTCTTAATTTAAGTGCAATAGATGTTAATCCAAAGCGATGGAGTCTTCTCGCGACTTTTGGAATTCATCTCCTGGGGAGCGAAGTGAGTGATCGTGTTCTCGATTACTGCCTGAAGTCTTCCTTATTTATTGATTTTGATGCCCAAAAAAATAAAGTGGCTAGCACTCGCGTATTCGATGCATTGGCGTCATTGAATCATGAGATTCAAAAGTTTCGCTTGGCGAATGTTACTAAAACAGTATCGGTAGTGTTCGAATACTCAAAAAAGAATGGTTATTCTGGCAATCTACCAATTCCAATCGAGCCCAAGAAGCTGCTGGCGCTTTTGCACCTTTATGACAGGTGGGTCAACATAATTAAGCTCAGCGTTGCGTTGCAGATATATCTTGATACCGGTGAGTTTACGGAGCCTGATTTGCGGCCAAAGTCGCCCATACCTGACATGATTCCTGAGTTAGACCGTGAAGCAATTTCAGATAACGAATTGTCTGCGTATATAGAGAATAGGTAATTGTATAACTAGATGCCTATCGGTGATGGGGGCCTATAATGTCGGCTGCTGGCCGATTCCATTGGAGAACTCGGTTGAAAGCCGACGTCAGACTAATGATTGGGTCAGTTTGTTGATCGGCTCGACTTGGTTGCAGTGATCAGCCTCATCGGTGTGAACTTCAGTCTTTGAATATCTTGATAATTTCAGACCGCACATATTTGGCATCTTGAATTGCATCGAATTTATCTCCGACCTGTACATATTCGAGGCGCGTTGTCACAGTACATTTGGAGCCGTCGTGGTATGTGACGCATTCGAGGTGGGCGCGCCGAGGCTTATTGTTGATCGTGATGCAATAGACGCCATCGCCATACGAAGAATCAATTTCCCCAAGATGATTTTGGATATAGTGGTGAGAGCAGTTCTTGTCGGTAAGTCGGTCGAAGTTTGCCAAAACAGCCTCCTTCTTGAACTCGGATGTGTAGCTCACCTCATATAGAAATTGTGGGGTCTCTTTCAAAACACTGATTGGTAGAAACTCTGGTTCCGGCCAAATATTGACTAGTCCGCCCTTCTTGTAACGCTCGGGCGCTCCGTTTGGGACAAGCGTTAGGGTGCACGTACTTTGATTCCGATTTACCGTTTTTCTAAATTCTTGTTTGGTGCCTTTCCCTGTGCTCTCATCGGCGGAGCCATTGAAAGTCCATACGCCAATTAAGTTTGGCCCCTTAAGTTGAATTTGTCCCGAACGTGTCCCATGGACATTGTCAGCAACCGTGACGAAGCCAAAAGACATGCCGCAGCCAATGTCATCGTTCAGATTCAGGTTATCGCCTGGCCCTATGAATATGAGTGCTGAACTCTCTATTTGCTGTGCTGATATCCGGCCGGTAAACAGTGCCAAAGACAACAGAATCATGCCCTTCTTCATCGCGCCTCCTCCAAACACGCCTAAAGGTGTCCCACCGAAAAGACTGTAGAGCTTTAGGTGGTAAATTTCTAGGGTGGCACCATGAGTCCGCCGCTCCCAGAACGTATTGGCTTGGTGATCCGCCGCCGTCGCGAAGCCTTAGGCGTCAGCCAAGAGGCATTTGCGGAACAGGTAGGTATGCATCGCAATTACTACGGCTCAATTGAGCGGGGACGAAAGACGATGCGTCTGGACACGCTCGAGAAATTGGCTGTAGGCCTAGGCACGGAAGGCTGGCGTCTGCTGAAGGAAGCCGGGCAGCTGTAGTCAATTGCTGTTAAAAGTTGGCCTTTGACATCAACGGCCAGGTTTCGGGCAGGCCCTTGGATGCCAACAGACAGCACTTCAGAGCCGGCGACCGATAACGGCGTACCGTATGCTGAAATGACGATGGCGTCAGCATATCGACAGGGGTTGCCAATTTTTCAAAGCAACCATTTTAAATCAATAACTTATCGATTGAGTCGGCAGCTGCTCGGCTAAACCTACGAGCGAAAGATCTCAACACCTATTGACTGTCGATTTTTCCGGGAGGGTGCAATTGGACGTTTTCTAGAGCTAGATGGAACCGGGTGCTGCACAGCCAGCTCACGTTTATAATAGCAATAGGTAGGGTGGCACGCCAAGACTAAGCGCTCACTGTGCAACTCATGCAAACGCAGACAGCATGCTATGAAACCACGCATCATCAAGAAAAGTTCTATACCCAAACTTGAGGAACTCCTGAAAGGGGTTACTAAGGCGGATTTCAAGAAGTTGCGTTCACCTATTGCCGATCGAAAGCCTACGTTGGCGGACTGGGGCATTGAGCTAGGTGGTGGTCATGCGAATCAGAAAAAATAGTTTCCAGTGAAACTGATTAGGGGCAAGTAGCTCGTAAAGTCGAGTTATTAAACGAAGAGAAATATCAATTGCCCTCTTACAGCGCTACTAACTGACGATAACTAGCCTGTCGGCCAAGCAAGCCGCGTAGAATGGCTCAAGGGGCCATACCGGCAGTCTTTTGCCCAGAAAGGTACCTCATCGGGGAGCGCTAGCCCAATAGCTGGCCCGGACGAATATCGGAATAGAGCCAGGGCCGAAACGTCTTCGATAGTTGGAAAATGCCGTGCGATAACTACCGCGTGACGGCGTATGTCGAGAGGCAAGCGGTTGTCTCGAGCAAGTTCAATCAGAAAGCCGCCGGCCCATAGAAGCGCTCTGGTTCTTTCATCAGGCATGGTCATGGCGAATCCTCTTGGATGCAATTTTTAGTCAATACCCTTCGAAACGTCGCATGTGCTGGGATCACTGTTACACGTTTACCAACGCATGATTTTTGTCATGACCATGCTTCACGAGGGACTTGGTCACAATCGATCAGGATAAGTTGTAGTGGAGATGGGCAACGTATTCGCCTGATGCCGGAGGAATTTGCTGCAAAATTCTCTTGGCGGCGTCCGGGATCCATTCGATCATTTTTGCAACCTCCATATCGGCATAGGCATCGATAGGCGCCGTAACGATGTGTGGATGAAAGTATCCTGGGAGTTGATATTTGAGTAATTTCTCAGAGCGTTCGGCGCTTCCACTTACTGCGATGATAGAAGTGACTCCCTCGCCAGTCGCGCAGTAATTCATATAGCTGATGTACCAACCGGCCCGGATAAAAGTGAGTGCTTCCAAATCTTTATTCATGGCGTGTCTCCGTTGGTGGTGTATGCCTCGGTTGTATTTAGGTCAGGTGATCCTTGCATGTGCATCATGAGTGTGTGAATAAGGTGAATTTAGATGAAATGCGGCCTGGATAAGGGCTGTGAATTTCTGACTTCTAACGACAATTTCTTCAAATAGAGTGGGATCAATCTCCAAAACCGCATAAGCGCTGTCCAATGGCATGTGCGCGAATGCGCTTACGAAGAGCACAAGGTGGCAATCAAGGCGAATCTCACGGAACTTCAAATCCACAATGCTATGGACGCGATCTATTTCATCATCCCCTTGCTGCGAATTAACCAGGCCAAACTGTTCAAACAGTTGAAGCTTTCGCCGGGGCTTCCAGGCTTTGACCTGTTTTTCGAAGCGTTGAGCGTACGTGCGTGAGCCGACGGGAATGGCCCCAATCAGTTCGATGGGAGTGAAAAGACGGGTAAATAGTGCGCCGTGACCACTTTTGTGTTGCTTGTACCGAGCAACCACATCGCATGAAACGCCGGCGTAGAGGCGATTCGTTTCGCAACGAATCAGATAGGCATACCAAAGATCATTGGTGCCCATAGCGCCTCATGACATGGCCGGCAACACGCTGCTGGGACGCTCCGAGCTGCTCGATGTACATGTGACCGCGGCTTTGGCTGATCCCAAATAGGTCTTGGAGTATGCGCGGGTTTGCAATCCCTCCCAGAACAAGATTGGCCATGGCCGTCACTCGACCACGCCGAGCGTCATAGCCGTGGAGATTTCGGTAATTTTGAAATGCCGTGGATTGAATGTGGGTTCCAGAGCGTGTGCCTGGGAACAAATAGCGGCTGGTGTTCTGTTCGTCGAATGCACCGCGCTCTCGGCGTTGTGTCATCCACCGCTGCATCGATGGCACGATGGACTCGTCGAGAGGGATGAACACCTTCGAAAAACGAATTTCATACCCCTCGTCCGCTTCGCGGACATTGGATCTTTCGAGTTGAACGAGATCGAAGATGGTCTGCGCATAGATCAAATTGAGCTGGGCAATCAGTGCCCAATGGTTCTTTCGTGGGTCATTCGTAGCCTGGAAGAGGGAAAGAAAGTGGTTGCGCTCTTCTTCAGAGTAGACAAGATGCGTGGGGATGGGAGGCGCCGGAACCTTGACGCGATGGAGCTTGTGAAACGACAGCTTCCGTTTGTGGTGATAGCGCAGGAAGGCGCCAGATGCAAATGAATGCAGCTTGTCGGCAAGGGCCATCTCAAACATTTCTTGCGTGATGTCCTGGACGCTTTCAGCGCCGTGATTGTTCGCGCAATAGCGAAGAAGTCGGATCGCAGTGCGCACCGCTGATTCGATACTTTTCGCCATGCGTACCAACCGCTGGGTGCGGCGCTGTACATTGGCTTTCTTCCTCGTCTCCAGCAGGTATCCGATGAAGTCTTGTGTGACAGCCTGAATCCAGGGAACGTCGTCAGTCGACAGCGCTCGGATTCTGCTGATTGCAAGTTCAAGGCCAAAGTCTGGGTCATCATCCAGCACGACGTAGCCCATGTAGGAGAGAAACGACATCACTCGGCGGTACTTTTTCGAGAACTGATGTCCGAGCCGTCGAACGATCAAGACGCCTGAGAGCTCCTCCGCAGACGAAAAGACAGATTCGAGATCCTGAAATGCTGCGATATCCCGTTTCAGCGCGTTGCGCCAAGGTCCACGCAAAGTCTTGATGCGCGCCTCATAGTGATAGGACTCAAAAAGGGCACGAGCCCAGACCGATTGAAGTTGAGGCTTGAGGGTGTGAAGAAGCCTGAGATGGCTCGCTTCCCACGCGCAATCCTCGCATTGCGTCTTGCTAAAGCCGTATTTCGTTTTTCCGCAGGTGACGCAAACGATGACAGGTGGGTGCCCAGTCGGCAGGCAGTCTTTGCAATAAGGTTTGCCGTCCCGAAATCCTTCGGCATTTCGCGGACGCCGGCACCCCGCGCAGAGTGGCGTGGTATTCCGGGTGCTCCGGCATTGTGGACAGGCGGGCTCGGTGAAGCCGAGCTTTAAGTCGCGCCAGACGCGAATGCTGACCTTCTTGCAGTAGTGGCACTCTTTTGGTGGCGCAAGTTGAACAGCGCATGCGCTACACGCGAGGGTGCCATCAGCGTAAGTGGTCCGCTTGTGCGGCAGGGTTTCTCGGCCGCAGCGCTTGCAGGTCTTTCCTTCATAGAGGGCAGCATTGATACAGCGGCCGCACAGTTTTGGATTGGCAGTCGGCAAGATTCTCGTCAATCGACCGCACTTTGAGCATGTCAAATGCTCGGTCTGTTTGTAGTAGCACTTCCGACACAGTTGATATCCCTTGCGGGCACGATAAGCCCCCATTTCCTCGGTGCAGGCTGTACATGGGAAATCAGTCATTTCGTCTCTCCCTTGGTGGGGTCTCGACCTGCTTGATGCGGCGCCATGGCGCGCATGGAGGGGCCCACGACCTTTCCCCTCAGATTTGGATCCAGTGGTGCGATCCCGTCGGGCAAGTCGACAGAGTCTGAAACGCCGCCTGCAACCGCACGCTTGCGCGCCTCGGCAGTGAATGCCGTCATTCCCGGGTTCAGATCGACGACGTTATCGGGCGGTGTCCATCCAAAGAGATCGTTTGGCGTGCATTTGAGAATCCTGCACAGCGATCCGATCAACAGGATCGGGACGGTTTCCGGCGATTGTCCGAGAAGACGCGTCACCTGCTTGCGGGTTTGCGGATAGTCTCCGTCGAGTTCAATTTGCCTGACCAACTCGGCGATGGTGAACTGCGCGTTCTGCTCGAGGAGATTACGGAGGGACCATTGAACACTGGCGCGCGCCGGACTCATGCGTCGTCCTCCGTTTGCAGACTGCAGCGAATCACCTCGGTAGCGATCTTTCGCAAGAACTCAACCGGAAGGCGGGTGTAGTGCGCAGTCGTGGATACGAATTCGTATCCCACGGTTTTGGAGGTGATAGGAATCTCGTCAGGCGCGGATGTCCGCTGCAGTGTGTGTGTCGAAAGCGGGGCCTTGGCAATTCCGCGATGACGGCGAGTGACGTGTGCCCGAGTCATGTCTCGTCCTCCCTGTACAAGTCGCGGCGAATCACATTGACAGCGACATTCCGTAAGAATTTGTCCGAGAGGTGGGTGTAGCGTGCGGTGGTAGATCCATGCACGTGGCCCATGCTCTTGGAGGTGAATTGCATGGGGACATCGGCTTCGCTCTGATGGGACGCGAACATGTGCCGCAGTCCATGTGTCGAGAAGAGTTTTTCATCGAGACCACACGTACGGATCAGGAACTTGTAGCGGCCCCAAATCGATGCGCGGCAGAGACGCTTGCCAACCTCGGACAACCACATGGCGGATTCGTGGCCAGGCAAGACCGCGAATTTCGGCCGGATCTCCTCCAGATACCAATCCAGGATCGACGGGATTGCTGGGGTGATTGGTGGTGCCATCCGGAATTTGGGGCCACTGCCCCGGCTCCCTTTGCCGTATACGCCAGCAAATCCATAGCGACCGAGTTCAGGGAGATCAGGGTTCTTCCTGAAGCTCGTCATATCGAGCTTGTGTCCCTCGCTCAATCGCAGGCCATAGGCGTAGTACGTACAGAACATGGCTTTGTCACGCTGCAAGGTCTTGAGGAGCCGTTTCCGCTCGCCACCTGCGATTTCGATGAGGATGTCGATCATCCGGAAGAAGGCGTCCAGTTCTTGCGCATCCATGTGGTAACGCTCGGTCACCTCGCCGTCGTCCGTGACATGGACAATGCGGTTTTCGACGGTCACGACCTGTTCGATGCGTTCCCCGCAGAGGGCATGCACCTGGTTTTGCCAGTTCCGGTTGGTGACCAGGTAGTCGTAGAGCGTCGAGACGGCCGTTTGCATGCCACGCTGGGTCTTCGACTTCAACTTGCGTTCGGCGCTCAGATGGGAGCACCACGATTCGAAGTCGTCTGACGTACAGGCCCAGATCGGCTGGCCGGCATAGGCCAGGAATTCTTCCGCATGCCGACGGTCGCGTTGGACCGTTTTGGCCGTGTGCCGCCGGGCCCCGCGATGGCCGACGAAATACCCATCCAGCATCTGGGTTTGGAGCTTCATCTCTGCCTCGGTGAGATCCCGGGGTGGACGTTGGAGAGGTAGGACCGTCGGTTGCTTGGCCTTTCGGGCACGCCGACGGCGCTCTTCCCGCGCCTCTTCCGGGGTCGGGACCGGGACTTCGTTGGCAGCTTGGGCCAGCGGAGCTTGTCCAAAAGGGAGAATGGTGGCGGTCATGGCGAGCGCCTCCAACGGAGTCGGGTGGGCCTAGACGCAGCCCCGGGGTGGTGGTGGTGTGTGTGCATGACAAAGGCGATAGCACACAGTCGCGATATCCAAAATTGGCGATTCAAACCGCACTGACTACCTCAGGCGGATGAATGTCAATCATGTGCCCTCAAGGCGTATTTCCCACCCTGGAACCAACCTCTAAAACGACGCTAAACTTCTTTCAGAACAAAGAGTTAGAGTTGGATTTCGAGGCTGAATGGCCGGGGACGGGATCCTTCGAATCTTCTGAGTTCGTCGAGGAAGAGCACGCCATTGTGGGCCAGCGAAATCTCGCCGGGACGCGGATCGCTGCCGCCGCCGACCAATGCGACAGCGCTCGAGGAATGGTGGGGTGAGCGGAACGGACGCTGGCGCCAGCGTGCTGCATCGAAACCGCGTCCGCTGATCGACGCCAGCGTCGCCGACTCCAACGCTTCCTGTTCGCTCGCTTCCGGCAGGATGCCAGGCAGGCGCGCCGCCAGCAGGCTCTTGCCGCAGCCGGGCGAACCGGTGAACAGCAGATGGTGACCACCGGCCGCGGCGATCTCCAGGGCACGGCGCGCGTGTTGCTGGCCGCGCACGTCGGCAAGATCGGGATAGGTTCCGGCGATATCGGCATCGGCGCAGGCGCGCGGCAGCGCGGTGTGTCCCTGCAGCATCGCGCAAACTTCCGACAGCGTGCGCGCGACGTGGACTTGGGCATTGCGCGCGAGCGCGGCTTCGGCGGCGTTGCCGGGCGCGACGATCAGCCGGCGTCCCTGCGCCTGCGCGGCCAACGCCGCCGGCAGCACGCCATCGACCGGACGCAGTTCGCCGGTGAGTCCGAGTTCGGCGATGCATTCGACTTCGTTCAATGCGTCCTGCGGGATCTCTCCGGCGGCAGCGAGGATGCCGAGCGCGATCGGCAGGTCGAAGCGACCACCGTGCTTGGGCAGATCGGCAGGCGCGAGATTGACGGTGATATTGCGACTGGGAAATTCCATCTGCGCGCAGGAAATCGCCGCACGGACGCGGTCCTTGGCTTCGCGGACGGCGGCTTCCGGCAATCCGACCACCGACATCCGCGGCAAGCCACCGGCCAGATGCACTTCCACGGTGACAGCGGGCGCGGACACACCGACCCGCGCACGGCTGTGCGCAAGCGCGAGTTGCATGGCGAATCAGCCGCGGGTCAGTGCTGGGTGCCGGCGCCGCGGGTCCGCGCGCTTTCCAGCTCGGCGACCTGGCGTTCCAGCGCATCCAGCTTCTCGCGGGTGCGCAACAGCACCGCGCGCTGGACGTCGAATTCCTCGCGGGTCACCAGATCGAGCCGGCCGAGGCCGGCCTGCAGCACCGACTTGAAGTTCTGCTGCAGTTCCTCGCGGCTGTCGCGCAGGCTTTGCGGCACCAGGTTGCTGAGGCGGCGGGCGAGGTCGTCGAGTTGGCTGAGGTCGATCATGGCGTGCTCCGTGGGTACGTGTCGCCAGCGTCGCGCAGCGTCCTCGCCACGCCCATCGGCGACTGCCGCGCCTGGACCTCGGAAAAATCCGGGGCCACGCGCTAAGCTGTCACCAAGGATACCCGGAGGTCGTGCATGAAAATGGTGATGGCGATCATCAAGCCGTTCAAACTCGATGACGTGCGCGAGGCGCTGGCCGATGTCGGCGTGGCCGGCATCACCGTGACCGAGGTCAAGGGCTTCGGTCGCCAGAAGGGCCACACCGAGCTCTATCGCGGCGCCGAATACGTGGTCGATTTCCTGCCCAAGCTGAAGCTGGAAATCGCCGTGCCCGGCGACCAGGCCGAGGCCGCGATCGAGGCGATCATGAAGGCCGCCGGCACCGGCAAGATCGGCGACGGCAAGATCTTCGTGTGGGATCTCGACCGCGTGGTGCGCATCCGCACCGGCGAACTGGACGCCGACGCGCTGTAGTTCGATCAATCCTTCAGCGCGGCTTTCACGAACGGCGGCAACGAGGCCGCGCCGCGATGGATGTCGGCGGTGTAGTACTTGGTGTCGAACGTCTTCGCCGCGGAATCGGCCTCGCGGAAATCGAAACCGCCGGCCTTGCGCGCCATCGTCACGCTCCACCAGCCGGTGGGATAGCACGGCTGCGGGAATGGCAACGTCTGGAACGTGGTGAAGCCGGCCTTGCGCATTTCATCGCGCATCTGGTTGATCAGGCCAAGCAGTTTGATTGGTGATTCCGACTGCTGCACCAGCAGGCCGTCGTCCTTCAATGCGCGACCGCAGTCGGCGAAGAATTCGGCGTTGAACAAGCCTTCCGCCGGGCCGATGGGATCGGTGGAATCGACGATGATGACGTCGACGCTGTTTTCGGGGAGATTCTTGACGTAGGCGAGGCCGTCGTCGAACAGCAGTTCCGCGCGCGGATCATGATTGGATTCGCACAGTTCCGGGAAATACTTCTCGGCCATGCGCGTGACCTGTTCGTCGATGTCGCACTGGGTCGCTTTCGCCACGCCCTTGTGCTTCAGCACTTCGCGCAAGGTGCCGCAATCGCCGCCACCAATGATCACCACGCGCCTGGGATCGCGGTGGGTGAACAGCACCGGATGCGCGATCATCTCGTGGTAGAAGAAATTGTCGTCGGTGGTGAGCATCATCGCGCCGTCGATCAGCATCAGGTTGCCCCAATCGGTCGACTCGAAGATCTCGATCTTCTGGAACGGCGATTGCACCTCGTCGAGCTTGCGGGTAATGCGGAAGCCGATGGCCGAACCGGTCGGTTCGAAGGGTTCGTAATGCCAGTTGGACTCGGTCATCTGCTGCAGGCTCCGCCAGATCGGCTATATCAGGCCGGCGATTTTACCGGGCTGGAGCGGTCGGCGTGATGACAGGCCCATCCACCCCGCGCCACCACGCTTCGGCCGGTGGCGGATCGCCGATATCGATGCGCTGGCCGATGCGCGGCGTGGCGAGGCGCAGGCCGCGTTCGCGTGCCAGTGCGGTCACGCGTTCGAAGGGATCGAACCACGCATGCATCGACAGGTCGAAGGTGCCGTTGTGGATCGGCAGCATCACGTTCGCACCGAGATCGACATGCGCCTGCACGCTCTGTTCCGGCGCCATGTGCACATAGGGCCACGCCGCGTTGTAGGCGCCGTCTTCCATCAGGCTGAGGTCGAACGGCCCGTAGCGCCGGCCGATTTCGCGGAAACCGTCGAAGTAGCCGCCATCGCCACTGAAGAAGATCTTGCGATCGCCATGCGCGATCACCCACGAACACCACAGCGTCGAATTGCCATCGCGCAATCCGCGTCCGGAAAAATGCTGCGCCGGCGTGCAGGCGAGGCGGACATCGCCCACCGCTGTTTCCTGCCACCAGTCGAATTCGTGCACTTTCGCCGCAGGCACGCCCCATTCGATCAAGCGTTGGCCGACCCCGAGCGTGGTGATGAAATCCTGCACCTTCGGCGCGAGTTTGCGGATCGCGGCCTTGTCGAGGTGATCGTAGTGATCATGCGAGAGGATCACCGCGCGGATCGGCGGCAGGTCCTTGATCGCAATTGGTGGCGCATGGAAACGGCGTGGCCCGAACCACTGCACCGGCGAGGCGCGCTTGCTGAACACCGGATCGGTGAGGAAGAACGCACCGCCCAGCTTCATCAGCACGGTCGAGTGCCCCAAGCGCCACAGGCTGTGATCGGGCGCGGCGTCAAGATCGGCGCGGGTGATCGCCTGCACCGGGATGCTCCCGTGCGGCACGGTGTCCTTCGGCTTGTTGAAGAAGAAGTCCCACAGCGTGGTGCGGTTTTCGCGATTGATCGTCGGCGGCGCAGGCACTTTGTTGCGGAAACGGCCGTTTGACCACTGGGGCGAAGTCTCGCGGGCGGCGGCGGGGGACGGCGGAAAACCCGAGGTTGGTTGGTCCATGCAGCCAATATGGGCACTGTCGGCGTCGTTGCAATGACCGCCGCAACACCGTTGTGGCGGCGTTTTGCCGGGCTCCGACTACACTATCCGCCCGTTTTCCCCGTCCGGCCTGCCTGAAATGACCTGGTCCCTCGACCTCGCCCGCAAGACCTATTCGATCCCGCACTGGTCGGACGGCTATTTCGACGTCGATGCGCAGGGCCGGATCGTGGTGCGGCCCAAGGGCGCCGGCGGTCCGCAAGCCGCGCTGTCCGAGGTGGTCGATCGCGCGCTCGCCAACGGCGCGCACCTGCCGCTGCTGGTGCGTTTCCCCGACATCCTCGGCGATCGCCTCGGCAAGTTGCAGGGGGCGTTCGCGCAGGCTCAGACGGATTGGGATTACCGCGGCGGTTACACCGCGGTGTACCCGATCAAAGTCAATCAGCATGCGGGTGTCGCCGGCACGCTGGCCTCGCACGCGGGCGAAGGTTTCGGGCTGGAAGCCGGCAGCAAGCCGGAACTGATGGCGGTGCTGGCGTTGTCGCGTCCGGGTGGCGTGATCGTCTGCAACGGGTACAAGGATCGCGAATACATCCGTCTCGCGCTGATCGGTCGCAAGCTCGGGCTGCAGACCTTCATCGTCATCGAGAAGCCCTCCGAGCTGAAGTTGGTGCTGGAGGAATCGCAGGCGCTGGGCGTGACGCCGGGCCTCGGCGTGCGCATGCGGTTGGCGTCGCTGGGCGCCGGCAAGTGGCAGAACTCCGGTGGCGACAAGGCCAAGTTCGGCTTGAACCCGCGCCAGGTCCTCGACCTGTGGAAGCAGCTGCGCGATGCCGGCATCGGCGATTGCCTGCAGCTGCTGCACTTCCACATGGGCTCGCAGATTTCCAACGTCCGTGACATCGCCAACGGCATGCGCGAAGCGACGCGCTATTTCGTCGAACTGTCGAAGCTGGGCGCCAAGATCGATTACGTCGATGTCGGTGGCGGCCTCGGCGTCGATTACGAAGGCACGCGTTCGCGCAGCTACAACTCGGTCAACTACGGCCTGCATCATTACGCATCGAGCATCGTGCAGCCGCTGGCGCAGGCCTGCGAACAGAACGACCTGCCGCAGCCGCGCATCATCACCGAATGCGGCCGCGCGATGACCGCGCACCACGCGGTGCTGGTGGCGAACGTCTCGGAAGTGGAGCAGGCGCCGGAAGGCCGGGTGCCGCCGCAGAACGACGACGAATCGCAGCCGGTGCGCGACCTGCGCGATCTGCATGGCGAACTGGCGACGCGGCCGGCGGTGGAAGTGTTCCACGAGGCCGCGCAATCGCATGCCGAAGGTTTGAGCCTGTACGCACTCGGGCAAATCGATCTGGTCCAGCGCGCACGCATCGATGATCTGTTCTACGCCATCGCACATGCAGTGAAATCGCGCCTGACCTATGACGAAAAGAGCCATCGCGACCTGCTCGATGAACTCAATGAGCGTCTGGTCGACAAGTATTTCGTCAACTTCAGCGTGTTCGAATCGATGCCGGACGTGTGGGCGATCGATCAGGTGTTCCCGATCGCGCCGATCGAGCGTCTCGACGAAGCGCCGCTGCGCCGCGGCGTGATCTGCGACCTCACCTGTGATTCCGATGGCAAGATCGACACCTATGTCGAGAACGAAGATCTCGACAGTTCGCTGCCGCTGCACGAACTGAGGTCGGGCGAGTCATACCGGCTCGGCTTCTTCCTGATCGGCGCCTACCAGGAAATCCTCGGCGACATCCACAATCTGTTCGGCGATACCGACGCGGTGGAAGTGCGCGTCAATGGTGGCGATTGCGTAATCACCCAGCAACGTCGCGGCGACACCACCGATGTCATGCTCGACTACGTCGGCTACAAGCTCGATGACCTGCGTCGCGTCTATCGCGCGCGCGTCGAAGCCGCCGACCTGTCGCCGGGCGAAGCCGAACGCCTCCAGCACGCGTTGGAATCCGGGCTCACCGCCTACACCTATCTGGACGACGCGCCGCTTTCGACCTGAGACAGCGCCGTTTCCAGGATCGGTTTTGCCCAGTCGGGGGTGTCGCGCAGGGCGCGTGCATGCGTCGGCCAAGTGATGCGGCCATGCTCCATCTGCAGCAGCAGGCGCGGGTCCGCGACGGGCGATCCTGGTGCGGCATCGGTGCTGTTGTCGTAGACCTGCAATTGCGCCAACTGCGGCAATAGCGCAGTCAGATTCGCGATGGATGAGACATAGCGTTCGCGGATTTTTGTCTCGGGAATGTCATGGCCGCCACGGCTTACACGCAGGCGCACGCGTTCGACGTGGTGTTCTGGCGAATCCAGTCCGCAGAACCACATCAACACGTCATGGGTCGCCGAGGCTTCACGCAGTTTGCGCGCGATGGTATTGCCGCCCAATGTGGTTTCAAAAGCGTAGCTCGTGCCATTGGCGATGGCTGCGTCCAGCTGCCGCACACCCTCGTGCCACGCCGCTGCATTGGCGTCTTCCGGTGGACTTCCAGTGGCTTCGCGCAAGTCTCGCGCAAACGTATCGGGGTTGAACCATTCGATGCCGATTTGGCGCAGTGCGTGACCGCCCAGAGAACTCTTGCCGGCGCCATTGACGCCTGCCAGCACATACAGGAACGGACGTGCCATTTTCGATCAGTGCCCTTCGCCGGCAATCACCTGGCCATCGAGTTTCAGTGTCCGACGCAGGATCGTGCGGATCTTTTCGCGCGCTTCCGGGGTTTGCAGGACTTTCAGGCGCTCGTCGTACTTGCGGCGCAGGTTATCCAGCATCGCCTCGTCGCGTGCGGACATCTCGCGCAAGACTTCCAGAATGGCGGCGTACTCCTCCACCGGCAGGATCACCGCCTCGGGCTCGTCGTGGTTGGTGACCAGCACCTGGCCGTTGCGGGCCATGGCCTTCATCATCCCGCGCCAGCCCAGCTTCTTCACGTCCGAAGCCGGCGTGCGCGGCAGGGACTCCAGCGACTTCAGGGCAAGGGCGGCAGACATGGCGGCATTCCAGCGAGGGAAAGGTCCAATATACCCTTTTTGGACAATTTTGCCTGAATGTCCCAATATGGATGCCCCATGACTTCCCACGGTGGCTTCGCATGACGCGGATGCCCGGGCTCGACCTGCTGCGTGCCATCGCCATCGTCTGGGTGATGCTGTTCCACAGTTTCATCGTCGGTGGACTCGGCGACGACTGGAGCTGGCTGTCGAAATACGGATGGATGGGCGTCGACATCTTCTTCGTGCTCAGTGGCTACCTGATCGGCAGCCAAGTGCTGCAGCGGTTGCGCGATCACGGCCGGCTCGGCTTCGGCGATTTCTACCTGCGCCGTGCCTTCCGCATCCTGCCGGCGTTCTGGGTGGTGCTGGCGATCTACGTGCTGTTGCCGTCGTGGCGCGAAGTGGACGGCATGGAGCCATGGTGGAAATTCGCGGCGTTCATCTACAACCTCGACGTCGATTACAACGCGCATGCGGCGTTCTCGCACGCGTGGTCGCTGTGCGTGGAAGAACATTTCTACCTGCTGTTCCCGTTGCTGGCGATGGGGCTGTTCCGGCGGAATTCCACCTTGCTGGTGATCGCGACGATCGCCTTCGTGCTGCTGGGTGGGATCGCCCTGCGCAGCGCGATCTGGCTGCACGACGATGCATTGAAGCCGGATCGCAACTGGTTCATCGAAGATCTCTACTACCCGACGTGGTGCCGCCTCGATGGCTTGCTGGTCGGCGTCGCACTGGCCGCGATGAAGGTGTTTCGGCCGCAGTGGTGGTTGCGCCTGCGTTCGCAGGCGAATGTCGCGTTGCTGATCGGACTCGTCGGCGTCGTGGTGTCGTTCTGGCTGCACGCGCAACGTGACGGCTTGCTCGCCAACAGCATCGGTTGGCCGCTGTTGGCGCTGTCGTTCGGATTGCTGGTATTCGCAGCCGCCGAACGCGACAGCTGGATCGGTCGTTGGCACGCACCGGGTGCCGGTTGGATCGCGGCGATCTCCTACAGCCTGTATCTCAGCCACAAGCTGGTGATGCACGGTGTCAGCGTGATGATCGACGGTCGCGTGCATGGCTTCGCGGCGTTCATGTTGTACGCGCTGGCCATTCTCGCGGCGGGGGCGTTGTTGCATGTCGCGGCCGAACGGCCGGGATTGCGGCTGCGCGAATTCATGTTGATGAAACTGCGAACGACGCCCGAATTCCGAATGATTCAGTGACGACAGTCGTGATGAATCCATCACGATCGCGAAAATCCCGTACCTATACTCCCGCCCGAGCAAAGTCGTGGATAGGACAGGTCCGGGGGGATCGCAATGGAATGGATGAGTGCGGCGCGAATTTCCCTGCGCCGGATGATGCAGCGTGGAATGTATGCGGCAGCGCTGATCGCGATATCCGCGCCCGTGACTGCGCAAGTACAGCGCAGCATCATCAATCCGTCGTTCGAGTTTCCGGACCTTGGAAGCGGAAGCCCCGGATGCCGTGTCTATATCGACTCGTCAAGAGTGCCTGGGTGGTCGACAACGCACCCAGCCAGCACGGAGGGGACAGGCTCGGAGGCATGTTCCGCCACCGGTGGTTTTGCTGGCTGGCCCAGATCCAACGTGCCGATCATCGAATTGTGGAAAACGCCAAGAAGCGCTGGTTCAGGCGGCACGGTCATTGCCCCGGCTGGCTCACAGATTGCCGAATTGAATGCAGCGGTGGCTTCACGCCTGTACCAGAACGTCTGCCTGATCCAGGGCGAAAGTTTCAACTGGCAGTTCAGTCATCGTGGCCGCAACAAGGACGCTCCGACGCCGGGCGCATATGACGTCGCCACGTTCGAGGTCGGCGCATCGACACCGATTGCCACGGTATCGACCGACAACACCGGTGGTACCGCACCTCCGATAGCAGGTGCAGGCGAAGGACCGATCAGTGCGAACACTGTCGCGACATGGGCGAACTACAGCGGGACTTACGCGTATTCCGGTGCCACGGGATCGACACTGATTGGATTCCGCGCGGTCAGCACCGCCAGTGGTGACCCAGCTTTGGGTAATTTCCTCGACAACATCCAGATCAAGCTGGCGCCGTTCGTCGAGTTCGTGCAGTCGTCGAGTTCCGGACTGGAAGCGGCGGGCAACAACCTGCCGCAGATCCGCGTCAACGGCTGGGTGCCCTCGTCGATGACGATCACCGTGCTGATCACCGGCGGCACGGCCAAGGGACCGGGGGCCGCAGCGGGAATTCCGGCCGACTTCAGTACGCCGGGAAACAGCAGCACGTTGACCATCACCGTCCCGGCAGGAACCTACGACGGGACCAGCGCCGGCAGTATTTTCACCGTGCCCGTCACCATCATCGACAACATCATTCCCCAGCCGAATCGCACCATCCAGTTCCAGGTGCAAGCATCCGCAGCTTCGCCGAAGGCCTATCTGCTCAGTTCCAGCAACACATGCGGCGCGGCCGCCCAGGCGACCAGTACCTACACCATCATCGACGATGATGCCGGCGTGGCCGTGACCAAGAACGTGACCTCGAAGACACCGGTCGCCGGCAACCCGAGCCAGTTCGATATCGTTTATACCGTCACGGTGAAGAACACCAGCGCACTCGTCGCTGCATCGTATTCGCTCTCCGATACCCCGCAATTCGATTCCGACGTCAGCATCGTCAGTGCCTCCTTCACCAAAAACGGAGGAGCAAGCACGACATTGTCAGGCGCGACACCTTGGGCCCTGCAAGGGCAATGGGGCAGCCTCGCGGGCGGCGCCACCGACAGCTACCTGGTGACCATCCGCGGCCAGGTGGCACGCAGCGGCAGCACGGCAAACGATGCCTGCACCACGCCGGGCAGCAGTGGCAATGGTTTGCAGAACAGCGTGTCCGCAACCTACAAGGCGACGGTTGGGCCGAATCCGACCGTGAGCGGAGACGCTTGCAGCAACACGCCAACACCGGCCTGGGTGGAACTGAAGAAAACCCTGAACGGACGCACGGTGGCAGGCGATCAGGCGCAAGTACGCATCTATGCCGGCGGTATCCCGTCGACATCGGCCACCACCAGTGGTGCCACCGATCCCACCGCGGCGACGACCGGCGCGACGGTGCTTGCATCGGGTACTGCAGTGGAATTGCGCGAGACGATTCGCCGCAGTGGCGCCGACACCGCGCCATCGGCAGGGTATGCGACGTCGATGAGTTGCAGCAACGCGACTGCAGGATCGACCACGGTACTGCCAAGCGGCAGTGGCAGCGCATCAGGCACCGAACAAGCGTGGAGCGGCATCGCGCTGGCGGCGGGCGACGACATCACCTGCACCATCACCAATACGCCGAACCAGGTCGATCTCTCCATCACCAAGAGCAATGGCACGACGACTGTGGTGTCCGGCACCACTACGACCTACACCATCGTGGTCAGCAATGCCGGGCCAGCGGCCGTGACCGGCGCGACGGTGAAGGACACACCCGTCAGTGGCTTGACCTGTCCGCCGGCCAACGTCGTAACTTGCACGGGGACGGGCTGTCCGGCAGGACCGATCACCACCAGCAATTTGACGACCGGATCGGGCGTCACGATGGGCACGATGGCAGCGGCGACATCCGCGACGTTCACCGTGACCTGCAACGTGCAGTGATTCAGCGCTTCTGAAGCACCGCGGCCTGCGTCGGCGCCGACCGCCACGGCGCTGCCACCAGGATCACGCCCGCCAGCACCAGCAACGCGCCAGCAATCCGTACTGCATCAACCGTGCGCGGTGCGCTTTGCAACACGCCGAACTTGTCGAGCAACAGCGCCGCAACGACTTGCCCGAAGATGACGAGGCACATCACCGTCGCCGGGCCGAGGCGCGGCATCAGGAGGGTGACGATGGCGACGTAGACCGCGCCGAGCAGTCCGCCCGCCCAGATCCACATCGGCATGGTTGCGGCATCACCAATTCCGATGCGCTGGCGCGCGATGACGAGATAGATGCCGAGTGCGAGGGTGCCGATGAGGAACGACACGAATGCGGCGACGATCGGGCCGCCAATCTGCGTGCCCAATCGTGCGTTGACCAGTCCCTGCAGCGGCAACATCATGCCGATCAGGGCGGCGAGTCCCATCATCCACCACGCATTGCCGCTCATGTCTTGTCCTCGCGATGGAGTTGGAAGCCGGCGAAACTCTGGCTGGTCGGCATCACTTCCAGTCGGTTGATGTTGAGATGCGGCGGCAGGTTGGCGATCCACCACGTCGCGTCGGCGATGTCATCGCCAGTGATGGGATGCGTGCCGCGGTAAAGATCGTCCGATGCCTGCTGGTTGCCGCTGGTGCGCACCAGGGTGAATTCGGTTTCGGCGAGGCCGGGTTCGATGCTGGTCACGCGCACGCCGCTGCCGTGCAGGTCGCTGCGCAGGCCGAGCGAAAACTGGCTGACGAAGGCCTTGGTGGCGCCGTAGACATTGCCGCCGGTATAGGGATACGTGGCCGCGATCGAACTGATGTTGATGATGGCGCCGCGCGTTTCGATCAATCGCGGCAACAACGCGTGTGTCAGATTCACGAGGCCGAGTGTGTTGGTTTCGATCATCTGTCGCCATTGGTTGGTGTCGGCCTTCTGCGCCGGCGCGGTGCCGAGCGCGAGTCCGGCGTTGTTCACCAGCAGGTCGATGCTGCGGAACGTGTCCGGCAACGCGGCGATCGCGGCATCGATGGCGGCGCTGTCGCGGATGTCGAAGCAGAGTGGATGGACGGCATCGCCGAGTTCATCACGCAGGGCCTGCAGGCGATCCATGCGCCGTCCAGTCGCGACCACGCGCCAGCCGCCTTGCACAAAGCGCGTGGCGATGGCACGGCCGAAGCCGGAGGTGGCGCCGGTGACGAAAGCGATCTTGTTCGACATGGGATGCAGTGCGGGTGGGGAACCGCGATTGTGCCGCAGCGTGGTGACGATTCACCAGACGAATGGAATCAACCGCTTCGTCGTGCGGGCGTATTCGGGGTAGTCCTTCGGGAATGCCAGGGACAACACCGATTCCTCGATGCGGATGCGATGCAGGAACGCCAGCGTCGGCACCACGATCAGCAGCAGCAGCGACACCCAGCTGCCGAGCACCAGTCCGGTGCCGTAGAAGCACATCAGCGCGCCGGTATAGGAGGGATGACGCAGCAACGCATACGGGCCGCTGCGGATCAGGCGGTGATCGTCGCGAATCGCGACATCGACGGTGAATTGCCGCGCCAGCACGCGGATCGACCATGCCCGCAACATTAATCCGCCAATCAGCAGGATCAAGCCCAGCCACGCCAGCGATGCGCGCAACACGACGGGTACCGGCATCCAGCCGCTGACTGCGGCGTAGATGGCCAGCGCGATCGAACTCCACAGCGCGATGCTGAGCACGCGCAACGAGCCGTGGTCGCGCGACTGGCCCGCCGGCGCGCGGCGCGTCAGTGCCAGCACCAACTCGCCGAGTCCCCACAGGATCACGACATCGCGAATCAACCAGGCGGACGGTGGTTGCAGGCTCATGTCGTCTTCTTTCTGGCGCGGGGTTTGGTGGGGGCGGGCTTGGGCACGGCATCGGGCGCTGTCGCGGCAGGCGTGCGCTTGCGATGCACCGATGCGGTCTTGCCGCTGGTGCGCGATTTGGTGGCGCGATGTTTGCGCAGCATGTCCTCGGCCAAGACGATGTCCTCGCTGAGGATGCCGGCGGCCTTGGCGATGGCAATGCGCGCTGCCGCCTTGTTCTCGTCGGGATTGGCCAGCAGCAGTTCGCGGATGGCCTCGCGCAGGGCCTTTTCCGCGTTGTTCTGCAGATGCACGTTTTCGCCACGGCGTAGCAGCGCCATCAATGCGTCGACGACGGGTTTGATCAGTGCGGCTTCTATGGACATGAATCGGCGGCCATGGCGATGCCCGGTTTGCGGGAATCGCCAGTGTGCCGCGATTGCATCTCAGGCGCTGCGAACGCCCGGATTCGCTGTGTTCAGCGTGCCTTGACCGCGACCGCCGCCAGTCCGCCACCGGACAGTTTCGATTTGGCACCGGCCAGATCACCGGCGCTGGCATACGGCCCCATGCGCACGCGATAGACCGTCTTGCCACCGACGTCCGCCGATTCCACCCGTGCGTTCAGTCCGAGCAGGGCGATCTTCGCTTTCACCGCTTCGGCCTGGCCGGCATCGCCGAACGCACCGGCCTGCAACAGGTAGGGCGTTTCGCTGGTGGCGGGCACGGGCTTGGAGATCGGCACGCTGGCGCCATCTGCAGCCTTGGCATGCGCGATCGTGACGGGAGCGGGGGTGTCGTCGTCGCTGTTCGCCTTCGCAGGTGCAGCCGAATGCGGCGTCGCCTGCGCTTTCGGCGCATCGGCCTTGGCGACCTGTTGCGCGGAGTCGATCGGCTGCGGCAACGCATTCGCGTTGGTGCTCGCCGCGGCATCGGTGGTCTTGGCGGCAGCGGCCTTGCGCTTGGCTTCGGCCTGCGCCATCGCCGCGAGCTGCGCGTCGGAGAGGCGTACTTCGTTCTTGGGCAGCACGTCGTAGAAGGAATAATCCTCGCCGGCGGCGGCCTTGCCATCGGCGGGCTTGGTTGCAGCTTCGGCAGTCGCTACGGGCGTTGCCGGCGCAGGTGCGACTTCTTCCGCCGGTGTGCTCGCTTCAGCCTTGGCGTCGGGGTTGGGCGTGGGCTTGAAGAAGCTGTCGCCCCCCTTTGATTTCATCAGCCGCGGCGCAGCGATCACCACTACCAGCGTCAGCAGCACGCCGATCACCAGCCAGGCCCAGCCCGGCATTCCCGATCCACTACCGCCACCGCCATTGCGTCGGGCTTGCGAGCGTCCGCGTTGTTGCGCCATTTACATCGTCTCCGGGGCAGTCATGCCCAACAAATCCAGTCCATTCTTCAACACCTGCGCGGTCGCGGTGCACACGGCCAGACGCGCATTGCGTTCGGCTTCAGCTTCCACCAGTACCGGTTGCGCGTGATAGGCGGTGTGAAATGCCGTGGCGAGATCGCGCAGGTATTGGGCGATGGCGTACGGCTCGAGATCGGCGCCGGCCTGTTCCACCACTTCCGGCCAGCGCGAGAGTTCGCGCATCAGTTCACGGCTGGACTCATCCGTGATGGCATGGAGATTCGCCAACCCGGAAGCGTTATCGACCACGTAGCCTTTTTCTTTCGCCTGCCGCAGCAGGCTGCAGACGCGGGCGTGGGCATATTGCACGTAGTAGACCGGGTTGTCGTTGGACTGCGAACGTGCGAGGTCGATGTCGAAGGTCAGTTGCGAATCGGGTTTGCGCGCGACCAGGAACCAGCGCACGCCATCGCGCCCGACCTCTTCGATCAAATCGCGTAGCGTCAGGTAGCTGCCGGCACGCTTGGACAGTTTCACTTCCTCGCCGCCACGCATCACCGTGACCATCTGGTGCAGCACGTAGTCGGGATAGCCCTTGGGGATGCCGAGGTCGAGCGCCTGCAGGCCGGCCTTGACCCGCATCAGCGAGCCGTGGTGGTCGGCGCCGAGTTCGGTCACCGCGCGCTGCCAGCCGCGCTGCCACTTGCCGAGGTGATAGGCGACGTCCGGCAGGAAGTAGGTATACGTGCCGTCGGACTTGCGCATCACGCGGTCCTTGTCGTCGCCGAAGTCGGTGGTGCGCAACCACAGCGCGCCGCCTTCCTCGTAGGTGTGGCCGGCGGCGCCGAGACGCTGCACGGTTTCCTCGACCTTGCCATCGGCGTACAGCGACGATTCCAGGAAATAGTTGTCGAACCCCACGCCGTAGGCCGCGAGGTCGGCGTTCTGTTCGCGACGCAAGGCGGCGACGGCGAACTGGCGGATGGCATCGAGGTCGGCGGGGTCGTTCTTGCCAGTGACGACATGCCCTTCGATTTCGACGCTGTCGCCGCGCAAATAGCTTTGCGCGACATCGGCGATGTAGTCGCCGTTGTAGGCATCGGCCGGCCATTCGGCATCACCGGGCTTGAAGCCCTGCGCGCGCGCCTGCACCGAGCGCGCGAGATTCTCGATCTGCACGCCGGCGTCGTTGTAGTAGAACTCGCGGATCACGTTCCAGCCGTTGGCGGCGAGCACGCGTGCGATCGAATCACCGATCGCCGCGGCGCGGCCGTGGCCGACATGGAGCGGGCCGGTCGGGTTGGCGGAGACGTATTCGACGCCGACCGTCTGCCCGGCATGGCTGGTATTGCGGCCGTAGTCGGTGCCTTGGGCGTGGACGTCACGCACCACCTGCTGCCAGGCCTGCGAGGCGAGATGGAAGTTGATGAAGCCTGGGCCGGCGATCTCGACCTTGGCGATGGCGTCGCTTTGGGGCAGCGCATCCAGCAGTTGCTGCGCCAGCGCGCGCGGGTTGCTGCGCGCCGCCTTGGCCAGCAGCATCGCGGCATTGGTGGAGAAATCGCCGTGCGCGCGCTCCTTCGGCCGTTCGATCACGAAGTCGGGGGTGGCGGTGCCGGCGGGCAGGGTGCCGGCGGCGATGAGGGCATCGATGCCCTGCGAAACGAGGGCGCGGAGCTGGGATTTCACGGAATCTTGGGTGTGCGGCGCTGGTTGGACATTGTACGGCAGCGCGCGGGCACGCCCTTCAGATCATCCCGCGCGCCGCCATCGACACCGCCGGGCCGTCGCCGACGACGAAATGGTCGAGCAGGCGGATGTCGACCAGCGCCAGCGATTGTTTCAGCCGTTGCGTCACCGCGCGATCGGCGGCGCTGGGCTCGGGATTGCCGCTGGGGTGGTTGTGGCCGACGATCACTGCGGCGGCGTTGAGCGCCAGCGCGCGCTGCACCACCTCGCGCGGGTGCACTTCCGAGCCATCGATGCTGCCGCGGAATAGTTCCTCGAAGGCGAGGCTGCGATGGCGGGTGTCGAGGAACATCGCGGCGAAGACCTCGCGGTGATGCCCGCGCAGGCGCTGGCTGAAATAGCGTGCGGCGACATCGGGATTGGCCATCGCCTCGCCGCGTTGCAGTTGCCCGGCCAGATGGCGGCTGCCGAGTTCGAGTGCGGCGGCCAGCCGGCAGGCGCGGGCCGGGCCGAGGCCGCGCAGCTTGGTCAATCCGGCGGCATCGCGATCGAGCAGGCCGCGGACGCCGCCGGTATCCGTCAGCAGGGTGCGCGCGGTCGCCACCGCATCCTGCCCACGCACGCCGGAGCCGAGGAACAGCGCCAGCAATTCGGCGTCGGAGAGGTGGGCCGCGCCGGAGCGCAGCAGTTTTTCGCGGGGACGTTCGTGTTCTGGCCAATCGCGGATGTGCATGGGTGTTCCGAAGCTTGATCTCCCACACACTCTCGCTGCCACGGCTGCAATGCGGCATCGGGGATTGGTGGTCATCGGGTAAGCTGCATGCCGGTAATCGCGTCGGAAAATGCCGTCATGGCCGCCCCTGCAGCCACCTCCGGGAACATCCTGCTGTGCGTGTGCGGCGGCATTGCCGCGTACAAGGCGGCCGAATTGGTGCGCCGCCTGCGCGACGCTGGCGCCACGGTGCAGGTGGCGATGACCGACAACGCACAACGCTTCATCACCGCGCAGACGTTCCAGGCGCTGAGCCATCGCCCGGTGCGGACGTCGCTGTGGGATGAGCATGCGGAAGCTGCGATGGGCCATCTCGAACTGGCGCGCTGGGCGCAGCGGATCGTGATCGCGCCGGCCACCGCCAACACGCTGGCGAAACTGGCGCACGGTTTCGCCGATGATCTGGTCAGCACCTTGTGCCTCGCCTCGACCGCGCCGCTGTCGGTGTGCCCGGCGATGAACCACGTGATGTGGAACCATCAGGCAACGCAGGCCAACATCGCCACCTTGCGTGCGCGCGGCGTGCAGGTGATCGGGCCGAACGACGGACCGTTGGCCGAGGGCGAAAGCGGACCGGGACGAATGAGCGAGCCTGCAGAAATCGTCGCGGCGTTGTCGGGACGTGCATCGACATGAGCACGTTGCATGGACGCCGCGTGCTGGTGAGCGCCGGCCCGACCTTCGAGGACATCGATCCGGTGCGCTTCATCGGCAATCGCAGCAGTGGGCGCATGGGTTTCGCGATTGCCGAAGCCGCGATCGCGCGTGGCGCGCAGGTGACGCTGGTGGCCGGTCCGGTGCATTTGTCGACACCGTCCGGCGTCCAGCGCATCGACGTGCGTTCCGCTGCGCAGATGCACGAGGCGGTAATGTCGGCGCTGCCGGCGGATGTCTACATCGGCACCGCGGCGGTCGCCGATTTCACCCCGCAACACGTTGCCGGCCACAAGTTGAAGAAGGTGCCGGGACAGGACACGCTGGTGTTGGAACTGGTGAAGACGCGCGACATCCTCGCCGACGTCGCCGGTGCAGAGACGCGTCCGCGACTGGTGGTGGGATTCGCCGCCGAAACCTGTGACGTCGAAACCTACGCGCGCGGCAAACTGGCCGCGAAGCGCATCGACATGATCGCTGCCAATCGCGTCGGCATCGCCGGCTGTGGTTTCGAATCCGACGACAACACGCTTGACGTGCTGTGGACGGATGGACAACGCCGCCTTGGCCCGGACAACAAGCGCGCGGTGGCCGAAGGGCTGCTCGATCTCATCGAAGAGAGAATGACGAACGCATGAATCACGTCTTGCAGATCAGGCTGCTCGATCCGCGCTTCGGCGCCGAATGGCCGTTGCCGGAATACGCCACGCCGGCCAGCGCCGCGCTCGATCTGCGCGCTGCCATCGACGCGCCGCTGACGATCCCGCCCGGACAGGCGGAACTGGTGCCGTCGGGTATCGCGATTCATCTCGCCGATCCCGGGCTGTGCGCGCTGGTACTGCCGCGTTCCGGGCTCGGCCACAAGCATGGCCTGGTGCTCGGCAATGGCACCGGATTGATCGACGCCGATTACCAAGGGCCGCTGATGATCAGCGTGTGGAATCGCGGCGGCGAGGCGTTCACGATGGCGCCGGGGGATCGCATCGCCCAACTGGTGGTGGTGCCGATCGTGCGGGTCACGCCGCAAGTGGTGGATGCATTCGAGGACAGTGCCCGCGGTGCGGGCGGATTCGGCCATACGGGCTTGCGATAAAGCCGGCCTGACAATGAGGAACGACGAACAATGAAGACTTTGAGTCTGGGCGACGCTGCATCGACGAAGCGCCTGTTGCCGTTGCTGGCCGTCGCGTTGGTACTGCTTGGCGTGTGGTTCGGCTGGTCGGCATGGCGCCAGTGGCGCGAGTCCGGGCAATCGTCGCAACTCGCCGCCGGTCGCGATCGTGTCGCCGCCGATGTCTCGGCATTGCTGGCGAAACAACTTGCCATTGCCCAGAAGGCCACGCAGGCACCGGCGGTGGTGGGCGCATTGCAGGCCGGCAACTTCGTCAATGCATCGGAAGGATTGGCTGCCGCATGGCCGGGCAGCGATCACGCCGAAGTCGCCGCTGCCGATCTGCAGGCGTTGCAGGCCGGGTTGCCGGCAACGGGTTATGGCCGCGCCGGTGTCGCGCAGGCCGCGCTGGCGAGCGGCAAGCCAGTGGCCGTGGTCGCGCGCGATGGCGGACAGGCGAAGTTGCTGATCGCGCTGCCGCTCGCCGATGGCGCAGCAGTCGCGTTGGCGGCACAACCGGCGAAACCGCTGATCGATGCCGTGGCCAAGGCCTCCATCGGCGGTGGCTACCTTGCGCTCAAGCAGGCCGATGCCACGTTGGCGCAAGTTGGCGACAAGGCGCTGGAGGCGTCGGGCGACAAAACCTCGGCGACGATCAAGGGCAGCGACTGGACGCTCTATGCGTACACCACGCCGGTCGAGCCCGGTCCGCTCGGATTCGGTTTGGCAATGTCGGCGATTGCAGCGGTATTGCTGCTGGGCGGTGTCGGCGCATTGCTGTGGCTGCGCCAGCGCTCCACGCAACTGGATGTCGTGGAAGAGGATGCAGTCGTCGCGCCGACGGAGAGTGATGAGCCGACCGTGGGCGACCTCGCCGCCCAGAACCAGACTGCGGCTGCCGCAGAGGCTGCGGCGAAAGCCGACGCCGCGAAGGCCGATGGACCAGCGCTCCCCGACCCAAGCATCTTCCGTGCGTACGACATCCGCGGCGTGGTCGGCAAGACCTTGAGCATCGACGTTGCGCGACAGATCGGCCAGTCGATCGGCACGCTCATGCACGAAAACGGGCTCTACGACATCGTGGTCGGTCGCGATGGCCGTCTCTCCGGCCCCGACATGGTGAGCGGTCTGGTCGATGGCCTGCGTCGCGCCGGCCGCAACGTGATTTCGATCGGCCTCGCGCCGACGCCGCTGGTGTATTTCGGCGCCTACCACCTGCGCACCGGTTGCTGCGTGGCGGTGACCGGCAGCCACAATCCGCCCGACTACAACGGCTTCAAGATCGTGGTCGGAGGCGAGACCTTGTCCGGCGAGACCATCACCGCGCTGTACACGCGGATGGCAGAAGGGCGCCTGCACGAAGCCGAACAACCCGGTCGCCTCGAAGAGCGTGACATCTCCGACGACTACATCCATCGCATCGCCTCCGACATCCGCCTCGAACGCCCGCTCGACGTGGTGGTCGATGCCGGCAACGGCGTCGCCGGCGACCTCGGTCCGCGCGTGCTGGAAGCGATCGGCGCCAACGTGTTCCCGCTGTTCTGCGAAGTCGATGGCACCTTCCCCAACCATCACCCCGATCCCAGCGAGCCGCACAATCTCGAAGACCTGCGCCACATCGTGCAGACCCGCAAGGCCGATCTCGGTCTCGCCTTCGATGGCGACGGCGATCGCCTTGGCGTGATCACCCCGCAGGGCCACAACATCTTCCCCGATCGCCTGCTGATGCTGTTCGCCGCCGACGTGCTGGAGCGCAATCCCGGCGCGATCATCGTCTATGACGTCAAGTGCACCGGTGCGCTGGCGCCGTACATCATGGGGCGTGGTGGCAGTCCGTTGATGTGGAAGACCGGGCATTCGCTGATCAAGTCGAAGATGCGCGAGGAGGAAGCCGAACTCGCCGGCGAGATGAGCGGCCACTTCTTCTTCATGGAACGCTGGTACGGCTTCGACGACGGCATCTACTCGGCGGCGCGTCTGCTGGAAATCCTCGCCGCGCGCAGCGAGGACGCCGATGCCGTGTTCGCCGAGATTCCGGAATCGATCTCCACGCCAGAGATCAAGGTGCCGGTCGCCGATCCGCACGCCTTCGTCGACAAGCTGGTGGCGAACGGCAGTTTCGACGGCGCCCGCGTCACCACGCTGGATGGCATCCGCGCCGATTGGGCGGATGGTTGGGGACTGGTGCGTGCATCCAACACCACGCCGGTGCTGGTGCTGCGCTTCGAAGCGAACACGCAGGAACGGCTGGAAGACATCCAGGCACTGTTCCGCAGCCGCTTGCGCGCGGTCGACCCGGCGCTGGAGCTGACGTTCTAGTCGTTGCGGCTCAGTTCTGCGGCACGGCGGGCGCGATCCCGCCGTTTTGCTTGTAGTCGCGATATTTCTGCAGCGCTTGCTGCAGTTCGTCATCCATTGCCGCGTATTCGCCGCGCTTGTGCTGCAGGTCGGTGAAGGCGGTGTTTACCGTGCCGACCTGTTGGGCGATGCCGTCCTGCAATTGCTTGTTGACGGGCTTGCCCTGCAATTCCAGATTCGCCGCGCGCAACAGCGCGCGCGACAGTTCCAGGCGATGGCTGGCGAGGCTGGATTGCGCGGCCACCATCGCGGCATGGACGCTCTGCGTGCGTTCGGCATAGGCCTTGCGCAAGGCATCCTCGCTGGCATAGGTGCTGGCCAGTGCGATCTGCTGGCGGGTCTGGCTGGCCTGTGCGGCCAGTCGCGCGGCTTCGGCCTTGTCGGCGGCATCCTTGGCGGCCTGCTCCGTCGGCGTCAGCGGGCGCGGGAAGGTCTGGACGGTCACGCCGCTGGCATTGATCTCGCGCTGGGCGCTGCCGGCGGCATTGGCGGGGATGGTGTCGCCGCACACCGTCTGCCCGCGTTCGGTCCAGCAGCGGACCGTGCTCCCGGGCTTGCCTTGCGGCGGTGTTTGCGCGGATGCCGGGATGCCAACGAGCGCGAGCACGCAGGCGATGGCGATGCGGAGGTCAGTGGCTGGACGATGCGCTTCCATAGCGTGAACGATACGCCAGCAGCGCGGGCTGGTCAGCACCCGATGCGCCATTGCGGGCGGTCCATTCGAGCAGATCATCCAGAGTCGCGACCGAGATCACAGGAACGCCGGCGCTGTCGCGGACGCGTTGTACTGCGGAGCGGCGGTCGCTGTCGTCCAGCACCTCCTGGCGATCGAGCGCGACAACAATCGCGGAGACGATGCCGCCACCTGCCGCGACCAGGTCGAGCGCCTCGCGGATCGCAGTGCCGGCGGTGATCACGTCGTCGATGATCAGCACGCGTTTGCCCTCCATCGACGCGCCGACCAAGGTGCCACCTTCGCCGTGGTCCTTGGCTTCCTTGCGGTTGTAGGCGAGGCCGACATCCTTGCCGCGGCGCGACAGTTCGCAGGCGACCGCGGCAGCCAGCGGGATGCCCTTGTAGGCCGGCCCGAACAACACCTCGACGTCGAGTGCGGCGTGTTCGATGGCATCTGCGTAGCACGAAGCGAGTCCCGCCAGGCGCGCGCCGCTGTCGAAGCGGCCGGCGTTGAAGAAGTACGGACTGATGCGTCCCGACTTCAAGGTGAATTCACCGAAACGCAAGGCGTCGGCGGCGAGGGCGAGTTCGAGGAAACGTTCGCGGGAGCGGCTCATGGCGGCGATGCGGGATACGAAGGCGGCGATCCGCGAATGATACGGGCAGCGTCGCTATTCCGGCGCGTTGCTATGATCGGGCGATTCCAGCGAGCGGATTTCCATGCGTATCCTCAGCTTCAATGCCAACGGCCTGCGTTCCGCGGCCAGCAAGGGCTTCTTCGACTGGTTCGGCAAGCACGACATCGACGTGATGTGCGTGCAGGAAACCAAGGCGCAGGAACATCAACTGCGCGTGCCGGGATTCGTGCCGGACGGATACCAGGCCTGGTTCCGCGACGCGACGACGAAAAAGGGTTACAGCGGCGTGGCGATCTACAGCCGGCGCGAACCCGACGAGATCCGCACCGCGCTCGGACGTCCCGATTTCGACGAGGAAGGTCGTTACATCGAGGCGCGCTTCGGCAATCTGTCGGTGGTGAGTTTCTACATCCCGTCGGGCAGTTCCGGGGAAGTGCGCCAGGCGGTGAAGGAAGACGTGATGGCGTGGCTGCGTCCGATCCTCGATGAATGGCTGGCGAGTGGCCGCGACTATGTGCTGTGCGGCGACTGGAATATCGTTCGCGCAAAGAACGACATCAAGAACTGGACCGGCAACCAGAAGAATTCCGGTTGCCTGCCGCATGAGCGCGCATGGCTGAATTCGATGATCGCCGACGACTGCGGCGATGGTCTGATGCCACCACCGAAGAAAGGCTGGAAAGACAGTTTCCGTGTCGCCAAGCCCGATGCGGTGGAATACAGCTGGTGGAGCCAGCGCGGCGCGGCGCGCGCCAACAATGTCGGTTGGCGCATCGATTACCAACTGGCGACGCCGAAGCTCGCGGAACGCGTCCGCAGCGTGGAAATTTTCGCGGAGCCGAAGTTCTCCGACCATGCGCCGTATCTGGTTGATTACGACACACCGGAGTTTGTCCGTTGAATATCGCAACTGAAGGCCGCTGGACGCGCGCGCTGGGCGTGTACGCCAATCCGCGCGTGCGCACGATGCTGTTCCTCGGCTTCTCGTCGGGGCTGCCGTTCGCGCTGGTGCTGACGACGTTGTCGGCGTGGCTGCGACAGTCGGGGATCAATCGCGCCACCATCGGCACCTTCAGCTTGGTCGGGTTGGCCTATTCGTTGAAATATTTCTGGGCGCCGGTCGTTGATCGCCTGCCGTTGCCGATCCTCCATCGCATGGGGCGTCGTCGCAGCTGGATGCTGCTGGCGCAAGCGTGCATCGTCATCGGCTTGGTGATGATGGCGACGTCAGACCCTGCATCCGATGTCACGCGCATGGCCACGCTCGCGGTGTTCACCGCCTTTGCATCGGCGACGCAGGACATCGCGGTCGATGCCTATCGCATCGAGGCTGCCACGGAAAAGGATCAAGGCGGCATGACCGCGGCCTACCAGATCGGTTATCAGATCGCATTGATCTGCGCCGGCGCCGGTGCATTGCACGCGGCCGCCGACCATGGCTGGATGACCGCGTATCTGGTGATGGCGGCGTGCGCGTTTATCGGCATCGTCACCACCTTCGTGATCGCCGAACCGGATGCGCGGGTGGATCGTGCAACGCTGCCGCCGGAACCGCTGGTCGAGCGCTTCGAGCAATCGGCGGCGCAGTGGCCGGAATTGCCGCGCAAGGTGGTGGCATGGCTGATCGGCGCGGTGGTGTGTCCGTTCGCAGATTTCTTCGAGCGCAAGGGCTTGAAGATCGGCCTGCCGATCCTGCTGCTGATCGTCACCTTCCGTTTCAACTACACCACGATGGGCGTGGCGGCGAATCCCTTCTACATCGACATGGGATTCACGCTCGACCAGATCGCGCTGGTGTCGAAGGTCTACGGCGTGATCATGACGATGGTCGGCGCGGTCCTGGCCGGCGTGCTGATTCGCCGTTTCGGGCTGCTGCGCACGATGTTGTTCGGGTTGGCGATGCTGAGCGTCGCCAACCTGCTGTACGCCCACATGGCGGCGATCCATCCGACGCTGCCGTGGCTGGCGACGATCGTCAGCGCCGACAATCTCGCCAATGGCATCGCTGGCACGTCGTTCATCGCCTACATGTCATCGCTGACCAGCGCGCGCTACACCGCAACGCAGTACGCGCTGTTCGGCACGTTGTGGAGCCTGCCGGCGAAATCGTTGGCCAGCCAGTGGGGCAAGATCGTCAATGCCTGGGGTTATCCGGCATTCTTCGTCTATACCGCCGCGATTGCGGTTCCGGCGATGTTGCTGCTGCTGTGGATGTTGTGGCGCGAGCATCGTGGTGAGACGACAGGCGTTGATGCTGCGGAGCCTGCGCAGAAGCAGGGTTGAATCTGCGCTGGCTGGTTCTTGGTCCGCGCTAGCTCCGCATTGCCATCCCGAGCGCAGTGAGATATCTACTTTCTCGCGCCCGGCGTGCGGCAAGTGGGTGGTCTTGCCCGATGCGCGGGCACACGAGGCAGGATGCCGAGTCGAGCCTCCATGGACGGATTCACGGCGTCCCGCGCAGTGGGTCTGACCGGCCACGCCAGCCAGCGCGTGCGATGCTTCTCGTGCGATTGCCTCACCGCCGCCGGGGCAGCAACCAGTCACGAACCTTGTTCGAGAACGTGATCGCCGGCGAGTCGACGAAGCGATGGAACACCGTCGCAGCGAGATAGATCACCGGCAGCACGATCGCGCAGGCGGTGATCGCCGAGACGTCGTAATCCCAGTCGCGCGCCTGCAATGCATTGAAGATCATCGCGGCGAGGCTGGCGACGATGCACAGATGGATCAGGTAGACCGAGAACGACACCTTGCCGAGGAACATCAGCGGTCGCGTGGCGGCGAGTTTGGCGAACAACGCGTTGTTCAACAACGCCGCGACGATCAATCCGCCGGAGATGAAATTGCCGACCATGTAGGCGTGTTCGCCCAGCAGCGGCTGCATCCACAGATATGACGCCGAGGTGTTGTGGACACCAGCGAAATAGAGTCCGGCGGCGAGCACCAGAATCGACACCAGCACCGACATCCGCCGGACGTACAACTGGATGCCGATGCCGATGACGAACGCGACGAGGCCGTAGGTCATCTCCTCGTCGAGAAGCTTGCTCGCGCCCAACCACGCCAGCGCAGCGGTGGCAATCAGCAACAACGGCGCACGCAACTTCGGCCAGCGCGTGAATGCGATGCACAGCGCGAACACCATCCACGAACCCCACAGCTCGATCCGCATCGTCCACAGGATCGGGTTGTAGCGACTTTGCCCGGTGACGAACACTTCCCACGCGCCGTTGCGCAGCGCACCGAGGAAGGACGCCGGGAAATCGCCGTAGCCCTGGATCCACACCGACAGATCGTTGTAGTCGACGTTCATCCATTCGATCACCGCCCACGCGAACACGCAGGCGGCGATGCACGGCAGCGCAAGGCGCGGGTAGCGTTTCAGCACCAGTCCGAAGATGTCGCGTGGGCTGCGACCGATGGCGACGTGGCTGAGGATGAAGCCGCTGAGCACGAAGAAGATGAAGACCGCGGCGCTGCCCGAATACAGGAAGGCGAATGGCGAATCGTGGACGAAGCGTTGCACGGGATGGTCATCGGGATCGGCGACGCCCCAGAACGCGTGCAGCCACGGCCAGAACACCAGCGCGAAGTGCGAGCACACCACCTGCAGGCAGGCGAGGCCACGAATGGCTTCGACCGGGGCGATCTTCGCGGTGGCGGGTCGTGCGTTCAAGCCGGATAGACCGCGCCAAGCACGCGCGGCCCGCGCGCACCGGTGACCGAAGGCAGATTGCCGGGAAGACCAAGCATCGTCTGTCGCGCCAGCCACGCGAAACCGATCGCTTCGACGTGATCGGGATCGATGCCGTGGTGACCGACCGATTCCACCGTCGCCTGCGGCAACTGTGTCGCGAGTTTCGCCATCAGCACCGGGTTGTGCACGCCGCCACCGCAGACCAGCACGCGTTGCACGTTCGGCAAGGTCGAATTCAGTGCATCGGCAACGGTGCGCGTGCTCAGTTCCGCCAGCGTCGCTTGCACGTCGGCGGGCGATTCGCCACTACGCAGGCGCGATTCCAGCCAGCGCATGTGGAAATGTTCGCGTCCGGTGCTTTTCGGCGGCGGCGTCGCGAACCAGGGATCGTCGAGCAGGCGATCGAGCAGCAACGGATCGACACGACCCGCTGCAGCCATCGCGCCATCGCGGTCGTAGCGTTCGCCGGTATGGCGTTCGCACCAGATATCCATCAACGCGTTGGCCGGCCCGGTATCCCAGCCGCGCACGCCATCGCCACTCGCCGGCAACAGGGTGATATTGGCGATGCCGCCGAGATTCAATACCGCGCGATCTTCGCTGGCGTCGTGCAACAACGCCGCGTGCAGGGCGGGCAGCAGTGGCGCGCCGTGTCCGCCGGCGGCCATGTCGCGACGGCGGATGTCACCGATCGTGGTAATGCCGGTGCGTTCGACCACGAGATTGGGATCGCCGATCTGCAGGGTGAACGGATGCTTGGCGTAGGGACGATGCCGCAGCGTCTGTCCGTGCGAGCCGATCGCGGTGACCTGCGCACGCTCGATGCCTGCTTCGGCGATCAGCCGGTTCGCGGCGATGGCGAAGGCGGCGCCGACGGCGTGGTCGAGTTCTCCGAATTCGTCGATTGGCGAGACATCGATCCCTTGCCCGAGCACCAGCAATCGTTTGCGCAGCGGCTCATCCCACGGCTGCGCCAGCGCGTGCAGGCAATCCGCGTGCAGACGGCCATCCTTGTGCGTGAATCGCACCAGCGCGGCATCGATGGCATCGACGCTGGTGCCCGACATCAACCCGATGTAGAGGCCATCGGCTGCAGTCATGCTCAACCGCGTCCTGGCTTCGTTGGCGCAGTGGCGACGATGACGTTGCGATCCATGTCTGGATAGATGATTTTTTCGACGGTGCGGATCTTGTCCATCGCGCGTTGCGTCTGCTGGCGGAACGCGACCAGCATCGCGCCCGAGAGCGGCGCCGGCGGTGCCATCGTCACCGTCAGCGGATTGCGATAGACGCCGTTGACGCGGAATTCGTAGTGCAGGTGCGGGCCGGTGGCGAGGCCGGTGCTGCCGACGTAACCGATCACCGTGCCCTGCTCGACATGCTGGCCGGGACGAATGTGGGCGAAGCGCGACATATGCGCATAGAAGGTGGTCTGGCCGCGGCCGTGGTCGAGTTCGACGACGTTGCCGTAACCGTGCTGCTGGCCGACGTATTTCACCCGCGCATCGCCCGCGGCCATGATCGGCGTGCCGGCGCTGGCGGCGTAATCGACGCCCTTGTGCATGCGCATGCGGCCGAGGATCGGGTGCATGCGGTTGCCGAAGGTCGACGACAGGCGTGCGTACGGAATCGGCATGCGGATGAAGGGACGCTTCAACGACGTGCCGTTGGCGGTGAAGTATTCCGGCTTGCCATCGCGCAGGTAGCGGAAGCCGGTGTGCAACTGGCCATCGATGGTGAACGCCGCAGCCAGCACGCCGCTGGTCGTCACCAGTTCACCGTTCTTCCACGCCTGGTCCACCACCACGCTGTAGCGATCGTTCGGGGACAGGTCGGAATCGAAATCGATGTCGTACTTGAAGATCTCGTCGGTCATTTCCTCGACGTTGGCACGCGTCAGGCCAGCCTTGCGCGCCGATTCCCACAGGTCGTCGCCGACGGTGCCGGACAGCACCACGGTGCGCACTTCGGTGTCCTGCGGCAGCACCTTGGCGGCGACCGCACCATCCTTCATGCTCAATTCGACCTTGTCGCCACCACGCTGGAAGCGGATCGCGCGCAACAGGCCGTTGCCCGGCGCGTCGATCGACAGTTCCGCGCCGGGGCGCAGTTTCGCCAGTGACGCGCGGGCATCGGATGACTTCATCATCTGCGCGACCTGCGCCTTGCTCACGCCCAGCGAACCGAGCAGGGTGTTCACCGATTCGCCCTTGCGCAGGTTCACCACCGCCCATTGGCCGTTGGCCTTCTGCACCGGTGCGGCGAGTTGCGGCAACGGCAGCGCCAGCGACGCCAGCGGCATCGGCTGCGAACGCGCCATGGCGTGATCCATGCCCGGCACCAACACCGCGCACAAGGCGACTATGCTGGCGAGCAGGGTGGCGTGGGCCCAGTGACGATGCGTCCAGCGGCCATGGAAGCCCGGCGGCAGGCGCGAGACGACATGGCGGGTGAGGGCGGCTTCGCGGAGTTGGCGCAGTCGGGAGTGGCGCGCGGCATCGGCGATCGGGTCTTTCATTCAGCGGTGTCCAGATGGCGTGAAGATCGCCCGGTGCGCGAACCTTAGCCGCGGCGGCAATCCCGCGTCAATTCCATGATTCCATTGGATTTTCAGGGGTCGGACGGTTTAACGTAATGTTGACGATTCCGCCTTCCCCATCTCCCCATTCAGGAAACTGCCGTGCCTGCTGCTGCCTCCAACCCCGATCCCGCTGTCATGAGCCTCCTCGCCCGCGGGGCCGATGAGCTGCTCAAGCGCGAGGAGCTGGAGGCGCGCCTGAAGGAAGGGCGGCCGCTGCGGATCAAGGCCGGCTTCGATCCCACCGCGCCCGACCTCCACCTCGGCCACACCGTGCTGCTCAACAAGATGCGGCAGTTCCAGGACCTTGGCCACCAGGTGATCTTCCTGATCGGCGACTTCACCGGGATGATCGGCGACCCCACCGGCAAGAACATCACCCGCAAGCCGCTGACCCGCGAGGACGTGCTGCGCAACGCCGAGACCTACGCGACCCAGGTATTCAAGGTGCTCGACAAGCAGCGCACCGAGGTGCGCTTCAACAGCGAGTGGTTCGACAAGATGAATGCCGCCGACATGATCAAGCTGGCGGCGCAGCACACCGTGGCGCGCATGCTCGAACGCGACGATTTCGCCAAGCGTTACGCCGCGCAGCAGTCGATCGCCCTCCACGAATTCCTCTATCCGCTGGTGCAGGGCTACGACTCGGTGGCGTTGAAGGCCGATGTCGAACTCGGTGGCACCGACCAGAAGTTCAACCTGCTGATGGGCCGCGGCCTGCAGGAGCACTTCGGGCAGAAGCCGCAGATCGTGTTGACGATGCCGCTGCTGGAAGGCCTCGACGGCGTCAACAAGATGTCGAAGTCGCTGGGCAACTACATCGGCATCGACGAACCGGCGATCGACATCATCACCAAGACGATGAAGATCGGCGACGAGCTGATGTGGAAGTGGATCGACCTGCTCAGCTTCGAGATATCCATCGACGAGGCGAAGCAGTTGCGCGCGGCGATTGCCGGCGGTGAACTCAATCCACGCGACGTGAAACTGCGTCTCGCCCGTGAACTGGCCGCGCGTTTCCAGGGCGATGCCGAAGCGGAGAAGGCCATCGCCGGCTGGCACGCCGCAGTGCGCGGCGAAGGCGACGTCGCCAATGTGCCGTTGCAGGAAATCGCGATTCCCGCAGAAGGATTGCGCATCGCCGCGTTGCTGACCGCCGCCGGCATCACCTCGAGCAATTCGGAGGCGAACCGCAAGCTCAAGGAACGTTCGGTGCGCGTCAATGGCGAAGTGTTCGAGGATGCCGCACAGGCGTTCCTGCCCGGCTTCGAGGGCATGCTGGCGGTGGGCAAGCGCAATTTCGCGCGGGTGAAGCTGGTCGCGGCGTAAGCGTTCGTCTCAACCGTTGCGAGCGGTCCGGCGTACCCTGCGTCGATGAGCGCAGGACGCTATTCGCAGGCACAGGCCAAATTCGCCGACAGCACGACGCATGGCGCCGGCTGCGAACTCATCCTGGTGGAAGGCGATTCCGCCGCGCGATCGGTGGTGGCGGTGCGCGATGCCCGCACCCAGGCGGTGCTGCCGTTGCAGGGCAAGCCGCTGAACGCGTGGCGTGCCGATGCCGCGAAGGTCCGCGACAACATTCTTTACCGGCAGGTCGCGCAGGCACTGGGATTGCCCGATGCCATCCTCTCGGAACCCGCCAATGGTCCGCAGGCGATGCGCTTCGAACGGGTGGTGCTGTTGTTCGATCCCGACGCCGACGGCATCCACATCACAGCGCTGATGTTGCTGTATTTCGCGCGCTGGCTGCCGGAGTTGCTGGAGCGCGGTCAGGTGTGGGTCGTGCGGCCACCGATGTTCACGCTCACCGATGCCGCCACCGGCGAGATCGTGCAGGCGTATTCACCGGCGCATCGTGATGCGTTGCGGGCAAGCATGGGAGGCGACGTGCAGTGCCATCGTCATCTCGGGTTGGGCAGCCTGCCGCCGGAATTGCTGCGACGCACCTGCGTCGATCCGCGCACGCGCCAGTGCCGGCGCGCGGGCAAGGAAGACGTCGATGCGGTGCTGGCGAGTCTGATGCCGGGATAGCCAGCGCGTGCGTCAACCCACGTGCGCGATCGCCATTCCCATCAAGCCGAGCACACAGAACAACCCCGCGAACCACGACAGGCTGCGGAACTGGTGCTTGTTTCCGACATAAAACACGCCGTGCAGCACCCGGAACACCACGAAGCCGATCGCCAGCCAGGTGATCCTGCCGTGATCGACATTGGCGAACTGCGCCATCAACACCGCCGCCGCGAACGCCGGGAACGTCTCGAAGCCGTTCAATTGCGCGGCATTGGCGCGGTGACTGCGGGCGTCATCCTGGCGGGCAAGCCATGCCCGCGGATCGCGATTGTCGTAACGCTCGCCGCCGGCCTTGGCGATCGTCACCCAGACATAGGGCAACAACGCGGCGATCAGGATGCAGAGATAGGGAATGGTCATTATTTCACCGGCGCAGTCGGCGTCGAGAACGCGATCGCGGTGGCGCCCTCGATCGGACCGGTCTTGGCGCTGGAGTGGACGTAGAGCTTGACCTGGTGTTCGAACACCAGGCCGCCCTGCACCACTGCATCCGGCCCGATGATGATGGTGGGAATGCGGCTGATCTGCAGCGGCAACCCGTTCCAGCCACCCTTCGACTTCTTCACGATCAACTTGCCGGCCACGTGCGAACCGACGCCGATGGTGACATCGCCATTGACGGTGGTGACGTCCTTGCCGACCTGCGCGCGCACCAGGCCGATGCCGCCGTTGACGGTGGTGACGCCGCCCTTCACGTTGCCACCATCGGGCAGGTAGATATCGCCGTTGACGGTGGTGATATCGCCATTGACCGTCGCCCTGGTGCCGAAGCGGATGCCGCCGTTGACCGTTGTCGCGTCTTCGGTGACGGTCACCGCATTGCCGGCCTTGATGCTGCCGTTGACGGTGGTCGCGCTGGAGACGCTGGCGCCGTCGGCGAGGTTCACGCTGCCGTTCACCGTACTGGCCGAACCGGCATGTTCGCCAGCTGCCACTTCCACGGAGCCGTTGACCTTGGAGACGTCCTTTTGGGCGTAGGCGGTGGAACATGCAGCCAGCAGGGACAGGACGATCAGTGAACGGTGCAGGGCCATCGCGGACTCCGGGGATGCGGGAACATGCAGGAAGCATAGGACGCCTCCGCTACAATCGCATGCGCCGAAAGTCACCAGGCCCAAAGACCCGTGTCCCAACTTGCCGCTGATCGTCCCAAGCCCGTCGTCCTGCTCATCCTGGATGGCTGGGGCCATCGCGAGGACCCCGCCGACAACGCGCTGGCACAGGCCGACTTGCCGAACTGGCGGCGCCTGTTGGCGACCTGTCCGCACACGCTGATCCATACCGAAGGGCGCCATGTCGGCCTGCCCGATGGCCAGATGGGCAATTCCGAAGTCGGCCACATGAACCTCGGCGCCGGACGCATCGTCTACCAGGACCTGACGCGGGTCGATGCCGCGATCGAGGACGGTTCTTTCTTCGCCAATGCCGCGCTGGTTGCTGCCTGCGCTGCAGTGAAGGCCGACGGCGGCACCCTGCACGTGATGGGCCTGCTCTCGCCCGGCGGCGTCCACAGCCATGAATCACACATCGTCGCGATGTTGGAGCTGGCGCATCGCCTTGGCGTGGCGAAAGTCGCCGTACATGCCTTCCTCGACGGCCGTGACACCCCGCCGCGTTCCGCCGCTGCCAGCATCGCCGCGCTGCAATCGCTGTGCGATCGCCTCGGCAACGTGCATATCGCCAGCGTCGGCGGCCGTTATTTCGCCATGGATCGCGACAAGCGCTGGGATCGCGTCGAACGCGCGTGGGATGCCATCGTCGAAGCGCGCGGTGAATTCACCGCACCGACCGCGATGCAGGCGCTGGACGCTGCCTACGCGCGCGGCGAGAACGACGAGTTCATGCAGCCGACGATCATCGCCGGTGCCGCGCCAATGCAGGATGGCGATGCCGTGGTGTTCATGAACTTCCGTGCCGATCGCGCGCGCCAGATCACCGCTGCGTTTGTCGATCCCGCCTTCGATGGCTTCGCCGCACGTCGTCCGAAACTCGCGATGTTCGTCTGCCTCACCGAATACGACGCGAAACTTCCGGCCACGCTCGCCTATGCGCCGGATGCATTGCACGACACCTTGGCGGAAGTGCTGGCCGCGCACGGGCTCAGCCAGTTGCGCATCGCCGAAACCGAAAAATACGCACACGTCACCTTCTTCTTCAGTGGCGGTCGCGAAGACCTGTGGCCGGGCGAGGATCGCGTGCTGGTGCCGAGCCCGAAGGTCGCGACCTACGACCTGCAGCCGGAAATGAGCTGCCCGGAAGTCACCGCGAAACTGGTCGACGACATCCGCCACCAGCGCCACGACGTGGTGATCTGCAACATCGCCAATCCCGACATGGTCGGTCACACCGGCCTGCTTGCCGCTGCGATACAGGCGGCGGAAGCGGTCGATATCGCCATCGGTGAAGTCGTCGCCGCGGTGCGATCGGTACATGGCGCGTTGTTGATCACCGCCGACCACGGCAACCTTGAACAGATGAGTGACCCGGCCACCGGCCAGCCGCATACCGCGCATACGGTCGGTCCGGTGCCGTTCGTCTACGTCGGTGAACGCGATGCCCATTTGCGCGTCGGTGGGGCCTTGCGCGATGTCGCACCGACCATGCTCGATCTGCTCGGCATCGCCAAACCGGCGGACATGACCGGTTCGAGTTTGATCGAGGCAGGTCTGGGCGACGCATGAGTCGAGCGCGCCTCGCCATCGCGGGAATGCTGCTGGCGATGGTTGCAGTGGCGTCGGCGCAGCAATCGCAGCGCGCGACCGAACACAAGCTGGAACAGGTGCGCAAGGAAATGCGCGCGGTCAGCAGCGAGCGCAAGGAGATCGGTGGCGAACGCGTCGATGCCAATGTCGACCTCAAGGACGCGCAACGGAAGGTCGGCGATACGTCGCGCGCGGTGGCGAAGACCGACGCCGACATCCGTTCGCAGCAGGGCTCGCTCGATGCGCTGGAAGTGAAGCGCATCGAACTGGAAACGCATCTGCAGGTGCAGAAAAAATCGCTGGCCGCGCTGGTGCGGCAGGCCTATCTCGCCGGCGACAACGCACCGCTCAAGGTGTTCCTGTCGCAGGATCGTATCGCCGAAGGCCAGCGCGCGCTCACCAACTACGCCTACCTGCAGCGTGATCGCAGCGTGCGCATCCGCTCCATCTCCGGCGACCTCGCAGCGTTGAAGCAGACGCGTGCGCAGATCGAGCAGAAGCGCGGTGAATTGCAGGCATCACGCCAGAAGCAACAAGCACAGTTGCTGCAACTGGAACAGGATCGCAAGAGCCGCGCGACGGTGCTCGCGCAACTCGACACGCAATACCAGCAGCACATCCAGCGCGAACAGCAGCTCGGGCAGAACGCCAAGGCGCTGGAAGGCTTGCTCGCGCAATTGCGCGCCGAGGCTGCACGCGCCGCGCGCGAACGCCAGCTTGCCGCCGAACGTGCGCGCAAAGCCGCGGCCGCCGAAGCCGCGCGGATCGCCAGGGAACAGGCGCGTGCAGAAGACGCCGCACGAGCGAAGGGCCTGCCGCCACCGCCACCGCCGAAGCGCGAGTCACCGAAACAGGTCGTGCACGGGCCGATGATCCAGGTCGGCGGGCTCGGCTGGCCGGTGTCAGGCACCTTGCTGGCGGGCTACGGCGGCGAACTGCCGGAGGGCGGGGCGAGTTCCGGCCTGTTGATCGCGGCGGCGGCCGGCACGCCGGTGCACGCGGTCGCCGACGGTCGCGTGGTCTTCGCGGAATGGATGAACGGTTATGGCCTGATCAGCATCGTCGACCATGGCAACGGCTACATGAGCCTGTACGCCCACAACGACACCCTGCTGCGCGACGTCGGCGCCAGCGTGCATCGCGGCGATGCGCTCGCCAGCGTCGGCACCTCGGGCGGCCTGTCGCGGCCGGCGGTGTATTTTGAATTGCGCCGGAATGGCAGCCCGGTGAATCCTGCGGTATGGCTGCAGAAACGCTAGCCTGTCCGTTGTTGTCGCCTGTCATTCGATCCACCGGACCGATCTCCCGGAGCCCAAGATGCGTCGTTCGCTTATCGCTGTTGTCCTTGCATTCGCCATGGTGCCGTTGGCGGCGCAAACGACCGCGCCCGCGCAGAAGCAGGACAAGGACATCAGCGCCAGCGATGATCCCACCGCCGCGACCAGCGAGAGCAAGGCGGTGCCGCTCGACGAGATCCGCCGCTTCGTCACCACCTACGAGGCGGTGAAGAACGCCTACGTCGAACCGAAGACCGATACCCAGCTGATGCATTCGGCGGTGCGCGGACTGCTGCTCGATCTCGATCCGCACAGCGTGTATTTCGATCATGACGATGCCGAACGCTTCGACGAGGACGCCGAGGGCCAGTACGAAGGGCTCGGCATCCAGGTGCAGCAGCAGCCCAATGCCACCCTGAAGATCGTCGCGCCGATGGATGGTTCGCCGGCGCAGAAAGCCGGATTGAAGTCGGGCGACATCATCACCGCCATCGATGGCAAGCCGGTCGACAACGACAACGGCAATCGCCAGTTGCGCGGCAAGGCCGGCACGCCGGTGCGCCTGACCATCCGCCGCAAGGCTGTCGCCAAGGCGTTCGACGTCAAGGTCACGCGCGCCAAGATCGTCGTTCCCAGCGTCGAGGCGAAACTGCTGGAGCCCGGCTTCGGCGCGGTGCGTGTGAGCGGTTTCCAGGCCAACACCGCCGTCGAATTCGAACAGGCGATCGCCAAACTCAAGCAACAATCGGCTGGCAAGTTGCGTGGACTGGTCATCGATTTGCGCAGCAATCCCGGCGGCCTGCTCAATGCTGCGGTGCAGATGGCCGATGACGTCGTCAATGCCGGCACGATTGTCAGCACGCGTGGACGCCAGAAGGATGGCGACACCGTCTACACCGCCAATCGCGGCGACCTGCTCGATGGCGCGCCGATCGTGGTGCTGGTCGATGCCGGTTCCGCCAGCGCGTCGGAAGTACTGGCCGGCGCGCTGAAGGATCTCAAGCGCGCGCGCATCGTCGGCAGTCGCACCTTCGGCAAGGGTTCGGTGCAGAGTCTTCTTCCGCTCGACAACGGCGATGCCGTCAAGCTCACCACCGCGCGCTACTACACGCCCAGCGGCAAATCGATCCAGGGCGTCGGCATCAAGCCCGACGTGATCGTGCGCGCCGACGGCAAGCAGGCGTCGGCAGGCGACTACCGCGAATCGGCATTGCCGGGCCATCTGCGCGGCGATGACGAAGGCGCGGCTGCCGATGACGATACCGGCGGCGAAGTGCTGGATGGACAGGCGCCGTTAAACGCGGCACTGGCGGAGTTGAAGCGGATGGCTGGCGTGACCGTTGCGCCGCACGCGGCGACAACCGCACCCAAGCGCAAGGCTCAGTAACCGCTTTGCCGGCGCAGGCGCCGCGCGATGGCGCCGCGCTGGAGAAAGGCGAAGACGAGGCCGAACACGAAGCCGGCGAGGTGCGCCACCCAGGCGACTTCGCCGAAGGCCGGGCCGATGTAGGCGAAGCCGACCTGCAGCAGGGCCCAGATGCCGATCAGCAGCGAGGCCGGCGCGCGCACGAATTCCAGGAACAGGCCGAGCGGGATCACCACGCCCAGTCGCGCGCGCGGAAACAGCGCCAGATAAGTGCCGATGATCGCCGAGACCGAACCGCTGGCGCCGATGATCAGTCGCGACGGGTTGTCGATGGTGACTGCTGCGGCCAGGTTCGCCACCGCGCCACCGAGCAGGAACAGGACCAGCAGGCGCAGGCTGCCGAGCTTGCGTTCCGCCGGCATGCCGAAGATCAGCAGGAACACCAGGTTGCCGAGTAGATGCGCCCAGTTGGCATGGAGGAATTGCGAGGTCAGCAACCGCAGCGCCGGGTGGAGGACCGCCGCAGGCCCTTGCCGCACTGCGGAAAAAAGATTGGCGGGCAGCGTCGCCCATTCGTTCAGCAAACGGCCGGTGACCGCGTCCGAAGGCGCCCACACCGCGATGTAGCCCGCGATCATGGCCAAGGCCAGTGCTGGCGTGGCCCACGGGCGGCCGGGGCGGCCGTGGTCGGGAACGGGGATGAACATCGAAAACGCGCCTCATGCGGGGGAGTGGCGGTTCAGGGAAACATGTTACCAATCAGTTAAAACCACGCTATAGTCCGGCCGCATACCCTGCCGTACCGAACCGCCCCAGATGGGAAATGACCGCCACGGTGGCGGGATTCCCGAATGCTTCCGGAGATTTGCATGCACAAGAATACCCGCCGTCTCTCGACCCTCGCGGTCGCCGTGATCGGATTGATCGCCGCCGGCCAGGCTGGCGCGTCCGGCTTCCAGCTGCGCGAAAACAGCGTCAAGAACATCGGCCGCGCCTATGCCGGCTCGACCGTCGCCAGCGATGGCTCGTCGGTCTACAACAATCCGGCCGCGATGGTGAATGCCAACGGCAACCTGTTCCAGGCGGACGTCGCCGGCATCGACCTGACCGCCAAGTTCAGCGGTTCGGCATCGTTCCCGACCCCGCTCGGCCCGCAGCCCATCAGCGGTGGCAACGGTGGCGATCCCGGCAGCCTGACCGCAGTGCCGGCCATGTCGGCGATCTTCAAGATGAAGGGCGCGCTGGAAGGCCTGACCCTCGGCGTCGGCGTCGACGCGCCGTACGGCCTCAAGACCGAATACGAAAAGGGCTGGATCGGTCGTTACAACGCCACCGTGTCCAGCGTGAAGGCGGTCGATCTGACGCTGTCGGCGGCGGTGCAGGTCACCCCGATGCTGAGCGCCGGTATCGGCCTCGTGTACGAGCGCATCGACGTGACGCTCGGCAAGGACATCCCGCTGAGCGCGATTCTTGTTGGTGGTCTCTGCAGCAATCCGCAAAGCCCGTGCCCGCCGGCTCAAGCCGGCGCGCTGGCAGCCACTCCGGACGGCAACAGCACCCTGAAGGGCAAGGACAATGCCGTCGGCTTCATCGCCGGCCTGCAGTTGAAGCCCAGCGACACGTTCACCATCGGCTATGCGCATCGCTCGGCGATCCGCCACCACATCGATGGCAACGCGGCATTCACCACGCCGGGTCAGTTCCAGGGCATGCAGCCGGGCTTCCGTCTGCTTTCGACCAACCCGGCGCTGCCGGCTGCGCAACGTGCGGGATTGGCTGTACTCGGCAACGGTTTTGTCGATGCCAAGGGTCGCGCTTCGGTGTCGACGCCGTCGACCGACACCCTGAGTGTCGACTGGAAGGTCTCGGATCGCGTCAACCTCTACGGTGAAGTGCAGCAGACCGGCTGGAGCTCGCTGAAGAGCGTCGACATCAGCTTCTCCAACCCGTACCAGCCGCAGAGCAGTGAAGCCTTCAACTGGAAGGATTCGACCTTCGCCTCGATCGGCGTCGACTACAAGCTCAACGATGCCTTCACCCTGCGTGGCGGCGTCGGCTTCGACAAGACCCCGACCAACAACACCGACCGCACCCCGCGCCTGCCCGACAACGACCGCACGCTGTTCTCGGTCGGTGGCACGTGGAACGCGACCAAGGCGTTGTCGGTCGATGCCGGCTACACCCGCGTCGAGATCAAGAGCCCGACCGTCAACCTGTCGGCCAATGCCGCAGCGGGTCGTTACAACAACCTGACGGGCAGCTTCAAGGGCCACGCCGACGTGTTCGGCTTCGCGGCTTCGTACAAGTTCTGATCGCACCGTTCGCTGCAATCAAAAGCCCCGCTTCGGCGGGGCTTTCTCATGGTGAAGCGGATTCCTCACTGCGTTCGGAATGACACAACCGGCATCCCGAGTGATGCGAGGGATCTGCCTCCATGATGACGATCCGCGCTCAATCCCCCAGCGTCAGCAGGCTGGCATTGCCGCCCGATGCCGTGGTGTTGATCGTCACCGTTTTCTCGGTGGCGAAGCGCGGCAGGTAGTGCGGGCCGCCGGCCTTGGGACCGGTGCCGGACAGGCCCTGGCCGCCGAACGGCTGCACGCCGACCACTGCGCCGATCTGGTTGCGGTTGACGTAGATGTTGCCGACCTTGGCGCGATTGACGATGCGATCGATGGTGCCGTCGATGCGCGAATGGATGCCGAGGGTCAGGCCGTAACCACTGGCGTTGATGGCATCGATCACCTTGTCGAGGTCGGCAGCTTTCCAGCGCACCACATGCAACGCCGGGCCGAAGTTCTCGCGGGTGAGCTGGTCGATCGACTGCAACTCCCACGCCACCGGCGCGAAGAAGGTGCCGTGTTCCGTGCCGGGTTCCAGCGTGGCACGGGCGATTGGCTTGGCGATCTGCTGCATCTTCGCGGCGTGGGCATCGAGCAGCGCCTTGGCATCGGCATCGATCACCGGGCCGACGTCTGTCGACAACAATCCGGGATCACCGACCTTCAGTTCGGCCATCGCACCGGCCAGCATCGTGATCACCTTGTCGCCGATGTCGTCCTGTACCAGCAGGATGCGCGCGGCCGAACAACGCTGGCCCGCCGAGGTGAACGCCGACGCCAGCGCATCCTTCACCACCTGTTCCGGCAATGACGACGAATCGGCGATCAATGCATTCTGGCCACCGGTTTCGGCGATCAGCACGGCGAGCGGACCGGCGTCGCGGGTGGCGAGCGCGCGGTTGATCAGGCGCGCGGTGTCGGTCGATCCGGTGAAGGCGACGCCGGCCACGCGCGGATCGCGGGTGAGCGCGGCACCGACGGTGGCGCCATCGCCCGGCAGGTATTGCAGCACTGCCGCCGGGACGCCGGCTTCGTGCAGGATTTGCACGGCGGCGTAGCCGATCAGGTTGGTTTGTTCGGCGGGCTTGGCGATCACCGAGTTGCCGGCGGCGAGCGCGGCCGCGACTTGCCCGGTGAAGATCGCCAGTGGGAAATTCCACGGGCTGATGCACACGAACACGCCACGTCCGGACAGTTGCAGCGTGTTGCTTTCGCCGGTCGGGCCGGGCAGCGCTTCGACCACGAACTGTTCGCGCGCCTGCAGGGCGTAATAGCGCAGGAAATCGACGGCTTCGCGCACTTCGGCGACGCCATCGGATAGCGACTTGCCGGCTTCCTTGGTGCACATCGCCATCAGCTGCGGCATCCGCGCTTCCATCAGCTCGGCGGCTTTTTCAAGAATTGAAGCGCGCGCATCCACCGGCGTCGCGTCCCATGCCGGCTGCGCATCGACGGCGTTCTTCAATGCCTGCGCAACGATGGCTTCGTCGGCGGCGCGCCAGTGGCCAACCACTTCGCGACGATCGGCCGGATTGGTCACCGTCTGCACGTCGCCGCCCGCAGCCGCGCCCGGGACCAGCGGACCCGCGGTCCAGGTGCCGGCGCCGGCACTGTCGAGTTGCGTCGCGAGCTGGCGCAATTGGTCGTCGTTGGCGAGGTTGATGCCCATGGAATTGTCCCGTGCCTGATGTTGCGCGCGATAGAGCTGCTGCGGCAGCGGAATGCGCGGATGGGGAATGGAATCGAAGCTTGCGACGACATCGAGCGGATCGCGGACCAGATCCTCGACCGGGATCGATTCATCGGTGATGCGATTGACGAAGCTGGAATTGGCGCCGTTTTCGAGCAGGCGTCGCACCAGATACGGCAGCAGGTCTTCGTGCGAACCGATCGGCGCGTAGACGCGGCAGGGCACGTTCAGGCGATCGGCCGGGATCACTTCGGCGTAGAGATCGTCGCCCATGCCGTGCAGTTTCTGGAACTCGAAGGTGCGACCCTTCGCCATCTGGTGCACGGCGGCGATCGTCTGCGCGTTGTGGGTCGCGAACATCGGATAGGTCGCGTCGCTGGCATCGAGCAACCGGCGCGCATTGGCCTGGTAGCTGACGTCGGTGTTCTGCTTGCGGGTGAACAGCGGATAGCCGGCCTGTCCTTCCATCTGCGCACGCTTGATCTCGCCATCCCAGTACGCGCCCTTGACCAGGCGCACCGGGATGCGACGACCGAGTTCGCGGGCCTTGGCGGCGATGTAGTCGATCACGAACGGTGCGCGCTTCTGGTACGCCTGCACCACGATGCCGAAGCCGTTCCAGCCCGCCAGCGAAGCATCCGCCAGCACGTCGAAGATGAGATCGAGCGACAGCTCGAGGCGATCGGTTTCCTCGGCATCGATGGTCATGCCGATGTTGTAGCGCTTGGCCTGTTGCGCCAGCGACAGCAGGCGCGGCGCGAGTTCGGCCAGCACGCGCTGGCGCTTGGCATGCTCGTAGCGCGGATGCAGCGCGGACACCTTGACGGAAATCGACGGCGCGGAGACTTCGTCGGCGAACGGCCCGGTTGCGCCGATGGCGTCGATCGCCTTGCGGTAGGACTCGAAGTAGCGATCGGCGTCGGCCTGCGTCAACGCGGCCTCGCCGAGCATGTCGTAGGAATAGCGATAGTTGGCGCCGTCGCCCTTGCGCGCACGCTCCAGTCCTTCCTGGATGGTGCGGCCGAGTACGAACTGGTGGCCCATGATCTTCATCGCCTGGCGCACCGCGCTGCGGATCACCGGCTCGCCGAACTTGCCGATCATGCGGCCGAGGGCACCGTAGGCGTCGCGCTGGGTGTCGTCGGCGAGATTGACCATCTTGCCGGTCAGCAGCAGGCCCCAGGTCGAGGCGTTGACCAGCAGCGAATCGGACTGGCCGAGGTGGCGCTTCCAGTTGGCATCGCCCAATTTGTCGCGGATCAGGGCGTCGGCGGTGGCCTGGTCGGGAATGCGCAGCAGCGCTTCGGCCACGCACATCATCAACACGCCTTCCTCGCTGCCGAGGTCGTACTGGCGCATGAAGGCCTCGACCACGCCCTGGCTGGCGGTGTGGGTACGGACGCGGCGCACCAGATCGACGGCGGTGTCGTGGATGGCGGCGCGGTCGGCATCGGGCTGGCGCGCCTGCGCCATCAGGGCGCGGACATGCGTGGCCTCGTCGAGGATCCAGGCGCGGGTGATCGCCTCGCGCAGCGCCGGCGGCGTGGGCGGGAGTTCGGGGGAAAGCAACTCGGACATGCCGAAACCGGGCTGGGAGGGGCGATCATTCTAATGGCGCTGCGGCCCTCGCGGTTGCCGGTCAAGGGCTAGGGCCGCTAACATGGTTGGGTTGCGCCGGTTTCCATGGGGTTCAAGAGAATGATGCAAATGCGTTGGTTGCGATTTGGAGCTGCCCTGGCGGCGTGCTTGCCCGCCTTGGCTTGGGCGCAGTCCGCCGATCCACATCGCTGGCAGCTCAACATGGGCAAGGGCGTGACCCCGATGGCCCATAACGCCTACAACACCCATATGTGGGGGCTGTGGACGTGCGTGGTGATCGGCATCATCGTTTTTGGCGCGATGTTCTACGCCATCTTCACCTTCCGCAAATCGAAGGGCGCGGTCGCTGCCAAGTTCAGCCACAACACCAAGGCCGAGATCATCTGGACGGTCATTCCGGTGCTGATCCTGACCGGGCTGACCATTCCCACCATCCGCAACCTGATCTACGTCTACGACACCAGCGATTCCGCGCTGACGGTGCGCGTGACCGGTTACCAGTGGATGTGGAAGTACGACTACCTGGGCCAAAACGTCGAGATCACCAGCCGCCTGTCGAAGGAAAGCAACGACATCCGCCAGAGTGGCAAGGACGCGCGCGATTTCAACGATCCCAACTACCTGCTCGCCGTCGACCATCCGATCGTGCTGCCGGTCCACACCAAGATCCGCTTCGTGGTCACCGCCGATGACGTGATCCATTCGTGGTGGGTGCCGGCCTTCGGCCTCAAGCAGGACGCCATCCCCGGCATCGTCAACGAGGCTTGGGTGAACATCGAGGAGCCGGGCGTCTATCGCGGCCAGTGCGCCGAACTGTGCGGCAAGGACCACGGCTTCATGCCGATCGTGGTCAAGGCGGTGTCGATGGATGAATACAAGGCGTGGCTGGCCGAACAGAAGGCCGCGAAGGCCACCCCAGCGGGCTGAGCGCGACACGCGCCGCCCTGACCCAGATACAGCGAGGTTCCTCCCATGTCCGCGACCCATCCCGCCGTCGATCACGACCATCATGACGATGCCCACCACGGGCACACGCAATCGTTCGTCGAGCGTTGGTTCTTCTCCACCAATCACAAGGACATCGGCACGCTGTACCTGCTGTTCGCCTTCGTGATGTCGATCATCGGCGCCGCGCTGTCGGTCGGAATCCGCGCCGAACTGATGCAGCCGGGCTTGCAGTACTTCAAGCCGGAAACGTTCAACCAGCTCACCACCATGCACGCGCTGGTGATGATCTTCGGCGCGATCATGCCGGCCTTCGTCGGCCTCGCCAACTGGATGATCCCGATGCAGGTGGGCGCGCCCGACATGGCGATGCCGCGCATGAACAACTGGTCGTTCTGGATCATGCCGTTCGCTTTCACCCTGCTGCTGTCGACCTTCTTCATGAAGGGGGGTGCGCCGGCCGGTGGCTGGACCATGTATCCGCCGCTGTCGCTGCAGGGCGGCACCAATGTCGCGTTCACCGTGTTCGCGATCCACATGATGGGCATCAGCTCGATCATGGGCGCGATCAACATCATCGCCACCGTGCTCAACATGCGCGCGCCGGGCGTCGACCTGTTGAAGATGCCGATTTTCTGCTGGACGTGGCTGATCACCGCCTTCCTGCTGATCGCGGTGATGCCGGTGCTCGCCGGTGCGGTGACGATGCTGCTCACCGACCGCTTCTTCGGCACCAGTTTCTTCGATGCCGCCGGTGGCGGCGACCCGGTGATGTACCAGCACATCTTCTGGTTCTTCGGCCATCCCGAGGTCTACATCATGATCCTGCCGGCGTTCGGCGTGGTCAGCGAAGTGATCCCGACCTTCAGCCGCAAGCCGCTGTTCGGCTACCAGGCGATGGTCTACGCGACCGCCTCGATCGCCTTCCTGTCGTTCATCGTGTGGGCGCACCACATGTTCACCGTCGGCATGCCGCTGGGTGGCGAGATCTACTTCATGCTGGCGACGATGCTGATCGCGATCCCGACCGGCGTGAAGGTGTTCAACTGGGTCAGCACGATGTGGCGCGGTTCGCTCAGCTTCGAAACCCCGATGCTGTGGGCGGTGGCCTTCGTCTTCCTGTTCACCATCGGCGGCTTCTCCGGCCTGATGCTGGCGCTGGTACCGGCCGATTACCAGTACCAGGACACCTACTTCGTGGTGGCGCACTTCCACTACGTGCTGGTGACCGGCGCGCTGTTCTCGATCATCTGCGCGATCTACTACTGGTGGCCGAAGTGGACCGGCCGCATGTACAACCAGAAGGCCGCGGACTTCCACTTCTGGTGGACGGTGATCTTCGTGAACCTGCTGTTCTTCCCGCAGCACTTCCTCGGACTGGCCGGCATGCCGCGCCGCATCCCCGACTACAACGTGGTGTTCGCCGACTGGAACATGGTGAGTTCGATCGGCGCGTTCGGGATGTTCCTGACGCCGTTCATGATGTTCGCCATCCTCCTCCATTCGAAGTTGCACGGCGCCAAGGCATCGGCCAATCCGTGGAACGCCAAGGGCCTGGAATGGACGCTGTCGTCGCCGCCGCCGCACCACAGTTTCACCACGCCGCCGGTGATCAACCTCGGCGATCTGGCGCATGGCGATCCCGAACACATGGATCATGACTGAGCAGCTCGCCAGCACTGATCCGCAAGTCGCCGAGGCGCGTCGTCGCGCCCGGCGCACGGCATGGAAGGTCGCCGCCGTTGCGCTGGCGATCTATCTGGCGTTTCTGGTATTGGGAATGACCGGCCATGTCCGCTGATCCGGCAGCGCATCCCGCGCCCGGTTCGACCCGTGGCATGGGCAAGCTGGTGGTGGTGATCGCCGTTGCCTTCCTGGTGACGTTCTCGCTGGTGCCGTTCTATCGCATCGCCTGCGAGAAAGTGCTGGGCGTGCGCCTGACGAAAGGCCCGAACGAAGTGGCCGCTGTCGCGGCGGCACCGGTGGCTTCGCGCTGGATCACCGTGCAGTTCGATGGCCGGGTCAATTCCAAGCTGTCTTGGGATTTCGCGCCGAACCAGCTGCAGATGCGCGTGCAGACCGGCAAGCCGTATTCCGCCAGCTACCGCGCGCACAACAACAGCGCGCACCTGGTGGTCGGCAACGCGGTACCGTCGATCGCGCCGGCGCAAGGTTCCAAGTATTTCGCCAAGACCGAATGTTTCTGCTTCACCGAGCAGAAGATGCAGCCGGGCGAGACGCGCGACATGCCAGTGCGCTTCGTGGTTGATCCCGCGTTGCCGTCCGACATCGACACGCTGACGCTGTCCTACACGTTCTACCAGAATGACACCCTGACCGCGCGCGCACTCGCCGCCGGTGCAACAACGGCGGCTGCGGCCGCGCCCTGACGAGAGAAGCAAAGACATGGCCAACACGGACGCCCACGCACCGGATCACGATGTCTATTACGTGCCGCACAGCAGCCCTTGGCCGGTGATCGCATCGGTCGCGCTGTTCACCACCATGTTCGGCTTCGGCGGATTGCTGAACCACGAGAGCTGGGGCAAGACCACCTTCCTCGTCGGCCTGGTGTTCCTCGCCCTGATCCTGTTCAAGTGGTTCTCCGACGTCATCACCGAATCGGTGCGCGGCTACTACAACAAGCAGGTCGACACCTCGTTCCGCATGGGCATGGTGTGGTTCATCTTCTCGGAAGTGATGTTCTTCGCCGCGTTCTTCGGCGCGCTGTTCTACGCCCGCCAGTTCGCGTTGCCGTGGCTCTCCGGCGAAGGCCATGGCGGCAGTACCAACGCGCTGCTGTGGGACGGCTTCACCGGCGGCTGGCCGACCAATGGGCCAGCGAGCATCGGCGGCACCTTCAACACCGTGCCGGCCTGGGGCCTGCCGCTGCTCAATACATTGATCCTGCTGACCTCAGGCGTCACCGTCACCATCGCGCACCACGCGTTGAAGGCCAACAAGCGCGGCGTGCTGCTGCTGTTCCTCGGACTGACCATCCTGCTGGGTTGCCTGTTCCTGTATTGCCAGGCCACCGAATACCGCGAGGCCTATCACGAGCTCAACCTGACGCTGGCCTCCGGCATCTACGGCTCCACCTTCTTCATGCTCACCGGTTTCCACGGCCTGCACGTCACCCTCGGTACCTTCATGCTGCTGGTGATCTGGCTGCGTTGCCTGAAGGGCCACTTCACCCCGCAGGATCACTTCGGTTTCGAAGCGGTGGCGTGGTATTGGCACTTCGTGGACGTGGTGTGGTTGATGCTTTTTCTCTTCGTGTACGTGCTCTGACCTCTGGAGCTCGTGCTGGCGTTGTTGGCGACGGTTTCGCATCCCCTCATTGACTTCAGTCAACTTCGGGTCTGCTCAACCGCCGCCGCCTAGCCAGCCCATCGCCCAGAGGCCAGAGGTGTCGCGATGATGCGCATCAGACTTTCGGGTTCGTCATCCCCGCGCAGGCGGGGATCCAGCATCTTTCATCAACCCGGATTGCTTCCCACGCCATGCGGCGTGATCCAGCCCATGTAGATGGCCAGGATGATGAACAGGATCAGCGCAACGGATAGCGCGATGCGCCGCGTGAGTGCATTGACCGTGCGTTTCGACTGGCCGCGATCCGTCAGCATGTAGTACAGGCCTTGACCGAGGTTCCAGACGATCAGGATGAGAACGCCCACCACCAGCACGAGTTTCAGCGAAGGGTTCATGGCAAGCTCCCGTGCAGTGGCGATGGCTGGATTATCGCAGCCTGCGCGTGCGGGTGCAGGCCGGTGAAACGCCTGCGCTGGTGGTTGCTGGCGATCGCCGTCGCGGCGTTGTTCGCGACGTTGGGCATGTGGCAGCTCGGTCGCGCGCAGCAGAAGCGCGCGATGCTGGAACAGGCGCGGGCGACCATCGCCGCACAGGTGCCGCTGGCATTGTCCGCCGCATCCGCTCCGGCGCATCTGTCGACTTATGACTGGGTGGCCGGGTCGGGGCGGTTCCTGCCGACGCCGGCAGTCCTGCTTGATAGCCAGGTCCACGGCGGACACGTTGGCGTGCGCGTGTATCGCGTGTTCCTGGCCGATGGCGCGACGTCACCGCTGCTGGTCGATCTCGGCTGGCTGCCGGTGCTCGATCGTCGCCACATGCCGACGCTGCCGCTGCCGGAATTGCGCGAGGTGCGTGGATTGCTGATGCCGCCGCCATCGCATGGCTTGATGGCGCCGATCGCCACGCGCCTGCCCGATGGCGACGTGCTGGCGACGGCGTTGCCGGTGAAAGAATTGCCGGCGATGCTCGGGCAAACGACACTCGCGCCGCGCGTGTTGCGCCTCGATCCAGCCGTGCCCATCGGTGGCGAGCGCGATCTCGACGTGCTGCCCAACACCATGCCGCCGGAACGCCACATCGCCTACGCCGTGCAGTGGTTCGCGATGGCGGCCACCGTGCTCATCCTCGCCCTTCTGTTGAATCGCCGTTCGCGGCGACACGATCCCGATGCCTGATTCGTCCATTTCCAATGCACGTCGTCGCAACCGCCGCATGTTGCTGGTGCTCGCGGCATTGTTCCTCGGCAGCTTCGCGCTGGCCGGCGCGCTGCGTTTTTCCGGTTGGCGTCCGCAAGGATTGAAGAACAAGGGTGAATTGTTGAATCCGCCGGTTGATCTGCGCGACGTGTCGTTGCGTCTCGCCGATGGCGCCGCGTATCCGTGGTCGCCCGAGGCACGGCGCTGGCGCATCCTCGCGGTGCCCGCGGTCGATTGCCGCGAACGTTGCGACAAGCTCGCGCGCGATCTCGACGTGGCATGGCAGGCGTTGGGCCACGATCGCGACCACGCCGACGTGCTGTGGGCCGGTGCGGTGCCGGCCAGCGCGCCCGCGACCAGCCATCCGCGCGCAGTCGTGCCGCTGGATGTGCTGAAAGTCCGTTTGCCGCGTGCCGGCGCGCCCGCTGACGCAGTGGTCTACGTGATCGATCCCAATGGCTTCGTGGTCTTGCGGTACGCTCCCGGGTTCGATCCGGCCGATCTGCGCACGGATCTCTCCCGCCTGCTGAAGTTGCAATGAGCCGACCCCTCGTTCCCATCCTGTCCCGTCATTTCGCGCGCCTGGCCTGGCTGGCGGTGGCGCTGGCGTTCACCGTGATCGTGTTCGGTGCGTTCGTGCGCTTGTCGAACGCCGGCCTGAGCTGCCCCGATTGGCCAACCTGCTATGGCCGCGCGGCATGGCCGCAGGTCGCCGGCGACATCACCAACCATGCCGCGAGCGCGATCCGCACGCTCGATCCGACCAAGGCCTGGCGCGAACAGATGCATCGCCATCTCGCGGCGACGCTCGGCTTCCTGGTGTTCGTGCTGGCGGTGATCGCCGCGCGCCGTCGCCGCCTCGGCATGCTGCAGGTGATCGTGTCGGCGATGTTGGTGGCGCTGGCGATCCCGCTCTACATGCGCGGCATGCACGATGCATCGGCAACACTGGCGATTGCAGCGGAAGCGATCCTGCTCGCCGCCGCGTGGCGCTGGAACAACGAAGACTTGTCGCGCGTGGCGATGCTGGCCTTCGCGGTGATCATCGTGCAGGCGTTGCTCGGCATGTGGACGGTGACTTGGTTGCTGAAACCGATCGTGGTGATGGGCCACCTGCTCGGCGGTTTCACCACCTTCGCGTTGCTGGCATGGATGGCGTGGCGCGCGACCAACGTGCCGATCCAGCTCGCCGACACGCGCCTGCTGCGGCGCCTGCTGATCGCGGGTGTCACATTGCTGGCGATCCAGATCGCGCTCGGCGGCTGGACCAGCTCCAACTACGCGGCGTTGTCCTGCGGCGCCGGCAGCATGTCGATCGACAATTTCCCGAAGTGCGCGGGCCATTGGTGGCCGAACGCCGATTGGCACAACGGCTTCGTGCTGTGGCGTGATGCCTTCATCGGCAACGGTGGCGTCGATTACGAAGGCGGCGTGCTCAATGGGCAATCGCGCATCGCGATCCAGATGGCGCACCGCCTGATGGCCTGCGTGGTGTTCCTCTACGTGTGGTGGCTGGGCCTGCGTTTGATCCGCACGCCGGGCATGCGCACCTGGGGCGTGCTGCTGGCCTTGATGGTGACGGTGCAATGCGCGCTCGGCATCAGCAACGTCAAGCTGGCATTGCCGCTGCATGTGGCGGTGCTGCACAACGCCGGCGCGGCGATCCTGCTGTTCCTGCTGGTGTCGCTGCTGGCACGGATCAAGCGTCCGCAGCGGACGGTGCAGCCGGCATGAGTTGGGCGCACTACTGGCCATTGACCAAGCCGCGCGTGGTGGCGCTGATCGTGTTCACCGCGCTGGTCGGCATTTGCCTGGCGATTCCCGGGTTGCCGACGGCGGAGGACCTGCGCCATGGCGTGCTCGGCTTGCTCGGCATCTGGCTGGCGGCCGCATCGGCGGCAGCGATCAACCACCTGATCGATCGTCGCATCGACGTGTTGATGGCGCGCACGCAACATCGCCCCTTGCCATCGCATTCGCTCACACCACGGCAGGTGCTGGTGTTCGCGCTGTCGCTTGGCGCGATATCGATGGCGATCCTCATCATCGGCGTCAACTGGATCTGCGCGCTGCTCACCTTCGCGTCATTGATCGGATATGCGGTGGTCTACACCGCATGGCTGAAACACGCGACGCCGCAGAACATCGTGATCGGCGGCATCGCCGGCGCCGCGCCGCCACTGCTCGGCTGGTCGGCGATCACCGGCATGGAACGCCCGTGGGATTGGGCGCATGCGTTGCTGCTGGTGCTGATCATCTTCGTGTGGACACCACCGCATTTCTGGGCGCTGGCGATCTTCCGTCGCGCCGATTATGCCAAGGCGCTGGTGCCGATGCTGCCGGTGACGCACGGCGTCGAATACACCCGCAAGCAGATCCTGCTCTACACCATCCTGCTGGTGGCGGTCACCGTGATGCCGTGGGTGGCGGGCATGAGCGGCGTGTTCTACCTCGGCGGCGCGCTGGTGCTCGGTGCGGTCTTCGTCTGGTACGCGTGGAAGTTGCAGAACCCGCCCGACGAGCTATTCGCGATGCAGGTGTTCAAGTATTCGATCATCTACCTGATGGCGTTGTTCGCCTTCCTGCTGATCGACCACTGGCTGTTGCCGTGGTTGCAGCCGGTGCCGCCGTTTGTGATGGATCGGGTTTGAGGCGTTGGATCGTGGCTGGTCGAGCGAGAGCGCCGAGCGTTAGTGTCCAAACAACCGCATCACCCCGATATTCACCAGCAATCCGCCCACGATCAACCATGCGAACAACGCCGTCGCCAGCAACAATGGCTTGAGGCCCGCCTGACGGATTGCACCGGCGTGCGTGCGAATGCCGAGCGCGCCCATCGCCATCGCCAGCAGGAAGGTGTCGATCTTCAACAGGGCATCGACCAACGCCTTCGGCAGCAGGTGGAAGGAATTGAAGGCGCCGACCACCAGGAACAGGATCGCGAACCACGGGATGACGATCGGTGCACGCTTGCCGCTGGCGTCGTTCTTGTCGCGCAGCCACGCCGAGAGCAGCAGCAGGAACGGCGCCAGCAGGATGACGCGGATCATCTTCTCGATCACCGCGATGTTCGCCGCGTCATCGCCCACCGATTTGCCGGCGACGACGACCTGCGCGACTTCGTGCACGCTCGATCCGACGTAGAGACCGAAGGCGTGCTGGGTGAAGCCGAGGTGTGATTGCAACATCGGCCAGAACAGCGGGTAGAGGAACATCGCGATGGTGCCGAACACCACCACCGTCGCCACTGCGACCGAGACCTTGTGCGCCTGCGCCTTCACCACCGGTTCGGCGGCCATCACCGCGGCGGCGCCGCAGATCGCTGCGCCGGAGCCGATCAGGATCGAGCTGTCGCGATCGAGCTTGAACACGCGGCGGCCGAGGAACAGCGCAAGGAAGAACGTCGCCGCGACCATGATGATGTCGATGACGATGCCGGAGACGCCGACACCCAGGATGTCCTGGAAGGTCAAGCGGAATCCGAACAGCACGATGCCGATGCGCAGCAGGCGCGAACGCGCGTAATCGACACCGGCGCCTGCGTGCCCTGAGATGCGCGGAAACACGCTGTTGCCGAGGATGATGCCGAGCACGATGGCGGTCGGCAGCGCGCTCATGCCGAAGCGCTTGGTCCACGGTTCCAGCAGCATCGCGGCGAGGGCGAGCGCAGCGGAGAGCAACAGGCCGGGCAGGCGCGCGCGCCAGGGATTCGATGCGGTGGAGGTCATGTGGTGGGAATGGTGAGGAGTGAGGGGAGGGTTATTGCCGGGTCGGGGCCGCAAAGCGCAACTGCAGCAGCTCGCGCAATTCGGTTTTTTCGTGTTCGTCTAGTTCGCGGATGCGCGCCTGCAGCTGGTCGACGCGCTGTTGCGTGGATTGTTTCGCCAGCTGCGCCAACACGCCGTCGAAATCGACCACCCATTCCTGCGCGCCACCGGGTTCGTTTTGTGTCGCGAGTTTTTGCAACGAGGCGACATCCGGGTGATCACCGAATGCTTCGAGGATGCCGACCGCGGTCATGCCGGGTCGTGTCTTCAACACGTCGAGCAATTCAACGAGCAAGGGAATTCCCGCGAGCTCCAGCGCTTCGAAGGCGTAGGGAAACGGCGCGCGCTCGGCCAGCGGCGGATGCTGCAACAGCAAGGTGATGGCATGGCGGACGAGGCTGCGTTTCGCATGCATGTTCGAGTTCGATGTCATCGCTGTGCGCGGTATCGCCGCGGCATCGGTGACATCGACGCCGGTGAGTTCGCGGATGCGCGCGATCATCGCATCGCGGAAACCACCATCGGGAATCCTGGCGATGTCGGCGCGGCAGCGATCGACCAGGGTCGCCTTGCCGGTGATCGATGTCAGCGATATACCCTGCAATCGTTCGGCGAAATACACTTCGGACAGCGGTGTCGCCGCGTGCAATCGTTGAACGAAGCCGGCGTGGCCCTCCTGGCGGATCAGGGTGTCGGGATCCTCGCCATCGGGCAGGAACAGGAAGAACGCCTGGCGTCCGTCCTTCATGCGCGGCAGCACCGATTCCAGTGCCTTCCACGCCGCGCGGCGGCCGGCGGCGTCGCCATCGAAACAGAACACCACGTCCGGCGCGTTGCGGAACAGCAGTTCGGCGTGTTCGGGCGTGGTCGCGGTGCCGAGCGTCGCCACCGCGTAAACGATGCCGTGCTGCGCCAGCGACACCACGTCCATGTAGCCTTCGACCACCAGCAACCGTTCCAGCTTCGGATTGGCCTGGCGCGCCTGCCACAGCCCATAGAGTTCGCGGCCCTTGTGGAACAGCGCGGTTTCCGGCGAGTTGAGGTATTTCGGCGAGCTGTCCTTGTCGAGCACGCGGCCACCGAAGGCGATCACGCGGCCACGACGATCGTGGATCGGGAACATCACGCGATCGCGGAACTTGTCGTAGACGTGGTCCTTGTCGTTGCGCGAGAACAACCCGGCGCGTTCCAGCAGTTGCATGCGCCGTGGGTCGGTGCCGAGTTCGTTGCGCAGTCCGTCGTAGCCCTGCGGTGCATACCCGATGGCGAAGCGTTCGCGGGTCGCGGCATCGACGCCGCGCTGGTCGAGATAGGCCTGGGCGCGACTGCTCGACGCCAGTTGCCGCTTGAAGAATGCCGCCGCCGCATCGAGTGCGCCGAACAGCGGCTGCGTTTCCGGATTGGCATTGCGCTGGGCGGTGTCGCGCGGGATTTCCATGCCGGCGCGTTTCGCCAGCTCGTCGATGGCGTCGAGGAATTCGAGGCGATCGAACTGCATCAGGAAGTTGATCGCACTGCCATGCGCGCCGCAGCCGAAGCAGTGGTAAAACTGCTTGGTCGGCGAGACGAAGAACGACGGCGAACGTTCGTCGTGGAACGGGCAGCAGGCGGTGTATTCGTTGCCCTTCTTCTTCAGCGGCACCCGCGCATTGACGATCTCGACCACATCGGTGCGGTTGAGGAGATCGTCGATGAAGGCGTCGGGGATGCGTGCCACGTTGCGTCCAGACTATTCCGGTTGGGCGGTCGTGGCGAGTTTGCGCAACGCCGCGCCGCTGACGCGTTGCACCGTCCATTCGTCCATGCCGACGGCGCCGAGGGTGCGATAGAAATCGATCGCCGGCTGGTTCCAGTCCAGCACCGACCATTCGAAGCGGCCGCAGTCGCGTTCAATCGCGATCCGCGCCAGTTCCGCCATCAGCGCCTTGCCGAGGCCGCTGCCGCGATGTTCCGGGCGCACGAACAGGTCCTCCAGATACAGGCCGGGCTGGCCGAGGAAAGTCGAGAAATTGTGGAAGAACAACGCGAAGCCGGCTGGCTGGCCATCGACTTCGCCGATCAGCACCTCCGCAGCCGGCTTCTTCCCGAACAACTGGGCGTGGAGACCAGCCTCCGTCGCGACGACCTCATGCGCCAACCACTCGTATTCACCGAGCGCGCGGATCAGGTCGAGGATCAGCGGGACGTCGGCAGCGACCGCCGGGCGAATGGCGATGCGCGCAGGCATGGGGTCAGCCTGCGAGCTTCTGCTTCACCAGCTTCGAGACCTCGGCCATGTCGGCCTTGCCGGCCAGTTGCGGCTTCAGCACGCCCATCAGCTTGCCCATGTCGGCGGCGCCGCTGGCGCCGGTCCGGGCGATGGCGGCATCGATCGCGGCGAGCACGTCGGCTTCGTCCAGTTTCGTCGGCAGGTAGTGCTGGATGATCGCCATCTCGTCGCGCTCGATCTTGGAGAGGTCTTCGCGGCCGGCGGCATCGAACTGGCTGATCGAATCGCGGCGCTGCTTGACCATCTTCTCGAGCACGCCCAGCACCGCGGCATCGTCCAGCTCGATGCGCTCATCGACTTCGCGCTGCTTGATCGCGGCGTTGACCAGGCGGATCACGCCCAGGCGGGCCTTCTCGCCGGCCTTCATCGCGGTCTTCATGTCGTCGGTGAGCTGGGTCTTCAGGGACATCGGGATTTCCTCTAAGGAGTGGACGCGCTGGTGATCGCGACATCCAGAAATGCGAAAAGCCGGCCACGCTCGCGCGTGCCGGCTTCGCGGAACCGAAACGCGTGCGCTCAGTACAGGCGCTGGCGCTTGGTCACGTCGCGCGACATGCGGCGCGACTGACGCTTCACGGCAGCAGCTGCCTTGCGCTTGCGTTCCTGGGTCGGCTTTTCGTAGAACTCGCGCTTGCGCACTTCGGCCAGCACGCCTGCCTTCTCGCAGGTGCGCTTGAAGCGGCGCAGGGCAAATTCGAACGGTTCGTTTTCGCGGACTTTGACGGCAGGCATGTGATGTTCCGAGTGAAAACCGACCAGACGGCCGGAGTGAGCCGGGGATTATAGTCCAACAAAAGTGAATGGCGCAAGCCGGTATCATTGGCCGATGAAAGTGCTGGGCATCGAATCCTCCTGTGACGAAACCGGGGTGGCGGTCTACGACACCGCCCTCGGCGGTGCGCGCGGGCTGGTGGCGCAGGCGATCTACAGCCAGATCGCGCTGCACGCCCAGTACGGCGGCGTGGTGCCGGAGCTGGCCAGTCGTGACCACGTGCGCAAGACCCTGCCGCTGGTCCACCAGACCCTGGATGAGGCCGGGATCGCCCCCGGTGACCTCGATGGCGTGGCCTATACCGCCGGACCGGGACTGGTCGGGGCGCTGCTGGTCGGGGCCGGGGTGGCGCGGTCGCTGGCTTGGGCGCTGGATATTCCGGCGGTTGGCGTCCACCACATGGAAGGCCATCTGCTGGCGCCGCTGATGCAGGATGATCCGCCCGAGCCGCCGTTCGTTGCCCTGCTGGTCTCCGGCGGGCACACCCAACTGGTCCATGTCGAAGCGATCGGCCATTACCGCCTGCTGGGCGAGACGCTGGACGATGCCGCCGGCGAGGCCTTCGACAAGACCGCCAAGTTGATGGGGCTGCCGTATCCGGGGGGTCCGCAACTGGCGGCGCTGGCCGAGCAGGGCGTGCCGGGGCGCTTCCGTTTTTCACGCCCGATGACCGATCGTCCCGGTCTCGATTTCAGTTTCAGCGGCTTGAAGACCCAAGTGTTGTTGGCGTGGCGTGACAGCGACCAGTCGGATGCGACGCGCGCCGATATCGCCCGTGGTTTCGAGGATGCGGTGGTCGATACGCTGGCGATCAAGTGCGAGCGCGCGCTGGAGTCCGTCGGCTGCAACACCCTGATCGTCGCCGGCGGCGTCGGCGCGAACAGACGGTTGCGCGAGCGATTGCAGGTGATGGCGAGCAAGCGCCGCGGTCGCGTGGCATTCCCGCCGCCGGCGTTGTGCACCGACAATGGCGCGATGATCGCCTTCGCCGGGGCGTTGCGGCTGGAGGCTGGCCAGCGACAGGGATTGGAAATCAACGTCGTGCCGCGCTGGGACATGGCGACGTTGCCGGCAGTTTGATCGTGCGATGTGATTGGGAGAACACGTGAGCGATATCGTCTTCATCGAAGGTTTGCAGATCGACGCCCTGATCGGCATCTACGACTGGGAGCGCCGCATCCGCCAGACGCTGGTGTTCGACATCGAGATGGCGTTCGACAATCGCATTCCCGCGGCCAGCGACAGCATTGATGACACGCTCAACTACAAGGCGGTCAGCAAGGCGTTGATGGCTTATGTTGCGGAGACGGAGTTCGGGTTGGTGGAGACTTTGGCGGAACGCTGCGCCGAATTGATCCTGCGCGAGTTCAAGGTGTCGCGGGTGCGCTTGAAACTGAGCAAGCCGGGCGCGGTGCGCGGTGCGCGCGCGGTCGGGGTGATGATCGAGCGGACGCGCGACTGATGGGACATGCCCTGTTGAGCCTCGGCAGCAATGTCGATCCGTTGCGCCATCTGCAGGCGGCGGCGGATGCATTGCGCACACGTTTTGGCGAGGTGCGGCTATCGACGATCCATCGCTACCCGGCGGTCGGATTCGATGGCGGCGATTTCCTCAACGCGGCGGCGGCGATCGACAGCGATCTCGATCCGCATGCACTCAACGACTGGCTGCACGCGCTGGAAGACGCGCACGGGCGCGATCGCAGCGGCCCGCGCTTCGGCGATCGCACCCTCGATATCGACATCGTCTACTACGACCATCTGGTGATGGATGGCGCGAACCATCTGCAATTGCCGCGCAACGAAATCCGCCATGCCTTCGTGCTGAAACCGCTGGCGGAAATCGCGCCGGACTATATCGATCCGGTGCGGATGGAATCGCTGGCCGCGCTATGGGCTATGCATCCGGATCACGATACGCAGTTCGAGTACGTCGACTGGAACGTGTAGTTCGTTTCAATTGGCGAGCAGGCGTCCACCATCGACGTGCACCACTTCGCCGGTGGTGAAGCGCGCGGACGCGAGCAGCCAATACACCGCCTCGGCGATGTCTTCCGGGGTGCCGGTCCGCGCCAGTGGCGTGCGCGCGACGATCGCCGCCTGGCGCGCGCCATCGACGACCTCGTGCTCCGGCCACAGGATGGCACCGGGGGCGACAGCGTTCACGCGCACATCGGGTGCGAGTTCCAGCGCCAGGGACCTCGTCATCATCAGCAATGCCGCCTTGCACATGCAGTAGGCGCTGTGATCGCGCAATGGGCGCTCGCCGTAGATGTCGGTGATGTTGACGATGCTGCCCTGGCGCGCACGCAGGTGTGGTGCGGCGGCTTGCGCAAGGAAGAACGGCGCGCGGGCGTTGGCATCGAACAATGTGCTCCATTGCCCTTGCGTGGCGCTGCCGATGGGCGTCGGGAAAAATGTCGAGGCATTGTTGACCAGCCCGTCCAGCCGCCCGAAATGTTCGACGGTGCGTGCGACCAGTGATTCCGCTGCATCGTGTTGGGCGAGATCGGCCTGCAGCAATAACGTGCTGCCTGGGCGCGTGGCTTCGAGGGTATCGCGCAATGCGATCGCGTCGTTTTCGGAGTCGCGATAGTGCAGCGCGATGGCATATCCCTGCGCGTGCAGATGGCGCGCGATCGCCGCGCCGATGCGACGAGCGGCGCCGGTGACGAGAACGACAGGGGATGGCGATGCGACCGGCATCCCGACATGCTCGCACGGGAGGCGTGACCGTGCATGCGTGCAGCCGTATCCTGTTCCCCTGTTGCGACGAGAACGCCATGACTGCTTTGCCGCCCCCCGATGCCGATGCCCAGGCGCACAGCGCCGAATTGTCGACCGCGATCCGCCACGAAATCCGTGCAGCGGGTGGCAGCATCCCGTTTTCGCGCTTCATGGAGCTGTGCCTGTACGCGCCCGGGTTGGGGTATTACAGCGCGGGCGCGACCAAGTTCGGTGGCGCCGGTGATTTCGTCACCGCGCCGGAACTCGGGCATCTTTTCGCGGAATGCGTCGGCGAGGCGGTGGCACCGGTGCTGGACGAATTGAAGGACGGCTGGATCCTCGAGATCGGTGGCGGCACCGGCGCGTTCGCTGCCGATCTTCTGCTGCATCTGCAGGCGCTGAATCGCCTGCCAGCGCGTTATTGCCTGCTGGAGCCGAGCGCGCAACTGCGCGAACGTCAGCGCGAACATCTGCAGAACGTGTTGCCGGCTGACGTGTTCGCGCGCGTCGAATGGCTGGATCGCCCGTTCGAACAACCGTGGCGCGGGATTGTCTTTGCCAACGAAGTACTGGACGCGTTGCCGACCACGCGCTTCGCCATCGCCGAGGACGAAGTCTGGGAGGATCACGTCGCGCTCGATGCCAATGATGCGTTCGTGGTGATCGGTCGTCCCGCCGATGCGCTGGTGACCGCGAGCGTGCGCCACGTCGAGCGTGCGCTCGAACAGCCGTTCGCCGAGGATTATCGTTCGGAGCTGTTGCCGCAACTGCCGTACTGGGTGCAGGCGGTGATCGGGCCGCTGGAGCGTGGCGCGTTGTTGTTCATCGATTACGGTTATGCGCGTGGCGAGTACTACCAGCCGCAACGCAGCGAAGGGACGTTGCGCGCGTTCCGTCGCCATCATGTGGTGGACGATGTGCTGGCGTGGCCGGGCTTGCAGGACATCACCGCGTCGGTCGATTTCACTGCGTTGGCGGAAGCGGGCACTGGCGCCGGTTTCGATTTCACCGGGTATTGCAGCCAGGCGAGTTTCCTGCTCGGCAACGGGCTGGATCGTCGCCTTGCCGCGGCGGAGGCGCAGTCGGCGGATGAGGTCGCGCGATTGCGGCTGCGTCAGCAGGTGAAGCGATTGACACTACCGGAAGAGATGGGCGAGCGCTTCCAGGTGATGGGTTTCGCGCGCGATGTCGAGCTGGGCCATGCGTTCCTGCTCGGGGATTTGTCGCATCGGTTGTGAACTGCGGTCATCCCGAACGTAGCGAGGGATCAGCTTTCTCGCGCCCGGCGTGCGCCCGCTTGGGTGTCCCTATTGCCGCGAACCGTGAATCCATCCATGGAGGCTCAGCCGCCGCATCCATGCGGCGGAATGGTCGGCCATAGGGACCCACCGCGCAGGCGCTGCCGGGCGGGTAGCGTTTCGTTGTTTCGATGAAGTCACAACAGGTGCGTGTTGTTGCTTTCGCGAGACGCAACAACACGCGCGCGGCCAGTGGGTGCGCCAGTCCGATGCGCGGGCATACGAGGCAGGATGCCGAGTCGAGCCTCCATGGATGGATTCACGGCGTCCCGCGCATTGGAGCTGGTCACACACGCCAGCCAGCGCGTGCGAGGAACTCCGGCCGCACCGGCTGCTGGAGAGTTAAAACTGATCCCACCCTACGCTCGGGATGACGAAGTGCGCGCTTTCGCAATCGCCATGACGCGCGCTTTGCGAATTGCTTCGCCCAGCGCGGGTCCGGGCGCGATGTCCGGGAAGTCGCCGGCGGTGACGCCACGCGCGACCTCGAACAATCGCTGCAGTTCTGCCGCTTGCGGATAGGCGGAATCTTCCAACCCTGCGCGCCCGCGCTTGTCGGCCTCGCACACCAGCGCCAATTGCCGCACGCGCTCCGGCTTGCGGAAGGCATCGATGCGCTCGAACAGACGCAGCACCGTGTCATCGCGTAATTCATGCAGGCGATGCACGTTGAGATGTTCGCGGCAGGCGATCTCGGCGAGTTGGCGGTGTTCGGTCGGGACTTTCAGGCGTGCAGCCAGCGCCTGCAACGGTGGAATGCCATGTTGCTCATGCATCACGTGTTTCGGCAGTTCATCGGCTGGCGTCAATGCCTTGCCGAGATCGTGCGTAAGCGCGGCGAAGCCGATCAGATCGTCGCCCGGCGCGAGTGTCGCGGCCATGTCGCAGACCAGTTCGATATGACGCCCGGTATCGATTTCCGGATGATATTCGGCGCGTTGTGGAACCCCGTACAGCGCATCGACTTCCGGCAGCGCGACCTTCAAGGCACCGCATTCGCGCAACGCGCACAGGAAGGCGGAAGTTCGGGCGCTGCGCAATGCACGCGACAGTTCCTGCCATACGCGTTCCGGCACCAATGCTTCGAGCTCTCCGGAGTCGACCATCGCCCGCATCAGGGCCAGCGTTTCCGGCGCGATGGTGAAACCCAGCGCGGCGAAACGGGCCATGAAGCGCGCCGCGCGCAATACCCGCAACGGGTCTTCGGCGAAGGCGTCGCTGACATGGCGGAGAACACGAGCGTGCAGATCACGCACGCCGTTGTAGGGATCGATCAGCGTGCCGTCTTCCGCCTGCGCGATGGCATTGATGGTGAAATCGCGACGGCGCAGGTCATCTTCCAGCGTCACGTCGGGTGCGGCATGCACGACGAAGCCGGTGTAGCCGCGTCCCGATTTGCGCTCGGTGCGCGCCAACGCGTATTCCTCGCCGGTCTGCGGATGCAGGAACACCGGGAAATCGCGGCCGACCTGACGATAACCGAGCGTCAGCAGTTGTTCCGGCGTCGCGCCGACCACCACGAAATCGCGATCGCCCGGCGGCAGTCCGAGCAATGCGTCGCGCACCGCGCCACCGACGAGATAGACCTGCATGGCGATCAGTTCACCGCATCGCAAGACGGCGCGATGCGTTCGCCATCGAGGCGTCCGCCGATGCGGTCACCGAGTCGCAGCATCTTGCCGTGCATGCGCCAGTCGTACATCACGCTGAAGCCGAGCACGCGCGGCACGTATTCGCGGGTTTCCTTGTAGGGGATCGCCTCGATCCAGGCATCGGCTTCGAGTGTCGGGCGCTCCGATTTCCAGCGTGCCGCTGCGTTCGGCCCGGCGTTGTATCCGGCGATCACCACCGGCAACGCTCCGCCGGCCCTGTCCAGCAGGTCGCGCAAGTACGCGCTGCCGATGGCGATGTTGCTGCCGGGATCGTACAAGCTGTTGCCATCGACATAACCGATGCCGTTGCGGCGCGCGATGCGTTGCCCCGTTTCCGGAATCAGCTGCATCAATCCACGGGCATCGGCGTTGGAGCGCGCGCGCGGATCGAACAGGCTTTCGGCGCGGACTTCGGCAGCGACCCACGCCGGATCAAGGCGATTGGTGCTGGCCGCGCGCTCGATGTCGGCGTCGTAGTGCAACGGGAAGCGCATGTCGAGCAGACGCATTTCCTGCGGCTGGGTGCGATCCAGCCCGAAGGCGGCGCGATCGAACCATTGCTGCGCCAACGCATCGCGCACCGCTGCCAGTCGCTGCGCAGGCGCTGCGGACTGCGCGGCCGCGCTCCATTCGCGCACCGCCCAGTCGTTGCGACCGATGCGATGCAGCGCCAAGGCGCGCTGGAATCCCGGCGATTGCAATGGCGTCTGCGGAGTTGGCAACGGACACAACCGGTATGGTTGGTGCAGGCGATCGGCGGCGAGGAAGCCGTGGAATTCGCTGCTGCGCGCGGCGGCCGCATAAGCGGCGCGTGCCTGTTCGCGTTGTCCGCCCTGTTCCAGCGCGCGGCCGAGGAAATAGGTCCAGCGCGAGGTGTTGCGCAAGGCGTCGGGCATGGCGCGGATCGCCGCCAATGTCGTCGGCCAGTCGCCGCGCGAGAGTGCATCACGGGCGCGCATTTCATGCAGGGCATCATCAAACGCCGAGGCCGGCACCGCAGCGAAGCGCTGCGGCGTGCGTGGATCGCGATCGATCGCCGAGGCGCGGGCGATCGCGGCCAGCACCCGGCCACGTTGCGCATCGTCCAATGCGAAGGCGCTGCTCCATTTCGGCAGCGCAACTTCGACCGCTGACGCGTTGTTCTTTGCTTCCTGTTCCAGCCCGGCCGCGATCACCGCACGGCTGCGCGTGGTCTTCGGCCATGCCATCGCGGAATCGCGTGGCGCACCGAGGAAATCGGCATATTCGCCGGCGAGTTTCGCCTGATCCGGCGACAGTGACCTGCCGGCATCGCGCATCACCGCCGGCAGCCTCTGCTCCAGCGCGGCATCGAAGCGATTCCAGCGCAGCGCATCATCGACACCGCCGCGTTGTTCGAGGAGCGCCATCGGTTCGCGACAGGCGCTGGCCCACGGTCGCCCCGATCGCCACACCTTGCGCGCATCCTGCGTCCACTCATCGTCGAAACGACCGAGCTTCGCGTCCGCCAACAGGTCGAGGCAACGATTGGCCTGCGAATCGCTGCCATCGGCATCCAACGCAGACAGCGTGTTCCAGTCCTGACGGCGCGCGAGTTCCGCCCGCCACATGTCCGCCAGTGCGATGCCTGCGGGCTGCCCGTCATCGCGTTGCAACGCCGCCGCGACGTCGCTTGCGGAGGCGGTGGACAGGGATTGGCGGATGCGCGCGACATCCAGCCACGCATGCAACGGATGGTTGGCCAGTGCGCGCGCCTGATCGGGAGACAGGCGACCTTGTTCGGCAGCGAGCAGCGCGGACTGCATCGCGGCATCGGAGGGCGACAGCGCTGGTGCGGTCTGTGCTTCCGCGGCGCCATGCGGTGCGCAGGCCGAGAGCAGCCAGAGCATGGGGGCGAGGATGGCGCGGAGCGGGCGATTCATGCCCCGACTATAGCGGCGTCACTTGAACGGATGATGGACATCGGTGCGCCGGTGGCGTGGGTCCGTGCTGCGTCACCGCGATAACGCGTGCTCCGGAATCTCGAGGTCCGCCGACAGCGCGAGATGATCGGATGCCGTCGCCGGCAGCACGCGGAGTCCGGCCAGGGTGATGCCATCGGTGGTCAGCACATGGTCGATCGCACGTTGTGGTCGCCAGCTCGGGAAGGTAGGGACATGGAACTGCGGCGGTTGCAGGCGGGTGGCGCGGAACAGCGCGGCCATTTCCGGGCGTTCGATGCCGCAATTGAAGTCGCCCATCAAGACCGCGTTGCGTGCATCGCCCAGCAGTTCGCCGATGAATTCCAGCTGCGCGCGCCGTGATGTCGCGCCCAGCGACAGATGGGCGATGGCGATGCGCAATCCGTCATCCCCTGCACCGAAGCGCGCCACCAGCACACCGCGTCCCTTTACGCGTCCCGGCAGCGGATGATGCTCGATCACCAGCGGTTCCAGCCGGCTCAACAGCCCGTTGGCGCTGGAGGCGACGCCGCCGACGCTGCGATTGGGTTGATGCGTCCAATAGGCAAAACCGCCGCGCATGGCGAGGTAATGCGTCTGGTTGGTGAAACCGGAACGGAAACTGCCGGGGTCGGCTTCCTGCAGGCCGACGATGTCGTGTTGCCCGGCGAGCTCCGCGATGGCATCGAGCGCACCGCGTTTGCCACCGAACGGCAGCACGTGCGACCAGCTGCGGGTGGCGTAATCGCTGTAACGCCGCGTGCTCGATCCGGCCTGGATATTGGCGCTGAGCAGGCGCAGGCGGCGCGTCATGCCAAGCCGATGCACGCGCGGTGCGGCGTCATCACTTTCATTTGCCGGCGCCGCTCTCCCGGGCGATCAGTGTGCTGGCGATGCGCAGATCGTCGAGCTGGCTCGATCCCTTGATGCGGTACTTGCCATTGACGATCAGCGTCGGCGTGGAATCGACGCCGCTGCGGAGCTCGAAATCGTGCGCCTGCTGCATCTGCTGCTGCACCTCCGGGCTGGCCATCGTCGCGCGGAAGGTCTTGCCGTCGTAACCCTGCTTGCCCAGCCATGCCGCGATGTCGTTGCCGCTGGCGCCCGCCGGCAGCGACTTGTCGCCATGGATGCCGTAGAACATCCGGGTGTGGATCCCTTGCAACTGGTTGGTCTTCACCGCGGCGAAATAGGTACGACCGAGATCGCTGGCGACGCCACCCGCCAGCGGCAGCGGCATCACCCGCACATTCGCAGGTTGCTGCTTGGTCCACGCTTCCAGCAACGGCTCGAAATCGGCGCAATGCGGGCAGCTGTACGCGAACACCTCGACCACTTCGACCTTGCCGTCCAGCGGTTGGAACGGTTGGCCGTTGGCGATCTCGTCATAGTCCTTGCCGGCGACGACTGGCTTGGTTTTCGCCTCGGCGATCGCCTGGGTGGCTGCAGTGGTCGCCATCTGCACCAGCCTGGGATCGAACGGCAGCGGTTCGGCAAGCGCGGCCTTCGGCGCCGTCGCCGATGCTTCCGTCGCGGCCTGCGGTTTCTGCGTGCAGGCGCTGATCGCCAGCACGGACACGGCGATCAGTGCGGAAGCACGCAGCTGCTTCGACAAGGCGAACATCAATGGCCACCTCGCGCGGCGCGTTCCTTGGCGATCAACGCATCGGCGATCTTCAACTGCTCGTCGCGGGTCTGGCCGCCGGTGATGCGGTACTTGCCATCGATGATCAGGGTCGGCGTGCCGCTGACGCCTTCCGCCTGCGTGTATTGCTTGGCCTTGGCCAGTTTGCTTTCCACCGCGAAACTCGATGCCGCCGACTTGAATTGCGCGACATCAACGCCCTGGCGGCCGTAGAACGCGGCGATCGCATCGATGCCGTCGGTGCCGTGTTCGCCCTTCAAGGTCTGCTTGACGTGGATTTCGTCGAACATCGCCTGATGGGTGCGGTCGACCACGCCCAATGCCTCGGCAGCGTAGTAGGCACGCGCATAGTCGTCCCACATGCGGCCGAACGGCGCCGCGAGATGCGTCACATGGACGTCCGCCGGCAGCGACTTCGCCCACGGCGCGAACATCGGCTCGAACGCGGCACAGGCCGGGCACACGTAGTTGAACACTTCCGTCACTTCGATCTTGCCGTCGACGGGATCGAACGGCTGGCCATTGGCGACCACTTCGTAATCCTTGCCTTCCACCGGCGCGGGGCCAGTCGGAACGTGCGACACGGGCGGTGCCGGCGGCGTCGTCGATGCGGTGCTAGCTGGCGCGGAATCCTTGGCTGGCGTGCTGCTGTCGGCGGCAGGCGTGGAGGATGCCGGGGCAGTCGCGGCCGGCGCGGAATCGGCGCTCGGCTTGCAAGCGGACAAGGTGGCGACGAGCGCCAGCGCGGCGATGGAAACGAGGGTACGCATCAGAGGGTGCCTCCATGAATCTGGGCGATAAGACGGTCGAGGATAACGAGTTCCTCCTCGAAACTGCGGCCGAGGATCTTGTACTTGCCGTTGACGAGCAGCGTCGGCGTGCCGTCGATCTGTGCGGCGAGCAGGAAGGCGCGATCACGCTTGAGGTCGGCGGCGACTTCCGGCGACTGCATCAGCGCCATCAGCTTGCCCGGCGTGCTGCCGAACGGCGCCATGAACGCGGCGTATTCCTCGATGCTGGCGCGGGCCGGCATGCTGTGGTCGTCGTGGACGGCGCGGAACATCGCCGGATGCACGCGCGCGAACACGCCGGCGCGCTTGGCGGCGAAGGCCGCAGCCGCGCCAGTACCGTCGGGATCGGACGGCAGATAGACCATGCGCACCCACGCCGGCTGGCGCGAGGCCCAGGCCGAGATCATCGGCGCGAAGTGGGCGCAGTGCGGGCACCACCAGGCGTAGACCTCGACGACCTCGACTTCGCCCTTCTTCGGGGTTTGCCACGGCTGCGCGCCGGCAACGATGTCGTAATCGGTGCCCTGCACCAATGGCGCGGCGGCGGCAGTGGCGGCGTTGGCGGGCAGGCTGGCGCACAGCGCGAGCAGGCTGGTGATCAGGAAAGACTGGACGTGCTGGATGGAGGCGTGCTTGATGGAAATCGGGCGCATGGGGACCTCTGGCAAAAAAAAGCCGGCCCGATCATGGGCCGGCGCGATGATCCGGAACGTGAACCATGGGACTGGCCACGGAGGGAAAAGTTCCCTCAGTTGGCTTTGGATGGCTGCGGCGTAGCGGACGGCGTCGGCGTGGCGGTGGCTGCAGCTTGCTTGGCGGCAGCGACATCGGCGGGGCTGGCCTGGTCGGCACGGTTGTGCAGGCCCTGCAGATAGGTGGACAGACCCTTGATCTCCTCGTCGGAGAGATTCTTCGTCTCCAGCGCCATCAGGCCCCACAGCTTGTCGTCCTTCAACGCAGCCTGGCCGCCGCGGTATTCGTTCAGGCGCATCTCGGCGTACCACGACTGCTGGCCACCGATGTGCGGGTAGGCCGGGCCGGGATTGCCGGCGCCGTCGGGGCCGTGGCAGGCGGTGCAGGCGACGATGCCGCGACTGCGGTCGCCCTGGCGGTACAGCTGTTCACCGACCTGATAGAGCTTCTTGCCGGCGTACGGGCCGGAAGCGATCGCGCTGTCGTCGGCGACGCCGGCACCGGAGTGCTGGGTCTGGAAGTACGCGCCGAGATCGCGCATGTCCTGCGGGCTCAGCGCATTGGCGTAGGGAATCATCAGCGCGGCGTTGCCATCGGTGCGCAGACCGCTCTTGAACAACGCCAGCTGCTTGGCGATATAGCGTTCGCTCTGGCCGGCAATGCGCGGATACAGCGCGGGATTGGCGGTGGAGTTGCCATCCAGGCCATGGCAGGCGGCGCAGGCACCGGCCTTGGCGGCGCCGGCCTTGGCATCACCCCAATGGGTCTTGTCCAGCTCGGCGTAGGCATTGGGATCGTGGCCGGTCGACGCGGTGGCCGGGGGCGTGGACTGGGCATAAGCGACGGCGGCGAGGGCGAAAGCAGCCAGGCCGACGAGGCCGAAAGCACGAACGTGACGCATGTGAACTCCCGATGAGACCCAGACCGGACGCAGCCGGCGCAACCTTCCGATTATCCGTTCCAACCCCGGAAGCGGTCAACGCGGCCCCGCGCCGACTATCCTGTCGCCATGAGCCAGCCTTTCCAGCGCGCGCAGTATCTCCTGTCCGCCCACACCGTCCGCCAGTTGCCCGCCGAGACCGACGGTGGCCGTGAAGTCGCCTTCGCCGGTCGTTCCAACGCCGGCAAGTCCAGCGCCCTCAACGCCATCTGCCAGCAGAACGCGTTGGCGCGCGTGTCGAAGACGCCGGGCCGCACCCAGCAGCTGGTGTTTTTCGAATTGCCGCCGCACGCCGACCTCTATCTGGTCGATCTGCCCGGCTACGGCTACGCCAAGGTGCCGAAGGAAATGCAGGAACACTGGCAGGCTTTCATCGCCCAGTATTTCGAATCGCGGCGTGCACTGGCGGGATTGGTCGTGGTGATGGACATCCGCCATCCGCTGCGGGAATACGATCTGCAGATGCTCGGTTATGCAGTGCGCCGCGGACTGCCCGCACATGCATTGTTGACCAAGGCCGACAAGCTCTCGCGCGGCGCGGCCGGCAATACGTTGCAGGCGGTGCGCAAGCAACTGGCGGCGGAATTCGGCGATAGCGTGACTGCGCAGGTGTTCTCCGGCGAATCGAAGCAAGGCGTCGACGAGGCGCGTGCGGTGATCGCGCGCTGGTTGGGCCTGGGCGCGCCTACCGCCAGCGGCGCCTGAGCTGGCGACATCAGCGTCCGTCTTGCGGCAATGGTGAATATTCCGCTGGAATCCACGCATAGGCGTTGCCGTCGCGACGCACATGACCGAGTCCCGGGAATGGCATGTGCGCGGCGGCCACCCGCCAGCGGCCGCTGACGATCTGCTGCAACAAGTGCCGGCGCGAGTCGATCGCGCGGGCATCGTTGGCATCGCCTGCATATGAAACTTCAGGATGGCGGAACTGGATGGCGTGGTAGTGCAGGCTGTCGCCCCAGACCAGCAACTTCTGGCCATGGCCACCATCGAACAGATAGGCGCTGTGCCCCGGCGTGTGGCCATGGGCGACGACGAGTTGCGCGCCTCCGGGAAGCCTGTCGCCGGCGCCGAACAAATGCAATTTTCCGGCTGCCTGGTAGGGCGCCACGGCATTGCGCGCCATCGCGAACAGCGGCCGGAAGAATGCGGGGACGGTGGGATCTTTTTCCTTGGCGGGATCCAGCCAGTAATCGCCGTCTTCGCGCGCCAGCCACACGTTGGCGTTGGGATAGGCCGGCTTGCCCTGCGCGTCCAGGATTCCGCACAGATGATCCGGGTGCGCATGGGTGATCAGGATGTCGCTCACCTGCTCCGGTGCGTAACCCGCAAGTTTCAGGTTATCCAGTACCTGGCCCAGGCCCGGCCCGAAACAGGCTTGCGCGCCGGTATCGACCAGGGTCAGTTGCTTGTCGTTGCGGATCAGGTAGGCGTTCACCGAGGTCTGCAAACCCTTGGCGGTTTCCGGCACGTATTCGTCGTGCAGCAGCGCGCGCGCCTTGGTTGGCGTGATGCCGTGCAGGTCGGACAGCGGCAGGTACACCATGCCATCGAACAATGCGGTGACACGCAGGGAACCGATCGCCTGATGGTAGTAGCCCGGCGCCTGTCGGCTGGGCATGGGGATGGCGGCAGTTTGCGCTGCGGCTGATTGCGTGAACGGGAGACAACAGGCGAGCGCCAGTGCCATCGAGCGGGCGACGCGCGGCAGAAGTGCAAAGGACATGAGGGATGATTCCTTGCGGGAGCAGTCGCCAGCATTGCGTATCGGCTGGGCGCGATGCGCTCAAATTGCGTCGTCAAACGCTCACGCCGTCTCCGCGTTGCCGATTTCCGACGGCCCCATCCCGTAGCGATCGCTGAATCGTTTGGTGAAGCTGGAGACCGAGCGATAGCCGACCTTGGCCGCGACCGTCTTGATCGGCCAGCGCGTCGTGTAGAGCAGCGTCAATGCGCAACCCAGGCGTGCGGATGCGATGACGTCGCGCAAGGTCGTGTGTTCGGCGACGAGGTGGCGACGCAAGGTCGCGCCGCTCATGCCGAGCATGGTTTCGAAATCGCGTGATGTCCATTCGCGATCCGGTTGCGCGGCAACGGTGTCGCGGACCTGCATCGCCAAGCTGGGTGAGTGCGGTGCCAGCAGCGAAGTCTGGCCGCGCCTGCACAACGCGATCACGACTGCGGCGAGTGCGATGCGCGCTTCGGCCAGTTGCCCTGCCTGCAATGCGCTTGCCCAGCGCTGCAGTTCTTCGGACAAGTCGAGATTGTCGAACTTCGCGATGTCGTCGCCGTCGCGGCGGATGGGGTCGACCCACGCCATGCGCGCCGTCTGGATGGCGCCATCGCACAGTGGAATGGTCAGGCTCAGATAGATGCCGCTGGCAGGATCGGGCAGGTTGACCACGTCGAGGCGGCAGCGTCGCGCCATCAGGAAGACATCGCCGGGCGCGAATTCGAGCGATCGGGTGGCGCCATGCACTTGCTTGCGTCCCTGCAAGAGGATGGCGAGGGTGGGCTGGGTGACGTCGACGGATCTCGCGCCATGTTGGTGGCGGGCGGTGATGCAGGCGTATTCGGCCGTGCGATCGCAGCTGGCGAGGCGTTCCAGCTGCGCAAGTAGATGTTGCGCGGGCAGCTGGGGCGGTGCCTGCGTGAGCGGGTGGGCAAGGTTCATCAACGCGAATGATAGACCTGCGGTGTTTAGTGCCTGTTTACCTGAGTTCGAGGATCGTCTCCGATTTCGCCGGCAGCGACAGTGTCGCGCCGAGTTGCACGTCTTTTTCGCCCAATACGTCACGCGCGTGATCGCCCACTTTGACGAAATCGGCGAAGCGATCGAGCGCGATCACTTTGCCGGTATCGCCCTTGTTGAGCGCGACCATTACTGCATGCGCGCCGTCGTGGCGGACATACACGTACACCGGGCCTTCGGGCGCGAAGTGGGTGAGTTTGCCGGTCTGCACCACCGGCGTGCGCTTGCGCCACTGGAACAACTTGCGCACGTAATCCTGGGCATCGCGCTGTGCGCTGGACAGACCCGCACCAGTGAAGGCGTTTGCTGCATCGCCGGCCCAGCCGCCGGGCATGTCGGCGCGCAATTGGCCATCGTTGCGTTCTTTCGGGCCGCGCAGCAACACTTCCGATCCGTAATAGAACTGCGGGACGCCGCGCATCGTCGCGATGTATGCCATCGCGATCTTCCACAATCCGATGTCGCCATCGACCTGCGCCAGCAGCCGCGTGGTGTCGTGGTTTTCGGCGAATATCACCAGCCGGTCGGGATCGGGATAGAGGAAATCGTTGCTGAGCGTTTCGTACAGCGGCACCCAACCGCTTTCCCACTGGGTTTCCGGCTGCAACAGCGCACTGCGCAACGCGGTGTGGATGGGGAAATCCATCATGCTGGTCATGTACGGCACGTGGCCATCGGGATTGACCTTGCCGCGTTGCCAGTGCGCGACGATCGCGGGATTCGTGCTCCATTCCTCGCCGACCATGGCGAAGTGCGGATATTCGTCCATCACCGCCTTGCCCCAATCGCTGACGAATTGCGTATCGGCATAACCGAAGGTGTCTTCGCGAATACCGGAGAGGCCGGCGTATTCGATCCACCACAAGGTGTTCTGGATGAGATAGCGCGCCAGGTGCGGGTTGCGCTGGTTGAGGTCGGGCATGTCGGGGCCGAACCAGCCTTCGACGAAGGTGCGGCGATCCGCCGCCGCGGCGTGCGGATCCTGGATGGTGGTGCGGCGATGGTTGGTGTGGAAGAACTTGCCGCCGTTGTTGATCCAGTCGCTGGATGGCAGGTCGCGCATCCACCAGTGGCCGGAACCGATGTGGTTCAGCACCACGTCCATGATCAGGCCGACGCCGCGCGCGCGTGCTTCCTGCGACAACGCGCGGTAATCGCCGTTGCTGCCGAAGCGCGGATCGACATGGTAGAGATCGGTGATGGCGTAGCCGTGGTAGGACTGCTTCGGCTGGTCGTTCTCCAGTACCGGCGTGATCCAGGCCTGGGTGAAACCGAGTCCGGCGATGTAGTCGAGATGCTGGCGAATGCCGGCGAGATCGCCACCGTGGCGGCCGAAGGCGTCGCTGCGGTTCGCGGCTTCCTTCATCCCGGCGACGCTGTCGTTGCGCGGATCGGCGTTGGCGAAGCGGTCCGGCGTGATCAGGTAGATGGCGTCGCGATCATCGAAACCGTGGCGTTGCGCGGAACCGGGTGCGCGCGCATCGAGCCGCCACGGATGTTTCGCCACCACCTTGCCGTGTTCGACGAACTCGATGTCGAACGCGCCCGGTTTGGCGTTGCCGGCAACATCGACGGTGACGAACAGATAGTTCGGATTCGTGGCCTGTTGCACATCGACGATGGTGACGCCCGCGCGCTGCAACCGTGGCGTGGTCGCGGCGATGCCGTCGCCATGCACCATCAGTTCGACCCGATGGTGCTTCATCCCCACCCACCAGCTCGCGGGCTCCAAATGATCGATGGTGGTGGCGCCCGCCGGGATCGCGATGGCGAACAGGAAGCAGCAGAGCAACGTTGCCAGGCGCATGGCCATTCCGGGTGGTGGACTCGATGGGGTCGAGGCTACAAGCGTGCGGGGGTGGCGACAACGCAGGCCGGGATGAATTCGTATGCACGATGGCCGTCGCCCGGCCGCATCCGCGGCCGTATAGTGGACACCCCGCGATTCGTGAGTCACCCATGTCCGGTCCGTCCGCCAGCAACGACACGCCGATCACCGACTATCGCCAACTGGTCGCGACCATGGCGTCAGGCGAAAAGCCGCGCGAGGATTGGCGCATCGGCACCGAGCACGAGAAGTTCGGCTTCCGTCTCGACGATCTGCGGCCACCGGAATTCGATGGCGAACGCGGCATCGAGGCGTTGCTGAAAGGACTGGCGCGTTTCGGCTGGACGCCGTTCGAGGAACACGGCCGCGTCATCGCGCTGACGCAAGGCATGGCCTCGGTGACGCTGGAACCTGCCGGCCAGCTCGAACTGTCGGGCGCGCCGGTGGAAACCATCCACGACACCTGCCGCGAAGTCGGCACGCACCTCAACGAAGTGCGCCAGGTCGCCGACGAACTCGGCCTCGGGTTCCTCGGCATGGGCTTCCAGCCGAAATGGCGACGCGACCAGATGCCGTGGATGCCGAAGGGCCGCTACAAGATCATGCGCGACTACATGCCCAAGGTCGGCAAGCTCGGCCTCGACATGATGACGCGCACCTGCACGGTGCAGGTCAATCTCGATTACGCCAGCGAAGCCGACATGGTGAAGAAGTTCCGCGTGTCGCTGGCGTTGCAGCCGATCGCAACCGCGCTGTTCGCCGATTCGCCGTTCACCGATGGCAAGCCGAATGGTTACCAAAGCTATCGCTCGCACATCTGGACCGATACCGACGGCGATCGCACCGGCATGCTCGACTTCGTCTTCGAGGACGGCTTCGGTTACGAGCGCTACGTCGATTACCTGATCGACGTGCCGATGTACTTCAGCTATCGCGGCGGCGAATACATCGACCTCTCCGGCAAATCGTTCCGTGCCTTCCTCGCCGGCGAGCTCGACGGACTGCGCGGCGAACTGCCGACCATCCGCGACTGGAACGACCACATGACCACCGCCTTCCCGGAAGTGCGGTTGAAGAAATTCCTGGAGATGCGCGGTGCCGATGGCGGTCCGTGGGGGCGCCTGTGCGCGCTGCCGGCGTTCTGGGTCGGCCTGCTCTACGACGATGCTGCACTGGATGCGGCGTGGGATCTGGTCAAGGATTTCACCATGGTCGAACGTCACGCACTGCGCGACGGCGTGCCGAAGCATGCATTGAAATTGCCGTTCCGCGGCGGCACCGTACGCGACCTGGCGATCGAGGCGCTGAAGATTTCGTTGGAAGGATTGCGCCGGCGCGGTCGCGCGGGCAACGGCCGCTGCAACCACGAAGGCGCCGACGAGTCGGGTTTCCTGGAACCGTTGCTGGAAATCGCCGAAGCCGGCCAGACGCCGGCCGAACGCAAGCTCGAACTGTTCCACGGGCCGTGGAAGGGCTCGGTCGATCCGGTGTTCAGCGAGTATGCGTATTGATCGAGCGCCGTTGGATCATCGGGCGCACAGAACCATCAAGGAGTACCGCATGAAATCCCGAGCCGCCGTCGCCTTCGCCGCGGGTGAACCACTGCAACTCGTCGAGATCGATGTCGCGCCGCCGAAGGCCGGCGAAGTGCTGGTGAAGATCACCCACACCGGCGTCTGCCACACCGATGCGTTCACGCTCAGCGGCGACGATCCGGAAGGGTTGTTTCCCTGTGTGCTCGGTCACGAAGGCGCGGGTGTCGTCGTTGAAGTCGGTGAAGGCGTGACGTCGGTGAAACCGGGCGATCACGTGATCCCGCTCTACACCGCCGAATGCGGCGAATGCCTGTTCTGCAAGTCGGGCAAGACCAATCTTTGCACCGCGGTGCGCGCGACCCAGGGCAAAGGCGTGATGCCCGATGGCACCACGCGTTTCAGTTACAACGGCCAGCCGCTGTATCACTACATGGGTTGCTCGACCTTCAGTGAATACACGGTGGTCGCGGAAGTGTCGCTGGCGAAGATCAATCCCGAAGCCAACCACGAACAGGTGTGCCTGCTTGGTTGCGGCGTGACCACCGGCATCGGCGCGGTCCACAACACCGCGAAAGTGCAGCCGGGTGATTCCGTCGCGGTATTCGGGCTCGGCGGCATCGGTCTCGCGGTGGTGCAGGGCGCGCGCCAGGCGAAGGCGGGACGCATCATCGCGATCGATACCAATGCGTCGAAGTTTGATCTCGCGCGTTCGATGGGTGCGACCGATTGCGTCAATCCGAAAGACCATGACAAGCCGATCCAGCAAGTGATCGTCGAGATGACCGGTTGGGGCGTCGATCATTCCTTCGAGTGCATCGGCAACGTCAACGTGATGCGTGCGGCGCTGGAGTGTGCGCATCGTGGTTGGGGGCAGTCGGTGATCATCGGCGTCGCCGGTGCGGGACAGGAAATTTCGACGCGTCCGTTCCAACTGGTGACCGGCCGCAAGTGGATGGGCACGGCGTTTGGCGGCGTCAAAGGGCGCTCGCAATTGCCGGGCATGGTCGAGGAGGCGATGCGTGGCGAGATCGAGCTGGCGCCGTTCGTGACGCACACGATGGGGTTGGAAGGCATCAACGAAGCGTTCGATTTGATGCACGAAGGAAAATCGATCCGCAGCGTTGTCCATTTCTGATGGAGCGCATCGAACATCGCGCCTGTTTCGGCGGTTGGCAGGACGTGTATCGCCATCATTCCGCGGTCCTCGATTGCGAGATGAATTTCGCGGTCTACCTGCCGCCGCAAGCCGCGAACGAACGTTGCCCGGTGCTGTACTGGCTGTCGGGCCTGACCTGCACGGAACAGAACTTCATCACCAAGGCCGGCGCGCAACGCTACGCCGCCGAACACGGGATCATCCTGGTCGCGCCGGATACCAGCCCGCGTGGCGATGCTGTGCCGGATGCCGAAGGCTACGATCTCGGCAAGGGCGCCGGTTTCTATGTCGATGCCACGCAGGCGCCGTGGTCACGGCATTACCGCATGTATTCCTATGTGGTCGATGAACTTCCGGCATTGATCGAGGCGAATTTCCCGGCGAGCGATGCGCGTGCGATCAGCGGGCACTCAATGGGCGGACACGGTGCGTTGACGATCGCGTTGAAGAACCCCGGACGCTATCGCAGCGTCTCGGCGTTCTCGCCGATCGTTGCGCCGTCGCAGGTGCCGTGGGGCAAAAAAGCCTTTGCCGCCTATCTCGGCGAAGATCGCGAAGCGTGGAGGCGCTACGACACGGTGGAACTGGTGAAGTCAGCCACGGAGAAACTGCCGTTGCTGGTCGATCAAGGCGACGCCGACGAATTCCTCGCCACGCAATTGCAACCTGAACTGCTTCACGCGGCCTGCGAATCGGCCGGCCATCCGCTGACCCTGCGCATGCAACGCGGCTACGACCACAGCTATTATTTCATCGCCAGTTGCATCGGCGATCACATCGCCCATCACGCGCGGGCATTGCGCTGATTCCGCGGAACCGCACTAGTGCGGCTTGCCGAGTTCGCGCCAGCCTTTTTCGTGCAACTCGACGTCGAATTTCCGTGCGGCGGATTCGATGCGCTTCCACGCCGCGTCACGCTCGCCGTCGCTGACGTCTTCAACCTGGTCGAAACGTGCGACCGCATTGCGGACGTGGCTGGCATCCTTGAGCGGCAATTTCCGCTCCTTGGGAAAGGCGAATTCGCCTTCGGGAATGGCGTTGCGATCGCGGGCTTCAAGTTCGGACATGATCGGTCTCCTCATGGACGAAGGCCCAGTCTGGATCATGCAAACGAAAGTTCCCGTCAAGGAATCGTTGCGATCCCGGGCTGGAGATTGCTGCGGCGCCGCAAAATCGGCATAGTCTGGCAGGATGGAATCTTCGACCCCCGCTAGCGACACCCCGTTGCGCGATTCGCTGCGCTTCGCCGACACCGACACCTTGCTGCGTGACGATGTCCGAAAACTGGGCGCATTGGTCGGTGAAATGCTGGCCGACCAGACGTCGCCGGCATTCTTCGATAACGTCGAGACGTTGCGGCGCGAAGCCATCGCGCGGCGCGAACGCGGTTTGCCGGTCGATGCGCTGACGGCGCGATTGCAACAGGTCTCGACCACGGATGCCGAAGCGCTGGCGCGCGCGTTCGCCACCTATTTCCGCGCGATCAATCTTGCCGAACGCGTGCATCGTATCCGTCGTCGGCGCGATTACCAGCGTGCCGGCGGTGGCGCGCAGCCGGGCAGCCTGGCGTCGACATGCGCACAGTTGCAGGGAGATGGGGTGACGTTGACCGATCTCGAACACCTGCTTCCGGTATTGCGGATCGAGCCGGTGTTGACCGCGCATCCCACCGAAAGCGTGCGCCGTGCCTTGCTCGACAAGGAGCACGACATCGTCCGTCGCCTCGTCGCCGACATCGATCGCACGCGCACGCCCGACGAGCGCGATGGTGACGTCGCGCGCATCCGCCAGGCACTGACCACCGCATGGCAGACCGCCGAAGCCTCGCCGCTGCGCCCGACCGTCGCCGACGAAACCGCGCATGTCGGTTTCTACCTCGGTGAAGTGTTGTATCGCGTGTTGCCGGCGCTGCATCGCGAATTCGCGAGCGCGATCGAGGAGACCTGGGGCAAGGCGGTGGAGCCGGGCGAGTTCCTGCGCTTCGCCACCTGGGTCGGCGGCGATATGGACGGCAATCCCAATGTCGGCGCGGAAACGCTGCGCGCGACATTGGCATCGCAGCGTCGGCGCGTGCTGACGTTGTACCGCCGTGACCTGCGTACGCTCGACAAGGTGCTGACGCAGACCCTGGATCGCGCCGAAGTGTCCCCTGAATTGCGCGAACGCATTAGTGCTTGCAAGGCGTTGTTGCCGGATGCCGCGCCGACCCTGAGCGCGCGCTACGACGACATGCCCTATCGCCAGCTGCTGCATCTCGTCGATGCGCGACTGGCGGCGACGATGGAGGAAGCGCCGGGCGCGTATGCCGGTGCCGACGAGTTCATCGCCGATCTCGACCTGATCGATGCCAGCTTGCGCGCCGGCCGTGGCGAACACGCCGGCAGCGAGGCGTTGTGGCGGGTGCGCGTGCGTGCGCGCAGCTTCGGCTTCCATCTCGCCGCGCTCGATCTGCGCCAGGATTCCGCGGTGCATGAGGCGGCGCTGGCGTCGCCCACTTCCGAGGTTGCGGTATCGACGCTTGCCGTGTTCGCCGCCATGCACGAAGCGCGTGCACGCTACGGGACGCGTGCCTTTGGTCCGTACATCATCAGCATGACGCGCTCTGCCGCGGATGTGCTCGCGGTGTTGACGCTGGCGCGGCTGGCAGGATGCGTCGAGGAAGGTTGCATTCCGATCGATGTCGCGCCGCTGTTCGAAACCATTGATGACTTGCGCGCCGCACCCGAGGTGATGCGCGCGTTGTTCGCCGATCCGGTTTATCGCCGCCACCTGGAAACGCGCGGCAATCGCCAGATGGTGATGCTCGGCTATTCCGACAGCGCCAAGGACGGCGGCATGCTGTCATCGCGCTGGAACTTGCAGCGCACGCAGCGCGTGCTGACCGAACTGGCGAACGAAACCGGCGTGCGCATCGTGTTCTTCCATGGCCGCGGCGGCACCGTGAGTCGCGGCGGCGGCAATTCGGTGCGTGCGGTGATTGCCGCGCCGCGCGGCTCGGTGGAAGGCGCGATGCGCCTGACCGAGCAGGGTGAAGTGATCCATCGCAAGTACGGCATTCGAGCGTTGGCGCTGCGCAATCTCGAACAGCTCACCGGCGCGGTCTTGCAGGCGAGCCTGCGCCCACGCTCGCCCGATGGACGCGAGGACGCGTGGCGGATGATGATCACGGCGCTGGCCGATAACGCCCGTGCGCACTACCGCGCCTTGGTGCACGAGGACCACGGCTTCGTCGAGTATTTCCGTGCGGCGACGCCGATCGACGTGATCGAGCGCTTGCAGTTCGGGTCGCGACCGTCGCGCCGCCGCGATGGCGGCATCGACCAGTTGCGGGCAATCCCGTGGGTCTTCGCGTGGTCGCAGAACCGTTCGCAGCTCACCGGCTGGTATGGCGTCGGCATCGCACTGGAGCGCGGCATCGCCGAATACGGACTGGAAGCGATGGCAACGATGGCGCGCGACTGGCCGTTCTTCGCCGCGACGCTGGGCGATCTCGAAGTCGCGCTGGCGACGGCGGACATGGACATCTTCGAATGCTATTCGCGCCTTGCAGGCAGCGCCGGCGCCGGCTATTTCGCGCGCATTCGCGACGAATACGCGCGTGCCTGCGGCGCGCTCCTGCGCCTGCGCGGCAAGGATGCATTGCTGGCAGACGACTATCGCCTGCGCCTGGCGATCCGCTTGCGCAATCCCTATGTCGATCCGATCAGTCTCTTGCAAGTCGATCTGCTGCGGCGCTGGCGCGCGGGCGATCGCGAGGACGATGCACTGTTCATTGCGCTGAAGGAAACGGTGAACGGCATCGCTGCCGGCATCCAGCACACGGGTTGAAGCGCGCGGCGATCAATCGTCGGCGAGCAGGAAATCGCTGTAGTTGAAGCGGCCATCACGCAACACGCTGTCGCCGCGCTGCAGTGCCAGTGGCCGATCGAACATCGGCCCGGCGGACACCACGGTGTGGAATTCGCCGCGTTCGCCACAGGGATCGCAGGCGGCGGGGAGCTCATCCAGCAGCGCCGCGTCATAGGCACGCCCGGAGAAGTCGCCATCGAGTTGGGTGGTGTCGACACAGCACAGATGGGCGCGCAATCCGCCGGCGATCATCGCGCGGCCCAACGTGGCGGTATCGCTGCCGAACAACGGGAAATGCGCGTTCCAGCCGAGTCGCGCGCACAACGACTCGCGCCAGGAACGGATATCGGCGAGGAAGAGATCGCCGAAGGCGATGTCGCGAATGCCGGGCCAGCGACGCTGCGCTTCATCCAGCGCGCCGGCGAAACTGGCTTCGTAAGTCGTGTTGTCCGATTGCTGCGGTATCCATACCTCGATCACCGGCAGTCCGGCGGCCTGTGCCTGCGCGTGCAGCACGTCGCGGCGGATGCCCTGCATCGAGATGCGATCGTAGCCTTGCGTGAGCGTGGTCAGCAGCGCGACGACTTCGATATCGCGGCGTTGTCGCAGTACGTGCAGCGTCCACGCTGAATCCTTGCCGCCACTCCAGGACAGCACCAGTGGCCGGATTGTCGTTGGCGCGCTCAGGCTGCGGTGACGTCGCGCAGCTGCCAGTGCGAACCGGCGAGCAGGCTCAGGCGATGCTTCAGCACGTCGCCCTTCAGCACGGTGGTGGCGACCAGATCGATATGCAGGTCGCGTTGTTCGCCGGTCACGGTGGCATCGGGATCGGTCGCACCCATCATCGGATCGATGGCATCGGGATCGTCCTGCTGGTTGCGCCACTTCTTGAACAGCGTGTTGTTGCGCAAGGCGTCCTGCAGTTCCTGCGCGAATCCGGCCGCGCCATGGGAGTGGAAACCGAAGCCATTCTTGCCGCGAGCGAGCTCGGGATCTGGCAGGGTCAGGTAAAAACGGGTGGCCATCGGCATCCTTGGGCGTCGCGTTCGCGCCAGCATACTCGCGCAGCGTTTGTTCGTCGTGAGGTCAGGACGACAGGTCTCATGACAGCAGCGGCTTGCGTTCGCTGGCGAAGCCCAGCGAGACAGCGCCCGCGCCGAGGTTGATGATGCCGGTCAGGCTCATCAGCGATTCCAGCAATTCCACGCCGTTGTTCTGGCAGGCGAGCACGAGGTTGTCGTAGCCGGGGAACGCATGCAGTTGTTCGAGCGGCCCGCCGAAACTGAGCGTCAACATGGGAACCGAAATGCCGCGCTGCACTTCGTTGGCGGTATCGGTGAACAGTTTCTCGACCGCGGCTTCGAAGCCACGCACCTTGGCCACCGGTCGGGTATTGCCCTGGTTGCAGTACAGGATTGGCTTGATGTCGAGCGCACTGCCGAGCATCGCGCTGACCAGGCCGACGCTGCGATCGCCCTTGGCGCGCGCGCGGCTGCGCAGATAGTACAGGTCGGGCGCGATGGCATAGGAATGGGTGTTCTTGGCGATGTGCTCGATGCGGGCGCGCATCACTGGCGGATTGTCGCCGGTGGCATTCATCGCCACGCCGGCGGCGACCGGGATGCCCTGGCCGGCGAACAGGCTGCCGGTATCGAGGACGCGCAGCGAGAACGGCGAGGTCTTGCCCGCGGCTTCGCGCATCGGCCGGTATTCGTTGAGGATGCTGAAGCTCGCCTGGGTGGCGTGTTCGAAGATCGGGCTGCGGCCGCGCGTCACGGTCAGGCAGAACACGTAGTCGTATTCCATCACCAGTCGTTCGAGGAACAGGGCGCGGATCTGCTCGACGCTGAGCGCGCTGGTTTCGGCCTCGCTGGCGCCCGCGGCGATCCCGCTGTCGAGGAAACCCAGCGTCACTTCATCGTTGCGCTGGTCGGTGGTGATGTGATCGCCGAGGCGGACCGCGATCGGCATCACCATCACGTCGCCGGACGAAAAAAAGCGATCGGGCAGATCGCAGGTGGCATCAACGAGAAAACCGGTTCGCATGTCCATCACCTCATTCGAGTCATGGATGCGAACAACGCTGCGCCTGGCGCATCCTCCCTGATATTGGATAGTAGCGCGGTGACGCAGCCGTCAAATGCTGGCCTGCGTCACAGTTCCGGATTCAGCGCGAATAGGCCGGCGGCAATGGCGATTCGTCGCGATGCAGGTAGCGATCGCGCAGCTCGCTCTGGCGCGACACCATCGGCACGGCACGACCATCCAGCCACAACTGGCTGGCGGTGTTGGCGACGTCGAGCGGATCGCCCGTCCACAACGCCAGGTCGGCGCGGCGGCCCACGGCAATACTGCCGACTTCGTTCTCCAGTCCGAACGCCTGCGCCGGCACGCGGGTCAAGCCGGCCAGCGCATCGTCCCAGCGCATGCCGTTGGCGACGGCATTGCCGGCCAGCTGGCGCAATTTGCGCGCGTAATGCGAGGCATCGCTGCTGAGGTAGAAACCGACATCGACACCGGCGGCGCGCAGGCGCGCGGCGTTCTGCATCGTTGCGCCGATCTGGTCGAAATCGGCGGGGAGATCGACCAGCGCATCGACGAACACCGGCACCTTGGCGGCGGCGATTTCGCTCGCCACTTCCCAGCCTTCGCTGGCGCCGACCAGCGCGATGCGGACATGGCGCTGTTTCGCCCAGCGCAACAGGCGGCGAATGTCGGATGCGCGCTGGATGGTGACGGCGACGCGTCCGCCACCGCCGAAATACTTCGCCATCGCGACGCGACCGGCCGGCGTCAGCAGCGCGAACTTGGAATCGGCGGGAATGCGTCCGCGCGCTTCGTCGATCAACTGGTCGAGGATCATCCATTCGCCGGCGCGCGAACCGCCGGTGAGGTTGGCGGAATCACCACCGAGGGTGACGAACAGGACGCGGCCACCGATGGGGTCGAGGCTGCCGTCGAAACGGAATGCGCCGCCCTGGCCGCCAATCAGCGAACCGCCGCTGCCGGGATTGGCCGAGACCATCGTCCAGCCGAAGCCTTCGACCCGTGCCACCGGGATCAGCACCGACTCCGGGTTGTAGGCCGTGGTGACATCGAATTCCGGACGCACCGACATGTCCTTGCCGCCGGCCAACCCGATGTGGCTGTCGACCGTCGTCGATTCGCCGCTCACTTCCTCCACGCCGATATCGTTGATGCCGGCGAACAACGCCGGTGTCAGCGGTTTGCCGGCGGCATCGACCACCGTTGCGCCAGCGCCGTTCAAGCCGTGGCCGATGGCGGCGATGCGGCCGTGGCGCACCAGCACGTCGGCGTTCTGCAGCGTGCCCTGCGCGGTCGCGGTGTGCACGGTGGCGTTGCGGATCAGCACGTCTTGTGCGGACGCGCTGCCGGGGAGGGTGACGAGTGCGATCGTGAGGATGAAGCGGTTCATCGCGCACCGCCTTGCTTCGCATCGTTCAGGAGCAGGTCCTGGCCAAGCATGAAATCCGATTTAGGTTGTCGTTGCGGATCGCGGCGATCGTACAGTCGCGCGCCATCGATGTAGACCTGTTCGGCCTGCGCGTAACTGCTGAAGGGATTGCCGTTCCACACCACCACGTCGGCCATCTTGCCGGCTTCCAGCGTGCCGGTCATGGCGTCGATGCCCATCGCCTTCGCCGGATTCGCGGTGATCCAGCGGATCGCGCGTTCGGGCGGGATGTCGATGCCGATGCGATGTCCGTTCGCCATCGCCTTCGCAGCCTCCTGGTTGAGGCGCTGGATGCCTTCCTCGGAATCGCTATGGACGATCGCGCAACCGTTCTTCGCGCGATCGACCATCACGATGTTTTCCTGGATGCCGTCGAAGCTCTCCATCTTGAAGCCCCACCAGTCGGCCCACAAAGCGCCGCAAATGCCTTCGGCGGCGAGACGGTCGGCGATCTTGTAGGCCTCGACGCCATGATGGAACGCGCTGATCTTGAAGCCGAACTCTTTCGCGAGATCGATCATCGTGGTCATTTCATCGGCGCGATAGCAGTGGATGTGCACGCGGATATCGCCATTGATCGCCCCCGCCAACGTGTCGTTCTTGAAATCGCGCTTGCCGGCGTCGCCACCCTTGCGCTTCTTCATGTATTCGGCGGCATCGGCGAACGCCGCGCGATAACCGGCGACGTTGCCCATGCGTGTCGATGGGCCGCCCTTCTCCCCGTACACGCGTTTCGGATTCTCGCCGCAGGCCATCTTCAGGCCCCACGGCGCGCCCGGGAATTTCATCGCCTGGTAGGTGGTGGATGGAATGTTCTTGAGGGTGACGCCACGCCCACCGATCAGGTTGGCCGAGCCCGGCAATACCTGCAGTGAGGTGATGCCGCCGGCGAGCGCGGTGAGGAAGCCGGGATCCTGCGGCCAGATCGAGTGTTCGGCCCACACTTGCGCCGTCACTGGCGCGGTGGCCTCGTTGCCGTCGCTGTTCGCGGACACGCCGGGACTGGCGTACACGCCGAGGTGCGAATGGATGTCGATGATGCCGGGCGTCACCCACTTGCCGCTGCCGTCGACGTGGATGGCATCGGCGGGAATATCGTCGATCGTGGTGCCGACCGCGACGATCTTGCCATCGCGCATCAGCACGCTCGCGCCATCGAGGCGCTGTCCGGCGCCGTCGAGCACGGTGGCGTTGCTGATCAGTACCGGCGGCGAGGGGATGCGCTGGTAAGTGCTGGGATAGGGATCATCGATGAAAGATGCCGGTTTCGACGCCGTGGATGTCGAATTGGATGATGTCGAACCGGATTTCGCCGGCTGACTGGCGCAGGCGGCCAGCAAGGTTGCCGCGGCGGCGGCAAGCAGGATGCGCATCGGAACTCTCCCAAGGGATCCCGGAACCGTAGCGCGACGATGATGGGGCGGCTACATGACGGAAGTCATGGCCGCGGTGGCACACTGGTTGCGATCACCACGAGATACCACGATGACGAACCACGATCCCGCCGAGGTCATGCGTTTCTGGCGTGACGCCGGCCCCGGCAAATGGTTCCGGGGTGGTGCTGGATTCGACGCGACCTGCCGTTCGACGTTGGGCGAGGCCCATCTCGCCGCCGCGCGGCGCGAACTGGATGCGTGGATGACGGAACCAGATTCCGCATTGGCATTGATCCTGTTGCTCGATCAACTCCCGCGCAACATCTTTCGCGGCAGCGGCCATGCCTTCGCGACCGATGGCCTGGCGCGCCTGCATGCGTCCGCTGCGATCTCCGCCGGATTCGACAGCCGCGCCGATCCGCGGTTGCGATTCTTCTTCTACATGCCGTTCGAACATTCGGAGGCGCCGGCGGATCAGGATCGCTCGCTGGAACTGTTCGGCGCGCTCGGCGACAAAGGATTGCTCGGCTACGCCACGGCGCATCGCGGGGTGATCGCGCGCTTCGGGCGCTTCCCGCATCGCAATGCTGCACTGGGACGCACGAATACACCGGAAGAACAGGCGTGGCTGGACGCGGGCGGCGGATTCTAGCCTCGCGCACCGAACTGCACGCGCTCGCGGCGGATGCCGTAGCCGAACAGGCGCGCGGGAAGATGCCGGAATGCAAGAAAACGGCTGGCGAAACGCAGTAGCGCCGGCGCACGCAGCAAACCGCCGGCGGCGGTGTTGTCCAGCAACGGTGCGATCACCCGCGCCTGTGCGATGCGCTGCACACCCTGGATCACCTGCGTTGGCCACAGGCGCCGGTGTTGCACGCGCGCGAGTTGCGTATCGTCGATCGCGGCGGTACCGGCCAGCATCGGGCCGAGCAGGTTTGCCGTGGCGACGGCATCCTGGATCGCGAGATTGATGCCAACGCCGCCGATCGGCGACATCGCGTGGGCGGCATCGCCGATGAACAGCAGACCGGGAACATTCCAGCGTTGCAGGCGATCGATCCGCACTTCCAGCGTCTTCACCTCGCTCCAACCCTGCAATGCATCCATGCGCGCGGGCGCGAACGGCAGCAGCGGCGCGACCAGGTCGCGGAACGTTTGCAGGGGATGGGCGCGCACCAGCGCGTCGCTGCCCTTGGCGATCAGGTAGGCGCACTGCCAATAGTCGTTGCGATCGAGCATCACCAGCAGGCGTCCGCGCGCGGGAATGCCCTGGGTCTGGTCGGGATCCGTCGCCAGTCGTGGCAGGCGGAACCACAGCACGTCCATCGGTGCGCCGAAGGTTTCGACCGCGAGTCCAGCGGCATCGCGCAATATCGAGCCGCGACCATCGCAAGCGATCACCAGATCGGCATTGATCTCCAGTTCGCCGTCGACATCGTGCGCCTGCACGCCGCTGACGCGGCCGTTGGCGTCATGCAACAGGCCGGTTGCTTCGCTGCGCATGCGCAACGAGAAATTCGGACAGGCGCGCGCCGCATCGGCCAGCAGATCGAGGAAATCCCACTGCGGCGCCAGCGCCAGATAGTCGAATGGTTGCAGTCCACGGAAATCGCCAAGATCGATCGTGCCATCGGCGAAACGGATGGCGATGGTCTGTTCACGACGATGCGGGATGCGCAGGAAGGCGTCGAGCAATCCGATCTGGCGCAGGATGTCGAGCGTCGACGGATGCACGGTGTCGCCGCGGAAATCACGGAGGAAATCGCCGTGTTTCTCCAGCACGACGACATCGACCCCGCCGCGTGCCAGCAGCAGGCCGAGCATCATTCCCGCCGGTCCGCCGCCGGCGATGCAGCACCGCACCTGCAATCGGCGCGGCGCGGCCATGTCAGTAACGCGCGATTGCCGGATCGGCGTCGGCCCAGGCGTCGATGCCACCGTGGATGTTGTAGACCTCGCGGAAGCCGAGGCCGCGGAAATGTTCCGCCGCCTGCGCGCTGCGTCCGCCGTGATGGCAGAGGAAGGCGAGCGCAGTATCGCGCGGCAACGCGGCGAGGGCATCGATGCCATCGTCGATGGTGCGCACCGAAACCGGCGCGGCGGCCAACGCGCGTTCGTCCGCCGGCCGCACATCGACCACGATCAGTTCGCCCTTGTGCGCTCGCTCGCCGGCATCGACAGGCGTGATCGCGCGTACCGCAGGCGGCGCCAGCGGATGTTCCACCATCAGGCCGCGGCCGCGATGATCGTTGGCGAAATCGATCTGCAGGCCATTGGCGCGGCGTGCCGATGCGCCATCGAACTGGAAGCGCACGCCTTCGACTTCGATGGCGATGCCGGCGGGATCGGCTGGCGCCAGCTGGAGCTGCGTGCGGTATTGCTTGTCCACCGCGACCACCACGGCGAGTCCGCCGCCGGCATTGGCGATCGCGCCACGCAACATGTCGAGCGCAGCGGCGCTGACTTCAATCGATGGTGGCGTGCGATCCGGTTCCGGCAGGCCGAGCAGGCGTTGCAGTTCGCCGCTGCCGGCCATCTGCACGATGATGTCGCTGCCGCCCAGCAGTTCACCACCGACGTACAACTGCGGGATCGTCGGCCAGTCGCCATAGAGCTTGATGCCTTCGCGGATGTCGGCGTCGGCGAGCACGTTGATGTGCGCATATTCGGCGCCCATCTCGTCGAGCGTTGCCACGGCCTTCGCCGAGAAGCCGCATTGCGGCGCGTCTGGACTGCCCTTCATGAACAGCACCATGCGGTTGGAATCGAGCAGCGACTGGATGCGGCTGAGGATGGCGGGATCGAGCGACATGGCGGTGTTCCGGGGGAGCAGATGCGCCATTGTAATGAAGGGGCGGTATCGCCCGCATGCGATCATCACTGGATGAATGATCTCCATTCACGACTGGTTCCGCGCCATCCCCAGCGCTGGTGGGCGTGGCTGGTCGCGTCGCAATTGCTGGTCGCGTGGCTGTGGTGGCGATTGGGCTGGCGGATCGGCCTGCCGTGCATGTTCGCCAGCCATGCACTGTTCTGGTGGGGCGCGATGTATCCGCGTTCGCAGTTCTATTCACCCTGCCTCGCGCGATTGCCCACGCACGAACGGGTGGTGTGGCTGACCATCGACGATGGTCCGTCGAACGAAACGATGGCGATGCTCGATCTGCTGGACGCGCACGACGCCAAAGCCACCTTCTTCGTGGTCGGAGATCGCGCGGCTGCGCATCCCGAACTGATCCGCGAGATCGTTCGACGCGGGCACGGTATCGGCAACCACAGCTGCAGCCATCCCGCCAGTCACTTCTGGGCGCTGGGTCCGCGGCGGATGCGCGCGGAAATCACCCGTTGCCAGGACATCCTGCGATCGATCACCGGAATCGCGCCGATCTGGTTCCGCGCGGTGGTCGGCATGGCCAATCCGTTCGTTGCGGCACCGTTGCGTGATCTCGGGCTCGCGCGCGTGGCGTGGACAGCGCGCGGCTATGACGGCGTTGCCGGCAACGTGGCAAGCGTCGTTGCGCGCATCGAGCGCGATCTCGCGCCGGGCGCGATCGTGTTGCTCCACGAAGGCGCGGCGCACGGCCACAACATCGACATCCTGCGCGAAGTGTTGCAGCGGCTTGATGCGATGGGTTTTCGCGCGGTGTTGCCCGAGCAGTTGGCGACGATTACGCCGGACGTCGCGCGCTGACCAGCCAGTTGTTGAACAGGTTGCCGCCGAGGTGCGGCCGCCATTCCACCTGCAATCCCGCCGATTCCAGCATCGCCGTCAACACTTCGCGGCGCGGATAGCGTTGCGGCGTGCTGCGCATCCAGCCGATGCGATGGCCGATGCGATCGACGGCATCGGTGATGCGGCTGCGCGTGCTGGCATCTTCGATTCCGGTGCGGATCAGCAGTTGCGCGCCGGGAACAAGGCAGGAAATCGCGCCGCTCACCACGTTTGCCTGCAGTGGTCCCGGCAAGTATTGCAGCATGTCGAGGATCGTCACCGAACCGCGATGCGCGGGCACGCCCAGCGATAGATCGGCGGTGTCGAATGTCACGTCTTGCAGCTGCCGGCGTATCGCCGCATCGCGGGCACGGGCGATCTTCGCCGCATCGAAATCGACGCCGCGATAGGCTTGCGCCGCGCCGGCGCCGCGCAACACGTGGGCGAGCAGGCCGATGCCGCAGCCGAGATCGAGCAGCGGCTGTGGATCGTCACGCAGCAACGGCAATACGCCGGGATAGAGCGGGTCGCGTGCCAGTTTCCAGCGCGCGTAATTGGCGTGCCAGCGATCGAACGGACGTTCCGGCGCCAGATAGGCGCGGGCGATGACACCGGCGTCGATCGCTGCGTTCATCCGTTGCGCAGACGGTCGCGTGCGACGGGCAGGATCAATCCTGTCCACAGTCCATACATCGCGGCGGAGGGATGCAGTCCATCGTTGGCCAACATGTCGGATTCGCCACCATGGCGGCGAGAGATCGCGGTGATGTCGATGAAAGTCACGCCTCGGTTGTCGCACACGGCATGTGCAGTGGCGTTGAAGGCGTCGATGTCGCGGGCGATCTGCGCCCGATCGCGGCTTTCGCGACGCGCATGGGGTGTCACGCCCCAATCGGGGATCGATGGCACCAGCACGCGTGATGCGCGCCCGTCGGCGCAGGCGATGGCGCGATCAAGCAGGACGGTGAATTCGCGCCGGTAGTCGTCTAGGTGTTCGCCGCGATACTGGTTGTTGACGCCGATCAGCAGCGTCACCAATCCCCAGTTCTTGCCGAGTGGTTCTTCAGCAGCCATCGCTGCCGAGAGCTCGCTCGTCGTCCAGCCCGTGGTGGCGATGATGCGCGGATCGCTGATCGCGATACCTTCGCGACGCAACGCGTCGGCCAGTTGCACGGGCCAGCGCCCGTGTTCCGCAACGCCCTCGCCGATGGTGTAGCTGTCGCCGAGCGCCAGGTAATGAATCACGCAGCGATGGCCGCGCGTCGCGACAGCACGCGATCGACGCGGGCGAAGACCTCGCGCATGGCATCGGGTTGTGGCAACAGCGTCACCCGGAAGTGATTGCGATACGGCACATTGAAGCTCGAACCCGGCACGATCAGCACGTCCTCGCTTTCCAGCAATTCCAGCGCGAAGGCGTGATCGTCGAAGGCGTGCGCGGCCGGCCCGACCACGGCCGGGAATCCGTACAGCGCGCCCTGCGGCGCCACCAGTTGCAGGTGCGGGCTGGCGGCGCAGCTTTCGATCAAGGCACGGCGGGTTTCGTACAAGCGTCCGCCCGGGCTGCACAGCGGCGAGATGGTGTCCTGGCCGTTGAGCGCGGCATCGATCGCGAACTGTCCCGGCACGTTGGCGCACAGGCGCAGCGCGCCGAGCAGGTCCATCGCGGCGCTGTAGTCGCGCATCTTGTCGCGATGGCCAGAGAGCACCGCCCAGCCGACGCGCCAGCCGCAGGCGCGATGCACTTTCGACAAGCCGCCGAACGACACGCAGGGCACGTCGCCGGCCAACGGTGCCAACGGCTGGAAGATCGCGCCGTCGTAGAGGATGTGATCGTAGATTTCATCGGCCATCAGCAACAGGCCATGGCGCTCGGCGATCGCGACGATGCGCGCGACCAGTTCCGGTGGATAGTTGGCGCCGGTCGGATTGTTGGGATTGATCAGCACGATCGCGCGGGTGCGCGACGACACCAGTTGCTCGATCTCGTCGGGATCGGGCAGGAAGCCATTCTCCGGCAGGCACTGGTAGTACACCGGGCGGCCATCGTTGAGGATGGTCGCGGCGCTCCACAGCGGATAGTCGGGCGAGGGCAGCAGCACCTCGTCGCCGGGATTGAGCAGCGCACGCAGCGAGATGTCGATCAGTTCGCTGACGCCATTGCCGATGAAGACACGATCGGCGCTGGCGCCCGGGGTGCCACGGGCGGCATGGTGCGCAGCGATGGCTTCGCGCGCCTCCGGCAGGCCCTGCTGGTGGGTGTAGGGATCGGTCTGGGCGATCCGGCCGGCGATCGCCTGCTGCAAATGTTCCGGCGCGCGGAAGCCGAAGGCTCCGGGATTGCCGATGTTGAGCTTGATCAGGCTGCGACCCTGCGCTTCCAGTTCGCGGGCACGGCGGGCCAGTTCGCCGCGGATTTCATAGCGCACTTCCGAGAGGCGCTGGCGGGTGGGGAGCGACATCAACACACACGATTGGGGGCACGAATTCCACAGACTAGCGGAAACGACCGCTAGAATCCTCCCATGCCCATGATTTCCAGCCACGTGTGACCCCCGCCGCCGGCCTGCGAGCCATCGGCTGGCCCGTGCAGCCGGGCCCGGAGTGGCTGGAATTGCAGGCGCGGCACCCGCTGGCGCGACTGGCGCGGGTGGCGGAACAGCACCGCAGCGGCTACCGCCTGGCCGATGGCCCGGATGCCGAGTTGTTCTCCGCCGAATCCCCGCCGGAATGGCAGCGCAACCTGAACGATCCGTTGCAGCGCGCCGGCGTCGGCGACTGGGTGCTGGTCGAAGGCGGGCAGATCGTCGCGCTGTTGCCGCGTCGTTCCGCCCTGAAGCGTGGTGCGGCGGGCGAGCATTACCGCCAGCAACTGATCGCCGCCAACATCGATACCGCCTTCGTCGTCACCGGACTCGACGCCGATTTCAATCCGCGCCGGATCGAGCGTTACCTGATGCTGGTGCACGGCGGTGGCATCGAACCCGTCGTCGTGCTGACCAAGTCCGACAAGGGCGCCGACATCGACGCCGCACTCGCGGCGTTGCAACCGATCCGCGACGAAGGCGTGGCCGTGCACGCGGTGAATGCCAAGGACGCCGATTCGGTCGCGCTGCTGTCGCCGTGGTTGCAGCCGGGACATACCGTTGTGTTGGTCGGATCGAGCGGCGCCGGCAAATCCACCCTCACCAATACCCTGCTCGGCAACGAACGCATGAAGACCGGCGACGTGCGCGCCAGCGATTCGCGCGGACGCCACACCACCACCCATCGCGCGTTGTTGCCGCTGCTGTCGGGCGCGTGCCTGATCGACACCCCGGGCATGCGCGAACTCAAGCCGACCGGCGAGGAAAAACCCGATCGTTCCGCCTTCGCCGACATCGATGCGCTGGCCGAACAATGCCGTTTCCGCGATTGTCGCCACGAACGCGAACCCGGCTGCGCGGTGCGCGCGGCGATCGAAGCGGGCACGCTCGATCCACTGCGCGTGGCCAACTGGCGCAAGCTCGCCGATGAAGTCGCGGTCGCGGCGGAGACGCTGGAAACGCGCCAGGCCCAGAACGCCGACGAGCGCAAGCCTGGTGAAAAGCGCGGCACGCGAGCATCCAACAAATGGCAGGACCGGAAGCGTGACGGGCACTGAGCTGACGCCCGAACAGCAACGCTACGCCGCGCTCGATGCGCGACTGGTGCACGCCGCGCGCGGCCTGCGCCTGCTCAACATGGTGAGTTGGCCGGCGAGTTTGCAGCAGCCGTTCCTCGATGCCTGGAACGCCGGAAAGAAGATCAATCCGGTGGTCGATTACCCGCCACACGATTTCAGCGACGCCCGCCGCGAACTGGAAGCCATCGCCGGAGAAGCGGAGCCGGGCCATCCCGTCGGCGATTACCTGATCGAAAGCGCACACAGCTGGTCGCTGGCGGCGGACCTGCTCGAACATCTCGGTACCGCGCGCGTCAGCGAAGTCTCGCTGCAACTGTTCGGCCGTCCCGACGAACCATTGCCCGGCAATGGCCCGAGCACGCTGGAAGCCGCGCGCCATTTCATCGGGATTGCCAGCGAACTCGATCGCGAACTGCTGTCGCCGGCGGAGTCCGTGCCGATTTCCGCCACCGCGCTGGCCTTGCAACTGCAGAACGACCTCGACGATTTCTTCGAAGGCCGCATCATCACCGTCGAACTCGATCCGCAGCTGATCGCCAAGGCCGCCGCTGCGGCGACGCGCATCCGCCTGCGCACCAGCGCCACCTTCAGCGACTACGATCGCGCGCAACTGTTTCAGCACGAAGCCCTGGTCCACTCGCTGACCGCGCTCAACGGCCGCGAACAACCGGTGCTGAAGAGCCTGGAACTGTCGTCGCCGCGCGTCACCGCGACCCAGGAAGGACTCGCCACCTTCGCCGAGCAGATCACCGGCAGCACCGACATCCAGCGCATGAAGCGCGTCAGCCTGCGCATCGAAGCGGTGGCGCTGGCGCTGGCCGGCGCCGACTTCGTGCAGGTATTCCAGTACTTCCTCGATGCCGGGCAGGACCAGCAGGAAAGCTTCGCGTCGGCGCAGCGCGTGTTCCGTGGCGTGCCGACCAGCGGCGGCCTCGCCTTCACCAAGGACACGGTATATTTGCGCGGATTGGTCGCGGTGCACACCTTCTTCCGCTGGTCGTTGCGGCAAGATCGACTGCCGCTGTGTCGCCTGCTGTTCGCGGGGAAGATGACGCTGCAGGACGTCCAGCGCTTCCAGCCGTTGTTCGCCGATGGCACCTTGGCGCCGCCGCGCTGGCTGCCGCGCTGGGTGACGCGCGCGAACGGACTGGCGGGGATGCTGGCGTTCTCGTTGTTCGCCAACCGCATCCGCCTCGACCAGATCACCGACCATTTCGATCTGGCCGATTTCTAGCGTTCCGAAAGCCCCCTGTAGGCCGCGCGCGCTAGAATGCCAAGGACATAATGACTGATCCCGAGACGATGTCAGACCAGGACGATTTCCGGAAAGCGGCACTCGACTATCACCGCCAATCGCCGCCCGGGAAGATCCGGATCAGCGCCACCAAGCCGATGGTCACCCAGCGCGATCTCGCCCTGGCCTACTCGCCGGGCGTGGCCTATGCCTGCGAGGAGATCGCCGCCAATCCCGCCCTCGCCAGCGAACTGACCGCGCGCGGCAACCTGGTCGCGGTGGTCACCAACGGCACCGCCGTGCTCGGCCTCGGCGACATCGGCCCGCTGGCCGGCAAGCCGGTGATGGAAGGCAAGGGCGTGCTGTTCAAGAAATTCGCCGACATCGACGTCTTCGACATCGAATTGGCCGAGCGCGATCCCGACAAGTTGGTCGAGATCATCGCCAGCCTCGAACCGACCTTCGGTGGCATCAATCTCGAGGACATCAAGGCACCCGAGTGCTTCTACATCGAGCGCAAGCTGCGCGAGCGGATGAAGATCCCGGTGTTCCACGACGACCAGCACGGCACCGCGATCATCGTCGGTGCGGCAGTGTTGAACGCGCTGGAAGTCGCCGGCAAGAAGATCGAGGACGTCAAGCTCGCAACCACCGGCGCCGGTGCCGCCGGCATCGCCTGCCTCGACATGTTGGTGGCGCTCGGCCTGCGCAAGGACCACATCTACGCGCTCGACCGTGGCGGCGTGCTGCACACCGGCCGCGACGACCTTGATCCCGACAAGCTGCGTTACGCGCGCGATACCGACAAGCGCACGCTCGACGACATCATCGACGGCGCCGACATCTTCCTCGGCCTGTCGGCGGGCGGCGTGTTGAAGCCGGACATGGTGGCGAAGATGGCGGCCAAGCCGATCATCCTCGCGCTGGCCAATCCCTATCCGGAAATCATGCCGGAAGACGCGATGAAGGTGCGCCCCGACGCGATCATCGCCACCGGTCGCAGCGACTACGCGAACCAGGTCAACAACGCGCTGTGCTTCCCCTACATCTTCCGCGGCGCGCTGGATGTCGGCGCCTCCGAAGTCAACGAGGCGATGAAGCTGGCCTGCGTGCGCGCGATCGCCGATCTCGCCCGCCGCGAAGCCAGCGATCTCGGCAACGCCTACACGGGAGAGATCCCCAAGTTCGGTCCCGAATACCTGATCCCGCGCCCACTCGATCCGCGCCTCATCCTGGTGATCGCGCCGGCGGTGGCGCGCGCGGCGATGGAATCCGGCGTGGCGACGCGCCCGATCGCCGACATGGCGGCCTACGAGGAAAAACTCGGGCAGTTCATCCACCGCACGCGCTTGATGATGAAGCCGGTATACGATCGCGCCCGCGCCGACCTGCAACGCGTGGTCTATGCCGAAGGCGAGGAATACACCGTGCTGCATGCGGTGCAATCGGTGATCGACGAAGGACTGGCCAAGCCAATCCTGATCGGCCGTCCGGAAGTGATCGAGCGCCGCATTACCAAGCTCGGCCTGCGCATGCGCCCCGGCGTCGATTTCGAACTGTGCAACATCAACGACGATCCGCGCTTCAACGATTACTGGCGCCATTACCACGAGCGCAACCAGCGCAATGGCATCACCGAGGACGCCGCCAAGAACCTGGTGCGTTCGCGACCGACGCTGGTCGCCGCATTGATGGTGGAACGCGGCGACGCCGACGCCTTGATCTGCGGCCTGGTCGGGCGCTTCCACAAGAAGCTCGGTTATCTGCTCAGCGTGTTCGATTTCGAGCCGGGCGTCAGCAACACCGCGGCGATGACCGCGGTGATCAACAACCATGGCGCGATGTTCTTCACCGACACCCACGTCCAGCTCGACCCGACCGCCGAGATGATCGCGTCGGCAACGTTGCAGGCCAGCTACCGGCTCAAGCTGTTCGGCATCGAGCCGAAGGTCGCGCTGTTGTCGCATTCCAATTTCGGCAGCCATTCCGATGCCTCGGCGCTGAAAATGCGGCGCGCGCGCGAACTGGTGCTGGCGAAGCGCCCGACGCTGGAAATCGACGGCGAAATGATGGCCGATACCGCACTCGACGATGCATTGCGCAAGCGCATCTTCCCCGGTACGCGCCTCGACGGTGCCGCCAACCTGATGGTGATGCCCAACCTCGACGCCGCCAACATCGGCTACAACCTGGTGCGCGTGGTCACCGACGGCGTCGCCATCGGCCCGATCCTGATGGGCATCGACCAGCCCGCGCACATTTTGACGCCTTCCTCCACCCCGCGTCGCGTCATCAACATGACCGCGATCGCCGCGGTGGATGCGCAGTTGCGGGTGGCGCACAAGAGCGACGCCGGTTGAACCCATGACGACCCGGCAGCGTCCGCGTGCGCTGAACCTGATCGCCTGGAACAACGGCGTCGGCTTGTCGCGCGACATCGAATTGCTGGTCGCGGCCTTGCGTCGCGGTGGCGATGCCGTGGTGGTGAGCGCGCTCGGACGCGGCAAGTTGCGCAAGTGGTCGCGACCCGTGCTGATGCGGATGCGTGCACTGCTGCATCGCCTGTCCGGACGCTCGAAGTTCGACGCCAACCTGATGCTGGAACACGTGCGTCCCGAGGATTTCGGGGTGGCGCAGCACCAGCTCTTCGTGCCAAATCCGGAGTGGTGCCTGCCGGCGGACGTGGCGTTGCTGCCGCGCGTCGATGGCGTGCTCGTCAAGACCCGGCACGCGGTCGGCATCTTCGAGGCACAGGGTTGCAAGGTTGCGTACTGCGGCTTCACCAGCGGCGATCGCCTCGATGCGTCAGTGCCGCGCGAACGTGCGTTCTTCCATCTCGCCGGGCGCAGCTCCAACAAGGGGACGCAGCGCTTGATCGCGCTGTGGCTGCGCCATCCGCAGTGGCCGACGCTGACGATCCTGCAGAGTCCGCGTACGGCGCAAGCGATCGAGCCCGCAGCGGCCAATATCGTCCATCGCGTCGACTACATCGACGATGCCGAATTGCGACGCCTGCAGAACGCGCATCGTTTCCACCTGTGCCCGTCGGAAACCGAAGGCTTCGGCCACTACATCGTCGAGGCGATGAGCATCGGCGCGGTGGTCGTCACCACCGACGGTGAACCGATGAACGAATTGGTGACGCCGGAGCGTGGCGTGCTGGTTGCCGCCAATCGCACCGGCACCCAGCATCTCGCCACCACGTATTTCTTCGATGATGCGGCGATGGCTGCAGCGATCGAGCGCCTCGTCGCGATGCCCGATGACGAACTTGACCGCATCGGCGCAAACGCGCGCCGGTGGTATCTCGACAACGACGCCGGGTTCAGCGCACGGATGCAGTCGGCGCTGGCGCAGCTGATCGGCTGAGCATGCGCAGGTCGGGCGGCGGCGTGGCGTATTCCGCCGCGTAGCGATCCATCCCGAGTACGCAGCGGGTGGCGTGTGTGTCCGCCGTTTCCCGCAAGATGCGATTGTTCGGCATCGTCAGGTCTTCGGGATCGGTGGGTGCCCGGGAGCAATGGGCAAGATGGATGGCCAGCCCGGCGAATTTCAAGCGTTGTCGTCGCAATCCGGCATTGCGCAGGCGCAAATCGAGTTCGAGATCCTCGCTGCCGTAGCCTTCCATGCGTTCGTCGAAGCCATTGGCGGCGACGAGATCGTCGCGCCATGCGCTGAGGTTGCAGCTCATCACCGTCGAGCCGGCGTTGGCGGATGCGGCCTTCTTGCGCGCCCATGCGAGGTTGCGGATGGCGTGGCGGCGTTCGTCGCCGTGTTGCGCGTTGAAGTCGGCATCGATGAAGGGATGGAAGCGCGGCGTCGCGCCATCGAGCAATCGCCGTGTCAGCGCTTGCGTCGCCTGGATGCGTCCGCCCTGCAGGAAACACCGCGGTTGCGACAACGCAAGGTGATCGGCGATGAAATCCGGATGCAGCACCATGTCGCCATCGATCATCACGACGGTGTCGCCGCGACTGGCGGCCAATGCGCGATTGCGCGAGCTCGCGGCGCGGAAGCCACGATCTTCCTGCCAGACATGGCGCAGCGCGACGGGAAAGTCGCGCGCTTCCTCCAGCAACAATTCGCGGGTGTCCGCGCCGGAACCGTCATCGGCGATCACCACTTCATCGGGCAAAACGGTTTGCCGGCGCACGCTGGCCAGTACCGCATGCAATGCCTGTGGCCAGTTGTAGGTGGTGACCAGCAGGCTGCTGCGCATCATCATTGCCGTGGGGGTGCGTGGCGTGCGGAGACGTGGGCGTCGAGTCCGCGTTCGCAGCGGATTGTCTGTTCGGCCAGGACCTTGTCGAAGAAGCGATCGTTCGGCAGGACTTCGGTGGGCGGGATGCCATCGGGCCAGCGCGTCTTGTGCCACAGGTGGATCGCCAATCCGGCGAAGCGCAGCGGTCGCCGCACCAGGCCGGCGTGTTTCAGGCGTGCGGAAATGTCGTCGTCCTCGCGGCCCCAGCCTTCGTAGTTGTCGTCGAAGCCGTTGACGCGATCAAGGTCGCTGCGCCAGATGCCCATGTTGCAGCCCATCATCTGTCCGCCTTCGGCATTCCGCGCCTTGCGTCGCGCGAGCCACGGCAGTCGCAATGCGTGCTTGCGCTTGAAGCGGCCCTCCATGTCCATGAAGGGCGAGAATTTCGGTTTGCCGCCCGCGAGCAGTCGCGCAGATTCCTCCGGCGTGGCATTGAGCCGGCCGCCCTGCAGGAAGATGTCGGGGCGGATCGTGGCCAGGTGGTCGGCGACGAACAGCGGGTGCAGGATCAGGTCGCCATCGAGGAAGATCACGTAGTCGCCGGAACTCGCGGCGATGCCGAGATTGCGCACGCGCGCCAGCCGGAAGCCGTCATCCTCCTGCCAGGCGTGGATCAGCGGCACCGGGAAATCGCGCGCCATGGTGCGAATCAATTCGGCGGTGTCCGCGCGCGAACCGTCGTCGGCGACGATCACTTCCATCGGCAGCACCTTCTGCGCGGCGATGCTTTGCAGGCACAGCGCCAGCGCTTCTTTCCAGTTGTAGGTCGAGACGACGAGGCTGGCAGTGGTCACGGGCGAGAATGTGATCGAGGTCGGATATTATTGCCCCGATCAAGTGGCATTCGTCACGCCCACACGGAAATTTCGCCGAATGCCCCCCGAAGTCTCCGTCATCGTCCCCAATTACAACCACGCGCCCTACCTGGCGCAGCGGATCGAGTCCATTCTCGCGCAGACTTGGCGCGATTTCGAACTGATCCTGCTTGACGACTGCTCGCCCGACGACAGCATGGCCGTGCTCGAGCGCTATCGCGACCATCCCCAGGTCACTCATCTGGTCCGCAACGAGGCCAACAGCGGCAGTACCTTCCGCCAGTGGCAGAAGGGCATTGGCTTGGCGCGCGGGCGTTACATCTGGATCGCCGAGAGCGACGACTGGTGCGAACCGACTTTCCTTGAAACCCTGCTTGAAGGCCTGCGCGGCGATCCCGACTGCGTGCTGGCCTATTGCCAGGCCTATTTCGTCGGGCCCGATGGTGCCCTCAACTGGCAATCGCAGGCCGATCGTCTCGCCGAGACGCTGGACGGGCGCGAATTCATCCGCCGCCAGATGGCGCCGACGTCGATCTACAACGCCAGCATGGTGGTGTGGCGGCGTGACCTGTACGAACAGGTTCCGCGCGAGTACCTCGACTACAAGTTCTGCGGCGACTGGCTGTTCTGGATCGGCCTCGCCCGCCTCGGCAAGGTCCATATCAGCGGGAAATTGCTGGACTACTACCGCCAGCATCCACGCAACGTCAGCACCAGCGTTTATCGCAGCGGCCTGAATTTCGTCGAGGAACTGCAGGTCGCCAACTGGATGTTCGATGAAGGCCTGCTGGGCGATCGCGAATACGCCGCCTTCTTCAAGAAGAAATACCGCGAGTATTGGCCCGTGCGCGATCGCCTCGATCCAGAACTTCATCGGCGGATACGCGCGCTGTTCGACCATCCGCGCTCGCCGAAGCTGTCGCTGGCGAAGCTTCGTGCCGGGGCGATCTGGAAGGGGTTGCGCGGGCGCTGATATTTATGCCCGGATCAAAACAAAATCCCTGCATCGAACCCCGCCGCCCTTGCTAGACTCCATCGACACACCACAACCAAGGTGCCGCGATGGACTGGCTGAACGACCTGCTGCAGAACGACCCCGATCCGACCGAGACCCGCGAATGGGTCGAGTCCATCAAGTCCGTCATCGATGTGCGCGGCCCCGAGCGCGCGCACCAGTTGCTGGAAGACATGGTCGAACTGACCCGCCGCAGCGGCGTGCAGCTGCCGTTCTCGCCGACCACCGGCTACTTCAACACGATCCCGGCGTGGCAGGAACCGGCGCTGCCGGGCGACGCCCATATGGAATGGCGCATCCGTTCGATGATCCGCTGGAACGCGATGGCGACGGTGGTCCGCGCCAACCGCAAGCCGGGCGATCTCGGCGGCCACATCGCCAGCTTCGCGTCGAGCGCCACGCTGTACGACGTCGGCTTCAATCACTTCTGGCGCGCTCCGAGCGCCGATCACCCGGGTGATTTGATCGGCGTGCAGGGCCACAGCTCGCCGGGCATCTACGCGCGCGCCTTCATGGAAGGCCGCCTGACGGAAGACCAGCTCGACCACTTCCGCATGGAAGTCGACGGCAAGGGCATCAGTTCCTATCCGCATCCGTGGTTGATGCCGGATTTCTGGCAGCTGCCGACGGTGTCGATGGGCCTCGGCCCGATCGCGGCGATCTACCAGGCGCGCCACTGGAAATATCTGGAAGCGCGTGGCCTGATGCCGAAGACCAACCGCAAGGTGTGGTGCTTCCTCGGCGATGGCGAAACCGACGAACCGGAATCGCTGGGCGCGATCTCGGTCGCCGGCCGCGAAGGCCTCGACAACCTCGTCTTCGTCATCAACTGCAACCTGCAGCGCCTCGACGGCCCGGTGCGCGGCAACGGCAAGATCATCCAGGAACTGGAAGGCAACTTCCGCGGCGCCGGCTGGAACGTGCTGAAAGTGGTGTGGGGAAGTTACTGGGATCCGCTCCTGGCGCAGGACAAGGACGGTATCCTCAAGAAATTGATGATGGAAACGCTCGACGGCGAATACCAGAACTGCAAGGCCTTCGGCGGCGCCTACACGCGCGAGCATTTCTTCGGCAAGTATCCGGAAACCGCCAAGCTGGTCGCCAACATGAGCGACGACGACATCTGGCACCTCAACCGCGGTGGCCACGATCCGCACAAGGTGTATGCCGCCTACGACAACGCGATGAAGACCGAAGGCGTGCCGACGGTGATCCTCGCCAAGACGGTGAAGGGCTACGGCATGGGCGGCGCCGGCGAAGCGCTCAATCCCACCCACCAGACCAAGAAACTCGACAACGAATCGGTCCTCGCGTTTCGCGATCGTTTCAAGCTCGAGAAGGATTTGCCGGAAGAATTGTTCAAGGACGGCAACGTGCCGTTCCTCAATCCCGGCAAGGATTCGCCGGAAGTGCAATACATGCTGGAACGCCGCAACGCGCTCGGCGGCTTCCTGCCGCAGCGTCGGCGCAAGGCCAGCACCTCGCTGGAAGTGCCGAAGCTGGACACGTTCGAACGCCTGCTGAAATCGACCGGCGATCGCGAGATCAGTACCACCATGGCCTTCGTGCAGGCGCTCAACATCATCCTGCGCGACAAGCAGGTCGGTCCGCGTTGCGTGCCGATCGTCGCCGACGAAGCGCGCACCTTCGGCATGGAAGGCCTGTTCCGCCAGCTCGGCATCTACTCGCCACAGGGGCAGAAGTACAAGCCGGTCGATGCCGACCAGTTGATGTTCTATCGCGAGGATGCCGCCGGCCAGGTGCTGGAAGAAGGCATCACCGAAGCGGGTGCGTTCGCTTCGTGGATGGCTGCGGCGACCAGCTACAGCACCAACGATCTGCAGATGATGCCGTTCTACATCTACTACTCGATGTTCGGCTTCCAGCGCATCGGCGATGCCGCATGGCAGGCGGCGGACATGCGCGCGCGCGGCTTCCTGCTCGGCGGCACCGCCGGTCGCACCACGCTGAACGGCGAAGGCCTGCAGCACGAGGACGGCCAGAGCCACATCCAGACCAGCTTCATCCCCAACTGCCGCAGCTACGATCCGACCTTCGGCTACGAAGTGGTGACGATCGTCCAGCACGGCATGCAGCGCATGCTCGCCGAGCAGCAGGACGAGTACTACTACCTGACCCTGATGAACGAGAACTACACCCATCCCGAGATGCCGGAAGGCAGCGCGGACGGGATCATCAAAGGCATGTACCTGCTGCGCGAAGGCGAGAAGTCGAAGAAGGGCGGCCTACGCGTGCAACTGATGGGCAGCGGCACCATCCTGCGCGAAGTGATCGCGGCGGCGGAATTGCTGAAAAAAGAATTCAACGTGGACGCCGACCTGTGGAGCTGCCCGAGCTTCACCGAACTCGCGCGAGACGGCGAGGCGGCCGTTCGTTACAACCGCCTGCATCCAGCGGCGAAGGACAAGCGCACGCCCTACGTGACGCAGCTGCTCAGCGGTCGCGATGGCCCGGCGATCGCCGCCACCGACTACGTGCGCACCTTCGCCAACCAGATCCGCGAATTCGTGCCGAACCGTTATGTGGTGCTTGGTACCGACGGCTTCGGTCGCAGCGACACCCGCGCGAACTTGCGCCGTCACTTCGAAGTCGATCGCAACCATGTTGCGTTCGCCGCAGTCAGTGCGTTGGCCGAAGAGGGCAAGCTGACCGCCAAGGATGTCGAGAAGGCGATCAAGGTGTTCGGGATCGACGTGGACAAGCCGAATCCGATCGGGGTTTGAGTTCGGATCAAGGTGTAAATGAAAAGCGGCCGCAAGGCCGCTTTTTTTGACTATGACGTCTGGTCTGCGAGCCGAAATTTTTCGAAACGTGCTTCTAACCGCTTGACTGACGGACGTTCTCGGCGAGAGTTTGGCAGAGCAATGCGTTGTCCATGCATTGCTTTTATTCCGTGCTGCAACATCGGACCGTCTATTTCATCCAGAAGTTGCCGACGAACTTCCACCCTATACCCTGGCGTGATTCCCAAGTAATTGAGATCGAAAGCCGCATGGTGGATTTTGCACAGGGACAAGCCATTGGAAACCTCTGGTTCGCCATCTGGTTCGCCGTCAGGAATGATATGAGCCGCATCCAGCAGAGCGGCATGTTTCAACATGCATAGTGCGCAGCGAGTTTGATAAGCCTTCAAGACCCTTTCACGGAAGGCAACCTGGTGAAGACGTCGTTTTGCCGTTGTCGTGATGTAGCGACGATGGATGGCATTTTCCGCAATTAGTTCGCTGGGTTGTGACCGCGCGTAATGGAGTAGACCGACTTCGTCATCCAACTGAATATCGAAGGTGAGGGCATCGGGCTTGTCTCCGCAAACAAAGACAGGATAGGAAACGATGTAACTGCCCGGCATGATGCGATAGCAGTAAACGAGGGGTGTTTGCGTATCCATTGCCAATCGAACGCCTACATTTTCATGATGATTGGGGTTTTCTCCCCGGTATCGGTAATGAATGACGGATGCACCATCCCGGAGATCATCGTCAGGGGGCCTCCCGGAATTGTCGTAATGGAAAGAGGAATGCTTTTAATGATTCGAGGCTTGAATATTCCTTGAGGCCCGACGATTGGGACATTCGAACCATTGAAAACAAAGCCGCGCTCAAGGATTTCTCTTGGCAGCACGTCACCATGTATCGCCTTTTGGGAGTCCAGCCATTTGAATGCCATCAGTCGAACAGCTCTGTCGAATTCGAAATCGATGGACATGGGCGGGCCGGCTCAAAGATGTCCCAGGGTAGCCGCTCCAAGGCGAGGCAAGCAATTTTTGGGAACCCAACTGCCCCGGCTCGAAATTAATGGCTACAGGGTGATGGCGTGCTGGGCAGGCATGCCGGTGATTCTTTTGAATGGAAAAGATACACGTGCGATGGGTTGCCATCGTTTTCACCGCTACCGAACCATATTGCGGCGCACAATAACCGAATGACCCTTACCCAATCCGCCCCAATCACAACCCCCCACGCCCCCCTGTCCCCACGCCAAGTGATGTGGGTCATCTTCGCGCTGGCGATGGGCGGTTTCGCCATCGGTACCAGCGAGTTCGTGGTGATGGGCCTGATCAGCGAGATCGCGCGCGGCTTCGGTGTCAGCGAGCCGCAGGTCGGGCACGTGGTCAGCGCCTACGCGCTGGGTGTGGTGGTGGGCGCGCCGTTGCTCGCCATCCTTGGTGCACGTTTGCGGCGGCGCACGTTGTTGCTGGTGCTGATGGGCTTCTACGCGTTGGGCAACCTGGCGAGTGCGTTGTCACCGAATTACCAGACGATGCTGCTGTTCCGCTTCATCGCCGGATTGCCGCATGGCGCGTACTTCGGTGTGGCGGCATTGGTCGCCGCGCATATCAGTCCGCCGTCGCAGCGGGGTGCTGCGGTCGGGCGGGTGATGTTGGGCTTGTCGGTGGCATTGCTGATCGGCAATCCGTTGGCGACGTGGCTGGGGCAGATGTTGAGTTGGCGCTACGCGTTCGGGCTGGTCAGCGTCATCGCGATCGCGACAGCACTGATGACCGCGCGCGTGCTGCCATCCGGCATGGGTGCGCCGCGCGCGGATGCATTGGCCGAGCTGCGCGATTTCAATCGCGCGCCGGTGTGGTTGTCGCTGGGTATCGGCGCGATCGGATTCGCAGGCATGTTCTGCGTTTTCAGTTACCTCTCGCCGACGCTGGTGCAGGTCACCGGGATGCCCAGGAGTTTCATTCCGATCGGGCTGATCGCATTCGGGATCGGCGGAATTCTCGGCACGCTGGCGGGCGGCTGGTTGTTCGATCGTTACGGCTTCCGTGCCGCGGCGATGGTGCTGGTGTGGTCGGCATTGTTGTTGCTGGTGTTTCCGCTCGCCGCGCATGCGTGGTGGACGGTGCTGCCGGCAATCGTCGCGGTCGGAACCATGGGGGCATTGGCGCCGATCCTGCAATCGCATCTGATGGACGTGGCACGCAGCGCACAAACATTGGCGGCGGCATCCAACCATTCCGCATTCAACGCGGCCAATGCATTCGGGCCATGGTTGGGTGGCATGGCGATCACCGCGGGCTACGGCTGGACATCCACTGGCTATGTCGGTGCAGCGACCGCGGTGGGCGGTTTGCTGGTGTACGCGCTGGCGCGGCGCGAACAGCGTGCGCAGCTCGCGTCGGACACGGTCGCAGCCGGTTAACGCGCGACGGCTGGTTCGGGCTCGTCGCTCATCAGTGCTGCAGCAGTGACAAGGTCGGGGAAAAATGCGTCGAAGGTCGCGTTGATCGAGGCCTCGTTTTCGCGCAACACGGGCAGGCAGGCGATCAAGCGATCACCATTGCGCGAGAGTCGGGTGGCGATGCCGCGCATGGCACGATCCACGCTCGCCCGTTCGCCATAGGAACCGAGCCAGTCGTGTGCCGCCATGTGCGGGGCGATGGCCTGCAAGCGTGGCGGCAAGGTGTCGCGATGTTCCTGCAGTACGCGATAGACGCGCGCGGTGAAGTCATCGAGTGGGCCGTCGTTCCAGCGCGACCAGTCGCGCGCCAGGCAGTGGTCGAAATACACGTCCAGGGCGATGCCGGCATAGCGACGCAAATCACCGAACTGGACGCGCGCTGCGGCGACCGCGGGATGGGTATCGGTGTAGCGATCGATGTGGCGATGACGGAGGATTTCCGTGCGCACCTCTGGCGGCCAGTCCAGCAATGCGGCTTGCCCGTGCACGAAATCGCCGAGCAGCGCGCCGAGGATGGCGTCGTCCGAGTGGCGCGCCAGCCAAGCATGCGCGAGATAGTTCATGACATCTGTCACTGTAAATGGGGGAGGGGGTCCACGCTAGACTCCATCCATGATCGAAGTCGCACACCTGAGCAAGCGTTACGGGGACTTCACCGCAGTCCATGATCTTTCCTTCATGGTCGGTGCGGGTGAAGTGATGGGTCTGGTCGGGCCAAACGGCGCCGGCAAGACCACCACCTTGCGTTGCCTGTCGGGGATCATTCCGGCGACGACGGGCCATGCGCTTATCGGTGGCATCGATGTGGCCGAAGATCCGGTCGGCGCGAAACGGCAACTGGCCTTCATTCCCGACGAGCCGCGCCTGTTCGACCATCTCACCGTCGAACAGCATCTCAACTTCGTTGCACGCATCTACGGTGTCGATGACTGGCAGGCGCGCGCGCAACCGATTCTTGATGAGTTGGAAATGAGCGACAAGCGCAAGCTGTTGCCGGCGGAACTCTCGCGCGGGATGAAGCAGAAACTCGCGATCGCCTGCGGGCTGCTGCACGCGCCGCGCGCGGTGATCCTCGACGAACCGCTGACCGGCCTCGATCCCTACGGCATCCGGCGCATGAAGGACAGCATGCGCAGGCTCTCCGGAGAAGGCGTGGCGATCATCCTCAGCTCGCACCTGCTCGATCTGGTCGAGGAAGTGTGCACGCACCTGCTGATCCTCAAGGATGGCCGCAAGCTGGCCGATGGCACGGTGGCGCAAGTGCGCACGCGTTACGCCGCGGATGGTGCCGCCAGTCTGGAAGACGTGTTCTTCCGCGCCACCAGCGAAACCGGGCACGAGCAGGCGTGATGATCCGGGGCAACCGCTTCGGCACGGTCGTTGGCGCGTTCGTCTATCTGCAGGCGATGTCGCTCTACAACAACGTGCGCCAGCGCGTGTTGCGCCTGCGCCAGCCCAAATACCTGTTCGGTGCGGTGGTCGGCGCTGCGTACCTGTATTTCTTCCTGTTCCGCAAAGTCGTGCATGTGGGCGATGCCTCGGGCGCGGCGCGGATGTCGCCGGAAGTGCTGGCGAGTTTCGCTTCGGCGGCGGCACTGGCGTTGGCCTTGTATGTCTTCCTGGAATGGATCCTCTCGCGCGAGAGCGTCCGCCTGGGCTTCAGCGAAGCCGAGATCGATTTCCTGTTCCCGGCGCCGTTGACGCGAACGTCATTGATCCATTTCGGATTGCTGCGTTCGCAGCTCGGGATCTTCTTTTCGTCGTTCCTGATCGGTTTGCTGCTGCGCCGTGGTGGCGGTTTCAGTGGGCATCCATTGCAGTTCGCCACCGGCATGTGGCTGCTGATGTCGACGTTGAAGCTGCATTCGCTCGCGGCTTCGTTCACCTGCGAACGCCTGATTGGTTTCGGCGTGCGGCCATGGTTGCGCCGCTTCGTGGTGACTTGCGTGTTCGCGGCGATCGCGCTGGCCTGCTGGTGGCCGTTGCGCGAGATGCAACCGCCCGTGCTGGGATCGCGCGCCGACATCGCACGATTGCAGCCGTGGTTCGAAGGCATCGTCAACACCGCGCCATTGTCGTGGTTGCTGATGCCGTTCCGCTGGATGATCGCGCCGATCTTCGCCGGCGATGGCGCGAGCTTCCTGCGCGCATTGCTGCCGGCGCTGGCATTGCTGGTCGTGAATTACCTCTGGGTGGTGCGTGCGCAAGTGTCGTTCGAGGATGCGGCGATCGTGCATGCGCGTCGTCGTGCCGAGGTGGTCGCGGCGAAACGCGATGGCCGCCTGGGCGTGCGCAAACCCGGCAAGCCGCGCAGCGAACCGTTCCGCTTGTCGGGACACGGCGAACCCGCGCTGGCATTTCTGTGGAAGGGGTTGGTGGAGATGGGGCCGCTGTATCGACCGCGCACATGGCTGATCGCCGCGGTCGTGGTGATCGCGTTGTGCCAGTGGCTGGCTGCGGATCCGGCGCGCAAGAGCGTGTTGGTTGCGCTCGGCATTGCCGTGCCGATGCTGGGTGGGTGGCTGGTCTTCCTCGGGCCGATGATGGTGCAGAAAGGATTGCGACGGACGTTTGAACGCCTCGATGTACTCAAGTCCATGCCACTGCGCGGTTGGCAGATCGCGCTGGGTGAACTGTCGACGCCGGCGACGGTGATGTGTTCCGCGTTCTGGTTGTTGTTGCTGTTCGGTGCGCAGGCACTTGCCTCCCGATACGCCGAATTCGGGTTGTCGCAAGTCATTGCGACCGCGGTCGGGGCGGCCCTGCTGTCGCCACCGTTGTTCGGATTGATGTTGTGCGTGCCGTTCGCCGGCATGTTGTATTTCCCGGCGTGGACGCTTGGCCCGGACAATGGTGGTCGCGGTTTCGACGTGATGGGCCAGCGCATGATCTTCATGTTCGGCTATCTCCTCACCGTGTTGCTGGTGGCGATCCCCGCAGCGTTGCTGGGCGGCATCGCTTACCTGTTCGGTCACTGGGTGAGTGGATTCGCCCTCGGCGTGGTGCTGGCGGCGATCTGCGGCGGCATCGTGTTCGCGCTGGAATTGGCGTTCGCGTTGCGCCTGCTCGGCCGTCGCATCGATAGGTTTGATTTGTCGCAGGAATTGCGCTGAGATCGCGATTCAATGCGTCGTCACGGGCTTGCAGTCGGCTCCGAGGGTAGCGGTCGTGGTGGTGACGCAGGGATGGAACTTGACGACGCCCGCCAGTTGTCGGCTTTCCCCGCGTGCGACACCGAAGCGTTGCAACGGCGCGAGCTTGCAATCGGGCTTGCCGCTGCAGGCGTCGGGATAGAGCGTGTACTGGCATTGGCCGCTGCTGCTATCCACGCATTCAAAGCGTGCCACCCCATCCTGGATGTGGATGGTGCTGTCCAGGGACTCGTCGTTGGATTGGATGCGATGGCTGATGGTGGTCCCGCTCTGCGAGCATCCGGACAGTGCCAGAAGAAACTGGAATAGCGCGATCAACTTGTAGGACATGATGTTTCTCCGGGATCACATGTGTTTGAACAGGGCCATGAATGGCTGGCTGACCGTGAGTGTTTCCGGGCGCCGCTTCAGCCGCACGGTGCCGCGACCGCTGTCGTCGCGGGCGATGCCGGCGATGGCTCTCAGGTTGACGATGGTAGAACGGTGGATCTGCTTGAAATGCGCGGTGTCCAGGCGCGGCAGCAATTCACGCAATGGCGTGCGCAGCAACGCCTCGCCATCGACGGTGACCACGGTGGTGTATTTGTGATCGGCGCGGAAATAGGCGACATCGTCGACCAGGATCAGTTTCGTCTCGCGACCCGCGCTGGCGGTGAGCCAGGTCAGCGGTTCGAGTGCGCCGGCGGCGTTCGGCAAGGCCCCGAGTTTGTCGAGCAGCACGGCAAGTGCCGCGGCATCGGGCAATGCATCCTGCGCCTGCAAGCGCGCGATCGTCGCCTCCAGTCGTTCCGGTTTCACCGGTTTCAACAGGTAGTCGATCGCGCCACGGTCGAAGGCATCGATGGCGTACTGGTCGTAGGCGGTGACGAACACGATCTTCGTGCGTGGGCTGGCTTCGGCAGCGAGTGCCGCGACTTCCAGACCGTTGAGGCCGGGCATGCGGATATCGAGGAAGGCGATATCCGGCATGTGTTCGGCCAACGCTTCCACCGCACTCGCGCCGTCTTCGCATTCGGCGACGATCCGCAGTGTCGGCCACGCGCGCTGGAGTTCGGCGACCAGCGAATGTCGCAACAGGATTTCGTCTTCGGCGACGATGCAGGTACGGACCTCAGACATGGTTCGCACGCTCCGCAGTCGCTGCAGCCGGAACGGTGATGGTGGCGGCCACGCCGCTGGGGAAGTTCGCGATCACCGACAGGTTGGCGTCGGGGCCGTGACGCAGCCGCAGGCGTTCACGCACGTTCTTCAGGCCGATGCCGCTGCCACTGGTCCTGCCGGTGAAACCTGCGCCATTGTCGGCCACGGTGACCGCGATGGCGCCATCGTCGCGTCGTGCGCGCAGCCATACGGTGCCGCCGACGGTGCGTGGTTCCAGCCCATGCTTGATCGCGTTCTCCACCAGCGTCTGCAACATCATCGCCGGCAGTGGCGTGGCACGCAGAGATTCCGGAACGTCGACCTGCACGTCGAGACGATCGCCCATGCGGATCTTGAGGATTTCGAGATAGGCGAGCGCGCGTTCCAGCTCTGCGCCGAGCGTCGACATTTCGTCCGCGGCGTTCGGCAGCGAATGGCGCAGGTACTGGATCAGGTGGCCCAGCATCACCTCGGCACGTTCGGGATCGCTGCGGGTGAGCAATTGCGCGCTGGCCAAGGTGTTGTAGAGGAAGTGTGGTTCGACTTGTGCGTGCAGTAGATGCAATTTGGCTTCGGTGAGTTCCTTCTGCGCGGTGGTCTGCACGACAGTGGCCTGTTCGTTGCGACGACGTTCGCCTATGCGGCGGGTGATCGCGCGGACGATGGCTTCGGCGTTCTCGTAATTGCTGCCGTCATCAACCAGGAAGCAGTCGCTCCACGCCGGGTTTTCCGGTTCGCAGATCAGGGTGACACGGCCACTGTCTTCGCCGGGCGTGACCGTCGCCTGCAACTGGTTGCGCGGCAAGCCGAACCACAGCAGCGGGTTCCAGCGCCGTAATGGATGCTCGCCATAGGTGTAAGGGCGAGCCACCTTGGCCTTCACCTGCAGGCTGTCGCGCGCGCTTTGCACTTGCTGGATGCCTGGAAGTTCACGGATCGCGGCATCCAGCAGGTCAAACGCTTCGCCTGCTTCCAGTGGGATTTCCACCAGCCGTCGTTGGCGATTGCTCAGAGCGTCGCGATCGATGTTGCCCGCGATCAGGCGCACGCGATGCAGGTGCGAGAACGCGCCGGCGATAACCAGCACCATGGTGCCCATGCCGAGGATCAACATCGGTGGCGGGTATTCGCGGACGATCGGGATGGCCGAGTAAAGCGCTGTGACCAGGATCACCACGAGGCCCCAGGCAATAGCGATGCGCAGGACGAAGAACAATTGTTTGAGCAAGGACTTGAACATGTGCGGCTCGCTGCAATGACGATGCGATGTGCGATGGAGCATAACGGTGAGTGGCACGCGTGCCAGTCGGCTTGCGATGAAAGCCGGCAATGCCGCGACGAATCCGCGTTGGGCGGGAATGACAGCGTGTGCTTAGCCCGCCGATCGCGCGTAAAACCGGGTAAATCCCGGGGCTTGACAACATACCAACTAGTCGGTATTGTCAATTCCAGGATCGAAACCACCGGAGTCCCGCGATGACCATCGTCATTACCGCATTCGAACGCTCGCCCGATGGCGGCAAGGGACTGGCACGCGACACGCGTGTCCGCTGGGCGTTGGAAGAGGCGGGCCAGCCCTACGAAGTTCGCCTGGTGTCATTCGCTGCGATGAAGGAGCCTGCGCATCTGCGCCTGCATCCCTTCGGCCAGATTCCCACCTATGAGGAAGGCGACCTTGCCCTGTTCGAGACGGGTTCGATCGTGTTCCATATCGCCGAACAGCATCCCGGACTGTTTCCGGCCGACGCTGATGCGCGGGCACGGGCGATCACCTGGATGTTTGCCGCACTCAACACGGTCGAGCCACCGATCCTCGAACTCGCGATCGCGAAATTCGGGGAGGGCGACAAGCCCTGGACACAGGAACGTATGCCGCTGGTGGTGGAGCGCATTCGCAATCGGCTCAAGCAGTTGTCCGCTCGCCTGGGCGATGCCGGATGGCTCGACGGTGAATTCAGTGCCGGTGATCTGATGATGGTGTCGGTGCTGCTGCGGGTGAAACCATCGGGCATCCTCGCCGAATTTCCGAGCCTTGCCGCCTATGTCGCGCGCGGCGAAGCGCGACCCGCCTACCAACGCGCATTCGCTGCGCAATTGGCCATCAATGCCGGAGAACCCAAATGAGAAAGTTGAAAATCATTGAGCACATTTCGCTGGACGGCGTGATCCAGCACTCCGATGATGGTGACGGTTTCCCGTACAGCGACTGGACCGCGCCCTATCGCTCGCCCGCTGGCCGCGATGCAGTGCTCGCCGCGCATGGCGAGCATTTCGATCTGCTGCTTGGCCGCCGCACCTATGACAGCTGGTCGGGTTTCTGGCCGAAGGCGCCGAGCAGTCCGATGGCGGACCGCCTCAATGCAGCGACAAAATTCATCGCGACCCACCATCCGGAAAGTCTGGAGTGGGGACCGTCGCAGGGGCTCGGGCCCGACATCGCCGCCGACATTCGTCGTCTCAAATCGCAGGACGGCCCGGATCTTGTCCTCTCGGGTAGTTCCACGCTGACATCGACGCTGCTCGAACAGGGGCTGGTGGATGAAGTCCTGCTGATCGTCTATCCGGTGCTGTTGGGCACGGGCAAGCGCTTCTTTGCGGAAGGAACCCCGGCCCGCGCATTCGAACTCATCAGCAGCGAAGCCATGGCGACCGGCAACATGCTCAACACCTACAAGGTCGCCGGACCTGTGCAGGCCGGTTGATCGCCATGACTGCCGCATCCACCGCCACCGTTCCTGCCCGCCAGCGCCTGCTCGGTGCTGCGCTGCACGAGTTCCGCACGCGCGGATATGCGGCGACGACGGTCGACGATCTGTGCCGCGCCGCCGGCGTCAGCAAGGGCGCGTTCTTCCACCACTTCGCCAGCAAGGAAGCATTGGCGCTGGCGGCGGTGGAACACTGGAACGCCTTCACTGGCGAACTGTTCGCGCAGGCGGCGTATCACGTGTTGCCCGATCCGCGCGATCGCGTGCTGGCCTATGTCGATCTGCGCGGCGAATTGCTGCGCGGCGAATTGGCCGAATACACCTGCCTGCTCGGCACGCTGGTGCAGGAAACCTACGACAGCCATCCCGCGCTGCGGGACGCCTGCCGCGCCGGCATCGAAGGCCATGCCGACACGCTGGTGCGCGATATCGCCGCGGCGAAGAAGAAATACGCGCCGAAGGCGACGTGGACACCGGAGAGCGTCGCGCTGTTCACCCAGGCGGCATTGCAGGGCGGCTTCATTCTCGCCAAGGCGCAGGACGATCTTGCCGTCGCCGCCGATGCCGTCGCGCATCTGCATCGCTATATCGAATTGTTGTTGCCCGTTCCAACCACATCACGGAGAACCGCAAAATGAAGAACGAATCCCTGCAACTGGTCGCCTATCTCAACTTCGATGGCAACGCGCGCGAAGCGATGGACTTCTACGCCAAGGCATTGGGTGGAGAAGTCACCCAACGCTTCACCTATGGCGAATCACCGATGGCCGGGGAGTGCGGTCCGGACTCCGCCGACAAAGTGATGCATTCACAGGTCGAAGCCGGCAACGCCATCCTGATGGGCGCCGATGGCCCGGCGCCGCACGCGGCGGGCAGCACCTGCATCAACATCATGGTCGCGACCCCGGAAGAAGCCGAGCGCATCTTCGCCACGCTGTCGGAAGGCGGCAATGTGCAGATGCCGATTGCGGAAACGTTCTGGGCCCATCGCTTCGCCGGCTTCACCGACAAGTTCGGCAAGGGCTGGCTGGTGAACTGCCCCAAGCCGATGCCCTGATCCCACTCTTGAGGAGCAATGACATGACAACACCCGCAAAAAACACCATCTGTCTCTGGTACGACGGCGACGCCGAAGAAGCTGCGAAGTTCTATGCCGCGACTTTCCCCGACTCATCCGTCGGCGCGGTCCATCGCGCGCCTGGCGATTACCCGGCGGGCAAGCAGGGCGACGCGCTCATGGTGGACTTCACCGTGATGGGCATCCCGTGCCTCGGGCTCAACGGCGGTCCGGGCGTCAAGCACGGCTACGCATTTTCCTTCCAGGTCGCCACCGTCGACCAGGCGGAAACGGATCGTTACTGGAACGCGATCGTCGGCAACGGCGGCCAGGAAAGCGAGTGCGGCTGGTGCCAGGACAAATGGGGTTTGTCATGGCAGATCTCGCCGATTGCGCTGACGCAGGCGGTGACCAGCGCCGATGCGGCGGTGGCCAAGCGCGCGTTCGACGCCATGATGACGATGAAGAAAATCGATATTGCCGCGATCGAAGCGGCGGTCCGCGGTTGAAACAGGAGAAGCCCATGTCCACTGGAACCGTTACCTTGCATCGCGTCCTGCGCGCGCCCGCCAACCGCATCTACAAGGCCTTCATCGATCCCGATGCGATGGCCAAATGGCTGCCACCACACGGTTTCACCGGCAAAGTGCATGAAATGGATGCACGCGTCGGTGGTCGTTACAAGATGAGTTTCACCAACTTCTCCACTGGCAGCAGCCACGCGTTCGGCGGCGAATACCAGGAGATGGTGCCGGGCGAGAAGATCGTCTACACCGATGCCTTCGATGATCCGAATCTTCCCGGCGAAATGCGCACCACCGTCGTGCTGAAGCCGGTGATGTGCGGCACTGATGTTTCGATCGAGCAGCGCGGCATCCCGGCGATGATCCCGACCGAGATGTGCTATCTCGGCTGGCAGGAATCGTTGACCTTGCTCGCGCAACTGGTGGAAGCGGAGATTCCCGACGGCCCGTGATCCGTCGCCGTGCGATCAGTCGGCGGCGGCCAACTGATCCTGGATGTCTTCCAGCGACACGCCGCGCGTTTCGATGCCGTTGCGCCACAGCATCACCGCGGACACCAGCAGGATCACCGCGATCGCCGTGGCGGAAATCGCCAGATGCTGGAACAGTCCCAGCACGCCGAGGCCGGCACCAAGCACGCCACCGGCCTTGGTGCTGGCGGCGATCACGCCGGAGCCGGTGCCGCGCAACTGCACCGGATAGATTTCCGCCGCATAGGGAATCAGCATCGCCACCACGCCGCTGATGCTCACCAGCAACAACGCGACGGCAGTGATCGTGAAGCCCGGCGACGCGATGTGGAACAGGCCGAGCGCAGCGAACACCAGCAGCGACATCGCGCTCAGCACGATGAACAGCACCAGCGATCGCACGCTGCTCCAGTGGTGATACAGCCAGACCACCACGGCGATGCCGGGCAGGGCCAGGATCGCGCCCTTCGCCAGCAATGCGCTTGCGGCCTTGGGATCGACGCCGAGTTGCGTCAGGTTCACCGGCAGCCACAGCAGGAAGCCGAAGTTGGCCAGCCCCCAGGCAATGCCGCACACGATCAAGCCCCAGCTGATGCTGGCGTGGCGACCGCGCAACAGCGCGCGCAGGCCGGCGACCGCATGCGGGTTGTCGATGTCGGGCGCACCGGGATGCGCGCTGTCATCGCTTTCCACCGCGGCGGCGGTGCCGGCGAAACGTTGCAACACCGCGCGCGCTTGCGACTCCAGTCCGGCATCGGAGAGGAAGCGCGGCGATTCCGGAATCCAGCGATTGAGGAAGATGATCAACGCGCCGGTCGGCAAGCCCAGCAGCCACAGCACGCGCCAACTGAACATCGGTTCCAGCACTGCGGCGGCGCCGGCAGCGAGCAGATAGCCTGCGGACGTGCCGATGCCGCCGAGCGCGACCAGCAACCAGCCGCGATCCGCCGCAGGCACGGTTTCCGCCATCAGCGTGAACGCGACCGGCAACAAGCCGCCGGCGGATGCGCCCATCAGGAAGCACATCAGCAGGTTCCAGCTGAAATCCGGCATCGCCCCGCAGATCGCAGTGCCCATGAACATCAGCGCCGACAACAAAATCGCCGCGCGTCGTCCAAACAGATCGCCGATGCGTCCCCACACCACCGACCCGATCGTGGTTCCGGTCAGGGCGACCAGCGCCAGCCAGCTCGCGGTCGGTTTCGGGATTCCGTATTCGTGGCTCATGCCCGGCACGACGAAACCGAGCGTGGCCGGTTTCATCACGTCGACCGCCAGTGCCACCACCAGTACCGCGACCAGCGTCCAGTGCGCGCGATTGAGCGGCACGCCATCGGCGATATGGAAATGCAAATGGTTGCCGCGCCGGGTTTCGCGCATCTGCGCCAGACGCGGCATCAACCCGTAACCTGCCAGCGCAAGCCCGAGCGGAATCGCGGCCATGCCGGCCAGCATCCAGCCATCCATCGCCATGCCGACCATCTGCCAGTGCGTGTAGCGGCCCATCAGCAACATTGGTGCATGCGCGAACACGCCGGCGATCAGCAGCAGGCAGCCGAGCCAGAAAGCCAGCGGATGATGGAAGGTGATGCCGCCGGAATCGATCGCCGTGGCCGGGGCGGGGTTTCGTGCATTCATTGGCGGATTGTCGCAGAGTGCACGGTCATGCGCGTGCACCGATGTTCCATGCGACGACGTTATCGCCCCGTCGCCATCTGTTCCTCGATGGCGCTGAAGGCGGAATGCGCGCCACTCGCGGCGTTCTCCACGCCGGTGGCGAAATACGCCACGCCGGTACCGGATTTGGGATCGATCCACACGCCCGAGAGCAGGCCGTAGGCATTGCCGGAATGACCGACGTGGAGGCGGCCATCGCCGAACAGGTCGTCGCGGCAACGCTTGCCATCACCGCTGCCGAGCTGTTGCGTCGCGTAGCCGTAACTGCAGAAGAAACTGCCGCGTTGCGGCTCGTCCATCTCGCCGATATCGCCGTCATGGCCGTCGTAGCGCCAGTGCGAGGCCAGCATCATCCGCACCGATGTCGGCTTGAGGAAACGCGCCTTGCCGATGCGCCCTTCGTTCAACAGCAGTTGCCCGATCTTTGCCAAGTCCAGCACCGAAATGCGCAAGCCACCCTGCGGCGCGAACAGCGTGCCGTTGCGGCCGGCCACCCAATGCGAAAGATCACAGCTGCCATCGCGTTCCTTGATCACCACGCAGTCGGGCGTTTGTCCGTGCAAGTCGTCCTTCTCCGGTTTGCCATTGGCGTCGTACAGCACCACCGCGCGCGCGATCGTCGCGGCATCGCAACCCGACCAGTTGAAGCAGGCGTGCAGGCCCAGCGGTTTCAGCACCAGGTGTTGCATCAACACATCGAAGCGCTCACCGCTGGCGCGTTCCATCACGCTGGCGACGATCGGGAAATTGAGATTGGTGTAACGAAACCAGGTGCCCGGTGCGTGCGCGCTGTCCCACGCCTTGGGATTGCCGGCGAGATCGCGAATGTCCTCGTCCAGAGCGACGTTCCAGTAGCCGGCCTCGTCGGTCAGGCTGGAGGTATGCGACAGCAACATGCGCAGGGTGATCGGCGTGTCGGCGAATGCCGGGTTGCGCAATTTCCAGCCGAGTTGTTTCGACACGTCTTCGTCGAGATTCAATTTGCCTAGTTCGACCAGTCGCATCACCCCGAGCGTGGTGACGAGTTTGGAGATCGAAGCGATGCGCGCCGGGTCGTCGATGGTGATGCGGCGTTGCGCAGCGACATCGGCGAAACCGCGGGCATCCTGCGTCAGGATGTGGTCGCGATCGAAGGTGAAACGGACCTGCGCGACGGGGTCGGCGGCAAACGCGGTTCCGCAAGCGATCGTGGCGAGCAGGGCAGCCAGTGCCCGGTTCATTTGCGATCCTTCGCGCTCTGGTCGCGCGTCGTGCGGAATTCCGAATCCTGCGACCAGTTCGGCCACTCACGCGAATTGGCGAGTTGCCAGCCCAGCGCATACACCACCTGCAGGTCGCGCGCGGCACCGGTGATCGTCCACGACGCTTCCCACTGGTCGGCGGGCTGGTGGTAGCGATCGCGCGTGTAGTCCTCGCTCAGCTTGCGGCCAGCGGCCAGGCCGCCATCGATCATGTCGTCGCCGGATTCGAACGACACTGCAGGCACGCCGCGCTTGGCGAACGAGAAGTGATCGGAACGGAAGAAGCTGCCCGCTTCCGGCCGCGAATCGGGACTGTAGCTCAGGTTCCACTGTTTCGCGGTGGCGATCAGGTCATCGAGGAGATCGAGCTTCGCGCTGCCGGAGATGCTGAAGTCGCGACTCGGGCCGTACATGTTCATGCCATCGATGTTGATCACGCCGACGGTCTTGCCGAGCGGATACACCGGCTTGCTGGCGTAGTACTCGGAACCGAGCAGGCCTTTTTCCTCGGCGGTAACGAACAGGAATCCCAGCGAACGGTCGGGTGCCGGTTTCGCCTTGGCGAACGCGCGCGCCAGCGCCATCACGCCGGCGACGCCACTGGCGTTGTCCACCGCGCCGTTGTAGATGCGATCGCCTTTGGCGTCGGGCTGCCCGATGCCGAGGTGGTCCCAGTGCGCGCTGTACATCACCATTTCACCGGGGTGCTTGCGACCCGGAACCACGCCGATCACGTTCTGCGAGGTGATCACTTTCGAATCCACCGCGTACTTCGCCGAGAAGCGTTCGCCCTTGAGTTCCACCGGCTTGAAATCGCGCGTCTGCGCCTGTTTCTTCAGCGCGTTGAAATCGAGGCCTGCGCGCTTCAGCAAGTCCACCGCGACGTCGCGCTGGATCCAGCCTTCCAGCCGCGGATGGACCGCGGCCGGATGATCGCGCACCACGTCGAACATGGTGTTGGTATTGGAATTCTTCACCGTCGCCCAGCCGTACGATGCCGGCGCGGTTTCATGCACCACCAACACGCCGGCCGCACCCTGGCGCGCGCCTTCTTCGTACTTGTAGGTCCAGCGGCCGTAGTAGGTCATCGCCTTGCCACCGAAATCGCCCTGCCCGGTCTCGAAATCGGGATCGTTGACCAGCACCACCATGATCTTGCCGTGCAGGTCGACGCCCTTGTAATCGTCCCACCGGCGTTCCGGTGCTTTCACGCCGTAGCCGACGAACACCAGCGGTGCGTTGCGGATATCGACGGACTTGGCGCCGTCGAGTGCGGCACGGACCGCGATCTGTTCGCCCTGCGCTAATGCGATCGTCTTGCCGTCGGCAGCGACCGAGACATGCGGCGTACCTTCGATCGCCGCGCGCAGCAATGGCACCGGCTGTGTCCAGCCGCGTTTGCCGTTCTTCATCGTGCCACCAGGCTTCAGGCCGGCAGCCTGCAGTTGCGTGATCAGCCAGTTGACGGTTTTGGTTTCGCCGGCGGTGGCCGGGCCGCGGCCTTCGAATGCATCCGACGAGAGCACGCGGATGTCATTGGAAATCGACTTGGGATCGAAGGTCGGCGTGTCCTTCGGGCCGCCTGCGAACGCGGGGATGGCGGTGGCTGCGCACAGCGCAACCGTGAGCAGGGAACGGCGCATCGGGCATCACCGAGGGGAGGGCGTTCGATAGTAGCAACGCCCTGCATTCGCGGATGTTGCGTCGCGCCACCCGCGGCTCAAGCCACGCGAGTTTCCTCAGTGCTTTTCGGCACCGGCCTCACTGATGATGAAGCTGCCGAACGAGACGCCAAGCGCGACGCCCTTGCCCTTGCCGGACAGCGCGAGCGAGATCGGTCCCTTGGTCACCACCTGGGCCATCGCATTGTCGCCGGCGGCAGCGTTGGCTTCCGCGGTGGCGTATCCGCCGAGGACGTCACGGATGTTGTAGACGCTGGAGAACCTGCCCTGTCCGTCGCGGACGGTGGACTTGCCGACGGTCAGTCCGCCGCCCTTGGCTTCGATCTTCACCGGCAACGTGGTGCCGTCGCTGCAACGGACGATGCCATTGCCTTCGGAATGCTTGTAGAACACCGACCAGCTCTTCAGGTTGAAGCGCAAGTTGCAGTTGAGTTCGCCAGCGCTGGCGCTCTGCGCGAACAGTGCAGCCGCGCCCAGGGCGACGACGAAAATGGCTTTGCGCATGGGATCATCCTGTCTGGCGCACCCCGATGGTGCCCGCATACGGTAGACGAATGTGGCCGTAACCCGGCGTGAGCGGCGGATCCGCGCCGGGGTTGCTGTTCAGGTGCGGAAATACGCCTCGACGTTGCCCTTGATCTTCATCGTCATCGGTTGGCCACGACGATCCAGTGCGCGACCCATCGCGACCCGGATCCAGCCCTCGCTCACGCAATATTCTTCGACATTGGTGCGCTCGACGCCGTTGAAACGGATGCCGACGCCGCGTTCCAGCATGTCGGGATCATGGAACTTGCTGCGCGGATCGTTGCTGAGATGGTCGGGCGGGGCGTCGGTCATGGCGAATCTCGGCGAAGGAAAGTGCACAGGATACGGAGCCTGAAGGCCAGTTTCATCTTCCGGCGATGATTTCACGCAGCATCGCTCAGGGGTCGGCGACCATGCGGGCAGGCTTGGACACGAGGATTCCCATGTTCCGCAACACCAATGCCCGCGCCATGGCCTGTGCCATCGCACTCGGCGCTGTGCTGCCCCTGCGCGTCGTCGCGGCAGCACCCGCCGGCCCCATGGACGCCTCGACGATCAATGCCGCCACCACCGGCAGGGCCGCGGCCCTGCGCGCCCAGATCCTGCTGGAACGCGCGCACTTTTCTCCCGGCGAGATCGACGGCGCCGGCGGCACGAACACCCGCGAGGCCATCGCCGGGTTCCAGTTGGCGCAGGGAATCAACCCCGGCGGAGTGATGGATGACGCGACCTGGACGGCATTGCAGCAGCAAGGCGATGCGATCGTCCAGTACACGCTCACCGATACAGACGTGAAGGGCCCGTTCGTGCGCATTCCGTCGAGCATGGCCGCGCAGGCGCGCATGAAGGCGATGGGCTACGCCAGCGTGGCCGAGGCGCTTGGCGAAAAATTCCACTGCAGCCCGGCCTTGTTGAAGGCGCTGAATCCCGGCAAGGCGTTCACCGCCGGCACGGTGTTGAACGTGCCGAACGTGCAGAATCTTTCGGCGTTGCCGAAGGCGGCGCGCGTGATCGTCGACAAATCCGCGTCGCTGCTGTTGCTGGTCGATGGCGCGGGCAAGGTCTACGCGCAGTTCCCGGTCTCCAGTGGCAGCGAACATGATCCGCTGCCGATCGGCGAGTGGAAGATCACCGGCATCGCGCGCGATCCGGTGTTCCACTACAACCCGCAGCTGTTCTGGGATGCCAAGGCCAGCGACCGCAAGGCGACGATCCCGGCCGGCCCCAACAATCCTGTCGGCGTGGTGTGGATGGATCTCTCCAAGGAACACTACGGCATCCATGGCACGCCCGAACCGTCCCGCATCGGCAAGACCGAATCGCACGGCTGCATCCGCATGACCAACTGGTCGGCGCTGGAGGTGGCGGGTACAGTGGCCGCGGGAACGCCGGTGAAATTGCAGGAGTAACCATGGACACGAACATCGATCCCGATCGCAATCCCGACACGACCACGACCGCGAACACCGGCGAGGTCGGCATCTTCACCCGCCTGATCCGGGGCTTGTTGCTGATCGCCATCGGCGTGGTGATCGGTGGCATTTCCGTCTATCTGTGGATTGGCGCGCAGCCCTCATTGCGCGGCGGCATCGCCGATGTCGTCGCAGTGCCGGCTGCGGTCGATCCCGCCAATCCACCCGCGCAACCGACTGGATCGACGCCGCTTCCTGGCCCGCCAGTGGATGCGCCCGCCGGACAATTCGATTCCGCCGCAGCGACGACGAATGCGAACGAAGCGCCGGTGCTGGATGGCAGCCGGCTGATCATCCCGGTGCAGGGCATCCAGCCCGGACAATTGCAGGACACCTACAGTGACGCGCGTGGCAGCGGCCGCGTGCACGATGCCATCGACATCATGGCGCCGGCCGGCACGCCGGTGCTCGCCGCCGCCGATGGCAAGGTCGCCAAACTGTTCCAGAGCAAACTCGGCGGCACCACGTTGTACCAATACGACGACACCGGTGCGATCGTCTATTACTACGCGCATCTGCAAGCCTATGCGCCCGGCATCCACGAGGGCATGGCCGTGAAGCGGGGTGACGTGATCGGCCAGGTCGGCAGTACCGGCAATGCCAGCGCCGGCGCGCCGCATCTGCATTTCGCGATCATGGTGCTGGGGCCGGAAAAACAATGGTGGAAGGGCAGCGCCATCAATCCCTATCCATTGCTGGGTGGCGCGGCGAAGGGCACGACTGCACCGACACCCCAGCCCTGATCTCCGCGCTTCCGGCACACTAGTCATCTTTCTAGCGGATGCGCTGGTGTGAAGAACGATCCCGCCCTGCAGGCATTGTGGCTGCCGCTCGATAGCGGTCGCATCGCGCTGCCGAACGTCGACAAGCCCGCCAACCCCGGTTTGTTCCTCAACGCGCGTGCGCCGTTGCCGGCAAACGGGCGATCCTTGGCGTGCGTTCAACCGTTCCGCCCCGATTTCGACGCGCTGGTGCGCGCGGGCGCGGAGGCGCATGGCGATGACGACGGCATCGCAGCGGGATCACAACCGCTGGTGTTGTTGCTGGCATCGCGTGCCCGTGCATGGAATCGTGCCTTGCTGGCGCGCGCGGCCGTGTTGTGCGCGTCCGATGGACAGATCGTTGCGAGCGCGAGCAACGACGAAGGCGCGAAATCGCTGGAAGCGGATTTCATGCGACTGTTCGGCGGCGGCAACGTCTTGTCGAAGCACAAGTGTCGCGTCGTCTGGGCATCGCCGCGGTCGGTCGATCATGCGATCGCGGACGAATGGCTGCGTGCGGCCGAACCACGACGTCGCGATGACGGATTGTGGACGCAGGCCGGGGTGTTTTCCGCCGATGGCATCGATCCCGCCAGCGCCTTGCTGATGATGCATCTTCCCGCCAATCTTGCCGGAACCATCGCCGATTTCGGCGCCGGCAGCGGCGTGCTGTCGCGGCACGTGGCGCGCCATTGCCAGCAGGCGCGCAAGATCGATCTCTACGAAGCCGACCATCGCGCGCTGCAACTGGCGAAGCGCAACCTCGGGGATGCCAATGTCGACACGGCATATCACTGGCATGACATCGCCGCCGGCGTGAGCGAACGTTTCGATGCGGTGGTGATGAATCCGCCCTTCCATCTCACCGGCAAGCGCGGCATCCCAGAGCTCGGCCAGCGCTTCATCGACGTCGCCGCCGATGCCTTGCAGCGACGTGGCGCGTTGTGGATGGTGGCGAACGCGCATTTGCCCTATGAAGAGGTGTTGGCAAAGCGCTTTGCACGTGTCGATGCGGTGGCCACGCACGCCGGCTTCAAGGTGCTGCACGCCGCGGAGCCGCACCGATGAGCCGGGTCAAACTGTTGCGCTATCTCGCCAATCTCGGCTACGGCAGTCGTCGCGAGGTGTTGGGATTGTTCGCCGATGGTCATGTCGCCGATGCCGCCGGCGAAACCTTGTATGGCGATGACGTCCGCGCCCACGACGACATCCGCATCGATGGCGAAGCGCTCGATCCCGCACCCGGCCTGCTGTTGATGCTCAACAAGCCGACCGGCTACACCTGTTCGACCAAGGACAAGGGGCGCTTGATCTACGACCTGCTGCCGCGCCGCTTTCGCCATCGCGATCCGCTGGTGTCGCCGGTGGGACGGCTCGATCGCGACACTTCCGGCCTGTTGTTGATGACCGACGACGGCACGCTGCTGCACCGGATCATCGCGCCGAAATCGAAATTGCCGAAGATCTATCGCGCGCATCTGGCCAGCGACCTGCGTGGCGATGAAGGCGCGATCTTCGCCAGCGGCACGTTGATGCTGGAGGGCGAGCAGACGCTGCTGTTGCCTGCGGAACTCGAGGTATTGGGGCCGCGTGACGCGCGACTGACCTTGCACGAAGGCCGTTACCACCAGGTGCGGCGGATGTTCGTGGCGGTCGGCAATCACGTCGAGGCGCTGCATCGCGAGCGCATCGGCGGGCTGGAACTTGGTGGCTTGCCGGAAGGCGAGTGGCGCTTGCTGGGCGATGACGAGCGGGTGCGGTTGTTTGCCCAGTGACTGAGCGCGCTTACTCCGCCAGCAACTTCCGATATCCCTCCGCGCCCAGCGCCGTCACCGTCGCGATATTGCGTTCGATGATCGCATCGGGATCCGGGTAGGCCGCGACCGCGCGATCGATGCTGGCCTCGCGCAACAGATGCAACGTTGGCCACGGCGCGCGATTGGTCAGGTTCTCGGGGTCTTCGGGCGCAGTGCCGGCGAACTGGTAGTGCGGATGGAAACTCGCGACCTGCAACTCGCCATCCAGCTCCAGCGATTCAACCAGCGCATCGGCGCTCTCGAGGAAATCGTTGTAGTCGAGGAAATCTTCCAGCACCTGCGGATGCACCAGCAACGTCGTGTCGATGGTTTCCGCCGGGGTGTCGCGCAACAACAACAACTCCTCGCCCAGCTGTTCCAGCAATGCCGCTTCCGTGCTGGCATCGCTGACCACGATCCGCACCTGCTGTTTCACCCACACCGCTTTCGCGAACGGACACAGGTTCAACCCGATCACCGCGCGCTCGATCCAGCGACGGATGTCGGCTTCGACCGCGGCATCGTCGATGGCAGGCGTGCCGGTGTCGCTCATCGGATCAATCACGAAAGTTGTCGAACTGCAGCGGGCGTTCGAATTCCTGGCCGCGCAACAGTGCCATCGCCGCCTGCAAGTCGTCGCGCTTCTTGCCGGTCACTCGCAATTTCTCGCCGTTGATCTGCGCTTCCACCTTGAGCTTGCCGTCCTTGATCGCCGCCTGCAGCTTCTTCGCCAACTCGCGCTCGATGCCCTGCTTGACGGTGATCGTCTGGCGCGCGCCGGCGACATTGGTTTCGACGTCGCCCGGTTCCAGGCAACGCGGATCGATCTTCCGCGCCGTCAGCCGCGCCCGCAGGATGTCGCTCATCTGCTGCAACTGGAACTCGCTCGGCGCGGATAGCGCGATGGATTTGTCGTCGAGGGTGAACGTGGCCTCCACGCCCTTGAAGTCGAAGCGCGTCGACAACTCGCGATTGGCCTGGTCGACCGCGTTGGTGAGTTCGTGGACGTCCACTTCGGAAACGATGTCGAACGATGGCATGGAAGGCTCCGGAAAACCGATGCATACAGGTTACCAGCCCGACTGCCACTACCATCGCGGCATGCCCTTGTTGCTGGTGCCCTTGCTCATCCTCGGACTCGTCCTGCTGTGGGCGTTGCTGCTGCCGTTGTCGTTGTTGCAGCGCTATCGCCATGGCAAGTCGCGGCGACGGGTGATTCCATGGGTCGCCGGGGCGAATGCCTGGGCATTGCTGGTTTCGCTGGCCAGCTTCCTGATCGGTGCAGCGCTGGCGCAACGCTGGCTGGATGATGCCTTCGCGTCGGCGTGCATCGGGCTGGCGGTCGGGTTTGCCCTCGGTCTGCTCAATCTGTGGACGTCGCGACTGGAATGGCAGGGCCACCATCTCCATGTCCAGCCGCATGCGTTGATCGCATTGCTGCTGACGGTGCTGGTGGCAGGGCGTCTGGCGCTGGGGATGTGGCAGGCGTGGAAATATGGATTCACCCTGCATCCGGCCGTGATGGATGGCCCGTGGCTGCTGCGCCCCGACAGCCTGTTCGCATTTGGTGGCTTGCTGTTGGGCCACTACTTCGCGTGGAGTTGGGCGCTGCGGGCGCGGCTGCGGCATGGCCATCGGCGGCTATACCGTCAAATTTGACCCGGATCATATTTCCCACCGCCGACTTTCGTTTGTCCGGACGCGTGAAATATGGCCAAATGGGGGTTCCACTGCCCGGAGCACGCCATGGCCGATCTCAAGGAATCCCGCGTCCCCGATATCGGTGACTACCACGATATCCCCGTCATCGAATTGCTGGTGAAGGTGGGCGATACCGTCGCCAAGGACGAGGGTCTAGTGACGCTGGAGTCCGACAAGGCGACGATGGAAGTGCCTGCGGAGTTCGCGGGCGTCATCAAGGAATTGCGCGTCAAGCTCGGCGACAACGTCTCGCAAGGCGCCGTGGTCGCGGTGATCGAAGCGCAGGGTGCGGGTGAACCGCCGCGCGCCGAACCGGTCGCGGCGCCGCTGGTCGCCAATTCCGAAGTCGTCGGCACGGTGCAGCCGGTCGAGGTGTCAGCGACGCCCGACATGCTCACGCAGGAATCGATCGCCAGCAACGAGACCGCCGCGCCGCGTCCGCCGCAGACGGCGCATGCCTCGGGTGCCGGCTTGCCGCCGGTGCGTTTCGATGCCGATGCAGTGATGCCGGACAAGGTGCCCTACGCGAGTCCGGTGGTCCGCTTGTATGCGCGCGAGCTCGGTGTCGACCTGTTGCAGGTGAAGGGCAGCGGCGACAAGGGCCGCATCACCCGCGAGGACGTGCAGCAATTCGTGAAGTCGGCGCTGGCCGGCGGCGGCGCGACGCGACCTGCCGCGACCGGTGGTGGCGGCGGGCTCGATCTGCTGCCGTGGCCCAAGGTCGATTTCAGCAAGTTCGGCGAGATCGAAGCCAAGCCACTGTCGCGCATCCAGAAGATTTCCGGTGCCAACCTCGCGCGCAACTGGGCGATGATCCCGCACGTCACCCAGTTCGATCGCGCCGACATCAGCTCGCTCGAAGAGTTGCGCGTTGCCTTGAACAACGAGAACGCCAAGGCGATCGCCGCGGGCAAGGCCGGCAAGGTGACGATGCTCGCCTTCATGATCAAGGCCTGCGTTGCCGCACTGAAGAAGTACCCGACCTTCAACGCCTCGCTCGATGGCGACAACCTGGTGCTGAAGAAGTATTTCAACATCGGTTTCGCCGCCGACACGCCGAACGGTCTCGTCGTGCCGGTGTTGCGCGATGCCGATCGGAAGGGCGTGATGCAGATCGCGCAGGAGATGGGCGATCTCGCTGCGCTGGCGCGCGATGGCAAGCTCAAGCCCGACCAGATGCAGGGTGGCTGCTTCACCATCAGTTCGCTGGGCGGCATCGGCGGCACCGCGTTCACCCCGATCATCAATGCGCCGGAAGTGGCGATCCTCGGCGTCTCGAAGTCGGACATGCAGCCGGTGTGGGACGGCAAGGCCTTCCAGCCGCGGATGATGGTGCCGCTGTCGCTGAGCTACGACCACCGCGTGATCGATGGCGCGCTGGCGGCGCGTTTCACCAGCTACCTGGCGCAGGTGCTGGCCGACATGCGTCGCGCGATGCTGTGACCGTTTGACGGCCATGCCCGAGGCTCCGCCGCTGCGCGATCGACTGCACGACACCGGCGACCGCGTGCGCGAGGCGGCCGGCGACGCGGCGTCGCGCAGCTGGACCGACCTGCAACCGATCTTCGATTACCGACTCGTCCACGCCGGTGGTTTCGACATCACCGTCGGTGGCCTGGTCGGTGCGCTGCTGGCACTGCTGATCGGGCTCACCCTGTCGCGTTTCCTGCAACGCTGGCTCTACCGTTTCGGCGAGCAGCAACATGGCGTCAGCGAACGCGCCACCATCTATACGTTGTCGCGGGTCGTCCACTACGTCCTGCTGATCACCGCGTTTCTGGTCGCACTCAACATGCTCGGCATCCCGCTGGGCAAGTTCACCGTGTTCGCCGGCGCGTTGGGCGTCGGTCTCGGCTTCGGCCTGCAGGCGATCTTCAGCAACTTCATTTCCGGATTGATCCTGCTGTTCGACCGTTCGCTGAAAGTCGGCGATTTCGTCGAGCTCGACAAGGATGTGCGCGGCACCGTGCGCGCAGTCAACATCCGCGCCACCCGCGTCACCACCAACGACAACATCGACGTGCTGGTGCCCAATTCGGAATTCATCAACAAGCGCGTGGTGAACTGGACGCACGGATCGGTGAATCGGCGCATCCGCGTGCCGTTCTCGGTGAGCTATGGCGTCGACAAGGAACTGGTGAAGAAGGCCGCACTGGAAGCCGCCGCCAACGTGCCGTTTACCCTCGCCAACGAAGGGCCGCAGGCGCCGCAGGTGTGGCTGGTCGATTTCGGCGAGAGCGCGGTCCAGTTCGTGCTGGCGGTGTGGCTGACCGAAGACGCCGCGCGCCGCAACGCCGCGATCCGCGCCGCCTACCTGTGGGAACTCGATAGCGCGCTGAAGAAGCACGGCATCGAGCGCCCGTTCCCGCAGCGTGATCTCAACCTGCGCAGCCTGTTCGGCCTGCAAGGCACCGATGCCATCCGCGCGCTGCGCGGTGAAACCATCGCGCCAGTGGTCGATGGCGGCCCGGGCGACGACTTGCAGCCGGTCGAACGCGAAGCGCTGGCGCGCAACGATGCCCAGGCCGATGCCGAGCGCGGCATTCGCGAAGACCAGATGCGTGCCGTGCGCGAAAGCATGACGCGAACCACCCTCAGAAAACCAGGATCGAAGGAGAACCACGATGGCCGAGATTGAAGTGAAGGTGCCGGATATCGGTGGCCACGATGGCGTGCCGGTGATCGAATTGCTGGTGAAGCCCGGCGATACCGTGGCCAAGGACCAGGGGCTGGTCACGCTCGAATCCGACAAGGCGACGATGGAAGTGCCATCGTCTGTCGCCGGCGTGGTCAAGTCATTGAAGGTGAAATTGAACGATGCCGTCTCGACCGGCGATGTCATCGCCATCATCGAATCGCAAGCGGCCGCACCTGCACCAGCCGCGGTTGCGACGCCGGCTCCCGCGGCCGCTGCGCCACCGTCCGCTCCCGCTCCCGCACCTGTCGCTGCGGCAGCTCCCGCACCCACCGCCAATCATTCCTTCGATTGCGACGTGGTGGTGATCGGCGCCGGTCCCGGTGGTTACACCGCCGCCTTCCGCGCTGCCGATCTCGGCCTGAAAACGATGCTGGTCGAACGCTACGTCACGCTCGGTGGCGTCTGTCTCAACGTCGGCTGCATTCCGTCGAAGGCGCTGCTGCACGCCGCCGAAGTGATCGATGAAGCCGCGCACGCCAACGCCTATGGCGTCACGTTCGGCGCACCGAAGATCGACCTCGACAAGTTGCGTGGCTACAAGGATTCGGTGGTCGGCCAGCTCACCAAGGGCCTCGCCGGCATGGCGAAACAGCGCAAGGTGCAGGTGATGCAGGGCACGGCGAAGTTCGCATCGCCCGACACGCTGTCCATTGTCGATGCCGATGGCAAGACGCAGACGCTGTCGTTCGCACACGCCATCATCGCCGCCGGTTCGCAGGCGGTGAAGTTGCCGAGTTTCCCGTGGGACGACAAGCGCGTGATGGATTCCACCGACGCGCTCGATCTCGCCGACGTGCCGAAAACATTGCTGGTGGTCGGTGGCGGCATCATCGGCCTGGAAATGGCGACGGTGTATCGCGGTCTCGGCAGTGAAGTCACCGTTGTCGAATTCATGCCGCAACTGATTCCCGGCGCCGATCCCGATCTGGTCAAGCCGTTGGCAGCGCGCCTCAAGACGCAGGGCGTCAAGGTGCATCTGCAGACCAAGGTCACCGATGCCAAGGCCGGCAAGAAGGGCATCGAATGCAGCTTCGAAGGCGACAGCGTTCCCGAGACGAAGGTGTTCGATCGCGTGCTGGTCGCGGTGGGTCGCAGCGCCAATGGCGGCAAACTTGGCTGCGAGAAAGCCGGCGTCACCGTCGGCGAACGCGGATTGATTCCGGTCGATGCGCAGATGCGCACGAACGTGCCGAACATCTTCGCGATCGGCGATCTGGTCGGACAGCCGATGTTGGCGCACAAGGCCACGCATGAAGGCAAGCTCGCGGCGGAAGTGATCGCCGGCGAGAAAAAGGAATGGGTGGCGCGGGTGATCCCGAGCGTCGCCTACACCGATCCGGAAATCGCCTGGGTAGGCGTCAGCGAAACCGAGGCCAAGGCCAAGGGCTTGAAGATCGGCGTCGGCAAGTTCCCGTGGGCGGCTTCCGGTCGCGCGATCGGTCTCGGTCGCACCGAAGGCTTCACCAAACTCATTTTCGATGAAGCGACGCACCGCGTGATCGGCGGCGGGATTGTCGGCGTGCACGCCGGCGAACTGATCAGCGAAGTCGCGCTGGCGATCGAGATGGGCTGCGAGGTCGAGGACATCGGCCACACCATCCATCCGCATCCCACGCTGGGCGAATCGGTGGGCATGGCCGCCGAGGTCTATGACGGCACCATCACCGATCTCTACATTCCGAAGAAGAAGTAGTCGATGCGGACGCTTGGCCTGATCGGCGGCATGAGTTGGGAATCGACCGTGCCGTACTACCGCATCATCAACGAGCAGGTGCGCGACCGGCTGGGTGGTCTGCATTCGGCGAAGCTGGTGCTGCACAGCATCGATTTCGCCGAGCTCGAAATCCTGCAGCGCAATGGCGAGTGGGACAGGGCTGGCACGATGCTGGCCGACGCCGCGCGCGGCTTGCGCGCGGCCGGTGCCGAAGCGATCGTGGTGTGCGCGAACACCATGCACCTTGTCGCCCCGGCGATCGAAACCGCGACCGGGTTGCCCCTGTTGCACATCGCCGATGCGACCGCGCAGCGTATCCACGCGGCGGGGCTGCAGCGCGTGGCCCTGCTCGGCACCCGCTACACCATGGAGCAGCCGTTCCTGCGCGAGCGCATCGAGGCGGCCGGCATCGCGGTGATGGTGCCGGATGCACCAGCGCGCGATACCGTCCATCGCATCATTTACGAGGAACTATGCGTAGGCCGCATCCTTGATGCCTCGCGCGATGCCTACCGCACGATCATCGCCGGACTGGTCGCCGACGGCGCGCAGGGTGTCATCCTCGCTTGTACCGAGATCGGACTGCTGATCGACGGTCGCGATGCCAGCGTGCCGTTGTTCGATACCGCACGCATCCATGCCGAAGCCGCCGCAGACTGGGCGCTGGCTGGCTGAAGTGGTAGATAGGTAGGTGGCACGCCGCTTGTCCGCGTACGGCGTGTTGGTAATGATGCGGGGATCGTTTTCCATTCGGGGTTTTGCATGCGCATTCTGTCGTTGCTTGGGTTGATGCTGGGATTGGCGGTGGTCGCACCCGTTCGCGCCGACACCGTGGTCGTCAGCGCCGCGAAAATGATCGATGTCGTCGCCGGGCGCGTGGTGGATCGCCCGCAAGTCGTCGTCACCGATGGCCGCATCACTGCGGTCGGTCATCAGGGCGATGCCATTCCCACCGGCGCGCGCCGCATCGACCTTGGTTCGCGCACGCTGTTGCCGGGCCTGATCGACATGCACGTCCACCTGACCCTGGACCCGACCATCAGCGGTTATCGCGGCCTGGAATTCACCGACAACTTCTGGACCGTGGTGGGTGTCGCCAGTGCCAGGAAAACCGTCGAGGCCGGCTTCACCACCGTGCGCAATGTCGGTTCCAGCAATTACGACGACGTCGCGTTGAAGCAGGCGATCGAACATGGCTACGTGCCGGGGCCGCGCATCGTTCCCGCGACCTATGCGATCGGCGCGACTGGTGGTCATTGCGACACCACCGAATTCCCGCCATCGATGCAGATGCCGAATCCCGCCGTGGCCGATGGGCCGGAAGCGATCCGCGCCACCGTGCGCAAGCTGCGCAAGTACGGCGCCGAGGTCATCAAGTTCTGCGCCACCGGTGGAGTGCTCTCCAAGACCGATTCCGTCGGCGGCCAGCAATACTCGCTGGAGGAGATGAAGGCATTGGTCGATGAGGCGCACCAGCTCGGCCTGCGCGTGGCGGTGCATGCGCATGGCACCGCCGGCATCAACGACGCCATCCGCGCCGGCGCCGACACCATCGAGCACTGCAGCCTGGCCGATGCCGAATCGTTCAAGCTCGCCAAGCAGCACGGTACCTGGTTCTCGATGGACGTCTACAACGACGATTACATCCTCGCCGAAGGCGCGAAGAACGGCGTGTTCGCCGAATCGCTGGAGAAGGAGCGCGCGATCGGCCGCAAGCAGCGCGAGACCTTCAAGGCCGCGCATGCCGCCGGAGTGAAGATGGTGTTCGGCAGCGATGGCGGCGTCTACCCGAACGGCGACAACGGCAAGCAGTTCGCGACCATGGTGCAGTGGGGGATGACGCCGATGGAGGCGATCCAGGCCGCGACCGTCAATGCCGGCGAGGCGCTGGGTCGTTCCAAGGATGTCGGGGCGATCGCCGTCGGTCGCTATGGCGACATGATCGCCGTCGACGGCGATCCGCTGAATGATGTCGGCCAGTTCACCCACGTTCCCTTCGTGATGAAGGGCGGCGAAGTGGTCAAGTCCGTGCAGTAAGAGCGTCGTCATCCCCACCAAAGCAAACGGCCCCTCGCGGGGCCGTTTGTTGTTGCGCAAGCGTGTCGCGAATTACTTCTTGTCGCACTTGGTGAACTTGCCCTTGGCATCGCGGCAACGCTCGGCCTTGGGCTTGGCGACGGCACACTTTTCGAACTTGCCCTTGGCATCGCGGCAGTGGACGGCGTCAGCCTTCTTGGCCGGCGCAGCGGTGGTAGCCGGGGCAGCAGCCTTCATCGGGGCAGCGGCCGGAGCGGACTTGGCAGGAGCGGTCGCCGGAGCGGTCGTCTGTGCGAAGGAAGCGGTGCTGGCCAGGGCGAGGGCGGCGGCCAGGGAAAGAGCAGAGAGCAGGCGCATGGGAAAACCTCTGGTGGGTGGAAGTGGTAGGCCCAGTCTAGGCGAGACGGGGCTCGCCGCAATACGTCCGCAGGATGACGGTTTGTTCATCCGCTGCGCGGCGCCCTTGCCCGGAGGTGAATGGGGGTTCGGTTGAAACGGATTCTTCACGCCTGCTATACTTTTTGGGCTAAACAGGCCGGTGCGTATTGCCGGTCGGTCGTTCCCTGACCCGAGTCATCTAGTGTCGAGTTCCGTTGCCGCAGGTCGGCAGCTGGCACAGCGGGTGGTGATCCACCAGATCGCCGTGACGCTGCTGCTGGCCCTGATCTGTCTCCTGTCCGGGCCGCAAGCGAGCGCCGGGGCACTGGTGGGCGGGATGGCGACGCTGCTCGGGGGCGTGGCGGCCGCGGCCGTGATGTTCACGGGCGGGGTGCCGGGCGGAGCGGGCTGGTTGATGCGCCTGCTGCTGGGGACGATGTTGAAGTGGAGTGTGGTCGTGGTGGGCCTGTATCTGGCCATCGCGATCTGGAAACTGCCGGCGCCTGCCGTATTGGCGGGTGCGGCAATGGCCGCCGCAGCGTTTTTGCTTGCGGCACGACAGTGGAACCGAGGACGCACGGCGTGATTCTTGAACCAGGCAATGGCGGTGGCGGCGAATCGGGTGGCGGTGGCCTTACCGAATACATCGTTCACCACTTGACCCACAACGTGAAGCAGACGGCGCTGGGCCCGTTCCATGCCGACAGCTGGCTGATCGCACTGCTGCTGGGCCTGCTGGCATCGTTCCTGATGTGGACGCAGGCGCGCAAGGCCACGGCCGGCGTGCCGGGCAAGATGCAGGCCTTCGTCGAGATCGTCATCGAGTTCGTCGACGGCCAGGTCCGCGATGCCTTCCACGGCGATCGCAAGTTCATCGCCCCGCTGGCGCTGACCATCTTCGTCTGGGTGGTCTTCATGAACGCCATGGACCTGATCCCGCTGGATCTACCGAACGCGCTGATCACCGCGGGCGCCGGCCAGGAAACCGCGCACCACACCTTCCTGCGCATGGTGCCGACCGCCGACGTCAACACCACCTTCGCGCTGAGCGTGTCGGTGTTCTTCCTGATCATCTTCTATTCGATCAAGGCCAAGGGCGTCGGTGGCTTTACCAAGGAGCTGTTCACCGCGCCCTTCCACGCCAACGGCCTGTTCGCCAAGATCGTGCTGGCGCTACCCAACTTCTTCCTCAACATGGTCGAGCTGCTGTCCAAGCCGGTGAGCCTGGGCATGCGACTGTTCGGCAACATGTACGCGGGCGAGCTGATCTTCATGCTGATCGCCGGCCTGTTCATGAGCTGGGTGACCTTCCTGCCGGCGATCTTCATCAATGCCGGCTGGGGCATCTTCCACATCCTGATCATCTTGCTGCAGGCCTTCATCTTCATGGTGCTCACCGTCGTCTATCTGGCGATGGCGCAAGAGCACCACTGATCCAACGTTTCAACCCTTAAACCACAACCTCGCAATCCAAACGGAGTACACCATGGAATTCATCGCCAACCTGCAAGGCTTCACCGCCATCGCCATCGGCCTCATCGTCGGTCTCGGCGCCATGGGTGCCGCCCTCGGCATCGGCATCATGGGTTCGAAGTTCCTTGAATCGGTCGCTCGCCAGCCCGAACTCGCCCCGATGCTGTCGGGCCGCATGTTCCTGCTTGCCGGCCTGATCGACGCCGCGTTCCTGATCGGCGTCGGCGTGGCGATGATGTTCGCGTTCGCCAACCCGCTGATCGCTGCCGCCAAGGCCGCCGCCGGCGGTTGATTCCGGACACGCGGACGCGATGAGCGTTCGCGCACCGGCAATACGTGCCGCGGCAACCGCTGCGGCATGCACCGACGACACGCAGGGCAAGACATGAATCCGTCACTGATGACATTCCTGGGCCAGATGATCTCGTTCGCGATCCTCGTCTGGTTCGCCGTCAAGTTCATTTGGCCGCCGTTGACCAAGGCCATCGAAGACCGCCAGCAGAAGATCGCGGAAGGCCTGGCTGCGGCCGACAACGCGCAGAAGAACCTCGCCGACGCCCAGGACAAGGTCAACGAAGAACTCAAGGCCGCACGCGTCAAGGCCAACGAGATCATCGACCAGGCGCACCAGCGCGCCAACCAGATCGTCGAGGCCTCCAAGGCCGAAGCGATCGAGGAAGGCAATCGCCAGAAGGCGCTGATCGAAGCCGACATCGCCGCCTCCGCCAACCGCGCCCGCGAGGATCTGCGCAAGCAGGTGTCGTCGCTGGCGGTGAGTGGTGCCGAGAAGCTGCTCCGTCGCGAGATCGATCCGGCCGCCCACAAGGCGTTGCTGGACGAACTGGCCGCCGAGATCTGAGGCGGCCATGAGCAAGTCGATGACGCTCGCAAGGCCCTATGCCCGCGCCGCCTATATCGCGGCACGCGACGATGGCCAGACCGCGCAGTGGTCGCAGGCGCTGGCGTTCGCCGCACATGTTGCCGGCGATCCGCAGGCCGCCACGCTGCTGGGCGATCCGCGCCTGACCCGCGAGGACGCCGCCCGCCTGGTCGCGCCTGAAGGCGCGAGCGAGGCGATGCGCAACTTCTTCGCGTTGCTGACTGCCAATGGCCGCCTTGCCGTGCTGCCGGAAATTTCCGGCCTGTTCGAGCAGGCGCGCGCCGAGTCGGAACACATCGTGCGCGCCACGATCACTTCCGCATCGGCGATGACCGCCGGCGAGCTCGAGTCGATCAAGGCTGCGCTCAAGCGCCGCTTCGGTCGCGAGGTCGAGGTGGAAACCGCGGTCGACGCGTCGCTGATCGGTGGCGCGGTGATCGATGCCGGCGAAGTGGTGATCGACGGTTCGTTGCGCGGCAAGTTGCAGCGGCTGCAGAACGCGCTGGCCGGCTGATTCAAGCATTCAAATCAAACGCTGGCGATAGCCGGCACACAGGAATAGACGATGGCAACCACGACGCTCAACCCGTCCGAAATCAGCGAACTGATCAAGAACCGCATCGAGCAGGTGAAGCTGGGCGCCGAGGCGCGCAACGAAGGTACCGTGACCAGCGTGGCCGACGGCATCGTGCGCATCTACGGCCTGGCCGACGTGATGCAGGGCGAAATGATCGAACTGCCGCACAACACCTTCGCGTTGGCGCTGAACCTCGAGCGCGACTCGGTGGGCGCGGTGGTGCTGGGTGATTACGAGCACCTGCGCGAAGGCGACGTGGCCAAGACCACCGGCCGCATCCTCGAAGTGCCGACCGGTCCGGAAATGCTCGGCCGCGTGGTCAACGCGCTGGGCGAGCCGATCGACGGCAAGGGCCCCATCGACGCCAAGACCTCGGCGCCGGTGGAATGCATCGCCCCGGGCGTGATCTGGCGCAAGTCGGTCGACCAACCGGTGCAGACCGGTTACAAGTCGGTCGACAGCATGATCCCGATCGGCCGCGGCCAGCGCGAGCTGATCATCGGCGACCGCCAGACCGGCAAGACCGCATTGGCGATCGACGCGATCATCAACCAGAAGCATTCCGGCATCAAATGCATCTACGTGGCGATCGGCCAGAAGAATTCGACGATCGCGAACATCGTGCGCAAGCTCGAAGAAAACGGCGCGATGGCCTACACCACGGTGGTCGCCGCCGGCGCCTCCGAATCGGCCGCGATGCAGTACATCGCCGCCTACTCCGGCTGCACCATGGGCGAATACTTCCGTGATCGCGGCGAAGACGCGCTGATCATCTACGACGATCTGTCCAAGCAGGCCGTGGCCTATCGCCAGATCTCGCTGCTGCTGAAGCGCCCGCCGGGCCGCGAAGCCTATCCGGGCGACGTGTTCTATCTCCACAGCCGCCTGCTGGAACGCGCCGCGCGCGTGTCCGAGGCCTATGTCGAGAAGTTCACCAACGGTGCGGTGAAGGGCAAGACCGGCTCGCTGACGGCGCTGCCGATCATCGAAACGCAGGCCGGCGACGTCTCGGCGTTCGTGCCGACCAACGTGATCTCGATCACCGACGGCCAGATCTTCCTGGAAACCGATCTGTTCAACGCCGGCATCCGCCCGGCCGTGAACGCCGGCATCTCGGTATCGCGCGTCGGTGGTGCGGCCCAGACCAAGATCATCAAGAAGCTGTCGGGCGGCATCCGCATCGCGCTCGCGCAGTATCGTGAGCTCGCCGCGTTCGCGCAGTTCGCTTCCGACCTCGACGAAGCCACCCGCAAGCAGCTCGAGCGCGGCCAGCGCGTCACCGAGCTGATGAAGCAGAAGCAGTACTCGCCGATGTCGATCGCCGAGCAGGCGCTGTCGATCTACGCCGTGGACAAGGGCTTCATGGACGATGTGCCGGTCGCCAAGATCGGCGCCTTCGAAGAAGGCCTGCAGGCGCATTTCGCCAACACGCAGGGCGAACTGATGAAGAAGATCGACGCCAGCGGCGACTGGAACGACGACATCGAAGCGGCGTTCAAGCGCGGCATCGAAGACTTCAAGAAGACCGGCACCTGGTAAGGAAACGACCATGGCAGGCGGACGCGAAATCAAGACGAAGATCAAGAGTGTGCAGAACACCCGCAAGGTGACGCGCGCGCTCGAAATGGTCTCCGCATCCAAGATCCGCAAGGCGCAGGACCGCATGAAGGCCTCGCGTCCGTACGCGCGGGCGATGAAGCAGATGATCGGGCACCTGGCGCAGGCCAATCCCGAATTCCACCATCCCTACCTGGTGGAGCGCGCGCAGGTGAAGCGCGTCGGCTACGTGATCGTGTCGAGCGATCGCGGACTGGCCGGCGGCCTCAACAACAACCTGTTCCGCAAGCTGCTGGGCGAGATCCGCAAGTGGAACGAGCAGGGCGTCGAGGTCGACGTCGTCACCATCGGCCAGAAGGCGTCGGTGTTCTTCCGCCGCGTCAAGGTCAACCTGCTCGGCAGCGTCTCCCACCTCGGCGACACGCCGCACGTGGAACAGCTGGTCGGCGTGATCAAGGTGATGCTGGATGCGTACGACAGCGGCACGGTCGATCGCGTCTTCCTCTGCTACAACGATTTCGTCAACACGATGGTCCAGCGCGCCGCGTTTGACCAGTTGCTGCCGCTGCCGGCGGCGGACGTGACGCTGGCGCCGCATGCGTGGGACTACATCTACGAACCCGACGCGCAGACGGTGCTGGAACACGTGCTGGAACGCTACGTCGAATCGCTGGTGTACCAGGCGGTGATGGAAAACATCGCGTCCGAACATGCCGCGCGCATGGTGGCGATGAAGTCCGCCAGCGACAACGCGACCAAGCTGATCGACACGCTCAACCTCGTCTACAACAAGGCCCGCCAGGCCGCGATCACTCAGGAAATTTCCGAGATCGTGGGCGGCGCTGCCGCGGTCTGAACCGACATCCATGCAACAAGACATCTTTGAAACAGGACAGCCCATGAACACCACCAGCACGAACCAAGGCAAGATCGTCCAGATCATCGGCGCGGTCGTCGACGTCGAGTTCCCGCGCGAGAGCGTGCCGAAGGTGTACGACGCGCTGAAGGTGCAGAACACCGCGATCACGCTGGAAGTGCAGCAGCAGCTGGGCGACGGCATCGTGCGTTGCATCGCGCTCGGTTCCACCGACGGCCTCAAGCGCAACCTGATCGCCGACAACACCGGTCGCGCCATTTCGGTGCCGGTCGGCAAGGGCACGCTGGGTCGCATCCTCGACGTGCTCGGCAACCCGATCGACGAAGCCGGCCCGGTCAAGGCCGACACCACGTGGGAAATCCACCGCGCGGCGCCGAGCTATGAAGACCAGTCCTCGAGCACCGAGCTGCTGGAAACCGGCATCAAGGTGATCGATCTGATGTGCCCGTTCGCCAAGGGCGGCAAGGTCGGCCTGTTCGGCGGCGCCGGCGTCGGCAAGACAGTCAACATGATGGAACTGATCAACAACATCGCGACCGAGCATTCGGGCCTGTCGGTGTTCGCCGGCGTGGGTGAACGTACCCGCGAAGGCAACGACTTCTATCACGAGATGCAGGAGTCGGGCGTCGTCGACGTCGTCGACCACGAGAAGTCCAAGGTGGCGATGGTGTACGGCCAGATGAACGAGCCGCCGGGCAACCGCCTGCGCGTGGCCCTGACCGGCCTGACCATCGCCGAATACTTCCGCGACGAAGGCCGCGACGTGCTGCTGTTCGTCGACAACATCTACCGCTACACGCTGGCCGGCACCGAAGTGTCGGCGCTGCTCGGCCGCATGCCGTCCGCGGTGGGTTACCAGCCGACGCTCGCCGAGGAAATGGGCGTGCTGCAGGAACGCATCACCTCGACCAAGAAGGGTTCGATCACCTCGATCCAGGCCGTGTACGTGCCCGCGGATGACTTGACCGATCCGTCGCCGGCGACCACCTTCGCCCACCTGGACGCGACCGTGGTGCTGAGCCGCAACATCGCTTCGCTGGGTATCTACCCCGCGGTGGATCCGCTCGATTCGACCTCGCGCCAGCTCGATCCCAACGTGATCGGCAACGAGCACTACGACGTCGCGCGCAAGGTCCAGTCCACGCTGCAGAAGTACAAGGAACTGAAGGACATCATCGCGATCCTCGGCATGGACGAGTTGAGCGAAGAGGACAAGCTGGCGGTGTCGCGCGCGCGCAAGATCGAGCGCTTCTTCTCGCAGCCGTTCCACGTCGCCGAAGTGTTCACCGGTTCGCCGGGCAAGTACGTGTCGCTGAAGGACACCATCCGCGGCTTCAAGATGATCGTGGACGGCGAGTGCGACGACATCCCGGAACAGGCGTTCTACATGGTCGGCGGCATCGACGAGGCCATCGAGAAGGCCAAGAAGCTGGCTGCCTGAGGAATCGACATGGCGACCATTCGTTGCGACATCGTCAGTGCCGAAGCCGAGATCTACAGCGGTGAGGCGACCCTCGTCGTCGCCACCGGCGAAGTCGGGGAGCTCGGCATCGCGCCGCGCCACGCGCCGCTGATCACGCGCCTGAAGCCGGGCAAGGTGGTGGTGACCACGGCGTCGGGCGAACACCTCGATTTCGCCATCAGTGGTGGCATCCTCGAGGTGCAACCGACCGTCGTCACCGTGCTGGCCGATACCGCGATCCGCGCCCAGGACATCGACGAGGCCAAGGTGCGCGCGGCGAAGGAAGAAGCCGAGCGCATCCTCGCCAACCGTGGCGAAGCGATGGAAGTCGCCGAGGCACAGAAGCGCCTGGCCGAAGTCATGGCGCAGCTCCAGGCGATCGAGCGTTTGCGCAAGAACCTCAAGCACTGACGGAACATCGTCGTGCTTGATGGAAACGCCGGCCTCGCGCCGGCGTTTTCGTTTTGGGGATCACTCGATATCGGAAGCGATGCCGATCGGACGGGGATGCCTGCGGTTGTAAACCCAATGCCGCGACACGAAGAAGCCGATCGTGCCGAACACGAAATCGATCGCGGGTTTCCACGCCCACGCCACATGCAGGCCGTACTGGTGTCCGACGAAGCCGACCGCCCAGGTATCGCCGAGGGTGGTCAAGACCCAGGACAGGATGAAGCGGGTCATCGCCGCATGGCTGAGCCCGCGCTGGTGGTCGGCGAACGTCCACAGGCCGTTGAGCCAGTAGCCGAGCAAGGCGCCACTGAGCTGGCCGCAGATATTGGCCAGCTCGAGCGGCATCAGCCAGCTGCTGAGCGCGACGGTGACCAGGTAATCGACCACCCATTGGACCGCTCCGATCGCGGTATAGGCGCCCACATGGCGTTTGAAGCTCATCGCTGCGGGCGTCCGGGCGGGGATGGATGAGTCTGCATGGCGCCATTTTGCCGCATCGGGCAAACAGCGGTACGGCCACGGTCGATACAATGCCTGCCAGATCCGATTCCAGGAACCGTGGCATGCCCGACGCCCCCTTGCATGTGGTCATCCTCGCCGCCGGCGAAGGCAAGCGGATGAAGTCCGACACGCCCAAGGTGCTGCAGAAGGTTGCGGGCCGGCCGATGCTGGCACATGTGGCCGACACCGCGCGCGCGCTGCATCCCGCCGGCATCCACGTGGTCTACGGCCACGGCGGCGACAAGGTGCGCGCGGCATTCGCCGACCAGCCCGACCTGCAATGGGCGGAACAGGCGCAGCAGCTCGGCACCGGCCACGCGGTGATGCAGGCGATGCCGCAGGTGCCCGACGGTGCGCGCGTGCTGGTGCTGTACGGCGATGCGCCATTGTTCCGCGTCGAGACATTGCAGCATCTGCTGGCCGAACGCGGGCGGCTGGCGGGACTGGTCGCCGATCTCGAGGATCCCACCGGCTACGGTCGCATCATCCGCGATGCCGAAGGCCGCATCGGTGCGATCGTCGAGGAAAAGGACGCGACGCCCGAGCAGAGACGCATCCGCACCGTGAACGTCGGCGTGATCACCGCTGATGCCAGTGCGTTGCGCGGCTGGCTGGGACAGTTGTCCAACAGCAATGCGCAGAACGAGTATTACCTGACCGATGTGTTTGCCAAGGCCGCGGCCGATTTCAGCGCGGCGGAAATGGTGCATGTCGCCGATCCCGCGGAAACCGAAGGTGCCAACGATCCGTGGCAGCTGGCGCAGCTCGAGCGTGTGTACCAGCGTCGCGCTGTGCGCGCGCTATGCGTAGCAGGCATGCGTTTCGCCGACGTGGCGCGGGTGGACGTGCGCGGCACGGTGGAATGCGGACGCGATGTCGAGATCGATGTCGACGTGGTGTTCGAAGGCAAGGTACGTCTCGGTGATCGCGTGAAGATCGGGCCGTTCGTGCGATTGAAGGATGTCGATCTCGCCGCCGGCAGCGAAGTCCGTGCGCATTGCGATCTCGAGGGCGTGACGAGCGAGGGTGTGGTGCAGATCGGGCCGTTCGCGCGCCTGCGTCCCGGCACGGTGCTGGCCGATGGCGTGCATATCGGCAATTTCGTCGAGACCAAGAAAGTCACGATGGGCGTCGGCAGCAAGGCCAATCACCTGACCTATCTCGGTGATGCGGAGATCGGCGCGGGCGTGAACATCGGCGCCGGCACGATCACTTGCAACTACGACGGCGTGAACAAGTCCGTCACCACGATCGCTGACGGCGCGTTCATCGGTTCCAACAGTTCGCTGGTGGCGCCGGTCACCATCGGCAAGAACGCAACCATCGGTGCGGGCTCGGTGATCACCACCGATGCGCCGGATGGCGAACTCACGGTCGCGCGCGGACGCCAGAGCACCCTGCACGGCTGGAAGCGACCGGTGAAGAAGCCGCCGATCAATCCGGCAGGCTGAGGCTCACCATCAATCCGCCATCGCCGCGATTGGCCAGGCTCAGGCTGCCGCCATGCGCTTCGGCGATCTCGCGCGCCAATGCCAGGCCCAGTCCGGTGCCGTTGCGCTTGGTCGAATAGAACGGCAGCAGCGCCTGCGAGATCACGGTTTCGCTCATGCCCTTGCCGCGATCGAGAACGTCCAGTCGCCAGCCGTTCGGCAGACGTCGCACCTCGAGCGCGACGTCTTCCCCGGCGCCACCCGCTTCGTGCGCGTTCTTCAGCAGGTTGAGCAACGCTTGCTCCAGTTGCACGCGATCGATCATCAGGACGCCGTCGCGATGCGCGCTATCCCAGCGGAATGCGAATTGCTCCTGCAGCCCGCGCAGCATGTCACCGCAGACCACCGCCTCGCGACGCGGCGCCGGCAATTTCGCGAAGCGCGCATAACCGCGGATGAACTCCTCGAGGTGGCGGGCACGTTCCTCGATCACCCGCAGCGCTTCCGGCAATCGCGCGGTCTGGTCGCGCTTCAACATTTCACCGGCGGAATGCGCCAGTGATGCGATCGGCGCCAGCGAATTGTTGAGTTCGTGGCTGATCACGCGGATCACTTTCTTCCACGTCTGCACTTCTTGGCGGTGCAGTTCGGCGGTGAGCTGGCGCAGCAGGAACAATTCATGCGGGCGTCCGTTGAGGCGGAAGCGCCGGCGCGAGAGGTGGATGATGTCGTCGTCCTCGCCGTCACCCAGCGCGAACAGGGCATCGCCGTTCTGTGCAATGGCGTTGCGCAATGCTGGCGGCGTGTCCGCGATCAAGTCATCGAACGAGCGTCCCTCCAGCCTGCGGCCATCGCCGAGCAACTTGCGAGCAGAAAGATTGCCGAGGACGATGCGTTTGGTGGCGTCGATCAGCACGATCGCGACCGGAGTGTTCTGCACCACGGTATCGAGCAGCAGTTCGCGCTGCACCAGTGCCTGGCGTTGCTCGCGCACGGTCTGGCCAAGCTGGTTGTGGGCAGCGACCAGCTCGCGCACCTCGTCGTTGTGCGGCCAGGCGATACCGAAACTGAAATCACCGTCGCGGAAGCTGTCGACGCTGCCGGCGAGCGCGCGATAGAGCGACTGGATGCGTGCGTGGAGTCGGTTGAGGTGCAGCAACATGACGGCGACGATGATCGCGCCAGTGAGCAGCGCCAGCCACGGACGACCTGTCTCCAATTGCACGACGAGTGCGGCCACGATCGCGACGATCGCGTAGAACATCGCAAACGCCGCCACCCGATTCCGCCACGATATGCGCAATGCGGCCATGTCAGCGCCTCGGGATGCCGAGCCGCTCCATGCGGCGATACAGCGACTGGCGCGTCAATCCGAGCTCCGCTGCGGCTTGTGCGATTACGCCATGGTGGTCGCGCAATACCCGGACGATTTCGTCGGCGGGGATCTCCTGCGCATCGAGCATGACATCGGGCTCTGGGAGATCGAGCGCGGCAGCAGTGATCACCTGCTCCGTTGTCAGCAGGCCAGCGCGTTGCATGACGTTGCGCAATTCGCGCACGTTGCCCGGCCAGCGATGGCGCAGCAACGCGCGTTCGGCATCGGCAGCCAGCATGCGATCCGCGCCGAGAAAGTGGCGCGCCAACGGCAGGATGTCGGCGGGGCGCTCGGACAACGGCGGCAAACGCAGTTCGATCACGTTGAGGCGGTAGAACAGGTCTTGCCGGAAGGTGCCGTCGCGGATCATCGCGGCGAGATCGGCATTGGTCGCGCTCAACACGCGCACATCGACGCTGCGCTCGCGCGTGCTGCCGAGGCGAGTGAAGCGCCCGGTTTCGAGCACGCGCAGCAAGCGCGTTTGCCCAGCCGCGGGCAGGGTGCCGATCTCGTCAAGGAAGAGCGTGCCGCCGTCCGCGGCCTCGAAGCGACCTTCGCGTGCCTTGTTGGCACCGGTGTAGGCACCCGCTTCGGCACCGAACAATTCGGCTTCGATCAGTTCGCTCGGCAACGCGCCGCAATTCACCGCGACGAAGGGGCCGCTGCGCCCGGAATTCGCGTGGAGGATTTCCGCGATCTTTTCCTTGCCGCTGCCGTTGGGGCCGGTGATGAGCACTGCCAACGGCGAGCGCGCGACCTGCACGGCCAGGCTCAACACGCGCTCGGTGGCATCGTCGGCATAGATCACGCCACGCAAGTCGTGTTCGCGCGACAACGATGCTCGGCGTTCGCGGGCAACGCGCGCGGAACGCGAGAGTTCGCGCCGCGCTTCCGAGAGTTCCAACAGGTTGTTGACCGTGGTCAGCAGCTTGTGATCGTCCCACGGCTTGCCGACATAGTCGGCGGCACCGGCCTTGATCACTTCGACCGCGCGTTCCAGTTCGGTCCACGCCGTCAGCAGGATCACCGGGACATCAGGCCATTGCCCATGCAGGCGCTGGAACAATTCCGCGCCCTCGTCGCCGGAGGTGGTGTCGGCGTCGAAATTCATGTCCTGGATCACCAGGTCGATGTCGCCGCGCATCATGCGCGTGATGCCGGCATCCGGCGTGGTCGCGCCGACGGCATCGATGCCGTGGAGTGAAAACAGTAATTCCAGCGCGGTGATCACGCTGGAGTTGTCATCGATGACGAGAACAGTGGCCATGTCGTGATTCTAGTCGGTCGTCGTCACGCGCTGCGGGTGGCGATCGCAGGCGAGATGGAAGCGCCACGCAACGCCGGCCCAAGTATCGCGAGCTGTCCGAGCAACCACAGCACTACCGCGCCAATCGGCAGGTAGGGCCACGGCAGGCGCGGCAGTTCGTATTTCGCCATCAGCAGCTGGTTCATGCCGAACGCCAGCAGCATGCCAAGCACGATGCCGCCGCTGACGATGAGGAAGTTCTCGATCTGGAAATGGCGCAGGATATCGCCGCGGGTGGCGCCGAGTGCGCGCCGCACGCCGATCTGCTTGGTGCGTTGCTGTACCCAGAAGCTCACCAATCCGCCGATGCCGCAGGTACTGATCGCAAGCATGCAGAGACTGACGATGACCAGCAGCCAGACCACCGAGCGGTCACGGCCATAGCGCTGGTGGCGCATCTCCTCGAGCGTTTCCTTGCCGACGATGATGCGATCCGGGTCGGCCTTCAGCAGCACGGTTTCGGCTGCAGCCAACGTGCGGCCGCGATCCAGCGACGGGACACGAAGCAGATAGGATCCGTAGCGAGGTTTGACCGGCAACAGGATGCTGTCGTAACTGTGCACGCTGTCCTGAAATCCATCGGGTCGCATCAGGTCATCGATGATGCCGACGATGCGCGTGGGCGACTTATCCAAATAGACGGATTTCCCGAGCGCATCACCAGCGGGAAACAGCCGGTTGGCGAGGCTGCGCGTGATGATGCCGACGGGGTAATCTATCTGGCTCATCATGCCCTTGGCCTGGTCGGCATACTCCTCGTTGTTGAACCAGCGACCCTGCTGGAGTTTCAGTCCCAGGGTGTCGGCGAACCCGGGGCCGGCCATGCTCATGCTGACTTCGAATTTGTGCGCATCATCTTCGGGTTTCAGGCCGATAGAGGTGCCCCACGAACTGCTGCCGTAGGGAAACTGGCCGGCCATGGTGGTCGCGGACACGCCGGGCAGGCCGCGCAGCAGGGCGAGATCGCGCTGGATCGCGGCATCGGCGCCAGGGCCGCGGTAGGCATCACCAAGATTCGCCGTCTGCAGGGCAACCAGTTCGCTTTCCGCCACGCCACTCAGACGCGTCATGCGATCGACGCGCGCCTTGATCACGTAGATGGAGTTGCACAGGATCGCGCAGCACACCGCGATTTGCAGGATGATCAGGATGACCGCGGTCTTGTGCCGGCGCAGTGCCTTGAAAACGGGTGCAATGTTCATGCGCGACTCACTGGCTCTTGAGTTGGATGGCTGGTGCGACGCGCGAGGCGCGCCATGCCGGCAACGCGCCGGACAGCAGGCTGGCAGCGAATGCCAGCACGAACGCCAGCAGCAGCATCGGCAGGTCGAGGCGCACGAGTTGTGCATAACTGTCGGGTTGCTGGCGCACCAGCCAGGTTCCGAACGCCGCCAGTAATACGCCGATGACGCCGCCGACGAAACCGACGATGGAGGCTTCCACCAGGCATTGCAGGAAGATGGCGCGACGCGATGCGCCCAACGCGCGTCGCACGCCGTATTCGCCGGAACGGCGCAGGAATTTGGCCAGCAGCAGGCCGATGGTGTTGAGCAGGCAGACCGCCAGGAAACCGAACGCCAGCCACATTTGCAGGCGCACATCCGACGGCACGGCCTTGCGCACCTCCAGCCATTCCATCACGCCGTGCAGGCGGGTATTCGGTGCGCGCTGGTAGCGTCCGGACTGCTTCTGCACGCGCGAATAGTTGTCGAGATATTCGCGATAGGCCGCGACTTTCTGCGGCGAATCCAGTTCCACCCAGTACTGCAGCCAGCCGCAGGGCACGTTGAGCCCTCTCGAATCATCTGCACCGAAATCATCCCAGCAATTCATGCTGCCCTGGGTGTCCAGCTTGCGATCGAGTGCGGTCGAAATCGGCAGATAGAGATCCTCCATGTCGCCGTAGCGGTCGGAGGTCATGTCGAAGAATTTCGGTTGCAGCGCCCATGGCTTGAGCACGCCGATGACGCGGAACGGCGCATCGCCTATCGCAAGCTCGCGGCCGACGCTGTTCTCGCCACCGAAATACTTGTTGTTGAAGGCGTCGGAGAGCACCACCACTTGCGCTTTTGCCACATCATCGACCGCCCCCCACGGGCCACCAAAACGGAACGGTGCATCAAACATCGGGAAGAAGTCCGCCGAGGTATAGCGCCCCTGTGGGACCAGTTTGCGATGCGTCCGCGGATGTTCGACCACTGGTACGCCCGAAGTCATCATCGCCTGGCGATCGCCGCGGTGCTCGTGCAGCAAGGCTTCGGCGTCGTAACGCGTCATCTGTTCGGGAGGTTCGGGGTCCGAATCGTCGGCCTTGTTTTTCGGCAGTGGGCGTGGGTCCAGCCGCGGATAGAACAGCTTGCCGCTCTTCTGCGGAATCGGATCGCCGGACAGTACGTGATAGACGGTCAGCGTCGTCATCGTCGCGCCGATGCCCAGCGCGATCGCCAGCACCATCAGCGCGGTGAGGATGCGGTTGCGCTTGAAGCTGCGAATGGCGAGCTTGAAGTAGTAGGCGAGCATGTGCGCGTCCTCCCGGTGCCTACACGCTGCGGGTGGCGATCGCTGGCGAGATCGATGCCGCGCGCAAGGCCGGCCACAGCACCGCCAGTTGTCCGAGCAGCCACAACACCACAGCGCCGATCGGCAGGTAGGGCCAGGGCAGGCGCGGCAGATCGTATTTCGCCATCAGCAACTGGTTGATGCCGAAGGCCAGCGTCATGCCGAGGATCACGCCGCCGGTCACGATCAGGAAGTTCTCGGTCTGGAAATAGCGCAGGATGTCGCCGCGGGTGGCGCCGAGCGCGCGACGCACGCCGATCTGCTTGGTGCGTTGCTGCACCCAGAAACTGGCGAGGCCGACGATGCCGAATGCCGTCACCATCAGCAACACGAAGGTCACGCTCGACAGCAGCCAGATCATCGCCTTCGGTTGAGCGTAATAGCGGTTGCGCAATTCCTCGAAGGTTTTCTGTTCGCCGATGATGCGATGGGCGTCGTTCTTCTGCATGGCGGCGACGGCAGCCTTCAGGACTTCGCCACGGTTCACGCCCGGCTTGGTGCGGATGATGTACGGCACCATGGTGAACGGCATCCTGAACGGTGTCAGCACGGAATACTGCGTGCTTTCCAGGCTGGAATCACGACCCGGCCGCTGCAGGCGGTCGACGATGCCGACGATCGACATCGGCGTGGTGTCGAGGTACAGGGTTTTCCCGAGCGCATCCGAATCCGGGAACATGCGCTTGGCGTACGCCTCGGTGATGATGAGCGCACGTGGCATCGCTGCGGAAAGGGCGGCGCGATCCGGGACGTCGAAGTATTCCTCGGGATTGAAGTTGCGGCCGCGGATGATGTGCGTGCCGAGCGTGCGCATCATGTCGTCATCGCCCATGTACAGCGTGGCATTCTCGCCGTTCACGCCGCGATCGAGCGACTTCGAGAAGTCGCTGTTCCACGAGCCGTTCTGCAACGGCGTCTGGTTGATCAGCGCCACCGATTCGACGCCGGGGATCGCGCGGATCGTTTCCTTGTCGGTACGGCTCAGGGCCAGCGCGTTGGCATCGCTGCCGATGCCGGACACCTGCAAGGAAGACAGGACGGATTCGTCGATGCCGAGCGGTGAATTGATCGAATCAATGCGCAGGCGCACCAGGTTGATGGCATTGCAGAGGATGGCGCAGGTCAACGCCACCTCCAGCACCAGGATGAAAACGGCCGACTTGTGGCGGGTCAGCGTCGAGAGGATCGGTCGGATCTGGTTCATGGCGTGGCCTCGCGCTTATTGCGTCTTGAGCTGGATGGCGGGCGCGATGCGCATCGCGCGGAAGGCCGGCAGCAATCCCGCCAGCAATGTCGCGATGACGCCGAGCACGATGGTGAGCGCGAGCATCGCCGGGTCGAGATGGACGATCTCCGCGTAGTCCGTCGGCTGGTGGCGCACCGCCCACAAACCGAGCAGCGACAGCAACAGGCCGCCGACGCTGCCAACCAACCCGACCACGCCCGCTTCCATCAGGAACTGGATGAAGATGTCGCGGCGGGTTGCACCGAGCGCGCGACGCACGCCGATCTCGCCCTGTTTGCGCAGGAACTTCGCCATCAACAAGCCGACGACGTTGACCAGGCAGACCACCAGGAAGCCGAGCGCCAGCCATAGTTGCAGATGCGCATCCGACGGCACGATCTTGCGATAGTCCAGCCAGTCGGTGACGCTGCGCAGGCGCGCGTTCGGCGGCCGGCTGTAGCGGCCTGCGGCGCGCTGTTGTTCGGAATAGCGGGACAGGTAGGCCCTGAAATCATTCGCCTGCGTCGGCGACTCCAGCTCCACCCAGTATTGCAACCAAACGCAGGGCGCATTGAGGGAGGTGTTGTCGTCGTTGCTCGCCTTGAAGCAATCCATGTTGCCGTCCATGCCGAGCGAGAGATCGCGCGAGGTGCTGAACGGCAAATAGACTTCCTCGCCGTTGCCATAGCGCTGCGTATTGATGTCGTAATAGCGTGGATCCGGACGCCAATGCCCGGCGACGCCGACCACGGTGAATGGCGTGCTCTGGATGCGAATGGTCTTGCCGACGCTGTTGGCGCCACCGAAGATCTTCTGGTTGAGTTCATCCGACAGCACCGCCACTCGCGCGCGCGATGCGTCATCGTTGGCGTTCCAGCCGTGGCCATAACGGATCGGTACCAGGAACATCGGGAAGAAATCGGCGCTGGTGAAGCGCATCCGTGCCGAGAATGGCGTCTGGTTGTCGATTTCGAGAGGAGCACTGCCGCCGACGGTAACGACCTGCGCCTTGGCGTGGCGTTGCGCCAGCAGCGTTTCGGCGTCGAAGCGACTGATGTCATACGGCGGCTCCTTGTCGCTGTTCTTGACGTCGGCCGGGTACATATCGAGCTGCACGCGGAACAGACGATCGCTTTTCTGCGGAATCGGGTCACGCGACAACGTCTTGAACACGGTGAGGGTGGTCATGGTCGCGCCGATGCCGACCGCGAGCGTCAACACCATCAACACGGTGAGCGCGCGGTTCTGGCGCAGGCTGCGCCAGGCCAGGCTGAAGTAGTAGCCGAGCATGGCCGTCAGGCTCCGCTGGCGACGGTTGCAGCAGCCTTGCGCAATGGCGACTCGTGGCGGATGTCGGTGGCGATGCCATCGACGATGTGCACGTTGCGCTGCGCGCGCGCGGCGAGTTCCGGATCGTGCGTCACCATGACGATGGTGGTGCCGGCGGCGTTGATCTCCTCCAGCAATTCCATCACGCTGCGCGCCATCTGCGAATCGAGGTTGCCAGTGGGTTCGTCCGCCAGCAGCAGCTTCGGGCTACCGGCCAGTGCACGGGCAATCGCGGCGCGTTGCTGCTGGCCACCAGAGAGTTCGGCCGGATAGTGCTTCATGCGCGAGGCCAGGCCGACGTCCGCCAAGGCTTTTTCGATGCGTTCGCGGCGCTCCGCCGCCGCCATGCCGCGATAGCGCAGCGGCACATCGACATTGTCGAACAGGTTGAGATCGGGAATCAGATTGAAGCTCTGGAAGATGAAGCCGATCTTGCGATTGCGCAACTTGCTGCGGGCATCGTCCGAGAGGCCCTTGACGTTCTCGCCGTCGAGGAAATAATCGCCGCCGGTGAAGTTTTCCAGCAGACCGGCGATGTTGAGGAAGGTGGTCTTGCCCGATCCCGACGGTCCGGTGACGGCGACGAATTCGCCATCGCCGACGTGCAGGTCGAAGGCGCGCAAGGCGTGCGTCTCCACGACTTCGGTGCGGTAGACCTTGGTGATCTGCTTCATGTCGAGCATGGCGAATTCCTCGTTTGGATGTGGGGTCAGTCGGATGTGAATCAGTGAATTCGGATGTGTTCGTTGTTGCCGAAGTCCTCGGCACCGGAGATGACGACCTTGTCGCCCTCCTGCAGGCCGGAGACGATTTCGATGGCGTCGATGCTGGCGGCACCAACCTTGACCGGATGGCGCGACGCGATCGAGCCATCCATCAACCAGGCTTGCGTGCTCGATTGGTCGAGGGCCGGGCCGCGTTCGGCCATCAGCACGTTGCGACGGGTATCGAGCAGGATGCGCGCAGACAGGCGTTGGCTCTGCCGCAGGCCGGGCGGTTGCTGACCGTCGGCGAAGCGCAAGCGTGCGCTCACCTCGCCGTTGACGACTTCCGGCGAGACCGCGATGACGTTGGCCGGATAGGTCTTGTTGTTGCCGCTGAGTTGCGCCGGCATGCCGATGGCAAGGTCGCGCGCGAAACTCTCCGGCACCTTGATCTCGACGTCGAAGCGCGACAGGTCGACCACGCTCAGCACCGGCGCATTCGCCAGCAGGTTGGAACGCGGCTGCACGAAGACCTGGCCGACCTGGCCATCGAAGGGCGCGCGGATCTTCAAGGCTTCGACCTGGCGGCGCAATTCCGTCGCCACCGCGCGCTGGCGATCGGCGAGCAGATGCTTGTTGCGCGCATCGAGCACCGAGCTGGCACCCTGCAATTTGTAATTGCGCTGCGCGCTCGACAGCCCGAGTTCCGCTTTCTTCATCGTGTCCTGCGCGGTGGCCAGCGTCACCTGCGGAATCGCGCCGCCCTCGTAGCCGCGCTGATAACGCTGCAGGTCGCGCGTCGCGGTGGTGTGGTCGATCTGCGCTTGGTCCAGCGATTTCTGCGCATTCGATCGCGCCAGTTGCGCGTCGAGCGTGGCGCGGCCGGCGTCGGCTTCCATGCTCGCCAGCGTCGATTCCTCCTGCGCCAGTTTCGAACGCAGCTCCGGACTGTCGATGTCGGCGAGCAGGTCGCCTTCCTTCACCGCGTTGCCCGCGACCACGTGCAGGTTCACCGTGCCGCCAGCGATCGCGTAGAGGCTCGGGCTGTTCGATGCGATCACCCGGCCGTCGGCGGCGATGTCGCGCACCAGGTCGCCGCGCTTGACCACGGCGATGCGCACGCGCGAGGCGTCCACCGAGCGACCACCGGAGAGCCAGCGCATTCCCACCCAGCCGATCAATGCAATCAGGGCGATCGCGGCTGCGGTGATCGCGAGGATCCGCTTGCGGCGCGCGGGCGAGGGACGGCCGGAATCGAGGCGGGTGTCCTGGGCAGATGTGTCGCGAATGGCCATGGCGCTATGGGTGAGGGAGCTCCCTTCCTCATACGCAAGGCGCGTGCCAACGCCAAGCCATTGATCCGATTGGCTGAGTGCCGCCTTTACGATGTCCGTCCAGCCGTGCGGACGTCCGCCGGACAGTCGCCGCTGCCCGCTAGAATGTGCACTTTCCAGAAGGATGTGGACTCCCATGTGTGGAATCGTCGGTGCGATCGCCAACCGTGACGTGGTGCCGGTGCTGGTCGAAGGGTTGAAGCGGCTGGAATACCGCGGCTACGATTCGTCCGGCATCGCCGTGGTCGAACGCGACAACGTGCGCCGCGTGCGCCGTACCGGTCGCGTCATGGAGATGGAACAGGCAGCGATCGCCGAATCGTTCAATGCGCCACTTGGCATCGGCCACACGCGCTGGGCCACCCACGGCGGCGTGACTGAACTCAATGCGCACCCGATGGTCAGCCACGGCGATCTCGCGCTGGTGCACAACGGCATCATCGAGAACCACGAAGCGCAGCGCGAACGCCTGCGCGGGCTCGGTTACGAATTCACCTCGCAGACCGATACCGAAGTCATCGCGCACCTGATCCATCACTATCTGGTGGGCGGCGCATCGCTGTTGCAGGCAGTGCAGAAGGCGGTCAAGGAACTCGAAGGCGCCTACGCGATCGCGGTGATCGATCGCCGCAGCCCGGATGTCATGGTCGCCGCGCGCATGGGCTGCCCGTTGCTGGTGGGCTTGGGCGATGGCGAGAACTTCGTCGCCTCCGATGTCTCCGCCATCATCCAGGCGACGCGCCGGGTGATCTTCCTCGAGGAGGGCGACACCGCCGAATTGCGCTGCGATGGCGTGCGCGTGTTCGACCATCACGATCAGGAAGTGCAGCGCGACATCCACGTCTCCGACGTGTCGCTGGCCTCGCTCGAACTCGGCCCGTATCGCCACTTCATGCAGAAGGAAATCCATGAGCAGCCGCGCGCGCTGGCCGACACGGTGGAGGGTGTGATCGACGCCGGCGGCTTCGACCTGAGATTGTTCGGCGACGACGCGGCCGAAGTGTTCAAGGGTGTCGATTCGGTGCAGATCCTCGCTTGCGGCACCAGTTTTTACGCCGGCATGGTCGCGCGTTACTGGATCGAAGCGCTGGCCGGCATTCCCTGTGCGGTCGATATCGCCAGCGAATACCGCTACCGGGACATCGTTGCCAACCCCAGGCAGTTGGTGGTGACGATTTCGCAGTCGGGTGAAACGCTCGACACCATGGAAGCGCTGAAGTACGCCAAGCAACATGGCATGCTCCGCACGCTGTCGATCTGCAACGTGCCGGAAAGCGCGATTCCGCGTGCCAGCAAGCTGGTGTTCTACACCCGTGCCGGTGCCGAGATCGGCGTCGCCTCGACCAAGGCGTTCACCACCCAGCTGGTCGCGTTGTTCATCCTTGCCGCGGCACTGGCGAAGCAGAACGGTCGCCTCGATGCCGCGCGCGAACAGGCATTGATCGAAGAATTGCGCCATCTGCCGGGCAATGTGCAGTTTGCGCTCAACCTCGAACCGCAGATCGCGGTGTGGGCGGAACGCTTCGCGCCGAAGGAACACGCCCTGTTCCTTGGCCGCGGCGTGTTCTACCCGATCGCGCTGGAAGGCGCGCTAAAACTCAAGGAAATTTCGTACATCCACGCCGAAGCCTATCCGGCCGGCGAACTCAAGCACGGACCGCTGGCGCTGGTCGACAAGGACATGCCGGTGGTGGTGATCGCCACCAACGACGCCTTGCTGGAGAAGGTGAAATCCAACATCCAGGAAGTGCGCGCACGCGGTGGCGAGATGTTCGTGTTCGCCGATGCCGACACCAATTTCTCCGAGTCCGAGGGCGTCCACGTGATCCGCACGCCGCGCCATGCCGGAATGCTGGCGCCGGTGGTGCAGACCATCCCGGTGCAGTTGCTTGCTTATCACGCCGCATTGGCGCGCGGAACGGATGTCGACAAGCCGCGCAATCTCGCGAAGAGCGTGACTGTCGAATAAGTCTCGCAAAGAAAAACCGCCGCGAAAGCGGCGGTTTTTCGTTGGGCAATCAAGATGTCGTCGGTCAGAATTTGTAGCCCACGTTGACGCTGAAGACGCGACCGTAGTTGCTGGTGTAATCGCTGGCATCGCCGAGGAAACTGTTCGGGTCGTAGAACGGCAGGCGATTGAACAGGTTCTTCACCGTGAAGCCGACATGCACGTGCTTGTTCGGCTGCCAATTCAGGCTCAGGTTGGCCGTCCACCAGGCTGGCACGCCCTTGCACTGGCCGGGAGATACTGCGACGCCGCTTGCGGTGCAAGTGTCCGGATTGTTGTCGGCCTCATCGAAATGATCCCAGGCCCACTTGGTCTTGCCGACGTAGTTGAAGAAGAGACTGGTAGTGAATTGGCGATAGGTCCAGTCGGCGTTCAAGGTCGCACGCATCCTCGGGTTGCCGTAATAGCCGATGTAGTTGCCGTACGCCCAACCGGTGTCTTCGCCGTACCAAGCCTGGTTGCGGCGGGCGATGGTCGCAGCCAAACCGATGTTCAACTTGCCGTAATCGCCCAGCGAGAAGCGGCTGCGCGCATCGATGTCGAAACCGTCAACCAGGGTGCGGCCGCGGTTCTTGTACTGGCCGATGACGCTGGCGACGTTGCCCACGCTGTAGGTCGGCAACGTGCCCGGGCAGGTCACGCCGCTGGTTGCCGCGTTGGCGCACATGTCGGCCAGCTGGGCCAGGTTGGCGCGGTCGGCGTCGGTGATCGGGAAACGCGTCCGCGCGATGATGTCTTCCGGCTTGGTGAAATCCGGCGCGACGATTTCATTGCGACGGTAGACGAACCAGTAGTCGGCCGAGATCGACAGCCACTTGGCTGGCTCGATCACGAAGCCCAGCGTGCCGATCTTCGCCTTCTCCGGTTTCAGTTGCTGGTTGGGTTGGGTCATGCGTGCCACGGTGCGGCCGCAATCGGAATTCAGCATCGTATTGCCGAGGTCCACGTCGCCTGAGCGATTGGATTTCAGCAGCAGGTTCGCGATCGCATTGGTTTCGCTGCAACGGGTCTCGTCGCGATAGCCGCCGAGCTGTGCATACACGCCACCGGTGCCGGACTCGGCGAGGTTGGGCGCACGGAAACCTTCGGAGTAGGTGCCGCGCAACAGCAGTTCCGGCAGGGCTTGGTATTTCACGCCGATCTTCGGCGCGATATTGGTGCTGAAGTTCGGATACTTGTCCAGGCGCACCGCCGCGTCGACTTCCAATTTCTTGGTAATCGGAACAACCGTCTCGGCGAATAGCGCATAGGTGTTGCGCTTGCCATCGAACCACGAACCGCCCTGCTGGGTGATCCGGCCGTTGGCTGCATCCGTGTTGCCGGGGGTGTAGAAGCTTTCGTAACTGGCATTGAAACCGAATGCCGCGCGCACTTCGCCGGCCGGCAGTTTGAACAACGGACCTTCGATCTTGCCGTCGAGGGTGCTCAGGCGGGTCCACGACTGGATGTCGAAGGTCGGATAGGCCGCGCGCAGGAGTGCGGCATTGGCTGCGCTGTTTTCGCCGAACTTGTATGCCGGGTGATCGGAAATGATCACGCGACCCGTGCCCGGGTCGATGGTATACGGGCCGAATGCCTTCTCGAAGCCATCGAGGTCGACGTTGACGGTCTGGTAGGTGACCGAATGCGAACCTGCGCTGGCGAACGCGGTTTCCCAGTTCCAGTCGCCGATGTTGCCGCGCAGTCCGCCCAGCACGCGATAGCTCTTGTCGGTGTTGCGCTGGCCGTAGTAGTGGTCGCCGACGTCCTGCATCAGGTATTGCAGGCCGACCACGCCGCCCATCAGTGCCTTCAACTGCGGACTCGCCTTGTTGTATTCGTTGTTGGGGCCAAGGTAGGGATAGAAGAACTGGTTGACGTTGTTGCCGGTGTTGCGCGAGAACCAGCTGGTCGGATTGCCGGTGGTGGTGCCGTATGCACGCGGCGTGCCGCCGTTGGCACGCAGGTCGATATCGGTATAGGTCGCTTCGGCGAAAGCCTCGGTGTTCTCGCCGATCAGGAAATGCGCACTGACATAGGCGGTGGCGCGGTCCGATTTGGCGCCGGCGTCGATCTCGTTGTTGAGCCAGGTCTGCCAGACGCAGCGCGTGCCAGCGGCTTCGGTGATGACGTTGTTGCACCCTGGCGCGGCTTCCTGCTTGCGCTTGCCGGTGACGGGATCGAACGCGAAGTAGCTGCCGGGGTTGAACGCGCCGGGTGCACTGCCGGTATCGAGGCGGAAATTCTTGATGTAGTTCAGATTGTTGATGTAGTACTGCTTCGGCTTCTTGTCGTACCAGTCGCTCAACGGAATCGCGTCGCGGCGGTACAGGTTCAACGAGGCATAGACGTTGTAGCGGTCCTTGTCGAGGTCGCCGAAGCCGCCGGTGATGCTGGCCTGGTGTTCGCCGTAGGTGCCGATGCGCGACGATTTGTCGGTGGTCGCGCTGACTTCCAGACCCCGGTACTCGCGCTTGGTGATCACGTTGATCACGCCGGCCACCGCGTCGGTGCCGTACACCGCAGAGGCGCCGTCGGTCAGCACTTCCATGCGTTCGATCGCCGCGGCGGGAATCGCATCGATGTTGACGAACTGGGTCTGGAAGCCCGCCGGCGCGCCGTAGTACGACAGGCGACGACCGTTCAGCAGCACCAGTGTGCCCTGCGCACCGAGGCCACGAAGGTTGGCCTGTGACGCGCCGTCCGAGCCAGTGAAGAGCGACTTGAAATCCTGCTGCGCCGGCCGCGCGGCCGGGAGGTTGTCCAGCACCTGCAACAGGGTGCGGGCGCCCATGTTCTCGATTTCCTTCTTGCTGATGATCTGCACCGGCGACGCGGTTTCGGTGTCGGTGCGGCGGATGTTGGAACCAGTGACTTCGATGCGGCCAAGGTCGTTGGTCTTCTTTTCGTCCTTCTTTTCATCTTTCTTGTCGTCTTTCTTGATCTGGTCTTGCATGTCGTTCTTGCCCTGATCTTGCGGCACCTCCTGTGCGGCGAGTGGACCGGCGGCCAGAACGGTGGCCAAGGCAATGGACAGGCTGGTCAGGGCGATGCGTTTTTTATCCGATCTGGACATCACTGATTTCTCGTTTGACAGAAGGCGTCGCTCTGGCAATGCCGATGCGACAGGGGGAAGTGGGATGTTCGAAGCGGGAGTCACGGCGACACGCTGGCCTTGTCGCCTTGTTGCCCGATCAGCACGGCATTCGCCCAGTTGCCGCAGACCTTCGGTGATTGCGCGCCGAGCGTACGCAGGCTGATCCGGTTGAGGCCGCGGATGTCGAGTTCCGGCTTGACCACGCCGGGTGCCTTCACCACGCCGCTGTCGTAAAGCAGGCGATCGCCGCTCCACACCTGGAAGCGCAGGCTGCCGGCATCGCGGCAACTGTCGTCGACACCAAGATCGGCGCGCAGCATCTGCCAGTTGCCATCCAGCGCGAAGTCGATGCGGCTGCTCGCGCCGACACCGAGCCCGTGCTGGAAGCGCAGGCCGTTCATCACCAGCGGCGACTTTCCGCCAAAGGCATGGTCGCGCGCCACGCTCTTCGCCAATGCCGGCGGCAACGCCAGTTCGGAGAGGTAACGCTGTTGTTCGGGACGATCGGCGGCCTGATGTTCGAGGATATGGAACGTCGACAGCGTGATCGGACCGACATCGCGCGGTTGCAGTGCATCGACGGCGCGTGCGGAACCACCTTGCGCGGCCAGCACCATCGGATCGTTGTTGTTGGCGCTGTCGCGCTCGGGGTCCTGCACGCTCAGCACGCGGAAGCGCAGCAAGCGGCCGGCATGTGGCGCGAACTCGATCTTTTGCATGCCCTGCAGCAGTTTCAGCTGGCCGCGTGCGATCGGTTCACCCCATTCGCCGTTGCTGTCGGCCATGTAGATTTCGTAATCGCGGATCTGGCCGGCCTTCCAGTTCTTGTCGTTGCGCGGCGCCAATTCGATGCCGTCGATCAACTTGCGTTCGCCGAAGCCGATCGTCCATTCGTGTGCGCCAGTGTGGATCGCCTGGTTGCGCACGGTGCGGAACCAGGTACCGGGATCGTCGTCGAAGGCGTTTTCGAGCTTGTGCCCGGGTTCTTCGGCGGGGCGGTTCACCACCACCAGACTGTCGGCGGGCAATGCACGGCCGAGTGCGGGGGCATTGGGGAAGACATCGTCGGCGGGTGCGGGCGCAACGGCAATGTCGAAACGCACCTCGTGCGTGCCGCGGATATCGCTCGCCGGCATCCGCACCAGCACCGTGCCATGACGTGCGCTGGCATCGAAGGTCCAGCCTTCATTCGCGGCCGCCAAGGCTTTTTGATCGGGGAGATAGGGCAGCGTGCGGCCATCGAGCTGCACCGCGTTCGGACGCTGGCGACTGAGCATGCGCAAGGCGTAGCGACGCTGCGACAACTGTCCGGCGTACTGACCCTTCACCCCGTCGATGCGCACGCGCACTTCGCCGCTGCCATCGGTGGGCGCGTGCATGGTGATCGTCTGTTCGCTCGATTCACCCTGCTGGTAACGACGCGTGTTGCCGTCATCCTCGTACAGCACGTACTGCGATTCACCCTGCGGATACAGGTCGAACGTCACTTCGTCGAGCGGCTTCTCGCCGTCGAACAGCATTTCCGGATACATCGGCAGGATCGCGCCGGCACGCACGAACAGCGGCAGCGTCTTCAGTTCGACCTGGCGATCGATCTGCACGCCCTGCGCACCGGCGGTCACCTGGCGACCATCCCAGTAATCGAACCAGCGGCCAGTCGGCAGATGGATGTCGCGACGCCAGCCGCGGCTCGCGGCCTGGCTGCGATACACCGGCGCCACCAGCAAATCGCGGCCGAGCAGGAATTGGTATTTGTGCGCTTCGGTGAGCGCCTGCGGATCCTGCGGGTTGTCCCACATCAGTCCGCGCACGATCGGCGTGCCGGAGGTTTCCGCCTCGCGCGTCAAGCCATACATGTACGGCGTCAGGCGCATCTTCAACTTCAGGTAATCGCGGTTGATGCTGCGATACGGTTCGTCGAACGCCCACGGATGCTTGCGTTCGTTCGCCGACCAGCCCGACATGCCCATCAGCACCGGCGTGAAACTCTTCCATTGCAGGTCGCGCGTGTAGGTTTCCGGACTGCCGCCGAAGATGCCATCGACATCGCCGGTGGCATACGCGTAGCCGGAAAGCCCCGATCCGATCAGCGTCGGGATGTGCCAACGGATGTAGTCCCAACTGCCGCTCTGGTCGCCGGTCCACGCCACCGCGTAACGCTGGATGCCGGCCCAACCCATCACCGTCCACAGGAACGGGCGCGAATCGGAATTGTTCAAGATGCCGTCGTAAGCGGAATGGTTCGCGTCCATCGCGAACTGATAGCCCTTGCCGGTCCATGCCACGTCGAGTTTCTGCACGCGGGTGCCGGCGGTGCCGACTTCCCACGCGATCTTGGCGACGCCGTTTTCGGTCCACAGGCCGGTGCGGAAGCCGTATTTCGCCAAGCCCTGCACTGTCTTCTGCAAATCGGTATAGCCGCAACCGTAGCCGTCGTTGGGCAGGATCCAGCCGCCCGGCATGTCGTTGTCGCGATACTTCTTCGCCACGCTGTCGATCACGTCGGGCGTGGTGCCGGTCGGGCCGTCGCTCCAGCCTTGCGGCACGGTGCCCGGCTTCTTCTTGTTGTCGCCGTCGTTGTAGCAATCGGCGTCGCCGTAGGACAGCGCCCAGCGCGGCAGCATCTTCGCGCGTCCGGTCAGGGCGGTGTAACGATCGAGCAGATCATGCAGCGTCGCGCCGACGAAGTAGTAGGCATCGAAGCGATCCTCGCGATGCAGCAGCGTGGACGATTCGGCTTGGCGCAGATCGTAGGTGCCGTCGCTCCAAGTGTTGCGCAACATGCCCCAGCCATGCGAGCTCAACAGCATCGGTGCCGGACTCGGGCGATCGCCTTCCTCCCAGCCGCCGGAATACGAGATCGGCAGTTCGCGGCCCTTGAATTCGAAGCGGCCGTTCTGCTGGCCGCCACCGAAGAAATGTTCGCCGGCGTCGCTGGACAGCGTCTGCACGCTTTGTTCCTTGGCGAGGTCGAGCGGTTGCAATTCATGCCACAGCGGGACGGTCTTGCCGCCATCGATGCGTTCAAGCGACAAGCGCAGCGGCTGGCGTTGCACATGCAGGACCAGCGCATCGGTGCGGATGCGGATTTCACTGGCGTCCTGTTCCAGCGTCGCGTTGACCTTGGACGCAGGTTGCGACAGCACGACGATCGGGGTGGCCTTGTCGCCCGAAGGGGTCAGCACGCCGTTGCGCCCGGCCTGGACGCGGATCGTGTCGGCGCGCAGGACGTCGATGCGCAGGCGGCTTCCACTGGCGGTGGTGATCTCCCAGGCCGGGGCGGTCGCGTCATTGGTGGCGACCGGCGCGATGGTGCGGAGGTCGCCCACGGAGGCGGCACAGGCCGATCCCGTCAGTGCCAGCAATGAGGCCGCCAATGCGACAACCAATCCGTTTCTACGTGGTAAGCGATTCGACAACTTCGACCCCCGGAGTGCCGCGTTTGTTTGCGGCATGTGAAAGCAATCGCTTGACTCTAGGGCAGGGATTTTCCGAATGTCAATCAAAATGAAACTAAATTGCAAGATTAATGGGGAAAACGAAAGATCGCAGCGCCACTTTATTTCGAATTACCGCATTCAGGATTAGGGCAGAGGCCATCAAGCCATTGCGAGTGCGTATACGGCGCATGGATCATTTGGCGGCAATTCGAAACTTTTCATTTATTTTCGATATTTGACATTTCGAAAGAAAATGGCCATCGTGGTCCCGTCCCATCGAGTTTCGACCATGCACGCGATTCCGCTTTCGGATGATTCAACCTGGCAGCACCTTGGCGGTGGCCACACCCATGCCGAGATTGCCCAGCAGCCGGCGTTGTGGGCCGAGCTGGCCGATACCCTAGAACGCGAGCAGACAGCGCTTACGACCTTCCTCGGTGATTGGCTGCGCGATCCGCTGAACCGGGTGATCTTCACCGGCGCCGGCAGTTCCGGATTCATTGCCGAGATGGTCGCCGATCGCATCAATGCGCAATGGCCGGCCGACGTGCGCGCGATCCACACCACGTCATTGCTCACGCATCCCGATCATTACTTGCAGCGTGATCGCCCGACGCTGCTGGTCTCGTTCGGACGCAGCGGGTCGAGCCCGGAAAGCGTCGCCGCCGTCGAGCTGGTACGCGACTACGTCACGACCACGCGCTTCCTCGACATCACCTGCAATGCCGATGGCGAACTCGCGCGCCGTGGCCACGGTCGCGCCGATACCTTCACCCTGCTGATGCCGGCCGCGAGTTGCGATCGCGCCTTCGCAATGACCAGCAGCCTGACCTGCATGTTGCTGGCCGCGCTCGCCACCTTCGAAGATGCGCCATGGTCGCAGCGACTGGAGCAGTTGCGCAGCGTCGCCGCGCTTGGCCACGATGCACTGGCGCAGTGGGAAGCCGCGGTCGCGGAGTTGGCGCTGGCGCCGCATGCGCGCGTGATCTACCTCGGCAGCGGTCCGCTGGAAGGCTGGACGCGCGAAGCCTCGCTGAAGTTGCTGGAACTCACCGCCGGTCGCGTGCCGGCATTCGCCAATTCACCGTTGGGTTTCCGCCACGGCCCGAAATCCCTGCTCGATGGCGAGACGCTGGTGGTGGTGGTGCGCAGCACGCAGGCGCTTTCACGCAGCTACGAACAGGATTTGCTCGACGAATTGCGTCGTGATGGCATTGCCGGTCGCGTGTTGTCGCTTGGTCCGGCGATCGCTGGCGCCAACGATGACGTGACGCTGACCGTGCCGGCGTTGCCCGATGCGTGGCTGGCGCCAGTGTGGTTGACGTTCGCGCAGCGCTATGCCCTGTATCGTTCCGCCGCACTCGGTTTCACCCCGGACAATCCCTTCCCGGATGGCACGGTCAATCGCGTCGTGCAGGGCGTGACCATCCATCGCCATGGCTGAGACCTCCGGCGAACGCGGCGCGCATCTCTGGTACGGCGTCGATGTCGGCGGCACCAAGATCGAGCTGGTCGCCTGCGATGACTCGCTGCAGGTGCTGCATCGCCAGCGCGTCACCACGCCGGCGCGGGATTATCCGGCCTTCCTCGATGCCGTCGCCGCACTCGTTGCGAATGTCGATGCGGAACTCGGGCGTCAATGCGATGCCATCGGCATCGGTTTGCCCGGCGTGGTCGATCGCGAGAGTGGCCTGGGTTTCAGCGTGAACGTTCCGGCGATCACCGGAAAGCCGGTCGTCGCCGATTTGCGCACGCGCCTGCAGCGGCCGTTGTGCATCGGCAACGACCTGCAATGTTTCGCCATCTCCGAGGCGAACGGCGGTGCCGCAGCGGGCTATCCGACGATGATCGGTGCCATCCTCGGCACCGGCGCCGGCGGTGGTTACTGCATCGATGGCCGACTGCTCTCCGGCCACAACGGCCTCGGTGTCGAATGGGGGCACTGGACGGTGCCGGCCACCCTCGTCGCGAAATACGCCTTGCCGATCCACGACTGCGCCTGCGGCTTGCCCGGCTGCATCGAGTGCTATGTCTCCGGCACCGGCCTGGCGCGCCTGCATCGCCACCTCGGCGGCAATGCCGAAGACGCCAATGCGGTGATCGCTGCGGCGCACGCGGGCGATGCTGCGGCGATACGCGCTCTGGCGATCCATCTCGACCTGCTGGGCCACGCCCTCGCCGACGTGGTGAAGGCCTTCGATCCGCACGTGATCGTGCTCGGCGGCGGCCTGTCGAAACTGGACGCGTTGTATCGCGACCTTCCGGCGGCGATCGCCGTGCACCTCTTCCGCAATACCAGCGTGCCGCCGATCCTGCCGCCGGTGTTCGGCGATGCCGGCGGCGCGCGCGGTGCCGCGTTGCTGGCGCGGCAACACGCCCGCGCGCACTGACTGTTCGCGCCGGACCCCAACACGATCAATACGGAGCATCACGTGTCCCTTCTCCAGTCCATCATCGACGCCCATCGCCATGGCGAAGCTGTCGGCATCTGCAGTGTGTGTTGCAGCAACGATCAGGTGTTGCTGGCGGCGATGGACGTGGCATCGGAATACGGCACGCCCCTGCTGATCGAAGCGACCTCCAACCAGGTCGACCAGTTCGGCGGCTACACCGGGATGACGCCGGTGCAATTCCGCGACTACGTGCTGGAACTCGCGCGTGGCCATGGTTTCCCGGTCGAACGCCTGATCCTCGGCGGCGATCATCTCGGTCCGAATGCCTGGCAGAAACTTCCCGCTGCGAAAGCGATGGCGCATGCGCAGGAATTGATCCGCGCCTACGTTGCCGCCGGCTTCGAAAAAATCCATCTCGACTGCAGCATGTCCTGCGCCGATGATCCGCTGCCGTTGCCCGACGAAACCGTGGCCGAACGTTCGGCCTTGCTGGCGCGCATCGCGGAAACCACCGCTGCGGAAGCCGGCCTGCCACCGCCGGTGTACGTGATTGGTACCGAAGTGCCGACGCCCGGTGGTGAAGCGTCACTCGACGCGGGACTGCAGGTGACGACACCGCAAGCGGCGGCGAAGACGCTGGAGATCCATCGCCAGGCATTCTCCGCGCCCGATCTGGCAGCGGCATGGCAGCGGGTGATCGCGATGGTGGTGCAACCCGGCGTCGATTTCGACCACAGCGACGTCCATCATTACGATCCTGTGGCTGCAGCGGAACTGTCGCGCTTCCTCGAAGCGCAACCGCGCATCGTCTTCGAAGCGCATTCCACCGATTACCAGACCGAAGACTCGTTGCACGCGCTGGTGCGCGATCATTTCGCCATCCTCAAGGTCGGCCCGGCCGCGACCTATGCCTGGCGCGAGGCACTATTCGCGCTGGCGGCGATCGAGGACGAACTGGTGCCGGAAGCGCAACGTTCCAATCTCGTCGCAACGCTCGAGCGTTGCATGTTGCGCAACCCGAAACACTGGCAGCAGCACTACCACGGCGACGAACAGCAATTGCACTTGTTGCGCAAATACGCGCTGAGCGATCGCAGTCGCTATTACTGGGGCGAACCCGAGCTGCGCGCGGCGATCGACACCTTGATCGCCAACCTGCGCCAGCACGCGCCGCCGAAGATGATCGTCAGCCAGGTCCTGCCGGAACAGGCACGCGCGCAGTTCGAGGGACGCCTGCAAAACGATCCGCTGGCACTGGTGCGCGACAAGATCGCCACGCGCCTGGCCGAATATGCCCGTGCCTGCGCCCGCAATCGCGCAGGCGTGCGGCCGGGACGCTAAGCTTCCCCTTTGCCGCGAACAGCGAACCGTCCCGACATGCGCAATACCCGCCGCCGCCGCGAACAGATCCTGCAATTGCTGGTCAAGCACGGCGAGGTGCATGTCGCCGATCTGGTGGATCGCTTCGAAGTGTCATCGGTGACGATTCGTTCCGATCTCACCCACATCGAATCGCAGGGCCTGGCCAATCGCAACCATGGTGGCGCGGCGCTGGTGCGAACGCCGCCGCAGGAGCAGGACATCCGCGAGAAGGATGTGCTGAACCACCCGATCAAGGACGCCATCGGTGCGCAAGCGGCACGCCTGGTGAAACCGGGCGACAACATCATCATCGATTCCGGTTCCACCACGATGATGCTGGCGCACCATCTGCGCGATCACCAGGACCTGATCGTGATGACCAACGGCCTCAACATCGCCTGGGAACTCGCCAGCGCGCCCGGCGTGGAACTGCGCCTGACCGGCGGCCTGCTGCGCAAGCAGGCGTTGTCGCTGCAGGGCACGCAGGCCGAGGCCAGCCTCAATTCCTACGGCTTCGACACGCTGTTCCTTGGCGTCGATGGCCTCGACCTGCAATTCGGCCTGACCACCCACGACGAAGCCGAAGCCAACCTCAACCATCGCATGGTCGAGCGTGCGCGCAGGGTGGTGGTGCTGACAGACGCCTCGAAGTTCGGGCGCGTCAGCCTGCATCGCATCGCATTGCTCGACCAGGTCCACACCGTGATCACCGACGCCGGCATCAGCAGCGAATACAACGAAGGATTGCAGCGGCTGGGGATTGAAGTGATCGTGGTGGATTCGCGGGGTTGAGGGCGGAAGATCGCGGTTATCGTGGACTGATGCCTGCAACTGGCAGGGAAACAGGAATGCCTTCCTGTTCGATCGTTCGCGCAAGCATGCGTTGCGACAATTCTTCCCAGCCGGCGTCCCACGCGTTTCGCGCCATGTTGCTGCGGGCAGCCTCGGTTGTTTCTGACAACAGGGCTTGAGGTAATCGCTGGGCATCCATCAGCCAGGGATGAAACGAATGCCGCTGGATGCATGCGTTGCGGAGATGTGCCGCAATTCTGAATCCGCCTTGATCGATGTCGCCCCAGTGATAGACCGGAACCTGCTTCGGAATTGTTTCCAGAATGTGTGCGCAAGCGCGGCACCAGCTGGGAGAGGGCATGCCGCCGGTGTAGAGGATCAGGCCGCTTTCGGCATCCGGATGTTGGCTGGCCTGATGGAAGGTGGTCAGGTTTTCGATGCTCAGAACCCAGCTAGGCGCACCCGAATATCCAGTGATGTGCTGATTGGAGACGCCAATGAACGGCTGTGCAATTCGGCAATCCTGTGATCCGCTTAGCATCAGGGAGCCGGTGCCGGCGACCAGGAAAGGTTGCGGCTCCTTTACCAGTCCCAGCGCGCTGAAAACCTCCTCCTGCTGCCTTGCCGGTGAAGTGAGTTGTTCCGCGGTCAGCAGATCGATATGGCGCGAGAGCGTCTCGATTCGTTTCGTGTCGCGGAACAAGCCACGACTGAACACCCTGACGATCTGGTCTGCGCCATCGATTTGCTTCAGGGCATCGAGCACGCGCAAGGCGTCGGCGAAATCGGATGCGCTTTCCATCCCGAGTCCGCGTGGCGACTTCAAGGCCACCCATGCGCCCAGCAATTCAGTCACGCGATGATCGCGCGCCAACCATGCATCCAGAATGTCGCGTGCCTGCTGCGCCGCTTCGGATCTGGTCGTGATGCCCAGGAAGGATGCCAGTTTGTTCGCATCCAGTAAACGGACCTGCTCCAGCGGGCGATCCGCACCGCCTTGTTTTGCCCAGCCCAGTTGCACGGCGCCAGCGCGTTCGGCCGCAGCGAGACGGGCGTGGCACTGCTGGCGCTGTTCGTAATCTTGTTGCCAGTATGGGGAATTCTTGTCGCTGAAATTTACCGGATTGACGCGCGCGGAGTGACGCAGCAGGGCGCGTTCACCCCGCTGCAGCAGATCGGCCAGTACTTCGTCAGCCAGCGGCATGCTCGGTTTCCGCGATCTTGCGCATGGCGTGATCGAGCAGTTCCGGATGCAGCAGATAGTTGTCGGTTTGCAACAGTTCTCGGGCCTCGTCCAGCACCACGTTCTTCGTGAGCTGGACAGTGCGCGAGCCATAGCGTGCCATGTCGTAGTAGATGTTCAGGAACGATGACATCTTCGCCTGATCCGCTTCGGGGCCAGCCATGACCAGTTGCAGGCCCAATGCATTGAGATAGTCGGCAGTGGCACGAACGTTTTGCGCATCCATCTTCTCAAAGGCTTCGTCCAGCATCATGATGCCGCCGCTGGTTTGCGTGCTGCGTGACTTGCCGTAAGCCGCCGCCAAGGCTGCGCCGAAGATCACGTACAACGGCGTGCGATGTTCGCCACCGGAGCCAGGCCCCAGGCGTTTGCTCAACAAGCCGATGGATGCGTTCTGCGCAAGGATTTCCACGTCGTAGCTGAAGAAGCGCCGGTGATCGTTGAGCGGACTGGCGTCCTGCAGCAATTCGGAACTGGCATCGCCTTCGACCAGTGCCTTGAACTCATCCGGCATCTTGCCCGCACCACCGAAAATGTCTTCCTCGGCGTCGCCGCGTTCGCGCACGCGCTTGAGGAATTCATACAGCGGACGGTGTTGCTCGACCGGTGCGTACTTGAAGCGATAGCGCTCGCCGTTGCTGAATTCCGGCGCGTGCTTCAACACCTCGTTCAAGCCGCGGATCTGTTCCTCGATAGCCTCGAAGCCTTCCAGCAGGGTTTGCGCCACGTCGGTGCGGAAGACCTTGACTGCCGCTTCGTAGGCTTCCTGCGATTTCGCTTCCTGATCGGCGAGTTCCAGATCCTCCATGCGATGTTTGTCATCAAGGATGAATTTGTAGGCGCGCTCCCACTGATGGTTGGCGATGTCGTTGTTCTGGAACTGGAAGTCGCGTATGTAGAAGCTGAATTTCTCCCACGCATCGCGGTCGTGATTGTCGGCCGCAGTCTTGGCGTGGCCGATGGCGGATTGCAATGCCTTGAGCAATTCGCCCCAGTTCTCGTCGCCATGGCGTTCGTCGTAACGTTCGCGATGGCGCTGCACTTCGTTGGCGTTATATAGCGGGTGCTGGCGCGTTTGGGTTTCATCCACGGCAGCCAGGCCCTGGCGTTGGATAATACTCTCGATGCGGGCTTGTGCACTGCCCGATTCGGTGGCCAGGCGGGACTTGAGCGCGATCAATCGTTTTTCATTTTCATCGGCATCGGCCAGTCGCTTGGTCGCCGCTTCGAAATTCGCCCGCAGGTTGCTCAGTCGACTCGATTGGGTGGCAATCAGCGCTTCCCGAAGATCGTGCAGCTCGCGATCGCCAGCGATCGCGGCCGTGAACAATTCTTCCAGTCGGGAATACGTGGTATCGCTGTTCGCGAACGACGCCAGGCATTGTTCGATCGGTGCGATCAGCTTGACCTGCGCGTTGGCATGCTCGGTCGCGACCTTGGCTTCATCGTGCGCGATCTGGGCGGCCTGGCGTTGTGCATCACTGTTGGCCCGATCGATCAGGAGCGCATTGCGATTGGGCAATTGCCGGCGCTCGATGCCGCCGCCGGAGCTGATCATGCCGTCGCTCGAAATCGCCCTGGCACCGGCGTGCAGTTGCGCGGCATTGTTGGCCAGCGCCAGTTGTCCAAGTTCACCCTGCAGATAGCGAATGGCCGCCTTGTCGTCGCCTTCGATCAACTGTGCAGCGTACTTGCCGCCACCCTTGGCGACCCAGGGGCGGCCACGCGACGGCAGCGCGAGTTTGACCCGGAAAATGTGGCGCGCATCCTTGTGTTCCTTATAGGTGCGCACCGCATCCAGTTCCTGTTTCTCGGGCACCAGTAACGCATCCACATGCGGGCCGAGATAGGCTTCCAGTGCCGGTTGCCATTGCGGATCGCTGATCTTCACCAGATCGCAGATCGGAGTGGCTTCTATGCCGGCATCGGACAACAGGCGTTGCAGCGCCGTGACCTCCTTGCGGACCTGCGACAAGCCGCGCTGGCTGCGTTCCAGTGCAGTCCGTGCATCGCGCTCATCCTTGGCTTTTTCATCGGCCTCGCGTTCGGCGGCGGACAGGGACTTGCTGATCCAGCCGCGTATCCGCGCCATCGCCTGCATCACCGACTGGATGGCAGCGGGCTCGGGGATGCGCAGGACATCGGCGTGCTGTTGCAGATCGAGCAACTGGTGGACGGCATCCTCGAAGTCACCCTGATGCGCGGCCATCGCCGGCAATTTTCCGGCGGAAACGGCGGCTTCCAGCGCGAGTTTCAGCAGATTTCCCAGTTCCTTGCGGTTCTTGTCCAGTTGATCCTGTTTCAACTTCAGTTGCCCGGATTCGCCCGCCTGTTTCTGGAATTCCGGGTCCATGTGCAACAGTTGCGATGCACGATCACGCGCTTCTTGCGCCTGCACCTTCTCGCTGTCAGCGCGACCAAGGTCCAGCGTTGCTGCCTTCAGCTGCTGCTCCAACTCCTCGGCCTTGTCCTGTTGTTCGCCGAGTTCTTCGGAAAGGCGTTCCACTTCATACAGCGCGCGCAACGCGTCGAGGTTGGCATGCGTGGTGCGATCGCGTTTGACCAGTGCGTATTTGTCGGCGACCTCCCCGGCGCGTTCGATGCGATCGACCAGTCGGCGGATCATCTCGCGCACGGCGTGGAATTGCTCCAGACGCGTGCGGAATGCCCGCACATTGGTCAGGCGTTGCTCGATGAGATGCTGGCGCAGGGTTTCATCGAGATCATCGATATCCTTGTTGAGCTTGAGCGATCGCGCGAACGCCGAGCGGATGGCACGGGTATTGGGGCGTTCACCGGGCGAGGCCAGATGGCCGACGAAAAGCCGGCTCAGGAATTCCTCGCGGTTCTGGGTGAAGAACGGCGTCGTGCCGGCCATCGTGCAGGCATCCTTCGCGATGTGCTGGAATTTGCGCCACGGCAGGATCGTTTCCTTGCCTGCATCCGCATCCATGTGATCCTTGGTGGTCAGCGCCACGCCGGGCAGGATGTAGAGACTGTTGAACACGTGGTTGGGATCGTCGACGCTGGCCGACAGGGAAACGCCAGCCGTCACCGCGACATTCGTTTCCGGATCGCGGAACACCAGGTTAATGTAGGTGTTGGCGGACATGCGGCAGCGTTCGGCATCGCTCTGGCCATATACGCCGAGGCAGTATTCGCGCAGACTGCGGGCGCGCTTCTTGCCCTCTCCCGAAGCGTTAAAATGGGTCTTGTTGCTGTCGGCGGCCAGCAGCACGATCTGGAAGGCATCCAACAACGCGGTCTTGCCGGTACCGTTTGGTCCGAGAAATGCGGTGTTGCCACCAAGCTGCAGGTCTTCCCGTTCGTACAGGAAGTACTGCACCATCCCGAGGGCTTCAAGCTGCTTCATCGACCTCTTCCTCTTCAATCGCGTTGGCATGCGCGGCCAGTTGCAGCAATGCGGTCTCGCCCAGCACGTCGACAATCCCGGGCCGGATGACGACCTGATTGCGTTGTTCGTCATCGGTTTCTTCCAAGCGCGCGATGCCGTAGCGCTTCATCGCCTGCAACAGCTCGTCGAGCGCGGCCTTCTGCGGCAGGTCGCGATTGAGTAGATCCTTGTAGGCGCGTTCCAGTTCGATCATGTCGACCCAGGCTTCGCCGGCGAGGATCTCGGTGGCGTGCATCTTGTCGTCGTACAGGCGGCGCAATACCAGTGCCATCCGGGTTTCGGTGAGACGCATTTTCTCGGCGACATATTGATTCGGCGTCGCCACCACGTAACCCATGTGCGGGTTGTGGGTGATGTGCATGCCGAGTTGCGCCAGCAGGGCGTCGTAATCCTTGCGATGCTTGACGATCAGCTCGTAGGCGATGCGGCTGCGCGGATCGCTGGCGTACAGGACCTGCTCCATCACCAGCCGGTAGCCGGCCTTGTGATAATCACTTTCGGCATGTGTCTGGCTCTGGGCGGCCAATCGTTCCCAGTGGCTCATTGGGCGCGTTCCCGTTGGATGTGGAATCGGGGGTGTTCAAGATATGGATTGCAGGTCGTGCCATCGGACATGAAATCGATGCGCACGCCCTTGAGCATCTGCAGTTGCGGATCGGAATGACGTTGCGATGGCGGGCAGGCGCCGTGCGCGGCGATCAGCAACAAGCGCTGATAGCAACACAGGTCATTGATCGAATCGATGGTCAGTTCGTCGGAGGTGATGGCCGTGCGCAGCTTCAGATGACGGCCCACGTAGTTGGCCAGCTTCACCTTGTCGACCAGACGGTTGTCAGCCATGTGCCTGCGCAATTGCTCCATCGCCAATTCTTCCAGTGTCGGCGGACGTTTTTCCACCGCCGTTGCCACCATCGGTTTCGATGCCGCGCGCGGCTTCGCCAGCAATTCCTCGCCGGCGTGCCGCAAGCCGGCCGCTGCAGGCAGTGCCACGTGGTCTTCATCCAGTCGATCCACCGCACGCATGGCGCGGGCCAGCAACTTGTCCAGATGCTTGGGCGCCCGCATCTTATATTCGATGAAAGAAATGGCGCGCTGGTTGGCGTCACGGATTTCCTCATCCAGCCGCTGCAATTGCTCGTCCACGTCTTTCAAGCGCATCAACAGGCGGGTGTCGCGCTCATACAGTAGTTCGGCGCGCATGCGATCGCCGCCCGCCCTTTTTTCCTGATACCAGGCGATCAAGGCTTCGCGCTGCGTCTCGTCGTGTTGAAGTTGCAGCGTCATCGACAGGATCTGCGATCGATGCTGCAGTGGGTGATCCTTGGTGCGCAGTTCGCTGTAATCGGCGATGAAGACCTTCTCGACGTATTCCTCGAAGAAACCACGGACGAATTCGCGCGCCGAGGTGTGCTTCATCAACTCGTCCATCAGATCCTGCACGCGACAGCCGGTGTTGGCGATATGGGCCATGCACTGCTTGGCCTGCTTGGCGGCTTCGGCGTACTGGTCGCGGGCTTCGCCGCTTGCCACCGCGCGCAGGTTGAGATAGATCGAACGCACCTTGCTGCCGAGGAATTCCGGTTCATGGCGGGCGAACTCGCACAGCATGGTGTGGAACTGGGCGATGACGGGACGCAGCGTAACCATTTCGGCCACGCCGCGGCGTCGCTGGTTGAGCCAGCCGGAATCGGTCAAGGTACGAACGATGTCATGCGCCCGGATCGTGATCGGCGTATCGAGCGCTTCTTCCCACGGGTCGTCCGCCGCTAGCAGGGTTTCGATCTTGCGTACGACTACAGATCGCGGTGTTTCCTCGCCTGGCGAGCGACCACCATCGCCCCACATCTCATCGATCAGGCGGCACAGCAGCGTCCAGTAGCGACGACCATTGCTGGCGGCCAGGGGGCGAAACAGTTCCGGGGCCAGCCGATCGAACAGCGGCGGAATGTCGTCCTGACCAGGCAAATTGGATTGACTCACTGCGAACCTTTGGAATTCTCCCCGTTCGCATCTTATACAAACCGATCTCAGGGGATGAGCCAGGCACCTTACCCATGCCGCAGCGGCAGTTCCTCGACGAAATCGAATTCCAGTTGCCGCTGAATTCTGATGGCGCGCTTGCGTCGCCACGGCCCGAGCTGAGTCTCCATTGCACGCGGGTCGAACGGGATCGGATGCTGCACGGTCGCAAGCCAACGTGCCTTGGCACAGCAGGCGTAGGCATGTGGAATTGAAACCAGCAAGCGACTGGCAACGTAACGCATGCGGCCTTCATGCCGTCGTAGCAGCCTGATCCACGCGCCTGCCAGCGATGGATGCCATCCGCCGTCATCGGGTTGGGTGGACACGGTTTCGTCGATGAGCAAATGCGACAGCGGGTCGCGGCCGTCATTGCTGGCCAGGCGATTCATCAGCAGATTGGGCTTGTTTCCCCCACTTTCACCGCTGGGGGAATGATCGAGCCTCACCGCACCGCGGACGATACGTTCGGTGTAGCGCACCAGCGATTGATAGAGGTGGCTAATCAGCACTTGCTGAAATTCGGCGTCGGCGAAATCCAGCTCCAGTCCATACCGCTCGGAAATCGTTCCGGCCATCAACCATGCTTCGTTGACGACGTCCTCGTACTGGTGCTCGCCGCTGGTTGCACGTGCGATTCGCTTCAGGGCGTTCTGCCGCCGGCCGACGAAAGACTCGAACGGATCCATCGGGATTCTCCCGTATCGTTCGATTAGTGATTCTGCGCGTGAATGCCGGGATTTGCACAACGCAATCAAATGTAGTAACGTTTCTACATAGAAAGATGCGGAGATCGATATGACCACCACGTTCACCAGCCGCGAATTCAACCAAGACACGAGTGGTGCGAAGAAGGCCGCCGAACATGGCCCGGTCTACATCACCGATCGCGGTCGCGCGGCGCATGTCCTCCTCAGCATCGAGGAGTACCGGCATTTGGTCGGGGGACGCAGGAAGATTGCCGATCTGCTGGCGATGCCGGGCGTGGCCGATGTCGAGCTTGAACTTCCTGTCCATCGCGATATCGCCCGGCCGGCGGATTTGGCCTGATGTGGTTGCTGGATACCAATGTCGTATCCGAGTTGCGCAAGGTGCGTTCCGGCAAGGCCGATGCCAATGTCGCGCGCTGGGGCGATGGCGTTGATGCGGCGGAATTGTTCGTGTCCGCGATCACCATCCAGGAACTGGAGATCGGCATCCTGATGGCGGAACGCAAGGACGCACCGAAAGGCGCGATCCTGCGCACGTGGATGGACCAGCACGTGCTTCCGGCATTCGCCGATCGCATTCTTCCGGTGGATGTCGCAGTGGCGTTGCGAAGCGCTTCGTTGCATGTCCCGGAGTTGCGTCCGGTGCGCGATGCCTTGATCGCGGCAACGGCATTGACGCATGGGATGACGGTCGTCACCCGCAACGTGGCGGACTTCGAACCGACGGGTGTTGCCCTCATCAATCCCTGGCAGGGTTGAAGTTTCTCACGCATTCCGCGGCATTGCAGCGGAGACGGTCGCCTGCGGCGAAGGCCGCGGCCAGATCGCATCGACATGGTGGATCGACTGGTCGTCGACCAGTTCGAACGCGAACTCCGGCTGCACGTTTCCATCCACGCTGAGTTGCACTTCGCCGCCATCGGTCTGGCGAACCCGGATCAGATACATGCTTTGCCCGTAGCGATATTGCAGCGTGTAGCCCGGCCAGTCGGCGGGGATGCACGGGCGCAGCGAGACGCGCTGGCCCTGGCGATGCAGGCCCAGCAGCGATTCGGTGAGGAGGCGATACATCCAGCCTGCCGACCCGGTGTACCAGGTCCAGCCGCCGCGTCCCACGTGCGGCGCCACGCCATAGACATCCGCAGCGAGCACGTATGGTTCCACCTTGTAGAGTTGCGCGGCCGCAGCGTCCGCGGCGTGGTGGATCGGATTGATCATGCCGGCGAGTTCCCACGCCTTGTCGCGATCGCCCAGTTGCGCGAAGGCCATCGCCGACCACACGGCGGCATGGGTGTACTGGCCGCCGTTCTCGCGCACGCCGGGGACATACCCGCGGATGTAGCCGGGATCGTGCGGGGTCTTGTCGAAGGGCGGCTCCAATAGCTGGATCAAGCCGGCCTCGCGCTTGACCAGGTGCTTGTCCAGCGATGCCATCGCCTGCATGGCGCGCATTGGATCCGCGGCGCCCGACAGGACCGACCAACTCTGGGAGATCGAATCGATGCGGCATTCGTCGCTGTCGATCGATCCCAGCGGCGCTCCGTCATCGAACCAGGCGCGCCGATACCACTCTCCATCCCAGGCGTGCGCTTCAAGGTTGGCGCGCAGTGCGCCTGCCGATTCGGTGCAGAAGGTTGCGAATGACGGGTCGTTGCGGGCCAGCGCCACTTCCGAATAACGGACCAGCGTGTCGTACAGGAAGAACCCGAGCCACACGCTTTCGCCGCGCCCGCCTTCGCCGACCCGGTTCATGCCGTCGTTCCAGTCGCCGCTGCCGATCAGCGGCAGGCCGCGCGCGCCCAGCAACTCGCTGCCGCGCTTCAGCGCCACCACGCAATGATCGTAGAACGAGCGCTCGATGCTTGATGCGACCGGCAAGTCGTAGTACGACTCTTCGTCCGGATTGAGCGGGCGCCCTTCGATGAAGCGCACGCGTTCGTCGAGCACGCTGGTGTCGCCGGTGACTTGCAGGTAACGGCAGGCCGCCAACGGCAACCACAGGTAGTCGTCAGAGCAACGGGTGCGCACGCCGCGGTCGTGTGGCGGGTGCCACCAATGCAGCACATCGCCCTCGGGGAACTGGTGCGCGGCGCACAGCAGCAGGTGCTGGCGGGTGAGGGCGGGCTTGGCATGCACCGTGGCCATGGTGTCCTGCAACTGGTCGCGGAAGCCGAACGCTCCGCCCGATTGGTAGTACCCACTCCGCGCGACATAGCGACAGGCCAGCGTCTGGTACAGCAACCAGCCGTTGACCAGCGCGTCCACGCTGGCATCGGGCGTGCTCACCCGCACGGCACCGAGGGTTTCCCGCCAATGGATGCGCACGCCGTCGAGGGCATCGTGCGCGGCGTCACTGCCTTGGGTGGCGTGCGCCAGGCGCGCCGCGTTGTGGTAATCGGTGCCCATGCCAAGGCGGAACACCACTTCGGTGGCCTGGTCCGCGGCCAAGGTGATCGGAATCTGGATCGCGGCGCAGGGATCGAGTCCGACGCCGAGTTTCCCCGACAGCCTTTCGTTGCGCATGGCGGCGGGATCCGACAGGCTGCCATTGCGCCCGATGAATTCGGTGCGGTCGGCGGTGAAGCTGCGGCGCCGGCCATCGGTGCAAGCGCCACCGTCGGCATCGAAGAACGCCGCGCGTCCCGTGAACTCGGTGTTGTAGGGATTGCGCGCGATCAGCGCGCCGCTGGCGCCGTCGAGCTCGCTGAACACATGCATCTGCGTCTTGGCGCGCAAGTCGCCGAGCACCCATTCCACGTAGCCGGTGGCGCTGAGCTTGCGCGCGCGCCCGGACAGGTTGCGCAGTTTCAGCACCGAGAACTTGACCGCATCTTCCAGCGCGACGTAGACCCACAATTCGCTAGCGATGCCGTCTTCCACGTGTTCGTACACGCTGTAACCGAAGCCGTGGCGTGTGCGGTATGCCCCGCTGCCGCGACGCGGCAGCGGCATCGGCGACCATGTCCGGCCCGTGTCCTCGTCACGCAGGTAGAAGGCTTCGCCGCCGGTATCGGCGACCGGATCGTCGTGCCAGGGCGTGAGCCGGAATTCATGTGCGTTCTCGAACCAGGTATAGCCCGGTGCGCTTTCGCTCACCACGCTGCCCAGTTTCGGATTGGCCATCACGTTGGCCCACGGCGCCGGCGTCGGCGCGCCTTCGCGCAGCACGATCACGTATTCGCGTCCATCGGCGGAGAAGGCGCCCATGCCGTTGTCGAACAGGAAGTCGTCGCTGACCGCTTCGAACGGCCACAGATCGTTGCCCATCGATTGCATTTTCGGTGGCAGTCCGGGTACGCCGGCATCGGCAACCGGCGGCGATTCGGCCAAGGCGGGCACGCCATCGGCGAAGAGCAACGGGATCTTGCGCTCGGGCGGCAGGTGCTTGCCGACCTGCGCCGCCAGCGTGCCGCGCTGGTCACTGATGATGACCCGCGCCACCGTCTGCAGCAGCACGCGGTCTTCCTGCGAGATCTGCTGCGCCGGGCGGACGAAGATACCACCCGGTCGATCGAGCACGTTGCCCTCGGGCCCGGCGGAAACAAGTCCCAATATCTGTTCCTGCAATTGCTGGCGATAGCCGGCCTGGTCCTCGTTCCAGATCACCAGGTCGACATTGAGTCCCTTCAGTCGCCAATAGGCATGCGCCTGCACCATCTGCCGCACCAGTTCGATGTTGGCCGCATCGGCGATCTGCACCAGCACGATCGGCAGGTCGCCGGAGATCGAATGTCCCCACAATCCCGACTGTCCGCGCCGGTTCTGCATCAGCACCGCATGGTCGGCGCGCAACAGCGGATGCGCGTAAATCATCAGTCCCGCCAGGCGCTCGTACAACTGCGCGTCGGCTTGCGAGGCATTGATCTGGCGACGCACCACCTGGCTATGGGTCCAGGCCAGATCGAAGCCGCGATCCGCCAGCCGCCGGTCGCGGTATTTGTCGATCAGCGCGGTGCAGGCATCGCGGTTTTCGCCGACGCCGGTGACCATGTCGATCATCGCGGTCTGTTCCGGGGCCAGGGTGATGCGGCAGCGGATCGCCACGATCGGATCCAGCACCGAGCCGGCGGTGTCGGACAACGCCTCGCGTGCGGACATCGCCTGCGGCGTGCGTGGCGTGTTGCCGCGGCCGAGGAAGCGCGCGCGGTCGGTCTCGTAGGAAATCGCATCGATGTCGACGTCGTGCGCGGCGACCAGGTGGAACATCCACGGCGGCACTTCGTCGTGCGAACGCGGGCGCCGGGTGCACAACAAGGCCTGCTTGTCGCGCGCGATCTCGGTTTGCACGAACAGGTTGCTGAAGGCCGGATGCAATTCGTCGGAGATCGCGGGGGCCAGCACCACTTCGGCATAGGTGGTGATCTCGAGGGTGCGGGCACGACGCGACCGGTTGCGCACCGTGAGCCGGCGCAATTCGATGTCGTCCTCGGCGGAAATCGCGATTTCCATGTGCGTTTCATAGCCGAGCTTGCGTCCGCGGAATTCGGCCTTGGCGCCGGAGAAGATCGCCTCGTAGTGATCCACCGGCACGCAGGTCGGCTGGTGCGCGGCCGACCAGTATTCGCCGCTGTCGACATCGCGCAGGTAGCAGAAGCTGCCCCAGTTGTCGCGGGTGCCGTCTTCGCGCCAGCGCGTCACGGCCATGTCACGCAAACGACTGTAGCCACCGCCCGCACTGGTCAACAGCGCGTGATAGCGGCCGTTGGACAGCATCTGCACCGAGGGTCGCGCCGCATCGGGGTTGTGGAACACCCGCAACCGCATCTCGGCCGCGCGCGGGGCGGCGCGCGCGGTCGCTTCGGCTTCGTGTGGATGGAACACGCCGGTGCGCGGGATGCGTTCCTGCAGCAGCAGCAACGTGGCCTGGAATTGGGCGTCGGCCATGAAGCGCGCCTGCATCGGCTGGTCGCGCAGCAGATAGTCCAGGGCCAGCAAGCCCATGCCCTGGTGATGGGCCATGAACGAGCGCACGAGCGCATGGTCCTGCCCGCGCGGCACCCGGCCCGGGGTGTAATCGATCGCTTCGTACATGCCGTAGCGGCCGCCGAAGCCCAGCGTCGTCAGCCGCTGCAGGTTCTGGCACGCCGCTTCCGGCGCCACCATCAGCGCCATCATGCTGGCGTAGGGTGCGATCACCAGATCCTGGCCCAGTCCGCGCTTCAAACCCAGGCCCGGCACGCCGAAGGCGCGGTACTGATAGTTCATCCGCGCATCGACGGTGTTGTAGCCGGACTCGGAAATGCCCCAGGGCACGCCGCGGCGGCCGCCGAAATGGATCTGCGCTTCCACCGCGTGTTGCGAGGTCTGGTCCAGCAAGGTGTCCGGGTAACTCGGCATCACCAATTGCGGCATCAGGTACTCGAACATCGAGCCGCTCCACGACAGCAGCGTGGCATCTCCGTCGACTTCGGTCAGCAGGCGGCCCAGCGCAAACCAGCTTTCCTGCGGCAACTGCCCCTGGGCGATGGCGACGAAACTGCACAAGCGCGCTTCGGAGGCGAGCAGGTCGTAATGGCCGGCATCCAGCCGACGCTCGTCGACGTTGTAGCCAATCGACAGCAGGTTGCGTGCGCGGTCGTAGAGGAAGTCGTATTCCATCAGCGAGAACTGGCCGGCGACATGGGCGAGGCGTTCGAGTTCCTCGATCCGCGCGCTGGCCCGCGTCTTCGCCAGCAGGTCATCGGCTTGCGTGCGCAGCATGTGCAGGGTCGGCATCGGTGCGTCGGCCATTGCCTGCGCCGATCCGGTATCCGCGCCGGCGTCGAGTGCCGGGATCAGGAAACGCAATTCCTCGCTGGCGCCGCGACAGGCATCGAGCAACGACGCCGGCCAATGTGGTTCCGCTGCGATGTCGGTGGTCATCGGCGGTGCGGGCCACGCCGAGGCGATCGCGTCGGCGTGGGTGGCCAGCAGGTCCAGCGCGCGTTGCATCTGTCTTGGTGACGCCGGCGCCTGCGCCCGCACTCCATCGAGTCGCTCGCGGAACGCGGCGATCGCGGCGTCCAGTTCGATGTTGTCGATGCCGCTTGCGCGCCGCGCTTCCTCCAGCACGCCAAGGGTGTCCGCCAGACCGTCGAACGTGGCGCGGGCCACGATCGGTTCATCCACCATCGCCAGCAAGCCCTGGCGCAGCGTCAACAGGTGGCCGGCCAGGTTGCCGCTGTCGACGGTGGAAATGTAGTGCGGGGGCAGTGGTTGCAGGGTTTCGGTGTCGTACCAGTTGTAGAAGTGTCCGCGATGCCGCGCGAGTTTTTCCAGCGTGTCGAATACCTGCCGGGTGCGCGTCATCAATCCGCCCAACTGCAGATAGCCGAAGTCCCAGGCCGACAGGTTGGCCAGCAGCGACAAACCGATGTTGGTCGGCGACGTGCGGTGCGCGATCACCAGTCCGGGATGTTCCTGGAAATTGTCCGGCGGGAGCCAATGGTCTTCGGCACGGACGAAGGTTTCGAAGAACGCCCAGGTGCGGCGCGCCAGTCGCCCGAGGAACACACGTTGCGCGGGCGCGAGTTGCGTGCGGCGCCGATCCGGCGGTCGGCCCAGCCACGCCATCAGCGCCGGCGACGCGAACCACAGCGCCAGGATCGGCGCGGCCACCCGCAGCGCCGGCGGATTGGATGCCAGCAACAACACGACAATGGCGAGCGCCGACACTGGTGCGAACCACATGCTGCGCAGTTCGGCGCCGTTGTGACCGCCCAGGCCGCGCTCCACTTCGCTGGAGGGATTCCATTGCAACAGGTGGCGATGGCTGATCGCCAATCGCCACAACGTGCGCGTGATCGCGCCGAGGCTGAAGAACGCTTCGTAGGGCAGGCAGGCCAGCGTCACCGCGGCTCGTCGCAGTTGCAGCGTGCAGGATTCCAGCACCTGCAGCAGATGCGTTTCCAGCGCCATGTCCGCGGGCTTGGCGAAGACATCGCGCAACGCCGGCACCAGGACCGGCAGCAGCAACAGGCACAGCAGCCACGCGGTCCATGTCAGCGCTTGCGGCACCAGCGCCCATCCGATCACGAACAGTGCGGTCGTCGCCACCGGCACCAGGCTGCGGCGCAGATTGTCGAGCAGTTTGCCGCGCGACAGCCATGACAACGGATTGCGTTCCATGCCGCCCTCGAGGCGCGGCACCCAGGGCAATAGCCAGGGCAACAGTTGCCAGTCGCCGCGGATCCAGCGGTAGCGCCGCTTCACGTCGAGTACGTAACGCGACGGATAGTCCTCGAACAGGCGCACGTCGCTGACCAGGCCTGCGCGCGCGTAACAGCCTTCCAGCAGGTCGTGGCTGAGGATCCGGTTTTCGGGGAAACGCCCGCGCAACGCGTGCTCGAACGCGTCCACGTCGTAGATGCCCTTGCCGACGAACGAGCCTTCGCCGAACAGGTCCTGGTAGACATCCGAGACCGTGCGCGTGTACGGATCGATGCCGGGCTCGCTGCCGAACATGCGCGCGTAACGCGAGGTAACCCGGCCGCTCATGCTGCTGCCGACGCTGGGTTGCAGGATGCCGTAGCCGCGGGTGACACGGCGCCGCCTCTCGTCGAAGCGCGCGCGATTCAGCGGATGGGCCACGGTGCCGACCAATTCGCGTGCCGCGTCGCGTGGCAGCTGCGTATCGGTATCGAGGGTGATGACGTAACGCACATTGGCCAGCGCATCGACATTGCCCACGATCCGCAGGAAGGCATCGCCATTGCCGTCGCGCAGAATCCGGTTGAGTGCGGCCAGCTTGCCGCGCTTGCGTTCTTTTCCCATCCACACGCCTTCGCGCGGATTCCACGTACGCGGCCGATGGAACAGGAAGAACGGACCGTCGCCCGATGCGGCATGCTCCAGCGCATAGCGGGCATTGAGTCGTTCGATCTGCCGCATCGCATGCTCGAGCAGTCCCTGATCAGCAGGGAGGGTGGGGGCGCCGGCATCGAGGAAATCGGTGAGGAGCGCGAAATGCAGATGCGCATCGCGGTTGGCGAGAAAGCGCACCTCCAGGCCTTCGACCAGGGCATCGATGCCGTCCATGCTGCCGAGCATGCTCGGGACCACGACCAAGGTGGCCGCGCCGGCCGGGATTCCCTCGGAAAAATCCATGCGTGGCAGGGGTTGTGGTCGCACCAGCACGGTCGCCAGCCAGTTCACCAGTGCAATACCCAGTTCGCTGAAGGCGATGACGCCCAGCACGCCGATCAGCCACAGCCAGCGCCACTCGATCCGGTCGGCGCTGGCCTGCGCGACCAGCATCCAGGTGAATCCGCCAGCCACCAGGGCGATCGGCAGCAGATAGAACGGCAATGGCACGCGGCGCGGCCGCATGCGCAGCGGCGTGCGCGCGCCCTCCAGGGCGGAAACAGCGGCCCTGGTTTCGGCAATGCCGTCGTCCACCAGGTAGTAGCCCACGTGCGAGCGGATCGTACGCGTGGCGCCATGCGCCTGCGCCAGCCGGAGCACGCAGCGCGCCACGTCCATCTCGTCGATTTCGGCGAGTCGCGCCAGCTTCTCGACCACATGCCGGTAGGCATCGCGGGTGCTGAAATCCATCGCCGCGTAGGTGTCCGCGGGATCCTCGCGCAGGACGTGGTCGACCAGGCTCATGTTCTCCACGAACTCGCGCCAGTCCATGTTGGCGAGGAAGCGCAGGCTGCCGATGCTGTTGCCGATCGATACCTGGTCGGCGGCTTGTTGCTGGCTTTCGGCGTGGACCAGATCCTCGATGCTGTGCCCGCTCTCGGCCACCCACTGTTCGATCCAGCTCATCGGCATGGCCAGCGCCGTGCTGCGACCGTGCACCCCGCGCGTCAGTTCCGCCACGAAGGCGCCGGTGACGGGCGGCTCGGAGCGCGCCATGTCCGCCACCACCAGCACGACGTTCTTGGGATCGGTTTCGGCGGTCTGGTTGAGCAGGTTAGCCCATTCGCCGGCCAGCTGATGGTCGACGCCATCGCGCATGACGCGCACGGCCATGCGCCGCAGGTTCTCGATCAGCGCCAGTCGCAGCATGATCGGAATGGCCCACAACTCGCCCATCTTCAATGGCGATACCGATTGGTAGGCCACCACGAAGCGGCTGAGTGTTTCCTCGTCGATGCGGCCATCGCCGTGGGCGATCGCTTCCATGGCGAGGTCGTAAACGCGCGGCATGCCCGCCGATGGTCCGCTGCTCAGCGACGGCAATTCGCGACTGTAGCCTTTTGGCAGGTGTCGCCTGGCGGTGCGGATTTGTTCTTCGATCAGATAGTAATTGTCGAGCAACCATTCGCCGGCTGGCGTGATCCGGATTTCTTCGCGGACCATCTTGGAAAGAAAAACGCTGGCGTCATCCAGCAGGCCTTCGTTCTCCTTCAGTCGTGACAACAGCAGATCCGGTTGCGGCTGCAGGTGCACGTGATGGCTGCGCGCCAGATCGCGGCCATGGGTTTCCATCTGTTCGGCGCTGAACAACTGGGCGCGCAAGGGCTGCTCGCTGCCCAAGGGCTTGCTGGTCGCGGCGCGCTGCCATCGCAGGATTTGCCTGCGCAAGCCCAGCCAACGACCGAAGATGCGCCATGTAGTAGGCATTTACATGGAACAACCATGAAGCCGATAAGCATTGAATCATTGCATTCGCAATGGAAGCAGGTTGTGAAGTCCTGCTGGTTTGCGATGGCACGGGCGGCATCAGCCCGCTAGCGACTTCACGAACATCGCCGCGACCGCTTCCAGTCCGCGTTGGTCTTCTTCGTCGAAACGCGCCGTTTCCGGGCTGTCGAGATCGAGCACGCCGATCAACGCTCCATCGGCGGCGACCAGCGGCACCACCAACTCCGAACGCGAGGCCGAATCGCAGGCGATGTGGCCGGGGAAGGCGTGGACGTCTTCGACGCGTTGAGTGGTGCGGGTATGCGCGGCGGTGCCACACACGCCCTTGTCGAGCGGGATGCGCACGCAGGCCGGCAACCCCTGGAACGGCCCGACCACCAGTTCGCTGCCATCGTGGAAATAGAAGCCGGCCCAGTTGAGCGACGGCAGCGCGTGGTAGATCAGCGCCGAGAGATTCGCGGCATTGGCGATGCGGTCGCGCTCGCCGTGGAGCAGGGCTTCGGCCTGTTCCAGTAGCTGCGCATACTGTTCCGGCTTGCTGCCGGCGAGGGTGGTGGCGGTGAACATGGCCACAGTTTATCGCGCCCGACTTCTGGTGATAATGAAAGGAATGAATCCACTGCCCCGCAATTGTTATGTCACCGGCACCGATACCGGCATCGGCAAGACCCATGCCTCGGCGTGGATGCTGCGCCAACTCGCGCTGGAAGGTCGCCGCGTCGTTGGCATGAAGCCGGTCGCCAGCGGTTGCGCTTGGCGCGATGGCGAGTGGCGCAGCGAAGATGCCGAAGCGTTGATCGCCGCAGCGAACGTGACGGCGGCGTATGCCGACATCAACCCCTATGCGCTGGAACTGCCGTTGGCCCCGGAATTGGCTGCGCGCGCTGCCGGTGTCGTCATCGATCCGATCAACATCGTCTCGGCGCACTACCGCCTGATGCAGCAGGCCGACAGCGTGGTGGTGGAAGGCGTCGGCGGTTGGCTGGCGCCGTTGATGCCGATGCTCGAACAATCGGAACTGGTGCGTTCGCTCAACCTGCCGGTGGTGATGGTGGTGGGCCTGCGCCTCGGTTGCGTGCATCAGGCACGTGCCACCGCACGCGCCATCCTCGGCGATGGCTGCGAACTGGTCGGCTGGATTGGCAACAGCATCGATCCGGCGATGACGCATCGCGACGACAACATCGCCATCCTCGATCGCGTGTTGCCGGTGCCGCGGCTGGCCGTGCTGGAGTGGCAATGACCACGGCGGTCATGGCGCGCGAAGCCTGATCTTCCCCAAAAGAAAAGCCCGGCCGAAGCCGGGCTTTCCACAACCATTTGGTGCTGATATTACTTGCGACGACCGGCGGTCTTGGCGACCTTCTCGACCTGAGCGGTGGCCTTCTTGGTGGCCTGCTCGAACTGACCCTTGGCGATCTGGCCGATGGTCTCGTTGGTCTTGATGGTGGACTCGTAGGCTTCCTGGCCGGCGACGACCGAACGCTCGATGCCTTCGCGGGCGATCTGGACGCCGGCCGGCACGACTTCACGCAGACCGTTGAGGTCGCGCACGTCGAGCAGCTGGTTGAAGAAGGCGAATGCAGCGCCGGTGTTCTCTTCGACCGCAGCCAGCTGCAGGCCGAACACGTGTTCGATGTTCTGCACGGCGAGGCGGTTGATGTGCGCGGCAGTCTCAGCGTACTGGCGCGTGTTCGCGGCGAACTGTTCGTTGAACTGCTGGTACATGGTGATGCTCCGTTGCGTGGAATCGACGGGATTGTCGATTTGTGCGATGCAGCATAGCCGGGAATATTGTGCAGCGCAACATACCGGGAGAAAATATTCTGAATTGTTCAGTTTCAGCCGGCGTAGCGACAGCCCGAGGTGCAGGTTTCGTGGACCACGATCTCGGCCAGTAGCGGCAGGTGCGGCTTCAGGCGGTCCCAGATCCAGATCGCCAGGCGTTCGCTGGTCGGGTTGTCCAGGCCGGGGATGTCATTGAGATAGTGGTGATCGAGCTGGTCGTACAAGGGCTGGAACGCGGTCTTGAGGTCGGCGAAGTCCATCACCCAGCCGCTGTCGGCACCGGGTTCGCCGCGAACGCGGATCTCGATGCGGAAACTGTGGCCGTGCAGGCGTGCGCATTTGTGGCCGTCCGGCACGTTGGGCAGGCGATGCGCGGCCTCGAGGGTGAAGACCTTGAAGATGTCCATGGATGTATTCGGATGGGGGTGCCGGGGAAGTGTGGGTTCACGCGCGCGCCGTGGCAATCCGGCCGATTCCGTGGCTTGACGGTTTCCGGCAGCCCCCGCACGCTGCGGTGATGACGAATCCGCTGCTGTTGCTGCGCAATGCCGACGTATATGCACCCGACGCACTGGGCCTGCGCCATCTGTTGATCGGTGGCGGCAAGCTGTTGTGGATAGGCGAAACCGAACCGCAGTTGCCCGCTGCGCTGGAGGTCGAAACGCTCGACCTGGAAGGACTGCGGTTGATTCCCGGCTTGATCGATGGCCATGTCCATGTCACCGGTGGCGGTGGCGAAGCCGGATTCGCCAGCCGGGTGCCGGCGCCGATGCTGACGCGCTACACCACGGCCGGGGTGACATCGGTGGTCGGGCTGCTCGGCACCGATGACGCCGCGCGCGGCACTGCGGAATTGCTGGCGCAGGTGTATGCCCTGCGCGAGTCGGGGCTGTCGGCGTGGGGATATTGCGGCGGCTACCACTTTCCGCCAACCACGCTGACCGGCACGGTGCGCGGCGATATCGCCTTTGCCGAACCGCTGATCGGCGTTGGGGAAGTGGCGATCAGCGATCATCGTTCCAGCCAGCCAACGCTCGATGAAGTCTTGCGGTTGGCATCCGAAGCGCACGTGGCCGGACTGATGACCGGCAAGGCCGGGATCGTCCATCTGCATTTGGGTGATGGCGCGCGCGGCCTCGAACTGGTGCGGCAGGCGCTCGACACGAGCGAGTTGCCGCCGCGGGTGTTCCAGCCGACGCATGTGAATCGCAAGAAAGCTTTGTTCGAGGAAGCGCTGGCGCTGGCGATGCGTGGTTGCCACGTCGACATCACCGCGTTCCCGGTCGAGGAAGGCGAGGACGCATGGCCCGCCGATGAAGCCTTGATGCGCTATCTCGACAGCGGTGCGTCGCCGCAACGGGTCAGCATCAGTTCCGATGCCGGTGGCTGCCTGCCCTGCTTCGATGGCGAAGGCCGCGTCTGCGGCATGGACGTCGGCCACTCCGGTGCATTGCTGGAAACGTTGAATGCGCTGCTGGCGCGCGGCTTGCCGCTCGATCGCGCACTGCCGGCCTTCACCCGCAATCCGGCGACGCTGCTGCGACTGCGCGGCAAGGGCACGATCGCGGTCGGGAGCGATGCCGATCTGGTCGCGCTGGATGGCGAAGGCCGCGCGCATCACGTTCTGCTCGGCGGCGCCATGCACGTGCGGGCAGGCGTGGCGGTCGTGCGTGGTATGTTCGAACATCAACACTGAGAGAGAAGTCGCAGCACATGTGTCCCAGCAAGGTCGCCGATGGCGCGCAACGTGGTTGGATCGTTCCCATCGGCGGTGCGGAGGACAAGGAAAACGACAAGCGCGTGCTGCGCAGGTTCTTCGAACTGTGCGGCGGCAAGGGTGCGGAAATCGCGGTGATTCCCACCGCCAGTCGCCTCAGCGACACCGGCGGGCGCTATGAGCAGATCTTCGGCGGGATGGGTGCGCGCAACGTCAGCGTGCTCGATTTCGACACCCGCCGCGATGCCCACGAACGCAACCGCATCGCGCGCATCGAACAGGCATCGGGCATCTTCATCACCGGCGGCAACCAGTTGCGCTTGTCGACCATCCTCGGCGGCACGCCGGTGGCGCAGGCGATCCGCGCCCGCAATGCCCACGGCATCCCGGTGGGTGGCACCAGTGCCGGCGCCGGCATCCTCAGCGAACACATGATCGCCGGCGGCGAAAGCGAATCGGCAACGCCGCATGCCAACGGCGTGCGTCTCGCGCCCGGACTCGGGCTCACCAATCGCGTCGTCATCGACCAGCATTTCCGCCAGCGCGATCGCCTTGGGCGTCTGCTCGCCGCGCTCGCCTGCAATCCGTTTGCGATCGGCTTGGGCGTGGACGAGGACACCGCGGCCTTCATCGGCCCGGACAACATCATCGAAGTCGAAGGCAGTGGCGCGGTCACCGTGGTCGATGCCGACGGCTTGCAGTTCTCGTCGATGGCGCAGGTCGTCGGCGATGCCGCGGTGTGCATGCTCGGCGTGCAACTGCACATCCTGACCGCAGGCGCCAGTTTCAATCTGGAAACGCGCAAGGCGTCGGCGGGCATGTTGGCCACGGTGAAAGACAGAACGTAGGTTCGGAAAGGGAGTTTCATGCGCATTCTCAATCGCAATGTCTATGTCGGTCCGTCGCAATACGCGAAGTTTCCGGTCATCCGCCTCGAACTCGATCTCGGCGCGCTGGAACAGTGGCCGACCGCGAAGTTGGGCGATGGCTTCATCGAAGGATTGCTGCAGGCATTGCCGGGACTGGCCGAACATGGTTGTTCGTACCGCGAGCCCGGCGGCTTCGTCCGTCGCATGCGCGAAGGCGAGGGCACCTGGCTGGGTCATGTGCTGGAACACGTGGCGATCGAATTGCAGAACGTCGCTGGCGAAGACGTCACCTTCGGCAAGACCCGCAGCATCGATCATCGTCCCGGCGTGTATTCGGTGGTCTACGAATACGCCCAGAAGGAGGAAGGCATCGCTGCCGGCGAACTGGCGCTGAAACTGCTGGACTCGCTGCTGCCGGCGGAATTGCGCACGGCGACCGATGCTTCGTGGAACTGGGAAGAAGAGCGCGACGAGTTCATTCGCTATGCGCAGCGTCGTGCGCTGGGACCGTCCACGGCATCGCTGGTGCGTGCGGCGGAAGAGCGCGGCATTCCATGGCTGCGTCTCAACGAACAGTCGCTGGTGCAACTCGGCCACGGCAAATACCAGCAACGCATCCAGGCGACGGTGACCGGGCGCACGCCGCATATTTCGGTGGAACTGGCCAGCGACAAGGAGGAAACCAACAAGATCCTCGCCTCGCTCGGTTTGCCGGTGCCGCGCCAGGAGTTGGTGCAGAGCTCGGAAGCAGCGTGGCGTGCGGCGCGCCGCCTGGGTGGAACCGTGGTGCTGAAGCCGTACAACGGCAACCATGGTCGCGGTATCACCATCAACATTTCCGCGGAAGAGGACGTGCGTGCGGCGTTCGAGGCCGCGCGCGAGCATTCGCGTTCGGTGATCGTGGAAACGTATCTCGCGGGCGACGATCATCGCCTGCTGGTCGTCAATGGCGAATTGATCGCGGCGACCAGGCGCACGCCCGGCCACGTCGTCGGCGATGGCAGGCACACGGTGACGGAACTGGTCGAAATCGTGAACAGCGATCCGCGTCGTGGCGTCGGCCACGAAAAGGTGCTGACCAAGCTGCAGCTCGATCGCGAAGCCGAATTGATGCTGGAACGCGTCGGCTATAGCGCCGATTCGGTGCCGAAGGAAGGCGAGGTGGTGCCGCTGCGTTCCACCGCCAATCTCTCGACCGGCGGCACCGCGACCGATGTCACCGACATCATCCATCCCGACAATCGCGCGATGGCCGAACGTGCGGTGCGCGCAGTCGGGCTCGACGTCGGCGGCGTCGATTTCCTCACCACCAATATCGCCGAGAGTTACAAGACCATCGGCGGCGGCATCTGCGAAGTCAATGCCGCGCCCGGCTTCCGCATGCACATCGCGCCCAGCGAAGGCACGCCGCGCGATGCCGCGGGACCAGTGATCGACATGCTGTTCCCGCATGGCACGCCGTCGCGCGTGCCGATCGCCGCGGTGACCGGCACCAATGGCAAAACCACCACCGCGCGCATGCTCGCGCACATCACCAAGATGGGCGGTTACACGCCCGGCTTGACCACCACCGATGGCGTTTACATCGATGGCCAGCGCACGGTCGAAGGCGACATGACCGGTCCGGTGTCGGCGCGCATGGTGCTGTCCGATCCGCAGATCGACATGGCGGTGCTGGAAACCGCGCGCGGTGGCTTGTTGCGTGCCGGCATGGGCGTGCCCGAGGTCGATGTCGGCGCGGTCATCAATGTCGCCTCCGATCATCTCGGATTGAAGGGCATCGACACGCTGGAGCAACTGGCGGAGATCAAGCGGATCGTGATCGAAGTCGCACGCGAGTGCGCCGTGCTCAACGCCGACGATCCCAACGTGCTGAAGATGTCGGGCTACACCGATGCCAAGGTCATCTGCTACGTGACGATGAATCCCTCGCACCCGCTGGTGCGCGAGCACATCCGCGCCGGCGGCCGCGCCTGCGCGCTGGAAGCCGGCGTCAACGGTCACATGATCACCCTGTACGACAAGGGCAGCCACATCCCGTTGCTGTGGACGCACCTGATCCCGGCGACGCTGGAAGGGCGCGCACTGCACAACGTGCAGAACGCGATGGTCGCCTCGGCGATGGCGTTCTCGATGGGCATCAAGCTCGATGCGATCCGCCATGGCCTGCGTACCTTCGACACCACCTTCTTCCAGGCGCCGGGGCGGATGAATGTCTACAGCGAACATCCGTTCAAGGTGTTGATGGACTACGGCCACAACGCGCATGCGGTCGGGGTGATGGCCGACCTCGCGCAACGGCTGGATCCGTCCGGTCGCCGCATCGTGGTGGTCGCCGGTCCCGGCGATCGTCGCGATGAAGACCTGCGCGAGATTGCGGCTGCGGTCGCCGGGCGTTTCGATCACTACGTCTGCCGTCGCGATGACGGCTTGCGCGGGCGCGATGGCGACGAGGTGCCGCGCATCATCGCCAAGGCGCTGCAAGCGGCCGGGGTGGATGAGGCCGACATCAGCATCATTCCCGACGAACAGCAGGCGGTCGACGCCGCATTGCGGATGGCGCAGCCGGGCGACCTGGTGCTGATCTTCGCTGATGCGCTGAGCCGTACCTGGAAGCAGATCATCCGCTTCCAGCCCGAGGGCGAGATGCCGCGCGCAGTCCCGCGCACCGAGGTGCCGGCGCTCGACACCACGCTCGACGAGCAATTGGTGGCGGCGATGGAAGGCGTGGTGCGCGACGAACGCGGCCTGCGCTTCGAGCGCGAGGAAAGCGATTGAGCGCGGATGTGATGGGCGAACCATTCGAGGACTCTCGCCGGCTGACCGGCGCCAATCTGTATTTCGATGGATCCGGGGCAGCGCTGGAAACTGTGCCCGGCCTCGCGTTCGATGTCGCCATGTTGAAACGTTGGCACGCCAATATCGTGCGTGCGTGCGATGCACTGGGTTGGCCGGCTGGTGCGATCGTCGTGCGCGAACACGCCACGGGTGCATCGCTGGCCTTCGAGGCGCCGCTCGATCAGCTCTACATCGCGACCGAAGTCAACGAATGGGCGCTATATGCCGCGCTCGGCCTGCGCGCGGACGACACGCCGATGGATGCGGAGGCTGAGTCGCCGCGTCCGCATGTCGCGCATTTCGACGATGACGAAGCCTTGCGTCGTTTGCATGAACTCGCGAGCGCGGAAGCGAAGCCGACGCTGCTCGCGTTGCTCGCTGCCGCACGCGCCCATGGCGTGCCAGCGCACGCCGACGACGATGCGCTGTCGATCGGCGAAGGCGAGACATCGCAGACGTGGTCGATCGATGCATTGCCCGCAGCGGATGCGCTGCCGTGGTCGCAGCTGCACGGCGTGCCGAAGGCGGTGGTGACCGGATCGAACGGCAAAACCACAAGCGTGCGCTTGCTCGCGGCGATGTTGCGCGCGCACGGACTGCGCAGCGGTTACAGCAGCACCGATGGACTGTTCGTCGATGGCGAACGCATCGAGTCCGGCGACTATTCCGGCCCGGTCGGTGCGCGCACGGTGCTGCGCCAGCCGCTGGTACAGGCGGCGGTGCTGGAAAGCGCACGCGGCGGTTTGCTGCGGCGCGGACTGGTGACGAACGATGCCCGCGTCGCGCTGGTCACCAATGTCAGTCCTGATCATTTCGGCGAATACGGCATCCACACCCTGGATGATCTGGCGCAAGTGAAACTGGTGGTGGCGAAGGCGCTGGCATCGAATGGCACACTGGTGCTCAATGCCGATGATCCGATGCTGCTGCGTTACGCTCCGGCGTTGTCATGGCCGCGACGCATCGGCTGGTTCGCGCTCGATCTCGCCACCGCGTGCGCGCATGGCGCACTCGCCTGCGGGATGCGCGACGGACGACTGGTATTGGTTGCCGATGACGGAGAACACGATCTCGGTGAAGTCGTCGCGATGCCGCTCACCGTCGCCGGCAGCGCGCGCTACAACATCGCCAACATCGCTGGTGCTGCATTGGCCGCACAGGCGATGGGTGTGTCGTCCGCGACGATCGCCACGGTGTTGTCGCGATTCGGTAGTGCGCGCTCAGACAATCCCGGACGCCTGCAACGCTGGCGATTGGGTGATGTCGATGTATTGCTCGATTACGCCCACAATGCCGATGGCTTGCACGGACTGTTGCAGGTCGCGCAAGGTTTGCGCCGCGATGGCCGCTTGGCGCTGATCCTCGGCCACGCCGGCAATCGCACCGACGGAGAACTGCGCGCGCTGGCGGACGTGGCTGCCGCAGCGAAACCCGATCGGGTGTGGCTGAAGGACATTGGTGGCGACTATCTGCGTGGCCGCGCCCCGGGGGATGTCGCGGCATTCCTGCGCGAAGCGTTGCTCGCCGCCGGCATGCATACGGACACGTTGCCGGTCTGTCTCGACGAAGCTGCAGCCACGCATCAGGCGCTGGCGTGGGCGAAGGCGGGCGATCTGCTGGTGCTGCCGGTGCATGAACCGGTGCGCCGCGACGTGGTGGTCGCCTTGCTCGATGCCTTGCAGGCATCGGGTTGGCGCGCGGGGCAGGAGTTGCCTGCGATGGTGGCTATGGGTGGACTCGAACCACCGACCCCAGCATTATGAGTGCTGTGCTCTAACCGGCTGAGCTACATAGCCGAAACGCCCGCAGGGTGCGGGGAACCCATAATTCTGCATGGCAACGGACACGGCGTCAATGCTGTTGTTCCGTCACAGTTCGCGTGGCAGAGTCGAAGGCAGTCAGGTTTCAGGAGTCCGCATCGTGATCGATCCGGACGGTTATCGCCCCAATGTGGGCATCGTGCTGATGCGTGCCGATGGGTGCGTGTTCTGGGCGCGGCGCATTCGCCGTGACGGTTGGCAGTTCCCGCAGGGCGGGATGAATTCCGACGAGACGCCGCTGGAAGCGATGTATCGGGAGCTGCAGGAGGAAACCGGCCTGCAGGCCCACCATGTCGAAGTGCTGGGCGCGACGCCGGGCTGGCTGCGCTATCGCCTGCCGCCGCGGGCGATTCGCTACCAGGAGCGCGCGGTCTGCATCGGCCAGAAGCAGGTGTGGTTCCTGCTGCGGCTCACTTGCGATGAAGCCGAGCTGCGACTGGACGCCACCGAGCATCCCGAGTTCGACCGTTGGCGCTGGGTTGATTTCTGGTATCCGATCGACAATGTGGTGATGTTCAAGCGCCGGGTCTATGCCTCGGCCCTGCATCATCTCGCACCGATCGCGCGCGATGCCGCCGGCCAGCAGGCGATTGCGCCACCCGATCCGCGATCACGGGCACTGCTGTTCAACCATGCGCGGCGACGCTCGATCCGGCCGCGCCAGACGGTGATGGTGTCGGTGACTCAGGCTGGCGACGACTGATCGTCGACTTCGATCGCGGGCTTGCCCTGGAAGGTCTCGCGCAATTGCCGGTGCAGGCGGCTGAGCTTGCGCCACAGCCACCACATCAGCAGCAGCACGGTGACGGTGACGGCCATCGCCAGTCCAAAGGCGACCCATGGGTGCGTCCACAGCAGCGCCAGCGCGCTGACGGCGGTGGTGTCCTCGACGATCGATGCGGTCCAGTTGCTGACCGGTTCCGGCGAGGTGTTGATCATCCCGCGGGTCGCGGTCTTCAGCGTGTGGCTGGTCAGCGCGGTGAGAGCACCCGCAGCGAGCATCCCGGTGTGCATGCCCGCGCCGCCATCGGCGCTGCCGCCGGTGATGGTGGGAATGGCCGCTGCTGCGAGGAAGGCGCCGGCTGGCACGCGCAGCAAGGTATGGGCGAGATCCCAGGCGCTGTCGACGCCGGGAATCTTGTCGGCGAAGAATTCGGCGACCGCCATCACCCCGGTGATGCCGAGCACCCACGGCGATTCGGTGACCTGCAGGCCTTCGGGCAGGTGCATCCAGCCCATGGCACCGGCCAAGCCGATGCCGAATACGGTGAGATAGACGCGGATGCCCGCCAGCCAGGCCAGCAGGATGCCGATGATGAAGACATGGGTGGAGGTCAGGTGCAGCATGTGGCACATCCCCTCGGGAACAGATCCCGTTCCGGCGCTTTATGCAGCAGCGTACCTTGACGCGATGTGAAGCCGGGAGCTATACGAGCGTATGACTGCGAAGCCGTCCACACATTCGAATCCGAATCGCCGCCCGTGGCTTGGCGTGACGTGGGCCATTGCCGCGGTGCTGGTACTGGCCGGGGCGGGGCTCGGGCTATGGCGCGCTGCGCATCGTCCGCTGCCAGGTGCGCTGAATCCCGGTGCGGCGATGCCGGGCAACGTCAGCGATCTGCAGCAGGCGCTGGCGAATGCCCGCAAGTCCGACGAGATCTCGCGCGCGGCCAATGCCGAGTTGCAGAAGACGCTGGCGCAGCGCGACGAGGAAAACGCGTCGTTGAAGGCCGATATCGCCTTCTACCAGCGCTTCGTCGGGGCGAACGCAGATCACCGGCCGTTGGCGGTGCAGGCAGTGCGGATGCACCAGCAGGCTGCGGTCTGGCGCTTCGAAGCGATGATCGCGCAGAACACCAACCGTGACGCCGACAACAGCGGCAAATTCACCCTTGGGCTGGAAGGCATGCAGGACGGCAAGTTGCGCAAGCTGGCGTGGAGCGACCTGCGCCAGGACGCCGGCAGCGATGGCGTGCCCTATGACTTCAAGCTGTTCCAGCGGGTGTCGGGCGATATCGCGCTGCCGCCGGGGTTCGCGCCAACGCGGGTGCTGACCCACCTGCAGCCGGTGGGTGGCGCGGCAGTGGACAACTCGTTCGCGTGGAAGGACGTGTTCGAAGCGGATTGAATTGAACGGCGTCCTTCAGCGATCCACCGTCGCCACGATGTCCTGCAGCAGCAGGTCCACGCGTCTGGCAACGGCGACATCGCCATAGGCGCCGGCGGTGACGACGACGCACAGATCCAGGTCCGGCACCACGAAGATGCGTTGGCTGCCGTTGCCGAAAGCGGCGGCCCAGGGGAGGTTCTTGCCCCGCCATTGCAGCGAACCCGTCCACCACTGGTAGCCGTAGCGGGTTCCGTCGAAGCCGGTGTCGAGGCGTGGTTTCAGGGAAGCATCGATCCACTCGGCGGGCACGAGTTGCAGCTCTTTCCATCGGCCGTGATTGAGCACGAGCCTGCCCAGCTTCGCCATGTCGCGGGGACGCATGCGCAGCCCGGTGAAAGCCATCGGTTGACCGTGCAGGTCTCCCGTCCATTCCCAATCGGTGATGCCAAGGGGTTGGAAGAGGCGGGTGCGCGCGTAGTCCTTCAGTGGCGTTGCCGTGGCGCGGGCGAGGATGTCCGCCAGCACCAGGTTGCCGCCACTGTTGTAGTTGAAACGCGTTCCCGGCGGCGCAGCGATCGGTCGACTCAGGGCGTAGTAGGCCGGCGTCCATTTCCAGTAGAGGCGGTGTTCGTCGTCGCGGCCGGGGCCGCCTTCCTGCCATTCGAAGCCGCTGCTCATGGTGAGCAGGTGCTCGATGGTGATGGCGCGGCGCGGCGGCGTCTGCAGGTCCTTGAACTCGGGATAGAAGTCGAGAACAGGTTTCGACAGATCATCGAGCTTGCCTTCCTGCCGCGCGGCGCCGATGAGCAGGCTGACTACGCTCTTGCCGACGGAACGCACGTCGTGAAGCGTGGTGGGGCCGAAGTCGCGGGTGGTGGCAAAGAGGTCATAGACGCCTTTGTCCTTGCCGGCGCGATAGATCTCGGCAACAAGGCGCCCGTGGCGCTCGACGACGACAGCGTGCAGGTCGATCGGCTCGCCGGCAGCCTTTTCAAGCGTGGCCTGCAGTTTCGCCGCATCGAACCCCGAGGCAACGGGATCTGCCCGTTCCCAGCCATCACCAATGAGTGCAGGCAAGACGCCAGCGGCGGGCGCCGGATGGTGTTTGCCGCAAGCGGCCAGGCCAACGAGCGCCAGGCAAAGGATCAGGCGAAGCGGAAGGCGCATCGAGACCTCGGGGATGGCTCGGCGGGCCGACCAATGCGCCGAGTCTACCGATTCCCCGCTTTATTCATGCATCCTCCCGAAATGCCAGTGCTTGCCGAACTTGAATCGCCGCCATTCGCCCTTATCCTGTAGGCATGGAAACGCAGCCCGCCACCACCACCACGCCCAGCTACCAGCAGCTCGATGCGCCATTGGAATTCACGCCGGCCGCGGCCGCCAAGGTGGCTGAACTGATCGCCGAGGAAGGCAATGCCGACCTCAAGCTGCGCGTCTACATCCAGGGCGGCGGTTGCTCGGGCTTCCAGTACGGCTTCGAGTTCGATGAAACACAGGCCGAGGACGACCTCGCCGTGGTCACCAATGGCGTCACCTTGCTGGTCGATCCGCTCAGCCTGCAATACCTGATGAGCGCGTCCGTCGATTACGTCGAATCGCTGACCGGCGCGCAGTTCACCATTCGCAATCCCAACGCGAAAACCACCTGCGGCTGCGGATCGTCGTTCACGACATGACGCCGGCGCTTCCCGGCCACGATCTGCCCGGATTCGCCTTCATTGCCGAACCGCTGGATCGCGCCGACCATTTGCGTACCGATACTGTCGCACTCGCGGCGTTGCGGGCGCGAGCGCAGTGCATCGGCGTAGATGATGACGGACGCGCCGCGACGGATGCACAGGGGAACTTGCAGGTCCTGCGCGCGGGCGCAGCGGAAGATGCAGTGTTCCTCGGCCTGCGCGGTGATGTGCCGTGGTTCGCGCAACGCATCGAACAGTGGCCGGACGATCAGTCCACGCTCGATCTGCGCGCCGCGGCGATGCAATGGCCCGCCTTCGATTCCACCCTGTTCGCGCAGGCGCGCGCGGTGCTGCGCTGGCGTTCGCAACATCGCCATTGCCCGGTGTGCGGTGGTGCGCTGACATTCGCGCGTGCTGGTTGGCAGGGCGAATGCGCGGCGTGCGGCGCGGTGCAGTATCCGCGCAGCGATCCGGCGGTGATCGTCGCGGTCAGCGATGGCGAGCGATTGCTGCTCGGCCGGCAATCGACCTGGATGCCGAAAACGCGCTATTCGACACTCGCTGGTTTCGTCGAGCCGGGTGAATCGCTGGAACAGACGGTGCAGCGCGAAGTGTTCGAGGAAAGCCGCGTGCGGGTGATTCGCAGTCGCTACCTCGCCTCGCAGCCGTGGCCGTTCCCGGGATCGCTGATGCTCGGTTTCGTCGCCCATGCCGAACCCGACATGCCTGATACACACCAGGACGAACTGGAAGACGCGCGCTGGTTCACGCACGACGAAGTGGTATGCGCGCTGGAAGGACGATCTGGCGAAGATGGTCTTGAAGTGTCGCCGAAGGTGTCGATTTCGCGTTGGTTGATCGAACAATGGGCTGCAGGCGCACGCGCCTGACGATTCCCTACCAGCCGAGTCCACCCGGCGCGAGCCAATGGAACGGCGGCCACGGCAGATTGCGCAAGACCCAATAGGTGCACAGCACCCACAGCCATGTTTTCGGATTGCCGAACAGGCGGCGGAATCCCGCGAGTTGCGGTGGATTCCAGCCGGCGGCACTGAGTGCCATCAGCGCGACGACAGGCAGGGCACAGACCAGCAACGGATTCATCGCGAAGGCATGCGCGATGTCGCCGTGCAGCAGGCTGCGCACCACGCGCGTGCTGCCGCAACCGGGGCACCACAGGCCGGTCATTGCATGGAACGGACATTGCGGAAGCGGGAACGGCAAACGTCCTGCATCCGCGGTGGCTACAACCGTGAATGCCGTGGTCGCAGCAACACCGAGGACGACGGTCGGTGCCCACCTCGGCCACGATGGTGCTGGCGATGATGCGATGCCGCGCATCGTCGATGCGGATCAATGACGGATCAGCGGTGCGACGTCAGTGCGCCCAGGCCACCGAGAGCGAACACGAAGATGATGTAAAGCACGATGATGGCGGCGCTGGCAGCGGCGGCGTAAATCGCCCACTTCTTGGCGTTTTCCGAGGCCAGTCTGGCGCCCACGGTGTCGCCGGCGCTGACCAGGCCATCGACCTTGGCCGCGTACACGATCGACACGATGCCGAACGGCAGGCAGCAGAACAATGTGGCCAGGATGCCCCAGACCAGGTTGTTCGGGATGTTTTGCGGATTCGTCATTGTGATACCCCCTCAGGCTGTTGATGACTTTCCGCGCAGCATACCAGCCGGATGCGCCATCAAGCCGCATCCCCGCGCAGTTCGCGAACCTTCGCTTCCAGCGTTTCACTGGTGAGGCCATGGCCAGTGATCGGCGCGTCGGCGACGACATCGACATGCGCGCGGAAACGCCGCGGCAGGCGCGCGCGATGCAGGCGCGAATCGCGACGACTCCACATGCTCGACCACATTCCGCGCAGGGCCATCGGGATTACCGGCACGGGGCGGCGCTCGAGCACCTTCTCGACGCCGGACTTGAACGGCGCGATCTCGCCATCCTTGGTCAACGCGCCTTCCGGGAAGATGCCGACCAGTTCGCCTTCGGCCAGCGCGGCATCGATGGCATCGAAGGCGCGCTGCATCATCTGCGGATCCTCCTTGGCGCCGGCGATCGGGATCGCCTTGGCCGTGCGGAAGATCCAGCTCAACACCGGGATGTTGAAGATCTTGTAGTACATGACGAAACGCACCGGGCGCGGGATCGATGCCGACAGGATCAACGCATCCATGAAGCTGACGTGGTTGCAGATGATCAGCGCCGCGCCTTCGTCGGGGATGTGATCGATGCCGCGCGTGCGCAGCCGGTACAGCGTGCGCACCAGCATCCAGCTGAGGAAGCGCATCAGGAATTCGGGAACGATGGTGAAGATCCAGATCGCCACCAGCGTGTTGGCGACGGCGAGCGCGAGGAAGATTTGCGGAATGCTCCAGTGCGCGTAGGAGCGCAGCACCAGGCAGATCAGCGACGCCGCGACCACGAAGCCGGAATTCTGGATATTGAGCGCGCCGATCACCCGCGACAGTTCGTCCTTCGGCGTGCGGCTCTGGATCAGCGCGAACAACGGCACCACGAAGAAGCCGGTGAACAGGCCGATGCCGACGAGGTCGATCACGATCCGCCAGCTTCCGGCCTGATGGATGAAACCCATCACGTCGAGATCGTGCGCGGTCGCGGCGCCACTGCGCGCGAAGTAGAGATCGAACAGGAACACGCTGATGCCGAATGCGCCGAGTGGCACCAGTCCGATTTCCACCGTGCGCGCCGATAGTTTTTCGCACAGCACCGCGCCGACGCCGGTGCCGATCGAGAACAGCGCCAGCACGAACACATACAGGGTGTTGCTGCCACCAAGATTGAGCGGCGCATAGTCGGGCAGTTCCGCCGCGAACACCGTGCCGACGAACCAGAACCACGACACGCCCAGCACTGCATTGCGCACCGCCAGCTGCTTGCGCGCCAGCTTCATCACACTGACGGTTTCCGTCACCGGATTCCAGTTGATGCGCAGATCGGGCGCGCTGGCGCCGACATTGGGAATCAGTTTCGCCGCCAGCCACGCCGCCGATGCAATCGCCAACACGGCCGCACCCGCGAGCCACGGCGAAATCGCGCCGCCGATGCTGAAGATCAATCCGCCGACGATCATCCCGACCAGGATCGACACCGACGTGCCCATCTCCACCAGCCCGTTGCCGCCGGTCAATTCGCGCGGATGCAGCACCGCCGGCAGGATCGAATACTTCACCGGTCCGAACAGCGTCGAATGCACGCCGGTCGCGAACAGCGCCACCAGCAACAGCGGCAGGTTGTGCATCACGAAGCCGAACGCCGCGATCAACATGATCGCCACGCCCAGCAACATCGCGAGACGGATCAGCTTGGCCTTCTCCATCTTCTCGGCGATCTGGCCCGCCGTCGCCGAGAACAGGAAATAGGGGAGGATGAAGATCGCCGGCGCCAACTGCGTGTACAGGCCGCGTTCCGACACTGGCGCCTGCATCCAGAACAGCAGGCCGATGATGCCCTGGCGGAACACGTTGTCATTGAAGGCGTTGAGGCATTGCACCGTGAAGAACGGCGCGAAGCGGCGCTGGCGCAGCAGGGCGAATTGGCTGTGGGACATGTGGGCTCCCCGGGGATTGGGGCAGGATAGCGGACGTCGTCAACGCCCGTGCAGGCGAGTGCGGAAATAGCCGCGCGTTTCCCCATCGCTGCAATAGATGTAGCAACCTTTCATGCCACGCGTCATCAACGTGCGATAAGTATTGCGGATGATGGCGTCGAGGCGCTCCAGCGTGCCTTCGCGATCCTGCTTGACCAGGGTTTTCCAGCCACGGATCGATCGGTCCATTTTCGAACGACCTTCCGGTACGCTCATGAGCACGCCGTCGCGGACGATCAGGTCGGGCCCGATGATCACGCCGACGTAATCCAGTTCCAGGCCCTGGCAAGTGTGGATGCAGCCGATTTGTTCGATCGAATCGGGCGCGGTGATCCACAGGCTGCCATCGCTGCCGAGGTTCCATTGCTTGCGGAACTCGAATTCCGGGAATTCGATATCGAAGGCATCCGGATTTCTTTTGCTCTTCCAGTCCCAGCAATAGCCGGCGACCAGGCGCGACTTGTTGTTGACGCGATTGCGCTCCTCGATGAGGCAATGCAGATCCGTGGGCGAATCGACGACGCGGAAATCGAAGGTGTCGGTATCGAAGTCGCGATTCGCGGTTTCGCGTATCCCGAGGGCATCGTCGAGCCAGGCGAGGTAACCGTCGGAGCCGGCGCAACGGAATTGCGACGCCAGCGCGAGACGTGTCACCTCGGCGCCGGACAATGCCGCCCATTTCTCCAACTCGGCGATGCGCCCGATATCGTTCAAGGTGACGATCTGGTCATCGTCCACGAACAGGATCGCGCATTTCGCGGCGTCGATGATTTCCTTGACTTGGTTTTGGCCGAGGTTGCCGTACAGGCCGCTTTTCTCGTTGAGGCGATGGGCCTCGTCCACGACCAGGGCATCGAAGGTGTCGGCTTCCGTCTCGAAGAACGCGCCGGATCCGCCGAACATCGCCGAGATCTGGGCTTGCGTGCGGTGTCCCTTGAGTCGTTGCTGGTACACCGCGCGCGGCGCGGCGTTTTTCGACACATATTTCGTCAACAGCCCCTTGTCTGTCAGCGCGACCATGAGGTTGATGGCGATGACCGATTTTCCGGTGCCCGGCCCGCCCTCGACGATGACGACCTGCTTCTTCGTTGCGGCGGCTTCGATCGATCTCGCCAGACAGGTTTCGTAGGCCACTTTCTGGTCGTCGATCAGGACGAATTCGCGATTGCCCTTGAGCATCTCCACCAGGCTGTCGGCCAGCATCCGGGAGGGACGGATGCGTGCCTGGTCGATCCTGAAAAGCAGTTCCCCGTCGTCGCCACGCTTCACGTACTGGCGGATGAAATCGCGGAGCTTCTGGCGTTCGCCATGCCCGCGCAGGAACAGCGGAGCCTTCTCGATGTAGCGTGCGTAGATCGGCGAATCGATGACGCCGTCGCGTTGGTAGTTGTGCAGGTAGGCGCACGGCTGCAGGCGGATGGCGCCTTCATGTACGGCTTCGTTGAAGCCTTCGAGGAGCGCTGCATACGACCACGCCTGATAGCTGGGGTGGGTGCCTTCCCGTTCCGAACGACCACCGCGCTGGGCGATGACGATGCCATCTTTCTCGGAGATCCGCGAAGTCGACCATTGCTTCAATTCGACGATGACGACGCGCGGCTGCCCGTCCTCCGATTCGCCGGACAGGATGAAGTCGATGCGCTTGCCTGTTTGTGGAATCCCGAATTCGACGCCCACGCCCATCGTGTCCGGCAGGCTGTCGTCCCGGAGCACTTCGGCCATCTGCGTCAGCGAGTGTTGCCAGGCGCGGTACTCCGCTTGTGGCGCATAACGACCGGTGTTGGTGAGGAACGCGCTTGCGATGATGTCCTCGATCGCCCGGTTCTCGTTGTCCTCGAGGAATTTTTCCCTTGTCGATTGATAGACGATCACGGAATCTCCCCGATCCGATTGATGGTCGCCGCCGCGTCTTGATTACTTCCGATTCACGCTATAAGCACCGGGCCCCAGCAGCGCGATCGCAACGGCAGCCGCAAGAAACATGCCCTGCAGCTCCAGGTCCCAGCCGCCCTGCTGGTTGAGATGACCGAGTTGCCCCATGTGCACCAGCGCGAACGCGACCAGCATGTTGATGGCGATGATCACGCCGCCGAAGCGCGCGAAGAAGCCGAACAACACCATGATCGGCGCGACCACTTCGCCGATCAGCACGCCATAGGCGACGAAGCCGGGCAGGCCGTGCGCTTCGACCAGCCCGGTGATCTGGCCGATGCCGCCCTTCAGCTTGGCGATGCCGTGCAGCAGGATCAGGCAGCCGAGCGCGAGGCGCAGGACCAGTTTGCCGAGATCGGACATGTTTTTTTCGTTCATGGTGTTTGCCCCGATGCGAATGGATGGGAACGCGACTGCGCGAGTATCGCATCGCAGGCCAGCCAGTCCGCAAGGGGGATACTGCGAGAGGCGATCTCAGGCGGAAGGTTCGCGCTCGATCGCCCGCCAGCCAATGTCCGTGCGGTGGAATTCGCCATCCCAATGGATGTGTTCGACTTCCGCATAGGCCTTGCGCTGCGCATCGGCCACCGAGTTGCCCAGCGCGCACACGCACAGCACGCGACCGCCTGCGGTGACAGTGTTGCCATCCGCATCGAAGGCGGTGCCGGCCTGGAACACCTTGCAGTCGGGATCGGTCTCGGCGTCGAGTCCGTGGATCACGTCGCCGGTGCGCGGCGTATCCGGATAGTGCTCGGCGGCCATCACCACGCCCAGCGAGATCTGCGGATTCCAGTGTGCTTCGGTCTGATCGAGACGGCCATCGATCGCCGCTTCGATCAGTTCGGAGAGATCGGACTGCAGGCGCAGCATCACCGGCTGGGTTTCCGGGTCGCCGAAGCGCACGTTGAATTCGATCACCTTGGGCGTGCCCGCGGCATCGATCATTAATCCGGCATAGAGGAAGCCGGTGAACGGAATGCCATCCTTGATCATGCCGGCGACGGTCGGTTCGACAATCTCGCGCATCACCCGCGCATGCACGTCCGGCGTGACCACTGGCGCCGGCGAGTACGCGCCCATGCCGCCGGTGTTCGGTCCGGTGTCGCCATCGCCGACACGCTTGTGGTCCTGCGATGTCGCCATCGGCAACGCGGTGCGGCCATCGACCATCGAGATGAAGCTGGCTTCCTCGCCGGCGAGGAATTCCTCGATCACCACGCGCGATCCGGCGCTGCCAAAGGTATTGCCCTGCAACATGTCGCGCACCGCGACTTCGGCTTCGTCGAGTGTCATCGCCACAATCACGCCCTTGCCGGCGGCGAGACCATCGGCCTTGATCACGATCGGTGCGCCTTTCTCACGTACATAGGCGAGCGCGGCATCGACATCGTCATGCACGGCGTAGTACGCGGTGGGAATGCCGTGCCGCGCGAGGAAATCCTTGGCGTAGGCCTTGCTGCCTTCCAACTGCGCGGCGGCGGCGGTTGGGCCGAAAATCTTCAGGCCTTCAGCGCGGAAACGATCGACGACGCCGGCGACCAGCGGTGCTTCCGGCCCGACCACGGTGAAGGCGACGCCTTCGTTGCGGGCGAGTGCGATCAATCCGTCGAGATCGCTGGCGGCAACGGCGACATTGCGGCATTTCGCTTCGCGCGCGCTGCCGGCATTGCCGGGCGCGACCAGCACTTCAGCGACGCGCTGCGATTGCGCGAGACGCCAGGCCAATGCATGTTCGCGGCCGCCGGAACCGATGACGAGGAGTTTCATCGCTGCGTCCTCAATGCCGGAAGTGGCGAATGCCGGTGAACACCATCGCGATGCCGTGTTCGTCGGCAGCGGCGATCGTTTCGTTGTCGCGCATCGAGCCGCCGGGCTGGATCACTGCCTTGATGCCGGCTTCCGCGGCGGCGTCGATGCCATCGCGGAAGGGGAAGAAGGCATCGCTGGCCATCACCGAGCCTGGCACGATCAAGCCGGCATCGTTGGCCTTGATGCCGGCGATGCGCGCGGAATAGACGCGGCTCATCTGGCCGGCGCCGACGCCGATGGTGTGCAGATCCTTCGCATAGACGATCGCGTTCGACTTGACGAACTTCGCCACTTTCCACGCGAACAGCAGGTCGGCGAACTGTGCTTCAGTCGGCGCGAGCTTCGTCACCACCTTCAGTTCGTCGCGGGTGACGACGCGATCATCTGCGGTCTGCATCAGCATTCCGGAATTGACGCGCTTGGTGTCGATGAAACCCTGCGATGGCGGCGCCAGCGGAATGCGCAACACGCGCACGTTGGCTTTCTTCTTGGCATAGGCCAAGGCTTCGTCGTCGTAGTCGGGAGCGATCAGCACTTCGACGAACTGGCGGTCGAGGATAGTCTTCGCGGTGGCGCCATCGAGCCTGGTGTTGAAGGCGATGATGCCGCCGAAGGCCGAGGTCGGATCGGTGGCGTAGGCTTTCTCGTAGACATCGGCCGGACCGGTTCCCACCGCGACACCGCAGGGGTTCGCGTGCTTGACGATCACGCAGGCCGGCGCGTCGAACTGGCGCACGCATTCCCACGCGGCATCGCTGTCGGCGATGTTGTTGTAGCTCAGTTCCTTGCCCTGCAGCTGGTTGAACGTCGCCAGCGAACCCGGTGCCGGATACAAATCGCGATAGAACGCCGCCTGCTGGTGCGGGTTCTCGCCATAGCGCAGGTCCATCACCTTGACGAAGTTGCCATTGGCTTGCGCGGAGAACTGTGAGCGCGCGCCATCGGGGCCGATCGCCGAAAGATAGTTGCTGATCGCGGCGTCGTACTGGGCGACGCGGTTGAACGCGGCGACGGCGAGATCGAAACGCGTCTTCGCTGAGAGTGCGCCGTCGCTCGCTGCGAGTTCCGACAGCAATCCCGCGTACTGTTCCGGCGCCGTGGCGACCGCGACGCGCGCGAAATTCTTCGCCGCCGAGCGCAGCATCGCCGGGCCACCGATGTCGATGTTCTCGATGATGTCGGCGAAGCTGCTGTCCGGATTGGCGCTGACCTGCTCGAACGGATAGAGATTGAGCACCAGCAGATCGATCGGCGCGATGTCGTGTTCGGCCATCACCGCGTCGTCGGTGCCGGCGCGACCGAGCAGACCGCCGTGCACGACCGGATGCAGCGTCTTGACGCGGCCGCCCATCATTTCCGGGAAATCGGTGACTTCGCTGACGTCCTGCACCGCCAGGCCGGCGTCGCGAATGGCTTTCGCGGTGCCGCCGGTCGAGACCAGTTCGACGCCGCGCGCGGCGAGCGCCTTGGCAAGTTCGATCAAGCCGGTCTTGTCGGAGACGGACAACAGGGCACGGCGGATGGCGATGGCGTCGCCAGTCACGGAATTCACGGGCATGGTCGCAAGGGTGGCGCGGGGAGGCGTAATTATAGGCCGTCGGCCATGAAGGCCTCGATGGCGTCGACGTCGCGGACCAGTGTTTCGCTCAATATGCGATGGCCATTCGCCGTCACTACCACGTCGTCCTCGGTGCGGATGCCGATACCGCGCCATTTTGTCGGGACCGTGCGCTCGTCGTGGCCGACGTAGAGGCCGGGTTCGACGGTGAACGCCATGCCCGGTTCCAGTAGTCGCGATTCGCCGTCGATGCGGTATTCGCCGACGTCGTGAACGTCGAGGCCGAGCCAATGACCGGTCTTGTGGCGGGTGAAGCGCTTGTGGCTTTCATCCTTCAAGTGCTGCTTGAGCGTGCCCTTGAGCAGGCCGAGGCCGAGCAATCCATCCGTAAGCGTCTCGATCGCGGCATCGTGCATTGCCGACCACGGACGTCCCGGCTGCGCCTGCGCCAGTGCCGCGCGTTGCGCCGCGCCGACCAGATCATGCAGTGCGCGCTGTTCGGCGCTGAAGCGGCCGGAGACCGGGAAGGTGCGGGTGATGTCGGCGGCATAGCCGCGGTATTCGGCGCCGGCATCGATCAGGATCAGGTCGTTCTTGCCCGACTTGGCGTTGTTGTCGATGTAGTGCAGCACGCAGGCATTGGCGCCGGCACCGACGATGCTGCCGTAGGCGGGGCAGGCATCGTGGCGACGGAACACGCGTTCCACTTCGGCCTGCAGTTCGTATTCGGCGATGCCCGGTTTCGCGGCGCGCATCGCGTGTCGGTGGGCTTCGATGCTGATGTCGACCGCGCGTTGCATGACCCGCAATTCCTCGGCACTCTTGAACAGCCGCATTTCGTCGAGGAGATGGCCGAGCTCGATGAATTCATTGGGCGATTGGGTGCCGCGGTGGCCGCGCGCGCGGGTGCGATTGAGCCAGCCGATCAGCTGCAGGTCGAATTCGGTGTCGCGGCCGAGGGGGTAGTGGACGCAGCTGCGGCCTTCCAGCAACCCGGGCAGGATGTCGTCGAGGTCATCGATGGGATAGGCATCGTCGAAACCGAGGCTGTGCACCGCGCCTTCGGGCCCCACGCGCGCACCATCCCAGCCTTCGCGTTCGGGATCGCGTTCGCGGCAGAACAGGATCGATTCGCCATGCATGCGCCCCGGGATCAGCACCAGCACGGCGCGCGGTTCGGCGAATCCGCTCAGGTACCAGAGATCGGAATCGGGACGATAGGGATAGTGGGTGTCGCGACTGCGGATACGTTCCGGCGCGCTCGGCACGATGACGATGCCGTCATCGCCAACCTGCCGCATCAGCTGCTTGCGGCGGCGGACGTAGGTGGCGGCGCTGAGGCCGGTGGCCACGGTCAGTGGAGTTGGCGACGGCGGCGCGCGATGGCGACGTCACCGTGCAGCAGCAATGCCGCCACCCGTACGAATTCCTCGATCTCGGTCAGCGCGGTTTCATCGTCCTCGTCGCCTTCCGGTTCGGCGGTGGCGGTGGCCAGTCGCGCCAGATCCTGCAGCGCTTCCTCGCCTTCCTCCGACAAAGGCGGTTTCGCGCCTGCGGCCAGCCCGAAGGCGCCGAGGAAGTGCCGGCACCAGTCGAACAAGGCGGCGCTGCGTGCCTGCAACGTGGTGTCATCGCCCGGCAACAGCAGTGCCAACTCGAAGTCGTTGTCTTCCATCCGCGCCTGGGTGCCGCGACCGAGGCGATCGATCGCGCTGCCATCCTTCAGTGCGGGCAGGGCGGGATCGGCCATCACCTTGCCCAGCCAGCCGCCATCGGCGTCGCCGCCACCGGCGATCCAGCCGATCAGTGCGCCCTGCAATTCCCAGGGTGACGTCGCCAGCCCGAGCTGGTCCAGTTCGGCTTGCAGGGTGGGTGCGTCGGGCAGGGGATCGGCCATGGCGCAAGTGTAAATCAGGCGGTCACGCGCTGTCGTGATCGCATGCTAATGTGCCCGGCATGAACGGGCAGGACGCGATCGAACGACTGCATGCGCTGGTGGAGCGCGCTGAAGCGCTGTCCGCGCGCCTGCATCGGCTGAGCGACGAGAACCGCGCGTTGCGCGCCGAACAGCAGCAGTTGATGAACGAGCGCGCCGACCTGATCGCCCGCAACGAACAGGCCCGCGTGCGCGTGGAAGCACTGATCCATCGCATCCGCACACTCGAGGATCAGCCGTGAGCGAAGTCGTCAACGTCCGCGTGATGGATCGTGACTACAGCGTCGGCTGCTCGCCGGAGGAACGCGACGATCTGGTCGCCGCCGCCCGCATGCTCGACCAGCGCATGCGCGACATCCGCGGCAACAACCGCATGGCCGCGATCGAGCGCATTGCGGTGCTGGCCGCGCTCAATCTTGCCCACGAATTGCAGCAGACACGTCATCAGGGTGGTGCCCTCGGCGATGAATTCGATCGCACGCTGGGTGATCTCGAACGCAAGCTCGGCACACTCGCCGAACTCCCCGAGCGAGCCTGACGCGCGCTGAATGCGCGAAGAAAATGATGGCGCGGCGCGCACGGGTGGCTATACTGATGTCGCTTCCTCTGCTGTGCTCGACAGCGCGCAAACATTCGCCTTGTCCCTTAAGAACGACATCGGGAATGTAAAGCCACCGGGGGTGCATGTCCGCCATGTGCGGAAAGCCCGAAGGTTGCCGAGCGCTCCCACTTGAACCCTGGGTTCAAGGTCGTTTCGCCGCATCGGCACGGCGGAGGAACCTTTTCTTTCGGCCCATGGTCTGGCTGTCAGGATCATCTGCGGCCGCCGCTACAATGCGCGCATGGCTTCCGTTCGCGATCCCTCCGCCGATCTTCGTCGCCGCCTGCGTGACGCCCGCCGTGGCGTGAGCGTGGGCGAGCGCCTGGCCGCAGCCGATGCGGTGGCGCGCGGATTGCTGGCGCTGTCGTTTGCGCCAACGCGCGGCTACGTTGCCGGTTATTGGGCAGTGGATGGCGAAGTACCGCTGCATGCCTGGCAATTGCGCCTGCCGAAAGACTGCGTATATTGCCTGCCGGTTCTGGATGAAAGCGACAACAGCCTGTGCTTCGCCCCGTTCTGCGCCGGCGATGCCACGCGTCCGAACCGCTTCGGCATCCCGGAGCCGGTACTGGAAGCCTCGTCGTTGCTGTCAGTGACCGAGATGGCGTTGATCGTGCTGCCGCTCACCGGCTTCGATGCCAGCGGCCATCGTCTCGGCATGGGCGGCGGCTGGTACGACCGCACCCTGCGCGATCATCGCGGCGCGCCACCCCATCTCGTCGGCATCGGCTTCGACTGCCAACGCGTCGACGCAATTCAGCCGCGCGAGTGGGACGTGCCCTGCGATGCCATCGTCACCGAATCCACCACCTATCTGCGGGAATCGACATGAGCACGCGCAAGCACTATTGGTTGATGAAGACCGAGCCGACCGATTTCTCCATCGATACCCTGGAGAAGGTCGGACGCGAACCGTGGACCGGCGTGCGCAATTACCAGGCGCGCAATTTCATGCGCCAGATGAAAGCCGGCGACGAAGTCTTCGTCTACCACTCCAATTGCGAAGTGCCGGGCATCTACGGCATCGGCGAAGTGGTGGGCACGCCGTATCCCGATCCGACCCAGTTCAACAAGAAGTCGAAATACTTCGATCCCAAGTCGACGCAGGAACAGCCGCGCTGGGATCTGGTCGACATCGGCTACGTGCGCCATCTCAAGCGCCTGCTGTCGCTCACGGAAATCCGCGAACATCGCGACGCGCTCGGCGAGGAATTCGCGTTGACGCGTACCGGTTCGCGCCTGTCGGTGCTGCCGGTGACCGCGGCGCAGTGGAAGTTGCTGCTGGCGCTGGAAAAGAAATGACCATTCACTGGAACGCGTGCGCATGAGCAACGAAGGCAAGCGGCTGGCCGCCGAAAAGGCCATGGATTGGGTCGAGGACGACATGGTGGTCGGCGTCGGCACCGGATCGACGGTGGCGTTCTTCATCGATGCGCTGGGTCGCGAGCGGCATCGCATCCGTGGCGCGGTGTCGAGTTCCGAGCAAAGCAGCGAGAAGCTGCGCGCGCACGGCATCGAGGTGTTCGATCTCAATGCGGTCGGCGAGCTGGCGCTGTATGTCGATGGCGCCGACGAATGCGATCCCGGCAAGCACCTGATCAAGGGTGGTGGCGCGGCACTGACGCGCGAGAAGATCATCGCGCAGGCGAGCAAGAAGTTCGTGTGCATCATCGATCCGAGCAAGCTGGTCGATGTGCTCGGGCGCTTCCCGCTGCCGGTGGAAGTGGTGCCGATGGCGCGCAGCATGGTCGCGCGCGAACTGGTGGCGCTCACCGGCGGCCAGCCGGTGTTCCGCATGGACGCGATGGAGCGGCCGATCGTCACCGACAACGGCGGCCACATTCTCGATCTGCACAATCTGCGCATCACCGATCCGGTGGGCGTGGAGGAACGCCTGAACCAGATTCCAGGCGTGATCAGCGTCGGGCTGTTCGCGCGTCGCCCGGCGGATGTGGTGATCGTGGGTGGGGAGCCGCCGCGGGTGTTGTAATTCCAGGCACGCGCTGGCTGGCGTGGCCGGCAGACCCAATGCGCGGGACGCCGTGAATCCGTCCATGGAGGCTCGACTCGGCATCCCTGCCTCGTATGCCCGCGCATCGGGCAAGACCGACCACTGGCCGCGCGCGTGTTGTGACTTCATCGCAGCGACGAAACGCTGCCCGCCCGGCAGCGCCTGCGCGGTGGGTCCCTATGGCCGACCATTCCGCCGCATGGATGCGGCGGCTGAGCCTGCATGGACGTATTCACGGCGTGTCGGCAATAGGGACACCCAAGCGGGCGCACGCCGGGTGCGAGAAAGCCGATCCTTCACTGCGTTCGGGATGACATGCGCAATCGCAACCGCTGCGACACGGCCACCGCACCCTCATCCGTTAGTAGAACCGTGAAATTCGCAACCGGTGCGGAGACGCGCGGAGCGGATACTGCGGAACCAAGCGGATGCCGTGATGACGCTGCGTTGCCTCTTCGTCGACTTCAATTCCTACTTCGCCTCCGTCGAACAGGAGGACGAACCGACATTGCGTGGGCGACCGATCGCGGTGGCGCCGGTGATGACCGAGAGCACCTGCTGCATCGCCGCCAGCATCGAGGCCAAGACGTTCGGCATCCGCACCGGAACACCGGTGTGGGAGGCGCGCGAACGCTGCCCGGAACTGCTCGTGGTGCCGGCGCGACCGGCGCGCTACCTGCAGGCGCACACGCAGCTGATGGCTGCCATCGCCGATTGCGTTCCGCACGGCACGCCCGAGTCCATCGACGAAGTGCCATGCTGGCTGATCGGGCGCGAGTGCCAGCGCGACAACGCGATCGCGATCGCCCATTCGATCAAGCGCCGCATCGCCTCGGAGTTCGCTGCGATCCGCTGTTCCATCGGCATCGCGCCCAACAAGTTCCTCGCCAAGACCGCCTCGGACATGCAGAAACCGGATGGCCTGGTGGTACTGGAACGCCATGATCTTCCCCACGCCTTGCACGCACTGGAACTGCGCGACCTGTGCGGGATTGGTGCGTCGATGGAGGCGCGCCTGCGCGCCGCCGGTATCGACAGCGTGGAGGAGTTGTGCGCATCGCCGAAGGATCGTTTGCGCGCGGCCTGGGGCAGTGTCGAAGGCGAACGCTTCTGGATGCAGCTGCGTGGCATCGACGTGCCGATGCGTGCGACCCAGCGCGGATCGATCGGTCATTCGCACGTGCTCGGCCCGGAGCTGCGCAACCTCGACGGCATGCGCGCGGTGCTGTTCAAGTTGCTGGCCAAGGCGGCGATGCGGCTGCGCAACGAGGACGACGGCTATCTCGCGCGTGGCCTGCAATTGCACGTGCGTTTCGTCGGACTGGATGAGCGCTTCAGTCCGGCGGTCGATTTCGCGCCGATCGACGACACTCCCAGCCTGCTGCACCTGCTGGCGAAGATGCTGAAACCGCTGGAGCGCGCAGCGGCAAGCGGGCGCTGGAACGTCAAGCGCCATCCGCCATTGTCGGTCGCGGCCACGCTGACAGGTGTCGAATTGCGCAGCAAGCGCAGTGGCGAACTGATCGCGACCACGCGCAAGCGGCAATCGATCACGCAGGTACTGGACAAGGTCAATCGCCAGTTTGGCAACAACGCGCTCTATGTCGCGGCGATGCTGCCGGCGATCGAGCACGATGCCGCGCCGATGCGGATCCCGTTCGCCCATCTCCCCGATGTGAAACTGGAAGAAGACGTGCGCACCCATGCCCATGCGGCGGAGCTGGTGCGGCTGCGCGAACGCCAGTTCAAGGTGTTGGCCGAGGCAAGCCACAAACAGGCGCAGGCGCAGCGATCGCCGCGCGCCAGCGGCCCTTCCGGGGCGTCGTCGCGGATCCGCATGCCGCCACGGATCGTGCCGCCGTCACCACAGTTGGGGCTGGGATTCTGAGTGGCTGCGGTATCCTTGCGCCTTTCCATCGACACTTCCCCCACGTGAGCGTTTCAACGTCTTCGCCATTCGACCAGGAAGAGGCGCGCATCGCGCCGTGGCTGATCCTGCTGGTGATCGGCACCCTGCTGTACCGCATCGGCTTTGTCTGGGCCCACGACTACAGTCTGTTCGTCGACGAGGCGCAGTACTGGCTGTGGTCGCGCGCGCCTGCCTTTGGTTACTACTCGAAGCCGCCAATGGTGGCGTGGATGGTGCGCATCAGCACCGCATTGCTTGGCGATGGCGAGCTCGGCATCAAGCTGCCGGCGTTGCTGGCCTATCCGCTGGCCGCGCTCGCCCTGTATCGGTTGGGCACGACGGTGAAAAACGCTCGCGTCGGCCTGATCGCCGCGGCGCTGTTCCTGTCCATGCCGGGCCAGGCGTTGGCCGGCTGGGTGCTGTCGCCGGACGCGCTGTTGCTGGTGGCGTGGTCATGGTCGCTGTGGTTGCTGTGGATGGCGCGCACGCAACAGCAGTTGAAGTGGTGGCTTGGCCTTGGCGTGGTCGTCGGACTCGGCGCGTTGTCGAAATACACCATGCTGGCGTTCGTGCCGCTGGCGGCGTGGGTGCTGTGGCGTGGACGCGCTGCGGTGCCGGTGCGCGGCAAGGGGCCATGGCTGGCGTTGGCGATCGTGTTGCTGCTGATCGCGCCGAATATCGTGTGGAACATCCAGAACCATTTCGAGACGGTGCGCCATACCGTCGATCTCACCAATGCCGATCAGGCCGGCCTGCACCCGCGCCATCTACTCGAATTCGTCGGTGCGCAATGGGGCATCTTCGGGATGCTGGCGTTCCCGTTGCTGGTGATGCTCATGGTATGCAGCCGGCGTGATCGCAGCGATATCACTCGCTTCCTGGCGGCGTTTACCATTCCGTATTTGTTGGCGATCATCGCGCTGTCGCTGGTGACCCTCGCCAACGCCAATTGGGCGGTCACCGTGTACGCCGCCGGCAGCGTGTGGCTGGCCATCTGGCTGGATGGACGCAGGCCGGCGTGGGCATGGAGCGTGATCCTGCTCAATTTCGTGCTGCAACTTGGCCTGCTCCACTATCGCGATATCGGCACGCGCCTTGGCCATCCGCCATCGCACAGCGGCCGCGATCTCTACGCGCGCGTGCTGGGCTGGCGCGAACTCGGTCGTGCCTTGCAGCCGATCACCGAAGCGCAGGGCGGACTGCCGATCCTCTCCTCCGACCGCATGTTGCTGGCCGAACTCGATTACTACCTGCAACCACGGCCGTATCCGGTCGCCGCGCTCGATGTCGATGGCAAGATCAACAACCAGTATGAGGCCGATACCGCGCGTCGCGGTCTGCCGCAGGAAGCCTTGTGGGTGCAATTCGTCGGTGGCCAGGATGGCTCGCACCACGGGGAAAACGACGGCGACGCGCCCAATCCCCCGGCACTGACGCGCGCCTACGATGTCATCGAAGACCTTGGCGTGGTCCGCGTGCAGCGCATGGATGCACCGCCGCGCTCAGTGCAGATCGTACGCGTGCGTCGCCACGTCACCACGGAGCCATTGCCATGAACCTGCGCCTGCATGCAAAGCTGCCGTGGATCGCGCTTGCGATCGCCGCACTGATTTGCACGCTGCCGTTCTGGTGGAGCGATCTCGACATCCGCGCCGCCGCACACTTCTACCAGCGCGCGCCATTCGAGCTCGGTTACGACGCGTCGTGGCCGATGGGCAACCAGCAGCCCTACAAAGCCTTGTACGTGTTCGGTTCCGCGCTGTCGTGGCTGATCGTGCTGGCCTCGATCGTCGCCTTCGCGGTGCCGCGCTGGCGGCGCCATCCGCTGGTGCGCAGGATGGCGCTCACCACATTGGCGACGGTCGCGCTCGGCACCGGATTGCTGGTGAACGGTATTGGCAAGGATTACACCGGTCGCCCGCGCCCGCGCACGCTGCAGGAATTCGGCGGCCAGGCGCAATATCGTCCACCGCTCGATCTCGGCACGCCCGGCGTCGGCAAGTCGTTCCCGTGCGGACATTGCTCGGTCGGTTTCGCGGTTGGTGCAGTCGGCCTCGTGGTGATGACGGCGCGGCCCACGCTTGGCGTCGCGATCATCATCGGTTCGTTCCTGCTCGGTGGCGCCATCGGCAGCGCGCGCATGGCCGCCGGTGCGCATTTCTTCTCCGACGTGTTGTGGTCGGGCATCCTCACGTGGGCGGCGGCGCTGACATCGAATGCGCTGATTTCCGGGCAGCGCGTGCGTGCCTGGGTCTCGCGCTGGCCACCGTGGCTGGGGTATGCATTGCTCGGCGCACTGGTGGTCGTGGTGATCGCCGGGCTGTTGTTCGTGCGCCCGTTCCACAAGCGCATCGATGTGCGCATGGTGATGACGGATCCACGGACATACTATGTGCTGAAGCTGGAAAGCGCCGCGCTCGATGTCCGGGTCGATCCCGCGCAAAGCGATGCCGTGCGCCTGCAGGGCGAGGTCAAGGGCGTCGGCTTCCCCAATGTGCGCGTGCACGAAGACGACAGCAGTGACGCCACATCGCAGGTCCACGCCATTCGCCACAGCGGTCAGGCGCGCGAGATCTTCGCGCCGATGGTGTTGAGCGTGCGTCCGGAAGCGGTACCGAATTTGCAGGTGGAAATTGGCCGCGGTTCGGTGCGATTGGCCGATCCGGCGGCGTTGCATGCAGCGCAGATCCACGTGCAGGTCGAGGACGCAGCAGAATAATGCCTTGGCTCGAACTCACATTGCCGTGCACGCTGGCCGAACAGGCGCGCTGCGAACGCGCGCTGGAAGATCTTGGCGCGCTGTCGGTGACGATGCAGGACGCCGATGCCGAAACCGCCGACGAACAGGCGATTTTCGAGCCCGGCGTCGGCGAAACGCCGCTATGGAAACAGATGGTGCTGACCGCGTTGTTCGAGGCCGATATCGATGCGCTGGCCTTGCTCGCCGCGCTGGAAAGTTTCGATCCCGACTTGCATTGGGATCAGGCGGCCTTCCGCAAGGTCGAGGATCAGGACTGGGAACGCGCCTGGCTCGACCAGTTCAAGCCGATGCGCTTCGGCGCACGCACCTGGGTGGTGCCGTGGAATCTCGACGTTCCCGCCGATGCTGGCGCGGATGCGGCAATCATTCGCCTCGATCCCGGGCTGGCCTTTGGTTCCGGCACCCATCCGACTACCGCGCTGTGTCTGGAATGGCTGGATGATCTGGCGGCGCGCGGATTGCTGCAGGGCCGCGACGTGCTCGATTTCGGCAGCGGCAGCGGCATCCTCGCGCTGGCGGCGATCAAGCTCGGCGCCGCGCGCGCCGACGGCATCGACAACGATCCGCAGGCGATCATCGCCACCCATGACAATGCCGAACGCAACGGCGTGGCATCGCAGTTGCGCGCGGTGCTGCCGGATCAGGCATCGCCGCGACGCTATCCGGTGGTGGTGGCGAACATCCTCGCTTCCGCACTCGACGCGCTCGCCGAAACGCTGGTCAGTCACTGCGAACCAGGCACGCGCATCGCCTTGTCCGGCATCCTCGCCGGACAGGAAGATGAACTGCTGCAACGTTACGCGACATGGTTCGATGAACTGAAAGCGACGCGACAGGACGACTGGATGCGCATCGATGGCGTGCGTCGTGCAGGATGATCGGCATGGCTGAAGAGTCCGCTGCCCCGCGTTTCGCCCGCGGAACGCCCGAAATCGAACCCGGGAAATTGCCGGTGCCGCGCTGGTTGTGGCCGGCGATCGCCGCGCTGGGCTTGCTGTTGCTGCTGCAGGTGGTAATCGGCGGACGCGCGGCGCTGGCCAACGATGTCGCGACGCGCCCATTCGTGGTGGCGATCTGCAAGGTCTTCGCTTGCAACGTGCCGTCGTGGAGCGAACCGGCGGCGCTGCAGATCGTCGATCACCGCATCCACGCCGCGCCCGATCATCCCGGCGTGCTGGTGGTGGAGGCGAGCTTCCGCAACGACGCGCGCTGGCCGCAGGCGTGGCCGCTGCTGCAACTCACGCTCTCCGACATCAATGGCGTGCCGATCGCGCAAGGAAAATTTGCCGCGGCGCAGTATCTGGCGGGCGCGCACGCCGCGGAGATCGGCAGTGGCCAGACTGCGGCCGTCCAGCTGAATGTGACCGATCCCACGCAAAAGGCGGTGTCGTTCGATTTCGCATTGTTGCCGGCAACCGGCGGCGTGGTCGCAGGGACAAACACGCGCTAGACTCATCAGCCGCTGGTGCATCGTGCACCGGCGCCCGATTCCCACATCGCCGTGCCAGACCGCTCCGATCAACTTCGCCATCCGCGCACGCCGTTGCGCGACCATGTCGCCTCCTCGATCAGTCGCTACCTGCGCGATCTCGATGGCTGTGGCGTGTCCGACCTGCATGCGGTGGTGCTGCGCGAAGTGGAAGTGCCGCTGTTCGTCGAAGTGTTGAGCCATTGCGATGGCAACCAAAGCCGCGCCGCCGACATGCTCGGCATCCACCGCGCGACCTTGCGCAAGAAGCTGCGCGAATACGGCATCGACAACGGCTGAGCCTCAGCGCCGCGCGCGTTCGCGCAAGGTCGCCACCAGCAACGCGAAGGCCGGCGAATGCTGGCGCCGGCTGGGATAGTAAAGATGGAAACCGGGGAAGGGCGGGCACCAATCGGCCAGTACCCGCCGCAGGCGCTTGCCCTTCAGCAACTCCTTCACCATCGATTCGGGCACGCAGGCCAGGCCGAAGCCATCGAGCGCGGCTTGCACCACCTGGTCACTGTTGTTGAAGACCAGCCGGCCCTCGACCCGCACGTTGACCGCGCGGCCGTTCTTTTCGAACTCCCACGCATACAAGCCGCCATGGGTGAGGAACCGCAGGTTGATGCAATCGTGCGCGGTGAGGTCCTGTGGCGCGCGCGGTCCACGATGGTTGGGCGAAGTACGCCGGCGCGCCGACCACTGCCATGCGTTCCGGTGGCCCGATCGGCACCGCGATCATGTCCTTGGCGATCTGCTCGCCGAGGCGGATGCCGGCATCGAAGCGTTCGGCGACGATATCGGTCAACGCGGAATCGGTGACCACTTCGACGTGGATGTCGGGATAGCGTGGCAGCAGGTCGCGCAACGCTGGCCACAGCACCGCTCTCGCGGGGTACTCGCTGCTGGTGATGCGCAATGTCCCACTCGGGCGATCGCGCAACGCGCTCAACGATGACAGTGCGGCGTCGATATCGGCGAAGCCGGGGCCGAGTGCGTTCGCCAATTGTTCGCCCGCCTGGGTGGTCGCGACACTGCGGGTGGTGCGGGTGAGCAGGCGCAGTCCGAGACGGGCTTCCAGCGCACGGATGGTGTGGCTGAGCGCGGAAGTCGTCACGCCGAGCTGTGCCGCCGCGCGGGTGAAGCTGCGTTCGCGCGCCACCGCCAGAAAGGCCTGCAGATCATTGTAGTTGTCGCGCGCCATTATTGAATTACATTCAACAGACCATTCGTACTATAGCGGCTAATCAAGGCAAAGCGCAGGGCGCAGACTGTCTCCCGCTGAATCCGGAGTTTCAACATGCAGATTTTTCGCAACGGTTCGGTGCCTTCCGTCAAAGGCCCATCCGAGTGGTTCACCGGCGACGTCCGCATCGACATGATGTTCAAGCACGAGGGTGGTTCACCGGCCACCGGCGCGATCGTTACGTTCGAGCCAGGCGCGCGTACCGCATGGCACACCCATCCGTTGGGGCAGACGTTGATCGTCACGTCCGGCAAGGGCTGGACGCAATGCGAAGGCGGCCCGATCGTCGAGATCAACGCCGGCGACATCATCTGCTGTCCGTGCCAGCATCGCCATTGGCATGGCGCGACGCCAGAGACCGCGATGACCCATATCGCCATCACCGAGGAGAAAGACGGCAAGGCGGTGGAGTGGATGGAGCATGTCAGCGATACGCAATACCTTGCAGGCCCGGAGCACAGCCGATGACACGCATGCAGGACATGGAGAAGGTAGCGCCGGCGTTGGCGCGGCAAACGCGCGAACGGCTGCAGGGCAGCGTCTGGAAGCGACCTCAGCTGGGGCCGCGCGATCGCAGCCTAGTCACGGTTGCCGCCCTGATCGCGCGCGGCCAGACGGAGATGCTCGGTGACGAGGTCGAATCGGCGCTCGACAACGGCGTCACGCCGGCCGAACTGTCGGAGACGATCACCCACCTCGCGTATTACTCCGGATGGGGCAATGCGGTCGCGGCGATCGTGCCGGTTGCCGCCGTGTTCACGCGGAGGAATATCGGTGCCGACCAGTTGCCCCCGGCGACGCCGGTGCCATTGCCGCTGGATGCGGAGATCGAAGCGCGTCGCGCGAAAAACGTCGCCGCGCAATTCGCCGAAGTGGCGCCGGGCCTGGTCGATTACACTGCCGACTACCTGTTCCGCGATCTCTGGTTGCGGCCTAATCTGGCGCCGCGCGATCGCAGCCTGGCCACCGTCGCCGCCTTGCTGGCATCCGGGCAGGCCGCGCAGTTGACCTTTCATTTCGGGCGGGCGATGGATAATGGCCTCACCGCGGAACAGGCGGCGGAAGTCGTCACCCATCTGGCGTTTTACGCTGGCTGGCCCAATGCAATGTCGGCTTTGCCCGTGCTCAAGGAAGTGCTGGCGCAACGAAGTCCGTAGCAAGCCGGCACCGCGCAATATTCGATCCTGCTATGGAGAAAATCGAGCATGACCACCAAAGCCTATGGCGTCCAAAGCGCCGACCAGCCGTTCGAAGCGATGGACATCACGCGCCGCGCACCCGGCCCGCATGACGTGCGGATCGAGATCGCCTATTGCGGCATCTGCCACTCCGACTTGCACACCGCGCGTTCGGAGTGGGGTGGGACGCGCTATCCCTGCGTGCCCGGCCACGAGATCGTCGGCACCGTGAGCGCGGTTGGCGGCGACGTGCACAAGTTCAAGGTGGGCGAGACAGTCGGCGTCGGTTGCCTGGTCGACAGTTGCCAACATTGCAGTGCCTGCGATGAAGGGCTGGAGCAATTCTGTGAGAACGGCTTCGTCGGCACCTACAACGGCCCGACCCATGACGCGCCCGGCCACACCTTGGGCGGTTATGCGCAGCAGATCGTGGTCGATGAAAAGTTCGTGCTGAAGATCCGCCATCCGCAGGAACAACTGGCCGCGGTCGCGCCGTTGCTGTGCGCTGGCATCACCACGTATTCGCCGCTGCGCCACTGGAAAGTGGGGCCGGGCAGCAAGGTCGGGGTCGTCGGCATCGGCGGGCTCGGCCACATGGGCGTGAAACTGGCGCATGCGATGGGCGCGCACGTGGTCGCGTTCACTACGTCGGACAGTAAACGCGCGGATGCCAAGGCGCTGGGCGCGGATGAGGTGGTGGTATCGCGCAATGCCGATGAGATGAAGGCGCATGCCAACAGCTTCGATTTCATTCTCGATACCGTCGCCGCCAGCCACGATCTTGATGCCTACACGTCGCTGCTCAAGCGCAATGGCACCCTGGTGCTGGTTGGTGTGCCCGAGCATCCGCATCCATCGCCGGACGTCAGCAATCTGATTTTCAAGCGCCGCGCGATCGCCGGCTCGCTGATCGGAGGCATCGCGGAAACGCAGGAAATGCTGGATTTCTGCGCTGAGCACGGCATCGTGTCGGACATCGAGATGATCAACGCGCAGCAGATCGACGAGGCCTACGAGCGCATGCAGCGCAGCGACGTGAAGTACAGGTTCGTGATCGACAACGCAACGATGGCGTGAGAATCACCGCAGCGGATTGACCAGAAACACCACGTAACCGCGGAACTGCGGATTCGTTGCGAGATCGGGCGGCGCGCGCCATGCGCCACCTTGCGCCAGTCCGACGCGGAACGGGATCGGGAAGTCGCGCATCCGTTCGAGATAGCGTTCGTAACCGGGAATGGTGGTGCGATCCTGGTAGGTCTGCACCACCACTTCATCGACGATGCCGGTGAGGCGCGACAACTGCGCGGGGTTGCCATTGGCGCTCCAGTCCATCAGGCCGGTGATGCCGAGTTCGGTATCGCGTGGAAGCCATGCGCGGAAGTCGCGGAGGAAATCGACGTAGCGATCAAGGTGACGTGTGCGGGCGTCGAAATCCAGTTGCACGCCGACGACGCGATTGCCGTTGCCGCGCCAGCGCGCGATGTCGGTGCGGATGGCGGGAGCGACATCCTCCGACCAATTCAGCGTGTCGGCGCGATAGACGATCCACACATCTGCGTGCGCGATGCGTGGTGTCGCGGCGCGACGATGCGACAGGTGCGCCGGTTCGCCGCCGATGATTTCGCCTTCCAGCAGGTAGAGTGTGCGGGCGCGGTCCAGTACCGGCTGCGCTTGCACGCCGGCCCATAACCAAAAGGCATCGTGATCCTCTGCGTGTACCACGTCATCGGGGGAGCGCAAGCAGGACGACAGCGCAAGGCACAGCGCGCCGGCTGCGATCCCGGCTGCGATCAGTGTGGCCAGCGCGCGAGGCTTCATCTACCAGTAATGCTCCACCGAAGATGCCCAGTGCGATGATTTGTGCGTGGTCTTGAGCATGGTGAACCAGCGCTTGCGTTCCGACACGGGGACGTCTTCGCCGCCGCAGTCATTGTTGCCGCTGGGTGCGTAGCAGCGGATCGCGCGAACCAGCGCATAGGCGCGATCGTCGTTGCCGGCGGCGCCATCGGCGATCACCCGGCGATAGATCGCCTGGCGGTTGCCCTGCATGCCCGGGAACAACAGCGGCGTGGTCCCGAGTTGTTGCGCGGTGTTGATCGATTCGCGCCATTTGCGTTCCTGCGCATTCGGTGCGGCCAGCGTGATGTGGTCGAAGCGGTTGAGGCGCAGGAATTCGCCGAGGCAGAGATTGGCGTGGGCATCATCGGGCGTACGCGCCAGCGTGGTGGTGATCGCGGATAGCGCCGGGCAGGTGTAGCCCTTGTCGTTGCCGGCCCAGTGGAATACGGCGAGTGCTGGCGTCGGATTCAGCAGCTGGTACCTGTCCGGTTCCGGCTTTGCATCGGCAGGAACGCGTGCCAGCCAGGTGTTGAACTCGGCGTAGCGACCACTCATCAGATCGCGATAGAGCAACACGAACAAGGCGACATTGCGTTCGTTGACGGGTGTTTTCGCGTTCGCCGCCTGTTGTTGCAGGATGTCCGCTCCGGCGACATTTTCCAGCAGGATGCGGCGGATCGCGGGGTCGCGCACCTGGCTGTCCGGCGCGAATACCTTCGCCAGCAATTGGTGGCGTTCGTCGTGGATCGCCAGCGCCAGTTCCAGCGTGGCGCGCTGATAGGGCTGCGTCGCCGCGGGCAGCAATTTGAGCAGGCCGTCGCGCACGCCGCCTTGGCCAAGATCGTCCATCGCCATCAGCCGCAGCAGTTGTCCGCTGAACTCGACATAGCCCATGCCCTTGCGTGGCTCCGCGGCGGGCAGCAGTTTCAGCACCTGTGCCGGTTGCTGCTGCACGTGATAGGCAAACACGGCTTGCAGGTAGCGGAACAGTGCAGGATCGTTGGCGAACACCGCCTGTTGCGACGCCAGTTCATTGGCCGACAGCGCGAGCTTGGCGTTGCTCTTGTCTTTCGGATCGAGGCGCATGCGCCAGAGATCATCGACGGCCAACAGCAACGGATCGTGCGTCGCCAGTGGGTTGGTCGCGCCGTTCTGCGAGGTGAGCAACAGGCGCGTGTCGATTTCATTCAGCAGATCGACAGTCGCCGCGCCGTTCACGCGCTGCGCCAATGCCGCGGCGTAGACGTGCGCGGCGGCATCACTATTGCCGCCCAGCCATTCGACGCGGCGCATCAGGCCGCTGGCCGAAACGGCATAGGCGCCGTCCGGATACGTTTTCAGGTAACGCAGCATGCCTTCGCGCGCGCGCTTGATCGCGGCCTGGTCGACCTTGGCGGCATCGTAGTTGCCGTAGTCGGAAAACGCGTTGAGTTGCGCGACGTTGAGGTCGGTGCGTGCCAGCATGTAGAGCGCGGCTTCGCGCACCCACGGTTGTTTCACTTCGGACAGCGACTGGAATGCCGGGCGTGCACTGCCGGGATCGGGGCCGTAGAACACCGCGGCGGCCATCAGATAGGCGGCGAAGGCCTTGCCGTTTGCGGTTTGCATCTTGCCGGGCAACGGATCGAGCAGTGCGGCGGTCCTGCCGGGATTGCCGCAGGCTGCGGAAATCTTCGTGCGCGCATCGACAAGCAGATTTCGTTCTTCGGGTTTCAGGCTGGTATCGGCCTGTACGGCTTGCAGGAAGTGCGCCGTGCCATCGCCATTGCTGATGCAGCGCCCACTGGCGGGATCACTGGCGCTGGAGGCGTTCGTTGCATCGTCGGATTTGCCGACATCGCCATACCAGGTGGCATTGGACAGCGCCGGCCAGGACAGGATCGCTTCCGGCACCGGGCTGGGATCGGGATCGTTGTACTTGATCATCGCCGTCTGCACGCGACCGCGATCAGCGAGCAGCAACAGCAGGTTGAAGCGGGTATCGTTGCCCGGGCTGATCAGCACCAGATCACTGCAGGATGCGTAGTCGCGGTGGTGCAGTCCCGGTTGCGCGCTGCAACCGTTATCGCCACTGGCATGCGCCTGAACGCTGATCGCAAGCAGACCCAACCCCAGCAACATGCTGGTGCAAGAATGTTTCGACATGAACGGCCTCCCCGTTGCCCGAACCGCAAGTTTACTGCGATCCGGATAACGGGAATGACGCCGTCAATGCATCGCGATCAGTGCATCGCGCCGAACTTGCCGCCGTTGAAATCACGGATGGCTTCGGCGATCTCGGCTTCGCTGTTCATCACGAAGGGACCGTAGCCGACCACCGGCTCGTCGATCGGTTCGCCCGCGAGCAACAACAACTTGGCATCGCTGTTGGCTTCGATGCGCAGCCCTTCGCCTTCGGTGGAGAGCGTGACCATCTGTGCCTCGCGCAGCACGGCTGCGCCGTTCACCTGCACGGTGCCGGCCAACACCACCAGCAGGGTGGTCCAGCCTTCGGGTTGCGGCAGGTCGATGGTCTTGCCGGCCTGCACGCGCACGTCCCAGACATTCATCGGGGTGAAGGTGGTGGCCGGTCCTTTCGCACCGTCGTAGTCGCCGGCAATCACGCGCAGCGTGCCGGCATCATCGGGCAATGCGCGCGCGGGAATCTGCGCATCGGTGATCGCCTGGTAACCACCCGGCGCCATCTTGTCGCGCGCCGGCAGGTTCACCCACAACTGCACCATCTCGAACGGGCCACCGGTGCGGCTGTAGTCATGCGAATGGAATTCTTCATGGAGGATGCCGCCGCCTGCGGTCATCCATTGCACGTCGCCGCGGCCGATCACGCCGCCCTTGCCGGTGGAGTCGCGATGTTCGACTTCGCCGTCATAGACGATGGTGACGGTTTCGAAACCGCGATGCGGATGTTGGCCGACGCCGCGGCGATAGCCGGTGTTGGGCGGAAATTCGGTCGGCGCGGCGTAATCCAGCATCAGGAACGGGCTGCGCTGGGCGACTTCCGGGCCGTTGTAGCCGAACATGCCGTGGACGGGGAAGCCGTCGCCGACCCAATGGCGGCCGGGGGCGCTGGAGGTGCCGAGGATCTTCTTCATGTTCATGGAATGCTCCAATGGAGTTCGGCAGGATCGCCGACTGGACACAGGCTAATGCCGCAACGATCCGGCGAATAGTTGGCAAAATCTGCCCATATCGTCCTATGATTGGAACGATGCAGGATCTCAACGACCTCTACTACTTCGTCCAGGTGGTCGACCACGGCGGGTTCGCGCCGGCGGGGCGGGCGCTGGGAATTCCCAAGTCGAAATTGAGCCGGCGCATCGCGTTGCTGGAGACACGGCTGGGTGTGCGCTTGATACAGCGTTCCAGCCGTCGCTTCGTGGTGACCGAGCCCGGACAGACGTATTACGGGCATGCCCGCGCAGCACTGGTGGAAGCGCGGGCGGCGGAGGAGGCGATCCAGCGCGATCAGGCGGAACCGCGTGGCGTGGTGCGGATGAGTTGCCCGACCACGCTGCTCGATGTCCAGGTCGGGGCGATGGTGTCCGATTTCCTGCGGCTGTATCCGCTGGTGGAATTGCATGTCGATGCCACCAATCGCCGCGTCGACGTGATCGGCGAAGGCATCGACATCGCGTTGCGGGTGCGGCCGCCGCCGCTGGAGGATTCCGATCTGGTGCTGCGGGTGCTGGCGACGCGGTCGCAATGCCTGGTCGCGAGTCCGGTGCTGCTGGCGCGGTTGGGGCAGCCGACATCACCCGCCGAATTGATGAACTATCCGAGCATGGACCTCGGCCTGCCGCAGAACCTGCACGTGTGGGATCTGCACGGCCCCGATGGCGCGCATATCGCGATTCATCACCAGCCGCGTTTCGTCACTCGCGGAATGCTGGCGCTGCGCGATGCCGCGGTCGCCGGCGTCGGCATCGTGCAATTGCCGAAAATGGTGACGCAGGAACTGGTGGCGGAAGGGCGCTTGCAGCATGTGCTGGATGGTTGGGCGCCGCGCGAAGACATCGTCCACGCGGTGTTCCCGTCGCGTCGTGGTTTGCTGCCATCGGTGCGCGCGCTGATCGATTTCCTGGTCGAGCGGTTTGCCGCGCTCGAAGAAAACTAGAAGTGGTAGACGAAGGCGATCCCTTCGCTGATCTGGTTACGCTGCCCGAATGACTTCAACAACAGGCTGCTGGCAGGTTCGCCGAGCAGTCGTGAATATTCGATGTTGGCCGCGATGCCGGTGTGCTCGCTGGTCGGCACGAAAATCTGGTACTGCACGGCGGCTTGCTGCCAGCTTGCGCCGGGACGCCATGGCGTGAGATTCAGCTGCGTCGCCTGTGTCGGATCAAGACCGAAACGTTCGCGGTTCGATGCCGCGTTGGCGGCGCGCGCCGAGAATTCCAGTCCGTGATCGACATGGGTGAATACCTTCGGCAGCGTCACGTCGGCGTAGAGATCGGCATAGGCGCCGCCGCCTCCGAGTTCGTGGATGGCGCGGCCACCAATGGTGAAGGTCTTGTTGAATTCGTGTTCGAGATAGCCGCCGGCGACGAGGCGGTCGTTGATGCGCTTCACCACCGGTGCCAGCTGCGGACCGAGATCGCTGCGGGTGCGTCCCCAGACGATGTCGGCGTAGAGGCCGCCGTGCCAGTGCTTGCCGCGCAGCACGTCGACAGTAAGGCCATCGACCGACGACAATTCCGCCTTGCCGGGCAATTCGATGTCGAAGAACGGCAGCGCCTGGGTCCGCTGGTGCTTCGCCCCGAGCCATGCCGGCAAGCGCTGTGCGCCAGCGCCGATGGCGTAGACAGGTGCTGTCGCTGCGTCTTTCACCGCTTCCTGCGCTTGTACGAGCGAGCCGCAACCGGCAAATGTGATGGCAAGCAAGCTGTGGTGCAGGATCCGTGGCATGAAGGCGATCAATGTGAAGTGGCGGAACAGTCCAAGTGTAGCCGGCGCCACGGGAAAACCGCAGCTAAACGCCTGATTTTGGTCTGAAAGGCATGCGAAAGGCGCTTTGTCCAAGCTTTGTGACGTATTTCTGCAAGGTGCGCGTGTGAGCGACTGGACCGTACTGTGTGATTTCGACGGCACCATCAGCGTCGAAGACGTGATTGACTCATTGCTGGTGCGCTTCGGCGAGCCAGGCTGGGAAGTGCTGGAACGCGACTGGCGGGCAGGCCGCATCGGTTCGCGCGAATGCCTGCAAGGCCAGATCAAGCTGTTGCAGATGCGTCGTGACGAACTCGACGCCCATCTCGGCGAATTGTGGATCGATCCGGCGTTCCCGGCGTTCCACGCCGTGTTGCACCAACGCGGCATTCCGTTGCGCGTGGTCAGCGATGGCCTCGACTACGCCATCCACAACATCCTTGCGCGCTTCGGCATGGACGAACTCGATGTCGTCGCCAATGCACTGCAGCCGACCGACGATCCCAAGCACTGGCGCCTGGAGTCACCGTTCAGCGCCGCAGGTTGCGCCAGCGGCACCTGCAAATGCGCGATCGCGGCGAAGGAGCGCGCGCAGGGCCGCAAGACCTTGCTGATCGGCGATGGCGTCTCGGATTTCTGCGTCGCCGATCGCGCCGATTTCGTGTTCGCCAAGAACCGCCTGATCGAACATTGCCGCGCCGCCGGTATTCCCTATGTGCCGATCACCAGCTTTGCCGAGGCGCTGGAATGGCTGCCGAAGCTGCTGCGTGGCGAACTCGAACACAACACCCATTATCTGGAGACCACGTATGTCGATTAATCCCGCCATGGCATCGGCCGCCCGCCCTGGCGATGGTTACGACGATGCGCAACTGCTCGCCGACGAGGAGTTGTACAGCTCGCATGGCGATACCGTGCATTACGTCGATCCGCCGAAGATCTTCCACGGTTGCAATGGCAGCTACATGTACGACGGCGCGGGCATCCCCTATCTCGATTTGCAGATGTGGTATTCCGCCTGCAACTTCGGTTATGCCAATCCGCGCCTCAACGATGCGCTGAAGCGCCAGATCGACACCTTGCCGCAGGTCGCCAGCCAGTACCTGCATCCGACCCGCATCGAACTGGCGAAGACCATCGCGCAGGACGCCGAAGCCAAGTTCGGCCGCAAGGGTCGCGTGCATTTCAACGTCGGTGGCGCGCAGGCGATCGAGGATTCGCTGAAGATCGTCCGCAACGCCAGCAACGGCAAAAGCCTGATGTTCGCCTTTGAAGGCGGCTATCACGGTCGTACGCTCGGCGCATCGGCGATCACCTCGAGCTATCGCTATCGCCGCCGTTTCGGCCATTTCGGCGAACGCGCGATGTTCATTCCGTTCCCGTATCCGTTCCGCCGGCCGAAGGGCATGACGCCGGAAGAATATTCCGATGCCTGCGTGCGCCAGTTCGAGCGGCTGTTCGAAACCGAATACAACGGCGTGTGGGATCCCAAGGTCAGCCAGGCCGAATACGCCGCGTTCTACGTCGAGCCGATCCAGGGCACCGGCGGTTACGTGATTCCGCCGATGAACTTCTTCAAGGACCTGAAGAAGGTGCTGGACAAGTACGGCATCCTGCTGGTGGTCGACGAAATCCAGATGGGGTTCTGGCGCACCGGCAAGCTGTGGTCTATCGAACATTTCGGCGTCCAGCCCGACGTGCTGGTCTTCGGCAAGGCGCTGACCAATGGTCTGAATCCGCTGTCGGGCCTGTGGGCGCGCGAAGAGCTGATCAACCCGACGGTGTTCCCGGCCGGTTCGACGCATTCGACGTTCAACTCCAATCCGCTCGGCACCGCGCTGGGCCTGGAAGTGATGCGCCTCGGCAAGGACATGGATTACGAACGCACCGTGCCGCTGAAGGGCGCACACTTCCTCGAAGGGCTGCGTGACCTGCAGAAGCGTCATCCGGAAATCGGCGACGTCGATGGTCTTGGCCTGGCATTGCGTGCGGAAATCTGCGAAGCCGATGGCTTCACGCCGAACCGCGTACTGCTCGACAAGATGGTCGATATCGGCCTGGCCGGCGATTTGCGCCACAACGGCAAGCCGATCGGCCTCGTGCTCGACGTCGGTGGTTGGTACAAGAACGTGATCACGCTGGCGCCGTCGCTCGACATCACCCATGAGGAAATCGATCTCGCGATCGCGTTGCTCGACCAGTTGCTGACCCGCGCGAAAGCGTCGGCCTGACAGATACCTTCAAGGGAGAGGAACCATGAGCGACACACCGGACGAGAAAGCCATCTTCGACGAGATCGCTTCGCAGATCGCCGCGAAGGCCAAGATCGACCTTGCCACCATCCAGCCGCAGTCGACGTTGAAGGACATCGGGGTGAGTTCGCTCGATGCGATCGAGCTGCTGTTCGACATCGAAGAGCACTACGGCATCACCTTCCCCGACCAGGGCCCGAACTTCGGCAGCGATACCGTGCAGCAACTGGTCGACGTGGTGCGCGACACGCTCGCGGCGAAAGCAAAGGCCTGAATTCGATGATGAAGCGGCGGGTCGTCGTCACCGGCATGGGCGCGGTGAGTCCCTATGGCGTGGGCGTCGCCCCGCTATGGCAAGGCTTGCGCGCGGGCCGTTCGGCGATCGCGCCGTTGCGCCATCCCGAGGCGGCGCGGGTGCGGATGAAGGTTGCCGCGCAGTTGCCGGAAGGCATCGATCTCGCGTCGATGCTGAGTGAATCGATGTTGCCGCTGCTCGATCGTTGCTCGCAATTCGTGGTGATCGCATCCAATGAAGCCGTGCGCCAGAGCGGACTCGACGTCCGTGCCAACGGCGATCGCATCGGCGCCATCATCGGCACGGGCATCGGTGGCGTGACCTCGCACGACGAGCAGAGCAAGCGGCTGTATGGCGAGGGTGCCGAGCGCATGCATCCGCTCACCATCGTCCGCACCATGGTCAACGCGCCAGCCAGTCACGTCAGCATGGCGCACGGTTTGCGCGGCCCGGTGTTCTCGGTGTCGAGCGCATGCGCATCGGCCAATCATGCAGTAGCACAGGCGATGGCGGCGATCCGTTCCGGTGCCGCCGACGTGATGCTGACCGGTGGCACCGAAGCCTGCCTCACCTTCGGATTGTTGAAGGCGTGGGACGCGATGCGCGTGATCGCCGACGACACCTGCCGGCCGTTCAGCGCCAATCGTCGCGGACTGGTGCTGGGCGAAGGCGCGGCGGTGTTCGTGCTGGAAGAAATGGAACACGCGAAAGCGCGTGGCGCGACCATCCTTGCCGAACTCGCCGGTGCCGGCATGAGCGCCGATGCCGGCGATATCGTCGCGCCATCGGCGGACGGCGCGGCACTGGCGATCACCCGGGCATTGCAGGATGCGGAATTGCAGGCATCCGACATCGATTACATCAACGCGCACGGCACCGGAACGATGGCCAACGATGCCACCGAAACCCGTGCGATCCATCTCGCGCTGGGTGCGCACGCGCAGTCGATCCCGGTGACATCGACCAAGTCGATGCACGGACATGCGCTTGGTGCGGCCGGCGCGCTGGAACTCGCGGCGACCATCGCCGCGCTTGATGACCAGTTCGTGCCGCCGACCGCGAATTACGAGCAGGTCGATCCCGCCTGCGATCTCGACATCGTGCCGAATGTCGGCCGGCCGGCGAAGATCCGCGCGGCGCTGAGCAATTCGTTCGCGTTCGGTGGATTGAATGCGGTGCTGGCGGTGCGCCAGGCGTGAACGCCGCAGCCCGCGTGACGGACACGGGCACTCGCTGGATCGCGCAACTCGAACCGGATGCGCTGATCGCTGCATGGCTGGCGCATCCACCCAGGGATTTCATCGCCGACACGGTGGCCGGCGCGCCGCGTTTCCTCGCCGCGTTCGACATCCTCACCACGCTGGAACCGCCGCTGTTGCAACGATTGCAAGGCTGGCCCGGTTATCGCCTGTGGTCGCGCTGGCTGCGCTGGAAGACGCAGTTCGTCGGCTGCACCTCGAGCGAGTACGCGTTGTTGCCCAAGGGTGTCGATGCCGATGCATTCGCCGATGCCATCGTGGGCGACGCTGACGCTAGCGCGCGCCTGTTGATCGTCAAGGATCTGGCGCGCCATTCGCCACTGTTGGATGCCGATGAAAACGCGGCGTGCGAGGCTGCCATCGCCGCGCTGGAAGCGCGAAGCTTCGTGTTGCTGGAAGGCATGCCGCTGGCATGGGTAGCGCTCGATTTCGCCGATGAAGACGACTACCTCGCGCGATTGTCCTCATCGCGCCGCAAGAACATTCGCCGCAAGTTGCGTTCACGCCAGGACGTGGCGATCGAGCAGGTCGCCTGCGGGGACCCTCGCTTCGACGACGAGTCGGTGATCGACGAGTACGTGCGCTTGTTCGCCAATGTCCATGCCCAGAGTGATGTCCATTTCGACGAATTGACGCGCGGTTATCTCGCCACGCTGCTGCGCCAGGCCGCAGGCGGTGGCATCGTCTTCATCTATCGCCATGATGGTGAAATGATCGGCTGGAACCTGTGCTATCCGTGGCGCGGAGCACTGGTCGACAAATACGTTGGCTTCGTTTACCCGCAGGCACGCGAGCACAATCTCTATGCGTTGAGTTGGATGCACAATCTGGGGATTGCACGCAGCATGGGACTACAACGCTATATCGCGGGCTGGACCGATGCCGAAGCGAAACGGCAACTCGGCGCGCAGTTCACCATGACCTGGCACGCCGTGCGGCCGCGCAATCCGCTGCTGCGCATGTTGCTCAGTCGCATGCGTGGGCTGTTCGAAGGTGCACCTGCATGAGCGTGCCGTTGATCCTCGACCTTGATGACTCCGTGCGCGACATCGGCAGCGCCGACCGCTTGCCGTTGCAGCAGTGGCAGGAACGCCTGCGATTCTCCTGCAGCCGGCGCGACCTGCGGCGCTTCGGTGCGGCGATTGCGCCGGTGCTGATGGCGGTGCACGGCACGGTGCTGATGGGCAGTGGCGATTTCCATCATCTCAGCCTGCCGCTGGTCGAACGCGAGGCGCGGCGCCGACCATTGCGGGTGGTGGTACTCGACAATCACCCCGACAACATGCGTTTTCCGTTCGGGGTGCATTGTGGATCGTGGGTCGGGCGCGCGGCGAAGTTACCGGGCGTGGTCGACGTGCACGTGCTCGGCATCAGTTCACTCGATGCTGGCCGCGGACATGCCTGGGAAAACCAGCTAGGCGCGCTGCGCAGCGGTCGCGTGCATTACTGGTGCGTGGGCGTGGATACGGAGTGGGCGCGACGTTTCGGTATTGCGACTGTTCACAGTTTCGAGTCGCCGGAAGAGTTGGTGGCCGCGTTTGTACGGCAGGTGAAAGATGACGAGATGCCGGTGTATTTCTCGGTCGACAAGGATGTGTTCGCGCCGGACGTGGTGCGGACCAACTGGGACCAGGGAAAATTCCAGCTCGATGATGCGCTGACGATCATCGCCGCGTTGAAATCTCGCATTGTCGCCAGCGATATCACCGGCGAGGTGTCGATCCATCGATATCGCAGTTTGTTCAAGCGCTTGCTGAGCGCGCTCGATCAGCAGCCAGATCCGTCGCCTGACGAAATCGAGGCGTGGCAGCAACAGCAGGCAGTGGTGAATCGCGCGTTGATTGCGGCGCTGGGGTGGTGATCAAGACCCGCGCCAGCCAGCGCGCGCTAGGAAGCCGCGATTGCCTCAATCACGCGGCAAATCGCCTCGAAATCCTCATCCCGTAGCCACGGACTGTTGCTGATCGTGAAACTGCGCGCAGCGAGATCGCGGGCGTTCGGACAATCCTGCTGCGGCACGATCGCGCGTAGCTCGGTGTAGTCCGGCAGGGCATGGATGAACATCCGACTTGCGCCGAGACCGGACGTCCACAACTTGTCGAGCACTGCATCACGTCGATGTTCGCTGTCCATCCGGACCAGCAATGTCGGCCACGTGCCGTGCTCGCCAGCACGATCGCCGAACACCTGCGCGCCGGGAATCGCATGCAGCCGTTCGATCCGCGCCAACGCACAGGCACAACGCTCCTCCAGGAACCGTGGCAAACGCAACGCCGCGTTCGCACCGATGCGTTTTCGCCATGCCCCCATGCGATGCAACGGCACCTGCATCGGGAAACGATCGCCGATCGCGCCAACCGGATCGCCGCGTTTCAATGCGCGACGCAACGGCAGGCCGTAGGCCCAACGCATCCCCAGCGGGCGATACAGCGCGGTGTAACCGGCCAGCTCAACACAGCGCTTGCGCTCCATCGCCGCTTGTTCGGGCAATGCATCCTGCAAAGCACGCATCGCCTCCAGCCACTGCCGATCACGTGCGACCGCCACGCCGCCCTCGTAGGTCGAGAGGCCCTTGCCGGCGGCGAGGCTGAAGAAGCCGATATCGCCCCGCAATCCGACACTGCGTCCATTGATGGTCGCGCCGAGCGATTGCGCGGCATCTTCGATCACCACGATGCCGCTGTCGGCTACAACGCGATTGACGGCAGCGACATCGGTGACGCGCCCGCCCAGATGCGTCGGCACCACCGCGAGGACGCGCTCGTCGAGCTGCGCGCGCAACGCGTATTCATCCATGTCGAGACTGTCGTGGCGGAGGTCGACGATACGCAGGCGCAGGCCGATAGCATGTACCGCGATCGCCACCAACGGGCAGGTGTAGGCCGGAACCACCACGACATCGCGCTCGGGCTGTCGCTGTTGCGCAACACGCAACGCCAGCATCAGCGCGGCGGTGCCGGAGCAGGTGACCAGCGCAGCATCCACGTCGAGTTGCGTGGCCAGCGTAGCGGCGAGATCGCCGTGCTGCGCGAACAGATCGGAAAACCGCGGCGGCAGGCCGGCGGTCGGCGGGATCTCAGTGAGGCGTCGCATCGGCGTGTTCCGCGGTCTCCCGCGATTCCGAGATGGCCAGGAGTCCGATGCCGAGCACGATCACCAACGCACCGAACAGCTGCAAGGGGGTGATGCGTTCATGCAGAAACCACGCGGAGACCAGCAGCACGCTCACCACTTCCAGATGCGAAGCGGCGAACGCGGGGCCGATCGGTGCATCGCGCAGCAGGCGCATCCATGTCACGAACGCGCCGAGATAACCGCACAGCGCGATCCACGTCCACGGTTGTTCGGCCACGCGCAGGATCCACGCGGCATCGGGTGCGAACGGCAAGGCATGCGTGCCCGCGACCTTGAAGCAGGTTTGCGCCAGCGTGTCGAACGCCATCAGCACCGGGAATCCGATCGCATACAAGCGCCTCATGCGCCGATCCCCACCAAGGCGACGCCGATGCACACCAGCACGATGCCGCCGACGCGCAATGGCGTCAGTCGTTCATGGAAGAACAGTCGTCCGCATACCATCAACACGACGATGTTGATCGAGCCGAGCAGCACGCCCAGCGACAACGGCACCTGCGACAGGAAGGCGATCCACACCAGGAATTCGCCGAAATAACACAACAGGCCGAGCCACAGGATCGGTTGCCTGGCCAGTGCGCGCCAACCGTCATCTCCGTGTTTCGCCGCCACCTTGAAGCATAGTTGGCCGCCGGTATCGAGTGCGGCATTGCAGAGCCAGAGGGCGGTGGCCAGTGGCGTCATGCGCGCGGAGTGTCGGCGATGCGGTCGAAGAAGGTGGCGCTGCGATCGATCAGCAAACGATGTTCGCGATCGATCGTGATCATGTGGTAGCTGTTGTCGAGCAGCAGCAGTTCGGTCGGGCCGGAAACGCTGCGCAACACCACTTCGGCGTTGTCGACGCTGGCGATGTCGTCGTCGCTCGCATGCGCGACCAGGCAGGGTGCGCTGACCTGTGCCAATTGGCCGCGCACGCGCTTCGCCAGCAGATAGAGTTCCGCCAGCGAGTGCCAGGGATTGCCGGGCAATCCGGCGATGCTGCTGTCGCCGCTCTGCATCGCGGTGCTGATCTGCGCGCGCAGGCGTTCGTCGCGAATCCCGTAGGGCGGCTGTTCCATGAAGACGCGGTCGCGGCCGATGTTGAAGCGCTTCAGCAGCGGCAACAATCCCGACAGGCGCGCGATGCGCGGCACGCTCCAGCCGTCATAGCGGAAGGTTGCACCGTAGACGCCGACGCCATCGACGAGATCGGGGCGATCGGCGGCAAGGTTGAGCGCGAGCAGCGCGCCCATCGACAAGCCGCCGACGAACAGGCGATCACAATGTTGGCGCAAGCGTTCCGCACCGGTCTGCACGCTCGCTGCCCAATCCTGCCAGCGCGTTGCCAGCAGGTCGTCCATGTCGCCGCAATGCCCGGCCAACTGCACGCCGTACACGGTGAAGCCGCGACGGTTGAGCCCGCGCGCCACCAGCCGCATCTCGTTGGGCGTGCCGGTGAGGCCGTGGGTCAGGAGGACGGCGTTGGGGCCGCCTTCATAGAAGAATTCGGCCGGCTTCAGTGGAAAAGGTGCTTCGTTCACACCGTCAAGCTTGTCAGCCAGCGGTTTCATCAGCCTTTCCGGGCGCATCGGCGATCGGCAGCAACAACTCCACCCGCAATCCGCCGGAGGCGCCGCGGACGTAGCGCACCTGCCCACCGTAACGCGACAGCACCTCCTCGACGATCGCCAGTCCCAGTCCGCTGCCGCGGGCGTTGCTGCCCGCGACCTGGAAGAAGCGTTCGCCCAGCCGCGCCAGCGTTTCGTCAGGCACGCCGGTGCCATCGTCTTCCACCGCGAGCTCGATGGCACCATCGCGCTGCGACAAGCTCACCGTCGTGTTGTGCCCGCGTCCGGCATGGTGCAGGGCGTTGTCGATCAGGTTGTCGAGCGCTTCCTGCAGTGCGGGCACGTCGATGGCGGCATGCAACGACTGTTGCGATGGCGCTTCGTAGCCAAGGTCGATGCCGGCACGCAGTGCATCGGGCACGCGTTCGCCGACCAGCAGCGGCACCACTTCGGCGAGATCGACGCGTTCCGGCAAGCGGGTCTGCACCGATTGCGCGCGCGCCAGGGACAGCAGTTGTTCGGCGATGCGCGAGGTGCGATGGGTCAGTCGTGAGACATGTCCGAGCGCATCCTCCAGCACTTCCGGGCGCGGATCGTCCAGCGCGCGCTCGGCGTGCAGGCTGAGGCCGGCCAATGGCGTGCGCAACTGGTGCGCGGCATCGGCGATGAAACGCGACTGCACCGCCAGCGCTTCGCGCAGGTCGGAGACCAGGTTGTCGATGGTGCCGGCCAGCGGCGCGACTTCCGAAGGCACGTTGGCATCGAGCAGCGGCTTGCTCAAGGCATCGCCACGGCGCAACCGCGCGATCAGCGGGTCGAGCTGTCGCAAGCCGGTATCGACGCCGCTGCGCACCACCAGCAGCACGCCCACCACCATCAGCAGCAGGGTGGGAACGGTGATCAGCAGGATCTGTTGCGCCCAGCGCCGGCGATCGGAATATCCCTCGCCTACGGTGACGGTGACCGTATCGGTCGAATCGACCTTGGGATGGAACGTGCGTGATGCCAGCCGCAGATGATGTTCAGTGCGGATTGACGACAGTTTCACCGGAGCACCGACCTGCACCGGCAACGATGCCGCTGGCGGCTGGAAATTGGCCGCGATCACGCCCCTGTGCGCGCTGGTGATCGCGTAATACTGGAAGCCGTCGGGATCGTACTGGATCAGGAACAGCGCCTGTGGCGAAAACGTGCTGAAGGTTTCCGGGCTGTGATCCATCAGCTTCGCGACTGCATCGACCTGCTCGATCAGCGCGGAATCGTGGGCGCGGTTGGAGTAGTAGCGTGCCATTTCGTAGGTCACCAGCGCGGCGAGGATCGCCAGCACCGTCAACGGCACGCTGAGATAGAGCAGCAGGCTGCGATAGAGGCTGCGACGACGCGGCGCGCGTTCGTGCTCACTCATTGGCTTCGGGTTCCAGCAGATAGCCGAGGCCGCGCACGGTGCGCAGGCGCACGCCACAGTTGTTGATCTTGCGACGCAGGCGATGCAGTGCGATGTCGAGACCGTTGTCGGTCAACTCGTTGTCCCAGGCGCACACGGTCTCCATCATCTGCACGCGACTGACGATGCGGCCGGCACGCGAGGCCAGCAGCGACAGCAGGGCGAATTCACGCGCGGTGAGTTCGATCGGTCCTTGTGGCCCGCGTGCACGCTGGTCACCGGCATCGATCACCAAGCCGCCGACTTCCAGTTCGGTCGCGCCCTGCGCCGATCCGCGGCGCAGGTGGGCGCGCACGCGTGCATCGAATTCGGCGATCGCGAATGGCTTCACCAGGTAATCGTCGGCACCGAGGTCGAGGATGCGTACGCGTTCGTTCAACGCTTCGCCCGCGCTCACCACCAGGATCGGCGTATCGATCTTCGCTGCGCGCAACCTGCGGATCACCTCGCCGCCTTCCAGCGAGGGCAGGCCGATGTCGACGATCAGCAGCTGGTAGACGCCGGTCTTGCCGGCCTGCTCGGCCAGCTTGCCATCAGCCACCCAATCGACGGCATGGCCGCGCGCCACCAGCAAGGTCTGCATGCCGGAGGCGATGTGGTCGTCGTCTTCCGCGATCAGGATGCGCATGCCGCTACTTTAATACTTGTACGCCGAGATAGAACACCGGGCTGGAACGCGGGCGATCCCCCGAGACCTGCCGTCCCAGCGAAGCCATGAACAGCAGGTGTTCGTTGATCGGGTGGCGAACGCCGAGGTTGGCGATGGTCTGCGTCGATGCGTGATCGGTCCGCGTGGTGTTGATTTCTGCGAGGCATTGCCATTGCAGCGGGCAGGGGCGCGCCCAGAACAGCCCGGCCTGCCAGGCATCGCTGTCCTTCTCGACGAAATGCCGTGCCAGCTCGACGCCCATGGTCGACTTGCCGAAGGTCTTGACGATCTGCAGCGGCAGCACGAATTCCTGCGTCGCCGGACTCAGGTCCTTGTGCTGCGCCGCGGGCGGTCCCGGCAGCACCCAATGCGGTTGCACCGCCATCGCCACACCGGCCTTGTCCTCGTCGAGGAAGCGCCAGCGCGCGGCGAGTTCGACCGGGCCGAGGCCGGATGCCATCGGCATGCGTTGTTCGCTGCGATGTTCCCAGCCGAGATGGATCGACAACTGGATACGTTCGCCCAGACCGTAGTTGATGTCGGCATCGGGTGCCGAGACATTCCATGCATGTCCCGTGCGATCACCGGTCGCGGCGAGGTTGATCTCCCAATGGCCAGCGCCTGGCGTGCCGGTATCGTTGGTGATCATCGGCGGCCCGGCCTGCGCCAGCGCGATCCCTGGAATGCAGGCGCAGGCGACCAGCAGGAGCGCGAGCCATCTCCAGCCGCGGCGAAGCGACATCCTCATCAATGTGCTTTGGTCGCGGCCCGTTGCGGGAAGATCAGGATGCACAGCACGATCGCAGCGAGCAGCGCCAGCGATCCACTGTAGCGGCTGAGTTCCAGGCCACCCTTGGCATGCGGCTTGTCCATGAAATCGCCGACGACGGCGCCGAGTGGACGCGTCAGCACGAACGCCGACCAGAACAACGCGGTGCGCGAAATCTTGGTGGTGAAATACAGGAACGCGACGAGCAGCAGCAGGCCGCCAAAGATCGCCATGCCGCCGGTGTAGCCAAGCCCCTGCGTATCCGCCACCCAATCACCGAGCGCGGTGCCCAATGTTTGCGAGAAGGTGATGGTGAGCCAGTAGAACAGTTCCGAGCGGGTGTCGCGCACGCTGTCGACGGCGATCGTGCCGGTGCTGCGATACCAGGTGAACAACGTCGCCAGCAGCAGCGCGAGCAACAGTGTCGAACCACCGGTGTAACCGATGCCGAGCGAGCGATCGGCGAAATCCGCCAGGGTGGTGCCGACCGTGGTGCTGGCGACGATGGCGAACCAGTACAGCCAGCGATTGAAACGCGGCGTGCGGATTTGCAACGCCACTGCCGCCGCGAAGACCGCCGCGAAGATACCGGTCCCGATCAGATAGCCAGGATGCCAGGCCGTGGCGCTGGCATTCGGGGTGGTTTCGCCCAGCCACGACATGGTGACCGCGTCGCCGCCAATTTCGCCGAGCGTGGTCGCGAGGATCTTGATGATCCAGAAGCCGAGGGTGATGGCGGGGACCTTGGCGATCCAGTCGGTCAGGGTGTCCTTGCGGTTGGCGTCGATCATGGGCGGAACCGTGGCGGCGGAAAGCGCATATGTTGGGGCGCTGCGATGAAACGCGTGTTAAACAAAGCTTCAGGCACGAAATTCCTGCGTGTCAGAACATGTCAGAAGGCGTGATCGAAGCCCACTTCACCGGTCACCCCGAGCTGGTAGGCACTGACGCGACGCTCGAAGAAGTTGGTGAGTTCCTGCACGTCCTGCAATTCCATGAAGGGCAGCGGATTGCGCACGCGGTAGCGCTTGTCCATGCCCAACCGGGCGAAATGGCTGTCGGCGCAGTGCTGCAGGTACTGGCGCATGTCGCGTTCGGAGATGCCGGCGACGCCGCCCGAGAGCACGTCGGCGGCGAACTGCATCTCGCACTCGATCGCTTCCTCCAGCATGTCGTAGACCTGCTGCTTCATCGCGTCGTCGAACAGTTCCGGTTCCTCCCCGCGCACCGTGCGCACCGCTTCGAAGGCGAATTCCATGTGGCAGGACTCGTCGCGGAACACCCAGTTGGTGCCGGAGGCGAGGCCGGACAGCAAGCCGCGCGAACGGAAGTAATAGACGTAGGCGAACGCAGCGAAGAAGAACAGGCCTTCGATGCAAGCGGCGAAGCAAATCTGGTTGAGCAGGAATTGCCGGCGTTGCTCGCGCGTTTCGATGCGATCGAGTTGCTGGATCGAGTCGATCCACTTGAAACAGAACCCGGCTTTCTTGCGGATCGACGGGATGTTCTCGATCGCGGCGAAGGCGCGCACGCGTTCCGCCGGGTCGGGCAGGTAGTTGTCGAGCAGGGTGAGGTAGAACTGTACGTGCAGCGCTTCCTCGTACAATTGGCGCGACAGGTACATCCGCGCTTCCGGCGCGTTGAGGTGCTTGTAGAGGTTGAGGACCAGGTTGTTGGAGACGATCGAATCGCCGGTGGCGAAGAACGCCACGAGCCGGTGGATCAGGTGGCGATCGGCCGGCGACATCTTGGCGTGGAGGTCGCTGATGTCGATCTGGAAATCGATCTCCTCCACCGTCCAGGTGTTGCGCACGGCGTTGCGGTACATCTCGTAGAACTGCGGATAGCGCATCGGCCGCAGCGTCAGCTCGAAGCCGGGATCGAGCAGGCGGGACATGCGGGCGTTCACTGGCAGGCCTCGCACGATTCCGGATTCTCCAGCGAACACGACACCGCTTCGGTTTCAGTCGGGGTGACGCTGCTCACCGTGGTCTTGGCGATGCGCGTCGCCGGGCGCGAGCGCAGGTAGTAGGTGGTCTTGATGCCGCGCTTCCACGCATACATGTACATCGACGACAACGCGCCGATGTTCGGGCTTTCCAGGAACAGGTTGAGCGAGGCCGATTGGTCGATGAAGGCGCCGCGATCCGCCGCCATGTCGATCAGGCTGCGCATCGGCAGCTCCCACGCGGTGCGATAGATCTCACGCAGCGTTTCCGGAATCGCCTCGATGCCCTGGACCGAACCTTCCGCCAGCTTGATCGCGTCGCGCATCTCCGGCGTCCACAGCCCGAGCTTCTTCAACTCGTCGACCAGATAGCGATTCACCTGGAGGAAATCGCCGGACAGCGTTTCACGCTTGAACAGGTTGCTCACCTGCGGTTCCACGCATTCGTAACAGCCGGCGATCGAGGCGATGGTCGCGGTCGGCGCGATCGCGATCAGCAGCGAATTGCGCAAACCGTGTTCGCGAATGCGCGCGCGCAAGGCGTCCCAGCGTTCCAGGTGTTCCGGCTGCACATTCCAGGCGTCGAACTGCAATTCGCCGAGCGCGGCGCGGGTGTCGGCGAATGAAGGGTGCGCGCCCTTGGCGATCGCCAGTTCGCAGGAGGCATCCAGTGCGTGGAAATAGATCGTCTCGGCGATCCGGCGCGACAGCACGCGCGCCTCATCGGAATCGAACGGCAGGCGCATGCGGAAGAACACGTCCTGCAGGCCCATGCAGCCGAGCCCGACCGGTCGCCAGCGCAGGTTGCCGCGACGTGCTGGTTCGATCGGATAGAAGTTGAGATCGATCACGCGATCGAGTTGCGCCACCGCCTGCCGCACGGTTTCGCCGAGCTTGGTGAAATCGAATTCGCCGTCCGCGTCGAAATGGCGCGAGAGATTGATCGAGCCGAGATTGCACACCGCGGTTTCCTCGGCCGATGTCACTTCGAGGATTTCGGTGCAGAGATTGGACAGGTGGATCACGTTGCGTTCGCGCAGCGTCTGGTTGCTGGCGCGATTGCACTTGTCCTTGAAGGTGATCCAGCCGTTGCCGGTTTCGGCCAGCGTGCGCATCATCCGCGCATAGAGCTTGCGCGCCGGGATCGTCTTCAGCGCCTTGCCCTGCGCTTCGGCCTGCAGATAGGCGGCGTTGAACGCCTCATTGTGGAGGTCGACCAGCTCCGGCACGGTGGCGGGATCGAACAGCGACCATTCCTGGTCGGCTTCGACGCGCTGCATGAACAGGTCTGGCACCCAGTTGGCGAGATTCAGGTTATGGGTGCGACGCGCCTCGTCGCCGGTGTTGTCGCGCAGTTCGAGGAAATCCTCGATGTCGGCGTGCCATGTTTCCAGATAGACGCAGGCCGCGCCCTTGCGCTTGCCGCCCTGGTTTACCGCCATCACCGACGAATCCAGCGTCTTCAGCCACGGAACAATGCCGTTGGAATGGCCGTTGGTGGAACGGATCAGCGCGCCACGCGCACGCACGCGGCTGTAGGCGACGCCAATGCCGCCGCTGAATTTCGACAACTGCGCGATCTCGCCGTAGCGCGCGTAGATCGATTCCAGTGTGTCCTGTGGCGAATCGAGCAGGAAGCACGACGACAGTTGCTCGTGGCGCGTGCCGGAATTGAACAGCGTCGGCGAACTCGGGATGTATTCCAGCGCGCTCATCGTCTGGTACAGCGCCAGCGCTTCGGGCACGTCTTCGCTCAGTGCGCAGGCGATGCGCAGGAAGAACTGCTGCGGCGTCTCGATCACCTTGCGGTTGTGCGGATGACGCAACAGATAGCGGTCGTACAACGTGCGCAGGCCGAAGTATTCGAAGTGGCGATCCTGCGTCGCGTCGATGGCGTCGTTGAGCTTGCGGGCATTGGCCTGCACGAAGTCGAGCAGGCGGTCGTTGATCAACCCGACTTCGTGGCCGCGCATCACCGATTGCGAGAACGCGTGGATTTCCTGTCCCGCAACTTCCTTGGCGATGGCGTTGGCGAGCAAGCGTGCGGCCAGCTTGCCGTATTCCGGTTCCTCGCCCGTCAACAGCGCCGCGGTGCGGATCGACAGTTCGTCCAGCTCGCGCGTGGTCGCGCCGTCGTACAAACCGGAAATCGTGCGCGTCGCCACCCGCATCGGATCGATCGCGTACAGGCCTTCGCAGCAGCGCTGGATCGCCTGGACGATCTTGTTGAGATCGACCGACTGGCGCACGCCGTTGCGCTTGGTCACCATCATCGCCAATGCGTTGTGTGGTGGCGTCAGCGCGAATTGCGGATCACGGGAGGCGCGGCTTTCGACAGCCGCTTCGGACAACAGGGATTCGGACATGGCGTCGCTCTCATCGAACGCACGGGCGCATGGCCATCCCGCGTGGCCAGGCGACGAGAGGAATCGACGGAAGATGGGCCACGAATGGCGCGCCATCTTTCGCGGCGACGCCCCCTCGGGCGGCGGATTGCTCCGCATGCCGACACCGCACGAGCGTGCATGACGCGCGGCTGTCGGCAGGTCTTCGGACTTACGGGCACGAAGCGCGGGCGCTTCTCCTAACCGTCGCTTCCCGGATCGCTCCAGTGCATGTGACGGGTTCGTTCCCGATTACCGCTGCGGGGCAGTGCCGGAGTTGGCCCGAAGGCCGCACCGACTTCCCTTTTCATCCGACGCCATCGCCGGAACCGACGACCACAACATATTGTGGACAAGTCGCCCTGTCAACACCACATGGCGATGCCGTGCAGCGCGGCTGCGGCATCAGGAGGCCTTGTTCTTGTCCGCAGCGATCTGGCGCAGGGCTTGCTCGAACACTTCCACCGGCTGGCCGCCGGAAATCAACTGCTGCTGGTCGATGATGAACGCCGGCACCGACTGGATGCCGAGCCCGGTCCAGAAGCGTTCCGCCTCGCGCGTGGCGGCGGCGTATTCGTTCGAGGCGAGGATCGCTCGCGCGCGATCAGCGGGCAGGCCGACGCTTTCGGCGATGCGCACCAGCGTGTCGTGATCGGAGATGTTCTTGCCTTCGCTGAAATAGGCACGCAACAAAGCGCGCTTGAGTTCGAGTTGATGCCCGGCGGATTCCGCCCAATGCAGCAGGCGATGGGTATCGAAGGTGTTCCAGATGCGGCTGCGTGCGTCCATGTCGAAAGTGAAACCGAGCGCTGCGCCACGCGCACGGATCGCTTCCTGGCTCTCGGCGAACTGCGCGCGTGTCATTCCGTATTTCTGCTGCAGGTGTTCGAAGATGTCCTGGCCTTCCGCCCCGAGTTGCGAATTCAATTCGAACGGCTGGAAATGCAGTTCCGCTGCGATCTCCCCATCGAGCCGCGCCAATGCCTGCGTCAGCGACGCAAGTCCTATCGCGCACCAAGGGCAGACCACGTCGGAGACGATGTCGATGCGGAGGGGAGTGGGGGTGTTGGCTGGCGTGGTCATCAGGTCTTCCCGGTTGCGGAAAATGCCGACAGGGTACTCCTGCCCAAGGCAGGAGGTCAGCGACACGGGCATGATGGTGCGACTCAGGCGGGAGACGCGGACATGCAGCTTGGAATGATCGGCCTCGGCCGAATGGGGGCGAACATGGTGCGCCGTCTTTTAGCGGGTGGTCATCAATGCGTCGTCTACGACCGCTCGCCCGACGCGGTTCAAGCGCTCGTCAAGGAAGGCGCGGTGGGCGCGGCCTCGTTGAACGAGTTCGCGCGATCACTGACAAAACCACGGGCCATCTGGCTGATGGTGCCGGCGGGTGCGGTCGACGACACCATCGCCGAGTTGCTGCCCGATCTCGAGCCGGGTGACATCCTGATCGATGGCGGCAATTCCTATTACATCGACGACATTCGTCGCGCCAGCATGCTGGCAGCACGGGGCATCCACTATGTCGATGTCGGGACCAGTGGTGGTGTCTGGGGATTGGAGCGCGGCTATTGCCTGATGATCGGCGGCGAATCGGATGTGGTGACGCATCTCGATCCGATCTTCGCAACGCTGGCGCCGGGCCGCGGCGATATCGCACGTACCGCAGGACGCGAGCACGCGAGTGGTACCGCCGAAAACGGCTATCTGCATTGCGGTCCCAGTGGTGCCGGCCACTTCGTCAAGATGGTGCACAACGGCATCGAGTACGGCCTGATGGCGGCCTATGCGGAAGGGCTTGCCGTGCTCAAGGGCGCCAACATCGGCAACACGGGTGACACGATCGATGCCGAGACGACACCACTGCGCGATCCCGAACATTATCGATACGATCTGAACCTGGCGGACATCACCGAGGTCTGGCGCCGCGGCAGCGTCGTCACCTCATGGCTGCTCGATCTATCGGCGGCAGCGTTGATGAAGGATCCGGGCCTGTCGAATTTCGCCGGTCGCGTTTCGGATTCCGGCGAGGGCCGCTGGACCGTCAAGGCCGCCATCGATGAAGGCGTGCCGGCGCCCGTGTTGTCATCCGCCCTCTACGAGCGTTTCAGCTCGCGCGGCAACGCCGATTTTGCCGACAAACTGCTGTCGGCGATGCGCTACGAATTCGGCGGGCATCTCGAAAAGCCCGCGGGCTCATAGTCGATCGCGATAGCGCATCGCCACGTCACAGCGTTGGTAACGCGCGCCGTAGCGTTCCATGATCTGCGCATCGTGGTGGAAGCCGAGTTTCTCGTAGAGATGGATCGCCGGCGCGCATTTGGAATTCGTCAGCAGGTACAGCGGCTCCGCCTTCAGGACCGCTGCACGTTCGATGACGGCTGACAACAGGAACTCGCCTGCCTTTTGGCCACGCACCGATTCCAGTACGCCCATCTTCGTCAGTTCATAGCTGGTCGGGCCGGTCTTCTGGAGCGCGCAAGTTCCCACGATACCCAGCGACGCGTGTTCGACGAACAGGATCACTCCACCCGGCTGGATGATTTTCGTCCCCGGGTTGTCGAGGACTTCGCGATCCGTGTCCTCCAGGCGGAACATGGAACTGATCCATTCGGCGTTGATGTCGCGGAAATGCGGCGCCAGTGCGTCGCTGTACTCACGGATGGCCAGGGCGTTGTTCATAGTGATGTCAGGCATGGAAAAGGGGGAATCCGCGGAGCCGAAAGCCACTGGTGTAGCTGCGCTCCACGCCGCTGAGGGGATCGATGAAGGTCAGGTGCTTCGCCAGCAATTGCAGTGGAGCCGAGTAATCGCCTGCTTCGCGATGGTGTAGTGACGGATAGACGTTGTCGTTGGCAATCGGTGCGCCCATTGCCGCCATGTGCACGCGCAACTGGTGCTTGCGGCCGGTGATGGGCGTCAATGCATATCGCCAGTATTCGTTGCCGCGTTCGATGACCTCGATCCGGGTTTCGCTGTTCGCCGGGCCTTCGATCTCCTGCATGCGGAAAAACGGGTCGCCAGTGACGATGCGACTGGTGCGGATGCATGGAAATTCGACATCAGGCAATGCCGCTGCGATCGCCTCATAACTCTTGTTGATCCGTCGCTCGCGAAACAGCGCCTGATAGCGCGCGCGGCTGCCTGGATTGGCCGAGAACAACACCAATCCGGCGGTGTCGCGATCGATCCGGTGCAGCGGCGCCAAGGCATCGTTTCCGGTACGGCGAATCAACCGGCCCAACAGGGTTTCATGGACATGCGCGCCGGCAGGCGTGACCGGCAGGAAATGCGGTTTATCCACCACCAGCAAGTCGGGATCTTCATGCAGCACGACTTCGTCGAATGGAATCGGCGCCTCGTCGGGAACTTCACGGTAATAGTGGACTTCGAGGCCGACGCGATACGGCGTTTCCGGCGTCAACGATCGCCCGTCGCTGTCGACAACCCGGTCGCGTGCCATGCGTTCCACCCATTGCGCGCGCGGCACTGAAGAAAACCGTTCGCATAGGCAATCGAGCACCGTCAGCCACGCGCCCGTTGGCAGCTGCAACGTGCTCGCAGCGAGGCCATCGATGTTGGGCGGGCGGTTGCGCATGGGGCCAGTTTGCCACGAGCATCTGCCGATGCCTGGTTCATCGATTGAACCCGAACAGTTCGGCCAATGGATGCGGCTTTGCCTCGATGGTGGCGCGAACGATTGCGGCACCGAGCATGGAATAGACCGTGCCATTCCCACCGTAGCCCATGGCGAAGATGACGCGTTTCCCATATCGGGAGTTGATTCCGAAGTAGGGCAGGCCGTCCTCTGTTTCCGCAAATGTTCCGGCCCAGCAGAACGACGGCTGCAAATGCGGCGCCAGTCGGGGAAACAAGGCAGCGAGTCGGCGCAGCAATTTCCCGGTCTTCATCGCCACCCTGGCATCGCGTCTGGCAGGAATGTCGATGTCATCATCTTCCCCGCCCGCCACCAGGCGATGGTCACCTGTCGTCCGCAGGTAGATGTAGGGACGTGCCGACTCCCACACCAGAGTGGTTTCCAGGACCCCAAGCGCTTCGACGGGAATGGGTTCGGTCACGAAGGCATAGCTGCTCCTGTTCTTCGCAAGCGGGCGAGCAAGGAATCCCTCGCTCTCATAGCCAGCCGCGATCACCGCGTGCTTGCAATGGATAACGGCGCCATTCGAGGTGCGCAGCTCGACATGACGCGGGTGGACATCCAGTGCTTCCACACGGGTATGGTCGTGGATGGCAGCGCCTTGGTTGGCCAAGCGCCCCAGCAGTCGGTAGGTGAGGCGATAGGGGTCCACGCGTGCCGCCTTCGCCGACAGGATCGCGCAAGGCGCGTGGATTCCGGAAAACTCCAGCAACGAGGGTGCGTCCAGCCATGTGACATCGATGCCGTATTGCGCTCGCAGCTGGCACTCCCGCTCAAGGGCTTTCCGGTGACGCGGGCGGCTGGCGAAATAAAGGCTCTGCATCGGCTGGAACTCGACATCGCGCAGCGAGCGTGCCACGTCCCCGATCTGGTCTATCGCGTCCACGCACGACCCGTAGGCAAGCGCGGCGTTCGCCACTCCGAATGCCTTGGCCAGATCCGTCATGTGCGTATCGATTTCGTATTGCAGCAGGGCGGTGCTGGCGCAGGTGCTTCCCCAGCCGACATCCCGCTGATCCAGCACGGCGACTTCATGGCCATGCTCGACCAGGTCATGGGCGACCAGGGCGCCCGTCACTCCCGCGCCGATGATTGCGACATCACAGCGAAGGTCTTGTTCCAAAGGGGGAAATGCACGCAGCAAACCGTTCTTGATCGCCCAGTACGGGTAACCGCTCTTGAGATCCATCGGTTGCGGCCCGATGCGATGCACGATTCCAGCCGGCAAGGGAATTGCCATGACAATCGCACGAGTCTTGTCGACAACAGTTGAAATCCATGGTCGCACGCTCTGTTGCGCTGCGGTTCAGGCACTTCTGTCGGGTTCAGCCACCGCGCGTACCATGGATTTTGACATGAAAGCATTCCTGCGAATCATTCCAATCGTTCATGCCCTGATGGCTTCGCTATTTGCGCTATCAGCGCTTTCGCTTATTTTCATTGCAGTCAAAATCGGTGTCTCGACCTTTTCCGGCGACATGGGCCGGTCGGCAGCCCAGAACATCGTCGAGGCCATGGGCGTTCTTGCCTCGGCTGTCGTTGCGCTGCAAATCGCGCAAACCATTGCCGAGGAAGAGGTCGTCCGCGACGCCCACGTCAGTGGTCCGACGCGGGTACGCCGTTACTTGTCCAGGTTCATGGTGGTTGTCATTGTGGCGCTCGCAGTCGAGGGTCTTGTCGCGACATTCCGCGCAGCTGACAACAACTCGGGACAGCTGTTTCATGCGGCAGCCATGATATTGGCGGTGGGAGCGCTGCTGGCTGGCTGGGGCTTCTTTATCCGAATGAATTGCTATGCCGAGGAGCTTGAACCCGAAGCAATGGAAGAGGCCAAGCGCGAGGACGTCAAGCTGGGCCAAGGTGGAAAGCGCGCGTCTTGACCATCGGCGTACCCAAGAAAAAGCATGGCTCAATGCACACTGACGATGCCAAGCAAGACTTCTTGCGGATTTGTATCGCCGTCCATCTTCAGTTCGATGGAGTGGATGACTTCTTCATCCGTGACCAGAAGTTCCAAGGGAATGCCTTTCCCAAGTGACTCGGCATGCCCCCAGGAGCGAACTTCATGGAATTTCGATTTGATGATTCCAAGACGCCTGAATTGCCCGTACTTGCGCTCCATGTTGACAGACGGTTGCAAAAACAACGGAACGATCAACATCAGGTTCGAAGCATTCAACGGCGCATAGACGCCGAAGGCAGTGCTATTGAGCATGGCCAATCTCCCGTCGTTGGATTCCATTGAAGTCCACTCGCGGGATTTTTTAATACAAACCCGGGAATTTGTTGTTCAAATATTCTTAACCTTGCATAATCCCAGCGTTTTGTTGACTGCTTTTCGCGCAGGAATTGGAAAGTCTCCGTCACGGTTTCATGCGGTATTAGGTAGCACCTACACCCAAATTCATTGTCCCGTTAGGACAATGAGGTCGGTTCGAATGTCCGGACTGGACGTCAGCTGTATAGAGCCGTCCATTGTGGACGGCGATTTCTGGTCGTTTGGCGACACCAAAAGGCCCTGATGCACCAAAGCGTATCAGCCAGGTTTCCTCTTCAACTTTCCGCGCCCGGCCTTGGTGGTATGGACGATCTGTAACTCCCAGCGATCGACTAGGTCACGAAGGCTGATATCCAGCCCAGCGCAGTAATCCCGTAGCTCGACCAAATCCAGACGTCGGATAGCAAGTTCCACATTGCTGACGAAGGTCTGATTTCTGCCCAGGCGTTTCGCGAGTGTGGTCTGGACCATGCCGGCGTCCTCGCGTAACTGACGCAGTAAGGCTGCCAGTTCCAGGTTCTCGGCACGATACAAGCTCTTGGCCATGGGCCATCCCTCATTGCGGATGGCACCTAACTTATGCGTTGGTTCCGGTTACTCGGATACCCGGTATTAGGATAATTTGATATTGTCATTGCCTTCATCTACTCGAGGGGAGCAGGTATGGAAGGCTGGTTTTTGGATAGGAGAGGTTTTGACGGAAAGCGTCGGGTGTGGGTGGGTATGACCTTGCTTGCAGGATTGGCGCTAGTCGGCTGCAAGGGATCTGGACCTGCAGATCAAGCATTGGTCACGAGCGGGACTCAAGCGGAATACCGTGCTTCACTAGATCCCTTGATACCGAAAATGTCGAAGCACGAACTAGAGGCATTTGATTGGGCTGTCCAGGATTTCGATTTGGCCAAGCTGCAAAGTAGATATCCAGGCGCCAGTCCACGACAGATCATTCGTGGCGAGGTTCGCGACGTGCTGGATACTTACCCCGGCATGATCACTGAACTCCAGAAGAAAGCAGCGGCGGAGGCACCACTGCGCGCTGAGCTGAGTGAAATTACTGCCAAGGATGTCGATTTCGCAATCGAGAAAAACTTCTTCGGTCTGCAGCCGATCATCAAAGCCACCGTGACAAACGCATCACGATATCCAGTCAGCCAGCTCAAGTGGCAAGCGGCACTCTATCTCGATGGTGCTAACAAGCCGGTGGCTCAAGCCGTTCTTAACAATGACTATCGACAGAATGGCGGCCTGAAAACGGGCGACCAATTCACGGCCCGTTTCCCAGTTGGTTATCTGAGAGGCGATGAGGCATGGACGACTCTCGAGATCCGCAACGCCGCAAAGCGCCGAGTCACACTCGAGCCATTACTGGATACGATCCTGGATTTCGGTGACAGACAGTATCTAGCGGAGGATCCAGTCCTGCAGATTGAACGTAAGAAGGCCGCCATCGAAGCAGCCAAGCGCTACTCCGATATCTGACCGGCCAACAAGGGCGCCTATAACGGGCGCCCTAGTGCTATTTGCAAACTCTCCCGGCGCTCGCGATAAGCCGAATGGGGCTGCCTCGGTTCAGTTCAATGGTGCGTCGGTGGAGTCTCGGGATCTTCAAGCGTCAACGTCATCACCGGCTCCTCGAAGGCGGTACGGCCCCAGCGGGTCAGCACGTCATGCAAGGCCTCCCACAACAACGACGGTGGCAGCTCGCGGATACGGTCGTAACGCGTGTCCCAGCCCTTCGCGATGGCCCGCTCGCCATTGCCGCGTAGCAGGTTAATGATGCGAGCTTCGAGCTGCGCACGACCTGGTCGGTGGCGTGCCTGGTAGTCCAGAGTTTCACGCATCGTCTTGTGTGCAAGGTAGTAGCACTGCGCAATGGACAGGTGCTCGAGTTGAATCCGGAATAAGCCGCGAGCGTCGTCCATGTTCGGCGTCGGCAAGTTGCGATCAGTCACCAAGTGGTCAAGATACGTCACCAGTTCCTCGACCCCAAGATCGCGGGCAAGAGTCGTGGCATGGTCACGCCAAGCCTCCGGCCACTGCCCGCGAGGCAGGTCGCGGATCGCCCGCTGCAGCGCGAGCGTATTTGCAGAAATGCGCCACACCACTCTCGAGAGATAGGCAGTCAGTCGCCCATCATCTTCAACCTTCACGACACCGGCGGGCGTCGATGCGTCGATGGCAAGTACTCCCTTGTTCATCAGTCCGAACAAGGTGCCAATGAACTTGTGGGTGGGCTCGAAGCTCTGACCGGAGATGTCCAGTGGCGCCAGCGTCCAGCGCACGTGATCAAGCGGGCTTGCACGCAGCAGCGCGATCAAGGTTGCGGCCTCTAGCAGGCTCAGGTCCTCGGCACGCACCCGCGTAGATTCTGGTTGCGGGTAGCGCGCCAGTGCTGCCGTTAGCCGGGTCTCCGGCGTGTCAGCGATTTCAGCAAGATCCATCATCTCGTGTGCGATCGCCGAGTCAACTCGCGACAGCGACAACGCCGCAAGGTGAGAAAGCACCGCCTTGCCGCCGTCGACTTCCGCCAGATCCATACCCCATTGTTCCAACAGCGCTTGGCCAGTGGCGGTTGGCGTCGCGTACAGCCAATCCAGTGCTCCGGTGAACAGAGCTATTGGGTTTTCGAGGCTTTCGACGTCGACGCTGAGAGATTCCAGGGGCGCGGGAAAGCGATCGTCTTCGGCAGGTGGGATTCCAGCGGCGAGTTCGGCCAGTTCAGCCAGCACGGCGCCGGCGCCGATCGGATCCTCCGCATGGATCGCATGCGCTTCAAAAATGGCACGACTGATCCACCATGGCAGACCCTGAACAGGTGTGGCGCATAGTAGTTTCACCTGGTCGGGTTCGGGGTCCCGGTGCAGCACCGCGTCTGCTGCCAACATCAGACTCCAGCGTTCCCGCACGGCACCGCCGAGTTGCGCCTCGACCTCGCGCCAACGCGAGGTGAAGTCGAAGCCAAAGTGCCCAAACTGCAGCACACCCTCCAGAGAGGGCGAGGCGACATAGGGGCCCCAAGTGTCGAGGTCTTCGTACCTTTCACCATGCGTGTCCCAAGCCCGCGCCACCAATGCCGTCGCCGCGTCACGTAGCCGGTCCTCCTGCCCAAACTCCAAAGCCACCTGAAGCAGAAACTTCGGCGCCACAGTCGGGTCACGGCCGTCAACGACATGCGCGACCGCGGGCACGAACGCTGCAAGCTGATCCAGGACGGTCTCGTAGGCATCAGTCTCACCGGCACGCGCCCGATGTAGTGAGAGCATCGCGCGCATCTCCGAAAGAGAGGCCAGGTTCCTGTCACCGACCTGTGCATCTTGGCTCACCAGGCGCTCGAGCGCTTCGATCACGCGTTCAGCATCGTCCCAGCGCTCCAGTTGCATGGCATGGACATAAGCTTCATGGAAGACATCCTCGTGGCGCGCCGACGGCAAGGTGCGCATGAGGTCTTCCAGGGCGCCCGGATCAAGATTGCCCGAGACACGTTGCTTGCCTGCGACGATCGCGTGTGGCCAAGCCCAGTCGGGGTAAAGCATGCGCGCCCGCGCGGCCTGCGGGCCTGCATCTTCGTGGTAGGTGCCGAGTACGTGGAATAGAGCATAGAAGACAAACAGTGACGGTCGGTCGTGTGAGAGCGCCAACTTGAACAGCGCGTCGACGCGTGCCTTCCGCTCAGCCATGCGGTGCATGGTCTGCGCATCACCCAGTCCCCGTATGCGCCTGCCGCGGCTGCCGCCCAATACCCAAGCGAGCACTGCCTGGGCCTCTGGATGCTCGCCGACGTTCGACTCGCTCAGCAAGGCTTCTGCGCCGTCGTCATCGCCTTGCATTCCGAGGCAGAAGCCGTGCTTGGCGCGTTCGACCGGACTGGTATCGGCTGCGGCCGCATAACTGGAAGCGGCGGAGGCGTAATCCTCGGAAAGCAACGCGCGATCAGCTTCGCTCCAATGAGCCGCTGGGGCGGAATTGGCCGAGCGTGCAGACAGCACTTCGTTGAGCGTGGGTGGCGGGCTTGATCGCTTCGAGCGTTTTGACATTGGAGATCACACGTATCTAGTTCAGTAGCATCAGTTGAAGGGTAGAGTCAGCATCGTCCCCCAATTCCATACCCTATCGCATTCAAGGAATCGCTGGTTAGCAGCCTTTCCGCCGTACTACCTTGTGAACGATTTACCCCACACGCTGGGATCGACCAGCCCGCCATCTAATGTAATAGCATCGAATCTGATTTGCGAACCGCCCGTTTCTGGCCGATTCCAGCCGATGTCTTTAATGCAGGTCAAGATGCCAGCGGCTGATCACAATTGATTGCCAAAAATGATCAGCTCACTGGTGGTTGCAACACAGGTCCGCACTCACGTCGGCGCCGCACCCACCTCGGGTCAGTTGCATGGAGATTTATCCAGAGCAACCAGAATTAGTTCAGACTTTTGATTTGCAATTTCTGCAATAGGAGTGCAAACCGAGGTTGCCGCTACGTCTTGAAATAGCGACCTGTTGTTTTTTTTTGCCAATTCGAACTGGATATTACATGCCTTATTTAGGGACGCTGCATTGATTCGACGAATCACAGGGATTAAGTTGCGCCCCTTTGTTGAAACTTTGCAATGGAATGTTTCAGACAGGCCTCCATCGAGCTGATATTGCACAAGAGAAACCAGGGTTGAATCCGCTTCCCTCCCTTTTAGTGCCGAAATCAATAGAACACCGAGCTCACCCCTATCGTCAGAGCAAGCCAGAGAATTCCGAATGCACTCAGCCTTTGATTCCTTGCTTTGCCCTGCAGCAACGGACCAGAAAACGGCATCTTTTGCCATTTTCAATTCTTGGTTGGCTCTAGGCTCTTGAGCAAAGCAGAAAACTGGAAGCAGGCCAGCAACTATTGCAGCAATGATTTTATTCACTTTATTCACTCTTAAGGTTCCACGGTGAGAACGCTGTCTGGTTCAGCGTCAATTAGGGCATTAAGCTTTTTGATGTCAGAGCTTGATCCAGTCACACATCCTTCAGAACAGAATTTTGGGCCAAGCGATGGGCCAAATGCATTGGCGCAGCTATGTGTCAGGATTGCGCTTCTTCCGTAAGTCTCAGTCCCTGGAAGGGGAACTAACCTCCTTCCATTTTGTTTTGAATTTGCAGCTCCTGGACCATCGATGTTCCATTTCCATTTTCCAACTGGAATTGGGCCCCTTTGTTTGTACTTAATGCACTCCGGGTTGTCCTTGCATTGCTGCTTGTGGCCATTGTTCCCAGAGGCAACACGGATGTCGACGTTTTGATGCCCTTTTTCAGAAGCAACGCATGTCAGCTTGTTTTTAGTGATTGTGTAGTTGCATTCCGCTAGGCCATACCAATCAGCCCCATCAAACGGAGAGCTTTCAACGTATGCGTATGTTGAAATTCCTCCGTTAAGTATAGATGGGTCGCTTTGAGAGTAACGACCAGATAGCGAGTCGTAACCATCGCGGAAATAGTTCTGATTGAGTCCGGACGCGACATCGAACCTCTGGCCCGGGAAACGCAGATCGAGGGTAAAAACAGTTCCGTCACCATCCGGGTCTTCATTCGGTGGAGTGGCACCGAACGCTTCGGAGTCGATCGACCATTTCCAGATCGCGACATTTCGTGTCGGATCAATCACGGCACGCGGCGTGCCGAGATGATCAGCCTGCACATGCAACATTTGAGTCGCCGTCTCGACACCGACGGGCAGCGTGTCGAGCCACACGTACTGCTGCACCAGTGTGCCCGCGCCGGTGTACTGTCCCAGCAGCTGCCCATCCTCGTTGTAGAGGAAGATCGTCGTGGCGCCGCCGGCGATACGGGAAACCTGCTCACCTGCACCGGTGTAGGTATAGGTGCTCTGCAGCGTGCCGGCTGACGATGCTGTCGCCATGCGCCCTGCCGCGTTGTACGTGAAGGTCTTCGCCCCGATCGTCAGCGTGTTGCCGGCGGCGTCATAAGTGCGGCCTGTGCCTGCGACATCGCTCAACTTGTGGCTGGTCGTGGGATACGTGTAGGCTTGGGTGCCATCGGAACCGCTGAATGACACGCGATTCCCAGTGGCGTCGTAGCTGTAGGACTCCAGCTGGGCACCGGCGGCATTCTTCGCCCCTGTGACGCGCGATAGGTTGTCGTATGTCAGCGTCCGGGTCGGCGCCGCGCCCGTGGACGGCAACGTCAGGGCCGTAATCGAGTCGACCTGGTTGTAGCCAAACGCGATCGACACACCATCGGTGGTGCCATCAGTCACCTGGCTCGGCCGGCCGGCGGTGTCGAACACGCGGGACTGCGTCCTGCCGCCGGCATAGGCGATCGACGTCGCCGAGCCGAAGGGCATATAGGCCACCGAACTGATCAGGCCCTGCTGGTATTGCAGGGGACGGGTCGTATTGACGGCCGAGATATTGCCCAGCGCGTCGTGCGAATAGTCCACGCGCGTGCCGTCGGGATAGATCATCCACGCCAGGCGATCGCCCTTCGTGTAGCCGTACCGTACGGCCAGGATCACGTTTCCCGTCGCCTGCACCTTCCGGACCACGTTGCCGCGGTTGTCGTAGCACCAGGCCGTCGATCCGCTGCCATCTGTCATCGTCGAGACGTGGCCGGCCGCGAAGGTTTCCCCGGCCTGGCATCCCGATGGGGCGACGTCATACGTCCACACCGCATTGTCGGTCGAACCGGTCGAATAGCTGACGCTGGTGACCCGGCCAATCCCGTCATGGGTGTACGTGGCCACCACGCCTCGTGCATCTGTGCGGGTGGAGAGCTGGCCAGCAGCGTTATAGGTGTAGCCAGTGACGCCGGTGTCGGGGCTGGTGAGCTGCAGGAGATCTCCGAGGCTGTTGTAGGAATACCCCGTCGTCAGGCCCTTCGGATCGACCACTGAGGTCACGTTGTCCAGCGTGTCGTATTGCAACGACACAGCCGCGCCAATCCCGCCGACGTCCTGCACGGTCGACACCATGCGGTCGAGGGCGTCGTAACTGTTCTGGGTCTTCACCGATGCGGCATCGGTGCTGGTGAGGGGATTCCCGTTCGCGTCATAAGTAAACGACGTCGTCCCGCCGGCGGCGCTTGCCACCGTCTTTAGTCTTCCGATTCCATCGTACGATCGAGATAGCGAATACCTGACCACGTTCGAAGCGTCTGTGATCGCCTCAGCCGTTGGGTGCCCCGCGCCATCAAGGGTCAACGTGCGCTTGTTGCCGGCGCCATCCGGGGTCGACACGGCACGACCGGCATCGTCGTAGCCGATCGTCAGCACCACATTGTCGGGATCGGTGATGGACGCGAGCGTGCCATCGGCGGTCCACGTGTACTTGGTGACCGCGTCGTCGCTCGAGGTGGCGCCGTGCACGGTCTTCTGGATCCCGCGCCCGCGGGCGTCGTAAACCAGGTCGATCACGACCCCGTTTGGGTCTTTCACGGACGTTGGGTGACCGCCCGGATCGCTGGCCAACACCTCGGTGACCAGGCCGACGGCATTGATCTCCTTCTGCAGGTCACCGCGCCGGTAGCCGCAGTTGACCGGCGTCGTCGCACAAACTTGATCGTCGGCCGCGCGATACAGGAACTGGGTGACGGCGCCGCCGGGTGCCGTGACCGATTTCAGGAGACCCACAAACGGGCAGTTGGCATCTCCGGTTTCACAATAGTCGAAGGCGGTTGTTCGGGTCAGGCTGGCGCCTGGGTCCGTCGTCGCCCGGGAGATGACCTGCCCGCGCGTGTTGTACGTGTTGGCCACGTGCAGGACCACGGTCCCGGTCGCGTTGGCAATGTCCTGAGTCGCGACCCGCGCCGGCGTTGTCGACGTCCAAGTGTAGGACGTTATGCGCTTCTCGGTGAGAGACGTGTTGGATCCTTTCTTCTCCGCCTCGACGACGGAAGCAACTTGGCCAGTGGTCGCATCGAAGTTCGAGAGGGTCGCGACACCATTCCTATTCGTGTAGCGGGTATAGGCCAGCGACGTCGGATACTCCCAAGTCTCTGTACCGATCAGACTCGATCCGTCGTACGTCGCCTTCGACGTCGGTCGGCGGAACGTCGTGGCCTCGAAGGCGTAATTGACGACACCTTCGCCCACCTTGGTGACCGTGCTTTGCTGGCCAACGGAGCTGTACGTCAATGCCGTGGCACTGGCGCCGGCCGGTCTCGTCATCTCGGTGACCCGACCAGATCCTTCGTAATCGATCGTGAGGATCCGAACCAGTCGTTCGTCGTAGACGCCCGTTAGGTGGTTCGGGAAATCGCCTGTCTGGCATCCAGATGCCGCGTTGATGCACAGATGGTTCGTCTCGCCGTACAAATACCCGCGTCCATTGCCATCAGCATAGGCGACCGCATCGAGCGATCCTGAGCTTCCGTATGCGAAGGACACCAAGGATGATCCTGCCGCATCGATACGAATCAGATGACTGGCGGTGTCGTAGACGAAGTTCAGGGTTCGGCCGGTGTAATCCGCAGCCGTCGCGACCATCCCGTTCGTCCAGGTCAGCTCGACGTCCCGGGTGTGGTCATCCGGATGCACGATGGATTGCAGCTGCCCGGCAGCCGAAAAATTGCGGCGTGTTCCGTCCGGATCGAGCAGCAACCAGCTCCCGTCGGCATTCTTCGTCAGGGTGCGGCCCGACGCCGTCACCGACTTCATCTGAGTTGAACTGTTCGACACAAACTGAAACTGCTCGAGGTCATTGTGGTCGTTCCGCCACAACCCGACCGGGTTTGACGCAGTAGGCGAAGGCGGCGTCAGGGATTCGTTCCAGCTATGCGACCAGCGCGGCCCAAGACCACTTCCCGATGCACGCTCGTGCAGAGTGTTGTAGAACCTCGAAAACGTGAGACGCCCAAACGTCAAATCCGTCTCGAACCACAGCTTCTCACCGGTGGCTGGAACACATGGGCAGCCCGTGTTCGGAACAGAGTTGGTAGTTTCGGCTGCCAACTTGTAGATCGTTGCCGTTGGCCCCTTGCAGGCATATGGGAACAGGGTGAAATCCCCGACGGGATACTGTGGTGCATAGCCAGGTGCACACCTGAAATTCTGATTCCAGATGATGTTTGTCGACACATGGTTCACGGCTCCCTGCGGGTTGCTGCAGGGAACGTAATCTTGATACGCGTAGCGTTGCGAGCCGTAGGGATTGGTGAGTCCGACCGTGATGTATCGCCCCCATCCGCCACCAGCCAATGGATAGGTGCTGACTACCCAATTTGTATACGGGGGCGAACGATACCCGCCGGTGTAATACACAGAACCTTGTGGACAGTAAGAAGGGTTATTGGAGAAATAGGCGTTGAAGTACACCGAGGCCATTTCAGACTCGGATACGCAATAGCTGCTAAGTGCCTCGTTTGAATGTGAACACGCCCCGGGAGGCATGGTTGCACTCGTGGTGAACTGGGCAAACCAATACGATGCAATGCCGGTGTTGGTGCAGTAATTCAGTACGGCTGAAGTTGGGCCAGTTGCCGTCGTGCACTCGCGCATGTCCTGCGAACCGGCCCCAATGTCCGCCCGCATCGCGGCCTCAGCCTGTGGCAACGTCGGATAGGTCGTGTTCTTGTACTGCCAGGAGATTGTTTCGGAATGCCCAACGAGCGGCAGTCCGATCAGGACAAGGAATAACGCACAGGTTTTGAGCAAGCCAGCCATGGCCAAGGATCCAATATGCTTTCCATGATCCTCACCCCATGAACCGCCATCGCGCTAGTGGGCTGGATTTTTTGGATGCCGATGCGAGTGAACGTTGATGTCAGATATCTGAATGGGGCGACCCTGCACAAGGCGACGACAATGAAATCAGGCTAAATTGGAGGCGGGGAAAGGAGGGGGTAATGAGGGAAAGGGTCAATCGAGTCGCGATGGGACTGATGGGCGTGTGCTTGGCGCTGATGGCGGCCACCGCATGCGCTGCGTCACCTGCACCCCAAGAAGCGACGTTGCGTCAACTACTCCAGCAGCCGGAAGGCGCGATTGACCTAGCCCGCGCGAAAATTGCCATCGATCGGGTGGTGGATCCTTCCATAGACAGTGTTGCCACGCTTCGCTTGGTGGAGCAATGGGCGGCCAAGGCCCGCGCTAGATTCCCGGTGGGGGCTTCGAACAAGGTCAAGATGGACCTGCTGATTTCGACGATGTATGAGTCGGGTCCCTGGAACGACCATCGACCTTTCAGTTACGACTACAGCGATCCCTTCGGCCAGAACGTCAAGAAGAGCTTGCTGTCGACCTACCTGGCAACACGCAAAGGCCAGTGCGTCATCATGCCGATCGCGTTCCTTGTCATCGGCCAGCGGCTCGGATTGCCATTGACCATCACTACGGCCCCGCATCACCTGATCGTGAAGTATGGCGATGAAGAACAAGGCCAGTGGACGAACTTCGAGGCGACCAGCGGCTTGTTCCATCCGGACAGTGGCTACGAACAGTCCATGAATATTTCTCCAGAGGCAACGCGCAATGGCATCTACCTACGTCCCTTCACGCAACATGAAACGGTGGCCGTGTTCGCGACGGCTTCCCTGTTGCCCTATTACCGGGGAAGGAAACAGTCGGAACGCATGCTAGCAGTCACGGATTTAATCCTCAAAGCCAACCCCAAGGATGTCGACGCAATGACGATACGCGGGGACGCCTATTACTTGCTCATCGAACAACGCTTCAAATCCAAGTATCCGAAAGCCGAGCAGATCCCGATGAACCTCAGGGCCGAGTATCTGGATTACAGTAGGCAGAACAATGCTTGGTATGAAAAAGCCGAAGCGCTGGGTTGGCGGCAATGGGGGCCGAAAGAGAAGCAGCAGTATTTGCAGCACTTCAATAGCATGAAAGCCAAGAGCTAAAGGGGTTTGTGATGCGAGCAGTCCAGACAAGTAGTGTGCTGGTGTTTTTGCTAATGGCGACCACCGCGCACGCGTCTACCGATCCGGTGAGGGCCAACCCAAATACCGGTGCCAGTTTCAACCGCTATTCGTACGCAAACAACAATCCGTACAGGTTTACGGATCCAGATGGGCGGGATTGTGTGACAGCGAATGGGACCACCACCTGCTCAACGGCCAACTATAGAGTGGCCTTTCCGGCTCAGAATGGGTTTCACGATTTCACTACGGCCTCACCCAATTACCATGCATACAGTGTTCCCGCGTCGACGCCGGGGCAAACCTTGCAACAAGATCGAACTTATTTAGTTAATAACCCAACTCCTGGCTGGTCTTCGCCAGCCACACCGCAAGGGACACGCAACGACGCCACGCCAGGCATTGGTGGCATAAGTCCTGTGTCGATCAGTCCGGTGATGTCTTTCAGCTTGACTAACCAACTTAACGGCCAACCCGTTGTCGTGAATGTCACGCTTCCCGGCCATCCGTTGGAATCTGGAATTGTGGTTCGCCAAGCCACCCAAGGTGCCAACGGCACCACGTCGATTCAAAATTGGGGTGAGGGGACTGCACCTCTACAGGCACCCGGCACTCGGACGGCAGGCCCCATAAACAGCGTCTGGGGGCACCAGACGCCTCCAACACCACCTCCAACACCAGTACCAGGTTGCGGTTCGGGGGCGGGCAATGTCTGCAATAAATAACCCAAAACGACTGCTAATAGGCCTGCTGCTGGCACCTCTGGTGCCGGGGCTGCTTATGTTGGCAATCTCATTGTTCGGCAATCCCAGCGAAGGCCTTTGGTCCCTGAAATTGATTGCCATGTTTGCGTATCCCGCCATGTTGGTGGTCGGGCTTCCGCTCCATCTGCTCTTTCAGCGATTGGGTTGGAACAACGTGTGGCCTTATCTATTGTCCGGCGCAATCGCTGGCATCGTCGTGGCCTACTATCTGTTCCCGTCTGTGCATGGGTTCGCCAACCCATCGTCCATTGCCATCGCTGTCATCTGCGCCTTCTTTGGCGCGATCACTGCCGCAACGTTCTGGTGGATCGCCAGGCCATCGCGTCCTTAGGCCATTGGCTAGCGCAAAGCGATGACACTTTCGCGCGTCCTGTACGGACACTGCCGTTTCTCGTGTCCATGCTGGACGCCAGAAAAAATCATGAATCACCTATAAAACAAGTGCTTCTGTCGCAGCCTCTGCGATATCTTGCGGGCAATGTCACCACCCCCGATCGAAGGTGACTGGCATGGCCCAACATTTCTTGCTGTCGAAGGACGCACGTGGGTTGTCACTAAAGCGGATCTTCGGCTTGAGTAATCCCGAAGCTCTGACCCTGTTTCGGGAAGCCCGTTGGGGCAAGGGGCGCGACCCGAAATGCCCGAGCGTCAACTGTGGCCACGTCGCTAACCACTACTTCCACGATGGTCGCCAGCGCTGGCGATGCAACAGGTGCCGGCGGTGGTTTTCGGTGACCTCTGGCACGGTGTTCGCCTATCGCAAGCTGCCCTTGCAGATCTACTTGGCGGCGATGGCGATATACACCCAGCACGTCAAGGGCATACCGGCCCTGGCGCTGTGCCGAAAGCTAGACGTCCAATACAAGACCGCTTTCGTGCTAGCGCACAAGCTGCGCACGGCGCTGCTGGCGCAGCGTGATGATTCTCCTCTCGAGGGGGATGTTGAGCTGGATGGCTGCTACTTCAATGGCTACGTGAAGCCCGCCAACCAGAAGGTCAACCGCCGCGATCGGCGACTGGCCCGCAACCAGAACCCCAAGAAGTCGGTGATTATGGTGTTGCGCCAACGTGGTGGCCCAAAGCAAGGCGGCCAGAGGACCCTGACTTTCTCTACCAGGAGCGAAAACCAGTCCAGCGTGCTGAAGTTGGTCCGGAAATACATCGCAGCGGGCTCCACCGTGTATGCCGACGAGCACTCGGCCTACGATTCGCTGCACACGTTGTTCCGGACTCTCCGAACCAACCACAGTGTCCAGTACAGCGACGAGAACGGTATTCACACCAACACGGCTGAGGGCTTCTTCTCAAGACTACGGCGAATGCAACGCGGTCAGTGCCATCACTTCAACAACAACTACATCGACTTGTACGCCAACGAGGCGGCGTATCGCGAGGACAACCGCCGCCGGGCGATGCACACCCTGTTCGATGACATCCTGACCAAATGCTTGGAGACAAAACCGTCGCGCGACCTGTGTGGCTATTGGCAACACCGCGGCCAGCTGCATCGAAGAGAGCAGTTCGTCTAAACCCGAACCCACAAAGCCGCATGGCCGTTGCTACCTGCCTTGCTGACCTGGTTGACCTGTTCCAGCTGATAAAGAACACGGGACACGGCCGCATTGACGTTCTTGATCGCGCGGCAGCATCTTGCTCAAGCCCGCGCTCGATGAGTATCTGTAAGGCGATGTCCGCCGTGGACAGAGGTGTACCTCCAGCGTCACGCAGTACCTCGCGAACACGGCGACTCACTTCCCCGGTGCCAAAAATTGCGTTCTTGCGATAAGGTCGTTTGGCCTTGATCTGCGAAAGCGCGATGTTCGGATCAAGCAATCGAATCGTGGCGTCCAGATGGGACAGTGATTCATGCATCACCTGGAGCTGACCCTCCACTTCCTTAATATTTCCGGCGATTTCAGACCGTTTTTCAACCAGACCGTTTACGACAATCTTGCTCATGTGCCTGCATTTCCGTTGGTTTCCTGCGGAAATTGTGGGCTATCCATCTCAAATCTGCTGGGTGCAGGTGCTACCTAATACCGGTTTCATGAATGCGCGGAATGGCGTGCTTGTTTCACGCCGTGCACATGGAAGAACCGCGATGCTTTGTAAAGGAGCAATCGCATGAACGAAAAGCATCCAATCAATCCGCAGCAGATGCCAAGGCACCAGGATGCAGGTTTCATCATTGGGAAAGCTGCCCATATCGATGACGGCGCCCGTCTGGGCGCTTGAACGCCATGACGAAGTTCTCGCTTTTCGCCTACAAAACCGCGCGCCTGTCAGGGCGACCTCCAGCGTTCCTGGTGGCATCACTCCTGATTCTGATTTGGTTGATTAGCGGGCCGGTCTTCCACTTCAGCGATACATGGCAGCTCATCATCAATACCGGGACGACCATCGTCACTTTCCTGATGGTGTTTTTGATTCAAAACACCCAGAACCGGGATACGGATGCGATCCAGATGAAGCTGGATGAACTCATTCTCGTGACACGGAAAGCCCGGAACAGTCTTTTGGATCTGGAAGACCTGGACGAACCTGAGATTGATCGACTCAGGAGCCATTTTGTGAAGATCGCAAAGAAAGAAATGCAAGAGGGAGCAATCGTCGAACCGATTGGAGAGGGAGAGAGTTCCAGTTCATGACTCAAGCATGCTGCCAAGGAGAAAACAGACATGAATGACGTAAGCACGGTGATGACATCAAACCCCGTTGGTTGCAAGCTTCATACCCCTGTGCGCGATGTTGCAAAGTTGATGCTGGAAAATGATTGCGGGCAGATCCCTGTCCTTGACGATGTTGGAGCGCCGATCGGTGTGGTGACGGATCGGGATATCGCCTTGCGTGTTGTTGCGCGTGGTGGCGATCCAATGACGCAAGCGAGCGCCATCATGACAACGCCGGTCAAGGCTGTGCATGTGGACAGCGATCTCAAGGAATGCCTGGCGCTGATGGAGAATGCGCAGATTCGTCGCGTCCCGGTGATCGATGGCGCCGGGAAACTGGTCGGCATGGTTGCCGTCGCGGATATCGCGCGCGCATGCAAGGACCAGCCGACGGCCTCCGTGGTCAAAGAGGTTTCCCAGCCGCCTGCAAAAGCGGCCCATTGATTGCATCGGGTAGTGAAACCATGGGCAGAAGAGCGCCGCGCGTCCATACATCACAAGACAGCATTGCACATCTGAATGCATTGCAATTCGGACTGGATTCGGAATTGCTGGTCGAATTGCAAATGCGGGACGGACGCACATTGATCGGAACGGTCGTGGAACGACCAGCCGTTCAGCTGTTTCTTGATCCGCAAGACAACGAAGGCTCCAATGGACAGGTTGCACTGGACATCTCGGGCACAGGCATCCAGCTGTTATGGCTGGATGAAATCGCGGGATTCAGCAGGTTGGGTACAAGCTGACTTTGAAGCAGGCAATCGCTTGCCGCACAGTCTGTTCCCGCGGTTGCAAATCGCTGTCAAACCAAAGGGCTCCATAGGGAACCCTTTGGTCATGTCAATTCTTTCGCCGCCCGGCTAGTGGTGGCCGCCATGGCGAGAACTGGCTTTCTTTCCTCCGCCGTCTTGTTTATTGACGGTGGCCCAGGCAATTCGCTCTGCGGTTTCCTTGCCCTTTCCGGAGCGTTCTTCACTGTGCTCGATGTGCTTGGCTTGGCGCTTCTGCTTGTCCGTATAGCTTGATTTGTCTCCACGGGGCATATCAGTCTCCTTCAAGTTTCGTCATCATTCATCGAATCTTTTCAATCGTGAATCCACCAACCTCGACGCCCAGATTGACGCCTTCGCCTTTCCCGGCCAAGGCCAGCGAAACATTACCCTTGGTCAGGACTTGCAAGGATCCGGACTTGGCCAAGCCGGCGTTGACTTCGGCCTTGGCATAGGTGCCCAGGACATCATTGATATTGTGGACATCGGTAAAACGCCCGGTGCCCTTGTCGATTTGCCATTTCCCGATGCTGGCACCCAAGGCCTTCGCCGAGATCTTTACCGGGATCGATTGCTTGTTCGAGCAATCCACGGTTCCGGTGCCCGTCGCCGACGAAACCACCATGGACCAGCCATCCAATTTGTAATGCAATTTGCAGTCGAGTTCTGCGGCATTCGCTATCGATGGAGAAGCAATAATCATCGCTACAGCAAGTAATGGTGCTTTTGTGATTTTCATGCTGCGTCCTCCTTTTGGGACGCACCGACCATAAAACGGCATTGGATAATCTGCAGTGATACTCGCGTGAGAAATTTGATATTCAGAATTTGTTCAAGTTGTAGGTTGAGCTGTACCAATTGAGGCGCGTTGATTTCAAGGAGCCCTGCGTGAACATGCAAGTGCTCGCGCAACCAGCGCCGCGTGGTCGCTGGCGGCTTCCGTCATTTCATCCTTACCTCATAGATCAGGGGATAAGTCGACGAGTCAATCAACTTGGGGGGTTGAGGCAGCTTCCAAGTGGTTTCCACTTGCTTCGCGACGCAGGAGGTCCAGGCATTGACCGGGCGCACGTCGACGTTCTTGAGCCTTCCGTCTGACTGAACATCCATGACCGCCTCAAACTGCGGGTTTGTGATCGCTTTGAGCGTGGAATTGCAAGCGCCGATCGCTTTTCCAAGATGGTTATCCTTCGACGATCTGAGGAGCTCGAAATACGGGCGGCCTTGGACAGAGCGTTCAAGCGCTTTGGCTCGCAGTGCGCGGGCATCGAACATTTCGGACGGCGAAGCCGTGCCATCCATTCCCGCTTTGATCAAACGAACCGTCTTCACGTCCGCGGCGTGATAGCTCCAACGCTTCGGGTCATTCAGCGCGATGAATCGTTCCATCGCTTTCTTCGAGCCGGGGGCGTCAAAGCCGATCAGATAGAGGCGCTGGCGCCAGCCTTCAGGATTCTCAGGATAGGCGGCGAGCAGGTCGTCGATGCACTTTCCCGCTTCGTCGAGCTGTTTTGCATCGAGGAGTACGCCGCAGTAGCTGTTATAGGCGTCCTCCTGCGTCTTCTCGTCTGCAATCGCCCGTTTGTAGTAAGGCGCTGCAGCTGATGGTCCTTCGATTTCGCGCAGAATATCGCCAAGCTGTTGCAGCGCGAGACCGTTGCCAGGGTCCAGTGCGACTGCCCGCTCGGCATCAGCGCGAGCCCATTTGGTTTCACCGATTCGCCGAAGTGCCAACGCGCGGAATCGCGACTCCTGGGCGTAACCGGGCGAGAATCGGAGTGCTTGTGACAGGTACACCAGTGACTTCCAAGTGTCGTTCTTGCGCAGGTAAGCCCCACCAACCAACCTGAAAAATCCGGCGTTCGGAACCTTGTACGCCGCAGGCTCCAGCACGGCAATTGCCTGCGCATCGCTGTCATCCAACCGATCTATTTCGTAATACTCGTCATTGAATGCAAAGAGCCCGAGTACGGGGTTGGTCGTCACCTTCGCTTGGGCATATGCAGACACGGCTTGCATGGCGGCATCAGATCCGCCCCAGCGCGGCTCCGCCGCGGTCATCATTTCCTCAACGACGTAATAGGATGCCGGGTCTGCTTCCAGACATTTCTTCGTCGCATACATCTGTAGTTCGTTTGAGCTTTGCCGGCCGATGGCCATCAATCCATGGCATGCCGGGAGAAGCTTGGGACTCGCCTCCATGGCATTGGTGTATTCCTTGGCCGCGTCGACAAAATAGGCATTCATTTTTTGCAGGCTTTCGGCAGGCGTATCCCGGGCGAACTTGCCGCCGCGAGCCGCCCATCCACGACCCGCAAGCACATGACCCAACGCGGTGCGTGCAAAGGGGCTCTCTGGTGCCGCGCCAAGCCACGCGCGGGCAATGCGTTCTGCCTTGTCGCGATCGCGGTTGGAAAACACCTGGAAGGCAATGCTGATTTGCTCACGCTGTGCCGGGTCCACGTAGTGGGCTTGCAGTAGCGCGCTGAAATCGGCATCGAGTGTTGCCGCTCCATTGGGTTGCGCCAGTTTCTTTTCGATATCGTCCAGCGTGTAGCGAGGTGGAGTGAGGAACATCGTGCATCGCGCTTTTGCGATCCCGGGTGCCCACGTATTGTTGGGCAGGTCCGGGTAGGCAAGGCAACGCTGCAATGGATCGGCGATGGCGTCCGCCTTGCGAACTGCGGCGAAGTACGCCGCGTATTCGGCTGGTGGCGCTTTGGCAGAAGTCGCCGCAAGCGCGGGAGCAAAGACCAGGGCCAATGGCAAGGCCAGAAAAGGATAGCGTTTCAATCGAACTCCCCTGTACATGCTATTGACGCCCCGAGCGCCGCGTCACGATACCAAAGGCCGGCGCCAGAAATGGCTTCCGGCTTGGTGCAGATCCCGTTATGCAGCTCACGACAAGTCAAGAAGAGCTTGTTTCGGGCGCGGGATTTGAACGATGGCGTCGAGGGCGGAGATGGCCGGTTACGACCCGAAGCCGCCGTTCAATTCACGGTTACCAAACCAAATCGTCGGGCACCTGGAACTGCGCGTAATACGCATCGTCTTCGGAGGTTCCGACGGAAGGCTCGGTGTCCGCGTCCTGGCCATGATCGAGCACGATCATGCTGGCATCGCGTTCGCGCACCTTGTCGCCGGCCGCGCGCGGTAACAGCTCATAGCGGTCGCCCAGACGCGCAATCACCAACGTGCCGGAGGACAGCTTCTTGCGCAGGTCCTCGTCGACAAGCAGGGTGCGGATGGCGCCGTCGGCAGTAAAGCGGTATTCGCTCTCTCCAAAGCGCGGCACTTTCTTGTCCTCGATGATTTGCCGCGCCTGGGCACGAAGTTCAGTAATGCGCGCCTGAGCTTTGCGCTCGGCGGCAAGCGCACGGTCTCGCTCGACCTTTTCGAGCCGGGCCCGCTCTGCTTCGCGCTGGATTTCGTTGGGCTCGGACGGCCCTTTCGCATGCCGGGCCTTGTTCTGCTCGCGTGCCACCTCGGCCACCTTGGATTTCTTGACCAGGCCCGCCTTGAGCAACTGTTCCTGGAGCGGATTCGCCTTCGCCATATCGCCGTTTCTCGTCGAAGATTTCCCAGCCATCATACTTACGGTCCGACCGCGTTCGCCCCCTTCTGCCGATGGAACCTTTGAAGTACCTCGCCGGCTACCCACAACACATGCAGGCGCGGGTGCGCGAGCTGATCGAACAAGATCGGCTGGGCACGATACTCGCCGACAAGTACGGCCAGAGTCACGCCGTGCGCAGCGACAGCCAGCTGTACGATTACGTCCAGGCGCTCAAAGACGAGCACCTGCGCAGAGCGGTGCCGCTGGGCAAGGTGGTCTACGACAGCAAGCTGCAGGTGATGAAACACGCGCTCGGCACTCACACCGCCATTTCCCGGGTGCAGGGCGGCAGGCTCAAGGCCAGCCGCGAGATTCGCATCGCCACCGTGTTCCGCGATGCGCCCGCTGCGTTCCTGAAGATGATCGCGGTGCATGAACTCGCGCACTTGAAGGAAACCGAGCACAACAAGTCTTTCTACCAGCTGTGCACGCACATGGAGCCGGACTACCACCAGATGGAGTTCGACTTGCGCCTGTACCTGACTCATCTGGATGCAGGGCAGCGCTGAGGCAGCTCTTGGCCGAAACCAGCTCAGCCCAACCCACCAGCAAAAACGGGACCTCACGGTCCCGTTTTTTCGCCCAACCAAACCCTCACTCCATCACCCGCACTTGCTATACCCGCAATTCAAGCATGTCGCGCAGCCATCCATGATCACCACCGCCTTGTTGTTGCACTTGTGGCACATGGTGGCGCTGGGCGGGAAGCTGGTGCCTTCGCCGGTCACCGCGATGTCTTCCTCGACGGTCAGCGGCGCGGCGTTAGCGTTTTTTTTTGAGTGTTGCTGCTCGAAGGCGCGGCGTTTCTCGGTGATCAGCGCGCGCTGGTGCTCGTCCATGTCGGGGTCATGCATCATGCCGATGGTCTTGAGGTGGTCCTCGACGATGCTGCCGAGTTCCGCCACCAGTGACGGCATGTAGACGCCGCCTGCCTTGTAGTAGCCGCCCTTGGGATCGAACACCGCCTTCATTTCATCGACGATGAAGGTGACGTCGCCGCCCTTGCGGAACACCGCCGACATGATGCGTGTCAGCGCGACGATCCACTGGAAGTGTTCCATCGACTTCGAGTTGATGAAGACTTCGAACGGGCGGCGCAGTTCGTGTTCGGTGCCGGCGTTGAGCACGATGTCGTTGATGGTCACGTACATCGCGTGTTCCACCAGCGGCGACTTGATCTTGTAGGTGCTGCCGATCAGGATTTCCGGACGCTCGATCTTCTCGTGCATCTGGATCACGTCGGCCATCGGAAGCTCGGCTTCCACCTTCTCGCGCGCCACGCTTCCGCCCGCTTGCGGCGGCGTCTTGTCGTCCGCGGTGACGACGTTGTAACCCTTGATTTTCTGATCGATCTTGACGGCCATGCTCAAAACTTCCCGTAGTAGCCTTCTTTCAATGCATCGAACAGGTTGGCGGCGGTATGCGTCTCGCCGTCGTATTCGATTTCCTCGTTGCCCTTCACCTCGATCATGCTGCCGTCTTCCAGTTCGAAGCGGTAGGTGGTGTTCTCGAGGTCTTTTTCCTTCACCAGCACGCCCTGGAAGGCGGCCGGGTTGAAGCGGAAGGTGGTGCAGCCCTTCAGCCCCTGCTGGTAGGCGTAGCGGTAGATGTCCTTGAAGTCCTCGTACGGATAGTCGGTGGGGACGTTCGCGGTCTTGGAGATCGAGGAATCCACCCACTTCTGCGCGGCGGCCTGCACGTCGACGTGTTCCTTCGGCGAGATGTCGTCGGCGGAGATGAAGTAGTCGGGCAGGCGCGCGGCGTCGTCTTCGGCGAAAGGCATCGCACCGGGATTGATGCGTTCGCGATAGGCCAGCAGTTCGAACGAATAGACGTCGACTTTTTCCTTCGACTTCTTGCCCTCGCGGATCACGTTGCGGCTGTAGTGGTGCGCGAACGACGGTTCGATGCCGTTCGAGGCGTTGTTGGCCAGCGACAAGCTGATGGTGCCGGTCGGCGCGATCGAGCTGTGGTGGGTGAAGCGCGCACCGACGTCGGCGAGTTCATCCACCAGTTCCGGCGCGACCTCGGCAATCCGCTGCATGTAGCGCGAGTAACGCGCGTGCAGCACCTTGCCTTCGATTTCCTGGCCGATGCGCCAGCCGTCCTTGGCCATTTCCGGACGCTTGCGCAGCATCTCGGCGGTGACTTCGAAGCGCTCGTCCATGATCGGCGCCGGCCCTTTTTCCTTCGCCAGTTCCACCGCGACTTCCCAGCCGGCGATCGCCATTTCGCGGGCGATGCGCTCGGTGAATTCGCACGACTCCTTCGAGCCGTACTTCATCTTGAGCATGGTCACGGTGCTGCCGAGGCCGAGGAAGCCCATGCCGTGGCGACGCTTGCGGATGATTTCGTCGCGCTGCTTCTGCAACGGCAGGCCGTTCACTTCCACCACGTTGTCGAGCATGCGGGTGAACACGCGTACGACTTCCTTGTACTCGGCCCAGTCGAAGCTGGCTTCGGCGGTGAAGGGCTGGCGCACGAACTTGGTCAGGTTGACCGAACCCAGCAGGCAGGCGCCGTAGGCCGGCAGCGGCTGTTCGCCGCAGGGATTGGTCGCGCGGATGTTCTCGCACCACCAGTTGTTGTTCATCTCGTTGACCTTGTCGATCAGGATGAAACCCGGCTCGGCGTAGTCATACGTCGACGCCATGATCATGTCCCACAGATGGCGCGCCCGCACCGTGCCATACACGCGACAGGCGACCAGGCCATCGTCGCGATTGACATAGCCTTCGCTGGTCGGCCAGTCGCGCCAGACGATCTGCGCGGGATCCTCCAGGTTCACCTCGCCCAGTTCCTTGTGCGACAGCGGGAACACCAGCGGCCACTGGCCATCGCTGTCCACCGCCTGCATGAAGCCGTCGGTGATCAGCAGCGAGAGGTTGAACTGGCGCAGGCGACCATCTTCGCGCTTGGCGCGGATGAAGTCGCGGGCGTCGGGATGGCTGATGTCGAAGGTGCCCATCTGCGCGCCGCGGCGACCACCGGCCGACGACACCGTGAAACACATCTTGTCGTAGATATCCATGAAGGACATCGGGCCGGAGGTGTAGGCGCCGGCGCCGGCGACGAAGGCGCCCTTCGGACGCAGGGTGCTGAACTCATAGCCGATGCCGCAACCGGCCTTCAACGTCAGGCCAGCTTCGTGCACGCGCTCGAGGATGCCGTCCATCGAATCGGGAATGGTGCCGGAGACGGTGCAGTTGATGGTGCTGGTGGCGGGCTTGTGGGCCTGCGCACCGGCATTGGAGGTGATGCGGCCAGCGGGGATCGCGCCACGGCGCAGCGCCCACAGGAAACGATCGGTCCAGAACGGACGCTGCTCGGCATTCGGTTCCGCGTCGGCCAACGCCTTGGCCACGCGCAGATAGGTGGCGTCGATGTCGGCATCGAGTGCGTCGCCCTGCTTGGTCTTCAGCCGGTACTTCTTGTCCCAGATGTCGAGCGAGGCCGGTTGCATCGGGATTTCGCCTTCCGGGGCGGCGATGCGAACGGCTTCCAGGCGGGGCGCGGTGCTCATGCGGTGTATGTCTCCTTGAACCTCTGAGTATGGACCCGTCAGCGCTGATGAGCATCTGCGGATCCAGCTGTGTATTCAGGCAAGAACCCCAGATTTGGGTCTTCCTCTCCCCCAAACCACAAGATGTTGTGGCGCGGCTGGAAAAGTTAAGGCGAGGATAAACGGCTGTCAAGCACGTCAGGTGAAAATGCGGCACGGCCGTGATTTTTACGCATTCATCTTTTTTGCGACGCAGCACACGGCGGTCGGTCCCGTCGCAGCCCCCATGACACGGGTCGCCTGCGTACCATTCATCCACCAGCCATGGTCGGCTGGCGATAACACGGTGTCAGGAGTCCGGACACACCATGCGCAAGACCCCGCTCATCCTCGTGTTGGCCGCCGCTGCGGCCTTTGGCGGTTTCGCCGCCACCGCCCTGCGCGAAGCGATCACCACGCCTGCCGATGCCCACACGCCGCCAACGGCGACCAGCCTGCCGCTGGCAGCCGCGTTGCCGTCGGCGGTGGCCGGGCAGGCGGTGCCATCGCTGGCGCCGATGCTGCAGAAGGTGTTGCCGGCGGTGGTCAGCGTCCACAGCAAGCAGCGCCAACGGGTGAACACGCCGTTCGGCAACGATCCGGTGTTCCGCCGCATGTTCGGCATCCCGGAGGAGCGCATCCTGGAATCGCTGGGTTCGGGGGTGATCGTCGATGCGCAGCAGGGCCTGATCCTCACCAATCATCATGTGATCGAAGGCGCCGATGACGTCTCGGTGACGTTGGCCGATGGCCGCACGCTGAAGGCGACCTTCCGCGGTTCCGATGCCGATACCGACATCGCGCTGATGCAGATTCCGGCGCAGAACCTCAGCGCGTTGCCGATCGCCGACAGCAGCCGCTTGCGCGTTGGTGATTTCGTGGTCGCGGTCGGCAATCCGTTCGGCGTCGGCCAGACGGTGACCTCGGGGATCGTCTCCGCGCTCGGCCGCAGCAATCTGCCCGGCCTCGGCTACCAGAACTTCATCCAGACCGATGCCTCGATCAATCCCGGCAATTCCGGTGGCGCCCTGGTCGATCTCAACGGGCAACTGGTCGGCATCAACACCGCCAGCTTCAATCCGCAAGGGTCGATGGCCGGCAATATCGGCCTCGGTTTCGCCATTCCCTCGAGCCTCGCATCGACGGTGATGCGCCAGCTGCTCGCCAACAAGGGCATGGTCCGGCGCGGCACGCTGGGCGTGGCCACCAGCGATTCGAGCAATCCCGCCGGTGCGCGTGTCACCCGCGTGTACGATGCCGGTTCCGGCCTGCAGGTGGGTGACGTGATCACCGCCGTCAATGGCCAGCGCGTCGCCAGCATGGACGATTTCCACAACATCGAAGGTTTGCAGGTCGGTGCGACCTCGGCGCGACTCGATGTCGTGCGCGCCGGCAAGGCGGCCACGATCACCTCGGCACTGCGCCAGCAGTCGGGTGACGGTGCCAGTCTCGATCCGCGCCTGGCCGGCGTCACCTTCGCCGAACTGCCGGAGAGTTATCGTCGCCAGGGCTTGAGCGGCGTGTTGGTGGCCTCGGTGTCAGCCAACAGCCGCGCCGCGCGTTCTGGTTTGAATTCGGGCGATGTGTTGCTGGAGGGAACCAATGGCCGCTTCAATGATCTCACCAGTTTCCGCGCCAGCTTCCGCGCGCCGCCGCAGCAACTGCGATTCCGGGTCCTGCGCGATGATCGCGTCGGTGAGTTGATGATTCCATGATGATCAAGATGACAAGAACATTTCCCGTATTCCTCCTGGCGCTGGCATGTGTTGCCGGCTGCCAGCGACAACCGGCCACACCCGCCGCCGCACCGGCGTCGGCACCGAGTGCCGCAGGCGCGCCCCAGTCTCCGCAGGCGAGCGTGCCGCCAACATCGGCCAACGTGCGGCCTGCAGCAGCGAAAAAGCTCGCCGGCAGCCATGACGGCATCTTCAAGGGCATGGCGTTCCCGATGGCCAAGGCCGAGTTCATCACACAGATCAACAGTCGCCTCGGCGACACTTGCAAACGTCCGGATCGGCATGGGCGCTTGTGCCCGAAACTGGAGCAGCGCAGCACCATCTGCGCCTCCGCGGTGAAGCGTCCTGTCATCGCCGATGCGGATGCGGCGCGCGACGCCGGTGGCAAATACCTGCGTTGCCTGCATCGCGGTCGCAATTGAATTTCACACAGGAGAAGAGCATGTCGACGATGAAAGAAAACCTCAACGAGGCCGGCGGTCACCTGAAGCAGGCAGCTATCCACGCGGGCGATACGGTGAAAAGCGCGGCCTCCGCTGCCGGCGAGGAATTCAAGCTTGGCGGCACCAACGTGAAGTCGGAACTCGCCGACAGCGCGCAGGCCGGCAAGGCCGCCGCCGGACAGGCGGGTGCCGCCGCCAAGGAACAGATGGACGCATTGATGGGCAAGAGCCGCGACGTGATGGATTCCGCCGCCGACTTGATCCGCGAACGTCCGCTCACTGCATTCGGTGTCGCGCTCGCGGCCGGGTGGGTGATCGCCAAGCTCGCGCGTTCCGGCGACAGCGACAAGTAATCCGCCCGTGACGGAAGCCTCCGGAACGGAGCGCGATCCGGAGACGCCCGCCCACCGCGACCTGCTCGATGCGATTCATGAGGTCGGCGCGGCCGGGCGTTCCGGTGTCGCCGCGGCCAAGCAGGCCGGCGAATCATTGCGCGCGCTGGTCGCCGCCGATATCGCCTTGGCGCGCAGTGCATTCGGGCGTGCGGCGGCGTTCACCGCGGTTGCGATCGTGTTCGGCGCAACGGCTTGGCTGCTGCTGTCGGCGGCGCTGGTCGCGGTGCTGGTGGCGTGGTTGCATTGGTCGTGGCCGCTGGCGTTGCTGGTGGCAGCGATCGCCAATCTGGTCGTGACCGCGCTGGCGGCATGGCGGGTCACCGTGTATTTCGAGCACACGCGAATGCAGGCGACGCGCCGGCAACTGGCACGGGTCGGCATCGGCGATGGTGATGGCGACCAAAGTGACGGGGCATCGCCATGAGTTTCGCCGACGACATCGAGCGGGTGAAACGGGCCGAGCAGGCGCTGGAAACGAACACGCGTGCCATCACCCGCGAATGGTTGCGCCTGCGCCAGACCTGGGGCGATGCGTGGACGCCGGGACGCATCGTGATCGCCGGTCTCGCCGGCGGATTCCTGATTGGTCGCAGTGAACCATCGAACACGACCGCCAGCGGTTTCATCAATCTCGTCAGTGCCCTCAGCGGATTGTTCGCGGTGGACCAGGCCGGTGTTGCCGTGGAAGCGGTCGACGACGTTGCCGATACCGCGGGAGAGGCAGTCGTGGAGATCGCGCAACACGCGACGGATGACGGCAGCGGCGATGGCGTGGCGGTGAACGACGACGATGTCCTGCGCACGCACGAGGCATTGCGTCGCTCGGGCGCGTGGTGAGCCGGCAATGAGCAACGACGCCGGCACCGATCCGGACGCTGTCGAGCCAGCGATCGAACCGCCGGAAGAGGCGCCGCGACCGCCCTCCTCGAAAGCCGCGATCGTGATCGCCACGCTGCTGGCGATGGCGATGCTGTGGGCTGCGCAGGAAATCGTGCTGCCAGTGCTGCTGGCGTTGTTCTTCGCCCTGATCGGCAATCCGGTCATCCGCCTGCTCGGTCGTTTGCGCATCCCGCGCGCGCTGGCCGCGATCCTGGTGTTGGCCGGCGGCATCGCGCTGATGGTGGTGGTCTCCAACCAGGTTGCGCAGCCCGCGGTGGATTGGGCGCGCACCATGCCGCAGCAGATGGCCAAGGTGACGCCGAAGTTGCGCGCATTGATCAAGCCGGTGCAGGATGCCAACCGCATGGCCGAGAGCCTGGGCAAGGCGACCGGCGCCGTGCCGGCGTCCAAGCAGGTGCAAATGGTCGCCAGCGATGGATCGGATCCGCTGTCACGGGTGGCGAAATACGCGCCGCACCTGGTGGCGCAATTGCTCGCGGTGATCCTGCTGACGCTGTTCTTCATGATCTTCGGCCACACCCTGGAACGGCGGGCGGTCGAGCTGGTGCCCGGAAAGAACCAGCGACGGATCACCGTCGACATCCTGCTGTCGATCGAGCAGGAAATTTCGCGCTATGTGTTCACCATCAGCATCATCAACGTGTTGCTGGGACTGGTGCTCGCGACCTGCCTGCACTTCTTCGTCGGCATCGATGGGCAAAGCGCCTTGTTGTGGGGCACGCTGGCGACACTGCTCAACTACGCGCCGATCGTCGGGCCGCTGATTGGCGTGGCCGTGTTGCTGGTCATGGGCATCGTCACCCAGCCCGACCTGCCGCACGCATTGATTCCCGGCGGCATTTATCTCGGCTTGCACCTGCTGGAAGGCGAGATCCTGACGCCGGTGGTGCTGGGCAAGCGCATGGCGATCTCGCCGCTGATGCTGATGATCGCGCTGCTGGTGTTCGGTTGGGCCTGGGGCATCATCGGCCTGCTGCTGGCGGTGCCGTTGCTGGTCTGCCTGAAAATCGTGCTGTCGAAACTGGACGGCATGGAGGGCTGGGCGCGCCTGATGGAATGAGCGCGACAAGTGAGTCGCGGTGCGTTCGGCCCTACACTGTGCGGATGACGCCCGCGATCCACGCGATCACCCTCGATCTCGACGACACCCTGTGGCCGTTCCCGCCGATCGGCGAGCGCATCGAACGCGTGCTGCACGCATGGTTCGAGCGCCACAGTCCGGCCACTGCGGCGATGTTCCCGATTCCGGCGATGCGCGAACTGCGCCGGTGGTTGATCGAGCGCCATCCCGAACTCGCACACGATGCCAGCACCTTGCGCCAGCGCGGCATCGAACATGCGTTGCGCGAAAGCGGTGGCGATGTCGCGTTGAGCGGCCCCGCCTATGCCGCGTTTTACGACGAACGCAACCGGGTGGAATTCTATGACGATGCGATGGAAGCGTTGCAGCGATTGGCCGCGCGTTACCCGATCTGCGCGTTGACCAACGGCAATGCCGATCTTGAGCGCATCGGCATCGCCCATCTGTTCAAGGGCATGGTCACCGCGCGCGACTTCGGCGCCGGCAAGCCCGATCCTGCCATCTACCACCATGCCTGCGATCTGCTGGGTGCGGCGCCCGCCAACGTCCTGCATGTCGGCGACGACATCGAACTCGACGTCATCGGTGCGCAACGCGCGGGCCTGAAGACCGCGTGGATCAACCGCATCGATGCGCGCTGGCCGGACGACGCGCGCGCCCCCGACTTCACTTTCACCACCTTGTCCGCCTGCGCCGATTGGCTGGACACGACGCACCTTGCAGCAACAGGATCGCCATGACCGACAGTTCAGCACCAAGCACGCCTGCAATCGTCACCCATTCCGACAACGCCAAACCGCTGTGGTGCCTGACCAACGAGACGCTGCCGGCGTGGCTGGCGACGCAACCGGCGCAGATCAAGCAGTGGCTCGACGCGCAGGCATTCACCGCGACGCCGGGCAGTGCCTTGCTGTTGCCGGATGCGAACGGCGTGTCCGGCGCGATCCTCGGCATCGGCGATGCGCACGATCCGTACTCGTATGCGCACGGGCCGCTGGCGTTGCCGGTCGCCGATTGGGCGCCGCAGGGCGATTTCGACGAGGCATCGCGCGCCGCCTTGCAACTCGGCTGGAGCCTCGGTGCGTATCGCTTCGATCGCTACAAGGCGCCGCTGCGCGCACCGGCGCGACTGCTGCTCGCCGATCCCGATGCGGTACTCTCCGATGTGTTCGCCGCCTGCTGCCGCGTGCGCGACATGGTGCATACGCCGAGCGAGCACATGGGCCCGGACGAGATCGAAGCGATCGCGCGCGAGATCGCCGCCGCACAGGGCGCGCGCATCGACGTGAAGCGCGGCGATGAATTGATCGCAGGCAACTATCCGGCGATCCATGCTGTTGGTCGTGCGTCCCATCGCGCGCCGCGCATCATCGAGCTGGAATGGGGTGATGCCTCGGCGCCGCATCTCGCCATCGTCGGCAAGGGCGTGTGTTTCGATACCGGTGGCCTCAATCTCAAGGCCGGCGCCGGCATGCGCAACATGAAGAAGGACATGGGTGGTGCCGCGCACGCGATCGCGCTGGCGGAACTGCTGATGCGGCGGAAAGTGCCGCTGCACATCACCCTGCTGGTGCCGGCGGTGGAGAATGCCGTCGGTCCGAATGCGTTGCGGCCGGGCGAGATCATCGCCACCCGCAAGGGTGCGAGCGTGGAAATCGACAACACCGATGCCGAAGGCCGCCTGGTGCTGGCGGATGCATTGACGCGCGCCGCGGAATTGCAGCCAGCGTTGATCGTCGATTTCGCCACATTGACCGGCGCTGCACGCGTTGCGCTCGGTCCCGATCTGCCGGCGTTGTATGCCAATGACGACGCCGTCGCCCAGGCGTGGCTGCAGTCGGGCAACGAACAGCGCGATCCGTTGTGGCGGATGCCGCTGTGGCAACCGTACCTGCGTTATCTCGTCAGCGGGATCGCCGATATCGCCAACGCCAGTTCGACGACGATGGCCGGCAGTGTGACCGCGGCATTGTTCCTGCAGAAATTCGTGCCGGCGGAACAGCGCTGGGCGCATGTCGACGTGTATTCGTGGAACGACAGCGATCGTCCGGGTCGCCCTGCTGGCGGCGAGGCGCAAGGCTTGCGCGCGGCGTTCGCGATGTTGAAGAACGCGAAGATCGTCAGCCAGCTGTCATGAGCGCGATATGGTCGGGCCTAACACGATGCCGTAGAACAGCACCACCGCCACGCCGACGATGATCCACGCCCAGCTGCGCGGGAACACCACGGGATCGGAATCGCCGGCGCCGACGCGCGTGCGCGGCGGTCCCCACGCGAACCCCGAGGTTCCGCCAAGACTGGCCGCGGCGGCGGAGGTGAGGACGATGATGATGCCTTCCGGATTGAACAGGCCGATGACGATGCAGGTCACGGCGCCGGCGAGATAGGTGAGCAGTGACAGGCGTTGCACGCGGCGCGGTCGATCTTCGCGACCACCAATGATGCCGGCGAGCGTGCGCATGCTCCAGACCACGCTGCGGTCATACAGCCAGTAACCGACACCGCCCATCAGCACGCGCCACAGCCACGGCATCGCCACATCGTGCAGCACGCCGTCCTTGCCGATGCCGAGATCGCCGATGCCGGCGACTGCCGAGAACATCATGTAGCCGAACGCGGTCATCAGGCCGATGCTGGCCAGCATCCAGATGAACAATCGCGGCAGCGGTGCCCATGCGCGACGCAACAGGCGCGCGCCGACCAATCCCAGCAGCAGGCTCACCACCGGCCCGGCGAGCGCGACCATCCGCACGCTCATTGCGCTCAACTTGCCATCGTTGCATTCGACATAGAAGGCGCCGAACTTCAGCACGTTGCTGCCGAGCGCGGTGCAGGCGGCGGCGTGCCCGAGGTGTTCGTGCAGCGCGGTGGCCGTCACGTAAGCCAGTCCGGCGATCGCGACGACGGTCAACCAATCACAGGTGCGGGTGTTCATAGCCATCCCTTCTGGCGCGCGAGTCGCGCGGCTTCGATGCGGTTGGCGACGGCGAGCTTGCCGATGATTTCCGACAGGTAATTGCGCACCGTACCCTGCGAAAGATGCAGCCGCGCGGCGATTTCGCTGCTCGACATGCCATCGCCGGCCAGTCGCAATACCTGGCGTTCGCGATCGTTGAGCGGATCGGGTTCGGTCCACGCCGCCATCGCCAGTTGCGGATCGATGGCGCGGCCGCCGCGCATCACCTGGCGCAATGCTTCCGCGAGTTGTTCGGCCGGCGCGTCCTTCAGCAGATAGCCGGTGACGCCGGCATCGAGGGCGCGACGCAGGAAACCGGCGCGGGCGAAGGTGGTGACGATCGCGACCTTCACCGGCAGTTCGTGGCGCTGGATGCGTTGCGCGAGATCGAGTCCCGACAGGCCCGGCATTTCGATATCGGTGAGCAGCAGGTCGGGCTGGAGCCGTTGCAGTTCGCGCCAGGCGATCTCGCCATCGGCTGCTTCGCCGATCACGTCGATGTCGGTTTCCAGCCGCAGCAGCGCCGCCAGCGCGCCGCGCACCATCGCTTGGTCCTCGGCGATCAGCACGCGGATCTTGTTGGGCGTGGTCATGCCAGGCACCGTGCCGGCAGGCGTGCGACCAGGGTGGTGCCGCGTTCACTGCGCCCACTGTTTCCGGGTAATTCCAGCGATCCGCCATGCGCTTCCAGGCGTTCGCGCATGCCGGTCAATCCGTTGCCCGCACGCAATGTGCCGCCACGGCCGTCGTCGCTGATTTCCATCGCCACGCCGTCGTCGTTGCGTTGCAACCGCACTTCGACGTGGCGCGCACCGGCATGGCGCTGCACGTTGGTGATGGCCTCGCGCAGGCTCATCGCCAGCGCCGATTCGGCATCGGGCTTGAGCGCGATTTCGTCCATCGTCGCCACCATGTGGATGTTGTCGGCGCCGAGTAGCACCCGCGCCGAAGCCAGTTCCGCCAGCAGCACCGCATTGCGCATGCCGCTGACGGTGGCGCGCACTTCCGACAGTGTTTCGCGGGCGATGCGCGCGACGTCGTCGATCTCGCGGCGCGCAGTGTGCGGATCGCGTTCGACCAACTTGCCGGCCAGTTCCGATTTCAGCGCGATGATCGACAGCGTGTGGCCGAGCAGGTCATGCAGGTCGCGACCGATGCGTTCGCGCTCGGCGAACGCGGCGATGCGTTTCACTTCGGCATGCGACAGCGCCAGTTCGGCGTTCTTGCGAGCATTGCTGCGTTCGAACTGCACCAGGATGCCGATGATAACCGTGGTAATCGGCAGCCATGCCAGAGCGCTCCACGGATAGTGCAGCCAGCGCCCTTCGGCGATGCAGAGAGTGTTGAAGAACAGCAATGCCAATCCGTATTGGATCGGCCGCATCAAGCCGCAACTCAACATGATGCAGCCAAACACGAAATAGCTCAGGCCGCCGGGATACCACGGCATCAACACCAGGCACATCGCCAGCATCGCGACTGCGTACCATCCCGCCGCACGCGGTGTGCCGGTGCAACACTTGGCGTAGAGGAACAGGAACACCGGGTAGCTGGCCAGCGTCAGCACCAGCCAGCGAAACGTGTAGCCGTGATCCTCGAAGATCGGAATGATGAAGATCCACGACGACCACAGCAGCTGGATGGCGTGGCTCCACAGCGGGTGTCCGCGCGCGAGGTCACGCGCGACCAGCGAATCCGGTGCCGGGGTGAACATGGCGCGGAGTGCTTGCAAGACTTCCGTCTCCTTCAACCGTTGCGCTGCAGGCGCCGTTGCGCGAGCAGGAAGAACACGATGGTGAACGCGGCCAGCACTGCAACGTGCAACCACAGCGGCTGCCCGGAATCATAGCCCACCACCTTGAACGCGATCTGCGCGAGATGCCACGGCGGCAGTGCCATCGCGATCTTCGAAATGAACGGCGGCATGGTGCTCAGCGGCATCCACAGGCCGGACAGCAGCGACATCGGCAGGTAGACCAGGTTGATCACCGCCGGCGCGCCGTTGGCGGGTACGCGGGTGCCGATGTAGAGGCCAAGCGCGGCCAGCGGCAGCACGCCGAGGACATTGGTCAGCAACAATTCGGCGAACTGCATGGCAGTGACGTGCACGCCGCCCAAGGTGGTGGCGAGGACGAACAAGCTGATGCTGATGATGGTCGCGAACAGCATCGCCATCGCGAGCTTGGCGATCAGGTAGGCGGATGGCGGCATCGGCAATGCGCGCTTGTACAGCAGATGGCCGAGATTGCGTTCGTTCGCCACCGACACGCCGAACCCGAACAGCGAGGTGCCCAACGTGCCGAACACGCCGTAACTGACATAGAGATAAGTGGCCGCCTTGGCGTTGCCGTGGTTCAGCAGCAGGCCGAACATCACGTAGAACAGCAGCGGGAACATCAGGGTAGGGAAGACGAACATCGGCGAACGCAGCATGCGCAGCGATTCATTGCGGGCTTCCAGCGCGTGGATGCGCAACCGCGACGGCTGCGCGGAGGCAACGGCGGGCGTGGACATCAGTGGGTCTCCTGCGAATCGCGGGTGAGGGCGAGGAAGGCATCGGCCAATCCGGCGCGGGTCACTTCCAGTTCGTCGAGGGTGGGATCGAGCGACAGCAACCAGCGCAGCACCGAAGCGGCATCCTCCACGATCAATTCGACGCGACCGTCGACGACGCGGGCCTCGTGCACGCCCGGCCACGCCGCGAGCTGTTCCTGCGAGACCAGGCTGCGGCAGCGGATGCGTTGTTCGCTCACCACTGCGCGGATCTCGTCGACAGTGCCTTGCGCGACTTCACGACCGTTGTGGATCACCACCACGCGATCGGCCAGCGCCTGCGCTTCTTCCAGATAGTGGGTGGTGAGGAGGACGGCGGTGCCTTGCGCGACGAGGCTGCGAATGGCGTTCCACAAGGTTTCGCGCGATTCGATGTCGAGGCCGGTGGTGGGTTCATCGAGGAAGATCAGTTCGGGATCGCCGCAAATCGCCAGCGCGAACTGCACGCGCCGTTGCTGGCCGCCGGACAATTTGCCGTAGCGACGCTTCAGCAATTCCTGCAAACCGGCGAGGCGGATGCAGTCGTCGAGTGCGCGCGGCTGCGGGTAATAGCTGCGGGTGAGCTCGAGCAATTCCTGCACGGTATTGTTGTCGGGAATGCTGGCGGTTTGCAGCATCACGCCGATGCGGCGGCGCGCGACGATCTCATGCGGCAGTTGCCCGAACAGTTCGGCATTGCCTTGCGTGGGTATCGCCAGTCCGAGCAGCAGCGAGATCGCGGTGGTCTTGCCGGCACCATTGGCGCCAAGCAGGGCGAGCACTTCGCCGCGGTGGATGTCCAGATCGAGTCCGGCGAGCGCCTGCACCGTGCCGTACTGCTTGCGGGCGCCGTCGAGTCGGGCGATCACCTGTGTGGCCATGTCCATGCAAGGGTCCTCTTGGGGTGGCCCACTGTGCGATTCGTCGGCGTTCGCAGGCAGTCGCAGGCGTCAGGCGATCGACATGACAGCTGTCACCTGACATCGGCAGGCGGCATCCTTAATGTGGCATGGCACTCGACCGGCCGATGCGCCGGGTACACTCCGCGGAACAACGGATCTTCATATCTGCATGAATACGAACGCCGACCTGTTGTCACAATTGCGCATCGACCGCTCCGCGCCGCCGCCCAGGCGTTCGTTGCGCTGGCTGTGGATCACGCTGGCGATCATCGCTGCCTTGGCGATTTTCGCGATCATCGGCTGGATGGTGTTCGCGCGCAGTCGCGTCATCGAAGTGCAGACTGCGACGGTGACGGCGATGGGCGGTTCCGGCAATCAGAGCGCTTCCGTGCTTGATGCCACCGGTTACGTGGTGGCGCGACGCATCGCGACAGTGTCGGCGAAGGTGACCGGAAAGTTGCTCGATGTCCGCATCCAGGAAGGCCAGCATATCGAGGAAGGGCAGATAATCGCCACCCTCGAACCGGTCGACGCCAATGAAGCGAAAGTGCTGGCGACGGCGCAGGCGCACGCGGCGCAGAGCCAGGCCGGCAGCTTGCAGGCACAGCTGGTCGATGCCGAAACGAACGTCAAGCGCTTGGCACCGCTGATGCAGCAGAAACTGGTGTCGCAGGCGCAATACACCCAGGCAGTTGCCGCACGCGACAGCCTGCGCGCGCAACTCGCTTCGGCGAACGCCAGCGCGCAGGCGGCGCAGGCGCAATTGACCATCGCCGGCACCGGTGTCGACAACACGATCATTCGCGCGCCGTTCAAGGGCGTGGTGATCGCCAAGGCGGCGCAACCCGGCGAAATCGTCTCGCCGTTCTCTGCTGGCGGCGGCTTCACCCGCACCGGCATCGGCACGATTGTCGACATGGATTCGCTGGAAGTGGAAGTCGATGTCGGCGAGGCCTACATCGGTCGCGTGCAGCCGGGCATGCCGGTCGAGGCGACGCTCAACGCCTATCCCGACTGGAAGATTCCCGCGCACGTGATCGCCATCATCCCCACCGCCGATCGCGGCAAGGCGACGGTGAAGGTGCGCGTTGCACTCGACAAGAAGGACGACCGCATCGTGCCCGACATGGGCGTGAGCGTGAGTTTCCTGGAAAAGGCGCGTCCGGCGGACCAGCCTGCACCGAAGGGCGTACGCGCGCCGACGGCGGCGATCGTGCAGCGTGACGGCAAGGACGTCGCCTTCGTGGTCGGTGACGGCGGCAAGGTGGCGATGCACGAACTCACCGTCGCCGGCAAGATCGGCAACGATGCAAAGCAGGTCGTCAGCGGATTGTCCGCCGGCGACACGGTGGTGCTGCAACCACCAGCGGAATTGAAGGATGGCGGCAAGGTGAAAGATGCCGCCGCCAAGAGCGAATGACCTGGCGCACCGCGCCGAACCGAAGTGCCGAATCGACTGGGAGCAATGACATGACTGCATTGGTATCGACCCGCAACCTCACCAAGACCTACCAGCGCGGACCCGAAAAGGTCGAAGTGCTGCACGGCATCGATCTCGACATTGCGCAGGGCGATTTCGTCGCGCTGATGGGGCCGTCGGGCTCGGGCAAGTCGACCTTGCTCAACCTGATCGGCGGCCTCGATACGCCGACCTCGGGCGAGATCGACGTCGGTGGCACCCGCATCGATCGCATGGGCGGCGGACAACTCGCGCAATGGCGCAGCGACCACGTCGGCTTCGTCTTCCAGTTCTACAACCTGATGCCGATGCTCAGCGCGTTGAAGAATGTCGAACTGCCGCTGTTGCTCACCAACCTCGGCGCCGCACAGCGCAAGCAGAACGCAGAGATCGCGTTGAAGCTGGTCGGCCTCGAGGATCGCATGAAGCATCGTCCCAATGAACTGTCCGGCGGCCAGCAGCAGCGCGTGGCGATCGCGCGCGCCATCGTCTCCGATCCCACCCTGCTGATCTGCGACGAACCGACCGGTGATCTCGATCGTCATTCGGCCGAGGAAATCCTCAACCTGTTGCAGACGCTCAATCGCCAGCATGGCAAGACCATCGTGATGGTGACGCACGATCCCAAGGCCGCCGAATACGCCACCCACACCTTGCATCTCGACAAGGGCGTGCTGGTCGAGCAAGTCGCACACGCGGCCTGAGGGAGGACGCGACGATGAAATATCTCCATCTCATCTGGGCGGAATTGTTCCGCCGCAAGACGCGCACGATATTGACGATCCTGTCGATCCTCGCCGCGTTCCTGCTGTTCGGTTTGCTCAACGGCGTGCGCGAGAGTTTCGAGAACGCCGGCAAGAGCGCGATCGGCGCCGAACGCCTGCAAACCGGGTCGCGCCTGTCCTTCATCCAGTCGCTGCCGATGTCGCTGCAGTCGCGTATCGCGCAAGTGGATGGCGTCAAGGCCGTCACCTATGCCAACTGGTTCGGTGGCGCCTACCAGGAACCGCGCAACCAGATCTTCAGTTTCGCGGTCGCCCCCAACTATCTGGATGTCTATCCCGAGATCCAGGTCGATCCCAAGCAGCGCGAGGCCTTCAACAATACCCGCACCGGTGCATTGGTCGGCGAGGGGCTGATGAAGCGCTTCGGCTGGAAAGTCGGGCAGCGCGTGCCGCTGATCTCGACCATCTTCCCCAACCGCGACGGCAGCAAGAACTGGCAGTTCGACATCGTCGGCGTGCTGCACGCCAAGGACAAGAAGGCTGCAGGCTGGTACGACCAGATGTTCATGCTGCAGTGGAAGTATTTCGACGAATCGACGCCATACAACCAGGGCGCCGCCGGCTGGTACGTCGAACTGGTGAAGGACGCACAGCAGGCCGACCGCGTCGCCAAGGCGATCGACGCGCTGTCGATGAATTCTCCGAACGAAACCAAGACCCAGACCGAAGCCGCGGCGATGGCATCGTGGATGAAGCAGACCGCCGATATCGGCCTGATCGTGACCTCGATCATGGGCGCGGTGTTCTTCACCCTGATCCTGCTCACCGGCAACACCATGGCGCAGGCCGTGCGCGAACGCATCCCGGAACTCGCGGTGCTCAAGACGATCGGTTTCCGCGATCGCACGGTGCTCGGCCTGGTGCTGGCGGAATCGGTGCTGCTAGTGCTGCTCGGCGGCGTGTGTGGCCTTGGGCTGGCCACGGTGCTCGGCCCGATCCTCAGCGCGGGATCGGGAGGCACCCTCAATTTGCCGGGCATCGGCGTCGCCAGCTGGTCGCTCGGTCTGGCGTTGATGGTCGCCATCGGTCTCGTCGTCGGCGCATTGCCGGCCATCCGCGCCATGCGCCTCAACATTGTTGACGCCCTGTCCGGGCGTTGATCGGGAACTTACGTCATGGGTAAATTCAAATCCTTCGCGGTCGGCTTCGGTCTGTTCCTGATCATCCTGATCGGCGTCGCCGCTTGGCTGCTGTTGCCATGGTTCGTGCTGCTGGCGCTCGCAGTCGTGTTGGCACTGTGGATGGTGATCACGCGCCGCGGCCAGCAAACGGCGTCGGTGACCCAGGTCGGCGTCAGTACATTGCGACAACGCCTCGGCTCGTCATCGGTGATCGTGCTCGGCATCGCCGGCGTGGTCGCGGTGCTGGTGGCGATGCTGGCGATGGCGGAAGGCTATCGCCAGACGCTGCGCGCCAGTGGTAGCGAGGACACCGCGATCGTCCTGCGTGGCGCTTCCGCATCCGAGGTGATGTCGACGCTCGGCAATGACGCGATCCAGGTGATCCAGCAGGCGCCCGGCATCGCCAAGGGCAGCGACGGTCGTCCGCTCGCTTCCGCGGAAACCGTGGTGGCTGCCAACCTGCCAATCCGCAATGGTGGCCCCGACGACACCGGCAGCGTGCAAGTGCGTGGCGTCGGTCCGCAGGCATGGCTGGTGCGTCCGAACCTGAAGATCACCCAGGGCCGCACCTTCGAACCGGGCCGCCGCGAACTCGTGGTCGGCACTGGCGCGCAACGGCAGTTCCGCGGCCTCGATGTCGGCAAGCAGGTGCGCATCGGCAGCGACATGTGGACGGTGGTCGGGGTGTTCAATGCCGGCGACGCCACCGACTCCGAAATCTGGGCCGATGCCGAGATCGTCGCCGCAACCTATCGCCGCGGCAGTTCCCGCAATTCGGTGGTGGCGAAGCTGGAGAATCCGCAGGCGTTCAAGGCCTTCAAGGCGACGCTCGCTGCCGATCCGCGCGTGGAAGTCGAAACGCAAACCACGCTCGACTATTTCAGCAAGCAATCCGAAGGCATGACCAAGGTGATCCGCATCATCGGCATGGTGGTCGGCGCGATCATGGCGATCGGTGCGGTGTTCGGCGCGCTCAACACCATGTTCGCGACGGTGGCGACGCGTGCGCGCGAAATCGCCACGTTGCGTGCGATCGGTTTCCGCAGCCTGCCGGTGGTGATTGCGGTGATGCTGGAGACGATGTTGCTGGCCTTGCTCGGTGGAGTGGTCGGTGGCTTGCTGGCGTGGCTGGTGTTCAACGGCTATACCGCGTCGACGATCGCCGGTGGCGTTGGCCAGCTCACCTTCGCCTTCAAGGTCTCGCCGGACGTGCTGTGGACCGGCCTGAAGTGGGCGCTGGCGATCGGCTTCATCGGCGGACTGTTCCCGGCATTGCGCGCCGCGCGCATGCCGGTGACGGATGCATTGCGGAGTTTGTAGCCATGAATCGTACGAGCCGCTGATCAACCAATCGGCAGCGGCTCGTTTTCCGACGCGGGACGACGCACGCTCAGCGCCGTCCCGGCCGCCGCAACCATGATCGCCGCGATCGCCGACCACTGCAGCAGCCCGAGGTTTTCGCTCAACAGGGCGACACCGGCGAGTGCCGCGATCGCCGGTTCCAGGCTCAGCAACACGCTGAAGGTGCGCGTCGACATGCGCGTCATCGCGACCATCTCGAGCGAGTACGGCAGTGCCGAACTGAGTACCGCGACACCGAGCGCATAGGGCAGCAGATCCAGCGAAAACAGCGCGGTTCCGGCGTACGCAAAGCCAATCGGGATCGTCGCGAGCGCGCCGATCGAGATGCCGAGTGGGACGGCGGTGGCGCCGAAGGCTGCGCCGGCTTTGCGTCCAAGGATGATGTAGAGCGCCCAGCCTACGCCGGCAGCCAGCGCATACATCACACCGACCGGATCGAGCGGTTTGTCGATACCGCGCAATGGCAGCAGCAACAGCAATCCGGCGATCACCAATGCCATCCACACGAAATCGATCAGGCGCCGCGAATGGAACAGGGCGAGCGCGAGCGGGCCGGTGAACTCCAGCGCGACCGCAATCCCGAGTGGAATCGTCCGCAGCGACATGTAGAACACGAAGTTCATCGCGCCGATCGCGAGGCCGTAACCCCACAACACACGCCAATCTTTTTTCGTCGATGATGTCGACGCGCGCCACGGACGCCGCAACAACACCAGGATGATCGCGCTCAGGCCGAGTCGATATGCCGTCGCGCCTTCCGCGCCGACCGCTGGAAACAGATGCTTGGCCAGGCTCGCGCCGAACTGGTACGAGACCATCGCGGCGACCAGCGCGGCAATGGCAACCAGTGCCGGAGTGGAGCTGGTGCGCACCTCAACCAATCGGCAAGGTGCGGCCCTTGCGTTCGGCCAGGCGTTTTTCCAGATAGTGGATGTTCTGCCCGCCGTTCTGGAAACCGACATCGCGCATGATGCGTTGCTGCAACGGGATGTTGGTCTTGATGCCGTCGACCACCATTTCCGACAATGCCACGCGCATGCGTGCGATGGCCGTCTCGCGATCCGGACCGTGCACGATCAGCTTGCCGATCATCGAATCGTAGTTCGGCGGCACGCGATAGCCTTCGTAGATGTGCGAATCCACGCGCACGCCGGGGCCACCCGGTGCGTGGAAATGCTGGATCAGGCCGGGCGAGGGCAGGAACGATTCCGGATCCTCGGCATTGATGCGGCATTCGATCGCATGGCCGCGCATCACGATGTCTTCCTGCTTGATCGACAGCTTGTGGCCAGCGGCGATCATCAACTGCTCGCGCACCAGATCGATGCCGGTGACCATTTCGGTGACCGGATGTTCCACCTGGATGCGGGTGTTCATTTCGATGAAGTAGAAATGGCCGTTCTCGTAGAGGAACTCGAACGTGCCGGCGCCGCGATATCCGATGCGCTTGCACGCTTCCACGCAGACCTTGCCGATCGCCGCTCGCTGCTCTTCGGTGATACCGGGTGCGGGCGCTTCCTCGACCACTTTCTGGTGACGACGCTGCATCGAGCAATCACGCTCACCAAGATGGATGGCATTGCCCTGGCCATCGGCCAGCACCTGGATCTCGACGTGGCGTGGATTCTCGAGGAATTTCTCCATGTAGACCATCGCGTTGCCAAATGCGGCTTTCGCTTCGGCCTGCGTGGTGGCGATGGCGTTGATCAGCGCGGCTTCGCTGTGGACCACGCGCATGCCGCGACCACCGCCACCGCCCGCCGCCTTCACGATCACCGGATAACCGATCTCGCGCGCGATGCGGATGTTCTCGTCGGCATCGTCGCCGAGCGGGCCGCCACTGCCGGGCACGCAGGGCACGCCCGCTGCCTTCATCGCGCGGATCGCTTCAACCTTGTCGCCCATCAGGCGGATGGTGTCGGCCTTCGGACCGATGAAGACGAAGCCGGATTGTTCGACGCGTTCGGCGAAATCGGCGTTTTCGCTGAGAAAACCGTAGCCGGGATGGATCGCCTGGGCGTCGGTGACTTCCGCCGCGGCGATGATCGCCGGCATGTTGAGATAGCTCTCCGACGATGGCGCCGGGCCGATGCACACCGACTCGTCGGCCATGGCGACGTGCTTGAGGTTGCGATCGACGGTGGAGTGCACGGCGACCGTGCGGATGCCCAGCGCCTGGCAGGCGCGCACGATGCGCAGGGCGATCTCGCCGCGATTGGCGATGACGACTTTATCGAGCATACCGTTGCCCACTCACCCGATCACGAACAGCGGTTGGTCGAACTCGACCGGCTGGCCGCTTTCGCACTGGATCGCCAGCACGGTGCCGCCGACTTCGGTTTCGATCGGGTTGAACATCTTCATCGCTTCGATGATGGCCAAGGTGTCGCCCGCCTTGACCTGTTGGCCGATGGTGACGAACGCCGGCTTGTCCGGCGACGGCGACGCGTAATAGGTACCGACCATCGGCGCGCGCACCACATGGCCCGCGGGCAGATCGCTCGGCTTCGGCGCGCCACCGGTGGCGGCCTGGGCGGGCGACTGCATCGGCATCGGTGCGACAGGCGCAGCGGCAGGCGTGATCACCTGGACCGGCGCGACTGTCGGAGCGGCCGGCGCGAGGCGCGACAGGCGCACGGCTTCCTCGCCCTCGCGGATTTCGATCTCGGTGAGGTTGGATTCCTCGAGCAGGTCGATGAGTTTCTTGATCTTGCGCAGGTCCATGGCGGCCTCTTTCTTATCGTTGGTCGGGTGCGGAGCCGAGCCTGTTCAGCGCGGCGTCCAGTGCATAGCGGTAGCTGTCGGCCCCGAAGCCGGCGATAGTGCCGACGGCGAGGTCACTGAAATAACTGGTGTGGCGGAACGGTTCACGGCTGTGCGGGTTCGACAGGTGAACTTCGATGTAGGGAATGCCGACCGCTGCCAGTGCATCGCGCATCGCCACCGAGGTATGGGTGAAGGCGGCGGGGTTGGCGATGATGAAGGCGGTGCCGTCAGCACGCGCGGCCTGGATGCGATCGACCATCGCGCCTTCATGGTTGGTCTGGAACGTTTCCAGCACGATGCCGGCCTGTTCGGCGCGCGTCCGCAGCTGTTCGTCGATGTCGGCCAGCGTGGCATGACCATAGATGCCGGGCTCGCGCGAGCCAAGCAGGTTCAGGTTGGGGCCGTGGAGGACGAGGATCGAAGGCATCCGGGGAGGAGCGGACAGCGGACGCGCAGTCTCGCCGATCCCGGGGCTTGCTGTCCAGTTCGGCGACGATGGGCGATTTTAAACGGGCGATTGAAGTTTCATCTCGCACGCGCTGGCTGGCGTGCTGTCATCCCAAACAGCATGAGGGATCAGTTTTCTTGCGCCCGGCATTGCGCCTGCGCGGTGCATCCATATGACCGGCGTCCCGCGCAGTGGGTCTGACCGGCCACGCCAGCCAGCGCGTGCGAGAACCTCAATCCACCTTCACCCACGCCGCCAGCTCATCCGCACTCTCGAATGGCCCGACGTGCTGGCGCACCACCCGACCCTTGCCATCGACCAGCACCGTGTAAGGCAACACCCCCGACGGATCGCCGAACAGGGTGGCATTGGCCTTGGTCGGCGTCGCCAGCAACACCGGATACCCCGGTGCGCGCTGCTGCACGAACGCACGAACATCGGCGGCCTCGTCCCAGGCCACCCCGACCACGCGCGTCGTCCCGCTCGCGGACAGCGCATCGAGCAGCGGCATCTCGCGCAGACAGGGGCCGCACCACGTCGCCCACAGGTTGATCAACAGCGGCTTGCCGAGATAGGCCGCCGGCAGCGGAATGCGCGCGCCCTGCAGATCGGCCAACTCGACCTGCGGCAATGCCTCGCCGGCGCGCGCCATCGGAGTTCCTTCCGGGACATGCGCGCGAAAGCGCAGCCAGCGATCGAGCGCCTGTTGCCCGATCTGCGTTCGCCACAACGGTGCGAAACCCTGCGTCACCAGAGTCGCGAACAGCAACGCACTGGCGAACACCAGCGCCAGCAGGATGATCGTGCCGAAGCGCCCGTGCTTCGCGGCCTTCATTTGGCCGCGGCGCGCGCCAACGCGGCATCGACCAGGCCCGTCGTCAACACCGTCTGCAACAGCTCGCCTGCGCCGCCCGATCGTGGATACACCACGTAGAGCGGCACGCCGACCGCGCCGTGTGCCTGCAGGAACGCAGCGATTTCCGGATCTTCATTGGTGAAATCGCCGGCGAGATAGACCGCATCGTGTTGTTCCAGCGATTTCCGGAACGCCTCGGTGCCGAACACCGCCTTCTCGTTGACCTTGCAGGTGATGCACCAGTCGGCGGTCATGTTGACGAACACGACCTTGTGCCGCGCGCGCAGGTCGGCGAGACGTCGCGGCGTCCACGGCTGCATGCGGCTGTCCGCATTCGTGCTGGAGGATGCAACCGTCGCCGGTGGCGGCAGTCGCGTGATCGCCGCCATCGCCAATCCGCATAGCAGCAGCCCAATGATCGCTGTGACCTTGCCCCAGCGCGCACGCGGCCACGCCCACAACGCGAAGGTGAGCGCGATCGCGGCCACGCCCCAGCCAAGCACGGCATCGGCGCCGCGCTGGTGCGCCAGCGTCCACAACATCCAGATCGCGGTGAGATACATCGGGAACGCGAGGAGTTGTTTCAGCGTGTCCATCCACGCGCCGGGACGCGGCATGCGTTTGGCCAATGCCGGCACGAACGCGATCAGCAACACTGGCAACGCAAGCCCAAGGCCGAGCATCAGCAACACCAGCAAGGTCATCGCTGCGGGCGCGGTGAAGGCATAGGCCAGCGCCAGGCCCATGAACGGCCCGGTACACGGCGTCGCCACCATCACCGCGAGCAAGCCGGTGAGGAAATCGCCGCGCGCGCTGTCTTCGTTCGATGCCGCGGCGAGTCGTTGCGGCGCGAATCCCGGCAACGCCCACACGCCCGACAGCGACAGTCCGAGCGCGAACATCAGCAATCCGAGTGCGCTGACGATCAGCGGCGATTGCAACCAGAAGCCCCAGCCAGCGACATGGCCCGCGCGTTGCAGCAACACCACCGCCAGCCACAACGCGGCCATCGCGGCGAGGATGCCGAAGGTGTAGAAGACGGCGTGGCGTTTCGCGTGCGACTGGCTGGCGCCGCCTTGCACCAGCGACAGCGCCTTGAGCGACAACACCGGCAACACGCATGGCATCAGGTTGAGGATCACGCCGCCGAGCAACGCGAACAGCAATGCGGTGAGGAATCCGACGCGGTTGGCGGGTGCGACGGGATCGGGCGTTGTCGATGCAGGTGCGGTTGCCGTCGGCGTCGCCGTGGAAGACGCTGCAGCTGGCGCGATATCGTTAGGTGTTGCGGCCCCACTCGCAGCGACTGCGGCCGTTGCGGCAGCTGCAGTAATCGCCGTCTGTGCCGGTGCGCTCGCCACGGCCTTGGTCTGCTGTGTCGATGCCCCAGCCGGCAGCGCGAGGTTGAAACGGTTGCGCATCACCGGATAGCAGAGGCCGCCGTCCTGGCAGCCCTGCCATTCGGCATCGAGGACGACATTGGCCGCGCGATCGTGGCTGCGCTGCAGCGGCACCGACACCATGGTCTCGCCGAAATACACCGCGACATCGCCGAAGTGATCGTCGTGGTGTTGCGTCGCCTTCGGCAACTGCGGCGTACCGAGATGGATGCCGCTGTCGCCCGACAGTTTCAGTTTCAGTTTGTCGCGATAGAGGTAATAGCCCTTGGCCGGCGTCATCCGCAGCAACAGCTTCGATCCGCCATCGGCGATCGCCTCGATGCGGAAGGCCTGTTCCGGCGGCAATGGCGTGGCGGCCTGGTTGCCGATCAATCCACCACTGTTTTGCGCGTTGCCAGCGAGACTCTTGCCGAACGCGGCGAACCCGCTATCTCCCCCGGCATCACTTGCAGGAGGCAGCGCGACCGAAATCGTGCGGGTCTGCGGCGGATAGCAGACGCCGGCATCGGCGCAACCCTGGTACTTGATGCGCAATGTCACGGCATCGCCGCTGGCCTTGCCCTGCAGCACCGCGGTCACGCTGCCGCGATAGGTCTGGACATCACCGAAAAATTCGTCGTGGTGTTTGTCGCCATCGGGCAACTGCAACGCACCCGCTTCGAATCCGCCCAGCGGTTGCACGGAGATGCGATGGCGATACAGGTAATAGCCCTTGGCGATAGTCCACGTCACTTCGATGCGGTCGCGCGACGGCGCACTCGCCTTGGGAATGAACACGCTGTCCACCGGCGGCAGTTGCGTCGGGTCGACCGTTTGCGCCGCAGCCGGCAGCAATGGCAGCAGGCCGACGACCAGCGCGGCGAGGTGGCGGAGCAGGGTGTTCATGCGTTTCGGGGTTCCACGGATCTCTCACAATAGGGTACGGGCTGGACCTTGCCGGCGTCTGTGGCCAGCGGTCCGCCAACCATGCCGGGGCGTCCGCTCGGCGTCGTTCTGCCCACATCAGTGCTCGCCGGCCCTTGAAAGTTCCGGCCACCGCCCCATCTCCCTGTCATCCCCGCGTTGCGGGTCGCTGCGTCCGGATTCTGGCAGTCGTCTCCAGAGACTGCTAAAATCAGCGGGATTTCCCCAGTCAATCAACCACTTAAAGAGATTGCCCATGAACATGAAGCCGCTCTATGACCGCGTGGTCATCAAGCCGATCGATGCCGAGGAAACTTCCATCGGCGGAATCATCATCCCCGACGCCGCCAAGGAAAAGCCGACCAAGGGTGAAGTGGTCGCGGTCGGCACCGGCAAGGTGTTCGACAACGGCCAAGCCCGCGCCATGACCGTCAAGGTCGGCGACAAGGTGATCTACGGCCAGTACTCCGGCAGCGCCTACAAGGCCGACGGCGTCGAATACAAGATCGTGAAGGAAGACGACATCCTCGCCGTCCTCGCCTGATCCGCATCAAGACATTCCACTTTCAAGAATCGAGGTAACAAGCAATGGCTGCCAAGGATATTCGTTTCGGTGAGGACGCCCGTTCGCGCATGGTGCGCGGCGTCAACGTGCTCGCCAATGCCGTGAAGGCAACGCTCGGCCCGAAGGGTCGCAATGTGGTGCTGCAGAAGAGCTTCGGCGCACCGACGATCACCAAGGACGGCGTGTCCGTCGCCAAGGAGATCGAACTGGCCGATGCGTTCGAGAACATGGGCGCACAGATGGTCAAGGAAGTCGCTTCCAAGACCTCCGACAACGCCGGTGACGGCACCACCACCGCCACCGTGCTGGCACAGGCGCTGATCCGCGAAGGCATGAAGGGCGTCGCCGCCGGCATGAATCCGATGGACCTGAAGCGCGGCATCGACAAGGCCGTGATCGCCGCCATCGACGAGCTGAAGAAGATCAGCAAGCCGTGCTCGACCTCGAAGGAAATCGCCCAGGTCGGTTCGATCTCGGCCAACTCCGACGCCGACATCGGTGACCTGATCGCCAAGGCGATGGACAAGGTTGGCAAGGAAGGCGTCATCACCGTCGAGGAAGGTTCGGGCCTGGAGAACGAACTCGACGTGGTCGAGGGCATGCAGTTCGATCGCGGCTACCTGTCGCCGTACTTCATCAACAACCAGCAATCGATGTCGGCCGAGCTGGATGATCCGTTCATCCTCCTCCACGACAAGAAGATCTCCAACGTGCGCGACCTGCTGCCCGTGCTGGAAGGCGTGGCCAAGTCCGGCAAGCCGCTGTTGATCGTGGCCGAAGAAGTCGAAGGCGAAGCACTGGCGACGCTGGTGGTCAACACCATCCGCGGCATCGTCAAGGTCTGCGCAGTGAAGGCGCCGGGCTTCGGCGATCGTCGCAAGGCGATGCTGGAAGACATGGCGATCCTGACCGGCGGCACGGTGATTTCCGAGGAAGTCGGCCTCTCGCTGGAGAAGGCGACGATCAAGGATCTCGGTCGCGCCAAGAAGGTGCAGGTCTCGAAGGAAAACACCACGATCATCGACGGTGCCGGCGAACACGCGGCCATCGAATCGCGCATCAAGCAGATCAAGGCGCAGATCGAGGAAACCTCCTCCGACTACGACCGCGAGAAGCTGCAGGAACGCGTGGCCAAGCTGGCCGGCGGCGTGGCAGTGATCAAGGTCGGTGCCGCGACCGAAGTCGAGATGAAGGAAAAGAAGGCGCGCGTCGAAGACGCCCTGCACGCCACGCGTGCGGCGGTGGAAGAAGGCGTGGTGCCGGGTGGTGGTGTTGCGCTGGTGCGCGCGCTGTCGGCGATCAAGGGCCTGAAGGGCGCCAACGAAGACCAGAACCACGGTGTCGAGATCGCGTTGCGCGCCATGCAGGCGCCGTTGCGCGAGATCGTTGCCAACGCCGGTGAAGAGCCGTCGGTGGTGCTGAACGCAGTGGCGGACGGCAAGGGCAACTTCGGCTACAACGCCGCGACTGGCGAGTACGTCGACATGGTCGAAGCCGGCATCCTCGATCCGACCAAGGTGACCCGCACCGCGTTGCAGAACGCAGCGTCGATCGCCGGCCTGATGATCACCACCGAAGCGATGGTGGCCGATGCGCCGAAGAAGGACGAACCGGCGATGCCGGGCGGCGGCATGGGTGGCATGGGCGGCATGGATTTCTAAGAAGCCTGTCTGCCACTGCAACACGAAGCAAAAACGAAACCCCCGCAGCGATGCGGGGGTTTTTGTTGCGGCTTACCATCGTCGGCTTCGGGCCTGCCCGTGGATCGCGACATCGCCGCATGAGGATTTCCATCAGCCAGCGCATTTTCCTCGCCACCTTCGGCGCGGCGTTGCTGATGGCGATCGTGGGCCTGGAAGTGGTGCGCTGGACCTTGCTGGACAATTTTTCGGCGCGCCTGTATTCGCTCGATGCGCAATGGCGCGAACTGGAGCCACTGGAGAATCGGCTCGGCGAACGCTATCAGGCCGAGGGCGGCTGGAATTTCCTGCCCACTGACCCGGCGGCGCGCAAGTACTGGTTGCGCGATGCCCTGGGCGAAGCGAAGACCAGTCCCACCTTGGGACAGCGCATCGCGTTGCTCGACTGGGACGATCGTTATCTGGCCGGCATCCGGCCGGCACGACCACTCATCGTGTTCGCATCAATCAATACCGGGGTGCATCCCTTGCGCGTGCAGGGTCGGACGATCGGTTATCTGCAGATCGCGGCACCCGCGCACGCGGAAGACGAGTTGGCGGTGGCTTTCCTGATGGACCAACAGGAGCACCTGCTCGTGCTGGGCGTGCTTGCGATCCTGTCCATGGCATGCGTTTCCTTGCTGCTTGCAGCGCGCATCCGCAAGCCGGTTCGTGAACTCGTCGATGGCGCCCGCCGCTTGGAAAAGGGGGAATTCGATGCGCGCCTGGATGCGACCCGCAACGACGAATTGGGTGAACTGGCGCTGGCGTTCAACCGGCTCGCCGCGCGCCTGCAATCGATGCGCGGGGAGCAACGACGCTGGGTCGCCGATACCTCGCATGAACTGCGCACTCCGTTGGCTGTGCTGCAGGCGCAGATCGAAGCGCTGGCTGATGGCGTGAGGCCGGCCACGCCGGAGCACATCCAGTTGATGTCGCGGCAAACCAAGGGGTTGATTCGCATCGTCGATGACCTGCACATGCTGGCGAAAGCGGATGCAGGACGATTGGAGCTGCAGAAGGCATCGTGCGCGGTGTGGCCGCTGGTCGAAGAGGCGACGCGGGCATTCGCGGAGCGCTTTCGCGAAGCCGGGTTGAGCATGTCGTTCACCGAGGTGCCATCGCGTTCCGACGTGTCCGGTGATGACGTCCGCTTGCGCCAGGTGATCGACAATCTGCTCGAGAACGGCGTGCGTCACACCGATGCGGGTGGTTGCATCGAGATTGGCGGTCGCGTGGTCGGAAACGCGTTGCACCTGGTGTTCGACGACAGTGCGCCCGGCGTTCCGAGCGAGTCGTTGCCGCGGCTGGGCGAACGCTTCTTCCGCGTCGATGCATCGCGCACGCGACTGCGAGGCGTCGGCGGCTCCGGGCTGGGCCTGGCGCTGTGCCGCCAGATCGTGGAGGCGCATGATGGAAGATTGATGTTCGCGGCGTCGCCGTTGGGCGGGTTGCGGACGACCATCGTCCTGCCATTGGAGGCTTGAGATGGCGGCGCATATCCTGATCGCCGAGGACGAAGCCGATCTGGCGGGCATCATCCGCGACTACGCGATCGCTGCCGGCTGGTCCGCGGAAATCGTCGGCGATGGCGTTGCGGCAGTGGAGCGCGCGCGCCGTGGTGGCGTCGACGTGCTGGTGCTCGATCTCATGCTTCCGGGGCTCGACGGCCTGTCGGTATGCAAATCGGTGCGCGAGTCCTGCGCCCTGCCGATCATCATGGTGACCGCACGGGTGGAGGAGATCGACCGGCTGCTGGGCCTGGAGGCCGGCGCGGACGATTACGTCTGCAAGCCGTTCAGTCCGCGCGAATTGATCGCCCGCATCAAGGCGGTGTTGCGCCGGGTGCAGCCAACGCTTGCTGCGACTGCGCGGGCGCTGGAAATCGACGAGGTCGCGCATGTTGCATGCGTGCGTGGCAAGCCCATGTCACTCACGCGAGGCGAGTTCGCGTTGCTGGCAGCGATGGCGCGACGACCCGGTGTCATCCATTCGCGCGCGTTGCTGCTCGACTGCCTGAGCCGGGATCGACTGGATGTCAGCGATCGTGCCATCGATACCCATATCAAGAACCTGCGCCGCAAGGTGCAGCAGGTCGCGCCGGAACTCGAACTGATCCGTTCGGTCTATGGCGTCGGCTATTGCGTCGAAACCTGAGCAGGGCCGGCGACGCACATAATTCCCCCACATTTGCTCGGGAAGATGCCTGCCATCCATCCGGATGATCACCAGGTACGAACCCATGGAAATGAAACGCCTGTTCAAGCCCCGCCGTCTCGCGATCGGTGTCGTGGCCGTTGGTGCGCTGACGGCAGCCGTTGCCGTTGCCTTGGCGGCACACAAGCCCGGTGACGGGCCGCCGCAGAAGGACATGGTCATCGATGCCGCCGCACGCAACGAAGCGGTCGAGCACGCGGCATCATTACTGCAAGCGCGCTATGTCTACGCCGACAAGGGAGCGACGATGGCCGCCGAATTGCGCAAGCGGCTGCAGGCTGGTCGTTACGACAGCATCACCAGTGCCGAGGCCTTCGCAAGCAAGCTCACTGACGAACTCTCGGAGTTGTCGCACGACAAGCACATGGAAGTGCGGTACTTCGAGGTGGCAGTTCCCGAAACCGGGAATGGCGAGCCGTCCGCGGAGGAACGCCAACAGGAGTTGTTCGAAATGCGCTGGATGAATGGTGGAGTGGATTCCGCGCGTCGCCTGCCGGGCAACCTGGGTTACATCGAGATCCGTTCGTTCGCCCGTCCGCAGGTGGCGACTTCCCGCATCGCTGCGGCAATGGGGCTGCTCGTCGAAACCAAGGGACTGATCATTGATCTGCGTCGCTGCCACGGTGGTGATCCGGACACGGTGCTGCAGGCGGCCAGCTATCTCTACGATGTTCCGACCCATCTCAATGACATCTACGAGCGCTATACCAACACCACGGAGAAACGCTGGACCGGCGATGTGACCGGGCCACGCTACGGCGCTCAGCGCAAGCTTTACCTCCTCACCGGTTCTGAAACCATCTCCGGCTGCGAGGATTTCGCCTATGCATTGCAGGCGAACCATCGTGCGGTGATTGTCGGCGAGACCACGGCGGGTGCGGCGAATGGCGGCAGCCCGCAGCGCCTGGGCGCGCATTTCATGATGTTCGTGCCGACCTTCCGCCCGACCAATGCAGTCACCGGCAAGGACTGGGAAGGCGTCGGTGTCGTGCCGAACCAAGCCGTTTCCGCCAAGAAGGCACTGGAGGTCGCGCAGAAGGATCTGTTGCAGGCGCTGATCCCGATCGAGGCCAATCCGATGGCCAAGGAGAAACTGCAGGGCGCGCTGGAAGATCTTTGATCAGGCGTTCCGGGACATGAAAACCCCGGAGAAACGTGGGGTTTTTGTTTCCCAGTCCGGAGGGCCATGCCTTAAGTCATGGTCAACCCGACGCATTCATGCGCGTTGATTTAGGATCGTTCCAATTCCGTGCGGAATCCTGTGCATGTCAGACCCCCAGCGTTCTTCGGTTCCGCCCGCCGCGAATGGCCCACGCCTTCCGCAAAAGTCCGCGCATTCGCGCCGCAATGCCGTTCTGGTCGTGGTGGTGCTGGCGCTGGTCGGGCTGGCAGCGTGGTGGTTCTTCGGCCGCAACAGCGGTAGTGCGCAAGGCCAGGGACAACAACGTTCAGCCGGCGGTCGGGGTGGGCAACGCGGTGCCGGTGCCAGTGCAGCCGGCGGTGGCAGCAGCAGCGGACGCGGGCGTCCATCGGCCACGGTCGGGACTGCCACGGCCGAGAAGGCGAATGTGCCATTGACCATCACCGCGATCGGCACGGTGCAGCCGACGGTGACGGCGACGGTGCGCAGCCAGGTCAGTGGCGTGCTCAAGGCGATCTACTTCAAGGAAGGCCAGCTGGTCAGCAAGGGCCAGGCACTGGCACAGGTCGATCCCGGTCCGGCGACGCAATCGGTTGCGCAGGCCCAGGGCACGATCGCGCGCGATGCCGCGCAGTTGGCTGTTGCCCGCCAGGATCTGAAGCGCTACCAGACTTTGCTGGCGCAGGACTCGATCGCGAAGCAACAGGTCGATACGCAGGCGGCGTTGGTGAAGCAACTGGAAGGCACGGTGGCGGCCGACAAGGCAGCCGCGGGCTCGGCGCAGATCACCCTCGGTTACACCACGTTGCGCGCGCCGGTGAGTGGACGCATCGGTTTGCGCCAAGCCGATATCGGCAATTACGTATCGCCGGGCGACGCCAACGGCGTCGCCATCATCACCACCGAATCGCCGATGGATGTCGAATTCGCGTTGCCGCAGTCGCAGATCGCGCAAGTGCGCGAGGCCAGTCGCAGCAGCACGCTGCCGGCGGTCGCGCTCGACCAGACGGGCAAGAAGACGCTGGCGCAGGGCAGCTTCCTCACGCTCAACAACGTGATCGACACCGCCACCGGCACGCTCAAGGCCAAGGCGCGGTTCGACAACCAGGACGGTGTGCTGTTCCCGAGCGAGTTCGTCAATGTCCAGTTGCAGGTCGGCACCGCAGATCAGGCGATCGTGGTACCGGTCAGTTCGGTGCGTTACGGCCCGAATGGCAGCTTCGTGTTCACCCTGCAAGCGGACCAGACGGCGAAACTGGTGAACGTGACCACCGGTGCGACGGTCGGCGACAAGATCGTCATCGCCAAGGGATTGAACGGCGGCGAAACGGTGATCACCGAAGGCGCCGATCGCATCGATGACGGATCGAAAGTGACGCTGGCCGATACCCATGCCAATGCGCAAGCCGGCGCTGCGACACCAGGCACGCATGGCAGCGGCCAGCATCGCCGCGGTGGCGGTGCGCAAGGGACTCCGCAGGGCCAGGCGACACCATCGCCGTGAGCGAGTTCGACACACCGCCACCCGGCGACGACGCGTCGCAGGCGCACGCGACCAATCCATCGCGACCGTTCATCGAGCGGCCGGTGGCGACGTCGTTGTTCATGCTGGCGATTTTCCTCGCCGGCATCATCGCCTTGCGCATGTTGCCGCTGTCGGCGTTGCCGGAAGTCGATTACCCCACCATCCAGGTCAGCACGCTGTATCCCGGCGCCAGTCCCGACGTGATGGCGATGACGGTGACCGCGCCGCTGGAACGCCAGTTCGGGCAGATGACCGGTTTGACGCGGATGTCGTCGGTGTCGTCGGGCGGCGCCAGCATCATCACCCTGCAGTTCAATCTCAACCTGCCGCTGGATGTCGCCGAGCAGGAAGTGCAGGCGTCGATGAACGCTGCGGCGACGATGTTGCCGAGCGATCTTCCGGCGCCGCCGGTGTACGCGAAAGTGAATCCCGCCGACGCCCCGATCATGACGATCGCGGTGACGTCGAAGACGCGCACTTTGTCCGACGTGCAGAATCTCGTCTCGCAACGCGTCGCCAACAAGCTGGCGCAGGTCTCGGGCGTCGGCCTGGTGTCGATGTCGGCTGGCCAGCGACCGGCGGTGCGCATCCAGGCCAACGTGCCGGCGTTGGCCGCGCAGGGCATGACGCTGGAGAGCATCCGCACCGCGATTTCCTCGGCGAATGCCAATGGCGCCAAGGGCAGCTTCGATGGTCCGACGCGCAGCTGGTCGATCGATGCCAATGACCAGCTGTCATCGGTCGACGAATACAAGGCACTGATCGTCGGTTACAACGGTGGCGCCGCGGTGCGCTTGTCGGACGTGGCGACCGTGGTCGATGCCTCGGAGAACAGTCGCATCGGCGCCTGGATGAATCGCCAGCCCGGCATCATCGTCGACATCCAGCGCCAGCCCGGCGCCAACGTGATCGCCACCGTCGATGCGATCCAGAAGGCGTTGCCCGATCTCGAACAGACCTTGCCCGAAGATGTCCACGTCACTGTGCTGGCCGATCGCACCACCGGCATTCGCGCGTCGGTCTCCGACGTCGAATTCGAACTGGTGCTCGCCGTCGTGCTGGTGGTGATCGCGATCTTCCTGTTCCTCGGTTCGCCACAGGCGACATTGATCGCGGCGATTTCGGTGCCGTTGTCGCTGGTCGGCAGTTTCGCCGCCATGTACATGCTCGGCTTCAGCCTCAACAACCTCACCTTGATGGCACTGACCATTGCCAGCGGTTTCGTCGTCGACGATGCCATCGTGGTGATCGAGAACATCTCGCGCCACGTCGAGCATGGCGAATCGCCGATGGCCGCTGCCCTCAAGGGTTCGCGCGAGATTGGCTTCACCATCATCTCGCTGACCATCAGCCTGGTCGCGGTGCTGATCCCGCTGCTGTTCATGGGCGATGTGGTCGGCCGCCTGTTCCGCGAATTCGCGATTTCATTGGCGGTGACCATCCTGATTTCCGCGGTGGTGTCGTTGACGCTGGTGCCGATGCTGGCCGCTCGCTGGTTGAAGCCCGGCAACCACGAGGAACAGGCGCCGAAGTTCGTTCGCGCGTCCTTGCGCCTGATCGATCGCGTCGGCGCCTGGTATGCGCGCACGCTGGATGGCGTGATCGCGCGCAGTCGCGTGATGCTGATGTTGTTCGGCGCAACACTGGTGCTCACCGGCCTGCTGTTCTGGTTGATTCCCAAGGGCCTGTTCCCCGAGCAGGACACCAACCAGTTGCAGGCGACGGTGGTGGCCGGCCAGGGCGTGTCGTTCGCGCGCATGGCGGAATTGCAGCAACAGGTCGCCAACCTGGTGTTGAAGGATGGCGACGTCGAATCGCTGAGTTCCAACATCGGCGTCGATGGCCAGAACATCACCCTTAACCAGGGACGGATGCTGATCAACCTGAAGCCGAAGAGCACGCGCAGCGACCATCAGGACGAAATGATGGCGCGCTTGCTGGATGAAGTGCACCGGCAGATTCCCGGCGTGATGCTGTACCTGCGGCCAGTGCAGGATCTCACCATCGATGCCGAGAACGGCCCGACGCAATATCGCTTCGCGCTGCAGGGTGCGACGCAGGCGGAAGTGAACAAGGCGAGTCTCGATCTTGCACAGGCGTTGCAATCGGTGCCGGAATTGCGCAACCCGGTCAGCGACGTACAGACGGATGGCAATGCGGTTACGGTCAGTGTCGATCGCGATGCCGCGGCGCGCGTCGGCGTGACGGCGGCGGCGGTCGATGCCGCCCTCTATGACGCCTTCGGGCAACGCATCATCTCGACCATCTTCACGCCGTCGACGCAGTACCGGGTGATCCTCGAGGCGATGCCGGGCATGCTGGTCGGGCCCGAGGCATTGCAGAAGGTCTACGTGGCCGGCAGCGGTGGCACCAGCGTCCCGTTGTCGTCGATCGCGACGATCGCCACCGGCAATGCGTCGCTGGCGGTGATGCGCGCGCAGCAGTTCCCGGCTTCGATCATCGGTTTCGATCTCGCGCCGGGCACGTCGTTGGGCAACGCGGTCGATGCGATCACCGCGACCGAAGCGAAGATCGGCATGCCCGCTGGCATCAGCACGCAGTTCCTCGGCGCGTCGAATGCGTTCCGCGCATCGCTGGCCAACGAAGGCTGGCTGATCCTCGCCGCTATCGTCTGCGTCTACATCGTGCTCGGCGTGCTCTACGAGAGCTACATCCATCCGATCACGATTCTCTCGACATTGCCATCGGCCGGCCTCGGCGCCTTGCTGGCGTTGTTGCTCACCGGCAATGACCTCGGCGTGATCGGAATCATCGGTATCGTCTTGCTGATCGGCATCGTCAAGAAGAACGCGATCATGATGATCGACTTCGCCATTGCCGCGCAGCGCGACGAGGGCAAGTCGCCGCTCGATGCCATTCGCGAAGCCGCGGCGTTGCGCTTTCGCCCGATCATGATGACGACCTTCGCGGCCTTGTTCGCGGCGTTGCCGTTGATTTTCGGTGGCGGCATGGGATCGGAACTGCGGCGTCCTCTCGGTATCGCCGTCGCCGGCGGTTTGATCATGAGCCAGGCCTTGACGCTGTTCACCACGCCGGTGATCTATCTCGCCTTCGAAGCATTGGCGAAGCGTCGTCGTGATCGAATCGCGGCGCGGGCCGCGCGCGAGGCGGCGACATGAACCTGTCGGCGCCGTTCATCCGGCGTCCGATCGGCACCTTGCTGCTGACGATCGGCGTCGCGCTGTCCGGAGTCGCCGCGTACTTCGTATTGCCGGTGGCGCCGCTGCCGCAGATCGACTATCCGACCATCAGCGTCTCCGCCAACATGCCGGGCGCGAGTCCGACCACGATGGCGAGCAGCGTGGCCGCGCCGCTGGAACGGCGCCTGCAGACGATCGCCGGCGTCACCCAGATGACCTCGTCATCGGGCATCGGTTCGACGCGCATCACTTTGCAGTTCGACCTCAGCCGCAATGTCGATGGCGCGGCGCGCGACGTGCAGGCCGCGATCAACGCCGCGCGCACCGACCTGCCGGCCGCGTTGAAATCCAATCCGACCTACAACAAGGTCAATCCGGCCGATGCGCCGATCCTGATCCTGGCGCTGACCTCGGACACGCGCGCGCCCGATGCGATTTACGATTCGGTGTCGACGGTGGTGCAGCAGGCGCTGTCGCAGGTGCCGGGCGTGGGCCAGGTGGAGCTCGGTGGTGGCGCGCTGCCCGGCGTGCGCATCGACCTCGATCCGAAGAAGCTCGCCGACGCCGGCATCAATCTCGACGCGGTGCGCAACGCGGTGACCGCGACCAATGCCAATCGACCGAAAGGCGCGATCGAGGACACCGGCAACGCGTACCAGCTTTACACCAGCGCGCCAAGTCGTTCCGCGGCGGAGTTCGCCAAGGTCGTGGTGGTGTCGCGCAACGGCACCAACGTCCATCTCGGCGACGTCGCCCACATCTACGACGGACCGGAGAACCAGCGCACGCTCGGCCTGTTCAACGGCAAGCGCGCGGTGATGGTGATCCTCAGTCGCCAGCCCGGCGCCAACATCATCGCCACCGTCGATGCGATCAAGAAAGCGTTGCCCTCGTTGCGCACGCGCATTCCCGCCGACATCAAGATCGACGTCGCCTCCGATCGCACCACCACCATCCGCGCGTCGCTGCGCGACGTCGAGCTGACGCTGCTGATCGCCACCATTCTCGTCGTGCTGGTGGTGAGCGCGTTCCTGCAATCATGGCGGGCCACGGTGGTGCCGGCAGTCGCCGTGGTGGTGTCGATCCTCGGCACGCTCGGGGTGATGTACCTGCTCGACTTCTCGCTCGACAACCTGTCGTTGATGGCATTGACGATCGCCACCGGCTTCGTCGTCGACGATGCCATCGTGGTGCTGGAGAACATCAATCGCCACATCGAACAGGGCATGGGCCGGATGCAGGCGGCGTTGCAGGGTGCGCGCGAGGTCGGCTTCACGGTGATGGCGATTAGCATCAGCCTGGTCGCAGTGTTCATCCCCTTGCTGTTCATGGGCGGCCTGATCGGGCGCCTGTTCCGCGAGTTCGCGGTGACGATGACGGTCGCGGTGCTGATCTCGATGATGTTGTCGCTGACCACCACGCCGATGATCGCGGCGACCCTGCTGCGCGAGCGGCCAGCGAACGCGCCGGCGCGAACATCGCTGGGCGGGCGTCTCGCGGGACTGGCGGAACGCGCGGTCGCGGGGATGCGCGCGCGCTACGAGCGCAGCCTCGACTGGGCGCTGGGCAATCGCGGTGCGGTACTGCTGCTGTTGCTCGGCGCGGCGTTGCTCAATGTCTACCTGATGATGATCGTGCCCAAGGGCTTCTTCCCCGAACAGGACACCGGGTCGCTCCAGGGCGGCCTGCGCATGGACCAGTCGGTGTCCTTCGTGCAGAGCGGCGAGAAGTTGAAGCAGTTGGTCGAGATCCTGCGCAAGGACCCGGCGATCGAGAACGTGATCGCCTTCACCGGCGGTTCGCGCGCTGGCGGCGGCTTCCTCTTCGCGACCGAAAAACCGCGCGGCCAGCGTCCGCCGACCCAGGAAGTGATCCAGCGCCTGCGCCCGCAACTCGCGCGCATCACCGGTGCGACGTTGTTCCTCAACCCGGTGCAGGACATGCGCATCGGCGGGCGCAGCGCCAATTCCACCTATCAGTACACGTTGAAGGCCGATGATCCCGACGTGCTGGCCAAGGCCGCCGACACCTTGACCGCGGCACTCAAGCGCGATCCGGTGTTGACGGACGTCGATGTCGATCGCAACAACAGCGCGGTCGCGGCCTACCTCGACATCGACCATGCCGCCGCGTCACGGCTTGGCATCGGCAACAACACCATCGACTCGATCCTTTATGACGCTTTCGGGCAGCGCCAGGTGGCGACGCTCTACAGCGACGTCAACCAATATCACGTGGTGATGGGCGTGGCGCAGGATGCGCAGACGTCGCCGCAAGCGTTCAACCTGATTTGGCTGCCGACAAGTTCCGGCACCACCACTTCGACCACGTCCACGTCCACGTCTACGTCCACGACGGCGACGGCCTCGACAGCGAGCGCGGGCAACATCGGCATCGCCACGCCGGGCATGTCGCCACTGACAGCCATCGCGACCTGGCATGTGCAATCGGCCGCAGCCGAAGTGAACCACCAGGATGGCGCGCCGGCGGCGACGATCAGTTTCAACCTGCCGACCGGGGTAACGCTGGGGCAGGCCAGCAACGAAATCCGCAAGGTGCAGGCCAGCCTCAATCTGCCGCTGGGCGTGCGCGGGGAATTCGCCGGCTCCGCGCAGGTGTTCCAGCAGACCACCAACACCATTCCGATGCTGGTGCTTGCCGCCATCGTCACCATCTATCTCGTGCTCGGCATCCTCTACGAAAACCTGATCCATCCGTTGACGGTGTTGTCGACCTTGCCCGCCGCCGGCGTCGGTGCCGCAGCTGCACTGGTGTTGACGAAGACGCAGTTCGACTTGATCGGATTGATCGGCGTGATCCTGCTGATCGGCATTGTCAAGAAAAACGCGATCATGATGATCGACTTCGCGATCGAAGCCGAACGCCGCGGACTGGAGCCGTTGGCGGCGATCCGCGAAGCCGCGTTGCTGCGCTTCCGCCCGATCCTGATGACCACGCTCGCCGCCGGACTGGGCGCGTTGCCGCTGGCGATCGGTTTTGGCGATGGTTCGGAACTGCGACGCCCGCTTGGCATCACGATCATTGGTGGTTTGATCGCCAGCCAGTTCCTGACGCTGCTGACCACGCCCGTGGTGTATCTCGCGCTCAACCGTTTCCAACGCGCGCGCAAATCGCGCAAGCCCGATGCGTCTTCGTCCTCCACGCCAACCGAACCGGTGCCGGCATGATGTCCTTCCGTTCCCTACGTCCCGCATTCGCGACCGCATTGCTGTGCGCCGCCACCGGCTGCAGCCTGGTGCCTGCCTACCAGCGTCCCGCCGTGCATATCCCCGCCGAATTCAAGGAAGCGCCCGCTGGTTGGCATGCCGTCGCGCCTGCCGACGGGCAGCCGCGCGGCGAGTGGTGGCGAGCGTTCAATGATCCGCTGCTGGATGGATTGGAAGCTGATGCCACCGCGCACAACCAGACGGTGGCGGCGGCCGTCGCCGCCTACGATGGCGAACGCGCGTTGTTGCGCGAATCGCGTGCCAACCTGTGGCCGGACATTTCCGCCAGCGTCGGCGTGAGTCGCAGCGGTGGCAGCGGCAATGCCGGCACGACGACCAGTGCGGGGAAACGCGCCAATGCCAGCATCAGCGCAGCGTGGACGCCAGACCTGTTCGGCGGTTTGCGCGCGGCGGTGGCGCAGAACAATGCGTCGATGCTGGCCTCGCGCGCCAGTCTCGGCAATGCGCTACTGACCATCCATGCCCAGCTCGCCAGTGATTACCTGCAATTGCGCGGCACCGATGCGCAGCTCATGGCCTACCAGCGCACGATCACCGGTTACCAGCGCACGCTGACCATCACCCGGAACCGCTACAAGGTCGGTGTCGCCGCGCACATGGACGTGTTGCAGGCGGAAACCACGCTGCGCAATGCACAATCGCAGGTCACCGACATGCAACGCCAGCGGGCAACGCTGGAACATGCCATCGCGGTGTTGAGCGGACGTGCGCCTGCGGATCTCACCCTCGTCGCGCAGCAATGGAACAATCGCGTGCCCGCAGTGCCGTCCGCGTTGCCATCCGATCTGCTGCAACGGCGCCCCGATGTCGCCGCGGCGGAACGTTCGGTGATGGCCGCCAACGCGGCGATCGGCGTGCAGCGTGCGGCGTTGTTCCCGTCGCTCAGCGTGTCGGCGAGCTCCGGGCGCAGCGGACAGGTCCTTGGCGATCTCGCCAGCGGCGGCAGCGCGTTGTGGTCGTTGGGCCTGACCGGCGCGATGACGCTGCTCGATTGGGGCGCGCGTTCGGCGCGGGTCGACCAGGCGCGGGCATCCTACGAACAGGGCGCCGCCAATTATCGACAGACGGTGTTGTCGGCATTGCAGCAGACCGAGGACGCGCTGGTCGATCTGCGCAGCTATGCCGATGAGGCGGACAACCTCAAGGCATCGTCGCAGGCCGCCGACAAGGTCGAACAGATGACCTTGAACCAGTATCTCGCCGGCACGGCCGATTACACCGCCGTCGTCACCGCGCAGAACACCGCGCTGGCGGCGCGACGCTCGGCGATCGCTGCGGTGGTACAGCAACAACAGGCTGCAGTGGCGCTGACGCAGGCGATCGGCGGCGGCTGGGACGACAGCGTTCCGACACGCTAAGCTCGCCGTTTCCATGCGAAGCGGGCAACGCGAATGGCGGATGCGATCGATGCGCTGATTCTTGGCGGCGGCCACAACGGCCTGGTGTGCGCGGCCTATCTCGCTGGCGCCGGCCTGAAGGTGCGCGTGCTGGAACGCCGCCACATCGTCGGTGGTGCCGCGGTGACCGAGGAGTTCCATCCCGGCTTCCGCAACTCCGTCGCCAGCTATACCGTCAGCCTGCTCAACCCCAAGGTGATTGCCGACCTGCGCCTGCGCGAACATGGCCTGCGCATCGTCGAACGTGCGTATTCCAACTTCCTGCCGCTGCCGGACGGTCGCGCCTTCCGTCTCGGCGACGGTTCGAGCGCGGACGAAATCGCCAAATGGTCAACGCGTGATGCCGAACGCTGGCCCGGTTATCTCGCGATGATCGATCGCGTGGTCGCGGTGTTGAAGCAGCTGATCCATTTGACGCCGCCCAACATCAGCGATCGCATCGCCTTCGCCGACTGGCTGCGGTCGTACACGGTGGCGAAACAGCTCGCTCCGCTCGACCTGCGCGGTCGCCGTGACCTGCTCGATCTCTTCACAAAATCCGCCGGCGAAGTGCTCGATCACTGGTTCGAATCCGATCCGATCAAGGCCGTGCTCGGCTGGGATTCGGTGGTCGGCAATTTCGCCAGTCCGTACACGCCGGGGAGTGCCTATGTGCTGCTGCACCATCTGTTCGGTGAAGTGAACGGCAAGCCCGGCGCCTGGGGCCACGCCATCGGCGGCATGGGTGCAATCACCCAGGCGATGCGCAAGGAATGCGAAGCGCGCGGCGTCGAGATCATCACCGACAGCGCGGTCGAACATGTGCTGGTGGAGAACGGTCGCGCGGTTGGTGCGGTCACGGCAGATGGGCGCGAACATCGCGCGCGCATCGTCGCGTCGAATCTCAATCCGAAACTGCTCTATCGCGACATCGTGCCGCAGCAACACCTCGACGACGACCTGCGCAGTCGCGTGCAGACGTATCGCTGCGGTTCCGGCACCTTCCGCATGAACGTCGCGTTGTCGGAGCTGCCGGATTTCACCGCTGCGCCGGGCACCAACCTGCAACCGCACCACCAGAGCGGCATCCTGATCGGGCCATCGCTGCAGTATTTCGAACAAGCCTATTTCGATGCGAAATCGAAGGAATACAACGCTGGCTGGGCGCGTGCACCGATCGTCGAAGTGGTGATCTCATCCACACTCGATGACACCCTCGCGCCACAGGGACAGCACGTAGCCAGCCTGTTTTGCCAGCAGGTCAACCCGGAAGTCGATGGCGGTTGGGATGCACATCGCGACACCGTGGCGAAGCTGATGATCGCTACCGTCAACGCCTACGCGCCGAATTTCCGCAGCAGCGTGCTCGGTTACGAAGCACTGCCGCCGCTCGACCTCGAACGCCGTTTCGGCCTGATCGGTGGCGACATCTTCCACGGCGCCCTCGGCCCCGACCAGATGTTCACCACGCGACCGTTCCTTGGCCAGGCCAACTATCGCGGCGCGCTGAAGGGCCTCTACCTGTGCGGATCGGGCAGCCATCCCGGCGGCGGCGTCACCGGCTTGCCGGGTCGCAACGCCGCGCGCGAAATCCTTCGCGACCTTGGCAAGCGTCCGCGACCAACTTGACCATGGTGGATTCGATGATGCTCAAGATCGCATCGGCGCTGCTGCTCGCCTGCGCCTGTTTTCCTGCCACGGCCGGGCAGGCGTTGGCGCCCGTTGAGGCGCGCGTACCGTTCGCGCCGGCGCCTTTCGTCGGCAGCGATGGTTTCAGGCACCTGGCGTACGAATTGCACGTCACCAACTTCTATGGCGATACCGGCCCATTGCGTCCCTTGTCGTTGCAGGTTGTTGCCGATGGAGCAAACAACCCGCTTCTTGTCCGGGATGCCAAGGCGTTGATGCAGATGGTTCGACCGGCGCCGCCCGAGGATGCGGTGGTGTCGATTCCCGCTGGCAAACGCGCGGTTTTTTTCATCTGGATCACGCTGCCTGCGCACGCCGCCTTGCCGCGGATCCTGCGGCATCGTGTTGAATTCGAGACCGACAAACATGTCGTGGTCACGCTCGATGGCGCGGCGATCCGGATCGACGAGCGAAAACCAATGGTGCTGGGGTCACCATTGCGCGGTGGTCGCTGGTTGGCGCATGAAGGCCCGGGCAACATGCAGTCGCATCACTGGAGCAGTCTGGTCGCGGTCAACGGCAATCTCACCATTCCACAGCGTTATGCGTTGGACCTGGTCGGCGTGGATGCGCAAGGGCATGTCATGAAGCCGGGCACGCAGGATGGCGCGGCATCGCTACATGCAAACTGGGTGGGTTATGGCGCAGAAGTGATCGCGGTTGCGGATGGAATCGTGCGCAGTGCCCGCGATGGCGAGGAGGAGCATCGCCCGCTGTCGCCGCAGCCCGAGCCGGCAGCGCTCACCGCCGATGGCCTGTTCGGCAACTACGTCGTTCTCGAAATCGGGACTGGCGTGTTCGCTAGTTATGCGCATCTGCAGCGTGGCAGCGTCAAGATGAAAACGGGTGACCACGTGCATCGCGGCGATCTGCTCGGGCGCGTGGGGCAGTCGGGCAATTCGGCGGCGCCCCATCTGCATTTCCAGTTGTCGAACGCGGCTACCTTCGAGGGTTCCGAGGGGATTCCGTATGCCTTCGATCATTTCGATGTCTTCGGCACGGAAACCGAAGCGCAACTCTTCGGCCAGGGTGATCCCTGGAAAGCGGCTCCGGTAGTCCATGACCGCGTGCAGCTGCCTTTGAACGATGTTGTCATCCGCTTCGGCGACGAATCTCGAGAAAGCATGCGTTAGCCCTCCAGAGCGGCATGGCGCGCGGGGATCGGGATGGGCCTGTCTGCGACAATGGCGGGATGCCGTCGATTCCCGCCAACGCCATTCGCCTGTCCGTCGCCCCGATGATGGATTGGACGGACTCGCATTGCCGCGCCTTCCACCGCGTGCTGGCGCCGGATGCGCGGCTCTACACCGAGATGGTCCACGCCAACGCGGTGATCCACGGCGATCGTTCGCACCTGCTGGCCATGGATCCGTCGGAACATCCGGTTGCGATCCAGCTCGGCGGCAGCGATCCGGCCTTGCTGGCGCAGGCCGCGCGGATTTGCGTCGAACATGGTTTCGATGAGGTCAACCTCAATTGCGGTTGCCCGTCCGATCGCGTGCAGGCGGGACGCTTCGGCGCCTGCCTGATGCGCGAACCGGCACTGGTCGCCAATTGCGTGCGGGCAATGGTCGATGCCGTCGATGGCGCAATCCCGGTCACGGTGAAGTGCCGGCTCGGCGTTGATGACGACGATGACTATGGCGCATTCCGTGATTTCGTCGATGGCATGGATGCCGCCGGCTCCGCCTTCATCGTCGTGCATGCGCGCAACGCGTGGCTGAAGGGACTGTCGCCGAAGGAAAACCGCGAAGTGCCGCCGCTGCGCTACGACTGGGGCTATCGGCTCAAGCGCGAGCGTCCCGGCATGACGGTGTTGTTGAACGGCGGCATCACCGAGGTCGATGCCGCGCTCGCGCATCTCGATCATGTCGATGGCGTGATGCTCGGGCGCGCCGCGTATCACGATCCCTATACCTTGCATCGCCTGCAGGTCGCGATGTTCGGCGGCGAATTGCGTGATCGCGAAGCATTGCTGCGTGCGTATTTCCCCTATGTCGAACGGCAGCTCGAACGGGGCGTGGCCCTCAAGCACATCACCCGCCACGTGCTTGGCCTGTTCCACGGCCAGCCCGGTGGACGCCTGTTCCGCCAGATATTGAGCGAGGGCGTGGTGCGCACGAATGCAGGCATCGGACTGCTGGAAGACGCGCTGGCGGTGACGAAGCGCTCGCTCGCGGCCTGATCGCCAAATCCTGTCGGGTTCAGCCGCAGCTTTCGGGCATGTGGTCGGCGCCCAGCGTGGCCAGTGCATCACGCAGGATCGCCATGTGTTCCTTGCCGATGCGTTCGCCCCACTCGCGCTCGATGTCGGCGAACAATTGCTTCACCATCGCCTGCGCAGCGACCCCACATTCGGTGAGTTCGATCAGGCGCGCGCGCTGGTCGTCGGGATCGGGCAGGGCGCGCACGAAGCCGCTTCGCTGCAGGTGGGCGATCTGCTGGCTCACCGCCTGCTTGGTCACGCCGCACTGGCTGACGATCGCGCTGGCGCGCAGCGGCCCGTTGCCGAGGTGGCGCAACACGTTGTGGGCATGCGCCAGCGACAACGCGCTCATGTTGGTGGCTTTGATGCGGGCGTCGAATTCGGCGCCGAACGCTTCCCTGGCGGCGCCCAGCAGGGCGGCCACGGGCAGGGACTTGGCTTTGGCGAGATGGGTGGGGGAGCTCATGGAATCGAATTCTAGACCGGATTTAAGTCAAGTGCTTGACTTTCTGGATTCGCTCATTATTATTGTCAACAGCTTGACAATCAAGCGATTGACCACCCACCGAGCGAGGAACTCTCATGAACGTCGTCACCCTGATCGGCAGCCTTCGCGCCGGTTCCCACAATCGCCAGCTGGCCGATGCCGCCGTGGCCCTGCTGCCGGCTGGCAGCCATGTCTCCAACGTCGATTTCTCCACCCTGCCGTTCTATTCCGAGGAATTGGACGTCGAGGGCCAGACCCCGGCCTCGGTGCAGAAACTGCGCCAGGAGATCGCCGCGGCCGATGCCGTGATCGTCGCCACTCCCGAATACAACGGTTCGCTGCCGGGTGGCCTGAAGAACGTCATCGACTGGGCTTCGCGCCCCTACGGTCGTGGCTCGCTGGTCGGCATGCCGGTGCTGGTGCTCGGCGCGTCGATGTCGCCGCATGCGGCGAAGTGGGCCCGCGGCGACACCGCACGTGCGCTGGGCGTCGCCGGAGCGAAGCCGATCGACGACACCATCGGGCTGGGATCCAGCCATGAAGTCTTCGGCACTGGCAAGGCGCTGCCGGATGAAATCGTCGAGGCATTGCGCGCGGGAGTGACGTCCTTGGTCGCCGCGGTCGCGGAAGGCAACCGCCAGGCCGCATGAGTCCGCGATCGGGCGGTTGCACCACCGCCCGATCGCGAAACTGAACAACTGCAATCGGCGTCGCAGAAACGTTCAGATTGCGTTAAATCATTAAGGGCGAATTCACCGCGCCCCACCCATGCTGGCACGACTCCTGAATGCGTCGGTGCGCTGCATCATGTCCCGTTCCCGCTGGTTCCCGTTGTTCGTGTCGCTGACGGCCTTGGCTGTCGGCAACGCGCCAGCGTGGGCGCAGCAGCGGGTTGGCCGTGGCGGTTGGCCGCCGCCACTGCAGCAATATGGCGGGCGCATGGGCCAGCCCCTGCCGCTGCCGCCCCAAGGATCACCTCCGGGCCATGATGAGCCGCACGGCGCGCCGTCGCCAGAGACCCCCCGCCCGCACCCGAGTGCGAGCGATTGCGGTCGCGCAATGGCCCTCTCGCCCGGCGACCAGGTACTCGCCGTGCAGCCGATGGACTCCAACGGGCGTGTACAGTGCCGGGTGAAGATCATGGGTGCCGATGGCATGGTGCGCGTGATGATGGTTTCCCCCGGATACTGATCGCGCGTTTACGCCGTCGCAACATCCAGAATGAGAAAGTGAATGCGTGCGGATGCCCGGCGTCCGTTTAAGGAGTGAACGATGCGAATTCTATTGGTCGAAGACGAAGCGCCATTGCGCGAAACACTGGCCGCGCGCCTGAAGCGCGAAGGCTTCGCCGTCGACGCCGCGCAGGATGGCGAAGAAGGCCTGTACATGGGCCGCGAAGTGCCGTTCGACGTCGCGATCATCGATCTCGGCCTGCCCAAGATGTCGGGCATGGAGCTGATCCGCGCGCTTCGCGATGACGGCAAGCAGTTCCCGATCCTGATCCTGACCGCGCGTTCCAGCTGGCAGGACAAGGTCGACGGCCTGAAGCAGGGCGCCGACGATTACCTGGTCAAGCCGTTCCATGTCGAGGAATTGCTGGCGCGCCTCAATGCACTGGTGCGCCGCGCCGCCGGCTGGAGCAAGCCGTCGCTGGAATGCGGCCCGGTGATGCTCGATCTCGCCGCGCAGACGGTGGCGGTGGGCGGCCAGAACATCGACCTCACCAGCTACGAATACAAGGTGCTGGAATACCTGATGATGCACGCCGGCGAATTGGTCTCGAAGGCCGATCTCACGGAGCACATCTACCAGCAGGATTTCGATCGCGATTCCAACGTGCTGGAAGTGTTCATCGGCCGCCTGCGCAAGAAACTCGATCACGATGGTTCGCTCAAGCCGATCGAAACCGTGCGTGGGCGCGGCTACCGTTTTGCCATTCCGCGCAACGCCGACAGCTGACGTTGGCGGCGAGGCGGGCGCCGGCGTGATCCGCGCATGAGTACGCAATTCTGGAGGCCGCGATCGCTGCTGCGCCGGCAATTGCTGGTCAGCACGCTGGGACTCGCGGCGTTCCTGGCGCTGGTCGGCATCGCCCTCGATCGTGCCTTCGAACAGACCGCGCAGGAAAACCTGCGCATGCGCTTGTCGAATTACGCGCTGGCCTACGCCGCACGCACCGATTTCGACATCAACAACGCGCTGTTACCGCCGGCAATCACGCCCGACCCACGCCTCGACCGCCCGGCCAGCGGCCTCTACGCGCAGATCGTCCAGCGCAACAACGTGCGCTGGCAATCGCAATCGACGGTCTACGGGCCGCCACTGCCATCGCCGCCGCTGCTCGAGCCGAACCAGGAAACCTTCAGCGGCCCGGTGACGATCCGTGATCCCGCCGGGTTCGGCAGCGCGATCTACATCTACGGGCATGGCTTCGCGTGGTCGGAAGGCGGCAGCAAGGCGCCGGTGCCGTTCACCATCTACGTGATGGAGGACATGCGTCCGTTCAAGGCGCAAATGAACACGTTCCGCCGGGCGTTGTGGGGCAATCTCGCGCTGGCCGGACTGCTGCTGGTGCTGCTGCAGATGGCGACGTTGTGGTGGAGCCTGTCGCCGCTGAAGCGCGTGATCACGGAACTGGATCGCGTCAAGGAAGGCATGGCGACCAAGATGAGCGGATACCACCCGCGCGAACTCACGCCGCTGACCGAAAGCATCAACGCGCTGATCGACAGCGAACGTCGCCACCTCGATCGCCAACGCGACGTGATGTCCGATCTCGCCCACAGCCTGAAGACGCCGCTGGCGGTATTGCGCTCGCAGCTCGACAGCCACGGCCCGGATGCGGAATTGCGCGGCGAGCTCGACACCCAACTGCGGCGCATGAACGATATCGTCGGCTACCAGTTGGGCCGCGCGCGTTCCACCGGGCACAAACTCTACGCCGCGCCGATCGCCATCGAATCGTACGCCGAGGAAATCGTTACCGGCCTGGAAAAGATCTACGCCAGCAAGGGCGTGTTGTGCGAATTCGAGATCGCGCCGGAAGCGCGCTTCCACGGCGAACTCGGCGATCTGCAGGAACTGCTCGGCAACCTGCTGGAGAACGCCTTCAAATGGGCGCGTTCGCGCGTGCTGCTGACGGTGGTGCCGCGCCAAGTGCCGGGGCAGCGTCGCGCCGGTTTGCGCATCTCGGTCGAGGATGATGGTCCCGGCGTGCCGAAATCGCAGGTGATGGAAGTGTTGCAACGTGGCGTGCGCGGCGACGAGCGCGTGCAGGGCCACGGCATCGGGCTATCGATCGTCCAGGACATCCTCGCCAATTACGGCGGTGAGCTTGAAGTCAGTGATTCCACGGAGATGGGCGGTGCGCGTTTCGAAGCGCTGCTGCCGCCGCCGAACTGATTTACCGGAACATGCCTGGCAGATAGCTTTGAAAGCGCATGGTGCTGTTGCGCACGCCATCGGTGCGGTTGCGGCGTTGCGGCGCGGTCTTCGGCGTGGCGATGGCGGTCGGATTCGGCGGGCGCGACTGGCTCGGCGTGGCGCTGCCGCTGCTGGCGTCGCAATCCTCGTCCTGGTGCGGCACGCAGGTGGTGTCACCGGTGCGCGCCGCCGCTGCAAACGCGGTGGCGCTGCAGGACATCAAGGCGAGGGCGAGCAGGAGGCGCTTCTGCATGGAGCATCCGGCAGGGCGGAAGAATCGGGACTATACCCCGGTTCGTCGCCGGCTGCAGCCCGCCCCGGCGTCGGCGGGTTTCCCGGGATAATGGCGCAGATGGACGCCGCCTCTCCCTTCGATGACCGCAGCCTGTTGCGCTGCCTCGGCCCGCAGCCGATGTCCGGCGCGGAATTGGCGGCCCGGGCCGGGCAGACGCGCGCCGCCATCGGCAAGCGCATCCAGGCCCTGCGCAAGGCCGGACTCGCCATTGGCGCCGACCGCGGCCGCGGCTATTGGCTGGACACACCGCTCGACCTGCTGGATGCCGACGCGATCCGCGCCGGGATGACGCCCGCCGCGCGCACCCGCCTGCGTGCGCTCGACGTGGCGTGGCGGATCGATTCGACCAACACGGCATTGCTCGCGCGGCGTGCCGCCGACTCCGGCGTCGATGTGTTGTTGGCAGAACAGCAGACGGCCGGTCGCGGTCGCCGTGGCCGCCACTGGGTGTCGCCGTTGGCGGCGCATCTGTACCTATCCGTGTTGCGGCGTTTCGAGGGTGGACTGGCGCGACTGGGCGGATTGAGCCTGGTCGCCGGCATCGCGGTCGCCGAAGCGCTGCGCGATCACTGCGGACTCGTGGTCGGACTGAAGTGGCCCAACGATCTGCTGGTGGACGGGCGCAAGCTCGGCGGCATCCTGGTCGAAGGCGGTGGCGAACATGGCGGACCCGTGCAGGCGGTAATCGGCATCGGCATCAATGTACGCATGCCGGCGACGATGGCGCGGGAGATCGGCCAGCCGTGGATCGATCTTGCTTCCGTCATTGCCGCCGACAGCCTGCAACGTTCGCGAATCGCCGCGGCAGTGCTCGATGGATTGATCAACGCGCTCGATGCCTTCGATGCACACGGACTGGCGCCATTCCTTGAGCGTTATCGCGCGTTCGATGTGCTTGCCGGCGAGCATATCGACGTGCATGCCGCGGATGGCGTGCAGGTGATGCAGGCGTTGGGCTTGGCCGATGACGGCGGCTTGCGCGTGCGCCGTGGCGATGGCAGCGACACCGTGTTGCATTCCGGGGAAGTGAGCGTGCGCAGGACGATGGCATGAACGGCTGGCTGTTCGATCTCGGCAACACGCGGTTGAAATGTGCGCGACTGGACGACGCTGGCGATGCCGCCGGAACCGTCCTGGCCTTGCCGCATGAAGCGGAAGCGCTGGCGTTGCCGGACGACGTGCAGGGCGAGGTCGCGCTGGTGTCGTCGGTGGCGCCGGAGGCGGCGCGCGTGGCCTTGCTGCAGTGCTTGTCGCAACGCTTCCGCCGCATCCATCTCGCGCGAACGCTGCCGCATTGCGGTGCGCTGACGATTGCCTATCCGCTGCCCGAGCGCCTGGGCGTCGATCGCTTCCTGTCGCTGTTGGCGATCGCGGATGATCGTCGCGACACCTTGCTGGTTGGCGTCGGCACCGCGCTCACCATCGACTTGTTGCGCGCCGATGGCCAGCATCTTGGCGGGCGCATCGCGCCATCGCCGACCTTGATGCGCGAGATGCTGGCGGAACGTTCGGCGGCATTGCCGGCGGCGGGCGGTCGCTACGTCGAATTCGCCGACGACACCAGCGACGCGCTCGCCTCCGGTTGCGATGGCGCGGCGTTGGCGTTGATCGAGCGCAGCATGGGCGAAGCCGCGACGCAACTCGGCCACGCGCCGCGATTGCTGGTGCATGGTGGCGGCGTGGCTGCGTTGTTGCCGATGTTGAACACCAGTGAACCAGCGAATACCGAACCACGCACGGATCTGGTGCTGCGCGGCCTCGCGCATTGGGCGCGCTGGGCCGGCGTTGCATAATCACGCCATGATTGCCCGTCTTTTGCTCGTTGTCCTCGTCATCCTCAACCTCAGCGCCGCGGCGTGGTGGCTGTTCCATCGCGATACTGCGATGGCAACGACGGTGGGCGCCAATGCCGTTCCGGCGCTGCAGCTGGCCGATGCCGCGCATGCGCCGACTGCGACCACTACACAAGCTGCGACGATCCCGGCCGACGCGGTCTGCGCCAGTTTCGGGCCGTTCGCCGATGCCACATCGGCCGAGCAGGCGCGCCAGCAGTTGCGCGCGCAGGCGATCCGCGTCGATGCGCGCCAAGTGGCGCAGTCGGGGCGCGGCTACGACGTCATCCTTCCGCCCGAACAAGACGCGGCGGGTGCCGCGTTGCTGGACAAGCTCAAGGCCGCCGGCATCAAGGACATGTTCGTGATTCGCGATGGGGCGGATGCCAATGGCGTCGCGCTGGGCCATTTCGGATCGCCGGATGGCGCGCAGCGGCGTGTCGCCGAGTTGCAGGGCAAGGACTTCCAGCCGCATGTCCGTCCGGGCGGGCAGGCGCTGTTCTGGCTCGATGTCGCGGCGGCGGCCGGATTCGATCCGGCGCAGGTTCGCGACGCCGTGCATGCAACGCATGGCGAACGCGTGGCCTGCCCGGCCACATCGGGCTAAAATCCCCGGATTCGCCGCTTTAGCTCAGTTGGTAGAGCAACCGCCTTGTAAGCGGTAGGTCCACAGTTCGAGTCTGTGATGCGGCACCATTTCAATGCGTCCTCGGGCGATTCAGCCGAGGATCGCGTGCGGCAGGAAGCGCGCGCTGTCGGTGGTGATCAGCGAGGCGTCCTCGCGGATGCCCATGCCGACCGCCTCGTCACCCACCACCCAGCTGCCGATCACCGGATAGCGACCGTCGAACGTTGGCAACGGCTGCACGCGTTGCAGCACCGCCAGGCTGGTGTCGTAGGGGCCGGACGTGCCGATGGTCGTGCCGCCGTCCAGCGCCAAGGTGATATTGGCGCCTTCGCGTGAATGGATCGGCTTCAGTGCCCAACCCGTTGCCGGCGTCTGCCCGCGTTCGGCGAAGCGCGTTTCCAGCAGATTGGGGTGTCCGGGATGGCGTTCCCACAGCAGCGCGAGAATGCCCTTGTTGCTGAGCACGGATTTCCATGGCGGCTCGATCAGTTGCATCGTATTCGCCGCGAGTTTCGGACCGAAGGCATCGCGAAACATGTCTTCGAGCGGGTAGAGCTTGAACAAGGTGCGGATCACTCGGTCGTCGAGATCGGTGAACCAGCCATCGGCGCTGATGCCGATGTCCTCGATCGCCAGGCCAATCGTTTCGATGCCGCTCTGGTGCGCGCATTCCTGCAGATAGGCGATCGTGGTCTGGTCTTCGCGCGACGATTGCGTCGCCGCGAAATGAATGCACGATGCAACCTTGCCCTCCGCGAGCAATGCAGCGAAGCGCTCCTGCAGTGCTTCCTGGATGCGGTTGTACTGATCGGCGCCGTTCGGCAAACGGCCATCGCGGACCTGGTCTTCCAGCCAGTTCCACTGGAAGAATCCGGCTTCGAACAGGCTGGTCGGGGTGTCGTAGTTCAGTTCGTAGAGTTTCGCGGCACCGTTGCCGTCGTAGGCGAGGTCCATGCGTCCGTACAGGTGGGGATCACGACGACGCCACGATTGCGCAACCGTGTCCCAGAAGCCCGGGGCGATGCCGAGCTTCGCCATCAGTTCACCGGAATTTGCCACGTCGCCGACCAGTGCCATCGCCATCTCGTGCAGTTCCTGCGTCGGCGCTTCGATGTCGCGTTCGATTTCGTCGAGCGTGAACGTGTAGCAGGCGCTTTCGTCCCAATAGGGTTCGCCGTCGATGGTGTGGAAATCGAAGCCCTGCGCTTCGGCCTGTTCGCGCCAGTCGGCACGTTCGTCAATGCGGAGACGCTGCATCCCTCATTCGCCCGAGCCGTGGCCGGCGCCGGTCTCACCGAATCCGCCGCGGCTCATGGTCGCTGCCCGCGCGGGCACGCTGGTGCCGCTGCGTGCGCCGAAGGATTCGCCGCTGGCGGAAGTGAATTCGCTGCTCGACGTGCGTTGATATAGGGGCGTCGAGGTGAAGAACCGCCCGCCGCCCGAACCGCCGCAACCGGGCTGGTTCGGAGCGCTGGCGCAGCCGGCAGGCGCTGCCACGCCGCCATTCCGATTCAGCAGATAACCGGCGGCGAAGCCCATCATCATCGGCGCCCAGCTGGAGTGGCCACCGCCGTCCATGCGTTGCGCGCAATTGCTGAATTGCGCGTTGCAGGCATCCTGCGAGGCAAAGGCCGGCGCATTGCGATCGTGTTCGGCTTTCGCCTTGTTGTAGGCGGTTTCGCATTCGGCATGCGTCGCCCAACCCGATGCTTCGCATTGCGCCACCGATTGCATCACCGCATCGCGCGGGGTCTGTTGCGGCTGCGAGTCGGAACAGGCGACGAGTGCCATCGGCAACGCGGCCATCAGGCTGAGGGAGACTTTCCGGGAGCGCTTCATTCGCGGGCGATGGTGTGGGTGGAAGGAGCTGATGGTCGACCGATTCCGGTGACGGGCGCAAGTGGCCAGCGCCATGGCGGAGGGGCGTGATGGTCGCGGCGTTAGAATGCCCGTTGTTATCCGAGGCTCCCCACCCACCATGGCCATGCACCCCAGACCCGCTTCCGTGTACGGCCTGCCCACCGACATCGGCGCCGCGCACCGTGGTGCGTCGATGGGCCCGGAAGCGCTGCGGGTCGCGCGCCTGGTCGAAGCGATCGCCAAACGCGGCGTCGACATCCGTGACGAAGGCAACCTCGGTGGCCCGCGCAATCCGTTGTCGAAGCCGGTCGACGGCTATCGCCATCTCGACGAAGTGGTGGCATGGAACCGCGCGGCGATGTCGATGTCGGCGCGCATCCTCGGCGAAGGGCGGATGCCGATCATGCTCGGCGGCGATCACTGCCTGGCGATGGGATCGATCACCGCGGTCGCCGATCATTGCCGCGCCATCGGCAAGAAACTGCGCGTGTTGTGGCTGGATGCGCACGCCGACTTCAATACCCGCGACATCACCCCGAGCGGCAACCTGCACGGCATGCCAGTCGCCTGCCTGTGCGGACTCGGGCCGAAGGAACTGGTCGGCTTGGGCAAGCATGCGCCAGCATTGCGGCCCGACCAGATTCGCCAGATCGGCATCCGTTCGGTCGATGCCGGCGAGAAACGCCTGGTGCGCGAATACGAGATCGACATCTACGACATGCGCTACATCGACGAGATCGGCATGCGTCGGGTGATGGAAGAAGTGCTGGACGGCGTCGATGCCGACACCCATCTGCATGTCAGCTTCGATGTCGACATGCTCGATCCGGGCATCGCACCGGGCACCGGCACGCGCGTGCCCGGAGGCGTCAACTATCGCGAAGCGCAGTTGATGATGGAGATGATCGCCGATACCGGCGCTATGGGATCGCTCGACCTGGTTGAAGTGAATCCGGCGCTCGACAAGCGCAACGCCACCGCGAAACTCGCGGTCGACCTGGTGGAAAGCCTGTTCGGAAAATCGACCTTGATGCGCGATTAGCGATCAAGGAAACCAGGAACGACATGCGTGACTAACGCGTGATTGATGCGTGAATGCGCCTGACCGATTCAGGCATGAAAGCGCGCGCTGAACGGCTTCGCCTGTTCACCTAATGCAATGCGCGATGCATACGTTTTTGCAACGTGCTGCTCACCATTTGCAAATGGAATGACGCGGAGAATCATCCCTGCGATCGACGTGATCGCGCCGACGCAATGTCAGGAGCACGCAATGAACAAAGACATCATTTCCGGCAAATGGGAACAGGTCAAGGGCGCCGCACAGGCCAAGTGGGGCAAGCTCACCAACGATGATCTCGATATCGCGCAAGGCGATGCCAAGTATCTGGCCGGACGACTTCAGGAACGCTATGGCATGGAAGAGAACCAGGCCAAGCGCGAAGTCGACGAATTCCAGAAGACCATCCAGTAATCGTCAACAGCAAGCGCCATCAATCATTCCTCGGCGGATCGGGCACGAACCCGCCGGGGAACGGTTGGGGGCGGCGATTGATCGGTGCGCGCCATGTCGGAATCACGCCGATGCGGCGCAATGCGGCGATATCGTTGTAACGCACGCTCACCACCTCGGTCGGGCGATTGCTGGCGCGACGGAACGTGGTGCTGTCGACCGGCGACCATTGCGAATCGCCATGGCCAGTGCCGATGCGCTGCGGCACCGCGCTACGCGATTCCGCCATGGGTGCAGCGGCATCGGAAGAGGACATCTCGCCACGCGCTTTCGCGGCGTTGTCATATGGGCGCGGCATGGGCAAGGTAATCGGCGGCGGCAGCGGACGCACATGGCGCTCGCGGAACACCGCCGCACCAATCACGCCGATATTGTCGGGACGCCCGGTGCGCGCGGCGTAACTGTCGCCGACATCGGTGAAGACGAATTGCGCGACACGTTGCATCGACTTGCGCCAACCGTCGATCTCGGCGCTCTGGCCCGGTTCCAGCACGTAACCGGATTGCTCCGTCGTCGCGGTCTGGCCGCTGATCGCGTTGACGCCATCCACCGACAGCACCACCAGCAGGCGTTCGCCGGAGGTGTTGGTCAAGCGCACCGAATAACGATGGCCGGGCGTTCCGGGCACCCAGGTGTCGCCGCGATGGCGGTATTCCGGCAGTGTCGAGCCGCTGTCGCGATCGGTGACGGACAGGTCGATCCAGTCGCCGGCATGGGCGACGCTCGGGGTAAAAGCCAGCGGGACGAGTGCGAGCAGGCAGGCGCAGGACAACGGGACGAGGCGGGGCATGTCGATCTCCGTGCGGTGGGTGTTGTGGTTTCCAACGCGCCGCCACCGGGAATGGGGTTGGCCGCTACACTGGCGGATCACGATTTGCCATTCGATTCGCCATTCGTTCATGGACAAGCGCAAAACCCGCATCCTCACCGGCATCACCACGTCCGGCACGCCGCACCTCGGCAACTATGTCGGCGCGATCCGTCCGGCGATCGCCGCCAGTCGTGCCGACAGCGCCGAGAGTTTCTATTTCCTCGCCGACCTGCACAGCCTGATCAAGGCGCAGGATCCGGCGCGCACCCAGCGTTCGACCCTGGAGATCGCGGCGAGCTGGCTGGCCTGCGGGCTCGATCCGCAGCGCGTGTGGTTTTATCGCCAGAGCGACATTCCCGAGATCAGCGAACTCACCTGGTTCCTCACTTGCGTCGCCGGCAAGGGCATCCTCAACCGCGCACACGCCTACAAGGCCGCGGTCGACAAGAATCGCGCCGATGGCGAAGACGACGATGCTGGCATCACTGCGGGCCTCTTCATGTACCCGGTGTTGATGGCTGCCGACATCCTGATCTTCAACGCCAACCGGGTGCCGGTCGGGCGCGACCAGATCCAGCACATCGAGATGGCGCGCGATTTCGGCCAGCGCTTCAACCACATCTACGGACACGAATACTTCGCGTTGCCGGAAGCGCTGGTGGACGATGACGCCGCCACGCTCTCCGGCCTCGACGGCCGCAAGATGAGCAAGAGCTACAACAACACCATCCCGTTGTTCGCGCCGCGCGAGCAGTTGAAGAAGCTGGTGTTCTCGATGCTCACCGATTCGCGCGCGCCGGGAGAAGCCAAGGACAGGGAAGGGTCGCCGCTGTTCCAGCTCTACAAGGTGTTCGCCAGCACCGAGGAAACCGCCGCATTCGCACAGGCCTATGCCGACGGCATCGGCTGGGGCGATGCCAAACAGCGCGTATTCGAAGTGGTGGATCGCGAGATCGCGCCGTTGCGCGAATGCTACGACGACTTGATGACGCGCCCGCAGGAGATCGAGGCGATCCTGCGCGATGGCGCCAGGCGCCTGCGCGAACGCTACGCGATGCCGTTCATCGCCGAATTGCGCGAAGCGGTCGGCCTGCGTGATCTTTCCAGCGCCAATGTCGCGGTGGAAGCGAAGCCGGAAGGTGCGGCGACCGATGCACCGGTGCCGACCTTCAAGCAATACCGTGAAGCCGACGGCAAGTTCTATTTCAAGTTGATGGAAGGCGATCGCCTGCTGCTGGTCAGCATCGGCTTCGATTCACCGCGCGATGCCGGCCAGCGCGTCGCCGCGATGAAGGAAGGCGCGCTGGAAGGCGGTGAAGACTTCCGCCTCGCCGATGGCGTCAGCAGCGACGAGGTCAACGCTGCGCTGGCGAGATTCGTCGCCGCGCAGCTCGCGCAAGAGTGATCCTTACTGCGGCGACGCCATGTCGTCGAGCAGCGCCTTGAGGAAACGCGCGGCCTCGCCACCGGTGGCGGCGCGATGGTCGAAGGTCAGCGAAATCGGGATGCGACGATGCACCTCTATCCCGCCCATCACCGCGACCACGTCGTGCGAGAGCTTGCCGGCGCCGACGATCGCCACGCATGGCGGCACCACTACCGGCGTCGCGTAACGACCGGCGAACATGCCGAAGTTCGACAACGAAATCGTGTAGCCGGACAGCTCGCTCGACGGGATCGAACGATCCTCGACCTGCGCGCGCAGGCGCTTGATCGCCGCACGCACGCCGTTGCCGTCGAGCATGTCGGCGTTGCGCAGTGCCGGGACGAACAGGCCGTCGTCGGTATCGACTGCTATGCCGAGGTCGACCTGCGGGTGCATCGTGCGGGTGAGATTGGCGCCATCGAACCAGGCGTTGAGCGCCGGCACCGTCTTGCAGGCGCTGACGATCGCACGCACCAGTCGCGAGGTGATGTCCTGCTTGCCGATCCAGGCGTGGAGGTCGGCGTCATCGACCAGTGTGGTCGGCACGACCTGCGCATGCGCATCGGCCATGACGCGCGCCATGTTGCGACGCACGCCCTTCAACTGTTCCGGCTGGCCAGTGACGACGACGCCCGGCGGCTGCGTGCGCATCGGCTTGCCCGATTGCGACAACGTGCTGCGTTGCTGCACGGGCGTCGACGCCGCCATCGGCGCATCGACCGCGCGTTGCGCCGCTGCCGCGCCCGGTTTCGCGGAGCCATCGGCTGCTGCACGCTTGACGTCATCCATGCCGACCACGCCGTCGGGACCGCTGGCGCGGACGCGGGCGATATCGACGCCGAGCTTGCGCGCCATCGCACGCACCGCGGGCACTGCCTTGACGCCACCGACGCTCATCGCGGCTTCGGCATGCACGGAATCACCGACCTGCATCGCACCGACCACGGTGCCGGCGTCTTCGCTCTTTGCTGCAGCAGGCGCGGGTGCGGCGGCCGCAGCGGGAGCAGGCGCTGGTGCGCCGCCATGATGATGACCGGTGTCCTGGCCTTCTGCGCGCTGCGGTGCGTTCGGATCGATCTCGAACTCTGCGAGCATGTGGCCGGTGACGATCACGTCGCCTTCGCCGCCGGCGAGTTTCAGTATCTTGCCGCTGACCGGCGAGGGCACGTCGACCACCGCCTTCGCGGTTTCCATCGACACCAGGTTGTCGTCGAGGCGAATGCTGTCGCCTTCCTTGACGTACCACTTGACGATGGTGGCGTCGGGCAGGCCTTCGCCGAGGTCGGGGAGATTGAATGTCTTGTTGGCCATGTCGGTTCCTTACTTGTGCGCCATCGCGCGCCTGGCGGCCGCGACGATCTTGTCCACGCTCGGCAGATACTTCATTTCGAGGCGGAACAGCGGGATGTGGGTGTCGTACCCGGTGACGCGCTCGACCGGTGCCAGCAGGTCGAACAGGCATTCCTCGGCGATGCGCGCGGCGATCTCGGCGCCGAAGCCGGCGGTTTTCGCCGCTTCATGCACGATCACGCAACGTCCGGTCTTGGCGACCGATTCCGCGATCGTGGCGAAATCGAGCGGCTTGAGCGTGGCGACGTCGATCACTTCGGCGCTGATGCCGTCCTTCGCCAAGCTCTCGGCGGCTTCCAGCGTTTCCTTGACCTGCGCGCCCCATGTCACCAGGGTGATGTCGCTGCCATCGCGCAGCACGAAGCAGACATCGAGCGGCAACGCTTCGCCGTCATCCGGCACCAGTTCCTTGTACTGGCGATAGATGCGCTTCGGTTCCATGTAGATCACCGGATCGGGATCGCGGATCGCGGCCAGCAGCAGGCCGTAGGCGCGTTGCGGCGATGACGGCATCACCACGCGCAATCCGGGCACGTTGGTGAAGATCGCTTCGTTCGCTTCGGAGTGATGTTCCGGTGCACGGATGCCACCGCCCCACGGCACGCGCAGCACCATCGGGCAGTGCAGGCGTCCGCGCGTGCGATAGCGCATGCGCGCGGCGTGGCTGACGATGAAGTCGACCATCGGATACATGAAGCCGTCGAACTGCGCTTCCGCGACTGGCTTCATCCCTTGTGATGCCATGCCGACAGTCAAGCCAGCGATCGTGGTTTCATCTAGTGGGGTGTCGAGCACGCGCTGGTCGCCGAAACGTTGCTGCAGGCCGGCGGTGGCGCGGAACACGCCGCCATTGACGCCGACGTCCTCGCCGAGCACGACGACCGAATCGTCATGCTGGATTTCGTAAGCCAATGCCTGCGTGATCGCCTCGATCAGCGTGATGGGAGCCGGGGTGATGGCTGCGGTCTCGCTCATGCGCGCTTCTCCAGGGACAGCGCCATCTCGCGTTGCGCGCGCACGTCGGCGGGCATGTCGGCGTACAGATAATCGAACATCGCTTCCACCGGCTGCACCGGGGTCTCCAGATAGGCATTGATTTCGATGTCGATGTCCTTGCCGCATTGCTCGATCCACGCGGTTTCTTCCTGCTCGCTCCACACTTTGCGCTCGGTCAGGAACTTGCGCAGGCGCAGGAACGGTTCGCGCGTCCACGCATCCGTCACCTCGTCCTCGCCGCGATAGCGACGGGCATCGTCGGCGGTGGTGTGGTCGTGCAGGCGATAGGTCATGAATTCGATCACGCTGGCGCCGTCACCCTTGCGCGCGCGTTCGTTGGCGAGGCGCATCGCTTCCATCACCGCGATCAGATCGTTGCCGTCCACCTGCAGGCAGTGCAATCCGCCGGCCAGCCCCTTCTGCGCCAAAGTTTGCGCGCCGGTCTGCGCCTTGCGCGGCACCGAGATCGCCCAGCCGTTGTTGATCACGCACAACACCAGCGGCAGCGAAAACGCGCCGCCGGAATTCACCGCGGCGTAGAAATCGGTCTTCGACGAACCACCGTCGCCGCAGCAGGCCACTGCGACGCGCGGTTCCTTGCGCAGCTTGAACGCCAGCGCCGCGCCGGCCGCCATCAGGCATTGGGTGGAGATCGGCACGCACCACGGATAGTCGTTGCGCGGGCCTTCGAAATCGTTGCCACGTTCGTCGCCGCCCCAGTACAGCAGCACTTCGCGCGGTCGCACGCCGCGCATGAACTGCGCACCGTATTCGCGATAGCTGGGCGCGAACACGTCTTCCGGCGCCATCGATGCGCCGATGCCGACATGCGTCGCTTCGTGGCCAAGGCTCGCGGCGTAGGTGCCGAGCTTGCCGGTGCGCTGCAAGGCGATGGCCTTGGAATCGAAGGTGCGCACGAACAACATGCGCTTGAACAACGGCACCAGCTTGGCCGGATCGCTGAACGCCGCCGGCAACGGCGCCGCCAGCGTGCCATCAGGCTTGAGGTATTGCAGGTATTCGATCTCGAACGATGCAGCGATGGTCATCTGGGCTCCATGGGCGGACCAAGACCGCCAATGATACGGGCGGCATCGAAAACTCCCGTTGCGCGCTGCGGCATCGCAGCATTCCGCCTGCACAGGATCGGGCCGGATCGGGTCAGTCCGGTGACGCGTGCGAGAATTGCCGCATGAGCATCGAAGACAATACCCGCGCGCTGGAAAGCGGCATCCACACCGATCTGGCCGGGCGCATGACCTACGCCGGCTACCTGCAGCTGCCGACATTGCTGTCGGCACAGCAACCGCTGTCGCAACCGCCGCACCACGACGAACTGCTGTTCATCATCCAGCACCAGACCTCGGAACTGTGGCTGAAACTGCTGGTGCACGAACTCACCGCCGCGGTGGCCGAGTTACGCAACGATCGCAGCGGCCGCTTCGGCAAGATCGTCGCGCGTTGCAAGCGCATCCTCGACCAGCTCACCGCGCAGTGGTCGGTGCTGGAAACGCTGACGCCATCGGAATACCTCGAATTTCGCGACATCCTCGGTCCGTCCAGCGGCTTCCAGTCGCGCCAGTACCGCACCGTCGAATTCCTGCTCGGCAACAAGAATGCGGCGATGGTCAAGGTGTTCCAGCACGATCCGGCGGAACAGGCCGCGCTCGAGGCAGTGCTGCAGGCGCCGAGCCTGTACGACGAATTCCTGTGTTATCTCGCACGCTGGGGACACGCCATTCCCGAACGTCATCTGCAGCGAGACTGGTCGATCGCCCACGTCAACGATCCCGAACTGCTGCCGGTGTTCCGCAACATCTACGAGCACACCGACCAGTACTGGCGCGAATACCAGTTGTGCGAAGACCTGGTCGACCTGGAGACGCAATTCCAGTTGTGGCGCTTCCGCCACATGCGCACGGTGATGCGCATCATCGGGTTCCGGCGCGGCACCGGTGGCTCGTCGGGCGTCGATTTCCTCAAGCGCGCGCTCGACCTGACCTTCTACCCGGAACTGTTCGAGGTCCGCACCTCCCTCGGGAACGATGCCGCCGAGTGAGCCGCAAGCCGTGACCGCGACCTGGAAAATGCCCGGGTGAATGCGCCCCGGGTTTGACGGCGACGGGTAAAGTCCGGTAAATCTCGCCGGATTGCCCGCGTGGCGCCAGTTCACCCCAAGGAAACCTGCATGAACCCAACGATGCCCGATCGAGTCGAGCCCGCCGGGCCGGGAATGGAAGCGCCGACCACTGGCAACCCACCGGAGTTCGCCGACGTTCTCGGCCATCCGCGTCCGTTGTGGATGCTGTTCATGACCGAGTTCTGGGAGCGCTTCGCGTTCTACGGCATTCGCTGGGCGATGGTGTTGTACATCGTCGCGCAGTTCAAGGGCGGCAATCCCGCGGGTGAAAAAGATGCCAGCCATCTCTACGGCGCCTATCTGGCACTGGTGTATGCGGCGGCGATCTTCGGCGGTTACATCGCCGACAAACTGATCGGCTACCAGCGCTCGATCCTGACCGGCGCGCTGATCATGGGCGCGGGACTATTCATGCTGGCATCACCGACCGAGCCGCTGTTCAAGCTCGGCCTCGCCACCGTCATCGTCGGCAACGGCATGTTCAAGCCGATCATCTCGACCCTGGTTGGCAAGATCTACACGCAGGCCGACCAGCGCCGCGATTCCGGCTTCACCATCTTCTACATGGGCATCAACCTGGGCGCGATGATCTCGCCGATCATCACCCAGCAACTCGCGCAGAAGGTGTTCGGCACCGATGCGATGCCGGCCTACAAGATGGTGTTCATCGCTTCCGGCGTTGGCATGGTGCTGAGCTTCATGTGGTTCTGGTTCGGGCGCGCGCAATTGAAGGGCGTGGGCGCATCGGACGCGGCGCAGTCGAGCGTGGCGCGGCTGGTCGGCGTGATCGTTGCCAGTCTCGTGATCGGCATTCCGATGTACTACTTCCTGCTCAACATCGACGCCAGCATCCTCAACTGGATCCTGATCGCCTGCCTGATCGGCCCGGCCATCATGCTGGTGATCGAAGGCATCCGCGAAGGGCGCGTGCCACGCGACAAGGTAATCGCGATGCTGATCATCCTCGCCTTCAACGTGTTCTTCTGGTGCTTCTTCGAGCAGGCCGGCAGCAGCTTCACCTTCCTCGCCGACAAGATCGTCAATCGCGACCTTGGTTTCATGACCTTCCCGAACGCGTGGTTCCAGTCGGTGAACTCGGTGGCGATCATCGTGCTGGCGCCGATCATCGCCTGGATCTGGGTGAAGATGGGTCGCAACAACCCGACCATCCCGCGCAAGTTCAGCCTCGGCCTGATCTTTAACGGCCTCGCCTTCCTGTTGCTGATGTTCGCGTTGAAGTCGCTGGTATCGCCGGAGACCGGCAAGATCCCGTTCTGGACGCTGTTCGCGGTGTACTGGATCCAGTCGATCGGCGAGCTTTGCCTGTCGCCGATCGGCCTGTCGATGACCACCAAGTTGGCACCGCCAAAGCTGACCGGTTTCGCGATGGGCGCGTGGTTCCTGTCGATCGCGATCGGCAACAACCTGGCCGGCCTGTTCGCGGGCGAAGCCAGCGGCGAAGGCGGCATGACCGTGCAATCGGCGCACGCGGCCTACACCCAGGGTTTCTGGATCCTGATGGGCGCGGGCGTGTTGCTGTTCCTGGTTGCCCCGCTGGTCAATCGCCTGATGCACGGCGTGAAGTGATCGTCCATTTGATGGATGCGAAAACGGCGATCCACGGGTCGCCGTTCTTGTTTGCGGAACAATCGAGCGCTCAACCCGGCGGCGCGTCGTCGTCCTTGCCGACGTGTTCCGCGCGCAGTTCCAGTTCGTCGAGGCGGTCGAGCAGGCGGAATAGCAGGGCGCGTTCTTCCTCCTCCATCCCTTCCAGCATCTGCCGTTCGAATCCCAGCGCCATTGGCGCGATCTGGTCGTAGATCGCATAACCGGCCTCCGACAGGTGCAGCACCGAGCGGCGGCGGTCGTCATCGTCGAATTCTCGGGCGATGCGTCCGGTTTCGAGCAACTTGGCCACCGCGCGGCTCACCGCCACCTTGTCCATCGCCGTACGTTGCGCCACCTGGGTCGCCGACAGCCCGGGATAACGCCCGAGCACCGCCATCACCCGCCATTCGGTGATGCTGAGGGCGAAACTGCGCTGGTACGCGCGGGCGATCGCGCCGCTGGCCCGGTTGGACAGCACGCTGAGGCGGTAGGGCAGGAAGCGCTCGAGGTCGAGCTGGGCGTGCCTGGGGGCGGGGGATCTGGGCATCGGGACGGCACCGCTTGAGATGGTTGCAATTGAAACTATAGAATAGGGGTTCAACGAGAGGAAGCTTGCCATGAATGCGCAACCCAACGTCGGCATGACCGTGACCACCTTCGAGAACCCGCTGGGGATCAACGGCTTCGAGTTCGTCGAATTCGCCGCGCCGGCCGGCCACGGCGCCGCCATGCGCAGCTATCTCGAGAATCTCGGCTTCACTGGGGTGGCGAAGCACAAGTCGCGCGACATCACCCTGTTCCGCCAGGGCCGCATCAATTTCCTGCTCAACGAAACTGTTGATTCCTTCGCCTCGGATTTCGCGCAGGAGCACGGCCCGTCTGCCTGCGGCTTCGCGATCCGTTTCCGCAAGCCCAGTGAAGTCGTGCTGCGGCACGTGCTCGCCAGCGGTGGCGAGGAGATGACATCCCGCGCCGAGACCCGCGCGATCGATGCACCGGTGATCAAGGGCATCGGCGATTGCATGCTCTACCTGATCGACGACGACCGTCACGACGATCTCTATGCGGATTTCGTGCCGCTGCCTGGCGTCGACCAGCATCCGCAGGGCTTCGGGCTGACCTTCATCGATCATCTGACCCACAACCTGTTCATGGGCAACATGCAGAAGTGGTCGGATTACTACGAGAAGCTGTTCAACTTCCGCGAGATCCGCTATTTCGACATCAAGGGTGCCAAGACCGGCCTGCTGTCCAAGGCGATGACCGCGCCGGACGGCATCGTGCGCATCCCGCTGAATGAATCGAGCGACGAGAAATCGCAGATCAACGAATACCTGCGCGAATACAATGGCGAAGGCATCCAGCACATCGCGCTGTTCACCGACAGCATCTACGACACGGTGGAAGCGATGCGTGCCAGGGGCATCGCCTTCCTCGACACGCCGGACAGTTATTTCGACGTGATCGACAGGCGCGTGCCCAACCATGGCGAGGACGTGCCGCGGCTGGCCAGGAACAAGATCCTGATCGATGCCGATCCGGAAACGCAGCAGCGCAAGTTGCTGCAGATCTTCACCCAGAACGCGTTCGGTCCGATCTTCTTCGAGATCATCCAGCGCAAGGGCAACGAAGGCTTCGGCGAAGGCAACTTTCAGGCGCTGTTCGAATCGATCGAACGCGACCAGATGAAGCGCGGCGTGTTGTAAGGTGCGTTGACCCAACGGAGCGCGTCATGCAAGCGAATGGCTACCAGTCCGGTTTCGGCAACGAATTCGCCAGCGAGGCGGTCGCCGGCGCGCTGCCGGTCGGCCGCAACTCGCCGCAGCGCGTCGCCCACGGGCTGTACGCCGAACAGTTGAGTGGTACCGCGTTCACTGCGCCACGCCACGCCAATCGTCGCAGCTGGTTGTATCGCATCCGGCCGGCGGCGATGCACGGTGAATTCAGCCTGCTCGGCCATGCGCATTTCCACAACGACTTCGGCGACGGTCCGGTCACCCCGGATCAACTGCGCTGGAACCCGTTGCCGATCCCCACGACGGCGACGGATTTCGTCGACGGATTGTTCACCATGGGTGGCAATGGCTCGGCGGCCGCGCAGCACGGCATCGCCATCCACCTGTACGCGGCCAATCGTGACATGCAGGGCCGTTTCTTCTACGACGCCGATGGCGAATTGCTGATCGTGCCGCAGCAGGGACGATTGCACATCGAAACCGAACTGGGCGTGCTCGATGTCGAGCCGCAGGAAATCGCGGTGATCCCGCGTGGTGTGCGCTTCCGCGTCGGACTGCCCGATGGCGAATCGCGCGGCTACGTCTGCGAGAACTTCGGTGCGTTCCTGCGTATTCCCGATCTAGGTCCGATCGGCAGCAACGGTCTGGCCAATCCGCGCGATTTCCTCACTCCGAACGCCGCGTTCGAGGATATCGAGGGCAAGTTCGAACTGGTGGCGAAATTCCAGGGCCATCTGTGGCGCGCCGACATCGGCCATTCACCGCTGGATGTGGTGGCGTGGCACGGCAACCACGTGCCGTACAAATACGACCTGCGCAGGTTCAACGCCATCGGTTCGATCAGTTTCGATCATCCCGATCCGTCGATTTTCCTGGTGCTGACGTCGCCGTCGGAGTCGCCGGGCGTCGGCAACATGGATTTCGTGATCTTCCCGCCACGCGTGTTGGTGGCGCAGGACACCTTCCGCCCGCCGTGGTTCCATCGCAACATCGCCAGCGAATTCATGGGGCTGATCCACGGCGCCTACGATGCCAAGGCTGATGGTTTCGTGCCCGGTGGCGGTTCGCTGCACAACTGCATGACCGGCCATGGGCCCGACGCGGCGACGTTTGAAAAGGCCGGTGCCGCCGACACCTCGAAGCCCGATGTCATCACCGACACCATGGCCTTCATGTTCGAATCGCGCAACGTGATCCGCCCGACGCAGCAGGCGATTGACGCGCCTCATCGCCAGCGTGACTACCAGCATTGCTGGGCCGGATTGCAGAAGCATTTCAATCCGGCGGAGGCTTGACCCTCAGGCGCGGGCTTCGAATCGCAATACGTTATTGGCAGTGTCGGCGGCGGCAAGATCGTCGACGATCATCTGCTGCCACGCCGCTTCGAGTCCGGCGAGCCACGCCTCGGGGATGATTTCCTTCAGGCGTTCGGCCACCCGTTCGCATACCGATGCCTTGGTCGCGATGCGCAGCCAGGCCAGCGCATCGACCAGCGCCAGCGCGCGCTCGTCGTCGTCGCCCGCGGTCTGCAGCGCCACCGCCAGCGATGCCGCTTCCGGCGTGCGCTGCAATTGCAGCATGTCGATCATGTACATCTTGCACGCGGCCATCGAGCGCCGCGCTTGCACCGGGCGTTGTGGCGGAATCGCGGCGGTGGGCGATGGTGTCGTGGCGACGGGCGCAGGTGCGGGTTTCTGCACATTGGTGTGCGTTTCGCGCGCGGGCGTTGCGGAACGCACGCCTTCGGCGATGCGTCCGAACAGGCGTTTCCCCGACGATGTCACGGCTGCGACGGGCGTGCTGGTGCCTTGCACCAGATAGCCCGATGCGATCAACGCCTGGATCATCCCCAGCGATTCCACGCCGAGCATCGACACGATGCCATCAAGGCTGCGCTGTCCGTCGCAGAGAATCAGCACCTGGCGTTGGCGCCGACCGAGTTCGGAGCCGGTGCGGGCGAGGACGGCGCGCGCGAGTTCGGTCTTGTGCAGCAGCATGGCGGGGAGCATGCAAGTCGGGAGGACTGCGACGCTAGCGGCGGCGCATGTACATTCGATGACGCCAATGTGGCAACGGCGACCACGATTGGGCGACACTGTGGAAATGCCGGAACCCGTCACGAAACCCGCGCCGCGCCACATGCGATCACGTGCCTTGCGCGCGCTGCAGGCGTTCTTCCGGTTGGAAGCGGCCGGCGGCATGATGTTGATCGCCGCTGCGACGTTGGCGCTGGTGCTCGCCAATTCCCCGCTGCAACCCATGTATGCCGGATGGCGCGACTTGCCATTGCCGGCGGCGTTCCTCGGCTTGCATCTCCCGGCGTCGCCATTGCACTGGATCAACGATGGCTTGATGGCGGTGTTCTTCCTGCTGGTCGCGCTCGAAATCAAGCGCGAGATGGTGTCCGGCCAGTTGTCCGGTCGCAACAGCGTCTTGCTGCCGCTGGTCTGCGCATTCGGCGGGATGGCGGTCCCCGGCATCCTCTACCTGACGCTGGTTGGCAGCGATTCCGCCGCGCGCGCGGGCTGGGCGATTCCCACCGCCACCGACATCGCGTTTTCGCTCGGCGTGCTGGCATTGCTCGGCAGCCGCGTGTCGAACAGCCTGCGATTGTTGCTGTCGACGATCGCCATCGCCGATGACCTCGGTGCGATCCTGATCATCGCCTTCTTCTACGCCGGGCAGTTGTCGTGGCTGGCGTTGGCCTGCGCCGTCTGCACATGGTTGACGATGCTCGCGCTGAATCGCCTCGGCATTCGAGCTGTCGCGCCGTATCTGTTGCTGGGCGTGGTGATGTGGATTTGCATGCTGCAATCGGGTGTCCACGCCACGCTGGCCGGCGTGGTCACGGGGATGATGATTCCGCATCGCGACGATGGCGACGAAGTCGCATCCGGCACGCCGCTGGAATCGCTCGAACACGCATTGCATCCGTGGGTCGCCTACGCGATCCTGCCGCTGTTCGCGTTCGCCAACGCCGGATTGGCGATGGACGGAATGCATGCCGGCGATCTGCTGCACGGCATTCCCCTGGCGGTGATCGCCGGTCTTGCGATCGGCAAACCCGTGGGTATCTGCGCCGGTGCGTTGATCTGCCACCTTTCACGCATCGCGAAGTTGCCGGCGGGCGTTTCGCTGCGTGCCTTGCCCGGGCTCGGCATGCTCTGCGGCATCGGTTTCACGATGAGCCTGTTCATCGCGTCACTGGCATTCGGCGCGGACCACGCGCGCTTCGATGGTGCGGTGCTCGGCGTGTTGTGCGGATCGTTGCTGTCGGCGTTGCTCGGTTTGGCGTGGCTGCGCCTGGTTGCGAAACCGGCGGATCAATAAGCGATGCCGAGCTTGCGATAGAGCTTGGCCAGCACCCACAGGGGGCCGATCAGCAGATAGGTGAGATCGGTGAGGAAGCTGGGCTTGCGCCCTTCGATCTTGTGGCCGATGAACTGGCCGATCCACGCCACCACGAACACCGCCAGCGCCAGCCACGCCAGTTGCGCGCTGCCGATCGTTCCATGCAGCCAGCGCATGCTCCACGAGATGACGATGAACACCAGCAACATGCCGAGGCCGAGCGCACGCGACAACCGGAAGTAGTACGACCATGCGGCGAACATCGCGAATGCGGCCCACATGCCCGGGCGGAACCATGTGCCCGGCACCGGCACGCACCACAGCAATGCAATCACCGACCACAGGATGGCCGGCACGCAGAACACGTGGATCAACTGATTGACCGGATTCACGTGGTCGGCGGAGTAGCTGGAAAACCAGCGATCGACCGCGCGTTCGGTGGTGGCGTTCATGCCTCGATCCCGGCAAGGCGCTGCAGCGCTTCGGCGTATTTTGCCCGCGTTTTGGCGATGACGTCAGCCGGCACGTGCGGCCCCGGCGCGCGCTTGTTCCAGTCCAGCGTTTCCAGGTAATCGCGCACGAACTGCTTGTCGTAGCTCGGCGGGCTGGTCCCGACCTGATAGCTGTCGGCCGGCCAGTAGCGCGACGAATCCGGCGTCAGCATTTCGTCCATCACGTACAGCGTGCCGTGTTCGTCGGTACCGAACTCGAACTTGGTATCGGCGAGGATGATGCCGCGTTCGGCGGCGTAATCGCGCGCCCAGGCGTACAGCGCCAACGTGGCATCGCGCACCTGCGTCGCCAGTGATTCGCCGACCAGCGCGACCGCGGTGGCGAAATCGATGTTTTCGTCGTGATCGCCCACCGCGGCCTTGGTCGATGGTGTGAAGATCGCTTCCGGCAACTGTTGCGCCTGCTGCAATCCCGCGGGCAACGCGATGCCGCTGACCTTGCCCGTCGCCTGGTAATCCTTCCAGCCGCTGCCGATCAGGTAGCCGCGCGCGATGCATTCCACCGGCACCGGCCTCAGTTTCTTGGTCACCACGCTGCGCTTGGCGTACAGCGCGTGATCGACGCCGGCCGGCAACACGCTGGCGACGTCGTCGCCGGTCAGATGGTTGGGGAGGAGGTGCGCGGTCTTCGCGAACCAGAAATTGCTGATCTGGGTCAGCATTTCGCCCTTGCCGGGGATCGGATCGGGCAGCACCACGTCGAACGCCGACAGGCGATCACTCGCGACCATCAGCAGGCGGCCATCGTGCAGGTCGTAGACGTCACGCACCTTGCCGCGATGGATCAGGTCCAAGCCGGGCAGGTCGGATTGCGAGAGGGTGGTGGCCACGCGGGACTCCGGCAAAAAACCATTGTATCGGGCCGCGACCGGCGGGCGGGTATCATGCGAATCAGGGTAGGCCATCGGATTGAACAGGAGTCTCGCGCCATGCAATCCACCGTCATCGCACCGTCCATCCTTTCCGCCGATTTCGCCCGCCTCGGCGAAGAGGTCGACAACGTCCTCGCCGCCGGCGCCGACTGGGTGCATTTCGACGTGATGGACAACCATTACGTGCCCAACCTCACCATCGGCCCGATGGTGTGCGAGGCGTTGCGCAAGCACGGCGTGACCGCGCCGATCGACGTGCACCTGATGGTCGAACCGGTCGATGCGCTGGTGCCGATGTTCGCCCAGGCCGGCGCGACCCACATCAGCTTCCATCCCGAAGCCTCGCTGCATCCGCATCGCACCGTGCAGTTGATCCGCGCCAGTGGCTGCCGGCCCGGCGTGGTGCTGAATCCGGGAACGCCGGTCGATGTGCTCGACTACCTGCTGGAAGATCTCGAATACGTGCTGCTGATGTCGGTCAATCCCGGCTTCGGTGGCCAGGCCTTCATTCCCTCGACATTGCGCAAGACGCGCGAGGTGCGCGCGCGCATCGATGCCCTCGGCAAGCCGATCCGCCTGGAGATCGACGGTGGGGTGAAGCCGGACAATATCGGCGAGATCGCCGCCGCCGGCGCCGACACCTTCGTCGCCGGATCGGCCATCTTCGGCCAGTCCGACTATCGCGACGTCATCGCGCGGATGAAGGCCGCGGTCGCTGCGGTGCGCTGAGCACGAAAAAACCGACGCCCGAAGGCGCCGGCCGGAAAGGGTTGGAGGTTCCATCCCCCGCGTTTCCTCCCTGCTATGGCCTTCCATGCTGCAGATGCGGCATGACCGCGTCGTGACACCTCGTGCGGCGACATGACCAAATGTTCATGTTGGGGCAAGCCTGTGGGCACTCCGGCCGGCGCATCGTGGCTACACGGTGGATCTCCCACCGGTTGTCGCAACCCACACAGTCATGAGGAAGTCCAAATGAAGCTTTCCGCCCTGCTGTTCGCCGGCCTGTTGGCCTTCGGCGCCAATGTTGCCTTCGCCCAGGACGCCCCGGCGCCGGCTGCTGCTGCACCGGCCGATGCCAAGCCGATGGCCAAGCATCACCACAAGAAGCACCACAAGCATCACCGCCACCATCGCCATCACCACATGGCTGCGGCTGCCAAGACCGACGCCGGCATGGATGCACCCAAGGACGCGACCCCGGCCAAGTAAGGGACGCGTGCGTGATGCGGGGCCGCTGGGTCTCCGCATGGCGTCAGGACCGACGAACCGCCCGCCCTGCGCGGGCGGTTTCGTCTTGAAGGGTTGGAGGAACGGATGATGTGGCGGGCATTGAGCATCGCGATGCTGTTCGGATTGCCGGGACTGCTGGCCGCGTCCGCGCAAGCGGTGCCGATGGCCGTCGTGCAGACGAGCGGCGCGGAACCCGCAACGGCGGCGGTCGATCCGGGCAATGCGCGCGATGGCGTCGGCCAGCCGCACGGGAAGGTCATGCGCCGTTGCGCGCGCCGCAGCAAGCTGGGCATCTGCGAACGCTGGAACATGCCCAAGTCGACAGCGCCGGCGAAGCCGCGCCCCGATTCACGAAATCCACCGCTCAAGCATTAAGCTTGCGGTTTCGAGTCGAAGCGGAGTTGGTGCATGCGCATCCTGGTCATCGAGGACGATACGCAGACGGCGGATTTTGTCCTCAAGGGCCTGCGGGAAGACGGCCACACCGCCGATGGCGCCAGTGATGGTCGCGAGGGCCTGTTCCTCGCCACCACCGAGCAGTACGACGCCATCGTCATGGATCGCATGTTGCCGGCGCTCGATGGCCTCACGGTGCTGCGCACCTTGCGCGGGGCCGGCAACCGCACGCCGGTGCTGCTGCTGACCGCACTCGGCGATGTCGAGCATCGCGTCGAGGGATTGCGCGCCGGTGCCGACGATTACCTCGCAAAGCCGTTCGCCTATGCCGAACTGAGCGCGCGCCTCGACAGCATAGCGCGCCGCGGCAATTCCGGCGGCTCCGAGCCAGTGAAGCTGAAGGTCGCCGACCTCGAGCTCGACCTGCTCAAGCGCGAAGCAATCCGCGCCGGCAAGCGCATCGAATTGCAGCCGCGCGAATTCCGCCTGCTCGAATACCTGATGCGCCACGCCGGCCGCGTCGTCACCCGCACCATGCTGCTGGAATCGGTGTGGGACTACCACTTCGATCCGCAGACCAACGTCATCGACGTCCACATCAGCCGCCTGCGCCAGAAGATCGACCACGGCTTCGATCACCCGCTGTTGCAGACCGTGCGCGGCGCCGGCTACCGACTGGACGGCTGAGGTGACGCTGCATTGGCGCTCCACCAGCCGGCGCCTGGCGCTGATGGTGTCGGCCGCCTTCCTGCTGGCGTTCATGCTGCTCGGTGCCGGCGTCTATTTCGCGGTGTCGCATTTGCTCGGGAAGGACGGCCAGGACGTGCTGCGTTTGCAGACTGCCGGCCTGCTCGATGTCGCGCGCTCCGGCGGCTTGCCAGCCTTGCGCGAAGAGGTGGAGTCGCGCACCGAACAACCGGACGATCCCGACAGCGCCTTCGCGTTGTGGGATGCCAATGGCCGCCTGCTGGCCGGCGCGGAACTGCCATTGCCGTTGCCGCTGGCGTCGCCGCCCGTCAAGGGCACGAGCCGTCGCTACGAATTCGTGGATGAAAACACCGACGACGATGCCCACACCATGGCCCAGGCGACCCAGCTCGGCGATGGCAGCACGCTGGTGGTGGCGCTGCGCACGCGCGCGCAGGATGGTTTCCGGCGACTGATGTTGCAGGCATCGATCGCCGCGCTGGTCGCCGCCGTCGCGCTCGGTGCGCTGCTCGGCAGCCTGATCGCGCGCTGGGTGACCGAGCGCTTGCGCGCACTGGACGCGACTGCGCAGCGCATCACTGCCGGCGACATGACGCAACGCGTGCCCGGCGATGGCAGCGGTGATGCCTTCGATCGCCTCGCCCAGCGCGTCAACAGCATGCTCGATCGCATCGGCGGATTGATGGAAGGCGTGCGCGCCGCCACCGACCACATCGCCCACGACCTGCGCACGCCGCTGACGCGCCTGCGCAACCGCCTCGATGACCTGCGCGAGGACACGCCGCCGGGATCGTCGCAGCGCACATCGCTCGAGACCGCCGTCAACGACACCGACCAGTTGCTCGGCACCTTCGCCGGCTTGTTGCGGCTGTCGCGCATCGAGGCGCAAACGTTGGGGCCGGATGCGCCGCGGGTGCCGCTGTGGCGTTTGCTGGAGGATGCGCAGGAGATGTACGCGCCGATCGCCGCCGACCGCGGCATCCGCATCGAACTGGCAGGCGCGGACGCCGACACGCCGGGCGATGCCGACCAGTTGTTCCAGATGGTGCTGAACCTGCTCGACAACGCGGTCAAATATGCACCCGATGCCAGCGTGGTCCGGCTCGCGCTGCATTCGCGCGAGCATGTCGTCATCATTGATGTCGCCGACCAGGGCGCCGGCATCCCGGAACAGGATCGTCTGCGTGTGTTCGACCGTTTCGAGCGCCTCGAAGCGCACCGCGGTTCGCCCGGCAGCGGGCTCGGCCTCAGCCTGGTGCGCGCGATCGCCACGCGCCACGGTGGCCACATCGAATTGCGCGACCACGGCATGTCGGATGCCAGTCGGCCGGATTCCAGCCGCGGCCTGCTGGTGCGGGTTACTCTTCCGCGCGCCGCCGCTTGATCCTCATCGTCGATTCCATGCCCGATCCACGCCATTTCGTCGTCTTCGATTTCGACCACACGCTCTATCGCGGCGATTCCGGCAGCCATCTGTTCGCGTGGCTGATCCGTCGTGCATGGTGGCGACGCCTGCTGGCGTTGTTGATCGCGCCGGTGGCGCTGCCGATGGTCGCGTACCTGCCGACGCGCCGTCGCGGCATCTCCGCCTTTGTCTGGGCGGGAACGGTGGGCATGCAGCGCGATCTCGACAGCGTGATCGACCAATACGTCGCCAGCCATGCCGACGAGATCCGCCGGCGCCTGCTGCCGGATGCATTCAAGGTGCTGCACATGCATCGCGAGCGTGGCGACCTGGTGATCGTCGCGACCGGCGCGCCACCGGAACTGGCGCGGGCGATCCTCGATTTCGTCGCCCATGACGATCTGCCGGTGATCGGCACCGAGCTCGGGCCGCGTTTCGGCGGAATGATGGCGACCCGTCATTGCCACCACGACATGAAGATGACGATGATCCGCGATGCCGGTTTCACCGCACCGATCGATGTCGCCTACAGCGACAGCACCGCTGACCTGCCGCTGCTGCTGGCGGCGCGGCGTCCGGTGGTGGTGAACCCGAAGCCGGGCGCGGTCGAACTGTTCCGGCGCCTGCTGCGACCGGACACGCCGATCCTCAATTGGGGATGCCCGGGGCGGGGCGGCGACTAGGCGGAGCCGAGATATTTGACGAAACGGACGGTGCCGTCGCTGTAGTTGTTGTCGCGATAGAACTTGTGCGCGTCGGTGCGCTGCGAGCCGCTGGTCAGCTCGATGCGGGCCGCCCCAGTGCTACGGGCGCGACGCTCGGCTTCGCGCAGCAACTGGCGGCCGATGCCGCGGCCCTGCGCTTCCGACGTGACCACCAGCGCGGTGATGCGGCAGGTGGTGGTGTCCAGCGGCAAGTAGTACATGAAGTCGAGGGCGATCAGGCCCGAAACCGCGCCATCCGAGCCGCGCGCCAGGATCAGTGTCTGGCGGTCGTTCTCGATGATGGTGAGGATGCGGTTGGCGGCGTCCTGGCGATCGCAGGGATAGCCCAACGTGGTCAGCAGGGATGCCACGTCATCGGCATCCATCATCGTGGCCAGCCGCAGGTCGGCTTCGGGCAGAGCGTGCCTGTCCGAGCCCGACATGGTCATGCCTCAGCGGCTGCCGTAGAGGACGATGGTCTTGCCGCGGGCGTGGAGCAAGCCGTCGGCCTGCAGCTTCTTCAGCACGCGGCCGGCCATTTCGCGCGAACAGCCGACAAGTCGGGCGATTTCCTGGCGGGAAATGCGCAACTGGGTGCCCTGCGGATGGGTCATCGCTTCCGGTTCCTGGGACAGATCGTGCAGGGTGCGGACGATGCGGTCGGTGACGTCGAGGAAGGCCAGGCGCCCGGCCTTGCGCCCGGTATCGCGCAGGCGGCGGGTCAGCTGGGCACCGATCGCGAACAGGATCCTGGGCGAATCCGCGGCCAGTTCACCGGTCAGCAGCTGGGTCAGGTGCTCGTAGCTGATTTCCGCCAGTTCGGTCTGGACGCGGGTGCGCAGGGTGACTTCGCGGCGTTCGGACTGGATGTACAGGCCCATTTCACCGACGAATTCGCCCTTGCCGTAGTAGCCGAGGATCAGTTCGTGGCCGTCTTCTTCCTCGGTCAGGATGCTGACCGAGCCGTCAAGAACGTAATAGAGGGTGCTGGCCGGATCGCCGGGGCGGAACACGTCGACCCGCGATGGATAGCGGTGGCGCTGACAGCGTGACAGGAAGCGGTCGACTGTCGCTGCATCGAGGGACAACGGGCTCGCGGGAGGGCGTTGGGCACCGAACTGTGACAGGGCGTGATAGTTCATTCTGACCCGCTAGGCATGAAATCCCTCCAAGGGTATGGCGAAGAATTGTCCACGGCAACTCACGGCCGTCAGCGGCGGGTCGGCGGGGTTCTGTGGCGGGCTTCGGTTCAGGTTCGCGACGACCGTCATGAACCCGCTGTTTCGGGGGCGGGGGCTATGCCGCATAATCGCCGCCTTGCCGGACCCCGAGGCCCCCTGGTGATCAAGCCGCTGCCCCGTTTGAAGCTGCAAGGCTTCAACAATCTCACCAAGTCGCTCAGCTTCAATATCTACGATGTCTGCTATGCGGCGTCCGAGGACGAGCGCAAGCGTTACATCGAGTACATCGACGAGCAGTACGACGCCGATCGCCTGACCCAGATCCTCACGGATGTGGCGGAGATCATTGGCGCGAATATCCTCAACATCGCGCGCCAGGACTACGAGCCGCAGGGCGCGTCGGTGACGATCCTGATCTCCGAAGAGCCGGTGATCGACAAGGCCGATGCCAAGGGCGTGATCTCCGATGCGGTGGTCGCGCACCTCGACAAGTCGCACATCACCGTGCACACCTATCCGGAGACGCATCCGGACAACGGCATCGCGACGTTCCGCGCCGACATCGATGTCTCCACCTGCGGTGTGATTTCGCCGCTGAAGGCGTTGAACTACCTGATCGAAAGCTTCGAGTCGGACATCGTGATCGCCGACTACCGCGTGCGCGGCTTCACCCGCGACATCAAGGGCAAGAAGCACTACATCGACCACAAGATCAATTCGATCCAGGATTACCTGGCGAAGAACATCAAGTCGCGCTACGAGATGCTCGACGTCAACGTGTACCAGGAAAACCTGTTCCACACCAAGATGCATCTCAAGGATTTCGACCTCGATACGTATCTGTTCGAGGAGAAGGCGAAGAACCTCTCGTTCAAGGACCGGATGAAGATCGAGGCGCGCCTGAAGCGCGAGATCGAAGAGTTGTATCAAGGACGCAACCTGCAGGAGTGATGCGCGCTTCCGCGCGTTACATCCGGTACGCGACCGTCTTCATCAGCCAGCTCGCCGCGGTCATCACCGCGGGAATGGGGAACGGCAATTTGCGCGCGCCGGCGGCTTGCGCAGCATCGGCGTGGCGCGATTCATCGGCCTTCATCGTCTGCAGGATCGCGCGGCTGCGCGCATCGGCCACCGGCAATTCCTGCAAATGTTCATCGAGATGGGCTTCGACCTGGCGTTCGGTCTCGACCACGAAGCCGAGGTTCCAGCCATCGCCACGCAACCCGGCCAGTGCGCCGATGGCGTAGCTGCCGGCGTACCACAGCGGGTTGAACAGGCTGGGCCCGCTGTCGAGCTCGCGCAGGCGGTCCGCGCACCAGGCCAGGTGATCGGTTTCTTCCTGCGCGGCGTGCAGCAGGTGACTGCGGGTCGCGGCGTCGCGGGCGACGGCGGCCTGGCCGAGGTAGAGCGCCTGGGCGCAGACCTCGCCGACGTGGTTGATGCGCATCAGCCCGGCGGCGTGGCGGCGCTCGGGCGCGTCCAGCACCAGGTCGGCCTCGCCATTGCCGGGGTTGGGGCGCTCGGCCTGGGGCCGCCCGGCCACCGTCTGCACGGCGTTCTGGGCGTCGGCGAGCAGGGCGTCGAGGCGGGAGGGCTGGCGAAACATCCGGCATTGTTGCGCAAGCGCCGGATTCCCGCTATCATTCCGCCTCTTTTGTTCCACACATCGCACATCGCGTGGTGAAGTTCCGGTCCCCGGAACCAGCCCGACCATGTACCGATCACACAGAGTCAAAGCTCATGAAGACCTTTTCTGCCAAAGCAGACAACGTGCAGCAAGATTGGTACGTGGTGGATGCCGAAGGGCAAACCCTCGGCCGTCTCTGCGTCGAACTGGCCACGCGCCTGCGCGGCAAGCACAAGCCTACCTACACCCCGCACATGGATACCGGCGACTACCTCGTCGTGATCAATGCCGAGAAGATCGTGGTCACCGGCAAGAAATTGACGGACAAGAAGTACCACCGCTTCACCGGCTACATCGGCAACCTCAAGACCGAATCCCTGGGCCAGGCGCTTGAGCGCCACCCGGAGCGCGTCATCGAGATCGGCGTCAAGGGCATGTTGCCGAAGAATCCGCTCGGCCGCGCCATGTACCGCAAGCTCAAGGTCTACGCTGGCCCCGAGCATCCGCATGCCGCCCAGCAGCCCAAGCCGTTGTCCTTCTGAGAACTCACATGGCTATCCAGCAGAATTACGGCACCGGCCGTCGCAAGTCCTCCACCGCCCGCGTGTTCCTGCGCAAGGGTGAAGGCAACATCACCATCAACGGTCGCACCATCGAGGAATTCTTCGGTCGCGAAACCGCGCGCATGATCGTGCGCCAGCCGCTCCAACTGACCCAGTCGACCGACAAGTTCGACGTGGTCGTCACCGCCACCGGCGGCGGCACCACCGGCCAGGCCGGCGCCATTCGCCTCGGCATCGCCCGTGCGCTGGTCGAGTACGACGAAACGCTGAAGGGCGAGCTGCGCAAGGCCGGCTTCATGACCCGTGACGCCCGCGAAGTCGAGCGCAAGAAGGTCGGCCTGCACAAGGCACGCCGCGCAACGCAGTACTCGAAGCGCTAAGCTCTTCGCCTTCTGGCGTTGGCGCGTCGGCTCGCCGTACAGTTTGTACTGTCTTTGCCGACGCGCCTTAGCCAGAAGACGAATATCTACGCGCTTGCATTCAAATCTGCATGCAAGCGCGTTTGGTTTTACAATCGGATTTATAGCCCCGTCGCCAAGCGGTAAGGCACCTGACTCTGACTCAGGCATTCGGAGGTTCGAATCCTTCCGGGGCTGCCATACCAAGCCGGTGCGCCGGCACAGAAAGCCCGCCACCGTGCGGGCTTTCGTGTTTCAGGATACTGGGATCACGCACGCAGGACGGTCATGAGCGATATCAGCTTCCCTCCGCCGTATACGCCGCTGGAACGCTTCCACGAAGCGCTGCGCACGCGCGGGTCCGCAGTGCTGTCGTCGGCCGATGTCATGGCGCTCGCGAACGTCGATGCGGGTGCGTTCGCTGCCTTGCTGCCATCCTGGGATCACCTGCAACCGGACGGATATCTGCGCGATGGCGGGCGTTATCGCCGTCGCCGACATTCCAGTTTCATTGCCGAACACGGCGCGCTGTCGTTGCAGCCGCACCGCGCGCATTGGCAGCCGGTGGAATACAACGCGCTCCACGGCGGCATGCAGCGCTGGTTCGAGCCGGTGGAAACGCCGACGCTCGATCAGCCGGCATGGTCGCGATTGCTGCTGGCGCTGGCATCGACCTGCGATGCCTTGCAGCCGAACACGCCGCGCTGGCATGTCGAGGCGCATCAGTTCCGCATCGATACCGCCGACGGCATTGGCCGGCCAACGCCGGAAGGCGCGCATCGCGATGGCGTCGATTTCGTCGCCGTGCTGCTGGTCGCGCGCGAGGGCATCATCGGTGGTGAAACGCGGGTGTTCGATGTCGCCGGCCCCGATGGCCAGCGCTTCACCCTGGATGCGCCGTGGAGCCTGTTGTTCATGGAGGATGCGCGTGTCATCCATGAATCGACACCGATCCGCCCGCGGCCGGACACGACATCCGGTCATCGCGACACGCTGGTGGTGACGTTCCGCGCAGCCGGCTTTCTTGGCGACGCCTGACAGTTACAATTGAAACCGATATCAATACTTCGAGGCCACGATGAAACTGGGTTCACTGAAGGAAGGCGGGCGTGACGGCAGCTTGATCGTGGTCTCGCGCGATCTGGCGAAGGCCGTGCGCGCGACCGGCATCGCACCGACATTGCAGCGTGCGCTGGAAGATTGGACGAACATCGCGCCGCGCCTCAATGCACTGTCGGAAGCGTTGAACGCTGGCAATGCCGAAGGCGCGTTTGATCTGGAGATCGGCGATCTCGCCGCGCCGATGCCGCGCGCCTACGAATTCGTCGATGGCAGCGCCTACCTGCCGCATGTCGAACGCGTGCGTCGCGCCCGTGGCGCCGAGGTGCCGGAAAGTTTCTACACCGATCCGCTGATGTACCAAGCGGTGAGCGCCGGTTTCTACGGCCCTCGCGATGCCGTGAAAGTGGTGAGCGAGGACTACGGCATCGATCTCGAAGCCGAAGTGGTGATCGTCACCGACGACGTGCCGATGGCGGTGACACCGGAACAGGCGGCCGCACATATCCAGCTGGTCGGACTGGTGAACGACGTCAGCCTGCGCAACCTGATCCCACCGGAACTCGCCAAGGGCTTCGGCTTCGTGCAATCGAAGCCGCGTTCGGCGCTGTCACCGGTGTTCGTCACGCCCGACGAATTGGGCGATGCGTGGCAGGGCAACAAGCTGCATCGCGCGATGCTCACCCACATCAACGGCCAGTGGTTCGGTGCGCCGGAAGCCGGTGTCGACATGCAGTTCGATTTCGCGCAACTGGTGGCGCACGCGGCGAAGACGCGTCCGCTGAGCGCCGGCACCATTGTCGGTTCCGGCACGGTGGCGAACGAGGACACGTCGCTGGGTGCGTCGTGTTTCGCCGAGCAACGCACGGTCGAAACCCTGCGCGATGGCAAGCCGTCGACGCCCTTCATGAAGTTCGGCGACACAGTACGCATTGAAATGCTGGATGCAGACGGCAAGTCGATCTTCGGTGCGATCGAACAGAAGATCGAGCGCGCGGGTTGACCTCATGACCAATCCGTCACTGCGGTTGTTTGCCTATTGGCGCTCCAGCGCGTCGTATCGCGCGCGCATCGGCCTCGCGTTGAAGGAACTGCAGTACGAACTGGTGCCAGTCCACCTGGTGGAGGGTGGCGGCCAGCAGCATTCGCCCGAACACCATGCACGCAATCCGCAGGAACTGGTGCCGGCGCTGGAACATGATGGCCGCTTGCTCACGCAGTCACTGTCCATACTCGAATATCTCGATGAAGTCTGGCCGGATCGCGGCGTGCGCCTGGTTCGCGGTGATGCCGCGGATCGCCAGCGCATTCGCGCATTGGCGCAATCGATCGCCTGCGAGATCCAGCCGCTTGGCAATCTGCGCGTGTTGAAGGCGCTGGGCGCACTCGGCGCCAGTGAGGAACAGCGCCAGGCATGGGTACGGCACTGGACGAGCCTCGGCCTGCAGGCGTTCGAGGAGATGTTGGCGAGCTCGCCGCAGGGGCGCTACTGCTTTGGCGACACGCCGACGCTCGCCGATTGCCTGCTGATCCCCCAGCTTTACAACGCGCGCCGTTTCGACATGGATGTTGCTGCGTTCCCACGCATCGCCGCGATCGACGCCGTCTGCGCCGCGCACCCTGCCTTCATCGCCGCGCACCCCGACAACCAGCCGGATGCGCCGAAGAATAGTTGACAATGCATTTGCATTGACTTGGCAAGCCAAATGCATTACCATTGGCGCGGTCCAGGCCAAAATCGCACTGCTATGTCCACGACGCTCGAAGCCGAGTCCACCCTGACCGACCGCTACCAGACCACGGTGCCGGAGACGATCCGACGCGCCCTCAGGCTCGGGAAGCGCGACAAGATCCATTACGTAATTCGCTCAAGTGGTGAAGTCGTACTCACGCGCGCCGAATCCGCAGATGGAGACGACCCTGTCATCGAGCGCTTCCTGGAGTTTCTGGCGGACGATCTCGCACATCATCCCGAACGACTCCAGACGGTGGACACACGATTCGTGCACCGGCTCCGTGCATTGACGGAAGGTGTCGATATCAATTTCGATGCGGCCCTGTCTCCGGATGACGAATGAGCGCGGGGATACATGCGCCATTGGTCATTCACGGCTGGACGATTTTTGCGCACCCCTTGTTCCTCGGGCAACTTGATGCTCTGGCCCAACAGGTCGAATCCCTGAAGCAAAAAGATCCTGTCGGATACGTGGGGAAAAATGCCAGCAAAAGGCTGGCAGCCATTGTCAGGCTGGCGTTTGATGTCGTGCCGCGAGACCCTGCACGGCCGGAATACCGGCAAGGGCGCACGCTGGGCAACAGTCGCAAACACTGGTTCCGGGCGAAATTCTTCCAGCAATATCGACTGTTTTTTCGTTTTCATACCGAAAGCAAAGTCATCGTGTTCGCTTGGGTGAACGATGAAGGGACCAAGCGCGCATACGAAAGCAGTGACGATGCTTACCGGATCTTCGGCAAGATGCTGGATAGCGGGCGACCACCCGATGATTGGAATCAGTTGCTGGCCGAAGCGCGCGCCGAAACGATGAATTTGCAACAGCGTTTGTCATATCTCGATCCCGGACGCCATGGCGGCGAGTTCGGGACATGAAGATCAATACATATTCTCGAAGCCCTGACTCAGATTGGGCATCGTCGGCGGAGTGATCGCGCTGTCCTTCTCCGCAGCTTCTGGCGCAGCAGGCTTCGACGCCTCGGCCGCCGCCTGCGCTGCGAAAATTTCCGCATAGGGATCGTGGTCGGCATCGGCGCCTTCGGAGAGGCGGAACTTCACCGCCAGCCCGTCGCGCGAATCGGCCGCGTTCAACGCTTCTTCCTGAGTGATGCGACCCGCCTTCGCCAGCTGGAACAGCGACTGGTCGAAGGTGTGCATGCCTTCCTCCAGTGACTCCTCCATCGCCTGTTTGATCGCGTGGATCTGGCCACGACGCATCAGGTCGCGGATATGCGGCGTGTTGATCAGCAGCTCGGTCGCGGGCAGGCGCTTGCCGTCGACGCCCTTCACCAAGCGCTGCGAAATCACCGCATGCAGGTTGAGTGACAGGTTCATCAGCACGTTCTTGTGCGAGGCTTCCGGGAAGAAGTTGAGGATGCGTTCCAGCGCCTGGTCGGCGTTGTTGGAATGCAGCGTCGCCAGGCACAGATGTCCGGTTTCGGCGAAGGCGATCGCCGCTTCCATGATCTCGGCGTCGAGGATCTCGCCGATCAGGATGACGTCGGGCGCCTCGCGCATGGCGTTGCGCAGCGCGCTGTGGAAGCCCCTGGTGTCGATGCCGACTTCGCGCTGGTTCACCAGCGAACGCTTGTGGCGATGCAGGAACTCGATCGGGTCCTCGATGGTGAGGATGTGGCCGGTCATCGTGTTGTTGCGATGGTCGATCATCGACGCCAGCGTGGTCGATTTGCCGGAGCCGGTCGAACCGACCACCAAGACCAGGCCGCGCGGCGTATTGATGATGTCGCGGAACAGCGGCGGCAGCTGCAGCTCTTCGATGCTCGGGATCTGCGTGCGGATGGCGCGGATCACCATGCCGACCTCACCGCGCTGGCGGAACACGTTGACGCGATAGCGCCCGGTGTCCTGCAGCATCAGGCCCATGTTGAGCTCCATCTCGCGCTCGAACGTGGCCTGCTGTTCCTCGTTCATCAACGAATAGGCGATGCGCTTGACCAGCCCCGGTGGCAGCGGCGAGGTGCCCAGCGGGTGGATCTTGCCTTCCACCTTGATATGGATCGGCGCGCCGGTGGTGAGGAACATGTCCGACCCGTTCTTCTGGGTCATCAGCTGCAGGAAATTGGTGATGTCCATGGCGGGGGAACCCGGAACCTGAATTCGATTTGTCCATGGCATCACGCCGGGGGCGATTCTGCAAGCGCAGACACGGCAGGGCCTCAACCATTCGTGGCCGTATGGAGGGCATTTATCCGTTCCCTTCACCTGAATCCGGGCACGGGGCTTGCGGGTCGGGAAGGCAGGGGAGTAGGGTCGAATCGAGGCCAGCAACCTCTCTCCCCCACGGTGCCGATGGCGCCCCAACCCAGGAGGTTTTGCAATGTTCGAAGGGCAGCCCCAGGAATCGATCGAATCATTGATGAAAGCCAACCCCGAGTTCCGTCAGCTCTATTACCGACACCAGGAACTCGACAAGAAGACCGCCGAAGCCGGCTTGGGCGTCCTGCCCATCGATGACGCGACCCTGGGCAACATCAAGCGCGAAAAGCTCCAGCTCAAACAACAACTCAACCGGATCTACGCCGACCTCAGCCACTGAGGCGGGGCGGACAGGCAGCCGGCGCGGACGCATGGGCGTCTTCGCCGGCGTTTTTGTGTTCACGGTTGTGACGCTCGATCGGCGATAATGGTTCGTCGTCACAGTCCTTGTGTCTGGTAGCCCAATGAGCCGATCGAATACCGTCCGCGAGCTGATCAAGCGCGCACCGATCACCACCAATCCCACTGACCCGCTATCCGAGGCCTACCGCCTGATGCGCGAGCACGATGTCTCGCAGCTGCCAGTCCTCGATGGCGGCCACATCGCCGGCATCGTCGACGAATCCGACATCCTGCTGCACGTCTACGGCGACCCGAAGCGCTTTGCCGATCCGGTGTCGATCGCGATGGTCACGCGTCTGGAGTTGACTCCGGCGGGTGCATCGCTTGAAACCCTGTTGCCGATCTTCGAGCGCGGCCATGTCGCCATGATTGCGGAGAACGGGAAGTTGACGGGGTTGATTACTCGGGTGGATTTGCTGGATTGGTTGGGTAGTGCTGTTGCTTGACGTGACCCGCGTGGATCCAATCAGTGCTCGTGCAAAACGCAAGTGGCTGGCAACGTTCAGTCAGCTGCGGACGATTGCGCCGTTACGCGCGCTGTATCAGACCTTGCCAGTAGGTCTGCGCGCACGTGTTTCTCATCGCAATCTCGACAACGCAATCGCGGCGAGCAGTGCGACGCATTTCCCGAGAACACCTGGCTGGGACCGGCAGATTCCGAAGGATCTGCCAGTGTTCGGGTCTCGCGCGCAGCTCGGTGGCGAAGGAATCAACGTGTTCGGGTTCTTCAAGGGACAATTCGGACTTGCGGAAAGCGCGAGGCTGTATACGCGCGCGCTGATTGAGTGCGGTGTGCCGGTTGCCGTCAACAACATCGAGATCGATCAGCCTCACCAGGATGGCGATACGGATTTTGATGAGTTTCTCATTGACGATGCCCCTTATCCGACAACGATCGTCTTTGCGAATCCGGACCATTTTCTCGATCCTTCTTTCAAAAAAGTACTGAAAAAAATTCAGGGTACGCGAGTCATCGGCAGCTGGTTCTGGGAGCTTGAAGACGTGCCACAAGCGTGGTTGCCCGCGTTGGACATGGTCGACGGGCTACTGGTGGCGTCCCGATTCATCGAGGCCGCGTTCCGCAAGGTTACAGACAAGCCCATCACACGAGTGCCGATTCCGTTGCCGGTCGGACGGCCAGACAGCGGTCTCCAGCGCAATGATTTTGGTCTCCCCAAAGACAAATACATTTTCCTGACGACGTTCGATTTCAGTTCGTCGCTGGAACGTAAGAACCCCTTCGGGACGATCGCGGCGTTCAAGCAAGCCTTCCCTGAGCGGAATGACGTCCGGCTGCTCATCAAGTCCAGCAACGGTTTCCGGCATCCGCTGGAATTGCAGGAATTGATCAACATCGCCGCCGAAGACCACCGCATTATTTTTGTCGACCAAGTGGTCGACTCCGCGCATCTGAGATCGTTGCAGCGGTGCTGCGACGTTTATGTTTCATTGCATCGATCCGAAGGCTTCGGACTCGGTATTGCAGAGTGCATGCTCTTAGGCAAACCGGTCATCGCGACAGGTTGGTCGGGCAATACTGATTTGACGACCAATGGAGCATCAAACGTGGATTACGTGCTCGTACCGGTAGGAGGAAGATATCAGGGCGGCAATTCTGACCGCTGGGCGGAGCCATGCCTGAAGGACGCAAGTCGAAAAATGTGCATGGCGGTTCGTGGCCAATTGCCCCCGGCTGCCTTGCATATGCCGCAGGATGAAGTGATCGAGCGAATTTTGAGTGCAGCTGCCGTAGTTGGCACGCCATGAGGAGCGTTGGAGTCAACATGGCGCAGCGTGCCGGCGCAGCGTGGAAATATCGAGGCTTTATCCAGAGCTCCGTGTTGAACGAATTCCGGGTGCGTTTTTCGAGGAGTCGATTTGGCGCGTTGTGGATGATCCTGCAGCCGCTGGCCCAAGTAGGCGTCATGGCATTGGTTCTCTCGCGGGTGCTGGGTGCCAAGTTGCCCGGGGTCGGAGGACGCTACAGCTATGCGATTTACCTGATGGCAGGAATATTGTGTTGGAATCTTTTTTCCGAGGTGGTCATGCGCTGCCTTACGGTATTCATCGACAATGCCGCATTGTTGAGAAAAATCCAGTTCCCGCGCATTACTTTGCCGTTGATAGTTGGGGGATCCGCAATACTCAACAATTTGGCGTTGTTTTTGGCGGTGTTCATTTTGTTGGTTGCTTTCGGAGCGCCCTTGGCGTGGTCCATGTGTTGGCTGCCGATACTCATGATGATCACGGTCGCTCTCGCGCTGGGCGTTGGCCTGTTGTTCGGAGTATTGAATGTTTTCATGCGCGACATCGGCCAGGTTGTACCGGTGGTGCTTCAGTTCCTGATGTGGCTTACACCCATCATGTACCCGGTCAATATAGTTCCGCCTGGGCTCGTAAGGTTCCAGGAGATGAGTCCTCTGGTGCTTCTGGTAGAGGCCTATCACGACGTCCTCCTCTATGGACGTGCGCCGGAAATTGGCCCACTTCTCTATGTAGCCATCATCGCCACCCTCGTGTTGGGGATTGCTCTGGTCATGTTTCGGCGTGCGTCATCAGAACTGGTTGACGTCCTATGAACAGCACCATCTTGTGTGCAGAAAACATTGGCAAAGCCTATGCGAGCTATCGCAGCGAACTGCAGCGCATGGCGGGCTGGTTCGGAATACGGATAGGAGATCCCCATCTCAAATGGGTCATCAGGAACATCAGTTTTCGCCTGCATCGCGGTGAGGCCCTCGGCATCGTCGGGCAGAATGGTGCAGGGAAGAGTACGTTGCTCAAAGTGCTAACCGGAACAACCATCGCAACAGAGGGCGATGTGCGTTGTCATGGCCATATTGCCGCTCTGCTTGAACTGGGCCTGGGGTTCAATCAGGAGCTGACCGGCCGTGCAAATGCAATGCATTCTGCGGGGTTAATGGGAATCCCGATGGACCAGCTTGATCGGATCGTGTCGGAAGTGGAAGAGTTCGCCGAGATCGGAGAGTATTTTGATGAGCCTCTGCGCACCTATTCCAGCGGCATGCAGATGCGACTGGCCTTCTCCGTCGCCACGGCTCGACGTCCGGAATTGTTGATTGTCGATGAGGCGTTGGCGGTCGGCGACACATACTTTGTACACAAGAGCCTCCAGAGGATCCGAGGGTTCCGTGAGCAGGGCACGGCACTTCTGTTTGTCTCTCACGATCCTACGGCGGTGAAGACGCTCTGCGACCGAGCGATACTCATTGATGGCGGCCGAATGGTGCTTGATGGCGAACCGGCGGAAGTGCTGGATCTTTACAACGCCATGATTGCGGAAAAGGAAAACCGCACGATCAAGACCGAGCGCCGCCAAGCGATTGTTGCGACGGAGTCCGGAACGGGGGAAGCAACAATCGAGAGTGTGGCATTGCTCGATTCCAATGGGAGTCCAGTGGAGTTCATTGCTGTCGGAGACGAGGTCGCCATCCAGGTTAAGGTCCGGATTACGTCCCGGATTCCGACGCTGACGCTGGGGTATATGATTCGCGACCGCCTCGGACAGCCTGTTTACGGGACTAACACGGCCTATACCGATCAGTCCTTGGAAAGCCTTGAAGCCGGGGACATAGTCGAGTACATGATCCGCTTTCCAGTTGTGTTTGGGGTTGGAAGTTATTCGGTTTCCATAGCATTGCACAGCGCTGAGACGCATTTGGCAAACAACTACCAATGGCGCGATTACGCAATCATGTTCAATGTGGCGAACGTCAAATTCCCGTCATTCGTCGGTTTGGCTTATGCGCCGGCGTTGATTTCGATCGAACACAAAAGGGCTGTTTGCGATGCGTGAAAAAAATGCATCCGAGATTGTTTCCGAAGTCAGGAGGCGGCTGTCGCCTGCGGGCTTGAGTGAAGATAGGCCTGACGGCGGCTCGATAGGATGGTGGTCCGGGGTAAATCCCACGATCGAATATAAGGAGAGTTATGCGGTCGGAGATTTTTTGCGGTACTCCGATAGCGTCCTGGTTGAGGCAGCTTACCGCTGCATCCTGAAGCGTCCTCCAGATCCAGATGGCTTGGCTCATCATGTAGGCAAGCTCAGGGCCGGAGAAATCGATGTTGTCGACCTGCTCGCCGGGTTTCGGTGGTCGCCAGAGGGCGAGGTGCACAGAGTTCACATTGATGGCTTGCTCCTGCCTACCAAATTGAGGCAATGGAGCAAACTGCCTCTGATCGGCCGTGTCATTCGGTGGGGGCATGGTTTATATCGAGTGGGTAGCGTCGATCGACGAGTAAATGCGCGTGCTGCCCGGCAGGCGTATGAATTCAAGGAGCTAGGCGATCACTTGAACAGGTTGGCGGCTGGTGTTTTAAGCCAGTTTGCAGCAATCACCGAGAGGGCCGAACTTCGCGAAGGCCGTGCGAATCAGGCATTGCATGATATTGAAGAGGCAGTGGCTGGAGGACTTCGTGCAGCCGAGCAGCGAATTCAAGGTACGAATGACGAGGCAATTGGTCTGAAATCAAGGATGATGGATTTCGAACAGGGTCTCGCACGTGAACGCAAGGCTGCCGGTGTTTTGGCTGATGGCCTGAAATCAAGGATGATGGATTTCGAACAGGGTCTAGCACGTGAACACAACGCCACCGGTGTTTTGGCAGATGAATTACGCAAGCTTGAAGGTCGTGCATTGCAACTGGACAGTGGGATCACAGCCCTATCGAGCCATCATCATGTCTTCGAGCAGGAACTTGCACGGTTCAATCAGCTTGCCGTAGAGGCCCAAAGGGCGCGAGCGATCATCGAGAGCCACGAGCGTGAGCTTGAGATCGCGCGGGAAGCAGAAAGGCGCCTTGACTCCCTGTATGTCAATTTCGAAAGCCAGTTCAGAGGTGACAGCGCATTGTTGCGCGTACGGATGCTGCCATACATCGACATCCTGAGGGAGGCGGGGATCCTGGAATCAGGGTTGCCTGTTCTGGATGTGGCGTGTGGCAACGGTGAATGGCTGGAAATCCTCAGGGAGAACGGAATTGCTGCGTGTGGAGTGGACTCGAACAAGACGTTCGTTGAGCTCTGCAATGCAAAGGGGCTTGATGTTCATGCAATGGACGCCTTGGGATTTCTCAGAGGCCAGCCTGAATCGGTTTATTCCGCCGTGACCTCGATGCATTTGGTCGAGCATCTGGCGCTGATTGATCTGGTGGCGCTGTTGGATGAGGCGCACCGCACTTTGCAGCCAGGTGGACTGCTGATCCTCGAGACTCCCAATCCGGAGAATTTCGCGGTGAGCAGCATCGATTTTTATAATGATCCGACGCATCGGAATCCGATTCCCCCCAACACCTTGAAATGGATGGTTGAAGCCAGAGGGTTCACGCAGGCGAGAATTGAGCGATTGACCGCTGGGCGTGATTGGGGGGCACCGGATTTGCTCGATCCGGCACTGCCTGGAGCAAACTCGATCAATCAGCTCCTGAATCGGGCTCGTGCTGCACCGGATTACGCGGTGATCGGAGTCAAAGTGTGAAACAAAGGCTTCTGTTGACCGGCGCAACCGGATTCGTGGGGCGATTGATTCAGGCAGCGGGCATGCCTGGCTCCGAGTGGGAGTTATTCCCGCTCGACGGAGTCGATCTCCGCGAACGCCAAGTACTTGAAAGCGTGATCGCAAGCAAGGGAAAGCTGGATGGAGTCCTGCATCTGGCGGCACAAAGCTTTGTCCCGAAATCGTTCGACGATCCCCAAGAGACGTTTTCCACAAACATCATCGGAACGCTCAATCTGATCGAGGCACTGCGGCACACTGGATTTCAGGGTCGTTTTCTCTACGTCAGCAGCGGCGATGTGTACGGCAGGGTGGAAGAGGCGGATCTGCCTGTGCGGGAGTCGAGACTGCCCGCCCCCGGGAACCCTTATGCAGTCAGCAAGGTTGCTGCCGAGCAATGCTGCCTTGCTTGGCAGCGCGCCTACGGATTTGACGTCGTGGTCGCCAGACCTTTCAACCACATCGGTCCTGGCCAGGACGCACGATTCGTGATCCCGTCATTGGCCAGGCAAGTCGTGGCAATCAAGGAAGGGCGCCAGGAGCCATTGATTACGGTCGGAGATATTGATGTCACCCGTGATTTCACGGACGTGCGTGACATCGTGGCAGCATATTCCGCATTGCTGCACAAAGGGCACACCGGACGTATTTACAATGTCGGATCTGGGCGGGATCGCTCTGTGCGGGAAATGCTGTCCACCATGCTGGAGATCGAACAGGTGGAGGCCGAAATCAAGGTCGACGCATCGAGGTTGCGGCCTGGTGAGCAACGACGGGTTGTTGCGGATTGCACTCTGATACATGAAGACACCGCGTGGCGTCCAAAGATCGACATCCGCCGGACTCTTGAAGATATTCTGAATAATTCCAAGGAGAATCAATGAGCAACAAGAATGCGCTGATTACAGGAGTGACGGGTCAGGATGGTGCGTACCTTTCGAAGCTGCTGCTGGAAAAAGGTTATGGAGTGCACGGTATTCTCGCGCGTCGAAGCACTGATACGCTCTGGCGTTTGCGAGAGCTTGGGATCGAACGAGATGTCCATCTGATTGATGGAGATATCACGGATCTTTCGTCTCTCATTCGGGCAATGGAGGCCAGCAAAGCAGACGAGGTATACAACCTCGGCGCGCAAAGCTTTGTGGGAAGCTCTTGGCAGCAACCGCTGGTGACAGCGCAAGTCGATGGCGTGGGAGTAATCAACGTCCTCGAAGCACTGCGGGTAGTGAACAAGGACGCCCGGTTTTACCAGGCTTCGACCAGCGAGATGTTTGGACTGATCCAGGCCGAACACCAGAGCGAAACGACACCTTTCTACCCACGTAGTCCATACGGAGTCGCAAAGTTGATGGGGCACTGGGCAACCGTCAACTACCGGGAAAGCTTCGGGATCCATGCATCCAGTGGGATTCTCTTCAACCATGAATCGCCCCTCAGGGGGATCGAGTTCGTGACGCGCAAGGTGACTGATGGCGTTGCCCGCATCAAGCTTGGGCTTGCGAAGGAGCTGCGCCTGGGAAACATCGATGCGAGGCGGGACTGGGGGTTTGCAGGGGATTATGTCGAAGCAATGTGGCTGATGACCCAACAGCCGACAGGTGGCGACTATGTCGTGGCTACCGGAACGACAACAACGGTGCGCGAAATGTGCAGGCTCGCGTTTGAGCATGTGGGGCTGACAACAGAAGACCATGTTGTCATTGATCCGAAATTCTATCGCCCGGCTGAAGTCGACGTGTTGCTTGGTGATCCTTCAAAAGCAAAGCAGGTGCTGGGTTGGGAGCCGAAGACGGATCTCAAGACGCTGGTGGCGATGATGGTCGATGCCGACCTGCGTCGCCTGGCCTGATCCACGGAGCCGATCATGATCCGGATCGCCCTCGACCTGCAGGCGGGACAAACCGAGTCCCGACATCGCGGGATTGGTCGTTACAGCCTGGATCTGATGGAGCATGTAACTCGTGAAACACTCTCTTCAAGAAACCACGAGTTGGCATTCGGCATTGATGGCACCTACGGCGACACTGCGCAGGCAATGGAATCGTTCGTTCGCGCCAATGCTGGTGACAGGGCACAAACGAGTCGGTATTTTTATGCGGGCGCACGCTACCAACATGGGCACCAGGAAGACAGATTACGTCCCTTGGCGTGCGAGATCGTTCGCGATCACTACCAGCGACTGGGGGCGAATGTCGTCCACGTCAACAGCCTATTCGAAGGATTCGTCGAACATGCTTCGGGCGTAGCCGGTGTAGCGGACGTCGAATCTGCCGTTACTTCGGTCACGATGTACGACCTCATTCCACTCGTGTTCGCGGATCATTATCTGCGCAACGAGGAATATGCGGCGTGGTACCGACGCGCGCTTGCTGATCTGCAGCGCTTCGATCTCCTGTTGTGCATCTCGGAAGCTACCCGGCGTGACGCGGTAAACCTTCTTGGCATCCCGCATTTCCGCACTGCCGTCATCCATGCGGGTGTTTCCGGGATATTCCAACCGGACCCGGACGCTTCGATGCGGCACCGAGAATTTTTGCGCGGATGCGGGATCCAGGGACGATTCGTGCTCTATACGGGGAATGGTGACTTTCGCAAGAATCTTCCATTCGCGATCAGGGCGTTCTCAAGGATCGACCCCCGCGATCGGCGAGGGGTGCAATTGGTCTTCAACCAAGTGGAGCGCGAGGATGAGTTGCGTGCGTTGGCAGCCAAGGAAGGGCTGACCCGGAACGACTTCGTGATCACCGGCAAGATCCCCGATGCGGATCTCGTCAAGTTATTGCAATCATGCGATGTATTCTTTTTCCCGTCCCTCTATGAGGGTTTCGGCCTTCCGGTCGTTGAGGCCATGGCCTGTGGCGCTCCTGTACTTTCGGCAGCGAACTCGAGCCTGGAAGAAATCGTGCAGCGTGAGGATGCACTGTTCGACGCGACGAATGTCGAAGAAGCCGCCGCAAGGTTGACGAAGGTTTTGCAAGAGCGGGACTTTCGTCATTCATTGTCCGAATGGGGCAAGAGCCATGCTCGCCAATTCACTTGGGAAAACTCCGCGAAGCTGGCTTTGGACGCATGGCAGGAAGCGGCAGAGCGCAAGCATGCACAGCGCGACATGCGGCAACACCATAAGCGGCGACAGCGCATCGCAGTAGTCACACCGTTGCCACCGGAAGCAACTGGAATTGCAGGTTATGCAGCGCTCGTACTGCCGTCGCTTGCATCCCGCTTCGACATTGAAATATTCACGACAGCAGAGATTGCGAAGGTTCCCGAATACCTGAAAGCGTATCCGACCCATAGTTGGCACGGGCTCGATGAACGCGCGGGCGAGTTCGATGCCATTGTCTACCAGTTCGGAAACTCGCCTTTTCATATGCACATGTTCGAGTTGCTGGAAAAGCATCCGGGCGTGGTCGTCATGCACGACGCCTACCTGAGCTCAATACTCGCCTATATGGATTCCGCGCATCCAGGCTTGTTCACCAAAGAGCTTGGGTATTCGCATGGCCGTCCTGCCCTTGCCTGCCTCGAAAATACTGGCATGGCGGATGCCAAGCTGAAGTTCCCAGCTTCGCGGCGCGTCATCGAACAGGCGGACGCACTGATCGTGCATAGCAGTCACTCCGTGGACGTACTTTCCGAGTTTTTCCCACTTGCGGCCCGGCCTAATATTTTCCACGCTCCCATGCCGCTGCATACCCTCAGTCAGGAGGGTGCAGCGCGCCGATGGCAGTCGGCACGGGAATTGTTCGGAATTTCAGAGCACGAGTTTCTCGTTGTTTCCTTCGGCTTTCTTGCAGACACGAAGCTCAATGACCTCCTTATGGAGGCCGCGGAGATGCTTCCTGACAAGCTACGCCCGCTCGTCCGGATCGTATTCGTCGGCGAAAACGAAGGATCGGACTACGGCGCGCGCATGCGCACCTTGATTGCCGACAGTTCGATCCGTACGCAGATCACCGGTTTTGTTGACGATGCGACATACTCCGCTTGGCTTGATGCTGCCGATTGCGCGGTCCAGCTACGCGCCAGCAGTCGTGGCGAAACCTCCAAGGCCGTCTATGACTGTATGGCTTCGGGAATTCCCACCATCGTGAACGATTACGCAAGCTTTTCCGAGATTGATCCGGCCGCAGTAATCAAGATCGGAGCGCGGCCAACCGCCATCGAGCTGGCGCGATCGATTGAAACGCTGCTGGCCGACCCTGGTGAGCGATCTCGTGTTTCGGAAGCTGCCAGGCATTGCATTGAACACCAGCACGATCCGGATCTCACGGCCGCCGTTTACGGGGCTGCCATTGATGCAGCTGCTGCGGTGAGGGGTGCGCGGAGCGCGTCGAACCTGATTTCATCGATGGAGCAGCGGTTCCGCGGCCGCGATCAGGACGCGGCCATCGAGCTTCCTGCGATCGGGCACGCGTTGGCCCGCGAGGATGCAGCGAATGGGGTTCCGCAAGTCGTACTCGATCTCAGCGAAGTCATCGATCAGGACTACGGAACGGGGATCCATCGTGTTGTGCGCAATTTTGCACGCGAGTTGATGCTTTCAGAACAACCGACGCTGTGGACATGCAAGGCGATCGCGCATGCGCGAGATGGTTCCATCCGAAATGCTGAAGAACGAGTTCCGGTGCTGCTTGGACTGCCTGCGATGGATACACCACGGAAATGGAAGCCCGGGGATGTCTTCTTCATGCTGGATTCTGCCTGGGAGAAGCCTGAGCGTTTCGATGGAACCATCAAATCCGTCCATGATGCCGGGGGGCGCGTGAGTGCTTTCGTACACGATTTAATTCCATTGCGATATCCGCATTATTGTGTTGACTACATGCCGACGGTATTCGGGCACTGGTTGAGATATGTTGTATCAAATTGTGATCTCATCGTTTGCAACTCGAAGGCGACGGCAGATGATCTATGTGCCTGGATAGAGGAGACTGGCATTGGGGGCAGCAGCTGCCCGCGTATCGAATCCGTGCAGCTCGGATGTGATTTACGGGAGCCTGCTGTTGACTCCTTCGTGAATGAAAATGTCAAACATGCCATGGAGGGCCAGCACAGGGCTTTTGTCATGGTCGGCACAATAGAACCACGGAAAGGCTACGACACTGCGCTGGATGCCTTTGATCTTGCTTGGAATTCTGGTGCGGATGTCCGCTTGGTGATTTTTGGAAAGCAGGGATGGAATACCGAAAACATTCGCGATCGTATTCGGAAGCACAGGGAATTTGGTAAACGCCTGTTTTGGTTTGAAAAGGCCAGCGATGGCGATTTGACCCATGGCTATCGAAATGCGGCATGTCTGATCCAAGCGTCACACTGTGAGGGCTTTGGACTGCCAATCGTGGAGGCAGCGCAATGGCGAGTGCCTCTGATCTTGTCAGATATTCCGGTATTTAGAGAATTGGCTGGTAGGGGAGCCCGTTACTTCACTCCGGGTAGCTCAGACGCACTATTTAGGCTTCTGGCTGACGATTCTCCTTGCGATATCGAAAATATCGTCAATGTCGATTGGTCATGGCAATCTGCCGCGCTGAAGTTGGGGAATTTTCTTCGTGGAAAATCGGCGCCATGAAATTCCGGATCACTACATACACGTTGACTGGGTGATAGTGATAGTGCATGTATTCCCTGAATAATATGGAGAAAATTAGTGAATGAAGTTTCTCAATTGGATGGATCCGTCTCATTTCTCACATCCCACTGGGGAGTTTGTGAGCTAATAAGTCGCGCGGAAGAATTTCATCTGCAGTTGATTCATCGGTCGCGCATACTAATGGTCAACCGCTTGCTACCACCTGCTGCAAGAATCTTGGACCTTGGCGGAGCTAATGCGCCCCTGTATCACATGGGGTATCAACATCCCTTCCAAGAACTCGTAATGGTTGACCTCCCGAAAGAAGAACGTCATGAGATGTACCGGGATATTGATGTAGCGGTTGACGCTCAAGGTCGTGTAAGCATTCACTACAGCGACATGACGCATCTACCTATGCTCCCTGACGAATCCTTTGATCTGGTGTGGTCAGGTCAATCGATCGAGCATGTGGACCTGCATGCGGGCGCCAATATGTGCAAAGAAGCGTTTAGATTGTTGAAGAGGGGAGGGTATTTTTGCTTGGACACGCCCAATCGGGCGCTCACAAAAATCCATACCAGTGATTGGCACGGCGGATTCATCCATCCGGAACACAAGCACGAATACACCAATGACGAATTGCGCTCACTTCTGGAGGCGACCGGGTTCGAAATTGAAGTGAATATGGGTGTTTGCGAGATGCCTAAAACAGTAGAGACGGGCAAGTTCCATTACACAGACTTTGTTGTCGGCAATCCGGTCACCCCGCAGCCTGAGGGCGCCTATTGCATTTATTTCGGTTGTGTCCGCCCTTATTAAAGGGTTCTTTGCGCCGCCGAGCATGAGTCGGCATGGGAACTATCAGGATAACGCGGTCACGGAGAGCTTCATCAGCGCATTGAAGAAGGAGCAGATCAAGCGGCGGATCTACCCGGACCGAGAGGCGGCAAGATCAGATGTGTTCGATCATATCGAGATATTCTACAACCTGATCAGGTGACATGGCTCCGCTGGCAACCTACCAATAGAGTTCGAAAGGCATTATGCCTAGAGCTGTTCCTGATTGTCTGTGGAACTCTGGGCGGTCCAAGTAGAAGTGGCATGCAGAATTTAAATGCAGATATGGGGCGGGACTAATTACGTATGACCAATGAGGACATGGCTATTAATACGCAATATGGATATAAGGCTGCTCGGGCTTCCAAGTTCAGTATGTTTAAAAAAACAGGCATTGACCTTTTTCTAGTTGCGGCTGTGTTTTGCCTGATTGGCATATGGTACGCCGGGCCAGCATTTTTTTCGCATTTTGCGGATGGGATTCCGGTGAGCTCTGCCGGGGGTGGCGTAGGCCATATGATCCCTGGCGATCAATATGAAATGTATTATCGCCATACATTGCCCTACTACAATATTCGCAATGGGCACAGTCTTTTTTATTCTGGTTATGAATATAACCTCGGGCAAACAAAAACGTTCGTCGACGGGATGATTTATTTGCCGTTTGCGTTATTGGTGTCAATGCTTGCTTTTATTGTTGGTCCCGTAGCTGCGGTAAATGCCGTCATTATTCTTAGTTTTACATTTTGCGCAATCAGCGGATTTCTACTCGGAAGAGCATTAACTGCAAGTCGTGTAGGCGGCTGGGTATGTGCGGCAATTGTCGCATTGCTCCCATTTAGGATTGGGTTCCTTTTTGGGGAAATGTTTTATGCGACTGATATGGCCTTTGTGCCCTTGGCATTATTTTTCTTCTGCAAGAATATGCAAACTAGGAAATGGGGTTATGCAGCAGCTTTCGCGCTAACGGTGCTTGCGCTTGCTACGTCGAATTTCGCGTTACTGTACTGGTTCCTGCTTTTTTTCTGCCCACTGTTCTTTTTAATGACCGTCCGCCTTGTGAGTCAGTCACGAGGAAACTGGAGAGCCTTGATTCCAAGCTTGTTGGCCGTTGCGTTGCCGTTCTCGATCATGGGGATTTATTTGCTTCATGTGAAGGCGGTTATGAACGAGAGCTCGTTAAAAACGGGCCAACACATCGAAGAAGTCAGAACTTATAGTCCGATCCTATCTGATTTTTTAAGCAAGTGGAATGGTAATGAGCGCACAATTTATCTTGGGATAGCATGTTTGCTCGGTATTGTTGGTTGGGGTCTTTGTTTACGCCAGTGGAACCAAGAGAAAGATTCAGTGGTTTCTCTGATGCGCAAATATCTAATGTTGATGTTCCCCCTTATCTATGTGTTGGCTTTTGGGACGACTTTTGGGGATCTTACTAAGATCCATCTTTACGAATGGATGTTCCACCATGTCCCATTTGCAAATGGATCCAGAACGCCCGGACGGCTAATGCCTTTGGTTGCTGTTTCATGCGCGCCTCTGGCAGGGTACGCAGTGGCTTGGTTTGCTGGGAAGCTTAAAGATCCGAGAGTTCGGGCGATAGTGGCGGTTGCTGCCATATCCATCATTGCTATCGATTTCAAATTTTCAAATGCAACAATGACTACTCTGGATAGCAATAATCGAGCTTATGCAGTAATTGGGAATAACGCAGATAGCTCGACTGTGCTCGGGATACCCGTACAGTTCAATGCTGATCATTATCTGAATACAACATATATGTATTACGGATTGGTTAATAACTTGAGAATGGTGAACGGACATAGTTCGACATATCCGCCAGGCTGGGAGAAATTCGAAGCTATTGCTGATCCCTTGAACGAAGGCGCTGCGAGCCGTGAGGTACTGCATGAAATGACGAGGCGCGGAATCGGATATCTCGCTGTGCACATGACCGCGAACGAGCCAAAGGCCATGCCTTTAGTAACGGCGATGTTTGATAGGAATCCAGCGTTGTCGCTGTTAGCGCAGGACAGGGGTATTTACATTTATAAAATTAAAGATCCCAGCTTGGCTCCGATTGCAATTGAGCCGGGTAATGTTGCGGAGGCCCTTGCTGCTGACCCTGAGGCAAATAAAGCAACGCCTGATGTGCAAGAGCTTTCAGGTTGGTATGGTCGGGAAGAATATCCAAATCAGGCGCCGTTCCAGTGGATGCATGGCATCAAATCCATTGTACTGGTGCGTACCAAGCAGGGTAGGCAGCCCCAACACCTGAAATTTTCGTATAAGTGCCCCACTGGACAATTAACGGTGGAAGGGCAGGGTATTTCGGTTCAACAGGACGCCAAGAATCAAGAAGGGTGGACGAATGTAGTGGTTTCTGTTCCACTGGGCAAAACAACCGTATTAGGGCTAACAGCCGCCACTTTATATACAGTTGCGACAGACGAGCGGAAGTTCGGATGCATGGTCAGAGAATTCAGCATCAACTAATTTTTTTAAAAAAGAATTTATCGTGATGGTGGACCACTCAGCATATAAATTTTTTACGTAGGGCGTTCATCGAGTGCAACTCATCACTGCATAGGTATACGGGACACGCAAGAGGTCATGCCTTGCTTGGATATTCTTGGCGCTGAAGCGCTCGGATACGAGATCCATATAACCTTCACAGGTTCGTACATTTTGACCACGGTCGCGACGGATAAGTTCGTGCGCGACCCATGCTTGTCCGGAAACGAACACGGGGTCTACTGTAATAAGGCGTCCCCCATGGGCAAGTCGATCATACAAGCTATTGATTAGCCCATATGCAGCTGCATCATCTAGATGGTGAAGCACCCCGAAAGCAATGGCGACCTGGCATGGTGGAATATCTGATGACCCCATGGTCGTCACGTCGGCGCACTGGAATTGTCCGCGAGCAGCAAACCTGCGCTTGGCCGAGTCAATATAGTGCTGCGACAAATCAAAACCGTAATATCTGATGTTCTCAGGTAAGAACTTCAATATTTCGGCCGTTCCGCAACCAATATCTACTACCACATCTCCAGGTTGGGCGCGAATATAATCTTCGCATACTACTTTGCGGGCGTGGGTAACGCCTAGCATTCCTTGTAGCGCGTCATAAGCCCAAGGCATGGAAAGAATGGAACGTATACCAGTTGTGATCTGCGCCATGATGGTATCCCCTAAAGCTAGATGGTCAATAGCATGAAATAGTGTTCATTTGATGCGCATCACCCATCTTGAAAGTAGAAAAGTCATTGGGAGGGTGATGAGAACACTAAAGGCCAGCCCCAATGACTCACGGATGTGCAGCGACTCAACGGCTAGTTTGATCAGAACGTATCCGATCGCGAACTGCAGCACGTAAACCATGGGGAAAAGTAAAGCTGATTTCCTATTCAACGGCTCATTAAATACCAACGTAGCGTTTGAATAATACGCAAGCGCGATACCGATTACGTACGAGGCTACGTATGCTGTTTGGTAAGTGAACCAAAGCAGCATCAATAGATATGCGCCATAACTCAACACCGCACATAAAACGCGTGCTATCGCGAATTTAGTAAATTCCCCCATGGATTCGCTTGTGTTTTCGGGAGAAGACTTGTATTCAGGAATGGGTTTCATATCTTATGGCGTCCTGCACGACGTACATGGGCCTCCGGTTGGTGACGCTCATCAAGCGCCCGATGTACTCGCCAAGCATGCCCAAGATAACCAGCTGTATTCCGCATGCGAACAATATGACCGACATCAATGACGCATAACCTGGATTTGTGATGTTTCCGGTAATTCGCTCGTAGATGACATACAGGAGATATAGGAAGCCGGCGGAAGCCAGTGCTGCGCCGCCATAGCTAGCCATACGTAGGGGGAGGCTGGAGAAAGTAATGAAAATATTAAGCGCATGAGAAACAAGTTTGCGCAGAGTATATGAGCTTTCACCATGCTCACGTTCACCATGAGCCACAGTGACTGTACCCGCACTGGCCGTAAGCCATGAGAGCATGCCGTCGATATAGGGACGACTCAGGTCGAATTCCGAGAGTCGTTGTGCCAGGTCTTTATGAATTGCCCGGAATGACGTGTAGGCTTCATTCATATCTGGGAACGATTTCTTGAGCGACCAACGCATGATTTCGGAGCTGATATTCCGATACCAAGCATGTGTGCGTTTCGGAAACACTCCGTAAACGAGTGGCTGCTGTTGGTTACAGGATTCTATAAGTCCCGGGATGGCTTCTGGCGGATGCTCGAGGTCTTCGTCCATGGTGATTATGCAGGTGCCACGGGCATTTGCGATGCCGCACATGGTTGCGGCGTGTTGTCCAAAATTGCGTCCGAGACGCAGTCCGACTACGCGTGTGTCTTCATTTGCGAGGCTTGTGATTATTCCCCACGATGCTGGATTTCCTCGATCATCGATCAAGATCAATTCAAAGGATTTTCCAGAAGCGTCCATCACGGCAGCGACGCGCTTGTGTAGTTCCTTCAGCGTGACAGTCGCTGAATAAACTGGGACAACGATTGAGACATCAATAGCCATAGTATTTCTCAATGACGTGCGCGGCATATTGATTGTCGAAATTGACTCCGGCAGCACCAGCTACCGAGAGACTAATCGCACAGTCAACTTGAAGCGGGCTGCCCTTGTCTACCAGGGAGTGAATTGCTTTGCGACCCATGGATTGCTCAAATAGAGCAATGATTTTCGGCATGGGGAGCGAATAAGGGGAAGCCACAGCAATTACGCGCTCTTTCAATGGTGTGCTACGAATTAACTCGCGACTTATTGCCACGATATCATCCACGTCAATTAGATTTCGTTCTGCCTTGGCCCATACGGAGAAGTGGGTTCCCTCCCGTATGCATTTTGCCAAGAAATTTGTAAGCGTGTTGGGGTTTGGGGTCCGCCCAACCACCTGTGGCAATCGCAATACGAGATTTTTTGAGGAGGCTTCCAAGACCATCGCCTCCATCTTGCGCTTGTGTGACAGGTAAGCGTTGTCAGCATCTGGCGAGTTAACCAAGGCACAGCTACTGAAATAAACTAACGGTGCGGTATCGCATAATGCGGTTTCAAGGAGCTGCATTTCCCGATAAAACGCGGCAGGATCTGTTTCCGACGAATTGGATACGCCGCAGGCAAAGATCAGAACTGAGGAGTCAGCGCCAAAATCTTGTGAAAATGCGGTTGCTAGGAGGCCATTTCCTCGAATCATTGCGCACGCCTAGTTTTCTATATGACAGAGGTATGGGCTAGTGCGAGCAATAGGCAACTAACTCACCACTGCAAGTATCCCCAGCGCCCGATGCTTGGGGCTGGGGACGGCCTCATTGCTGAGGGGTACTATTTCAACAGTTCGCTAGTGTCCGACTCTGCAACTGACTGTGCATCATCGCGCCAACCCGCGCCTTCCTGCACGAGTGCAAAACGCAGCTTGCGACCTTGCATGCGCGGATCAACAGGCACATTAACGGTGACAGTAGCTGTTTCGCCAGCGGGGATAAGGGGGAGGTCAGCGCGCGAGAAGTCACGAATCCCTCCATCAGTATCGACTGAACCCGATGTGCCGATGACGGCGATGCCAATATGAATAGGATGCTTGCCAACGCTATACAGAGCCGCCGTCCCCGAGTTCTGAACTTTGAATTGGTAAACCAGCGACTTCTTGTCCGCAGATAGGGTGGGTTGGCCCGTCAGAGTGACTTTGCCCTTGAACGCTTCGGCCGCAAGTGGCGAATTAATTGCGTTCGGGTCAGTAGAGGCAGGCTCTGTAGTGGCCGGCTGAGGAGGCTTGTCTGCACCTATACCGGGATTATTTGCAGGCCCCGAGCACGCCCCGAGCAAGATTGAAGCTGTGAATGCAAGCAGATATATTTTTGGAGCATGCATGTGCTGTTTCATTAGTGATATCTCTTTCGAAGGAAATTGGGGGGTGACAGATAGATAAGGCCGGCTTTAATGGGCATTATCATAAAAAACCGTCGTTAATTTGTGGACGAGGCTAGCATACCTGCGAGTTCCGGCAGGATCTGGAACAAATCCCCCACCAGTCCCACGTCCGTGATCTCGAAGATCGGCGCATCGCCATCCTTGTTGATCGCAACGATCGTGCCTGCATCCTTGATGCCGGTCAGGTGCTGGATCGCTCCGGAAATGCCGATCGCAACATACAGGTCGGGCGCGATGATCTTGCCGGTCTGGCCAACCTGCAGCTCATTCGGGACATAACCGGCATCGACCGCGGCGCGCGAGGCGCCGACCGCTGCACCGAGCTTGTCGGCGAGGTCGTAGATGATCTTGAAGTTCTCGGCGCTGCCAACACCGCGACCACCCGAGACCACGCGCTTGGCGCTCTGCAGGTCGGGACGATCGGATTTGCCCGCCGCCAGTTCGACGAAGCGGGTATGCGTCGGCAATGCGGCGCTCACGCTGACGGCTTCGACTGCTGCGCCGCCACCCGTGGCGGCTTCCGGCCACGAGGCGGTGCGCACGGTGGCCACCACGATGTGATCGGCCGGCGCCTCGACGGTGACGATGGCATTGCCGGCATACATCGGGCGTTTGAAGGTAGTCGGGCTTTCGACGGCCATCAGGTCGGAAACCTGGCCGACACCGAGCAGGGCGGCGACGCAGGGCATCAGGTCCTTGCCGAAGGTGGTGCTCGGTCCGAACACATGGCTGTAGTTCTTCGCGATCTCGACGATCTGCGGCGCCAGCACCTGGGCGATGGCGTGCGCATTGGCGGCGTTGGCGCTGGTCAGCACCTTGGTGACACCAGCGATCTGCGCGGCTGCGGTGGCGACGGCGTCCGGCGCATCGGACAGCACCAGCACGTCGATGGCCTCCGGCTTCAGGGCCAGTGCGGCCGACACGGTCTTGGCGGTGGCGGCGTTGAGCTTGCCGTTGAGGTGTTCGGCGATGACGAGAACCTTGGACATCACAGCAACCCCTTCTGCTTGAGCGCGGCGACCAGTTCGGCCGCATCCTTGACCATCACCCCGCGCTGGCGCTGGGCGGGTGGCGCGTAGTGGGTGGCCTTGGGTGCATCGCCACGTTCGATGGCGAGATCGGCCAGCGGAATCGTTTCCAGTGGCTTGCTCTTGGCCTTCATGATGTCCGGCAGTTTGATGAAGCGCGGCTCGTTCAAGCGCAGGTCGGTGGTGACCACGGCCGGCAGGTCGACTTCGATGGTTTCGAGGCCGGCATCGACTTCGCGGGTGACGGTGGCCTTGCCGCCATCCACCACCAGCTTGCTGGCGAAGGTCGCCTGCGGGCGGCCCCACAGGGTGGCGAGCATCTGGCCGGTCTGGCTGGCGTCGTCGTCGATCGCCTGCTTGCCCATCAGGACCAGGTCGGGCTGTTCCTTCTCGATCAACTTGAGGAAGGCGCGGGCGGCGGCCAGCGGCGAGACGGCGTCATCGGCGACCACGTGGATGGCGCGGTTGGCGCCCATGGCCAGGCCATTGCGCAGGTGCGGCTGGGCATCGGCGGGGGCAATGGTCGCGACCACCACTTCGCTGGCCTTGCCGGCATCGCGCAGGCGCAGGGCCTCTTCCAGCGCGATATCGTCGAAGGGGTTGGCGGACAGCTTGACGCCATCGGTGACGACGCCGGAGCCATCGGGTTTGACCTGCACACGGACGTTGGCGTCCACCACACGCTTGTAACCGACCAGAATCTTCATCGGATCTCGGGTTCCAGAGTGGCCCGCAGGCCCAATCCTGCGATTTTACCCGGTTCGCCTGTCGTGGCGGAGTCGTGTCGTGTCAGTTCACATGGCGTAACGGCATTTTTTGGTGAATCGGGTACCCTTTTGCGATTCATAACCAAGGGGTCGGCATGCTTCATCCGGTCATTCTCAGCGGTGGCAGTGGTTCGCGGCTGTGGCCGCTTTCGCGCCAGAACCAGCCCAAGCAATTCCTTGCACTGGTGGGCGATCACTCCCTGTTCCAGGAGACGGTGCAGCGAGCCAGCCGGCTCGATGGTGTGCAGCCGCCGGTCACGGTGTGTAGCGAAGATCACCGCTTCATGGTCGGCGAGCAGCTGCAGGAAATCGGGGTCGCCAACGGCGGCATCCTGTTGGAACCAGTGGCACGCAACACCGCGCCTGCAATCGCGCTGGCTGCACTGCATGTGCTGGCCAGCGACGCTGATGGTTTGTTGCTGGTGATGCCGGCAGATCATTTGATCGAGGACGAAGCCGCGTTCCGCAATGCCGTGACCGCGGCGCGCGCACTGGCGGAGGGCGATTGGCTGGTGACTTTCGGCATTCATCCCGAATACCCCGAAACCGGGTACGGCTATATCCGACGGGGCGATGCGCTGAATGGCGCCGGCTACCGCGTGCAGAGCTTCGTCGAGAAGCCGGACCAGCCCACCGCCGAGCGCTATCTCGCCGAGGGCACTTATTCCTGGAATTCGGGTATGTTCCTGTTCGCGGCGCGCCGTTACATGGAAGAGCTCGAACGCCACGCTCCGCAAATCGCTGCCGCAGCTCGCCAGGCCTATGCGACTGCCCAGCGCGATCTCGATTTCACCCGCGTCGACAAGGACGCCTTCGCCGCCAGTCCCAGCGACTCCATCGACTATGCGGTGATGGAGAAAACGGATCACGCGGCCGTCGTGCCGGTGAGTTGTGGCTGGAGTGACATCGGCTCATGGTCTTCTTTGTGGTCGGTGGCCGAGCGCGATGAAGATGGAAACCGTTACGACGGTGACGTGATCTCAATCGACACCAAGGGCAGCCTGGTGCGTGCTTCGGAGCGACGCATGATCGCGACCATCGGTGTCGAGGACTTGGTCATCATCGATACGCCAGATGCCACACTGGTGGCTCGCAAGGATCGCGTGCAGGACGTCAAGGCCATTGTCGATCAACTCAAGGCCGCCGGTCGCCAGGAACACCTGTTCCATCGCAAGGTTTATCGGCCGTGGGGCAATTACGATTCAATCGATATGGGGGATCGCTTCCAGGTCAAGCGGATCGCAGTGAAGCCGGGGGGAACGCTTAGCTTGCAGAAGCACCACAAGCGTGCCGAGCACTGGATCGTGGTGTCGGGCGTGGCTGAGGTGACTTGCGACGACAAGGTGTTCGATCTGCATGAGAACGAAAGCACGTACATTCCACTGGGCAGCGTGCACCGGCTGCGCAATCGTGGCACCGAGCTGGTGGAGTTGATTGAAGTGCAGTCCGGGGCATATCTGGGTGAGGACGATATCGTTCGCCTGGAAGACGTCTACGGCCGTTCCTGAGCGCGACTTAAGACATGGAAACAATGGAATCGAAGGCGTTCAAGGCATACGACATCCGTGGTCGCGTGCCTGACGAGTTGAACGAATCGCTGGCTTCCCGCATTGGGGTTGCGATGGCGGGACAGTTGCGGCAGGGACCTGTTGTGTTGGGGCGCGATGTGCGCGGCAGCAGTGCTGGCCTGCAATCTGCGCTTGCCAACGGACTTCAAATGGCCGGGCGCGAGGTCATTGATATTGGTCTATGCGGCACCGAGGAGGTGTATTTCCAGACCGATCATTTGGGCGCGGCTGGTGGTGTCATGGTGACTGCGAGTCACAATCCGATCGATTACAACGGGATGAAACTGGTGCGAGAAGGCGCACGCCCGATCAGCGGGGATTCCGGGCTTTTGGCGATCCGGGATCAGGCATTGGCTGCGACGTCCACACCAATGCCTACGCCGGGCGCCGCGATGCGAGTGATGGACGACAAGTCGGCCTATTTCGAGCATTTGCTCGGATACATCGACGTTCGGCAACTGAAGCCGCTGAAGATCGTCACCAATGCGGGAAATGGTGGTGCGGGGCTGGTCATCGACGGATTGGCATCGCGCCTGCCGTTTGATTTCATCCGCATCCAGCATGAACCCGACGGCACCTTCCCGCACGGTATCCCCAACCCGCTGTTGCCGGAAAGCCGGCAAGCGACGATCGATGCTGTGCGCGCGCATCGCGCTGATCTCGGTATCGCATGGGACGGCGATTTTGATCGCTGTTTCTTCTTCGACGGCGACGGTCGTTTTATCGAAGGCTATTACTTGGTCGGCTTGCTGGCGAAGGCACTGTTGGAGCGCTCGCCGGGTGGCAAGGTGATCCATGACCCGCGCCTGGTGTGGAACACGATCGAGATGGTGCAGGAGGCTGGCGGAATTCCAGTGATGTCCAAGACCGGCCACGCCTTCATCAAGGAGCGCATGCGTTCCGAGAATGCGATCTATGGTGGCGAAATGAGCGCGCACCATTATTTTCGCGATTTCGCCTATTGCGATTCCGGAATGATCCCGTGGCTGCTGGTGGCATCACTGATGTCGACCTCAGGCCTGTCGTTGGCAGAAATGATGGAGGCACGCATGCAGCGCTTCCCCTGTAGCGGTGAGATCAATTTCAAGGTGGTGGATGCACCAGCGGCAGTGCATGCGGTGGTTGCGCATTATGCAGCGCTCTCGCCCCAAATCGATCACACCGATGGCGTCTCTGCCGACTTCGGCGGTTGGCGCTACAACCTGCGCAGTTCCAATACCGAACCACTGCTGCGCCTGAACGTGGAGTCGCGCGGTGATGCGGCGCTGGTAGCAGAACGCGTTGGCGAGATTGGCGAGTTGTTGAAATCCTTCCAGGCCTGAGACCTATGAGCCATCCTAAAACCGGCAACACCTGGCTTGTCACCGGCGGCGCCGGCTTCATCGGCGGCAATTTCGTGCTGGAGGCCGTGCGGAGCGGCGTCAAGATCATCAATCTCGATGCCCTGACTTATGCCGGCAACCTCGATACGCTGAAGTCGCTGGATGGCAATCCGAACCATGTCTTCGTCCACGGCGACATTGGCGACCGTGAACTGGTGACAAAACTGCTGGCCGAGCATCGTCCGGATGCAGTGGTGAACTTCGCGGCGGAAAGCCATGTCGATCGTTCTATCGACGGCCCCGCGGCCTTCATCCATACCAATGTGGTCGGCACGCTTGTTTTGCTGGAAGCGGTGCGCGACTACTGGAAGTCGCTGGAAGGTGCTGCGCGCGATGACTTCCGCTTCTACCACGTCTCCACCGACGAGGTCTACGGCACGCTCGGCGACACAGGCCTGTTCACCGAAGAAACGGCCTACGCACCGAACTCGCCGTATTCGGCATCGAAGGCAGCCTCCGACCATCTGGTGCGTGCGTTCCACCACACCTACGGACTGCCGGTGCTGACGACGAATTGTTCGAACAACTACGGGCCGTATCACTTTCCGGAAAAACTCATTCCGCTGGTAATCGCCAAGGCGCTGGCGGGTGAACCGCTGCCGATCTATGGCGATGGCGAGCAAGTGCGCGACTGGTTGTATGTCGGTGATCACTGCGCCGCGATCCGCGCGGTGTTGGCCGAGGGCAAGGTTGGCGAAACCTACAACGTCGGCGGCAATGCCGAGAAGCAGAACATCGAGGTAGTGAAGACCATCTGCGCGTTGCTCGATCAGCGCAAACCGAAGTCCGACGGTTCGAAGTACGAATCGCAGATCACGTATGTGAAGGATCGTCCCGGCCATGATCGCCGTTATGCCATTGATGCATCGAAATTGAAGCGCGAACTTGGCTGGGAGCCGGCGCATACCTTCGAACAGGGCATCGCTAATACTGTCGATTGGTATCTTGCCAACCAGCCGTGGGTGAATCGCGTGCTCGACGGCAGTTATCGTCTCGAACGCATCGGCCAGGGCTGAGGAGATCGCTGACATGCAACGCAAGGGCATCATCCTCGCCGGTGGTTCTGGCACGCGGCTGTATCCGATCACGCAGGCGATCAGCAAGCAGCTGCTGCCGGTGTACGACAAGCCGATGATCTACTACCCGCTCAGCGTGTTGATGCTGGCGGGCATCCGCGAAGTGTTGATCATCAACACCCCGCACGAGCAGGCCTTGTTCAAGGCGCTGTTGGGCGATGGTTCGCAATGGGGCATGCAGCTGGAATACGCAGCGCAGCCGAGCCCGGATGGGTTGGCGCAGGCCTTCACCATCGGTCGCGACTTCCTTGCCGGTGCGCCGAGTTGCCTGGTGCTGGGCGACAACATCTTCCACGGACCTGGGTTGACGGCGATGCTCAAACGCGCCGATTCGCGTGATAACGGCGCGACGGTGTTCGGCTACTGGGTGCGGGATCCGGAACGCTATGGCGTCGCCGAGTTCGATGGCGATGGCAAGGTGGTCGGACTGGAGGAAAAGCCGGCGAAACCGCGCTCCAACTATGCGGTGACAGGACTGTATTTCTACGATGGACGCGCGCCGGACTTCGCGGCGGCGTTGAAGCCATCGCTACGCGGAGAGTACGAGATCACAGATCTCAACAAGTGCTATCTCGATGAAGAATCACTGCACCTTGAACGCCTTGGCCGCGGTTATGCCTGGTTGGATACGGGAACACACGGCTCCCTGCTTGAGGCCGCTAACTACATAGAGACGATCGAGGCGCGCCAAGGCTTGCGCGTGGCCTGCCCGGAAGAGATCGCCTACAACAACCATTGGATCGATCGCGACCAGTTGTTCGCCTTGGCAAAGCCGCTGGCCAAGAATGGTTACGGCCAATACCTGATGGCGTTGCCGGAACGAGGCTACGTGCCGTGAAGGTGATCGAAACCGATCTGCCTGGTTGCCTGGTATTCGAGCCGCGCGTGTTTGGCGACGATCGCGGCTACTTCTATGAATCCTTCAACACCGACAAACTGACGCCGTTGGGTCTCGACCTGAAGTGGAAGCAGGGCAACGTCTCGTCATCGGTAAAAGGTGTGTTGCGCGGCCTGCACTATCAGTGGCCGAAGCCGCAGGGCAAGTTGGTCTCGGTAGTGGAAGGCGAAGTGTGGGATGTCGCGGTGGACATCCGTCGTGGTTCGCCGACTTTCGGCAAGTGGACCGCAGCCGTGCTGAGCGCCGACAACAAACGACATTTCTGGATTCCGCCGGGATTCGCGCATGGGTTTGCGGTGCTGAGCGAGCGTGCCGTGTTTACCTATCTCTGCACCGAAACCTATGATGCCGCCGCCGATGCCAATATCCGCTGGGCTGATCCTGATCTTGCGATCGATTGGCCTGTCAGCGACCCCTCGTTGTCGCCGAGGGATGCGGTTGCCCCGTTGCTGAAGGACATCGCGCTGGATCGCCTGCCCACCCATCAGGGATGAAGATGAGTATTCTGTTGGTCGGCGGCAACGGACAGGTCGGGCACGAATTGCGCCGCAGTCTTGCGACGTTGGGCGATGTGGCCGTGACCACGCGTACCGGACAATTGGATGGTAGTGATGCGTTGGCCTGCGATCTTTCGCAGCCGGGGGCGCTCACGAATGTTGTTGGTCAGGTTGCGCCGGACATCGTGGTGAATGCCGCAGCCTACACCGCAGTTGACAAGGCCGAGAATGAATCGGAACTCGCATTTCGCATCAACGCGGGCGCAGTGGAGGAACTGGCGAAGGTATGCGCGACGCGCGGCATTCCATTGATCCACTATTCCACCGACTATGTGTTCGACGGACTGGGCGAGCGCCCGTATCAGCCGGATGATGCAACGTCGCCACTTGGGGTATATGGCGCAAGCAAACTGGCGGGTGAGGAGGCGATTCGTGCCTCAGGGGCGAAACATCTGATCCTGCGTACGGCCTGGGTCTATGGCTTGCATGGCCACAACTTCCTCAAGACGATGTTGCGTGTCGGCGCCGAGCGCGATGAACTGCGCGTGGTGTCCGACCAGATCGGCTCCCCAACTCCAGCATGGCTGATCGCCGATGTCACCGCGAAAATCCTGAAGCAGGGGATTGGCGCAGGTGGAGTGCATCATCTGGTGACGGCCGGGCAAACCAGCTGGCAGGGCTTCGCGGAAGCGATCTTCGATGAGGCGGTTGCTGCCAGAAAACTGGCGCGCAAGCCTGTCGTCCACGCGATTCCGACCAGCGATTACTCTACGCCTGCGCGCAGGCCGCCATGGTCGGTATTGGATACTGGCAGTGTTCGCCAAGCATATGAGGTCGTGCTGCCGGACTGGCGCGAGGCGCTGCGTCGAACCTTCGTGCTTGAATGACACAGACGCCATGCCTGACACAATGGGCAACAGTTCTGCTACACAACCTCGATGTCGATACAGAAACCGGATGTCGCGTTTTCCTCAATAAACCAAGCCACGCCTTCTTGCACCAGCGAGACGGCGAGACGGTAGATTCCGGGTTCGTCGGGAGCACGGACGAGTAATGGTGCTATCACAGTCTGTCCACCTTGAACATCATCTGGCAGGATGCTTCGGAGTCCGTCCGGGACAAGCAGCTCACTTGTCGGTGAATACCACCGATACGTTGGAGAAATCCGCCCATAGTACCCGCAAGCTCGCCAGTCTTCCTGGCCGGTATTTCTAATACGCAATTGCAAGATCGAGTCGGTAGCGGCTGGCAATACATGTGCGGAAGAAAGCAATTGAATCGACGCGGAAAAATCGGTCAAAGGCGGATTCATGCGTCCGAACGAGCGCACAATCGTCCCATCTGAATGCGACGAACTGCGTCGTGGTTCTGGGCTACCTTCAGTCGCGGCAAGGTCGAAATCGGAATCGAGCATGAAACGGCCTTCGAAATAATCCGTGGCCATGTCATATACCTCGAAGCGAGCCGCATTTTCGAGCCAGTGGTAGCAGCCATCATGGTGGGACAGGTCTTTTATCAGCGATGCGTCGATGCTGTATTGGCCGCGGCCGAAACGGTTAAGCATTGAAAAGCTGGCCAGATATCTACCCGGCTCAAGTTCAATAGCATCACCGAGCAGTCGGGAATTCGTGCCGAACAACAGCGCATTGCGTTCATCGCGGATGCCGATGCCGATCGTGACGTTTTCGACCGGCTCATGCACGGCCATTTCGATTTCGATCAAAAGATGTTCGCCGCATAGCATCTCCGGTGCGCCGGTGATTCCTCCCTTCACACCAACTCGCATCACTTCGCATCGCTTGTCGCCGAAGTTCCTTGGTTCTCGGCTTTGTCGAGGCGAATAAGAATGTTCAATATACGTGCCCGGAACTACCTGGTCGCTGTCGATACGCGCCTCGGTCGTAGTACGGTAAGAGGCAAGCGCAATGTAGCGTCGACGATCTTGTTGAAAACGTCGGCGCGCGTACTCGTACAGTTCGATTTCCGGCGCTAGTATGGATTCCACTTGTCGGCGTTGTGTCGTGCTCAGATCTTTGACTGAGGCGCGTTTCCAAGTCTGATTCGCTCGTTCCAAGGGTTTTTGTGACCAACCCATCGCGGCAGCGAGCATGCAGGCAGTGTCGTCCAGATCTTCCTGGATTCCGATCAAATCGAATTTGTCGAGCGCTGACTTGGCTGCAGCAAGTTTTTGGGAAATATCCAGATTGGAATCCGATTCTTTTGCCCCAATCGGATAGAGCATCGATAATTGCAGCGCAACGGCATCTTGGCGCTTGTGTTCGATTGCGTCGATGTATGAGTCCAAGTCAGCGAGTCGCAACCGCGCATCTCGTGGTTGATCTGGGCTCTGGTGCTTACCGTAAAACAGGTCTGAGAGGAACCGATCGACTGGGTCACGCAACACGGTCAGAGCATAGAAATCATGGGGTAAATCATCGCCCTGATGGAATACCACATGTCCGCTTAGGATTTGCTTGTGCTCCCACTGAAGCAATGCATCGGAAAGCCTCACCCCGCCCAACAAAGGCGTTATTTGCGACGCCCCGACTTGGGCGATTAAGTATTCTCGGATTGCTGTTCCGCCAGTCTTGGGAATGTGAAGATGAAAAATCTTTTTTGAATTCAACATGTATGGAGTTCGGTAGACAAGTCTTTTATTTCTTTCAAGTATCTTTCATAATTCTTGCTGAAATATAAACTTAACCTGAATTGCTTCATAGGTCTTTCAGCGTGGTAGCAATCAAACGATATGGATACCACCGATCGCGGTGGCGCATTCATAATGTGAATGGCCTAACCCTTGCAGGTAGGGGCACGTATTGGCGTAAGGACACGACTTGACTGCGAAATTGGTTCTGAATCGCCTCGAAGCCGACAGCATCCGCATCCTGCGTGAGGTCGCGGCCTGTTTCCGCAACCCGGTATTGCTGTATTCGGTCGGCAAGGACAGTTCCGTCCTGATGCATCTGCTGCGCAAGGCGTTTTGGCCGGCCCGCCCGCCGATCCCGCTACTGCACGTCGATACTGGTTGGAAGTTCGCTGAAATGATCGCCTTCCGTGATCGCCGGGTCGCGGAGGAAGGCTTGACGCTGCATGTGCACATCAACCCCGATGGTCTTGCGCAGGGGGTCGGGCCGATCAGCCACGGTGCGACAGTGCATACCGATATCATGAAGACGCAGGGACTCCGCCAGGCGCTGGAGCAGTTCGGCTTCGATGCCGCGATCGGCGGTGCGCGCCGCGACGAGGAAAAGTCGCGCGCCAAGGAACGGGTGTTCTCGTTCCGCAATGCGCAGCATCGTTGGGATCCGCGCCAGCAGCGACCGGAACTGTGGCATCTGTGGAATACCCGGCTTGGCTCCGGTGAAAGCGTGCGCGCGTTCCCGCTCTCCGACTGGACGGAACTCGACGTGTGGGACTACATCGCTCGTGAAGGCATCGAAGTGCCGTCGCTGTATTTCGCGCGCGAACGGCCGGTGGTCGAGCGCGATGGCGCATTGATCATGGTGGATGATGCGCGACTGCCGCTCGCCGCCGGAGAAACACCGGTCATGCGCAAGGTACGTTTCCGCACGCTCGGTTGCTATCCCCTGACCGGCGCGATCGACTCCGATGCCGAAACACTGGATGAAGTGATCGCCGAATTGCGCGCCTCACGGTTGTCGGAACGGCAGGGACGGATGATCGATCATGATCCCCCGGCGTCGATGGAACGCAAGAAGCGCGAGGGTTATTTCTGATGACGACGAATGTTCGCCCGTTGCTGCGCTTCATCACCTGCGGCAGTGTTGATGATGGCAAGAGCACGCTGATCGGTCGCCTGCTGCACGATACCGATTCCCTCACAGACGATCTGCGCAGCACGGCTGGAGGAACTCCCGATTTCGCTGCGCTGCTGGATGGCCTCGAGGACGAGCGCACGCAGGGCATCACCATCGACGTTGCTTACCGCCAATTCGCCACGCCGCATCGACGCTTCATCGTCGCCGATTGCCCCGGCCACGAGCAGTACACCCGCAACATGGCGACCGGCGCATCCACCGCCGATCTTGCCGTGGTGCTGGTCGATGCACGCAAGGGATTGTTGCCGCAGACGTTGCGTCACACCGCGATCGTCGCGATGTTCGGCGTGCGTCGCATCGTACTTGCGGTCAACAAGATGGACGCGGTGGAGTGGTCGCGCGATGTGTTTGAAAGCATCGTTTCCGCGTACCGCGAACATTTGCACCAACTCCACGCGGAACTGGAATTCGACGCGATCCCGCTGTCCGGCCTGACCGGCGACAACGTGGCCGAACCGTCGACGCGAATGCCGTGGTATTCCGGTCCGACGCTGTTGCAGACGCTGGAAGATGCCGTGATTGTTCCTGAAATCGGTGATGCGTTCCGCATGCCGGTGCAGTGGATGAATCGTCTGCCGGATGGACGCGGCTATGCTGGCACGTTGGTGGCGGGAACGGTTTGCATTGGCGACCGCGTGCGCGTCGAACCCGCGGGCACCGAAGCGGTCATCGCGCAGGTGTACGGACCGGATCGAGCATTGGAATCCGCGACGAATGGCGATGCGATCACGCTGGTACTCGATCGTGAACTCGATGTCGCGCGCGGTGATGTGCTGTGCGCCGCCGCTGTACCGGTGCCCACCAGCGACCAGTTCTCGACACGATTGCTGTGGATGGATGCTGAGCCATTGTTGCCAGGGCGTTCCTACACGATGCAGGTGGGCATGCGTAGCGCGCGCGCGACGCTCATGTCGATCAAGCATCGACTGGACGTGGAAACTGGCGCGCAGTTGTCGGCGACGCAAGTACGAATGAACGAAATCGCCTCCTGCGAGTGGCACCTCGACCATCCGATCGCGTTCGAGCCGTTCGTGGTGAATCGCGAGCTCGGTGGCTTCATCCTGGTCGATCGCCACAGCAATGCCACCGCCGGCGCGGGCGTGATCGATTTCGCGCTGCGACGTTCCGGCAATCTCCATTGGCAATCTTTGCTGGTGGATCGTGCATCACGTGCGCGCATCAAGGGCCATCGCGGGCGTTGCCTGTGGCTCACGGGCCTGTCGGGTGCGGGCAAATCGGCGATTGCAGATGCCGTCGAAGCGCAACTCAACCTGCGCGGCGTCCACACCTATCTGCTGGATGGCGACAACGTCCGCCATGGCCTCAATCGCGACCTCGGCTTCACCGCTGCCGATCGCGTCGAGAACATCCGTCGCGTCGCCGAAGTCGCACGGTTGATGGTGGATGCTGGCCTGGTGGTGCTGGTCAGTTTCATTTCGCCGTTCCGTGCCGAGCGCGAGATGGCGCGAGAACTGTTTGGGCCCGGTGAATTCCTGGAAATTTTCGTCGATACGCCGCTGGCGGTGGCGGAATCGCGCGATCCCAAAGGACTCTACGCCAAGGCGCGTGCCGGCAAGCTGCCAAATTTCACCGGCATCGATTCGCCCTACGAAGCGCCGAAACACGCAGAATTGCGCCTGGATACCAGTCGTCAGTCAGTGGCCGAATGCGCGCGGGAAGTACTGGATTTGCTGGATTGACCCTTGTCCATAAGTGCAACGGCCAGTGTCGTCGTGGCCCGCTACACTAACGGGGTTCCGCAATGGATTCCTGCCATGACCGTTTCCAAACTCCAACCGGATGCCAACACCGCACTGTCCGGCATCGTCGCCGACGGCCAGACCCTCGCGGTCGGCGGCTTCGGCCTGTGCGGCATCCCGGAGGCGCTGATCGCCGCGCTGCGTGATTCCGGCGTCAAGAATCTCACCGTCATTTCCAACAACGCTGGCGTCGATGGTTTCGGCCTTGGTCAGCTGCTGACGACGCGACAGATCAAGAAGATGATCTCGTCCTACGTCGGCGAGAACAAGGAATTCGAGCGCCAGTATCTCGGTGGCGAACTCGAACTCGAATTCAATCCGCAGGGCACGCTGGCTGAACGCCTGCGCGCCGGTGGCGCTGGTATCCCGGCGTTCTTCACCGCGACCGGCTACGGCACTGTGGTCGCGGATGGCAAGGAAACCCGTGAATTCGACGGCCGCCACTACGTGATGGAAACCGCGCTCAAGGCAGACGTTGCGCTGGTGAAGGCATGGAAGGCCGATCATGCCGGCAACCTGGTATTCCGCGAAACCGCGCGTAACTTCAATCCCGCCTGTGCGATGGCCGGCAAGACCTGCATCGTCGAAGTGGAAGAACTGGTGGAAACCGGCAGCATCGATCCCGATCATGTCCATCTGCCCGGCATCTATGTCGATCGCATCGTCGTCAACACGCATCCCGAGAAGCGCATCGAACAACGCACCGTGCGTGCCGCAGCGGAGAACAAGTAATGGCCTGGACCCGCGATGAAATGGCGCAGCGCGCCGCGCAGGAATTGACCGACGGCGCCTACGTGAATCTCGGCATCGGCCTGCCGACGCTGGTGGCGAACTACATTCCCGATGGCATGAATGTGTGGTTGCAGAGCGAGAACGGCCTGCTCGGCATCGGCCCATTCCCGACCGAAGACGACATCGATGCCGACCTGATCAACGCCGGCAAGCAGACCGTCACCGCGGTAGCCGGCGCGAGTTTCTTCGGCAGCCACGATTCCTTCGCGATGATCCGCGGTGGCCACATCGATCTCGCCATCCTCGGCGCGATGGAAGTGACCGACAAGGGCGACCTTGCCAACTGGATGGTGCCCGGCAAGATGGTCAAGGGCATGGGCGGCGCGATGGATCTCGTCGCCGGCGTGCGCAAGGTCGTGGTGTTGATGGAACACACCACCAAGACCGGCGAGCCGAAGATCATCCCGCAATGCACGCTGCCGCTGACCGGCCTCGGCGTGGTCAACCGCATCATCACCGAACTCGGCGTGTTCGACGTGACGCCGCAGGGGTTGAAGCTGGTGGAGCTGGCCTCGGGCGTCAGTGTGGATGAGGTGAGGCAGAAGACGGGTGTGGCGGTGCATTGAGGGGCGCGTCGATCCAACGAAAGGCATCGTCTGCTGGTGGCGTTGATTTATTGTGAAAGAAGCTTCGAAAGCGCAGTTTTCGCGAGATCAGGAGAGTAGTGCTCTGCTACGTTGAGTGCACCCGCGCGTGAGAAGTGTTCCCACATTTCTGCGTCGTCATAGACCCGAGCGACCGCGTGCGCGAAGGATTCCGCATCGTCGCCGACCAGCACATCCCCTCCATCCGTCAGATGCATTCCTTCGATGGCGATGGATGTTGCGACGACCGGAATGCCATGGCTCATCGCGGTGTTGATCTTCCCCTTTACTCCGGCGCCGATGCGCAGTGGTGCCACCGAGACTCGGCACCCGGACAGATAGGGTTCCAGGTTGGGAACATGACCGTGGAAGACAATGCCATGCGTTGAGAACTGCGCCAGTTCGCGGTCTTCTATGGCGCCAACGACATGAAGTTCGATGTCAGGCAAGCGTGCTCGGATTGCAGGGAAGAGTTCGCAGGCGAGCCAAGCCAGCGCATCACGATTTGGGGCATGCTGGGTGCCGCCGATGAACAGCAAGCCCGAACGATGGTTGCTGCTGGGGATGCGATCGCGTGGCAGTGGAACATGGATGTTGCCGAGGATCGCTATCTTGACGTCATGCGCGAATCCAGCCAAAGCCGCGCCTTCTATCTCACTGACGACAATGGTGGTGTCTGCCAGAGATGCCGCCCCGACTTCCATCCGTCGGATGCGCGCGGCGGTGGCATTGGCCTGCGGATTACCTTCGATCTCCAATCGGCGTCGTTCGCGCACGAAATGCAGGTCGACGGTATCGAACAGGATGCGGACGCCGGGAGCGAGTGCCTTGATCAGCGGTGCATGCTTGAGTACGGTCTGGAATCGCGATAACCAGACAGCACCAAGTGATTCACGGTGCGCAGCCAGCCAGCGCGGCAAATTTCCGATGCTGTCGACGCAGAATTCAACGCCGCCTACCACTATTTTCCCGGATTGCGCGGGCGGGATCGTGTCCGCGATGAAGGTGACCGACCAACCCATCTCGCCAAGCAGGCGGATGATTTCGACGAGGCGTACCGATCCGGAATCCAGTGACGGATCCGGAAGTGCACGATCGATGATCAGGATCTGTTTTTCACTTGACGAATGCGTCGCTTCGGGCGATGCGGAGCCACGTGCGAGGGTCAAAGCCTTCCGGGTGATGCGTGCCGCTTCCGCAGGATTTCCGGATCGTAACGCGGCTAACGCGAGTCCCGCCCATTCGCGATGTATGCGCGCTTGCCAGCGAATGATTGCGGAAGCGTAATTCACAAATTCTGGTAATTCGGCCCGCTACCGCCTTCCGGCGTGACCCAGGTGATGATCTGGTACGGATCCTTGATGTCGCAGGTCTTGCAGTGCACGCAATTCGCGGAATTGATCTGCAGGCGCTTGCCGCGCGGCATTGCTGCGTCCGCGACCATTTCGTAGACGCCGGCCGGGCAGAAGCGCGTGCACGGGTTGTCGAAATCCTCCGCGCAGGACGTCGCGCAGATGTTGGTGTCGCTGACCTTGAGGTGGACCGGTTGGTCCTCGTCATGCGAGGTCGATGCGAAGAACACGCTTTGCAGGCGATCGCGCGGTGGCAGCGTGCAATCGCCGTAGCCGAGTCGTGTCTGATCCGCAGCAATCGTTTCGCCGGAGGCGACCTTGTCGAGCGTGTTCCAGTCGGCGTGGTTTTTCAGCGTCCACGGCGATAGGCCGCGCGTCAGCGTTTCCCAGCCGGCGTTCGCCAAGCCTAGCCACAAACCTTTATGGAATCCCGGGCGGATGTTGCGCACCTGCTTCAGCTCCGCCATCACCGGTGACTCGCGCAACTTCGCATCCCAACCCGTTGCGGATTTCGTCGCGACCACGTGTTCGGCGGCAAGCATGCCCGCACGCATCGCCTGGTGGGTGCCCTTGATCTTCGGCACATTGAGCAGGCCGGCACTATCGCCGACCAGCATGGCGCCGGGCATCTCCACCTTCGGCAGCGATTGGTAACCGCCTTCGACAATCGCGCGCGCACCGGTCGAAAGGATGTTGCCGCCTTCCAGCAACGGTTTGATGTGCGGATGGTTCTTGAATTGCTGGAACGCTTCGAACGGCGACAGCAACGCATCCTCATAGTCCAGGCCAACCACGAAGCCGATCGCGACGCGATCGTTGTCGAGGTGATAGAGGAAACTGCCGCCGTAGGTCGCGTTGTCCATCGGCCAGCCGATGCTGTGCACGGTCTTCCCTGGCGTGGTGCGGCCGGGCGGCAACTGCCACAGTTCCTTCATGCCGATGCCGTAGGTCTGCGCATCGCACTCCGCATCCAGCGCGAACTTGGCGATGAGTTGTTTCGACAGATGGCCGCGGCAGCCTTCGGCGAGCACGGTGATCGGCGCGACGATGTCGATGCCGGCGGTGTAACCCGCCTTGTGCGAACCGTCCTTGGCCACGCCCATGTCGCCGATGCGCACGCCGCGTACCGCGCCGGCGTCATCGAACAACGGTTCGCTGGCGGCGAAGCCCGGATAGATCTCCACGCCCAGCGCTTCGGCCTGCGGTGCCAGCCATGCGCACAACGCGCCGAGCGAGACGATGAAGTTGCCGTGGTTGTGCATCTGCGGCGGGACGATCGGCGATTTGATCGCGCGCTTGCCGTCGGGCAGGTACCAGAACTCGTCTTCGGTGACCGGCACGCAGATCGGCGGCGGCGCCTCGCGCCAGCCCGGGAGCAGGGCATCGAGCGGGGCGGGTTCGATCACCGCGCCGGAGAGGATTTGCGCGCCGATGGTCGAGGCCTTCTCGATCACGCAGACCGAGGTCTCTGGATTGAGTTGCTTGAGGCGGATGGCGAAGGACAGGCCGGCTGGGCCGGCGCCGACCACGACGACGTCGTACTCCATTACATCGCGCTCGATCTCGCTCATGCCGTGTTCCTCGTCGATATGACTGCGATTGTCCGGGTTTCACGCCGATGCGGCAAACTCGGGCCATGGCCGACCCCGTGCCCGATCCCGATGTGCTGCTGGAACGCGGCTGGTTGCCGCCGGAGGCTGCGGATCGCCTATGCGTGACGCTGCTGGGCGAGCTGCCATGGTCGGTGCATCGCATCCGCATGTTCGGGCGCTGGGTGGATTCGCCGCGCCTGAGTTGCTGGCTGGGCGATCCCGGCACCGATTACGCCTATTCGGGCGGACATTTCGAACCACTGCCGTGGCCGCCGATCCTGGCGGAATTGCGCGATCGACTGGCGATCGAACTCGGCGCACCGTTCAACAGCGCGTTGGCCAATCTCTATCGCGACGGTAACGACTACGTCGGCTGGCATCGCGACAACGAGCGCGAGCTCGGGGCGCATCCGTTCATTGCTTCGATCAGTCTTGGCGCATCACGGCGTTTCGTGTTGCGCGCGAATGACGATGCGCAGCGTCAGATGGAATGGACGCTTGAACATGGCGATCTGCTGGTGATGGCGGGCAGCACGCAGCAGTACTGGAAACACGCATTGCCGAAGAGCGCGAAGGTGAAGCAGCCGCGCATCAATCTCACGTTTCGCGTGGTGCGGCCGTAAGAGCATCGCCCGGCTGTGCGCCTTTCAAGTCTCTGAAAAGCAACAACACGCGCGCGGCCACGCCAGCCAGCGCGTGCTTTAGCGCCGATTCGCCATCGCACCCAGCGCCCAGCCAGCGATATCCGCGCTGTCCTTCGCCAACGCCTGCTGGAATGCCTGCGCCACCGCCGGAACCGCAGCCGATGAAGCCGGCGCTTCCGCATGGAACAACCGATAGGCGATCACGCTGCCATCGTTGGAGACCACGCGTGCAGCGATTTCCACCACTGCGTTCGGCGTGGCACCACCGGCGTAATCGGAATCGAAACGGCGAATGTCCATCGCCAGATTGAAATCGCCGTTGATGTCGCCGCCACGCACGGCCACGCCCTTGAGGCGACCACTGTCCTCCAGCACCTGCAGCACCGATCGCTGCACCATTTCCGGCGGCGGTTCCGCCCAGACGGCGCCGTGATACACCTGCAATTCGCCCGGTGTCGGCCGCACCACGATGCGCGGATCGGCCAGCATGCGTTCCGCCGTCGGCCGCGCGATCACCAGTTGCGTGCGCACTTGCGGCCACGACGGCTCGGGCGCAACGTGCGATAGCGCGCTATGGATCGTCATGTCCTGTTGCTTGGGCAGGATGCTGCAGCCGCCGAGCATGGCCAATGCGGCAATGGCGGATAGGAAGCGCAGGCGCTTCATTCGTATGGACTTCATTTCGGCGTGAACTCCTTCGTCTGCTGGCGACCCAGGATGTAACCAGCCGGATTGCGGTTGAGGCCGTCGGCGACGCCACGCAGATCGCGTGTCAGCGCGCGCAACTCTTCCAGCGTCGGCGCCAGTTGCTGCAGGCCGTCGCGGGTGAAGCCGCGCAACGGCGCGCGATTTTCATCGATCAGCGCATTGGCGTTCTGGCCCGCCGATTGCAGCGAGGCGATGGTCTTGTCGAGCTTGTCCATCGTCGCCGGCAACTTGTCGATCACCCCGCGATCCACCTTGTCGAGGGCGCCATTGGCGGTCTTGAGCGTGGCGCGCAGATCGTCGCTGGCGAGGCGTGCGTTCACCAGCAGCTTGCCGATGTCCTCGCGCTGCGCGGCGATGCTGTCGGTGGTGGACTTGAGGTTTTCCAGCGTCGCGGAAATACGCTTGATGTTGTCTTCGCTCAGCATCTCGTCGAGGCGCGTCACCAGCTTGCTGGCGGTATCGGCGATGTTCTGCAGTGTCGATGGTTCGGTCTGGATGAGTGGAATCTCGTCGCTTTCGCTCGGCAGCAGTGCTGCGGCTTGCGGCGAACCGCCCGAGAGCTGGATGAACGGGCTGCCGGTGATGCCCTGCTGCGACAGTTTGGCGCGGGTATCGACCTTGATCGGTGCGTCGGCACTGAGCTTCAGCAACGCGCGCACCCGGCGCGGATCGCGAGGATCAAGCTTGAGGCGTTCCACCGTGCCGACGCTGATGCCGTTGTACTGCACCGACGATCCCTCGCTGAGGCCAGTCACTGCCTCGTTGAAGATCACTTCGTAGCGGTTCCAGTTGCGGTCGGAGGCGAATTTCGCCGCCCACAGGCCGAACAGCAGCAAGCCCACCGAGACTATCAGCGTGAAGGCACCAATGAGAACGTAATTGGCTTTGGTTTCCATCGTTTAACCAACAGTATGGTCGGTGAGGTTGCGCAAATGGATAGTTTGCGCCGCGCGCGCCCGTGGGCCGTGAAAATATTCCTGCACCCACGGTTGATCGTAGCGTTCCACTTCCGACAGCGGTGCGTTGATCAGCACCTTGCGGTCGGCGAGTACCGCGACACGATCGCAGATGGCATACAGGGTATCGAGATCGTGGGTGATGAGGAACACCGTCAGCCCGAGTGCGTGTTTGAGGGTGAGGATGAGTTCATCAAACTGCGAGGCGCCAATGGGATCAAGGCCGGCAGTGGGTTCATCCAGAAAGAGGATGGGTGGATCGAGCGCCAACGCCCGTGCCAGCCCGGCGCGCTTGCGCATGCCGCCCGACAACTGCGATGGCAACTTGGCGACGGCATCGGCAGGCAGGCCCGCGAGCTTGACCTTGAGCAGCGCGAGTTCCTTGCGGATGCGCGGATCGAGATCGGGATGATGTTCCTTCAGCGGCACTTCGACGTTCTCGCCGACGGTCAGCGATGAAAACAGCGCGCCATCCTGGAACAGCACGCCGGTATTGCGTTCGATGGCGTGGCGATCGGCACTGCTGCCGAAGGGATTGTGGCCGAGCACGCGCACGCTGCCGGCAGCGGGTTCGTTGAGGCCGAGGATCGTGCGCATCAGCACCGACTTGCCGGTGCCCGATCCGCCAACGATGCCCTGGATTTCGCCAGTGCGAACGTCGAGGTCGAGGTCGTCATGCACGACCTGCGCACCGAAACGGTTCACCAATCCGCGCACGCGAATCGCGAGACCGGCATCGTCGTCGTGGTGTTCGGTGGTGGTGCGATGCTTCTCCATCAGAATCCCATGTACATGAACCACATCGCGGCCAGTGCATCCAGCACGATCACCAGCGCGATCGATTGCACCACGCTGGCGGTGGTGCGTTCGCCCACCGATTGCGCGGTGCCTTCCACCTGCAGGCCTTGCAGGCAACCGATCAGGGCGATGATCATCGCGAAGAACGGCGCCTTGGTGATGCCGACCACGAAGTGGCGAACCTCGATCGTGCTCTCCATGCGCGACATCCACGCCTGCATCGGGATGTCGAGGCTGATCGCGCCGACCGCCATGCCGCCGGCCAGGCCCGCCAGCATTGCCAGGAAGGTGAGCAGCGGCAACATCACCAGCAGCGCGATCACGCGCGGGATCACCAGTACGTCGACCGGATCGAGGCCGAGCGTGCGCATCGCGTCGACTTCCTCGCGACTGACCATCGCGCCGATTTGCGCGGCAAACGCGCTGGCGGTGCGACCGGCCAGCAGGATCGCCGTCAGCAGCACGGCGAACTCGCGCAGGAAGGAGATGTCGACCAGTTCCACCACGAAGATGGTCGCGCCGAAATCCTTGAGCACATTGGCGCCGAGGAAGGCGATCACCGCACCGACCAGGAAGTTGAGCAGCAGGATCAGCGGCACCGCGTCGAGGCCGACCTGCTCCATCTGGAACACCACCGAGGTCAAGCGGATCCGCTGCGGCTGGCCGACCAGGCGCACCATCTTCGCCAGCGTTTCGCCGAGGAAAGCGACCAGGGTGACGATCTGTTGCCAGTTGCGCACCACGCTGCGACCCATGCGATCGAGCGCGGCGAGGACGCCGTAATCGCGCGGTGGTTCAGGGCGGTCGTCCGAGACTTCGCGGATCGCTTCGATCAGCGCGGCTTGGTTGTCATTGAAGCGGATCGCGTCTTCGCCGATGTTGGCGATGCGCGCCAGATGCAACAGCGCCAGAGCGCCCAGCGAATCCAGCGTGACGACGGCGCTGGCATCGATCGTGCGTGCCGGACCCGGCGTGGTGTCCTTGGTCAACGCGATGATCGTGTCGACGTGGCGCAGCGTCCAATCGCCGCCAAGCAACAGTGTGGCGCCGTCGCGGCGCAAGGTGGGGCGGGCAGTGGAATCCGGATCGGCCATGGTGTCGGGGAGCGGCAATCCTGCAAGCCTACCGCGTCGTTGCTGAGCGTTGTGTTGCGACATGCGATCCTATGCCGATGCCGTCGATTCCCGCCCATGCCGCACCGTTCCAGGCCCGTGTCGATTTTCTCGTCGCGCTGGCCACGCATCTCCACACCTGCGGCACCACCGCGCAACGCCTCGAAGGCGCGGTGCTGGGCATGGCGCGGCGGTTGAAGGTGGAATGTGAACCGTGGTCGAACCCGACCGGGATGATCCTGTCGTTCCGCGATCCCGCGCAGACGAGTCCGCTCACCGAAACGCGCGTGGTGCGGCTGAGTCCGGGCGATACCGATCTCTACCGGCTCAGTGAAACCGATCGCATCGCCGAGGAAGTGATCGACGGTCGCATCGATCCGAAGAAGGGCTACGAGGAACTGCGCGCACTGGATGCACGACGCAAGCCGCAGCGGTTCTGGACGATGGTGGCGAGTTTCGGGTTGATCTCGCTGGCGATCGCCGCGGTGTTGCGCTTGCCGTGGCTGGATATCGCCACCGCCGGCGTCGCCGGGATGTTGATCGGCGGCTGGATGAATTACACCAACCGCCGCAGCGCGCTGAAGGAAAGCTCGGAGGCGATGGCCGGCATCCTCGCCGCGCTGGTGGCGATCCTGGTCGCGGCCTACGTCGGGCCGCTCAATCTCAACACCGTCATCATCGCGTCGCTGGTGGTGCTGCTGCCGGGCATGGCGTTCACCAACGCCATCAACGAACTCACCAGCCAGCATCTGGTGTCGGGCACGGCGCGTTTCGCCGGTGCGTTGACGCTGATCCTCAAGCTCACCATCGGCGTGATGATCGCGTTCGCCTGCACGGAGGCACTCGGTATCGATCCGCAGATCCGCTACGCGCGACCGCAGCCGGACTGGGTGGAATACGCCGGATTACTGCTCGCTGCGGCAACCTTCAGCGTGGTCTTCCGTGCCGATCGTCGCGATGTCCCGGTGGTGATGGCGGCGGCGATCGCCGGTTACCTGATTTCGCGTTTTGCCGGACAGGCGGGCGATGGCGTCGCCGGAACCTTCCTCGCCGCGTTCGCGATGACCGCCATCGGCAATGCCTGGGCGCGCCACTACAACCGACCGGGCGCGATCGTGCGACTGCCGGGCATCATCATGCTGGTGCCGGGAAGCGCCAGCCTGCGCGGCCTGATGACGATGGTGCAGGAACAGAACGCATCGACCGGGCAGGCGGCGCTGCTGACGGTGCTCAACATCCTCGGCGCGCTGGTCGCCGGCCTGCTGTTCGGCAACCTGGTGATTTCGGCGCGTCGCAATCTCTGACGCACCACCTGCCTCAACCGGTCTGGAAGTCCTTGCTGGAACCAGGAGGTGGTGGCGGTGCCACGGCCATCGCCAGCATGGGCGGTGGCGGCAGCTTCTTCTTGGCGGTAGCCGCCTTGTTGCCAGCGGCTTTCTTGGCTGCAGCTTTCTTCGGTGCAGCCTTTTTTGCGGTCTTCTTCGTGGTCATGTCGCGTCCTTGGTCATGAGCTGGCGGAGAAGAATTCTCGCTCGTCAGGCACCGAGCCTGACGAGCAGTGCGTCACGGTCCAGCGACTCCGCTTCGCTGGCGCGACGGTGACGATACTCGAATTGGCCGGCAGCGAGGCCGCGCTCCGACACCACCACCCGATGCGGGATGCCGATCAGCTCCATGTCGGCGAACATCGAGCCGGGGCGCAGGCCGCGATCGTCCAGCAGGGTGTCGATGCCGCGTTGCTGCAATTCCTCGTACAAGGCTTCGGCGGCGGCAGTGACGGCGGGGTCGTTCTTGGGGTTGATCATGCACACCGCGACCGTCCACGGCGCCATCGTGTCGGGCCAGATGATGCCGGCGTCGTCGTGGTTCTGCTCGATCGCCGCGGCAACAATGCGCGAGACGCCGACGCCGTAGCAGCCCATCAGCGGATGCACGGCGCGGCCATTGGCGTCGAGCACGGTAGCGTTCATCGCCTGCGAATACTTGTCACCCAATGCGAAGACGTGGCCGACCTCGATGCCGCGGGCGATGCCGAGCGTGCCGTGACCGTCGGGCGAGGGATCGCCGGCAATGACATTGCGGATGTCGGCGACTTCCGCTTCCGCCAGGTCGCGGCTCCAGTTGACGCCGGCGATGTGGAAGCCGGGCTTGTTGGCGCCGACCACGAAATCGGCCATCGCCGCCACGCTGCGATCAGCAATCACGCGGATCGGCTTCTTCGCGTTGAGCGGGCCAAGGAAGCCGGGTTCGCTGCCGAGGTGTTCCATGATCTCGTCTTCGGTCGCCATGCGGTATTCGCCGAGGCCAGCCAGTTTCGTCAACTTGATCTCGTTGACGGCGTGATCGCCGCGCACCAGCGCCAGCACGAATTGATCGTTGCCATCGGCATCGACACCCATCACCGCGACCGACTTCACCGTGCGTTGCAGCGGAATGCCCATCAGCGCGGCGACGTCCTCGCAGGTCTTCTGAGTTGGCGTGGCGATGTCGCGCAATGCTTCCGTCGCGGCCGGACGCGCGCCCGGCGAAACCGCTTCGGCCAGTTCGACATTGGCGGCGTAATCGGAACCATCCGACCACGCCAGCGCGTCTTCGCCGGAGTTGGCCAGTACGTGGAATTCGTGCGAGGCAGTGCCGCCGATCGCGCCGGTATCGGCGAACACCGCGCGGAACTTCAAGCCGAGGCGGGTGAAGATGCGGGTGTAAGCGTCGTACATCGTGCGATAGCCTGCATCCAGTGATGCGGCATCGAGGTGGAAGGAATAGGCATCCTTCATCACGAATTCGCGCGCGCGCATCACCCCGAAGCGCGGACGGATTTCGTCGCGGAACTTGGTGCTGATCTGGTAGAGATTGATCGGCAGCTGCTTGTAGCTGGTCAGCTCGTTGCGCGCGAACTCGGTCACCGCTTCCTCGGCGGTGGGGCTGAAGCAGTATTCCTGCTCCTTGCGATCCTTGATCTTCAGCAGTTGTCCGCCGAACTTCTGCCAGCGCCCGGTTTCCTCCCACAAATCCATGGGCTGGATCAGCGGCAGCGCCATCTCGATCGCGCCGGCGCGGTTCATCTCCTCGCGGACGATGCCTTCGACCTTGCGCATCACCCGCAGTCCCAGCGGCGACCAGGTGTAGAGGCCAGCAGCGAGCTTGCGAATCATCCCGGCCTTCAGCATCAGGCGATGGCTGATGATCTCGGCCTCGGCGGGGGTTTCTTTCTCGGTCCTGAGGTGGAATTGCGACAGGCGCATTTGCGCGATTTCCCGAACGACAACCGTGGATTGTGCCATGCAGCAGCCAGACAGGCTTCCGCAGGGGCGATACACTGCCGCGGATGACTGACAAGACCCCGTCGCCCGCGCGCCGCAGCGTCTACCTGCTGCCCAACCTGTTCACCACCGGAGCACTGTTCTCCGGCTTTTACTCGATCATTGCCTCGTCGCAGGGGCTGGTGGAGCACGCCTGCATCGCCATCTTCATCGCCGCCATCCTCGATGGGCTGGATGGCCGCGTCGCGCGCCTGACCAATACCCAGAGCGAATTTGGCGTGCAGTACGACTCGCTGTCCGACCTGATCAGTTTCGGCATGGCGCCGGCGCTGCTGGTCTACCACTGGTCGCTGGAATCGCTGCGCGACCAGGGCGCGACCGCCGGCAAGCTCGGCTGGCTGGCGGCCTTCCTCTACGCGGCCTGTGCGGCGCTGCGGCTGGCGCGCTTCAACAGCCAGGTCGGCAGCGTCGACAAGCGCTGGTTCATCGGGCTCGCCAGCCCGGCGGCGGCGGCGGTGCTGGCGAGCTTCGTGTGGACATTCCACGGACTGGGCTGGACCGATGGTGATGAATTGAGCCTGCCGATCCTGGCGCTGACGGTGATCGTCGCGCTGCTGATGGTGAGCCGCGTGCGCTACACCAGCTTCAAGGGCAGTAGTGACGGGCCGCGCTCGGAGCGTGTGCCGTTCGTGGTACTGGTGCTGGTGGTGATCGCGTTGATCGCGCTGGCACTGGCGCCTGCGCGCACCTTGCTATGTGTCTTCGGACTGTATGCATTGTCGGGGCCGGTGATGCTGTTGAAGCGGCGCCGGCCGGGAGCGACTGCATGAGTTGGGATGCCTTCCAGCGCGAAGCGTTGGCGGAACTCGGGATCGAGGTCTATGCGCTGGGCGGCACGTCCGCCGCGCCTGAGCTGATCGATGCGCCTGTCGCGAATTCGTCCGCGCAAACCGCCGATGTGTTGTTGCGTCACCTGTTGAAGGCGGCGGGCGGCGATGCGCGCGAACAGGACGTGCTGGCGTTGGCGCAGCCGTTGTCGGGATTGCGCGGCAATGCCGCCGCCAAGCGCGCGTTGTGGCCATTGCTGAGGGGAATGCGACGGCTGTGAGCGCGGTGACGACGCCACCGCCGATGCCGGCAGGCCGTTTGCGCCCGATCCGCGAGAGTGATCTCGATGCGGTGATGGCGGTGGAGGAACGCGGGTATCCGCATCCGTGGTCGCGCGCAGTGTTCCGCGATTGCCTGCGCGCCGGGTATTCGGCATGGATGCTGGAAGACGGTGTCGGCGAGGTGCTCGGTTACGGCGTGCTGAGCCACGCGCTCGACGAATGCCATTTGCTGAATCTGTGCGTCGATCCGCGGGTGCAGTCGCGCGGGGTGGGGCGATCGTTGTTGATGTCGCTGCTGCAATTGGCACGTGCGCGCGGCGCGCGACAGATGTTCCTGGAAGTACGGCCGTCGAACACGCGTGCGGTCGCGCTGTACCACGACATCGGCTTCAACGAGATCGGGCGGCGCCCGCGCTATTACCCCGCCGCAAATGGTCAGCGCGAAGACGCGATCGTGATGGCGATGGAGTTGTTGGATTAGCACGCGCGTGGCCCGCGGGCGGCCCGCCCACTGCGCGGGACGCCGTAAATACGTCCATGTAGGCTCGACTCGGCATCCTGCCTCGTATGCCCGCGCATCGGGCAGGCCACCCACTGGCCGCGCGCGTGTTGTGGCTTTTAGAAAGAGCGAAAAACTCGCCACCGGCGGCGCCAGCGCGGTTCGTCCGTATGGCCGACCATTCCGCAGCATGGATGCTGCGGCTGAGCCTACATGGATGTATTCACGGCGTGTCGGCCATATGGACAACCGACGCAGGCGCACAGCCGGGCGATGAATCACCCCAACCGCGCGCGCTGTCCCGCCAACGCATCACGCTGCGAGGTCCACTCGACCAGACGCTGGCGCTCCTGCTCCACCACTTGCGCCGGTGCCTTGCCCTCAAACGCTGCGAGCTTGTTCTGCGACTTCGTCAGCTCCGCTTCGACGCGCTTGAGCTCCTTGTCGAGGCGCACGCGTTCGGCATCGAGATCGACCAGCCCTTCCAGCGGCACGAACAGATCGAGATCGCCGACGCGTGCAGTCGCCGCAGCTGGCGGTTCACCAGTGAGTGGCTCGATGTGATCGATGCGGGCGAGGAAACGCAACGCCGCATCGAAGCACGACAAACGGGCAGCATCGCCATCGCTTCCGCCGCGCACCAGCAACGAAACTTGCTTCGCCGGCGAGATCGCGAGTTCGCTGCGGACGCGCCGCAATGCCGTCACCATCGACTTCAGCCACTCGATATCGTCACTGGCCTGGCCGAACGCGGTGGCATCGAAATCGGGTGCCTGCGGATATGGCTGGATCATGATGCTGCCGGACTTGCCGAGCTTCGGTGCGACCGACTGCCACAGCTCCTCGCTGACGAACGGCACCAGCGGATGCAGCAGGCACAACAGACGTTCCAGCACGAACAGCAGCGTGTGGCGGGTGGAATCGGCCGCGGCCTTGTCATCGCCATTGAGCGCCGGCTTCGACAATTCCACGAACCAGTCACAGAACTGGTTCCAGGCGAATTCGTACAGCGTCTGCGCCAGCAGGTCGAAGCGGTAGTTGGCGAAATGCTCGGCTGCCTCGGCGCTGGTCTTCGCCAGTTGCGCGAGGATCCACTGTTCGGCATCGGTCCGCGGCTGCGGCGCACCTTCGAAACGCACATCGTCGCCGACGTTCATCAGCACAAAGCGCGTGGCGTTCCACAACTTGTTGCAGAAATTCCGGTAGCCATCGGCACGCGCCAGATCGAACTTGATGTCACGGCCGGGGCCGGCCAGCGCGCACATGGTGAAACGCAATGCGTCGGCGCCGTGCGCGGCGATGCCGTCGGGGAATTCCTTGCGCGTGGCCTTCTCGATCTTCGGCGCGTCCTGCGGCTTCAGCAGTCCGCTGGTGCGCTTGGCGACCAGCGTGTCGGCGCTGATGCCGTCGATGATGTCGATCGGATCAAGCACATTGCCCTTCGACTTCGACATTTTCTGGCCGTCCTTGTCGCGGACGAGGCCGGTGATGTAGACGTCGCGGAACGGCACTTCACCGGTCAGCGCGTCGGTCATCATGATCATCCGCGCAACCCAGAAGAAGATGATGTCGAAGCCGGTCACCAGCACATTGGTCGGCAAGTGCTGGTCGAAGCCACGCTCCTGCATCGCCGCAGCATTCGGCCAGCCCATGGTGCTGATTGGCCAGATTGCCGAGGAGAACCACGTTTCCAGCACGTCGTTGTCCTGGCGCAATTCCGGTGCGGTGCCACCGTGTTTCGCGGCGGCCTGCACGCGTGCTTCGGCTTCGTCGCGCGCGACATAAATATGGCCGGCATCGTCGAACCATGCCGGGATGCGATGACCCCACCATAGCTGGCGACTGATCGTCCAATCCTGGATGTTCTCCATCCAGTGGCGATAGGTGTTGATCCAGTTCGGCGGCACGAACTTCACCGAGCCGTTCTCGACCAGTTCGAGTCCGCGCTTGGCAAGATCGTCCATCTTCACGAACCACTGGTCGGTGAGATAGGGCTCGATCACCTGGCCGCTGCGATCGCCACGCGGCACCTGCAGGCGATGCGGTTTGGTTTCGACCAGATGACCCTGTGCTTCGAGATCGGCGAGCACGATCTTGCGCGCGGCATTGCGGTCGAGGCTGCGATATTGTTCCGGCGCGTTGTCGTTGATGCTGGCGATATCGGTGAAGATGTTGATCAACGGCAGATGGTGGCGCTGGCCGACGGCATAGTCGTTGAAGTCGTGCGCGGGCGTGACCTTGACCACGCCAGTGCCGAATTCGCGATCGACGTAATCGTCGGCGATTACCGGGATCTCGCGGCCCCCCAGCGGCAGGCGCACGCGCTTGCCGACCAGCGCGCTGTAGCGCTCATCTTCCGGATGCACCATTACCGCGGTATCGCCGAGCATGGTTTCCGGGCGCGTGGTCGCGACGACGACGTGGTCGGGTTGGCCCGGTTCGGGATCGATCACGTCATAGCGGATCGACCACAGGTGGCCGTTCTCTTCCTCGCTTACCACTTCGAGGTCGGACACCGCGGTCTGCAGCACCGGATCCCAGTTCACCAGGCGCTGGCCGCGATAGATCAGGCCGCGCTCGAACAGGCGCACGAAGGTTTCGATCACCGCGCCCGAGGGACCGTCGTCCATCGTGAAGGTCTTGCGCGACCAGTCGCCGGACGCGCCGAGGCGACGCATTTGCCGCTCGATGGTGTCGCCGGATTGTTCCTTCCATTCCCACACTTTCTCGATGAATTTTTCGCGTCCCAGCGAGTCGCGCGTGTCGCCTGTACCTGCGATGGCGAGATTGCGCGAGACCACCATTTCGGTGGCGATGCCGGCGTGGTCGCTGCCGACCTGCCACAGCGTGCGGAAGCCGCGCATGCGGTGATAGCGCACCAGCGCGTCCATCAACGAATGCTGGAAGGCGTGGCCCATGTGCAGCGTGCCGGTAACGTTCGGCGGTGGCAGCAGGATGGTGTAGGGCGCACCGTCGCCGTGCGGCGCGAACATGCCGGAAGCTTCCCACTGCTGGTACAGGCGGGTTTCGATGTCGGCGGGTTGGTAGCTCTGGGCGAGAGTGGTCATGCGATTCGGGGACGCGAAAGTGTGTGGATTGGATCAGCTGCGCAGCGCGCGACGGATCTTCTGGTCGGTGTGGTACTGGCTGACGGCGTAGGCGGCCCAGATCGCGGCCGGCACCCAGCCGATCAGGGTGATCTGCAGGATCAGGCAGACGATGCCCGCGAACGGACGCCCGATGGTGAAGAAGGCGAACCAGGGCAGCAGCAGGGCGATCAGCAGGCGCATCGGGAGTCTCTTGGTTTGGAGCGGGCGAACGACATGTCCGTCCGCTTACATGTCGTGCTTTTTCACGTCGAAGCCGCGCGACTGGTAGTGCTTCCAGCGTTCGCGCAGCGGTGCGCGCGCGGCCGGATCGGCGGGCACGACTTCCAGCACGCGATCGAACGTGCCTTCGACCGCGGCATCACGCAGGTTGATCACCAGCGGACGCAACGCGGCATCGCTGCCGGGCGCGGCGATCAGCACCACCGCTTCATCCTCGTCATCGTCGCTGCCGGCGATCTGGTGCGGGATGTAGGCGTCGGGATCGAACGACCACAGCAGGTCGTCGAGCGCTTCGGCCTGCGCGCCATCGCGCGCCAGCACCAGGGTGTAGAGATTGGCGTCGAAGGCCTTGCGGGCGAGCTCGCACACCAGCAGCAGCGGTTCCTCGCGGAAGCGCGGCTTGTCGATCAGATAGAAGTCGGCGCGCGCCATCAGGCGGCCGATTGATCCAGCAGCCACTGGCTCAGCAGGCCGACCGGGCGGCCGGTGGCCATGCCCATCTTGCCATCGCCATTGGCGACGCCGGCGATGTCCATGTGCACCCAGCGCTGGCCTTCGGTGAAGCGCGACAGGAAGCAGCCGGCGGTGATCGCGCCGCCCCAGCGACCGCCGATGTTGTAGACGTCGGCGAAGGCGGAATCGAGCTGGGTCTGGTATTCGTCCCACAACGGCAACTGCCAGCCGCGGTCGAACACGGTTTCGCCGGCAGCCAGCAGTTCCTGCGCCAGGTCGTCGCTGTCCTTGGTCATCACGCCGCTGGCGTACTTGCCAAGCGCGACCATGCAAGCGCCGGTGAGCGTGGCGACGTCGATCAGCGCCTGCGGTTCGAAGCGCTGCGCATAGGTCAGCGCATCGCACAGGATCAGGCGACCTTCGGCGTCGGTGTTGCCGACTTCAATCGTCTTGCCCGACATGCTGGTGATGACATCGGACGGACGATAGGCATCACCGTCGATTGCGTTCTCGACTGCCGCGGCGATCACCACCAGATTGATCGGCAATTGCATGCCGACCGCCGACACGAAGGCGCCGAGCACGCTGGCCGCGCCGCACATGTCGTACTTCATTTCCTCAATGCCGCCTTGCGTCTTCAGATTGACGCCGCCGGTATCGAAGGTGATGCCCTTGCCGACCAGCACAAACGGCTTGGCATCGCCGCCGTTGGAATACTTCAGCACGGCCAGCTTGGGACGATTGGCCGAACCGCGCGCGACCGCCAGCAGCGAGCCCATCCCGAGCGCCTGCATCGCGGCATCGTCCAGCACTTCGCAGGTCACGTTGTCGAAACGCTTGGCGAACGATTGCGCCTGTTCGGCGACGTAGGCGGGATTGCACACGTTCGGCGGCAGGTTGCCGAGTTCGCGGGCGAAGGCGACGCCACCGGCGGTCGCGATGCCCTGGGCCAGTGCGCTGGCATCGCTGCCCTGGATGGCGAGGTGTTCGAGTCCGCTTTCCTCGCGCTTCTTGTTGTCCTTGCCGAGGGTGGCGACATAGCGGTAGCAGGCATGGTCGGCGGTGATCACGGCCTGGCGGATCGCCCAGGCGGCATCGCGGCCCTGCACCGGCACTTCGCCGAGGGTGAGCAGGGCGTGTTTGATCGGGCCGGTGCGCAGGGCGCGGGCGGCATCGGCCACGGCCTTGAGGAATTGCGGGGTGGCGAACTTGTCGGCATCTCCCAACCCGATCACCAGCACGCGCGGCGCAGTGACGCCGGGGATGTCGTGGAGCAGGGCGCTGGCGCCGGTCTTGCCGGAGAGGTCGCCGCGCTCGGCCAGTGCCGACAGGCGGCCGCTGCTGGCGCGATCCACGGCCTGGCCGCTGACGCTGAGGGCCTTGTCGGCGAACAGCCCGACGATCAGGCAATCGGTCTCGGCGTGAAGGGGGTCGGAGTGGTTCAGGGCAAATTCGAGGGCCATCAACGAGATTCCTAACAGACTTACGTACAATCCCCCATCCCCCGCGGGGACGGTCCCAGGACTGCATCACGTGAACCCGTTAGTTTAGCGGTAACAGGCCCAACTGCCCCGAATGAAGACGCTCGACAAGTACCTGGTGCGTGAATTCCTGCAGTCAGTGTTCGCCGCGCTGGTGGTGTTGCTGATGGTGATGGTTGGCGCGGCCTTCATGGACGTGCTGCGCGACATTGCCACTGGCCGCATGCCGGCGGGGATGATGTTCGCCCAGCTCGGGCTGGTGATGATCGGCTGGATGCCGCTGATCCTGCCACTGGCGCTGATGCTGGGCCTGCTGCTGGCGATGAGCCGCCTCTATCGCGATGCCGAGATGCCGGTGCTGGCCTCGGTGGGCGTGGGGCCGCGCCGTTTGCTGGGGCCGCTGCTGGCGGTGATCGCGCCGATGGTGGTGGTGATCGCGCTGTGCTCGTTGTGGCTGGCGCCGTGGTCGGATCGCTACGGCCGCGCGATGGTGAAGGAAGCCAACCGCAACATGCTGATCGCCGGGCTGGAACCGGGCAAGTTCACCCAGCTGCCGGGCAGCGATGGCGTGGTCTATGTCGGCGACATGACCGCCGACGGCAGCCGTTTCCGCCGGGTGTTCATCTACCGCGAAAAGAAGGGCCGGATGGACGTGACGACCTCCAGCGACGGCACGATCTGGCTGGATGGCAGCCGTGCGCGTTATCTGCGCCTGACCGACGGCTTCGAGGTGGAAGGGCCGCTGGGCCCGGGCGCGCTCGACTACCGCCTGCTGCATTACAAGACCAATGACGTGAAGATGCCGGATCGCGACAACGGTGACGTCGACGATCATATCCAGGGCCAGCCGACCGCGACGCTGCTCGCCGCCCCGACGCGCGAGGCCAAGGCCGAGCTGCATTGGCGCATCGCGCCGCCGCTGGTGGCGTTGGCGCTGGCGTTGCTGGCGATCCCGCTGTCGCGCAGCCCACCGCGCCAGGCGCGCTACGGTCGCATCGTTACTGGCGTGATCGGCTACCTGGTGGCCGTGCAACTGATGCTGCTGGGCAAGCAATGGCTGGGGAACGGCAAGATTCCGATCACGCTCGGCCTGTGGTGGCTGGTGATCCCGCTGCTGGCGCTGGCCTTCTGGTTCTACTTCCGTGACGGTCGCCCGGGGAAATTGCGCCGATGATGCCGTTCCCGAAAATCCACGATCTCTACATCGGCCGCACCGTGCTGAGCTACGTGCTGGCCGCATGGCTCGTCGTCGTCGGCATGGATTTCATGATCGGTGGCGTGCTCACCGAAATGGGCAATGTCGGCAAGGGCGCGTTCACCGCGATGGATGCGGTGATCGTCAGCCTCTACACGTTGCCGTACCGGTTGTATTTCCATTTCCCGACCGCAGCGGTGATCGGTTCGCTGCTGGCGCTCGGGCAACTGGCGGCCACGTCCGAACTGACGGTGATGCGTGCGCTTGGCCTGTCGCGCCGGCGCATCAGCCTCGCGGTCGCGATGGTGATCGGGTTGATCACGCTGGCGATGATGATCAACGTCGAGACCATCTCGCCGTGGGCGCAGGGTCGCGCCGACGCATATCGCACCGCGCGCAAGACCAACAACACGGTGATGCTGCAGTTCAAGGGCGTGTGGGCGCGCGAAGGCGATACCTTCATCAGCGCGACCGAAGGGCAAAACCGCAGCGATGGCAAGGATCGCTGGCTGGAATTGCGCGGCATGCGCCTGTACGAATTCGAATCGAATGGACGCTTGAAGTCGATCGCCTACGTCCAGAGTGGCGAACACCGTCCGAATGGCTGGGTGCTGATCGGCGTCGATCGCATCAATTTCTCCGATGCCTCGGTACAGAAGAGCCATGTCGACCGGGAGCAATGGGCGTCGACGCTGGACGACACTGCGCTGGCGAGTACGGTGAGTCGCCCGCGCTTCATGAGTACGCGCGACCTCAAGCAGGCGCTGGACTACCGCGAGCGCAACCAGCTCGACCCGGGCGAGATCGAGGAGCACTACTGGGCGCACTGGTTTTATCCGATCAACGTGCTGGCGTTGTGCCTCGCCGCGATCCCGTTCGCATTCGGCACGTTGCGCAGCGGCGGCCTCGGCAAGCGGCTGTTCCTCGGTATCGTCTTCGCGATCGGTTTCATGATGCTGCAGACACAGATGGCGCGACTGGCCGGCGCCTTCAAGCTCGATTTCCGCCTTGCCTACCTGATTCCGGTCGCGGTGATGCTGGGAATTTCCTGGCTATTGTTCCGCCGCCGGTCGAGTTGATTTCGGGCTCAGCTATTCCGCGGCGCCATCACGTTGCACATCGCGCACGAAACGCGTGCCGCTGGCGCGGTCATGCCATGTGAGCCGATCGCGATCGAACAGCGCCCACCAGAAGCCGATTCCCGCCAATCCCAGCGACACGCAACCGACTGCATAACGCAGCCACAGCGCACGCAGCGATGCCGGGCCGCCGGAAACGGCATCGACATACACCCGCCACGGCTTCATGCCGATGGTCTGTCCGCCGCGGCGCCAACTCACGGTGGCGTACACCCCGGTGACGGCGAACATCAGCAACGTCTCCAGCCAGCCGGCCCAGGTGCCGTTTTGCACGGCTTCACCGCGATTGATCGCCAGCATCACGATGATGACCAGGAACCACAGCGCCAGCGCCGGGAACAAGTCGTAGGTCAGGCATAGCAGGCGCCAGCCGAGCAGGGCGCGAGGGCGTGGCAATGGATCGGGTGCATTCATCGCTGCAAGGATAAAGGGTAGTCTGCGCGGCATGAGTGCACGGACTCCCGCCGAACGCCGCATGGCCGCGCTGCGCCTGCCGGATGCGGCCGACGCCGACCTCGCCGCGATCGAAAGCTGCCTGGAATCCGCCTGGGCCGAACACGGCTTGGCGCGAGCGACGTTGGAGAGTTATCGGCGCGATCTCGCAGGTGCCGCGCGCTGGTGTGCGACGCAGCGCCAACGCTTGATCGACGCCGGTCGCAGCGATCTCTATGGATTGCTGGCATGGCGCAGCGAGCAGCGCTATTCGCCACGCAGCACCGCGCGTCTGCTGTCGGCGTTGCGGATGTTCTACGCCGAACGCATCCGTCGCGGCGAACGTGCGGACGATCCGGTCGCGCTGCTCGACAGTCCGCGCTTGCCGCGCAGCCTGCCCAAGGCGCTGGCGGAAGGGCAGATCGAAGCACTGCTGGCGACCCCGGACATCGCCGCAACCGAAGGTTTGCGCGATCGCGCCATGCTGGAACTGATGTACGCCTGCGGTTTGCGCGTGAGTGAACTGGTCGATCTCCCGGCCACCGCGATCAACCTGCGCCAGGGCGTGTCGCGCGTGCGCGGCAAGGGCAACAAGGAACGACTGGTGCCGCTGGGCGAGGAGGCGCAGCACTGGCTGGAGAAATACCTGCAGGAAGCGCGGCCGAAACTGGCCGGACGCCGCACCCTGGAGGCGCTGTTCCTCACCGCGAAAGGCGAGCCGCTGACACGCCAGGCGTTCTGGACATTGGTGAAACGCTACGCCGCACTGGCCGGGATCGATCCGGCGCGGGTGAGTCCGCATGCGCTGCGCCACAGCTTCGCCACCCATCTGCTCAACCACGGTGCCGATCTGCGCGCGTTGCAGATGCTGCTTGGCCACAGCGCGCTTTCGACCACCCAGATCTACACGTTGGTGGCGCGCGAACAACTGAAATCCCTGCATGCCCGCCATCATCCGCGCGGATAGCTGTTCAGGGTGATGTGAGGGATTCCCGGCGATCCATGCGAAAATGCCGCGATAACCGCTCTAGCAGGATCCGATGAACATGCGCCTTTTGTTCGCCACCGCGATGGTGATCGCCAGTCTGACCGCCTGCGCCAAGCCCATTGCTGCGGAAACCGCCAAGGCCGCTGCGGCGAAGCCGGCGCCGCTGCCCGTCGCCGATGCCATTGCCAAACCGGCTGCGGGCTCGCCCGAGGCGCGCGCCATTGACGCCCTGCACAAGGTGAACCCCGATCTGAAGGTCGATCATGCAGCTGCGGCACCGTTGCCGGGCTTTCGCGAGCTGATCGTCGCCGGCCAGACGCTGTATGTCTCCGACGATGGCCGCTACGTGCTGCAGGGCAATCTCTACGATGTCGCCGCGAAGAAGGACGTGAGCCAAAGCGCGATGGCGACGCTGCGCCGCGAGGAGCTGGCCAAGGTGCCGGCGTCCCAGCGCATCGTGTTTGCGCCGGCCAAGCCGAAATACACGGTGAGCGTGTTCACCGACATCCAGTGCGGCTACTGCCAGAAACTGCATAGCCAGATCGCCCAGTACAACGCGCAGGGCATCGCCATCGAGTATCTCGCCTTCCCGCGCATGGGCCTGGCCAGCGACGATTTCAGTCAGATGGAAGCGGTGTGGTGCTCGGCTGATCGCGGCAAGGCGTTGACCGAGGCCAAGAACGGCCGTCGCATCAACGCGCCCCGCTGCACCAATCCGGTGGCGATGGAATACAACCTCGGCCAGCGTCTCGGCCTGGCCGGCACCCCGATGATCGTCGCGCCCAATGGCATGGCGGCACCCGGCTACCTCGACCCGACCCGGCTGCGCCAGTGGCTGGATGCGATGGCCACGCAGTAAGAACGGATCCGAATGGCAGGCCTCCGCTACAATAGGGGGCCACCTGCCACGGTTTTCCCGGACATGATCGTGCTCGAGGGCCTGCCGGCCCTGTCGCCGTTCCGTCGCGAACGGCTGGAAGCCCGCCTTCGCGCCATCGCCCCCCAACTCGGGATCACTGCAAGCTGGTTCACCTACTGGGTGCAGCCACGGGATGGCGCCACGCCGGGCTCTGACAAGCTCGACCTCGCCAAACTGGGCCGCATCTTGCAGGCCGATGCGACACAGCGCGCGCGCGCCGAAGGTTCCGTCTCGCGCTATGTCAGTCCGCGCCTCGGCACCATCTCGCCGTGGGCGAGCAAGGCTGGCGAACTGCTGCAGGGCGCCGGCTTGCCAGTGCAGCGGGTCGAACGCGGTATCCGCCTCGATGTCAGCGGCTGGCCGGCCGATGCCGCGACGCAGGCGGCGCTGGCGAAGGTGTTGCACGATCCGATGACGCAATCGCTGCTCGATGATGTCGATGGCGCCGCGCATCTGTTCGAGACGCATCCGCGCGCTGCGCTGGAACGCGTGCCGCTGAACGATCTCGCTATTGCCAATCGCCGCCTTGGCCTCGCCTTGGCCGATGACGAAGTCGAATACCTGCAACAGCGTTATGGCGAGTTGCAGCGTGATCCCGCCGACGTCGAACTGATGATGTTCGCGCAGGCCAATTCCGAACACTGCCGCCACAAGATCTTCAACGCCAGCTGGACGCTGGATGGTGATGCGCAGGAACGCTCGTTGTTCGGCATGATCAAGAACACCCACCAGCGTACGCCGCAACACACGTTGTCGGCGTACAGCGACAACGCTGCCGTGGTGGCAGGCTACCCGACGCGGCGCCTGCAACCCGATCCGGTCACGCACGATTGGGCGCTGAAGCCGGAGCAGGAGTCGGCGTTCGCGATCAAGGTCGAGACGCACAACCATCCCACCGCGATCTCGCCGTATGCGGGTGCGTCCACCGGTTCCGGTGGCGAAATCCGTGACGAAGGCGCGACCGGACGCGGCGGCAAGCCCAAGGCTGGCCTCTGCGGTTTCAGCGTATCGGCGCTGCGCATTCCCGGCATGACGCAGCCGTGGGAGCTCGATGTCAATAAGAACCAGCGCGTGTTGAATCCGCGCATGGCCAGCGCGTTCCAGATCATGCAGGAAGGACCGATCGGTGCGGCGGCGTTCAACAACGAATTCGGCCGCCCGAATCTGGCAGGTTATTTCCGCAGTTTCGAAGTGGTGCAACCCGACGGCCTGGTGCGCGCCTACGACAAGCCGATCATGCTCGCCGGTGGTCTCGGTGCGATCGATCCTGCATTGGTGGAGAAGCGGCGCCTGCAGCCGGGCGACGCGGTGATCGTGCTTGGCGGTCCGGCGATGCTGATCGGTCTTGGCGGTGGCGCGGCAAGTTCGCTGGCGTCGGGCCAGAGCTCCGAGGAACTCGATTTCGCCTCGGTGCAGCGCGACAACCCGGAGATGGAACGTCGTGCGCAGGAAGTGATCGACGCCTGCGTGGCGCTGGCCGAACGCAACCCGATCCGCAGCATCCACGATGTCGGCGCCGGCGGTTTGTCGAACGCGATTCCCGAATTGCTGCACGATTCCAGTGTTGGTGGCGTGATCGATCTGGCTGCGGTGCCCAGTGATGACCCCACGCTGTCGCCGATGCAACTGTGGTGCAACGAATCGCAGGAACGCTACGTGCTCGGGATTGCGCCCGATCGTGTCGCCGAATTTACCGCGCTGTGCCAGCGCGAGCGCTGCCCGTTCGCGGTGGTCGGTCACGCGACCGCAGAAGAACGCTTGGTGGTGGGATATGGCGCGACGGTCGAATCGATCGCGCTGCCGAAAGATGGCGCGCCCGCCATCGATTTGCCGATGGACGTACTGTTCGGCAAGGCACCGAAAATGCATCGCGATGCCGAATCGCCGACGAGCCTGCGCTGGCCGGAGCTGAAGACCGCCGCGCTGTCCTTGCGTGATGCCGGTCTGCGCGTGCTCGCCCATCCCACGGTCGCGTCGAAATCCTTCCTCGTCACGATTGGCGATCGCAGCGTTGGTGGCCTCACCGCGCGCGACCAGATGGTCGGGCCATGGCAGTTGCCGGTGGCCGATGTCGCGATCACGCTCGCCGGTTACGACGGCCACGCCGGCGAAGCGATGGCGATCGGCGAACGCACGCCGCTGGCACTGCTCGACGCCGCCGCGAGCGCGCGCATGGCGGTCGGCGAAGCCATCACCAATCTCTGCGCCGCACCGCTCGACGCGCTTGAACGCATCAAACTCTCGGCCAACTGGATGGCCGCCGCCGGCACGCCCGGCGAAGATGCGCGCCTGTACGAAGCGGTGCAGGCGGTCGGCATGGAACTGTGTCCGGCACTGGGCTTGAGCATTCCGGTCGGCAAGGATTCGTTGTCGATGCAGGCGCAGTGGCAGGCCGATGGCGAAACGCACAAATCTGTCTCGCCGGTGTCGCTGGTCGTCACCGCGTTCGCGCCGGTGCATGATGTGCGCCAGCAACTCACGCCGCTGCTGTCGCGCGAGGCCGATACCGAACTGTGGCTGATCGGTCTCGGTGCCGGCCAACGCCGTCTCGGTGGTTCGATCCTCGAGCAATGCTTCAATGCCTTCGGCGGCGACGTCCCCGATCTCGATGATCCCGAATTGCTGCGCGGCTTCTTCGAGCTGATGCGCGATGCGCGCGAGGCCGGCCTGTTGCTGGCCTACCACGACCGTTCCGACGGCGGCGCCTTCGCGACGCTGTGCGAAATGGCGTTCGCTTCGCACCTCGGACTCGATATCGTGCTCGACGGCTGGGCGCAGGCGCACGACGACGATCCGTTCGAAGTGCTGTTCAACGAGGAGCTCGGCGCGGTGGTGCAGATCCGCAGCGAGGATCGCGCCGAATTCGCCGACCTCGTCGCCAGGCATGGCCTGATCGAATGCGCACAACGCATCGCCAAGCCGACCACCGCCGACGACATCCGCGTCCTCGACGATGGCAAGGTCGTCGCCGAATGGCATTGGCACGAACTGTTCGACGCCTGGTGGTCGGTCACGCACGCCATGCAGCGCATGCGCGACAACCCGGAATCGGCTGATCAGGAACGCGAGCTTGTGCGTCGTTTCGATGCGCCGGGTCTCGCACCGAAGCTGGCGTTCGATCCCGAAGACGACATCGCTGCCGCGCTGATCGCCAGTGGCAAGCGTCCGCGCGTCGCCATCCTGCGCGAGCAGGGCGTGAACGGGCAGGTGGAGATGGCGGCGGCATTCATGCGTGCCGGCTTCGATGCCCAGGACGTGCACATGAGCGACCTGATCGAAGGCCGCGCCACGCTCGATGATTTCGTCGGCCTCGCTGCTTGCGGTGGTTTCAGCTACGGCGACGTGCTCGGTGCCGGTCGCGGCTGGGCGACATCAATCCTCGAACGGCCGGCCTTACGCGCGATGTTCGAACGTTTCTTCGCGCGCTCCGACACCTTCACCCTTGGCGTGTGCAACGGTTGCCAGATGCTGGCGCAATTGCGCGACATCATTCCCGGCGCCGCGCATTTCCCCGAGTTGCTGCGCAACGCCAGCGAACAATACGAAGCGCGCCTGTCGCAAGTGGTGGTGCCGGAGTCGCCATCGATCCTGCTGCGCGGCATGGCCGGTTCGCGCATCCCGGTGGTGGTGGCGCACGGCGAAGGTCGCATGCAGTTCGCCAATGCCGATGCGCAGGCGAACATAGCGGTCGCCGCGCGGTATGTCGATGGCGACGGCGAAGTCGCGATGCAGTATCCGGCGAATCCCAACGGATCGCCCGACGGCATCGCCGGCGTCTGCAGCGACGATGGTCGCGTCACCATCCTGATGCCGCATCCCGAGCGCACGCTGGCTGCCGCCAACTTCAGCTGGCATCCCGACAGTTGGGGTGATACCTCGCCGTGGGCGCGGATGTTCCGCAACGCGCGCACCTGGGTGGGATGAGCAACCTGCCGATCATCCTGTTGCCCGTTGGCCCGGATGATGTGGCGCTGGATGCCTGTCTCGCCGCGCTCGATGCCGCGACACCGGCGCGCGCGCGCGTCTGGTTGATCGACGACGCCCAGGCTGGTCCGCGCAGCGCACGCGTGATCGAGCACTGGATCGCGCAGACTGCGCTGCAGCCCGATTACACACGACGCAGCCGCTCGATCGGCGAAAGCGCGCATATCGCCGAAGCGCTCGATATCTGCGGCGATGCCGATGTCGTCGTGCTCGCCGGCGATGCCGTGCCGGTGCCGGGCTGGCTCAACCAGTTGCAAGCCTGTTTCGCCCGCGATGGCTCGATCGGCACGGCGACGCCGTGGAGCAATCTCGGCGAAATCGCCTCGTGGCCGCGCTTGGGCGATCTCAACCCCTTGCCCGACGAACCATTGCGGCTCGCCAGCGCATTGCGCGCGATGGCGCCGGTGCATCCGGAATTGCCGGCGGCGGTGAGTCATGCGGTGTTGTTGCGTGGTCGTGCGTTGCGCAAGGCCGGCGGGATCGATCACGCCAGTTACGGGTCGTGGTCCGCGGCGCTGGCCGATCTCTCGCTGCGGCTGGCCGGGTTCGGCTGGCGCAATGTCCTGTGCGAAACCGCCTTCGTCGGTCGTCTTGCCGAAGGCGAATTGCAGGATGGCGACCAGGACGCGCTCGCGGTGCGCTGGCCGGACTGGTATCCGCGGATGGCGGCGATGTTGATGAGCGATCCGCTGCATGAATTGCGCGAGCAGTTGGCGCAACGCGTGGCCAGCGCCGAACCGTTGCCGCCGCAAACGGAGTTGTTCGAATGAGCGACGACGGCATCGCCGCGATCGTGGTCAGTCATCGCAGCATCGATACCATCGATGCCTGTCTCGATCATCTGCGCGCCGCACGCGACGTCGTGCAAATCCGCGTGATCGACAACCGCTCCGATGACGGCACCATGGAGCGCGTGCAACGTCACGCCGCTGCCGATTCGCGCGTGCATTTCGTCGCCAATCCCGACAATCCCGGCTTCGCGGTCGCCTGCAATCAGGGGGCGAACAACAGCGACGCACCGTGGCTGGCCTTCGTCAATCCCGACCTGATGGTGCCGGTGGATGCGTTGGCACGCTTGCGCGACGATGCACGATTGCTCGGCGAGGCGCTGGTCGGTGCCGATCTGGTCGATGAAGCCGGCGATCATGACCCTGCCGCACGTCGTCGCGATCCCGATTTCGCCGCGATGCTGCGCATGCCGGCGATGCGCAATCTCGCCATTCCATCGGATGGCGAACCGCTGCAGCGCGTCGCCGCGATTTCCGGCGCATTGATGCTGATGCCGCGCACGTTGTTCGAACGCATCGGCGGTTTCGATCCTGCCTACCGCCTGCACGCCGAGGATCTCGACCTGTGCCGACGTGCGCACGAAGCCGGCGCGATCGTCGCGATCGACAACAGCGTCGTCGTCACCCATCTGCGTGGCGTGTCGTCGCGCTCGCGGCCCGTTTTCGTCGAATGGCACAAGCATCGCGGCCTGTGGCGCTATTTCCGCAAGTTCGATGCCGCCCATCATCGTCCACTGACGCGGCTGGCGGTGTTCGCGATGATCTGGGCGCGGTTTCCGATTGCGACGCTGCGGGCGTTGGCCCGCAGCTAGCGTCCGACTTCAACGATACCGGTTGATCGCATCACGCAATTCGCGTGCCGCGCGTGCTGCGGCTTCGGCGTAGTCAGCACCCATCGACGCGTAAAGAATGCCGCGCGAGGAATTGATCATCAGGCCAGTGCCGTCGCTGGTGCGGCCGTTTTTCACCACCGCCTCGACATCGCCGCCCTGGGCGCCGACACCGGGAATCAACAGCGGCATGTCGCCGACGATGGCGCGGATCACCTTCAGTTCTTCCGGAAAGGTCGCGCCAACCACCAGCGCGCAATTGTTCGCGCCATTCCATTCGCCGGCAATCGCGCGAGCGATACGCTGATACAGCGGCTCGCCACCACCGTTTCCATCGGAAACGATGAGCTCCTGGAAATCGCGTGCGCCGGGATTGGAGGTGTGGCAGAGGAACACGCAGCCCTTGCCGTCGCGCTGCAGGAACGGTAGCGCGGAATCGCGGCCCATGTAGGGATTGAGCGTGACGGCATCGGCGCCGAAACGATCGAAGGCCTCGACGGCGTATTGCTCGGCGGTGCTGCCGATGTCGCCGCGCTTGGCATCGAGGATCACCGGGACGTCGGGATGTTCGGCATTGATGTGCGCGATCAGTCGCTGCAATGCCGCTTCGCCACCGTTGTGCGCGGCGAAGTAGGCGATCTGCGGCTTGAAGGCACAGGCATATTCGGCGGTGGCATCGGCGATGTCGCGGCAGAACGCGAACAGCGCGTCGTCGTCATCGGCGTAGGCATCGGGGAACTTCGCCGGATCGGGGTCGAGACCGACACAGACCAGTGAGTTGGCCTGGGTCCAGCGGCTGCGGAGTTTGTCGGTGAAGCCCATGTCGATCTCCTTCTTCCTCATGCCGAAACGCCCACGTTGTCGTGGGCGTCCGTCGTTACTTCAACGCCTTGAACCGCAAACGATGCGGGCCGGCATCGTTGCCGAGGCGGCGCCTCTTGTCTTCCTCGTACTCGCGATAGTTGCCTTGGAAGAACTCGACGTGCGAATCGCCTTCGAAGGCGAGGATGTGGGTGGCGATGCGATCGAGGAACCAGCGATCATGCGAGATCACGAAGGTGTTGCCGGGGAATTCCAGCAACGCATCTTCCAGCGCACGCAGCGTTTCGATGTCGAGATCGTTCGACGGTTCGTCCAGCAGCAGCACGTTGCCACCCTGCAACAGCGTCTTCGCCATGTGCAGGCGGCCGCGTTCACCGCCCGAGAGCGTGCCGACCAGTTTCTGCTGGTCTTGTCCCTTGAAGTTGAAGCGGCCGATGTAGGCGCGTGACTGGATCTCGATGCCGTTGATGTTGAGGATGTCGAGGCCGCCGGACACTTCCTGGAACACGTTGTGGTTGCCGGTCAGCGCGTCGCGGCTCTGGTCGACGTAGGCCAGCTTCACCGTCGAACCCATGTCGATCTCGCCGGAATCCGGCTTCTCCTGCCCGGTGATCATCTTGAACAGCGTCGACTTGCCGGCGCCGTTCGGGCCGATGATGCCGACGATCGCGCCCGATGGCACGGTGAAGCTGAGATCGTCGATCAGCAGGCGATCGCCAAACTTCTTCGAGACATTCTTGAACTCGACCACCTTGTTGCCGAGGCGCTCGCCCGGCGGAATGAAGATTTCATTGGTCTCGTTGCGCTTCTGGTAATCGACGGCCTGCAGTTCCTCGATGCGCGCAAGACGCGCCTTGCCCTTGGAACGGCCGCCCTTGGCGTTCTGGCGCGCCCATTCCAGTTCCTTCTGGATCGCCTTCTGGCGCGACTTCTCCTGGTTGTCTTCCTGCTTCAGGCGTTCGTCCTTCTGCACCAGCCAGTCGGTGTAGTTGCCCTTCCACGGAATGCCGCGGCCGCGATCGAGTTCGAGGATCCACTCGGCGGCGTTGTCGAGGAAGTAGCGATCATGCGTCACTGCGACCACGGTGCCGGTGTAGCGGGCGAGGAACTGTTCCAGCCATTCCACCGATTCGGCGTCGAGATGGTTGGTCGGTTCGTCAAGCAGCAGCATGTCCGGCTTCTGCAGCAGCAGGCGGCACAGCGCGACGCGGCGCTTTTCGCCACCCGAGAGCTTGCCGATCACCGCTTCCCACGGCGGCAGGCGCAGCGCATCGGCGGCGACTTCCAGCTGGTTTTCCAAGGTGTGGGCATCGCCGGCGGCGAGGATCGCTTCGAGGCGTTCCTGTTGCTTCGCCAGCGCATCGAAATCGGCACCTTCCTCGGCGTAGGCGGCGTAGATCTGGTCGAGCGCGGCCTGCGCCTGCAGCACTTCACCCACGCCTTCCTCGACCGCCTGACGCACGGTCATCTCGGGGTCGAGCTGCGGTTCCTGGGCGAGATAACCGACCTTGATGCCGGCCTGCGGGCGCGCCTCGCCGGAGAAGTCGGTATCGACCCCGGCCATGATCTTCAGCACCGTCGACTTGCCGGCACCGTTCAGGCCGAGCAGACCGATCTTGGCGCCCGGGAAGAACGACAGCGAGATGTCCTTGATGATCTGGCGCTTGGGCGGAACGGTCTTGGAAACGCCGTTCATGGTGTAGATGTACTGCGACATGCGGGCTCCGGCACCCGGCAGGGCACCCTGTATTTGTGGATGATGTCGCCAATTATACCGGTGCCTATCCACAACCTGAATGCGGTGCTTTCCGGCAGCTAAACGGACACGACGATGCACTTTCTTTCCTCAGGCGAACGCGCATATTGGCGTCGAACTACACGCGACCGGGAGGTCGTCATGAAAGGCACGATGAAGGGTACGGTTTTGTTTCTTGCCTTGTCCTTGTCGGCGATTCCGTTCGCCGCATCGGCTCAGGACTGGCGTGGTGATCACGGTCATGACCGCGGCCATGATCGCGGGCAGGGACAGCAACAGCCGCAACAACCGCCGCAGCAGGTGCAACAACCACGACAGTGGTCGGGCAACGCCGGCGGGCCGCAACGCGACGGTCGTGGCGACAACCGCGGCTGGGGCGATCGCGGCGGCGGCAATTCCGGCAATAACAACAATGGCAACTGGCAACGTGGCGGCTACACGCAGCGCCCGCCGATGCCGCCGCCCCCACGTGGCGATTACAGCTACAACCGTGGCCGCGGCGACTATGGCCGCGACTATCGCTACGCACCGCCACCGCGGGTGGCCTACGGCCAGGGCTATGGTCGTCGCTATTACAGCGCCGGCTATGGATATCAACCGCAACCGGTATGGACGGTCGGCAACCCGTACTACGGCGACAACTACGCCCCCACCTACGCGGTCGACGACTACAACGACTACAGCCTGTACGATCCGCCGCGCGGCTACGCTTGGCGTCGCGACGATTTCGGCCACTACCTGCTGGTCGCGATCACCAGCGGCATCATCGCCGACCTGTTGTTCGGCCACTGAGCGATCCTGCAGCGCAACCAAAGGCACGCCTCCGGGCGTGCCTTTCTTGTTGGGCGAATGGAAAAATGTCCGGCAAGTGGGTACGGACCTGAATGGCAGTCATGGCAATCGCACGGAGCCAATTCCTGTTCAGCTTTCTTGCGTAAATTGATAGTCGTGCAAGGTGCACGTCCCGATGGGAGACATACGATGAAAACTATCCTCAAGCTTGCCCCGGCGTTGGCCGTTGCATTGGGATTTGCATCCCTGCCGGCCATGGCGAAGGATCACGGCCAGGGCGCGCCGTACGCCTATGGCTACGGTGACGATCAGGATCACGGGCGTGGTCACGATCGTGGTGACGATGACGACCAGGGCCGTGGTTACTACCGTGGCGATGACCGCGGGCGCGGTCATGACCGTTATGACGACCGCGATCGCCGCTATCACAAGAACGGCCACTGGGACAATGGCCGCCGCGGCCCGCCGCCGTGGGCGCGTGGCCACGATTACCGCAGCTACGGCTACAACAATGTCTATGTCGTCCCCTACAACGACTATCGGCCGTACGGCCTGTACGCACCGCGTCGAGGTTACCGTTGGGTGCGCGATGATGGTGGCAATTTCCTGATGGTCGCGATCGCCAGCGGTATCATCGCCGACGTCCTGCTGCACCATTGAGGTCGAGGCGGGGACGCCCGGCATCATTCCCGGGCATCGCCGCAACGGACAGGGCCGGTCGCATGCGACCGGCCCTTCTTGCTGGTGCACGTCCGGACTGACGGGGGTGGCGGGCTACAATCGGCAGATTGCTTTCCCAGCCTCGGAGCCCCCATGTTTTCCCGCGACAGCCGCATCGAAAGCTACGATCCCGAACTTGCCGCCGCCATTGCCGGCGAGAATCGCCGTCAGGAAGACCATGTCGAGCTGATCGCCAGCGAGAACTACGCCAGCCCGCTGGTGATGGAAGCGCAGGGCAGCCAGCTCACCAACAAGTACGCCGAAGGCTATCCGGGCAAGCGCTATTACGGCGGCTGCGAATACGTCGACATCGCCGAGCAGCTGGCGATCGACCGCCTGAAGCAGTTGTTCGATGCCGACTACGCCAACGTCCAGCCGCATTCCGGCAGCCAGGCCAACCAGGCCGTCTACCTCGCCCTGCTCAATCCCGGTGACACCATTCTTGGAATGTCGCTGGCGCATGGCGGACACCTCACCCATGGCGCCAAGGTCAATATCAGCGGCAAGCTATTCAACGCGGTGCAGTACGGCGTCAACGATGACGGCCTGATCGATTACGACGAAGTCGAGCGCCTCGCCGTCGAGCACAAGCCGAAGATGCTGGTCGGTGGGTTCTCCGCGTATTCGCAGGTGGTCGACTGGGCGCGGATGCGCGCGATCGCCGACAAGGTCGGCGCGATCCTCTTCGTCGACATGGCGCACGTCGCCGGCCTGATCGCCGCCGGCGTGTATCCCACCCCGGTGCCGCACGCACACGTGGTCACTTCGACCACGCACAAGACGCTGCGCGGTCCGCGCGGCGGCATCATCGTGTCGAGCAAGCAGGGTGCCGGCGACGCCTTCGACGACATCACCAAGAAGTTGCAGTCGATCGTGTTCCCGGGCATCCAGGGTGGTCCGCTGATGCACGTGATCGCCGCCAAGGCCGTGGCCTTCAAGGAAGCGCTCGATCCCTCCTTCAAGGAATACCAGCAGCAGGTGGTGAAGAACGCGCAGGCGATGGCGAAGACGATCATCGCACGCGGCTACAAGATCGTCTCCGGCGGCACCGACAATCACCTGATGCTGATCGACATGATCGGCAAGGGCGTGACCGGCAAGGCGGCCGAGGAAGCGCTGGGTCGTGCCCACATCACCGTCAACAAGAACGCGGTGCCGAACGATCCGCAGAAGCCGTTCGTGACCTCGGGCCTGCGTATCGGCACCCCGGCGGTAACCACGCGCGGCTACAAGGAAGCGGAATGCGTGGCGCTGGCGGAATGGATCTGCGACGTGCTCGACAATCCGAAGAACGACGATGTGATCGCCGGTGTGCGCGCCAATGTCGAACTGCAGTGCAAGCAGTTTCCGGTCTACGGCTGACGGATGCACTGCCCGTATTGCCAGCACTCCGATACCCGCGTGATCGATTCGCGCGTGTCCGACGACGGCACGACGATTCGTCGTCGTCGCGAGTGCGAGGCCTGCGGGGAACGCTTTTCCACGCTTGAAACCATCGAACTGAAACTGCCGGCGATCGTCAAGTCCGACGGTCGCCGCGAGAACTTCGACGCGCGCAAACTGCGCCAGGGATTCGATCGCGCGTTGCACAAGCGTCCGGTCTCCGAGGAACAGATCGAGGTCGGGGTGCGTGCGGTCATCCATCATTTGCGGATGACCACCGAGCGCGAACTGCAGTCGCGTCGCGTCGGTGAATTCGTGATGGCGGAACTGCGCAAGCTCGACCAGGTCGCCTTCGTACGTTTCGCCTCGGTGTACCGCAAGTTCGAGGATGCCGCCGATTTCCGCGAGGAACTTGATCGCCTCGAACACGATCTCGCCGGCGAAGGGCAGTTGCCGCTACTTGGCGGTGACGTGGTGTCGATCGACAAGAACAAGAAGCGTTGAACGCGACGATGGGGGACACTCCGTCCGCGTTCACCGTCTTCGACCACGCGATGATGGCGCGGGCATTGCGTCTGGCCGAACGCGGCGCCTTCACCTCCCGGCCGAACCCGATGGTCGGTTGCGTGATCGTGCAGGAACAGGAAGTGGTCGGCGAAGGCTGGCACGAACGCGCCGGCGAAGCGCACGCCGAAGTGATGGCACTGCGCGATGCCGGTGGCCGCGCTTACGGCGCGACGGCATACGTGACGCTGGAGCCGTGTGCACACACCGGACGCACGCCGCCGTGCACCGAGGCACTGATCGGGGCTGGCATTGCGCGCGTGGTCGCGGCGATGCGCGATCCGTTCCCGAAGGTCGATGGCGCCGGATTCGCGCGCTTGCAGGAGGCGGGCATCCAAGTGGCGTCCGGGTTGATGGAAGCGCAGGCGCGCCAGCTCAATCGCGCGTTCTTCTCGCGCGTCGAGCGTGGACGCCCATGGCTGCGGATCAAGCAGGGCATCAGCCTCGATGGGCGCACGGCGCTGGCCAGCGGCGAATCGAAATGGATCACCAGTCCGCAATCGCGCGCGGATGTGCAGCGCTGGCGCGCGCGTTGCGGCGCATTGTTGACCGGCGCCGGCACCGTGCTCGCCGACGATCCGCACCTGACCGTGCGCCTGCCCGCAGGCGTGCCGTTCACGCCGCCGTTGCGGGTGGTACTCGATCCGGGTCTCGCAACGATCGCACGCGGGCATGTGCGTGATGATGCCGCGCCGACGCTTTATATCCATGCGCCGGATGCCAAGCCGTCGCGCGAATTCTCCGCGCAGCGCATTGCGGTCGCGACCGATGGCCGTAATCTCGACTTGCTGGCGGTGCTGCAGGAACTGGCGCGGCGCGAGATCAACGAGGTGCAAGTCGAGGCCGGCGCCACGCTCGCCGGCGCCTTTCTCAGTGCGGGATTGGTGGACGAATTGCTGTTCTACGTCGCGCCGGTGTTGCTGGGCGATCGTGCGCGACCGATGTTCGATGGCCTGCCGATCCAGGCGATGGTCGATCGTTACGAACTGGAAGTCTGCGACGAGCGTCGGGTCGGGCCCGATCTGCGCTTGCTGTTGCGGCCACGGCTGGGCTGATTCGGACGCCACGATTCGCCGGGACGTGGGATCATTGCACCATGCCCACGTTTTCCGACCATTTCTCCGCGGTCGCGGCCGATTACGCCGCTGCGCGCCCGGAATATCCGCCGGCATTGTTCGACTGGATCGCTTCGATCGCCCCCGCGCGAGGCCTGTGCTGGGAAGCCGGTTGCGGCAGTGGCCAGGCGACGCGCGATCTCGCGCGGCGGTTCGATCATGTGCATGCCAGCGATCCGAGCGCGGCACAGATCGCGCAGGCGCCAAAGCTGGCGAACGTCGATTTCGCGGTCGAGACCGGCGAACGCTGTGGATTGCCCGATGCCACTGCCGATGTCGTGTGCGTGGCGCAAGCGCTGCACTGGTTTGATCGCGCGGCGTTTTTCGCCGAAGTCGAGCGCGTGTTGCGACCGGGTGGCGTATTGGTGGTATGGGGATACCAGGATCTCGTCGCGCCAACCGGGCTGGAAGCGGCGAACCGGGCATTCCGGGATGCCATCCATCCGTACTGGCCGCCCGAGCGCATCGATGTCGATGCCGGATACGCCGGCTATCCATGGCCGTTCCCGGCGATCGATGTTCCGCAGTTCGAAATGGTCGCGGACTGGCCATTGCAGCGCCTGCTCGGCTATTTCTCCAGCTCCTCGGCGAGCAAACGCTACCGTGAGGCGACCGGGCGCGATGCTGTCGTCGAGTCCACGCCGGCGCTTGAACAGGCGTGGGGCGATGCAGCGACGCAGCGCGTCCGCTGGCCGTTGTTCGTTCGCGCTTTCAGGAAACCCGTCCTTGAGGAAGCTCGTTGATGTTCACCGGATTGATCCAGGGCGTCGGTGCCCTGCGCGACAGCACGCCACGCGATAACGGCCTGCGCCTGCACATCGATGTCGGCAGCTTGCCGTTCACCGAAGTTGAATTGGGCGAAAGCATTGCCGTCAACGGTGCCTGCCTGACGGTGGTCGAATTCGACACATCATCGTTTGCAGTCGATGTCTCCAGCGAGACCTTGCGCCTGACCACGCTGGGTCGGATGACGCCAGGATCGGCGCTCAATCTCGAACGGGCGATGCGCCCCAGCGATCGTTTCGGCGGCCATGTCGTCAGCGGCCATGTCGATGGCATGGGCGAAGTGTTGCAGGCCGGCGCCACCAATGGCGAGCAGGTCTGGCGCTTCGCGGCGCCGCGCGAGTTGCAGCGCTACATCGCCAAGAAGGGATCGATCTGCGTCGATGGCGTCAGCCTCACCGTCAACGAAGTGGATGATGCCGGATTCGCGGTGATGCTGATTCCGCACACCATCGCCCATACCGCGTTTGCGACGACGACAGTCGGCGCTGCGGTGAATCTCGAAGTCGATCTGATCGCGCGCTACGCCGAACGCCTGCTGCAGGGAACCACGCCATGACCTTCGCCACCATCCCCGAACTCCTCGACGAATTGCGCGCCGGGCGCATGGTCGTCGTCGTCGATGACGAGGACCGCGAGAACGAAGGCGATCTCATCATGGCGGCGGAGCTGGTCAAGCCGTCCGACATCAATTTCATGGTCACCCACGCGCGCGGACTGGTGTGCCTGTCTTTGACGCGCGAACGCTGCCGCCAGCTCGGGCTGCCGCCGATGGTGCGCGACAACACCTCGCAGCACCACACCAATTTCACCGTCAGCATCGAGGCCGCCGAAGGCGTCACCACCGGCATCAGCGCCTACGATCGCGCCCATACCATCCGCACCGCAGTGCGACCCGATGCGCGCCCGGACGATCTGTCGCAGCCCGGCCACATCTTCCCGCTGATGGCGCAGCCCGGCGGCGTGCTGAGTCGTGCCGGCCACACCGAAGCTGCCAGCGATCTCGCCCTGCTTGCAGGTTTCGAGCCGGCCGGCGTGCTGGTGGAAATCCTCAACGCCGACGGCAGCATGGCGCGTCGTCCGCAGTTGGAAGCGTTCGCGCGCGAACATGGCCTGAAGATGGGTTCGATCGAAGCCTTGATCCGCCATCGCCTCGCCACCGAACACACCATCGATGCAGTGGATCAACGCGTGATCGCCACGCCGCACGGCGACTTCATCCTCCATACCTTCCGCGATCGCCTCAACCATCAGCTGCATTTCGCCCTGCAATTGGGCGATGCCGATCCGCAGGTGGCGACGTTGGCGCGCGTGCAGGTCACCAATCCGCTGGTCGATGCGCTGCATTGGCAGCGCGACGACCTCGGCCTGGCCACCGGCGATGTGCTGGCGATGATCGCCGCCGCCGGTTCCGGCGTGCTGGTGCTGCTGTCGGAGCCGCAATCGCCCGAGGCCTTGCTGGAACGCATCCGTGAGCCCGCGACGGGGACGACCAAGGCGCCGGCGGTGCAGCAATGGCGGCAGACCGGCGCCGGCTCGCAGATCCTCGCGCAACTCGGTTACGGCCGCCTGCGGGTGATCGGCACCCCGCGCAAGCAGGTCGGGCTGTCCGGCTTCGGCCTGGAGGTGGTCGAGACCGTCTCCGGCGCGGCGCGTTAAACTTAGCCCGCGCTAAACTAGTACTTTCCCCGTATCCCGGATCTTCATGCCCAGTTTTGAAGGCGATCTCCGCGCCGCCGATGGCGCCCGCTTCGCCATCGTCGCCAGCCGCTGGAACTCGCGCATCACCGAGGCGCTGATCGAGGGCGCGCGTTCCGGTTTCAAGGCCAATGGCGTTGACGAGGCGCAGATCGACCTGGTGCGCGTGCCCGGTGCCTGGGAACTGCCGCTGACCTGCGCCGCGCTGGCCAAGGGCGGACGCCATGCCGGCATCGTCGCACTGGGTTGCGTGGTGCGTGGCGATACCCGCCATTACGAACACGTCGCCGATGGTTGCTCGCAGGGGCTGATGCAGGTGGCGCTGGAACATGGCGTGCCGGTGGCCAATGGCGTGCTCGCGGTGGAGCAAGTTGAAGACGCCGAGGCGCGTGCCGGTGGTTCGCACGGCAACAAGGGCGAGGAGACCGCATTCGTGGTCCTGGAAATGTCGAATTTGCTGGAGCGCCTGAAGTGAGCGGCGCCGGTCACCGTCGCCACGACGGCATCGATCCGGTCCTGCGCACGCGTGCGCGTCGTCGCGCCATGCAGGCGATCTATGCCTGGCAGATGTCGGGCGGGGAAACGCGCCAGGTGATCGCGCAATTCGCGCACGAACAGGCGCGCGAGCAGGCCGATCTCGTCTATTTCGAGGATCTGGTGAAGGGCGTGCTCGCCCATCGCCACGACAACGACGACGCCTTGCGCACGCTGCTGGATCGCGAGGTCGAGGAGGTCGATCCGGTCGAACGCGCGGTGTTGCGCATCGCGACCTACGAACTGCGCCAGCGCATCGACGTGCCGTATCGCGTGGTGATCAACGAGGCGATCGAAACCGCCAAGCGTTTCGGCGCCGAACATGGCCACACCTACATCAATGGCGTGCTCGATCGCGCGGCCGAAGCCTGGCGCGGCGTCGAGGTACAGGCGCCGCGCACGCGGTGAGCGGCGAGTTCGAGCTGATCTCCCGGATCGCGGCGCGCATATCGCCGCGGTCGGATGTGGTGCTCGGCATTGGCGATGATGGCGCGATCGTGCGCCCGCCTGTTGGCAGGGAATTGGTGATCGTCACCGACACGCTCAATCGTGGCGTGCATTTTCCCGAAGACACCTCGGCATTCGATGTCGGCTGGAAAGCGCTGGCGGTCAATCTCTCCGATCTCGCAGCGATGGGTGCAACGCCGGCGTGGTGCACGCTGGCGTTGTCGTTGCCCGCGCCGGACGACGTTTGGCTGGACGCGTGCATCGATGGTTTCCTCGCGCTTGCCGTGCAACACGACATCGCGCTGGTCGGTGGCGATACCACGCTTGGTCCGTTGTCGCTGACGGTGACCGCGTGCGGAACCGTTGCGGCAGGCACCGCGTTGCGTCGCGACGCCGCGAAAGTGGGCGATGACATCTGGATGAGCGGCACCCTCGGTGATGCCGCATTGGCCTTGCGCGAGGTGTTGCAGAACAAGCCGTGTGCGGATGAATTGCGATCCCGTCTTGATCGGCCATCACCTCGCTGCGAATTGGGGCGTGCGCTGGCCGGCATCGCGCATGCCTGCATCGATGTCTCCGATGGCGTGTTGCAGGATCTCGGCCATGTCTGCGTGGCGAGTGGCGTTGGCGCGGAAGTGCGGCTCGATGCGTTGCCGGCGTCGGAGGTGCTCGCGGTGCAAGTGGAAGGTGCGAAACGTTGGCGCCTGCAAACCGCTGGCGATGACTACGAGTTGTGCTTCAGTGCTGATCCGACGCAGCATTCGGTGATCGAAGCATTGTCGAATTCTTTGGATGTGGCGCTGACGCGCATTGGACGCGTAGTCTCAGGGCAGGGCGTGCGTGCCATCGATGCGGGTGGTGGTGAAGTGCAGTTGCCGTCATCCGGATATCAGCATTTCGGATAGAAGGCTGGCTGCTGGGCGATCAAGGCACGCGCTGGTTGGCGTGTGTGACCAGCTCCACGGCGTGTCGGCAATAGGGACACCCAAGCGGGCGCACGCCGGGCGCGAGAGAGCTGATCCCTCTCTGCTTCGGGATGATATTTCTCAGCTACCGCGCGCGCTCAAATCTCGTCAGCGCGGAACGCCGAACGGATCCACCGCAGGGCAGGAGATGCAGGATCTCCGTGCGCATCCACCACATCGAAACGGCAGCTGCGATCGCGATGTTCGGGATGGCGTTGCAGCCACGCTTCGGCCGCGCGTACCAAGCGTTGGCGTTTCTTCCAGTCGATCGAATCGGCGCCGTCGCCGAACGTGCCCGGGGTGCGATAGCGCACCTCGACGAACACCAGCATCTCGCCGTCGTGCATCACGCGGTCGAGCTCGCCAACGCGAAAGTTCGCGTTGCGCTCGATCGTTGTCAGGCCTTGCGACACCAGCAGCGCTTCCGCCGCAGTTTCAACCTGCTGGCCGACCAGTCGCCGCGAATTGCCGTCAGCGTTCCGCAAGCGGAACCGGCTGGCCCTGGCGGAACACCGACCAGCCCGGCACGCGCGCGATGTTTCCATCACGATCCACGTGCAAATCGCCGGTTGCGCCATGCACGCCACCTTCGCGACCGCTGTTGAGATGTTCCGGATAGGCCGTGATCAGCCACGCGTCGTAACCGAAGGCGAACAGTCGCGACGCTGCACCACGCGCGGTCGGCGACAAGGTGGCAAGACTGCTGGCGGCAGGCGCCAATGCGGTCTTGCGCACGTTCCACGCTTCGGTCGGGAAGACGATGCCGTCGAGCGCGCTGTCGTCGCCCTTGCCGATGCCGAGCAGGATCTGCGAACTGGCGAAACGGCGCGCATTCGCCGCTGGCGTTGCCGCGAGCTTCGGCGCCATCGCTGCGATCTGGTCGCCCTTGAGTGCGATGAACACGCCATCGATGCCACCCAGCGTTTGCGCGGCTTTCTGCACATCAGTCGCGAATCCGTCACCACCGGTGTAGACGATGGCCGCTGCGGCCTTGCCGCCGTGATCGTTGAAATAGCCCTGGAACGCCGAGGCTGCGCGCTTCTGCGTGGCATCGGCGCCAGCGATCACGATCGCCTTGCGAATACCCGACGACAACTGCACCTGGGCGATGGCTTCCGCCTCGTCTTCCGGCGACAGCGCGAAGCTCAGGCTGCCAGCCGGCGTCTTCGCGTCACTCTGGTTCAGCGCCAGCACCGGCACTTTCAGCGGACTCTTGGCGAACAGTTCCGAAACGCCTTCACGCGACAACGGTCCGACCACGTAATCGGCGCCATCGGCCAGCGCCTTGCCATAGGCGACGTTTGCGCCCGCGGACGAATCGTAGAAACGGATTTCCGGGCGGCGGCGACGCTCGTTGTAATAGCCGGCCATGAAGCCGTCGCGTACCGGCGCTGCGGCAACGGCGAGATTCCCGGACAGCGGCAACAGGACGCCGACCTTCAACGGTGGACGGTAGCCATCGGCATCGCCCGGCGGTCGCTGGCTGACATCGACATGCCCTTGCGTGGTTGCGGCTGCCGTCGCCACTGGCGCGGTGGGTGCCTTGGTGGTGCTGGTCGTTGCGCAGGCCGCGAGTGCGGCGGCCAGCGGCAGGATCATTCCAAACTTGGCGAATGCGGTGCGCATGCGGTCTTCCTGCGATGGGCCGGTGATAGTCTGGTTTCGATTCTACCGCGCCCGTCCTGATGAACACGCCCACGCCCGGAACACTGCATATCGTCGCCACGCCGATCGGCAACCTGGGCGATTTCACCGCGCGCGCGGTGGAGACCTTGAAGCGCGTCGCCGCCATCTGCGCCGAGGACACGCGCCATACCCGCCCGCTGCTGCAGCAGTTCGGCATCGCCACGCCGCTGCTGGCGCTGCATGATCACAATGAATCCAAGGCCAGTGCGGCATTGGTGCACCGGCTGCTGGCCGGCGATTCGCTGGCGCTGGTCTCCGATGCCGGCACGCCATTGGTCAGCGATCCCGGCTATCGGCTGGTGCGCATGGCGCGCGAGGCCGGCATCCGCGTCAGTCCGGTGCCCGGTGCATCGGCGCTGGTCGCCGCATTGAGCGTGGCCGGCTTGCCCAGCGACCGTTTCGTGTTCGAAGGCTTCCTGTCGGCCAAGGCTTCGGCGCGACGCGAACGCCTGCAAGGACTGGTGGCGGAACCGCGCACGCTGATCTTCTACGAATCCTCGCACCGCATCCGCGATTTCCTCGTCGATGCCCGCGACGCCTTCGGTGGCACGCGCAAGGCGGTGGTGGCGCGCGAACTCACCAAACTGTTCGAAACCGTGCTCGACGGCGATCTCGACGCCTTGCTGCAACAGGTCGAATCCGATGCCAACCAGCAGAAAGGCGAATTCGTGGTGCTGGTGGAGGGCGCGGCAGACGATGTCGATGCGAAGATCGCCGAAGGCCAGCGCCTGTACGCGAAATTGTGCGAATACCTGAAACCGTCGCAGGCGGCGAAGCTGGCCGCCGAACTCAGCGGCGCACCGCGCAAGGCGCTGTACGGTGGGGAAGCGGTAGAATGACAGCGCGGAGTCGGCCAGACAGTCGCGGCACCGTTCGCGGTGCCGAGGAAAGTCCGGGCTCCACAGGGCACGATGCCAGGTAACGCCTGGGCGGCGCGAGTCGACGGATAGCGCAACAGAAAGATACCGCCGAACGGCCTTCGGGCGCGTGGCAAGGGTGAAATGGTGTGGTAAGAGCGCACCGCGAGTCGGGCAACCGACCGGCACGGCAAACCCCATCGGGAGCAAGACCAAATAGGGAACCATCGGCGCGGCCCGCGTCGGTTCCGGGTAGGTTGCTTGAGCCGTCCAGCGATGGGCGGCCTAGAGGAATGACTGTCCACGACAGAACCCGGCTTATCGGCCGGCTCCGCACTTCTTTTCTTTCGATTGCCCGCATCGCGGGCACATTGATCGGCCTTGCCCTTCCCAAGCGGCCGGATCTGCGCTACCGACCACGTTTTGATGCGCCGCAACATGAATGGGTTGGCGCAGATTCTCTTCAGGTTGGCCACGCCACGTCCGGTGGTGGAGGCTGAACAATCTCAAAATTTGAGACGAAACAACTGCTTGTGGATAAATGTTGAACAATTCTCTGAAAGTCTTCGCAAGTCCTTGACCTGCTTGACGAATTTCCTCTTGAACGCTTGTTGACATCCCTGAAACCGACTCCTAAGGTGGGCATTCGTGGGATCACCGGGAAATTGGTGGTTCTTTGTGGAATGCAGGGCGACCCGGATCGGGTCGCTGCCCGAGGGCGACATGTTTCAAGGTGAGACCGCCATCACAGTGGACGACAAGGGCCGGGTTGCCATTCCCGCCGCCCATCGCGACGCCGTGTCGGCCTGCGGCAATCGCCTGGTCATCACCTACAACCCCTTCGAGCCCGGTTGCCTGTTCCTTTACCCACAGGACGTGTGGGAGAAGGTGCGCGACCAGGTCAACGCGCTGCCGGGATCGCTCAGCGCGCATCGCCGCCTGCAGCGCAACCTGGTCGGTTCGTCGGCGCCGGTCGAGCTCGACGCCAGCGGCCGCATTTCCATTCCCGCCAGTCATCGCAGTGCCGTCGGCATCGAAAAGAAGGCAGTCCTGCTGGGCATGGGCGACAAGTTCGAGTTGTGGAGCGAGCAGGCGCATCACGCGCAGATCCGCCAGTCAATCAGCGATGACGACCTGAGCACGCAGATGCTCGAGTTGAAGTTGTGACGGGCGGCGCGACGGCGGCGCCCGCCTCGCAGTCCCACATTCCGGTTCTGTTTTCGCAAGTGATGGAAGCGCTACAGGTGAAAGGGGATGGAACCTTTTTCGATGGCACGTTCGGTCGTGGTGGCCACGCCCGCGGCGTGCTCGACAAGCTTGGCGCCGGAGGACGGCTGCTGGTGATGGACAAGGATCCCGAAGCGATCGCGGAGGCCACTCGGCTGGCCGATGGCGATGCGCGGGTGTCGATCCACCAGGGTTCGTTCGCCGAATTGGCGCAGTGGGATGCAACGGCCGATGGTCTTGACGGCGTGCTGCTCGATCTCGGGGTGTCGTCGCCGCAACTGGACATCGCCGAACGCGGTTTCAGCTTCGGCAAGGATGGTCCGCTCGACATGCGCATGGACACCAGCAGTGGCGAGAGTGCCGCGCAGTGGCTGGCGCGTGCCGACGAGCGCGAGATCGCCGATGTGCTGTGGACCTTCGGCGAGGAACGCATGTCGCGCCGCATCGCCCGCGCGATCGTCGAGCGTCGCGCAACCGCGCCGCTGACCCGTACCGCCGAACTGGCCGAACTGGTGGCGCGCGTGGTGCCACGGGGAAAAGACACCAGCCATCCGGCCACGCGCACCTTCCAGGCCATCCGCATCCACATCAACAATGAGTTGGCCGATGTCGAAGCCGGACTCGCCGCCGCGCATGATCGCCTGAAGCCGGGCGGTCGCTTGGCGGTAATCAGCTTCCATTCGCTGGAAGACCGCATCGTCAAGCAGTTCATCGCGCGCCACGCCAAGGCGCCGCCGGCCAATCGCCGCTTGCCGCAGCTCGAAACGTTCACGCCGACCCTGCGCGCGCTGGGATCGGCCATCCGCGCCGACAGCAATGAACTCGGCGCCAATCCGCGTTCGCGCAGCGCGGTGTTGCGCGTCGCCGAGAAGCTGGAGGCCCGCGCATGAGTGGCTGGGCGCTGTTCGGATTGCTGTTGATCGCCAACGTCGCGAGCGGGATTGCCGTCTCCTACGATCGTTTCGAGCATCGCCAGCTGTTCTCGAAACTCAGCAAGCTGGAAAAGGCGCGTGACGAACTCGACCTGCAGTTCAGCCAGTTGCAGCTGGAACAGGCGACCTGGGCCGAGCCGACATTGATCGATCGTGCCGCGCGCGAACACCTGCACATGGACAACCCGCGGCCGGAAGACACCGTGGTGGTGCGCCAATGAGCCTGCGCGACATCATCCACAACCTGATCGATCGCGAGCGTCGCACCCGCATCGGGCGTTCCCGCTACGACATCCGCGGTCGCGTGCTGATGGTCTGCGGTGGTCTCGGGCTGTGCAGCGTGGCGCTGATCGCGTTCGCGGTCGATCGCCAGCTGGTACACGCCGATTTCTACCAGAAGCAGGGCAACGTGCGTTTCCAGCGCGATGTCGAGATCCCGACCACGCGCGGCATGGTCACCGATCGCAACGGCGAACCGCTGGCGGTATCGACGCCGGTGATGTCGCTGTGGGCGAATCCGCAGGAACTGGCTGGCGACGAAGAACAGATCGCGCGTCTGGCCCAGGCGCTGGGCATGCCCGTCGACGAACTGCAGCGCAGCCTGTCGCAGAAGGCCGACAAGGAATTCCTGTGGTTGCGCCGGCGCATGAACCCGACGCTGGTGCAGCGCGTGCTGGATCAGAAGATCCCGGGCGTGTACGGCGTGCGCGAGTTCAAGCGCTTCTACCCGCAGGGCGACGCGGTGGCGCATGTGCTCGGCTTCACCAACGTCGACGATCACGGCCAGGAAGGCGTCGAACTGGCGTTCGACGAATGGTTGCGCGGCAAGCCGGGCGAGAAGCGCATCCTGCGCAATCGCCAGGGCGAAACGGTCGAGAACGTCGATCTGCTCAAGCCGGCGCAGCCGGGCAAGGATCTCGCGCTCAGCATCGATCGCCGCATCCAGTACCTCGCCTACCGCGAATTGCAGAAGGCGGTGACCAGCGCCGGCGCCAGCAGCGGTTCCGCAGTGGTGATGGACATCCATACCGGCGAAGTGCTGGCGATGGCCAACGTGCCGTCGTACAACCCCAACAACATCAACGGCACCAATCGCGATACCCATCGCAACCGTGCCGTCACCGATCTGCTCGAGCCCGGTTCGACGATGAAGCCGCTGACCGTGGCCGCGGCGCTGGAAGCGCACGTCATCACCCCGAACACGCTGTTCAACACCAACCCGGGTCGGATTCCCAACGGCAATTACTGGACCTCCGACACCCACAACCATGGTGTGCTCGACACGACCGGGGTGATCACCAAGAGTTCCAACGTCGGCGCGGCGTTGATCGCGCGTCGCCTCAGCAACGAGCAGTTCTACGATTTCGTCCGTCGCTTCGGCTACGGCCAGAGCACCCACAGCGGATTCCCGGGTGAAGCGGCCGGGTTGTTCCCGCCACCGCCGCGCTGGTATGGCACCACCAAGCAGTCGATGTCCTACGGTTACAGCCTGTCGGTCACGCCGTTGCAGATCGCGCATACCTATGCGACGCTGGCCAACGGTGGCGTCGCTACCGTGCCGTCGTTCGTGAAGGGCGGCAGCGGCGAGAGCAAGCAGGTGATCACGCCGGAACTCGCGCACACCATCATGAAGATGATGCAGACGGTGACCGAGCCCGGTGGCACCGCGACGCTCGCGGCGATCCTCGGTTATCACGTCGCCGGCAAGACCGGCACCGCGCGCATCGCCAGCAATGGCGGTTACGCGCAGAAATACCTGGCGTTCTTCGCCGGCGTGGTGCCGGTGGACAACCCGCGCTTCGCGATGGTGGTGGTGGTCAACAACCCCGACACCGCGAAGGGCTATTACGGTGGCACCTGGGCGGCACCAGTTTTTCGCAACGTGATGGAAGGCGCGCTGCGCCTGCAGGACGTGCCGCCGGACGACATCAATACCTGGCTCGCGGCGCAGGCATCGGGGCGCACCAAGACGGCGAAGGCTGCACCTGCGGGCGATCCCGAGCCGACACCGGAAGAAGTGCGGGAGTCGATGCAATGAAGCACCGCCTCGCCACGTTGCTGCCCGATATCGCCGGCATTCCTGCCGATCTCGAAGTGACCGGGTTCGCCTCGGACAGTCGCGCCGTGCGTCCAGGACAGGCCTTCATCGCCATCCTGCCGACCAGCAACGACGTCAGCCGCCACGGCCTGCGCCATGTCGATGAAGCATTGGCGCGCGGCGCGGTGGCGGTGCTCTACGATCCGCCAGCGCCGGACGATGTGACCGTTCCAGCGAATGCGATCGCGGTGCCGAACCTGCGTGCGCGCATGGGCGATCTCGCCAATGCGATCCACGGCGACATCACTGCCGCGATGGACGTGGTTGGCGTCACCGGCACCAGCGGCAAGACCTCGACCACGCAACTGATTGCGCAGGCGTGGAGCCTGCTCGGCGTGACCTGCGGCACCATCGGTACGCTTGGGGCGGGCCTGTACGGCCAGGAACAAGCGACCGGCTTCACCACGCCATTGGTGCTGGAAACGCACGAACTGTTCGTGGAATTGCGCGCCGCCGGTGCCACCGCGGTGGTGATGGAAGTCAGCTCGCATGCGCTGGAGCAAGGTCGCGTCGATGGTGTGCGCTTCGACATCGGCGTGTTCACCAATCTCACCCGCGATCACCTCGACTACCACGGCGACATGGCCAGCTACGGCGCGGCCAAGGCGCGGCTGTTCCAGCGTCCGGAATTGAACGTTGGCGTGATCAATATCGATGACGCCTTCGGGCGCGCACTGGCGGCGAAACTGCCGGCGCACGTCCGCGCGATCAGCACCTCCGCGCATGGCGATGCGACTGCCGACATCGCCGCCGAAGCACTCGCGCTCGATGCGCGCGGCATCGCCTTCGAACTGCGCGTCGGCGATCGTCGCCAGCGCATCCAGTCGCCGCTGCTCGGCCGTTTCAATGCCGACAACCTGCTGGCAGTGGCCGGCGTGCTGCATGCGCAGGGCCGCGATTTCGACACCATTGCCATATTGTTGCCGCAGCTGCGGCCGGTTGCAGGTCGCATGAATCGCCTCGGTGGCGATGGTCGCCTGCCGTTGGTGGTGGTCGACTATTCGCACAAGCCAGATCCGCTGCAACAGGCGCTGGAATCGCTGCATGCGCATCTGAAAGGCCGCATGGTCTGTGTGTTTGGTTGTGGTGGCGAGCGCGACCGCGGCAAGCGTCCGCAGATGGCACGCATCGCCGAAGACGGCGCCGGACTGGTCATCGTCACCGACGACAATCCGCGCAACGAGGATGGCGACACCATCGTCCACGACATCGTTGCCGGCTTCCTGCATCCGCAACAGGTGGTCGTCGAACGCGACCGTCGTCGCGCCATCGATCTCGCCATCGGCCAGTCCGGTGCCGACGACATCGTGCTGATCGCCGGCAAGGGCCACGAGAGCTACCAGGAAGTGCAGGGGATCAAGCATCCTTTCGACGATCTGGCCGTCGCGCGCGCCGCGCTGGAGGCCCACCCATGAGGGCCCAGACGGTGAACGAGATCGCGCGCATGTGCGGTGGTCGCGTGGTTGGCACTGGCGATGCGCGCATCGATGCTGTTTCCACCGACAGCCGCGCGCTGCCCGATGCACAAGGTCGCGCCGTGCTGTTCGTGGCACTGAAAGGCCCGAGTTTCGATGGCCACGATCATGTGGTGAATGCAGCGGCCAAGGGCGCAGTCGCGGCGCTGGTGTCGCGCGAAGCTGCCGATGTCGCGATCGTGCAGATCGTTGTCGCCGACACGCAATTGGCGCTGGCCGCATGGGCCGGTGAAGTGCAGCGCCCGCGCACGACCAAAGTCGCGGCGATCACCGGCAGCAACGGCAAGACCAGCGTCAAGTCGTTGCTGACCAGCATCCTGCAAGTGCATGGTGCGGTGTATTCCACGCCCGGCAATCGCAACAACGAAATCGGCCTGCCGCTGGCGGTTCTCGATGCGCCCGACGACGTGCCGTTCGCGGTGTACGAGATGGGTGCAGGCCAACCGGGCGACATCGCCTATCTGACACGCATCGTCCGTCCCGACGTGGCGGTGGTGAACAACATCGCGCCGGCACACCTGGAGCGCATGGGCAGCCTGCTCGGCGTCGCCGACACCAAGGCGGCGATCTACGACGCATTGCCCGGCGATGGCGTCGCGGTGATCAATGCCGACGATGCCTTTGCACCGTATTTCGCGCAGCGCGCGCATGGTCGCCGCCTGATCCGCTTCGGCCTCGATGCCAGCGCCGATGTCGTCGCGCGCGACATCCGCGGTGATGCCGATGGCTCGCAGTTCCATCTGGTGACGCCGTTGGGTGCAGCCGAAGTGCGACTGGCATTGCCCGGCCGCCACAACATCGCCAACGCTCTCGCGGCGACGGCGCTGGCGCTAGGTCTCGGCGTTGCGTTCGACACCATCGTGCGCGGGTTGACTGCAGCCACTTCCGTTGGCGGGCGACTGGTGACGCAAAAGTTGGCGAACGGCGCGGTGCTGGTCGATGACAGCTACAACGCCAACCCCGGTTCCACCGCGGCAGCGATCCAGACACTCGCGGCATCGCCCGAACAGGAACGCTGGCTGGTACTCGGCGACATGCGCGAACTCGGGCCGGATGCCATTGCCCTGCACGCCGAGGCGGGCCGCCAGGCGAAAGCCGCCGGCCTGCAGCGTCTGTACGTGCTGGGCGCGTTGAGTGCGGAAGCCGCCGCTGCGTTTGGCGATGGCGCGCAAGTGTTCGACAGCCACGACGCCTTGGTCGCCGCGCTCGCGCGCGAGTTGCATGGCGGCGTGCGCGTGCTGGTGAAGGGTTCGCGTGGCAGCGCGATGGATCGGGTGGTGCGTGCTTTGACGACGGGGGAGCGCCATGCTGCTTGAACTGTTCCGCTGGCTCGGGCAGCTGCAGATCCACTTCGGCCTGTTCAACTACCTCACTTTCCGCGCCATCCTGGCGGCGCTGACTTCGCTCGGCCTGTCGCTGTGGTGGGGCCCGAAGGTGATCCGCCATCTTGCGTCGCTCAAGAGTGGCGGCCAGCCGATCCGCACCGATGGTCCGCAATCGCATTTCTCCAAGGCCGGCACGCCAACCATGGGTGGCGTGCTGATCCTGATGACGATTCTCGCCACGGTGCTGCTGCTGGGCGACCTGCGCAACAAGTACGTGTGGATCGTGCTGTTCGCGATGGTGGCCTACGGCGCCATCGGTTGGTGGGACGACTGGATCAAGATCGTCAAGCGCGATCCCAACGGCATGAAGTCGCGCTGGAAGTACCTGCTGCAATCGATCTTCGGTCTCGGCATCGGCATCTACCTGTGGAACTTCGCCGCGGTGCCGGCCGCGACCACCTTCTACGTGCCGCTGTTCAAGTCGGTAGCGTTGCCGCTGGCCGGGATCGGCTTCATCACCATCGTCTATCTGTGGGTGGTCGGCTTCTCGAATGCCGTCAACCTCACCGATGGTCTTGATGGTCTCGCGATCATGCCGTCGGTGATGGTGGCCTGCGGCCTCGGTGCATTCGCGTATTTGTCGGGCAACGCCGAATTCTCCAAATACCTGCAGATTCCGGCGGTGCCGGGCGCGGGCGAGTTGCTGATCATCTGTTCGGCGATCGCTGGCGCCGGCCTCGGCTTCCTGTGGTTCAACACCTATCCGGCGATGGTGTTCATGGGCGACATCGGCGCGCTCGCGCTCGGTGCGGTGCTCGGCACGATCGCAGTCATCGTCCGCCAGGAACTGGTGCTGGTGATCATGGGCGGCATCTTCGTCATCGAGACGCTGTCGGTGATGATCCAGGTGGCGTCGTTCAAGCTCACCGGCAAGCGAGTGTTCCGGATGGCGCCGATCCATCACCACTTCGAACTGAAGGGTTGGCCGGAGCCGCGCGTGATCGTGCGTTTCTGGATCATCACGGTCGTGCTGGTGCTGGTCGGCCTCGCAACGTTGAAGGTGCGCTGATGGCGACGATCGCATCCCGCGTCCAGCAAGCCACCCGCGCCGATGCCATCACTGGCCGTTATGACGCGTGGTTGCTGATCGCGGGTCTCGCGATGCTGGCGTTCGGCACCGTGATGGTGGCGTCCGCCTCGTTCCCGGAAGCGGTGAGCAATGGCAAATCGCCGTTCTATTTCCTCGAGCGCCATCTGTTGTTCCTCGCTGCCGGGATATTCCTGGCGTGGACGTTGATGCGCACCGAGCTGAAGGACGTCGAGTCGTACAGCAAGTTGTTGCCGCTGGTGTGCATCGCGCTGCTGCTGGTGGTCGCGGTGCCCGGCCTCGGCGTGACGGTGAAGGGCGCGCGGCGCTGGATCAACCTCGGCGTCACCCGCTTCCAGCCGGTGGAAGTGGTGAAGTTGTTGATGATCGTGTGGCTGGCCAGCTATCTCGTGCGTTTTCGCGATGAAGTGAACGGCACCTGGAAGGCGATGCTCAAGGCGATCCTGGTCGCCTGCGCGATGGGCGCGATCCTGTTGGTGGTGCAGAAGGATTTCGGCTCGACCGCGCTGTTGTTCATGATCACCGCGATGATGCTGGTGCTCGGTGGCGTGCACATGCCGCGCATGCTGATCCCGGCGATCCTGGCGATGCCGGCGCTGGCGCTGATGATTTTGATGGAGCCATACCGCATGAAGCGGCTGGTCTCCTATCTCAATCCGTGGGAAGACCCGCTGGGCTCCGGCTACCAGCTGACCAACGCGTTGATGGCGATCGGGCGCGGCGAATTCTGGGGCGTTGGCCTCGGTGGTTCCGTGCAGAAACTGTCCTACCTGCCGGAAGCGCATACCGACTTCATCATGGCGGTGATTTCCGAGGAACTCGGCTTCGTCGGCGTGTGCGCGGTGATCGCCATGTACATGCTGATCGTCGGTCGCGCCTTCGTGATTGGGCTGAGGTGTGTCGACATGCGGCGCTTCTTCGCCGGCTTCTGCGCCTTCGGCATCGGCACCTGGATCGCGTTGCAGGCCTTCATTTCCATCGGTGTGAACCTTGGCCTGCTGCCGACCAAGGGACTCACGCTGCCGTTCATTTCCTATGGCGGATCGAGCCTGCTGGCCACCTGCGCTGCGCTCGGCTTGCTGCTGCGCGTGTCCTACGAACTCACGCGCGCCGAACGGCAAGTCGCGGTGCGTCGTGGCGAAACGGCGACGGCTTCGCAGGCGCCGGAAGCGGTCATCCCGGAGCGCACCATGCGCACCGCAGCAGATGATGCGCGCACAGCAGTGGCACACAGCCTCGGCAAGTTGCTGCGTCGCGAGCGTCCGTCCGCCACTCCGCAACGTCGTCGCGTCGAACCGGTGTTGGACAAGGTGGAACGCGAATGAGCGGCCACGGACCCGTGATCATCCTCGCCGGCGGCACCGGTGGCCACATCTTTCCCGGACTCGCCGTGGCCAAGGTGTTGCGCGATGCCGGCATCGATGTGCGCTGGCTGGGCGCCGATGGCGCGATGGAAACGCGTCTGGTGCCGCAGTACGGCATCCCGATGGACACCATCGCGGTCAAGGGTGTGCGCGGCAAGGGTGCTGCAGCCTTGCTCGGATTGCCATTGCGGTTGCTGCGTGCGGTCGCCGCCGCGCGCACGGTATTGCGCCGGCATGCGCCGCGCGCGGTGATCAGCTTCGGCGGTTACGCCGCAGGCCCGGGCGGACTGGCCGCACGCCAGCTCGGCATTCCGTTGATCGTGCACGAACAGAACCGCGCCGCCGGCATGACCAATCGCGTGCTGTCGAAACTCGCGCGTGAAGTGTTGACGGGATTCCCCGATACGTTCGCCAAGGAAACCGTGGTCGGCAATCCGGTGCGCGACGTGATCACGCGGGTACCGGCGCCGGAACAACGCATCGACCGTCGTTGCGATCGCGTGCGCCTGCTGGTGCTCGGTGGCAGCCAGGGCGCGCGCGCATTGAACGATGCGGTGCCGAAGGCGCTGGCGCAGATCGGCCACAAGTTCGCCGTGCGCCATCAATGTGGCGAGAAGCAGGTCGCCGACGCCGAGGCCGCGTATGCGCAGGCCGGTGTCGAGGCGACGGTCGAAGCCTTCATCTCCGACATGGCAGCCGCGTATGCGTGGGCCGATGTCGTGGTCTGCCGCGCCGGCGCGCTGACTTTGGCCGAAGTGTGTGCGGTCGGCGTCGCCAGCGTGCTGGTGCCGTTCCCGCAGGCGGTCGACGATCACCAGACCCGCAACGCGCAATACCTCGTCGATCACGATGCCGCAATCCTGCTGCACCAGGACACGCAGCTGGCCGACAACCTCACTGGCGTGCTGCGCGATCTCGCCGCCAATCCGTCGCGCCGCCTGGCGATGGCGCGCGCGGCGCGTGCGCTTGCCCGTCCCGATGCCGCGCAGCGCGTTGCCGATGCTGTCATGAAGGTGGCCGCATGATCTCCACCATCCACGAGCGCCGGTTGCAGAACGCGGGCGATCTCGCCCAGCAGTTCCGTCGCGTGCATTTCGTCGGCATCGGTGGCGTCGGCATGAGCGGCATTGCCGAAGTGCTGTGCACGCTCGGCTACCAGGTCTCCGGCTCCGACAACGCCGACAACGCCTCGACGCGTCGCCTCGCGCAACTCGGCGCGGCGATCCATCGCGGCCACACCGCGTCGAACGTGCTTGGCGCCGATTGCGTGGTGGTGTCGTCGGCGATCAAGGCCGACAACCCCGAATTGATGGAAGCGCGCGCGCAACGCATCCCGGTGGTGCCGCGCGCGGAAATGCTCGCCGAACTGATGCGCTTCCGCCGCGGCATCGCCATCGCCGGCACGCATGGCAAGACCACGACGACTTCGCTCGCGGCCAGCGTGCTCGCCGAAGGCGGTCTCGATCCGACCTTCGTGATCGGCGGACAGCTGCTTGCCGCCGGCGCCAATGCCAAGCTCGGCGATGGTTCGTGGCTGGTCGCCGAAGCGGACGAAAGCGATGGCAGCTTCCTGCGCCTCAACCCGCTGATCGCCGTCATCACCAATATTGATGCCGATCATCTCGAAAACTATGGTGGCGACTTCGCCAACGTGCGGCGCGCCTTCTCGGAATTCCTCCATCGCCTGCCGTTCTACGGACTCGCGGTGCTGTGCATCGACGACGACGATGTCGCCGCGCTCGCTGCGGATACGCCGCGCCATGTGCTGACCTACGGCTTCCACGCAGAAGCCGACGTGCGTGCCGCGAATGTCACCCAGCAGGGCGCACGGATGCACTACGAACTATGCCTGCCCGATGGCACCAGTACGCCGGTGACGCTGGCATTGCCTGGTCGCCACAACGTGCAGAACTCGCTGGCCGCCGCCGCCATCGGCTGGCAGCTGGGTGTCGATGCGAAGGCGATCGCGCGTGCGCTGGAAGGCTTCGCTGGCATCGGTCGCCGCTTCAACCAACTCGCCGAACTTGCACTGCCGCAAGGTGGCAAGGTCATCGTGGTTGACGACTACGGCCACCATCCGCGCGAACTGGCGGCGGTGTTCGAAGCCGCGCGTGGCGGCTGGCCGGATCGTCGCCTCGTCGTCGCGTTCCAGCCGCATCGCTACAGCCGCACCCGCGATCTCTTCGATGATTTCGCCAACGTGTTGGCGACCACCGACACGCTGCTGCTCACCGAGGTCTATCCGGCTGGTGAAGCGCCCATTGCCGGCGCTGATGGCAAGTCGCTGGCCCGTGCGATCCGCACCCGCGGCCGCGTCGATCCGGTGGTGGTGAACAGTGCCGCCGAACTCTCGGACGTGCTCGCCAACGTGCTGCAGGACGGCGACTTGTTGCTGATGATGGGCGCGGGCGACATCGGCGCTGCCGCGCAGAAGCTGGCCCGCGAAGGACTCGCGGCGCAGGAAGGTGCGGCATGAGCGCGGTGAATGACATGATTCGCGTGCCCGCGCTGCGCACCACTGATCCCGCCGTGTTCGGACGCGTCGCCGTGCTGTTGGGCGGCACCAGCGCCGAGCGCGAAGTGTCGTTGAATTCCGGCGCCAACGTGCTGGCAGCGCTGCGTGCGCGCGGTGTCGATGCACACGCCATCGATGGCATTCCGGCATTGGTCGAACAACTCGCGGCCAAGCGTTTCGATCGCGTGTTCAACATCCTCCACGGTGGCGACGGCGAGAACGGCGTGCTGCAGGGTTTGCTGCAAGCATTCGCCATTCCGTACACCGGCCCCGATGTGCTCGGCAGTGCGCTGACGATGGACAAGGTCCGCACCAAGCAGGTGTGGCTGGCGGAAGGCTTGCCGACCGCGCGTTTCGTGCGACTGCCGCATGGTGCCGATGTCGCGACTGCGGTGCGTGAGCTCGGCTTCCCGGTGTTCATCAAGCCATCGGCGGAAGGATCGAGCGTCGGCGTGTTCCGCGTGATGGGCGAAAGCGATCTCGCGCCTGCCGTCGAGTTCGCGAAAACCTACGATGGCGAACTGCTGGCCGAACAACTGGTGGCTGGGGGCGAATACACCGTCGGCATCCTCGGCGACATCGCGTTGCCATCGGTCAAGATCGTGCCGCCGGGCGAGTGGTACGACTACCACGCCAAATACATTTCCGATGACACCCAGTACATCTGCCCGGGATTGTCGGGCGATGACGAAGCAGAGATCCGTCGTCTCGCGATGGCCGGGTTCCGCAGCGCCGGCTGCAGCGGCTGGGGCCGCGTCGACGTGATGCGCCACGCCGATGGCCGTTTCGCGTTGATGGAAGTCAACACCGCGCCGGGCATGACCAGCCATTCGCTGGTGCCGAAGGCGGCAGGGCAGGTCGGCATCGATTTCGCGGAACTGTGCTGGCGCATCCTCGAAAAGACACTCGGAGGTGCGGCATGAGGAATCTGCTGCGCATCCTCGCTGGCCTGCTGGCAATCGGCGTGATCGTGCTGCCGGTGGTTGCCGTGCTCAACGGCTGGATCGGCGTCGAACGCTTCCCGTTCCGTCGCCTGCGCATCGAGGGCGAACTCAACCCCGGCGATGCCGCTGAAGTGCGCGCCACGCTGGCGCCGCTGACCCGCCGTGGCTTCTTTGCCACCGATCTGCACAAGGCGCAGGCCGCATTGTCGACGTTGCCGTGGGTCGCGCATGCGGAAGTGCGCAAGCGCTGGCCCGACGAGATCGACGTCAAGGTCGATGCGCAGCGTCCGTTCGCCTATTGGGGCAAGTCGCAGCTGGTGTCCGACAAGGGCCTGCTGTTCCCGCGCAACGATGGCATGGTGCTGCCCAAGGGCATGCCGCAACTCGATGGCGACCCGCGCAATGTCGCCGACGTGCTGGCGCTGTACGCGAAGTCGCGCGAATTGTTCGCGGCCACCGGCATCGGCGTCAACACGCTGGCGCAGGACCGTCGCGGCAGCTGGAACATGGTGTTGTCCGACGGCACGCAAGTCGTGATCGGGCGCAACGATGCCGAAGCGCGCATCGAACGCTTCGCCGGCTTGATGCCGCGCCTGGTCGCGCAACAGGGGCGTCCGCTGCAACGCGCCGACCTGCGCTACACCAATGGCTTCGCGCTGGTGTGGAGCGGCGCACCCGCCGCCGGCGATCGCAAGCCTGGTGCCGCCAAGCCCGCCGCACCGGAAACGACACCGGCGCCTGCATTGCCGGCACCGCTGCCGCTGCCGACACCGATCGCATTCAACGCGGACACATCCCGCATTCCGTTCCACGTTCCACTCATGGCGTACCGCATCTCATGAATCGCAAAGGCGACAAGTCGCTCATCGTCGGACTCGACATCGGCACCTCCAAGGTGACGGCGTTGGTCGGCGAATACTCACCGGGCAATCCGATCGAAGTGATCGGCCTCGGCACCCACGAATCGCGCGGATTGAAGCGCGGCGTGGTCGTCGACATCGAATCGACCGTGCAGTCGATCCAGCGCGCGGTCGAGGAAGCCGAACTGATGGCGGGTTGCGAAATCCGCTCGGTCTACGCCTCGATCACCGGCAACCACATCCAGTGCCGCAACTCGCCGGGCATCGTCCCGCTGCGCGACAGCGAAGTCACCTACGACGATCTCGAACGCGTGCTCGACGCCGCCAAGGCCGTCGCCATTCCCGCCGACCAGCGCATCCTCCACGCCATCCCGCGCGAATACGTCCTCGACGATTCCCAGGAAGGCATCCGCAATCCTGTCGGGATGAGCGGCGTGCGCCTGGAAGTGCATGCCCACCTGGTGGTGTGCGCGCAATCGGCCGCAACCAACATCGTCAAGTGCGTGCAGCGTTGCGGTTTGCAGGTCGATGAACTCGAACTGGCATCGCTGGCGTCGGCCACTGCGGTGCTGACCGAAGACGAACGCCAGCTCGGTGTTGCCTTGGTCGATCTCGGCGCCGGCACCACCGATATCGCGGTGTTCGTGCAGGGCGCGATCTCGCATACGGCGTCGCTGCCGATCGCCGGCGATCACGTCACCAGCGACATCGCCCACATGCTGCGCACGCCGACGCCGGAAGCCGAACAGATCAAGGTGCGTTACGCCTGCGCGCTGGCGCAGATGACCACCGCGGAAGAAACCATCCAGGTGCCGAGCGTGGGCGATCGCCCGCCGCGGCGTTTGCCGCGACAGACGCTGGCGCACGCGGTGCAGGGACGTTACGAGGAAATCTTCGAGATGGTGCAGGCGGAACTGCGTCGCTCCGGGTTCGAGGAACTGGTGCGCGCCGGCATGGTGCTGACCGGTGGTGCCGCGAAGATGGAAGGCGTGGTCGAACTGGCCGAGGAAATGCTGCAGATGCCGGTACGCATCGGCATTCCCCAGCACGTCACCGGCCTTGGCGAAGTGGTCGGCAATCCGGTGCATGCCACCGGTGTCGGCCTGCTGCTGATGGGCGCGCAACACGAACAGCCGCGACGTTCGCGTCCGCTGCTGTCGGGCGGCGGTCGCGCTGGCGGCTTCCTCAACAAATTGAAGGATTGGTATCGCGGCGAGTTCTGACGCGATAGGCAAGTGCGGCATCGCAACACGCAACACGTGGCAAGGCAACACGAAAGAAGCAGTGCACTACAACGCCGGAGGAGTCACGGGAGGCGCATCCCGCCGATGGCATCGACAAGCAATCAAAGCGAGGGTAACGACATGGCACAGTTTGAATTGGTTGAACGGATGACCCCGAACGCGGTCATCAAGGTGGTCGGCGTGGGCGGCGGCGGTGGCAATGCCGTGGCACACATGGTCAACAGCAACATCGAGGGCGTGGAATTCATCACTGCCAATACCGATGCACAGGCGATCAAGAACTGCGGCGCGAAGATGCAGCTGCAACTCGGCGGCAACGTCACCAAGGGCCTCGGCGCAGGCGCGAATCCGGAAGTCGGCCGCCAGGCTGCGCTGGAAGACCGCGAACGCATCATCGAGGCGCTGCACGGTGCCGACATGGTGTTCATCACCGCCGGCATGGGTGGCGGTACCGGCACCGGTGCCGCACCCGTGGTCGCGCAGCTGGCCAAGGAAATGGGCGTCCTCACCGTTGCCGTGGTCACCAAGCCGTTCCCGTTCGAAGGTCGCCGCCGCATGCAGGTCGCACTCAAGGGCATCGAGGAACTGTCGCAGCACGTCGATTCGCTGATCACGATTCCCAACGAGAAGCTGATCACCGTGCTCGGCCGCAACGCGACGATGGTGCAGGCGTTCCGCGCCGCCAACGACGTGCTGCAGGGCGCCGTGCAGGGCATCGCCGACCTGATCGTGCGTCCCGGCCTGATCAACGTCGACTTCGCCGACGTCCGCACCGTGATGTCCGAAATGGGCCTGGCGATGATGGGCACCGGCCACGCGCGTGGTGATGATCGTGCCCAGGCCGCCGCCGAAGCCGCGATCCAGAACCCGCTGCTCGACGACGTCAACCTGTCCGGCGCCAACGGCATCCTGGTCAACATCACCGCCGGTCCCGACTTCACCATGGCCGAGTTCGACGAAGTCGGTCGCACGGTGGAGCAGTTCGCCGCCGAGGATGCAACCGTGGTCATCGGTACCGTGCTCGATCCCGACATGCAGGACGAAGTGCGCGTCACCGTGGTCGCCACCGGCCTCAACCCGGTCAACGCCGGGCGCATCGCCCCGCGCCACGAATCGCGCGGTTACGACGCCGCGCCGCAGCGTCGCCCGCAGGTGGAACTGGTGCGCGAGCGTCCCAAGCTGGATGGCACCACCGGCCTGCCGGTCGATGCCATCGGCGGCAACGAGCCCTACAACCCGACGCATTCGATCTCGTCGGTGTTGCGCGGTCGTAGCCAGGGGGCAGCCAGCGTTCCGGCCGACAGCGGCCCGGCGCCGGCGATTGCCGACCTGCCGAGCGATTACCTGAACATCCCGGCCTTCCTTCGCCGTCAGGCGGATTGATCGTCCGGAGCTTCTGACCGGCCGGCTTCCGCCGCTGCCCCACCTCCCTCGCGGGCGCGAGGAAGTCGGTCGGTCGGCTTGATCCAATCCCCGCCAGCTGCGCCGCTGGTGGGGCTTCTGTCCCCGACACTTATATTCAGGTTCAGCACCCTGCGTGTTAATCTGAACCGCTGCGTCAACCGCGAAGCGGTCGGCGCGTCTTTACTTTTCATGGTCGCGACCGCTTCCGCATGATCCGCCAACGCACATTGCGAAACGTCATCCGTGCGACCGGCGTCGGCCTGCACGGCGGCGAAAAGGTCTTCCTGACCCTGCGCCCGGCGCCGGTGGATACCGGCATCGTGTTCCGTCGCGTCGATCTCGAGCCGGCGGTCGAGCTGCCCGCGCGAGGCGATCTGGTCAGCGAAACCATGCTGTGCACCGGGCTCGCCCGTGACGGCGTGCGCGTCAACACGGTGGAACACCTGATGTCGGCCCTCGCCGGGCTCGGCATCGACAACGCCTGGATCGACCTGTCGGCGCCGGAAGTGCCGATCATGGATGGCTCCTCCAGCCCGTTCGTGTTCCTGCTGCAGTCGGCAGGCATCGTCGAGCAGGACAAGCCGAAGAAATTCATCCGCATCACCAAGCCGGTGGAAGTGATCGATGGCGACAAGCGCGCCGCGTTCACCCCGCACGATGGCTTTCGCCTCGATTTCACCGTCGATTTCAACCATCCGGCGATCCCGGCCTCGCTGTCGCAGGCGGTGGTCGATTTCTCGACCGCCAGCTATATCCGCGAAGTCAGCCGCGCGCGCACCTTCGGCTTCATGCGCGATCTCGAATTCATGCGCGAACGCAATCTCGGCCTCGGCGGTTCGATGGACAACGCCATCGTCCTCGATGAATTCCGCGTGTTGAACGAGGATGGTCTGCGTTACGCCGACGAATTCGTCCGCCACAAGATCCTCGATGCCGTGGGCGACCTCTATTTGCTCGGCCATCCGGTACTCGGCACCTATACCGGCCACAAGTCCGGCCACGCCCTCAACAACGCGCTGGTGCGCCAGGTCCTGGCCACCACCGACGCTTGGGAACTGGCCACTTTCGAAGATGAACCGGCGGCCGACGAGGCCCGTCGCCCGGCTGTTTATGGGACGTACGTCCCGGTTTGAACCCCGGTTTCGAGCGATCCCTTAACACGCCGGGTCGCCATCACCCCTAGGATGCATCCTCCGGACGAGGCGGGCGCCGTGCGCGCAGCCGATCGGCCCGGGATGGCTTGGGCGCGTTTACATCGTCCCGGTCATCGGCAGGCCCCTGCGCGATCAGCTCGCGCGCGGCGCGCAGCGCGGAGCGCTCACTGCCGGAAGAAGATCCAGGGAGTGGCGAACGTACTGCCACCCCCGGCTGCGTGGGCATCCGCACAATGCGGACCACCAGTGCATCCACGGCCAGCCCGAGGGAACGGGCGGCATCGAGGATGGCATCACCGGACAGGCGCAGGCGACTGCCCCAGGCCGGGCCATCCACTGCATACACCAGGCGGTTTCCATCGACGTTGGCCAGCCGCGCATGTGCGGCCAACTGCAACGGCAAAGCGAGGCGCAGCTGGTGATCCAGCGACGTCAGCCACTCGGCCCGCTTCAGCGGATCGGCGGCACTCCCGGCCAGAGCTGCCTGCCAGGCGCTCGGGATGGCACGGGATGGAGCTTGTCGAGGACCGCGTGGTTTGGACATTTCGGAGATGACGTGAAGAAAACAGGTTCAGGCTATAGGGCCGTCCGCCACTTTAAACGTCCCAGCGCGAGCCGGGGCTGGGTGCGCAAGGATCCGGGATACCGTTTCATGTTCCACCCGCGGATGCATGCCGTTTCGGCGCAGCCGGGCCTGCGTGCGCGCTTGCATGCCGCCACGCAGCGCCTGCTGGCGCGTGGTGGCCAACGGCTGTCGCGCAGCCCGTATCGAACGCTGGCGGCAGCACTGATGGTGGGCCTGATGACCGGTCTCGGCGCGATGGCGGCGTTCCAGCATGCCGAAGTGGTCGCGCAGACCGCCGGCACCGAGCAGATCCGCCACGATGCCCAGCGCGAGCTCAATGCGATGTCGGCGCGACTGGCGGAACTGCAGGCGCAGGCGACCCGTCTCAACGCCGTTGGCCAGCGCCTGGTCGACGCCAGCGGCCTGCAGGGTGGCGAATTCAACTTCTCGGCGCCGGTCGGCCAGGGTGGTGGCGGTCCCGCCAGCGACATCAGCCCGGCACAGATGCGCTCCGGCCTCGATGCCGTGCAAGGCCAGTTCGACAGCGCCGGCAGCCAGCTCAAGGTGCTCGATTCGCTGCTCGCCAGCCGCACCGCCAAGGGCAGCCTGGAACATGCGATCGCGCCGACCGCGCACAGCTACGTCACCTCGACGTTCGGCGAGCGCGCCGATCCGTTCGGCGCCGGTGCGCAGTTCCACAAGGGCATCGATTTCGCCGCCCAGGTCGGCGACCCGGTCTATGCCGTGGCCGATGGCGTGGTCAGCTTCGTCGGCCAGCGCACCGGTTACGGCAACGTGGTCGAGGTCGATCACGGCAACGGCTACGTCACCCGCTACGCGCACAACTCGCGGTTGCTGATGAAAGTCGGCGACTTGGTCCGCGCCGGCACCGAGATCGCCAAGGCCGGTTCCACCGGGCGTTCCACCGGTGCGCACGTGCATCTGGAAGTGTGGAAGGACGGTGCCTACGTCAATCCGGCGCCCTTCCTCGCCGGCCGCAGTTCGGTGAAGCGCGGCTGAGGGCTTGAGGGCGGGGAAGTCCGCCCCCAGCTACAATGTCAGGTTCCAAAGGGTGCTTTGGTGCCCTTTTTCCGTTTTCGAGCCCGACGATTCCATGTTCAACCGACTCCTCACCAACGTTTTCGGCAGCCGCAACGAACGACTGCTCAAGCAACTCGATGGCATCGTCCGCAAGGTCAACGCGTTCGAGCCGCAGATGCAGGCGCTCTCCGACGATGCGCTGAAGGCCAAGACCCAGGAATTCAAGGATCGCCACGCCAAGGGTGAGTCGCTGGACAAGCTGCTGCCGGAAGCGTTCGCGGTGTGCCGCGAAGCGTCCGTGCGCGTGCTCGGCCTGCGCCACTACGACGTGCAGCTGGTCGGCGGCATGGTGCTGCACATGGGCAAGATCGCCGAGATGCGCACCGGCGAAGGCAAGACGCTGGTCGGCACGCTGCCGGTGTACCTCAACGCGCTGGAAGGCAAGGGCGTCCATGTCGTCACCGTCAACGACTATCTGGCGCGTCGCGACGCCGCACAGATGGGCAAGCTCTACAACTGGCTGGGCCTGAGTGTTGGCGTGGTCTTCCCGGGCATGCCGCATTCCGACAAGCACGCCGCGTACGCCGCCGACATCACCTACGGCACCAACAACGAATTCGGTTTCGACTACCTGCGCGACAACATGGCGCTGGCGAAGGAAGACCGTTTCCAGCGTGGCCTCAATTACGCGATCGTCGACGAAGTCGATTCGATCCTGATCGATGAAGCGCGTACGCCGCTGATCATCTCCGGCCCGGCCGATGACTCACCGGAACTGTATCTGCGCGTCGATGCCATCGTGCCGCGCCTGAGCCGCCAGGAAAAGGAAGAGGGCGTCGGCGATTTCTGGGTGGACGAGAAGCAGAAGCAGGCGCATCTGTCCGAAGCCGGCCAGGAACACGCGGAAGACCTGCTGCGCGCCGCCGGCATCCTCGGCGAAGACGACAGCCTATACAACCCGCAGAACATCCATGTCGTCCATCATTTGAACGCGGCGCTGCGCGCGCATGCGATCTACCAGAAGGACGTCGACTACATCGTGCGCGATGGCGAAGTCATCATCGTCGACGAATTCACCGGCCGCACGTTGCCGGGCCGTCGCTGGTCGGATGGCCTGCACCAGGCGGTGGAAGCGAAGGAACGCGTCGACATCCAGCGCGAGAACCAGACGCTGGCGAGCATCACCTTCCAGAACCTGTTCCGCATGTACAAGAAGCTGGCCGGCATGACCGGCACGGCGGATACGGAAGCCTACGAATTCCAGAGCATCTACGGCCTGGAAGTGGTGGTGATCCCGACCCATCGCGACATGATCCGCAAGGATTACCCAGACCTGGTGTTCCTCAACCGCGCCGGCAAGTTCCGCGCCGTCGCCAACGAGATCCAGGAAGCGCACAAGAAGGGCCAGCCGGTACTGGTCGGCACCACGTCGATCGAAGTGTCGGAACTGCTGAGCGAATACCTCGGCAAGTTCGGCGTGGCGCATGAAGTGTTGAACGCCAAGCAACACGAACGCGAAGCGCACATCGTCGCGCAGGCCGGTCGTCCCGGCGCGGTGACCATCGCCACCAACATGGCCGGTCGCGGTACCGACATCGTGCTCGGCGGTTCGCTGGAATCGGAACTGTCCGACCTCGAAGCCGCCGGTACGCCGGCCGACGAAGCGACGCTGGCGCGCATGAAGGCCGAATGGCAGGAGCGCCACAACAAGGTGGTGGAACTCGGTGGCCTGCACATCCTCGGCACCGAACGCCACGAAAGCCGCCGCATCGACAACCAGCTGCGCGGCCGTTCCGGTCGACAGGGCGATCCGGGTTCGTCGCGCTTCTACCTGTCGCTGGACGACAACCTGATGCGCATCTTCGCCGCCGACTGGGTGCAGAAGATGATGGAGCGCATGGGCCTGAAGGAAGACGACATCATCGAGTCGCCGCTGGTCACGCGCCAGATCGCCAACGCCCAGCGCAAGGTCGAGGCGCACAACTTCGACATCCGCAAGAACCTGCTCGATTTCGACGACGTCAACAACGACCAGCGCAAGGTGATCTACCAGCAGCGCGACGAGTTGCTGGAAGCGGAATCGATCAAGGACAACGTCGACGGCATCCGCAACGACGTGGTGGCCGACACGGTGCACCGCTACGTGCCAGTGGACTCGATGCACGACCAGTGGGACCTCGAAGGCCTGCAGTCGGAACTTGCCAACGAGATCGGCCTGCAACTGCCGCTGGTCGAGGAGATCGGCAAGCGCGAGGACGTGGAAGCGTCCGACGTCGAGGACGAAGTGCAGAAGGCGGTCGAACGGCACTTCGTCGACAAGGAAGCCGAAGTCGGCAGCGACACCATGCGCATGATCGAGAAGCACCTGATGCTCTCGGTGCTCGACCAGAACTGGAAGGAACACCTCGCGCGCATGGACTACCTGCGCCAGGGCATCCACCTGCGCGGCTTCGCCCAGAAGCAGCCCAAGGACGAGTACAAGAAGGAAGCGTTCCAGCTGTTCACCGACATGCTGGAATCGGTCAAGCGCGAAGTCACCACCACGCTCGGTCGCGTGCGCATCCGCAGCGAGGAAGAAATCGCCGCGATGGAAGCCGCCGAGCGCCAGCAGGCACAGGCTGCGGCGCAAAACATGCAGTTCCAGCATCCCGACATGGGCGGCTACGGCGCCGACGCGGAAGCGCGCGCGGTGCAGCAACAGGCACTGCTGGCCAATCCCGATGCCATGGCAGCGATCGGTCGCAATGATCCGTGTCCGTGCGGGAGTGGCAAGAAGTTCAAGCACTGCCACGGCCAACTGGCCTGATCGCAGGGATGGAGCCGATCCACGTCGTCGCCGGAGTGATCCGCGACGTGCGCGGTCGCATCCTGCTGGCACGCCGCACGCAAGGGCGCGATCTTGCTGGCCTGTGGGAATTCCCGGGCGGCAAGATCGAGCCGGGCGAGACGCCGCAGCAGGCACTGCAGCGTGAACTGCGGGAGGAGCTCGGCATCGAGGCGACCGTCGGCGGTCCGCTGATCGCGGTACCGCAGCACGCGCCGAAGGCGTTGATGCTCGATGTGTACGAGATCAAGCACTATCGCAACGCGCCGCGCGGGCTCGATGGCCAGGCGCTGGCCTGGGTGCCGCCGGAGAAACTTGCGCAATACGCCATGCCGCCTGCTGACGGGCCGGTGGTGGCGGCGTTGTTGCAGCCGGATCGATTGCTGATCACGCCGGAACCCGTCGATGGCGATGCGTGGTTGCGTGCGCTTGAAGCCTCTGTCGAACGCCACGGCATCCGCCGCGTGCAATTGCGTGCGCCGTTGTTCGCGACATCACATCCCGACGATTGGCGGCGTTTGGTTGAACAGGCGTGCGCGTCGCTGCGCGGGCAGGGCGTTGACGTCTGGATCAATGGCGATGCCGGACTTGCGCGCGAATTCGATGCCGGCCTGCACCTGCGCTCGACGCAGCTGTCGTCGCCTGCGGCAAGCGAGTGGAGCGGCTTGCGACTGGCGGCGTCCTGCCATTCGATGGCGGAATTGCAGGTGGCAGCGGGATTGCGTTGCGATTTCGCGTTGCTGGGGCCGGTGAAGGAAACCCGCAGCCATCCCGGTGTCGTTGGCATCGGTTGGAACATGTTTCGCGATTTGCGGGCGCAGGTACCGGTGCTGCCGGTGTACGCACTGGGCGGGTTGGGTTCCGCGGATATCGTGGAGTCGCGTCGCAACGGCGCGCAGGGGATCGCGGCGATCAGCGCGTGGAACGCCTAAGCCGCGGCCAATCCCCGATACAACCGATCCAGCCTGTCTGCAGCAACATCCAGATCGCCAAGCGTCCCGGTATTCGTCACCACGTCGTCGGCGATCGCCAGCCGCTGTGCGCGGTTCGCCTGTGCGGCGATCATCCCGTCGACCAGCGCGGCATCGATACCGTCGCGTGCCAACAGGCGCATGCGCTGCAATTCCACCGGCACGTCTACCACAACGATGCGATCGAGCCAGGGATAGGTCGAACGTCCGCCGCCCTCGGCCAGCAATGGAATCGCGACCACCGCATACGGCGCAGTCGCCGACATGCAGGCGTCGTGCAAGGCGCGACGGATCCGTGGATGGGTGATCGCTTCCAGCGCCTTGCGTTGATCGAGATTGGCGAAGATGCGCCGGCGCAGCATCGCGCGGTCAAGTTGGCCATCCGCCTGCAACACGTCATTGCCGAAATGCGCAGTGATCTCGGCAAGCGCAGGTTGCCCGGGTGCGACGACCTCGCGTGCGACGAGATCGGCATCGGCAAGAAATGCGCCGCGCGCGTGCAAGCGATCCGCCAGCGCCGATTTGCCGGAAGCGATGCCACCGGTCAATCCAACGCAATACATGTCCTGGCGCGGCATGGCGCTAGTGGCCCTAGGGTTTCAGCCCGGTCAGGCGCATGTAGGCATCGATGATCTGCCCGCCCCACATGAACACGATCCAGCCCGCCAGCGCCAGGTATTGGCCGAACGGCAGTGGTGTCGCCTTGTCGCGGCCTTGCACGGCCAGCAGGATCGACCCGATCACGGCACCCAACAGGGAGGAGATCAGCAGCGTCGGCAGCAGCGCCTTCGATCCGCACCACGCGCCGATCGCGGCCAGCAGCTTGAGGTCACCGCCGCCCATGCCATCCCTGCCAGTCGCCTGTTTGTACGCCCACGACACGATGTACAGCGACACATAGCCCCAGGCCGCACCGAGGATGGCGGCCTTGGCCGGCACATAGAGATGATCGGCGGAACCGATCAGGCCCAGCCACAACAGGGGCAGGGTGAGTTTGTCCGGCAGCAGTTGGGTGCGGACGTCGATGCCGGACAGCGCGATCAGGAACCAGCTGAAGATCAGCGCGCCCCAACCCTGCCAACCGAAGCCGAAGCGCCAGACGCAGGCCAGCGACAGCACCATCGTCAGCAATTCCACCAACGGATACTGCAGGGAAATCGGTGCGCCGCAATGGCGGCATTTGCCGCGCAGCGCGATCCAGCTCAGCAGCGGGATGTTCTCGTACCAGCGCAGCGGCGTCTTGCAGTGCGGGCAGTGCGAGGGCTCCACCGCGATCCCCGGCGGCGCCGGTTCATAGACGTCGTCCACGTCAAGTGCTTCGCGGGCGTCGCGCTTCCACTCCCATTCCATGCGCTTGGGCAAGCGCAGGATCACCACATTGAGGAAGCTGCCGGTCGCCAAGCCCAGTCCGGCGATCAGCCCGTAGCCGAGCGCCGGCTGGGTGTCGAGGTAGGCCATCCGTCAGCCGACCACCGATGCCAGCTTGAAGATGGGCAGGTACATGCCGATCACCATGCTGCCGACCAGGATGCCGATCACCACCATCACCAGCGGTTCGATCAGGCTGGACAGCGCATCCACCGAGTTGTTGACCTCTTCCTCGTAGAAGTCGGCGACCTTGTACATCATGGTGTCGAGCGCGCCGGCCTCTTCGCCGATGGCGGTCATCTGCACCACCATGTGCGGGAACAGGTTGGTCTGCTTCATCGCCACGTTGACCTGGTAACCCACCGCGACATCGTCACGGATGCGCTTCACCGCATCGGTATAGACCATGTTGCCGGTGGCGCCGGCCACGGAATCCAGCGCCTCCACCAGCGGCACGCCGGCGGCGAAGGTCACGGCCAGCGTGCGCGCGAAGCGCGCGATCGCGGAATTGTTGAGGATGGTGCCGATGATCGGGATCTTCAGCGAGACGCGATCGAGGAAGTGCTGGAACTTGATCGAACGCTTGTAGAACCAGATGAAACCGAAGATGCCGCCGGCAATGGCGATCAGGATGATCCACCAAGTCTTCACCACGATCCGGCTCATCGCCACGATCATCTTGGTGAAGGCGGGCAGGTCGGTGCCGAAGCTCTTGAAGATGTCCTCGAACTGCGGCACCACGTAGACCAGCAGCACGCCGCTGACCAGGATCGCCACCGCGATCACCATCGCCGGGTAGAACAGGGCCTTCTTGATCTTGCCCTTGATGGTTTCGATGTTTTCCTTGTAGCTGGCGATGGTTTCCAGCACCACTTCCAGCACACCGGCGCTTTCGCCGGCACGAATCAGGTTGCGGTAAAGCTCGTCGAACTGGATCGGGTGCTTGCTCAGGGTTTCGTACAGCGACGAGCCGCCAGAGATGTCATCGCGCAGGGCCATCACCAGTTTGGTCATCTTCGGGTTCTTCTGCCCGCTGCCGATGATCTCCAGCGACTGCACGATCGGCACGCCGGACTTCATCATCGTCGCCCACATGCGGCTGAAGATCGCGATGTCCCTGGGGGTGATTTTCCTGCCGGCGCCGCCGAATAGTGGCTTGGCCTTGGGCTTGACCACATCGGGAACGATGCCCTGCTTGCGCAGCTCGGCCTTGACCAGCGCCTCGTTCTTGGCGTCGATCTCGCCTTTCATCACCACGCCACGCTTGTCCTTCCCTTTCCAGGTGAAGGTCTTCATGGCATTGGGATCGGGTTTCGCCTTCGGGGCGAACAATCCCGGGCGGGCGGCAGTCCTGGGGGAGGAAGACATGCTCAGTCCTTGGTGACTCGGTTGATTTCGGCCAGGCTGGTGATTCCGTTCTTCGCCTTCAGCAGCGCCGACAGGCGCAGGTCACGGATGCCGCTGCGTTGCGCGGCTTCCCCGATCTGCAGCATGTTGCCGCCCTTCAGCACGATGCTTTGAATCTCCTCGTTCATCGGCATCACCTGGTAGATGCCGGTACGCCCCTTGTAGCCCTCGGTACAGTCAGGGCATCCGACAGCCTCGTACAAGGTGATGCCGGCGTCAACCTCTTCCTGCGAGAAGCCTTCCGCCAGCAGGGCTTCGGCCGGCAACTGGACTGGTCGCTTGCAGTCGTGCAGGCGGCGGGCCAGGCGCTGGGCGATCACCAGCGTGACCGAACTGGTGATGTTGTAGGGCGCGATGCCCATGTTCATCAGGCGCGAGATGGTCTGCGGGGCGTCATTGGTGTGCAGGGTGGACAGCACCATGTGGCCGGTCTGGGCGGCCTTGACGGCGATCTCGGCGGTCTCGAGGTCGCGGATTTCGCCGACCATGATCACGTCCGGATCCTGGCGCAGAAAGCTGCGCAGGGCGGCGGCGAAGGTCATGCCGCGCTTCTGGTTCTGCTGCACCTGGTTGATGCCGCCAACGCGGATTTCCACCGGATCCTCGACGGTGGAGATGTTGCGCGATTCGTCGTTGAGGATGTTCAGCGCGGTATACAGCGACACCGTCTTGCCGGAGCCGGTGGGGCCGGTCACCAGCACCATGCCATAGGGCTTCTGGATCGCTTCCTCGAACAGTTTGCGCTGGTCGTCCTCGTAGCCGAGCTTGTCGATGCCCATCTTGGCGGCGCTGCCGTCGAGCAATCGCATCACGATCTTTTCACCGAACAGGGTCGGCAGCGAGCTGACGCGGAAGTCCATCTGCTTGGTGCGGCTGACAGTGAGCTTGATGCGGCCGTCCTGCGGCACGCGCTTCTCGGCGATGTCCAGCTGCGCCATCACCTTGATGCGGGCGGCGATGCGTTCCTTCATCTTGATCGGCGCGCGCGTCATGATCCGCAACAGGCCGTCGACGCGCATGCGGATGCGGTATTCGGCCTCGAACGGTTCGAAATGGATATCGGAGGCGCCGCGACGCACGGCATCCAGCAGGATCTTGTTGACGAACTTGACGATCGGCGCGTCGTCGCTGCCATCGCTGACCGATTCCGATGCGCTGTCCTCGTCGCCGCCATCGACCTCCAGCCCTTCCAGGCCTTCGGCGTCATCCATCATCGCGCTGAAACTTTCGTTGGCCGCCTGCCACGCTTCCAGCGTGCGCTTGAGCGTGACCTCGTCGATCAGGATGGTTTCGATGCCGGTACTGCCGGACTGGAAACGGATCTCCTCGAGCCCTTCGGTATGCGCGGGATCGGTGATGCCGAGATAGAGCCGGCTGCCACGCCGGAACAGCGGCAGCACGCCGTGCTTGGCGATCATCTCCGGCGATACCAGCTTCATCGCGTCGAACTGTGGGTCCATCGCCGCCGGATCGAACACCGGCAGGCCGAACTCCATCGATTGCGCAGCCGCCAGGGCGGGACCACCTACCAGCCCGTGCTCCAGCAGGTAGTTGGCGACCGGCTTGCGCTCCTTGGTGGCGGCGTCCTGGGCCAGACGCGCCGAGTCGGCATCGAGGGCGCCGTCCAGCACCAGACGCCGGGCGATGCCGGTGATGCCGAGCAGATTCTGCGAGGGGGCTGCGTTCATTGCGCGGGTTGGCTCCATCCGTTACCGGAAATTTAACGCACCTGCCCTGCAGAAGCGAATGGTGGGTCAGGCTGCGGTAGGCTCGCGCTTTGGTTTGGCGATCGGCGTGAGTGTGATGCGCAACTCGCATCCGACTGCGGCCGCATATTTGCGAAGCGTCGTGAGCGAGGGGGCGTGCTTGCGGCTCCCTGCAGTCGATTCCAGCCGTCCGACAGACGATTGCGCCACGCCCATGCGTTCAGCCACGTCGGCCTGTGTCATACCGGCGCGTTGGCGTGCGCGCAGCAGTTCTTCCAGCGCAACATACTCGTCTTCCAGGGCGACGAAAGCCTCCGCAAATACTGGATCCTTCATCCAACGTTTGCGAATGGCTTCCACATCGAACGGAACCGGGTTGTAACGATCATGGTCCATGTTTCAACACCTCTTTCTGTCTGGCCATTGCAACGCCCAATTCCTGCTTGGGGGTCTGTTCGGTTTTCTTGATAAAACAGTGAAGAATGACGATGCGTTTGCCGACCACGGTGCAAAATAGCGCCCGCCCGATACCTTCACGTCCCTTCGCCCGAATTTCGAAAAGTCCGCCACCCATTGCGCGGGTGTGCGGCAAACCAAGATTCGGACCGTATCGCGCCATCATGTCCAAGATACGCAAATAATCAGCACGGACGCTCGACGGCCAACCGGCAACGCCTCGTTCAACGCGGGCGCTGTAGTAGCTAAATGACCACGGCGGCATTATATCATTCTTGTTATTGAAGATTGGCTTATCCAGCGTCGCCGAGGTGGAATCCCCAAGCCATCGGGAAATCCTGAATTCACCGTAGACTTGCACCATCGGCGCGAGCCATTGGGGGAACACTGCATGCGGTTGTCGATCATCCTGCCGGCCAAGAACGAGGAAACTGGCCTTGCCAAGTCATTGCCGGCGCTACGGGCGCGCTGGCCGGAGGCCGAGGTGATCGTCGTGGACGATGGCTCCACCGATCGAACCGCAGCGGTCTGTGGCGAGCATGGCGTGCAAGTCCTGTCGTCGCCGTATTCCATGGGGAACGGCGCTGCGATCAAGCGTGGCGCGCGGGCAGCCTCGGGCGACATCCTCGTCTTCATGGACGCGGATGGCCAGCATGATCCTGCGCATATCCAGTCGTTGCTCGAGCAGCTGGATGTAGGCTACGACATGGTGGTGGGCGCGCGCGATGGCAGCGGCCAAGCCAATGCCGGGCGCGGATTGGCGAATGCTTTCTACAACCGGCTAGCGAGTTGGATGACTGGCCATCGCATCATGGATCTCACTTCGGGGTTCCGTGCTGTGCGCGCTGGCAAGTTCATGGAATTCCTGCACCTGCTGCCCAACGGATTCAGTTATCCAACCACCAGCACCATGGCGTTCTTCCGCAGCGCCTATCCGGTGGCTTACGTGCCGATTCCGGTGGCGAAGCGCGTGGGCACGAGCAGCCACATCCGCCCGATCAAGGACGGCATCCGCTTCCTGCTGATCATCTTCAAGATCGCGACGCTGTATTCGCCGTTGAAGTTGTTTGCGCCGATTGCTGCCTGCTTCGGGTTTGCTGGTTTGGGTTGGTATGCGTGGACCTTCCACCAAAATGGGCGCTTCACCAACATGAGCATGCTGCTGTTGAGTGCGGCGGTGATTGTGTTTCTGATCGGCTTAGTGTCGGAGCAGATCACCAGCTTGACCTACCAGAAGGGCGATGGAGGCATCTAGGCGTGGTCAATTGTCCGGTTATCCTTATTGGTAATCGTTCGCTTTACTTCCGGTGCCGCAAGATCATCCGACCGAGTTGATACGCACCCCACACAAGGGCATCCGACAGTAAGATCACGAGTCGAAATCCAGCCAGCAGTGCAGCTGCACTCTTCAGCGATCCAGTGCCGCTGATCATGTCTCCGGCAACAACCTCAAATACTCCGATGCCTTGTGGGGCAAAAAAGGCAATGAACCCCATGCCCCATGCGAACAGGTAGGTGGCGCCGGCCTCTAATGCAGAAACATGCACTGCTAGATCCGGAAACGAAGTCAAGAACATCACGAATGCAGTGGCGCCGATGCACCATGAAACCGCCACGATGCCAGTGCAAATCAAGTAGTCGCGTGCATGAAAGCTGCCGCGTCCTGTTGTAAGGCGATAGTTGAGCAGCCAAGGAAGTATTGCTAGCCCGAGTATGCCGCTAGTGCCCGCAAGCGCGGCGGCCAACCCCCAGCCTGTCAGTCCGCGATACAACGCAACCAACGGACCTCCCAATGCGAATGCCACGCCAACGGCGAGCGCATTCTCCAACAATACGAATATCGCAATATCGCGTTTCCCGATACCGAGCCTGGAAAAGGCAACGGCTCTGCCGACTGTGTGCCATATCCCGCCGGGGATATAGCGTGCAGGCAGATTGGCGATGTGGATGGTGGCAAGCTGGCGATAGGAAAACCGACGGCCGCCTACTGCACGGAACACCACGCTCGCGAATAGCGGTGCCAGCAGAGCCATCAACGACCAGAGGAGCACGGCAATCGGCAGTCGCCACGGGTTACCTCTGGCGAGTACTTCGCATAGGGACTCTCGGCTCTCCCATACGAAGTAGAGGAGAAAGACAAGTGCAATTGGCGTGAACAGTAGTTTTGCGATGCGCAGCGCCTTGCGGGCAAGAGCGAGCGCAGGTGTTACACCGGACTTGGGTAGCTGTAGGGGAAGCTGGCTGTGCATCAGGCTTTTCGGCCCGCCAGATAGCGCACCAGGAACGCTGGTACCAGCGCCATCAGCACCGCGATTTTCTCGCCGATACCAAGTTGGCTGCGCAGTACTGCGCGCGCCTGTTCCAGTGGCAACCGCAACAGGGGCAAGCTGCGATCTAGCCAGCTCTTGGCAAGGCCGAAATCCGAGCTCTTGTAACGCCGTATGCGATCCGCATGTGATTCACGTTTGCGCGGTTGGCGTCGCCACCACATGGCGTCTGCTGCGTGCAGGAAATCCCCCTTCAATGCCAGCTCGACAAGCACGATCTGGTCAGCTCCCACGCAGGCATGGATCTTGGGCAGCTCATGCAGGTAGCGGGTGCGAATCAGTCCGAGGATGGGGTGTGCATTGCCCCAAAACGCCATAAAAAATCGCAGCATCGCTTGCATGCCACGGGTGTCGTACCAGCCCGATTCCTTGTCCCAGGCGCGATCCTCTTCGTCGATCCAGCTGGCAGGACCGTAAGCCAGCGCTGAGGAGGGATGCCCCTCCAGCAACGTGACGCAGGTCGAGATTAGTCCCGGTGACCAGGCATCGTGCCCCGACGCCCACATGAAGTACTTCCCAGTGGCCTGCTCCAGCACATGGATTGAGTTGGCGGCGGATCCCACATTGTGCGGCCGTCGGTGGTAGCGGATCCAGCTGGAGCGTTGCGCATACTCCAAGCAGATTGCCTCTGTTTCGTCCGTGGAGCAGTTGTCCGAAATAATGATCTCGATGTTGGCGTAATCCTGAGCCAGCAGGCTATCCAGCGTCCTGCGCAGGAAGCGCGCTTCGTTGTATGCGAACAGCCCGATGGATACCAGCGGCAGATCTTGTTCACCGGATCCATCAATGTCCGACTCAGTCGCCATCAGCGACGCGCCTCAGGTAACCGCCTGGCGCGACCGTGATCAGCAGCTTGGCCTCGATGTCCTCGTCCACTTCGAAGTTCCGGTTGTGGGAAAGGAACTCACGCACGGCCGTCTTGGGGTTGTCACCTCGGCCCCATGGTCGGTCCTGGATGAGATTGTCCGGCATGTCCTCGATCAATGTGTCGTACACCACGCAATAACTGCCCGGTCCGACCAATGGTGCATAAGCCTCCAGCTCAGCGAGCACGTGGTCGTGGGTGTGGTTGGAGTCGAGAAGCACCAACACGCGTTTCCCGGCAGCGCGTTCCCGCACGCGCTGCACGACATCGGCGTCAATTGACGAGCCTTCGATCATCTCGATCCGCGTAGCCATTGGATGGGCCTCGATCGCCTCACGGTTGTGGCGGCGAATGTCTATGTCGATGCCCAGCACCTTGCGTTTTGGTGTGTGCGGGTCGAGAAGGGCGCCTGTCTCAGCCGCTTCGCAGTAATCCAGAAGTGCCAGTAGCGAGGCGCTGAGCATGAGTGAGCCGCCGTGGGCGATGCCGGTTTCAATGATCAGATCTGGCCGTACGTCCCATATCAGCTCCTGCAAAGCTGCCATGTCTTGGGGGAATTGGATAACCGGCCGACCGAGCCAGCGAAAATTGTAGGCGTACTTATGCTGGGTAATCTCGCGCAACCAGATACGCGAAAGCGCCTGCACGTCGATGTCCCGCTTCAGGCCGGCAATGTTGCCGGCAACTTCAGTCTGAAATCGCTCGGTTTCGTTCATGGGTGGGAAAGTCCTTCCAGGGAGTGATGCGCGGGCAGATGAATTTTTTGCCATGAGAGCCGGTGTTCGCAATTAGGTCCAGTGCGGATACGAATGGGGTGAACTCGCCGTGCAGCTGCGGATAGGGCGCCTTCGTGTAGTCCATATACTCCACAGCGATACCGGTGCGATCGAACGCCGCGTGGTCGAGGTAGCGGGCAGCACCGTGACCGGTAATGTAGCGGGTACCGCCGAGCGAGCGCACGATCTTGAGTACCCGCGTGCTGCCGCTGTCACCGATTCCGAGTTCGTCGATATCGACGAAGCGGCAATCGCGGTCGAGGTCGAAATATTCACACAGTGCCAGCAGGGACGCGGTAGCGAGTGCACCGATGTCGGCGTAATCATGCGCGTACACACCGCGCACCAAATCAAGCATTGCATCGCGGTACGGTGCATCTGTGTAGGCATCCGCTAGCAACGCCAAGTGCTCCTCGCGCCAAGGGCGCTTGTCGCTAGGGCGCACTTGGTCGATGCGTTGTCCCAAGTGCAGGTCGGCAAGTGGCACCGTCATCCAGCGCGACCCGTTCGCGGTCTTGACCTGAACACGATTGACGAAGCTCCCCTTGGAGAACTGCACATCCGTGTAGTTCACATAAACGTCTGCCAGGCGCACCTGCTCCAGCAAGCCGACCCATGGGAACAGCATTGGCTGTGAGATCACGACTTTCATGTTGGCGAAATCGGTCTGATTGCCGCCCTACGCAACAATCGCTCCATCAGGATGATATCGATATATGCATCTCGTTCGCGGTAGTGGCCAGCAAGGCGCCCAACCTCGAGGTAACCCTCGCGGCGATAGAAGGCGATCGCGCGTGCGTTGTCCGCACGTACCCGCAAGCCGATCTTGCGCAGACCGTATTGATCACCCAAGTGTGTATGAAGAAGATCGAGTGCCGCGGTGGCGATGCCGTGGCCTTGTGCAAGGGGGGACAGGCAGATGCCGAGCTCGCAGTGACCTTGGAACACGTCCATGGCCGCGGCCTGCACATAGCCGAGCATTGAGTCGTCGGCGCGGCTAGCGATGACGTACAGCAGAAGATCGGGCTGAGCCGCGCGCTCTACTAGCCATTCGCGTACGCGTTCAATGGGGTTCGGCCGGGCGCGCGCCATCAGCTTTGCCTGTAGATCCACGTCACTGCGCAGTATCGACAATACCGGCAAGTCAGCTTCGCGCCAGCCACGCAGTCGCACCGTAACGCCCTCAAGCGCCGGGCCGATCATAGGAAGAAAAATTTCAGGTCAGGGCGAGCCAATGCCGGGATGTCCGCGACGATGTGGCGTGCGTGCGCCGGATTAAGGCCGATCAATACCGTGTTTAGATCGGCAGGCAACTGCGCGGGTGGCAATACCGGTTTTTGGTTGAAGAATTTACCGTGCAGGAACGGGTTGTTGTCCAGATGGCATGCGACGCGTTCCGGATCGGCCAGGCTTATGCGCAGAAACGCCCCATAGAATCCTGCACCGTAGATCGCCACTTGCTTCCGTTCTGGCAGGGCGTGCTCGAATTCACGCACGCGCCTGGAAGCGCTACCCCAGAAGTTGGCGAGGCCGGAAAGCTGACTGCAGACACGTTCGATTCCAGCGTAGTCGGTAGACATCCTGATGACTGTGTCGCTTATCGGTTTCTGTGCCACCAGCACGAGTGCACCGCGATGTGCCGTGTCATCGATGCGCTCGGCGACCAGTCCCGCATCCGCAAGAAGGCGCTCGAGCGATGACACAGTGAAGTGGTTGCAGTGATCGACAACCACGAAGTCGGCGACATTCGTCATCACATTCGGCACTACTGCGTAGAAGCGACCACCCGGGCGCATTAGAGAGGCGATATGACGCAGCGTGTCGGCAACCGCCGGGATGTGCTCAAGTGAGAAGAACGAGGTAACTAGGTCGAAGCGCCCCATCCAATTCGCGGGAGTGTACTTGATCGCCCAGTTCCCACGCTGGGAAAACTTGTCCCAGAATGGTTCGTAACGCGCGCTGACGTCATACAGGTGCGGCACGATGCCGGGCTCTTGTGCGCATAACGTGCGAATGGTTGAACCCTTGGCGCATCCGTAGTCGAGCAACAGCATCGGAGATGCGATATCGCCCAGCATGTCGCGAAGCACTCGGACCTGGTGCGTCGTGCGGTATGTCGGCGCACCGTCACGCATCTCGTAGATCTGGTCTTCTTCCTCGCTATCGACCAAGATGTCGTATTCGTTGTCGTAGAAGGCGTCGATACCTTCGATTGCACGCGTCTGCAGATGCCCGCAGCTCGTGCATGCGAACACCTCGGTGGTGGAGGAGTGCAGGCGGCACAACGATGTCAGCGTCTGGCCGTCCGCAGAGCGGTACAGCGCCTCGCCAAGTGGCGCGCGGCATACGTTACAAATGTTGGCTGCGGATGTCGTCATCAATCGGCGCACAGTTCGGGGTGTATTCGGCGAAAATCCACGCCGGAGGCGAACGAGCCTTTCCAGCCATGCGCGCGACCGGTCGGATCATTGAAATTGAAGTAACGGAACTGCATGGACCAGCGCGGGCGCGTACTTTGGTTGTAACCGGACGCATGTAGCGTAAGGAAGTCGATCAACACCAAGTCGCCAGGCATGGTGAGTGGCGCGGCTTGAGGATAGCGCCCGACGACTTGCGCTTCATTCTCCAGTCGCAATGCGTATGCGCCGCTGCGTTCACTGCTTGGTTCCGGTTGGGTCAGTACCGGGATCAGCCCGCCAGAGTGGGAGGTAGGACAGAAGCGCACCGGACCGAATTCTTCCGTCACCATGCGCAATGGGCTCCAGAACACCAGCCCGTCGAGACTGCGCAGTTGTGCCGGATACTCCTGGTGCCACTCGGCGCGAAAACGATCTTCTGCCGGATTGTCGATCCGGATGCCGTAGCCGCCAGAGGCGATCGCAGGTACCGAATCGGGGCGTAGTTGCGTGAAGATCTGCTCATGGCGCGGGTCGGCGAGCAGTCGCATAAAGGCCGGAATCTGCTTGACGGCATCATAAACCTCACCGCCCCACGACCGATCGGTACCGATCAGCATTTCGTACCCGTCGTCGAAATCATCCGCGCTAAACTGCGTGCGGTTATCGCTGAGACCGTGGCGCAGCATTACCTGGCCGATCACCTGGTGGATGCCGCGCTGGATTGGCAGCAATTGTATGGCCATGTCATAGAAGCCGCGCACGACCAATACGCCGTCGCGCCAGAACGACTCGATCTGCTCGGCTGAAAGGGGCACTGAACTCATCGCGGCCTCCTACCAAGGTGATCGACTACATGACGGGCAACGCGTGCGATCTCCGCATCTGTGAGGTCATGGTAGCTGGGAAGGTTGAGTGCACGTGCCGACAACGAAAGACTTTCGGTGTGTTGCGGGCGCGACTCGAATGCAGGAAGGCTGGACAACGGCCAGAAAAACACCCGTCCATCGATGTTGTCTGCCATGAATGCGGCGAGCAATTCTTCCCGGTTGAATGGTATTCCCCCATCAACAACGAAGGTCGGCATCCAGTAGCCGTTGACCGTACCGACAGGTTCCGGATTCATGCGCAGCGGCAATCCTGAAAGCGCAGCGCGGTAGCTCTCGAACACTCGGCGTTTGCCGGCGACTAGTTCATCAATGCGCTCCATCTGGGCGCATCCGATCGCCGCCTGAACGTTCGACATCTTGTACTTGAAGCCAATGCGTTCTGGCCAAAATTGCCGGTTTTCGCCCCTTGCGCGGCCGTGGTTCGACAGGGTGAGGACGCGTGCGTACAAGGCATCGTCATTGGTGACGAAGATGCCACCTTCACCGGTGGTTATGGTCTTGGTGCCGTGGAACGAGAATGCGCCGAATGCGCCCATCGATCCTGCGCGCCGACCATGCCAGACGGATCCGATGGCTTCGGCGGCGTCTTCGATAAGGTGCAGTCCGTGTTTCTCGGCAATGGCGGAGAGCGCATCCATGTCACAGAGATTGCCGTAGAGGTGGACGGCGAGGATCGCCTTGGTCCGTGGCGTGATAGCGGCTTCGACGGCGGATGGGTCGAGGCACCAAGTGTCTCGCGACACGTCCACCAGCACTGGTTTTGCGCCAAGGTGGACGATGGGGGCGGCGGAGGCGATCCAGTTGATGTCGGCGATAATTACCTCGTCGCCGGGACCGATACCTAGACCAGCCATACCCATGTGCAGGGCGCCGGTGGCGCTGGAGGTGGCGATGGCATGGCGCACACCGAGATGTTGCGCGAACAATTGTTCAAAGCGTTCGATGTATTCGTAGCAGCGCTCGCCCCAGCCGTTGGAGACGGCGTCGTTGGCGTAGCGTATTTCTAGGCCGGTGATCGACGGCTTGGTGTAGTAGATGCGACTGTTCGGACCTTCGGAGTTCATGACACTTCCAGTTTCGGCACTGCAGTGACGAATTTCCCGCGCCATTCGCGAATGTATGCAAGTTGCATGGTGATTTCGTCGCGTAGATTCCAAGGCAGGACTACCACGTAGTCGGGACGGGTTTCGCGTATCCGTGTTTCGGTGACGACCGGGATGCGCGATCCGGGCAAGTAGCGACCTTGCTTGTGTGGTGATGCATCCACGACATAGGTCAGCAGATCCGGGCGCACGCCGGCGTAATTGAGCAGTGTGTTGCCCTTCGCCGCCGCGCCGTAGCCGATCACCGATTTCCCGTTGCGCTTGCAGTCCAACAGAAAGGAGAGGAAGTCGTTCTTGATTTCGTTGGCTGTACGCTGGAAGTCTTGGTAGTAGGACATGTCCAGCATGCCAGAGGCGCGCTCCCGGGCCAGCAAAGTGCCGACTGCGGTGGTCTCATGGTTCGCGGCCCCTGCGTGGCAAGCCCATATGCGCAGTGAGCCGCCATGCGTAGGAAGTTCCTCTACGTCCCAGATACGCACGCCGTGCATGGCGAGGACGCGCTGTACCGTGTGGAACGAGAAATACGAGAAATGCTCGTGATAGACGGTGTCGAACTGACGTTTCGTCATCAATTGCATTAAGTGCGGGAACTCGATCGTGATGTTGCCTTCGGGCGCAAGCATTGTGGCGAGGCCGGCAACGAAATCGTTGAGGTTGGGGACATGGGCCAGCACGTTGTTGGCGATAATGAGGTCCGCGTTGCCCCGGGATGCCGTGAATTCCTGTGCGGAATGTTGGCCGAAGAACTGTTCCAGTGTCTCGATACTGCGCTCGCGCGCTACTGCTGCCGTACTGGCGGTGGGTTCGATTCCGATGCAAGGGATGCCACGTGCCTTGACGTATTGCAACAGGTAGCCGTCGTTGGAGGCGATCTCCACCACCAGGCTATGTGGGGTGATGTCTAGCCGCTCGACCGCTTGCGCCACGTAGCGTTCGGCATGGTCGAGCCAACTGCGCGAATAGGAAGAGAAGTACACGTAGTCACTGGAGAACAGCGCATCGTGTTTTTGCACTTCGTCCACTTGCACGAGATGACATTGGTTGCAGACGTGGAGTTTGAGGGGAAACCACGCCTCGGGGGCATTGAGTTCGTCGACGCGCAGGAAAGCGTTGGAAGGGGGTGCGCTACCCAAGTCCAGGAACACGTCGTGCAATGGGGAGTCGCAGAAGCGGCACTTCATGGCCGCACTCCCGCGAAGCCGTCATCGATTGGTGTATAGCCACGATCGCGCGTAGATAGCCCGGTTGCTGGAAGCGGCCAGGCGATCGACAAGCGCGGATCGTTATGGCAGATGCCGGCTTCGCACGCCGGTGTCCACGGTGCAGTGTGCATGTACAACAGGTCGACTTCGTCTGAGAGTGCTTGGAACCCGTGGGCGAAACCCTCGGGGATGAAGACGGCACGGCCATTGTCTTCACTGAGTTCCACAGCATGCCAATGGAGGAACGTGGGCGATTCTGCGCGCAAGTCTACAGCCACGTCGAACGCGCGTCCGCGTAAGCAGCGAATCAGCTTGGCTTCCGCGGCGGGCGGCGTCTGGTAATGCAAGCCGCGGAGGGTGCCTCGACCCCGTGTTTCAGAGAGATTGATCTGGGTGAAGTGCAGGTCAGGGCGAATGGCGGCAAGTTCCTTTTCGCAGAACAGTCGTGTGAAGCGTCCGCGAGCATCGCCGATCGGGGTGTGCTGGATTTCGAACAGACCCGCAAGCGCGGTGCGTTGGTATTTCACGACCCCCACTCCAGACCGAGTTTGCAGGCGTCATCGATATAAGCAGCTAAATCGTTCGCACTATTCACGTTGCCGAAATCGCGGAAATCGTGGTACCACGCGGCAGTCCGGGCCAACGCGACCTCAATGTCCCAAACCGGTCGCCATGCCAGTAGTTGATGAGCTTTACCGACATTGAGTCGCAGGGTGGCGGCTTCGTGCGGATGCGTGCCGCCATCGGGCTGGATGCTGATGGTGTTCGATTGCGTTGCCAGTCCTTCGATCAGTGACTGGACGCTGATTTCCCCGGCAGGACCGGGCCCGAAATTCCAGGCACCGGCAAGGCTGCCGTCGTTCCAGAGGCACTGCGCCAGGCGCAGGTAGCCGGAGAGTGGCTCCAGCACGTGTTGCCAGGGACGGATGGCGAACGGGCTCCGTATCTGCAATGGCTGTCCGGAGCTGATGGCGCGCTCCAGATCGGGAACCAATCGGTCCTCGGCCCAGTCGCCGCCACCGATCACGTTGCCGGCACGCGCCGTGGCAACGTGCACGTCGGAATGGGTCGTGCCGAAGAAACTCTTGCGGTAACAGTCCGACACCAGTTCCGCGCAGGCCTTCGAGCTGCTGTAAGGATCGTGCCCACCCAATGGATCGGTTTCGCGGTAGCTTTCGTGGCTGGCGTGCTCGGCGTAGACTTTGTCAGTGGTCGCGTTGATCAGTACGCGCACCGACGGACACGTGCGAGCGGCTTCGAACAAATTGACCAGGCCCATCACGTTCGAAGCGAATGTCGTCGCGGGATCACGGTAGCTACGACGGACCAGCGGTTGTGCTGCCAGGTGAAAGACGATCTCCGGGTTGTATGCATCCAGTACGCCGCGAACGGCCTGCGCATCTCGCAAGTCCACCCGGTAGTCAGTTACATCCCCAAGTGCAAGGAGCGACCAATGCGAGGGGTGTGTATCCGGATCGAGGGCCAGTCCTGCAACCTGCGCGCCCAGTGCACGTAACCACAGCACAAGCCACGAGCCTTTGAAGCCCGTGTGGCCCGTCACCAGCACACGCCGATCAGCGTAAATGCCGTTGAACAGGTTCAGGGCCATACCTTCCACGGGGCCCTTCCGGATTGCCAGAGTTCCTCCAGCTTCAACTTGTCGCGCAAGGTGTCCATGGGTTGCCAGAATCCGCGATGCACGTATGCAGACAGCTGTTCATCTTTGGCCAAGCGCTCCAATGGCTCGCGTTCCCAGATCATCGCGTCGCTCTCGATGTAGTCGAGCGCTCCCGGCTCCAGGATGAAGTACCCGCCATTGATCCAGGTGCCATCACCCGCAGGCTTTTCCTCGAAACGTGTGATGCGATGATCTTTGATATCTATGGCGCCAAATCGCCCCGGTGGTTGCGCGGCACACATTGTCGCCAGCGTGCCTTTTTCCCGATGGAAGGCGAGTTCCGCATGGATGTTGATGTCGGCCAAGCCATCGCCGTACGTAAAGAAGAATGAATCACCATCGAGATAATCGGCAACGCGCTTGAGGCGGCCACCGGTCTGTGTTTCGTTGCCGGTGTCCACCAAGGTGACGCGCCAAGGCTCGGCGTGCTTTTGGTGCACCTCCAATTTATTCGTGGACATGTCGAAGGTGACGTCGGACATGTGCAGAAAATAGTTGGCGAAATACTCCTTGATCACGTAACCCTTGTAACCAAGGCAGATGATGAAATCATTGATGCCGTAATGCGAATAGATCTTGAGGATGTGCCAGAGCACTGGCATGCCGCCGATTTCGATCATCGGTTTCGGGCGCACTACGGTTTCTTCACTGAGTCGTGTGCCTAGGCCGCCGGCAAGTATGACCGCTTTCATCATGGATGAATCCTTGGATGGGGGTACGCGCGTTAGCAGGAACATATCAATGCGCTTGCGGGCTACCTCTTTGGTCGTCCATTTTCTCCAGCTTGGTTACCCACTCAATCCTTCCCGCTGTTTTCAGCCGGGCAATAATTTCGCGGGATCCAGGGCCGTGCGGCGAGAAAAGTTGTATGGATCTCTCGAAGTAGGGATAGGCTCGTTCTGGCTGGCGGGTTTGGGTCAGGATGAAGGTGCCAATCGAGGCCATTTCATTGGGGCCAAGCGGCATTCTCCTGGAAATGATATCAAGCGCTCCGAGAACCCCGTCGTCGTTCAATGCCACACCTTGGCTGACATTGTTCATCAGAACCGAAGCAGTTCGCATATTTTCAGGCCCCAAATTGACCCATTGCAGTCGGTTTAGCAAAATATCCCAATCCGCTTGCGTTGCGTTGCCTCGCATCGATTTGAAGATAATGAGATTGGTCAGGCTGGTGACAGAATAGGGGGCAGCCTCAGCGCCCTTGCCGCAGATATCAATTGCCTTGCTGAGGTAAGGGTTTCCTGCGGCCTTTCCTCCGCCTAATTGATAGAAATATAGGCATAACGAGTTCCATGCACGAGCCGAACGTGGAGCGAATTCCGTGCTTCTCTGTGCAAGTCCCAGTGGGCTATCCCAGATGCGTGCGCGTACCGAAGTGGCGGCACTCAATAGCGCCAGCAAGAGAATGCATGTGCCAATGGCAAGTGGAGTTCGAACGCGCAGACGCTGAGTGATCAGCATAACCAGATCGCCCACGGCCAGAACAACACCGATCAACGGGAAGTGGTTGCGGTGTTCGAACGCCAGTTCAAGATTAGCTATATTGCTGGTGAGAAATTGACCAGAGAAAAATATGAAAATACCAAACGCGAATAGCGACCGTTGTATGCGTAAGCGCCAGGCCAACACTAGAAGTGCTGCCACGACCAGGAGCGAGGGGAGAGTGCTTGCAGGGTGCAGCAGGCTACGCGATGGCTCGATCCAGTCGTAGTAGAAAGGCATGTGCTGCGGCAAAGGAAGAATGATCTCCCATAAATACATGCACAGCACTCGCCCTTGGGTCAGCAACCGCTCGATGGTGGAGAAATCCCGTCCAGGGTAAGGTCCTCGAGACCAGTAATGCGGTATGGCGACTAACAGGAAGAGCGCGGCACCTCCTGCGGTCATGAATGCATAACCCGTGCGCAGCCTGCGGGAAAGCTCAGGGTTTTCAGCACGGAAACGTAGAACTGTCAATTCCAGCGCCAGAGTATAGACAGGCAAGAGAATGGCATCTTCCTTACAGCCGAAGGCCAATGCCCAGAACAAACTGGATAACATCCAGCCAGTGCGGCCCGACCGGCCTTCGATTTGGGTTTGCCTTGCCTTGAGGTAGGTCAGCAATGCCAACACCAAGAACAAGGTAGCCATCGTCTGCATACGCTGCACGACATACAGCACCGATGAAACTTGCAGAGGGTGTAACGCCCATGCAAGTGTTAGCACTACAGCGATCAATCGAGCGTGCTTTGGAGCGGTATTGGCTGCCAGTAGCAAATTGCTGAAAAACCACGCCAGCACGAACGTTGTCACGGCATGGATGGCAATGTTTGTAGTTTTGAATGCGACGGGATCAAGCCCGCCACTGCGCCAATAATCCAGCGCAAAACTCAGGGTCGGTAGAATGCGTGTGGCGCCACCTGGCTGAAGCCCAAACAATACTTGGAGCAAAGAGTTGGCGCTTAGTGATGCAAGCTGGATTCCTGGGTTATTGATGATGTTCGGCTCATCATCAAATACAAAGCCGCCATTAAGGCCTAAAAAGAATGGCAGACTCGCCAGTACTGCGCAGATCGCGCTGGCAAGCAAAAACCGACGGTTAGAGAAGGTCATGAGAGGGGGGCGATCAGTCGACTGGTCGATTATCGGCGATCGCCATGTTTTTGATAGATCCCCCGGCTGCATATTGCGGCGCGGCGCCCGGATCGCGAGTGAAGTGGATCAGGGCGCTACGGTGCAATTGCCGTTCTGCATGGTGCAGGTTATCTGCTTGTTGCCCGGCGCTTGGGGCGTGCCAGTAATCGGGGTGCTGAAGTTGGTGGCGGTATCCGTAGCGCTGCAGGCCTTTGTGGGTGGAGCGGGAGGGGGGCTGCCGTTATACATCGTGGCCAGAGAGAAGTTGGCGTAATTCTTCATTTCCATCAGACAGGCGTTGTTGGCTGATTTGATTCGGTAGTTGTTATAGGCTGGCAGTGCGATGGCCGCCAGGATAGCGATGATGGCCACCACGATCATCAGTTCGATCAGCGTGAAGCCGCGTTCGGTCTTGGCCATGGCCATATTTCCTGATAATGATTGCCCCATAACTTGACCTAGCAAGTTTCGGGCCAACGCTCCAAGATAAAAAGCCCTTCGTTTAGAAGGGCTTTCTGGGGGCGCTTGGCGGCCCGTTTTAATGCGGGGCGCCGCATGTTGCCGTAGCAGAATCGCAGTAAGTGCTCTTACTACCCGGCTTCTGCGGGGAGAACGTAACAGATTGGTTCGTGCTCACCTGGGCGGCGGTCAGCGTCATGGTGCCGTTGCAAGCCTTGCCCGGAGAAGCCGGGACGGGGGTCAGGTTCGACATCACCGCAGCCACGGCCGAGTTCATGTAGGCCTTGGCTTCGGCCTGGCAAGCGCCTTCGGCTGACTTGATGCGGTAATTGTTGTAAGCCGGCAGCGCGATGGCGGCCAGGATGGCGATGATCGCAACGACGATCATCAGTTCGATCAGGGTAAAGCCTTGCTGCTTCTTCATTTGGATAATCCCCATGGAGTGGATGTTTCTAGCAGCACATGCTCTGAACCACAGGAGAGGGCGGGTCCATGGTCCAGCCGCAGGCATGTGTTTGACGAGTCAAGCAGGCGCAATACTGATCGTCAATGGCTGTAGCGCGGGCGGCGGTGCGTTTCAGACAAACGGTTGCCTTGGGCAATAGAAAAGCCCCTCTTACGAGGGGCTTTTTTGACGATGCTTTATCGCGAATCAGTGCGGGGCACCGCAAGTAGCGGTAGCGGTATCACAGTGGGTGCTCTTACTACCCGGCTTCTGCGGGGAGAACGTAACAGATTGGTTCGTGCTCACCTGGGCGGCGGTCAGCGTCATGGTGCCGTTGCAAGCCTTGCCCGGAGAAGCCGGGACGGGGGTCAGGTTCGACATCACCGCAGCCACGGCCGAGTTCATGTAGGCCTTGGCTTCGGCCTGGCAAGCGCCTTCGGCTGACTTGATGCGGTAATTGTTGTAAGCCGGCAGCGCGATGGCGGCCAGGATGGCGATGATCGCAACGACGATCATCAGTTCGATCAGGGTAAAGCCTTGCTGCTTCTTCATTTGGATAATCCCCATGGAGTGATTGTTCATGTGCCACGTGCGGCCGGGCCGGGGGATCCAAGTCCTTTGGAGCCTGACGACAGGACACGTGCCGGAAGAGTGAAGCAGGGGATGTGCCAAACGTCAATCCCCGCTAACTCATTGATGAATCTCGGTTGGTAGTGCGAAGAACGTCACTTTGCCGCCTTCATGAAGGTGAATGTGACGTGAAATGTCACGATTGGTCAGGCCATTGCTGGCCGAGTTACTCCATCCCCAGCTTCTTCAACTTGTAGCGCAATGCCCGGAAAGTGATGCCGAGCGCGGCTGCTGTCTTGGTCTTGTTGTAGCGGTTTTCCAGCAGGGCTTTTTCGATGGCGGCGCGTTCCAGTTGCTCCATGGCGCCGGTGAGGTCGCCATTGGCGCTGGGCGCGGCGACATCCATCGGTGCGGACACCGTCGTCGTTGCGGGTGCGGCGACTGCTTGCGGCTCGGGAGCGGGAACAGACGCAGCCACCACCGCACCCTGCGGCAAACGCAGGTCGCTGGCGTGGATCAGTTCGCCGTCGGCGAGGGTCATCGCGCGTTCCAGGGTGTTTTCCAGTTCGCGGATGTTGCCGGGGAAGGGGTAATCGCGCAGGGCGGCGAGGGCGTCATCGGATAACGACGGCGGCGTGGCGAGGCCGTGGCGTTCCGCCAGTCTGGCGAGGATGGCATTGCACAGGATCGGCAGGTCGTCGCTGCGTTCGCGCAGGGGCGGGACGCGCAGTTCGATCACGTTGATGCGGTAGTACAGGTCGTGGCGGAAGCCACCCTGTTCGACCAGGGTCGCCAGATCCTTGTGGGTGGCGGAGAGGATGCGCACGTCTACCTGTTGCTCGGCTTGGCCGCCGACCGGCCGCACTGATTTTTCCTGGATGGCGCGCAGCAGTTTCACCTGCATCGCCAGCGGCAGTTCGGCGACTTCGTCGAGGAACAGGGTGCCGCCGTTGGCCGCCTGGAACAGGCCTTCCTTGTCGGCGTGGGCGCCGGTGAAGCTGCCTTTCCTGTGGCCGAAGAATTCGCTTTCCATCAGTTCGGCGGGAATCGCGCCGCAGTTGACCGGCACGAAGCTGCCATTGGCGCGCGGGCCGCTCTGGTGGATGGTGCGGGCGACCAGTTCCTTGCCCGATCCCGACTCGCCATGGATGTAGACCGGCGCCTGGCTGCGCGCGACCTTGTCGATGGTCTGGCGCAGTGCCTGCATCGCCGGCGACTGTCCGAGCATGCGCCCGGCCGGGGATTGGGCGTGTGCGGTTTCGCGTTCGGAGCGCAGCCGCAATGCGTTGCGCACCAGTTCGCGCAGGATATGGAGATCGACCGGCTTGCTGACGAAGTCGAAGGCGCCGCGCTTGAGCGCTTCCACCGCGGCTTCGACATTGCCGAACGCGGTGATCATCGCCACCGGCGTGCCCGGATGCGTGGCCGCGATATGGGTGATCAGGTCCATGCCCGAGCCATCGGGCAGGCGCATGTCGGTGAGGCAGAAGTCGAACTCGTGGCTGGCCAGTTGCGACCGGGCGGCGGACACGGTGGCAGCGGTCTCCACGCGCAAGCCCATCCGCGTCAGGGTGACCACCAGCAATTCGCGGATGTCGCGCTCGTCATCGACCACAAGTGCGCTTTGCGTGTCCGCCATGCGTGAATTCGGATTGTCTCGGGGGAAGGATCAGTTTAGCGCGACACCTGCGTCGTGGTTGGCGGCAGCGGTGGCGCCGGGCAGGCGCAGGCGGAAGCAGCTGCCGAAGGGCAGGCGCAGGTAGCTGAGTTCGCCCTGGTTGGCGTGCGCCAGTTCGCGGGCGATGTGCAGGCCGAGGCCGGTGCCGTGTTCCGAGGTGGTGAAGAACGGGCGGAACAGGTTGCGTTCGTCCGCTTCCGCAATCCCGGGGCCGGTGTCCATGACATCGATCGCGGGCTGGTGGGCTTCATGGCGCACGCACAGGGTGATGCGCGCCGGTTCGCCGGGCATGCGGCCGTAATAGCGCGCATTGCTGACCAGCACCAGCAGGATCTGGTGGACGTGCTTGGGATCGGCCAGCGCCGGGGCTTCGTCCTTTGGCACCACCACTTCCAGGGTGTCGGCATCGAGCGGATAGCTGCGGCGGTATTCCTCGGCGAATTCTTCGGTGACGCTGCGCAGGTCGATCGCCTGCGGGTTGGCGCGTTCGCGCCGGGCCATGCTCAGCACGCTTTCGACGATGCCGTTCATGCGCGTGGTCTGCTGGCGCACGATTTCCAGCATCTTGCGGTCCATCGCGGTGAGATCGTCGGATTCCTCCAGCAATTGCGTGGAATAACTGATGGCGGAAAGCGGGTTGCGGATTTCGTGGGCGAGGCTGGCGGAGAAGCGTCCCAGCGCGGCAAGGGTGATGCCTTCGGCGCGCCGCGACGCCTGCGAGGTGTCATCGAGGAAGACCAGCACTTCATCGCCACCGGCATGCAGGCGCAGGAATTGGGGGAGGATTTCCGCCTGGTCGGTTCCCATGCGCATCGGTTGCAGGTTGATCGCGCCGTCGCCCTGCCAATCGCGCAGGCGTTGCGCCAGTTCTGGTGATGCCAGTCCGATCGGGCGATGGCCGTCGCCTGCTTCGCCGAGCAGGGCGAGTGCGGCTTCGTTGGCGAGGCGGATCAGTCCATCGCGTTCGACGATCACCACGCCGGTCGGCATGCGCCGGATGATCAGTTCGTTGAGTGCGGCGAGATCGGCGACTTCCTCGCCACGGCGGCTGGCTTCGGTTTCGCCGCGCACCATGCGCTGGCCCATCACGTGCGTCAGCCAGGCGATGGCGAAATAACTGGCACCGAAAATCAGCGGTTCGATCCACGGGTGATCCCACGCTTCGCCGAACAATTCGCGCCAGATCAGCGGGGCAAGGAAGGTGAGGGTGGCGAGTGCCGCGGTGATCAACCCGAACATCAGCGACAACAGCAACGAGGCCGCCGCGACGTTGAGGATGAGCATGATCGCGATCACGGGCGTCGCCTGCGGGATCACGTTGATCGCCGCATTGGCGAAGAAAACGTCGAGCAGGGTGCCGAGGGCGATCTGCGGGGCGACGCGCAGCCGCGAGCGCGTGAGCAGCAACAGGACCAGCGCGCAGCCGAGGTAGGCGCAACAGATCCACGCGATCAGCCCGGCGTTGTCGATATCACCCAGCCAGTGGCCACCGATGCCCATCGCCATGGCAGCGATCATCGCCGCGGCGAATGAGCGATAGATGGCGTAGGCACGCAGTTCACGCTGGACGGTGCTGTCGGCGAAGCGCTGGATGGATCGGGTCGGGGGCACGGGATCTCCTTGGGTCCGGGCGAGTGTATCGGGCGGCCGTCGGCCCCGGTTTTGCCGCAGTGCGACATCTGCGCGACAATAGGGGGCTGGCCCGGCCCCCTGCCGCGGTCCGTCTCCCCTTCCGACTACCGGTGCGCCATGAATTTCCACGAGTACCAGGCCAAACAATTGTTCGGCGACTACGGCATTGCCGTCCCCAAGGGCCAGGTGGCCTATTCCCCAGACGAGGCGGTGACCGCTGCCAAGGCCATCGGCGGCGATTTCTGGGTGGTGAAAGCCCAGATCCACGCGGGCGGCCGCGGGAAGGCTGGCGGCGTCAAGCTGGCCAAGACCCTGGATGAGGTGAAGCAGTACGCCAAGGCGATGCTCGGCACCAGGATGGCGACCTACCAGACCGCCGGCGTCGAGCTGCCGGTCGACAGCGTGCTGATCACCCAGGCCACCAATATCGACAAGGAGCTGTACCTGTCGGTGCTGGTCGATCGCGCCACCCAGACCGTCACCTTCATCGCGTCGGCGGAAGGCGGCATGGACATCGAGCAGGTCGCCCACGAGAAGCCCGAGGCGATCAAGTCCTTGCACGTGAACTACGTTGAAGGTTTGCAGCCGTACCAGTGCCGCGATCTCGCCTTCGCGCTCGGCCTGAACGCCAAGCAGGCCGGCCAGCTGACCAAGATCATGCTCGGCCTCTACAAGCTGTTCAACGACAAGGACCTGGCGCTGGTCGAATTGAACCCGCTGGCGATCCTCGACGACGGCAACCTGGCCGTGCTCGACGGCAAGATCAATTCCGACGACAACGCCAACTTCCGTCATCCCGAACTCGTCGCGATGCGCGACGTGCGCCAGGAAGACGAGACCGAAGTGCTGGCCTCGAAGTACGACCTCAACTACGTGACCATGGAAGGCAATATCGGTTGCATGGTCAACGGCGCCGGCCTGGCGATGGCGACGATGGACGTGATTTCGCTCAACGGTGGTTCGCCGGCCAACTTCCTCGATGTCGGTGGCGGCGCCAACAAGGAGAAAGTCACCGAGGCGTTCAAGTTGATCCTGCGCTCGCCGACGGTGAAGGCGATCTTCGTCAACATCTTCGGCGGCATCGTCCGCTGCGACATGATCGCGGAAGGCATCATCGCTGCGGTCAAGGAAGTGGGCGTCAAGGTGCCGGTGATCGTGCGTCTTGAAGGCACGAATGTCGATGCCGGCAAGGAACTGCTGAAGAACTCCGGCCTGGCGATCATTCCGGCCGACGACATCAACGATGGCGCGAAGAAGGCGGTTGAAGCCGTCAAGAACGCTGCCTGATCCCACCTTCAAGGAAAACGACATGTCAGTCTTGATCAACAAGAACACGAAGGTGCTGGTGCAGGGCTTCACCGGCTCGCAGGGCACCTTCCACGCGCAACAGATGCTCGATTACGGCACCAAGGTGGTCGGTGGCGTGACGCCGGGCAAGGGTGGAACCGAACACCTCGGCCTGCCGGTGTTCGATACCATGCAGGAAGCCGTCGCGAAAACCGGCGCCGATGCGTCGGTGATCTACGTGCCGCCGCCGTTCGCCGCCGACGCGATCATGGAAGCCGCTGCTGCCGGCATCAAGGTGATCGTGTGCATCACCGAAGGCATCCCGGTGCTCGACATGATGCGCGTCAAGAACGTGCTGAAGAACACGCCGGATGCGCGCCTGATCGGGCCGAACTGCCCAGGCGTGATCACCCCCGGCGAGTGCAAGATCGGCATCATGCCGGGCCACATCCACATGCCGGGCAAGATCGGCATCGTCTCGCGTTCGGGCACGCTGACCTATGAAGCGGTGAAGCAGACGACGGATGCCGGCCTCGGCCAGTCGACCTGTATCGGCATCGGTGGCGATCCGATCAATGGAACCAACTTCATCGACGCGCTGAAGCTGTTCCAGGAAGATCCGCAGACCGAAGGCATCATCATGGTCGGCGAAATCGGTGGCAGCGCCGAAGAAGAAGCGGCCGAGTACATCGCCAAGCATGTCACCAAGCCGGTGGTCGGTTTTATCGCCGGTGCATCGGCGCCGAAGGGCAAGCGCATGGGTCACGCCGGTGCGATCGCGTCTGCGGGTTCGGGCACTGCCGAAGGCAAGTTCGCCGCGATGGAGAAGGCGGGCGTCACCACGGTGAAGTCGCCGGGCGATCTTGGCGCGGCGATCGCCAAGCGTTTGGCGAAGTGATTGTCATGTGCGTCCGATCCTGATCGGGTCGGCGCGCACAAATCGGTAAACGTGGAAGGCCGCCTTGTGCGGCCTTTCTCGTTTTCGTCACTCAAGCAGGCGAACACCTGATTTCAGGGGTGCCGGTATTCCGGAGGCGGGATTAACCTTGATGAACGCGCGCGGAGTACGCGTGGCACAGGGGATTTCTGTAATGAACACATCGGACTTGGGCCGGCGTTCGCGTCGTGTTTGTGCGGTATGGGGAGTCGCGCGGCGACTTTGGGCGATTTCCCTGCTGATGTTGGCGACGATGCTGCCGATTCAGGCTCTCGCACAAAACGCTACTACAGTCACCATCAGCGGCGCCAGCCCGGCCACATATTTCACCGCCGCAGGACAGACGCTGACGTTCCAGGTCACGCTCTGGACTGGTAACACCGACATCGACAGCCTTGTATTTACCAGTGGCAGTCCTGCGGGCATGTCGGCCTTGAACTGTCCGGCAGGAACTACAGCGATCATGTCGTCCGCCGTGTGTACTTTCACCTACACGACGACAGCAATGGACGTCGCATTGGGTCACATATCAGCTTTGGGCCGTTGGCGTGCGACGCGGCCGACTGGGGCAGCGCGTTCTGGAACGACCAATACACTGACCGTTCCCTACGTGGCGGCTTCCCCACCGACCGTAACCGGCTTGTCGCCTGCCAAGGGTGTTTTGACCGGCGGCAACACCGTGGTGATCAACGGGACAGGGCTGGCCTGGGCCACCGCCGTGAATTTCGGCGGGGTGTCTGCAACATTCACGATCAGCAACGACTCGCAGATATTGGCCACGGCACCTGCCGGAGCCGTCGGTATCGTCGACGTGACGGTGACCACGCCTGGTGGCACCAGCTCGACAGGCGTGGTAGATCAGTACACCTATGTGGCGCCGCCCACGGTGACATCGATCTCGCCGACGTCCGGGCCAACTGGCGGTGGCACCACGGTCGTGATCACCGGCACCGGTTTCGCAGCAGCACCTTCGGCCGGCGCGGTGAAGTTTGGCGCGACCAACGCGTCCTATACCGTCAACAGCAATACCCAGATCACCGCGACCTCACCGGCGGGGGCAGTCGGAACGGTCGACGTGATGGTGACCACGCTTGGTGGCACCAGTGCGACCAGTGCGGCGGATCAATACACCTACGCGCCTGCACCGACGGTGACAGCGATCTCGCCGACGTCCGGCCCGACGAGTGGCGGAACCACAGTCGTCATCACCGGTAACGGATTCGCGTCGGCACCCCCGACAGGTGCCGTGAAGTTCGGTGCGACCACGGCGTCCTACACCATCAACAGCAATACCCAGATCACCGCGACCTCACCGGCGGGGGGGGCCGGAACGGTTGACGTCACTGTGACCTCGCTTGGCGGCACCAGCGCGACCAGCGCGGCGGATCAATATACCTACGTCCCCACACCGACAGTCACGGCGATCTCGCCGATAGCCGGGCCGACTGGCGGTGGCGCCACTGTCGTCATTACGGGCGCCGGATTCAACTACGCACCGGGATCTGGCGCGGTGAAATTCGGGGCGACCGTTGCTTCCTACACCGTCAACAGCGCCACCCAGATCACCGCGACTACGCCTGCAAACCCGGCAGGCACGTACGACGTGACTGTGACCACGCCGGGCGGTACCAGCCCGACCAGCGCGGCAGATCAGTACACTTATATGCCCGCACCGACGGTGACATCGATCTCGCCCACATCGGGATCGCCCGCGGGCGGCACATCGGTGACGATCAGCGGAGCCAACTTCAGCGGCGCGACCGCGGTGACCTTCGGCGCAACCGCCGCGTTCGGTTTCACCATCAACAGCGCTACGTCGATCACTGCCACGGCGCCTGCCGGAACCGGTACGGTCGATGTCCGCGTGACCACAAGCGGCGGCACCAGCGCGACCAGCGCTGCCGATCAGTACACCTACATCGCCGCGCCTGTAGCCAATGCCGTCAGTGCCACGGTGGCGTATGGCAGCAGCAACAATCCAATCACGTTGAGCCTCACTGGCGGCGTGCCGACCAGCGTCGCGATCGCGACGGCGGCAGCGCACGGCACGGCCACGACATCGGGCACTTCGATCACTTACACCCCGACCGCAAGCTACAGCGGTCCGGACAGTTTCACTTACACCGCGACCAATGCTTCGGGCACGTCGGCGCCGGCAACGGTCACGATCACTGTGAATCCGACGAGCATCACGGTGTCGCCGACAACGCTGTCGAGCGCAACCGTCGGGGCAGCCTACAACGCAACGATCACGACCAGTGGTGGCACTTCGCCATACAGCTATGCTGTCACTGCAGGCGCAGTGCCAGCTGGCATGTCGCTGAACAGCAGTACCGGGGTGTTGTCGGGAACGCCGACTGCAGGTGGCACGTACAACTTCACGTTGACTGCGACCGATTCGTCCACTGGCACGGGTACACCGTTCACTGGCAGTCGTGCCTACTCGTTGACAGTCAATGCGCCGACGATCACGATCTCTCCGGCATCGTTGCCCGCTGGCGCGGTTGGTACGACCTACAGCCAGACGATCACGGCCAGTGGCGGGACTGCGTCCTACAGCTACGCCGTGACCGCTGGTGCATTGCCGGCAGGCATTACCTTGGGCAGCGGTGGGCAGTTGTCGGGCACGCCGGTCACAAGTGGCACGTTCAATCTCACCGTGACCGCAACCGATTCGTCCGCGGGTGCCGGGCCGTATACGGGGAGCCGTGCCTATGTGCTCACGATTTCCGCACCGTCGATTGTGGTATCGCCAGCATCGTTGCCGAACCCGCAAGTTGCCGTGTCCTACAACACCACGATCACGGCCACTGGCGGTACTGCGCCATATACCTATGCATTGAGCGGTGGCGCACTGCCAACGGGCATTGCGTTGAGCAGCGCAGGTGTGCTGTCAGGCACGCCGACTGCTTCGGGCAGTTTCAATTTCACCGTGAAGGCAACCGACGCGAACGGTTTCACCGGCAGTCAGGCATATTCAACCGTTGTGGTTGTGCCAACGCTGGCATTGAATCCCGCATCGCCGTTGCCGACTGGAATCGCGGAAATCGCCTACAGCCAGACCATCACGGCCAGCGGCGGAACTGCTCCATATGGTTATTCGCTCGTCGCCGGTGCGTTGCCTGCTGGCCTTTCGCTGAGTAACGCTGGTGTGCTGTCAGGAACACCGACGGTCGCCGGGACGTTCACCTTCACGGTGAGGGCGACCGACAGCAGCACCGGCACAGGTTCTCCATTCTCGATCAGCCGGAACTACACGCTGACGATCACTGCGCCGACGATCAGCGTGTCGCCGTCGATGTTGCCCAATGCATCGGCAGGCGTCGCCTACAGCCAGACCATCACGGCCAGTGGCGGAACTGCGCCATACAGCTATTCGCTCGCCGCCGGTGCATTGCCGCCAGGAGTCGCGCTGAGCGGTGCCGGTACGTTGTCGGGAACGCCGACCGCCGCAGGCACGTTCAACTTCACGGTCACGGCAACCGATGCTCATGGCTTCACTGGTAGCCAGGCGTATACGCTGGTGATCAGTGCGCCAACAATCACGTTGTCGCCGGTATCGCTGCCAGCCTCGACGGTGGGAGTTGCATACAGCCAGACGATCACTGCAAGCGGTGGCAATGGCAGTTACACGTATTCGCTGGCAGGTGCGTTGCCAACAGGCGTGTCGTTGAACAGCAGCGGTGCGTTGGCAGGAATACCGACTGTCCCGGGCAACTACAACTTCACCGTCACGGCGACGGATGGATTCGGCTTCACCGGAAGTCACGCGTATGCGCTGGCAGTGGGTTCACCGACGATCACACTGACGCCGACAACGCTGCCGAGCGCGACCGTGGCGACGGCCTATCCGACACAGACGTTCACGGCGAGTGGCGGCAGCACGCCCTACATGTATTCGCTGACGGCGGGCGCGTTGCCGGCAGGGATATCGCTGAATAGTGGCGGGACGCTGTCGGGAACACCGACCACTGCGGGAACCTTCAACTTCACCATCACGGCGACGGATGCCTACGGCTCGACGGGTTCGGCCAGCGTTTCGATCACGGTCGCCGCTGCTACCCAAGCGATCATCAACTTCAAGGCCAACCCGGTTGCACCAGTGTTCACGCCGAACGGCACCTTCGCGATCAGTGCGACGGGTGGTGCATCAACCAGTCCGGTGGTGTTCGCATCGACCACGACCAGTATCTGCACCGTGAGCGGCTCAACGGTGACGATGAAGTCCGCGGGCACGTGTTCGCTGGTGGCGGACCAGGCAGCGGATGCCAATTACACCGCGGCAACGCAAGTGAAGCTGGATGTGACGATCACGGCGGCGACGCAGGCGATCACCAACTTCAAGGCCAATCCTGCAGCACCGGTGTTTGCACCGAATGGCGGCTTCGCGATCAGTGCGACGGGTGGCGCATCGACCAGCCCGGTGGTGTTCGCATCAACCACGACCAACGTCTGCACCGTGAGCGGCTCAACGGTGACGATGAGGTCCGCGGGCACGTGTTCGCTGACGGCGGACCAGGCGGCGGATGCCAACTACATCGCGGCAACGCAAGTGAAGCTGGATGTGACGATCACGGCGGCGGCGCAGGCGATCACCAACTTCAAGGCCAATCCAGTTGCACCAGTGTTCGCACCGAATGGGACGTTCGCGATCTCCGCGACCGCAGGTGCATCGACCAGTCCGGTGGTGTTCGCATCGACCACGACCACCATTTGCACGGTCAGTGGTTCGACGGTGACGATGAAGTCCGCGGGTACCTGCTCGTTGACGGCAGACCAGGCAACGGATGCCAACTACACCGCGGCACCGCAGGTGAAGCTGGATGTCGTCATCGCGGCGTCAGGTCCGGTGATCGGCTGGATCGGCGCCATCCACAAGACGCAGGGTGAAACGGCATTCGATCTTCCGGTGCCGACCAGCACCAGCACGGGCGCTTTCATCTACACCAGTAGCAACACCTCGGTGGCGACGGTGAGTGGACGCACGGTGACGATCGTTGGCGGCGGTACCGCCACGCTGACGGCAACGCAGGCGGCAACCGCCAATTACACGGCTGGATCGGCGAGTACGACGCTGACCGTGGATACGCGTCCGGATCCGACCAAGGATCCCTCGGTGGCTGCGGGCCTGCAGGCCCAGGTCGATGCCAGCTTGCGTTTTGCCTCCGCACAGGAAGACAACGTGCGCGATCGCATGCGCCAGTTACGCATGGAGAAGGGCACGCCTTCCCACAACGGCCTGACTTTGAGTGTCGGTGGACGCGGTGGTGCGGGCATGTCGTTGCCGGTCGGATTGGGCGCAGCAGGTGGTGCCGGCGCTGGTGGCATCAATGGTGGCTGGTTGGGCGGCAGCATCGTCTATGGCCAGCGCAGTGGCATGCCGGGCCGCGATGGCTACAACCTGCGCAGCGACGGCATCAGCTTCGGCATGGACCACGCCTTTGGTGACTACGTGCTCGGTGCGGCGCTCGGCTCTGGGTGGGGGGCGACCGACTTCGACGATGGTCGTTCCAAGCAGGATGCCAAGCATCGTGCGTTCACCCTCTACGGCTTGTGGCGCGGCGACGAGCACTGGTATGCCGAAGGCATGTTCGGCGTCGGGCAGTTGGACTTCAACCTCACACGCTGGAGTGATGTCGCCAATGACGCCACATCGGCACAGCGCAAGGGCAACCAGCAGTACGGCTCCTTCAGCGTCGGTTACACGCAGCGCAACGACAGCTACGAGTTGACGGGCTACGGCCGCGTCGAAGGCAACCGCACCACGCTGGATGCGTATCAGGAGAGCGGACTCGGCATCTATGACCTGGCGTATCGCCGCCAGCGCATCGAGACCAGCCTCGCCGCAGTCGGCATCGAGGGCAGCTATCACGGCAAGCTCGGTGGCCATGCCTGGCGTCCGTTCTGGTCGCTGGAATATCGCGATGCCTTGAGCAACAGCGGCAACGCGGCGATCAATTACGCGGTGCAACCTGCAACCGGTGATTACCTGCTGGCATTGCATGGGTATGCCGACAGGATGTGGGCACTGGGTGGTGGTTTCGACCTGGAGCTGGCACGCGGTTGGCAGATGACCATCAACTACCGCCGCGAGGAGTACAACGGGCTCCGCAACAACGTGTTCGGGTTGCGGGTTGTATTCGGGCAAGGCGGGGGAATGCCTGCATACATGCTGACGCCGGCGCAGTACAAGGGCGCGTCGATCTATCCGCACCCGCAGCCCTGAGCGGGAGGAATGGAAAATGAAGAGGCCGCCTTCGGGCGGCTTTTTCATGGTTGACACGCAATTGATATGCGCATAAGTTATGCGCATTGATGATGCGAATCAGGAGATCTGCCATGGCATTGCGTGTCCGTGAAACTGCCGTCGCAGGTCACAAGCGCTCGGCCAACCTCAGCGTCAACGCCGAATTGCTCGATGACGCCAAGGCGCTCGACATCAACCTGTCGGCCACGCTGGAAAAGGCGCTGGACGAAGCCGTGCGCGCCCGCAGGCGCGAGCAGTGGCTGGAGGAAAATCGCGAGGCGATCGCCGCGTACAACGCGCGCATCGAGCGAGACGGGATGGCGGGTGATCATGTGCGCGCATTCAAGGCAAGAACCGGGGCATGAGCCAGTTCTTCGTCTATGCCAATGCAGACGCTGCCTCGAAGAAGCAGATTCCATACTGGCTGAACGTGCAAAGCGACTTGATCGGCATGGTGGATTCGCGAGTCGTGGTGCCGTTGATCGCGATCGAGCGCGCAGGAACGCCGATCAGTCGGTTGATGCCGTTGCTTGAGGTGGATGGCAAGAACATGGTGCTGGATACCACGCAAATCACCAATGCACCCAAGCGGATGCTCGGGAAGAAAGTGGTCGATTTGTCCCGGGAGCGATCGGTCATCATGGCCGCGTTGGACATGCTGATTTCAGGAATCTGATTCGATGACGCATCGGCTCCGCATCGCGCTCGCGCAATTCGATTTCCCCGTCGGTGATGTCGCTGGCAACGCGCGGCGCATCATTGATTTGATCGCTGAAGCGCGCGACGTCCATCGCGCCGATATCGTGATGTTCCCGGAACTCGCGGTGTCCGGCTATCCGCCCGAAGACCTGCTGTACCGGCCGTCGTTCCTGCGCGATTGCGAGCTTGCCCTCGATGACGTGGCGAGATCGGTTAGCGGTATCGTCGCTGTCGTCGGCTGGCCGCAGTCGGCGGGCGCCGTGGTCTACAACGCTGCCAGCGTATTGCGCGATGGCGGCATCGACCGCAGCTACCGCAAGCGTGAACTGCCCAATTACGCGGTGTTCGATGAACGTCGCTATTTCGATGTCGACCCCGATCGCGACGACTGCGTGTTCGAGGTCAAGGGCGTGCCGGTCGGGTTGGTGATCTGCGAGGACCTGTGGTTCCCGGAACCGATTGCATCGACAGTCAAGGCCGGTGCGCGGTTGCTGCTGGTGCCGAATGCATCGCCGTTCGAACGCGACAAGTCTATACAACGCGATGCCTTGATGGCCGAACGCAGCCGCGACAACGGCGTGGGTATCGCCTATCTCAACGTGGTCGGCGGGCAGGATGCGCTGGTGTTCGATGGCGCATCGGTGCTGGCCGATGGCGATGGCACGCTGCATCCGGCGGCGGAAGCGTTCGCCGAGCACTGGCTGGTCGCGGATTACGATGCGTCGTCGCGCAAATTCACGCGTGTGCAGTGGCCGGCGGAAACCGACGAAAGTCGCGAAAGCCTGGCGTGGCGCGCGATCGTGCGCGGCATTCGCGATTACTGCGGCAAGAACGGCTTCACCAGGACATGGCTTGGGCTGTCGGGCGGCATCGATTCCTCATTGGTGATGGCGCTGGCGGTCGATGCATTGGGTGCCGAGAACGTCACCGCGGTGCGGATGCCGTCGCGCTATACCGCCGATCTCTCCAACGATCTCGCGCAGCAGCAGTGCGATGCGCTGGGCGTGCGCCTGCTGGCGTTGCCGATCGAGCAGCCGTTCGAGGCCTATCTGCACACCTTGCGCGAGACCTTCGCCGGCAAGGACGCCGATGTCACCGAGGAAAACCTGCAGTCGCGCATCCGTGGCGCGCTGATGATGGCGATGAGCAACAAGTTCGGCGGTCTGCTGTTGACCACCGGCAACAAGAGCGAATACGCGGTCGGTTACGCCACGATCTACGGCGACATGTGCGGTGGTTACGCGCCGATCAAGGATCTCTACAAGACCGAGGTGTTCGCATTGTCGCGCTGGCGCAATGCCGTTGCTGGTCGCGAGGAGATTCCGGTCGCGGTGATCGAGCGCCCGCCCAGCGCCGAATTGCGCGAGAACCAGAAGGATCAGGATTCGCTGCCGCCCTACGACGTGCTCGACGCGATCCTGCTGCGCCATGTCGACCAGGAGCAGTCGCGCGATGAAATCGTCGCCGAAGGGTTCGATCCCGCGATCGTCGACAGGGTGGTGCGATTGGTGCGCATCAGCGAGTGGAAGCGTCATCAGGCCGCGCCCGGACCGAAGGTATCGCGGCGTGCGTTCGGCAAGGAGCGCCGCTATCCGATCAGCAACGGATATCGCGGATAGCACCAACGAAAACGGGACCCGCAGGTCCCGTTTTTTCATGCATCCGATGCGCCGCGGTCAATGACGACCGATCGCCTCGTCGCCACCGCGCGCGAACGGATTCAGGCGATGGAAGATCGACGAATCCTTCGGCCAGCCGCCCTTCAACCACGGATGCTGGGGATCGTTCTGGGCCAGCACGCGCTTGGCATCGTCGGCCAGCGGCTTGTTGCCGAGGCGCGTGTAGGCTTCGGCCAGGATGGCGACGGCGTCGTTCTGGTACTTGCTCTGCGGATAGGTTTCCAGCAGGTACTTGGCACGGTCGGCGGCACCGACCCAGGCGTCGCGGCGCAGGTAATAGACAGCGGTGCCGAGCTCGAAGCGCGCGAACTGGTCGCGCAGGTAGATCATGTGCTGGCGGGCGTCACCGGCGTAGCGGCTGTTGGGGAAGCGTTCGACGATCAGGCCGAAATCGTTGTAGGCCTGCATCGGCGCGGCGAGGTCGCGCTGGCTCATGTCGAGGTCGAACACGTGCTGCAGGAACACCGCGTTGCGCGACTGGTTGGCCAATCCGCGCAGGTAGTACATGTACGGCACGTTGCGATTGGTCGGATAGGTGCGCAGGAAGCGGTCGATCGAGGAGATCGCGTCGTCGTTGTTGTTCGACTTGTACTGCGCGTAGGCCATTTCCATCAACGCCTGCTCGGCGTACGGCCCGTACGGGTACTGCGCGATCAGCCGCTTGAAGTCCTCTTCGGCGTTGCCGTAGCTGCCGCTCATGACCTGCTGGTGCGCCTTGTCGTAGATCGTCGCGACGGGCTGGCCCTCGACGTCCTTGCCCTTCTTCTTGGACTTGCCGAACATGCTGCAACCGGACATGGCCACGGTCAGGGTCAGCAGGAGCACGATGGCCGGTGTGGTGGAGCGCAGGCGTAGGGTCATGGATCGCAGGCAGGACGCGGGGAAAGCGGAACCGCGATAATACCCCAGCCGATCCGGTGGCCCGTCCGTCCGGATGAACGCCACCCGACTCTCTCCATTATCCGAGCTCGTCCCCAATCGTGACCGACTCCGCACCCACAGACTCCGAAACCCTCGCCGCCACCGTGCCCTACGCACTGGCCGGCAAACGCCTGGACGCCACCCTGGCCGAACTGTTCCCGCAATATTCGCGGGCGCGCCTGGCGGGCTGGATCAAGTCCGGCAACGTCACCGTGGATGGCGAAGGCGCCCGCCCGCGCGACACCCTGCGCGGCGGCGAGGCGATCGCGCTGACCGTGGTACTGGAGGCCCAGACCCACGCCGAGCCGCAGGACATCCCGCTGACGATCCTCTACGAGGACGCCGATCTCTTCGTGATCGACAAGCCGGCAGGCCTGGTGGTGCATCCGGGCGCCGGCAACCCCGATGGCACCCTGGTCAACGCCTTGCTGTTTCGCGATCCCTCGCTGGCGGCGCTGCCGCGAGCCGGCGTGGTCCATCGCCTCGACAAGGACACCTCGGGCGTGATGGTGGTGGCGCGCACGCTGCCGGCGCAGACAAAATTGGTGGAGATGCTGGCCGCCCGCGATGTCCATCGCCAATATCTCGCCATCGTCGTTGGCGCGATGGTGTCCGGTGGCACCGCCGATGCCGCGATCGATCGCCATCCGCGCGATCGCCTGCGCATGACCGTGCGCGAAGATGGCCGCGACGCGGTGACCCATTACCGACTGCGCGACCGCTACCGTGCGCACACCGCGCTGGAGTGCCGGCTGGAAACCGGACGCACCCACCAGATTCGCGTCCATATGCAGCACATCAAGCATCCCATCGTCGGTGATCCGCTCTACGGCGGTGCGCTGCGACTGCCCAAGGGCGCCACGGACGAGTTGACGGCGGCGTTGCGCGGCTTCAAGCGCCAGGCCCTGCACGCGGAAGTGCTGGAATTCGCCCACCCGATCACCGGCGTGACCATCCGCTGCCAGGCCGATGTGCCCGCGGACATGCGTGGATTGATGAAGGCGCTGCGCGAAGACACCCGCGCCCACGACGAGGCCAGCGCGGGCCGCCGATGAGCCGCGCGTGGATCGTAGCCGATTGGCCGGCGCCGCCACGCGTCCGTGTCGTGACCACGACGCGGCATGGGCTCGGGGTGTCGCAAGCACCGTTCGATCATCTCAACCTTGGGCTGCGCAATGGCGATACTGTCGACGCGGCGCTGGAGAATCGGCGCTTGCTTGAAGCCGCGTTGGAACTGCCGTCATCGCCACGCTGGTTGCGGCAGGTGCATGGAACGGCTGTCGTGCGCTTCGAGAAAGAAGGGTCGCATTCCGATGAACCCGAAGCCGATGCGTCCATGACCTCGACACCCGGCGTGGTGCTCGCCATCCTCACCGCCGACTGTTTGCCGGTGGTGGTGGCCGCGCGCGATGGCAGCGAAATCGCGGCCGCGCACGCCGGCTGGAAAGGCCTGTCGGGTGGAGTGCTGGAAGCGACCATCGCCGCGATGCAAACATCGCCCCACGATTGCATCGCATGGCTGGGGCCGGCCGCAGGTCCGCAGGCCTACGAAATCGGTGAAGACGTGCGCGACGCCTTTCTTGCCCATGATCGCCGTGCCGAGTCCGCCTTCGTGCCGACGCGTCCCGGGCACTGGTTGATCGATCTCTACGCCATCGCCCGTCAACGGCTCGCCGACGCCGGTGTGCGCGAAGTGCATGGCGGCACCCATTGCACCATCACCGAATCACGGACATTTTTCTCGCATCGTCGCGACCAGCGCACGGGTCGGATGGCGACGCTCGCATGGATCGAATCTTGAGCATCACCTTGTTCCAGCGCCTGCTTGGCGCCGAGTTCTTTCACCTGGCACCGGCGATCAAGGAATTGCACGGTCGCCATGGTGACTTCCGTCATGCGGGAGTCGCCAGCGTCCGCCGCGGCCGCGGTCCGTTGAAAGCGCTGTTGGCGCGCATCGCCGGATTGCCGCCGACGATGGAGGACGCGCCGATCGAAGTGCGTTTCAACAGCACGGCTGACGGCGAAGTCTGGCGGCGTCGCTTTGGTACGGCCGCGATGCAGTCACGCCTGCGTGCTGGCGATGGATTGCTGGTGGAACGCCTCGGGCCATGTACGTTCGGTATACGCCTGGTGCGCATCGGCAAGGAACTGGCGTGGACGGTGGAACGCGCGCGCCTGTTCGGCATCATGCAGCTGCCGGCGACATTGTTCGATGGCGTGCGTTGTCGCGAATCGGAAGACGAGGCGGGCCGTTACCGCTTCTTCGTCGAAGCGCGATTGCCGGTGATCGGACTGCTGATTCGCTACGAAGGTTGGCTGCAGCCGGCAGATGCGGTCACTGCAGGTTGAGCTGCTTCAGCCAGGGATTGAGCAAGCCGCTCCACCACGCGTAGTAGACGCCTCCTGCGACCAAGGCGATCACGATCAGCCACACCAGCCAACCCCAGCCGCCTTGCTTGCGCGGCTGCGGCCTTGAGTGGAATTGCCTGGGATCGGTGGTTGCGGCGAACCCGGCAGGCGCGACGCCTGCGACCGCCGCCGCCATCGCCTCGGCGCGACTGGCCGTCGGCATCGCCAAGGGGATGGAATTCGGGGAGCGCATCGTCGTTGATGGAGTTGGTTGCGACACGACCGGGCGCAGCGATTCCGCCAGCGGGATCACATGCGGTTCGGGTTCTTCGGGAACGACAGTGTCCTCCACCCTTTGTTCATTCGAGTGTGTCGATATGACGGCACCCGGCATGCGTCGGCCCGGGGTGAGTTCGGCGACCAATCGCGGCAACACGCCGGCGATCGCCGCTGCCAATGTCGCGCGACTGGTGCCGAGGCGGTTGCTCCAATCGTTGAGCAGGCCCTGTCCGAACACGGTGCCGACATCACCGGCATTGAGCAGGCGTTGACTCGCGGGATTGCCGATCCATTCGGAGACCAGTTCGCCATGGCCCTGTTCGCGAAAGCCTTCGACGAAGCCGCCGAAGCCGCCGCGACGATCATTGAAGATATAGCCGACCAGCAGGCCAAACAGCTCGGGGCTGCGATCGCCCAATCCGTAACGGTCGGACAAGTCGCTCACTACGGCATCGAACATCGGGGCTCTCCGGTAGAGCGGCGCCCCCCGCACCACATGGTTGAACATGAATGTATGCGTCGATGCTAACGGTCGAAGTGTTGTCGTTCCTAAACGGCGCCGGAACAAAAAGTGAATACGTACGAATACCAATGCTCGGAACGTGGGCAAGTTCTCAGCGCGGTGTCTGCGCGAGACGAGTCATCAGGATCGCGGCGCGCTTGGCTTGACGCGCAATCGAATCGAGATCGGCGGACTCGCCCGGGGCATGGCTGCCCGATCCTGAGACGCCCATGCCGATCAGGCCATCGATATCGGCGGCGACAAAGGAAATATCGCCGGCACCACGCTTGAGTGGATCGAGTTCGCGCATGTCCGCCAGGCCGAGATCGCGATTCACGACGTTGAGTTTCGCCAGCAGCCCATGGTTCCCTGTGGTCGGCGCCATCGGCGGGTAGTGTTCCTCGACTTCCAGCGCCGCATCGGTCTGCGGCAGATGGCGCGCGACGATCGCCTGCATCTTTTCGCGCACGCGCCTGGTCTGTTCGGCGCTGAGCGTGCGGAAATCGCCGCGGGCGAGCGCGATCGGCGCGATGATGTTGTCCTTGCCGCTGGCGGTGAGATGCGATTTCCCGGCATCGAATGTCGCGTCCTGGCCACCGCCGACCAAGCCGACGTTGAAGGTGAGATTCGCTTCCGGAAGCTCGTTGCGGAACGCAGTGATGATGCGCGCGAGTTCGAAGATCGCGCCGTCGCCCATCTCTTTCGAGAAGATTCCCGAACTGTGGCCGGACTTGCCGCGCGCGGTCAGCGTCCACACGTTGGAGGAGCGGCGCGCGATCGATCCCATGTCATGTCCGTTCTCGCGCGCGAGGTTCTCGAAATCCAGCGCGACGTCGGCGCGCTTGCCGGCGGCGATCAGATCAGCACGAGCAACTTCCAGTGGGCTGCCGACGTCTTCCTCGTCGCCGGTCAGCACCACTTCGATGTCGGCATCGCGCAGGGTGCCGGCATTGTGCATCGCGCGCAACGCGGCGAGCATCACCACGTCGCCGCCCTTGTCGTCGCCCACGCCCGGGCCGATCGCGCGCATGCCGTCGCGACGGAATCCCTTGAACGGGCTGTCCGCTTCGAACACGGTATCGAGATGGCCGATCAGCAGGATGCGCTTGCCGTTGCCGGAACCGGCGTGGGTGGCGATCAGGTGACCGGCGCGTTTGGTCTGCGGCAACGGCTTCCATTGCACGCGAAAGCCCAGCGCCTCGAATTCCGGGCGCAGCATCCGCGCCACCGCTTCCACGCCGGCCGGGTTGTAGGTGCCGCTGTTCTGCTCGACCAGTCGCTGCAGCAGGGCGATGTCGCGCGCCTGTCCGGCATCCACCGCAGCGACGATCTTCTGTTCCGGTGGCGACAGCCCATCCGCCCACGCGGGAATGGCGAGGAACAGGCAGGACACCGTGGCGCAGGCGAGACGGGCGATCGGGGGCATGTCGGCGTGGTTCGGGCGAGGAATTGACCTGACGATAACGCAGGCATCGCCCGGCCGCAGCAGTGTCTTGAAACTACACGCAAGTGCCGCATTTCAGGATATTGTTGGCCGTCATGCAGGCGGCGATTCAATCGAGGATTTCTCCATGCGCATGGACAAACTCACGTCGCGGTTCCAGCAGGCGCTCAGCGATGCGCAATCGCTGGCGGTCGGCCGCGACAACACCATCATCGAACCCGCCCACTTGCTGCTGGCCTTGCTCGACCAGCAGGGTGGCGGCACGCGCCCGTTGCTGGCGCAGGCCGGTGTCAATGTACCGGTGCTGCGCGAGCGGGTGGTCGAGGCGCTCGACAAGTTGCCGAAAGTCAGCGGGCAGGCCGGCAACATCAGCGTCGGCAACGACCTGGCACGCCTGCTCAACGTCACCGACAAGCTGGCGCAGCAGCGCGGCGACAGCTTCATCGCCAGCGAGTTGTTCCTGCTCGCCCTGCTGGATGATGGTGGTGATAGCGGGCGTGCGTTGAAGGCGGCGGGCGGACAGCGCGCACCATTGGAAGCGGCCATCGACAAGATGCGTGGAGGAGAGAAAGTGCAGGACGAAAATGCCGAAGACCAGCGCCAGGCGCTGGAGAAATACACCATCGACCTCACCGCTCGCGCGGAGAAGGGCAAGATGGATCCGGTGGTTGGCCGCGACGAGGAAATCCGTCGCTGCATCCAGGTGCTGCAACGGCGCACCAAGAACAATCCGGTGCTGATCGGCGAACCGGGTGTCGGCAAGACCGCGATCGTCGAAGGGTTGGCGCAGCGCATCGTCAACAACGAAGTGCCGGAAGGCCTGCGCGGCAAGCGCCTGCTCTCGCTCGATCTGGGTGCGTTGATCGCCGGCGCCAAGTTCCGTGGCGAATTCGAGGAGCGGCTGAAGAACGTGCTCAATGATCTCGCCAAGAACGAGGGCCAGATCATCCTCTTCATCGACGAGATCCACACCATGGTCGGCGCCGGCAAGGCCGATGGCGCGATGGACGCCGGCAACATGCTGAAACCGGCATTGGCACGCGGCGAACTGCACTGCATCGGCGCGACCACGCTCGACGAATATCGCAAATACATCGAGAAGGACGCGGCGCTGGAGCGGCGTTTCCAGAAAGTGTTCGTCGGCGAACCCACGGTCGAGGACACCATCGCGATCCTGCGCGGGCTCAAGGAAAAGTACGCGGTGCACCACGGCGTCGAGATCACCGATCCTGCGATTGTCGCGGCGGCCACGCTGTCGAATCGCTACATCGCCGATCGCCAGTTGCCCGACAAGGCCATCGACCTGATGGACGAAGCGGCATCGCGCATCCGCATGGAGATCGATTCCAAGCCGGAAGAGCTTGATCGCAAGGAACGCCGCCTGATCCAGCTCAAGATCCAGCGCGAGGCATTGAAGAAGGAGAAGGATCCCGAATCGAAGAAGCGCCTGGCTGATCTCGAGGACGAAATCGGCAAGCTCGAGCGTGAGTACAACGACCTCGAGGAAATCTGGAAATCCGAGAAGGCGATGCTGCAGGGCACGACGAAGATCAAGGAGAAGATCGAAGAGGCCAAGCTGCAACTGGAGGCCGCGCAACGCACGCAGGATTTTGCGCGGATGAGCGAGATCCAGTACGGAACGCTGCCCGAGCTGGAAAAGGAGTTGAAGACGGCGCAGGAACGCGAAGCCGACAAGAGCGGCTTCAGGCTGCTGCAGGACAAGGTCACCGCCGAGGAAATCGCCGAAGTGGTCGCGCGCTGGACCGGCATCCCGGTCAGCAAGATGCTGGAAGGCGAGCGCGACAAGTTGCTGAAGATGGAACAGCACCTCGGCACGCGCGTGGTCGGCCAGGAAGAAGCGATCAAGGTGGTATCGGATGCGGTGCGGCGTTCGCGTGCCGGCTTGTCCGACCCGAATCGGCCGAGTGGTTCGTTCCTGTTCCTCGGCCCGACCGGCGTCGGCAAGACCGAGTTGACCAAGGCGCTGGCCGATTTCCTGTTCGATTCACCCGATGCGATGGTGCGCATCGACATGAGCGAGTTCATGGAGAAGCACAGCGTCTCGCGGCTGATCGGTGCGCCTCCGGGCTATGTCGGTTACGAGGAAGGTGGTTACCTGACCGAGGCGGTGCGTCGTCGTCCATACAGCGTGATCCTGCTCGACGAGGTGGAGAAGGCGCATCCCGATGTGTTCAACATCCTGTTGCAGGTGCTGGACGATGGTCGCCTCACCGATGGCCAGGGACGCACGGTCGATTTCCGCAACACCGTGATCGTGATGACGTCGAACCTCGGCTCGCACCAGATCCAGGAGATGGATAGCGATGACTCGCCCGAAGCCTACATGCAGATGAAGGCGGCGGTCATGGCGGTGGTGCAGGCGCATTTCCGCCCCGAGTTCATCAATCGCCTCGATGACATCGTGGTGTTCCACCCGCTGACCAAGGCGCAGATCAAGTCGATCGCGGCGATCCAGCTCAAGGGTCTTGAGAAGCGCCTGGCCGAGCGCGGCATCGGCATCGAGCTCAGCGACAAGGCGTTCGACCTGCTCGGCAATGTCGGTTTCGATCCGGTGTACGGCGCGCGCCCGCTCAAGCGCGCGATCCAGCAGCAGATCGAGAACCCGCTGGCGCAGGACATCCTGTCTGGCAAGTTCGGCAATGGCGACGTGGTGAAGGTCGATGCCGTTGGTGGGAAACTGGTGTTCGTGAAGTAGAACCAACAACGGGCCGTGAGGCCCGTTGTTGGTGTTGCGGTGGTCGCGAGGAAATCACTTCCAGCTGTAGCTGACCTTGCCGTAGTAGAACGCGCCGTTGAAGCCGAACGGCGATTGTGTGCTGTAGGGCAAATAGGTGCGCGTGCCGAAACCGGGAATGCTGCGATCCGGGTAGGTGTCGAACACGTTGTCAGCGCCGACCGAAAATTCCCAACCTTTCACGCGATAGCCCAGCGACAGGTCGGCGACCCATTTCGGCTTGTAGGTCTGGTCGGTGGCCGCAGTCGTTCCGTACGAGGTGAACTCGCCGTAGCGGGTCGCGGTTGCGCTGGCGGTCCAGTGCTGGCCCTTCCACGTGCCATTGAGCGAGAACTTGTTGCGCGGCGCGCCGAACTGCACGCGACCCTGCTCGGTGCGGCCGATGGTTTGCAGCCCGATGCCAACCGCCGACAGCGCGGCCGGGGTCGGCGAGATGCGCTGGATGGTGGTGCGATTGGTGTTGTAGCCGGCGGTCAGGTCGAAGCTGCTGCCGCCCGTCAGTTTCCAGCGATAACCGCCGACGACATCGATGCCGCGGGTGCGGGTGTCGAGTGCGTTGGTGAAATAGCGGCCACCGTTGACGTTGAAGATGCCCTGCGTCGCCAGATACGCACCGACCGGGCCGAGCAGGTTTTCGGACAGGTAGATGCGATCCTTGACCGTGACCTGGTAGGCATCGATGGTGAGGTACATGCGTGCCATCGGCTGGATCACCGCGCCAAGGCCGTAGTTGGTCGATTTCTCCGGCTTCAATGGTTGCGCGCCGAGTGCAATCGCCACCGGGTTGTCGACCCGGAAGGTCACGATGTCATACGGCACGCCGCCGACGAAGTTGGTCGAGGTCGACTGGAAATATTGCTGCTGCAACGACGGTGCGCGGAAGCCGGTGGATGCAGTGCCGCGCAGCGCGAATTTCGGGCTGAAGGCATAGCGCAGCGAGAGCTTGCCGGTGGTGGTATCGCCGAAGTCGCTGTAATGCTCGTTGCGCACGGCAAGACCGCCGGAGAACTTGTCGGTGAAGTTGCCTTCCAGATCAAGGTAGAGCGAGCGGCTGGTGCGCGAGTGCAGGCTGGTGTCCTGCGGCTTGAAGCCGGCGAACACCTGCGAACCACCGGAGGAGCGCACCATCGCGCCGGTCGGGTTGCCGTTGGCATCGAGCGCCGGGATCATCAGGCCGGTATCGGCGTAGGAGTTTGGTTCGCCCGGCGTGCTCTCGAAGGTTTCCTTGCGCCATTCCAGGCCGAACGCCACCGTCAGCGGACCACCTTTCATCCACGGCACGCTGTAGTCCTTGGTCGCATCGGCGTTGAACACGGTCTGGCCGTTGTGCAGCGATCCGGCATAGAACTGGTGCGGCGACGTGGAGCCGAGGCTGCGATTGAGCGTGTTCTCGATGTTGAAGGACAGGTCGTTGTAGCCGTGATCGACGCTGAAATCGAGGAACCAGCCATTCGAGGCGCTGGCATGCAGGCCAAGCACCGAGGCGACGTCCTTGCTGACGTTGTGGATCTGCGGCAGGAAGCCGTTGGGATAGATGCTGCGGTCGTTGCGGATATCACCAGCCCAGCGGAAATAACCGTTGGACAACACGTTGCGACGGCTGTACGTGCTGAACGAGTACAGCGAGATGCCATCGGCCAAGGGCAGCTCGGCGTTGTACGAGAACGCGCCAGACTTCACTTCGGGGTCGCCGTAGCGCTGCTCAACCACCCCGTTGTAGGGAGTGGCGCGATTGGTGTTGTCCTGGTGGCCGCCTTGCACGGCGACGTTGAAGAAGCCGTCGCTGCCGAGCTTGAAACCGGCATCGGCGCCGAGGTTCCACTGCTTGCCGTCGCCCTTCTTGTATTGGCCGTAGCGCGCGCTGGCGTCACCTCCCGACGAATTCTTCTTCAGCACCACGTTGATCACGCCGGCGATGGCATCCGAACCGTATTGGGCGGACGCGCCGTCACGCAGTACTTCGACGTGGTCGATGGCGGAGATCGGGATCGCGTTGAGATCGACCGGCGACGAGCCGCGGCCCTGGCTGCCGTTGAGGTTGATCAGCGCGGTGGTGTGGCGGCGCTTGCCGTTGACCAGCACCAAGACCTGATCGGGTGCGAGGCCACGCAATTGCGCCGGACGCACGGCGTCGGTGCCGTCGGTGATCGCCGGGCGCGGGAAATTGAGCGAGGGCAGCGCGCGTGCCAGCGCGGTGGCCAGCTCGGTGGTGCCGGTGGCCTCGAGGGTCTCGGGCGTGATGATGTCGATCGGTGCAGCCGAAGACGCGACCGTCCGGTTGCTGGCGCGGGTGCCGGTGACGATCACCTTGTCGAGATCGCCCTGGCTTTGCTGGGCGGCGGGAGCGGGGGCGCTTGCCGGCGCGGTTTGCGCGAGCACGGCGGCGGGGCTGAGCAGGCTGGCGGCAACCGCCAGGGAAAGCAGGGAACGACGCTGCATCGTGATGACTCCGGCACAAGATGGTTAAATTTCAGTTAACACATCTTCCGGATGAGGTCAACCAAAATTTGTTGCGTCGCCGCAAACGGCGTCATCCACGCTCCAGTAGTGGAGCGCTTCCGCCGGCAGGTCGGGCAGGCGGGCGCGTTCCAGCAGGTCGGCAATGTGCTGGCGCGCGCGGGCGATCCGCAGTTCGATGCCGCGATGGCTCAGCCACGTCGCGAAGTTGCCCAATACCTCCACCGAGGTGCCATCGAGGTCGGACGAAGCCTCGAGGCTCAGCACGACGGTCTTGATGTTGCGTGCATCCATTACGCGCGTGCGTGCGACATCGAGCATCGCCGCAGCATTGCCGAAGAACAGCGGCTCCTCGGGACGGAGGATCAGCCAGCCGGGAATCGCGTGCGTGTCCGGATATTGATCGATGCGGACGAAGTCGTGGCCGTCGCGCAATCTCCCCAATACGCTCAGTCGCGGCGTCGACACCTGGTGCAGCCACAGCACGATGCTGAGCGCGACGGCGATCAGCAAGCCGTTGAGGATGCCGAATGCCAGCACGGCGATGGCTGCGGCGATCAGCAGCAGGCGATCGCGCCGCCACAGGAAATAGGGCCGGAATGCGGATGGCGCCCACGCCCCCGATACGGCATGGATGACGATCGCTGCCAGTACCGGCAACGGGATGCGCGCGATCAACGGCGCACATGTCACGACAAGAACGGCGCTGGCGAGTGCCGCGAACAGTCCGGCGCGCCGTGTCTGCGCACCGGCGTCGTCATTGGCGCCGGTGGCGGTGAAGCCGGCACCCACCGGGAGGCCGCGCAGCGCGCCCGAAGCGACATTGGCGACCGCGAGCGCGAACAGGTCGCGATTGCGTTCCACCGGATCGCCGTGGCGGATCGCTGCCGCGCTGATCGCGCTGTACGACTCCGCATACAACACCAGCACCAGTGCCGCGCCCAATTGCAGCGTACCCAGCCATTCGTCCGCCGCCGGCAACGCAGGTGCGGCGAACGTGGGCATCAATGTCGATGGGCCGACCAGCGCGACGCCATGCAGGGACAGCCACGGCGAGAGTGCGATGCCGAGCGCGGCAACGATCAGCGCGCCGGGCAGTTTCGGCACGCGCGCGAACACGAACAGCAACACCAGCGCGGTGACGCCGCTCGCAAGGCTCGGCCACCACCATTGTGCATGGGCCTGCAACAAGGCGATGACGATGTCCGGCGCCGACGACTGTGGCGTGCTCACTTGCACCAGATGCGCACATTGCTTGATGGTGATGACGCAGGCCAGGCCGAACCCGTAACCGCGCAACACTGGCCGTGCGATCAGGTTGGACAATCCGCCCAGGCGCAGCAATGCCGCCAAACCGAAACACAGGCCGGCGGCGATCACCAGGGTGGCGGCGAATGCGGCGCGATCCGTCGCGGCATGGCTGGCGGCGAGATCGGCGGCGAGCAATGCCGCGGCCGATGAGGTGCCGGAGACGATGGCGAAGCGGCTGCGACCGAGTGCGGCGTAGATGAGCAATCCAGCCAGCAACGCGACCACGCCAGCACTCGGTGGCAGTCCGGCGATGCCGGAATAGGCCAGCGCTTCCGGCACCAGCAACGCTGCGACCGACACCCCGGCGACCAAATCGCCGCGTAGTGCCGATGCGTCCGTTGTCGCACTCACGCGTGGTGGGAACCGGACCAACCAGGGAGATAGGATGCGGCCGGCTGTTGCGCCAGCTTGATCGCATGCTTGATGTCATCCTTGCCCGGCCGCGATTTTTTCAACTTGAACTGCGGACGGTAGAAGTCCGCCCACAGGAATTCCGAATACGGCAGTGCATCCTTGGAATAACCGCCGCCCATGCGCACATAGGCCGACAGCGCGCGATACGGATCATCCTGCATGTCGCGGAGCGACTCCGGGATTTCCGAGAACGCGACGCGATGGCCATCGCGATCATAGGGATGCGCCCAGCGGTAGTACTCCATCGTGCGCCAGAACACCGATCCTTCCAGCATGGAGAAGTCGCGCTGGATCATCGCGTGTGCGCTGGTGATGCCGTCAAGCAGCATCGCCAGGCCGAGATGGTGGTGGTCGACGATGTAGATCGCCTTGTCCGGCCCGAGCACGCCGGGAAACAGATGCGATTCGATCATGTCCTGGCGCTTCTTGCGACCGAGCGCCTTCCATTCCTTGCGCTTGTCGTCGACTTCGGCCATGCCCAATGCAATCTGGGTGGGGCGGGCGCTGCGCAAATCGAGTGTGACCAGCGGCGTGTGCATCGAAGGCTTGCTCGACATGTCCTGCACCTGGAGTCGGAGTGGCGCAACAATAGCGCAGTCCTGTTCCGGCGATGTCAACCAGGAAGACGGGTACTCATCAGCTGTGGTACGGGCGTTCGCGCATCCATTTGGTGGCGATCCATTTCTCGCCTGAGGTCACCGGCGCGCCACCGTGGAACGACATGGTGTCGCTGCGGCCCTCGCGGTCGGTGTAGGCGAAATAGACCGCGTTGCCGGTCTGCGGCACCACTTCGATGTCGCCATTGGGGAAGATGGTTTCGCCGCCGCCATCGACGTCGTTGAGATACATCACCAGGGTGGCGATGCGTTGCCCGAACTTGAGGTGCATGGCCTCGCCGGGGGATGCGAAATCGAAATAGTCGTAGTGCGCCTGGTATTCCGCGCCGACGCCGTAGCGCATCACCTGCAGGCCTTCGCCGTGTGGCACCGGGATGCCGGTCATCGCCTCGATGCGCTTGTCTATGCGGTCGATCAACGCGGTTTCGGCGAGACGCAGCATCACCAGTTCGCTGGTGCGGCGTTCGTCCACGGCGTCGCCACCGTCCACGCTGTTGACCACGGTGGCGCGGCTCATGCGCCCGCGCGCGTACTCGATCAGTTCGCGGCATTCGTCGGCGGTCAGGAAATTCCCCAGTGCCAACACGTAGGGGCGGCCCGAGCGCGCGACGATGCGGATGTCGCCATGGTCGGCCGGAATGCGGTTGCGCGCTTCCGCCAGCGCGATGGTGTGCGAGGGCGTGAATTCCTCGGCCCAGGTGGCGGGAGGCTTGGCGTTCTCGGCGGCCTTGGCCTGCTTGGCGATGATGTCGTCGAGTTTCTCCGGCGTATCGAAGGCGAGCGCGCAGGCCTGCTCGGTGGTTTTCGCGTCGTAGCCGGTATTGAGCATCGAAGCCATCACCAGCTCGCGCGTGGTGCCGTCGTCAAGGCGGTCGCGCAGCCAGCGGGCGAGGTCGATGTGGAGTTGCAGGCTCATGCGTTCATTTTGCACAACGGGTGCCAGTGCCAAGTGTAGCCGGCTGCGATCGGGTAGAATGCGCGGGCCTCGGTGACCGCGTGAGCGGTTGAAACGGGAATCCGGTACGCGCGTCGTGCATCACGACAGCGCAAACCCGGAGCTGCCCCCGCAACGGTAGGCGAGCAGGGTCGATGGTTCCATCCAGGAATTTCGGCCCCGGATCGGCGAATGCCACTGTGCTTCGAGCATGGGAAGGCGCCGCGTCCGCAACGCTCGCGAGCCCGGAGACCGGCCGAAGCATTCCCGGACATGCGGTGGGCATGGTGGCGGTGATCGCGGCTTGCCCGTGTTTCCGTTGCTGGCTCCTGCATGTCGTTCTTTCGACTCTCCGCGCGGGCAGGCGCGGGCACCAGGAGCTACACCGATGCAACCCCACAAGAATCCTTCCCGCCGCGCGCTCGTCGTGGCGTTGGCACTCGTCACGTCCTCGTCGGCCTTCGCACAACAGGCCGACGACAGCACGCTCGGCACCGTCAGTGTCACCGCTACCCGCAGCGAGCGCGGTCCCGCCTCGCTCGCCGCCAGCACCACGATCACGCGTGCCGACATCGAACGCCTGCAACCGTCGTCGCTGCCGGAACTGCTGCGCGGCCAGCCCGGTCTCGCCATCTACAACCAGGGCGGTGAGGGCAAGTTGTCCGCCGTGTTCCTGCGCGGCACCAGCCCCGGCCAGGTGTTGGTGATGATCGATGGCGTCAAGATCGGTTCGGTCTCCGCCGGCATGTCGGCGCTGCAGGACATTCCCGTCGCGCAGATCGAACGCGTCGAAATCGTGCGCGGCCCGATGTCGTCGTTGTACGGTTCGGAAGCGATCGGCGGCGTGATCCAGATCTTCACCCGTCGGCCGCAGGCCGATGGCGTCTCGCCGCATGTCGGTGTTGCGCTCGGCACCTACGACACATTGAAGAGCGATGCCGGCCTCGATGGTCGCCGCGGTGGTTTCTGGTATTCCGCCAATGTCGCTTATGACCGCACCCGCGGCTTCAATGCCTGCAATGGCGATCCGGTCACGTTTGCCGGTTGTGGCGTGATCGAACCCGATCGCGATGGCTACATCAATCGTTCCGCCAACGTCGCGCTGGGCTATCGCTTCAACGAAGCGTGGAAGGCCGATGCGCGGGTGATGCGCATCCAGGGCGACAACAAGTACGACGGTTCCTGGGCCAATCGCAGCACGATCGTGCAGCAGGTCGCCGGTGCCCATGTGCAGTACGCGCCGCTGCAATGGCTGGCGATCGATCTCAACGCCGGTCGCAACGACGACCAGGCGAAGAATTACAGCCCGTACGGGTTCGTTGGCTTCATCAACACCCGTCGTGACAGCGCCAGCCTGAAGGCCGATATCGGCACGCGCACCGATCTCGCCACTGTCGGCATCGATTGGCAGCGCGATTCGCTGGTCAGCGACACGCCCTACGATGCCACTCGCCGCAACACCCATGCACTGTTCGCCGACTGGCGCGGCGATTTCGGTTCGCAGCATCTGCAGCTGGGCGCGCGCCACGAAGACAACAGCCAGTTCGGCACGCATGACACCGGGCACGTCGCCTGGGGTTGGGATCTCACCAAGGCGTTGCGCATGAGCGCGAACTACGGCACCGCCTTCCGCGCGCCGACCTTCAACGATCTCTACTACCCCGGCTTCAGCAACCCGAACCTGCGGCCGGAAACCTCGCGCAGCATCGAGCTCGGCGTCGACGGATCACACGATTGGGGGCGCTGGGGCGTGCATGCCTATCGCAACGAGTTGCGTGACCTGATCGCGTTCAACCCATTCCTGACCTCGCCGAGCAGTCCGTGGGGCATGCCCGACAACATCCAGCGTGCACGCATCAATGGCGTCGAAGCAACGCTCGGCACCACGCTGGCGAAGTGGGACATCAACGCGACGGCCAGCGTGCTCGATCCGCGCAACAAGACGCCGGGTTCGGCCTACGACAATCTGTTGAACCGTCGTCCGCAGCGCATCGCACGCATTGATGCCGATCGCAGTTTCGGCCAGTGGAGCGTTGGTGCGTCGATCAACGGCGCCAGCCATCGTTTCGACGATCCGGCCAATCGCGTGCGCATGGGCGGCTACGCCACCAGCGACCTGCGCGTGGCCTATCGCCCCGATGCCGCGTGGACGCTGCAACTGACCGCGCAGAACATCTTCGACAAGGCCTATGAAACCGCGCGCTGGTACAACCAGGCCGGCCGCACGTTGATGTTCAGCGTGCGCTGGCAGCCGAAGCAGTAAGGACGAAGGGTCGGGGGAGGGGGAGATGGCCTGTGGCACATGTCGCAGGCCATCGTTTTGTGCACACTCCGGCGATTGCCCCCGGGGAAGTCGTGCCATGTCGAAGTCGTTGCCGCGCCACGCGTTGACCGTTGCCCTGATCGCCGCCAGTGGGCTTGTATGGACGAGCGCATGGGCGGGAACGCCATTGCGGGTCGAACTGCCTGCGAACAGTGCCGCTGCATCCGGTCGCCTCTTGATCAGCCTGCAGCCGGCCGCCGCGGCGGAGAAGGCGGCGAAGGACGGCAAGGTGATGCATATCGAAGTGAGTCCCTTCGGCTATTCCGGTGGCGCGTTGATTGGCATGGACGTGCCGGGGATCGATGCCGGGAAAGCATTTCTGGTCGATACCGAAACGATGGCGTATCCGTCCGGGCTTTCGGCCTTGCTGGCGGGTGATTACTACGTGCAGGCGGTGCTCGATACCGCGCGCGACAACAATTACGGCGGCAGCAGCGACGATATTTCCAGCACGCCGCAGAAAATCACCCTCGGCAAGGGGGGCGATCTTCCGCTGTTGATGCTCGACCAGCGCGAGCCGCCAGCGGGCGACTATTGGGATCTTCCGGCAGGCATGCCCGAAGCGATGCGCGCGCAGATGTCGGCGGCGAAACCGCACGTGAAGCCGCTCGATATCGTCAGTCCGAAACTGAGCGCGTTCTGGGGCCGTCCGATCCACATGCGCGGCTGGGTGGTATTGCCGCCTGGCTATGACAAGGGCAATGACCATTATCCGGTCGCCTATTCCACCCACGGTTTCGGCGGCACTCTGCGTTCCCAGTTGTACAGTGCCGCATCGGCCTCGGCCAGCATGGAGAAGGGCGACACGCCGCCGATGATCTGGGTGTTCCTCGACGAATCCAGCGCCACCGGCACCCACGAATTCGCCGATTCGGTGAACAACGGGCCATGGGGCGCGGCGCTCACCGAAGAACTGATTCCGCAGGTCGATCGCGACTACCGCACCGATGGCAAGGCGGCGAGTCGTTTCGTCACCGGCCATTCCTCCGGCGGCTGGGCGTCGCTGTGGTTGCAGGTGCGCTATCCCAAGGTGTTCGGCGGCGGATGGCCGACTTCGCCTGATCCCGGCGATTTCCACGACTTCACCGGCGCCGATCTCTACGCGCCGAATGCGAACGTCTACCACCACGCCGATGGCACGCCGATCCCGCTGGTGCGCGACCACGCCAAGGTGATCGCCAGCTTCGAGCAGTTCGCCAAGCTCGAGGAAGTGACGGGCCCGGTGGGCGGGCAGATGGCCTCGTTCGAATGGGTGTTCTCGCCGCGTGGCACCGATGGCCGGCCGATGCCGATGTTCGATCGCCGCAGCGGCGCGGTCGATCCGCATGTGGTCGCCTACTGGCGCGACCATTACGACGTTGCCCATCGCATCACCACGCAATGGAACACGCTGAAGCCCGATCTCGATGGCAAGGTCCATCTGATTGTCGGCACCGCAGACACGTTCTATCTCGATGGCGCCGCGCGCAAGCTGCAGGCGGCGATGAAGTCGGTTGGCGCCAAGACCGATTTCCGCTTCGTGCCCGATCGTACCCATGGCGATCTCTACACCATCGGCGACAACAAGCGCGCGCTGGGTCGGGTGATCGCGTGGGAGATGTATCGCGTCGCGCGGCCGGACGCAAAGTTGCCCACCGATCTGCCCAAGGTGCCGGTGGAAGCGGCGGCGAAGTGACATCCACATTCAAGGGAAACGCAAGCATGCAACGCACACTTCTTGCCGTCGCCACGGCGACTGCTCTCTTCGGGCAACTTCTGGTCGCGCAACCATTGCGGGCAGCCGCCCTCGGCGATGCCACCGACGCGCAGATCGCCAAAATCGTCAATGAAGGGTTGAGCCACAGCCAGGCCATGGCCAATGCATCCGAGTTGATGGATGGCATCGGTCCGCGCCTGACCAATTCCGAGAATTTCGACAGGGCCGCCGACTGGGCATTGGGCAAGTTCAAAACATATGGATTGAGCAATATCCACAAGGAGTCCTATCCATTCGGCGTCAACTGGAACCTCGATTCCTGGGACGCGAAGATGGTGCAGCCGCGCGCGATCACCATGCGCGCGATGCCGGTCGCATGGACGCCGCCGACCAACGGCACCATCACCGCGCCGGTGATCCTCGCGCCGATGAGCAAGAAGGAACATTTCGACAAGTGGCGCGGCAAGCTTTCCGGCAAGATCGTGCTGGTCAGCCTGCCGGGCGAGGCGAGCCAGTCGGAGAAGCCGCAATTCCATCGCCTCGACGGCAAGGAACTGGCCGATCTCGACAAGTACGACCTGCCGGGTGACGAATCGCAGCCATACAAGGGCTTCAGCAAGTCGGTGGCGTTCGCGCGCGAGTTGTCGCAGTTCCTCAAGAGCGAGGGCGCAGTCGCGATGGTGCGCAAGAGCTATCGCGAAAATGGTCTGGTCAGCGGCGAGGGCTACAACATCGATCCGGCGAAACGGCTGGTGTTGCCGTTCATGGAATTGTCGTCGGAAGATTATCGCCGGCTGGCGCGACTGGAGACGACGGGCAAGCCGCCGGTGATCAGCCTTGAAATTGCTGCGCATACCAATGACGCCGACACCAGCGCCGACTACCTGATCGCCGATATCGCCGGCAGCGATCCCAAGGCCGGCTACGTGATGGCCGGTGGTCACTTCGACAGCTGGATCGCCGCCGATGGCGCGACCGACGATGGCGTGCCGAGCGTGATCGTGATCGAAGCCGCGCGCATCATCCGCAGCCTCGGCGCGCAACCGAAGCGCACGATCCGCTTCGCCCTATGGTCGGGCGAAGAACAAGGCCTGCTCGGTTCCATCGCCTACATCGAGAAGCATCTCGCCACCCGGCCGGTCGATCGCAACGCCTACGGGGTCGAGCGTTTCGCGACATGGGCGACGCAGTTCCCGATCACCAAGGGACCGGACTACGACCAGCTCAAGGCCTATTTCAACCTCGACAACGGCGCCGGCAAGATCCGCGGCATCTACGCCGAGAACAACATCGCTGCCGAACCCCTGTTGAAGAAGTGGCTGTCGCCGTTCGCGGGCATGGGCGCGGGCACCGTCGTCGGCAGCCGCACCGGCGGCACCGATCACGAATTCATGCAGGCGGTGGGATTGCCGGGCTTCGAGTTCATCCAGGACCCGCTCGATTACGGCAGCCGCGTCCACCATTCCAACATCGACACGCTCGACCACGCCCCGCCCGATGACGTGCGCCAGGCCGCGACGGTGCTGGCCGCGATGCTGTGGCAGGCGGCCAACAGCGATGCCGTGCTGCCGCGTCCGCCGTTGCCAACCGCACCCAGCAAGAGCAATCCGTTCAGGATCGATGACCCCGACAAGGATTGACGCTCCTGCTGCGCTCGCCCTGCAGTGCAGGCGAATGGGTTCTGAGCCGCGTCTGGCAGGTTAAAATGGCCGGATGATCTCTTTTCGCAATTTCGCCCTGCGTCGCGGCGAACGTCTCCTGCTGTCCGATGTCGACCTGACCCTCCATGCCGGCTACCGCGTCGGTGTGGTCGGCCGCAACGGCGCCGGAAAAACCTCGCTGTTCGCCGCGTTGCTGGGTGAAGTCGAACCCGACAAGGGCGACCTCGACCTGCCCGGCAAGGCGCGCATCGCCAGCGTCGCCCAGGAAACGCCGCATTTGCCCGATCCCGCGCTCGACTTCGTGCTGTCGGGCGATGCCGCGTTGCATGCCGCAGTCCGCATGGAGCGCGAGGCAATGGCCAACGAGGATTGGGAGGCCGTCGCCGAGGCGCACCACCACTTGGGTGAACTCAATGGCTACGACGCCGATGCGCGTGCCGGTCGCTTGCTGCACGGTCTCGGTTTCCCCGCGTCCACCCACGACAACGCGGTCTCCGATTTCTCCGGCGGTTGGCGGGTGCGCTTGAACGTGGCCCGTGCGCTGATGACGCCGAGCGACCTGCTGCTGCTCGATGAACCGACCAACCATTTGGATCTCGACGCCGTGGTGTGGCTGGAAGACTGGCTGCGGCGCTACGACGGCACGCTGCTGGTGATCTCGCACGATCGCGAATTCCTCGACAACGTCACCACCCACATCCTGCATCTGCATGATGGCAAGGCGAAGCTCTACGTCGGCAACTACACCGCATTCGAGCGCCAGCGCGCCGAACACCTGCGCCAGCAGCAGATCGCGTTCGAGAAGGAACAAGTCGAGCGTGTGCATCTGCAGAAATTCATCGACCGCTTCAGGGCCAAAGCCAGCAAGGCGACCCAGGCGCAGAGCCGGATGAAGCGGCTGGAAAAACTCGCCGGGACCGAAGCGGTGCGCGCCGAGCGTTCGCTGCACATCGATTTCCCGGAACCGGCGCGCATGCCGAATTCGCTGCTGTCGTTGCGCCATGTCGATGCCGGTTATGGCAAGGACGCCGTCATCCTCCGCGATGTCGGGTTCGTGCTGGAAGCCGGCGATCGCATCGGCCTGCTCGGTGCCAACGGCGCCGGCAAGTCGACGCTGGTGAAAACGCTGGTCGGCGATCTGGCGCCAGTCTCCGGCGAACGCAGCGCGCATCCGGATCTCGCGATCGGCTACTTCGCGCAGCACACGGTGGAATCCTTGGTGGCAGGCACTTCACCGATCGATCATCTCAAGGAAATCGCGCCGACCACATCGACGCAGGAGTTCCGCAACTTCCTCGGGCGCTGGCAGTTCCCCGGCGATCGCGCGTTCGAAGTGATCGACACGTTCTCGGGTGGCGAGAAGGCGCGACTGGCGTTGGCCCTGATCGCATGGCGCAAACCCAACTTGTTGCTGCTCGATGAGCCGACCAACCATCTCGACCTCGAGATGCGCGAAGCGCTGGCCGAGGCACTCAGCGATTTCGACGGCGCGATCGTGATGGTCAGCCATGACCGCCATCTGATCGGCCTGGTTTGCGACGAGTTCTGGCGCGTCCACGATGGCGAGGTCGAACCCTTCGACGGCGATCTCGACGACTACGCGGCGTGGTTGCGTTCGCGGCCACAACCGGGCGATGCGAAAACGGAAGCGAAGAAGCCAGCGTCGCCAACGCCGGCACCCGTCGCGAAAAAACCGGCGGTCAAGATCAACCAGCACAAGCTGGCGCAAGCCGAGACGCGGGTGGCGCGACTGGAGGAAAAGCTGGCCGAATGCGCGGCGCAACTCGGTGATCCGGCGGTGTACGCCGATGCCGATCGTGTCGCCGAACTTGGGCGCACGCAGATGCAGTTGCGCGGCGAACTGGAAGCAGCGGAAGGCGAGTTGCTGGCGTTCTACGAAGCCTGATACTTTCAATCCTGCCGATGAGGCACCTTCGGGAGGGGTGGCATGACGTTGTCGCAGACATGGCTCGCATGCGTGTTGTTGTCGTTGTTGGCGTGGTCGGGACAAGCCGGTGCGCAACAACGCGTGGTCAAGATCGACGATTTTTCGCCCGACTACCGCGCGACGATCACCACCGACATGAAGGATGCCAAGGAAGTCTTCTTCCCGGGCACGATCGAGGTTTTCGACAAGCACAGCGGCAAACGCCTGATCGAAGTCAACTCGCCCGAATTGGCATTCGAGGTCAAGGCTGGCAAGACTGCCGCCAATGTCCGGCAATTGCCCTATGGCGAACAGAGCGTCCTGATCTACGACGATTTCAATTTCGACGGAAAGAAGGATCTGGCGATCATGGACGGCCAGAATTCCTGCTATCACGGCCCGTCGTTCCAGGTATATCTGGCGACGGACCACGGTTTTCGCGCGAGCCCCGACTTCACCCGCCTGGCGCAGGACTATTGCGGCATGTTCCAGAGCGATCCTGCCACGCGGCGGATCCACGTGATGACCAAGGACGGTTGCTGCTCGCACCTGTTCGAGGAATATGGCGTTGCCGCCGGGCTTCCGGTGTTTCTGCAATCACGCGATGAAACGCTGGTGCAGGGCACGCTGTTCGAATACATGGCGATCACCGAAACGCACGGGGCTGGCAAGCAGGCGCGCACGCGCAAAAGCATCGAACTGGATGTCCCGGATCAGGAACCTGCCAAATCCGGGAATGGCGCGACGGTGGCGCTGCTGCGTTTCCGCCTGGCCAAACGGTCGCAGCGCGAGGTGATGGTCATCCGCGATCCCGAAGCGAAGTTCGTCGATTACGTATTGCGTGATGCGAAGAGTGGGCAAGTCGAATTCGCTTATTCGCTGGCGGTGCAAGGCGTGCTTCCCGACTCGGAGCGACGGGCGAAACAGTGGGCGGATGCCAACAACGATCCTGGAAACGAGGTGTATCGCGCGCGCCTGGGGTGTGCTGCCGGATCGCTCGACTTCAACAACGCCGGCACGCATTACCGCGTGATCGACATGCCCAATCGGCTCGGGGTTGAAGTGACCGAGAATGGCCGCACGACGTTCCTTCCCGGCGATCCTGCTACGCGCAAGGGCAGTTTGAAGTCGCTGCAACAAGGCAAATGGGAGAACGTCGCGGCGTCGACCTGCAACTAGCCGGAAGCCTGCCTGCGTGCTGGCCAATGCGCCATTGCCGTAACGCGCACACTCATGCCGTCAATCCTTGAGGAAATATTCGACCGTCGATACCACGCGCACCTTCTTCACCTGCGGGCTGCCGGCATCGCGATTGCTGATGTCGACCACGCCCTGGTTGGCGGTACGGATGCCGCCGATGCGCGCGCCGCTGTCCTTGGCGAACTGTTCGGCGGACTTGCGTGCGTTGGCGGTCGCCTCGGCGATCAGGGCCGGCTTGATGTCGTTGAGTTTGGTGTAGTCGAACACCGGGCCGCTCGGTGCAGCGCTTTCACCGCTGCCATTCCCGCCCAGTACGACACCTTTCGCCAGCAGATCACCGCTGTGGCGCAGCGCGTCCATCGCTTTCGCGACCTTGGTGGTGCGCAGGGTCACGGTGGTGGAATAACGGTAACGCTCCGGCGGCTTGTTTTCGCCATAGGCATACGCCCAGCGGTCCTCGAGATTGGCCGGCGCGACCACGATTTCATCATCGCCAAAGCCTGCGCCCTTGAAGAACTCGCGGATGGCTGCGGTATGCGTTTCCAGTCCGTGTTGCACCTCGCCGAGATCGTTGCCGGACACCGTATGCGCCAATGGCCAGACGACGAGATCGGCATCCACCACTTTTTCGGCCGAGCCTTTCACCGAGACATAGCGATCGCCGGTGCGCAGGCCGGACAGGCCTTGCGACACGAACCAGCCGCCGACGGCAAGGCCGAGTGCGACGAGAGTCGCTGCAAGAATGGTACGAGTCTGCATGTGGTCGTTCCTCACTGTGCACCGAAGCGGGCACGGCAGCCGCCGCTCACCCACAGGCCCTGGCGGGCGTTGTAGCCCCAGTTGCGGCCCTGCATGCAGGGCGAGTTCGACAACTGTTGCTGCAGGTAAGGCATGCCTTGGTTGCGATCCCAGGCGCAGGTGGTCGGGCGCGATCCATGGCTGGAACAAGTCACCGAATAATTGCTGGCAAAGCGCGCGAATTCACCGCGGCAACCGTGATTCACCCAGACCTGGCCGTTGCGGGAATCCCAGCTGTACCCGCGTCTGCAGTCGTTGCTGGAGAGTTGCCGCACCAGGCGCGATTGCCCTTGCCATGGCGTCGGGCAGGTTTGCGTGCGGTTGCCTTGGCTTTCGCAACGGATGGCCTGCGTTCCGGGGCCGGGGCCAGGACCGACACCGCCGTTGCCGGTGAGCGATCTGGCGATGTCCGACTTGATCTGGCTGAAGTTCCAGTTCGAACGGTTGACCTGATCGAGATAGAAACGCAACTGGTCATCGGGGATGCGGCGGCCGCGCGACTGTTCCGAGTATTCCTGGCTGATCACCCGGACCTGGTCGTTCTGGGACAGGGTGCGGAGGTTTTCCGGCGCGTAGGCCCGGGTCTGGAATTGCGCCACGGCCGTGGCCGGAACGAGCAATGCCAGCGCAGACGCGATAGCGAACGATTTGGGCAATGAAACCATGACGACCTCTCCCTCCAGACGGTGTATGGGTGTCTTGCGGTGGCAACCACGTTGAAAACGGCGCGCCAAGCCCCACAATAACGCTTTGCATCCCGCTAAACACGCCATGCCCATCTACGCCTTCGTCTGCGACACCTGCGGCCACGAGTTCGACCGTTTGCAAAAACTGTCCGATCCCGACCCCGACACTTGCCCGAAGTGCGGCGCCCACACGGTGAAGCGCCAGCTGACGGCGCCCAGCTTCCGGCTGGCCGGTGGCGGCTGGTACGAGACCGACTTCAAGAAGGACGGCGACAAGAAGCGCAATCTCGCCGGTGATGGCGCGAGCGATGGCAAGCCCAAGAGCGATGCGGCGCCCAAGCCCGCGCCCACCCCGGTGCCCACCACGCCGAAATCGTCGGATTCCTGATCCCCGCACCGTCCGGGCTAAAATATCCGGTTCCCGGCACTGTGGCCGGACTTGAAGCCGAATTCCCGGAGTCTCCATGCGTAGCCATTTCTGCGGCCTGATCGACGAATCGTTGATCGGCCAGACCGTCACCCTTTGCGGCTGGGCCGACGTCGCCCGCAACATGGGCGGCCTGGTCTTCATCGACCTGCGTGACCACGAAGGCATCGTCCAGATCGTCGCCGAGCCGTCGGATGTCGCCGGCAATGCTGAAGTGCTGGCCGTGGCTGCGCAGATCGGCTACGAGGACGCTCTGTGCGTGACCGGCATCGTGCGCAAGCGCGAATCCGTCAACAACAAGATCCGCACCGGCCAGGTGGAAGTCGTCGCGACGAAGATCGAAGTGGTGAACAAGGCCGAGCCGCTGCCGTTCCATCACCACGAGAATCCGGGCGAGGACGTGCGCCTGAAGTATCGCTATCTCGACCTGCGCGCGCCGGAAATGCAGCGCAAGATGCGCACGCGCACCAAGCTGGTGGCGACGCTGCGCCGTTACCTCGACGAACGCGGTTTCCAGGATATCGAAACGCCGATCCTGACCAAGGCGACGCCGGAAGGCGCACGCGATTTCCTGGTTCCCGCGCGTATGCATCCGGGCGAGTTCTACGCGCTGCCGCAGTCGCCGCAACTGTTCAAGCAGATCCTGATGATGGCGGGCTTCGATCGCTACTACCAGATCGCACGCTGCTTCCGCGACGAAGCGTTGCGCGCCGATCGCCAGCTCGAGTTCACCCAGCTCGACATGGAATTCGCGTGGGTGGACGAAAAGATCGTGCAGGACACCGTGGAAGAGATGATCCGCGAGGTGTTCAAGGAAGTGATCGATGTCGAACTGGTGAATCCGTTCCCGCGCATGACCTATGCCGAAGCGATGCGTCGTTACGGTTCCGACAAGCCCGACCTGCGCATTGCGCTGGAACTCGTCGATGTCGCCGAGCTGGTGAAGGGCAGCGAATTCAAGGTGTTCACTGATGCCGCCAACGATGCCGACGGCCGTGTCGTCGCACTGCGCATTCCCGGCGGCGCGTCGTTGTCGCGCAAGCAGATCGACGAATACGCCGCCCACGCCGCCAAGTACGGTGCCAAGGGACTGGCCTACGTCAAGCTCGACGAAGCGGGCGCGATCAATTCACCGATCGCCAAGTTCTTCGCCGAGGATGCCTTCCAGGCGCTGCTCGCTGCGATCGGTCTGAAGAATGGCGACATCGCGTTCTTCGGTGCTGGCGCGTACAACAAGGTCAGCGATTTCATGGGCGCGTTGCGCCTGAAAGCCGGCAAGGATTTCGGACTGATCGCCGCAGGCTGGGCACCGCTGTGGGTCACCGATTTCCCGATGTTCGAGTGGGATGAGGAAGAACAACGTTACGTCGCGCTCCATCACCCGTTCACCGCGCCGGCGGTCGACAGCATCGATGATCTGCGTGCGAACGCGAAGGCCGCAGTATCGCGCGGCTACGACATGGTGCTGAACGGCAACGAGATCGGTGGCGGCTCCATCCGCATCCACAGTTCGAAGATGCAGTCAGCGGTGTTCGAACTGCTCGGCATCGACGCCGAGGAAGCGCAGGCGAAATTCGGCTTCCTGCTCGATGCGCTGAAATACGGCGCGCCGCCGCATGGTGGCATCGCCTTCGGCATCGATCGCATCGCCGCATTGATGGCCGGCAGTGAATCGATCCGCGACGTGATCGCCTTCCCCAAGACCACCGGTGCGCAATGCCTGATGACCGGTGCGCCGTCGGAGGTGCCGGACAAGCAGCTGGCGGAAGTACACGTCCGGGTGCGCAAGGAGTGATCCGGCGCGCGGTTGCCGACGACATCGAAGTGCTGTCGGCGCTCTCGCGCGACACCTTCACGGACACGTTCGGCCACTGCTACACGCCGGACGATCTGCGCGGCTACCTCGATGCCACCTACGAACCGACACGCTACCTCGCGCAGCTCGAGGAGCAGGGCTGCGCTGCGTGGCTGCTGGAAGACGGCGGCCATGCCATCGGCTACGCGATGGCCGGTCCCTGCAAGTTGCCGCATGCCGACGTGCAGCCAGGCGACATGGAGCTGATGCGGCTATACATCCGTGGCGAACACCAGAACGGCGGCCACGGTGCGCGCCTGTTCGATGCGGCGATGGCATGGATCGTCGCCAATGCGCCACGCAGCTGCTGGCTCGGCGTATGGAGCGAAAACCTTGGCGCGCAGCGCTTCTACCAGCGCCACGGTTTCCGCAAGGTCGGGGAATATCTCTACGAAGTCGGTGCCGCCCGCGACCTGGAATTCATCTTCCGCCGCGACATGGACTGAATGATTGCGGGTGCATACTGGATGCCTCTGGTCCTGAAGGAGAATCTGCGATGCGCACCCTGACCATTGCCCTGGCATCCGCACTGCTCGCGGCCTGCGCCGCGACGCCGGCACGCGACCCACAACCGCTGCAATTGCCCGCCAATGATCGCGTCAACGTATCGTGGGCCGATCCTGCCTCCTTCAGCGAACACAGCTGCGATTTCGCACCGGGTGGCCGCGACAACGCCTGGGTCGGCGATCTTGCGAAATACACCCGCGACCAGGCCATGAAGCGCCTGCCTGCCGGCGCCCATCTCGATGTGCGTTTCATCGATATCGATCGTGCCGGCGAATGCCGCCCCGATCGCATGGGATCCGAGCAGATCCGCATCATCCGCGACATCTACCCGCCGCGCATCACCCTGCATTACCGGCTGTCGGGCACCGGCGTGGCCGCGGCGGATGCCGATGCCAGGTTGAGCGATCTCGCCTTCATGATGAATCCGCCGGGCCTGCCGGGAAACAGCGATCCGCTGCGGTACGAGAAGCGCGTGATCGACGACTGGTTGCGGAAGTTGCTCGGAAAGCGCTGATGTCGCGTCCGCGCGTGGTGTTGCTGCATGGCCTGTGGATGCACGCACCGGCCATGCACTGGTTTGCATCGCGTCTGCGTGGACATGGGTTCGACGTCGCACCCATTGGATATTTCAGCGTGCTGGAGAGCACGACGAGCGCGGTCTCGCGCATCATGCGCGCGCTGGATGAACGTCCGGGCACGCATCTGGTGGGCCACAGCCTTGGCGGATTGCTGGCGTTGCAGGCTGCGACGCGATCACAGCCGGGGCGGGTGGTGTGCCTGGGATCGCCGCTGGCGGGAAGCCGCGCGGCCGACGGCGTTGCATCGCGGGTGCCAGCGGGACGCAGTCTGATCGGGCAGCACCATGAATTGCTGTTCCAGGGCGCTGGTGCGTTACCGGCAGGGATCGAGGTTGGAATGATCGCGGGCACCCTGCCGCGCGGGCTGGGCGGCGTGATCGCGCGCTTGCCGGGACCGCATGACGGCACCGTCGCGGTCGAGGAAACCCGGGTTCCGGGGTTGGCCGGTCATGTCGTGGTCGAAGCCAGCCACAGCGGCCTGATCTTCTGCCGGGAAGCGGCCGATCATGCCGCCTGTTTCCTCCGAGCAGGACGTTTCGAGGAAACGGCGGCATTGACGGCGATCGCGTAAAATCGCTGTTTTCCCCGATACGGTTGCATCCATGGGTCGTGGTCCCTCGATCGAGCAGCGCAAGAACGCTGTCGATGCCCAGCGCGGCAAGATTTTCACCAAGGTGATCCGCGAGATCTCCGTCGCGGCGCGTGCCGGTGGCGGCGATCCGGCGAGCAACCCGCGCCTGCGCAGCGCCATCGACAAGGGCCTGTCGGCCAACATGACCAAGGACGTGATCGAGCGCGCGATCAAGAAAGCGACCGGCGAACTCGAAGGCATCGAGTACGAGGAAATCCGCTACGAAGGTTACGCACCCGGCGGTGTCGCGGTGATCGTCGATTGCCTCACCGACAACCGCGTGCGCACGGTGGCCGATGTCCGCCATGCCTTCACCAAACACGGCGGCAACATGGGCACCGAGGGTTCGGTCGCCTTCATGTTCCACAAGCTCGGCGCGTTGAGTTTCGCCGCCGGTGTCGACGAGGATCGCGTCACCGAAGCGGCGATCGAAGCCGGTGCCGATGACGTGGTGACCTACGATGATGGCGCGATCGACGTCATCACGACGCCCGATGCGTTCAACGACGTCAAGGACGCGATGGTCGCCGCCGGGCTCGTGCCCGATCTCGCCGAAGTGACGCTGCGCGCCGACAACGATGTTGCCGTCACCGGCGATACCGCCGAGCAGGTGCGCAAGCTGCTGGCGCGCATGGAAGAGATGGACGACGTGCAGGCGGTGTATTCCAACGCGGAATTGCCGGAGTGACGAGTCGCGAAGGTCCAGCTGCGTGAGCGGATCGGTCCGCATCCTCGGCATCGATCCGGGATCGCAGCGCACCGGCGTCGGCATCATCGATGTCGCGACGGACGGCAAGCTCGTGCATGTCCATCACGCCGCGATCAACCTGCTTGGCGCCGAGGATTTCCCGCAGCGGCTGGGCGAACTGGTGGCAAGACTCGGCGAATTGCTGGTCGAATGGCAACCGGACGAAGTGGCGATCGAGCAGATCTTCCTCGCCCGCAATGCGATGTCGGCACTGAAGCTCGGGCACGCACGCGGCGCAGCGATCGCGATCTGTGCCGGCCGAGGCCTCAAGGTGAGCGAATATGCCGCGAAAGAGGTCAAGCTGGCCCTGGTCGGCCGCGGTGGCGCCGACAAGGAGCAGGTGCAGCACATGGTCGGGGCGATGCTGAATCTCAAGGGTAAATTGCAGGCCGATGCCGCTGATGCGCTTGCCGTCGCGGTGACGCATGCGCACGTGCGCGCGAGTGCGGCACGGTTGGGCGTCGGCGTGCGCCAGGCGTGGTCGAGGAGGTGAAGCGGCGCGCTTGCGAACCACTGGTTCGCGCGCCGCTGAACGACCGGCCATGGATGGCCGGGCCGTGGGTATTTTCGTCGATGATGTTCCGCCAAGGATGGCAACGAATGAAAGGGCTCTCACAATGATTGGACGACTGAAAGGCGTAGTGATCCACAAGCAACCGCCATGGCTGGTGGTCGACGTGCATGGCGTCGGCTACGAGCTGGAAGCGCCGATGAGCACCTTCTATGACCTGCCGGAAGTGGGCAAGGACGTGGCGTTGTTCACCCACTACGCGCAAAAGGAAGACAGCGTTTCGCTTTACGGTTTCCTCACCGATGGCGAGCGCCGGCTGTTCCGCGACGTGCAACGGGTCAGCGGCATCGGCGCGAAGATCGCGCTGGCGGTGTTGTCCGGCGTCAGCGTTGACGAATTCGCACGCCAGTTGCAGACCTCGGACGTGACGGCGTTGACGCGCATTCCCGGCATCGGCAAGAAGACCGCGGAACGCATGGTGGTGGAATTGCGCGATCGCGCCGCCGACCTCATCGGCAGCGGTCCGGCGTTCACCGCGCAGGGACCGGCCGATCCGCAGTCGGAATCGCTGGTCGCGCTGCAGCAGCTGGGCTACAAGCCGGCCGAAGCCGAACGCATGGTCAAGGCGGTGGCCGCGGCCGGCGACAGCGTTGAGGCGATCATCCGCAAGGCCCTGCAGCAGGCGCTGCGCTGACGCGCTCACGGCCATCGGCGTACCATGCGCCCTTGGACGGTTTTCCTCTCGAAATGAACGACCACCCCAAGCCCACGGCGCACGCACAGACTGGCCATGGTCACCAAGCTCCGGGTGGGCTATCGGGGCTGGTGCTGGGCGCCATCGGCGTGGTCTTCGGCGATATCGGCACCAGTCCGCTCTATACGCTGAAAGAAGCCTTCATCCCGCACTACGGCCTGTCACCCGACCACGACACCGTGCTCGGCGTGCTGTCGCTGGCGTTCTGGGCGTTGATGATCGTGGTCACGCTGAAGTACGTCACCGTCATCATGCGCGCCGACAACGAAGGCGAGGGCGGCATCATGGCGTTGATGGCGCTGGCGCAGCGCACGCTCGGCAAGACCTCGCGTTCGTTCTACGTGGTCGGCATCCTCGGCATCTTCGGTGCGTCGCTGTTCTTCGGCGATGGCGTGATCACGCCCGCCATCACCACGCTGTCGGCGGTCGAAGGCCTGGAAGTCGCGGCACCGGCGTTGCACAGCTTCATCCTGCCGCTCACCATCGTCATCCTCATCGGCCTGTTCGTCAGCCAGCGCTTTGGTTCGGCCACGGTCGGGCGCGTGTTCGGGCCGGTGATGGTGGTGTGGTTCCTGACGCTGGCGGCGATCGGCATCCACAACATCATCGTTGCACCGGAAGTGGTCCATGCGCTGAACCCGGTGTGGGGCGCGCGCTTTTTCATCAGCCATGGCTGGCACGGCATCTTCATCCTCGGCGCGGTGGTGCTGACCGTCACCGGTGGCGAGGCGTTGTACGCCGACATGGGGCATTTCGGTGCCAAACCGATCCGTGCGGCCTGGTATTTCTTCGTGCTGCCGTGCCTGGTGATGAATTATCTCGGGCAGGGTGCGCTGCTGCTGGAAGATCCGGGTGCCAAGAGCAATCCGTTCTTCCAGGCGGTGCCCGACTGGGCGCAGCTGCCGATGGTGATCCTGGCGACGATGGCAGCGGTCATCGCATCGCAGGCGGTGATCACCGGCGCGTTCTCGGTGGCGCGATCGGCCATGCAGCTGGGCTACATCCCGCGCATGTTCGTGCGCCATACCTCGCGCGAGACGATTGGCCAGATCTACGTGCCCGGCATCAACTGGTTCCTGATGCTGGCGGTGATTGCACTGGTGATGACGTTCCGCACCTCCACGGCATTGGCCACCGCCTACGGCGTGTCGGTGTCGGGCACGATGCTGATCGATACCCTGCTGCTGGCATTGGTCGCCAATCGCCTGTGGCCGCGGCAACGCGTGTGGGTGCTGCCGTTGTGCGTGGTGTTCTTCGTGGTCGATCTCGCTTTCCTGGTCGCGAACGCCGTCAAGTTCTTCGATGGCGCATGGTTCCCGCTGCTGCTGGCGACGATCATCTTCACCCTGATGCGCACCTGGCGCCGCGGCCGCGAACTGCTGCGCGCGGAAGTGCAAAAGGATGGCATCAAGCTCGATGGCTTCCTGCCCGGGTTGATGCTGGCGCCGCCGGTGCGGGTGCCGGGTACCGCGATTTTCCTGTCCGCCGACTCGGCGATGGTGCCGCACGCGCTGCTGCACAATCTCAAGCACAACAAGGTGCTGCACGAACGCAACATCTTCCTGACCGTGAAGACGTTGACGGTGCCTTACGCGCATCGCGACCAGCGCTTGAAGGTGCAGTCGATCGGCGACGAGTTCTATCGCATCACCATCGCGTTCGGGTTCGTGGAAACGCCGGACGTGCCGCGCGCGCTGATGCAACTGGCCGATTGCAGCCACATGTGCCTCGACCCGATGGACACCACGTATTTCGCCAGCCACGAAACCATCATCGCCAGTGCGCGTCGCGGCATGCCGATCTGGCGCGACAAGCTGTTCGCGCTGATGCATCGCAACGCCGTCTCGGCGACATCGTTCTTCCACATTCCCGGCAACCGTCTGGTTGAACTCGGCGCGCCGGTCCAGATCTGACGGATATCGATGAACGCATCCACAAACGAACATGGCAGTTCGCAGCAAGCGCATGGTCACGGCGGGGCGCTCGCCGCGCTGGCAGTCAGCGCGCTCGGCGTGGTTTTCGGCGATATCGGCACCAGCCCGCTGTACACGGTGCAGGAAGCATTCACGCCGCACTACCAGCTGAGCGTCAACCACGACACAGTGCTCGGCCTGTTGTCGCTGATCATCTGGACGATCGTGTTCGTGGTGACGGTGAAGTACGTCGCCATCATCATGCGCGCCGACAACGAGGGCGAAGGCGGCATCATGGCGCTGATGGCGTTGACGCAAGGCGCGCTCGCCAAGAAGATGCCGAAACTGATGTACTGGATGGGCATACTCGGCATCCTGGGTGCGGCGCTGTTCTTTGGCGACAGTGTGCTCACCCCTGCACAAACCACCTTGTCCGCCGTAGAGGGCCTGCAGGTAGTGACGCCGGCGTTCAGTCACACCATCGTGCCGGTCTCGTTGGTGATCCTGGTCGGACTGTTCATCGGCCAGAGACTCGGAACGGCGCGCGTCGGCCGCGTATTCGGCCCGGTGATGGTGGTGTGGTTCGTCGCCATCGCGGCGATCGGCATCTGGAATATCCGGCTGGCGCCGGAAGTGTTGAAGTCGCTCAATCCGTGGTGGGGATTGAAGTTCTTCCTCGACCATGGTGTTGCCGGGCTCACCATCCTCGGCGCGGTAGTGCTGGCGGTCACCGGTGGCGAGGCACTGTATGCCGACATGGGCCACTTCGGTGTGAAACCGATCCGTACAGCGTGGTATTTCGTGGTGCAGCCATGCCTGATCCTCAATTACATGGGGCAGGGCGCGCTGGTGCTGGTGCGACCGGCGGCAATTGGCAATCCCTTCTACGAATCGGTGCCGAAACCACTACTGATTCCGATGGTGATCCTGGCGATGCTGGCGGCGATCATCGCCTCGCAGGCGGTCATTACCGGCGCGTTCTCGATGGCGCGATCAGCAATGCAGCTCGGCTACATCCCGCGCATGCAGATCCGCCACACCTCGCGCGACACCATCGGCCAGATCTACGTGCCGGCGATCAACTGGACGTTGCTGGTGCTGGTGATCGCGGTGGTGATCGGCTTCGGCAGCGCGACGCGATTGGCGACGGCTTACGGCGTTTCGGTAACCGGCACGATGCTGATGACCAGCATCCTGATGATCGTCTACCTGCACAACACGCAAAAGATCCCGGCGCTGCTGTTCTGGCCATTGGCGGCGATCTTCGTGCTGGTGGACGTGGCGTTCCTCGGCGCCAATCTCGCCAAATTCATGGATGGCGCGTGGTTCCCGCTGCTGCTCGGCCTGATCATTTTCACCATGATGCGCACCTGGCGTCGTGGTCGCGAGCTGTTGCGCAGCGAGATGCAGAAGGACGGCATCCAGCTCGACGCGTTCCTGCCCGGGCTGATGCTGGCACCGCCGGTGCGGGTGGAAGGCACGGCGATCTTCCTGACCGCCGACAAGACGATGGTACCGCACGCCTTCCTGCACAACCTCAAGCACAACCGCGTGCTGCACGCGCGCAACATCTTCCTGACGGTGACGACACTGACGGTGCCGGTGGCGCCGCAGGGGCAACGGCTGTCGGTGCAGGCGATCGGCGACGAGTTTTATCGTGTCGTGGTGCGTTTCGGCTTCATGGAAACGCCGGACGTGCCGCGCGCGCTGATGGAGCTGTCGGATTGCAGCCAGATGTGCCTTGATCCGATGGATACCACGTATTTCGCCAGCCGCGAACGCATCGTCGCCGTGCGTCGCCACGGCATGCCGATCTGGCGCGACAAGCTGTTCGCCTTCATGATGCGCAATGCCGCGCCGGCCAGCGACTTCTTCAACATCCCCGGCAACCGGCTGGTCGAACTCGGCACGCAGGTACAGATATAGACATGAACGAAGAGCGCATCATCGCTTCCGGCGCCACCCGCGAGGACGAGGCCAGCGAAGCCAGCATCCGCCCGCGCCGGCTCGCCGATTACCTCGGCCAGCAGCAGGTGCGCGAGCAGATGCAGATCTTCATCGACGCCGCGCGCGGGCGCAGCGAAGCGCTCGATCATGTGCTGATCTTCGGCCCGCCCGGGCTCGGCAAGACCACGCTATCGCACGTCATCGCCAACGAACTCGGCGTCAACCTGCGGGCGACCAGCGGCCCGGTGATCGAACGCGCCGGCGATCTCGCCGCGCTGCTCACCAACCTGCAGCCGCACGACGTGCTGTTCATCGACGAAATCCATCGCCTCTCTCCCGTGGTGGAGGAAGTGCTGTATCCGGCGATGGAAGATTTCCAGATCGACATCATGATCGGCGAAGGCCCGGCCGCGCGCTCGATCAAGCTCGACCTGCCGCCGTTCACCCTGGTCGGCGCGACCACGCGCGCGGGCCTGCTCACCGCGCCGCTGCGCGATCGTTTCGGCATCGTCCAGCGACTGGAGTTCTACAGCAGCGTCGAACTGACGCAGATCGTGACGCGCTCGGCGCAGATCCTCGGTATTCCCTGTGAAGCGGAAGGCGCTGTCGAAATCGCGAAACGGTCGCGCGGTACGCCACGCATCGCCAATCGCCTGCTGCGGCGCGTGCGCGATTACGCCCAGGTGCGCGCCGATGGCCGCATCGATCGCGACAGCGCGAACGCCGCGATGCAGATGCTCAAGGTCGACCCGGAAGGATTCGACGAACTCGATCGTCGCCTGCTCAACCTCATCATCGAGAATTTCGACGGTGGTCCGGTCGGCGTCGAATCGCTGGCGGCAGCGCTCAGCGAGGAGCGCGGGACGCTGGAAGACGTGATCGAACCCTACCTGATCCAGCAGGGCTTCCTGGTGCGGACCGCACGCGGGCGCATGGCCAGCCACAAGGCCTATCGCCATCTCGGCCTGAAGCCGAAGCGCGCGCCGGAACCGGAATCCGGCGATCCGGAGGCGTTGTTTTGAACGAAGCCCTAACCGCCGACGCCGCAGCCCTTGCGTTCCAGTGGCCGGTGCGCGTGTACTGGGAGGATACCGATGCCGGTGGCGTGGTCTATCACGCGCAGTATCTTGCCTTCATGGAGCGTGCGCGCAGCGAATGGATGCGGGCGATCGGCCACGGCCAGGAACTTTTGCGCGATCGCGATGGTCTGGTCTTCGTGGTGCGGGCCATGCAGGTCGATTTCCGCTCGCCGGCGCGGCTCGACGATGCGTTGCTGGTGAGCGTGGAATTGCGCGAATGCCGGCGCGCATCGTTGCTGTTGCGGCAGGAGATCCGTCGCGATGGCGCGTTGCTGGTGGATGGCGAGGTGCGGATCGCCGCACTGGCGGCCAGCACGTTCCGGCCATGCGCGCTGCCACCGCTGTTGTTCGAACAATTGAAATCGCATGAACACAAAGGTGATTGATGGTGTCCTCGATGTTGCTTGATCCACTGCCGAATAGCGTGCCCTCCGCACTTCCGACCGCCGAATTCAATCCGCTGCAACTGGTGCTGCACGCCTCGCTGCCGGTGCAGTTGGTGATGGCGATGTTGCTGGTGGTGTCGGTGATGTCGTGGGCGATCATCTTCCGCAAACGCGCGCAACTGGGCGCCGCCGAGCGCGAGGCCAACGGCTTCGAGGAACGCTTCTGGTCGGGCGCGCAACTTGGCGACTTGCATGCACGTGCCGGCAAGAACGGCGCGATCGATGGCATGGAGGCGATCTTCGATGCCGGCATGCGCGAATTCCAGCGGGTGACGCAGATGCGCGGTGCCGACAGCCGCCTGCAGCTGGAAGGCGCGCAACGCGCGATGCGTGCCACCACCGCGCGTGAACTCGATGGCCTCGAACACAACCTCGAATTCCTCGCCAATACCGGTTCGATCAGTCCCTACATCGGCCTGTTCGGAACAGTGTGGGGCATCATGATTTCGTTCCAGGGGCTGGCCACGCTCAAGCAGGCGACCATCGCCACCGTCGCGCCGGGAATTTCCGAGGCGTTGATCGCCACCGCGATGGGCCTGTTCGCGGCGATTCCGGCGGTCTGGGCCTACAACCGCCTCGCCACCCGCGTCGATCGCCTCGCGTCGCGCTACGACGCCTTCGCGGAAGAATTTTCGTCGATCCTGCAGCGCTGGTCGCCGCTGCCCGACGCGCGCTAATGGCCGGTCGTTCGACAACGCGGCGACGCAAGCACCGGCTGAAGTCGGAGATCAACGTCGTGCCTTACATCGACGTGATGCTGGTGCTGTTGATCATCTTCATGGCGACCGCGCCGCTGCTCAACCTCGGCGTCGATGTCAACTTGCCGCAGAGCAGCGCACAATCGATCAAGGCCGATGTCGAACCGGCGATCGTCAGTGTCGGCGCCGACGGTGCCTTGTCGCTCACCATCGACGGCGCGCGCACGCCATCATCGCGCGACGATGTGGTGCAGCGCGTGCAGGCCTTCGTCGCCGCACATCCCGACGCAGCGGTCTATGTCGCCGGTGATGCCCGCGCGTCCTACCAGACCGTGTATGACGTGTTGAGCCTGTTGCAGACGCAGGCGCATGTGCCGCGGGCCGGACTGATGAGCATGCCGGGCGGAGCATCCACCCAGTGAAGGAGCAGCGCGCCGCTGCCGCGCGCGGGACGGGTTACGCGATCCTGCTGCACGTGGTCCTGATCGGGCTGCTGCTGTTCGGTTTGCATCGTGCCAGCCAGCAGGGTGGCGATGCCGGTGGTGATGGCGCGTTGCAGGCGGACGTTGCGTCGGTAAACGATCTCTCGGCGAAGACGCGGCGCGCGTTGCTGGGCCAACCGAAGCAGGTCGAGCAACCGTTGCCGCAACCGATCGAAACCCCGACGCCGAAGGAAACACCGAAGCCGGAGCCTGTGCAGACGCCGCCGCAACCGGTGACGAAGGACGTGCCGCCGCAAAAACCGCAGCCGGAGCGTCCGCAACCGTCGAAGCCCGAGCCGAAGTCGCTGCCGGTGGATGCAAGCAAGAAGGTTCCGATGCCGGAGCCGGCGAAGAAACCTGCCGAACCCGACCTCGCGGCGTTGGCCGCCGCACAGGCGGCGCGTCTGGCAAAAGCGACGAACCTGGCGAAGCAGCGCGCTTTGCAGGTGGCGGACGCCGGTGCGCCCGATGGTGGGCACGAACAGGCGTCGGCGCGTGCGGGAGTCGGTTCCGGCAAGAGTCGCAACAGTGGCCAGCAAAAATGGCTGGATGCGGTCGGGCGCGCGATCGAGGCGAAATGGGTGCGCCCGGATGACATTGCGCCGGGCCAGACCTGTCCGATCCACATCCGCATCATTCCCGGCGGCGAAGTGATCGCGGCATCGGTGCAGCCGGGTTGCCCATATTCCGAAGAGGCAAAGCGCAGCGTGGAAAAAGCGGTGCGCGACGCCAGCCCGTTGCCATTCAAGGGCTACGAGGACGTCTACACGCGTGATTTCACTGCCAATTTCAAGCCGTCACGGTGACATTGAGCCCGGGCAGCCAGCCTGTGCCGCGATGTTCATAGTGAACCACCATTCAGCTAACTGACGTCCCCGCGTTTACCCTAGTTGGACGCATCCCACACGGTGATATTTCCCGATGCGAATCTTTTTCGCGCTTTGCCTTTCCATCTTGTCTGGCGCAGCTTTCGCGCAGTCCAGTCCGCAAGTCGACGTGATCGGCGGTCGCGATGCCGCGCAGCCGATCGCAGTGGTCCCATTCGCAGGGAGCGGTAGCGGCGAGAGCGATATCGCCGCGGTGATTCGTGCCGACCTGCAACGCTCCGGTCAGTTCAAGGCGATGCCGGAATCGGCGATGCCGGAAAAGCCGAGTACCGCCTCCGAATTGCATCTGCCGGTATGGCAGGCTGCGGGTCAGGGCCTGGTGTTGATCGGCCGCGTGACTGCCGGCGCATCGACGCGGGTGGAATACGAGTTGTTCGATGTCGCGCACAAGCAGCGATTGCTGGGTTTCGCCAAGAGCGGCCCGGCCAGTGCCGCGCGTGACATCGCCCACCAGATCGCCGATGACGTTTACCAGAAAATGTTGAACGTGCGCGGCGCGTTCTGGACGCGCATGGCCTATGTGCGCGTCGAAGGTGTTGGCAAGCACGCGACCTATCGCCTCGTGGTCGCCGATGCCGATGGCCACAATGCTCGCGTGCTGGAAAGCGCCAATGCGCCGATCATGTCGCCGACGTGGAGCCCGGATGGCAAGCGCATCGCCTACGTGAGTTTCGCCAACGGCAATTCCACGGTGAAAGTGCGTGGTCTCGCCGGCGGTGACGTCACCGTTGCGTCGTTCCACGGTCTCAACGCCAGTCCGTCGTTCTCGCCGGATGGGGCGCGTCTCGCGATCACGCTGTCGCGCGATGGCAATCCCGAAATCTATACCTTGCCTTCCAGCGGCGGCGCGCCGACGCGCATCACCCACCAGCTCGGCATCGATACCAGCCCGGCATGGACATCCGCGGGCATCTACTTCACTTCCGATCGCGGCGGCCGCCCGCAGATCTACAAGACCTCGGCCTCAGGCGGCAGTGCCGGTCGCGTCACCTTCCAGGGCGACTACAACGCCGATGCGGCGTTCTCGCTCGACGGCAAAGTGATGGCGGTGACGCAGGGCAACGGCGGCAACTATCGCATCGCGGTGTTCGATACCCGCAGCGGTCCGGGCCAGTGGACCACGGTGTCGCCGGGTTCGCTCGACGAATCGCCGAGCGTGGCGCCGAATGGCAGCATGGTGATGTACGACGCCCACGAAGGCAGCCACAACGTCATCCATGTGGTGTCGGCCGATGGCCGCGTGCGCGAACGCATCGATACCGGCGGCAACGCCCAGGATCCGGCATGGTCGCCGTATCGCAACATCCAGTAGATTGAATTGAAACAACGGAATCTGAAGGAGTCGGAAAAATGAAAACCTTGCGTGCCGCCATGATCGCGATCGCCTGTTCGGGCTTGATCGTCGCCTGTTCCACCAAGACCAAGGACACCGCACCGCCGCCGGTGGTCGATTCCGGCGCCCAGAACAATACCGGCAACAAGGCCGATACCGGCGTGTCCACCGCGCCGATCGGTGGCGCCTATGGTCCCGGCGATCTCGACAAGGACGCCTGCCTGAAGAATCGTTTGGTGTATTTCGATTACGACTCCGACATCACCAAGCCGGAATTCCAGGCATCGATCGGTTGCCACGCCAAGTACCTGCGTGATCGCCCGTCCGCGCGCATGCGCCTGGAAGGCAATACCGACGAACGCGGCAGCCGCGAATACAACCTTGCGTTGGGTGAGCGTCGCGCCCGCAGCGTGTCGTCGGCGATGCAGGCAATGGGCGCAAGCACTGGCCAGATCAGCGTGGTGAGCTACGGCGAGGAGCGTCCGGAATGCCGCGAATCCGACGAATCGTGCTGGAAGCAAAATCGCCGCGTGGACATCAACTACACCACGCCCTGAGCATGGCCATGCGTCTTGCCATTCCCGCATTGTGGCTGGCGCTGCTGTTGCCGGCAGCGCCTGCTTTCGCGCAGAAAGCCAGCCTGGCCGAACGTGTCGACGCACTGGAGGCACATGCCGCCGATGACAGTGCCAAGCTGGAGACGCTGAACCAGATCAACGCGCTCAAGGAAGAAATCCGCGGCCTGCGTGGGCAAATGGAAGAGCTGCAACAGCAGCTCAACCAGCAGAAGGAAGCCGCGCGCAACCAGTACCTCGATATCGATGGTCGCTTGAATCGCCTCGAGGGCGGCAAGCCTGCGGCCACTGGTGGCGATCAGGGCGCGAACGCGTCGCCGCAACCCGCGGAGCCTGCGGCCAATGCGCCTGCCGAGATGGCTCCGGCGGCATCGAACGGGAATGATCGCGCCGATTACGATGTCGCGTTCAAGGCGCTGAAGGGTGGCGATTACGTCACCTCGTCGCGCGGCTTCAAATCCTTCATCGACCGCTGGCCAAAGAGCGCGCTGCTCCCGAATGCGCGCTACTGGCTGGGCGAGAGCTATTACGCCACCGGCAATTACGCGCTGGCCGCGCAGCAGTTCAAGCAGGTGGTGGATACCTATCCAACCCACCCCAAGGCCGCCGATGCCGCGCTGAAGCTGCGGATGTCCCAGCAGGCGATGAAACAGCAAAAACCGCTGAGGAAGCCTGCCGCAAGGTAAAATGACGGCATGAACGCCGTTGTCGCTACCGCGATCGAGCCGTCGTCGGAGCCAACCTCCGAGCGGTTGCGGATCACCGAAATCTTCCTGTCCCTGCAAGGCGAGGCCCGCGATGCCGGCTGGCCTACGGTCTTCGTGCGCCTGACCGGCTGCCCGTTGCGTTGCCTCTATTGCGATACCGCCTATGCCTTCCACGGTGGCGAATGGGTGGGGATCGACGACATCGTCGCGACCGTCGCCGGCCATGGCGTGCGCCACGTTTGCGTGACTGGTGGCGAACCGCTGTCGCAGAAACGTTGCATCCAGTTGCTGAAGAAATTGTGCGATGAAGGATGGATCGTCTCGCTGGAAACGTCTGGCGCGATCGACATCGGCGACGTCGACGCGCGGGTATCACGCGTGGTCGACATCAAGACGCCGGGTTCCGGGGAAGTGGAACGCAATCGTTGGGAGAACATCGCGTTGCTGACAGCGCATGACCAGGTCAAGTTCGTGATCTGTTCGCGCGAGGATTTCGACTGGGCACGCGCCGTGGTGAAGGAACATGCATTGGACACGCGCTGCGACGTGCTGTTTTCGCCCAGCCACGGACAAATCACGCCGCGCGAGCTGGCCGACTGGATCGTCGCAGAGCACTTGCCGGTGCGCTTCCAGATGCAGTTGCACAAACAGTTGTGGGGCGAGGAGCCGGGACGATGACGCCAGCAGTGATATTGGTATCGGGTGGGATGGATTCGGCTGTGGTGCTGGCGCTCGCACGCGAGCAGGGATTCGCCGCGCATGCATTGAGCGTGCGTTATGGTCAACGTCATCTCTCCGAACTCGATGCCGCCCAGCGCGTGGCAAAGGTGCTCGGCGCGGTCGAACACAAGATCGTGGAGATCGACCTGCGCGCCATCGGTGGTTCGGCGCTGACCAGTGACATCGATGTGCCAACCGATGCCGATGGCCACGAGATCGGCACCGGCGACATTCCCGTGACCTACGTGCCTGCGCGCAACACGTTGATGCTGTCGGCGGCGCTGGGCTGGGCGGAAGTACTCGGCGCGAACGACATTTTTTGCGGCGTCAATGCCGTCGATTACTCCGGCTATCCCGACTGCCGTCCGGAGTTCATTGCCGCATTCGAAGCGCTGGCCAACCTCGCCACCCGCGCCGGGGTGGAAGGCACGCGCTTCCATGTGCATGCACCACTGATGCGAATGACCAAGGCCGACATCGCCCGCGAGGGCGAGCGGCTGGGCGTGGATTTCGCGCAGACCGTGAGTTGCTACCAGGCCGACGAAGCCGGCCGTGCCTGCGGCCATTGCGATGCCTGCCTGCTGCGCGCCCGCGGGTTCGCCGATGCCGGGCTGGCCGATCCCACCCGTTATCGTTGATTCGTTACAATATGTGGGCCCGGTGCAATGCCGGGTCTTGGCCGGGTCGTTAGCTCAGTCGGTAGAGCATCGGACTTTTAATCCGTTGGTCGACGGTTCGAATCCGTCACGACCCACCAGTTCCTCACCCTTGCATGAGCCTCGCGACTTGAATTCCTGTCGCGCTGCAGCGCGTTGCGCGTGATCGTACCCTCAACTTATTCAATGTGCGGCTGAACATGAACGCGGATGACGCAATGCGCGTCACATTTTCATTTCCTCATCCAGTCCAATTGTGTGGCCGGGTTCAAATTTTTGCTTGCTGAAGCTGAATTTGAGTAATCCTTGTGAATTCGTTGTGATAGGGCGAATGAGATACTCCCTGCATGGAAGTTCCGGCTGGTTGAGCTGGGCTGTGCTGCTGCAAGGGGGAGTGGTGTCATTCAAGGAACGATTGCGCGCATTTTCGGAGCGCACCAGCCGCATGCCAGCGGCTGTTTTTTCATTCATTTTTGCGTCGCTGATTGCACTCTCCCCTCAAGGTGCGATGGCGCAAGTCGTGAACACGGCAACGGTGACGCCTCCGCAGGATGGCAGTGTCGTCAATGCCGGAACAGCATGCACGAGCGCTGGTAGCGTTTTCAACGGATCGGGCAAGCAGGAATGCAAGGCTACCGATACCGACACCCTTCTTTTTCCCGTCACCATCACCAAGACGGTGACGGTTACCGGCGGCACGCCAGCAGGCGGCACGCCAGGGAATTTCAACTTCAGTTTGAGTTGCGCGACACCAACGGCTACGTATACCGGAACGATCACCTTCGCTTCCGGCGACACCAGCAAATCGACGGTCGTGAATGTTCCAGCCGGCTCGACCGCATGCACGTTGAACGAAACGGCCACCCCCACCGCGCCCGCCGGATATGCCTGGGGCGCGGCCACGTATGCCAATCCCGCCGGCACCATCAATGCGGCGGCGAGCGGCACGATCACCAACCCGCTCAATCGCCAGAGCGCGCAACTCATCCTGCAGAAGACCTGGGCGGCCAACAGCATTGCCGGCGACCAGACCACGGTGACGACCGATACATTCGCTAATAACGCGAGTTCCGGCGCATCCACCGCACTAGCGGCGGGCAACACGACGGCAGGCGCGGCGGTCACGGTCTATGTCGGTGAATCGGCCAACATTTCCGAAACGGGTTTCCCCAACCTGTCCAACTACACCCAATCTTGGAGTTGCACGGGTGGTGGATCCCTGAGCGGGAACAAGATCACGATCGCTGCTGCCGATGTCGGCAAGACGATTACTTGCACCGAGAGCAATACGCGCAAGACGAAGACGCTGACGGTGGCGAAGACGTGGTCGGCGGGTGCGTTGGCGGGTGACACGGCGACGGTGAGCGTGCCGGCGAGCCTGGGCAGTGCGACGAGCGGCTCGTCGGTGGCGACGGCGGCGGGCAATACGACGACGGGCACGGGCGTGACGGTGTCTGCGGGTGCGAGCGGTGCGCTGAGCGAGGCGTTCACGGTTGGCAGTGGTCTGAACTACACGGCGAGCTACAGCTGTACGGCGGGCGCGACGGTGGATGCGTCTGGGACCGTGACGATCGATGCGACGGCGGCGTCGCCGACGTGCACGATCACGAATACGCGCAAGACGAAGACGCTGACGGTGGCGAAGACGTGGTCGGCGGGTGCGTTGGCGGGTGACACGGCGACGGTGAGCGTGCCGGCGAGCCTGGGCAGTGCGACGAGCGGCTCGTCGGTGGCGACGGCGGCGGGCAATACGACGACGGGCACGGGCGTGACGGTGTCTGCGGGTGCGAGCGGTGCGCTGAGCGAGGCGTTCACGGTTGGCAGTGGTCTGAACTACACGGCGAGCTACAGCTGTACGGCGGGCGCGACGGTGGATGCGTCTGGGACCGTGACGATCGATGCGACGGCGGCGTCGCCGACGTGCACGATCACGAATACGCTTATCCCGAAGCCCGCGCTGACGATCGTGAAGAGTGCGGGCAAGCCGACGGTGAACAAGGGTGCGAGCAACACGCTCACGGATGCGGGCGACACGATTGCGTACAGCTTCGTGGTGACGAACACGGGCAACACGCCGCTGATAGCGGTAGTGGTGAACGACACACAGCTGGATGCTGCGGCGAACTGCCCGGCGACGATGCTGGCGGTGGGCGTGAGCATGACCTGCACAGGCACGCACACGATTACCCAAGCGGAAGTGAACGCGGGCAAGTCGGACAACAGCGCAACCGCGGGCGGCACGCCGCCGAACGGGACGCCGGTGCTCTCGCCGCCGTCGACGACGACGACGCCGATTGCATTGACGCCGGTTATGACGCTAAAGAAGACGGCGGACAAGGCAACGTACTCGGTGGTGGGTGACGTGATCACCTACACGTACACGCTCACGAACATGGGCAACGTGGCGATCAACGGCTTGTCGGTGACGGACGACAAGCTGGGAACGGTCGGCAATTGCACGCCAGCCAACTTGGCGCCGAGTGGACAGGGCACGTCGGTGGCAACTTGTTCGGCGACACACACGGTGACGCAGTCCGACCTTACGGCAGGTTCGATTACGAACGTTGCAACAGGGCATGGCACGCCGGTGGGCGGAATGCTGGTACCTCCTACGGCAACGTTGACGGTGACGGCCAAACCCAATCCGATCGTGGCCAAGGACGACTCGTACCCGAACATCAGCGGAGCAACGGGTGCGACGACGGCAAGCGTGATCGTCAACGACACGTTGAATGGCGCGACGCTGACGACAGGCGATATCGGCGCGAAGGTTGCGCTGACGCCGGGTACAGCGCCGACGACCACGTCGGGTGGCATCGTGATGAATCCGGACGGCACCATCACGGTGAAGCAGGGCACGCCGGCGGGTACGTACACCTACCCGTACACGATCTGCGAGAAGCTCAATCCGAACAACTGCTCGACAGCTACGGCCACCGTGGTGGTGAACGCCGCCCCGATCGTTGCCATCCCCGACGTTTACACCGGCATCAACGGTGCGACGGGCAACCCGAACGCGGGCAATGCCTACGGCAACGACACGTTGGGCGGCCAGCCGGTGGATCCGGCGAAGATCGTCGGAACGGTGGTCACGCCGGCAACGCCGATCAATGGCGGCCCGGTGCCGAGCCTCGATCCGGTGACGGGTGCGGTGAGCGTGCCGTCAGGCACACCTGCGGGCGACTACCAGATCAGTTACAAGATCTGCGAGAAGCTCAACCCGTCCAACTGCTCGACAACGACGATCGATGTGAAAGTGGTAGCGGCCGCGATCAAGGCCATCGATGACGATCACTCTTCCGATCCGATCAACGGTGGCAATGGCGGCAACACGCCAACGGTGCTGGGCAATGACACGCTCAATGGCCAGCCGGTCAGCGCGACGACGGTGACGTTGACGCCGGGCGCCAGTCCGAATCCGGGCCTGGTGATGAATCCCGACGGCACCATCACGGTGAAGCCGGGTACGCCTGCGGGCACGTATGCCTATCCATACACGATCTGCGAGAAGCTCAATCCGGCCAATTGCTCGACGGCGACGGCGACGGTGAAAGTGACCGCTCCGGTGATCATTGCGACGCCGGATACGCCGCCTGCCATCGACAGCACGACTGGCGGCAACACCCCGAGCGTGCTGATCAACGACACCATCAATGGCCAGCCGGCGACCACGGGCAATGTGGTGCTGACGCCGGGCAACAGCCCCAACTCGGGTCTGGTGATGAATCCGGACGGCACCATCACGGTGAAGCCGGGCACGCTCGCAGGCACGTATACCTATCCGTACACGATCTGCGACCGCATCAATCCGACCAACTGCGCCAATGCCACGGCAACAGTCGTGGTGACGGCCCCGGCATCGATGCGGGTGACCAAGACGGCGCAGCCGAGCAATGTCCACGTCGGTGACCTGGTGCGTTACACGCTGACCATCGAGAACACCGGCAGCGTGCCTGTGAATGCGGCGACGCTGATCGATACGCCGCCGGCAGGCTTCAGCTACGTCGACAAGTCGATGACGATCGTCGATCGCGACAACAAGGCCAACATGATCGCGACTCGCACGCTCATCGTGTCGGGCATCGACATCGACGTCGGCCAACGCGCGGTAGTGACCTACATGCTGCGCGTGGGTGCGGGCATCCATCCGGGCACGTACACCAACCAGGCGTTGATGCAGGATCGTGGCCGCGATGCCTCCAACATCGCGACGGCCGATGTCCAGGTAGTCGGCGATCCGATGACAGACGACACATTGATTGTCGGTACGGTGTTCGATGACCGCGATGGCGATGGCTGGCAGGATTCCGCGACGGCATCGGGCCTGAAGGCGCAGGGCGGATTCTCGCCGGCGGCCTACGTGTCCAACTCGACCACGGTGGATCGTGGCGATGGCCCGAAGCCGGAGGCCGATCACAGCTCGCCGATGCTGCATGGCATTCCCTTGGGCGAACTCAAGGGTCGCCAGTCGGATGCCGATCCGGTGGCGAAGCACCAGATCGTGATCCGCCAGCATCTGCGCGAACTCGCTTTCAACGATGACTTCGTACTGACCTCGAAGGAAGGCGTCACCGTGCGCATGGATGCCGCCGGCAAGACCCGCGTCGAGACCAGTGGCGATGCAGCCAAGGGCTTGAATGCAGTCGATCTGAAGGTGGAGCGCAAGATCGCGCAGGTCGAAGACGGCTACCAGGTCGACTACGTCATCAGCAATGCCGGCGTCGACGAACGTGGTATCCCCGGCGTGCGCATCGCGTCGGTGGAAGGCTTGCTGATCGAAACCGACCAGTTCGGTCGCTATCACCTCGCGGCAATTCCAGGTGGCCCGGACACGCGTGGCCGCAACTTCATCCTCAAGGTTGATCCGTCCACGCTGCCGCCAGGCACCACCTTCACCACCGACAATCCGTTGGTGCGCCGAGTGACCCCTGGTCTGCCGGTGCGCTTCGACTTCGGCGTGAAGTTGCCGTCCGGCGTGATCGAAGGTGCGACCGAACTGTACGAGATGGAGCTGGGCAAGATGATGTTCGATCCCGGCAGCGCCAGGCTGCACGAGCGATACGCCCCAGTGGTCCGGAATATTGCCGATGAAATTCGCGGCCATGGTGGCGGTGAAGTGGTGATCGCGGCGCAGGGCGAGGACGAATTGCTCGCGTTCGATCGCGCGGTGGCGGTGCGCAAGGCGCTCATTGCGGCGTTGCCGGTGGAGATCGCGGCCAAGACCCGCGTGAGCCTGCGCACCAATCCGGCCGATGCGCGAAGTACAGTGGTCGGACTGCTGCAGTGGCCGCAGATCGGCAATGTGTTGTTCGACACCAACAAGTCGACGATCAAGCCCGAATTCGCGCCTTTGATCGCGAGGATCGCCGATTACCTCGTGCAGTCGGAAACCAAGCGTGTCGTCATCAGCGGTCATGCCGACCCGCGGGCATCGGATGCCTACAACGATGCGCTCGGCATGCGTCGCGCCAAGGCTGTGTTCGACGCCATCACCGCACAATTGCCCGAATCCAAGCGCAAGGGAGTCCAAGTTGAGTTCGAATCTGGTCCGTCCAGTTCCTCCGGACAGCACAACGCCCAGGAGGGCCGGCCATGAAGAAGACGAAACTCAAACTGCTGGACTACACGCTGATGTGCATGCTCTCGGGCATGGCCGCCGGTGTGCACGCGCAAAACACGATTCCGATGGAGGGGAACACGCCGGCGTCAACTGTTGGCGATACCGCCACCAACAAGCCGGCACGGGATCAGCAGCTGCCAGCCACCACGAATTGCGGCAGCGATGGTTGCAGTGATGATGGCAACATGCTGTTCAAGGTGATCAGCCGCGGCAAGCGCGACCCGGTGGTGGTGGGCACGGAGAAATCCGATTCGCAAACACTGCAGCCCGATCGCCGCGTGTCGGTCAAGACGGGAAAAGTCACGAGCGACTGGAAGCACGATCTTGCGCCCGGACAAGCCGTCGCCGTCGGAAAATGGTCGGTGCAATTGCCCAATGGCGGCGTGATCTGGGCGACCGAAGATCCCAATCTCGGCCAGCCGCAGATGGCGGTTTCGGCGAGCAATCTCGTTGCCTATGACGGCAGCAAGATCACCAAGCCGGTGAAGTTCTACGGCAGCAGCAACTATTCGGCGTTCATGAAACGCGCCGAGATCGTGGTGTTCCGTGCCAGCGACAGCGATCTGGTGACGCCACTGGCGACGATTCCACTGAAACTCGGCGCGATCATGGAAGGCGAGTGGGATGGCCACATCGATGCCGCCACGGGCGCGCCGTTGCGCGTCGGTGACGAACTGACCTACGTCGTGCGTGCATATTCGGACGACAAGACTTACGACGAGACCTATCCCGCGCGCATGCAATTGGTGCGCCCGGAGGAAATGGAAGTCCAGCAGCAACGCACCACCGCACAATCCGTGCAGAACGGACAGCGTCCGCTGACCGATGCCGCCGCCAGCGAGATGCTGCAGATCCAGCAGGTGTTCGGCCAGAACACGCTGCGCCAGCAGAACATCGCGGTGTACGGATCGCGCGTGCGCATCCAGGGTCGCAACGTTCCCGACCAGCGGCAGGTGACGATCAACGGGCAGTCGATGCCGGTCGATCTCGAACGCAAGTTCGTCTCCGAATACCTGTTGCCAATCGGTCGCTACGATTTCGACGTGCTGGTCGGCAAGGATGGCGACGTCAATTCCGCACACAAGAAACTCGACATCGATGTCACCGGACGCTATTTCTTCGGCGTCGGCATTGCCGATTTCACCTTGTCCGGCAACAGCGTGTCCGGCTCGGTCGAACCGCTGGCCAACCAGCCGCAGTTCACCAAGGACAGCCTGCTGGAAGGGCGCCTGGCGTTCTATCTCAAGGCCAAGGCCAAGGGCAAATACCTGTGGACAGCGCAGGCCGATACACAGGAAAAGCAGGTCTCGCAACTGTTCACCGGTTTCTGGAAGGCGGACGCGACCGACGTGTTCCGCCAGCTCGATCCCGATGCCTACTACCCGGTCTATGGTGACGATTCCACGACGTATCGCGATGTCGACACCATGGGACGCCTGTACCTGCGCGTCGATTGGGACAAGAACCAGGCGTTGTGGGGCAACTACAACACCGGCCTGACCGGCACCCAGTACGCGCAATACGTCCGCAGTCTCTACGGCGCGGCAGTGGCGTGGCGTTCGCAAGCAACAACGAAATACGCCGAGCCCGATACCGTGTTGCGCGCCTTCGGATCGCAAGCACAGAGCACCCCCGGCCACAGCGAATTCCTCGGCACCGGCGGCAGCCTGTACTACCTCAAGCACACCGGCATCCTGCCCGGCTCGCAACAGGTGGTGCTGGAGATCCGCGATCCCACCACGGGCTCGGTGATCAATCGCGTCACCCTCGCCAATGGTGTCGATTACGAGATCGACGCCTACCAGGGCCGCATCCTGCTGACGCGCCCGCTGTCGCAGGTCGCCAGCGAAAACGTGCACACGCTGACGCGCGATACCCCGTTGACCGGCTACACGCAGATCCTGCTGGTCGATTACGAATATGTGCCACAGGGCTTCAAGGCCGATGACGTCGCTGCCGGCCTGCGCGTCAAGCACTGGTTCGGTGATCACGTCGGCGTCGGCGCGACCTATGTCGACGAGAATCGCTCCGGTGACGATTACCGCATGGCCGGTGCCGATCTCACCTTGCAGGCGGGTCGTGGCACCTACCTGAAGGTCGAACAGACGCACACGCAATCCACCAGCGCACCGATCTTCTATTCCAGCAACGGTGGCTTGAGCTTCACCCAGACCAATGCCGCGCAACTGGCGAACGCCAGCGGCACCGCGCGGGCGGTCGAAGCGCGCATCAACACCAAGGAACTGGGCTGGACCCAGCGCGAATGGCAGGGCGGTGCGTGGTGGCGCGATGTCGATGCGGGGTATTCGATCTCGCGTTACGACATCGGCCAGCCGGTGCATGAAGTCGGCGCCGAAGTGCTCGGCGATGTCAGCGACGTGCTGCGGATGTATGCCCGCGTCAGTCGTGCCGAACGCGGCAGCGATTTGCTCGAACAGGCACAGATCACCGCCGACTGGCGCTTGAACGAACGTTCGTTGCTGAGCGCGGAACTGCGTCGCGTCGATCAGCGCAGCGCTGGCGTCGAAAGCGTCGGCACCTTGCTGGCGGCCAAGTATTCACAGCACATCGGCACCTCGCTCGATGTCTACGGCATCGCCCAGCTCACGCTCGACGACGACAGTGGCAAGTACGCCAAGAACAATGCGTTCACCGCGGGCGCCAAGTACATCTTCGGCAACCTCTCGAACATCGGCGGCGAAGCGACGGTGGGCGATCGCGGCAATGCGGTCAGCGTCAACGGCGAATATCGCGTCAGTCAGAACCACACGCTGTACGCCAACTACACCTATTCGACCGACACCACCCAGTACGACCCGCTGTTCAATCCCAGCGTGACGCCGGGTTGGACCGTGGGCCAGCGCTGGCAACTCAACAGCAAGGTCAACGTCTTCAACGAGAGCCAGTACCTGAAGGCGCCGAACCAGTCCGGCCTCGCCAACACTTTCGGCATGAACTTTTATCCGTCGCAAGGATGGAACACCGGCTTCACCCTGCAGCAGGGTTCGCTGGACCAGGCCGATGGCAAGACCAACCGCCAGGCGATCAGCGTCACCGGTGGCTACACCAACCCGGTTGCGCAGTGGCAGAGCAAGCTGGAGTGGCGCAAGGACAGCGGCGCCGAACGTCGTCGCCAGTGGGTGACCACCAACTGGTTCAACTACAAGTGGAACGAAAGCCTGCGTTTCGCCGGACGACTCAACATGTCCGACACGCAAGACGAAGTGCAGTCGATCGCCGGTGCGCGCTTCGTCGAAGGCAATGTCGGCTTCGCCTGGCGTCCGTGGAATTCCACCAAGTACGCACTGCTCGGCAAATACACCTATCTGTATGACGTGTCGGCATTGCCGCAGGTGGGCAGCGATACCGCCTACTACGACCAGCAAAGCCGCGTGTTCTCGATCGAAGGCGTCTATCACCCGCTGCCGCGCTGGGAATTCTCGGGCAAGCTGGCGCGTCGCGATGGCGAAGTGCGCTTCGGTCGATTCACCGGCGCATGGGAAAGTTCCGCGGCGACCTTCGGTGCAGTACAGGTGCGCTACGGCTTGATCCACACCGACTGGAACGCGCTGGCCGAATACCGCTGGCTGGGCGTCGACAAGGGCGGCATCCGCAAGGGCGTGCTGCTCGGCATTGATCGCAACATCACCAAGGGACTGCGTGTCGGCGTCGGCTACAACTTCACCGATTTCAGCGACAACCTCACCGACTTCAGCTACCGCCATCGCGGCTGGTTCCTGAACGTGGTGGGGAGTTATTGATCGATGCTTGGAAGGGTGCCTCGCTGCATCGCTTTCGCAATGGGGAACGAATCGTGTTCGTGAACAAGTCCGATGTGATGCGCAATTGGCATCTGCGTGTGTGTCTCCTGCTTGCCGGTTTGTTGCTGGCCGGGCAGGCGATGGCGCAAACAGTGCGTTGGGAGGACTATCGCGGCGATCAGAACACCGCTACCGATGCCAACTACAACGGCCCCTCGGGCATCCCGAAATTCACCAATTATCCCAATGCCGTTGCCATCGCCAACTTGCGGGCGGTGTCGGCGAATTCCGCGAACGCGGTGCGGACCGGAACCAGCGCCACCATCGACTTCGCCAGCGGTGCCACAAACGCCTTGTGTGACAACCGGAGCAACACCAACAGCGTGCCGTGTCGCCTCCAGGCGCAGGGCAAGGTTGCGTATGCATTGGTCCAGTTCCCGAACGCCGGTACCTATACCATCGCCGCCGCGCATGACGACAACGTGGTGATCGAACTGTCACCCGATTTCACCAACACGAATTACCGCACGGCCAGTTACAGCATCCTGGCGGGTTCGGTGTCCGACTGGAGCAGCAGCGAAACGGATTTCCAGACTTTTGGAACCTTCACCGCTGCCAACGCCAACAGTTGCGCGCTGCTGCGGATGTACTGGAACAACCAGGCAGGCTTGAACTACAACCACTTGCAATGGACCACTCCTGGAGGCACCACCCAGATCATCCCCGCGTCGGCGTTTCGCGACCCGGCGTCCGTGAGCAGCGCCAATGGTTGCAACGGTTCGATCAGCGGCAACGTCGCCGGCATCACCTTGAACAAGGTGATCGGTTCTCCGCGTATCGATGCCGCCGACCAGTTCACCATCCAGATCGGCCTCACCGCGGGCGGGGGCACAGTCGCTGCCGCGACCACGGCCGGTTCCGGCACCGGGCAACAGGCCAGCACCAACTTCGCGACGACGACTGGCATGACGTATTACCTGCGCGAAGTGATGGCAGCGGGCTCATCCAGCCTCGCGAATTACGACACCACCTCGATTGCCTGTACCCGCAACGGGACCGCGTTCGCGCCGACCGTTGTCTCTTTGCCGAATCGACAATGGAGCGTTGTGCCGGGCGCGACCGACCAGATCGTCTGCACCATCACCAACACGACGACAGCGGTGAAGCCGAGCGTAACCGTCAACAAGGTCAGCGTGGGCGGCACTGGTGCGTTCACCTTCAGCGGCAGCAATGGCGTGACCAGCCAGACCATCACCACCACGGGCGACGGCGTGCCCGCGGCGGGCACTTCAGACCCGTTGACGACTGCCGGTACGCAGACCACCGTCACCGAAGGCTCGCCGCCGACAGGTTGGACTCTGCAAAGCATCGGTTGCAGCGGCATGGGCTCGGGCGGCACGGCCACGCCGAACATCTCCACGCGCACGGTGACGCTGGATGCCGCCGCCACCGCGAATGGCAGTGCCATCGCCTGCACGTTTACCAACCGCAAGCTCACGGTGGACCTGTCGATCACCAAGACCGACGGAGTCACTTCGATCGTCGCCGGCAGCACCACGACTTACACGATTCGCGTCACCAACAACGGTGTCGACACCGCGACGGGCGCGACAATTACCGATCCGGTTGCATCCCATCTGACCAAGACGGCGGTTGCCTGTTCGGCTACGCCCGGGCAATGCATTGCCGCGCCAACGATCTTGCAACTGGAAAGTGCCGGCGGATATGCACTTCCCGCCCTGGCGGCCGGGCAGTTCTACGAAATCAGCGTGACCTGCAACGTCAATTGATCTGCCGCAGGAACAATTTTTTGCTGGCTGGGATCACGAATTCGCCGGGTTGACCGCAACCGATTGGGCGTATCGTACGGGCACGCATTCACGCTACATTGCTCTGATGACCAATTGTCGTTTTGCATGGCTGGTTCGATGGAATGCTGCACGGACGGCGTTGCCCACGTTGCTGCTGGCGATGTGCATGCCTTCGTTGGCGCAGGCCCAGCTGTATTCGAAGACGACATCCGGCGCCTGGAGCTACACCATTCCGGCCAATACCTATTTCGTCACGGTGACCGTGGTCGGCGGTGGTGGTGGCGGTGGTGGTTGGGACGCAGTCGGCAAGGGTGGTGATGGCGGAAAGAGCGCCAGCGTGACTGGGGTTGTCGGTGTCACTCCAGGGCAAGTATTGAGCGGTACGGTTGCAGCCGGTGGTACCGGTGGCGCGTCGCCTAACAGCGCTGCCCCATGCACGGGTGGTGGTGTTGGTGGAACGGGTGGCGCGACGGGTGGCCGTGGCGGCCATCAGAGTTGCGGATCCGGATACAGCGGCGGCGGCGGTGGCGGCGGCGGAAGTACCACGCTGGTGATCAGCGCGAACATCGTGTTGCAGGCCGGTGGCGGTGGCGGTGGCGGTGGTGGCGGATTGAACAACCCGGCAACGGTGACCGGTGTGGCTGCGAATGCAACCGCATTGACGGGTGTTGCGACGTGTTCGGCCACGGCTGGTGTCCAGGGTACGAATGCCCCGGGCGATGGTGGCGGTGGCGGTGGCGGCGGCGCTGGATCGACAGGAGGCGCCGGAGGTAACTTCGGTGCCGATAACACCACGACACCTTCAACCGCAGGCGGCGGTGGTGGTTCCTGCTACCTGACGGGTGGTGCCACATATGTCGATGCCGTGGCGTTGGCGACCGGAGTCGGTGGTGGTACTGGTGCAACCGGATACGCGACCGGCGGCAGTGGAAGCACGGGTAGCGTGACGATCACGGCGCTGCCCTCGTTGCTGTTGCAGAAGACTTGGGGCGCGAACTCCCGCACCACGGACAGCATCGCCGTTTCGACGACGGGTGGAACCAAGGTTGCCACGGTGTCTTCCAGTGGAGTCGTGGCAGGTGGAACCACGGCTGGAACCCGCGTCTACGAGAAAGCCGGCGATGCCATCACGTTGCCGGCGGAAACATTCACGCCAGGTGCGAGTTCGACGGCATACACGGCGACCCTGACCTGCACCAACGCGACCTCGCCACCAACGAACGCAACGCCGCCGCGCAGCATCACCCTCACGGCTGCGGACACGGCCGCCGTGTGTACTTATACAAACAAGCCGAATGCCGATCTCTCGATCACCAAGAGCAATGGCGTCACGACGGTGGTATCGGGCCAGCCAACGACATACACCATCGTGATCAGCAACGGCGGGCCTGCGCCTGCCAACAATTCGACCGTGACGGATACGCCGGGTTCGGGCTTGAGTGGCTGCGTGGTGACGTGTACCGGAACTACTGGCGGTGCATCGTGTCCGGCACCGCTGGCGAACGTGCTGACAAGCGGTGCGACAATTGCGACCCTCCCGGGAAGCAGCACTGTCACGCTATCGGTCACTTGCAACGTCAACTGATCAACGCATCAGCAACAGCGTCGCCAGTCCAAGGAAACTCAGGAACCCCATCACGTCGGTGATGGTGGTGAGGATGACGCCGCCGGCCAGCGCGGGATCAAAGCCCATGCGCTTGACCATCACCGGCACGAACACACCGCCGAGCGCGGCCGCGGTGAAGTTGATGGTGAGCGCCAGTGCGATCACGAATGCCAGCATCGGGTCGTGGAACCACAGCAGCACGATCAGCGCCAGCAGCAGGCCGATGCCGATGCCGTTGATGATGGCGATGCGCACTTCCTTCCACACCAGCGTCATCACGTTGCTGGGGCCGATCTGGCCGAGGGCGAGGCCGCGCACCATCAGCGCCAATACCTGCGTGCCGGAATTGCCGCCCATGCCGGCGACGATCGGCATCAACACCGCCAGCGAGACGAGATGGGCGATCGTGCCCTGGAACTGGCCGACCACCGATGACGCGAGGAAGGCAGTGCCAAGGTTGATGGTGAGCCACAGCATGCGTCGGCGGAATGCGCGGCGCACCGGCGAGAACAGGTCTTCTTCCTCGTCGAGGCCTGCCGCCGACATCGCCTGGTGTTCGGCCTGGTTGCGGATGATGTCGACGACGTCATCGATGGTGATGCGGCCGAGCAGGATGTTGTTGTCGTCCACCACCGGCGCCGAAATCCAGTCGTGGTCGGAGAACTGGCGCGCGACTTCATCCGAGGTTTCGTGGACGTCGATCGCCGGTTGCTCGTCGTCCATCAACTCGTTCACCGAGGTGTTCGAATCGTGGGTCAGCAACGCCTGCAGCGCGATGCGTCCGAGGTACTGGTGGCGCTTGCTCACCACGTAGAGATGATCGGTGTGTTCCGGCAGTTCGCCGCGCAGGCGCAGGAAACGCAGCACGACATCGACGGTGGTGTCGGTGCGCACGGTGACCACGTCGGGATTCATCAGGCGGCCGGCGGTGTCTTCCTCGTAGGACAGCACCTGTTCCAGCCGTTCGCGATTCTCGCGATCCATCGACTTCAACACTTCGTCGACGACGGTGTCGGGCAGATCCTCGGCGAGATCGGCGAGATCGTCGATGTCGAGGTCTTCGACCGCGGCGACCAGTTCGTCGGGATCCATGTCGGCGATCAGGCCTTCGCGGACTTCCTCGCCGACGTGGACCAGTACCTCGCCGTCATCTTCGGGATCGACCAGACCCCAGACCACGCTGCGCTTGGGTGGCGGCAACGATTCCAGCAGGTTGCCGATTTCCGCCGGCGACAACGTGTTGACGAGCCGACGCACTGGCCCGAGGCGGCCGCTGTCGAGCGCGTCGCTGAGCAGGCGCAGCTGTCGTGCAGTCTTGTCGTGGCGGAGGATTTCGGCCAAGACGCGCTTCCGTTAATCCATCGCGGCGGTGGCGTGCAGCCAGTCGAGGATGGCGGCGCGATCCTGCAGGCGCAGCAACTGCGGCAACATCGCGCGGCGCGCTTCGAACGAGCAGGCGCGGATGGCCTTGCGCACTTCCAGCAGGCTCGACGAGTGCATGCTGAACTGCTCGAGGCCGAGCGTGAGCAGCAATGGCGCGAACATCGGATCCGCGGCGAATTCCCCGCACATCGCCACCGGCCGTCCGCGCAGGCGCGCGGTGCGGATGATGTCGGCGAGCACGCGCAGCACCGCCGGATGCAGCGGCGTGTAGAGATCGTCCAGCGCATCATTGCCGCGATCGGCGGCGAGCAGGTATTGCACCAGGTCATTGGTGCCGATCGAGACGAAATCGACCAGGCCGATCCAGCGCGACATCGACAACGCGGCGGAGGGGACCTCGATCATCGCGCCGAGCGGCACTTCCTCGCGGATCGCAGTGTGCGTCTTCGACAGTTCCCCGTGCAGGCGCTTGACGCGCAGGCGCACCGCCTTGATCTCCTCGCGGCTCGACACCATCGGCAACAGGATGCGCACCGGTCCGTAGGCCGAGGCGCGCAGGATCGCGCGCAGTTGGTCATCGAACAAATCGGGACGACGCAGCGACAGGCGGATGCCGCGCACGCCGAGCGCGGGGTTGGGTTCGTCGGGGAGGGCGAGGCCAGTGCGGTCGGCCTTGTCGGCGCCGATGTCGAGCGTGCGGATGGTGACGGGACGCCCGGCCATGCCGAGCACGGCATCGCGGTAGGCGAGGAACTGCTCCTCCTCGTCTGGCACTTCATCGCGTTGCAGGAACAGGAATTCGGTGCGATAGAGGCCGACGCCATTGGCGCCGAGCATGTGGCCGGTGGCGATGTCCTCGCGCGTTTCCGCGTTGATCCACAGTTCGATGTCGTGGTCGTCGCGGGTACGGGTGCGTTCACGCCGGAGTTTTTGCAGGGCCTTGCGTTCGCGCTGTTCCTCGCGGGCCTTGGTCCGGTGCTGGCGCAGGTCGCTGGCCGATGGCTCGACGATGATCGCGCCGCTGTCGCCGTCGACGATCAGCACGTCGCCGTCGTTGATGTCGGCCAACGCTTCGGCGGAACCGCTGACCATCGGCAGGTGCAGGCTGCGCGCGAGGATGGCGCTGTGCGAATAGGCGCTGCCGGAGACCGAGACGATGCCGAGCACGCCCTGCGATGGCAACTTGGCGAGATCGGCGGGCGCGACGCTGGGGCTGACGAGTATGTCGCCCGCGGCGCCTGCGGTCTCGGCATCGCGCTGGTGCAACGCGGTGTGGATGCGCAGGATCACCTGGTCGATGTCTTCCATGCGTCCGCGCAGATAGGCATCGTCCATCGCGGCGAACGCGGCGGCGACGCGGTCGCGTTGCAGGCGCAGGGCGTAGTCGGCGCTGCACAGTTCGTCCTGCACCAGCGATTTCAGGCCGCGCAACAGTTCGAGATCGTCCAGCACCAGGGTGTGCACGTCGATCAGGTCGCGCACTTCGGGGGTCAGGCTGTCTTGCAGCTTCTCGCGCAATGCGGCCATCTCGCCGCGCACCACGCCGATCGCGGAACGCAGCCGTGCCAGTTCGTCCGGCACATCGGCTTGCGGGATATGTTCCTCACGGATCTGCAGGGGGTGGGTGTGCACCACGCGCGCACGACCCAGCGCGCTGCCGCGCGCGGCCGGTTGCCCCTGGTAGACACGACGCACTGGTCATTCCCCTTCGTCGAAGCGACGTGCGAACAGATCGACGACCGCGGCGACCGCAGCCTCGGCGTCATCGCCTTCGGCACGCACCACCACCACGCTGCCGACGCCGGCTGCCAGCATCATCACGCCCATGATGCTCTTGGCATCGATTTCGCGACCGCGCGCCGCCAGCATGATCCGCGACTTGAACGGCGTCGTCGTCTGCACCAGTTTCGCGCTGGCCCGCGCGTGCAGGCCGAGTTTGTTGATGACGGGAATTTCGCGTTCGATCATTGTTCAGCCCTCGTCCAGCACAACGCCGTTGCGTCCGCCCACCGATGCGATCGACTGCAATCCGGCGAGATCGTGATCGGCGTAATTCATCACCCGCAGCACCATCGGCAGGCTCACGCCCGACACGCGCTTCGCCGGTGTGCCCAGGCGCACCAGTTGCGCGGCGAGATTGCTCGGGCTGGCGCCATAGACATCGGTCAGCACCAGCACGCCATCGCCGTCGTCGACCTTGCGCAGTTCCGCGCTGGCCAGCGGCAACGCGGTTTCGAGGTCGAGGTCGAACGGCAATTCGTAGCTGCCGGCACGCAGCGGCATCCGCCGCAACATGCGTTCCGCGACCGCCAGCAGGGGGCGGGCGATACCTTCATGGGTGACGAGGAGGAGTCCGACGCTCATGGCGCCAAGGTAACAGAAACCGCGGAAAACTCACTCGAGTTCGCGATGGAACGTCGCCACTTCCTGCCAGCCGCGGGCACGCGCGTGCTCGGCGATCGTTTCGGCGAGATACACCGATCGATGGCGACCGCCGGTGCAACCGAAGGCGACGGTGACGTAGCTGCGGGTGTCGTCCTGCAGCTTCGGCAACCAGGTATCGAGGAACTCGGTGATCTGGCGCAGGTAGGTGGTGACTTCCGGCTCGCCTTCGAAATATTCGCGCACCGCCTTGTCGCGGCCGGACAACGGGCGCAGCGCCGGTTCCCAGTGTGGATTGGGCAGCATGCGCACGTCGAGCACGAAGTCGGCGTCGCTGGGAATGCCGCGCTTGTACGCGAACGATTCGAACAGCAGTGACAGCGAGTGGTCGGACGACAGCTGGAGTTCGTTGGTGAGTGCGCGGCGCAACTGATGGACGTTGAGCGAGCTGGTATCGATCACCACATCGGCGAGCGCGCGCAATGGCTTCAGCGCCTGACGTTCCAGTCGCAACGAATCGGCGAGGGCGAGGCCGAGATGGCTGAGCGGATGCTTGGCGCGCGATTCCGCATAGCGTTTCACCAACACCTCGTCGGCGCTTTCAAGGAACACCAGTTGCGGATCGAGCCCGATCGCGCCGACTTCGCCCAACCACTCCGGCGTGCGCGCGAGATCGCTGCGACTGCGCACGTCGATGCTCGCCGCCATCTTGTCGACCGGAATGCCATCGTCGGCGATCATCCGCCGCGCCCATCCCGGCAGCATTTCCGCCGGCAGGTTGTCGACGCAATGGAAACCGTGGTCCTCCAGCGTGCGCAAGGCGACCGATTTCCCGGAACCCGACATGCCGGTGACCAGGACGAGGCGGGGGGCGGTCATGGCGAGGGTTCCAGAAAATGCGAGTGACGCGCCATGAAGGCGGCGGCGGGATCGACGCCCTTCGAGCGCAGGATGTGCTGGCGCGTCGCCGCTTCGGTAAGCACGGCGAGGTTGCGACCGGGCATCACCGGCAGGGTGATGCGCGGGACGTCGAGATCGAGGATGCGCGTGGTATCAAGGTCGCCAGTCAGGCGATCCATGCCGCCGGGCTTGGGCTCGAGGTGCGGGCGGGTGAGATGCACCACCAGCCGCAGGTATTTGTTGCGCTTCACCGCGGTGTCGCCGAAGGTCTGGCGCACGTTGAACACGCCGATGCCGCGGACTTCCAGCATGTCCTGCAGCAATTCCGGACAGGTGCCGTCGAGGACATCGGGCGCGATCTGGGTGAACTCGGGCGCATCGTCGGCGACCAGGCGATGGCCGCGCGTGACCAGTTCCAGCGCCAGTTCGCTCTTGCCGGCGCCGGATTCGCCGGTGATCAGCACGCCGATCGAATAGATCTCCATGAACACGCCGTGCAGGGTGACGCGCGGTGCCAGCCTGCGCGCGAGGAAATACTGGATGTGGTTGAACAGTTCGTGGCCACGCCGTGGCGAAACCCATAGCGCGATGCCGCTTTCCTCCGCGGCCTGCAGCAGGTCGGCGGGACAGTCCTGGTTCTTGCTGATGACCAGCGCCAGTGGGCGCGCATCCATGATGCGACCGATCACGTCCCAGCGCGGGCGCGCGTCCAGCGAGTCCATCCACGCCAGTTCCTCGGCACCGAGGATCTGCACCTTGTTGGGATAGATGATGTTGAGATAGCCGGCCAGCGACGGCCGCCGTGCATTGGTATCGACCGATTCCAGCACCTGCGCTTCGCCGTTGCGTCCGGCCAGCCAGCGCAGGTCGAGTCGCGATTGCAGCTCGTCGAAGGTTTCGCGCGCGTTGACCGAGAGCGTCATGGCGTTGCGCCGTCACTGAGCAGCTGGAACAGCGCATCGTCATCGGGCGCGGCGCGCAGTCGTTCGCGGAAGTGTTCGTCGGAAAACAACGCGGCGACATCGGCCAGCGCGTGCAGGTGTAGTTGCGGATTCTCGGCCGGCATCAGCAACGCGAAGATCAGGTCGACCTCCTGCTCGCCGAAGTGGGCTGGCTTGGCGAGGCGCAGGAAGGCGCCGGAGGGTTCGCGCAATCCGGCAACACGGCCGTGCGGGATCGCGATGCCGTGGCCAATCGCGGTGCTGCCCATCTGTTCGCGCTGGCGCAGGGCGTCGAACGCACCGGCGTCGCCAAGCAGGGCGGCGACGGCAGCGAGGGCGTCGGGGCAGTCGAGCGCGCGTTCGCTGGTACTGACGCGTTCGCGGCGGAGCAATGGGGCAATCGGCATGGACCAGGCCGGGGAGATGCTGGCGGGAAGGATAGCAGTCCGGCAGGCGCTGCCACGCGCCTGCCGTGCATACCCTACAGCTGCTGGCGCACCGAATCGCCGCGACCGTGGTCGACCATGCGGTCCTTCACCTTCTGCAGCGAACGATCCAGCTTGTCCACCAGGATGTCGATCGCGGCATACATGGTCGGCGCGCTGGCCTCGGCGTGCAGGGTGCGACCGTTCGCGGTCACCGTGCCTTCGGCGCAATGGTGCGGCTTGTCGATGGAGAGCTGGATCCTCGAGTCGAACGGATGCTCGAAATGACGGCAGAGTCGCTGGAACTTCTCGTTGGCATAGGTGCGCAGCGCGTCGGTGACTTCAAGCTGGTGGCCGTGGACTTCGAGATTCATGGCGGCTCCTGTGTTGCCCGGGTGGGCGCATCCAGCATTGCGCAATCCGGGGTAGGTGGCGTGAAAATTTCGTCAACACGTTTCGTTAATTCATGCGCACGCGTTCGTTCGACGGTGGAATGCGCATGAGGTCACGATATTTGGCGATGGTGCGCCGGGCGACCGGGATTCCGGCCAGCTTCAGTTTGTCGGCCAGTGCGGCATCCGACAGCGGCTTGCGCGGATCCTCGGCGGCGACCAACTGGCGCAGCATCGACTGGATCGCGGTGCTCGATGCTTCGCCGCCACCGCCGGTGTCGATGCCCGAGGCGAAGAACGCGCGCAAGGGCAGGGTGCCGCGCGGGGTGCGCACGTGCTTGCGGGCGATCGCGCGCGAGATGGTCGATTCGTGCAGCGCGAGTTTCACCGACAGTTCGCGCAGGGTGAGCGGGCGCAGCGCCTGTTCGCCGAATTCGAGGAAGCCCGCCTGTTCGCGCGCCAGGCAACGCACGACGTTGAGCAGGGTTTCGCCGCGGGCGCGGATGCCTTTCAGCAGCCAACGCGCTTCCTGCAATTGCCCGCGCAGATAGCTGGCGTCGTCGCGGCTGGCGCGGCGGATCATCCGCACATAGCCTTCCTGGATACCGATGCGTGGCACCGAATTGCCGGTCAATGCCACTTTCCACACGCCGCGATCGCGCCAGATCACCGCATCCGGGATCACGTAGGTGTCCTGTTCCAGCGGCGCCATCGCTGCGCCCGGTTTCGGGTCGAGACTGCGCAGCAGGGCGATGGCCGCGTCGGCGTCCTCGCGGCTGCAACCGAGCAGGCGCGCCGCGCCTTCCGCGCCGAGTTTCGGCAGGCGTTCCAGTTGCGGGCCGCACAACGTCAATGCGAGATCGCGTTCGCGTGTCGGCGGCAGCATGCGCAATTGCAGCGACAGGCATTCGCCGAGATCGCGCGCGCCGACGCCGGGCGGATCGAAGCGTTGCAGCTGCGCCAGCACCAGTGAGATTTCATCCGCGCTGGCATCGATCTCGGGGTGCAGGGCATCGGCGATCGCGACCAGCGGATCGCGCAGGTAGCCGTCGTCGTCGATGGCATCGATCAGCGCCACGCCGATCGCCTGCGCGCGGGCATCGAGCGGACTCAGGTGCAATTGCCAGCGCAGGTGTTCCTGCAACGATTCCTGCGCGGCCTGGTTGAGGCGGGGATCGTCGCCCTCGTCATCATTGTCGCCCGGCGTCCATTGGCCGACGACATCACCTTCGTCCAGCGTCCAGGTGTCGTCGCCGGCATCACCGGAGGATGTCTCGTCGTTGCGCGGCGATTCGTCATCGGCCGGCTTGGCATCGTCGCCGTCCTCGCGCGCCTCGCTGGTGCTCAGCTCGCCATTCTCCAGCCAGTCGAGCAGCGGGTTGCTCTCGATCGCCAGCGTGACTTCCGCTTCCAGCTCCAACGCCGACAGTTGCAACAGGTGCAATGACTGGCGCAACTGCGGCGTCAGCGACAGTTGTTGCGATTGCGAGAGATTGACCTGTTGCTTCAAACCGCCTCCGGGGGAATCGGGCGGTCTCCCTCAGACTGTGTTTGTCACAGACGGAAAGATTCGCCCAGGTACACGCGACGCACGTCGGCGTTGTCCAGCAGCTCCGCCGGAGCGCCTTGGGCCAGGACCGCGCCTTCATTGAGAATATACGCCCGGTCGCAGATGCCAAGCGTCTCGCGCACGTTGTGGTCGGTGATCAGCACGCCGATGCCGCGATCCTTGAGGTGGCGGACGATGCGCTGGATCTCGGTGACGGAAATCGGATCGACGCCGGCGAAGGGTTCGTCCAGCAGCATCAGGCGCGGGCGTGCGGCCAACGCGCGGGCAATTTCGACACGGCGACGCTCGCCGCCGGAGAGGCTGGCGCCCATCTGGTCGGCGACGTGGGCGATCTGCAATTCGTCCATCAGCGATTCCAGCTCGCGACGGCGACCGTTGGCGTCGAGGTCGGTGCGCAGTTCCAGCACCAGGCGGATGTTGTCCCGCACCGACAGCTTGCGGAACACCGAGGGTTCCTGCGGCAGGTAGCCGACGCCGAGCTTGGCGCGGGTATACATCGGCAGCGGGGTGATGTCCTTGCCGTCGAGGGTGATCCTGCCGGCATCGCCCTGGACCAGTCCGACGATCATGTAGAAGCAGGTGGTCTTGCCGGCGCCGTTCGGTCCGAGCAGTCCGACCACTTCGCCGGCATCCAGCGTGAGTCCGAAATCGCGCACCACTTCGCGCGACTTATAGCTCTTGCGCAGTCCTTCCGCGGCCAGCATGGTCAGGCGCCCGACTTCGGCTGCAGGACCATGTGCACGCGCTGACCGGGACCGCCGCCGCTGTTCACCGTGCCGGTCTTCATGTTGTAGGTGACCTTCTCGCTGTTGAGCGTGCCCTTGGGCTGGGTGATAACGACGTTGCCGGTGAACACCGCGATGTCGGTGTCGAGGTTGTAGTCGACGTTGGCGGCGGTCGCCTTCATCGGCGAACCATCGTCGAGGATTTCGGTGAGCACCACCGGCGAACCGGTCATCAGCATGCGGTACGCCTTGCCCTTCCTCGACCACACGGTGCCGTGGGCGCCCTTCGCCGTCATGGTGCCCTGGACCACCGAAACATTGCCGTCGAGAATGCTCGGCGTATCGTCCTTGGTCGACATTTGACCTTGGTCCGCCTCGATGTTGGTCGGCTGCTTGCGATCGGAGGTTTTCGCCACCGCCACGCCGGACACGGCGAGAACCAGCAACGATGCGGTGAGCAGACTAGCGCGCAGCTTGGGGGGCATACTGGATCCTGACTTCATTGTGGAGCACGACGCGGTCCTGGTTGAAATCGGCGTCCAGCCCGCGACCCTTGATTATAGTGCCCGGCTTGGTGATCACGACCGCGTCCTGTGAGGTGGCGCGTTCCTTGCCCTTCTCGGTGAACACGTCCAGCGTCGGGCTGGCAATGCGGCCCTGGTTGGCGTCGCCTACGGGAGAATCGACCACCGCATCGCCGCGCAGCTTCACCTGCTCGCCCTTGGCGCTCACCCACGCGGTCTTCGCCGTCGCTCGCCAGCGCCGGTTGTTGCGATCGGGGAACAGGAAGGTCGGGGTATCGAGATCCATCGCCTGGGTGTCGGGATTGCGCCGCAACTGGGGTGCTGACACCGTCAGCGCTTCCGTGCCCTGCTGGTTGAGGGAGACCATGGTGAAATCGTTCAGCACGTAGTCGGGGCGATATTCCGCCGGACCGCGGGTCTTGAGATGGTTGTTCTCGTTCCAGATCGCCAGGCCCGCCAGCACGGCGGCCACACTCAATGCCAGCGTCAGCCAACCGCGCCAGCTCACGGGTGTTCTCCCAGTGCGAGGATGGCGTCGAGCTTGCCGTGTGCGGCCAGCAGCAGGTCGCAGGCATCGCGCGCGCCACCGCGGCCGCCCTTGCGTGGGGTGATCCAGTCGGCTTCGGCGAGGACCCACGGATGGGCATCGGCCGGCGCGATCGACAGGCCGACCGCGCGCAGGGTGGCGAGATCGGGCAGGTCGTCGCCCATGAAGGCGACTTCATCCATGGCGATGCCCATTTCCGCAGCGATGGCCTGCATGCGTGCCAACTTGCGGCGTTCATGGGTATGGATGTGCTGGACACCGAGCGATTGGCCGCGCAGTTCCACCAGCGGACTGATGCGGGCGGTGACGATCGCGGTATCGATCCCGGATTCGCGCAGCAGGACCATGCCCATGCCGTCCTGGGCATGGAAGCTCTTGAATTCGTGGCCGTGGTCGTCGAACTGCAGGCGGCCGTCGGTCAGCGTGCCGTCGACATCGAAGCCGATCAGGCGGATGCGGGCGGCGCGCGCGAGCAGGTCGGGGGTATAGGGAGGATGCATGAATGGCCGATCACACCACGCGGGCGCGCAACAGGTCATGAATGTTGAGGGCGCCGACCACCCGGCGCTTGCCGTCGACCACGACCAACGCGTTGATCTTGTGCGCTTCCATCAGCTGGGCGGCTTCGATCGCCAGCGCGTCTTCGCTGATCGTGCGCGGCGTTTTCGTCATCAATGTCGCGATCGGCGTGGCACGGACGTCGATACCGTCATCGTCGAGGGTGCGGCGCAGGTCGCCGTCGGTGAACAGGCCGAGCAGGTGGCGTTCGCCATCGACCACGGCGGTCATGCCGAGCCGCTTGCGGCTCATTTCCACCAATGCTTCGCCCAGCGTGGCATCGGCGGGGACGGTGGGCACGCTGTCGCCGCCGTGCATCACGTCGCGGATATGCAGCAACAGGCGGCGGCCGAGGCTGCCGGCCGGGTGCGAACGCGCGAAGTCCTCGGCGGTGAAGCCGCGTGCTTCCAGCAGGGCGACGGCCAGCGCATCGCCCATCGCCAGCGCGGCGGTGGTGCTGCTGGTCGGGGCGAGATCGAGCGGGCAGGCTTCGGCGGGCACGCTGACATCGAGATGGACGGCGGCTTCGCGGGCGAGGGTGGAATCGGGACGTCCGGTCATCGCCACCAGCACATTGCCCTGGCGCGCCAGCACCGGCAGCAGCATCAGCAGCTCGTCGGTTTCGCCGGAGTTCGACAGCGCCAGCACGGTATCGGCGTCGGTGATCATGCCGAGGTCGCCGTGGGCCGCTTCGCCCGGATGAACGAAGAAGGCCGGGGTGCCGGTCGAGGCAAAGGTCGCGGCGATCTTGCGCGCCACGTGCCCGGACTTGCCCATGCCGACGCAGACCACGCGGCCACGGGTGGCCAGCAGCAGTGTGCAGGCGCGGCTGAAGTCGCCGTCGATGCGCGCAACGACCGCACGCAGGGCTTCGATCTCGATGTCGAAGACACGGCGGCCGCTGGCGGCGAAGTTGGGTTTGGCGGGTCCGGTGACGGACATTTCCCCGGGTTTCCTTTACTCTTGTCGCGGTCATTGTAGCCGTGACCACGTCGAGACCGATGCGCGCCGAAATCATCCAGGAATTGATCGAAACCGGGTTGCCCGGCGCTCGCGCGCAGGTGCAGGGGGCCGATGGCGTCCATTTCGAGGGCGTGGTGGTGAGCGCCGGCTTCGAAGGCAAGTTGCCGTTGGCCCGTCACCGCATGGTCTACGCCACTTTGGGCGAGCGCATGGGCGGCGAGATCCACGCGCTGTCGTTGCGCACCCTGACCCCCGCCGAGGCAGCCGCCGCCGGCTTGTAAGTTCGTCGTGATTCGAGAGACCTGATGCAGAAGATCGTGGTGCAAGGTGGGGTCCCGCTGCGGGGCGATGTGCGGATTTCCGGGGCCAAGAACGCGGTATTGCCGATCCTGTGCGCCACTTTGCTGGCCGACGAGCCGGTGGCGATTTCCAACGTGCCGCACCTGCACGACGTGGTGACCACAACGCGCCTGCTGGCCGGCTTGGGCGCGGGCATCACCATCGACCAGGGCACCTTGGGTACCGGCAAGGCGAGCGCGGTGGAAGTCGATCCGCGCAGCGTCAACAGCCACGTCGCGCCGTATGAACTGGTCAAGACCATGCGTGCTTCAGTGCTGGTACTCGGCCCATTGCTGGCGAAATACGGTCAGGCCGAAGTGTCGCTGCCGGGTGGCTGCGCCATCGGTTCGCGTCCGGTCGACCTGCATCTGAAAGGAATGGAAGCGCTGGGCGCGACTGTCACCGTCGAGCATGGCTATATCCGCGCCGAAGTCGAAGGCGGTTTGCGCGGCGGACGCGTGGTGTTCGACATGGTGAGCGTGGGCGCGACCGAGAACGTGATGATGGCGGCGACGCTGGCGCGCGGCACCACGGTGATGGAAAACTGCGCGATGGAACCGGAGATCGTCGATCTTGCCGATTGCCTGATCGCGATGGGCGCGAAGATCGAAGGTGCCGGCACCCCGCGCATCACGATCGAAGGCGTGGAGCGCCTGCACGGCGCGCATCACGCGGTGCTGGCCGATCGCATCGAAACGGGAACATTCCTGGTCGCTGCGGCGATGACCGGCGGTCGCGTCACCGTGGTCAATGCGCACGCGGCATCATTGGACGCGGTGCTGCAGAAGTTGGAGCAGGCGGGCGCGGAAATCGTCGTCGCTGGCGACCGCATCACGCTGGACATGCAGGGCCGCCGCCCCAAGGCGGTCGATATCGCAACGGCGCCGCATCCGGGTTTTCCCACCGACATGCAGGCGCAATTCATGGCGATGAACTGCATCGCCGATGGCGCGGCGATCATCAACGAGACGATCTTCGAAAACCGCTTCATGCACGTGCAGGAGTTGCAGCGCCTCGGCGCCGACATCCACGTGCAGGGCCATTCGGCGATGGTGCGCGGCGTGCCGCAACTTTCCGGTGCGCAGGTGATGGCGACCGATCTGCGCGCGTCGGCGTCGCTGATCCTTGCTGGCCTGGTGGCCGAAGGAGAGACGACGATCGAGCGCATCTACCATCTCGATCGCGGTTACGAGCACATCGAGGAAAAGCTGTCGGGACTCGGCGCGCGCATTCGGCGCATTGATTAGCGCGCGCGGCAGGCCAAGGCATCGCCCGGCTGTGCGCCTTGCGGTTCGTCCGCAGTGGCCGACCATTCCGCCGCATGGATGCAGCGGCTGAGCCTACACGGACGTATTCACGGTGTGTCGGCCACTGCGGATAACCGCTAAAGGCACACAGCCGGGCGATGGCTTTCCGCCCTCAATCGATGCTCTGCAACTTGAGATCGATGTTGTCCTGATTCTTGTGGATGCGCACCGGCACCGGATACCCGGTCGCGACCCACAACACCAGGTCCTCGCCAGTCACCTTCGTCGCCTGCACCTGCTTGCCGGCGATGGTCAGCGTTTCCTTGCCGGCGATGGTGAAACTCACTGACTTCGCCTTGCCGTTGTCGACCAGACGATAGTGCAGCGGCTTGCCGGCCTCGACATCGCGGACGACCGCGAGATTCATCAGCATCGCATCGACATCACCCGCTTGCAACGCGACCGGGCCGCGACGATCCGGCTTTACCTTGCCCGACCATGTCGCTTCGCGCTTGCCCCAGTCGTAATTGGCGTTGCGCAGGTCGGATTTGAACAACACGTTCGTCGCGTCCTGTCCGCTGAGCGGGCGCCAGTTGCCGCCGACGTCCTCGAAGGTGGTGCTCTGCTTCGCCGATCCCACGCTGGCAGTGATCGACATGCTGTACTTCCACTCGTTGCCGCCCTGCGACACCAGGCTCATCTTGCCGGCGCCGGCCATGCCCATGTAGCTGGCCTGATAGGTGGCGTTGAACGGCTTCAGTGCAGCGTGTGCCGACAGGCTGGCAGCGAACAGGCCGGTGGCCAGCAGTGTGGTGAGGATCGGTTTCATTTCGCGGGGCCCTTGTAGTCGGTCAACAGCAGTTCGAGTGTGCCGGTATCGCCGTCTTTCTGCACGATGCGCACCGGCGTCGGGACATTGTCGGAGACCCAGGCATCCATGCCGTCGCTGCCGGCATTGGTGCGGCTGACATGCCAGGCATCGTAGGAGAGGTCGCCGACAGTGATCGTTTCCTTCGCGGCGGAGGTGATGAACGCCTGCAAACGCGCACGGCCGTTGTCGACCACGCGGTATTGCAGCGGCTTGCCGGCGTCGGCATCGCGCACCACCGCGAGGTTCACCAGCAGCGTGTTCATGTCGCCGGGCTGCAACGCCACCGGCGCACGACGCTTGCTGCTGACATCGCCGGTCCACTGTGCGCTGTTGCGCGACCAGTCGTAGCTGCCGGTGATGCGCTGGCTGCGCAACAGCAGGTTCTTGATCGTGGCTTGGCTAAGCGGGCGGAACGTATCGCCAACGCGTTCGAACACCGTGCTTTGCTGGAGGTTGAGCCCGGCGAGACCGGCCAGTCCCTGGGTGCCGCGGATGCCAAGATCAAGCCGCCAGCGGCCACCGCCGAGATCGACTACCTGCATCGAGGCGACGCCTGCGGGACTGCCATTGCGCGCGACGGAATACGTCGCCCGGAACGGCACCAGGACCTTGCGCGGCAGGGGCGGCAGCGCGGCATCCGGCGCAACGATCACTTGCGGGCTGGTGGGCGCGGGCACAGTCGCCTGGGCGATCGCCAGTGGCGACAACACGCAGGCAAAGCCCGCCAAGGCGCTGGCAACAAACGGTTTCACAATGGGGAGACCCGTATTCATCATTCCGCGAACTCTAGCCGTCGCGGTGTAAACAGCGTATGACCGTCGAGGATCGCGGTCGAGTCGCGTTCATGCAGGCGGCCCGCCACCGCCCAGCGCAGCACTTCCGGCAGCAGCAGGTGTTCCTGCACCAGCACGCGCGCTGCCAGCGTTTGTGGGGTGTCAGTAGCTTGCATGGGAACGGCGACTTGGGCGATGACCGCGCCGGCATCGAGTTCGGGGATGACGAAATGGATGCTGGCACCATGTTCGCGATCGCCGGCTTCGAGCGCATGGCGGTGGGTGTCGAGCCCGCGATGGCGCGGCAGCAGTGACGGATGCACGTTCAACATGCGTCCGCGGAAGCGTTCGACGAAGGCGTTGCCGAGGATGCGCATGTAACCGGCGCAGACGATCCAGTCCGGGCGCGCGGCGGCGATGGCATCGCCCATGGCCTGCTCGAAGGAGGCGCGGTTGGGGAAATCGCCCGGTTTCGCACTCCAGCGCAGTTCGGGCGCCACGTGTTGCAAGGCGGTGCAGGCCGGTTTGTCCGAGAACACGCCGACGACTTCCGCGTCCAGCGTTCCGGCGCTGATGGCGGAGAGGATCGCGTCGAGATTGCTGCCGCGACCCGAGCACAGCACCGCGAGGCGCGGCAGCGGCGATGCCTGCACGCCGCTCATGGCATCAGCGGATGTGCAGGCGTTGGTCGCCGTGCGCCGGCGTGACCTGGCCGATCGGCCAGTGCGCGAGGCCAAGGCGATCGAGGTCCGCATTCACCGCGGCCACGTCATTGGGCGCGACGATCAGCACGAAGCCGACGCCGCAGTTGAAGGTGCGCCACATTTCCTCGCGCGGCACGTTTCCTTCGCGCTGCAGCCAGTCGAACACGGCGGGCAGTGGCCACGAGGATGTATCGATGTCCAGGCCGAATTCCTTCGGCACCACGCGGATGATCTTCTCCACCAGTGCGCCGCCGGTGACGTGGGCCATCGCGTGGATATCGTGTTTCGCCAGCAGTTCCAGCACCGGCTTGACGTAGATGCGCGTCGGCTCCATCAAGGCATCGGCCAGCTTGACGCCACCCACTTCCATATCCAATGGATTGCCGGCACGTTGCAGGATCTTGCGGATCAGCGAATAGCCGTTGGAATGCGGGCCGCTGGAGGCGATGCCGATCAGCACGTCGCCGCTGCGCACCTTGCTGGAATCGACCAGCTTCGATTTCTCCACCGCACCGACGGTGAATCCGGCGAGATCGTATTCGCCGGGCGGGTACATGTCGGGCATTTCCGCCGTCTCGCCGCCGATCAGCGCGCAGCCGGCGATCTCGCAGCCCTTGGCGATGCCGGCGACCACGTTCACCGTGGTTTCGACATCGAGCTTGCCGGTGGCGAAGTAGTCGAGGAAGAACAGCGGTTCGGCGCCCTGGACCAGCACGTCGTTGACGCACATCGCCACCAGATCCTGGCCGATGTTGTCGTGGCGATCCAGCTGCTTGGCGAGGATCAGCTTGGTGCCGACGCCATCGGTGCCCGAGACCAGCACCGGTTCCTGGTAGCGACCGGCAAGATCGAACAATCCGCCGAACAGGCCGACGCCGCCCAGCACTTCCGGGCGCATGGTGCGCCGGACCAGCGGTTTGATGCGTTCCACCACCTCGTTGCCCGCGTCGATATCGACCCCGGCGTCGCGGTAGGTCAGTGGCGTCGGACTCTGGGACACGGCGGAAATTCCGGGAAAACGGCCTGCAAGTTTAAAACTTAACCCGGGTGTCTGCATGCGTGGCGCGGGTTGGCGGGGCGTCGGGATGGACGCATCACGCCCCGTGCGGCACCATTCACGGGTGAGGTTGGCCCGCAAGGAGCCCTGATGCGAGCGTTCAAACTGTTCTGCTGCGCGTGCCTGCTGGCGCTGGCGATGCCGGTCGCGCTGGCCCAGCGCGTGGAAGGCGATCGTGCTTCGGCCGAAGGCCAGTACGCGACCGAGGTCGTGGTGCGCAACCAGTCCGAGGCCGAGCGCAACAATGGATTTTCGCGCGCGCTGCTCAAGGTGCTGTCCAACGTGTCCGGCGAGCGCAATCCGATCGCCCGGCCCGGCGTGGCCGATGAAATCCGCAATGCCAAGGACTATGTCACCAGCTTCGATTTCCGCCAGGACGAGGGCGTGTCGACCACGGGCGCGCCGACGTTCAAGACCATGCTGGTGGTGCGTTTCAACCCGGCCAAGGTGACCGATCTGGTCGCCAGGACCGGCATGTCGAGTTGGCCGGAACCGCGCCCGAAGCCGGTGCTGTGGCTCGCCATCGATGATGGCAGCGGTCCGCGCCTGGTCGGCTTGGCGCAGGCCAATGCCGCGCGGCCGGTACTCGATCGCGCCAAGGGGCGTGGTTATCGACTCGGCTTGCCGACGGGCAGCGCCTCGGAACAGGTGATGGCCGGTTCTATCTGGCGCAGCGATGTCGCCGCCGTGGCGCGCGCATCCGCGGCCTACGATCCGCCGATGCAACTGGTCGGCAAGCTCTATCGCACCGGTGCGTCGTGGCGCGGCGACTGGGTCTTCGTCGACAAGGGCAAGGTGCTGGCGCGCTCATCCACCAGCAATGCCGATGCCCGCGTCGCGATGGCGGGTGGCGCCGACATCGCCGCCGATGCGCTGATCCGCAAGTACGCGCGTCCCGGCAAGCCGGTGCCGAAGCAGAACAGCAACGAGGTCGCCGATTTCACCATCCAGCTGGTGGGCATCAATTCCAGCGAAGACTATCTGCGCGCGATGGCGTGGCTGGAAAGCCAGCCGCAGGTCAAGCGCGTGGTGCCGGTGGATGCCACCGCCGACGGCATGCACCTGCGCATCTCGGTTGCGGGCGGTGGTGCCGGACTGGCGACGCTCGCCGCCAATGGTGGCGTGATGGTGCCTGAAGCTGCACCCGCATCCACGTCTGTGCCGGACAACAGTGGCGATGGCAAGAAACCTGCCGTCGACACCGACAAGACGCCGCCACTGCCAACCGTTTACCGGGTGCGATGAACACGGACTCGCCGCGGGCGTCGCTCGCCGGGATCGCGGCGTTCTACCAGCGCGTGCAATTCGCAACGCTCGCGCTCGCCGTGCTGTGGTTGCTGTCGCATCTCGCCTCGGTGCTGGTGCCGTTCCTGGTGGCATTGCTGCTGGCGTGGCTGGGCGATCCCTTCGTGCGTCGCCTGCAGGCGCGCAAGCTGTCGCGCAATCTCGCGGTGGTGCTGGTCTACCTGGGGATGCTGCTGATCGTGGTGATCGCGGCGTTGGTGCTGGTGCCGTTGATCGAGCGTCAGATCGCGACGCTGATCGCGGCATTCCCGCGCTATCGCGACTGGTTCCTCGCCACCGCAATCCCGTGGATCGAACATCGCTTCAACGTGCAACTCAGCGACTGGCTGGATACCGGACGCATCACCGCCTGGCTGGAAGACCACTGGAAGCAGGCGGGCGGTTATGCCGGCACCGTGCTCGGCGTGGTGTCGCGCTCGGGCTTCCGGATGCTCGGCTGGGCGGTGAACCTGGTGCTGATCCCGATCCTGACGTTCTTCTTCCTGCGCGACTGGGACGACATCGTGCGCCGCATCACCGCGCTGGTGCCGCGCGACCACGCCGATCTCGCGCAGCGTCTGGCCAAGGAGTCCAGCGACGTGTTGCGCTCGTTCCTGCGCGGCCAGTTGCTGGTGATGCTGATCCTCGCCATCCTCTACGCGGTCGGACTGCGCGTGGCCGGCCTCGAACTCGGCATCCTGATCGGCATGCTCGCCGGCCTGTGTTCGTTCGTGCCATATCTTGGTCCGATCGTGTTGTTGCTGTTGGGCTGCGGCGCAGCGCTGGCGCAATATGGCGACTGGCATTACCTGATCGGCGTGTTCGTGGTGTATGGCGTCGGCCAATTGCTCGAAAGCTATGTGCTCACGCCGAAACTGGTCGGCAAGAGCATCGGCCTCGGCGAAGTCTCGGTGATTTTCGCGGTGATGGCGGGTGAAGCGCTGTTCGGTTTCCTCGGCATGCTGCTGGCGCTGCCGGTGGCAGCCGTCGGCAACGTGCTGATGCGCCACGTCTACCAGACCTATCTCGCCAGCAGCCTCTATCGCGGCGACGAGCCGGCGCAATCGCAGCTCATCGTGCCCGGCAGTATTATTGACGAGACGCACGGCAACAGCGACGTTCCCGGGTGACGTGAGCCGGCATCGCATCCAACTGCCACTGGCGCTGGCCACGCGCGCCGATCGACGCTTCGGGGATTTCGTCGGCGCTGCCGCGCGGATATTGGCGGACGGCATCGACGCTGGCGACCAGCGTGCCTGGTTGCTGACCGGACCCGCTGGCGTCGGCAAGACGCATCTGTTGATGGCGACGCACGCAGCGCATCCGCAAGGTTCCGCGTATCTGGCATTGCCACAAGTGGCCGGCAGCCTCGCCGATGTCGCGCCGATGTTCGAGCAGCATCGATTGCTCGCGCTCGATGGCCTTGAAGCGCTCATCGGACATCGCGACGACGAGGTCGCCTTGTTCGATCTCCACAATCGCGTGCTCGATCACGGAGGGCAGTTGCTCTACGCAGCGCGTTCGCCGCCGGAACAGCTTGCATTCGCGTTGCCGGACTTGCGTTCGCGCTTGACGCAGGCGACGCGCCTGCCTTTGTCGCCACTGGATGAAACGCAGCGATCGGAGTTGCTGCGTGCGCGTGCGGCACAACGCGGATTGGTGTTGGATGATGCCGCAGCGGAGTGGTTGATGCGTCGTTGCGAGCGCGATCTCGGCAGCCTGATGGACGTGCTGGATCGACTCGATCACGCTTCGCTGGCAGCGCAGCGTCGCCTCACCGTGCCGTTCTTGCGCGAAGTGCTGGGCAGTCGCGACGACGGTTGAAGTGTTCAGGGCGCGGAATTCAGCTCTTCATCCAGTGCCGCCAATCGTTCCGGCGTGCCGACATCGGTCCAGCGACCATGGTGATGTGTCGCCGTCATCGCATCGCGCGCAATCGCGGCTTTCATCAGCGGCAACAAACGAAAACGCGGCGGGGTTTCATCCGCGCCATCGGCATCGCCGACACAGTCGCGCCAACCGTCGAGAAAACCTGGGCGATAGACGCCGATGCCGGAGTAGGTGAGTTTTTCGTCCCCTGCCATCCGCACATGGCCATCGTCGGCGAGCGCGAAATCGCCCCGGGGGTGCTGTGGCGGATTGTCCACCAGCACCAGATGCGCATCGCCCGCCGGTTCGCGCGGCAGCAGGGCGAAATCGAAATCGCTCCAGACATCGCCATTGACCACGAAGAACGGCGCGTCGCCGAGCAAATGGCGCGCGTTCCACATGCCGCCGCCGGTTTCCAGCGGTCGTGCGCCTTCGTGGATGAAATGCAGGCGCAATCCCCAGCGCGAGCCGTCGCCGAGTTGTAGCGGGAACTGTTCGGCCAGCCATGACGTGTTCACCACCACGTCGCTGATGCCAAGCGCGGCGAGTTTCTCCAGATGCCATTCGATCAACATCTTGCCGCCAGCGTGCAACAGCGGTTTCGGTGTGTGGTCGGTGAGCGGACGCATGCGCTCGCCGAAACCGGCGGCGAAGATCAGTGCCTTCATCGCGGGAGATTCCCGTGCGCGGCCATGGCCGGCTTGACGCGGCGCTGGATGAAGTCGTGGAGAGGAACGAGTTGCGGATGGCGCGGCAACACGGTGTCGAGATAGGCGATGAAACGCGGCGCATCGTCGAGGTATTTCGGTTTGCCATCGCGATATTTCAGTCGCGCGAAGATGCCGAGGATCTTGAGGTGGCGATGTACGCCCATCAGGTTGACGTCGTGCAGGAAGCGTTCGATCGGTGGCAGCGGCAATCCGCTGGCGACGGCGCGGCGATGGTATTCCCGCAACCACGCCTGCACGCGTTGCTCCGGCCAGCTGATGAAGGCGTCCTTGAACAGCGAAGCGGGATCGTAGGCGATCGGGCCGGCAACCGCGCCCTGGAAGTCGATCACCGCGGGCGATTCCCCGCTCGTCGTGCGCATCAAGTTGCGTGGCATGAAGTCGCGATGCACCAGCACCTGCGCTTGCGCCAGTGCGGCATCGACCAGATGGAGAGTCGCCGCGTCGAGGAGTTCCATCTCGGCGCAGTCCAGTGTCAGCCCGAGATGGCGGATGCAGAACCATTCGTCGAACAGTCGCGGTTCCATCGACAGGCGTTCACGGTCGTAGCGCGGGAAATCCTGCGGTGGCGCGATCGCCTGCAGTTTCGCCAGTTGCACGAATGCACTCTCGAACAGGCTGTCGGCATTGGCGTCGACAAGATCGTGCAGATAGGTGTTCGTGCCAAGGTCTTCCAGCAACAGGAAACCGTGTTCGATGTCGCTGGCCAGAACTTCGGGCACGCGCACGCCACCGTGTTCCAGCAGGTCGCGGATCTCCAGCCACGGCGCCACGTCCTCCAGCCCCGGTGGCGAATCCATGACGATCCGCGTGGGCGAGGAATCGGTGCGCCAGTAGCTGCGGAAACCGGCATCGAACGAAGCGCGCTGCTGGGCGGTGTCAGTGCCGAGGACGCGTGATGTCCATGCGACGCGCTCGAGATCGCGGGGAGATAGTGTTTCATCGGTCATCCAGCCAGCTTACCGTGCGCATCCTGCGCGGGACAGGGGCCGCAATGCACAACGCCCCGGCGGACCGGGGCGTTGTCGTCTTGCAGGATTGCGAATGGATGTCAGGCGTTGCTGCTGGCCATCTTGCCGCGGATGAATTCGTAGATGAACAACAACACGATGGCGCAAACGATGGAGATGATGAATCCGATGACGCCCCCGCCGGCATAGAGCATGCTGCCGATGTAGGCACCGGCGATGCCGAGGATGATCGTGATGATCCAGCCCATCGGGTCCGCGCCGGGCTTGAAGAAGCGCGCGAGGATACCGATGACCGCGCCGATGATGATGGTGTACAGAATGTGGCCCATATCTCTGAATCCCTTTGAGTGTGGTGGGAGTGGTGCCGGCCGATCCTAGCAAGGTCCGCGTGTGGGCCGTGTTGCCCTGCGGCATGACCGCTCCGGACCGGCTCAGGCCGCTTGCGCCAAGGCCTCCAGCGGCAGGCCATGGAGCGGCGGCGCGCCGAACCAGTGCAGTCGCGTTGCCAGTGCGGCCACTTCGCCGACGAACAGGATCGCTGGTGCGGAAACACGATGGGTATTGGCGAGTTCGGGCAGTTCCGCCAGCGTGCCGACGACGACGCGCTGTCCGGCGCGGGTGCCGTTTTCGACCAGGGCCACCGGTGTCCGCGCATCGCGACCATGCGCGATCAGGCGATCGCGGATGCGCTCGAGTCCGGACACGCCCATGTAGAACGCGAGGGTTTGGCGATCCTGCGCCAGTGCCCGCCAGTCGATGCCGTCGTCCTCGTCCTTGGTATGCGCGGTGACGAAACGCACCGACTGCGCGTGCTCGCGATGGGTGAGCGGGATGCCGGCGTAGGCGCCGCAGGCGATCGCTGCGGTGATGCCGGGCGCCACCTCGAAATCTATGCCGTGCGACTGCAGCACTTCGAGTTCCTCGCCGCCGCGACCGAAGACGAAGGGATCACCGCCCTTGAGCCGCACCACGCGCTTGCCGGCCAGGGCCTGTTCCACCAGCAGGCGATGGATGCCGGATTGGGTGGCGGCGTGGTCGCCGCCGACGCGCTTGCCGACTTCGATCAGTTCGGCATCGCGACGGGCCAACGCCAGCACCTCGGCGCTGACCAGGCGATCGTGCAGGATCACGTCGGCTTCGTTGAGCAGGCGCAGCGCGCGCAACGTCAGCAATCCGGGGTCGCCGGGGCCGGCGCCGACCAGGGCGACGCGACCGCGAGATGGCGGCGCGGCATCGAGATTCGCCTGCAACGCCCGTTCCGCGCTGATGGCATCGCCACGCCGCAGCAGCGCCGGGATCGGGCCTTTAAGAATGCGATCGAAGAAGCGGCGGCGCGCGGGAAGATCGGGCAGTCGCTCGCGGATACGCGCACGCGATCGCTGCAGCAGTTCGGCGAGTGCGCCCAGCGATTCGTCGAATTGCGTTTCCAGTTGCTCGCGAATGTGGCGCGCCAGCATCGGTGCGCCACCGCCACTGGAAATCGCGATCTGCAACGGGCCGCGTTCGACGCGCGCGGGCAGGTGGATGCTCGACAGTTCGGCATCATCAACCACGTTGGCGAAGATGCGTCGTTCACTTGCTGCAGCGGCGATGGCGCGATTGGCGACGGCATCATCCGTCGCGGCGATCACCAGACAGGCATCGTCGAGCCATGCGTCGGTGAAGTTTCCGATGACCGTGTCGATGCGGCCTTCCGCGGCGAGTGCGATCAGTTCGCGATCCAGCGCTGGCGCGCCGACCACGATGCGCGCGCCGGTATCGAGCAGGGCATCGACTTTGCGCCGGGCCACGCTGCCGCCGCCGACCACCAGGACGGTGCGGCCATGCAGGTCAGCGAAGAAGGGGAACAACCGGGTGGGCATCGGGCGGATCGAGGGAGTCGGGGACATCCACCATGCGTTGTCGGGATCGGGGAAGGAAATGACGAGCGGCGTTTGGCTTATTCTGCGGAGGCATGAGCCGCGCTGGACAAGGCTGCCACGCGGGTTGTAGATTGATCCTTTCATCCGAATAAAGAGATAAAGCGGTGTCGTCGCCATGACCCTGACCCAGCTCCGCTACCTCGTCGCGATCGCCGATTCGGGCCTGAACATCACCCTGGCCGCGGAACGCGTGCACGCGACGCAGCCGGGCATGTCCAAGCAGTTGAAGCAGCTCGAGGACGAGCTCGGCTTCCTGCTGTTCGCGCGCAAGGGCCGCAGCCTGGAAGCGATCACCAGCGGCGGGGCGCAGGTACTGGTGCATGCGCGCCGACTGCTGGCCGAGGCCAGCAACATCCGCGCCTATGCCGCCAACCAGCGCAACGACGCGCACGGACGATTGGTGCTGGCGACCACCCACACGCAGGCGCGCTTCGTGCTGCCGCACGCGGTGGCGCGATTGAAGCGCAACTACCCGCAGGTGAGCGTGCACCTGATGCCGACCGCCGACAGCGAAGTGTTGAACCTGCTCGCCAGTGGCGATGCCGATTTCGCGCTGATCAGCACCGCCGGGCATGTGCCCGAGGGTGGCATCGCGGTTCCGTTGTTCCGCTGGCAGCGCAAGGTGCTGGTACCGCGCGATCATCCATTGGCATCGGCCGGAGCGCCGACGCTGGCGCAGCTCGCGGAGTTTCCGCTGGTGAGTTACGAATCGTCGATTCGCCCGGATTCGTCGCTGCGGCGCGCGTTCGCCGCGGAAGGGCTGGAACCGCAGTTGGCGATGACCGCGCGCGATGCCGATCTCATCAAGACTTATGTGCGAGCGGGCATCGGCGTCGGCTTGCTGGCCGAGATGGCGTTGACCGCCGAAGACACCGATCTGGTGGCGTTGACCGCGCCGCCGTCGATCCCCGAATGCATCGCGTGGGCAGTGTTGCCGCGCGAGCGCGTGTTGCGCGATTACGCCACCGAGTTGCTGCACGCGGTGGCGCCGCAGCTGGATCGTCGCGATGTGCGTCGCGTGCTGGAAGGCAATGTCGAAGCGGATTGGCCGACGCCGCCGACGTGGGCGGAACTGAGCGAGACGATCGCGACTTACGTCATTTAACGCGCGGCGCGCGCCTACGCCGCCGCTTGTTCGGGATCGTTCCACGCTTCGTGCAGGCCGCATTCGCGCTTGAGGCCGAAGAAGCGCGTGTCTTCCTCGCTCATGCCGTCTTCGAGGCGCCGCGTGGTGTGGATGTCGCCGATCGAGACATAGCCGTCATGCCATAGCGGGTGATAGGGCAGGTCGTGTGTTTGCAGGTAGGCCCAGACATCGCGATCGCTCCAGTCGGCGAGCGGATGCAGTTTCCAGCGGCCATCGCGGCGTTGCAGGATGTCGATGCCGGCGCGGCTGGTCGATTGCGCGCGACGGATGCCGGAAATCCAGGTGCCAGCGTCGAGCTCGTTCAAGGCGCGCTGCATCGGTTCGACCTTGCGCAGGCGGTTGTAGCGTTCGATGCCGTCGACGCCCTGTTCCCACAATTTGCCGAAACGCGCTTCCATCCATGCGACGCCGATCTGCGGGCGATAGACCTTGAGGTTGAGCGACAGCCGTTCGCCGAGTTCATCGATGAAGCGATAGGTTTCCGGGAACAGGTAGCCGGTGTCGATCAGGATCACCGGGATGTCCGGCCGCGCGCGCGTCGCCATGTGCAGCGAGACGGCCGACTGCGCGCCGAAGCTCGACGACAGCGCGTGATTGCCGGGCAGATTGGCCAACGCCCAGTCGATGCGTTCTTCGGCGGACTTGCCGGCAAGCCAGGTGTTGAGCGCTGCCAGCGCCTGCGGCGATTCGGCGGCGATGGCGGGATCGGGCGGGATCATGCGACCAGTTCCAGGTGTAATGCTTTGGCGGCGACGATGCCCGCGCGCACGAGGAAATCGCCGAAATATTCGTCGTGTTCGCGCTCGACGGCGTAACGTGCCAGCAACGGATCGAGTGCAGCGAGGATCGCGGCTTCGTCGATGTTTTCGCGATACAGCGTGTTGAGGCGTTCGCCGCGATGATCGGCGCCGAGCATCAGGTTGTAGCGTCCGGGTGCCTTGCCGACCAGCGCGATCTCGCCGAGGTACGGGCGCGAGCAGCCATTGGGGCAACCGCTGATGCGCAGGTTGATCGCTTGTCCGGCGAGTCCGTGGGCGGCGAGCAACGTCTCGAAGCGGGTGAGGAAATCCGGCAGGTAGCGTTCGGCTTCGGCCATCGCCAGGCCGCAGGTCGGCAGCGCCACGCAGGCGATGGCGTTGCGCCGCAGTGGCGATGCGGTTTCGTACAGGGCGAGTCCGTGCGCGGCGACGAGGGCATCGATGCGCGTGCGGTCGTCTTCGGGAATGTTGGCGATGACGAGATTCTGGTTCGGCGTCATCCGGAATTCGGGGGCGGCGCTTTGGTCGTGCGCGATGTCGTGCAGATGCGCGGCGATCTCGCGCAAGCCGGTGAGATGCGGTTGCTCGCGGTCCTGGATGCGCCCGGCAATGATGCGCAGGGTCAGGTGCCACAGGCCATTTTCGCCCTGCATCCAGCCGAAGCGATCACCGTTGTGGACGAAGCGGAATTCGCGTGGCGGTGCGAATACGACGCCGGAACGCTGTTCGACTTCCTGCTTGAACGCGTCGAGGCCGCGATCGTCGATGGTGTATTTCAGGCGTGCGCGCTTGCGCACGGCACGATTGCCCCAGTCGCGCTGGGTGGTGATGACGGCTTCGGCGATCACCGTGACCTGGTCGGGAGCGATGGCGCCGAGCAGGCTGCCGAGGCGCGGATAGGTTTCGGGATCGCCATGGGTCGCGCCCATGCCGCCACCGGCGGTGACGTTGTAGCCGGTGACAGCGCCGTCTTCGACGATGGCGATGAAGCCGAGATCCTGCGCGAAGACATCGACATCGTTGTGTGGCGGAATCGCGAAGCCGATCTTGAACTTGCGCGGCAGGTAGCGATCGCCGTAGATCGGCTCGTCTTCATCGCCACTGCCGGCGACGCGTTCCTCGTCCAGCCAGATTTCGTAGTAGGCGCGGGTATTCGGGCGCAGATGGGCGGAAAGCGCGGCAGCCTGTGCGTGGATGAAGACATGCGCGGCGGATTCGTGCGGATTGGCCGCGGCCATGATGTTGCGGTTGACGTCGCCGCAAGCCGCGACGGTATCGATCATCGCGGCGTTGATCGCCTGCATCGTCGCCTTGAGTTCGCGCTTGATGATGCCGTGGAACTGGAAAGCCTGGCGCGTGGTGATGCGCAGCCCGCGTTCGGCGTAGGTGGTGGCGATGCGGTCGAGCTGCAGCCATTGCTGCGGCGAGACCACGCCGCCGGGCGTGCGCGTGCGGATCATGAAACTGTAGGCGGGTTCCAGCTTCTGGCGACGGCGTTCCTCGCGGATGTCGCGATCGTCCTGCTGGTAGCTGCCGTGATACTTGATCAACGTCTGGTCGTCGTCGGCGATCGCGGCGGTGACCTGATCGGCCAGCGATTCCAGCAGCGTTCCGCGCAAGCGATGGCTGTCGCGCTTGACGTCTTCGACGGAGTGCGTGCTCATCAGTACACATCCCGGGCGTAACGGCCCTGCGTCTGCAGGTCGTTCAATGCGTCGTTGGCAGCGTCGGCGGATTTGCCGCCATGGGTGGCGATGATGTCGAGTAGTGCGGCGTGCACGTCCTTGGCCATGCGCGTGGCATCGCCGCAGACATAGAGGGATGCGCCAGACTTCAGCCAGTCGTAGAGCTCGGCGCCGCGTTCACGCAGGCGATCCTGCACATAGATCTTGTGATCCTGATCGCGCGAGAAGGCGAGATCGAGGCGATGCAGCGCGCCGGACTTCAATGCGTCCTGCCATTCGACTTGATAGAGGAAATCACTGTGTGCGTGCGGATTGCCGAAGAACAGCCAGTTGCGACCGCTGGCGCCCGATTTCGCGCGCTCCTGCACGAAGGCGCGGAACGGCGCAACGCCGGTGCCGGGCCCGATCAGGATGACATCGCGGCTGTCATCCTTTGGCAGGCGGAAACGATCGTTGTGTTCGATGAAGACCGGTATCGTGCCTTCATCGCTGCGTGCGAGGAAATTCGATGCCGTGCCCCAGCGCGGGTCGTCATCGACCATGTATTCCACGTGCGCGACGGTGAGGTGCGCTTCTTCGCCGACGGCCTTGGCACTGGAAGCGATCGAATACAGGCGCGGCGTGAGCGGGCGCAGCGTGGCGACCAGTTCATCCGCGGTCCACGTCGCCGGGAATTCGCGCAGCAGGTCGATCAGCTGGCGGTTGGCGAGGAGATCGGTCAGCGCTGCCGCGTTGTCGGGTGCGAGAATGGCATCGAACGCGGCGCTGTTCGCGCGCGCGGCGTGTTGCGTCAAGAACGGGCGCGAGAGGCGGGTGATTTCGCGCTTGGTCGACAACCATTCGCGCAACGGCAAGGCTTGCGTGTCATGTGTGATGACAGCATCGCCATCAAGTTGCAGCGTCGCGAGGAGTGCAGCGACCAGCTTCGGCGGATTCACCGGCCACACGCCGAGGGCATCGCCCGGTTCGTACTTCAGGCCGGAGCCTTCCAGCGACAGTTCGATGTGACGAATTTCCTTGTCCGACGACGGCGTGCGGTGGTTGCCGCGACCCGTGATGCACTGGTTCGCGAGGATTCCGGCGGGGAACGGGTTGTCGCGCGTGTAGGTGCTGGCGGTCTGCTGCGCATGGGGTCGCAGCGGCGTGACGGTGGCCAGCGGCACCTGCGGCTTCAGCGCGTCCTTCGCTGCGGCCAATGCGGTGATGAACCATGGCGTGGCCACGGTATCGATGTCGAGGTCGGCGTCGCCGCGCGCGAACCAGCGCGTCGCGCCGAGTTCGGACAGGCGTTCGTCGAGTTGGCGGCCGATCGCGCAGAACTGCGGATAGCTGGAATCGCCGAGGCCGAGCACGGCGTAGTGGAGATCGGGCAGTTTCGGCGCGCGCTTGCCGGCGATGAATTCGACGAAGGCGCGGGCATCATCCGAAGGATCGCCATCGCCTTGGGTGCTGACGACGACGACGAGATGACGCTCGTTCTTCAGTTCGCGCAATGGATAGGCATCGGCGCGCAACAGTCGCACGCCAAAACCGGCCCCTTCGAGTTGCGTCGAGAGTGCTTCCGCGTGGCGCTTGGCGTTGCCGGTCTGGCTGCCGTAGACGATGGTGAGCTGCGGCGCGATGACGGTTTCGATCGAAACCGTCGCGGTGGCATCGCTGGAAACGGCGGCCAATCCTGCAATGGACGAGGTGCGTCCACGCGCGACCCCGGCGGCATACCCCGACAGCCACCACAGTCCGTCGTGGTCCAGCGCGTCCGTCAGCCGCGCGAGCAGGGCGGCCTGTTCGTCGGTGATCGGCTGGAATGGTGTGATTGAGACGGCGGACATGGCAGGGCGAGGTCGGGATTGCGACAACGCAAAGACTAGGGACGGCGGCCATCCGCGCATAAGGAGCGCTGGTCATGTCGTTATGCCCTGCGTGCATTTCCCGCGCGGGGATCGCCTGTCGATACTCGTTTTCCGTCCGCGATCGCGCGGGCACCTCGATTCGTTCGCCTCTGGAACCTGCCGTGTCAGCGCAACTTGCTCTCTCTGCCAAGCCTATTGTCTCGCTGCCGCAGCCGGTGGCCGCACTCAGCCATCTCGATCGCCTCGAGGCCGAGAGCATCCACATCCTGCGCGAGGTCGCCGCCGAATTCCGCAATCCGGTGCTGTTGTATTCCGTAGGCAAGGACAGTTCGGTGTTGCTGCACCTGCTGCTCAAGGCGTTCGCGCCTGGCCGTCCGCCGATTCCGCTGCTGCATGTCGATACCGGCTGGAAATTCCGCGAGATGATCGCGTTTCGCGACCGTCGGGTCGCCGAAACCGGCGTCGAATTGCGCGTGCATACCAACCCCGAAGGCGTGGCGCGCGGCATCGGTCCGATCAGCCACGGTGCCGCTGTCCACACCGATGTGATGAAGACGCAAGGGTTGAAGCAGGCGCTGGATGCGCATGGCTTCGATGCCGCCATCGGTGGCGCCCGCCGCGACGAAGAGAAATCGCGCGCCAAGGAACGCATCTTTTCCTTCCGCAACGCGCAGCATCGCTGGGATCCGAAACAGCAGCGTCCGGAGCTGTGGTCGCTGTACAACGCGCGGATCGCCAGTGGCGAATCGGTGCGGGTGTTCCCGTTGTCGAACTGGACCGAACTCGACATCTGGCTCTACATCTATCGCGAACGGATCGAAGTGCCGTCGCTGTATCTCGCCGCCGAACGCCCGGTGGTCGAGCGCGATGGCGCGCTGATCATGGTCGATGATGAACGATTGCCGTTACGTGATGGCGAATCGCCGACGATCCGCAGCGTGCGTTTCCGGACACTCGGCTGCTATCCGCTGACCGGCGCCATCGAATCCGATGCCGATACGTTGGAAAAGGTCATCGCCGAAATGCTGGTCGCGACCACGTCGGAACGCCAGGGCCGGGTGATCGACCATGATCCATCGGCGTCGATGGAAAAAAAGAAACAGGAGGGGTACTTCTGATGGGCGTCGCCGAATACCTGCATCGCCACGAGACCAAGGGACTGCTGCGCTTCATCACCTGCGGCAGTGTCGATGATGGCAAGAGCACGCTGATCGGTCGCCTCTTGTACGACAGCAAGGGCCTGTTCGCCGACCAGTTGGCCGCGCTTGCCAGCGACAGTCGCCGTCACGGCACCCAGGGCGACGACATCGATTACGCGCTGTTGCTTGACGGACTCGCCGCCGAACGCGAGCAGGGCATCACCATCGATGTCGCTTACCGTTTCTTCGGCACCGACAAGCGCAAGTTCATCGTCGCCGATTGCCCCGGCCATGAGCAGTACACCCGCAACATGGCCACCGGCGCTTCCACCGCCGATGCCGCGGTGGTGCTGGTCGATGCGCGCAAGGGCTTGCTGGCACAGACACGACGCCACAGTTACATCGTCGCGCTGCTCGGCATCCGCAACGTGGTGTTGGCGGTCAACAAGCTCGACCTGGTGGATTACGATCGCGGCGTGTTCGAACGGATCGAACGCGATTACCGCGAATTGGCGACACAACTCGGTATCACCAATGTGCAGGCGGTGCCGTTGTCGGCGCTGAAGGGGGACAACCTGCTGCAACGCTCGCCGAAGACGCCGTGGTACCACGGCCCGATGCTGCTGGAATGGCTGGAACATGTTGATGTCGAGCCCACGCACGGTGATGCCGGTTTCCGGTTGCCGGTGCAATGGGTGAATCGTCCGCACCAGGATTTCCGCGGATTCTCCGGCACGATTTCCGCGGGACAGGTGCGACCAGGCGACGACGTGGTGGTGTTGCCATCCGGCCAGCGTTCGCGCGTGGAGCGGATCGTCGTGGCCGAAGGCGATCTCGCTGCGGCCGCAGTCGGGCAGGCGATCACGCTCACCCTCGCCGATGAAGTGGACGTCAGTCGTGGCGATGTGATCGCCGCCGCCAGCCAGCCGCCACAAGTCGCCGACCAACTCGCCGTACATCTGCTGTGGATGGGTGAAGCGCCGTTGTTGCCCGGTCGCGCCTACCTGCTCAAGTCGGGCACGCGCACCGTCAACGCCACGGTGACGGAGATCAAGCATCGCATCGACGTCAACACCCAGGCGCAACTCGCCGCACGCAATCTCGATCTCAATGAAGTCGGCGTCTGCAATCTGTCGCTCGACCAGCCGATCGCGTTCGAATCGTATTGCGACGATCGCACGCTCGGCGGTTTCATCCTGATCGATCGCTTCGACAACGCCACGGTCGCCGCCGGCACCACAGATTTCGCGCTGCGTCGCGCCGGCAACATCCATTGGCAGCATCTTGATGTCGACAAGGCGGCACGCGCGCGCAGCAAGCGCCAGACGCCGCGTTGCGTATGGTTCACCGGCGTGTCCGGCGCCGGGAAATCGGCGATCGCCAATCTCGTCGACAAGAAATTGCACGCCCTCGGCCACCACGCCTTCGTCCTGGACGGCGACAACGTCCGCCACGGACTCAATCGCGATCTCGGTTTCACCGACGAGGATCGCGTCGAGAACCAGCGTCGCGTCGCCGAGGTGGCCAAGCTGATGACCGATGCCGGCCTGATCGTGCTGGTCAGCTTCATCTCGCCGTTCCGCGCCGAACGCAAGGCGGCGCGCGAACTGTTCGCACCCGGTGAATTCATCGAAGTATTCGTGGATACGCCGCTGGATGTCGCCGAACGGCGTGACGTCAAGGGCCTGTACGCCAAGGCGCGTCGCGGCGAGCTGCCGAACTTCACCGGCATCGATTCGCCGTACCAGGCGCCTGAGCACGCCGAACTGGTGCTCGATACCGCCACTGCAAGCGCCCAGGCATTGGCTGAACAAGTCGTGGCGTGCCTGCTGGAAGGAGATTACGAAATATGAACATCCATCGTGCAAAATTCTCCCGGAATCGCGACGTCACGGACGCCACGACTACCCCGGATGTCCCATCCGATTCCGCCAAGGATTCCACGATGAACAAGATATTCCTGACCGTGTTGGCCAGCCTCATCCTGATTACCGCGACCGTCAATGCCAAGGCCAGCAGCCTGCTCAACGTGTCCTACGATCCCACGCGCGAGTTCTATGCCGACGTCAACCAGGCGTTCGCCGCGCAGTGGAAACAGCAGACGGGAGAGAGCATCGATATCCGCAGTTCCCATGGTGGTTCCGGCAAGCAGGCGCGCGCGGTGATCGACGGGCTCGAAGCCGATGTCGTCACGCTGGCGCTGGCCGCCGACATCGACGCCATCGCCGACAAGGGCAAGCTGCTGCCGTCCGACTGGCAGTCTCGTCTTCCCCACAACAGCGCGCCCTACACCTCGACCATCGTGTTCCTGGTGCGCACGGGCAACCCGAAAGCGGTCCACGACTGGAATGATCTGGTGAAGCCCGGCGTCGCCGTGATCACCCCCAATCCCAAGACCTCCGGCGGTGCGCGCTGGAACTATCTCGCGGCATGGGCCTGGGCGTCGCATCAGTATCGCGATGGCGGAAAGGTACTGGATTACCTCACGCGCCTCTACGGCAATGTGCCGGTGCTCGATACCGGCGCGCGCGGCGCCACCACCACCTTCGCCGAGCGCGGCATTGGCGATGTGCTGATCGCGTGGGAGAACGAGGCGTTGATGGCGGTGAACGAACCCGCCACGCGCGGCAAGTTCGAGATCGTGGTGCCGTCGCTGAGCATCCGCGCCGAGCCGCCGGTGGCGTGGGTCGACAAGAACATCGACAAGCATGGCACCCGCAAGCAAGCCGAAGCCTATCTGCGCTTCCTGTATTCGCCGCAGGGACAGCAACTCGCCGCCAAGCATTTCTATCGCCCGGCAGAACCGGACAAGGTGCCGGCGGCGACGCTCGCACGGTTTCCCAAAGTGACGCAAGTGACCATCGACAACGCCTTCGGTGGCTGGAAGAAAGCACAGGCACAGCATTTCGCCGATGGTGGATTCTTCGACCAGATCAACGCCAAGCGCGCGCATTGACGACAATGCTTCGATGAACGCGCCAGCCCTGTCCATTCCGCAACTCGCGCCACGTCGGCGGCGGCCATTGCCCGGCTTCGGCCTCAGCCTCGGCCTCGGCATGGCATGGCTCGGCGTGGTCGTGCTGCTGCCGTTGCTGGCGCTGGTGTGGCAAGCGCTGGGGCTCGGCACGGCGGGCTGGCTGCGCGCGATCCATGATCCGCGCGTGCAATCGGCGTTGAAGCTCAGTTTTGCCACGTCTCTGCTGGCGTCGTTGTTCGCGCTGATGGCCGGCGCACTGGTGGCGTGGGTGCTGGTGCGCTATCGCTTCCCCGGACGGCGCCTGCTGGATGCCCTGGTCGACCTGCCGTTCGCGTTGCCGACGGCGGTCGCGGGCATTGCGCTCACCGCGATCTATTCGAGCAACGGCTGGATCGGCCGGATCATTGAGCCGCTGGGATTGAAGATCGCCTACACCTGGATCGGGATTGTCATCGCGCTGGTGTTCATCGGCCTGCCATTCGCGGTGCGCACCGTGCAACCCGTACTGGAAACGCTGGGACGCGAGCAGGAGGACGCGGCGATTTCGCTCGGTGCGTCGCGTTTCACCACGTTGCGACGGGTGATCCTGCCGGAGCTGCTGCCGGCCTTGCTCACCGGTTTCTCGCTGGCGTTCGCGCGGGCGTTGGGCGAGTACGGCTCGGTGATTTTCATCGCTGGCAACAAGCCGTATTCGACCGAAATTGCGCCGTTGCTCATCACCATCCGGCTGGAGGAATACGACGTCGACGGCGCGATCGCGATCGCGGCCTTGCTGCTGGCGGCGTCGTTCGCATGCCTGCTGCTGATCAATGCGATTCCGTCGCTGTCCGCGTATGCGCGCGCGAGACGTCGCCATGCATGACGCCCTGCGCGAACCGCGTTGGTTGCGCCTGGCGCTGATTGCCTTGGCCGTCCTGATCCTGGTCGGCCTGGTGGTATTGCCGTTGCTGATGGTGCTCGCCGCAGCATTCGGCGATGGCTTCCGTGCGTGGTGGTCGGCGCTGGTCGAACCGGATGCCGTCGCCGCGCTCAAGCTGACGCTGTTCACGGCGGCGGTGGTGATCCCGGTCAACGCGGTGTTCGGCACGCTGATGGCTTGGGCGATGGCGCGTTTCGAATTCACCGGCAAGCGCGTGTTGTTGACGCTGATCGACCTGCCGTTCGCCGTCTCGCCGGTGGTGGCGGGCCTGTGCCTGGTGCTGCTGTTCAGTACCACCCACGGCTGGTTCGCATCGTTGCTTGAACACTTCGACATCAAGATCCTGTTCGCGCGGCCCGGCATCGTGCTGGCGACGTTGTTCATCACCTTCCCGTTCGTGGTGCGCGAGCTGATCCCGCTGATGGAGCAACAGGGCAGCGACGAAGAACTGGCGGCGCGTTCGCTGGGGGCTGGCGCGTGGACGATGTTTCGTCGTGTGACCCTGCCCAACATCAAATGGGGACTGCTCTACGGCGTATTGCTGTGCAGTGCGCGGGCGATGGGCGAATTCGGCGCGGTTTCGGTGGTGTCCGGCCATATCCGCGGACTCACCAACACGCTGCCGTTGCACATCGAAATCCTCTACAACGAATTCAACGGCACCGCGGCGTTCGCGGCGGCATCGTTGCTGAGCGGATTGGCGCTGGTGACCTTGCTGGCGAAATTCTGGCTGGAATCGAGCCATGGCGACGCGCTGGCCAGTACGCACAGAAGGCATTGAAATTGAACATGAACGCCGCACGATTTGATCGCACCCAGGCCGTGAAGCACGACGCCGGAGCCGAATGGCATCATCGGCAAACGGTGACCCACCATGAAGCGGTCGCGACGAGGCAGGGCATGGATCTACACATTCGCCAACTCGGCAAGCGCTTCGGCAATGCAACCGCGCTGGATGCGGTCGATCTCGATATCGCCTCCGGCGAACTGGTCGCGTTGCTGGGGCCGTCCGGTTCCGGCAAGACCACGCTGCTGCGGGTGATCGCTGGCCTGCTGGATGCCGATGCCGGGCAGGTGTTGTTCGGCGATGTCGATGCCACGCGCCTGAGCCTGCGTCAGCGCAATGTCGGTTTCGTGTTCCAGCATTACGCGTTGTTCCGCCACATGACGGTTGCTGAGAACATCGCCTTCGGCTTGCGCAGTCGCCCGCGTTCGCGGCGTCCGGACAAGGCGACGATCCTGAGTCGCGTCGACGAGCTGTTGCAATTGATCCAGCTGGGCGAACTTGGCGGACGCTATCCCGAACAGTTGTCGGGCGGTCAGCGCCAGCGCGTGGCGTTGGCGCGTGCGTTGGCGATCGATCCGACGTTGTTGCTGCTCGATGAACCGTTCGGTGCGCTCGATGCCAAGGTCCGCGTCGATCTGCGACGCTGGCTGCGCACGCTGCATGAGCAGACCGGGCAGACCACGCTGTTCGTCACCCATGACCAGGAAGAAGCGCTGGAACTCGCCGATCGCGTGGTGGTGTTGCGCGAGGGGCGGATCGAGCAGGTCGGCACGCCACATGAAATCTACAGTGCGCCGGCATCGGAATATGTCTTCGATTTCATCGGCCGCGCCAATGTGCTGGAAGGGCGCGTGATCGACGGGCGCTTCCGCAGCGATGGCCATGGTTTCGATGCGCCGACCGATGTCGCGGCGGGGCATGCGCGCCTGTACGTGCGGCCGCACGATCTGGCGATCGTCGATGCAGCATCGGGTATTCCGGCGAAGGTGCTGGCGACGCATTTGCGATCAGGACGCATCACTGTTGAGGCGCAGGTGGAATCACAGGCGCGGTTGCTGGAACTCGATCTGGCCGCAACGCCCGATGCCGACGTTCCTGCAGTGGGTGCGACGATCGGCGTGTTGCCGCGCGCGTGGCGGATTTATCCGTCGGAGCGATGACGCTCGCGCGGGCTGAGGTAGCCTGAGCTCATCGCACGCGCTGGCTGGCGTGTGTGACCAGCTCCAATGCGCGGGACGCCGTGAATACATCCATGTAGGCTCGACTCGGCATCCATGCCTCGTATGCCCGCGCATCGGACTGGCGCACCCACTTGCCGCGCGCGTGTTGTTGCGACTCGAGAGAGCAACAACACGCGTGTGTTGCGACCCCATCGCAGCGACGAAACACTCCCCGCCCGGCAGCGCCTGCGCGGTGGGTCCCTATGGCCGACCATTCCGCCGCATGGATGCGGCGGCTCCCTCATGCCATTCGGGATGACAGTGACAGCCAGCACGTGCTAGCTCAACAGCACCCATGATCCCCGTTCCGCTGCCCGCTATCCGGCGCAACCGCACTGCCAGAAGTCTCGCCACGCAAGCTCGCAACGTAATGCGCGGCCACCACCTGCGCCACGCATGCCGTCACGCCCTTGCCCATCGGAATGTGCAGGAACTCGTTGGGACCGTGCGCGTTTGAATGCGGGCCGAGCACGCCGGTGATCATGAACTGCGCGCCGGGGAATTTCTCGCCGAGCATGCCCATGAACGGGATCGATCCACCTTCCCCCATGTACATCGCCGGCTTGCCGAAACTGGCCTCGCTGGCGTCATCGATCGCGCGTTCCAGCCATGGCGCCAACGCCGGTGCGTTCCAGCCCGCCGATGACTTCTCCAACTCGAAACTCACCTTCGCGCCATTCGGCGCATCCTTCAGCAACGTATCGCGCAGCAGGTTGCCGGCGGTCGTGCCATCCAGCGTCGGCGGCAGGCGCAGCGACAACTTCACCGCGGTGAACGGACGCAGCACATTGCCCGCCGACGACAGCGCCGGCATGCCATCGACGCCGGTGATCGACAACGCCGGACGCCAGGTGCGATTGAGCACGCGCTCGGTATTGTCGGCGCCCATCGGCACCATCCCTTCCATCAACGGGAACTTGTTCCACACTTCGTCGCCCAGCACTTCGGCGACTTTCGCGGCCTGCGCCATGCGTTCGGCAGGAATCTCGACGAACAGGCCATCGAGCTTGATCTGGCCGGTTTTCTCGTCATCGACGCGATCGAGCAATTCGCGCAGGATGCGGAAACTCGACGGCACGATGCCCGACGCATCGCCGGAGTGCACGCCTTCGTGCAGCACATCCACGCGCAGGTTGCCGCCGGCGAGTCCACGCAGCGACGTCGTGCACCACAGTTGATCGTAGTTGCCGCAGCCGGAATCGAGGCAGACCACCAGCGACGGCTTGCCGATGCGCGGTGCAAGATGATCGACGTAGGCGGGCAGGTCGTAACTGCCGGATTCCTCGCAAGCCTCGATCATCACCACGCAACGCGCGTGCGGCACATTCTGTTCGCGCAGCGCGAGGATCGCCGTGAGCGAACCGAAGATCGCGTAGCCGTCGTCGGCACCACCGCGGCCGTACAGGCGATCACCCTTCAGCACCGGCTTCCACGGGCCAAGATCATCGTCCCAGCCGGTCATTTCCGGTTGCTTGTCGAGATGGCCGTACAGCAGCACGCAATCGTCGCCACTGCTTCGTCCCTCATTTTCCCCCTGCGCCGGGATGTCGAGGAAGATCAGCGGCGTGCGGCCTTCCAGTCGCACCACTTCGACCTGCATGCCAGGAATCGTCTGCGCCTTCGCCCAGGTTTCCATCAGCGCAACCGCCTGATCCATGTAGCCATGTGCCTGCCAGTCGGCGTCGAACATCGGCGACTTGTTGGGGATGGCGATATAGCGCACCAGCTGCGGCACGATCTCCGCGTCCCACTTGTGGCCGACGAAAGCCTTCAATTTGGCGATATCCACGCGCTGCTCCGGTGCGAAAACCCCATTTTAGCGCTGCAGCCGTGATGTCGGATTTTTCTGACCTCACGGCGCGCATCCCGCCGACAGACGGCAGGCCCCGGCAGGCCGACACTTGCTTGCACAGGCGGGGAGAGCAGCGCGCCGGATGCCGGGAGTGGGCAAGCGGCGCGCGGAGCGGGCAGGGACGCCCGATGATCGAGATGGGGGGAGGACACGGAGGTCAAGTCGCTCGGCCGCATTGGGAGGTGCGGTCGGGCGATGTTTTCCGGCGTGGCACTACACTGGCGCGATGGCCATGCGCATTCTCAGGTTCGATGACAGCAGGCGCCAGCCGTGGGCCAATGGCGCCGGCAGCACGCGCGAATTGCTGCAATGGCCGGGTGATGGCCAACCGTGGCAATGGCGACTATCGATCGCCGATGTCGATCGCGATGCACCGTTCTCGAACTTCCCTGGTGTCGATCGCGTCATCGTGCTGTTGAGTGGCGACGGCTTGATCCTGCGGTTTGCCGATGACCGCGAAGAACGCCTGGACACTCCGTACGCGTTCGCGCGTTTTCCCGGCGAGGCGCGGTTGTCCGGAGGTCCGCTCGACGCGCCGACCACCGATTTCAACCTGATGTGGCAGCGCGATCGTTTCGATGCCGAACTGTGGGTGCGACCGATGGTGGGATCGATCCAGTTGTTCGCCGCGTCCGGCGAAACCTGGGCGCTGCATGTCGCCGCCGGCCATGTCGATGGTGGCGATGGCCTGCATCTCGATGCCGGTGACACCCTTGTCGTCAGCGCTGATGACAGCCCGCACCATCTGCGCCTCGATGGCGCAGGGACCGCATTGCTGGTGCGCTTACAGGAACGCCAGCACGATCGCCGAGCCTGATGCCACCGCCGCCAGCGCGAACACGCTGAGCACCATTTCCTTTGCGCCGCGTCCGCGCGCCCACATCCACAGGCCGGTCAGTGCCAGCAGGATCATCGCGATCGCGTAGCTGTCCACCAGCAAGCGCCACCACGTGCCGCCCAATCCTTTGTGCAACTTGGTGAACACTGCGAGCGTCGAGCTGTTCGTCCACTTCACATCGATGGCGTCGCTACCGACCACGTATTCCGCGCTCCAGCTGTTGCGCGCGCTGCCGCCGGAGAAATTCCACTTCGCTGGCCCCTCCGGCTTGCCGTCGACGCCCGGCTTCGGCTTGCGGATCATGTCGGCGTCGAGGCCGCGCGCCTGCCGCAGCCACGTCGACAGCGCTTCCGGTGACGTCCGCACTTCAGCCGGTGCAACGAGTTGTTCCTTGCGCACTGGCTCGGTCTTGCCCTGCGGCCAGGCGTTGTCGCCGATGCGATGGTTCAACAGCAATCCGGTCGATCCGAACAGCAATGCGGCGATCGCGCCCCAGGCGCCGACCCACAGGTGGATCTGACGGATCCAGCGGTAGGTGCGGTGGTGGCTCAGGGGCTTTTTCGTCATGGATCAAAATTCCTTGGATCAGAAGGCGAAGCGGGCGGTCAGGACCGCTGCACGCGGCGAACCGGGCGAGATGTTCTGGTTGCTGTTGGCGCTGACGAAATAGCGGGTATTGAACAGGTTTTCGACATTGAGCTGCAAGTCGATGGATTTCGTCGCCGCGAAATAGACCGCGGCATCCCAGCGCGTGTAGGCGGGAATGCGCACCGCATTGTCCGCCGCGGCATAGATGCTGCCACGGTGGATCGCGCCGAGGCCGACGCCGAAACGCGAAGTGAAATCGTAGCGGTTCCACAAGGATGCGCTGTGCCTCGGCAATTGCGGCAGGCGGTTGCCCTGTGGAACGCTGGCAGATTGCGTTGCGAGGTAGCTGCCGTTCTGGAAGGCGTACCCGCCCAGCATCTGCCAATGCCGGGTGATGCGTCCGGCGAGCCCGAGCTCGACGCCGCTCGAACGCTGGCCGTTCACCAACAGGCTGCGGGTGGGATCGCTCGGGTCGGGGATGGCGACGTTGCGGCGATCCAGTCGGTACGTGGCCGCGGTCAGCGCGATCTTGCCGGCGATGTCCCACTTGAAGCCGACTTCGCGATTCACGAACTTCTCCGGCAACAGCGCTTGCGTGCTCGCCGTCAGCGACGACAGCTGGTCACCCGAGCGCGGCTGCCACGCCACGCTGTAGCTGGCGTAGATCGAGGTGTTTCCGCTGGGCTTGAACACCAGTCCCGCGCGCGGCGAGCGCAGGCTGTTGCTGATGGCGTAGGTATTGCCGGTCAGGTGGTCGTTCATGCGCACGTCGAACCAGTCGTTGCGCAGGCCGGCGATGGCGATCCAGCGCGTGCCCAGCGCGATCTGGTCCTGCACGTACAGGGCACGCACGTTCGCGCCACTGTCGCTGTCGGCGCTGGTGAGCGGATAGGTGACGATGCCGTTGTAACGCGGCGCGGACAGGGGCACCCAGACGTTTGCCAGCGTGCCGAAACGGCCCTGTTCGGTGCGGCTGCGATTGTCCTGGTGGCCGAATTCGGCGCCGACCAGCAAGGTGTGGCGGATATCGCCGTCGCCGAGTTTCGCGATCAGATCGGTCTGGTTGAACAGGTTGCGGCGCGTGCCGAAGCTGCGATACGCCTGCAGCATCACCTGCGGATTGTCCAGTGCATCGAAGCGCGTGCCGTTGCCGAACACGTTCTGGTAGGACTTGTCATAGTCGGCGGTGCGGGTGTGGTTGCGCAGTTCGACCCGATCATTGAAACGATGATCGATGGCGATGTCGAAGCTGTTGGCGCGCGCGCGGACCGGGCTTTGTTCGGCGTTGCCGATGAAGGTCGCCGGATCGACATCGATCGGCTTGCCCTGCCACGAGGTCACGCCGCGATCGGCCACGCGTTCGTCGCGGAAGTACTCGAAGCCAATGTCGATCGTGGTGCCATGGCCGCTATCAAGATGCACGGTCGGGTGGATGGCGCGCTTCGACTGCGAATACCCGTCGCGGAAGTTGCCGCCGTCGTCGTACAGTGCATTGAGGCGGAAACCGTTGGCATTCCCGGCACTGCGCAGGATCGGCGCCTGCCAGTCGAAGGTGGCGCGCTTGCGATCGGAGCTGCCGTATTGCAAGGACAATTCGCCGCCCGAAGAACCATCCGCGGTCTTCATGATGCGGTTGATCACCCCGCCGCTGCCACCGCGGCCGAACACCAGTGCGTTGGCGCCCTTGAGCGCTTCGACGCGATCGACGTCATACAGATCGCGGATGTACTGCACGTCATCGCGCACGCCGTCGACGAAGAAATCGCCGGTAGTGCTGTTGCCGCGCAGGATCGCGGTGTCGCGATTGCCTTCGCCCTGCGCCACGCCGACGCCGGGCATGTAGCGCAAGGCATCGGTGAGGCCGGACATCGCCTGATCCTTCACCAGTTCCTGCGTCACCACCGAGACCGATTGCGGCACGTCCACCAGTGGGGTGTCGGTGCGGGTGGCGCTGCGAGTGCTGCCGGTGGTGTAGCGCGGCACATAACGGCTGCCGGTGACGACGACGCGGTCGAGTTGCCTGGCATCGGCGGGGGCGGCGGTTTCAGCGGCATTGGCAATGGAGAGGCAGCAGGAGATCGCGAGCGCCAGCGAAGCTGGCACGGGATGAGAGAGGTGCATTGAGGTGGATCCTGGTCGGGATAAGGACGGCGTAGGCCGTGACCAGATATTAAACGATAACGATTATCATTTGCAACAACGATGATGGATGCGCGCCCGATACCGGGTGGGGCTGCAACAAGGGCATGCTCGATCAGCGATGGTCGCGCGTCCACACCGCGCCATCGACCACCTGCACCGGGAAGGTGGCGACCGGGACGTAGGCGGGCGGGCACAACACGTCGCCATTGCGCAGGTCGAACTTCGCACCATGCAGCACGCATTCGATGCTGCCGTCTTTCTGGTTCACTTCGCCAGCAGAGAGATCGAAGTCTTCGTGGGTGCAACGGTCTTCGACCGCGTAATAGTCGCCATCGAGATTGACGACGAGGATCGGCGTGTCGCCAGCCCAGACGGTGCGTTTTTCGCCCGGCAACAACTCGCCCTCGCTGCAAACGAACTCCCACCCGTCGAGAGGGCTACCGCTCACAACGATTTCTCCAGCACTTCGAAGCGCAGGTCGTCGCGCTTGGGCAGGCCGAAGCGCGCATCGCCATAGGGGAAGGGTTTGTATATTCCGGTGCGGCGATAGCCACGGCGTTCGTAGAAGGCGATCAGTTCGTCGCGGACGTCGATCACCGTCATCCGCATCGTCGGCAGCGACCAGTCTTCGCGCGCGACGCGTTCGGCTTCCGCCAGCACGTCCTTGCCGACACCACCACCTTGCAGGTCCGGGCGCACCGCGAACATGCCGAAATAGCCGGCGCCGTCTTCTTTGGCGACATGCGCGCAGGCCAGCAGTTCGCCGCCACGTTCGGCGATGAGGATGCGGCTGAACGGACGATCGAGGTCGACCCGGATGCGGTCGCCATCGATGCGCAGGCCATCGAGCAGGTCGGCTTCGGTGGTCCAGCCGACGCGGCTGGCATCGCCGCGATAGGCGGACGTCACCAGATCGACCAGCGCGGGGATGTCATTGGCATCAGCGGCGCGGAAACGGATCGAATGCACTTCGACGGGATTGGCGGTCATGCGAGGAGTGTCCGAACCTTGCGCAGGGCGGCGGCGAAGCGGTCGATTTCGTCTTTCGTGTTGTAGAACGCGAACGAGGCGCGGCAGGTCGCCGAGACGCCGAGCGATTGCAGCAGCGGATGCGCGCAATGCTGGCCGGAACGCACGGCGATGCCTTCGATGTCGAGCAGGGTGGCGAGATCGTGCGCGTGCGCGCCTTCGACCACGAAGGAGATGATCGCGGCCTTGCCCGGCGCGGTGCCGATGATGCGCAGGCCGGGGATATCCGAGAGGACCTTGGTCGCGTAGGCGAGCAGCTCGCTTTCGCGGGCGTGGATCGTGTCCATGCCGATCGCTTGCAAGTAGTCGACTGCGGCGCCGAGTCCGACGAACCCGGCGATATTCGGCGTGCCGGCCTCGAACTTGCGCGGCACGTCGTTGAACACGGTGCCGTCGAAGCTCACTTCCTTGATCATCTCGCCGCCGCCGAGGAACGGCGGCATCGCTTCGAGCAATTCCTTGCGCGCCCACAGCGCGCCGGTGCCGGTCGGGCCACACAGCTTGTGACCGGTGAAGGCGTAGAAATCGCAACCGATGGCCGGGATGTCGACTGCCATGTGCGGCACTGCCTGCGAGCCGTCGACCACGGTGACGATGCCGCGCTTGCGTGCTTCCTTGCAAATCTCGCGGACTGGATTCACCGTGCCGAGCACATTGCTGACGTGGGCCACGCCGAGCAATTTCACGTCGGGCGTCATCGCTGCGTACAAGGCATCGAGATCGAGCGAGCCATCGGGTCGCAGGTTGGCGACCTTGATGGTTGCGCCGGTGCGTTCCGCCACCAGCTGCCATGGCACGATGTTGGCGTGATGCTCCATGCGCGTGAGCAGGATGGTGTCGCCGGCTTTCAGCTTCGGCAGCGCCCACGAATACGCGATCAGGTTCATTGCGAAAGTGGTGCCGCTGCACAGCACCAGTTCGTCGGCGCGGACGTTGAGGAAGCGCGCCAACTTGCCGCGCGCGCCCTCGTAGGCCTCGGTCGCTTCGCTGCCGAGCGTGTGCACGGCGCGGCTGACGTTGGCGTTGTGGTGGCGATAGAAATCGTCGACCGCCGCGATCACCTGTTCGGGCTTTTGCGAGGTGTTGGCGGAATCGAAATAGATCAGCGGCTTGCCGTTCACCTCGCGGGTGAGCAGCGGGAAATCGCCGCGAATGGCCGACCAGTCGGGTGTGGCGCTCATGCGTCGTGTTCCGGGTTGAGCCGTTGCAGGGCCGAAGACAAGCGCTGTTCGAGCAGCCCACGCACCGCATCGTCGTCGACTTGCGACAGCAGCGATTGCACGAAGGCGGTCGTCAGCATTCGCCGCGCCTGCGTTTCCGGCAGGCCGCGCGAACGCAGGTAGAACAAGGCATTCGTATCGAGCTGGCCGACCGTGGCGCCGTGCGCGGCCTTCACTTCATCGGCGTGGATGACGAGCACCGGCTGGGTGTCGATCTCGGCATTGTCGGACAAAAGGAGGTTGCGATTGGAGAGTCGCGCGTCGCTGCCATCGGCGCCGGCGTCGATGCGAATGCCACCGTGCATGACCACGCGCGAACGATCCGCCGCCAGCCCACGCCATTGCAGATCGCTGCGGGTGTCGCGCGCCGCGTGCACCACCTGCATCCGCGTTTCGACGTGGCGCTTGCCGCTGCCAAGCAGCGCGCCATGCGCGGCGGTGGTGGCTTCGGTGCCATCGAGCTGGATGTGCAACTCGTGACGGCTCAATGCCGCGCCGAGTTCGAGGTCGAAGCGCGCGTAATGTGCCTTTGCAGCGACGGTGACTTCTGTGTGGAGGAAACGGGTGGCGCCGTCGGGATCATCGACGATGCGCGCGTGCTGCATCGACGCGCCTGGCGCCAGGTTGATCGATGTGGCGCCATTGGCGAAGTGCGAATGCGTGCCGTCGTGGCCCTGGTATTCGATCAACGCCAGATTGGCGTGTTCGCCGAGGGTGATGCGCAAATGCTGGTGCCACAGTTCGGCGTCGGTGGTCGCCAGGCCCAGTTCGACGATGTGCAGGCGTGCGGTGCTGGCAGGCGCGAGCGTGATTTCCGTTGCCGGTTGCGCGAGTGCGCTGCGCGCGAACGCGGATGTGCGCACACCAATCGAATCGTCCGCTGGCGTCGCATGCTCGATGGTGATGCCCGCGGCGAGGCCGGACAGGTCGCACAGTGTTTCATCAACACGACCGTGGACGAACACCAGTCGCGGCGCAGGGATGTCGGCGAGCAGTTGCGACGATGCGGCAGGGCGCGTGGCCGCGGCGAACGCGCGTCGTTCCAGTGCGCGCAACGGCATGCTGCGCCAAGCTTCCTCGCGCGCAGTTGGCAGCATCGAGGCATCGACGCCGAAGGAGTCGGACAGTGCGCTCATCTCAGGCCGCCGCCGGTGCCACGCGGTCTTTCAGCCACGCATAACCGTGTTCTTCCAGTTGCAACGCCAGTTCCGGGCCGCCGGTTTCGACGATACGACCATCGGCGAGCACATGCACCACGTCCGGCTTGATGTAATCGAGCAGGCGCTGGTAGTGGGTGATGACGATGAAGGCGCGTTCCGGCGAACGCAGCGCATTGACGCCATCGGCGACCGCTTTCAGCGCATCGATATCGAGGCCGGAATCGGTTTCGTCGAGGATCGCCAGCTTCGGTTCGAGCACGGCGAGCTGGAAGATCTCGTTGCGCTTCTTCTCGCCGCCGGAAAAGCCTTCATTGACGCCGCGGTTGAGCAGGGTGTCCGGCAGGTGCAGCACCTTGATCTTCTCGCGCACCAGCTTGAGGAACTGCACCGAATCGAGTTCCGCTTCGCCGCGCGCCTTGCGTTGTGCGTTGAGCGCGCTGCGCAGGAAGTAGGTGTTGTTGACGCCGGGAATTTCCACCGGGTACTGGAAGGCGAGAAATACCCCCAATGCGGCGCGTTCCTCCGGCTCCAGCGCCAGCAGGTCGCGGCCGTCGAATTCGACATGGCCGGCGCTGATGTCGTAGCCCGCGCGTCCCGCCAGCACGTTGCCGAGCGTGGACTTGCCGGCGCCATTCGGGCCCATGATGGCGTGCACTTCGCCCGGTTTCACGTCGAGCGACAGGCCCTTGAGGATTTCGCGGGCGCCGACGGCGGCGTGGAGGTTGTCGATTTTCAGCATGTTCGTTTCTCTTGGATTCTTCGTACTACTCAGATTCATTTTGCTTAACCCACGGCGCCTTCGAGGCTCACTTCCAGCAACTTCTTTGCTTCCACCGCGAATTCCATCGGCAGTTCGCGGAACACCTGCTTGCAGAAACCGTCGACGATCATCGACACGGCGTCTTCTTCGGAAATTCCGCGCGACCGGCAGTAGAACAGCTGGTCGTCACTGATCTTGGAAGTGGTCGCTTCGTGCTCGACGGTGGCGTCGCTGCGTTTCACTTCGATATAGGGGAAGGTATGGGCGCCACACTTCTTGCCGATCAGCAGCGAATCGCATTGGGTGTGGTTGCGCGCGCCTTCGGCCGAGCGCTCCACCTTGACCAGCCCGCGATAGCTGTTCTGGCCGTGGCCGGCGCTGATGCCCTTGGAGACGATCTTCGACTTGGTGCGCTTGCCGACGTGGATCATCTTGGTGCCGGTATCGGCCTGCTGGCGATGGTGGGTCAGCGCGACGCTGTGGAATTCACCGACGCTGTCATCGCCCAACAGCACGCAGCTCGGGTATTTCCAGGTGATCGCCGATCCGGTTTCCACCTGCGTCCACGTCACCTTGCTGCGCGCACCACGGCATTCGGCGCGCTTGGTCACGAAGTTGTAGATGCCGCCGACCCCATTCTCGTCGCCGGGATACCAGTTCTGCACCGTCGAATACTTGATCTCGGCGTTTTCCAGCGCCACCAGTTCCACCACTGCGGCGTGCAACTGGTTCTCGTCGCGCATCGGTGCGGTGCAACCTTCGAGATAGCTGACGTAGGCGTTGTCCTCGCAGATGATCAGCGTGCGCTCGAACTGGCCGGTGTGGCCGGCGTTGATGCGGAAGTAGGTGCTCAGTTCCATCGGGCAACGCACGCCCTTGGGGATGAACACGAACGAGCCGTCGGAGAACACCGCGGAATTGAGCGCGGCGAAGTAGTTGTCGCCGGTCGGCACCACGCTGCCGAGATATTGCTGCACCAGTTGCGGATATTCGCGGATCGCTTCCGACATCGAGCAGAACAGCACGCCCTTGTCGGCCAATTCCTTGCGGAAGGTGGTGCCGACGCTCACCGAATCGAATACCGCGTCGACGGCGACGCCAGCCAGCTTCGCCCGTTCGTGCAACGGCACGCCGAGCTTGTCATAGGTATCGAGCAGTTCCTGCGGGACCTCGTCGAGCGAGGCATATTTGGCCTTGGGCGCGCTGTAATAGCTCAGCGCCTGGAAGTCGATCGGCGCGACGTTCAGCTTCGCCCAATGCGGCATCGGCATGGTCAGCCAATGGCGATAGGCGGCGAGCCGCCAGTCCGTCATCCACTCCGGTTCGTCCTTCTTCGCCGACAGCGCGCGGATGATGTCTTCCGACAATCCCGCCGGCAGCGAATCGGATTCGATCTCGGTGATGAAGCCGGCGTCGTAGCGGCGGCCCAGTTGTTCGATGACCGCTGCATTTTGGATCGGGGCGTTCTGCGTATTCATGGCTGTTCCTCAGGCGCTCAGTCGCAGCGGAATGGCGCGCGCGCGTTTCGCCGGGACCGGCTGTGCCATGCCGGCCAGGGTCACGCTACGCAGGGCATCGGCGATCACATCGTTGACGCGCAACCAGTTGACCCGCGCACCGCACGAGGTCTCGATGCCGCACTGGCCTTCGTGGATGCTGCATTCGGTCATCGCCAACGGGCCTTCCATCGCCTCGACGATGTCGGCCAGCGAGATCGAGTGCGGGTCGCGCACCAGGCGATAACCGCCGTTGGCGCCGCGCACGCTTTCCACCAGGCCGGACTGCGCCAGCGGCTTCAGCACCTTGGCCACGGTGGAGGGCTCCAACCCGGCGCGCGCCGCCAGTTCCGACGCGCTCAGCACCGTGCCGGCCTCGCGGGCCAGCACCGTCATCAGCACGGTGGCGTAATCGGTGAGTTTGGTGACGCGCAGCATGGCGGCGGCCCGGGGGGTGAATCAGGACCAATATTGTACTGATTTGCACCGGGCCCTGCCAGACCGGGCCTGATGCTGCCAAGCGCCGTTCAGTGGTGATGGCGGGTGTCATCGCGATGGGCGAGAATGCGTGTTCCGCAACCCACGGTTCACCCATGCCCAAGAAGCACCGCAAGATCGAGCGCCGCCAGTCGGAGATCCACGGCAACGGCGTGTTCGCCACCGAATTCATCGCCAAGGGCGAGCGGGTGGTGCGCTACAAGGGCACGCTGCGCAGTCACGAGGACGTGGACAACAAGTACGGCGAGAAGGATGAGGATGGCCACACCTTCCTGTTCACCCTCAACGACGACTACGTGATCGACGCCAACGTCGGCGGCAACGTCGCGCGCTGGATCAACCACAGCTGCGCGCCCAATTGCGAGGCGGTGCAGGAAGAGAACGACAAGGGCAAGACGCACAAGGACAAGGTCTTCATCGAGGCGATCCGCGACATCCAGCCCGGCGAGGAACTGAGCTACAACTACGGCATCGTGCTGGACGAACCGCATACCGCCAAGCTCAAGAAATTGTGGGGCTGCCGCTGTGGCGCGAAGGGTTGCACCGGGACGATGCTGCAGCCCAAGAAGAAGTAAGCGTCTCGCGGCCTGTGCCGAAAGTCGTGTGACTTTATGCAGGCGCGCAATCCCTGCGCGCCCTCTACTCTGGCCCCACTTAACCGGGGTCGCATCACGATGAAAATCCGCACATTGGTCACTGCGTTGTCGCTGGCTTGCGTGGCCGCGCCCGCCCTGGCCGCGGACATCAAGATCGACGGCAAGATGGAACCTGGCGAGTGGGACGGTGCCCGCCACATCAGCGATTTCCACACCGTGCAGCCTTTCACCGGCCAGCCCGGCAGCGTGCCCACCGAAGTCTGGTACATGGCGACGCCGAAGGGACTCGCCGTGGCGTTCCGCAATCACCAGCCGGCCGGTGTCGAACGGCGTCGCCAGAAGACCCGTCGCGACGAGGACGCGCAAACCGATCGCGTCAACGTGATGCTCGATTTCGACGGCGATGGCCGCCAGGGCTACGACTTCACGGTGATGCTGGGCGGCGGAATCGAAGACGGCACCATCACCAAGGACGGCAATTTCAACAACGACTGGGACGGCAACTGGCTGCACGCCGTCAGCGAGGATGATGAGGGCTGGACCGCGGAGATACTGATTCCGTGGAGCGTCGCGACGATGGGCAAGGCCAAGGGTGACAAGCGCACGATCGGCGTCTATTTCGATCGCGTGGTCGGCGTCAGCGGCGAACGCATGGGCTGGCCAGCGATCACCTTCGAGCGACCTCAGTTCCTCGCCAAGTTCCAACAGGTAGAGGTGCCAGCCTACAGCCAGGCGCTGCTCGCGCTCACGCCCTATGTGTCCGCCGGCTACAACATGGTCGACCGCAAGATGTCGAAGAACGGTGGCATGGACGTGTTCTGGAAGCCCAACGGGCAGTTCCAGCTCAGCGGCACCATCAATCCCGATTTCGGCCAGGTCGAGAGCGACGATCTGGTGGTGAACTTCACCGCGCAGGAAAGTTTCTTCAGCGACAAGCGGCCGTTCTTCACCGAGAACCAGTCGATCTTCGATTTCGGCATGTTGATGGACAACAGCCAGCTGATTTACACCCGTCGCGTCGGTGGTCCTTCCGACGATGGCAAGGGTGCGGCCGACATCGATGCCGCGGTCAAGTTGAACGGCAGTTTCGGCAAGACCAATTACGGCTTGATGTGGGCGGAAGAGCGCGGCGACGCTGGTCGCTCGTTCCGTGCCGCGCGAGTGACCCAGGCCTTCGACACCAACACGCTGGGCGCGATGGCGACGCAGGTGGTGCACCCGTTCCTCGATCGCACAGCGACGGTGTTCGGGGTCGACGATCAATGGAAGCCGAACGACCACTTCACCGTGGTGGCCAATGCGGCGCAAAGCGCGATCGACGAGCAAGGCCAGACACAACGCAAGCTGGGGGCATCGGTATTCGCCCAGTACGAGATGAAAAACAACTGGCACCAGCAGTGGGCGTACATCCATTACGACAAGGGCTTCGAGATCAACGACTTCGGTTATCTCGGTCGCGCCGATCTCGATTACGCGCAATGGGAAGTCGGCAAGCGTTTCACCGATCTGCCGAAGGATTCGATGTACGTCGCGCATGACTGGCGCTGGCGCATCGACGGGATGACCAATGCGAACGGGCTGGTGTTGCAGCGCGAGTTCCGCGTCCAGCGCAACAGCAAGCTGCGCGATGGCGGCAATCAGTCCTTCATGGCGCAATTCCATACTGTTGCACACGACGACCTGTTGCTGTGGGGACATGCACCCACACGGATCACGCCCGGCTATTACGTGAACTTCGATCACGAGCCGGGACGTCGCGGCAACTGGCAGTGGATGGCCCGGGTGGAAAACGCCTACGGCATGGGCGTCGCTTCCGACCGCAAGCCGATGGTCAGCCTGAAGTTGGGCACGACGTACTTCTTCAGCGACGCGCTCAACGCGCAGGCGAGCATCTTCGGGCTGCGTGATGGCGAATGGCTGCTGTGGCAACACGACAACCTGCTCGGCCAATATGAACAGCGCCAGCTCATGCTGGCAGCGACGTTGAACTGGAATATCAGTCCTAAGCAGGAACTGCGCGTGAAGCTGCAGGCGATCGGTCTCACCGGACACGCCCGTCAGGCATGGCGTGTACAACCCGACATGACTCCGGTGCAGAGCAACGATGTGATCAATGATTTCAACCTGCACACGCTCGGCTTCCAGATCCGTTATCGCTACGAACTGGCGCCGCTGTCGAATCTCTATGTGGTGTACGGCCGTGGCGGCTACGACCAAGGTGAACTGTTCACCGATGCGCGCAGCGAGTTCCAGCATGCCTTCCAGCTGCGCAATACCGAAATGCTGATGGTGAAGCTGGCATACCGCTTCGAGCTTTGATCAATTGCCCGGCACCAGTCGCGCCGACTGGATGCGCCATTTGCGTTGCTCGGCGCTGGCGCCGTCGACCATGCTGCGGCGCAGGACATAACTGCCGGTATACGTCCTGCTGCTTTGATCGCGTTGCGTGGCGATCACCCGCACCGGGATTTCGAGATAACGACTGCCGGCCGCGCCCTCATCCGTGGTCGGGCGCTGGATGTCGACGGAATCGCGTGCGGTGTCGGCGAAACCATCGCTGAACTGCTGCAGGGTCTTGCCGCTGGCCGCGCCGCGATCGCCCCACAACGCATAGGCGCGCCCGTAGGCGCCGCGGTTGATGGCGTCGTAATACTCGCGGACCACCTGCATGGCATCGTCGATGGTGGGTTCCGGAATGTCGCCGATCACTGCGCCTTGCGCGTCGTTGTCGGTGCGCGCCTCGGGCGCAGGGGAAGATTGCGTGCTGGTGTCATTGCCGCTCGCTGGCGGCGTTGCCGAAGCCGATGGTGCCGTCGCGCTTGTCGCCGGATCGGTTCTGGCGGGTTGCGGACGCGCACCCGGCATCCCGGTGATGGGTTGGCCATCGCTCTGCGGGCGCGGCAAGGATTGCGAGGGGGCGTCGGAATCGGCGGATGCGGTTGTGCCGTCGACTGTGGAGGTTCGGTCATGGCAGGCTGCGAGCGGGAGCGCGATCAGCGCGGTGATGGCCAGCCGGAGTGCGAAATGGCGATGCATGCAGGGCAGCTCCACGGTCTGTTGCAGGTGCAGGCGAGGATGCGCGCGCGCGAATGAACATGGACCCACGGGCAAAAAAAAGCCGGCACTGGGCCGGCTTTTTCATCATCGCGGCGTGGATCAGGCCGCGGCGTCCTTCAGCTTCTTCAGCGGACGGACCTTGACCTTCGTCGACTTCGGACGGGCCTTGAATGTGACCTCTTCCTTGGTGAACGGGTTGATGCCCTTGCGTGCCGGACGTGCCGGGACTTCCACTGCGGAGATCTTGAACAGGCCCGGCATGGTGAAGGAGCCGGTGCCCTTCTTGTGCACGGAGGCGTGCACGGTGCTTTCCAGTGCGGCGAGCACGGCGCGCACATCGCGCGATGCGACGCTGGTGAATTCGGCAATGTGAGCGACCAGACCCGACTTGGTCAGGGCTTCCTTGATCGGCTTCATGGTGGCTGCTGCCTTGGGAGCTGCCTTCGGGGCTGCCTTCGTGGCCTTGACGGCCTTCGTGGCTTTGGCTTTCTTCGTGGCCATGTGTTTTCGCTTTCCTCAGGAAATGTGTGGAATTAGGTGCGCGGTCGTGACCGGCAACCAACTGTATTGCATGTATACCGCGTCGCCAAGCCCCGGGGCGAACTTTTTTGCCTGTTTTTTCAGGGTTGGCTTGCCGGATGGGATCCGCGGGGTGGAGATTTTCCAGCCGTCGCGGGTGAATACGTCGTGTTCGTTTCGTGACGGCAACTTGATGTATTGGATGAGGAATGACGCTGCAAGGCGCCGCCATGCCTCAGCGCCAGTCGAGCTCGCCGCGGATCACCGTGCAGACGCGACCGCCCGACCAGACGTCACTGTCGCCATCGACGTCGAGTTCGATGATGGCGTCGTGTCCGACTTCGCGTCCCTGGCTGATGCGATAGAAACCGTCAGGACCGGGCAGGGCGCCGCGTTGCGCCAACCATGCCGCCAGGGTGGCATTGGCGGCACCCGAAGCGGCATCCTCGAACTGCGCGGGTGCACCCACCCAGGCGCGCACGGCGAGGTAATAGACCGGATCCTTGCTGCGCGCGAACGCGCACAGGCCCATGCTGCCGGTGCTTTCCGCGAGTTTCGCGATCGCGCTCCAGTTCGGTGTTGCCGCGCGCAGGGTGGCTTCGTCGGCGACTTCCGCCAGCCACCAGCGGCGACCGCCATCCATCAGTGCCGGCGGCAGTTCACCCAGCGGCAATCCGGCCAGTACATCGCGCAGGCGCGGATCATCGGCGTTGGCGGTTTCCAGCAGGCGCGCGCGCGGCGTGCGCACGGCGATAGTGCGTTCGGCGCCGCTGCCATGGATGCGCAACGGCAAGGCGCCGGCGATGCCGTCCTGCACCAGCAATCCGTTTTTCGGTTCGGCCAGTCCGGCTTCGAGCACGGCATGGGCGGTGCCGACGCTGGGATGTCCGGCGAACGGCACCTCGCGCCGCGGGCTGAAGATGCGCAGGCGATAGCTGGTGTCGGGCGTCACCGGCGGCTGCACGAAGGTGGTTTCCGGCAGGCGCGTCCAGCGCGCGATGTCCTGCATGGTGGCGTCATCGAGGCCATCGGCATCGAGTACGACGGCCAGCGGATTGCCGGCACCGGGACGATCGGCGAAGACGTCGACCTGGGCGAAGCGCCGGCGGCGCACTGGGGAAGAAGAAAAAGACATGAAGGATCCGGGGGAATATCGCGAGCAATTCGCTAGAATCGAGGGTTCACGCCCGCTGTCGGGCACAAGGTGAAGTGTAATGCCGCAGACCGTCTCCCCGCCGCGCTGGATCGTGTTGAAGTTCGGTGGAACTTCAGTATCGAAACGCGAGCGCTGGGACACCATCGGCCAATTGGCTGGCGAACGCCGGGCCACAGGTGCGCGCGTGCTGGTGGTGGTGTCGGCGTTGTCGGGCGTCACCAACCTGTTGCAGTCGATCAGTGATGGCAGTGGCGATGGTGCGGCGGTATTTGCGCAACTGGATGCGAGGCATCGCCAGTTCTGCACGGAAGACCTCGGGCTGGATGCCGATATCGTGCTCGGCGAACGCTTGCGTCATCTGCGCGACTTGCTGATCGACGATCCGCGCGCGGCGACGCGCGAACTCGATTGGCAGGCCGAAGTACTGGGGCAAGGCGAACTGATGTCGTCCACGCTGGGCGCGGCCTATTTGCGCAGCCGCGACATGGGCATGCAGTGGGTGGATGCGCGCGAGTGGTTGAATGCGCTGTCGCTGCCCAACGAAAGCGCGTGGTCGGGGCGTCTTTCGGTGAATTGCGAAATCACCGCCGATGCCGCGATGCGCGAACGTTTCCATGCCCAGGCCGGCGATCTCGCCATCACCCAGGGCTTCATCGCGCGCCACATCGATGGCGGCACCGCGATCCTCGGTCGTGGCGGTTCCGATACCTCGGCGGCGTACTTCGGCGCGCTGCTCGGTGCGCAACAGGTGGAAATCTGGACCGACGTGCCCGGCATGTTCAGCGCCAATCCGCGCGAAGTGCCGGACGCGCGACTGCTGGCCCGACTCGATCACGCAGAAGCGCAGGAAATCGCCACCACCGGTGCCAAGGTGCTGCATCCGCGCTCGATCGCGCCGTGCCGCGAAGCCGGCGTCACCATGCGCATCCTCGATACCGGCCATCCGCATCTCGACGGCACCCGCATCGATGCCAGCGGCCGCACCGTGCCCGGCGTCAAGGCGGTCAGTCGCCGCAACGGCATCGTGCTGGTGTCGATGGAAACCATCGGCATGTGGCAGCAGGTCGGCTTCCTCGCCGACATCTTCGATCGCTTCCGCGCGCATGGCCTGTCGATCGACATGATCGGTTCGTCGGAAACCAACGTCACTGTCTCGCTCGATCCCAGCGAAAACCTCGTGAACACCAGCGTGCTGGCGGAACTCTCCGCCGATCTCGCCCAGGTGTGCCGGGTGAAAGTGATCGCGCCGTGCGCGGCGATCACCCTGGTTGGTCGCGGCATGCGGTCGCTGCTCGATCGTCTGTCCGGGGTGTGGGCGACGTTCGGACGCGAGCGCGTGCATCTGATTTCGCAATCGTCGAACGATCTCAACCTGACCTTCGTGGTCGATGAAGCCGACGCCGACGGCATGATTCCTACGCTGCATGCCGAACTGATCCGCAGCGGCGCGATGCCGGTGCGCGAACCCGGCGTGTTCGGCCCGAGCTGGCAACAACTGATCGCGCCGCGCGCCGCGCGTCCGCAACCGTGGTGGGCGCAGGAACGCACGCGCCTGCTCGAGATCGCCGCGCGTCACACTCCGACCTACGCCTGCCATCTGCCGACCGTGCGCGAACGCGCCCGTGCGCTGGCCGCGATTCCCGCCATCGATCGTCGCTACTACGCGATCAAGGCCAATCCGCATCCTGCGATCCTGCGCGCGCTGGTCGAGGAAAATTTCGGTCTGGAATGCGTGTCGCAGGGTGAACTCGAACACGTGTTCGCCTCGGTGCCGGGCCTTGCGCCGCAACAGGTGCTGTTCACCCCGAATTTCGCGCCGATCGACGAATACCGCGCGGCACTGACACGCGGTGTCACCGTCACCGTCGACAATGTCGAATTGCTGCAACGCTGGCCGGAAGTATTTCGCGGCCAGTCGCTGTGGTTGCGCATCGATCTCGGCTATGGCGATGGCCACCACGCCAAGGTCACCACCGGCGGCAAGGACGCCAAGTTCGGGCTGTCGACGCAACGCGTCGATGAATTCGTCGATCTCGCGCGCACGCTCGACGTGCGTATCACCGGTCTCCATGCGCATCTCGGCAGCGGCATCGAAACGGTTGGCCACTGGAAGGGGATGATCGATGCGATGGCCGGTTTCGCACGACGCATCGGTAGCGTGGAGACGCTCGATATCGGCGGCGGCTTGCCGATTCCCTATCGTCCCGACGAGGATCCGTTCGATCTCGATGCGTGGTCGCAGGGATTGTCGGAAATGAAGACGGTGCATCCGGCGTTCAAGTTCGCGATTGAACCGGGACGTTATCTCGTCGCCGAATCCGGTGTGCTGCTGACGCACGCGACGCAGGTGGTGGAGAAAGACGGCGTGCGTCGCGTCGGTCTCGATGCCGGCATGAACGCGCTGATCCGTCCTGCCTTGTACGACGCTTGGCACGGAATCGCCAATCTCACCCGCCTCGACGATGGCGACGACCGTGCGTTCGACGTGGTCGGCCCGATCTGCGAATCCAGCGACATTTTCGGCAAGGAACGCAGCCTGCCACGCGCGACTGCAGCCGGCGATGTGGTGTTGATCGCCGATGCCGGCGCTTACGGTTTCAGCATGGCCAGCACCTACAACCAGCGGCCGTTGCCGCAGCAGGAGATCATCGAATGAGTGTGGGCATGACTTCCTGGGTGTTCCAGCGCGATGTCATCCGCGCCTTCCGCTTCGTCGCTTGCGGCTTCGATTCGCAGACCGGCGTGGCGACGCTCGACTATGCCTTCGACGACAGTCCGGTATTGAGCGAAACCGTGCGAATTCCCGGTGCGCCGTTCGTTCTTGATGGCGCCCGCAAGCACGCAGTGGATGCAGCGACGCGATTGCTGCACCTGATCGCCGGGGTCAGCTATTACAAGGCGGCGGTGCCGCAGGACATCCGCATCGAGAATGGCGCGATCGATCTCTCGACCGCAGAATATCTCGACAGCCTGTACCTCAATGGCCTTGGCGAGTTCGCCTATCGCAATGGCCTGAACCTGCACGACCGCATCCGTTTCCCGCATGGCGATGCACCGTCGCAAGCGGCGCCTGCGCTTGGAATGCGCGATCATGCATTGGTCGCGATCGGCGGCGGCAAGGATTCGCTGGTATCGATCGAAGCGTTGCGCGCGGCCGGCATCCCGCAGACCGTCACCTGGGTCGGCGGCTCGCAACTGATCGCGCAATGCGCGGCGCGCACCGGTCTGCCGACGCTCAATATCGAACGTCAGATCGCGCCGGAACTGTTCGAACTCAATCGCCAGGGTGCATGGAACGGTCACATCCCGGTAACCGCGATCAATTCCGCGATCATGGTGCTGGCGGCGCTGCTCAGCGATGCCAACCAGGTGGTGTTCTCCAACGAACGTTCCGCCAGTTACGGCAGCCTGATCGAAGGCACCGGCGAAGTGAACCACCAGTGGTCGAAGGGTTGGGCGGCGGAGCAGGGACTGGCGAAGGTCGTGCGCGACACCGTTGCCGCCGATCTTTCCTATTACTCGTTGCTGCGGCCGTTGTCGGAACTCGCGGTGGCGCGCCAGTTCGCGAAGAACGACCACTACGATGCGTGGTTCTCCAGCTGCAATCGCAACTTCCACCTGCTCGGTGAAAAACCGACGCAACGCTGGTGTGGTGTCTGCCCGAAATGCCATTTCGTCTTCCTCGCACTGGCGCCCTTCGTGCCCAAGCCGCGACTGGTCGGGATCTTCGGGCGCAACCTGCTGGATGATCGCGACCAGGTCCCCGGCTACGACGCATTGCTGGAATATCGCGACCACAAGCCGTTCGAGTGCGTGGGCGAGGGCGGTGAATCGCGCGCGGCGATGGCGGCGTTGTCGGGGCGATCCGAGTGGCGCGAGGACGAAATCGTCCAGCGTTTCCGCAACGAGATCCTGCCGCAGCTGATCGGCGACGATCTCGCCATCGAACCGTTGCTGGAACTGGATGGCGAACATGGCATTCCCGAATCGATCTGGGCACGCATCCGTGGGCCATTCGCTGCTTGACGGCCAACGCGCCGCGCTCTGGGGCTGGGGGCGCGAAGGCAAGGCGACGCATCGCGCCTTGCGCAGCGCGCCCGTGGCTGGCGGTGGTATCCGCTATCCCGGCGAACTGACGCTGTTCTGCAATGCGCAGGAAGCCGAGGATGCACGCGCGCTGGGCGATCCCTTGCTGCGCATCGAGGCAGAAGTCGATGGCGAACGCCTGTCCGCGTTCGATATGGTGATCAAGTCGCCGGGCATCAGTCCGTATTCGCCGATGGCGCGTGCGGCGCAGGCGAGCGGAACACGCTTCGTCGGCGCGACGCAGCTGTGGTTCGCCGAACGCCGCGACGCCGACACCCTGTGCGTGACCGGCACCAAGGGCAAGAGCACCACCACCGCGATGCTGGCGCACTTGTTGCGCGCGGCGGGCAAGCGCACCGCACTGGTCGGCAACATCGGCGCGCCGTTGATGGAACTGATCGATGGGCAGGCCGATGTCTGGGCGATAGAACTCAGCAGCTACCAGACGCGTGACGTCGCCGATAGCGGCGTGCGCCCGCATCTCGCCATCGTCACCAACATCTATCCGGAGCACCTCGATTGGCACGGTGGCGAGGACCGCTACGTCGCCGACAAGCTGGCGCTGGTGACGGAAGGGAAACCGCACGTCGCGGTGCTCAACGCCGCCGATCCGATCCTGGCGCGGATGCAGCTGCCCGACAGCGAAGTCGTGTGGTTCAACCATGCCGATGGCTGGCATATGCAGGGTGAGGTGATCCATCGTGGTGACGAAGCGATCTTCGATACCTCGACGCTGCCGCTGCCCGGCGCGCACAATCGCGGCAACCTCTGTGCGGTGCTGGCAGCGCTGGAAGCGATCGGGTTCGATGCTGCTGCATTCGCGCCACACGCCGCGACCTTCCAGCCATTGCCCAATCGCCTGCAGGCACTGGGCGAGCGCGATGGCATTCTCTATGTCAACGATTCGATCAGCACCACGCCGCACGCGACGCTGGCCGCGCTCGATCTTTATCGCGATCGTCCGGTGGCGGTGCTGGTCGGCGGACATGATCGCGGGCTCGATTGGCACGATTTCGCCGAGGCGATGCGCAGCTGCGCACCGCACGCGATCGTGACCATGGGACAGAACGGCCCGCGCATCCACGCGTTGCTGGAACCGATCGCGGCGGCAGGCGGTTTCACTTTGTCGCAAGCGCGTGATCTCGAAGACGCGATGCGGATTGGGCGCGATGCAATACAAGGAAATGGTGTGATGTTGTTGTCACCGGGCGCGCCGAGTTTCGGGCCGTATCGCGATTACGTCGCGCGCGGACGTCACTTTGCTGAATTGGCCGGCTTCGACCCCGGGAAGATCAGCGCGATCCAGGGCATGGGGATTTCTTAGGCACGCGCTGGCTGGCGTGGGCGGAGACCCACTGCGCGGGACGCCGTGAATCCATCCATGGATGCCGAGTCCGAGCCCCCATGTATGGGTTCACGGCGAGTCGGCCATATGGACAACCGACGCAGGCGCACAGCCGGGCGATGATGATCAGCGTTATCCTCGCGTTTTCACCACGGGAGTTTCGCCATGCGTCGTCTTCTGTTCGCTTTGTCATTGTTGGTGTTGTCGTTGCCGGCGGTCGCGAAAATGCAGAGCCGTGCGGTCGACTGGACGGTCGGCAAGGATCGTTTCAGCGGTTACGTCGTCTACGACGATGCCTCCAAGCTCAAGCGTCCCGGATTGCTGATGGTGCCTGACTGGTATGGCGTCACCCCGGCCGCGCTCGACAAGGCCAGGCAACAGGCAGGCGCCGATTACGTGGTGTTCGTGGTCGACATGTATGGCAAGGGCGAGCGTCCGGCCGACGACAAACAGGCGCTGGCGCAGGTGCAGAAGCTGTACCCGAAACCGGCGGTAATGCGCGAACGCATGCAGGCCGCGCTGGATGCGTTCAAGGCACAGGCGCCGTCGGTGCCGTTGAACTCGGCGAAGATCGGTGCGTTCGGATTCTGCTTCGGCGGATCGTCGGTGCTGGAACTGGCGCGCAGCGGCGTGAAGCTGGCCGGGATCGTCACCTTCCACGGTGGATTGCATACGGAATCGCCCGCGACCGCCAATTCGGTCCACACGCCGTTGCTGGTACTCAATGGCGCGGCCGACGGCAGCCAGAAGGCGGCGATCGTGCCATTCGAGGAGGAAATGGATCGCGCCGGGGCCGATTGGCAGTTCGTCAATTTCAGCGGCGCGGTGCACTGCTTCGCGCTGGAAACCGCCAACAAGCCCGGTTGCAAGTACGATCCGCGGGCGGCACGGCGCGCCTACGCGATGATGCACGCGTTCTTTGCCGGTCGCTTCGCGGTGGATTGAGTCACGACTGCGGCAAGTCCCACGCTAAGGCGTCTTCGCTTGCAGCAGGTCACGGAGCTTTTCGCCGACGCCGGTCGCCGATTGCGGATTCTGGCCTGTCACCAGGCGGCCGTCGGCCACCGAGTTGGCACTGAACGTTGGCGCGTCCTGCAGGATCGCGCCGCGTTCGGCCAGGGTTTTCGAGAGCAGGAACGGAACCACGTGTTCCAACCCGACCGCGTGTTCTTCCGCGTCGGTGAAGGCAGCGACACGCTTGCCGGCGACGAGGGGACTGCCGTCGGACAGTGTCGCGTTCACCAGCGCCGACGGGCCATGGCAGACCGCAGCGACCACGCCGCCGTGTTCGTAGATGTCGCGGATCGCGCGCTGTGCCGCGGCGCTCTGCGGGAAATCCCACATGGTGCCGTGGCCGCCGGCGAAGAAGATTGCGGAATAGTTCGCTGGATCGATGTCGTCGAGTCGCCGGGTCGACGACAGCGCCGAGCGGAAGGCGGGGTCATTCCAGTATTTCGCATTGACCGGATCGGCGAGATCCAGCCCATCGACGGGAGGCTCGCCCCCGGCGATCGAAGCGAATTCCACCGGGATTCCGGCGCCCTGCAACACCGCGAAGGGGTGCGTGACTTCGCCGAGGAAATAGCCGGTCGGCTGGCCGGTGTCGCCTTTTGCGCCGTGGCTGGTGAGGACGAACAGGACGGGCTTGATCGCGGGCGTGGTCATCGGTGTGCACTCGTCGGGGAGTCGCGCCCACCATACTCGCGTTTCAGCGATCGCGATTGACCGCGTAACGCGCGAGTCCGCGCAACGCAGCGACGGCATCGTTGTCTTCGAGCGTGCTGATCGCCGCTTCCGCGGCATCGGCATAACGCCGCGCCACCGCACGGCTGTAACCGAGGCTGTCGTGCGCGGCGATCGCTGCGCTCACTTCCGGCAACGCCGACACATCACCTGCTTCGACGATCGTGCGCAGGCGTTCGCGCGTCGCGGCATCGGCGTGCGCCATCGCGTGGATCAACGGCAGCGTCATCTTGCCTTCGGCGAGGTCATCGCCGAGATTCTTGCCCATGGTCGCCGCGTCGGAGGCGTAATCGAGCACGTCGTCGGCGATCTGGAAGGCGTAGCCGAGATGCATGCCGTAATCGTGCAGCGCCTGTTGCGTCGCTGCATCGGCCCCGGCCAGCAACGCACCCAGGCGCGTCGCCGCCGCGAACAGGATCGCCGTCTTGCGTTCGATCACGCGCAGGTAGGCGGGTTCATCCGTATCGGGATTGCGCACGTGCAGCAGCTGCAGCACTTCGCCTTCGGCGATCATGTTGGTGGTGTCGGCGAGGAGGCGCTGCACGTCCATGCGCTCCAGTTCCACCATCAACTGGAAACTGCGCGAATAGAGGAAATCGCCAACCAGCACGCTGGTCGCGTTCCCCCACACCGCGTTCGCCGTGCTGCGGCCGCGTCGCAGGTCGGATTCATCCACCACGTCGTCGTGCAGCAGGGTGGAGGTGTGGATGAATTCGACCACGGCCGCCAGCTGGTGCGCGTCGGCGCCCATGTGCCCGAGCGCGCGCGATGCCAGCAACAACAGCATCGGCCTCAGGCGCTTGCCACCGGCACCGATGATGTATTCCGCGACCTGGTTGATCAGCACCACGTCCGACGCCAGCCGGCGACGGATCAGGGCATCGACGGCCGCCATGTCGGGCGCGGCCAGTTGCTGGATGGCGGGGAGGGAAAGCGCGGGGCGGTCGGTCATCAGGAGGTTGGCCGGGATGCTCTGGCGATTATAGAAGGTGAACGCGGGACATCCGGCGACGGGGAGAAACCTGACCCGTCGCTGCGGCATCGGCCGGCTGGCCGGGCCCGGCGCGGTAGAATGGAATATGTCTGTCGGCGGCGACGTCGGCATCCCAACAACCAATGACCAAAACGTAAGGAGCCAGACATGGCACGCGGAATCAATAAAGTGATTTTGGTCGGGAATCTCGGCAACGACCCCGACATCAAGTACACCCAGGGCGGCATGGCGATCTGCACGCTCAGCATCGCCACCACCACGGTCCGCAAGGACAAGGATGGCAACCAGCAGGAAAAGACCGAGTGGCATCGCGTCAAGCTGTTCGGCAAGCTCGGCGAGATCGCCGGCGAATACCTGAAGAAGGGCCGCGAGGTCTATGTCGAAGGTCGCATCGAATACGGCAGCTACGAGAAGGATGGCGTCAAGCACTACACCACCGACATCGTGGCGGACGAAATGCAGATGCTCGGCGGGCGTCCTGAGGGTGCCGGTGGACAGGCTGGTGGCGGCGGCTACGAGCGCGGCTCGCGTCCGGCCCCGGCCCAGCGCCGTGAACCGTCGCGTGAAGCGCCGGCGGCAGCCGTGGCCGACTTCGGCGGTGGCGATTTCAACGACGACGACATTCCGTTCTGAACTGGAATCATCGCGTGATGCATCGGACGGCGCCTGCGGGCGCCGTCTTCGTTTTCGCGGCACTACCGCGCCGCAACTGGACTTGACCGCCCCCAGACCGTAGTTTGTCGGGAATTCCGCCCACGGATCCGCCATGACCAAGCCGCAGAACGCAGCCGCCCCGCGCAAGGAATTCACCCTGCGTGGATTGATCCTCGGCGTCCTGATCACGGTGGCGTTCACCGCAGCCAACGTGTTCTTCGGATTGAAGGCGGGCCTGACCTTCGCGACTTCGATTCCCGCGGCCGTGATCTCGATGGCGCTGCTGCGCGGCTTCAAGGATTCGACGATCCAGGAAAACAACGTGGTGCAGACGGTCGCCTCGGCGGCGGGCACGCTGTCGTCGATCATCTTCGTCCTGCCCGGATTGGTGATGATCGGCTGGTGGACGCACTTCCCGTTCTGGGAATCGTTCCTGGTCTGCGCACTCGGCGGCATCCTCGGCGTGATGTACTCGATCCCGCTACGGCGCGCGCTGGTCACCAATTCCGACCTGCCATATCCCGAAGGCGTGGCCTGCGCCGAAGTGCTGAAGGTCGGCAGCGGCGACGACAGCAAGGGCGTCGAGGAAAGCAAGGCCGGCCTGCTCGCGGTGATGTGGGGCGCGATCGTCGCGGCGGCGTTCGCGGTGATCGTGGCGACCAAGGTGTTCGCCAGCGATGTCGCATCCTATTTCCGTATCGGCGGTGGTGACAAGGCGCCGGTGTCGGGATTCGATTTCTCGTTGTCGATGGCGCTGCTCGCGGTCGGCCATCTGGTCGGATTGTGGGTCGGGCTGGCGATGCTGCTCGGCGCGCTGATCGCCTGGGTCTGGGGCGTACCGCATTTCTCGCATCTGTCGACCGTCACCACGGGCGTCGCCGATATCGCCGGCGATACCTGGAGCCACAAGATCCGCTTCATCGGCGCCGGCACCATTGGCGTGTCCGCGATTTGGACGCTGCTGAAACTGGTGAAGCCGGTGATCTCCGGGCTTACCTCGGCGATGGCGGCATCGAAGGTGCGCAAGGCCGGGCAGTTGCACACGCTCGATCGCGTCGAACACGACATCCCGATCGGTGTTGTCGGCGCAATCATGCTTGCCAGCTTCGTGCCGATCGCGTGGCTGTTCGGCCATTTCGCCAACGGCGCCGGCCTTGGCGATCACATGTGGTTGCTGGTGATCGGCGGCCTCATTTATTGCGTGGTGATGAGCTTCCTGGTGTCGGCGGTGTGCGGCTACATGGCCGGCTTGATCGGTTCCTCCAACAGTCCGTTGTCCGGCATCGGCATCCTGGTGGTGATCGGCGCGGCGTTGCTGCTGGTGCTGGTGGTCAAGCCGATGCTGCAACCTGGTCAAGAGAAATCGCTGGTCGCGTTCGCGTTGTTCGTCACTTCGGTGGTGTTCACCGTCGCCGCGATCGCCAACAACAACCTGCAGGATCTCAAGACCGGGCAATTGGTTGATGCCACGCCGTCATGGCAGCAATGGGCGCTGGTGGTCGGCGTGATCGCGGGCGCGGCAGTGATCCCGCCGGTGCTCGATCTGGTCAACCAGGCCTACGGGTTCGCCGGTGCACCGGGCGCGGTGGCCGGCAAGGCGCTGCCGGCGCCACAGGCCGGCCTGATTTCCGCGCTCGCGCAGGGCGTGATCCAGAACAATATCGACTGGAGCCTGATCGAAACCGGTGCCGCGATCGGCGTGGTGCTGATAGTGCTCGACTGGCTGATCCAGCGCAGTTCGAACAACAAGCGCCACTGCTCGCCGCTGGCAGTCGGCCTCGGCATCTACCTGCCGACCTCGGCGACGCTGATGGTGGTGGTCGGCGCGCTGGTCGGTGCGTTCTATGATCGCCGCGCCGAACGCAGCCAGCGGCCGGAAGCCGCCAAGCAGATGGGCGTGTTGTTGGCGTCGGGCATGATCGTTGGCGAAGGGCTGATCGGCGTGCTGATCGCCGGCATCGTCGCCTTCCAGCTGTTCCCGCTGGAACTGGTGGGCGATGGTTTCGCCACTTGGGCCAAATGGATCGGCGGCGCCGTCTTCGTCGTGGTGATCCTGGCGCTGTACCGCTACGCCGAGGCGTTGTCGAAACGCGCCGGCGCGTAGCCTTCCACCGCAGCGCAGCATCTGCTGCGCCGGCAACCGCTAGAATCGTCCGATCCCCGGATCGGACTGCCGTCATGACGCTTCGCCACGCCCTGCTTCCGCTCGCGCTGCTCGCCGCACTTCCCCTGTCCGCACAGACGCAGCGCGGTTTCACCGTGCGCGACATGGTGGCGCTCGATCGTTATTCGTCGCCTGCATTGTCGCCGGATGGCAGCGTGGTGGTGTTCGCCAAGCGGCAAATGAATCCCGAAGTCACCAAGGCATCGACATCCCTGTGGACGCGCAACCTGCGCACGCGCGACATGGCATCGCCGAAGCGCCTGACCCCGGAAGGCTGGAACGTCAATTCGCCATCGCTGTCGAAGGATGGCAAGACCGTGTATTTCCTCAGCGGCAAGAACGGCAGCTCGCAGTTGTATGCGATTCCGTTGACGGGTGGCGAACCGAAGCAGCTCACCGATCTGCCGCTGGATGTCGATGCTTACCAGTTCGCACCCGATGGCCATCACGTCGCGGTCGCGATGGCCGCCTTCCCCGAGTGCAAGGGCGATCTCGCCTGCAGCAAGCAGAAGGGCGAGGCCAAGCCGAAGACCAGCGGCGTCGTGTTCGATCGCCTGTTCATTCGCCACTGGGATACGTGGAGCAACGGCAGCTACAACCGCACTTTCGTCGCCGATATCGGCGATGCGATGGCGAAGACGGCAACGCTGGTGAGCGGCGGTATCGCCGGTGACATCCCGTCCAAGCCGTTCGGGGATTTCAGTGATCTGGCGTGGTCACCCGATGGCAAGCAACTGGTGATGAGCGTGCGCCAGGGCGATCGCGGCGAGCCGTGGAGCACCAATTTCGACCTGTGGCTGGTCAATGCCGATGGCAGCGGCACGCCGCGCAATCTCACCGCCGCCAACAAGGCCTGGGACGCCGGCCCGGTGTTCTCGCCGGATGGCAAGACGTTGTACTACCGCGCGATGCAGCGCCCCGGCTTCGAAGCCGATCGTTTCGCGCTGATGGCGATGGACATGGCGACGGGCAAGACGCGCGAGATCGACGAGCGCTGGGATGCATCGGCTGATGGCATCACCCTCTCCGCCGACGGCAAGACGATCTACACCACCGCGCAGGAACTCGGCCAGCATCCGCTGTTCGCGGTCGATGTCGGCAATGGCGAAGTGCGCAACGTCTCCGGCCCGCAGGGGTCGATCTCGGCGTTCGTGCTGGCCGGCAACACGCTGGCGTTCACCCGCAACACCTTGCAGAGTGGCGACCAGTTGTTCGTCACCGACGCCGATGGCAAGGCACCGCAACGCGCGATTACCCCGAGCGCCGGCGAGATGTTGCCGGGTGTGAAGTTCGCCGATGCCGAGCAGTTCACCTTCATCGGCTGGAATGGCGAAACCGTGCATGGCTACGTGGTGAAGCCGTGGAACTACCAGCCGGGCAAGAAGTATCCGGTCGCGTTCCTGATCCATGGCGGCCCGCAGGGCAGCTTCGGCAATGGCTGGAGCTATCGCTGGAATCCGCAGACGTATGCGGGCCAGGGCTACGCTGCGGTGATGATCGACTTCCACGGTTCCACCGGCTATGGCCAGAAATTCACCGATGCCATCAGCCAGCATTGGGGTGATCGCCCGCTGGAAGATCTGCAGAAGGGCTGGTCGGCGGCGTTGCAGAAGTATTCGTTCCTCGATGGCGACAAGGCCTGCGCGCTCGGTGCGAGTTACGGCGGCTTCATGGCGTACTGGATCGCCGGCAACTGGAACCAACCATGGAAGTGCATCGTCGCCCACGATGGCGTGTTCGACAATCGCATGATGGGTTACGCCACGGAAGAACTGTGGTTCAGCGAATGGGAGAACGGCGGCACGGTGTGGGACAACCCGGCCAAGTACGAGGTGTACAACCCGATCAATCACGTCAAGGATTGGCGCGTGCCGATGCTGGTCATCCACAGCCAGCAGGATTTCCGCATTCCGGTGGAGCAGGGCATCGCCGCCTTCAGCGCGCTGCAGCGCAAGGGCATCGAATCGAAATTCCTCTATTTCCCCGATGAAAACCATTGGGTGTTGAAGCCGCAGAACAGCATCAAATGGCATGACACGGTGAACGACTGGCTCAAATCGCACATCGGGCAATAAGCGCGTGGAACCCATCGCCAAGGCTCCATTGATCCAGAACGACATCGTTGTGCTGGGTATTCTTGCCGCCGTGCTTGGCGGCGTGTTCTGGGCGTCGTCGCGGCAGTCGGGATTCCTGCGCCGCTTCTTCGACCTCGTGCCGCCATTGCTGCTGTGCTACTTCATTCCGGGCATCCTCAACAGCCTCGGAGTGATCGATGGCGTCCACAGCCAGCTCTACAACCCGGTGGCGAGTCGCGTGCTGTTGCCGGCGTCATTGGTATTGCTGACGCTGACGGTCGACATCCCGGCGATCCTCAAGCTCGGGCCGAAATTGTTGTTGATGTATGTCGCGACATCGGCCAGCGTGATGCTCGGTGGCGTGTTCGCATTCGTGACGATGAAGGCGCTGTTCCCGGCGACGATGGGCGGCGATACCTGGGGCGGCATGGCGGCGCTGGCGGGCAGCTGGATTGGCGGCGGCGCCAACATGGTGGCGATGAAGGAAATCTTCCACGTCAATGCCGTCACCTTCGGCCAGTTCGCGGTGGTCGATGCCGCGGTGGCCTACGTGTGGATGGCGATCCTGCTGTTGCTGGCGCAACGCGCCAAGGAAATCGATACGGCGCAGAAGGCCGATACGGCTGCACTCGACGATTTGAAGCAGCGACTCTCGGACTATCGCAGCAAGCATGAACGTCCGGCGACGCTCACCGATCTGGTGATGATCTTTGGCCTCGCTTTCGGCACCGTCGGACTCGCGCACTGGGTGGCAGGGGAGTTCTCACCGTGGATCGCGCAACAGGCGCCGTGGGCGAAACGCGCTGGCCTCGGTGAACCGCTGGTGTGGATCATCGCCATCTGCACCACGGTCGGGCTGTCGTTGAGTTTCACCCGCATGCGTCGCCTCGATGGCGTTGGTGCGTCGACCATCGGCACGCTGTTGCTCTACATCCTGATCGCCTGCATCGGCATGCAGATGGATATCGGTGCGGTGTTCGACAAGCCCGCACTGCTATTGCTCGGCGTGGTCTGGCTCGGCTTCCACATCATCATCCTGTGGCTGGTCGGTCGATTGATCCGCGCGCCGCTGTTCTATTTCGCGGTGGGCTCGCAAAGTCATATCGGCGGACCGGCATCGGCGCCGGTCGTGGCATCGGCCTTCCATCCGGCGCTGGCGCCGGTCGGCGCCTTGCTCGGCACGCTTGGTTACGCCACCGGCACCGTGCTCGCTTACATCCTCGGATTGGCGTTGAAGGCGTTGGCAGGCGCATGAGCGAACAGGAGGCCATCCCGAAAAAAGGGATTCTGCGATTGTGGCGGGCACTCGGGCCGGGCATCACCACCGGCGCCGCCGACGACGATCCGTCCGGCGTCGCGACGTATTCGATTGCCGGCGCGCAGTTCGGCACGCATCTGCTGTGGATGTCGTGGCTGACGTGGCCGCTGATGGGTACGGTGCAGATGATGTGCGCGCGCATAGGCATGGTCACCGACATGGGCCTGGCCGGCGTGTTCCGCAAGAAATTCCCGCGCTGGCTGGTTGGCATCGCGTCGCTGGCATTGCTGATCGCCAACGTCATCAACATCGGGTCGGATCTCGCCGGCATGGCCGATGCCGCCAACATGCTTGGCCTGGGCTCGACGCATCTCTACGTGGTGGTGTTCGGCGTCGGTATCGCCTTCGCGGCGATCCGCCTGCGCTATCACCAGATCGCGGTGGTGCTGAAGTGGCTGGCGCTGGTGCTGTTCGCTTACGTCGCGACGGCCTTCATCATCCGTCCCGACTGGTCGAGCGTGTTGCACGCGGCGGTGATACCGCAATGGCCGCGCAACCACGACGCGTGGGCGATGGTGGTGGCGATCTTGGGCACCACCATCAGTCCCTACCTGTTCTATTGGCAGGCCGGGCAGGAAGTGGAAGAACAGAACGCCAAGGGCCGCCGCCTGATGCGCCACCATCATGCGGTACCCGATGAAGACATCGCCTTCCGGCGCGCAGATGTCGCGCTGGGCACGCTGTTCTCCAACGTGGTGATGTTCTTCATCATCCTGGTCGCCGCACTCACGCTGGGTGCGCACGGCGTCACCGACATCACCACCACGCGCCAGGCGGCGGAAGCATTGCGACCGCTGGCCGGGGACGCGGCCTACCTGCTGTACACGGTCGGAATCATCGGCACCGGCTTGCTGGCGATTCCGACTCTGGCGGGATCGGCGGCGTACGCCTTCGCGGAAACTTTCGACTGGACCTACGGGCTGGATCGCAAATTTCCCCAAGCGACGTCGTTCTACGCGGTGTTCGCGTTGGCGATCCTTGCGGGGATCATGATGGATTTCCTCAAGATCGATCCGTTCAAGGCGCTGTTCTGGACCGCGGTGATCAACGGCCTGCTGGCGCCGTTCCTGCTGGTGGGTGTCTTGCTGGTGGCGTCCGATCGCACGTTGATGAAAGGACAACCGAGCTCGTTGGTGAGCCGGGTCTGCGTGGGAATCACCACCATCCTCATGTTCGCCGCGGCGATCGGCCTGTTCGTGTTCTGATCGATCAACAGCAGCGCGAACGGCCCTTGCCGTAACGCGCTTGCATCCGTTCGACGAAGAATTCCTCGCGGCTCATCGGCGCAACTCCGGGGTGATGGCTGCGGACATGGGCGACATAAGTGTCGTAATCGGGCACGCCGATGGCGAGGCGTGCCGTGCGTTCCAGCCAACGCCAAGCGTCAGAAATCGACCGCGACATACGGGGTCTCCCGAATGGTGGGCGTGGCGGACAACCGCGCGCGCAATATTTCGCGCACGCCGAACACCACGGTCAGCAGGACCACGATGACGAACAGCGCGCACAACGCCGCATCGAGCTGGTTGTTGAAGACCACCCGCTGCATGTCCTGCAACGATTTCGCCGGGGCCAGTACCTCGCCGCGCGCGATCGCCTCGGAGAACTTCTGCGCGTTCGCCAGGAAGCCGATCTTCGGGTTGGGATGCAACACTTTCTGCCAACCTGCTGTCAGCGTGCACGCCAACAGCCAGACGGTCGGGATCGCCGGCACCCACACCCAGCGCTCGCGTTTGGCCTTCACCATCACCACGCAGCAGAACACCAGCGCGATCGCCGCCAGCATCTGGTTGGCGATGCCGAACAGCGGCCACAAGGTGTTGATGCCGCCCAGCGGATCAACCACGCCTTGGTAGAGGAAATAACCCCAGGCGCCGACCGCGAGTGCGGTGCAGGCGATGTTGGCGCCCCAGTTGTGGGTATGCGCGAGCGGCGGATACACGGTGCCGGCGAGGTCCTGGATCATGAAGCGCGCCACGCGCGTCCCGGCATCGACGGTGGTGAGGATGAACAACGCTTCGAACAGGATGGCGTAGTGGTACCAGAACGCCATCAGTCCTTCGCCGCCGATCAATCCATGCAGGATCTGCGCCATGCCGACCGCCAGCGTCGGCGCGCCACCGGCGCGCGAGAGGATGGTGGTTTCGCCGATGTTGTGCGCGGTGGCGGTGAGCATGTCCGGCGTGATCACGAAGCCCCAGCTGGAGATCGCCTGCGCCGCTGCTTCCGGCGTGGTGCCGATCAGGGCGGCAGGCGCGTTCATGGCGAAATACAGACCGGGATCGAGCACGCAGGCGGCGATCAGCGCCATCACCGCGACCATCGCTTCCATCAGCATGCCGCCGTAGCCGATCAGTTTCGCTTCGCGTTCGTTCGACAGCATCTTCGGCGTGGTGCCGGACGACACCAGTGCATGGAATCCCGAGACCGAACCGCAGGCGATGGTGATGAACAGGAACGGGAACAGTTTTCCGGAGAACACCGGGCCACTGCCATCGACGAACTTGGTGATGGCCGGCATATGCAGTTGCGGCATCGCCACCACCACGGCAACCGCCAGCAGGATGATCGTGCCGATCTTGAGGAAGGTGGAGAGGTAATCGCGCGGCGCCAGCAGCAGCCATACCGGCAGCACTGCGGCGATGAAGCCGTAAGCGATCAGCATCCACGCCAATGCACGGCCGTCGAAAGTGAACATCTTGGCAAGATCGGTGTGCGCGGCGACCTGGCCACCACCCCAGATCGCCAGCATCAGCAGCACGAAACCGATGATCGATGCTTCCAGCACCCGGCCCGGGCGCAACCAGCGCAGCGACACGCCCATCAGCAACGCGATCGGGATGGTCGCGGCGACGGTGAACGTGCCCCACGGACTGCCAGCCAGCGCCTTCACCACCACCAGTGCCAGCACCGCGAGCAGGATCACCATGATCATCAGGATGCCGACCATCGCGGTCACGCCGGCGGCATTGCCCATCTCGTTGCGGATCATCTCGCCGAGTCCGCGGCCGTCACGGCGCACCGAGAACACCAGGATCAGGAAATCCTGCACCGCGCCGGCGAAGATCACCCCGAACAGGATCCACAGAAATCCGGGGAGATAGCCCATCTGCGCGGCCAGCACCGGACCGACCAGCGGGCCGGCGCCGGCGATCGCGGCGAAGTGGTGGCCGAACAGGATGGTCTTGTCGGTCGGCTCGTAATCGAGGCCGTCCTTGTGACGCCACGCCGGCGTCATCCGGGTGGGATCGAGCTGCAGCGCGCGGTCGGCGATGTAGCGCGCGTAGAACCGGTAGCCGATGAAGAAGATCGAGACCGACGCCGCGACCAGCCACATCGCGTTGATGGTTTCGCCTCGATGCAGCGCCACCACCCCGAGGCAAAAGGCGGCGAACACCGCCAGCACCACCCAGCCAAGCATTTTCATCGCCTGCATGCTGTCCACTCCACGGAAATCCCTGCGAGCGTCGCGCGTTGCGGGCCACGCGTCAATCCGCGCTGCGGCATGGCCGGCTTCGACTTTGGTCGTATGCCCGGCGTGCTACAACCAGTGGACCTTCTTGAGGTAGCGGTACAGCACGATGCAGGACACGCTGACAATTCCGATCAGTATCCAGTAGGCGTGGGGGGCGGCAAGTTCCGGCATGCCGTGGAAATTCATGCCGTACCAGCTCGCAACCAGCGTCGGTACGGCGAGCAGTCCGGCCCAGCCGGCGAGTTTCTTGACCACCTCGCCCTGGCTGATGGTAACCAGCGAAAGATTGGTGTTCATCGCGGCGGCGGCCATTTCGCGCAACACGTCGATGGTGTCGGCGGTGCGCGCGGCGTGATCGGAAATGTCGCGGAAATAAGGACGCACTTCGTCGGGGATGCCGAAATCCTGGATGCGCACCAGTTGCTTGAGGATGTCCTGCATCGGTAGCACCGACATGCGCATTTCGGTGAGTTCCTTGCGCAACGCATACAGGCGGCTGATGGTCTGGCGACGGAAATCCTCAGCGAAGATCGCGTGTTCCAGCTCGTCCAGTTCCTTGCGGAAGGCGCCGACGATCGGTTCGTAGTTGTCGACGATGAAATCGAGGACGCCGTGCAGTGCCACCGCCGGCCCGAGCTTCAGGTGTTCCGGTTCGCGTTCGAGTTTCTGCCGCACGGGCGCGAAACTCAGCGAAGCGCCATGGCGCACCGTCAGCAGGAAGCGTGGCCCGTAGAAAATGTGGGTTTCGCCGAAACGAACGTGCGCGTCCACCAGTTGCGCGGTGTGTACGGCCATGAACAAGGTCGTGCCGAAGGCTTCCAGCTTCGGCCGCTGGTGCGCGCTGTGGGCATCCTCGACAGCGAGATCGTGCAGGCCGAATTCCTGCTGCATGCGGTCGAGCAGTTGTTCGTCCGGTTCGTACAGGCCGACCCAGACGAAGCTGTCGTCATGCGTCGCCAGTTCGTCGCTGATGCGATCGAGCGGGATGTCCTGGCGCACGCCATCGCGATATACCGCGCAATTGATCACGCAGGCGGCGGCATCAGCCGGGGGCGAACTGCTGTTGGAATCGAGTGTCGGAAGACTCATCGTCCGCATCCTGCACTCAGTCGCGTGAACGGGCAAGCGCGCGCGGCCACGCCAGCGACAACGCACAATGGATCGGCACCAGCAGCGCCACCCACGGCGCGTTGCGTTGCAGTGGTCCCAGCCACGACACCAGCAGGCCGATGACGGCGAACATCGCGATCACCAGCAACACGTTGCGGCCAAACGCGCTGTCGCGGCCGCGCAGCCATTGCAGCGCCGGCCACAGCATCAACAACGCCAGCGGATTGAGCAGCCACAGATTGTGGTTGGCAGCGGCGACCCAGTGCGCAGTGCCGATCCATGCATACAGCGACACTGCGCCGAACAGACCGCAGAACAGCCAGAACGGCAAGGCCAGCGCGGCGAGCAGGCGGCGATGCCTGCGTCCGAACGCGAGGATCGCTGCAGCAATCGCCAGCCCGGCGATCACGAACGGCCACAACGGCAATGCGGTTTCCGCCGATGCCGGCGCAAGGCGCTGCGGCAGCAGTTGCTCGGTCGCGCTCACCAGTGGCTGGTCGTTGTTGCTTGCGCTGGCGAGACTGTCGGCGAGGCGCTGCGGCAGGAAGGCATCATCCCAGTGCGTCAGCGGAACATCGGCGGCCGGCCCGAGGCCGAGTTCGAACCCGTAGCGCATCCACGGCGCCGGCGCGGCCATGCGTGTGGCGTCACTGCGATACGTTTCGCCATTGGAACTGCCTTCCAGCTGGCGACGCAGTTGGCCGCCCAGTGCGCGATCCAGCGCATCGCGCACGCGGGTGGTGCAGTTGTCGCGGAAATAATCGTAGTGGTAGCGACTATTCTGCGGTTGCGCTTTGAGTTCCAGCGCCGACTGCACCGCGTTGGCTTGTGCGGGCGTCAGGTTCAGCCACTGGATCGCCACGCCGCGACCTTCGTCGCGATATGTCTGCAGGTCTTCGCGCAATGGCAACGCCGCCAGCGAATACAGCATCTGACCGCGGATGAAGCGTCCGATGAAACCGGGCTCGCCGGGATCGAAGAAGCCGAAATTGTAGGAAACCGGTTCACCCTTCGCCGGATCGTCGACCACGATCGCGTCATGGCCGAAACGTTCCCAGAACACCTCGCCGGGCTGCATCGTCATCACCCCAATGCGGGGTGTCGCAAACGCGGGCAGCGCGCACAATGCGAGCAGGATGACCTGCAGTGCAGCAACTACGCGTTTCATTCAGCGCGCACGCCGACATGGAACGCATGCACCCGACGGGCATCGGCGTTGGCGACGCGGAACACGAAGCGCCCCATCGCCAGTTCCTCGCCGGCTTCGGGGAGATGACCGATCGCCGCAGTGACCAGGCCACCGATGGTGTCGTATTCGTCTTCGTCGAAATCGGCATCAAAACGTTCGTTGAAATCGCTGATCGGCGTCAGTGCATCGACCACGAATTGCCCGTCGGCGCCGGCGCGGATATGCGCGACCTCGTCGTTGGCGTCGTCGTGTTCGTCATCGATATCGCCGACGATCTGTTCCAGCACGTCCTCGATGGTGAGCAGGCCGGCGACGCCGCCGTACTCGTCGATGACGATGCCCATGTGGTTGCGCGACATGCGGAACTCGCGCAGCAACACGTCGAGGCGCTTGGATTCGGGGATCAGGAAGGCCGGGCGCAGCAGGTCGCGGATGGTCTGATCGGAATGTTCGACCACCACCCGCAACAAATCCTTCGCCAGCAGGATGCCGAGGATCTCGTCCTTGTCCTCGCCGTGCACCGGGAAGCGCGAGTGGCCGGATTCCAGCACGATGGCCAGCGCTTCCGTCATCGGCTGGTCGATCTGCAGCATGGTGATCTGCGCCCGCGGCACCATCACGTCATCGACGGTGAGATCGGAAATCGCGATCGCGCCTTCCATCATTCGCAATGTGTCTGTGCCGATCAGGCCGTCGGCGCCGGCATCGCGCAGGAATTCGACGACATCGCCGCGGGTGGTGGGTTCGCCGGACAGTACGGCGCCGATGCGTTCCAGCCAGCTCCGGTGTTCGGGCTGGCCGTTGGGACTGTCAGGTTCGTCGGCCATTGGGTCGAGCGGGTCGCGTCATTGCGGATGGACGGTTCAGTCTACATGGAGGCGGCGGATTGCTGGTGACTGCCGCATTCAGGAGTAGGGATCGGCGATTCCCAGTTCCAGCAACACCTCGCGTTCCAACTGCTCCATCGCCTGTGCGTCGGCATCGTCTTCGTGATCCCAACCCAGCAGGTGCAGGCAGCCGTGCACAGTCAGGTGCGCATAGTGATGGTTGAGCGCCTTGTGTTGCTCGCGCGCTTCCTTCGCCACCACCGGCGCGCACAGCACCAGATCGCCGAGCAAAGGGAATTTCGCGGCCTTGGGCAATCCGGGCGGGCGTTCCGCGGGGAAACTCAGGACATTGGTCGCGTAATCCTTGCCGCGATAGTGGCGATTCAGCGCGCAGCCTTCATCGGTGCCGACGATGCGCAGGGCGAGGTCGGCTTCGAGGATGCGGCCTTCCAGCGCAGCGGCGACCCAGCGACGAAAACTCGCAGCCGCCGGCACGCCCGTGCGCGGCACGGCGTAACTGACGGCGACATCGAGACGGGTAGGGCCGCGGGTCATGGGGCGAGTTTACTCCCGCGCCCCGGTCTCGGCATCGCGCGCATCCCGTGCGTCATAGGCAGTGACGATGCGTGCCACCAGCGGATGGCGGACGACGTCGCGCGCTTCGAAAAAGGTGAAGCTGACGCCATCGACATCGCGCAGCACTTCGATGGCATCGCGCAGGCCGGACTTCACGTGCTTGGGCAAGTCGATCTGCGTCATGTCACCGGTGACCACCGCGGTGCTGCCGAAGCCGAGTCGGGTCAGGAACATCTTCATCTGTTCGACGGTGGTGTTCTGCGCTTCGTCGAGGATCACGAAGGCGTCGTTGAGCGTGCGGCCGCGCATGTAGGCCAGCGGCGCGATCTCGATCACCGATTTCTCCAGCAGCTTCAGCACCTTCTCGACGCCGAGCATTTCGTACAGCGCGTCGTAGAGCGGGCGCAGGTAGGGATCGACCTTCTGGCTGAGATCACCGGGCAGGAAGCCGAGTTTTTCGCCGGCTTCGACCGCCGGGCGCACCAGGATCAAGCGCTGTACTCGTGATTCGTTCAGTGCATCGACGGCCATCGCGACAGCAAGAAATGTTTTTCCGGTGCCGGCCGGACCGATCCCGAAGTTGATGTCGTGGGTGGCGATTTCATTCAGGTATTTCTTCTGGTTGGCGCCGCGTCCGCGGATGTTGCCGCGCTTGACACGGACCGAGACGTCCTGCGGCACGTAGTCGTCATCGCGAGTATCGCCAATGGCATGCGCGAACGCGGCCACGCGGATGTTGATGGCGTGATCGTCCAGCGTTTCGCTCGCGGCTTCGTGATACAGCGCGCGCAACAGTTTCTCGGTGTTGGCGACTGCTGTCGCATCTTCGCCGCTGACGCGGAAAATGTTGCCGCGATTGGCGATCTCCACGCCCATGCGCAGTTCGATCTGGCGCAGGTGGGCGTCGAACGGCCCGGCCAGGTTGGCGAGCTGCGCGCTGTCGGCGGGATCGAGGGTGAAATCGTGTTGGGGAGTACTCATATGTGCATAGGGTAACGCCGAGCACATGACGGCCGCGAGCACGGCCGTTGCACCGCGCCACCCGGATCGCTCCGGGCGGCGACCTGCCGATCAGGCTGCGACCGCGACCGCCTGCGGCTGGAACTGTTCCTCCTCGGTCGAGCCTTTCAGCGCCACCGTCGACGACTTGCCGCCCTGGATGGTCTGCGTCACCGCATCGAAGTAGCCAGTGCCAACTTCGCGCTGGTGCTTCACCGCGGTGAAGCCACGATCGGCCGCCGCGAATTCGCGTTCCTGCAATTCCACGAAGGCGCTCATCTGGCGGCGGGCATAGCCGTGTGCGAGATCGAACATGCCGTAGTTCAACGCATGGAAACCGGCCAGGGTGATGAACTGGAACTTGTAGCCGTAGCTGGCGATTTCATGCTGGAACCTGGCGATGGTGGCGTCGTCGAGGTTCTTCTTCCAGTTGAACGACGGCGAGCAGTTGTAGGCCAGCAACTTGCCGGGATACTTGGCGTGGATCGCTTCGGCGAACTTGCGCGCGAATTCCAGGTCGGGCTTGCCGGTTTCGCACCACACCAGGTCGGCATAAGGCGCATAGGCGAGGCCGCGGCTGATCGCCTGATCCAGTCCCTTGTGCGTCTTGTAGAAGCCTTCGACGGTGCGTTCGCCAGTGCAGAACGGCAAGTCGTTCGCGTCGACGTCGCTGGTCAGCAAGTCAGCGGCTTCGGCATCGGTGCGCGCGACGATCAGCGTCGGCACGCCCATCACGTCGGCGGCGAGGCGCGCGGCGGTGAGTTTCTCGATCGCTTCGCGCGTCGGCACCAGTACCTTGCCGCCCATGTGGCCGCATTTCTTCACCGAGGCGAGCTGGTCTTCGAAGTGCACGCCGGCGGCACCGGCTTCGATCATCGACTTCATCAGCTCGAATGCGTTGAGCACGCCACCGAATCCGGCTTCGGCATCGGCGACGATCGGCTGCAGGTAATCGATGCTGTCGTCGCCCTCGGCGTGGTTGAGCTGGTCGGCGCGCAGCAGCGTGTTGTTGATGCGCTTCACCACCTGCGGCACCGAATTCGCCGGATACAGCGACTGGTCGGGATACATCTCGCCGGCAAGATTGGCATCGGCGGCAACCTGCCAACCGCTGAGGTAAATCGCCTTCAATCCGGCCTTGACCTGCTGCATCGCCTGGTTGCCGGTGAGTGCACCGAGCGCGTTGACGAAGTCCTCGCGCTGCAGTGACGTCCACAACTTCCCGGCACCAAGTCGCGCGAGCGAATGTTCGACATGCACGGTGCCACGCAGGCGCACGACGTCCTCGGCGCTGTAGTCGCGGCGGATACCGGCCCAGCGCGGGTTGTTGCTCCACTCGAGTCGCAATTGTTCGGCGGAGGGAAGGGCCGAGGACAGGCTCGTGGTGCTCATTTCGTTCTCCTTGGTGCGGTGGTGGGCGAGGGTGTTGGAACTCAGGGCAGCTGCGCGTAGGCCGGCAGTGTCAAGAAATCGGCGAGCGTGTCTGCATACGTGAGGTCGTGCAGCAGCGCGATGGCATCGTCGATGCGATTGATCCCGGGAATGTTTGCTGCGCGCAGGCGAGATGGCAGTCCGATCAGCGCGCGTTCCAGCAAGGCGAAATCCAGCGGGGTGCCGTCGTCGAGATGCAGGCTTCCGTGATGCAGCCATTGCCACAGCTGCGTGCGGGCGATTTCGGCGGTTGCGGCGTCTTCCATCAGGTGATGGATCGGCACGCAGCCATTGCCATCCAGCCACGCCGCGAGATAGCGCACGCACACTTCGACATTGCCGTCGAATCCGGCATGGGTGATCGTGCCGATGCTCGGGCGCAGCAGATCGGCGGCCGACACCTCGACGTCTTCGCGCAGCACGTCGAGCTGGTTGTCGCCAGTGACCACCGTCGCGAATGCGTCGCGCGCGATCGGGATCAAGGCGGGATGCGCCACCCAGGTGCCGTCGTGACCGGCTTTCGCCTCGCGCAATTTGTCGGCGCTGACGCGCTCCAGCGCACGCGCGTTGGCCTCGGCATCGTTGCTGATCGGAATTTGCGCCGCCATTCCGCCCATCGCGAACGCGCCGCGGCGATGGCAGGTCTTGATCAGTAGTTCGGAATACGCCTTCAGGAACGGCTGCGTCATCGTTACCTGGCTGCGTTCCGGCAACACGCGGTCGTGATGTCCGCGCAGCGTCTTGATGTAGGAGAAGATGTAATCCCAACGCCCGCAGTTGAGTCCGACGATGCGATCGCGCAGGGCGTGCAGGATTTCGTCCATCTCGAACGCGGCGGGCAGCGTTTCGACCAGCACCGTCACCTTCAGTTGCCCGTGCGGCAGGCCGAGTGCCTCTTCGGCGAACGCCATCGCTCGATCCCACAGCGCCGCTTCCTCCATCGACTGCAATTTCGGCAGATAGAAATACGGACCGCGATCCTTCACCGCGAGTGCCCGCGCGTTGTGGAAACAGAACAATCCGAAATCGAACAGCGAGGCGGACATCGCTGCGCCATCCATCCGCACATGCTTCTCGTCGAGATGCCAGCCGCGTGGGCGCACGATCAGCACCGCACGTTCGGATTCCGGCCGCAGGCGATAGGTCTTGCCGGCATCGCTGGTGAATTCGAGCGTGCCGGCGATGGCATCGTGCAGCGCGAGCTGGCCTTCGATCAGGTTGCCCCAGGTTGGTGCGGTGCTGTCCTCGAAATCGGCCATGTAGCAATCGGCGCCCGAGTTCAGCGCGTTGATCACCATCTTGGGATCGACTGGCCCGGTGATCTCGGCCTGCCGGCGCAGCAGGGCGGTCGGGATCGTGCCCACCTTCCAGTCGTCGGCCCGGATCGCCGCGGTATCGGCGCGGAAGTCGGGGAGGGCGCCGGCATCGAAGGCGACTTGGCGCTGGCGGCGGGCGTCCAGCAACTGGCGCCGGGATGGCTCGAAGTGGTGGTGCAGTTCGGCCAGGAACGCCAACGCCTCCGGGGTCAGCAGGGCGTCCTGCCCGGGCGCCTGCGCGGTCAGGGTGGGAAGGGCTGGCTGGAAGGTCTGGGGCTGGGCGGACATCGGCGGGGTCTGCGGCGCAGCGAGTTGCTGCACCGCAACCATCCGGCCGCGGATAGTATTTCGCAACGCAAAGTTGTCAATCGAATATATTAGAAAAACTAATACTGAAACCTGGCCCCATGAGCGACGACCGCGACCTCGCCCCCCGGTTTTCCTATAAAGGCAGTCGACTCAAGCCCTTGCGCGCGTTTTGCCAGGTGGCGCGGCTGGGGTCGATCTCGCGCGCGGCCGAGGCGCTGTTCCTCAGCCAGCCGGCGGTGAGCCTGCAGATCCAGGCGATCGAGCGCGAATTCGGCACACGATTGTTCAAGCGCCAGGGCCGTCGCCTCGACCTCAGCGAGGACGGCACCTTGCTGTATGCGTTCGTTGCGCCATTGGTCGATGGCATCGATGGCCTGCATGGCACCTTCCGTGACGCACTGCGCGGCAAGGGCACGGGTGAACTGCAGATCGCCGCAGGCACCTCGACCATCCTCCACCTGTTGCCGCCGATCGTGTCCGCGTTCAAGGCCGCGCATCCGGACGTCAAGCTCACGCTGCACAACGTCACCGGCGCCGGCGGCCTGGAAATGCTGCGCGCCGACAAGGTCGATCTCGCCGTCGGCTCGATGCTCGACGTGCCCAACGACATCCACTACGCGCCGGCCTACAGTTTCGATCCGATGCTGATCATGGCGCCCGATCATCCGTTGGCGAACAAGGACGACATCACGCTGTCCGATCTGTCTCCTTATGGGTTGATCCTGCCACCGCAACGGCTCACCACCTATCGCTTCGTCGACCTGGTGTTCCAGCGTGCGCGCGTGCCGTACAGCGTGGCGATGGAAGTCGGCGGCTGGGAAATCATCAAGCAATACGTGGCGATGGGCATGGGCATCAGCATCGTCACCTCGATCTGCCTGACGCCTGCCGATCGCGAAACGCTGGTCGCGCGTTCGCTGGCGCGCTATTTCCCGTCACGCAGTTATGGCGTGGTGATGCGCAAGGGCAAGTTCCTGTCGAGCCATGCCCGCGCCTTCGTCGACCTGATCAAACCGGAACTGCTGGCTGGACGCGACTACTATCACAGCGGGCATTCGGAGCGTTGAAATCCCGAATAACATCCTGCTAACAACACAGGGCGCATTGTGTTTTGGCACTACGGCGCAATGCCGTAACGGCCACTCAGCCGCGCGCACTTCCCCCTTTCTCCGCACTGAGCCACAGTGTTCCCGCCACCGGCGGGAGCCCCGGCTTCGGCCGCCTGCGATTCCGCATCCATGCGAATCCGCATTTCAAAGGCACTAAATCATGAACACGCAAACCAATACTCCGGGCACCAAGAATCTCCTCGACACCGCCGCTGACAATGGTTCGTTCAAGACCTTCGGCAAGGCCATCGAGCAAGCCGGCATGAGTGACACCCTGCGCGGCACCGGCCCCTTCACCGTGTTCGCCCCGACCGACGCCGCGTTCGACAAGCTGCCGGCCGGCAAGCTCGATAATCTGTTGAAGCCGGAAAACAAGCAGGAACTGGTTTCGTTGCTGAACTACCACGTCGTGAACGGCCGCAAGACCGTCTCCGACATCGGCAAATGGGAAGCAGCGAGGACGGTTAACGGTCAATCCGCGCCGATCAAGCTGGCCAATGACAAGGTCAGCATCGATGGCGCAATGGTGACTGCGGCCGACATCAGCTCGAGCAACGGTGTCATCCACGGCATCGACAAGGTCAATATTCCGACCAAGCAATAACGTATTCCGACCAGGCAACAGGACGTTGCTGAAGTAAATCGGGAGTTGTGGAGCGGCGAGGCAAGGGAGAGCCTCGCCGCTTCTTTTCGTGTCGGGTTACATGAACACGCTGAGTGCGACCACCGGCGTGAGCGAACGCGTATTGTGGCCCCGTGCGGGGATGTAGCGCGTTCCGAAGATCACGCCGACGCGTGGCGTCCAGTTGTATTCGATGGCCGGAACGACTGCGAACGTGTCACTGGCGTGGCTTCTGCTGCGCACGCCGGATGCATCGCGCAGAATCGTCGCGGCATCGTGACGGTAATAGAAATCGGTCGCCAGCACCCAGTTGCGGGTGATGCTGTATTCCCAGGCGTTGTCGAAGGCCACGCTGTTGCCGGGACGGGCGTCGCCGGCGAATCCGACGGATGTGCCATAGACGCTGAGATCGCGGACATGCGCGCGATCGGAGTGCGAGCCGCTGATGTTGACGCGGCCGCGCAGGATGCGACCGTTCGGCATCCAGAAGTAGTGCTGCGCATAGATGCCGAGGGTCGTCGTGCGGGCCCCGCTGCCGAAACCGTTGCTGGCACGATCAAGGCGATCGTAGCGGCCTGTCGGCAGCGATTCCTCGATCGCGACGGCGAGCGCCGGTCGGTTTTTTTCGCGCGAATACGTGGTCAATGCGTATTGCGCGTGCAGCGCGATATCGCCGCCACCGATGTGCGTGCTTCCGCCGCCGCCATCGATGCGGGTGTAGCCGAACAACGGCCGTACGCCGACCGTCACCCGATCGCTCAGTCCGTACAGCATGTAGGTTTGCGAACCCCAGGCATCGACGCCGGGACTCTTCGCATCATAGAAATAGGATTCGACGTAGCCGTGTCCCTTCGGCAGCGGTGCCGGCGAGTTGGCGATGACCGATCCCGTCCACCACGCATCGTCCAGCGACTGTTGCGGGGGCGAGGAGGTTTCCGCGGCGAAAGCGTGTCCCGTGATTGCGGATCCGCAGAGGGATGCCGCAAGCAGCGACAAACGGAAAACGCGTCTGCGGTCGAATCGATCGATGAAGCGGGGCATCGGAATCTCTCCGTGTATCCCGGATTATAGGGACAAACGTGTGGTGCTCCGAATGTGCCGATGGTCAGGGTGTTTGCGATGAATGCAGTCGTGAACGCATCTTCGCCACATCAAGTTTGCGGATCACCCCTGGCAGATTGGTCCAGATCGCGTGGTAACCGTAACCGCCGCGCTGCATTTCGCGGATCGCGTCTTCCTTGTTCCAGTCCTGCACCACCACGCGATACGCGGCGACCATCACGCCGGTGCGATCGGCGCCGTGCTGGCAATGCACCAGCACCGGTTGTTTCGACGGATCGCTGGCGATGCGCAGGAAGTCGAGGATTTCGCCGTCGGTGACATGCCAGGTCCATACCGGGATGTGTTCGAGCGCCGCGTGCTTCGGTCCCGGCACGATGTCCGGCATCGGGCGCAGGTTGACGATGGTATGGATGCCGAGCGCATTGGCGGCGGCGAAGCCTTGTGCGTCGGGCAGCGATGAACGCCACATGGTCGGCGTGACGCGATGCAGGTTGTGCAGTTCGGCATTGGCGACAGGTTGTGCCCAGGTGGCCGGACGTTGCGCGATATCGATCGCAGGCGTGGTCATGCAGCCGGAGAGCAGCAGTGCGAAGCACAGTGGCAAGATGGACGCGCGCCGGTGCATCATCGAACTATTGCAGGATCGGGGGCAGGCCATGTGCCGAGTATGGCGGGGCATCGCAGTGTGCGCGATGTTGGCGTGGGCAACCGTGGCACATCCGGCCGGGCTGTGCGTGCCCGGTTTGCCGGAAGGCGTGGTCATCAAGAGCGGGTGGGGCGGATTGGGCGCGTCATCGTCAACGCGGTTGGACATGGTGCGCCAAGGGGATGCCTACCGCATGGAGGCCGCGATCCAGAACAATTTCCCGATGCAAAAGGGCGACTTGGTGAACGGGAATTCCACCGCGATGGTTCCGGTTGCGCGTGTGCAGGCGCTGGTGGATGCACTGTGTGCGCCAGTGGTGCCCGAGGCGGATCCGTCGACGTTCGGATCGCCGGAAGCCATCCAGAAGGCCATCGACAAGTGGTGGAAGATCGAGCGCTGGGCGTCTTCGCCGGAGGCGAGCGCGGATGCATCGCGCTATCGCGAATATCTGCGCACGGCGCGCGGGATGACGGAATTGATCAGCGAAGGCATTCGCTTCGGGAGGCATACGGACGATTTCCCGGGCTACGTGGTGGAGGCGCGATATGCGAACGGAACGACGCTGTCGGCCAGCAGCATTTCGTTCAACTTCAGGATGCTGCCGTGGAGGCGCGGTGACGGAAAGGTCGACGGGAGACCGGATTATTCCCAGGCTCTTCCGGACGCGGTTGCGGCATTGCTTCCGGCGGGAGCGACAAACCGCGAGCGTCTGCTGGAACCGGCGGATGCACATGTGCTCGATTCGGTGGTGGCGGCCGCGGTGTGGGACCGGGCGAGCAATCTGGATGCACTGGCCGCGGCACCACAGGCGGTCGATGCACTGCGCAAGTCGTTCGTGATCGATCGCCTGTGGCTGGCTGAAAAATCGTCTTATGTGACGATGCCGAACAATTGGAGAAGGCTCGACAAAAAAACTACCCTCCATGCGGTGATGCATGCGAAGAACGCGCCATCGAATCTGTCGATCTGGGCATCATTGCCACTCGCGCGTGGTGCGCTGGAAAGTCCGGCAGATGTCGGAGCAATCGAAAAACAGGTGCAAACCGCGTTGGGTAATGCGTCTATCCGCTCACGTATCACGACAGCGCAATTTTCACTGGATTACGGCAATGTCGATTACCACATGGACGTGATCCTCAAACAGTTCGCGCGGCAGATGAAAATGGGCGGCAGGAGTGATGAATTCATGCGTCATCCGGGCGTACTGGACGATGCGCTCCTGCTCAACGAAGGGCGCATGCCGATCTACTGGGTGCTCCTGCGCGACGGGCGTGCGGTGCGCTGGAAGCAGGCACTCGTAAAGCCGTCATTGCCACAGGAATGGCGATGCGATCGCGTTCCCTTTGGGGACTACCTGCCTGAAGAGGGTAAATTCCCCCCGGACAATACGTGCTACGGCGAGATCTACTCACATCAGGGCACGCGCGTCAAATGATTCAGGCGTCGATAGTGTCTTCCGCCGTGGCGATGCGCCCGCGCAACGAATTCGGCAATGCATCGGTGATGACGACATCGACGAATCCGCCCACCAGGCGCGGATGACCGGCGAAATTCACCTGGCGCATGTTCTCGGTCTTGCCGGTGAGTTCGCTGCTGTCCTTGCGCGACGTTCCGGTGACGAGGATGCGCTGCGTCGTGCCGACCATCGCCTTCGACAACTCGAAACTGTGCGCATTGATATGCGCCTGCAAGCGTGACAGTCGCGCGCGCTTGGTTTCGTCGCTGACGTCGTCGGCGAGATCTGCGGCAGGTGTACCGGGTCGGCGTGAATAGATGAAGGAGTACGACTGATCGAAACCGACGTCCTCGATCAGCTTCATCGTCTTGTCGAAATCGGCATCGCTTTCGCCGGGGAAACCGACGATGAAATCGGAACTGATGGCGATGTCCGGACGGACCGCGCGCAACTTGCGGATCTTCTGCTTGAACTCGAGCGCCGTGTAGCCGCGCTTCATCGCCGAGAGGATGCGATCGCTACCTGACTGTACCGGTAGGTGCAGGTAGTTGGCGAGCTTGGGCACGTCGCGGTAGGCCTCGATCAGCGAGTCCGAAAACTCCAGCGGATGCGAGGTGGTGAAACGAATGCGGTCGACACCGTCGATCTCGGCGATGGTACGGATCAACAGCGCGAGGTCCGCCATTTCTTCACTGTCACTGATCGGGCCGCGATAGGCGTTGACGTTCTGGCCGAGCAGGTTGATCTCGCGCACGCCCTTGGCCGCGAGTTGCGCCACTTCCACCAGCACGTCCTCGAACGGGCGACTCACTTCCTCGCCGCGGGTATAGGGCACCACGCAGAACGAGCAGTATTTCGAGCAGCCTTCCATGATCGAGACGAAGGCGGTCGGGCCGTCGGCGCGCGGTGCGGGCAGGGCGTCGAACTTCTCGATCTCGGGGAAGCTGATATCCACCTGCGGACGACCGGATTCGCGGCGGGCGCGGATCAGCTCGGGCAGGCGATGCAGGGTCTGTGGTCCGAACACCAGATCGACGTAGGGCGCGCGCTTGACGATGCCTTCGCCTTCCTGGCTGGCCACGCAGCCGCCGACACCGATCAGCACCGGTTTGTCGCCCTGTTTCAGGCTGCGCCAACGCCCAAGTTGGCTGAAGACCTTTTCCTGGGCTTTTTCGCGTATCGAACAGGTATTGATCAGGATCACGTCTGCTTCTTCGGCGATCGTGGTCAGTTCCAAGCCTTCGTGCTCGGCGAGAACATCGGCCATCTTCGCCGAATCGTACTCGTTCATCTGGCAACCATGGGTCTCGATGAACAGCTTGCCGCGCGGCGCGGCGATGGTGTCGGACATTGCGTACTCCGGGGCGCGGTGGGGAATCCGGGCCGGATGGGTGGGCCGCATATTCTATGCCGCCCTCGCGCTCCCGACTTGAATTCCCCGGGATTTCGTGGAGACTCCGCAAGATGATCGGGGGTCGTCTCGCATTGCTGTTGCTCGCCCTGTCGCTGGCCGGATCGGCCACGGCTGGCACGCTGTATCGCTGCGAGGGCACCGGCGGCACCACCTATTCGGGCACTCGCTTGGCCGGGATGCGCTGCACCGCGATGAGCACCTATCGCTCCAGCCCGGGGACGAAGGCCACGGAGCAAGCGCCGGTATCGGTCACGCCAGTCGTTGCCACGACCACGCCTCCTCCAGCGCCGAGCCCATCTGCCGAAATCCAGCCTCCGGCGGCGATTCCGACCATTTCCGCGACCGGTAGCGCCAGCCCGGGTCGTGGCGAGCGCCATGTCTCCGGTGCCGTCTACTCCTATATGAAGGATGGCGTCCGCTACGTCACCAGCAAGCCGCCGCGCGGCATGGCCATCGCCGACGTGCGCACCATTCGCTATTCCTTCATCGAACGCTGCTTCGCCTGCGATCCCACCTCGCACATCAACTTCCGCACCCTGAGCCTGAACACCTCCGCCTACCAGCAGGAGATCACTGCGGCCGCCAAGCTCTATGGCGTCGAGGAGGCGGTGGTGCGCGCCATCATCCACGCCGAATCGGCCTACAACCCGCGCGCGCTGTCGCGGGCCGGGGCCCAGGGGCTGATGCAGCTGATGCCGGCCACCGCCCGTCGCTTCGGGGTCTCCGATACCTTCAATGCCGCCCAGAACATCCAGGGCGGCGTGCAATACCTGGCCTGGCTGGCCAAGCGCTATGGCGGTGATATCACCCGAATTGCCGCCGGTTACAACGCCGGCGAGGGTGCCGTGGACAAGTACGGCGGGGTGCCGCCCTACAGCGAGACCCGGGCCTATGTCGAGCGGGTACGGACCCTGGCCGACCGCTACCGGGCGCGCAGCAGCGCCAACTGAGCACCGCGTCTCGGCCCATGGGGTGGGCCGGAGATTGTCGATTCGTTAAGCCTTCCGCTACAATTTCCGGTCGAACGATGGCTGGGCGCGGCAACGTGTCCCTGCGGGTCGCCAACCTATCAACATCTTTGCTTTCGGAGTGCCGGATGGCCAACAACGAAGTACACGACGGTCCGGGCAATCCGGGACGTCGGCGCTTCCTGACCGCGACCACCGTGGTCGTGGGTGCGGTAGGCGCGGGTTTCGCGGCGGTTCCCTTCATCAAGTCCTGGAATCCCAGTGCGCGCGCCAAGGTGGCGGGCGGCCCGGTGACCGTGAACGTCGCCAACCTGGTGGCGGGACAAATCCTTGGCGGTGACGTCGCCTGGCGCGGCCAGCCGGTCTACGTCATCAAGCGCACTCCGAAGATGCTGGAAATGCTGCCGCAGATGGATGCGCTGGTGGCCGATCCGAAATCCCAGAACATCGACCAGCAGCCCAAGTACGCGCAGAACGAGCACCGCTCGCTCAAGCCCGACGTGCTGGTGCTGATTGGCGTCTGCACCCATCTGGGTTGCGCCCCCGAGCTGCATTCCGAGGTCAAGCCGGAACCGTTCGATCCCGACTGGAAGGGCGGTTTCTTCTGCCCCTGCCACAAGTCAAAGTACGACATGGCCGGACGCGTGCTGAAGTCGCAGCCGGCGCCGGCCAACCTGCCGGTGCCGCCGTACCACTTCGAGGGCGACAGCCTCGTCATCGGCATCGACCCGCCGGGAGCCGCGTAAATGAGTAACGTCGTCACGCGCACCGCGCAGGGTGTCATGGACTGGGTCAACGAGCGGGCGCCGGCACTGATGCCGATCTACCGCAAGCACATGACCGAGTACTACGCGCCGAAGAATTTCAACTTCTGGTACTACTTCGGCGTACTCAGCCTGTTGGTGCTGGTCAACCAGATCCTGACCGGCATCTTCCTGACGATGCACTACAAGCCGGATGCCAAGGAGGCCTTCGACTCGGTCGAATACATCATGCGTGATGTCGACTGGGGCTGGCTGATCCGCTACATGCACTCGACCGGCGCATCGCTGTTCTTCATCGCCGTCTACCTGCACATGTTCCGCGGCCTGATGTACGGCAGCTACCGCAAGCCGCGCGAGCTGGTGTGGTTGCTCGGCATGGTGATCTATCTGGTGCTGATGGCCGAAGCCTTCATGGGCTACGTGCTGCCGTGGGGCCAGATGTCGTTCTGGGGCGCCAAGGTGATCATCTCGCTGTTCGGCGCGATCCCGGTGATCGGCACCGACCTGACGCACTGGATCATGGGCGATTACATCCCGTCCGATGCCACGCTCAACCGCTTCTTCGCGCTGCACGTGATCGCGTTGCCGATCGTGTTGCTGTTGCTGGTGGTGTTGCATCTCGGCGCCTTGCATGAAGTCGGGTCGAACAATCCGGACGGCGTCGACATCAAGAAGGGCCCGAAGGGCAACCACTGGGACGCGAACAAGCCGGCCGACGGCATTCCGTTCCATCCGTACTACACCGTGCACGACCTGGTCGGGATCGGTTTCTTCCTGATGTTCGCCGCGTTCGTGATCTTCTTCATCCCGAACTTCGGCGGCCTGTTCCTGGAGCACGACAACTTCACCGCGGCCAACCCGATGGTGACGCCGGCGCACATCAAGCCGGTGTGGTACTTCACCCCGTACTACGCGATGTTGCGCGTGGTGCCGTCGTTCTTCGGCATCAAGCTGTGGGGCGTGCTGGTGATGTTCGGCGCCATCGTGCTGCTGTTCCTGGTGCCGTGGCTGGACCGTTCGCCGGTCAAGTCGTATCGCTACCGCGGCAAGCTGTCGTGGACGATGCTGCTGGGCTTCGCGGCGTGCTTCATCTGGCTGGCCAAGATCGGCGGAGGTCCGGGCACCGATCCCAACGAGGCGGTCCTCGGCCGCGTGCTGACGGTCTACTACTACCTCTTCTTCCTGACCATGCCGATCTGGACCAAGATCGACAAGACCAAGCCGGTGCCGGAGCGGGTGACGTTCAATCATGACTAAGTCGATGACACCGAAACACCTGTTGAAGTCGCTCGTCGCGTTCGCATTGCTCGGACTGCTGTCCGCGCCGGTGCTGGCGTCGGAGGATGGCGTCGCGCTGCAATCCGCGGGCACCGATCTCACCGACAAGGGCTCGCTGCAACGCGGCGCCAAGGACTTCCTGAGCTATTGCGCCGGCTGCCACTCGCTGAAGCACCTGCGCTATTCGCGCCTTGGTGACGACCTCGGCCTGTCCGAGCAGGAAGTGATGGACCAGCTCAACGTCACCGGCGTCAAGAACATCGGCGAGCCGATCATCGCGTCGATGACGCCGGAGATGGCCAAGGCAGCGTTCAACAAGGAACCGCCGGATCTCTCGCTGATCGCGCGCGTGCGTGGCAGCGACTGGATCTATACCTACCTGAAGACGTTCTATCTCGACCCGACCCGTCCGGTGGGCTGGAACAACACGACCTTCCCGGGCGCGTCGATGCCGAACCCGCTGTGGTCGCTGCAGGGCACCCAGTTGCCGGAATACACCGCGAAGGTGGCGACCGGCGAGAAGGACGAGAAGGGTCAGGCAATCATGGCCTGTCCGCATGGCACCACCGATACCGACCAAGGTTGCATCAAGGGTCTGATGGTGCATCAGGCGGGCACGCTGAAACCGCAGCAGTTCGATCAGGTGGCGCGTGACATCACCACCTTCCTCGAATATGCCGGCGAGCCCGCGGGGCTGAAACGTCCGAGCATCGGTGTGTGGGTGCTGGCGTTCCTGGCGCTGTTCACGTTCCTGGCGTGGCTGCTCAACCGCGAATATTGGAAGGACGTGCACTGAAGACCGCACGCAAAGAAGGCGCCGGCACCTGTCGGCCCGAGAGGAGAGATTGATGATGACGATGGCATCCGTAGGCGCACCGCGTTCGCGCAACACCCTGACCCTGTATTCCGCGCTGGACGACGTGGTCTGTCATCGCGTGCGGCTGGTGCTGGCGGCAAAGGGCGTGACTTACGATCTCGTTCCGGTCGATCCACAATCGCCGCCGGAAGACCTGATCGATCTCAACCCGTATCAGTCCGTGCCGACCCTGGTCGAGCGCGACCTGGTGCTGTACGCGGCTTCGGTGGTGAGCGAATACCTTGACGAGCGTTATCCGCATCCGACATTGATGCCGATGGACCCGATTTCGCGCGCGCGGGTGCGCTTGGCGATGTTGCGCATCGAGCACGATTGGGTGCCGCAGGTGCAGGCGATCCAGCTCGGCAACAAGACCCAGGCCGAGGCCGGTCGCAAGCGTCTGGCCGAGCTGCTGGTGCAGTCGATCCCGCTGTTCAAGGCCAGCAAGTTCTTCCTCAATACCGAGATGAGCCTGGCCGATTGCGCGATGGCGCCGATCATCTGGCGCCTGCACGCGCTGGACGTGCCGCTACCCAAGGACGGCAAGGTGATCGAGGATTACGGCAACCGCATCTTCCGCAATCCGGGCTTCGCCCGCAGCCTGACCGAGGCGGAAAAGAAGCTGCGCGCGATGCCGGAGTGAGCGGCGGCGACAGCCCGGCGATGACCAGCCAGCGCCCGTACCTGTTGCGGGCGATTTACGAGTGGATCGCCGACAACGGGATGACCCCGCATCTGCTGGTGGACGCGAAGCGTCCCGGCGTCAGTGTTCCGCCGTCCACCGTGCGCGATGGTCAGGTGGTGTTGAACATCGCTGATCGCGCGGTGGGACAACTGCGCATGGATAATGATTTGATCGCGTTCAATGCGCGTTTCGGTGGCGTGAGCCACGCGATATTCGTGCCGATCGATGCGGTGTTGGCGATCTATGCGCGCGAAACCGGAATGGGCATGGCGTTGCCCGCCGATCCGGTGACGGATGCGGACGGTGGCGACGAAGGCAACATGCTGGTCGAAAACACGGATGCGCCCGCTCCGCAACCGTCGCCGTTGCGTGGCGTGCCGACGGAAGCACAGGACAATGATGGTGGTGACGACAACACGCCATCACCGACGCCGCCGCCAAAGCGCGGCGCGCATTTGAAGGTGGTCAAATAGCGTCGCAGTGGAGGCCCGCGCTAGCTTCGCGGGCGCTTGCAACTCAGTGCAGCGTTGAACCGAAATCCGCGTAGGCCACCGGCTCCGGTTTCGCTGGCCCGGCGAATTCGACCAGCCGCGTTCCCAGCAACACCAGGTGCCCGGCGTGGCGATCATTGCCGTCCGTCGAATACTCGAAACGGAAACGCCGCTCGATCTTGAGCCAGCCATCGCCGGGATCGCGGCGCAGGCGCAGGCCCGCGCTTTGCACGCTTTCGTCGAGCCATTGCACTTGCGCGGCGCTGCAGGCATTGCGACCGAGATCGCGCGCGCGGTCGTAGGCGCCGCGGGCGGATTGCCACCACCACAAGCCGATGCCGAACACGATCAGCGCGATCAGCGGAGTTGCGTCACTCATGGATCGCGCAAGCGCAGCAGCGCCGCCCAATTCTGGCGGTTGAAGCCGCAGGCGGATTCGTTGTCGGGTGAGCAACCGACCTGGAGATCGTCTTCTTCGCCCTGCATGCCGATGTTGACCGGGCGCGGCAGGACCAACAATCCCTGTGCATCGAGTTGCAGTTTGCGCAACGTCACCGCGTTCTCGACATTGCCGCCGATGGCTTCGATGAAATGCTTGTTGAAGTCGGTGCGGACGACCACGTCGCAGTGCGCGGCCTGGTTCAACGACGGATTCGCGGCGAAGGCGGCGCGCAGTCCGTCATAACCGATGATGGTGCGTGACAACCGCACGTAGCACAGCAGGTCGCCGATCTGCGGGCGCGAAATGCCCGGGTTGATCGCGAAGTACGGGCCACGGTTCGCGAAGGCATCGCGGATGTAATCGATGTGACGCGGCGAAACGTGGAAGCCGGGAATTTGCGCTTTCGTCATCACATAGGAAATGAAGGCCGCCGACCATGGCGTGTCGACGACGAAACCGCGGCAATCGGCGCGGATGCCGGCGGTGACCGTGCCGAACGCGGATTCGCAGGCGCTGGCACCGGGACGGCCACCGTCGACCATTTCTCCCAATGTGTTGCCATCGCGCCAGTACTCGGCGACTTTCTGCCAGGCTTCGTTGCCATCATTCAGATGCGAACGTTCGGCTTCGGTGACGGGCAATGTGCGCAGGCCACCATCGATGGCGATGAAAGGCGAATACCAGTTGCGATTCTCGCGCTGGGCGACTTCGAGGATGCGCTGCGATGGCGATCCAGTGGGGACATAGGCGCGCGCTGATGATGCAGGCGCGGGGATGGGGGATTGCGTCGCAGGCGGCTGTTGCGATGGTGATTGCGCCGGCTGTTGTTGCGTCTGCGTCTGCGGCTGTTGCCGCTGCGATTGCGGCCGCGCAACTGGCGGCGTGGCAGGCGCTGGCGTGATCTGCGATTGCGCCGATGCCGTGGCAGCCACGCATGCGAGCATCGCGACAAAGAAGGTGGTGGAGATCCGGTTGGCCATGGTCATGATCCTGTGTTGGGTCCCCTGGTGCGGAAATTCAAGCGAGATGTGATGGTACCGGCCCCAGCTTCATCGACAGATCAACGGCGTGCACGTGCTTGGTGAGCGCGCCGATGGAGATGCAATCGACCCCGTCCTCGGCGATCGCGCGCAGCGACGCCAGATCGACGCCGCCCGAGACTTCCAGTGGCGTCCGTCCGCCGAATTCGTCATGCGCGATCCGCACCGCCTCGCGCCGCATCGCTGCATCGAAATCGTCGATCAGGATGCGCGTGCAGCCGGTCGCCAGCGCTTCGCGCAATTGTTCGATCGTCTCGACTTCGATCACCAATGGCAGTTGCGGGAACTTCTCCTGCGCCGATGCAACGGCGGAAGCAATCGAGCCCGCGGCGCGGATATGGTTTTCCTTCAGCATCACCGTGTCGTACAGGCCGATGCGATGGTTGTGGCCACCACCCATGCGCACCGCGTATTTCTGCGCGATGCGCAGGCCGGGCAGGGTCTTGCGGGTATCAAGGAGTTGCGTGCGCGTGCCGGCGACGGCGGCGACATGGTGTGCAGTCGTGGTCGCGGTGGCGGAGAGTGTCTGCAGGAAATTCAGCGCTGCCCGTTCCGCCGTCACCAGCGCGCGGCTGCGGCCCTGGAGAATCGCGAGAACGGTGTTGGCGGCGACATGCGCGCCTTCATCGACGCGCCAGTCGATGCGGACGTCGGGATCGAGCGCGCGATGGCAGGCATCGAACCACGGGCGTCCGGCGATTACCGCGTCTTCCTTGCACAGCAGGTACGCGTTGTCGGCGCTGTCGGGCAGCAGGCTGGCGGTGGCGTCGCCGTTGCCGATGTCTTCCGCCAACGCAGCGCGCACGTTCTCGGCGATCACCGCCGGATCGGGCGGTTGCACGCTCGGCGGGACGAAACTCATCCCTGCGGCGGTCCGGCCAGCGATCCCGCGTCCAATGCTTCGTCCGGCAGCAGCACCGGGATGCCGTCATCGATGCGATAGATGCGCTTGCCGTCGCGCGTCACCAGCGCCTCGCGCAGGGCGTCGGTCTGGCGGTGCTCGCCGAACTGCGCGCCGGACTGGCCGATGATGGCGTTCAGGGCTTTCAGGCGTTCGCCATCGAGCAGGGTCAGCGGCTGGCGGGTGACCGGGCAGGCCAGGATGTCGAGCAACTTCTTGTCCATGCGCTGGATTTGACGGAACTTGGCGGGAGAACCGATAGAATACGTCTTTACATGTGGAGACGGCGATGAGCGGCGATCACCCGGCCCCCCTGGTGGGCATCGTGATGGGTTCGCGATCCGACTGGGAGACCATGCTGCATGCGGCTGAAAAGCTGCAGGCGCTGGGAATTCCGCACGAAGCGCGGGTGGTGTCGGCGCATCGCACGCCCGACGTCTTGTTCGACTACGCCGAAACCGCGGCATCGCGTGGTCTACGCGTGATCATCGCCGGCGCCGGTGGCGCCGCGCACTTGCCGGGCATGCTGGCGGCCAAGACCGCAGTGCCGATCCTCGGCGTGCCGGTGCAATCGAAGGCGTTGAGCGGTCTCGACTCGTTGCTGTCGATCGTGCAGATGCCGGCCGGCATTCCCGTCGCGACCTTTGCCATCGGTCATGCCGGCGCGGCCAATGCCGCGTTGTTCGCGGCGGCGATGCTGGCGACCACCGATGCCGCCATCGCCGAAAAACTCGTCGCGTTCCGCAAGAAGCAGACCGACGACGTGATGGCGACCGCCGACCCGCGCACCGCATGACCACGGCGTACCTATGACAAGCATTGGCATCCTCGGCGGCGGCCAACTCGCGCGCATGATGGCCTTGGCCGGCGCGCCGCTCGGCCTGCGTTTCCTGGTGCTCGACAGTGTCGCCGATGCCTGCGCAGGGCAGTTCGCGCCGATGGTGGTCGGCGATTACACCGATGAAGCCGCGCTGGCCGAATTCGCTTCGCGCATCGACATCGCCACCTTCGATTTCGAGAACGTGCCGGCGCAGTCGGCGCAGTGGCTGACCGATCGCGTGCCGGTGTTCCCGAATCCGCGCGCGCTCGCATTGACACAGGATCGACTCGCCGAGAAAACCCTGTTCCGCGAACTCGGCATCCCGGTGCCGGAGTTCGCTGACGTGGCGGATCGCGCAGCGCTCACGGCCGCAGTGAAAACGATCGGCGTGCCGTGCATCCTCAAGACACGTCGCCTCGGCTACGACGGCAAGGGTCAGTTCCGCTTGCGCGATGATCGCCCGGAAACGCTCGATGCCGCATGGGCCGCGCTCGGCGCGCAGGCCGACCGCACCGGGTTGATTCTCGAAGCCTTCGTGCCGTTTGAAGCCGAAGCATCGGTGGTGGCAGTGCGTGGACGCGATGGCGAATTCCGCGCGTGGCCGCTCACCCGCAACTGGCATGTCGATGGCGTGCTGTCGGCCAGCCTCGCGCCGGCGATGTTTCCTGCGGATATCGAAACGCTGGCGGTGGCGCATGCGCGCACGCTGGCGGAAGCACTCGATTACGTCGGCGTGTTCGCGTTGGAGTTGTTCGTGCGCGACGGCAAGCTGATGGCCAACGAGATCGCGCCACGCGTGCACAACTCCGGCCACTGGACCATCGAAGGCGCGGAAACCTCGCAATTCCAGAACCATCTGCGCGCGATCCTTGGCTTGCCGCTCGGCAGCACGCGCATGGTCGGCCACGCCAGCATGCTCAACTGGATCGGCGCGTTGCCCGATGCCAAACCGGTACTGGCCGAAGCCGGTGGCCACTGGCACGACTACGGCAAGGAATCACGCGCGGGTCGCAAGGTCGGGCATGCCACCTTGCGTGAGGATTCAGCGCAGGCGTTGGCGGATGCGTTGCAACGCGTGGGCGTGGCGATGCGGCGTGAAGAGCAGGTTGCGCCGGTAATCGAGGCGTTGAAGCGCTGAGATCGGTGGCTTGCGTCACGCTGCTTTGGCGCAACGTCACACCTGCGGCGGATGCTCGCCTAGCTCACGCATGCGCAGGATCAACCCGATGCTGTAGACCAGCGTGTAGGCGATCAGTGCGGCAGCGATCGCCATCGTCAGCACGCTGGGTTGCTGCTGTGCACCCGTCATCCCGCCGCCTTGGGTGAAACGCCAGACCAAGCGTCCGGCCAGCGCCAGTGTCAGGAATCCGCCCACCCAGGGATTGGGGATGTAGGTGCGCACGCCAGCGCGCCATTCGGCGTGGGTATGACGCAGGCCGATCCAGCCGAGCAACACACCGGCCGCAAGTCCACCCGCCATCGGCGCTGCCGCATGTGGAACGAAGACTGCGGCGAAAGTGAGCATCACCGCCACCAGCGAAATCAGCGCGAGCCGAATGTACGTGCGCTTCGGTGTCCATGCCTGCGGCCCGAAGTTGCGGCGCACGCGGCGAAAGAACATCCACGCGATGAACACAGGCATGGCATAGGGCAACAATTGGTTCGGCGTGAATGTCAAGGCGTTGCCTGCATGGAATGATGGCCGGGAAGCCCGGCCATCGTGGCATCATCAAATGAATCGCGCGCTTACTTCATGTTGCCGGCGACGAAGTCCCAGTTCACCACGTTCCAGAACTGCGTGACATACATCGGGCGCTGGTTCTGGTAATCGAGATAGTAGGCGTGTTCCCACACGTCGCAGGTCATCAGCGCGGTATCTTCGCCGGTCAGCGGCGTTGCGGCGTTGGACGTGCTGACCAGTGCCAGCGAACCATCCTTGCGTTGCACCAGCCATGCCCAGCCGGAACCGAAGGTGCCGACCGCGGTCTTGGCGAATTCTTCCTTGAACGCGTCGAAACTGCCGAACGCCTTGTTGATGGCATCGGCCAGCTTGCCGCTGGGTTCGCCGCCGCCATTCTGCTTCATGCAGTTCCAGTAGAAGGTGTGATTCCACACCTGCGCGGCGTTGTTGAACATGCCGCCCTGGGACTTCTTCACGATGTCCACCAGGTCCATGTTCTCGAACTCGGTGCCGGCGATCAGCTTGTTGAGATTGGTCACGTAGGCCTGGTGATGCTTGCCGTAGTGGTAATCGAGGGTTTCGCCGGAAATGTACGGTTCCAGTGCGGTGCGGTCGTAGGGGAGGGCGGGCAATTCAATGGCCATGGGGGAACCTCGGTCAGGCGGTAGAATGTGCATTCTAACGGGCCGACAGCTGCGTGGCCCGTCATGCATCGGAGACACATCCAATGTCCGTCATGGACCGCATCAAGGCCGACGTCGAAGGCCACCCCATCGTCCTGTACATGAAGGGAACGCCGCAGTTCCCGATGTGCGGGTTCTCCAGCCGCGCCGTCCAGGCCCTCAAAAGTGCCGGCGCCGGCGAACTGTTCACCGTCAACGTGCTGGAAGATCCGGAAGTGCGCGCCAATCTGCCGCGCTATTCCAACTGGCCGACCTTCCCGCAGCTCTTCATCAATGGCGAGTTGATCGGCGGCTGCGACATCGTCAGCGAACTGCATGAATCGGGCGAACTGGCCCGGATTGTTTCGGAAGCCGGCAAGGCGTGAGCGAAGCGCGTCGCCTCCACGGGCGCGTGGTTCTCGTGACTGGTGCCACCGGTGGCCTCGGTCGCGAGGCCGCGCTGGCCTGCGCGCGCGACGGCGCGACGGTGGTGATCCTCGGGCGCAAACTGGCCAAGCTGCATCGCGTCCACGATGCCATCGCCGCGGAAGGCGGCGAGGTGGCGATCTATCCGCTGGATCTTGAAGGCGCCAGCCCGGACGATCACCTCGAACTGGCCGACAAGCTCGCCAGCGAGTTCGGTCGTCTCGATGGCTTGCTGCATTGCGCTGCGCATTTCAAGGCGCTGGCGCCGTTCCAGCACAGCGATCCCGCCGACATCGCCCGCACGCTGCACGTCAATGCCACCGCGCCGACCTGGCTGACCATGGCCTGCCTGCCGGTGATGGAAAAAGCGGGCGACGCCGCTGTGGTGTTCGTGGTCGATGCACCGGAACGCTGCGAACGTCCGTTCTGGGGCGGCTATGGCCTGGCGAATACGGCTCGGCGTGCTTTGGTGCCGATGCTGGCTGGCGAATTCGTGGCGGAATCGAACGTCCGCATCCATGGCCTGCAACCGGGGCCGATGAAAACCGACCTGCGCGGCCGTGCCTGGATGGAAGACTTTGACCCGATGGTGCGTCCGCCATCCGCGTATGCATCCGCCTGCGTTGACCTGTTGTCTCCCGCAGGGCGTCCCTTCGCCGGACAGATCCAGGCAGTGCAGGCATGACCCTCGCATCCGCCACTTTGATGCTGTTCCTGATCCTCGATCCGCTCGGCAATGTCCCGGTGGTGCTGGGCCTACTGCGGCCGCTGCCGAACGAGCGCCGCCGCGTGATCCTGGTCCGCGAGCTGCTGATCGCGCTGGGCGTGCTGATGGTATTCCTGTGGATGGGGCCGGCAGTGCTGCGGCTGATGCACCTCGACCAGCAGGCGGTATCGATCGCCGGCGGCATCATCCTGTTCCTGATCGGCATCCGCATGATCTTTCCGGTTCCGGAAGGGATCATGGGCGAACTGCCGGAAGGTGAACCGTTCATCGTTCCCATCGCCGTGCCGATGGTGGCTGGCCCCTCGGGCATGGCCGCGGTGATGCTGCTCAGTACCCAGACACCCCATCAGGAGCTGCGCTGGAGCCTGGCTCTTTTGCTGGCCTGGGCTGGAACATCCGTCATCCTGCTGTCATCCACCCTTCTTTATCGCCTGTTGGGGATGCGGGTGTTGACCGCCGTGGAGCGCCTGATGGGCATGCTGCTGGTGGCCATTTCCGTGCAAATGTGCCTGGACGGCGTGCGCCTGTATCTGGGAACCGCCGGCGGCTGATCCTGTGCGCGGCGTCAGGTATTGCGCAAGCGGTTGACACAACACTGTCACCTCGCCCCCCTAAGGTTTAATATTCGTTAACCCTGCCGTGGCGAGTGGGTAGTACCCGCGCGCGAACGGCAGCTGTGGCGTCCGTCCAACAATTCATGAATCGATTCCCAAGGGGGAACTGCATGTCGTCTTCGAAGCTTCGGTTGTCCAAGCTGGCTCTCGGCCTGACTGTCGCGCTTGCCGCGGCGCCCGTGTTCGCGCAAAGCACCTCGTCCGGTATCGCCGGTCGCATCACCACTGACAATGGCCAGGCCGTTGCCGGTGCAGAAGTGACCATCACGCACGTCGAATCCGGCACCACCAGCCGCACGACCACCGACGCCAATGGCCGCTATGCCGCCAACGGCTTGCGCCCCGGTGGCCCGTATGTCGTGAAGGTGCATTCGGCGGCAGGGGACAAGGCCCAGAGCGACGTGTTCCTGACCCTGAACAATGTGGCCCAGGTGGACGAAACGGTGGGCGCGAGTGGCAATGACCTTGGTAAGGTCACTGTGACCGGCCGCGCCACTGCCGAGCTTTTCAACCCCGACAAGAAGGGGTTGAGCACCAACATCAGTGGTCGCCGCCTGGAAACCACGCCGTCCGGCAATCGTTCGCTTGATGACGTTGCGCGCCTCGATCCGCGCATCAACGTCACCGACCCCAGCGACGGCTCGATCTCCATGGCCGGCCTGCCGAACCGCTACAACAACATTTCCGTCGATGGCCTCGGTCAGGGCGACCCCTTCGGCCTGAATTCAAACGGCATGCCGTACACCGGTTCGCCGATTTCGCGCGATACCATCGCTGCGTACAACATCTCGACCACCGACTTTGACGTCGGCTCGGACACGGTCGGCGCCAACGTCAATGCCGTCACCAAGTCAGGCACCAACCAGTTCCATGGCTCGCTCTACGGCGCCTACAAGAATGCGAACAGCATGGTCGGCACCTATCCCAACGGTGGCGGCCACTACACCGGCTTCGGCAAGGACATGACCTACGGTTTCACCGTTGGCGGTCCGATCATCAAGGACCGGTTGTTCTTCTTCCTCGCAGCTGAAAAAGAAACCATCACCAAACTCGGTACGCCGCCGAGCACCGGCTTGCAGGCCGGCAAGGTGACCCAGGCCGAAATCGATGCCGTGAGCCAGGCCGCGACCAAGTGGGGCCTGACCCCGGGCAACGTGGTTTCCAGCGGACAGGATCTGAACAACAAGCGCTACCTCGCCAAGATCGACTGGAACATCAGCGACAAGCATCGCGCCAGCCTGACCCTGCAGCGCACCAGCGAAACCAAGCCGACTCCGTACGACCAGAGCAGCAGCTCGGTCGTTTTCAGCAGCCATTGGTACAACGTCAATAGTTTGACCAAGAATGCTGCGCTGCAGTTGTTCAGTGACTGGACCAGCAATTTCAGTACCGAGGCCAAGGTCAGCTACCAGAAGTTCGACCAGATCGCCGGCAACGCCATCAACCAGCCGCACATCCAGGTGTTCACGCCGGAAGGCGGAACGATCTATCTGGGCGAAGATCAGTTCCGTCACGAAAACGAAATCCACACCAAGAAATGGACTGGCAGCCTGATCGGCACCTTGTTGCTGGGCAGCCACACCATCAAGGGCGGCTTCGACTATCAGCGCACCCAGGTGGGAGACCTGTTTGGTCGCCGCCTGCACGGCTTCTATGTGTTCAACACCGCGGCTGATTTCGCCAATGGCATCTACATGACCACGGGGTCCAACCAGGCGCAGCGGACTTATATCCCGGCTGGCGAATCGCTGGGCGACATCGCCGGTACCTGGACGTACTCGCAGCTCAGCCCGTTTATCCAGGACAGCTGGCAGGTCACCGACAAGTTCTCGCTGGTGTACGGCGTGCGCGTGAACCTGCCGAAGGCCGACCATGCCCCGCCGCTCAATCCGAACTATGCCGCGGTCACCGGCTTCCCGAACAACTCCACCTTGGGCAGCAAGAACAAGGTGGTCGAACCGCGCATCGGCTTCAACTACCTGATCAACAGCAAGAACCTGATGCAGTTGCGCGGTGGCGCGGGCATCTTCCAGACCGTTCCGCCGGTCGTGTGGATGACCAACCCCTACTTGAACAATGGTGTCACCAGCCTGATCACCGTGCCGGTGACGGCTCCGTTCGGCACCGTCGTGAATGACGTCAGCAACAAGCAGGCCGCCTCCAGCGTCAATCCGGTCGGCGCGCAAATCGATGCGATCACGCCGAACTTCAAGCTGCCGACCGCACTGAAGGCCAGCCTGGCATTCGATGCCGCGCTGCCGATGGGCGGCCTGATCGGGTCGATCGAATACCAGTACATCAAGGCGCGCAACGCCATCCTGTACACGGAGCCGAATGTTGGCGTGCCGAGCACCAGATTCCTGATGCCTGACGGCCGCCAGTCGTACTGGAGCACGGCACTGGGAACTGGCGTCAACAACGGTCGCAACCCGGCGATCGCCTACAACTCCACCTTGCTGGGCAATACCAACAAGGGCGAATCGAATTCGCTGACACTGGCGTTGACCAAGCCGACCAACAAGTTCGGTTTCAGCGGCAATTTCAGCGCCACGTTCACCCATGCCACCGAAGTCAACCCAGGCAACAGCTCGCAGGCGAACTCGAACTACCAGGTCGCGATGGTGAATCCGAACGAAAACATCGCGCCGCCGGCGGCGCGCGGCATCTCGCGTTCGATCAAGGCCACGGCGTCGTGGGAACACGCCTTCTTCGGTGACTACAAGACCAGCGTCTCGGCTTACTACAACGGCCGTACCGGTTCGCGCTATTCGTGGATCTATGGCAGCGGCAGCGGCATCCTCGGCGACGTCAACGGCGACAACCAGAGCGGTTACGACCTGGCCTACATTCCGAACGTGAATGATTCGCGCGTGGTGTACGTCAATGGCACCGGTGCAGGTGCTCCGGCAGCCACGGCGGCGCAGATCGCAGCGTTCCAGAACTACATCGACCAGGATCCGTACCTGCACACGCATCGCGGCCAGATCGCTTCGCGCAACAGCTCGGTCACGCCATGGAGCAACCAGCTCGACCTCGGCATCCAGCAGGAGTTCCCGGGCTTCTTCAAGGGCAACAAGTCGGTCGTGCGGCTGGATGTCTCCAACTTTCTGAATCTGTTGAACAGGAACTGGGGCGTCACACAGGTCGTCAGCGCGTCAAATGGCTCTTTCAACGCCCGCCGCACGTTGGCTTACGTTTCCGGCTTCACGGCAACCGGTCAATACAAGTACGACCTGAGCAAGACGCCCGATTCGCTGCAGACGTACTACCTCAACGGTACCTCCGGTGTCGCCACACGTCCGGTGTCGCTGTGGTCGGTCATGCTGACCGTGAAATACACCTTCTGATCCATCGCATCAGCAAGCATCACCACGATGGCCGGGGCAACCCGGCCATCATTTTTTTGGAGAAGGGTGAAATTGCTCCGGTCGCAAACGGCGCTAGAATCGGAGTCATGAATACGACAACGATGAATTCCGCGACCGATCCCGAGCCCTTGGAGGGCCAGACCAACACCACCGTCGATGCCAGCCTGTATCCCAAGGGCAGCCTCGACATTCTCTCCCGCGAGGAAGTCGCGCGCCTGCGCGATGCCTCCGCCGGCGGCATGCACGACCTGTTGCGCAAATGCGCGCTGGCGGTGCTGACCAGCGGCAGCGCATCGGACGACCCGCATCTCGCCAGCCGCAAATACGCCGACTTCGACATCCAGGTGCAGCAGCAGGATCGCGGCGTCCGCATCGAATTGAAGAACGCACCGGCGATGGCTTTCGTCGATGGCCACATCATCCGCGGCGTCGCCGACCTGTTGTTCGCGGTGGTGCGCGACATCGCCTGGACGGCGATGGAAATGGGCCCGGAAGACGCCCAGCAACTTGAGAATTCCGCCGACATCACCGACGCGGTGTTCCGCCTGCTGCGCCACGCACGCATGCTCCGCCACGGCGACCCGAATTTGGTGGTGTGCTGGGGTGGTCATTCGATCAGTCGCGAGGAATACCTCTACACCAAGGAAGTCGGCTACGAGCTCGGCCTGCGTGGACTCGACATCTGCACCGGCTGCGGTCCCGGCGCGATGAAGGGGCCGATGAAGGGCGCGACCATCGCGCATGCCAAGCAGCGTCGCACGAATCCGCGCTACATCGGCATCACCGAGCCGGGCATCATCGCTGCGGAATCGCCGAATCCGATCGTCAACAACCTCGTCATCATGCCGGACATCGAGAAGCGCCTCGAAGCCTTCGTCCGCGTGGCGCACGGGATCATCGTGTTCCCGGGTGGCGCTGGCACCGCCGAGGAAATCCTTTACCTGCTCGGCGTGTTGTTGCGCGAGGAGAACGCTGGGCTGCCGTATCCGATGATCCTCACCGGGCCGAAGGATTCCGCCGCGTATTTCGAGGAGATCGATCGCTTCATCCGCCTGACACTGGGCGAGGACGCCACGAAGCATTACCGCATCATCGTCGACGATCCGGAAGATGTCGCGCGCACGATGATCGCTGGCATTCGCAAGGTGCGCGAATACCGCATCGAGCATCGCGATTCGTTCTACTTCAATTGGTCGCTGGATATTCCGCTCGACCTGCAGCGCCCGTTCGACCCCACGCACGAAGCGATGGCTGCGCTCGATCTGCACCATGGTCGTCGTCCGCAGGATCTCGCCGCCGACCTGCGTCGCGCGTTCTCTGGGATCGTCGCCGGCAACGTCAAGGAAGCCGGCGTGCGTCGCATCCACGAACGCGGACCGTTCGAGATCCATGGTGACGCCGACATCATGGCCGCACTCGACGACATGCTGCGCAGCTTCGTGGAACAGCGGCGCATGAAGATTTCCGGCGAATACAACCCGTGTTATCGGGTTATTCGCTGAACGGGATCCGCACCCGCGCGACGTAACGCTCGCCTTCGACGGCCGCACTGAAACCGCCGCCTGCCTCGCGCAGACGCGCGGTGACTGCGGCCTGCCCGACACGATGCCCGCGATCCCTGGGCGACGAGGATGGATCGGGCAGCGGATTGGTGATTTCCACCACGACATCGCGCGCTTCATCGAAGACGCGGATGGTCACCACGCCGCCATCCATGCGCGGCTCGATGCCGTGATGAATCGCGTTCTCCACCAGGGGTTGGATCGATAGCGCCGGAAGCAACATGTGCGGGAGTGTGTCGGGCGCATCCCATTCCACCTGCAAGCGCGGACCGAAACGCAGTTGTTCGATGTCGAGATAGCGACGCGCGAGGTCGAGCTCGTCCGCCAGCATGATCGAACGCGGGCCAGCCAGCGCCGCACGGAACAGATCGGCAAGATCGAGCAGCAATTGTTCGGCGGCATCGGGGCGCGCATGCACCAATGCGACACCGGTGTTGAGGGTGTTGAACAGGAAGTGCGGATCGACGCGGGCCTGCAGTGCCTGCAGCTCGGCCTGTTGTGTCTGCCACGCCGCGCGCTGGGCACTCCAGTGACTGCGCAATGCGAGCAGGCCGAAGGTGGACATGGAAAGCAGGCAGACATAGAAGCGCAGCGTGCCGACAAACCATGGTGCGCTTTGGTCAGCGAACACATCGCCAAATAGCGAACTGACTGATGCGCCCGACAGCAACGTCACCAGCAGCATCAAGGTCATCGCCAGGACGATCACTCCGCGCGCGCCGAACCCGGTCAACTTCGTGCGCAGCAGATACAGGCCACTGAGCGTGAACAACACCACCCACTGGATGGCGAACGAGGCCAGTCCGAATTTCACCAGCACCGAGCCGCTGGCCAATGGCGAGCCGAGGGCGAGGATGATGGCCAGCAGCTCGCCAGCGGCAAAGATCGACAGCAGGGTGGCCGGCTGCCAGAGGATATCGATCGGGTGTTCGCTGGATGGGGATGTGCGGTCCATGGCCCATGCTACGACGCCGCGGAGCCGTTCAGCCGTCCGGAATCACCGCCTGTCAGCCAGACCGGCAGGGTAGGCGGGCCACGCGTAATGTGCCCGACGTGGAAATGGGGATGGCCGAACGGATGGCGCGACAGATGATAAGACGGCGCGAGCGGGGCTTCACCCTGATCGAACTCATGGTGACAGTGGCGGTGCTGGCGATTGTTGCGGCCATTGCAGCGCCGAGTTTCACGCAATTGATCCTGAGGAGCCGCCTGACATCAACGGCCAACGAAGTGGTGGCTGCGTTGCAGTTGGCGAGAATGGAGGCGATCCGTAGAAATGGCAGCACAGATGTGTGCCCTACCACGGATGGAAGCACATGCAGTGGCGCCAACTGGAGTCGTTTCATCGTGGTCTCTCATAAAGGAGGGGATCAGGTCGTTCGCGAAGTTGTCCTGGCTCAACAAGCAGTCGCGATTGGCAATGCCGATACGACTGCCGGTAGCAACAAAATCGGTTTTGGCGCCGACGGTTTTGCAATCGTTGGTGGGGGCAGGCAAGGTGGCGTTCTGGTCTGCATGCCAAAACTCCCGGCTGCCAGCAGCACTATGCAGATTGATGTGCAAGTCAGTCGTGTCACCGTGACCCCTTCAAATTCAGCCGTCGCAGGGTGTGCTCCGTGAGCAAAATGCAGATATCGGCTCGCAGGCAAGCGGGCGTTGGAATGATCGAAGTAATGGTTGCAGTTCTGGTGCTCGCTATAGGCATCTTGGGTATTGCGGCGCTGCAGGCGATCACGCTGAAAAACGCGGGAAGTTCGGCAGAGCGCACGCAGGCGCTTGTCCACGTGTATGAGATGGGAGATGTGTTGCGTGCGAATCGTACACGGTTGACCGCTTTCGATACCGGTGGATACATGTGCAAGGCCGATGCGGTTGCGAGCACCGATCCAGTACTCAAGGATTGGCTCGACAGGTTGACGACAGATGTGTCCCCGTCGGCCTGCGGAACCGTGTCCTGCAATGGTGGAACGCTGTGCGACGTCGGTGTTCGCTGGGACGACACACGTGGGACGGGCGGCTCGACGCCATCGGCATCGGGCGACATCCGTACAAACATCCAGATATGAATATGCCTACAGAATTTTCTCGAAACAAGCAGGCAGGGTTCACGCTGATCGAACTCATGGTTGCGCTCGTGCTGGGCCTGTTGGTCGTGGGTGCTGCTTCGGCATTGTTCCTGTCCAATCGGCGCACGTATGGGACAACGACTGCGGTCAACAGGATCCAGGAAAACGGCCGGGCTGCATTCGAATTCCTGTCGCGGGATCTTCGAGTTGCAGGTAGCAATCCCTGCAGCGCCAATATAGTGAACATGCTAGTCAACAGGATGTCCCCGCAATGGGCTGCCTGGAACCTGGGCTTGAGTGGAACCGAAGGTGGCGCGACGCCTGATTCCGTGACGGTGTATTACACCGACAGGATTGCTGATCCTGCGAATCCAACCAGATCCGATCTTCTCATCAGCAGTCACGCCGATCCATTGGCTGATGTCCAAGTGGGTAGTTCGGGTGGAATTGCCGTCGGGGATGTGTTGATGGCTTGCACCCCGCAGGAATCGGTGATCTTTGCCGCGACTTCCATTCAACCCACCGCGATCAAACATGATGTCGGCACCCTAAATGCAATGACCGCGTTCCAGACAGATCAAACCAAGGTGCTTTCGGGGGCGGGTACGGTCGGTTATTGCTTCACCAAGCCGGCAACTACGAATGTGAACTGCCTGGATGTTGGCGACGGGCCTGCCATGCTGGTTCGCCCGATTTCCGTGAGCTGGGCAATTGCAGCGAATACCAACGGCGGAAAATCGCTCTATCGCGCTGTCAGCAAAAATGGAGTGCAGATTTCCAATGATGAAATCGCGGCTGGCGTGAATGACATGCAATTGACCTATTTGCTGTCAGGCGCAACGAGCTTTGTCGATGCGAACGCCGTGGCAGGACAATGGGGAACTGTGGATGCAATCAAACTGGTGCTGACACTGCAGCCTGAAGCTGGGGCATTGACGACGGGGGATCGCAAAGGCACGGGTGGACAGCTGCTGACACGCACGGTGTCGAGCACGATTTCCATCCGCAATCGCAAGGATATACGGGGATGAACAGGAATCTTCCGAATCGAAACGAGCGTGGTGCAGCGTTGATCGTGGTGTTGATGTTGTTGGTGATCGTCACGTTGCTGGGACTGGTCGCCATGCGCGAGGCCATCTTGCAGGAGCGGATGGCGGGCTACACCATCGCGCGAGGCTATGCCTTTCAAGCTGCCGAGGAAGCGCTGAGGGTGGCCGAAGATTTCGCGAAAGGTCATCCGGCTATTCCGACAAGCGGCTGCAACAATGGCGTTTGTGCCACGCCAGCAACTGGGCAGGCTTCGCTCTATGAGACGCAATCCAGTTTCTGGACAACGGCTGGAAATTACCAGAATGCGGCTGTCGACCCGAATGGCATCACGCCAAAATTCAGCCTTGAAGGATATGGGACGAAGAGTGCGAGCGGAACACTCGGCGACACATGTTTCGGTGACGGCTGCGTCAACGCGGGGAGCACCGTACGCGCCCAGGTTTATCGGATCACGGTACTGAGCCAAGCCCCCAACGGGACCGAAGTGATGCTGCAATCCCTGTATCAGGCACCATGAAAGTGGACTCTCCGATCATGAATAAAATCAAATCACGGATGCGCAACGCGGCGATTGCCTGCTGTATAACCCAGCTCGCGCTCCCGGTGAATGCGGCGACTTCGTTTCCCGACAATCCACTACTGAGTCAGAACAAGCGCATACCGCCCAACATCCTGATGGTGCTGGATGATTCCGGATCGATGGCCTGGGAATACATGCCGGACAAAGATCCCAATGGCGGCAGTTGGCCAACTTTTCTGAGGAAGAATCCGAACGTCAATCCGCTGGCCTACGATCCCCGCAAGGCCGACTACAAGCCGTGGATGACCTGGACAGGGGCGCGCCTGACTCTCGGGCAGTCCTACAGCGCAGTCTATGACGACGACACATTGGCGAAGACAGCCGATGACGTGGCATTGTCAACTGTTGCGGATCTCAGGAGCACAAGCAAAACCGTCTTGTTCTATTTGCCCAAGAGCACATCGGTTGCATCCGGAGATACATCGCAATCCAATTATTACGAGTACTCGGTTAAATTCACGCAATCGAGTGGCATTTGGAGCGCGCCTGTCGTTAGGCAGTGCAGCTGGTCATCAGGGAGTAATTCCTTTACTTCTGGCTGCGTAATAGTGGCCACGCCTGCGACTGCAAGCGTGACGGTATCTTCGCGCGCAACCTGGGATATCGAGCTTGCCAACTACGCGACCTGGTATTCCTACCAGCGCACTCGCAACAAGATGGCCAAGGCTGGTGCAGCGGAAGGCTTCGGGAAGCTGGACGACAACTATCGTGTCGGCTTCGATACGATCTGGAATCGTGACTGGAAAACGAATACGGACGGGAGTGGCGGAAATCCTAGTGGAAGTTCGCCTGCGCTTCCGATCCCAACAGGCGCAGGGCTGTTCTCTGGTGCAAACAGGCAGGCATGGTTCAATCAACTATTCTACAGTCAGGCATCCAACGGCACGCCGCTCAAGGGCGCCCTTCAGCGCGCCGGACGCTACTATCAGACCAAGGCACCGTGGAACAGCGTTGACGACAAGGGTGCAGCAACCTATCTGGCGTGCCGTCAGGCGTTCACCATCCTGACCACCGATGGCTTCTGGAACGATTCTTCCGGATTCAACTCGATAGGGGACGTCGACGGCGCGAATGGTCCGGTCTACACCGCCACCGATGGCACGACCACGGGTGGCTACAAGGCGGGGCCGCCGTACAAGGATGGCGCGTCGGTGAGCTATTCCGACACGCTGGCCGATGTCGCCATGTATTTCTGGGAACACGATTTGCGCACCGACTTGCCTGATGCCGTACCAGCGACGACTCAGGATCCGGCGTTCTGGCAACACATGAGCACGTTTGCAATTTCCATCGGTGCCCAGGGCACGTTGAATCAGACCACCGACTGGCCAAAGCTGCAGAAACAGCAGATCAATTGGCCTCAGCCAGTAGCAGATTCGCTGACCGCGATTGATGACCTTTGGCACGCAGCGGTCAACGGACATGGCCAATTCACCCCCGCGACCAGCCCCGATATCTTTGCGCAGGCCTTGAGTAACGCATTGGGCAGCATCACGGGACGCACGGCCTCCGGTTCGAACCTGGCGTCCAATGGCCCGTATGCGACGACCAATTCATACAAATACAGCGCGATCTACCACAGCAGCCAGTACTGGGGCGACTTGCGTGCATTTCCTCGCAATGCCACCAACGTCGGATATTCAAGTACCCCGACATGGTTGTTGTCGACGGTGGTGAATGCGGATGCCAATTTCCTGACGCGGCCAGTATTGACATGGAATGGCAGCATGGGCGCCTCGTTCGTGGCAACCCATCTGGCGGATTCGACATTCGCACCCGCCGCGCGACCTCTGGTGACGGCGCCCGCCAATTTGAACTATCTGATCGGTGATCGCACCAACGAAAGCCTGCTGCCGGATGTGTATCGCAAACGACAGCTGTCTCCGATCGGCGATATCGTCGATTCGACCCCGGTCTTCGTCAACGACAGCGGCTACCTGTTCGTCGGCGCGAACGATGGCATGCTTCACGGCATCGATTCCAGAACGGGAAAGGTGGGGTTTTCCTACGTTCCTGCCGGCATCAATTTCAGCGACATGGCCAGCTTGAGCGATCCGGCGTACACCCACAAATTCTTCGTCGACGGGCAGTTATACGTCAGCAAGATACAGAACGCGGGCGACAAGAATTATCTGGTGGGTACCTTGGGCCGTGGTGGGCGCGGCGTGTTTGCGCTGGACGTGAGCACTCCCACGAGCGCGGGTATGACAGCAAGCAAGGTGTTGTGGGACAAGAGTTTCCAGACGGGCGCAGCAGGCGCTGTCGCCGATATGGGGTATGTGTTGGGTTCCCCGACCATCAAGAAGGGTCAGGATGGCAAGACGATCGCGCTCGTCCCGAATGGAATCGAGAGCGATTCGGGAAAAGCGGCCCTCTTCATGTATGACATGACGACAGGAACTTCTACTGAGTTGGTTGCGGATGCGGGTTCCGGCAACGGATTGATGACGCTGGAGACAGCCGACCTGGACGGTGATGGGAAGATCGATCTGGTTTATGGCGGCGACTTGAAAGGCAACCTGTGGCGCTGGGATCTGCGCGTGGCCACCCCGACGGCTGTGAAATTGTTCACGGCAACAAGTCCGTCCCCGGCCGGGAACTTGCAGGCAATCACTGGTGGCATCACGGTGGCCCGCGAAGGATCGACAGGAAACATCTTCGTGGCTTTTGGCACGGGGCGCTTGATTTCCAGTGGCGACTTGCCGTGGGATACGACCAATGCCGGTCAGCATGCCGATACCCAGTCGATTTACGGACTCATCGACAATCTCGCGTCAGATTCGACGGCGACCATCAGTGGTCGCGCCCAACTGAAGCAGCGTACTTTCCCCTACACCGGGACAGATAGCGCAGGCCATGCCGCACGCAGCCCGGAGGTCTACTCGGCGCTTCCCTCTGGAGTACGTGGCTGGTATATCGATCTGGGGGTCCCCACTCCGTTTGCGAACGGGGAGCGCGTGATCAGTGCACCGGTGATTGACGGGCGTGTGCTGGCGATCAACAGCATGTGGCCCAAGCAGGCCAGCAGTGACTGCAATTCCTCGGCGGGCGACGGATACCAGAATGCGTTCGATGTCTTTACCGGAACCAATCCGTCTATTACCGGAGATGCGGGTGGGACTTACGGCTATTTCGACATCAATGGCAATAGCCAGAAGGACGACAAGCTGGCCAGTTACGTGAATGCAAGTGGACAGGTTGTAACCGGATCTCCAACGGGTTCTGCCGGCGCCGACGGTTTCGTCGGGTCCGTATCGAACGGCGGTGCGCCTGGCAAAGCGGATGTTTCAGACCAAGATGTGTGCGTCCAGCAGGATAATGGACAGCTGGTGTGTACAAAGAAGAATCAACCCGGCGGGACAGCACACCCGGAACGTCTCATTTGGCGGGAGTTGATCAACCATGGCTGACATTCATTCAAGCTGCATTGTTGATTGCCGTGACCTGAAATACGCCATGACTTCTTCTGAATTGAGAGAGCAGAATGGTTTTACACTGATCGAATTGATGGTCGTGGTAGCGATTATCGCGATTCTTGCCGGGATCGCGTACCCGAGTTACATCGAGCACGTGAAGAAAACACGCCGTTCGGCCGCCGCCGCATGTTTGATGGAACGCGCTCAATTCATGGAGCGTTTCTATACCACCAACATGGCGTACGACAAGGATACGGGCAACACCCCAGTGGCGATTCCAGTTTCAGGGTGTGTAACCGATTTGGCTGCCTTCTACACATTTGGTGCGCCCTCGAATCTCGCGCCGTCGACATTCACCCTGACTGCCACCCGGGCGGGGGCACAATCGAGCGATGCATGCGGCGATTTGAGTATCAATCAAGCGGGCACCAAATCAGTGGCTAACGGAAGCATGCCCGTGGCGCAGTGTTTCTGACTTAATCCAGTTATCGCGTATCCAAGGCCCCGCCATCGGCGGGGTTTTGTTTTGTCGCGGCGCAACAGCGCAGGGCTTTCCGCATCATCCTGACCCAGTTGCACATTCCCCCCACATGCATGACGCTATGGCCAACGCCATTACCCCAATGCCACGGGAGAGTTCATGCATCGGATCATCGTGGTCGGCGGCGGTGCGGGCGGCCTGGAACTAGCCACGCGGCTCGGTGATCGCTACGGCCGTCGCCGTCGCTCGCCACTGGCCAGCATCACCCTGGTCGATCGCTACGCCTCGCACCTGTGGAAGCCGCTGCTGCATGAAGTGGCAGCCGGCAGCATGGACGCACCGATCCATCAGGTTGATTACGCGGCGCAGGCGTATTGGCATGGTTTCGAATTCAACCAGGGAGCGATGACCGGGCTGGATCGCGCGGCACGCGTGTTGAAGCTCGATCAGGTCGTTGACGATCAGGGCGTGCAGATATTCCCTGCGCGCGAACTTCCGTACGACACCCTGGTGATCGCGGTCGGCAGCACCACCAATTATTTCGGCGTGCCGGGTGCGCAAGAGTATGCGTACGCGCTCGATACGGTGAACGATGCCGAACAGTTCCGCCGGCGCTTGCTGGCTGCATGCGCGCGTGCGCATCGCGATGACGTAGGCGACAGCAGGAAGGCCGTGCGCATCGTCATCGTCGGTGGCGGAGCCACTGGCGTCGAGCTGGCGGCGGAGTTGCGCCAGACCGCACAGGTATTGTCCGTCTACGGACTGCACCGGCTGGATCCGGTGCGCGATATCGGCATCACGATCGTCGAAGCCGGGCCGCGCATCCTCGGTGCGTTGCCGGAACGGGTGTCCTCGTCTGCCGCCGCGTTGCTGCGCGAATACGACATCGACATCGCCACGCGCGAACAGGTCGCCGAGGTCACGGTCGACGGCCTGCGCACGGCGGAGGGCAAGTTCATCGGTGCCGACCTGATCGTCTGGGCCGCCGGCATCAAGGCGTTGCCGGTCCTCGCCGATCTCGATGGCCTGGCGGTGGGCAAACGCGGCCAATTGATCGTCAGGCCGACCTTGCAGTGCGAGAACGACGATGCCGTGTTCGCGCTTGGCGATTGCGCGCAATGCAACTGGGAGGGGCCGGATTCCTGGGTGCCGCCGCGGGCGCAGGCGGCGCATCAGCAGGCGTCGTTCCTGGTGCGTGCGATCGCCATCACCTTGCGCGAGGGTGCGCGGGCCAAGCTCCCGGCCTTCCATTACCGCGACCTCGGTTCGCTGGTATCGCTGGGCCGGCTGGGGGCGACCGGCAACCTGATGGGCGGCCTGATCGGCGGCAAGATGTTCGTTGACGGGCTGCTGGCGCGATTGATGTATGTTTCGCTCTACCGCATGCATACGGTGGCGTTGCATGGCTGGTGGCGGACCGGGATCGACGTCGCCGCCAACTTCTTCCGCCGGACCATTTCGCCGCGTGTGAAGCTCCACTGATAAGCAATGCTTTTCAAGTCATAAGCAGCAATGGCGGCAGGGGTGGGATAACGCGATTTAGCGCCGGGTTCGCGCTTGACCGCGCTGTTTTCGCGGGATAGCTTGCAGGCAACTGCGACCACATTGCACGGATGAAGACACCATGCCGATCTTCGATGCCATCCATCTCGCGCGATTGCAGTTCGCGTTCACCGTGTCCTTCCATATCATCTTCCCGGCCATCAGCATCGGCATGGCGGGATTCCTCGCCGTCCTCGAGGGCATGTGGCTGAAGACGCGCGACGATGTCTACCGCGACATGTTCTCATTCTGGTCGAAGATCTTCGCGGTCGGCTTCGGCATGGGCGTGGTCTCCGGCGTGGTGATGGCCTACGAATTCGGCGCCAACTGGGCCGGGTTCTCCAACATCGCCGGATCGATCACCGGTGCGTTGCTGACCTACGAGGTGCTGACGGCGTTCTTCCTCGAAGCCGGCTTCCTCGGCGTGATGCTGTTCGGCTGGGGCCGGGTGGGCGAGCGCGCGCATTTCATGGCGACGCTGATGGTGGCGATCGGCACGCTGATCTCGACGTTCTGGATCCTCGCGTCCAACAGTTTCATGCAGACGCCGCAGGGCTACGCCATCGAGAACGGCAAGCTGATCCCGGTGGATTGGCTGAAGATCATCTTCAATCCCTCGTTTCCGTATCGCCTGGTGCACATGACGCTGGCGGCGTACATCTCCGCCGCGTTCCTCGTCGCTGCCTGCGCCGGCTACCACTTGCTGAAGGGACGCCGCGACGGCGCGGTCAAGCGCAGTTTCTCGATGGCGTTGTGGATCCTGCTGATCCTCGCGCCGGTGCAGATTTTCGTGGGCGACGCGCACGGCCTCAATACCCGCGAATACCAGCCGGCCAAGATCGCCGCGATCGAAGGATTGTGGGAAACCGAACACGGTGGCACCTCGTTGAATCTGGTTGGCCTGCCCGACATGAAGGCCGAGGAGACCAAATACGCCGTGCAGGTGCCGCATCTCGGCAGCCTGATCCTGACCCACAGTTGGGATGGCGAGATCAAGGGGCTGAAGAGTTTCCCGCCGGAAGACCGCCCGTTTTCGCCGATCATTTTCTGGACTTTCCGCATCATGGCGGGTCTGGGCATGCTGATGCTGCTGATGGCGGTGGTCGCGCTGCTGTTGCGCAAGGGTGGTCGCCTGTACGAATCGCGCTGGTTCCAGCGCTGGGCGGTGCTGATGGGACCATCGGGATTGATCGCGCTGCTGGCCGGCTGGGTCACCACCGAGGTCGGACGCCAGCCGTGGACGGTCTACGGCGTGTTGCGCACGGTCGATTCGGCATCGCCGCTGGATGCGCAGCAGGTCGGCACTTCGCTGCTGATCTTCGTGATCGTCTACTTCGTGGTGTTCGGCACCGGCATCTACTACATGCTCAAGTTGATGAAGAACGGGCCGTCGCCTGATCCGCACCACATGCCGAAAACGACCCCGCATCCCGCGTTGGAAAGCAATGCGATGTATCACCCCCACGATTCCATCGACGACGCCTGAGGCCGCCATGAACATTGATCTTCCAATGGTTTGGGCCGGGATCATCGCCCTCGGTTTGTTCCTCTACGTGATGCTCGACGGCTTCGACCTCGGCATCGGCCTGATCTTCCCGTTCTTCGAGAAGAGCAGCGAGCGCCAGGTGCTGCTCAATACCGTTGCACCGGTGTGGGACGGCAACGAAACCTTCATGGTGCTGGGTGGTGCGGGCTTGTACGGCGCGTTCCCGGTGGCCTACGCCACGCTGCTGCCGGCCAACTACCTGCCAGTGGTGTTGATGCTCGCCGGCCTGATCTTCCGTGGTGCGGCCTTCGAGTTGCGCGGCAAGGCCAAGCGCAGCCTGCCGTTGTGGGATCTCGCCTTCATTTTCGGTTCGGTGCAGGCCACGTTCTTCCAGGGCGTGCTGCTGGGATCGCTGTTGCAGGGCATCAAGATCCACAACGGCCAATTCGTCGGCGCCGCGTTCGACTGGATGTCGCCGTTCAGCATATTTTGCGGCCTCGGACTGATGTTCACCTATGCGGTGCTCGGTTGCGGCTGGCTGATCATCAAGACCGACGGCATGCTGCAGGAACGCATGTACGCGTTGATGAAGCCGCTGACCTTCATCCTGTTGGGCGTCATCATGGTGGTCAGCGCGTGGACCGCACTTGGCCAGCCGACAGTGGCGCAACGCTGGTTCACTGGCCACAACCTGCTGTACTTCCTGCCAGTGCCGCTGCTGGTGCTGGTCAGTGTCTGGGGCATCTTCCGCGCGGTGGACATGCGCATCGAAGCCGCGCCATTCCGCTTGGCGCTGTTGTTGCTGTTCCTCGGCTACACCGGCTTCATCATCAGCATCTGGCCGAACATCATCCCGCCGTCGCTGACGATCTGGGAGGCGTCCGCCACCCATTCCAGCCAGCTGTTCTCGCTGGTCGGTACGGTCATCATCCTGCCGATCATCCTCGTCTACAGTTACATGCAATACCGCGTGTTCCGCGGCAAGGTGCGCGAAGGCGACCATGGTTACCACTGAGAAGCCGCCACGCTCCGGCGATGGCGCGCCGTGGTGGCGCAAGCTCGGCTGGTTCGTGTTGCTGTGGGTGTGCGGCGTGCTGGTGACCTTCGCTGTCGCCAGCGTGTTCAAGTTCCTGATCCTGGGCGCGGTCACGCATTGATTGACGGGACGCGTAGATGAAAAAGCCCGCCTTGGTAAGGCGGGCTTCTTGTTGCAACGATGCCGCGTCGATCAGGCGGCAGCGCGGGTGATGCGAACCGGGACCGACTTGTACGACGGCGTGCCGCTGACCGGATCGACGTAGTCGAGCGGAACCAGGCAATTGCCCTCGGGGTAGTACGTGCCCACCGATCCGCGCGCGATTTCGTAGGTGACGGCGATGACCTTGTCGAGGCGCCGTTCCTTGCCATCGCCGAACGCGGTTTCCACCACGATCTGGTCGCCTTCCTCGATGCCGAGGTCGGAGAGGTCCTGTGCGTTGATGAACACCACGTCGCGCCGGCCGAAGACGCCGCGATAACGATCATCGAGGCCGTAGATGGTGGTGTTGTACTGATCGTGGCTGCGCAACGTGGTCAGCTTCAGCACGTTGGGATCGGCATAGACCGGATCTTCCATCACGCCATCCATGCGCAGGAATTCCGCCTTGCCCGACGGCGTGTTCCAGATGCGTTCGGTCGGCGGCAGCGGCAGGCGGAAACCGCCCGGCGTCTTGATGCGATCGTTGTAATCGACGAAATCGGGATAGACGGCTTCGATCATGTCGCGAATGCGGTCGTAATCCTCGATCAGATGCAGCCACTTCACCTTGCTGTCGGGCAGGGTGGCCGCAGCGATGCCGGCGACGATCGCCGGTTCCGACTTGAGGAATTCCGACGCCGGCTTCAGCTTGCCGCGCGAGGCATGCACCATCGACATCGAATCTTCCACCGTCACCGCCTGCGGGCCGGTCTCCTGGATGTCGCGTTCGGTGCGGCCCAGGCAAGGCAGCAGGAACGTGTGCTTGCCGGTGAGCAGGTGCGAACGGTTGAGCTTGGTGGCGATATGCACGGAGAGGTCGAGCTTCTTCATCGCCGCGAAGCACGCCTGCGGATCGGACAGCGCGACGGCTAGATTGCCGCCGAGACAGATCAGTGCAGTCGATTTGCCTTCGGCGATCGCCTGCATGCCGGCGACAGCATCGTGGCCATGATGCGACGGTGGCTTGAAACCGAAGGTCTGCTCGATCCGCTGCAACACGTCCGCGCTCGGCTTCTCGGTGATGCCGACGGTGCGGTTGCCCTGCACGTTGGAGTGGCCGCGCAACGGGCAGATGCCGGCGCCGGGCTTGCCGAAGTTGCCGCGCATCAGCAGCAGGTTCACCACCTGGTGCACGTTCTGGGTGCCGGTGTGATGCTGGGTGATGCCCATGCCGTAGGTGACGATGGTGGCGTTGGACTTGGCGTAGGTCTCGGCGACCTTGCGCAACGATTGCTCGGGAAGGCCGGACACCGCTTCGATTTCCTGCCAGGACAGCGCCTTCAGGTCGGCGGCCACCGCATCGAAGCCGACGGTGTGTTCGGCGATGAAGTCGCGGTCGATCACCTTGGCAGCGGGGCCGAGCGCCGCGTCCATTTCCAGCAGCGCCTTCATGATGCCCTTGAGCGCCGCCGCGTCGCCACCGACCTTCGGTTGCAGATAGGTCGAAGCGATCTCGGTCGCGCCGAAGGTGGCCATTTCCAGCGCGTCCTGCGGATCGGCGAAGCGTTCCAGTGCGCGTTCGCGCAGCGGATTGAAGACGATGATCGGGCAGCCGCGTCGCGACATTTCGTGCAGCGTGCCCATCATCCGCGGGTGGTTGGTGCCGGGATTGTGGCCGATCGAAAGCAGCAGGTCGGCGTGGTCGAAATCCTCCAGCGATACCGTGCCCTTGCCGATGCCGATCGCCATCGGCAGGCCGACGCTGGTGGCTTCATGGCACATGTTGGAACAGTCGGGGAAGTTGTTGCTGCCGAGTTCGCGCGCGAATATCTGGTAGAGGAAGGCGGCCTCGTTGGAGGCGCGGCCGGAGGTGTAGAACTCCATCGCGTCCGGTGCGGTGTTGCGCAGGATGGCGCCGATCTGCGCGAAGGCATCGTCCCATTCGATGGCTTCGTAAATGTCCTTCTCGGCGTTGTAGACCATCGGGTGGGTCAGGCGACCCTGGTCTTCCAACTGGTAGTCGCTCCACGTCAGCAGTGAGCCCACGGTGTTGGCGGCGAAGAATTCCGGCGGCACGCGTTTCTTGGTCGCTTCCCAGGTGACGGCTTTGGCGCCGTTCTCGCAGAACTGGAAGGTCGAGGTGTGCTCCTTGTCCGGCCATGCGCAGCCGGGGCAGTCGAAGCCTTCCGGTGCCTTGCTGCGTTCCGCGTAGGGCTTGTTGGTGCGGAACAGGGTGACGACCGCTTCCGGCGCGCTCATCTGTTCCTGGACGGCCTTGGCCGTCGCCTTGAGGGCGCCCCAGCCGCCAGCCGGCGCGTTGTAGGGACGGATGCCGGGGATCTCTTTCTCAGCCATGACGAACCTCGTAGTGGGGAGTTGGACCAGCCATGTTTCGGCGCAACGCGCCAGACAACACGAAGTGCCGTCGAAATCGGACCTGTGCGGTTGCAAGTGTGTCCATCCGTCGATGGCACGTCAAAGTCACCAGGGTTACCGAGTGATAAGAGCTGCTTATGACGCGCGGTGCACGGCGTGGATTTCGTCTTCCAGGACACGGTCGAGCGTGCCCTGCAGATCCTGTTCCGCAGTAACACGCCAAGCTTCCTCGATCAGCGGCGGCATCATGCTCTGGCGCAGCCGCAACATCGCCACCAATGCGCCGTGGGCCGGCTCCAGTCGGTGCAGGGTGATGTCGCGGCCGATGAAGAAACCGGGCAACGCACTGAGCGGCATCACGCTGTACATTTCGCCATTGCGGACCATCGCGTAAAGCATGCTGATGGTGTTGGTCTCGACCATTACCCGTGGCGTCACCCCGGCCTGGCGGAATGCCATGTCGATGATTTCGCGGTTGTGCATCTCGCGCCCGAACAGGCATAGAGGCAACTGCGCGGCATCCTTCCAGTCGAGCGCGGGGGGTAGCGTCTGGCCGGCATTCGCGCTGGCGACCAGGATATAGCGTTCGGTATAGAGTGGTTGCACTTCGAACGCCTGCTGCGGGATCTGATCGAGATAGGTGATACCGAGATGCGCTTCGTGCCGCTTCACGCGCTGCAGGATGGCGCGGGTGCTGAGGGAGTGCAGGCCCAGTCGCAGTTCCGGCACTGCCCGGCGATAGGCGATGGTGAGCAGCATTGATGCCTGCAGGGACGATGGCACGACGCCGAGTTCCAGATGGCCGCCCGACAGCGTTTTGGAGAGTTCCGCCTCCTGCCGCAGGCTGTCCAGCGAGGCCAGCATCTGGCGCGCCCACAGCAGCACGCGCTCGCCTTCCGGCGTGAAGCCGTTGAAGCGGCGATCGCGGCGGATGATGGTGATGCCGAGCTCCTTTTCGAGCTGGCGCAGGCCCGCGGACAGCGCCGGCTGCGAGACATTGCAGCTTTCGGCGGCCTGGGCGAAGTGGCGATGCTGGGACAGCGCGACGAGGTAGGTCAGTTGTCGGACGAACAAGAGGGGCTCCGCGGTTCGCCAGTGTGCTGAACGATGAGCCGAGCATACCTGTCCGCACGACAACTTTTGCGTGAGAATGGCGGCGGCAGCTCTTTTCGCTGATTCATCCACTGCAAGGTTTCCAGGGCATGACGCATTTTGCGATTTCGACCACGGCAATCGACGCCGGCGCGCTGGCCGATGGCCTGCGTCATCCCGGTGCGGGTGGCTTCTGTTCGTTCGAAGGCTGGGTGCGCAACAGCAATGAAGGCCGCGATGTCGACGGGCTGGAATACGAGGCCTATGTCGAGCTGGCGATCGCCGAGGGCGAGCGCATCGTTGCCGAGGCGCTGCAACGCTACGGCGTGAGCGACGCCTGCTGCGTGCATCGCACTGGTGACCTGACGATCGGCGACATGGCGGTGTGGGTCGGCGCGTCGGCACCGCATCGCGACGAAGCATTTCGCGCCTGCCGTTACATCATCGACGAGATCAAGCACCGCCTGCCGATCTGGAAGAAGGAACACTACGTCACCGGCGAAACCAGCTGGGTCGCGTGCACGCATGTCTATCGCGAGCATGAACACGAAGATGCGCATGGTCACGGCCATCATCACCATCACCACGATGAAGCGCCGCAGTCGTTCACGCCGGATTATTCGCGGCAGGTGCGATTGACTGAGGTCGGTGCGGCAGGCCAGGCGAAACTGGCCGCCGCGCGCGTGCTAGTGATCGGCGCCGGCGGACTCGGCGCGCCGGTAATCAGTTATCTCGCGGGCGCCGGCATTGGCAAGCTGGGTATTGTCGATGGCGACCGTCTCGACGCCAGCAACCTGCATCGCCAGACGATCTATTCCGCGCGCGACATCGGCCATTTGAAGGTCGATCTCGCCGCGCGCCACGTCGCCGCGCTCAATCCGTCCGTGCAAGTGCAGACGTATTCCGAACCGTTGCACGCCGGCAACGTGGTCGAGGTGTTCTCGCAATACGATCTCGTGCTGGAATGCACCGACGACATGCGCAGCCGTTACCTCAGCAGCGATGCGGCGACGGTCACCGCGACGCCGCTGGTGCTGGCCAGCGTCTACCAGTACGAAGGCCAGTTGCAGGTGATGGACGGACGTGCCGGCTCACCATGCCTGCGTTGCCTGTGGCCGCGCGAACCGTCGCCCGAAGCGGTTGGCAGTTGCGCGCTGTCCGGCGTGCTTGGCCCGGTGCCGGGCGTGCTCGGTGCGATGCAGGCGATGGAAGCGCTGAAGCTGCTGCTCGATCTGCCGCGCCCGCGCGCGGACGCGCTGGTGCTGGTGAATTTGCTCGACAACACGATGCAACGCCTGCCGATCGATCCCGCTTCCGGATGCGTATTGCACGGCGGCTGCATCGAACAGGCGCAGCGCGCGCTGGAGCAGGCGCGCCTGCAGGCCGACGTCGAACTGGTGTTTCCTACCCTCGCTGCTGCGATCGATTCCGGTTTCCGCCTGGTCGATCTGCGCGGCAGTGACGAAATCGCCATGACACCGCTGGGGGACGTGCACGCTCGTGAAATCCCTTCCGGCGACATCATGGCGCACGCCGGCGAGCTGGGCCGGGATCGCGTATTGCTGGTCTGCGCGACCGGTCGCCGCAGTTATTACGCGGCCGAACAGTTGCGCGCCGCCGGCCTCGGCGACGTCCATTCGCTGGCGGGTGGCATCGCCGCGCTCGCTCGCGCCTAGTCGGCGCGAATGCGTTCGGGGTGCGCGTAGATGTTGTAGCCGTGGGGCCGCGCGAAGCCGATCAGGCAGATGCCGGCGCTGCGCGCGAGTTCGATCGCCAGTGCGGTCGGTGCGGAGATCGCCGCCATCAAGCCGATGCCGGCGGAGGCCGCCTTGGTGACCATTTCGTAGCTGGCGCGGCTGGTCAGCAGCAACATGCCGGCATCCGGCGCGATTCCGGCGCGCGCCATCGCGCCGATCAGTTTGTCCAGCGCGTTGTGGCGACCGACATCCTCGCGTGCAAGGATGATGCGACCATCGAGATCGGCCCACGCGGCGGCGTGCACGGCGCCGGTCGCGGCATTCATCGGCTGATGCTGCGACAACGCGGCCAATGCCTGTTCAAGCGCGCTGGCGCGGAACGAGGTTTCGGCGACCACGGGCGAGGGCTGGCGGATCGCATCCTCGAGGTCGCGGGTGCCGCAGATGCCGCAGCTGCCGCGGCCGGGCAGCAGGCGTTCGCGGCGGCCATCCAGTCGCGCGGCGGCGGCCTCGGGCGCGACCGTCATCGCCAGCTGGATGCCTTCCAGCAAGTCGCTGCGTTCGATCGCCAGCAATTGCGCGGGGGACTCGATCAAGCCTTCGCTCAGCGAGAAACCGAGGGCGAAGTCCCCGAGGTCGGCCGGCGTCGTCATCATCACCGCGAACGACACGCCGTTGTAGAGCATCGCGATCGGCGTTTCCTCGGCGATGCGATCCTCCGTGCGCTCGCCATGGCCATCGCGGATGCGTTCGATGGCGCGCTGGACGACTCCGGGTGGGTTGGCGGGCAGGGTCATGCGTGAAGGATAGCCGAGCGGGCGAGCGACGCGCTCGGGCAAGATGGCGGGGTTCCGTGCAGAATCCAGACATGAGCCACAACCCCGAAACCCCCGGTCCAGCCACTGCGAAGCGCCACATCGACCGGGTGCGCGGCGCGATCGGTTACGAGGAGGCCGTGCGACGATTGCTGGCGCAAGCGACGGCATTGCCTGCTGAAACCTGTCCGCTCGCGCTGGCATCGGGACGGGTGCTCGCGCGTGATGTTCGCAGCCCGATGGACCTGCCGAGTTTCGATCATGCGGCGATGGACGGTTATGCACTGAGTGCGGGAACGGGCATCGCAAGTGGCGCGGAGTTCGATGTCCTTGCATCGCAGGCGGCGGGCGATGGTCCGCGCCAGATCGACAGCGGTGGCTGCGAAATCATGACCGGTGCACGCATGCCCGAAGGTGTCGACGCGGTCATTCCGGTGGAACAGACGCAACTGCTGGCCAGCAACAACGATGGCAGTCCCGCGCGCATCCGCGTGTTGCAGGAGGTGCGCACGGGACAGAACGTGCGCCTGGCTGGTTCCGATATCGCCAACGGTGCGAACGCGATCGCCGCCGGCACGTGCATCGATGCGGCGACGACGATGCTGCTGGCCGCGCTTGGCCAGGCGCACGTGGATGTGGTGCGCCAACCGCGCGTCGCCATCATCTGCACCGGCAAGGAGTTGCAGGCCGATGCCACGCAGCCGCTCGATGCCGATCGCATCCACGCATCCAACGGGCCGTATCTCGCTTCGGCGCTGGCTGCGGCCGGCGCGCGAGTCACCGCCTGCCTGACGGTGGACGACACTGCGGTCACCTTCGCCGATGCCTTGCGCGGCGTTTTGCGCGATGGCGTCGATCTGGTGATCAGTACCGGCGCAGTGTCGATGGGACGTTACGACTTCATTCCGGAATTGCTGCGCGAATCGGGCGCCGAGTTGCTGTTCCATGGTGTGGCGATGCGTCCGGGCAAACCCTTGCTGTGTGCACGGCTCGCCAACGGCCCGTTGCTGCTGGCGATGCCAGGCACGCCGATGGCGGTTGCGGTAGCGATGCGCTTTTTCGTCAATCCATTGTTGCGCGCGATGCTCGGGCAGGCGCCGGAAACCACGGTGCCGGCGGCACTCACTACCGCACAATCGCCGAAGCCGGGACTGCGCCATTTCCTGCGCGGACAGCTCCATGTCGATGACAACGGATGCCTGCAGGCGACGCCATTGCCGCAACAACAGCCGTTCCGCATCCACGCGTTCGCGCAAGCCGATGCGTGGATCATCCTCGATGGCGAATCCGCCGAATGTCCGGTCGGTACGATGGTCGCCATCGCCAGTCTGGTGGCGGGCGTGCCGATGCAGATCGCCCGAACACGATCCGCGAATGCGCGCGCAGGAGAGCCGGCATGAAAGTGCAACTGGACGGACAACAACTGCGCCTGCGCATCGATGAGGATGAACTCGCGCGCTTGCTGACAGGCGACGCCGTGGCTGCGCAGACGCGCTTCGGTGATCGCTTCATCGTGCACGCGACGCTGCAGGTTGATGATCGTGTCGCACCCATGCTGGATGGTGATATCGAAGATTGGCGCTTCATCCTGCCCGAGAGTGATGTGCGTGCGCTGGCCGCGCGCCTGCCGACGCGCGATGGCCTCGGCTGGACGCTGCCGTCCGCCGATGGTGCAGCGCTGGAATTGCGTTTCGATGTCGATGTGCGTGACAGCGCACGCCGCTTGCGTGATCGCAAGCATTCGGAGCGCGGATCATGAGCGGATTGCTGCACGTTGATGCTGCCGATGTCGCGATTGCACGACACATGCCGCGTTACGACGCCGTCTCGGTGCCGCTGGCCGAAGCGGCGGGGCGCATCCTGCGGCAGCCGATCCACGCCGGTCACGATCATCCGCCGTTCGATCGCGTGATGATGGATGGCATCGCCGTGCACTGGTGCGAGCCACTGCCGCGCGCATTCGCCATCGCTGGCCAACAGTTCGCCGGCACGACCGGAACGACGCTGGATGCGAACAGGGATTCCTGTATTGAAATCGCCACTGGTGCGATGTTGCCGGACGGTTGCGATTGCGTGATTCCGATCGAACAATTGCGGCGCGAGGGTGGCCGCTATCTGTTGATGGACGATTGCCAGCCGCGGCGTGGGCAGTTCGTGCATCCGCGCGGCAGCGATTGCGTTGCCGGCAGCGAGTTGCTGGAGACGGGCATGCGCCTGGGTGCACCGGAAATGGCCGTGCTCGCATCCAATGGATTCGCCAATGTCGAGGTGGCGGCGACGCCGTCGATCGCGATTCTTTCGACCGGAGATGAATTGCTGGCGGTCGATGCGCAGGAGCAGCAAGCCGGTTCGATTCGTCGCTCCAACGACATCGCGATCGCCACGGCATTGCGTCTGCATGGATTCGATCGGGTGGTGTGCGAACACGTTGGCGACGACCGCGTCGAAACCGAGGCAATGATCGGTCGTCTGCTCGCCGCGCACGATGTCCTGATCCTCTCCGGCGGCGTTTCCAAGGGCCAGCGCGATCACGTGCCGGCGGCATTGCAGGCGCATGGCGTCGAACGCGTGTTCCATGGCATCGCCCAGCGCCCCGGCAAACCGATGTGGTTCGGCATCGGTCCACGCGGACAAGCGGTGTTCGCGTTGCCGGGAAACCCGGTGTCGGCGCTGGTGTGCACGATTCGTTACGTGAGGCCGGCGTTGTTGGCGGCGCAAGGTGCATCACGATCGCTGTCGGGATCGGCCGTGCTGGCAGAGGCGGTGGAGACCAGCGATACCCTGACCATCTTCGTGCCGGCACGTTTGCACATCGACGGTGATGGGCGACAGATCGCCACCGCGGTGCCGACGCGCACCTCCGGCGATTTCACCGCCTTGCCGCGCAGTGATTGCGTGGTGGAACTTCCAGTCGCGGGCACGCGTTTGCCCGCAGGTCATGTCGTGGCTTTCCATGAGTGGTGAGATGAACCCCCGCGATCGCCTCGGTCGGCCGCTGCGCGACTTGCGCATATCGGTGATGGATCGCTGCAACTTCCGCTGCCCGTACTGCATGCCGGAATCGACCTATGGCGAGCACTACACCTTCCTCGGCAATGACGAGCGCTTGAGCTTCGACGAAATCGAACGCGTCAGTCGGCTCGCGGCGCGGCTGGGCGTGAGCAAGCTGCGCCTGACCGGTGGCGAACCGTTGCTGCGACCCAATCTGTCCGAACTGGTCGCGCGCCTGCGGCGCATCGATGGCATCGACGATCTCGCGGTGACCACCAATGGCACGTTGCTGGCGCGTCAGGCACAGGAGCTACGCGATGCCGGACTGGATCGCGTCACCGTCAGTCTCGACACGCTCGACCCCACCTTGTTCCATCGCATGAGCGGCGGCCGCGGCGAACTCGCCGACGTGCTGGCCGGCATCGATGCCGCATCCGCCGTCAATTTCCCACGCGGCGTGAAGATCAACACCGTGGTCCAGCGCGGCGTCAACGAAGCGGGCGTGGTGGATCTGGTCGAACGTTTCCGTGGCACCGGCATCGTGGTCCGCTTCATCGAATACATGGATGTCGGCAATCGCAACGACTGGCACGCCGAGGATGTGGTGCCGTCGAGCGTGCTGTTGGCGAGCATTGGTGCGCGCTGGCCGCTCGAAGCAATTCCACCGAAGTACGCGGGCGAAGTGGCGACGCGCTACCGCTTCAGCGATGGTGCCGGAGAGATCGGCGTGATCTCGTCGATCAGCCAGCCGTTCTGCGGCGATTGCAGCCGTGCGCGGCTGTCGTCGGAAGGCGTGCTCTACACCTGTCTGTTCGCCATCCGTGGCACCGATCTGCGCAGCCGGTTGCGCGACGGCAGTTCCGACGAAGCATTGCTCGACACCCTGCGCAATATCTGGCTCGCCCGCGGCGACCGCTACAGCGAGGAGCGCGAGGCGCTGCGCCAGAAGGGTGCGGCCCGCAAGATCGAAATGCACTACATCGGCGGTTGACGGCGCCGGCGTTATCCTTGCCGTTGCCGACGTGTCCCACATTGTTTCCGGAGTCCCTGTGCCAAATCCTCCCGCCACGCTGTCCCATGTCGACGATGCACAGCGCCCGCAGATGGTGGACGTTGGCGACAAGCCGGTGACCCGGCGCACCGCGCAGGCGCGCGCGCGGGTGACGTTTCCGGCCGAGGTTGCGCAGGCCTTGCGCGGATCCGGCCACGTCACGGCGAAGGGTGCGGTGTTCACCGTCGCCCACATCGCAGGCGTGATGGGTGCCAAGGCCACTTCGCAGCTGATCCCGCTATGCCATCCGCTGGCGTTGAGCCGCTGCGATTTCGATATCCGCATGGAAGGGGACGATGCGCTGATCGATTGCACGGTATCGTGCGCCGGCACCACCGGCGTCGAGATGGAAGCGTTGACCGGTGCGTCCATCGCTGCGCTGACCGTGTACGACATGTGCAAGGCGTTGTCGCACGACATCGTGATCGGCGAAATCCGCCTGCTGAAGAAGACCGGCGGCAAGAGCGATTATCTGGAGAATCCGGCATGACGGCGCCGTTGTACGGTTTGCTGCTGAGCGGTGGCGAAAGCCGGCGCATGCAACAGGACAAGGCCGCGCTCGACTATCTCGGCGAGCCGCAATTGCTGCGCGCGTGGCGCTTGCTCGAAGACGTGACCGAACGCGCCTTCGTGTCGGTGCGAGATGCCCAGACCGCGGACCCGTTGCGCGCCGGATTGCCGCAGATCGTTGATCGTTATCCCGCGGTCGGCCCGATCGCGGGGATTCTGTCCGCCCAAGCCGAATATCCCGACGTCGCGTGGCTGGTGCTCGCCTGCGATCTGCCGCTGCTCGATGAAACGACCTTGCATGAATTGATCGCCCGGCGCGATCCGCAACTCGATGCCACGGTCTATGCCAGCAGCCACGATGGCTTGCCTGAACCGTTGTGCGCGATCTGGGAGCCATCCTCGGCTGTCACGCTGCTGCAACGTTATCGCGACGGCAGCCATTGCCCGCGCAAGGCGCTAGCCATCCTGCGCACCCTCGTGTTGCCTTCGCCGGGCGAGGCATTGGACAATGCCAATACCCCCGCCGAGCGGGAAGACATCCGACGCCGCCTCGGGGCCACGACATGACGACCGTGCAACTCCAGTACTACGCGCAGCTGCGCGAGCAGGCCGGACGCAGCAGCGAGACGGTCTCGACCGCGGCCGCCGACCTGCGCGCGCTGTATCGCGAACTGCGCGAACGCCACGGATTTTCGCTGGATAGCGATGCGTTGAAGGTCGCGGTGAACAACGAATTCAGCACCTGGGATCGCGCGCTGCACGAAGGCGACACGGTGGTCTTCATCCCGCCGGTTGCCGGCGGTTGAGCGCAACGGGAACCGGGAGACGGCCATGATCGTTCGTCCGAACAACTCGCAATCGGTGATGACGCTGCTGTTCGCGCTCAAGGGCTCGATCCTTCCGGTGATCTGGCCGCAGGTGCTCTACACCATGCTGCTGTCGCTGGCGGTGGTAATCGCGGAGCGCTTCGGGTTCGTCCTGCAGTTCACGTTGAACGCGGCCTACCTGATGTTGCTCGGCCTGACGCTGGCGATCTTCCTCGGTTTCCGCAATACCGTCGCCTACCAGCGCTGGTGGGAAGCGCGCACCCTGTGGGGCGAACTGGTGATCGCCAGTCGCAATTTGGGGCGACAGACGCTCGCGTTCATGCCGACGCTGGCGGAGTCGCAACGACGCGAGTTGTTCCACGGCATGATTGCTTTCACCCAAGCGCTGCGCCATCACCTGCGCGGAACGGATGGCGAATCCGATCTGCGACGCTGGCTGTCGCCGCAAATGTACGCCGCCGTCGCGGCATCGCCGACGCCACCCAATGCCGTGCTCACTGCATTGGGCGAGGCATATGCGCGCGATGCCCGCGCCACTGGCACCGACAGCATGCTGCTCGGAACCATGGACCACGAGTTGTGCAAGCTCTCCACCGTGCTGGGGGGCTGCGAACGCATCCGCAACACGCCGATTCCCTTTGCCTACATCCTGCTGCTGCATCGCACGGTGCATGTCTACTGTTTCATCCTGCCGTTTTGCCTGATCAGTACGCTGGGCTGGCTGACGCCGATTGCGGTCGGGATCCTCGCGTATACGTTCTTCGGGCTCGATGCCATCGGCACCCAGATCGAGGAGCCATTCGACACCTTGCCCAATGATCTGCCGCTGGATGCGTTGAGCCGCAATATCGAAATCAACCTGCTGGCGATGCTGGGCGACACCGATCTCCCCGCGCCGCTGGAACCGCGTGATTGCATCCTCTACTGACCGCAGACCGGAGAGCCCACCATGATGAAGACGACATCCGCCCGCTTGATCCTGGCGTGCGCGCTTTCATTCGCACTGTCCCTGCCGGCCACCGCGCAAACGAAGATTTCCGTGGCGGCCGCCGCGGACCTGCACGGCGTACTCGACCGCATCATCGAGACCTACAACAGCGAGCATCCGGGTGTGCAGATCGATGTGGTCTACGGATCGTCCGGCAATCTCACCACGCAGATCGAACAGGGCGCGCCGTTCGACGTGTTCTTTTCCGCCGACAGTGATTTTCCGGAACGTCTGGTCCGCAACGGCAAGGCGGTCGGCAAGCCGTTGCAATACGCCGAAGGCCATATCGTGCTGTGGAGCGCGAGCATGGACCTGAAGGGCGTGACGGTGCAGCAGTTGACGCAGCCGCGCTTCACCCGCATCGCCATCGCCAATCCCGCGCATGCGCCCTACGGCAAGCGTTCGGAGCAGGCCTTGCGCGCGGCCGGTGTCTGGGATGCCGTGCAGCCGAAGATCGTGATGGGCGAGAACATCGCACAAACCGCACAATTCATCCGCAGTGGCAATGCACAGATCGGCTTCGTCGCAGAATCGTTCGCGCGCAGCCCGGAAGCCAAGGGCAGTTACGTCGTGGTGCCGACCAGCATGTACCAGCCACTCAAGCAGAGCTTCGTACTGACGCAGCATGGCGCCAACGCTGCACTGGCGAAGGACTTCATGGCCTATGTGCAAGGGTCGAAGGCGCGTGCGGTGTTCGTGCAATACGGGTTTTACGTCCCCGAAATCGCCGCGCCGGTCCACTGATCGACAGGCATGGGGGCCTTCTCCGCAGCCGATACGCAGGCGTTCCTGCTGACGTTGCGGTTGGCCGCCACGGTCACGCTGTTGTTGCTGGCGATTGGCATGCCGATCGCCTGGTGGTTGGCGCATTCGCGCTCATGGCCGAGTCGCGTGGCGGGCGCGGTGGTGGCGTTGCCGTTGGTGCTGCCGCCGACCGTGCTCGGTTTCTACCTGCTGCTGTTGCTGGGTCCGAATGGCTGGATCGGCAAGATGATGGCGTCGATGCATCTCGACACTTTGCCGTTCACCTTCAAGGGCCTGGTGGTGGCATCGATGCTGTATTCGCTGCCGTTCGTGGTGCAACCGCTGCAGGGCACGTTTGAAGCGATCGGCAGGCGCTCGCTGGAAGTCGCGTCCACGCTCGGTGCTGGCCCGCTGGATCGTTTCCTCTCGGTGATCGTGCCGATGTCATGGCCGGGCATTGTTGCGGCAGCCGTGCTGGGATTCGCGCATACGATCGGCGAATTCGGCGTGGTGATGATGATCGGCGGCAATCGTCCGGGAGAAACCCGGGTGATGTCGATCGCGATCTACGATCATTTCGAAGCCGGGGAATTCGCGCAGGCGAACACGCTGGCGTTGTCGCTGGTGGTGGTGTCGTTCGCGGCGTTGCTGGCGATGTACCTGCTGCGACGGAAGGCGAAAGCATGAGTGCCGCGAACGATGGACTGCGCGCCGCACTGTCGATCCGGCGCGGTGCCTTGTCTCTGGATCTCGATATCGCGTTACCAGCGCATGGAGTGACTGTGCTGTTCGGTGCGTCCGGTTCGGGCAAGACCAGTTGCCTGCGCGCGATCGCCGGACTCGAGCACAGTCCAGGCACGGTGACGTTCAAAGACGCCTGCTGGCAGGACGATGCGCGCGGTCTGTTCGTGCCGACGTACCAGCGCCGCGTCGGTTACGTGTTCCAGGAATCGAGCCTGTTCGATCACCTCACGGTCGCCGGCAATCTCGATTACGGATTCCGTCGCGCCGGTCGGCCATCATCCATTGATGCTGCGCGATGGATCGACGATTTCGGCGTGCGCCCGCTGCTGGCGCGTCGTGTCGCCGCGTTGTCTGGCGGCGAACGCCAGCGTGTTGCCATCGTGCGTGCGTTGATGGCGAATCCGCGGCTGTTGTTGCTGGACGAACCGTTGTCGGCGCTGGATGGGTCGGCGAAGACGCGGCTGCTGGCGGAACTGGAACGGCTGCGCACGACGCTGCCGATTCCGCTGATCTATGTGAGTCACAGTGTCGAGGAAGTCGCGCGCCTCGCCGATCACCTGGTCCTGCTCGATGGCGGCCGGGTCGTGGCGCAAGGGCCGTTGCAACAGACGCTGGCGCGAATCGACTTACCATGCGCGCTGATCGAGACATTGGGCAGCGTGGTCGAGGGCAAGGTCTCCGCATTGCATCGCAACGACAACCTAATGGAACTGGCGTTCGCCGGTGGCACGCTGTGTTTGCCGCATGCCGAAGAAACCGTTGGCCAGACATTGCGATGCCGGATCGATGCGCGCGACGTGGTGATCGCCCGCGACCGCGCGACCGCATCGAGCGCGTTGAACCAGATCCATTGCGAGGTGGTTGCTGTCATCGCCGCCGATCACCCGGCGCAATGCCTGGTGCAACTCGATGCGCACGGCACGCGCTTGCTCGCGCGCATCACTTGGCATTCCTGGCACGCGCTGGGATTGGCGCCGGGCGATGCCGTGTGGGCGCAGGTGAAAGCGGTCGCGCTCGGCAGTTAGCGATCAGCGCACGTCGACGGTCGGCGTTCCCGCACGGAGCATGCCGATCACCGTGGCTTGCGCGAAACCGGCGCCGTGGAATGCGGTGATCACGCTGTCGACCGCAGCAGGCGCACAACTGATCAGCAATCCGCCGCTGGTCTGTGGGTCGCTGAGCAGCGCCTGCCAGTCATCGGGCAGTGTCTGGTCGAGCCGCACGTCGGCGCCGTAGGACGCCCAGTTGCGGTGTGATGCGCCGGTGACGCAGCCGCGTTGCAGGAGATCGAACGTCTGCGGCAACAGCGGCAGGCGCGCACTGTCGATCGTCGCTGCGAGATGGCTGGCGCGGCACACTTCCAGCAGATGGCCGAGCAGTCCGAAGCCGGTGACGTCGGTCATCGCGTGCACGCCGGGAATCGTCGCCAAGCGCGTGCCGATGCTGTTGAGGCGGGTCGTGGCATCGATCATCTGGCGATAGCCATCATCATCAAGTACGCCTTTCTTTAGCGCCGACGAATACACGCCGACGCCGAGCGGTTTGCCCAGTACCAGCACGTCGCCGGGTTGTGCATCGCCATTGCGCTTGAGGTGGCGTGGATCGACCACGCCGATCGCCGCCAGCCCGTAGATCGGTTCCACCGAGTCGATGCTGTGGCCACCGGCCACCACGATGCCGGCGTCGGCGCAGGCCTGTTCGCCGCCGTGCAGGATCGCGCGGATAACGTCGTGGGGCAGGATATTGATCGGCATGCCGACGATGGCCAGCGCGAACAGCGGGCGCGCGCCCATCGCGTAGAGATCGGACAGCGCATTGGTGGCAGCGATGCGGCCGAAGTCGAACGGATCATCGACGATCGGCATGAAGAAATCGGTGGTGGCGACGATTGCCTGATCGTCGTTGAGGCGATAGACCGCGGCGTCATCGGACGTCTCGCGTCCCACCAGCAGATCGGTCGAGGCCGGGAACAGCGGCACATCGCGCAACAATTCGCTGAGTACACCGGGTGCAATCTTGCATCCGCAACCGCCGCCATGGGCCAGCGAGGTCAGGCGCGGTGGCGTGGCGATGTCGGTGCCTGCGGGCGGTTGCGTGGTCATGCTGCATCTTCTCCCGGCGTGTGACCGGCAAAGTGGCGGAAGGCAGCAGGAGTCGAACCTACCAGGGAGCGATCGACGCCCCCTACCGGGTTTGAAGCCCGGCCGCATGCCCGGATGCGCATGCCTTCCATTGATTCAAGTCTGATTGGCGTTCCACCGCATGTCGTCGCGCGGTCGATGCGTATCGCCGACGCGTCGAGTGTAGCCAACGCGGTTGAAGAACTCCAAGATCTGGATGCTGCGCTTGCGGCCCAGGCCAATTGCATCACGGAACGCGGCGGCATCGGTGGCGCCACCGTCCTGCACCAGCGCGGCGAGGGTCGCCGCAAGTTCGGCGATCCGGCGTGGATCGTAGAACAGGTCGGGCACGACCTGGAACAGTTCGCCGCGCGCCGCCGCACGCCGCAAGATGCCGCGAGTCTTTTCTTCGTCTTCGCCGGTTTGCGTGGCCAGCGTCCGCACCCATGGCGGATCGAAACCTCCCGCGTGCAGCAATGGAACGAGTCGTTGCAGCAGCGCGCGTTCGTGTTCCGGTGGCGCGCTGTCGTGGCCGGGCAGGCACCACCACGCGCCCAGGCGTTGCAAGGTGCCGTTGGCCTGAAGATCGTGCAGCAATGCCTGCCACAGCCCGGGCGCGAGATTGGGCAGGGTACTGCGCTGCAATCGCCCGCTGTCGATGCCGGGCTCATCCGGATGTCGCACATGCCACTCACTCACCGCAACCACGACCTTTGCACGCAAGGCCTGCCAATGCGTGGCGAGGATGATGAACGTGTCATCACGCGTGGCGATGCGCAACATATCTTCCGGCAACGCGATACGCTCGGCTGGGCGGCGGCAGTAGCGCACCAACGCCGACATGGCGACGCCAGTTGGTGCTTCCTGCAGCAACGGCGCGATGCCGTCACCGGCCGCGAGCTGTTCCAGCGCGGACAGCCAGGCGAGTCGCGCCGGGCTGCGCCGGCGGCGTTGCGGCGGATTGGGATCGAGGACGATGCCGCCGCCGATGGTCGTGTTGGCGCCGGAATCGCGGGCGATGAAACGATCGCCGCACATCGCACACACGGGTGCAGCGAACACCAGTTGTACCAATGCGCCACGTTCGCCATCGCCATCGTCGAGCACCACTGCATGGGCGAGGCGATCCATCGTGCCCCAATGGATATGCAGTGGCGTCCAGTTGCGCAACGGCGGCGCATCCACGGACAGACGCAGGCGCACGTCGACGCGGGTGGTGGCGACGAAGGCGCGCGGATCTGCGATCCAGTCGCCGCGTGCGATGTCCTCGCAGGCGATCGCGGCAAGATTGAGCGCGCAACGCTGTCCAGCAACCGCGCGAGCGCTGGCGCGGTTCTGGGCGTGGATGCTGCGCACGCGCACGGTGGTGCCGGCAGGCATCAGGCGCGGAGTCGCGGATGTTTCGATCTGGCCGCCATGGATCGCGCCGGTGACCATGGTGCCGTGGCCGGGCAGGGTGAAGACGCGATCCACCGGCATCCTGAACAGTTCATCGCGGAGATCGTTGCCGGCGTCGTGCCGTGGTGATGCGGCCACTGCATGCAGATGGTCACGCAAGGCGGTGATACCGGGGTCATCGGTCGATGTGCTGTTGCAGGCGAACAGTAGTGATTCGCGCAAGGGCGACTTTGCCAGCAGCGTTGCGATTTCCGCTTCGACGTCGGCAACGCGTTGCTGATCGACGCGATCGACTTTCGTCAGCGCTATCGCGCCGTGGCGCACGCCCAGCAGTTCGAGGATGGCGAGATGCTCGCGCGTCTGCGGCATCACGCCGTCATCGGCGGCGATCACCAGCAACGCGAAATCGATGCCGGTCGCGCCTGCCACCATCGTGTGCACGAAGCGTTCGTGGCCGGGCACGTCGACGAAGCCGAGTATCGTCGCGCTGTCTTCCGCGGTGTCAGCTTCGATCGGCACGTAGGCATAGCCGAGTTCGATGGAAATGCCGCGCGCTTTTTCTTCCTTCAGGCGATCGGTGTCGATCCCGGTGAGCGCGCGCACCAGGCTGGTCTTGCCATGATCGATGTGGCCCGCGGTGCCGACGATCATGGAGCGAGCGTGCTCCATTGCACCAGGAATGCGGCTTCGTCTTCCACATCCAAGCAACGCAAGTCGAGCCACAGGGCATCGTCGGCGACGCGACCAAGCACCGGTCGCGGCAATGCGCGCAAACGCTTGCCGAGGCGATCAAGTCCACCGCGTTTGGTCGCGATCACGCGCAACCCGGCGCTGGCGAGGCGTGCTTGCGGTTGCGCGCCACTACCGATCTGGCTGTCGAGGGTGGCGACTTCGATCGTGTATTCCGCTGACAACGCGTGACGGAGCGGTTCCAGCAAGCGTTGCGCCTGCGCGTGGATGTCGTCGCCCGATCGCGTCAATGCCTGCAAGGTCGGCAGGCGTTGTGCCAGCAGTTCCGGTTCGCGATAGAGCGCCAGCACCGCTTCCAGTGCGGCCAATCCCATCTTGTCCATGCGCAACGCGCGCTTGAGTGGATTGCGGTTGATGCGCGCGATCAGGTCGGCGCGCCCGGCGATGATTCCGGCCTGAGGGCCGCCCAGCAGTTTGTCGCCGCTGAAGGCCACCAGATCGGCGCCGGCGGCGAGCGTGTCCTGCACGGTCGGTTCGTGCGGCAAGCCGAAGGTGGCGAGATCGCACAGGCTGCCGCTGCCGAGATCGACGGCGAGCGGCACGCCATGTGCGCGGGCGATTTCGGCGAGCTGCGTGGTGGCGACTTTGGCGGTGAAACCGGTGATCGCGTAGTTGCTCGCATGCACCTCCATCAGCAGTGCGGTGCGCGCGCCGATGGCGTCGGCGTAATCGGAGGGGTGCGTCCGGTTGGTGGTACCGACTTCCACCAGCTTGGCGCCAGCGCTGCGCATCACGTCGGGGATGCGGAACGCGCCGCCGATCTCCACCAGTTCGCCGCGCGATACCACCACCTCGCGACGATTGGCCAAGGTGTTGAGCAGCAGCAGTACCGCTGCCGCATTGTTGTTGACCACGGTCGCGGCTTCGGCGCCGGTGAGTTCGCACACCAGCGCCCGCACCCTGGCATCGCGCTCGCCGCGGCGGCCGTGTGCGAGATCGAATTCGAGATCGACCGGGGAGGTCATCGCTTGCGTCACCGCGTGCACGGCCGCTGCAGGCAGCAGCGCGCGACCGAGGTTGGTATGGAGGATGGTTCCGGTCAGGTTGAACAGCGGCCGCAGATCGCGTCGTGCATCGATGGCGATGGCGTCATCGAGTGCCGACGACAACGCGGTGCCGTCGAGCGCGCGCTCCAGTTGCTGTGTCGAAAGCTTTCCGTCAGCGACACGTTCGCGCAACGCCTGCAACTGCGTGCGCAGCAGCTGGGTGACGCGGCTGCGTCCGTGCGCCGCGATCAGTGTCGCCAGTTGCGGCAAATGCAGCAGCCGGTCCAGCGAGGGCAGCGCACTGGTGGCTGCGGTGTCGGCGCGCGCCATCGGTTCAATCCCCGGAGGCTTGCCACAACAACGGATTCTGGCTGACGCGTTGGTAGCCTTCTTCGCCCAGCAGGAGGTCGAGCGCCAGCGTGCCGAGGTCGTCGGCCACCGGTTCGACGCCGGGATCCTTTTCCAGATAGAGGATCTTGCGATAGCCGTGGCAGTGATCACAGGTTTCGGCGCGCACGGCGGCATCGCGTGCAGCGGCGGCTTCGTCGCCATCGATGCCGGCGAGTGCGCGATAGGCGATGTCCTTGCCGACTCCACCGCAGTGGCTGCACTGCACGCGCACGAAATGCCACTGGCAGGCGCATAGCGCGCACGACAGGTAGCGGTAGGACGAATGGGGCGCACGGGCGTGGACGACGCTGGCGACCGGCGGCGTGCCGCACAGCGGACACAGGCCGGGGGCGTCGGCCATCGGCGCGAGATCGGTGGGTTTGAACGCCAGCGCCAGCGCGGTCCAGTACACCTGCAGCGCGGCCATCACGAAGGGCGCGGTCACGGCATCGATGGCCGCTGCGCCCGGCACTTCCAGCACGGCATCGGCCTGGGCATCGAGCCACGCATCCGGCGCCGCGATCAGTCGTTCCAAGACACCATGTGCTTCCGCCGGAAAGCCGCCGTGTTCGAGGCATGTCCGGCACAGCGCGCGCAGGATGGAACGCCATTCGTCATCGCGGGCGAGGCTGGCGGCGTGCAATGGCGGCATCCCGGCTGCGGCGACGGCCGGCGGTTGTTGTGCCATCGCGGCGGATTGCAGTTCAGCGAGGCGTTCCGGCCTCAACGCGGCGAGTTGGGCGTGTTGGGCATCGACCAATACCGCGAGCAGTTGCAGGTAGTCGCCGATCGCGCTGGTCGCGGCCAACGCACGCAGGCGTTCCGCACGTGCCGCAAACAATGAGTCGCGATCAGCCAGGATGATGCGCGGGACATCGCGCGAGGCGAGGGTCTCGATCTCGCCGGGTTCGAGGATGCGCTGTGCCATGTGGACTCGGTCGCGGGAACGAATCCGTATCCTCGCCCTTGTTGCCGGCGGCGTCCAGCGCGGTCGCCCGCCGCGCCGGATCAGTCGTTGTTGCGGCGTCCGGCGATGACCTCGCGGAACCAGCTGCGATGGTGCTTGTAGGCCCAGCCGTAGCTGACCTTGCCGCCGGTCATCGCCTTGACCGAACCCTTGATCCAGATCGCCGCGTAGATGTGGACGATGATCCCGCAGATCAGCACCCAGCCGCACAGCGCGTGGATCAGCACCGAGAAGCGGATCAGGCCGATCGGGAAGAGCTGGCTGAAATAGGCGCGCCAGATCACGAAGCCGGTCAGCAACAGCGCCGACAGGCAACCCACGATCGTCCAGAACAGCAATTTCTGGCCGGCGTTGAAGCGACCCACCGGCGGCAGGTTCTCGTCCTTGTTTTCCAGCACCTCGCGGATGTCGCGCAGCCAGGTGACGTCGTTCTTCGTCAGCAGGTTGTCGCGCCACATCCGCCAGCCGAGCAGGGCGAACGCGATCACCATCACCAGGCCGATGAACGGATGGAGGATGCGTGTCCACGGCCCGCCGCCGAACAACATGCTCAGCGGAAACAGCGCCGGATCGAACAGGCTCAGTCCGGACAGCGCGACCAGCACGAAGCTGATCGCCAGGATCCAGTGGTTGATGCGGATCGGCCAGCGATAACGTTCGATCTCCAGTTGGCCATCGTCGTTGCGACCGTCGCGGCTGTCATGGTCATGCGTCATCGCGCACCTCCTCGCGGACCTTCTTGGCGTCGTCCTCGGCGATCTGTTCTTCCGCCTTGTCGACGGTATTGCGGCCGAAGCGGATGTAGTGGAGGAATGCGGCGACCGCGGTCCCGCCCAGTGCAAGCATGCCCAGCGGCTTGCCCACGCCCTTCCACAGCGACACCATCGGGCTGATGTGCGGATCCTTGGGCAGATCGCTGTACAGCTCCGGCTTGTCGGCGTGCTGCAACACGTACATCACGTGCGTGCCGCCCACTCCTTGCGGATCGTAGAGACCCGCGTTGGCGTAGCCGCGCGATTTCAGATCCTCGACGCGCCCGGCGGCGTGCTCGGTCATCGCTTCCTTGCTGCCGAAGGTGATTGCGCCGGTCGGGCAGGTCTTGACGCAGGCCGGTTCCAGCCCGACCGCGACGCGATCCGAACACAACGTGCACTTGTAGGCTTTCTTGTCCTTCTTCGAGATGCGCGGAACGTCGAACGGGCAGCCAGTGACGCAGTAGCCGCAGCCGATGCAGTTTTCTTCGTGGAAATCGACGATGCCGTTGGCGTACTGCACGATCGCGCCCGGCGACGGACACGCCTTGAGGCAGCCGGGGTCGGCACAGTGCATGCAGCCATCCTTGCGGATCAGCCATTCGAGGTTGCCCTGTTCGTCCTCGTACTCGTTGAACTTCATCACCGTCCACGATTCATGGCTGAGATCGGGCGGGTTGTTGTAGCTGCCGACGCAGGTGCCGACTTCGTCGCGCAGGTCGTTCCATTCCATGCACGCGACCTGGCAGGCCTTGCAGCCGATGCACTTGCTGACGTCGATCAGCTTGGCGACCTGGCCGGCAGGCGCACCACGCGCTTCCGGTTCGGGCGTGGTGGTGGCCGAGCGACGGATGATATCCAGTGACTGTAGTGGCATGATCCGTCTCCTAAGCCTTTTCGACCTTGACCAGGAAGCACTTGGATTCCGGGGTCTGCGAGTTGGCGTCACCGACCGCATTGGTCAGCGTGTTGGCCAGGTAACCTTTCTTGGTCTCGCCAAGGAAGCCCCAGTGGATCGGCACGCCGACCTGGTGCACGGTCTTGCCCTCGATCTTCAGCGCCTTGATCCGCTTGGTCACCATCGCGACCGCGAAGATGTGTCCGCGCTTGGAACTGACCTTGACCTTGCTGCCGTTGGCGATGCCCAGTTCGTCGGCCAATGCCGCACCGATTTCCACGAACTGCTCGGGCTGGACGATCGCGTTCAACAACGAATGCTTGGTCCAGAAGTGGAAATGTTCGGTGAGGCGATAGGTGGTGCCGACATGCGGGAACTCGTCCGGCTTGCCGAACTGCGCGGCATCGTCCTTGAACACGCGCGCCGCCGGATTGTTCAAGGTCAGCGCCTGCTCCGGACTCAGCGGATTCTTCGCCAGTGGCGTGTCGAATGGCTCGTAGTGTTCGGGGAACGGGCCTTCGTTCATGCCGCCGCGGGCAAAGAAACGCGCGGTGCCTTCCGGATTCATGATGAACGGGCCCATGCCGCCGTCGGGATTTTCATCGGCCTTGAAGTCGGGAATGTCGGCGCCGCCCCAAGCCGTGCCGTTCCAGCCGATCAACTTGCGCTTGGGATCCCAGGGCTTGCCGGCGGGGTCGCACGAGGCACGGTTGTACAACACGCGCCGGTTGGCCGGCCATGCCCACGCCCAGCCGATGGTGTTGCCGATGCCGGTCGGGTCCGAGTTGTCGCGCCGCGCCATCAGGTTGCCGGTCGGCCCCCACGCGCCGCAGAAGATCCACACGCCGCTCGCGGTGCTGCCGTCGTCGCGCAGTTCCGCGAATCCGGCGAGCTGTTCACCGGCCTTGCGGATCACCTTGGTCGGATCCTTGGGATCGTAGACATCGGCCAATGCCTTGCCGCTGAATTCCATCGCCACTTCTTCCGGCGTCGGCGACTCCGGGTTGGAGTACTTCCAGGCGAGATCGCGGATCGGATCCGGGTAGGTACCGCCATCCTTCGCATACAGTGCCTTAATGCGATGGAACAGCTCGGACATGATCTCGAGATCGCTGCGCGCTTCACCCGGGGCGTCGGCGCCCTTCCAGTGCCACTGCAGCCAGCGCGACGAGTTGACGACGGAACCGTTTTCCTCGGCGAAGCAGGTGGTCGGCAAGCGGAACACTTCGGTCTTGATGCTGGCGCTGTCGACGTCGTTGAACTCGCCGTAGTTCTTCCAGAACTCCATCGTCTCGGTGGACAGCGGGTCCATGTGGACCATGAACTTCAGGGCCGAGAACGCCTTGATCAACTTGCCCTTGTTCGGAGCCGATGCCAGCGGATTGAAGCCCTGGCAGAGATAGCCGTTCATCTTGCCCTGGGCCATCAACTCGTAGGCCTGCATCATGTCGTAGGGCTTGTCGAGCTTGGGCAGGTAGTCGTAGCACCAGTTGTTGTCCTTGGTCGCGGCATCGCCCCACCAGGACTTCATCAGGCTGACGTGGAACTTCGGATAGTTCTGCCAATAGCTCATCTGGTTCGGGCGCATCGGCTTCTGTGTGCGCGTGCCGATATAGCCCTGGTAGTCCTGTTCGCTCTCGTTCGGCAGGGTGAGATAACCGGGCAGCAGGTTCGACATCAGGCCAATGTCGGTCAGTCCCTGGATGTTGGAATGCCCGCGCAAGGCGTTCATGCCGCCACCGGCGATGCCGATGTTGCCCAGCAGCAGCTGCACCATCGCGCCAATGCGGACGTTCTGCGCACCGACGCTGTGCTGGGTCCAGCCCAGCGCGTACAGGATCGTCATCGCCCGGTTCGGGGTCGACGTCGAAGCGATCATTTCCCAGATCTGCTTGATCTTGTCCGCGGGCGTGCCGCAGACGCGTTCGACCATGTCGACGGTGTAGCGCGCGTAGTGTTCCTTCAGCAGGTTGTAGACGCAGCGCGGATCCTGCAGCGTCGGATCGGTCTTGACGAAACCATCGGCGCCGACCACGTAGTCCCAGCTCGACTTGTCGTACTTGCGCTTGGCCGGGTCGTAGCCAGAATACAGGCCATCCTTGAAGGCGAATTCATCCTTCACGATGAATGACATGTCGGTGTAGTTCTTGACGTATTCGTGCTGGATCTTGTCCTGCGTCAACAGGTAATTGATCAGCCCGCCCAGGAACACGATGTCGGTGCCGGCGCGGATCGGCGCGTAGACGTCGGCCACCGCGGCCGAACGGTTGAAGCGCGGATCGATCACGATCAGCCGCGCCTTGTTGTGCGCCTTCGCCTCGGTCACCCATTTGAACCCGCACGGATGCGCCTCGGCGGCGTTGCCACCCATGATCAGGACCAGGTCGGCATTCTTGATGTCGACCCAGTGATTCGTCATCGCACCTCGGCCAAACGTCGGGGCAAGACCTGCCACCGTCGGGCCGTGTCAGACACGCGCCTGATTGTCGAAGACGAGCATCCCCATCGAACGCACGACCTTGTGCGTGACCACCGCGGTTTCGCTGCTGCTCGCCGAGGCCGCCAGCATGCCGGTGGTCAACCAGCGATTGACGGTCTGTCCGGCGTCGTTCTTGGCGACGAAATTGGCATCGCGATCGGCCTTCATCAGCTTGGCGATGCGGTCCATCGCGTCGTCCCAGGACATCCGCACCCACTTGTCGGAACCGGGCGCGCGATATTCGGGATGGAGCAGTCGCGACTTGCTGTGGATGATGTCGACCAGGCCGGCGCCCTTCGGGCACAGCGTGCCGCGATTGACCGGATGATCCGGATCGCCTTCGATATGGTAGATGTTGCGTTCGGCGTTCTTGGCGCCGTCACCCAGCGAGTACATCAGGATCCCGCAGGCGACCGAACAATAGGTGCAGGTGTTGCGGGTTTCGATCGCACGGGCCAGCTTGAATTGCCGGACCTCCGCGAGCGCAACCCCGGGCGCGAAGCCCATCAGTGCCAGACTGGAACCCACCATGGTGGTGCCGGTGACTTTCAGGAACTGGCGGCGATTCATCGAAGACATGCCGTTCTCCTTGGTGAAACGACCGCAGATGGCCGATTTATAGCACACGCCCGGTGGTGCCAAAGCATCGGTTTCGACAAAAGATTTGGTCCTGCTTTAGGGCCCGGAAGGCGTCACGCCGATCACGTTCACCTGTCGGATCCAGCGGGCAGGGCGCTGGTCCGGTGGCACCTCCAGATGAGTGGTCCGGCAAGTCGCAGTAGGCTGGACGCCACACACTCGCCAGGCGCATTGCCATGCCCGCCCCCAAACTGTTCGAGCCACTGACCGTCGGCGGCCTGCAACTGGCCAACCGGATCGTGATCGCGCCGATGTGCCAGTACTCCGCCATCGATGGCGGCATGACCGACTGGCACCTCATCCATCTCGGCCAGCTGGCGTTGTCGGGTGCGGCATTGTTGACCATTGAGGCGACGGCGGTGGTGCCCGAAGGTCGCATCACCCATGCCGACGTCGGTCTATGGGACGACCCCACCGAGGCGGCGATGGCGCGCGTGCTCGACGGCGTGCGCCGCTGGTCGGACATGCCGATCGCGATCCAACTCGCGCATGCCGGACGCAAGGCCTCGTGCGAAGTGCCATGGCTCGGTGGCGCGCAGATCGCGCCGGGGCAGGCGCACGGTTGGCAGACCGTGGCACCGTCGCCGCTGGCGTTCGCGCCCGGCGATCATCCGCCGCAGGCGCTCGACAAGGATGGGCTGGCGCGCGTGCGTGATGGCTTCGTTGCAGCGGCGCGTCGCGCAGCGCGGCTGGGCATTGATGCGGTGCAGATCCACGCTGCGCACGGGTATCTGCTGCACGAGTTTCTTTCGCCGTTGTCGAACAGGCGCGATGACGAATATGGCGGCAGCCTGGAAAACCGCATGCGCTTTCCGCTGGAAGTCTTCGACGCGGTGCGTGCGGCGTTTCCGGTGGAACGTCCGGTCACCGTGCGCGTTTCCGGCACCGACTGGGTCGCCGGCGGCTGGGACATCGAACAGACCATCGTCTTCGCGCGGGCACTGGAAGCGCGTGGCTGCGCCTCGATCCACGTATCCAGCGGTGGCCTCGATCCCGCGCAATCGATTCCGGTCGGGCCGAGTTACCAGGTGCCGCTGGCGCGCGCGGTGAAGGCGCATATCGACATGCCTGTCATTGCAGTCGGCATGATCACCGGCTACGACCAGGCCGAAGCGATCGTCGGCACCGGCGAGGCCGACCTCATCGCGCTGGCCCGCGGCATCATCTATGACCCGCGCTGGCCGTGGCATGCGGCAGCGCATCTGGGCGCGACGGTGTCGGTACCGCCGCAATACCTGCGTTCGCAGCCGGCGCTGTTTCCGAAGCTCTTTCGCGCGGAGTGATGTGCTTCGGATCCATCGGCGTTGTCGCTTGCTTCATGTCGTTGTAGCGCAGAGGAAATAAAAGCTTCATAGCATCCACGTACGGTCACAAATGCTGTGGCCGACTGGGGAGATAGGCCAAGCATCCACGTGGCCTTCGGAGCTCCTCATGTCTGCAAAACTCGGCGTCATCATCACGGGGGCGCTTGTCCTTCCCCTGATCTCCACATCTGCTATTGCCGCCGATCTTGTGGGTCATATCGAAATTCCTCGCGGAAAGCATCCGGCGTCCGGAGTGGAAGTCCGTCTGCGTGAAACCGGCGCGACCACGATGGCCGATGCCAACGGCAACTACACGTTCACCGGCTTGAAGGCCGCGATGTACACGCTCGATGTACTCACCGACGGCAAAGTGTCTGCATCGAAGACCGTCCGCGTCGGTGATGGCGTCACGCGGGCCGACCTGAATTTCGATCGCAATGCCGGGGAGTTCGATCGCGTCGTTGTCCTCGCACAACGCACGACGACGGCGATCGCGCGCGCGACCCAGCAAGAGGCGCCGAATCTCGTCAACCTGACCACGGCGGCCGAGATCCGCAAATTGCCCGACGTCAATGCTGCCGAAGCAGTACGCCGCGTCCCGGGCATTTCGCTTGAAACCGACACCGGCGAAGGCCGCTTCATCAATATCCGCGGCCTCGATTCCGATCTGAACAGCACGACGTTCGGCGGTTTGCGCCTGCCGCCGTCGAACAATGCCTCGCCGTTCGGTGGCGGTCGTGCGGTGGCGATGGATGCGATTCCGGCCGGTTTCATCGGCGCGCTGACCGTCACCAAGACCAATATCCCCGAGCAGGATGCCGAAGCGCTTGGCGGCACGATCGAGATCACGCCGAAGACCGCGCCGCGGAATGCCCGCGCGTTTGTCGAAGGCCATATCGGTACCGGTCGCGAGGATCAGCGCGGCGATGGCATCACTGACTTTTCGGTCACCGCCGGCGGTCGCTTCGGCTCCGGCAGCCACGACGACAAGGCGATCCAGGCGTACTCCGACCACCCGTTCTCGATTGTCGCCACCCTGGCGTATTACGAGAACAAGCGCAGCGTCGACGATATCGAGGCAGGTTACGTCGACAACCAGCCAACGATTCCCGACAAGGCCTTTGCCGCATTCGAACAGCGTTACTACCTTTATCACCGCAAGCGCCACGGCTATGGTCTCGATTTCGGCTACCAACCCGACGCCGACAACCAGTACTACATCCGCGGTTTCGACGCGGGCTATACCGAAACGGTGAATCGCCAGCGCCTGTTGTACAACTTCGACGGCACGCCGATGGTCGATCCCGCCAACAGGAACGGCCTGATCGACACGACGGCCAGCGGCGGGTTCGACAAGACGCTGCGTGACGAGCGGGAGCACATCGACAACAAGGTGTTTGCCTTGGGCGGCAGTAACCGGATCGGCGACAACACGCTGGACTATCGCGTCGGCTACACGCGCGGTTCGTTCAACAAACCCTATGACTACAACTCGGATTTCAACTACCCGGCGCCGAACGGCGTCGTCACCTACGACAACACGACCGACCCGAACTTCCCGCGCTTTTCGACCACAGGCGCAACGCCGCTGAATTCCGCCAATTACGCGCTGGCATCGGTGGTCAACAGCACGCAGGACATCCGCGATCGCGAGTCCTCGTACAACGTGAATTACAAGATTCCGATGCAGCTCTCCGGCTTTGCGGACGAAAATATCAAGTTCGGCCTCAACGTGCGCCTGCGCGATCGCACCGCATCGGGCACGCAGAATTCGTACGCGAACACCCCGTCGATGCCGCTCACCAGCGCGATTTACGGACCGGACATCATCTTCTACGACGGCCACTACCAGAACGGGCCGCAGATCGACATGAACGCCATCCGCGGCCTGGTCAACGGATTGCAGCCATCGGTATCGACGAACAACACGGTGAACGGCCTGCTGCAGTACGCCAAGGACAAGGAAGATGTCTACGCAGGCTATGCGCAATACCAGTTCGGCTTCGGCAAGCTGAGCTTCATTACCGGTGTCCGTATCGAGGATACCCACGCGACCTACGGGGCGAATGGCGTATCGACCTCCAAGGACGCCAGCGGCAACACCGTGATCAACGCGGTTGTCCCGGTGTCGTCATCCACCAGCTACCTGAACTTTTTCCCCAGCATCCAGGCGCGCTACGAAATTCGCGACGACCTGATCCTGCGTGCCGCGTTCTCCTCCACGATCGCGCGTCCCGGCTTCAATGAAGTCAGCGCCGCCCTCAACGTGAATCCCGGTGCCGGCCTGGTCGTGCAAGGCAATCCCGACCTCAAGCCGACCACGGCGCAGAGCTTCGATCTCTCGATCGAGAAATACCTGAATGATGGCGGCATCGCCTCGTTCGGATTGTTCGACAAGGAGCTGGGCAACTACATCGCCAGTGTCACCACGACGAAAGTCCTTCCGAACGATGGCTTGTTCGCCGGCTTCCTTGGGCCGGCCCACGTGATCACCTATGACAACATCGCTTCCGCGCGCGCGTGGGGATTCGAAGCGAACTACGAGCAGCGCTTCAAGCGGCTGCCGGGCTGGCTGAACGGTTTCGGCCTGGGCTTCAACTGGACCTGGGTCGACTCGACATTCGCCATTCGCCCCGGTGAAAACAGCCCGTTGCCGTCGACTTCGCGGAACACGATCAACGCGGCGGCGTTCTACGAGCGCAACGGTCTCATGTTGCATCTGGGGTACTACTACGTCTCGCGCAATCTGTTCGGAATCGGCGGATCAGCGGCCACGGATGTGTATTCCGAAGCGCGTACATCGCTTGATTTTGGCAGTTCCTATAGCTTCAACAAGAACCTCTCCGTCTACTTCAACGCGAAAAATCTCGGCAACACCAAGTTGAAGTTCACCGAGGGCACCGCGAACAGGCCGATCCAGCGCGAATTCTACGGGCGTACCTATCAGCTGGGTGTTTCGTTCGACTACTGAGTCGCGTCGACGCGGCGTGCGTCCAGCAACTGGTCGAGGGCGACGACGGCGCCCATCAGTCGCGCCTGACCAGACCGCAGTACAAGCCTTCGATGGCGAAGTCGGCATCTTTCGGTACATCAATCGGCGCGTAGTCGGGATTGCGCGGCAACAGACGGATGCCACCCGCACCGATCTTCAGTCGCTTGATCGTGATCTCGCCATCAATGCGCGCCACCACGGTCTGGCCGTCCTCGGCCGAGCTCGCCTGCCGGATCGCGACCAGGTCGCCATCGAAAATGCCGTCATCGCGCATGGAGTCCCCTTGCACGCGCAGCAGGTAATCCGGGCGCTGGCGAAAGAGCGCACCGTCGACCACGAGCGATTCATCGAAGGTGTCCGCCGCGCCGATCGGGGCACCGGCCGCGACGCGGCCGAGGATGGGCAGGTCCAGTTGGTCGCGCGACCGCCGTGATCGCCGGGCCTGACGCAGGCGGATGCCGCGGGCGCGGTTGGGGATGAGTTCCAGATGGCCCTTGGCAGCCAGCGCCTCGAGGTGTTTGACGACCCCACGCGGACTGGCCAGATCGAAAGCGCCCTGGATCTCCGGGATGCTGGGCGGCATGCCCTCGCGCTCCACGAAGCGTTCGAGGAAGGAGAGGATTTCTGCCTGGCGGTCGGTCAGTTCGTTCATGGTATAAATATTTATACCTTTCGGGGCGAAGTGCAACCCGCCCTAGGTTGCCCATCCGGATCGCACCCGGTGAGACGAATCGGATTAAAGACTTGGACATGCCTTCTCCTCTGACCCATGAACCCCGCCCGGACACGCCAGAGGGCACGGCTGCGCAAAACGACTACCGTGGCCGGGCCTTCCTCTACATCCTGCCGGCATCGGGCCCGGAGGACCTGCTCAAGGTCGGCATGACCCATGATCCGCTCGCGCGCTGGTCTGCCTTCCACCCGCGCTGGTTCGAAGTGTTCGATCTCGACCACAGCCTGCTGGTCGAAACCGAAACCCGCAGCGACGCCCAGGGACTGGAAACCCGGCTCCACCGGATGCTCGAGGCCTACAGCTGTCCCATGCCAATGACGATACGGGGCCAGGCCGGTGGCGCCACCGAGTGGTATCGGGGCGCGTATGCAGCGGTGCGGCGCTTCGTGAACGAGCAAGCGGTGCAGGGCTTTGTCGTGCACACGAATGCAATGCCGTGGCTGAAGGCGGCGATGCTTCAGCAGCAGAGTCGCCTGGACGGATTGCTGCGACAGGCCTATGCCGATCACACAGCCGGGTGGCTGTCTCCTGCGCAACATCGTGCGTTGCAGGACTTGATCGATGCCCATCGCTGCATGGATCCGGATGTTTCAGCGCACTTGTCCGCTGACATCCTCGATGCCTTGGGCATCGAGGCATGAATACCGCAGCGCTCCTGTTCGACGAGGGGCCACTCACGCTCGTCGACGATCGTGAAGGCGGCATCCGCTATTGGCCACAGTGGATCGATTCCGAACTGGCGGATGAACTCTTCGTACGGCTACGTGACGGGATCGCCTGGCACAGCGAGCAACGCCCGATGTACGACCGCATCGTTGACGTGCCGCGGCTGCAAGCCACGGTCGCCTTGGCCAGCGCAGATCCGAATGATGGGCTGCGCCAAATTGCTGCCCGCATCGCAACAGTCGCGCCGGGCGGCTATTCCCATGTCGGCCTGAATTTCTATCGCGACGGTCATGACAGCGTGGCCATGCATAACGATCGAACGCATGATCTTGTCGAAAGTGCGCCGATCGCCATCCTGTCATTGGGTGCACAACGCGACATGCTGATTCGTCGGCAGGACAAGAGTGCACGAGCAGTACGCATCACGCTGGAGCCCGGCAGCCTGCTGGTGATGAGCCATGCCAGCCAGTTCACGCACGAACATGGCATCCCGAAGACCACGCATCCGGTCGGTCCGCGGATCAGTTGTGCGTACCGTGCGCGCCAGTTTGGGCGGCTCGACGCCAACAACGTTTCATGATTCCAGTTGCATGCGCGGTGTCTTGATTTTTATTGTCCAAAAAATTCACGGCCAGCCAATCCCGGATCGACAGCCGAGGCATCAGGACGATGCACGGGAATCCGAAAAGGAGTAATGCTTCGATTGCTTGCTCTTTCTAGGAGCGACGCTTGCCAGGAGCGGCGCTTGCTTCAGGTGCAGTTGTCTTGGTTGAACCTGGAAAGCTGGCGCAGCGCTATTTCCTCGCAGAAACCCGCCAGATTCGATTGCCCACATCATCGGCAACAAGTAGCGATCCATCGCTCGCTACCGCGACGCCTACGGGGCGGCCTTTTGCACGCCCATCCTTGTCGACGAACCCGGTCAGGATGTCTTGTGGCGGCCCTGCGGGACCGCCCTGCTTGAACGGCACGAAGATCACCTTGTAGCCGACCAGTTGATGGCGATTCCACGAACCATGCAAGCCGACGTAGGCGCCTTCGCTGTGCCCAGGCAAGGAGCTCCTGGTCGCGAATGCGAGCCCCAACGGAGCCACGTGCGAACCCAATGCGTAGTCCGGTGCAATGGCACGCGCCACCAAGTCGGGCTGTTGCGGATGCACGCGCGGATCAATGTGCTGTCCCCAGTAACTGTAGGGCCAGCCATAGAAGGCGCCCGCGCGTATCCGCGTGAGATAGTCCGGGACCAGATCGTCGCCCAATTCATCGCGCTCGTTCACGACGGCCCACAATGCGCCGGTGGTCGGTTCCCATGCCAGTCCCACCGGATTGCGCAATCCGGACGCATGCACGCGGGTCTTGCCACTGGCGATGTCGACCTCCAGGATATCGGCGCGATTCACTTCCTCGCCCATGCCGTTTTCCGCGGCATTGCTGTTGGAACCGACGCCGACAAAGAGACGGCTGCCATCGCGACTGGCCAACAGGCTCTTGGTCCAGTGGTGGTTGCTCGGACCGCCGGGCAAATCGACCAGCTTGCGCGGCGTTTCGACAATCGCATTCGCGCCCTTGCGCCAGGCGACGCTGACGATCGCATCGGCATTTGCAACGTACAGGCGATTGCCGACTACCGCCATCCCGAACGGCGAATGCAATCCGCGCAGCAGCACGCTGCGCGTTTCCGCGATTCCGTCGCCATTGGCGTCATGCAACAGGGTGATGCGATCGGCGCTTCCGCTGTTCGCCCCCGCGCGGCCCATGATTTTCTTCATGACCCACGTTCGCGGCCCACGCTCTGCCGGCTTCGGTGGCGCATTGGTTTCGGCGACCAATATGTCGCCATTTGGCAACGCATAAAGCCAACGCGGATGGTCCAGCCCAGCGGCGAACACATTGACCGAAAGGCCCGGGGCAGCAACAGGTTTTTCGCCGGGTGCCCAGCCAATCGCGGGCGCTATGTTGACAGTTGGCACCAAGCGCCCTGTTTGTGGCGGCGGCAGCGTCGGATGCGGCCCGACTTGGGGCGGATAGAGACTTTGCGCGCCACCACTCATCGCCAAGAGCGCCAGAATCAAGCCGGAAAACCGGGCATGGACGATGCACATGGTTGGAAGCGTGAGCCTTCTTCGATGATGTTCCTGTCAAGCCAGCAATGCACAAGCCAGGATGGTCATTTGCTATTCAGCAGCTTGACCACCAATGCTTCCCATTGCCGCTGGCCAAGCACGCCTTGCGCGGCTTGTGCCAACCATCGATTCGCCCATGCGTGATAGACGCGCGGATCTATATAGGAAGAACGGCACACGGCCGGCGTATTGTTGAGTTGCTTGGCAACGCCGCTTTCGACCCATGTCCGGATTTTCGTCAGTTCGGCTTCGCTGGCGTGTTTGCCTTTCGGCGGGCGTTGGGCCAGCAACCGGATCGCCATCAGCGTACCTCCCCAGGTCCGGAAATCCTTTGCGGTGAATTCGCCTTCCATGGCATCGCGCAGGTAATCGTTGACGTCCGTCGAGCCGATTGGGCGCAGCTTGCCCTGATCATCGCGATACTGGAAGAGCCGTTGCCCCGGGAGCTCCTGGCAGCGGCGAATCAGCATGGCGAGGCGTGTGTCATCGATGATGCTTTCCTGGACAACACCGCTTTTCCCGCGGAACGCCAGCTTGACGCGGCCGCCGGCAAGCGCGCGTGCGTGGGAATTGCGCAGCGTTGTCAAACCGTATGAATGATTCTCGCGCGTGTATCCGTTGTTGCCGACACGCAAGTACGTCCTGGCCATGATTGCAATGACCGTTGCCAGGACTTTCTGCTTGGGAAATCCGTCGAGCGCGAGATCGCGCCGCAACGCCCGACGCAACCTGGGCAGGCTGCGCCCGAAGGTCGCCACGTGCCGGAATTTCTCCGCACCGCGCATGGCTTTCCACAGTGGGTGGTAGCGATACTGCTTGCGCCCGCGGGCGTCCACGCCGGTCGCTTGCAGGTGGCCGTCGGCGCGTTTGCAAATCCACACGTCCCGGTAGGCCGGAGGCACGGCCAATGCGTGGATGCGGTCCAGGATTTTCGGATCGCGCACGTTGCGCCCATGGGCGTCGAAATAGCGAAATCCCCGGCCGCTGCGCCGACGCCGATAGCCGGGTTCGGCATCGGTGACATAGGTCAGGCGTGGACGTGTTGCTGACGACGGCGGCATCGCTGTTCAGCCCGGAAGCGATTGCTTGAGACTCCCGAAATCGGCCCAGGGATCTTCCTTCATCGTCCGGGCGCGGCGCAGCGCTTTTTTCAGATCGTAAGCATCGGGACCGGCCGTGCGCCCAAGCTCTTCCCAGCGTATCGGCATTGCGACCGGCGCACCCTTGCGGGCCCGTAGCGACCAGTTGCACACGCTGGTGGCGCCGCGCCCGTTGCGCAACCAGTCGATGAAGATCCGGCCCTTGCGGCGCGCCTTGCTCATGGTCGCGACATAGCGCAGCGGCTGGCTCGCAGCCATCGCCTCGGCGAAGGCGCCGGTGAAGTTCCGCACCGTTTCCCAATCGGGGCCGCGTCGAATGGGAACCACGACGTGCAGGCCCTTGCCACCCGATAGCCGCACGAAACTCTCGAGTCGTGCCGCGCGCAGATGTTCGCGGACGTCGCGCGCCGCATCGACGACCTCCTTCCAGCCGATCCCGGGATCGGGATCCAGGTCGAACACCAGCATGTCCGGCAGTTCGGGTTTGTCGATGCGCGAACCCCAGGGATGGAATTCGAGCGTGTTCATTTGAACCAGCTCCATCAACCCGGCCGCATTCTTGATGTAGAGGTAATCCTCGACGCCGCTTTTCTGGTGCAGCGAAATCGAGCGGACATCATTGCCTAGCGCATTGGCGTGGTGTTTCTGGAAAAAGCATTCGCTGGCGATGCCACCGGGACATCGCATCAGTGACAGTGGCCGTTCGGCGATCCACGGCAGGATCCGGTCGGCGATCTGTTCGTAGTAATCCGCGACATCGCCCTTGGTGACGCCGGAATCGGGAAAGACGATACGGTCGCGGCTGCTGATGGCGACCGTCGCGGAAGCGCGGGCCCTGGTGGTCTTCACCGGACTCGAGTTGGCGGGCATGGCGATCTCCTTTGCGACTTTGTCGATGCGCAGGCGCTGGAAGCTGGCTTGGCGAAGCAAACCATCCTTGCCGAATCCGCGGTAGGCCGCTTCGATCACCAGCCGCGGATCGATCCAGGTGATGTTTCCACGATCACGCTTGTCATGCGGAAGATGCGACGGCAGGGCGATCGTCGGGGTCTGGCGCCGCAGCGGCTGCATTTTCTTCCACAGCGATTGCAGGTCCTCGTCGCGGAAGCCGGTGCCGATGCGTCCGCTATAGCGAAGCTGTCCACTCTCGTCGCGGGTGGCGGTCAAGAGCGCGCCGAATCGTTTGCGGCTGCCCACCGGGGCGCTATAACCCACGATCACGAATTCATCGGACTGCGCGTGTTTCACCTTGATCCAATCGTGGCTTCTTGCCTGGACATACTGCGAATCGATCCGTTTGCTGAGAATGCCTTCCAGTCCCTGCTTGCCGCTCGCGGCAAACACCTCGCCGCCGTGCCCGATGACATGCTGGCTGAACTGCAACGGCCCGTTCGGCGACGTGGCGATCAGATCCTTCAGGAGTTCCTTGCGCGAAAGCAGGGGCGCGCGGCCCAGATCGTATCCGGCGAGGCCGGGCAGATCGAAAACGACGTAACGCAGCGACGCCACGTCGCGTCCCTGCAACACGTGTTGCAGGAGCGCGAAATCGCTGATGCCGTTCTTGCCGAGGGCGACAAGTTCGCCGTCGACATGGGCGTCGGCAATGGGCAACGCTTCCAGCGCGGCAACGATGTCCGGGAAATCGCCGGTCCAGTCGAGATCGTTGCGCGATCGCAGACGCACGACGCCGCCGACAATATCGGTCAGCATCCGGTAGCCGTCCCATTTGACTTCGTGCAACCAATCGTCACCGGATGGCGCCTGTTGTCGCAACGTGGCGAGCTCCGGCTTGAATCCGGCGAGAGCGCCAGGCACCGCACCGGGAAGGGCGGCTGCGCGCCGGGTCCATTGTGCATGTGACTGCGTGGCTGCGGATTTTGTCTTCTTCCCGGCGCGTTTCTGGCGGGACGGCGCACGTCGCTTGGCTTGCGGGTCGGCCGTTGCAACCGTATCGATCAAGTCATCGGCTTCGACATCGGCGGCAAACGGATCGGTGCGCTTGATGAGCAGCCATTGCGGCTGGCGCTTCGTTCCGCTTTTCGCGGTTCCGGTCCGGACGAGCTTCCACGCACCGTGGAGTTTGCTGCCCTCGAGGGTGAAATCCAGCTTCCCGGCGGCAAGTGCTTCCAGCGGATCGCCTTGCCCGCTCCATACACCGTGATCGAAAACGGCGACGTGGCCAGCGCCGTAGTGGCCCTTGGGAATGTCTCCCTGGAAGCTCGCATAGGAAAGCGGGTGGTCTTCGACCTGCACCGCCAAACGCTTTTCTCCGGCGCGAAGGGACGGTCCCTTGGGAACCGCCCAACTTTTCAGCACGCCATCGACTTCAAGCCGGAAGTCGTAATGGCGAGCCCGGGCGTGATGCAGTTGCACGACGAAGATCGGCCGCCGTTGGCCGCGTTTGCGCGGCGCAGGAATGCCGTCCGGTTCCGGCGTTCCGGGAAACCGGCGCTTCTGCGCGTATTCGTGGAGATCCATGGCGGCCATGGCTCATGCCGAACGCGACCGACTGGTCTTTCGCGCCCGGGTTGTCTTGGCCACCTTGCGTGGCACCTTCTTTTTTGCGGATCCGGCAGGCGTGCGTTTTTTTGCATCGATGCTCTTCTGCAGCAGCGACATGAAGTCGACGACATTCGTCGCTGCGCCTTCCGCGGCCTCCGGCGCTTCGTCCGCCTTGGGAACCACGCCACCCTTGGCCTTGATGCGCTTCTCGATGACCTTGTGCAATCGCGCGCGGAATTCGTCCTTGTAGTCGCCGGGGCTCCATTTGCTCTCCATCGACGTGATCAATTGCCCGGCCATCTCCAATTCCCTGGCGCTGATGCGGTATTCCGACGACTTCCCGGATGGAATGGCATAGTCGTCGGCATCGATCAGCTCCTGGGGATAGCGCATCATGATCAGCAGCAATGCATCGCCTTGCGGCATGATCGCGCACAGGCTCTCGCGCGTGCGGATCACCACGCGCGCAATCCCGATCTTGCCGGTGCGCTGCAATGTTTCGCGCAGCAGCACGTAGCCCTTTTCGGATTTCCGGGTCGGAACGAGCACGTAGGGCTTCTCGAAAAATTGCGGCCCGATCGCTTCGGCATCGACGAAACTTTCCACTTCAATCGCGTCATGGCTTTCCGGGGCCGCCGATTTGATGTCGGAATTCTCCAGAACCACATAGCTCCCCTTGTCGTATTCGAATGCCTTGACGATATCCTTCCATGGCACTTCTTCGCCCGTCTCCGAATTGATGCGCTCGTAACGGATGGGCGCCTTGTTGCGTGCATCCAGCATCCGGAAGCTGAGATCCGTGCGGCGCTCTCCCGGCATCAGCGAAACCGGGATGTTGAGCAGCCCGAATGAGAGTGTTCCGTTCCAGATGGGACGTGGCATGACGCAGACCTCGACGTGAAACCGCGAATCCAGTATCTAACCCCGCCATGCGTGAGCAAGATGTCTGGGCGGCGGCAATGCATTTTCATAACGCGCCGGCACTGACAATTCAGCCATGACTGCGAGTCGCGAAGGCGTGATCCATCTGCCGCTGGACAAAGCGGTGGAATACATGCTGGAAGAATGCCGAATGGTGCTGCCGGGAATCCAGGCATTGTTCGGGTTCCAGCTGATTGCGATATTCAGTGAGCGTTTCAACCAAGCGATGGATTCGTCCGGGAAGTGCTTGCATCTGATCGCAATTTTCATGATTGTCATTGCAATCGTATTGGTCATGACGCCCGCGGCACTGCACCGGCTTTCGGAACCGCAAGCCCTCACCGAACGCTATCTCATGACTTGCAGCAAGTTGATACTCGCAGCGATGGTGCCACTGGCGCTGGCGATCTTGTTCGAAACCTATCTGGTCACGAATGTCCTGCTGAAACGATCCGCATTGTCCCTGATGGCTGCGATCGGGCTTGCAGCCATGTTCCTGACGTTCTGGTGGGCAATACCCTACCGGAGACGCAGGAGATTTCGCTGATGTCACTGCAAATCATGCAAATCAATGGGTGCTGACGATACCGAGCAGGACCTCTTGAGGACTGGCATGGCTGTCGATTTTCGAGCCGATGGATTGGATGACTTCTTCATCGGTCACCAAAAGTTCCATGGGGATGTCTCTTGCCAGTGATCCAGCTTGTCCCCAGGATCGAATTTCACGGGGATCAGATTGGATGACGCCGAGGTATTTAAATTGCCCGTACTCGCGTTCTATGCTGACCGAAGGACGGAGATAGAGCGGGATGATGAGCATCAAATTGGAGGAACTCAAGGGCGCATATACGCCAAACAACGCAGCACTGGACATAAGGTTTCTCTCCTGAATTTTTATGAATGCAACTCCAGTTCCGGGATCTATTTTCTAATCCAGATACTCGAAATATTTGTTTAAAATATTCTTAATATTGCGTGATTTCGGCATTTTTCCAATTCAAACTCAAGGGCGATTGATGAGGATTTCATGAATGCGGACACTCATGCATTGGCTTCACATTGCATATATCGAAGAAGCGCGATGCTCCATGAGGGAGTAGTCGCAAATGCACGAAAAACACCCAGTCAATCCACCGCAAACACAAAGTGAACAACCCGGCAAACAGGCGGTGATGACGCCTGAGCCCGAAACGATCCGGGCTGATTATGTCGGGTCGGGGAAATTGACTGGCCGCGCCGCGCTCGTTACCGGAGGAGATAGCGGAATCGGGCGTGCAGTCGCGGTGCACTTCGCGCATGAAGGCGCGGATGTGGCAATCGCCTATCTCTGCGAAGATGCGGACGCAAACAAGACGGCCGAGTTGGTCAAAGCCGTGGGACGCCGTTGCCTTCTGCTGCGGGGCGACCTGCGCAGGCCCGAGCAATGCGAATCCGCTGTCAAAAGCATTGTTGGCGAGTTCGGAAGACTGGACATCCTCGTCAACAATCATGGGGAACAGCATGTCTCCGAAGAGCCTGAAGACCTTTCTCCAAAACGGATTCTCAAAACCTTCCAGACGAACGTCTTTTCCTACTTCAACTTGATAGAAGCTGCGCTTCCTTACATGAAGCGTGGGTCCAGCATCTTGAACACGGCATCGATCGTGGCAGTGCGCGGTCATGACACGTTGCTGGACTATTCGGCGACCAAGGGTGCGATTCTGAGCTTGACGTTTTCACTGCGCGCACCGATGAAGCTGATAGTGAGGACCGAACCGACAGAGGTCGCTGGCGTTAGCAACACCTGCCATTGATGATCGCCGACTCGACAAGGCGACCGCTGATCATGAACGGCGGTCAGCCTAAACCGACTCGGGCTCAAGAATGCTGACTGTGTCTTCCGGCACATGTGTGTTAGTAGAGCAATACACCATTATTGATCCGCGGCGCCTCGCCGCTTACGGGGAATGCATCGGCTGCGCGTTGACTTTCGCGGATGCTCATTACTGTTGTACCGAAAAGCATGAAGTGTTCAACGGCCCGGCTTAACGCATGGGCGAGGGCATATCGAAATCCCGAGCTCGAACAGAGCCGGCAGGCCCCATCTGCCAAATTCAAGTTGATTGGAACGAAAACGTGCGAATTCCCCCCATCGTCATTCGCTACCTCCTTGCATTTACCGCCGTGCTTCCCGTCTGTGCCTCAGCGCAACTTGCACCCGATACCGTGCGTTCTATCGATGCCATCGTCGCGAAGGCGTTAGAAGATAAATCGGTGCCGAGCGTGTCGATTGCAATCGTCAAAGACGGCAAGCTGGCCTATGCACAAGCTTACGGTGTTGCACGCATCGATCAGGGGCTCAAGGCCACCACGCGGATGCGCTACAAGATTGGCTCGAACACCAAGCAGTTCGTGGCAGCAGCGATGCTGCTCCTGGTACAGGATGGCAAGGTATCGCTTGATGACAAAGTGGCTCGCTTCCTACCGGACCTTACCAGGGCCGGCGACGTTACCGTGCGGCAACTACTTGCGCACACGGCTGGCTATCCTGATTACTATCCGCTCGATTATGTGGCGCCATTTATGGCGAAGCCGACGACGGTTGATGCAATTCTCGCCAACTGGGGCAAGCGGCCGCTTAGCTTCGAGCCGGGTTCGAGATGGGAATACAGCAACACCGGCTACGCCATTGCTGGTCGCATTATCGAGAAAGCCAGCGGAATGTCGCTCGATGCTTTCATCCGCACCCACATTACCGACAAGCTGGACATGCGATCCGTGGTGGATACCAGTGCGACGGCCTGGGACGCATGCGATCCACAAGGCTATGAGGTGGCCGCGCTGGGGCCGCCGCACCCGGCTCGCCCAGAAGGCAGGTATTGGATATGGGCGGCCGGTAATCTGGCGATGACGGCGAGCGATCTGGCGCGGTGGGATATCGCACTTCTGCACGATGTCATCCTTAGCAAGGCGTCCCGTCAGGAAATTTCGAAGGAGAATCTGTTGTCTGGTGGCACCGGCACGAATTACGGTCTCGGCCTGTTTGTGCGCACGACGCCCGAAGGACGCTTGCGTTGGGACCACGGCGGCGAAGCATCTGGTTTTCGCTCGCAAAACACCGTTTTCCCAAATGATGACACGGCCATTGTTGTGCTCACCAACGGAACCGGCGCTACCAGCGAGAAGGTTACAGGGGAGGTCGAGGCACTGTTGTTTGCTCCGTCGGTCGACCCGGCCGCGCCACTTGCGCTGAACAAGGTTCGCGCTCTGTTCGCCCAGTTGCAGGACGGGCATCCCGACCGCAGCATGATGAGCGACGGGTTGAGCGCCTATTTCAGCGAACAAGTCATCGCCGACTTCGCCGCATCGCTCAAGCCCATGGGCGATATAGTGAACATTGTGGAGGCGCGCTCTGACCATCGAGGTGGGCTGGCCTACCGTTTCTTCCGCATCAAGAGCGCAGATAAGACTGTAGGGGTTTCAACCTATTTCACGCCTGACGGCAAGTTGGATCAGTTCCTTGTATATCCGCGCTGAAGATCGTCCGGTCGACGACCACCAGAGCGCAGACACGTCCCAAACGTTGCTCCTCAGCCCCTCCCCGTTCGCCACGGTGATCATGATCGACCTAACTGATCGTCATGGGCACACGCGATCACCGCCGGTCTAGTGATCAGGGCGGAACGGCCCCCTGATCAAGCGCCATCGGTACCGCGATGCGTTCCGGTCGGCGCACGCATTTCACTCGCCATGGCACTTTCCGAACGCGGAATTCGAGTGAATGCAGTCGCTCCGGGTCCCATCTGGACGCCGCTCATTCCCGCCAGTTTTGATGCAAGGCAGGTTGCCGAATTCGGATCGGACACACTGATGGGGCGCCCCGGGCAGCCCAGCGAAGTCGCTCCCGCCTATGTCTTTCTAGCGAGCCATGATGCGAGCTTCATCACCGGTCAGGTGATTCACGTCAATGGAGGCGCCCGCATTGACGCTTGAATGCCGCGACGAGATTTCGAATGTTCCCGGCAATTTCCCGAAGGCAGCAAAAAGGGCCGCTTTCGCGACCCTAAGTGTTTGAATCATATGGCGCCCGAAGTTGGACTCGAACCAACGACCCCCTGATTAACAGTCAAGTGCTCTAACCGGCTGAGCTATTCGGGCGTGAGCCGACTAGGATAAATGTCGGGGCAGGCAGGGTCAACCCTGGAGGGCGTCGCAAGACCGCGGCGGTCCGCTCGCCCGTTCCACCCGCACGCGGCCGGCGTTGTTGACGATCAGGGCGGCATGCAGGCGGCCATCGAGACAGGCGCTGATGGTGGCATTGCTGCCGAAACTGAAGCCCGAGGGCAGGTAACGCACGGTGCCGCGACCATCCGTGGAACGCAGCTGCAGGCTCGTCGTGCGCAGCGCCTGCTGGCTGCTCAACAGCTGTTCGCCGGGGCCGAGACGACGGTCGCGGTCATCATCGACGAAGACCAGCCAGCCTTCCGTCCAGTCGCTGCCGTCCATGCAGGTGGCGGCGTCGCGGCTGGGGCAGGCGGTGACGGCCTTGCCGCGCGCGATCGCGGTGATGCGGGCGAGGGCGAGATCGGCGGTGAGCGCATTCAATGCAGCATTGGCGCGATGTGCCTTCGCCATGCGCCCGAGGTTGGGGGCGCCAATGGCGACGAGGATGGCAAGGACCGCAACGCTCGCCATCAGTTCGATCAGGGTGAATCCCGCCTGTGCAGTGCGCATCCGCGTGCTCCCGTGTGGTGTCGATATAGCCTCGACGACCGCGGGCGCCACTGCTGCCAGTTCCTGACCCGTCTCCGTGTCAGGCTTTTCCCTGTCACGACGTCGGTGGCGCGACGCGCCTAGACTGGTTGATTCCGCCCGCCCGCGACCATATTTCGAATCCATGTCCGAAGACGCCGGTTTCAAGCTTGTTTCGCCCTACCAGCCCGCAGGTGACCAGCCGCAGGCGATCGCGCGCCTGGTCGCCGGGTTCGAGGACGGACTCGCGCGGCAGACGCTGCTCGGCGTGACCGGGTCGGGCAAGACCTACACCATCGCCAATGTGGTCCAGCAGATCCAGCGGCCGACGCTGGTGATGGCGCCGAACAAGACATTGGCGGCGCAGCTGTATGGCGAGTTCAAGTCGTTCTTCCCGCACAACTCGGTCGAGTATTTCGTCAGTTATTACGACTACTACCAGCCGGAAGCATACGTGCCGTCTTCCGATACCTATATCGAGAAGGACAGTTCACTCAACGAACACATCGAACAGATGCGCTTGTCGGCGACCAAGGCGTTGTTGTCGCGGCGCGATGCGCTGATAGTCGCCACGGTGTCGGCGATCTACGGTCTCGGCGATCCCGAGGATTACCTCAAGTTGCGACTCATCCTCGCCACCGGCGAACGCATCGGCCAGCGCGACCTGATCCGTCATCTCACCGAATTGCAGTACACCCGCAACGATGTCGAATTGCGCCGTGGCACCTATCGCGTGCGCGGCGAGGTGATCGACGTGCACCCGGCGGAAAGCGACGACGAGGCCTTGCGCATCGAACTGTTCGACGACGAGATCGAGGCGCTGTCGCTGTTCGATCCGCTGACCGGCGAGGTCCGCCGCAAGATCCCGCGTTACACCGTATACCCGAAGACGCATTACGCCAGCACGCGCGAATCGACCTTGCGTGCGGTCGATACCATCAAGCTCGAGCTGTCCGATCACCTGAAGTTGCTCCATGCGGAAAATCGCCTGGTGGAAGCGCAGCGGTTGCAGCAGCGCACGCAGTTTGATCTGGAAATGATGGCCGAAGTCGGCTACTGCAATGGCATCGAGAACTATTCGCGCCATCTGACCGGGCGCGCGCCGGGTGAACCGCCGCCGACATTGTTCGATTACCTGCCGGCCGATGCCTTGCTGGTGGTGGACGAGTCGCATGTGACGATTCCGCAGATCGGGGCGATGTACAAGGGCGATCGTTCGCGCAAGGAAACGCTGGTGGAATTCGGTTTCCGCTTGCCGTCGGCGCTCGACAATCGTCCGCTGCGTTTCGAGGAGTGGGAAGAACGCGCGCCGCGTGCGATCTACGTTTCGGCGACGCCAGGTGCGTATGAAAAGGAACACTCGGGCGACAACGTGGTCGAACTGGTAGTGCGCCCGACCGGACTGATCGATCCCGAAGTGGAGATCCGTCCGGTGGCGACGCAGGTGGACGATCTGCTGTCGCAAATCCACGAACGCGTCGCGATGGGCGATCGCGTGCTGGTGACGACGCTGACCAAGCGCATGTCGGAGAACCTCACCGAATATCTCAGCGAACACGGCGTGCGCGTGCGCTACCTGCATTCCGACATCGAGACCGTCGAACGCGTGGAGATCATCCGTGACCTGCGCCTCGGCGCGTTCGACGTGCTGGTCGGCATCAACCTGCTGCGCGAGGGCCTCGACATGCCGGAAGTCTCGCTGGTGGCGATCCTCGATGCCGACAAGGAAGGCTTCCTGCGTTCGACCAATTCACTGATCCAGACCATCGGCCGCGCGGCGCGCAATCTGCGCGGCAAAGCCATCCTCTATGCCGATCGCATCACCAATTCGATGCAGCGGGCAATCGACGAAACCGACCGCCGCCGCGCCAAGCAGGTCGAGTACAACCTGGAACACGGCATCACCCCGAAGTCGGTGACGACGGCGGTGCTCGACGTGATGGAAGGCGCGCGCGACGAGGTGCCGGGACGGCGCGGACGCGGCAAGGCCGCGCAGCGTCGGGTCGCCGAGGAGCGCGAGGACTATGCGGCGATGACGCCGGCCCAGATCGACAAGCGCGTGGCCGAGCTGGAACAGCGCATGTACCAGCACGCCCGCGACCTCGAATTCGAGGAGGCCGGCCATCTGCGCGATCAGATCCGTCGGCTGCGCAATGCGGAGCTGGCCGGTTGAGCCAGCGGTTGACAGCCGGAAGTTGAGAAAATCCGCCCGGACCTTTAAACTGAGCGGCTCGCAACGCCCAAACCGGGCGGTTAGCTCAGCGGTAGAGCACTACCTTGACATGGTAGGGGTCACAGGTTCGAACCCTGTACCGCCCACCAAATCAACAGGTTATGGTTGATTTTGGATCGGGCCACTGGCCGGCGTTGCGTAGTGAAAACCGTCCCGACCGGGGCGGTTTTTTCGTTTTCGTGCGAAAGTGACCGACATGGCTCCCGCCAAATCCAAGTCCCGATCCGGACATGTCCAGACGCCATTGCCCGTGCCCGGTGACCATCTGACGATGGCGGACCTGGCGAAGGTGGCGGGTGTGTCCGCAATCACCGTCTCGCGCGCACTCCGCGACAGCCCGCTGGTCAATGCCGAGACGCGCGCGCGCGTGCGACAGGTGGCGGAACAGTACGGTTATGCCTTCAACGTCAGCGCGCGCAATTTGCGCTTGCGTCGCAGCATGACGGTTGCGGTGGTGGTGGAAATGAAGCCGAGCCTGGAGCGGCAGATGTCCGGGCCGTACCCGCTCGAATTGCTCGGCGGCATCACCCAGGAACTGACGTCCAGCGGCTACAGCGTGTTGCTGACGTCGCTGCAGGGCGGCGCGCTGCCGAATACGCAGGCTGCCGACGGCGTGATCCTGCTCGGCCAGGGCGCGCATGAAGATGCGATGCACGAAGTCGGGCGCTGGGGCAAGCCGATGGTGGTGTGGGGTGCGGTCAGTCGCCATGAATCGCAGGTGGTGGTGGGCAGCGACAACCGCGGTGGCGGTGCCCTTGCCGCCGAACGTTTCATCGCGCTGGGCCGCAGTCGTCCGGCATTCCTCGGCGACCGCGCGCACGGCGAATTCGCCGAACGTTTCGATGGCTTCGTCGCCAGCCTGTCGAAGTACGGGATCGTGCCGCAGGCACCGGTCGTATCGGCCTTTACCGTCAATGCCGGGGCCAAGGCCGTGCACGCCTTGCTTGACCAGCATCCCCAGGTAGACGCCCTGTTCGCCGTCAGTGACCTGCTCGCCATCGGCGCGATCCGTGCCCTGATCGAGCGAGGCCGGCGGGTGCCGGAAGATGTGTCGGTGATCGGCTATGACGACACGCCACTAGGTGCCACCTACGTGCCGCCCCTCAGTTCGGTCCACCAGAATTTCGTCGATGCCGGCGTGCTGCTGGCGCGCAAGGTGCGGGCGCTGATCGAGGGCGAGCCCGCTGGCTCGGAAACCCTGCACACCCACCTGGTCGTGCGTGCCACCTGAGCGCAAAGACTTGTTGCGATGCGGTGAGGCGCGTGTCGCGAGCTGATCGCCGGCGACGGGCTGCGAACATCGAAGATCGATCCAACTCTCTGTTTTTGATCGGGATTATTGGGTTGGATCAGTGGGATTCCGGTAATTCCAGTGGCGCTGCGGAAGCCCCGGAACGGAAATGTTATCGATAACTTGACATCGATAACAATGCTTTCTAGCGTCCGTCCGCACTGCGCTGACATGCGCAAACCGGGACGGATGCAAGTTGGGGAAGCAGCAATGAACGAGGCGTTGGGTGAGGTCCGCCCGGAGTCCGGCGATGCCGGATTGGACGGCGCGTGGTGCCTGGTGCAAACGCATTGCGACCGTGCATCCGCGGCGCGCGATGAAACCTTGTTCGCCCTCGCCAATGGCGCGTTGGGTGTGCGCGGCGGCTTCGAGGAAGCCGACAGCCCGACGGATGGCAGCTTCCTCGCCGCCGCCTTCGAACAGAACCCCATCCACTACCACGAGCGGCTGCCCGGTTTCGCGCGCAGCACCGATACCCGGGTGCCGGTCGCCGAAGGCAAACGCATCCGCATCTGGCTAGGTAAGGAGCTGCTGGATATCGACTCGGCGCGGTGGCTGGAATTCGAACGTGCCCTCGATTTGCGCCGCGGGTGCCTGCACCGTCGCCTGCGCTTGCAGACGACCAGCGGCCACTGCATCGAGATCCGTGCCGAGCGCGTTGTTCCGTTCGATCAACAGGCGTTGCTGGCGATCCGCTTCAGCGTGCTGTCGATCAACTACGCGGGCCCGATCGTGCTCGCGTCGTCGCTGGAGAGCGACCGCCTGGCGGCAGAGCAGGGCGATGATCCGCGTATCGGCGTCGCTGGCGGTCATGGCCTTGTCGCCAGCGACAGTGGCATCGATGGATTGGAAGCGTGGATCGCGCAACGCGCACCGCATCGTGGTTTCGAAGTCTTGTGCGGCCAGCGTCATCGTTGCGAAGAAGGTGGGCTGGTGCCTGATGGCGCGCATGCGGAAGGCGCAAGGGTCGAGCAGCGTTTTCGCGCCGAACTGCGGCCGGGGCAACGGGTGGTGCTGGAGAAATTCGTCGCCTATGCCTGGGAGGGCGATGCCGCTTCACGCCACGAAAGTCTGGCCGTGGCGCTTGCGGACGCAGTGAAGTCGGGATTCGATGCGTTGGCAGCGCGGCAGGCGGAAATGCTGGAAGCATTCTGGCGGCGCGCCGACGTATCGGTGCAGGGCGACGCCAAGGCCGAACAGGCGCTGCGTTTCAATTTGTTCCATCTGCTGCAATCGGCCGGGCGCGATGGTGTCAACGGCACCGCAGCCAAGGGCCTGACCGGCGAAGGCTACGAAGGCCATTGTTTCTGGGACACCGAAGTGTTCGTGTTGCCGGTGATGGTGTTCACCGCGCCGGAAGTGGCGCGGGCGATGCTGTGTTTCCGCCATCGCACGCTGGACGCGGCGCGTGCGCATGCGCGCGAGATGAACCATCCGATCGGCGCGCTGTATCCGTGGCGCACCATTGATGGCGGCGAATGCTCGGCGCATTACCCCAGTGGCTCGGCTGCATATCACATCAATGCAGCGGTGGCCCACGCCGTGGGCCTGTACATGGACGCCTGCGACGACCTCGATTTCCTGTGCGAAGCCGGTGCGGAAATGCTCTTCGAGACCGCGCGCATCTGGCCGCAGATCGGCCATTTCAATCCGCGCAAGGGCGGGGTGTTCTGCATCCACGAAGTCACCGGCCCCGACGAATACACCACGCTGGTCAACAACAATTTCTACACCAATCGCATGGCGCAGCAGCACCTGCGGTGCGCCGCCGCGGCGTGGCAACGGCTGGCGCGGGAACGACCGCAAGTGCTTGCGACGTTGTCACAGCGACTGCAGTTGGACGAACAGGAAGTGGCACTGTGGCAACGCGCCGCGGACGCGATGTATCTGCCGTACGACGACGACTTCGGCATCTACGCGCAGGACGACGAGTTCCTCGACAAGCCGCGCTGGCCCTTTCCTGCGCAGACGGGCGAGCAGCGTCCGTTACTGCTCGACTACCACCCGCTGACCTTGTATCGCTACCAGGTCTGCAAGCAGGCCGATGCGGTGATGGCGCTGGTGCTGGCCGGGGATGGCATCGACGCACCGCGCAAGCGCCGCACCTTCGATTACTACGAAGCCGTCACCACCCACGATTCCACGCTGTCGGCACCGGTGTTCGGCATCCTCGCCAGCGAAGTGGGACACGCCGAAAAGGCTTGGCGCTATTTCGCCGCCAGCGTGCGCGTAGACCTGGATGACTTGCATGGCAACACCGGCCACGGCGTGCACATGGCGGCACTCGCCGGAAGCTGGCTGGGCATCGCCCAGGGATTTGCCGGACTGCGCGTGCATGACGGCGGGCTGGCGTTTGCTCCTACGCTGCCCCCGGCCTGGCAGGGGTATGGCGTGAACCTGCGCTGGCGCGGCAGTGTGTTGCGAGTGGATGTGGCCGCGGATGGCGTGCGTTATCGCGTGACCGAAGGCGAACCCCTGGTGGTTTCACACGCCGGCGAGCGGTTGCGGCTCGCCGTGGGCGAAGCGATCGTGCGGCCGCTGGCGATCCCGGAAACGGTGGCCAAGGCGGTGTTTCCCCGTCCCTGCGCGGCGGTGATCTTCGATCTCGATGGTGTGCTCACCGACACCGCCCATACCCATTACCAAGCGTGGAAGCGACTGGCCGACGACATTGGCGTGCCCTTCGACTTGCAGTTCAACGAGTCCCTGAAGGGCGTGGACCGGATGGCGTCGCTCGACATCATTCTCGAACGCGCGTCGCGCGCGTATTCGCAGGACGAGAAGCGCGCATTGGCCGAACGCAAGAACAGCGACTACGTGCAGATGATCGAGCGCTTTGGCCCGCAGGATCTGTTCGCGGGTGTGAAGGAACTGCTTGCCGCGTTGCGCGCCGCCGGAGTGAAGACTGGCCTCGCTTCGGCCAGCCGCAATGCGTTGCGGTTGCTGGAACGGCTGGGCATCGCCGGCGAGTTCGACTACGTCGCCGATGCCTCGCGCATCGCCCGGGCCAAACCCGATCCGGAGATTTTCATCACGGTGGCCGCCGCCCTGGGCGTGCCGCCATCCCTTTGCATCGGCGTGGAGGATGCCGCCGCCGGCATCACCGCGATCCATGCCGCCGGCATGGCGGCCATCGGCATCGGCGACGCCCACGCCCTGCACGAGGCCGACGCGGTATTGCCGGCCATCGCGGATTTCGAGGTGTCGCGATTCGTGCGGCCCGCGCACTGCTGCATCGATTCATCGTCCCGATCACCGATCGTTCAAAAACCGAAATTGGAGAGAGCACCATGAAACATCATCAACCCAGAGTGATGCATTGCGTGTTGTCGTTGGCGATCGCCGCAGCATTGGCGCCGACGCTCGCGTCCGCACAGGACGTGCCGGCGACTGAGAAACCGGCGCAGGAAGCAACGAAGGCGCAGAAACCTGCACAGGAATCACAGCAGGATCCCGTCACGCTGGACACGGTGGTGGTATCGGGCAGCGCGGCCGGCGGTGTGAAGAAGCTGGAAGCCAGTTACAGCATCGTTCGCGCCAATGCCGAGCAGATCAAGATGGCCAACCCGAAGAGCATGGCTGACCTGCTGAAGATCTCGCCCGGTGTGTGGCCCGAAACCACGGGCGGCCAGACCGGCGCCAACGTCGGCCTCGCCGGTTTCCCCAGCGGCAGCGGCGCGCCGTATTTCTCGACCCTGTTGATGGGTTCGCCACTGTATGGCGTGTCCACCTTGTCGTTCTACGGGTCGACTTCGATCTTTCGCCTTGACGACACCATCAAGTCGGTGGAAATCCTGCAAGGCGGCCCCGGGGTGGTGTTCGCCGACGGCCAGATGGGCGCGACAGCCAATTTCATGCTCAAGACCGGCACCGACACGCCCAGTGGCAGCATCGGTTTGACCTACGGTGACGAAGGCCTGGTGCGGCTGGACGTGTTCAGTGGATTCAAGATCGCCGATGGCTGGTACGGCAGCGTTGGCGGCTTCTGGCGCAGTTCCGACGGCGTGCGCGATCCGCAGTTCAAGGCCGACAAGGGCGGCCAGTTCACTGCCACCCTCGCGCGTGACTTCGACAAGGGCAACCTGACCCTGTATGCGCGCTACCTCAACGACAAGAACCAGTTCATCACCCCGATTCCGTTGATCCAGCAGGGCCGTGACAGCTTCAGTGCGTACCCGGGCTTTGATCCGCTCACGGGCACCTATTACAGCAAGGCGATCGAGCACGTGTGGCTGCCCAGCTATCCCGGTGGCGGCACCCACGCCGACCTGGCCGATGGTCGCGGCGGCAAGGTGTTCACTTTTGGCGGCAACTTCGATTACGAACTTGGCAACGGCTGTTCGATCAGCGACAAGTTTCTCGGGACTGACATGAATCTCCCAAACAGCGCGCTGTTCTCGGGCAACAATCCGGCGACGTTGCAGAACATGCTGTATGCCACCACCACGCCGGGCGGCTTCAGGCTTCCTGCGGGCTCGGCCACTGCCACCTATGTCGGCGGCGGCGCGGTGCCACTGGGCCAGAGCGTGATCCAGCAGGGCTGGTGGTACATCAACAAACAGTTGAAGAGTTTCAGCAACGAGTTCCGCCTGAGCAAGCAATTGTTCGAAGGCAATACGCTCACCGCGGGCCTGTATTTCGCGCACTACACCATGGACGACAAGTGGTCGCAGGGCAATCAGATGCTGATGACCAACGAGCCCAACGCCAGGCCAATCACGGTCACCTACGTCAATGGTGGCCAGACCTATTACCGCACCGACAATCAGGGCTTCGCCGACTTCGGCGGCTTCCATATCGCCGAGCACGGCAGTGCAACCAACGAGGCCGTGTACCTTTCCGATACGTGGCGCATCGGCAAGTGGTTGCTGGATGCGTCCGGGCGCGTGGAGAACGAGAATGCGACCAACAATATCTGCAACCTGAGCAACCGCAACCTCGACGGCAATCCGAACACGCTGTACGACAATGCCGTGCCGGTGTGCAACGGGACGTGGCATACCGTCCACTACAACAAGACGCATCCTGCCTTCACCGTCGGTGCGAATTACACCTTCACCAATCACATGTCGGCGTATGGCCGGGTCAACACCGGCGGCCATTTCCCGGATTTCGACAGTGGCCTGCGCAGCGGCGACGGCAAGCTTCCCCTGCAGAAGATTCGCAATTACGAGGTCGGCTTCAAATACCAGTCCTCGATGCTGTACGCCGACATCAGTGCGTATCGTCGCGTGTTCAGCGGCCTGCAGTACCAGCCGACCACCAATCTGGGCGTGCCGACTGGCAGCCCGCAGGTCTATGGTTCCGATTCGAAGGGCGTGAACTTCATCGGCGCGCTGACCCCCGTGAAGAACCTGCGACTGCAATTGGTGGCCAACTACATGGATGGCAAATACACGAACTACGATGCCTGCATCAAGTACACCGACGTCAACGGCAATGCCGCCTGCGCGCCGATCGATGGCGTGCAGTTGCAGCGCCAGCCGAAGTTCCGCGCGATGTTCACGCCCAGCTACCGCTTCGAATTCCCGTGGGGCGACATCATGCCGTACGTGGTTTACAGCTATGTCGGCAACCGCACCCAGGACCAGTCGGGCCTGCAGCAACTGGGGACGTACCGGAGTTGGGATTTCGGGGTGACCTCGAACGTTGGCAACCATTGGTCGTTCGCCTTGCGCGGCACCAACGTCACCAACCAACTGGGCCTGACCGAGAGCAATTCACGCATCTTCGGCGCCGCGGCTGGCGCTGGTGGCGTGTTGCTGGCACGTCCGATGGAAGGCCGCGAGATCAACCTCCAGGCCAAGTACCGGTGGTGAAGCACCAATCCGTCACGAGCGCGACGCCATGAATCGAACCCGCATGGTCCTGTCGATGGTCCTGACGTACATGGTGTTTGCGGTGCTGCTGAACAGTGTCGGCACGCTGATCCTGGTCAGTCAGAAAGCCTACGGTGCCAGCAAGGAAGCGACCAGTGTCCTCGATGCGTTCAAGGATCTGCCGATCGCGCTGGTGGCCTTCCTGGTGGCGTCGTGGTTGCCGCGAATCGGCTACCGGCGCGGAATGATGTTCGGATTGGCGGCGACCGCGATGGCCTGTGCGGCGATGCCATTGATCAACGCGTTCTGGATGATCAAGGCGATGTTGGTCGTGGTTGGCGTGGCCTTCGCGGTGGTCAAGGTCTCGGTGTATTCCACCATCGGCCTGCTGACCGCGGACAAGCGCAGCCACGCAAGCCTGACGAGTTTCATCGAAGGTTGCTTCATGGTCGGGGTCCTGCTCGGGCCCTGGTTGTTCAGCGTGTTCATCGGTCGCCAGCAGTCGCCAGGCGATCCGGTGTGGCTGAACATCTATTGGTGGCTGACACTTGCCTGCATCGTGATCATTGCAGTTCTGACCGTGTCGCGCATCGATGAGGGCGCAGCGAGCGAAGGGCACGGTTTCGCCCGTTCGTATCTGGACATGATCCAGTTGCTCGCTTTGCCGTTGGTGATCGTGTTCCTGGTATCGGCCTTCCTGTACGTGCTGCTCGAGCAGGGCATCAACACCTGGCTGCCCACCTTCAACGCCGATGTCCTGCATCTGTCCATGGTCACCAGCGTGCAGTTGGGCAGCCTGTTCGCGGCCTGCACGGCGCTGGGTCGGCTTGGTGCAAGCGTGTTGCTGCGGCGCATCCCCTGGCATTGGCTGCTGGTGGGCTGCCTGTTGGCCACGGCCGCCATCATCCTGCTGGTCCTGCCGATGGCGACGAATGCGCAGCCACCATCGACCGATGGTTGGTGGCATGCTCCGCCGGTTGCCTTCCTGTTCCCACTGATCGGTTTGTTCATGGCACCGATTTATCCTGCCATCAACTCTGCGGTATTGAGCGCATTGCCGAAGACGCGACATGCGTCGATGACCGGCTTGATCGTGGTGTTCTCGGCGTTGGGCGGAAGTGCCGGCTCGTTGATCACCGGGCACGTGTTCGCCGGGTTCGGTGGTCAGACGGCGTTCTATCTGTCGCTGCTACCGCTGGCGGTGTTGTTGCCGGCAGTGCTGTTGTTGAGGCGCTGGTCGGTCAGACACGACATGGCGGTGGCCGCATGAAAGCACGATGGCGGATCGCAGCCGTGCTCATGTTGTGCGCGATTGGTGCGGCATCGGCGCAGGAAGCCGCGACGATTGGCGGCGCGCGCGTCGAGCTGCCTGCCACGTCCCTGCCTTACAGCAGCTATGCCAGCCCGCAGGCGCGTGATCAGTTCGCGCGACAGTTGGCGGAAGCGCGCGCGGGCAAACGGCCCGATTCGAACGACATCAGCGACCGCAGGCGCTTCTATCAGGCGTACAACGACGCACGCCTGCGTGAAGTGCAGCGTCGATACTCGGCGCAGGTGAAGGACACCATGTTGGGCGGCGTGTCCGTCCAGGTGGTTGATCCGTCGGCGGGGATCTCCAGGCGCAATGCAGCGCGCGTATTGATCAGCCTGCACGGCGGGGCCTTCATGTGGGGCTCCGGTAGCGGTGCACTGGTGGAAGCGATCCCGATTGCCGTCACCGCCGGTATCCGCGTGGTGGCGGTGGATTACCGATTGGCGCCGGAGCATCCGTACCCGGCGGCGCCGGAGGATGTCGAAGCGGTCTATCGCGCACTCCTGAAAACCCATCGACCAGAGAACATCGGCATCTATGGCTGCTCGTCTGGCGGCATGCTGACCGCGCAGGCGACGGCGCGGATCCTGCTGGCGGGGTTGCCGCGGCCAGGCGCCATCGGCACGTTCTGTGGCACCGGCCTGCCGTATGGCGGCGATTCAATGGTATTGGGCCAGATGGCAGCTGGCGCCGCGCCGATGGTGGCGGACAGCGACGACATGCGACCACCGTATCTGCTGGCCGCGCATGTCGCCGATCCGGCGGCCTATCCAGGCAATGTCCCCGGATTGCTGGCGCGCTTCCCACCAACACTGTTGCTGGCGGGCGGCCGGGATTTTTCGGTCGGTGCGCTCACCACCATGCATCGGCGCCTGCTAGCGGCGGGTGTCGAGGCCGACCTGGTGATCTTCGATGGCATGTGGCATGCCTTCCTCGTGTATCCCGATCTGCCGGAATCACAGGAGGCCTATCGAATTGTCGCCACATTCTTCGAACGTCATCTGGGCCGCGCGTCACGCTGACCCTGAGCCATGGCGCATGACGCCGCTGCTGCGCTGCGGTAGTCTGATAGACCGCCCTCGCAAGCTTCCCGTCGTGACCGAACAACAGCATCCCGCCGAACCCAGCCATTACGACCCGATCCTGGTCGAATCCGCCGCCCAGCGGTTTTGGGAGGCGCGGCGTGCGTATGAAGTCGGGGAGACCAGCGACAAGCCCAAGTTCTACTGCCTGTCGATGCTGCCGTACCCGTCGGGCGCGCTGCATGTCGGCCACGTGCGCAACTACACCATTGGCGACGTGATCAGCCGCCACAAGCGCATGACCGGCTTCAACGTGCTGCAGCCGATGGGCTGGGATGCCTTCGGCCTGCCGGCGGAAAACGCCGCGATCAAGAACAAGACGGCGCCGGCGAAGTGGACTTACGCCAACATCGACCACATGCGTACCCAGCTCAAGAGCATGGGCTACGCCATCGACTGGTCGCGCGAATTCGCCACCTGCCGTCCCGACTACTACGTGCACGAGCAGCGCATGTTCACCCGCTTGATGAAGCAGGGCATCGCCTATCGCAAGAACGCGGTGGTGAACTGGGATCCGGTCGACCAGACCGTGCTCGCCAACGAACAAGTGATCGACGGCCGCGGCTGGCGCACCGGCGCAGTCGTCGAGAAGCGCGAGATCCCGCAGTGGTTCCTGCGCATCACTGATTACGCGCAGCAATTGCTCGACGGGCTGGACGAACTGCCGGGCTGGCCGGATTCGGTCAAGACCATGCAGCGCAACTGGATCGGTCGCAGCGAAGGCCTGGAAATCCAGTTCCGCATCGATGGCGAAGTCGAACCGCTGACCGTCTTCACCACGCGTCCCGATACCTTGATGGGCGTCACTTTCATCAGCATCGCCGGCGAGCATCCGTTGGCGAAGAAGGCAACTGCGAACAATCCGGAACTGGCGACATTCATCGCCGGCCTGAAGCAGGGCGGTGTTTCCGAAGCCGAGCTGGAAACACAGGAAAAACGCGGCATGGCCACCGGCCAGTGGGCGGTCCATCCGGTCACCGGCGAGGACCTGCCGATCTACGTCGCCAATTTCGTGCTGATGGGCTATGGCACCGGTGCGGTGATGGCGGTGCCGGCGCACGACCAGCGCGACTGGGAGTTCGCCAAGGCCTATGGCCTGCCGATCAAGCCGGTGGTGGTGCCATTGCCGGTGCGCGATGCGCTGGAGGAAATTTCCACGCACGAACAGAAGCATTCCGACGTGATGCAGGCGGCACTGGGCGTGCAGGTTGCATTGGATGTCTACGGCAACGATGCCGCCGTGCAGGTGGTGTCCGATTACCTGCGTTCGATCAATGACGATGGCGCGTGGACCGAGCGTGGCTGGCTGATCAATTCCGGTGAATTGAACGGCATGGATTACGACGCCGCGTTCGCAGCATTGGCGAAACAGTTCGAAGCCGATGGTCGTGGCAGCCGTCGCGTCAATTTCCGTTTGCGCGATTGGGGCGTGTCGCGCCAGCGCTACTGGGGTTGCCCGATTCCGGTGATCTATTGCGCCAAGTGCGGCGCGCTGCCGGTGCCGGACGATCAACTGCCGGTGGTGCTGCCGGAAGACGTGGAGTTCATGGGCACCGGTTCGCCGATCAAGGCTGATCCGGAATGGCGCAAGACCACCTGCCCGCAGTGCGGTGGCGCCGCCGAGCGCGAGACCGACACCTTCGACACCTTCATGGAGTCGAGCTGGTACTACGCGCGCTACACCTCGCCGGGCGCGCACGACATGGTGGACGAACGCGCCAACTACTGGCTGCCGGTCGACCAGTACATCGGCGGCATCGAGCACGCCATCCTCCACCTGATGTATTTCCGCTTCTTCCACAAGTTGCTGCGCGATGCCGGCATGGTGAAAAGCGATGAGCCGGTGACGCGCCTGCTCACCCAGGGCATGGTGATCGCCGAAACGTTCTATCGCGAGAACGCCAATGGCGCGAAGGACTGGATCAACCCGGCCGATGTCGAGATCGAACGCGACGAGCGCGGTCGCATCGTCGGCGCGAAGTCGATCGCCGATGGCAAGCCGGTGTCGATCGGCGGCACCGAGAAGATGTCGAAATCGAAGAACAATGGCGTCGATCCGCAGGTGCTGGTGGAACAGTACGGCGCCGATACCGTGCGCCTGTTCTCGATGTTCGCGGCGCCGCCGGAGCAATCGCTGGAATGGAGCGAGGCCGGCGTCGAAGGGATGAGTCGCTTCCTGCGCCGCGTCTGGCGCGAGGTGCATCGCCACATCGAAGGACCGGATCACCCCGAACTCGACGTCGCGCAATTGAATGACGCGCAGCGCACGCTGCGTCGCCAGGTCCACGAGACCATCGCCAAGGTTGGTGACGACTACGGTCGCCGCCACAGCTTCAACACCGCGATCGCCGCGTTGATGGAATTGCTCAATGCGATTTCGCGCTACGACGACAACAGCCCGCAGGGTCGCGCGGTATGGCACGAGGCGCTGGATGCGCTGGTGCTGATGCTCAACCCGGTGACGCCGCACATCAGCCACGCGCTGTGGCAGGCACTGGGCCATCCGGAAACGGTGCTGGAAGACGTGCCGTTCCCGCAGGTCGACCTGGGCGCGCTGGTGCGCAGCAGCGTGACGCTGGCGGTGCAGATCAACGGCAAGTTGCGCGGCACCATCGAGATGGCGGTCGATGCCACGCGCGAGGCGATCGAGGCCGCGGCGATGGCCGAACCGAACACCGCGAAGTTCCTCGAAGGCCAGACGGTGCGGAAGGTGATCGTGGTGCCGGGGAAGATCGTCAATATCGTTGTTGGTTGATCGGCGCCCGCGCGCGACGGGCCGGACAGCCGGCCCTCAGCCATGGGCGCTACACTGGTGACCCTGACCGCATCCCGATCCGTGCCCATGAAGAGACTGCTGGTTCCCGTGCTTGCCCTGGCCCTGTCCGGCTGTGGATTCCACCTGCGCGAGGCGGTGCAGTTGCCGTCCGATCTCGGTCCGGTGCGGGTGGTGAGCTCGGATCCCTACAGCCCGCTGGGCGAAGCGTTGTCGGAAGCGATGACGCGCGCCGGCGCGGTGCCGGCCGATCCCAAGGAATCGGTCGGCGTGGCGACGCTGGAAGTGATTTCGGAACGCTGGGGCGATATCCCGATCTCGCTCGATCAGTACGGTCGCGCCCAGGAATTCAGCCTGCGCTATGCGGTGATCTTCGCCTTGCGTGGCGCCAACGGCAAGGACGTGGTGCCACAGCAGGCGATCGAACTGACCCGCGATTACGTCGCGCCCGCCGCCGATGCCGTCGGCAAGGCCAGCGAGCACGAATTGCTGGCGAAGGAAATGCGCCGCGACATGGCGGCGGCGGTGATGCGCCGGATCGATGCGGTCTCGCGCAAGATCAATGCGAAATAAGTGGAACTGACGCCGGAACGCCTGGTTGCGCAGCTTGGTCGCGAACCGCTGCGGCCGGCCTATCTGATCGCCGGCGCGGAACCGCTGCGGGTACTGGAAGCCGCCGATGCCGTGCGAGCGCAAGCACGCGCCGATGGCTGCACCGAGCGCGAGGTGTTCGAGGCCGATGACCGCGGTTTCGATTGGGATGGAGTCGCCGCCAGTTTCCAGGCGATGGGTTTGTTCAGCCGCTTGCGCCTGATCGACCTGCGCTTGCCGACCGGCAAGCCGGGCAAGGACGGTTCCGAAGTCATCACCACGTTCTGCGCTGCGCCACCTGCGGACACCATCCTGTTGGTGACGGCGGGCGAGTGGAGCAAGTCGCATGCGGGCAAGTGGAGCGAGGCGATCGCGCGCATCGGCACGCTGGCGATCGCGTGGCCGGTGAAGCCACACGAGTGGCTCGATTGGGTCGAGCGTCGATTGAACGCACGTGGATTGAAGGCCGAACGCGACGCCATCGATCATCTTGCGCAGCGCACCGAAGGCAACTTGCTGGCGGCCGCGCAGGAAATCGACAAGCTGGCCTTGCTGGTGGAGCCCGGTGAAGTGTTGAACGCCGCGCGGATGGATGCGTTGGTCGCCGATGCCGCACGTTTCGACGTGTTCCGGTTGATCGATGCCGCGCTGGCGGGGCAGCCGTCGCAGGTGGCGCGGATGCTCGCGACCCTGCGCGCGGAAGGGCTGGCGGTGCCGGCGTTGCTCGGCATGGTGGTGATGGAGCTGCAGCGCCTGGCGTCGTTGTCGCGGGTGCAGGCGCGTGGCGGCAACGTGGTGGCGGAATTCAAGGCGCAACGCGTGTGGGACAGCAAGCAGGCGGTATACCGTCGTGCGCTGGGACGGCACGCGACGGCGCATTGGGATGCGTTGCTGGCGGAAGTCGGGCACGTCGATCGTGCATCGAAGGGGCGTGCACCGGGTGATCCCTGGATATTGTTGGAGCGCGTGTTGCTGGCGGTCGCCGAGCCGCGCGCGTTCAAGCTGATCGCCGCGCGCGCCTGACGTGACGCTGCGCATCCTCTACGGCGGCACCTTCGATCCGATCCACAACGGCCACCTCGCGGTGGCGCTGCACGCGCGCGACGCCTTGCGCGCCGAGGTGTCGCTGCTGCCGGCCGGCGATCCGCCGCACAAGGACGCGACCCTGGCCGACGCCGGCGATCGCGCGCGGATGTGCGAACTGACGGTGGTTGGAATCGATGGCATGGACGTCGACGAACGCGAACTGCGGCGTGACGCGCCGTCCTGGACCATCGACACCTTGCGCGAACTGCGCGCGGAGATCGGGGATCGCGCACCGCTGGCGCTGCTGGTCGGCGCCGACAGCTTCCTCGGCCTGCCGACGTGGAAGGACTGGCGCGAGTTGCCGCGATTCGCGCATTTCGTCATCGCCGAACGCCCTGGCTTCGACCTCGACGGCGCGATGCCGACGGAACTGGCGGACGCGTTCGCGGCGCGCTTCACCCGTTCGCCCAGCGCCCTGCACGCCGCGCCCGCGGGGCTGGCCTGGCGCCTGCGCCAGCCCGTTTCCCCGGAATCCGCGACCGAATTGCGCCGGCGCATCGCCAGCGGCGAACCCTGGCACGACTGGGTGCCTCCGGCCGTGGCGGGCTTCATCGACCATCGCCACCTGTATGGAGCGACTGCGGCTTCACCGCCCGGACACCTATAATCCGCATCGAGTCCCCGGAATCCCGACTTTGACCAACAATCAAGCACACGTCATCAAGACCCAGCTCCCCAATCCGCCGCCGCCGGTGGATGTCCTGCTCAAGCATGTCCGCACCGCGTTCGAGAACCTCAAGGCCCAGGACATCGTCGAAATCGATGTGCGCGGCAAGACCAGCGTCTGTGACTGGATGGTGGTCGCGTCGGGCACGTCGACGCGGCACGTGAAATCGATCGCCGACGAAGTGGTGCGGGAAGCCAAGAAACTCGATTGCCAGCCGCTGGGCGTGGAAGGCGAGCGCGAGGCCGAATGGGTGCTGGTCGATCTCGGCGACGTGGTGGCGCATGTGATGTTGCCGCGCGTGCGCGAGTTCTACGCGCTGGAGCGCTTGTGGACGGTGGGCGACGAGCCGCCGGAACCCGAGCAATATTGAAAGCGAAACTGATCGCCGTCGGTGAACACGCGCCCGCGTGGGTGGCGCAGGGATTCGCCGATCACCAGAAACGATTGCTGCACGGACTTCCACTGGAATTGGTGGAAATCGAGCCCGGTGTGCGCGGCAAGGGCCGCGATGCCGCGCGCGCGATGGCCGACGAAGGCGGTCGCGTGCTGGCGGCGATTCCGCGCGGGACATGGGTCGTTGCGTTGGACGGCCGCGGCAAGGCATACAGTTCGGAACAGTTGGCGCAGCGTCTGGAGCATTGGCGCGGGCAGGGGCGTGATCCCGTATTCCTCATCGGCGGCCCGGAAGGCCACGCAGACGATGTGTTGTCGCGCGCGGACGAATCCTGGTCACTCGGGCCATTGACGCTGCCGCACATGCTGGTTCGATTGCTGGTGGCGGAGCAGCTGTATCGCGCGGTGTCGATTCTGGGGAATCATCCGTACCACCGCGCGTGATTTGCGGCTGCAGGCTCAGCGATTCAGGGTGAAATTCACCGGCACCCGGCCGATCGCACGCACCGCGCGTCCGCTCTCCATCGCCGGCTGGAAGCGCCATGCCCGCAACACCTGCTCGCGCGCGGCGCGGTCGAGATCGCGTGAACCGCTGCTCACCGCGATGACCACGTCGATCGGCTTGCCGTGTTCGTCCACGGTCACTTCCAGGATCACCGTGCCTTCGATGCCGCCGATCTGCGCGGCACGCGGATAGATCGGCGCAGGCGTGCTGGCGTAGGCCAGTTGCGCGCCACGCAGCACCTTCGGCTCGACATTCGGTTCGACGACAGGCTCGATCGGTTGCGTCGGATCGCCCTTGGCAACCGTCGTATTGGCTTCGGGATTGTTGCTGGCGGCAATTGGCGTGGTGTTGCTGGCCACGGTGTTGTTGCGCGGTTCGGGCTGGCGCTGCGGGATTGGCTTGGTCGGCGTCGGCATCACCTTCGGCTTCACCGTCACCGGAACCAGCGGTGGCGGTGGAACTTCAGGCAGGACGATCGTGATCGGAACCGATTGCTCGATGCGTCCGGGATCGGGCATGCGCATCGGGGCGAGCAGCAATCCGGCGGCGATCACATGGATCGCGATGACGGCGCTGAAGGCACCGATGCGGGCGAAATCGAGCCGATCCTGTGCTTGCAGGGTCGTGGCACGGGACAACGCGAGCGTTTGCGACTGCATGATCCACCTCCGGGTTGGGAGCGATATGGACTACAACGCACGATGCGCGGCAATGGGGTTGCGGGCGCCACGCGCTTCGACAATGCACCGGTCAAGCGATTGCATGCAAGGGAACGTAAGTGGTTGATGCTTCCGGCCAAGTCCTCAGCCCGGCTGAGCGCGTGCGGGTTCAAGGCACGCGCTGGCTGGCGTGGTCGGCCCACCCACTGCGCGGGACGCCGTGAATCCATCCATGGAGGCTCGACTCGGCATCCATGCCTCGTATGCCCGCGCAGTGGGCAGGCCGACCACTTGCCGCGCGCGTGTTGTTGCTTTCAGGAGAGCGAAAAAACCGCCACCGGCAGCGCCAGTGTGCTGCGCCTATGTGACCGACCATTCCGCCGCATGGATGCGGCGGCTGAGCCTACATGGACGTATTCACGGCGTGTCGGACACATAGGCATGGCGCGCTGGCGCAAAGCCGGGCGATACGCTTTCGCGAAGACGCCAAGCCAACGCGTGCCTTACCGCCCCAACTCGAACACCACGTTCAAATGCGCTGACAGGCTGGTCTCGCCGGGCGAAACCTCGGTGTCGGCTTTCGGCGCAGCGGCCGACATCGCCATCGTGCGCATCATCGGCATCGGGCGCGGGAAGCTTGATCCACCCTCATCGATGCTGACGATCCGGCGCACGCGCAGGCCCAGTGCCTTGGCGTACATCTCCGCGCGTGCCCGTGCTTTTTCCAATGCGCTGCGACGTGCCTCGTCATAGGCTTCGTCCGGCTTGTCGACTTCGAACGAAGGGCCATTGAGATCGTTGGCGCCGGCCGCGACCAGGCTGTCCATCACCTTGCCGAGTTTGGAAATGTCACGCACCTTCACGCTCACCGTGTTGCGCGCTTCGTACCCGTTGATCTTCGGTGGCTGGTTCTGCGCGTAGACGTAATTCGGATTGAGATTCACCCCGCTGGTCTGGATGTCGCGTTCGGCGACGCCGGCCGACTTGATCGCCGCCATCACCTTGGCCATGCGGTCGGCGTTCTCGCGCATCGCGACGTTGGCGTCGGTGCCGCGTGTGACCACGCCGGTCGACATCGTCGCCACGTCCGGAACGCGCTTGGAACTGGCTTCGGCCGAGACCGAGAGCAGGGTGCCGTCGCTGTTGGCGATGCTGGCTTGCGGGGTGTTTTGGGCATGACCGGTCATGGGGATGAGGACTGCAAGGGCAAGGGAAAGAGCGAGCGGGCGGATCGAACGCATGGTGGGCTCCTGAAAAGTTCAAGTGTGTACATGGCTGGTTAACGGGTGGTGATTCGCCACGGGGTTGAATGGCGGGCCGATGTTGCATTGCGTTCAGGCGCCGGGGGAGGCCGCGCCACCGCCGCACGGTATCCTTGCACCATGCTGCATCTTGCCTCGCGTTCCCCCCGCCGCTCGGAATTGTTGGCCCGTCTCGGGCTGGCGTTCGGCGTCCTCGATCTCGACGTTCCGGAGGTCCGCGCCGAAGGCGAGCCGCCCGAGGATTACGTCCGTCGCGTCGCCCGCGAGAAAGCCGGTGCCGGCCTGCTGCAACTGGCCGGTCAACGCGAGGCGTGGGTGCTGGCCGCCGATACCGAAGTGGTGCTGGACGACCTCGTCTTCGGCAAGCCGATCGATGCCGCCGATGCCGCGCGCATGTTGCGGATGCTGGCCGGTCGCGCGCATGTGGTGATCTCGGCGGTGTCGCTGGTGTCGGCCGCGCGCGAGCTGCAGGTGGTCTCGAAATCCGTCGTGACCTTTGGCGAACTTTCGCCGGCCGTCCTCGACTGGTACATCGCCAGTGGCGAGTGGCAGGGCAAGGCCGGCGCGTACGGCATCCAGGGCGCGGCGCAAGTGTTCATCATCCATCTCGATGGCAGCCACAGCGGCGTGATGGGCCTGCCGCTGGCGGAAACTTCCAGCTTGCTGGCACAAGCAGGGATGTGGCCATGAGCGAGGAAATCCTGGTCAACGTCACCCCGCGCGAAACGCGTGTCGCCGTGGTCGAAAACGGCATGTTGCAAGAACTGCACATCGAACGCGGCTGGCGTCGCGGCGTGGTCGGCAATATCTACAAGGGCAAGGTCCAGCGGGTGATGCCGGGGATGCAGGCGGCCTTCGTCGACATCGGGCTGGCGCGCGCGGCGTTCCTCCATGCCAACGACATCATGCGGGCGATGCCGGCGATCCCGAACGAGGATGGTGCGCCCGCGGAAACGCTGCCATCGTCGGTGCGGCCGATCGCCGAGCTGCTGCGCGATGGCCAGGACATCGTGGTGCAGGTGGTCAAGGATCCGATCGGCAGCAAGGGCGCACGCTTGACGATGCAACTCAGCGTGCCGTCGCGCTATCTGGTGATGCTGCCGCAGTCGAAGGTGGTGGGCGTGTCGGCGCGCATCGAGGACGAGACCGAACGCGCACGCCTGAAGGGGCTGGTGAGCGAACTGGCGATGACGGGCGGTTCCGGTTTCATCATCCGCACCAATGCCGAAGGCCAGCCCGCCGAAGCGTTGGCCGAGGACATCGCCTATCTCTCGCGGGTGTGGGGACTGGTGGAGGAACGCGCGCGCAACGCCAGCGTCGGCACCTGCATCTACGACGACCTGAGCCTGCCGATGCGCGCGGTGCGCGACCTGATGCGTCGCGATGTCGAGAAGGTCAAGGTCGATTCGCGCGAAACTTGCGAGAAGTTGCGGGTGTTCGCCGCGCAATACATGCCGGGTCTGGCCGAACGCATCGAGCTCTACAGCGGCGCGCGCCCGATCTTCGATCTCTACGGCGTCGAGGACGAAATCCAGCGCGCGTTGCAGAAGGAGGTGCCGCTGAAATCCGGTGGCTACCTGGTGATCGACCAGACCGAAGCGATGACCACGGTCGACGTCAACACCGGCAGTTTCCTCGGCCAGCGCACGCTGGAGGAGACGGTCTATCGCACCAACCTGGAAGCGGCGCAATCGGTGGCGCGGCAACTGCGCCTGCGCAACCTCGGCGGCATCATCATCATCGACTTCATCGACATGCACGACCCCGAGCATCGCCGCCAGGTATTGCGGATGCTGGAGAAGTCGCTGTCGAAGGATCATGCCAAGACCACCGTCTACGATTTCTCGCCGCTCGGCCTGGTGGAGATGACGCGCAAGCGCACGGTGGAATCGCTGGAACGCCAGTTGTGCGAACCGTGCCCGGCCTGCAATGGTCGCGGCACGCTGAAGACCGCCGAAACCGTCACTTACGAAATCTTCCGCGAGATCACCCGCGCGGGGCGCCAGTTCGATGCCGAACGCCTGCTGGTGATCGCGTCACCGATGGTGGTCAATCGCATCACCGAGGAAGAATCGGCCGCGGTCGCCGAGCTCGAGGAATTCCTCGGCAAATCGATCCGCTTCCAGCAGGACGACCAGTACGTGCAGGAGCACTACGATGTCGTACTGCTGTAAGAAGCTGTTCTGATGCGCCAGCACCTCCATTTCGCGGGAAAATCGCTCTATTACCTGATCGGTGCGTGCCTGCTGGCATTGGCGCTGCTAACCGGCGCGTTGAGCCGGGCGATGCCGTGGATCGAGGAACATCCGAACGAAGTGCGCATCTGGTTGAGCACGCGCGCCGGGAATCCGGTGCAGTTCAGCAGCATCCACGCGCACTGGACGCGACGCGGGCCGCTGTTGTTGTTGCGCGATCTCACCGTCGGCACGCCGGGCAATCCGCTGCGATTGGGTGATGCCGAGTTGCTGGTCTCGCAATACACCGGCTGGTTGCCGGGGCATCGCCTCACCGAACTGCGCTTGCGAGGTATCCACGTCAACCTGCAGCGCGATGACGATGGCACCTGGCATGTGCGTGGACTGCCCGGACAAACCGGCGGCAGCGATCCGTTGACCACGCTGGAACCGCTGGGCGAGTTGCAGGTGATCAACGGCAGCCTGACGTTGAACGCGCCGTCGATGGGGTTGCATGCGGAGATCCCGCACCTCGACGTGCGTGCACAGGTCAATGGCGCACGTGTGCGCGTCGGCATGCGTGGCTGGCTCAAGGGCGTGGCGACACCGACATTCGCCACCATGGATTTCGATCGCGGCAATGGCGACGGTCGCGTTTACGTCGGCAGTCGCAACACCGACCTGAAGGGCTACCAGGGATTCCTGCAAGTGTTCGGCGTCGCACTGGCCGGTGGCCACGGCAGTGGCGAGGCGTGGCTGGACGTCGGCGCGCGTCGGATCACGAAACTGGTTGCCCGTAGCGATTTCAGTGACGTGTTGCTGCGATCGAGCACGCCGGGATCGACCAGCACGCCGGTCTTGCTGCAACGCCTGCAAGGGCTCGCCGGATACCAGCATGTCGGTGCGGACTGGCGGTTGGATGTGCCGCAACTGGCCATCACCCGCGCCGGCAGCACGCAGGTGCTGGATGGATTGAGCGTGAGTGGTGGAGAACGCCTGTCGGCGGTGGTCGCGCGCGTCGATTTGCCGATGGTGGCGTCGATTGTCGCGCTGTCCGATCGCGTGCCTGCCGGCCTCGCGCGCTGGCTCGCGGAAGCGCAGCCGGAAGGCAGTTTGCGCGACGTGCGATTGACCGGCAATGCGCAACAGCCGCGCGTCACCGCGACGGCGGATCGTATCGGGTTCCGTGCAGTCGGTCGCGCGCCGGGTGTGAATGGCGTCAGCGGCCGTATCGCCGGCGATGCCGAAGGCGCAGCGCTGGCGTTCGACCCGGCGAGTCGTTTCATCTTCAACTGGCCGAGCGGATTCGGCGTGCCACACGCCTTCCAGCCCGATGGCACGGTGGTGTGGTATCGCGACGGCAACGGTTTCGGCATCGGCACCGATGCGTTGCGGTTGTCGTCAACCGACGTCGGCGTGGAGGCGCGTGGTGGATTGCGTTGGCAGGGCGACGGCAAGCGCCCGCTGATCGGCATCGCCGCGGACGTGACCCAGCAGCCGCAAGTGACCGTCGCGCACGGACTCTGGGTCCACGACATGATGCCGAAGGCGACCGTGGAGTGGCTGGATGCGGCGCTGCTTGGTGGTCACATCGAACGCGCGCATGCGGTGGTATCCGGCGACCTCGACGACTGGCCGCTCCGCAACAACAACGGCTTGTTTGAAGTTGATGCCGACATTCGTGACGCGGTGTTGAAGTTCCAGCCGGATTGGCCGGAATTGCGTGGCAAGCTCACGCGCGTGCAGTTCATCGGCGCGGGCATGCATATCGAAACCGATGGCACCATCGCCGGCGTGAACGTGGCGCACGCGGTCGCCGACATCCCCGATTTCGCCAAGGCCGAACTGACGATCAAGGCCGATGGTGGCGGCGACGCCAAGCAGATGCTCGCGCTGCTGCGCCAGAGTCCGCTGGAAAAGGATCTCGGTTCGGTATTCGCACAACTCGATGTCGGTGGGCCGGCACGCACCAATCTCACCCTGTTGCTGCCGTTCCACGACGACCTTCCGTACAAGCTCGATGGCGTCGCCATGCTCGATGGCGCACGACTCGCCCATCGCGAATACGGATTGCGCTTCGACAACGTGCATGGCAGCGCGAAATACGATCGCAGCGGTTTCGTTGCCGATGCGTTGGACGTGGTGCACGAAGGACAACCCGGCACGCTCAACCTGCGCGCCGGCGGCGACGTGCGCGATCATGGGAATGTCTTCGAAGGCGAACTCGCAGGCACGCTCGGCGCGCGCGAACTGCTGGCGCGCGTGCCCGACCTGAAATGGCTGCAGCCGCATGTCGATGGCCGTTCGCACTGGACGGTGGCGGTCGACGTACCACACGGGACGAGTGCCGCAGCGGTCAATCGCGTCGAATTGCGCTCGGATCTCGTCGGCACGAAGCTCGATCTCCCCGCGCCATTCGCGAAAGCCGCGGCCAGCACATTGCCAGCCGTCGTCACCTTGCCGTTGCCGCTGGGGCAAGGCGAGATCGGCGTGAAGCTCGGTCACGTTGCCAGCGTTCGTGCGCGCAGCCAAGGGGGTCATACCGGCATTGCCATGGCGCTGGGCGATGGCGCGGTCGAAACGCCGCCCGATTCCGGCCTGGTGGTGAGCGGTCATGCGCCGAGCATCGATGCGCCGTCGTGGCTGGCGATGCTGGGTGGCGATGATGGCGCGTCGTTCACGCTGAAACGCATCGATATCGCCGTCGATCGCCTGATGCTTGGGCCAGCGACATTCCCGGCATCGCGCCTGCGCGTCACCCCAAGTGGCAATGCGCACCTCGTGCAAGTGCAGGGCGATGCCTTGCAGGGGCAACTCGTCATCCCCAATGCCGACAACGCGACCATCAGCGGCAAGTTCGATCGTGTCCACTGGTCGCCGCCGCAGGCAAGTGGTGCGGGCGTTCCGGCGACGGCATCCTCATCCATCGACCTCGATCCCGCACACCTGCCGCCGCTGGCGCTCGACGTCAATGACTTGCGCATCGGCAACCTCGCGTTCAATACCGCTGCGTTGCGCACGCACCCGATCGCCAATGGCTTGCAGGTGGACAAACTCGACCTGCAATCGCGCCAGCAACATTTCGCGGTCACCGGCAGTTGGCTGGGCAAGGGCCGCGATGCACAGACGCGCGTGCAGGCGAAACTCGATACCCAGAACTTCGGCACTCTGCTTGATGGGTTGGGAATGAAGGGACAACTCGGCGACGGCAAGGGCAGCGTACTGCTCGACCTGCGCTGGCCCGGCGCGCCGGTCGATGCCAGCGCGGCAACACTGGCCGGGCAGATGAGCATCGACATGCACGATGGACAATTGGTGAAGGTGCAGCCCGGCGTCGGTCGCGTGCTTGGATTGCTCAGCCTCGCGCAGTTGCCGCGCCGCCTCGCGTTCGACTTCCACGATTTCTTCGACAGCGGTTTCCGCTTCAACAGCGTCACCGGCGACATCCGTTTCGATGGCGGCAAGGCGCATAGCAACAACCTCGCGATCAAGGGTTCGGCTGCCGACATCCACATCGAAGGCGCCGCCGACATGGCCGCGCAACAATTCGACCAGACCATCCGCGTCTATCCCAAGACCAGCAATGTGCTGACAGCGGTCGGTGCGTTGACCGGCGGTCCGGTGGGCGCGGCGATCGGCGCGGTGGCCGGAGCAGTGCTGCGCAAGCCGTTCAGCCAGCTGGCGGAGAAGACCTATCGCGTCACCGGGCCGTGGAGCGACCCCAAGGTGCAGGAAAGCGGGAAGACGCCGGTACCATCGCGCGCGCAGTAGATGGATCAGCGCTGGCTCGAGCGTGGGCGCGCTTGATTTGCCGCGCTTTCATCGCCACATGAGATGATCGAACCTTCGCTTTCCGCCGGAAATTCCATGCACAACCCGCTCCAGATCGCCAGCTCGGCCTTGCTCGTTCCGTCCGGGCTGGACGTCGCGCAACTCGATCCTGCCTTCGCCGCGCTGATGGGCAAGGGCATCGATTTCGGCGACCTCTATTTCCAGCATGCGCGTCGCGAAAGCTGGAGCATCGAGGATGGCATCGTCAAGGACGGTGCGCACTCCATCGACCAGGGCGTCGGCGTGCGTGCGATCAGTGGCGAGAAAACCGGCTTCGCCTATTCCGGCGACATCAGCGCGCAAGCCTTGCTGGAAGCAGCCGGCGCCGCGCGGGCGATCGCGCGCGATGGTGGCATCCATGGGCGACAGGCATTGGCGCCGCGCACGCAGGGAATGTTGTATCCGGCGCTCGATCCCATCGATGCCCTGCCCAATGACGCCAAGGTCGATGCCTTGCGCAAGGTCGATGCACTGGTGCGCAGTCTCGATCCGCGCGTGAAGCAGGTGATGGTGGGAATTTCCGCTGCGGTCGACACCATTCTCGTCGCCAACAGCGAAGGCGTGCTCGCCGCCGACGTGCGTCCGCTGGTGCGAATGAACGTGCAGGTGATCGTCGAACAACACGGGCGTCGCGAATCCGGTTATGCCGGGTTCGGTGGACGTTATTCCTACGAGGAACTGTTGGGCGATGGCAAGCCGGAAAAATTCGCGCGCGAGGCATTGCGCTCGGCGCTGGTGAATCTCGAAGCGGTCGATGCACCGGCGGGCGTGATGCCGGTGGTGCTCGGCAACGGTTGGACCGGCGTGCTGCTGCACGAAGCGGTCGGCCACGGGCTGGAAGGTGATTTCAATCGCAAGGGCACCTCGACCTATGCCGGACGCATGGGCCAGCGCGTGGCGTCTCCTGGCGTCACCATCGTCGATGACGGCACGCTCGCCGGTCGCCGCGGTTCGCTCAACATGGACGATGAAGGCACGCCGACCAATTGCACCACGTTGATCGAGGACGGCGTGCTCACCGGTTACATGCAGGACTCGCTCAACGCGCGATTGATGGGCGCGAAGTCGACCGGCAACGGCCGACGCGAGTCATACGCACACACGGTGATGCCGCGCATGACCAATACCTACATGCTCGCCGGCACGCATTCGCCGGAGGACATGATCCGCAGCGTCAAGCGCGGCCTGTACGCGGTGAACTTCGGCGGCGGCCAGGTCGACATCACCAGCGGCAAGTACGTGTTTTCCGCCACCGAAGCCTATCTGATCGAGGACGGCAAGGTGACCGCGCCGGTCAAGGGCGCGACGCTGATCGGCAATGGCCCGGAGACAATGCAGAAGGTGACGATGATCGGCCACGATCTCGCGCTCGACGACGGCGTCGGCGTCTGCGGCAAGGATGGCCAGTCGGTGCCGGTCGGGGTCGGGCAACCGTCGCTGCTGATCAGCGAAATGACGGTTGGCGGAACGCAGGCGTGATGCACGCCCGCTGCGCTCGTCCTGGGGATGTTGCGCGATCAGGCGTCGCTGGAATCGTCGTCGGCGATGTCCGCGTCTTGATCGGTCGAAGCACCATCGCTGGCGGACGCCGCACGAATCTCGCGGAACAGTTCGCGGAAGGCGCGCGGCGGTTTGTTGCGCGCGGCTTCCTCCTTGGTGTTGCGCACCAGTTGACGCAGGCGTTGGCGATCGGCATTGGGGTGAATGTCGATGAACGCCGCCAGCGCGTCGTCGTCGCCGTCGAGCAGGCGTTGGCGCCATTCCTCGGCGCGATGCATGTCGGCCACCTGGCGCTTCGATCCCTCGCTGTGCGCGTCCAGCGCGTCGCGGATTGCTTCCAGCACGTCGTCGTCCTGGCGGCGCATCTGCTTGGCGAGAAAGGCGATCTGGCGCTTCTTGGCGATGTGCGACTTGAAGCGGCGGGCATCGCGCAACGGCGGCAGCAGTTCTTCCGGGATCGGCAGGGCCGCCAACTGGCCATCGGCAAGACCGGTGAGGGTTTCCGCCAGTTCCAGCACGTCCAGCGCTTCACGCCGTTGCTGGCTGCGGCTCTCACCGAGAAATTCGCCGGTTTCAATATTGCGACCGCGCACCACGCTCTCCTGATCAACGCTTCAACAAGGATACGCCATTGAATACGATCGCCCTGTCCACGGCTGGCTTGACCCAGGCAAATTCCGCCGACGACAGTCCACAGCGGATCGAAGCACTCTCGGCGCTGGCGCAACGGGTGCTGGATCTGTGCAAGGCCGGTGGCGCAAGCCAGGCCGAGGTCGATTGTTCGGAATCGCGCGGTCTTGGCACCTCGGTACGGATGGGCGCGGTGGAGACGGTGGAATCGACCCGTGATCGCGGCGTCTCGCTCACCGTCTACTTCGGCCAGCGCAAGGGGTCGGCCAGCACCGGCGATTTCTCCGATGCCAGCCTCGCGGCGACGGTCGAACACGCCTGCACGATTGCCCGTTACACCGAGAACGATCCCGCCGCCGGACTCGCCGATCCGCAGCGCATGGCGCGCGAACTGCGCGAATTCGACCAGTGGCACCCGCAGGTTTTCGATGCCGACGCGATGATCGCGCAGGCATTGGCCTGTGAGCAGGCGGGGCGCGACGCCGATGTACGCATTCGCAACTCCGATGGTTGTTCCAGTTCCGCCAGCGAAAGCGTCAGTGTCTACGCCAATTCCTACGGCTTCAGCGGCCACGAGCGCGAGACGCAATACAGTCTGTCGTGTGCGTTGATCGCCGGGCAGGGCGATGGCATGCAGCGCGATGGCTGGTACACCGCGGCGTTGCGTGCGGATGCGCTGGAAGCGGCGCAGGCGGTCGGGCATCGTGCGGCGCAATTGACGGTCGAGCGCCTCGATCCGCGCGGCCTGCCGACCGGCAGCTTGCCGGTGGTGTTCACCGCCGAAGTCGCGCGTTCGATCATCGGCCACTTCATCGGTGCAGTGTCCGGTGGTGCGCTGTATCGCCAGGCCAGTTTCCTGCTCGACCATGCCGGCAAACAGGTCTTCCCGGATTGGGTGTCGATGATCGAACAACCGCATCTGATGGGCGGCTTCCGTTCCACCTCGTTCGATGCCGAAGGCACCGCCACGCAGGTGTCGCCGCTGGTCACGAACGGCGTGTTGCAACGCTACGTGCTCGGCAGCTATTCGGCGCGCAAGTTGGGATTGCAGAGCACGGCCAACGCCGGTGGCATCTACAACCTCGATGTCGCCGGGAATGTCGATGGCCTCGATGCCATCCTCGCCAACCTGCCGCGCGCGCTGCTGGTCACCGAGTTGATGGGGCAGGGCGTGAACACCGTGACCGGCGACTACTCGCGCGGTGCCGCGGGCTACCTGATCGAACATGGCCAGCGCGTCCATCCGGTCGATGGCGTGACCATCGCCGGCAACCTGCGCGACATGTTCTCGGGCATCGAAGCGATCGGCCGCGACATCGATCCGCGTTCGTCCACCCGCATGGGCTCGCTGCTGATCGGGCGGATGACCGTCGCCGGCGGTTGAGGCGTCCCCGGGTGGCGCAATCCGAATGGCGTAATCCGATTGGCGTAACATCGGCCCACATCATTCTTGAGGGGCAACAGTGGACGAGCAGACTTCAGTGGGACCTTCCGGCATCAGCGCCGACGAGCGTCAATGGGCGATGATCGCGCACCTGTCGGCATTGAGCGGGCTCATCATCCCGCTTGGCCATATCCTTGGCCCGTTGATCGTGTGGTTGATGAAGAAGGACGGAATGCCGTTCGTCGACGACCAGGGCAAGGAAGCGTTGAACTTCCAGATCACCCTGTCGATCGCATTGTTCGTCTGCGGGCTGCTGATCTTCGTGATCATCGGTATCGTGCTGATGCCGCTGGTGGGACTGGCGGGGCTGATTCTTGCGGTCATCGCCGGTATCAAGGCCAATGAAGGCGTGGCTTATCGCTATCCCTTCACCCTGCGCCTGATCAAGTAACCAACGCGAACCGACGCGCGTCAACCTTCGTGGTTGGCGCGCGTTTTCATGTCAGGTACTCCACAAGGTCCTGCCATGGCGCGCGATGCCGCCCTTACTGCCGTCAACCGCTTCGGGCTGGGTGCGCGCCCGGGCGAACTCGCCGACGCCACGAGCGATCCCCGCGGTTGGCTGCTGGCGCAGCTCGGCGCCGGTGCCGAAGTCCTGCCCGACGCGCTGCCGAACAGCCTCGACTACCTGCGTCAGGAAACCACCGTGCGCGATCTGCGCAAGATGGCGAAGGCATCGAACGGCGAGATGATGGCGCAGCAGGCCGCCAAGGACGCCGAGCAGGAGCTGCGCAAGCGCATCCGCCAGGAAATCGCGCTGAGGCAACAGGTCGCGGTGGTCACCGCGCGCAGCTTCCCGGAACGGATCGTGCGTTTCTGGTCGAACCACTTCGCCATTTCCACCGACAAGAACATCGCCGCATCGTTCGCGGCGCCAATGGAGCGCGAAGCGATCCGTCCGCATGCCTTCGGCAAGTTCTCCGACCTGCTGGTGGCGATCGAGACGCATCCGGGCATGCTGCTCTATCTCGACAACACCCAGTCGATCGGCGTCGATTCCAAGGCTGGCATGCGCGCGCGCAAGGCGCCCAACCCCAAGGCGGCGCGGCGCGGACTCAACGAAAACCTCGCACGCGAAATCCTTGAATTGCACACGCTCGGCGTCAATGGCGGTTACGCCCAGGCCGACGTGATCGAATTGGCGAAGGGCATCACCGGCTGGAGCCTGCAACGGCCGCAGGATCTGTCCAATTCCGGTGCACCGTTCTATTTCAACCCCAACACGCACGAGCCCGGCGATCGCCGCGTGCTCGGCAAACGCTATCGCGAAGAGGGCGAGGCACAGGGACGTGCCATCTTGGCCGACCTCGCGCTGCATCCGGCCACGGCGCAGCACCTGTCGTTGAAACTGGCGCGACATTTCGTCGCCGACCAGCCACCACCGCAATTGGTCACCGCGATGGCGCAGGCGTATCTGGCGTCGGGTGGCGATCTCGCCGCGCTGTATTCGACGATGGTTCGTCATCCGCTGGCGTGGGCGCCAACCGCGCGCAAGTTCAAGACGCCGCAGGATTTCCTCGTGTCTTCGATGCGCGCATTGACGCTCGATACGCAGAAAGACGCGGCACGCACGCTCGATCTGCAGGCGCGCATGGGCCACCCGGTGTTCCAGCCGCGTTCGCCGGCAGGATTCGCCGATACCGCCGCCGATTGGTCCGGTCCCGATGCGCTGTACAAGCGCGTGCAGGCGGCGCAGACGCTGGCGGATGCCGCGCCGCAATCCGCAAGCAACGATCCCATGCAACTGGCGACACATGCGCTCGGCGATGGCATGGATGCGGAAACGCTGACTGCAGTGCGTCGCGCCGAATCGCCGCGCCAGGGTGTGGCCCTGCTCCTCGCCAGTCCGTCCTTCCAGTGGAGAGTGTGAGATGTCACTGAGCCGACGCCAATTTCTGATGGCAGGCGCCGCCGCATCGCTGGTGACTTCGTTGCCGAAGTTTGCACTGGCAGCGACCTCGCCCAACGACACGCGCCTGGTCGTGGTGCTGCTGCGTGGTGGTCTCGACGGGCTGCATGCGTTGCCGCGGCCGAACGATTCCGACTACCTGCGCTTGCGCGGTGCACTGGGCGAAGCGGCGATCAAGGATGCGCATCCGATCGACGGCGGCTTCGCCTTGCATCCGTCATTGGCGTTCGCGTCGCAACTGTATGCGGCGAAGGAATTCCTGCCCGTGGTCGCGGTGGCGCCACCATATCGCGAGCGTTCGCATTTCGAGGCGCAGGATTGCGTGGAGAACGGCACGCAAGGGCCGGGCGGGCGCAACGGCTGGATGAACCGCTGCGTACAGGAATTGGGTGGATCGAGCGGCCTGGCGATCACCGCGGTGATGCCGTTGATCATGCGAGGCAACAGCACGACGACCACCTGGTCGCCGCCGCTGGCGCACGCGATCGATCCGATCCTGATGCAGCACCTGCAAGTGTTGTACGCGCGTGATGCGGTGCTGGGACCGGCGTTCGCACATGCCGGTGCCGACGAAAGCGACGTCACCGCGAAAGGTGGCGACAAGCGTGGCCATCTCGCCGATGCCATGGGTGCGGCGGCGCATTTCATGTCGGCCGCCGATGGTCCGCGCATCGCCTTCGTCGAGGACACCGGCTGGGATACGCACTACAACGAAGCGGGCATCCTCCAGCGCAAATTGTCCGAACTCGATTCCGGCCTGCAGGCGTTCAAGACCGCGGGCGACGCCATCTGGCCGCGCACGGCGATCGTGGTGGTGACTGAATTCGGGCGCACCGCTGCGGTCAACGGCACCAACGGCACCGATCACGGCACCGGTGGCGTCGCCTTCCTCGCCGGTGGCGCGGTGAATGGCGGACGCGTCGCCGGGACCTGGCCGGGACTCGCCAACTCGCAATTGAACGAACGTCGTGATTTGCTCGCCACCAGCGACATGCGCGGCATGTTCAAGGGCGTGCTGGAATCCCATCTGCGCGTGTCCGCCGCCGCCAGCGATGCCCGCGTGTTCCCGGCCAGCACCGACGTCGCGGTGATGCGTGGACTGATCCGCAATAGCTGAACACGACGAAAGTCATTCCCACCTCCGTCACTTGTTGGCGGCTGTGGCGATCGCCATATTGGTTCCATCATCCTGTGTCTGGAGCGATGGAAATGGACGCGATCCAAAACGAAGCCCCCGTGATTGACAGCACAGATCGCCAATGGGCGGGCTGGGTGCACTTGGCTGCGTTGCTGGCGGCATTCTTCACCCACTGGTTCGCGGGCGTGGCCGGCGCCGTGGTGGCGTTGGTGGTGTGGCTCGTGGTGCGCGACCGCCATCCGTTCGCGGCCGAGCACGCCAAGGAAACGCTGAACTTCAACATCACGATGTTCCTCGGCGCTTGTGCGGTAATCGTGGCCGGCGTCGTGCTGCTTGGCGCAACCGTGCTGACTCTCGGTGTCGGCGCTTTGGTCACCGTGCCCGCAGGACTGCTGCTGGCCGGGCTCATCGCCGTGGAAGTGGTGGCGTGGCTGGTCTGCTCGATCCTCGCCGCGATCGCCGGCTGGGAAGGCAAGCCCTACCGCTATCCGTTCTCGATTCGATTCGTGAAGTGAACGTTGGTCAGCGATCGCGCTCGATCACCTGGCGCGCGATCGCACGCAGCGGATCGGCGCGCTGGTCGAAGCCGACCAGCGCGTCATCCATGGTGATCGCGAGTTGCGCCAGCCGTTGCCGTGACGCCTCGATGCCGAGCAGTGCTGGAAAGGTCGATTTCGCCTGCTCCACATCCTTGCCGGCGGTCTTGCCGAGCGTGGCGCTATCGCCCTCGATATCGAGCAGGTCGTCGCGGATCTGGAAGGCCAGGCCGAGCGCATCGGCGTAGCGATCAAGTGCGGCGCGTTGTGCATCGTCGGCATTTCCGGCCAGCGCACCCATGCGCACCGCGGCACGCAGCAAGGCGCCAGTCTTCAGCGCGTGCAGGCGTTCCAGCGCATCCAGCGACAATACATCGGCGGTGCCGGTCGCTTCGAGATCGAGCATCTGGCCGCCGCACATGCCGTCGATGCCGGAGGCGTGCGCCAGTTCGCGCAATTGCTTGACGCAGACATCTGCAGGCACATTGCCATGCGCAAGGATTTCGAACGCCAGAGTCTGCAAGGCATCGCCGGCAAGGATCGCGGTGGCTTCGTCGAAAGCGACATGCACCGTCGGCTGGCCGCGACGCAGGGCATCGTCGTCCATCGCCGGCAGGTCGTCGTGCACCAGCGAGTAGGTGTGGAGCAATTCCACCGCGACCGCAGCCTGGCGCGCGTGATCGCCGTCTCCACCCACGGCATGCACCGTCGCGTGTACCAGCAGCGGCCGGATGCGCTTGCCGCCGGCCTGGACGGCGTGGCGCATGGCATCGGCGAGGCGCGTGCTGGCGAAGGTGTCGGAGAGGACGTGATCGAGATCGGATTCGATGCGTGCCCGCCAATCGGCGAGCACCGCGCTGGCGTCAGGCGTCACCGGAACGATCCGCTGCGTCCGGGAAGGGGCGGGCGGTCTCCGGCGCATCGAGGTCGCTGAGCAGGCGCACGCGCAATTCAGCTTGTTCCAGCGCGGTCTGGCATTCGCGATAGAGGCCGATGCCGCGTTCGTAGGCGGACAGCGATTCCTCGAGGCCGAGGTTGCCTTGTTCCATGCGCTCGACCAGCGTTTCGAGTGCGTCGAGCGAGGCCTCGAAGGTGGCGACCGGGGAGGCGTCCTGCGGGTTGGAAGCGGAGGATTTGCGGGCCATAGGGCAAGTTTACGCGAGTTGCCAGTCAAGGCGGGCGTGGCGGTCGATCAGCCAATCGTGCAGGCGCGCGGAGTGCAGCGGTCCGGCCGCCAGCACTTCGTCGCCGTCCATCAGCAGTGGCAGGCGTTCGCGCAGCCACGGTGGGATATCGGCCTGTTGCAGCGCGTGCTTGAGCGAATGCGAATGATCGCGATTCGGCAAATGGATGCGTTCGCCGCCATGGCGCGCGCGGACCTGCACGGTGCGATCGAATTCCTCCGCGCCATGCAATTGCAGTCGCGTGCCGTCGGGCAGCGACAAGGGGTCGCGGCCATTCCATTCGGCGTGGAAATCGGCGTCGAGTGCCGGATGCAATCCCTCCGCGTGCAGGCGATCGCGCCACCGCACGATGCGCGCCTGTTGCCAGCGATACTCGGCCTGCGCATCGCGCCGCGCGGGCAGCAATTCGTGCTCAAGGGTGGTGATTCCGCTTCCCGGTAGCGGCGGCAATCTTGCATCGGCGACCCACAGTCGCACGACATCGGCACGCAGATCCGCCGGGAGTCGATGCAGTGTCGTGACATCGAGATCGCCATCATCGCGACGGCAGGCGCGCAGGGCGATGCGGATTCCATCCGCCGCGCGATCCATCGTTTCAGCCGCGAGTTGCGCACTGCGCGCGAACGCCGCCGATGCCTGGGGCCAACGTTGCCGCAGCAATGGCATCACTTCGTTGCGCAGGAAATTGCGATCCTGTGTGCTCGACGCGTTCGAGGGATCCTCGATCCAGCGCAAGCCATGCATGCACGCATATTCGCGGATGTCCGCACGCGATGTGTCGAGCAATGGCCGCCACAACCAGCCAGTCGCATATTCCCGCCAGGCACGCATCGCCGACAAGCCATCGTTGCCGGACGCGCGCAATGCGCGCAGCAGGAAGGTTTCCGCCTGGTCGTCGCGATGGTGGGCAAGCGCCAGCACTTCGCCATCGCGCAATTCGGATTTGAAGACGGCATGGCGGGCATCGCGTGCCGCGCCTTCGAGGCCAAGCCCGGATGCGTGATCCACTTCGACACGAGCCACGCGCAGCGGCACGTCGAGTTCGGCGCACGACGCGACGCAATGTTCCGCCCAGACATCGGCCTCGGGATGCAGGCCGTGGTGGACGTGGAGCGCGCGCAGTCGCGGCATCTCCCGGTGCAACCGATGCAGCAGCACCGTCGAATCGAGACCGCCACTCAAGCCCACCACTACGGCTGCATCGCTGGCGACAGGCGACGGGATCAATGGGAGCGATGTATTCGATGACATGCGTGATCCCGTGCCATGCCCGCTGCAGGGCACGACACGGGTGATCCGGTCACTCGGTGTCGATGCGGATACCGCCGACCCAGCCGGCGGCAATGTTGTAGATGAAGGCCGAAACGATGCCGCCGACGAAGCCGATGATGCCGTACACGATCGGGAGCAGGATGATTCCAATGATACCGCCGCCACCGAAAGGCATCGGACTGCCCCCTTGCGCGGCCAGCATGCTGGCGAACATGCTGCTGAACAACAGCATGATCACGGCGGCGATCAATCCGAATACCGCGTAAATGATGCCGGAGACTTTGCCGACCGAAAGCGGATCAATGCGCTTGATGATCATCTTCAACCTGCCCCGCGTGATGCCGGCCGATTGCCGGCATCCGGAGTATAGGTCGACGGAATGGTCCGGGCTCAGGCGCCCTCGTACGCCCCGTAGCCGCGCAACCGGCGGTAACGCCGCTCCAGCAACTCGTCGACCGGGAGTGCTTCCAGCGCGTCCAGTTCGTTGATCAGGATCGCCTTGAGGCGCTTCGCCGTCTGTTGCGGATTGCGTTGCGCGCCGCCGATCGGTTCGCGCACGATCTTGTCGATCAGGCCCAGCGCCTTCAGCTTCGGCGCGGTGATCGCCATCTGCTCGGCGGCGTCCTTGGCCTTGGCAGCATCCTTCCACAGGATGGCCGCGCAGCCTTCCGGCGTGATCACCGAATAGGTGCTGTATTCCAGCATCAGGGTGCGGTCGCCGACGCCGATCGCCAACGCGCCGCCGGAGCCGCCTTCGCCAATCACCGTGCAGATGATCGGCACGCGCAGGCCGGCCATCTCCATCAGGTTGCGGGCGATCGCTTCCGACTGGCCGCGCTCCTCGGCGTCGATGCCTGGCCACGCGCCCATGGTGTCGATGAAGGTGAGGATCGGCAGCTGGAAGCGTTCGGCCAGTTTCATCAGGCGCAGCGCCTTGCGATAGCCTTCGGGGCGCGGCATGCCGAAATTGCGCCGGATCCTCGATTTGTTGTCGCGGCCTTTCTGGTGGCCGATGATCAGCAGCGGACGGCCATTGATGCGAGCCAGCCCGGCGACGATGGCCGGATCGTCGGCATAGGCGCGATCACCCGCCAGCTCCTGGAATTCGTCGCAGATCACCTTGACGTAGTCCAGCGTGTACGGGCGCTGCGGATGGCGCGACATCTGCGACACCTGCGCCGGCGTGAGATCGCGGAAGATGTGCGCAGTGCGCTGGCGCAACTTCTCCTGCAGGGTGCGCACTTCATTGTCGACATTGACGCCCGGGCCGGCGCTGGCCTGGCGCAGTTCCTGGATTTTCGCTTCCAGATCGGCGATGGGTTGCTCGAAATCGAGGTAGTTCGGATTCATGGGATGTCTGGGCGAAGCAAGGTGGACAGTCTAGCGGATGGCGATGGCAGGCCCGGACGGGGGCGTCCGGAGGCTGGAAGGTTCAGTTCTGCCAGGGCTTGTCCAGCACCAGCGAGACAGCGTGCACGCCCGGCTGGGCCTTGAGCGCGGCGGCGAGGTCGGCGCTGACGCGAATGGCGTTGGGGCCGTCGAGGTCGATGGCGCCGCGGGCGCCGTCGCGGACCAGTTCCAGGCGGATCGGGGTGGAACCGGGGCGATGTTCGATCAGGGCGTTGTCCAAGGCTTCCAGCGCGCCGGGAACGCGCATGTCCATGCGCAGGGTGAGCTTGCGGGCAGCACGCGGGCACAGCTGCTCGAAGTCCCAGCAGCGCCGTGCGCGCAGGCTGTAGCCGCCGCTGAATTCGTCCTCGCGCAAGCCACCCTCGATCACCAGGATGCGGTCGCGGGTGAGCAGCGCCGAGTATTCCGCCAGCGTTTCCGAGAAGAACGCCACTTCGATGCGACCGGCGCCATCTTCCAATGTCACAAAGGCCTGCGATTCGCCGCGCTTGCGCAGTGCGGTCACCTGTCCGGCCAGGACCACGGTCTTCTCGGGTCGCCAGCCACGCTTCTCCTCGTCGCTGCGGCTGGCCCAGATCTTGTCGAGATCGTTCAGTCCATGGCCGACCATCGCCTTCAGCGCATCGCGATACGGATCCATCGGATGGCCGGAAAGATAGGTGCCGAGGGTGTCGCGTTCGCCCTCCAGCTTGCGCGTCAGCGGCCAGTCGGGCACTTCCGGCAATTCGATGCGCAGGCTCGGCGCGGCACTGCCGCCGCCGCCGAACAGCGAATCCTGCCCGGTCTCGCGTTCGCGCGCCTGCTGTTCGGTGGCCTTCATCGCTTCCGGCAATTGCGCGAGCAGGCTGGGACGATTGCTGCCGAGGGCATCCATCGCGCCGGCATTGATCAGTGCTTCCAGCGCGCGACGATTGAGCTTCGTCATGTCGACGCGCTGGCAGAAATCGAGCATGTCGGTGAAGGCGCCGCCGCGTTCGCGTTCGCGTTCGAAGGCGATCGCTTCGCAGGCGTTCTGGCCGACGCCCTTCACCGCGCCCAAGCCGTAACGGATCGTCTTCGCATCCACCGCGTCGAACATGTAGTGCGAGGCGTTGACGTCGGGCGACAGCAGGGTGAGCCCGATCGCCCGTGCTTCATCGAGGAAGCCAACCACCTTCTCGGTCTTGTCCATGTCGGAGGACAGCACCGCGGCCATGAATTCCGCCGGGTAATGCGTCTTCAGCCACGCGGTCTGGTAGCTCACCAGTGCGTAGGCGGCGGCGTGCGATTTGTTGAAGCCGTAACCCGCGAATTTTTCCAGCAAGTCGAAGATCGGGCCAGACACGCGGGATTCGAGATGATGATGCGTCTTCGCACCTTCCTCGAACTTGACGCGCTCCTTGGCCATTTCCTCGGGCTTCTTCTTGCCCATCGCACGGCGCAGCAGATCGGCGCCGCCCAGCGAATAGCCGGCGAGGATCTGCGCGGTCTGCATCACCTGTTCCTGGTACACCACCACGCCGTAGGTCGGGCTGAGCACCGGTTCCAACAACAGATGCGGATACTTCACCTCGGCGCGACCGTGCTTGCGCTCGATGAAGTCGGGGATCAGGTCCATCGGGCCGGGGCGATACAGCGACACCAGCGCGATGAGATCGTCGAAGCGATCGGGCAAGGCGCGTTTCAGCAGCTCGCGCATGCCGCGCGATTCGAACTGGAACACCGCGACGGTATCGCCGCGCGCGAACAGTTCGTAGGTTTTCGCGTCGTTGAGTGGAAGCCGGGTGATGTCGAGCACAGCTTCATCACGCGGTTTGCGCGCGTTGATCGCCTTCACCGCCCAATCGACGATGGTGAGCGTGCGCAGGCCGAGGAAGTCGAACTTCACCAAACCGACCGCTTCGACATCGTCCTTGTCGAATTGCGTCACCGGGTTGCGGCCGTCGCCACCACCGGCGTGTTCCGCGAACAGCGGGCAGAAATCGGACAAGGCCGTCGGCGCGATCACCACGCCGCCGGCGTGCTTGCCGGCGTTGCGCGGCAGATCTTCCAGCTTCAGCGCGAGATCGATCAGGTCGCGGACGTCCTCTTCTGCTTCGTAGCGCGCGATCAACTCGTCGCTGCGCCAGGCGTCGTCCTTGCGTCCCTTGTCGGTGCGCCCGAGCGCATCTTCCAGCCCGACGCCGAGCGTCATCGGAATGAGTTTGGCGATGCCGTCGACGAGACCGTAGGGATAACCGAGCACGCGGCCGGTGTCGCGCACCACCGCCTTTGCTGCCATGGTGCCGTAGGTGATGATCTGGCTGACGCGATCGCGGCCATATTTCGCGGCGACGTAATCGATCACTTCATCGCGGCGATCCATGCAGAAGTCGATGTCGAAGTCGGGCATCGACACACGTTCCGGATTGAGGAAACGTTCGAACAGCAGGTCGTAGGGAATCGGGTCGAGATCAGTGATGCCGAGCGACCACGCCACCAGCGAACCGGCGCCGGAACCGCGTCCGGGCCCGACCGGGATGCCGTGCTGTTTCGCCCAGTTGATGAAGTCGGCGACGATCAGGAAATAGCCGGGGAAGCCCATCTCGATGATGACGTCGAGCTCGCTGTCGAGGCGTTCGCGATAACTCGCCGCGCTGTGGCCTTCGGCGGGCGCTTGTTGCTCGAAGCGTGCGCGCAGGCCGGCGTGCGCCTGGCCGCGGATCCAGCTGTCCAGCGTTTCATCGGAAGGAACGGGGAACGCCGGCAGGTGATAGGTGCCGAGGCGCAGTTCGAGATTGCAGCATTCGGCGATGGCGAATGCGTTGTCGATCGCATCAGGCAAGTCGGCGAACAGTGTCGCCATCTCGTCGCCGGATTTCAGCGACTGTTCGCTGGAATACAGGCGCGGACGCTTGGGATCGTCGAGGACGCGACCACTGGCGATGCACACGCGGGCCTCGTGTGCGTCGAAGTCATCGCCATCGAGGAAGCGCACGTCGTTGCTGGCGACCACCGGGATCGAATGTTGTCCCGACAAGTGCAGCGCGAAGGCGTTGAACGTGTCTTCGTGCGTGCGCTGGGTGCGCGTCAGCGCGAGGTTCAAGCGATCGCCGAACAGGCGTTGCAGCCGTTCGACCTCGGCCTGCGCGTGTTCGTCGCGCCCGGACAGCATCGCGGTGCCGATGGACGAATCGCGTCCAGCTAGTGCGAACAGGCCGGAGAGGTCTTCGTCTCCCAGCCATGAGCTGTCGATGCCGACACCGTCCTGGCGATGGCCATGCATCCATGCGCGCGTCAGCAATCGCGACAACGCGAGATAACCATCGTGGTTGCGGCAGAGCAGGGTGAGCTGGGTGCTGCCGAGCTCGGGATCGACCACGGTGAGGTCGGCGCCGGCGATCGGCTTGAGGCCGGCCGCTTCCGCCAGCTTGTAGAACTTCACCAGCGCGAACAGGTTGTTGCGATCGGTGATGGCGACCGCCGGCAATCCCAGATCCACGCAGCGCCGCACCAGTCCGTCGAGGCGGATGGTGGAGTCGATCAGCGAATATTCGCTATGCAGTTGGAGATGGGCGAAACGGGCCGACATGCGTCATATTCTCACGACAATCCGCACCGGCGCGAAACTGCGCCGGTGTTGCGGGCAGGCGCCGTGTTCGGCCAGCGCAGCGAGGTGCGCCGGGGTGGGATAGCCCATGTGGCGATCGAAGCCGTACAGCGGCCATTGCACGTGCAACGTGCGCATGTGGCGATCGCGCGCGACCTTGGCGAGGATCGATGCCGCCATGATCGCCGGTTCGATGGCATCACCGCCGACCAGCGCTTCGGCCGGGCAGGGCATGTCCTTCGGGATCTTGTTGCCATCGATGCGTGCAAGCAGCGCGGCCGGTTGCAACGCCTGCACCGCGCGACGCATCCCGACCAGCGTCGCCTGCAGGATGTTGAGGCGATCGATTTCGTCGGCTTCGACAAATTCGACATGCCAGGCCAGCGCGCGTTCGACGATCTGCGGATACAACGCTTCGCGTCGCGCTTCGCTGAGTTTCTTCGAGTCGTTCAATCCGGTGATTGGACGCATCGGATCGAGGATCACCGCGCCCACCGTGACCGGGCCGGCCAGCGGCCCGCGTCCGGCTTCATCGACGCCGGCAACCAGGTGCGTGGATTCGATGGTGGGAAACAGTGAGCCGGAATGCGCGGTGGTCATTCGTGGTCCAGCAATTCCGCGATCGCCGATGCCGCCTGGCGCGAGGCGTCGCGGCGCAATTCCTCATGCAGTCGCAGGAATTCCGGTTCGATCGCCGCGAATGCGGCGGGATCGCGCAACCAGCGCAGCAGTTCGGTGGCGAGGCGTTGCGGCGTACATTCGTCCTGCAGGCACTCCGGTACCAGCGCACGTCCGGCGAGGATGTTCGGCAGGCTGACGAAACGCGATTTCAGCAGGCCGAATGCCCTGATGATGCGATACGTCGTCGGCGAGATGCGATGGCCGATCACCATCGGTCGCTTCGCCAGCATCGCTTCCAGCGCGGCAGTGCCCGATGCCAGCAACACGGCATCGCTGGCGATCATCGCCTGCTGGGCGTGGCCGTCGAGGATGCGGACATTCGAGGCCGCAAATCGGGAGCTGGTCAACTGATGTTCGATCGCCGATTTGCACTGCTCGTCCGCAGCGGGAACGACGATTTGCAGGTTCGGGATGTCCTTCGCGACGTGTTCGGCCGCGGCGAGGAAGATCGGCAACATCCGTTCGATCTCGCCCATGCGCGAGCCCGGCAACACCGCGAGCACGGGCGCGTCATCGGCGATGCCGAGTTCACGACGCGCAGCCGAGTGATCCGGCTGCAACGGCATTGAATCGGCCAGCGGATGGCCGATGAAGCGCGCATCCACCCCATGTTTCGCGTAGATCGGCGGTTCCATCGGGAACAGGCACAGCACGCGATCGGCGCTCTCGCCGATCTTCTCGGCACGCTCCTCGCGCCACGCCCACACCGACGGACTGACGTCGTGCACGGTGCGGATGCCGCGCGCCTTCAGCCATTTTTCCACGCCGAGATTGAAATCGGGCGCATCGATGCCAATGAAGACGTCGGGCTTCCAGTCGAGCACGCGCCGGCGGAAGTCACGACGCAGACGCAGCAGGCGCGGCAGATGGCGCAGCACTTCGACCAGGCCCATCACGCTCAATTGCGAGGCGTCCCACCACGTTTCGACGCCGGCGGCGCGCATCTTCGGCCCGGTGATGCCGGCGAATTGGGCATCGGGGAATCGTTCGCGCAAGGCGCGCACCAGGTCGGCACCGAGCAGGTCGCCCGACGCTTCGCCAGCGCACAGGGCGATGCGCGGCGGGTTCATCGCAGCAACGGCCGCTCGCCGCGTTCGATGAAATCGAGGAAGGCACGCACGTCGTCGCTGCCAGATGCGATCTCGGCCAACTCGCTCTTGGCATCGTCGAGCTTGGCGTCGGCCATGTACAAGGCGCGGTAGGCACGCTTGATCGCCGCGATCCGCGTGGCATCGAAGCCGCGACGCTTCAGGCCTTCGCTGTTGATGCCGCGTGCACGCGCGTATTTTTCCTGCGCCACCATCAGGAACGGTGGCACATCGCCGTTGACGAACGCGCCCATGCCGATGAAGGCGTGCGCGCCGATGCGGCAGAACTGGTGGACGCCGGCGAATCCGCTCAGGATCACATGGTCTTCCACCACGACGTGGCCGGCCAGCGTGGCGTTGTTGGAAAACACGCAACTGTTGCCGATCAGGCAGTCGTGGGCGATGTGCACGTAGGCCAGCAGCCAGTTGTCGTCGCCGATGCGGGTAACGCCACCACCGTCGCCGGTGCCGCGGTTGATCGTGCAGAACTCGCGGATGGTGTTGCGGTCGCCGATCTCCAGCGTGGTGTATTCACCGTGGTACTTCTTGTCCTGCGGATCGCCACCGATGGCGGCATGGCCGGTGATGCGGTTGTCGCGGCCGATGCGCGTGATGCCGGTGACGCTGCAATGCGGACCGATCCAGGTGCCGTCGCCGATTTCGACGCCGGCATCGATCACCGTGAACGCACCGATGCGTACGTCTTCGCCCAGCGTGGCACCGGGATCGATCTGTGCGCTCGGATGGATCTGCGTCGCCATCAGTCGGCTTTGACCTCGGCGCAGAGGATTTCCGCGCACGCGGCCTGTTCGCCATCGACGCGGGCAATGCCGGTGAAGAGCGTCATGTTGCGGATGACGCGCTTGATCGAGACATCGAGTTCGAGGCGATCGCCCGGCACCACCATGCGCGAGAATTTGGCGTCGTCGACCTTCACCAGATAGGAAATCGTGTCCCTGTCGGGCACGCCGCCGCGCGAGAGATAACCGAGCAAGCCGCCGGCCTGCGCCATCGCTTCGATCACCAGCACGCCCGGCATCACCGGATGACCGGGGAAATGGCCCTGGAAGAACTGCTCGTTGGCGCTGACGTTCTTGTAGGCGACGATGCGCTTGTCCGCTTCGAACTCCGTCACGCGATCGACCAGCAGGAACGGGTAGCGATGCGGAAGCAGCTTCTGGATTCCGACCGCGTCGATCGGCAATTGCACGGTGTTGCTCATGTGTTCTCCTTGTCCTGGCCTTGTACCTTGCGGGCCAGGGCATCCAACTGGCGGAAGCGGGCCGCCGAGCGACGCCACTGCCTATTTTCCATCATTGGCGTGCCGGAAGAATATTCCCCCGGTTCGCGGATCGAATGGGTGACCAGCGTCATCGCCGTCACCGTGACCTTGTCGCACAGTTCGATGTGGCCGACGAGGCCGGCGGCGCCGCCGATCAGGCAGTCACGACCGATGCGGGTGCTGCCGGCCACCGCCACGCAGCCGGCCAGCGCGGTATGCGCGCCGATGCGCACGTTGTGGCCGATCTGGATCTGGTTGTCGAGGCGCACGTCCTCTTCGAGCACGGTGTCGTCGAGCGCGCCGCGATCGATGGTGGTGTTGGCGCCGATCTCGCAGTCGTCGCCGACCACCACGCCGCCGAGTTGCGGGATGTTGAGCCAATGGCCCGCGTCCATCGCCAGGCCGAAGCCGGCGGCGCCGAGCACCGCGCCGGGATGGATGCGCACATTGCTGCCAAGGCGCACGCGCGTAACCAGGGTAACGCGCGCGACCAGTTCGCAGCCTGCACCGACGATGCAGTCTTCGCCGATCACGCAACCGGGGCCGATCACCGCACCTGCGTCGATGCGGCTGCGCGCGCCGACACTCACGAACGCACCGATGTGCGCGGACGGATCGACCACCGCATCGGTGGCGATCACCGCGCTGGCATGGATGCCGGGTGGATGCGCTTCGCGTGTTTCGAACAGCGCGGAAATTTTCGCGAAGGTGGCGTAGGGATCTCGCGCCACCAGCACCGGCATCGACGCTGCATCGGCGTCCTCCGCGCGCAGCACCACTGCTGCGGCGCTGGTGTCGGAGAGCTGGCTGCGATAGCGCGGATTGGCGAGGAAGGCGAGCTGTCCGCTGCCAGCCGAAGCCAACGTGGCGACGCCATGGATCTGCAACGACGGATCGCCGCGCAACTCCAGGCCGAAGCGTTGCGACAGCTCCGCCAGCGTGATCCCCGTGGCTATGTCCCCCACCTGCGCACCGTCTCCGTCAGAACGTGCCGGAGAAGGTGAACTGCAGGCGTTCGATCTGGTCCTTCAGCTGGCCGGGCTTGTCTTCGCGCTGGTAACGCAAGGGCAGCGCGTAGCTGATCGAGATCGGGCCCATCGGCGAGCGCCATGCCAGCGCGATACCGGTCGATACGCGCAGTTCCGACGCCTTGAAGGCGGCGCGATTGGCGAACACGTTGCCGAAGTCGACGAAGGCCGACAGGCGCGCGGCCGGCGAGTCGATGATGCGCGGGAAGAACGTTTCCAGCGAGCCGACCGTCTTGAACGAACCACCCAACGGCTGCGGCGTGCTGTAGAAGTCCGAGACCGCCTGCGGGCCCAGCGAGTTGTCGACGAAGCCGCGTACGCGGCCGCCCGAGGACACGCCGCCGCCGTAGTAGTTCTCGAAGAACGGCAGGCCCTTCGAATTGACGATGCGTCCGTCCGGCAGCGTGGCGGTCTTGAAACCGCCATAGGAGTTGCCGTAGCCGATGTCGCCCACCGCGTCCAGGATCAGCCACGAGCTCAGCGGCCAGTACTTGGAGACGGTGTATTCCATCGTGTAGTACTTGGCGGTGGAGCCGGGCAGGGTGGCTTCCAGCGACAGGCGCTGCAACATGCCGATGCTCGGCTGCAAGGCGTCATTGCGGGTATCGCGACCGAAGGCCACGCGCGCGCGCGCCGCCTTGAAGGTCTGGTGGCCGACGGCGTTGATGTAGTCCCAGATCGGCTGCGGCGTGTAGATGTTGGCGCTGATCTTCTTGCGCTCGACGCCGAGCATGAAGGAGACGGTGTCCCATTCGGTGATCGGCAGGCCCAGCACCATCTGCGCCGCGCCCTGGCTGGACGAGTAGTTGGCGGCATTGGCATCGGCGTAGTTGGTATCGCTGTAGAAGACGTTGTAGCCCAGCGACATCCCGTTCTTGCTGAAGTAGGGATTGAGAAAGTTGAAGGAAATCTGCTTCTGGTAGGCGCTGCGCTGCAGGGCGATGGTCAGCTGGTTGCCGCTGCCGAGGAAGTTGCGCTCGGAGATGCTGCCGTTGAGCATGACGCCGCCCAACTGCGAGTAGCCGACGCCGAAGCTCAGCGTGCCGGAGTTGGTTTCCTTGACGTTCACCGCCAGGTCGACCTGGTCCGGGCTTCCCGCCACCGGCTGCGATTCGATGTCCACTTTCTCGAAGTAGCCGAGCTGCTGCAGACGGATCTTGGAACGGTCGATCGCCGCCTGCGAATACCACGCGCCTTCGAACTGGCGCATTTCACGGCGCAGTACCGGATCGGCGGTGCGGTTGTTGCCCTTGAAGACGATGCGCCGCACGTTGATGCGTGGACCCGGCTGCACCTGCATGTCCAATGCTACCGTGCGCGCCTCGCGATCCACCGTCGGGTTGGGCACCACTTGCGCGTTGGCATAGCCGATGTTGCTCAGCATCGCCGTCACCGAATCGGTGGCAGCTTCCATCGCGCGCCGCGAGAAGATGTAGCCCGGCTTGATGAAGGCGTCGAACTGCTTCTGGATCATTTCCTTGGGCAGGATGGTGTCGCCGCTCACCGTCAGTGCGGAGACCTTGTACTGCTCGCCTTCGGTCAGGCCGGCGGTGATGTACATCGCGCGCTTGTCGGGACTGATCGTGACCTGGGTGTTGTCGGAGCTGACGTCGGCATCGATGTAGCCGCGGTCGAGGTAGAACGATTGCAGCTTCTCGACGTCGCCGGAGAGTTTTTCCTTCGAATACTGGTCGTCGCGGCTGTACCAGCTGCTCCAGTTGGTGGTCTTCGACTCCCAGCCGCGCATCAGCATCTTGTCGGTGAACTTCTCGTTGCCGATGATGTTGATGTGCTTGATCTTGGCGGCCTTGCCTTCGTTGATGGCGATGGCGACGTCGACGCGGTTGCGATCGAGCTTGGTCACCGACGGCGTGACCTGGACGTTGTACTTGCCGCGGTTGTTGTACTGGCGGGTGAGCTCCTGCGTCACGCGGTCGAGGCTCATCGGATCGAAGGTATCGCCTTCGGTCAGGCCGATTTCCTTCAGCGGCTTCTTGAGGTCATCGTCCTTGATGTCCTTGTTGCCGGTGACGGTGATCTTGTTGATGGCCGGGCGTTCCTCCACCTTCACCACCAGGATGTCGCCCTGGCGATCCAGCGTGACGTTGCTGAAGAACCCGGTCTTGTAGAGCGCGCGCACCGCCTGCTCGGCCTTGGCCTGGTCGAGCATGTCGCCGCGTTCCAGCGACAGATAGGTGAACACGGTGCCAGGCGCGATGCGCTGGAGGCCGTCGACGCGGATGTCCGACACCCGGAAGGGCTCGACGATGGACTGCGCCCAGACGGGCGTGGCCAGGGCGGCGGCCAGGGCGAGGGCAAGCAGGTGACGGCTGGGGTTTCGCATCATCAAATCCGGTGGAGAACAGGGAGGTCGGGGGACGGCGGGGTGCGCCCACCCGAACCGCTAGTGGAAGTGGCCAAAGAAGTCATTGTAGAACGCCAGGCCCATCAGGCCGAGGATCAGCATCAGGCCGATCGATTGGCTGATGGCCAAGGCGCGTTCGCCCAGTGGGCGCCCACGCACTGCCTCGATGGCGTACATGGCGAGGTGGCCGCCGTCGAGGATCGGGATCGGCAGCAGATTGAGCACGCCCAGGCTGAGCGACATCAGGGCGAGGAAGCGCAGGAACCACGCCGGGCCCATCTGCGCCGAGGAATTGGCGATCCTGGCGATCGTGACCGGGCCGGACACCGATTCGCGCGGCGCCTGGCCACGGATCATGCGGCCGATCATCGTCACCGAATCGCGGAGCAGGGCCGAGGTTTCATGAATGGCGGCGGGTACGGCCTGCACCGGACCGAGCCGGCGCACGGTGTCGTATTTCGGGCGGCTGTCGCCCGCAGGGAGCTTTGGCGTGACACCGAGCAGGCGGCTTTTGCCCTGCACGGTCGGGACGATCGCCACGGCCAGCGTCTGCCCGGCGCGCGCCACGGTCAGTTGCACCGGAGCCCCGGCGGCGGTCTTCTGCACCAGCGGACGGATATCCTCGAACACGGTAACCGCCGAGCCATTGACGCCGACGATGCGGTCGCCAGGCTGGAGCAGGCCCGCGGATGCGCCGCTGGCCGGGACTTCGCCCACCACCGGCGGCACGGTCATGTGCTGCGGCTCCATGCCGATGTCGGACAGCAATTCGATCTCGTTGATGCGCGCCGGCAACTGGTCGAGCCGCAGCATGTGCGCGGATTCGCCGGCAGCGCCACGCACGTCGACCGTCACCGCGCGGTGGGCAATGGCATTGCGGGCCAGCGCGGGCAGGGCGTCGTTCCAGGTCGGGATGTCGTCGCCATCGATGCGCACGATGCGATCGCCGGGCTGGATGCCGGCCGCGGCGGTGATCCCTTCGACATGGCCGATCACCGGCGCGTAGTCGGGCCGCCCGATCACCAGCATGCCCCACAGCAGGGCCACGCACAGCACGATGTTGAAGACGGGACCGGCAGCGACGATCAGCATGCGTTGCCACACCGGCTTGCGGTTGAACGCCTGTCCGAGGTCTTCCGGCGCGACATCGCCCTCGCGTTCGTCGAGGAACTTGACATAGCCGCCCAGCGGGATGCCGCCGATGGCGTATTCGGTGCCATCGCGGCCGATGCGCGACCACACCGGCTTGCCGAATCCGACCGAGAAACGCAGCACTTTCACGCCGAAGTGGCGGCCGACCCAGAAGTGGCCGAACTCGTGGAAGGTGACCAGCACCCCGAGGGTGATGAGCAGCCACCACAGCGATCCGAAGAAATCATTCATGCGTGCGAGTCGGCTCAGGTGTGGTGGCGGGACAACAGGCGTACGCCCGCGGCACGGGCGTCGCGATCGGCCTCGCGCAGCACGTCCAGCGATGTCGCCTCCAGGACGGGCAGCATCGCCAATCCGTCTTCGACCAGCGCGGGAATGTCTAGGAAACGCAATTTCCCCTGAAGAAAGGCTGAAACCGCGACTTCGTTGAGGGCATTGAGGGCCGCCGGTGCAGTGCCGCCGGTGCGTAATGCGCCAAAAGCGAGGCGCAGCGCGGGGAACGTGTCGAGATCGGGCGCCTCGAACTGCAGGGTGCCGTGTTGCAAAAGGTCGAGCCGGTCCACGCCGGAAGCGATGCGGCGCGGCCACGCCAGGCCGACCGCCAGCGCGGTGCGCATGTCCGGCAGTCCGAGCTGCGCCAATGTGGAACCGTCGGTGAATTCCACCAGCGAGTGCACCAGGCTCTGCGGGTGGACCAGTACGCGGATGCGCTCGGCGGGCAGGTTGAACAGGTGATGCGCCTCGATCACTTCGAGGCCCTTGTTCATCAGGGTGGCGGAATCGACCGAGATCTTCGGGCCCATCGACCACTTGGGATGCGCCACCGCCTGCGCCGGGGTGATGTCGGCGAGATCGGCGCGCGTCCTGCCACGGAATGGCCCGCCGGAGGCAGTCAGCACGATGGACGCCAGCGCGCGGCGATCGCCATCCACCGGCAGGCACTGGAACACCGCGTTGTGTTCGCTGTCGATCGGAACGATGGTGCTGCCGTGTTCGCGCGCGGTCGCCATCAGCAGTTCGCCGGCCAAGACCAGCGATTCCTTGTTGGCCAGCAGCAGGCGTTTGCCGGTGCGCGCCGCAGCCAGCGTCGAATCGAGTCCCGCCGCGCCGACGATCGCCGCAACCACGACCTCGCAGGCATCGCTGGCGACCAGCGCATTGATCGCGGCCATGCCGGCGTGGGCTTGTGTCGTCAGTCCGGCATCGCGCAGGCCGTCGCGCAGATTGGCGAATTGCGCCTCGTCCGCGATTACCGCGTGATCGGGACGATGGCGCCGGCACAGTTCGATCAATTCGGCGACGCGACTGCCACCGGCCAGCACGCTGGCGCGCCAATGCCGCGGATGGCGCGCGATCACGTCGAGCGCGGACGCGCCGATCGATCCGGTCGCGCCGAGGACGGCAACCGGGATGGGACGGTCAGGTGCGGGCACTTCAGCGGATGTCATGCGTTGGCATCATCCATGGATGGACCCGGTGTCGCAGCATTGGTTCCGCGGCGAACACGCCCATCCGTCACAGTCCCAGCAATGCCTTCACCAGCGCGAACACCGGTAGCGCCGCGAGCACGCTGTCGGCGCGGTCGAGGATGCCGCCGTGGCCGGGAATCAGGTCCGAGGAATCCTTGGCGCCGGCGTGGCGCTTGAGCAGGCTTTCGTAGAGGTCGCCGACCGCCGAGAACAGCACCGTCACCATGCACAGGATGGCGACCGCAGGCAGCGATGCCAGCGCGATACCGGTGAAACTGACCACCGCCATGCCGACGATCATGCCCAGCACGATGCCGCCGACGAGGCCTTCGATGGTCTTGTTGGGGCTGATGCGCGGCGCCAGCTTGTGCTTGCCGAAGGCGCGACCGGCGAAATAGGCGCCGGTATCCGCTGCCCACACCGTCATCAACGCCACCAACAACCACACGTGGCCCTTGGGGATCAGTCCATGGTCGATGCTGCCCTGCGGCGTGCCATGCAGGGTCACCAGCGCGCACCAGGCCGGGATTACCGCCAGCGTGCCGGCGAGCAGTTTCACCACCCGGGACCAGCCTTCGTGGTGCGAGCCGAAATCGTATCTGGCCAGCCACAACAGGCTCAGCACCCACCACGCCACGCCGACCAGGATCACCGCGTCGAACAGCGCGGACGTGCCGCCCTGCGCGGTATGCGATCCCCAGGCCAACGCCACCATCAGCAGCATGTGCAACGCGACCAACAGCAGGCGGGACAGGCTGTCCTCGACGCCAGACAGCTTGAACCACTCCCACAATCCGCCTAGGAACAGCAACGCGGCGGCCACCGCCATCCAGCTGGTGGGCAGGAACAGCACCGCCAGGATGGCCGACGGGCCCATCACGAAGGCGGAAATCATTCGGGTTCGGGTCGCTGCCATGCGTTATGCCTGTTGCTGGGACACTTGCGCCCCGGTCAATCCGAAACGGCGTTGCCGCCGCGAGAAATCGTCGAAAGCGGCCTGCAGTGTCGCTGCATCCACGTCCGGCCACAATGTCGGGGTGAACCACAATTCCGCGTAAGCGAGCTGCCACAGCAGAAAGTTGCTGATGCGCAGGTCGCCACCGGTGCGGATGCACAGGTCGACGGCGGGGAGATCGGCCAGTGCCACGCGGGTGGCGAACATCGCCTCGTCGATGGTGTCCGGATCGATGCGGCCATCGCGCGCATCGAGCGCCAGTGCCCGTGCCGCGGCCGCGATGTCCTGGCGACCGCCGTAATTGGCGGCGATCACCAGTGTCAGGCTGCTGTTCCCCGCAGTCAGCGCTTCCGCCGTCTGCATGCGCTTGCGGATATCGGGCGAGAACGCCTGCGCTTCGCCGATGAAACGGATGCGCACGCCGCGCCGCGCCAGTTCGTCCACCTCACGATCGAGCACCGACAGGAACAGCCGCATCAGGCCGCTCACTTCATCCTGCGGGCGCGCCCAGTTCTCGCTGGAAAACGCGAACAGGGTGAGCGCCTCGACACCGTGGTCGATGCAGAATTCGATGGTGTCGCGCACCGCGCGCGCGCCGGCGCGATGGCCGATCAGGCGCGGGCGCTTGCGCTGCTCGGCCCAGCGCCCGTTACCGTCCATGATGATGGCGACGTGGCGGGGAGTCTGCATGAGCAAGCGCAGCAAGCCTCAAACCGCCATCAGTTCCTGTTCTTTCAGCTTCACGACCTCGTCGACGTCCTTGATCGCCTTGTCGGTCATCTTCTGGATCTCGTCTTCCTGACGCGTGGCCTCGTCCTCGGTGATCTTCTTTTCCTTCAGCAGATCCTTGGCGTGCTGGTTGGCGTCGCGGCGGATGTTGCGGATCGCCACCTTGCTGTCCTCGCCTTCCCCATGCACCACTTTCGACAGTTCCTTGCGGCGTTCTTCGGTGAGCGCCGGGATGTTGATGCGGATGGTCAAGCCCGCGGTGGTCGGGGTCAGGCCGAGATCGGAATTGATGATCGCCTTCTCGACGGCCGCAACCATCGGTTTCTCCCACGGCGTGATGGTGAGCGAGCGGGCATCGGTGACGGCGACGCTGGCGACCTGCGACAGCGGCATGTCGGAACCGTAGTAGCTCACCTTGATGTGCTCGACCAGCGCGCTGGTGGCGCGGCCGGTGCGGATCTTGGTCAGGGTGTGGCGCAGCGCATCGATGCTCTTGAGCATGCGCGCCTGTGCGTCCTTCTTGATTTCGTTCAGCATCCCCGGACTCCGGCAAAAAACGTGACCCGGGATTATAGGCGGGAACGCCGCCGGGCCGCCGCTGCCGGGAATTCAGTGGTCGTGGTGCGGTGCGTGATCGTGGCAATCGTGGCCGCAATCCAGGCCGTGTTCCACCTGCAGCGTGGCGTGGTTGATGCCGAAGCGATGGTCCAGCGCGTGGTTGAGGCGGTCGATGAAGGCATCGTGGTCGCGATCGTCGTCATCCGGCGGGCGGACGATGTGCGCGGTCAGCGCGATTTCGTTGCTGCCCAGCGACCACAGGTGGAGATGGTGGACCGCCAACACCCCGGCCTGTTCGCTGATGAAGGTCGAGACCTGCTCGATGTCGAGATGCGCCGGCACCGCGTCCATCGCCGCGTCGAAACTGTCGCGCAACAGCTTGAAGCTGCCGACCAACACCACCAGCGACACCAGCAGCGCGGTGAGCGGATCCAGCCAATTCCAGCCGAACAGCATCATGCCGGCGCCGGCCAGTACCGCCGCCAGTGACACCACGGCATCGGAGACCAGATGGAGGAAGGCGCCGCGGCGATTGAGGTCGTTTTCGTGGCCGCCATGGACGAAAGCGGCAGCGGCGAGGTTCACCACGATGCCAATCGCCGCGACCACCATCACCGGCACCGGCGGAATGCCCGGCGGTGCGTTGAAGCGGCGGATCGCTTCCCAACCCAGCGCGCCGGAGAACACCACCAGCAGCACGGAATTCGCCAGCGGCGACAACAGGGTGGCGCGACGCCAGCCGTAGGTGTGCCGTCCGCGCGGTGGCCGTTTCGCCAGCAACGCCGCGCCCCAGGCCAGGCCGAGGCCAAGCACGTCGCCGAAGTTGTGCACGGCATCCGAGAGCAGCGCCAGCGAATTGGTGCTGAAGCCGTACCACGCTTCGACCAGCGTGTAGGCGAGATTGATCAGCGTCACCCAGGCGAAGGCGCGGGTGTTGGAATGGGAATGATGGTGGTGTCCGCTCATCGCGCAATTTTGTGCGATGCGGCAAGCGGATACTATTTCAAGCGACCACTGCGGACACGCTCAGGTCACGCGGCGACCAGCGTGCCGATCGCTTCGCCGTGGAGAATGCGCAACAACGCGCCGGGTTCATCCATGTCGAACACGCGCATCGGCAGCTTGCTGTCGCGGGCCAGCGCGAACGCGGCGGTATCCATCACCTGCAGGTTGCGCGCGATCACGTCGTCGTAGGTCAAGCGTTCGTAGCGCACCGCGTCCGGAAATTTTTTCGGGTCGCGATCGTAGATGCCATCGACCTTGGTCGCCTTCAACAGCAGGTCGGCCTCGATTTCGATCGCGCGCAGCGCCGCGCCGGAATCGGTGGTGAAGAAGGGGTTGCCGGTACCGGCGGCGAAGACCGTGATCCGGCCTTTTTCGAGATGGCGCACCGCGCGTCGGCGGATGTAGTCCTCGCACACCGCATTGATCTTGATCGCGCTCATCACCCGCGCGCTCAGTCCGACTTTCTCCAGCGCATCCTGCATCGCCAGTGCGTTGATCACCGTCGCCAGCATGCCCATGTGATCGCCGGTGGTCCGATCCATGCCGCCAGCGGCCAGCCCCGCACCGCGGAAGATGTTGCCGCCACCGATCACCAGTGCGACTTCGGCGCCGGCGTCGTGCGCGTCCTTGACCTCATTGGCGAGGCGCACCAGCACCTTGGGGTCGATGCCGTAGTCCTCGTCCCCCATCAGCGCCTCGCCCGAGAGTTTCAGCAGGACACGGCGATGGGCGAGGGCGGGCATGGGCGCTCCGGAAGGCGTCGGGGGATGGCGGCATTCTACCCGAGCGCCATCACCTGCCACGATCCCGGTGCTTCAGTAGGTCACCGTCACGGTGATGGTATCGGTGTAGCTGCCCGGTGTGGCGGTCTGGACCGGTACACGTCCATACACCGTGACCGCTTGGTCGAAGCCGGTGCCGGTGCCGGCGACGGTGTCGGTGTTGACGGTATTGCCCCAGCGTTGCGATCGCGTGCTGTCGCGGTACAACTCATAGGTCACGAAATTGCCAAGGCCGTCCGTCATTCGTCGCGTGGTGCCGCTGGCATTGATGCCGTTGTTGAGTCCGGCAGTCCATGCCGTCGCATTGATGCAATTGATCGTCACCACCGAGGTCTGGTCGACATTCGTGGTGATGAAGCCGGGCACGCTGCCGAAGGCGAGATCGGTGGCGGTCTTGATGACGCAGCGGGGGGCAACGTTTGCGGACACATTGAAGGGGAAGGTGGGGCCAGCGCTGCCGCCCTTGCAACTGGCCGGTTGTGAACTCCCGCCTCCAAAAAAAGCCGGCTCCGAACTCTGGTATTCACTGGTATTCGCGGTCAAGGCCTGGGTGTATGTGCCGGCCGCCAATCCGCTTTGTGCCGGGATTCTGGCAGTGATCGGAACCGTGACTTGGCCACTGCCACTGACGTTGCTGCCGATAAAGCCGCCGACTGGGTAGCTGAGCTTGAAGATCTGTTGTGCGGGAGGGCTTGCGGAATTGCCTTGCCAGACTGTTCCGGCCGAGGTGTAGAGGTCATAGGACAGCGAGTTGCTGCCGTTCTGCAGGGTGCGCGGTGTATTGCCGACATAAAGGCACAGCGTCACATAGGCGGTTCCATCGAAGAGCGAGGTCACGCCCGTGTTGCAAGTCACCGTCACATTGGTGTTCGCCGCAGCCTGCGCGGTGCCGTCATAACCGCTGACGACAATGTCTGGCGCCGAAGCCGTGCAGGTGGTTGCGGCGAATGCGGAAGGCGCTGCCAGCGCGGAAACGGCGAGCAGGCACCACAGCAGGAACGTGCGCAGTTTCATTTCGCATTCTCCGGGCCGCAGGTTACCGGCCCGATTCGGGGAATGTCCGCATCGCCTGCGGTGTAGTCGAAGCGCGCGATGCAACGGCCGTCCGGCATCTCGACCTCCAGGGCGTTGTGCGCGGACAAGCCTTCCAGATACACCTCGCCATCGTAGCCGACGATGGTGTCGTCGCCATCATTCGTCGCTTCGGCGCGATGCACATTGCCGCCCATCGGCAGCGCATGACCTGCGGCATCGTGGAGGATGACGATGGCAGCATGCACTGGCGTGACATCGAACGACACCTTCGCTGCGCCACTGGCACCGGGCACCACGACCTTGTCGCGCAGGGGCACGCGTACGTTGGCCGGCAGGGCGGTGGGATCGATCGAGACGCGGTTGCGCTGGAACGGGAACAGCGGCGTCAGGATGAGTTGGCCGTTGCGATTGGTGGTGCCGTACGGGCGATTTTCCAGTTTCACCGGGATATTCGGGTAGCCGGCATCCACCAGTGCGAAGCCGTCGATCACCTGGCGTGATGCGAACAGGCTGCGTCCCATCCACACCACGCTGCCGTGCGCTGCGGCGTGGTATTGGCGGTTGTCGCCATCCTGGGCGATGCCGGCGGTGAGTTCCACCGCATGGGTCAGCCAGGTCGCTTCGGCGAGGCCACCATTGCCGTTGTCGCTGTCGTGGCGCGCCTGCAAGCGCCAGCCAATGTCGCCGTTCACGCGCGCCTGCTTCGTCAGGTCCGCTTCCGAGTAGGTGCGCGATCCCGAACGCTGCACGGAGGCGCTCGCCTGGCGTTGTCCGTCGAGGAGGACGGTCACGCCCAGCGAAAAGCTGCGCTGTGCATGATGATCGAGATCGATGTTGCCGCCGGCATTGACGAACCAACCTCGGCCGATGGTGCGGCTCCAGTACGCGCCGGCCAATCGGCTGCGTGGTTGGTCGACGTACTGCAGTTGCGCATAGGTGAAGTTGAAACTGCCGAGCAAGGCGCTCGCCACGCCGATGTTGGCGCTGTCGGTGACGCGTGGCGGCAGAAAGCCGGTGGCCACGGCGGCGAGGTCGCGGTAATCGCCATGCGTGCGGATGCTGTCGAATCCGACGCTGAAGTGGCCGTTCGACCACTGGTAGCCCCAGGCCGATTGCGATCCGCTCAACGCGCCCGCGCTGCTGGCCGCCCATGCCGCATGCATCACGCCGGCGCGACCAAGCAACCACGCGCCACCCAAACCGCCCTCGCGCAATCCGCGCGTGGCTTCGGCGTGGCCCTCACCGGTGAAATACGAAGTGATGCCGCGACGCCAACTGGCATCGAGCGCGGTATCGGGCGCGTAGCTCGCGGAACGCGATCCGTAATCGAGGCGCACGCGACCAAGGGTGAGCGACCAATCGTCGAGGCCGGGCGCCAGCAATCGTTGCGTGCCATAGAACGGCACGTCGATGGTGCGGCTGCGACCGAAGACGTCGGTGACGACCAGTTGCGCGTTGCCCAATCCTTCCATGGACGGCGCGCCCGAGACCACGAAGCGCCCGACCGGCGCCTGTCCTTCGTATTGCTTGATGCCGTTGACGTACAACTCGACATTCGACGGCACCGCGCTTTCACCGCTGAAGACCGGGCCCGGCGACAGTACGCGGAACGGTTGCAGCGACGCATAGTTGGTGCCGATGTGCAGGCCGCCCATGCGCGTCTGCCGGCTCCAGTCCGGGCCGCTGGTGGTGGTGTCGCCGAGGATCACTTCCAGCGCGCGCCCGGGAAACGTCCAGCGCAGGCGCGTGTCCAGTCGCACCGCGCTGGAATGCCAGCCGTTGCCGCTGGAAGTGCTGCGAACGATGCCGTTGCTTTCCAGCGTTGCGTTGCCGAGGCCGAACACCTGCACACTCGGGGCAAGGACGGCATTGCCGCCGTTGCCGCTGCGGATGACATCGGCGTCGTAGCTGAAGAGGATGCCGAGCGGTGTCGGCGATGGCGCATCGGCTTGCGCGCGCGCATCGAGTTGCGCCGTTCCCACATCAAGCTGCAACAACGGTGCGGTGATCGCCACGCGCTGTTTCGCGGCGTCGTAGGCGACGACGATGCCGTCATGTTCGACCGGCAACAGGCCGCCGGTCGATGCATCGCCGCTTGTGTGCAGGCCAAGTTCGCGCAGCGTCGACGGGCTGGCATAGAGATGACCGTCGCGTACCACGAAGCGGAACAGCGCAGGCTTCTGCGTCTGGTTCAGGGTGACTTCGAGATAGACCTCGTCGCTGGGTGCGCCGGGATCGACGGCATCGCCCGCCCTTGCCGCGATCGGCAGCAGGCAGCAGGCCAGCGCGATCGCGAGGAGGTCAGGGCGTCGTCGAATTCGGCAACGGGCTGGCGGCGTTGTCATCGTTGATCATCGCCGAGAAGGCGCCAGTGCCCGAATCCTTGGCGGGTGGGAGCGTCCAGCGCATCGTCTGCCCGGGCAACACGTAGCCGAGCAGGCCGGGGAACAACACCGTCTTTTTGCCATCGGCAGCGACTTGCGTCAGCGACGACAGTCGTGCGTGCATGCGTCCGCTATTGGACACTTCCAGCGCATTGCCGGCGCGCCGCGCATGCAATGCATAGCCGCCGGTCTGCGGTGCGCCCGGCGGCAACAGGAACACCGGCAACGAATATTCCAAGGCGAATTGCAGGCCGATCTTGGCGCCCTGTTTCTTCGGTGGCGGCAATTCGCTGACGATCACCCGGTAACTGCCTTCCGTGGCCCCCGGTGGCGTCAGTCGCACCACGCGGACCAGCTGGCTGGCCCCCGGCGCGATCGACAGCATGGCCGGAGTGGCCACGATATCGTGCGTCGGTTCCAGCACATCCTTGCCGTCGCGTTGTGTCCAGTGGAACACCCTCACCTGCGCCCGCATTGCCTCGCTGCCGCTATTGGTCAGCGTCAGCACGTCGGCGTTCTGGGCCGGCGCGAGCGCGAGCCCGGTCGGCGCGACCTGCAGCGACGCCGCCATGGTGGGCGCCGTCGCGAGCAGAGCGATTGTGAGCAGGCCGCCACGGATGGCGCGGGAGATGGCCATTGATTCAGACAGCAGTCGAATATCAGTAGGCGACTGAAACGGTGACGACGTCCTTGTAGTTGTCCGGGGTCACGTTCAACGCGCCCGGCAACACGCGGCCGTATACGGTGAGCAGTTGGTTGCCATTGTTGCCAGTGCCGGCAACCGTGCCTGCAGCAGTGCCCCAATTGGCGGTACGGCCGGAGTCGTTGTACAGCGCATAGGTCACGGTATCGGTGTTGCCGCCGGTCAGGCCAGCCATCTTGCGGGCCGTATCGGTGTTGCCAGTGGTGGTGCCGGCACCAAGGGCGACCGTGTAGGCGGTGTTCTTGGTGCATTTCACCGTGATGGTCGAGGTGTTGTCGATGTTGGGGACTTCGGTGAAGTCATGGGTACCGAACACCATGTCAGTGGCAGAGACGTTGCAAGCCTTTTGGACGGTCAGCGTGACGTTGAAGGTGCCAGTGGCCGGATTGGTGGCGGCCATCGACGGAACCGAGGCAATAGCAAGAACCGCGACAGCAAGGAGGGAGAGCTTGTTCATTTGGAGGGATTCCTGGGGGTTGGATGGGCAAAACGGGGTGTCGCCCATCCATGAGCAGGAGCCGTGCCAGAGGCGGGATGATGCAGCATCAGACAACGAAAAGTGTGAAACGCGATGGCGTATTCACAAATGTGGCAGCAGGAAATGCCAAGTCCATCGCTGTTGCGAAGTGTCGTCCGTGGGCATAGGCCGGATAAGGCGGCACGTCCTTTGTCCATGAAATCGTGGGGGAAATGAACTTCCCTCCATCTTGCCGAAAGGTTCGACGCGGCCGGATTGCAGCACTGCAACAAGATGACGCGGCGCGGCAGTCGCCAACAAAAAGCCCGCTGTTTCCAGCGGGCTTTCGATTTCACGCCAGCGTGAAAATCAGACCTGCATCGCCTTGGCGACTTCAGCGGCGTAGTCTTCCTTGACCTTCTCGATGCCTTCGCCCACGGCCAGGCGCTGGAAGCGCACCACGTCGGCGCCGGCGGCCTTGGCGGCGGCTTCGACGCTCTGGTCGGTGTTCAACACGTAGGGCTGGCCGTACAAGGTGACTTCGTTGACGATCTTGGCGATCTTGCCGCCGATGATCTTCTCGAGGATGTCGGCCGGCTTGGACTTGTCCTTCTCGGACATCTTGGCCAGCTCGATTTCCTTTTCCTTCTCGACGAACTCGACCGGCACGTCGGCGGCCTTGTTGTACGGCGGGTTCATCGCCGCCACGTGCATCGCCACGCCGCGCGCGAAGTCGGCGCTGCCGCCCTTGATCTCGGTCAGCACGCCGATCTTGCCGCCGTGGACGTAGGCCGCGACGATGTTGGCGCTGTCGACGCGAGCGAGACGACGGATCTGGATGTTCTCGCCAAGCTTGGCGACGGCAGCTGCGCGCGCTTCCTCGACGGTTTCGCCGGAAGCCAGCTTGGCCGACTTCAGGGCTTCGACATCAGCGGCGCCCGAGGCGAGCGCGGCCTGGGCCACGGCGTCGGTGAAGGCGAGGAAGTTGGCGTCCTTGGCGACGAAGTCGGTCTCGGAATTCACTTCGACCAGCACGGCCTTGCCACCGTCCTGCGCCATCGCGATGCGGCCTTCGGCAGCCACGCGGTCGGCCTTCTTGTCGGCCTTGGCGAGACCCGACTTGCGCAGCCATTCGGCCGCGGCGTCGATGTCGCCATTGTTTTCGGTCAGTGCCTTCTTGCACTCCATCATGCCGGCGCCGGTGCGCTCGCGCAGTTCCTTGACCATGGAAGCGGTGATTTCAGCCATTGGGGGTACCTTATTTGAATGTTTGACGAGCAAATGCAAAGCCATCGGCCGCGCATGGTCGCGCGGCACGATGGCGCGCGGATTACACCGCGGCGTCGCGCTCGACGGCTTCGTTCTCGGCGACTTCGGCTTCGGCGCGGGCCATCACTTCGCCTTCGCCCTCGGCAGGCTTGGCGGCGCTGGCCTTGTTGCGGGCCGGGGTGCGGCCGCGGGCCGGCTTGCCACCTTCGGCGAAGTCGTCCTCGCTGACGGTTGCGGCGTTCGGCGCGGCGGCCTTGCCTTCCAGCACGGCGTCGGCGGCGGCACGGGCGTACAGCTGCACGGCGCGGATGGCGTCGTCGTTGCCGGGGATGGCGTAGTCGACCAGGGCCGGGTCGTAGTTGGTGTCGACCACGGCGACCACCGGGATGCCGAGGGTCTTGGCTTCCTTGATGGCGATGTCTTCATGGCCGATGTCGATCACGAACAGCGCGTCGGGCAGGCGGTTCATGTCCTTGATGCCGCCCAGCGAAGCGTCGAGCTTGTCGCGCTCGCGGCGCAGGCCCATCACTTCGTGCTTGACCAGCTTCTGGAAGGTGCCATCGGTTTCGGCGGCTTCCAGTTCCTTCAGGCGGCTGACCGACTTCTTCACGGTGGCGAAGTTGGTCAGGGTGCCGCCCAGCCAGCGCTGGGTCATGAACGGCATGCCGCAACGCTCGGCTTCTTCCTTCATGGAATCGCGCGCGCTGCGCTTGGTGCCGATGAAGAGGATGGTGCCGCGCTTCTGGGCGATCTTCGACAGGAAGTTCATCGCGTCGTTGAACAACGGGACGGTCTTCTCGAGGTTGATGATGTGGATCTTGCCGCGGGCGCCGAAGATGTACGGGCCCATCTTGGGGTTCCAGTAACGGGTCTGGTGGCCGAAATGGACGCCGGCTTCCAGCATCTGACGCATGGTGATCTGGGGCATTGCTTGATACTCCTGAAAGGGAATCCCCGCCAAAGGGTTGAATGGACGGCGGTTCGCCCGCGAGGGCGACGGATTCCGGGGTTGGGCCTCCCTGCGGCCTCCGCGACAGATCCCTTGGCTGAAAGCCCTGGGACACCCCGGCGCGGGTTGCAACTGCAGGTGTGTATTCGCCAATGACGCATGGCGTGGGCGTGAAACAGCCGCGAATGATAGCAGGTTTTGACCGGGCGCACCGCGCGGGGGATTGACGGATCGGCGATAATGTCGCCATGCAGATCAAGAACGCCGCCGAAATCGAACAGATGCGCGAAGCCGGGCGCCTCGCGTCCGAGGTGCTGGACCTCCTCACCGGGCATGTCCGCCCCGGCGTCAGCACCGAGGAACTCGACCGCATCGCCCACGACCACATCGTCAACGTGCAGGGCGCGATCCCGGCCAACATCGGCTATCGCGGTTACCCCAAGACCCTGTGCACCTCGGTCAACAACGTGATTTGCCACGGTATCCCGAGCGAGGCCAAGATCCTCAAGGACGGCGATATCGTCAATATCGACGTCACCGTCATCAAGGACGGCTGGCACGGCGACACCAGCCGCATGTATATCGTCGGTGAGCCGTCGGTGATGGCGAAGCGCCTGGTCGATGTCACCTATCGGGCGATGTGGGCTGGTATCCGCGCGGTGAAGCCGGGCGCGACGCTCGGCGATGTCGGCCATGCCATCCAGCAACTCGCCGAAGCCGAGCGTTTCAGCGTGGTGCGCGATTATTGCGGCCACGGCATCGGCAAGATCTACCACGACGAACCGCAGGTGAAGCATTACGGCAAGCCGGGGCAGGGACTGGTGCTGGCGCCGGGCATGACCTTCACCATCGAGCCGATGATCAATGAAGGCGGCTTCCATACCAAGTTGCTGCCCGATGGCTGGACCGTGGTGACCAAGGATCGCAAGCTGTCCGCGCAGTGGGAGCACATGATCGTCGTCACCGACACTGGCTATGACGTGCTGACGCTGTCGGCCGGCAGTCCGCCGCCACCGGCGTGATGGATGCCGCGACGGACGCGGCGTGGTCGCAGGCCGCGCGCGAGCGCATGCAGGCGCTGGATGCGCAACTCGCGGTGCGTTTCGATCGTGGTGATGCAACGGCGGCGTTGACTGCGGCGCGCGCGCGCGGCATCGATGCGCTGGTGCGCGAGGCGTGGGCGCGCTGCATTCCCGAATCGGTCGATGCCGCGCTGTTCGCGGTCGGTGGCTATGGGCGATCGAGCCTCTATCCGCAATCCGATGTCGATCTGCTGGTGTTGACGGAACAGGCGTGGGATCACGCCGTCGGCGAGGCGATTTCGCGCTGCGTCGCGTTGTTGTGGGATGCGCGCATTCCCGTCTCGCACAGCGTGCGTTCGCAGGAGGAAACCGTCGCCGCGGCGCGCGACGACATCACCACGGTGACTGCGTTGATGGATGCGCGCCTGCTGGCCGGGTCGCGGTCCGCGGTCGCGACGTTGGCCGATGCCATCGCGCCCGAGCGTTCGTGGCCGCCCGCAGAGTATTTCGCCGGCAAGCGCGAGGAATTGCGCGCGCGCCATGCGCGTTTCGACGATACCGCCGACAACCTCGAGCCCAACATCAAGGAAGGGCCGGGCGGACTACGCGACCTGCAGACGTTGCGCTGGATGGCGATGCGCGTGCTCGGCGCGACAGGACTGGATGCGCTGGAGTCGCTCGGCCAGGTCGGGCACATCGAGCGCGAGACGCTGGAAAATGCCGCGGTGGCGCTGCAACGATTGCGCTATGGCCTGCACCTCGTCGCCGGCAAGCGCGAGGAACGCCTGCGCTTCGATCACCAGCGCGCGCTGGCGGCGCGGATGAATCGCGTCGGTCATGCCGATTTGGAGCCGGCCGACAACGCCATGGTCGAAGCGATGATGCAGGAGTTCTATCGCAATGCGGCGCGCGTGCAGCGCATCGGTGATCGCCTGTTGCAACGCTTCGAGGAACAACTGGAAGGCGAGGCCATCGCCGAGCCGATCGACGACCAGTTCGAATTGCGACGCGGTTACATCACCGCGCGCGATCCGGCGTGGCCGATGGGCGATACCGCGCGCATTTTCGAACTGTTCGCCACCTGGGCGCATACGCCTGCTGCACGCGGCCTGCACTCGCGCACGGCGCGCGCATTGGCGGAAGTGTTGCGGAACGTCCCCGCGTATTCTGAGGCGTCGCCGGAGTTGCGCCAGCGTTTCATGGCGTTGCTGACGATGCCTGGCGCGGTGGCGACGCTGGAGCGGATGGCGCGCCTCGGCGTGCTGGCGCGCTGGATTCCGGCCTTCGCGCAGGTGACGGGGCGAATGCAGTTCGACCTGTTCCACACCTACACGGTGGACCAGCACACGTTGGCGTTGCTGCGCAATTTCGCGCTGTTCGCGAGCAGTGCCGACACCCAGCGCTTTGCCCGCGCGCACGAAGTCTGGCCACACCTGCGCAAGCCGGAATTGCTGCTGCTGGCCGGTTTGTTCCATGACATCGCGAAAGGCCGCGGTGGCGATCATTCCATCCTCGGTGCGGAAGATGCACGTGTGTTCTGCACGGCGCACGGTCTGTCCGACGCCGACACCGCGCTGGTGGCGTGGCTGGTGGAGCAACATCTCACCATGTCGGTGACGGCGCAGAAGCAGGACATCAGCGACGCCGAGGTGGTGCAGAAATTCGCGCGACTGGTCGGCGATCGCGAACGCCTCGATTATCTTTACCTGCTGACCTGCGCCGACATCGCGGCGACGTCGCCGAAGTTGTGGAATGCCTGGAAGGATCGCCTGCTCGGCGATCTCCACGTGGCCACGCGATTGGCACTGCGGCGTGGTGGCGAAGATCCGGTCGCCGCCGAGGCGCGCATCGCCGAGGCGCAAACCAATGTCGGCCTGTTGCTGGATGGCATGGGGCGCAATGACGATGGCATGCGCTGGTTGCCCAATAGCAGTTTCCTGCACGCGCGCGTCGAACAACTGACGTGGATGGCGCTGCAACTGTCCGACATGCGGGCTGGTGAAACGCGCATCGCCGCGCGCCATCCGGTGGCCGGCGATGCTTCGCTGGAACTGCTGGTGCACACGCCAGATCGTCCCGGCCTGTTCGCCGCGATCGTCGCCACGCTCGATCGCATCGGGCTCGACGTGTTGCACGCGCGCCTGCTCGATGCACCGCAAGGCCAGGTGATCGACAGCTTCGTGCTGATGCCGCGCGATTCGAAGCGCGCGGTGGAATCGCGTGACGTCGAACGTCGCCTCGGCGACGTGCTGTCGCACCCGCTCGACCAGGTGAAACCGGCGCGCCACGCGCGACCGAGCCATCTGCGTCATTTCCGCATCGCGCCGCAGATCGAATTTTCCGAAGACCATGGCCGCACCGTGCTCGCGATCGTCTGCAACGATCGCCCCGGCCTGCTCGCCGACATCGCCCAGCAATTGTTGCGGCAGCGCTTCCCGGTGCATGATGCCCGCATCGCCACCTTCGGCGAACGCGCCGAAGACGTGTTTCGCATCAGCCAGGCGGATGGCCAACCACTCGACAGCGTCGCGCAGGAAGCATTGCGCGATGCCTTGTCCACCATTCTCCAGGGAGATCATGCATGACCAGCGAGTTGCAGCAACAAATCGAATCCGCGTGGGAAAGGCGCGCCGAACTCGACGCCGCGGGACTCGATGCGCTGCGCCCGCACGTGGATGCCGCGATCGCCGGACTCGAAGACGGCGTGTTGCGCGTGGCCGAACCGCATGCCGGTGGCTGGCGCGTCAACGAATGGTTGAAGAAGGCCGTGTTGCTGTATTTCCGCACCCAGGACATGCGGGTGATGCCGGGTGAGCCGGCGCCGTGGTGGGACAAGATCCCGCTGCGCTTCGAAGGTTTCGATGCCGAGAAATTCCGCGCGCTGGGCGTGCGTGCGCTGCCGGGCAGCATCGTGCGCCGTGGTGCGCATCTGGCCAAGGACGTGGTGCTGACGCCGAGTTTCGTCAACATCGGTGCGCGCGTCGACGAGGGCACCATGGTCGATACCTGGGCGACGGTGGGTTCGTGCGCGCAGATCGGCAAGCATTGCCACATCAGCGGTGGCGCCGGCATCGGCGGCGTGCTGGAACCGTTGCAGGCATCGCCGACGATCATCGAGGATCACTGTTTCATCGGCGCGCGTTCGGAAGTGGTGGAAGGCGTGATCGTCGGCCACCACAGCGTGATCGGCATGGGCGTCTTCATCGGCCAATCGACCCGCATCTACAACCGTGCCACCAGGGAAATCAGCTACGGCGTGGTGCCACCGGGCAGCGTGGTGGTATCGGGTTCGTTGCCGGCCGCCGATGGCAGCCATTCGCTGTATTGCGCGGTGATCGTCAAGCAGGTCGACGAGAAGACGCGTGCCAAGACGTCGGTCAACGAATTGCTACGCGGCCACGCCGACTAAGAAGCAACCATGACTTCTGGCCTATGTCGGAAGTCGGTGCGCATGCGACAACGGCAGGATTCCTCCCGGATTCTCCCGTCATGCGTATTCATGTGTCCCTGCTCGCCGCTGCGCTGATCGCCGCGACCGGCACGCTTTCCGCCCAGTCCACCGCTCCGGTCGCGAAAACGCCGGCAACGCAGCAGGCCGACATGATGGCGGCGATGAAGGTGCGCGGCGAATACGTCAAGGCGCATTACGACAAGCAGGAATACGACGTGGTGATGCGCGACGGCATCAAGCTGCACACCGTCGTCTACACGCCGAAGGATGCCGGGCCCGGCAAGACCTATCCGATCCTGATGCAGCGCACGCCGTACTCCGCCGGTCCCTATGGTGACAAGTTCAAGACGACGCTGGGCCAGACCGCCGATTACGAGAAGGACGGTTTCATCTTCGCCTTCCAGGACGTGCGCGGCCGCTTCATGTCGGAAGGCGAGTACGTGAACATGCGTCCGGTCGGCGGCAAGGTCGATGAAACCACCGACACCTGGGACACGGTCGATTGGCTGGTCAAGAACGTCCGCGGCAACAACGGCAAGGTTGGCCAGTGGGGCATCAGCTATCCGGGTTTCTACACCGCGATCGGCGCGATCAACACCCATCCGGCACTGGTCGCAGTGTCGCCGCAGGCACCGATCGGCAATTGGTTCCTCGGCGACGACATGCATCGCAACGGTGCCTTCGTGCTCAACATGGCCTACGGATTCTTCAACGGCGGATTCGGCTATCCGCATCCCAAGCCGACGCCGGACCAGCCCAAGGGTGTCGAATTCGGCACGCCCGATGGCTACGACTATTACCTGAAACTCGGTGCGCTTTCGAACGCGCCGAAACGCTTCCTGCAACCGATCGCGTTCTGGGACGACATCGTCGCCCACCCGAATTACGACAGCTATTGGCAGTCGCGCGATCTGCCCTCGAAGATGAACAACGTCAAGGCGGCGGTGCTGTTCGTCGGTGGTTGGTTCGATACCGAAGATCTCTACGGTCCGTTGCATCTTTACAAGGCAGTCGAAGAAAAGAATCCCGGCATCCACAACTCGATCATCATCGGGCCGTGGACGCATGGCGGCTGGTTGCGCGGCACCGGTCGCAGCGTCGGCGACGCCGAGTTCGGCCGCGATACCTCGCTGGACTACCAGCCAATCGAATTCGCCTTCTTCAAGCATTGGCTGAAGGGCGGTCCCGATCCCGATCTGCCGGAAGCGTGGGTGTTCGAAACCGGTAGCAACCAGTGGCAGCGCTTCGACAGTTGGCCGCCGAAAAACGTCGCGCCGCGCACGCTCTACTTCCAGCCAGGGAATGGCCTGAAGTTCGACGCCAAGCCGACAGCGGCATCGAGCTTCGGCGAATACATCAGCGATCCCGCCCATCCGGTGCCGTACACCACGGAGATCATCAATCGCTGGAGCCGCGATTACATCGCCGCCGACCAGCGCTTCGCGTCGTCGCGCCCGGACGTGATCACCTACACCAGCGAACCGCTCGCCAGCGACACCACGCTCGCCGGGCCGATCAAGGTGAAATTGTGGGTGAGCACCAGCGGCACCGATTCCGATTTCATCGTCAAGGTGATCGACGTCAATCCCGACAAGATGCCGGGCTACACCGATGACGATCGCAAGGCCGGCAAGCCCGATCGCGGCGGCCAGCAGACGATGGTGCGTGGCGAACCGATGCGCGCGCGTTTCCGCAACAGCTTCGAGAAACCGGAAGCGTTCGTGCCCAACCAGCCGACCGCGGTGAATTACACGCTCAATGACGTGTTCCACACCTTCAAGGCCGGCCATCGCATCATGGTGCAGGTGCAGTCGACGTGGTTCCCGTTCATCGACCGCAATCCACAGAAATTCGTCCCGAACATCTATGAAGCGAAGGACAGCGACTTCATCAAGGCGAACCAGCGCGTGTACCAGGACGCCGCGCATCCGACCGCGATCGAGGTTTCCGTCTTGCAGAAGTGAGATCGGGCGCGGAATGGACGGATTGGCGATAATCCGTCCATTCCCGCGATGAAGCCCGAGCCATGACGACGCTGTACGGACTGAAGAACTGCGACACCTGCAGGAAGGCGCAGAACTGGCTGAAGCGCTTCGATATCGCGTACGCCTTCGTCGATGTGCGCGAATCGCCGCAGTCGCTGGGCACCTTCGTGGCGTGGAAAGACGCCGTGGGTGGCTGGGACGCGCTGATCAACAAGTCCTCGACCACCTGGCGCAGCCTGCCGCCGAACCGCAAGACGCCGGGTTCCGACGCCGAGTGGAAACTGTTGCTGCGTGAACATCCAACGCTGGTGAAGCGTCCGCTGGTGGTGCTGGACGATGGCCGCATCCACCAGGGATTCAGCGACAACGGCTTCAAGGCGTTGTTCGAGGTCGCGAAGTGAACGACGTCCTGCAACTGACGAAAGACCTGATCGCGCGACCCTCGGTCACGCCTGACGACGCCGGCTGTCTGCCGCTGATTGCTGCGCGTTTGGAGAAAGTCGGGTTCCGCTGCGAATCGCTGCGCTACGGCGAGGTCGACAATCTGTGGGCAACACACGGCAACGGTGCGCCGGTGCTGGTGCTGCTCGGGCATACCGATGTGGTACCGCCGGGTCCGCGCGAAGCGTGGTCGAGCGATCCCTTCGTGCCCGAGATCCGCGATGGCGTGTTGTACGGGCGTGGCGCCGCCGACATGAAGAGCGGCGTCGCGGCGTTCGTGGTCGCGGCGGAGCAGTTCGTTGCGGCACATCCGGATCATCGCGGCACGCTGGCCATCCTGCTGACGTCGGACGAAGAAGGCGTGGCGATCGATGGCGTGCGCCGTGTCGCCGCAACGCTGCACGAACGCGGACAGCGCATCGACTGGTGCATCACTGGCGAGCCATCATCCAAGAACACGCTGGGCGACCTGGTGCGTGTCGGCCGCCGTGGCACCTTGTCGGCGAAACTGAAAGTGCACGGCATCCAGGGCCATGTCGCCTATCCCGACAAGGCGCGCAATCCGATCCACCAGGCGCTGCCTGCGCTCGCCGAACTCGCGGCGCGGCGTTGGGACGATGGCTATGAAACCTTCCCGCCGACCAGCCTGCAGATCACCGACACCCACGCCGGCAATGGCGCCAACAACGTCATCCCCGGGCAACTCGACGTGCTGTTCAACCTGCGCTTCAATCCGAACTGGAGCGCGCAACGGCTGGAACAAGCCTGCGAAGACGTGCTGAAATCGCATGGCCTCGATTACGCCGTCGAATGGCAGCGCGGTGGCGAACCGTTCTTCACCCCGGAAGGCGAATTGCGGCGTGTAGTACGCGACGTGCTGACGAACGTTGCGGGCAGTGCGCCGGAAGAAAGCACCGGTGGCGGCACCTCGGATGCACGCTTCATCGCGCCGCTGGGTGCGCACTGCGTGGAGATCGGGCCGGTCAACGCCAGCATCCACAAGGTCGACGAACATGTGCGCGTGGATGATCTGGAGAGGTTGCCGGGGCTGTATCTGGCGGTGATCGAACGGTTGCTGGTGCAACCGTTGCACGATGCCGGTTCGGCGGGTTAAGGTCGGGCCATGACCTCGCAGCGCGCCAACAACAATCGCAACAACACCAGCCCCCCGCGGGTCGGTCGTTAGCGCGCGCAGCACACGCTGAACACCCGAAACCCGCACCGGCCAGTGCGGGTTTTTTGTTTCATCGCTCTTGTAAAGCCGGCCTTTGAAAATCCCCAGGAGTTCCACCATGTGTTCCATCCTTGCCGTCTTCGACCTGCGCCGCGGCGCGGACCTGCAACAGCTGCGACCGCTGGCGTTGTCGTTGTCCGCGCGCCAGCGCCACCGCGGGCCGGACTGGAGTGGCGTGCACGCCGATGCCAACGCGCTGCTGGTGCACGAGCGCCTGGCGATTGTCGATCCTGCCGGCGGCGCGCAGCCGATCCTCTCCGGCGATGGCGCATTGGTATTGGCGGTGAACGGCGAGATCTACAACCATCGTGATCTCGAACGCCGTTTGCAGCAGTCGTATGCCTTCCAGACCGGTTCCGATTGCGAAGTGATCAACGCGCTGTATCGCGATGGCGACGCGCCTGAAACCTGGCTCGGCCGCCTCAACGGCATCTTCGCGTTCGCATTGTGGGATGCGCAGGCCAAGCGCTTCCTCATCGCCCGCGACCACATGGGCATCTGCCCGCTCTATTGGGGCCACGATGCCGATGGCCGGGTCTGGGTCGCTTCGGAAATGAAAGCATTGGTGCGCGTCTGCGATGACGTCTCCGCGTTCCCGCCGGGCCATGTCTACGACAGCGCACGTGGCGAACCGGTGCGCTGGTACAAGCGGGCGTGGCGCGATTACGACGCGGTGCGCGATGTCGCGGCGGACAAGACCGAATTGCGCGAGGCGTTCGAGCGTGCGGTGCATCGCCAGTTGATGAGCGACGTGCCCTATGGCGTGTTGCTGTCCGGTGGGCTGGATTCGTCGCTGGTGGCGGCATGCGCGGCGAAGTTCGCGCGCAAGCGCATCGAGGAGGACGATCGTGGCGAAGCCTGGTGGCCGCGCCTGCACAGTTTCGCCATCGGGCTGGACGGCTCACCCGATCTCGCCGCCGCACAGATGGCCGCCGATGCGTTGGGAACGGTCCATCACGGCTTCACCTACACCTTCGCGGAAGGGCTGGATGCGCTGCCGGAAGTGATCCGCCACATCGAGACCTATGACGTCACAACCATTCGCGCGTCGACGCCGATGTACCTGCTGGCGCGGCGGATCAAGGCGATGGGCGTGAAGATGGTGCTGAGCGGCGAGGGCAGCGATGAACTGTTCGGCGGGTATCTGTATTTCCACAAGGCACCGAACGCGCGCGAATTCCATGACGAACTGGTGCGCAAGCTCGATGCCCTGCACAGTTTCGATTGCCTGCGCGCCAACAAGTCGATGATGGCTTGGGGCGTTGAGCCGCGCGTGCCATTCCTCGATGTCGAGTTCATGGACGTGGCGATGCGGATGGATGCGGCGCACAAGATGAGCGGTGGCGGCAAGATCGAAAAATCGATCCTGCGCGAAGCGTTCGAGGGCTATCTGCCGGAGGAAATCCTGTGGCGCCAGAAGGAGCAGTTCAGCGATGGCGTCGGCTACGGCTGGATCGACGGGCTGAAAGCGCATGCCGAGGCGAACGTGAGCGATGCCGAATTGGCACAGGCGGAGCAACGGTTTCCGATCAACCCGCCGCAGACCAAGGAAGCGTATTTCTATCGCCGCATCTTCGATGAAGTCTTCCCGGGCGATGCCTGCGCACATACGGTGCCAGGCGGCAAGTCGATCGCCTGTTCGTCACCGGCGGCGATCGCGTGGGATGCAGCGTTCGCGACGATGGCGGATCCGTCGGGGCGTGCGGTGGCTGGCGTGCACAACGCGGCGCTGGGTGAATAACCGGGGTCTTCGAAGCGTGGCCCGAACTCAATTCGCCGTAGCTGCGCGCCGCATCGCCAGCGCAGGCAATTCACGGTTGCCGTCCTGCCAGCCGTTGACGAGCACCAGCTTCTCGATCTGCCAGCGGTCGTCCAGCTTTACCAGACCCCATTCGTAGCGCCCACCGACGATCCATTGACCGCCGCCCTCGACTTGGGTGTCATCGATGAAGTGGTAAGCGATGAAATTGGCGCTTGCACTGGCGTGGTTGCCGTGTAGTGCAATCTGCGGCAGGCCGATCAGATGCTGGGTGCGACTGAAGCCGGGCAGCAGGCTGCGCCAGCGCTGCATCAGAATCGCGGCGGGCAGGGTTTCGGCTGGCTGGCCACTGAGCGAGGCGTAGTCGACCGTCACCTGCGGCGCAAAGCTGGCCTCGAGCGCGGTCCAGTGGCGGGCGTCCGCATTCAATGCGAAGCCGGCCAGCACGGTCATGATCTGGATGAAATCGTTCGTCATCGGTGTTTCCTTGACAGCTACAGCGTGCGGCGGAAATGCTCGACTGCGGCAGCGGCGGCCGCCGCCACTGTGGCCGGATTGTCGTAAAAGTCGAACTGCGTGCCCGGCAATGACACCGTATCGTGCGGTGCCGGCAATGCTGCAGCGAACCGCGCAGCGCCTCCGGGTGTGGCCGTATCGGGACCGGTGATAATGCGGGTAGGTGCCCGCACTCGCGCGGCAGCGGCAATGGTATCCAGCTGCAACCACTCCGACCACGCCATCACCGCAAAACGCCCGCCCCATTGCGGAATCCGACCGCGCCGCGGATTGAGGTAATAGTCCAGTGCGTCGCCTGGTGCGTACATTGCCGCACCGGGATCCGAGTTGCTGGCCGCCGGAATGTAGTCGACTGTGCCGGTCTGTTCGAAACTAACGCGCGCTGCTTCGCCTTGGGCGATCTTCGCTGCCACCGCCTCGCGCCCGCCGTAGATGGCCTCGACCAGCTCGCGGTCGTGCAGCCACGGCGCCACCATCGCGATGCTACGGATGGCCAGCTCGTCGGCGGCCATCGCCAAATAGCCCGCGCTTGCGCAAATCGCCAGCACGCCGATGCGCTCGCCATCGATCGCGTTCAATGCGGCCAAGTAATCCAGCGCAGCGCCGATATCGCCGATCTTGCGCTGTGCCGATTCGACCTCGCGCGGCTCGCCGCCGCTTTCGCCGTAGCCGCTGAAGTCGAAGCTCAATGCCGCGAAGCCCGCTGCGGCCAGCATTGGTGCGTAGTTCGCGGCCATCTGCTCTTTGACCGTGGTCCACGAACCCATCACGATGATCGCCGGCGGGCGTTGCCCCGCATGCCAGTCCGCCGGCAGAGTAAGTTGACCTGCCAACGCGTGGCGTTCGTGTGGGAACGTCACCAGATTCGCGCCGGGATGCAAGGCGGAAACTGTCGTGGTGAATAGCGCATTCATTGCGAATTCCTGTAGGTGGGTAGCACCATTCTCCGCCGTGGTTTGGCGCGGCGGAAGGCGTCCGCAAGTACTGGTAGTCTCACCACCATGCAAACCATCGACACAAACGGCGTGGCGCGGCGGCGTGAGTTGAGCGAGTTCTTGAAGGCGCGACGCGCAGCGATTTCTCCGCAAATGGCGGGCTTGCCGTCAGGCGGACGGCGGCTGGTTTCGGGACTGCGTCGCGAGGAAGTTGCTGCACTGGCTGGGGTCGGCGTGAGCTGGTATTCATGGTTGGAGCAAGGCCGTCCGATCCATCCTTCGCCTGAGCTGCTGGCCCGCATTGCGGGTGTCCTGCAACTGGATGCAGCGGATGAAGCCTATCTGTTTTCACTGGTCGGCCAGCATCCCCCACTCCGGGCCGCCGAGACTGTGTTCTCGTTGACCCCCGGGCTTGCGGAACTGCTGGAAATCTCACCTTGCCCGATTTATCTGCACGACTCTTTGGGCGAGGTTCTCGCCTGCAACCACTTGGCCGAACGCTTGTACGACTTCGGGCGCTCGCATCCCACCGGCGCGGAACAAGGCATGGAAGACGCCGAGTTCCACAACAATACGCTTTGGCAGACATTCACTCGTCCTGAACGTCGCGATTTGTACGTGGATTTCGACCAGACAGCGCGACGCGTGGTGGCGATGTTTCGCCTGCACAATGCGCGTGCCACCGACACCGATCGCTTCGACCGGCTGCTTGCCGCGCTTTGCAAGCGCAGCCCGGAGTTCAAGCGCCTATGGGAAGCTCGCGAGAACGAAGTTCTATCGACATTCGACATGCGCTTGCGTCACGTCGACTTCGGCGACATCGTGGTGAACTCGGTGCGCTTGAGGCTGGACACGACAGGAAGCGCCATCGCGGTATTCCAGGTGCCGGCGAATGCCGCGACCCGGGCGGCCTTCGCGCCTGCCCGCTGATGCGGATCGAGGCACGGATCAATACCTCCGCACGCCATACGCCGCCATTTCCAACCGGCTCAAGCCTTCCTCGAAGCGTGGTCCGCCAGGGACGATGCGCTCGCGTTCCAGCAAGTCGATGGCCCATTCGCGGGCATACAGTGCATGCACTTCGGCATCGTCGACCGAGAACGGCGGTCCGTCCTTCTCATGCTGCGGATATTCGAGCGTGACCAGCAGGCCGTGGCAACCGTGCGGAAGGTTCGCGTACACCTCGCGGGCATAGCGCTGGCGCAAATCCGCAGGCAACGCGACCAGCGCTGCGCGGTCGAACACGCCCATGCAATCGCGCAAGACATCAGCGTCCAAGCCGAAGGCATCGCCGCAGACTAGGTCGATAAGGCCGGCGACATAATGGCGGCCATATTTGGTTTCACGAATCACGGGCGAGAGTTGGTTCTCGTCGAAGAACTGTTCGACCGCGAGTTGCGACAGTTCCACGCCAAGCACCCGATGGCCTTGCGATGCGAGCCAGACCATGTCCAGCGACTTGCCGGCCAGCGGCACGAAGACCTGCGCGCCGGGCGCGACATCCAGCATCGGCCAATGCTTGAGCATCAGTGCGGTTGGATGGTCCTGATGGAAACCGATCCGCTGTTCGCGCCAACGTTGTTGCCAAAATTCGGGTTGCATGTCAGTTACTCGACATCCAGCGCATCCACTTTCTGCCACCCGCGTGGCAACAAACTGCCACGCGATGCGCGCGCACCGATGTACTCGTCGAGTTCCTTCCACGACAGCGTCATGTTGCGCGATCCCGATTTCACCACCAGCTTGCCACTTTGCGGCACCACCGCGATCGCCACCACCTGTTCGGTGCCGCGCTTCGCCTTGGGAATCTCGATCAATTTGTTGCCCTTGCCCTTGTCGAGCTCGGGCAGTTCCGACAGCGCGAACACCAGCACATGGCCGGCGCTGGTGACGATCGCTATGCGGTCGCTGGCGACGTCGCGCGCGCCTGCCGGTTGCAGCACCTTGGCGCTGCCAGCGACGGAGAGCATCGCCTTGCCGGCCTTGTTGCGACCGGTCAGGTTCTCGAAACGGGTGACGAAGCCGTAGCCTTCGCTCGATGCCAGCACGAAGCGTGCATCGTTGTCGCCGGTGACGAGGCCGCGGAAGGTCGCGCCTGCGGGTGGCGAGAAACGGCCGGTCAATGGTTCGCCATTGCCGCGCGCGGAAGGCAGGGTGTGCGCGGCGGTCGAATAGCTGCGTCCGGTCGAATCGAGGAATGCCACCTGCTGGTTGCTGCGTCCGTTCGCCGCAGCCAACAGCGCATCACCATCGCGATAGGACAGTCCGGCCGCATCAATATCGTGTCCCTTGGCGGCGCGCACCCAGCCCTTTTCGCTCAGCACGATCGTCACCGGTTCACTCGCCACCAGTTCGGTGTCGTCGAGCGCCTGGGCGGCACCGCGTTCCACCAGCGGTGAACGGCGCGCATCGCCGAATTTCTTGGCATCGGCCAGCAATTCATCCTTGATCAGCTTCTTCAACTTGGACTTGCTATCCAGCGTGGAGATCAAACGGTCGCGCTCGGCGTCGAGTTCGTCCTGCTCGCCGCGGATCTTCATTTCCTCGAGGCGGGCGAGTTGCTTCAGCTTGGTATCGAGGATGTAGTCGGCCTGGTCATCGCTCAATTCGAAGCGTGCGATCAACGCAGCTTTCGGCTCATCCTCGCTGCGGATGATGCGGATCACTTCATCCAGGTTGAGGAACGCGACCAGCAAGCCTTCCAGCATGTGCATGCGGCGTTCGACCTTCTCCAACCGATGCTTCAGGCGGCGCGTCACCGTGTCGGTGCGGAACTGCAGCCACTCCGTCAGCAGCATCTTCAGGTTCTTCACCTGCGGTCGACCGTCAAGCCCGATCACGTTCATGTTGACGCGATAGCTCTTTTCGAGATCGGTTGTGGCGAACAGATGGCCCATCAATTGTTCGGCGTCGACGCGGTTGCTGCGCGGGATCAGCACGATCCGCACCGGATTGGCGTGATCGGATTCGTCGCGGATGTCTTCCAGCCACGGCAATTTCTTGGCGCGCATCTGGGTGGCGATCTGTTCGATCACCTTCGACGGCGACACCTGGTAGGGCAGTGCGTTGATGACGATGTTGGCGTGTTCGCGCACGAAGGTGCCGCGGGCGCGCACGCCGCCGAGACCGGTTTCGTAGATCGCGCGCAAATCCGCGGCCGGCGTGATGATTTCCGCGGTGGTCGGATAGTCGGGACCGCGCACGTGTTCGCACAGGTCGGCGATGGTGGCGTCGGGATCATCCAGCAAACGGATGCAGGCGCTCACCACCTCGTTGAGGTTGTGCGGGGGCACATCGGTGGCCATGCCCACGGCAATCCCGGTGGTGCCGTTGAGCAGCAGGTGCGGCAATCGCGCCGGCAGCCACGTCGGTTCCTCCAGCGTGCCGTCGAAGTTGGGATCCCAGTCGACCGTGCCGTGGCCGAGTTCCGCCATCAGCATTTCGGCGATCGGCGTCAGCTTCGATTCGGTGTAACGCATCGCCGCGAACGATTTCGGATCGTCGCTGGAACCGAAATTGCCCTGGCCGTCGATCAACGGATAGCGGTAGGAGAACGGCTGCGCCATCAGCACCAGTGCTTCGTAGCAGGCGCTGTCGCCGTGCGGATGGTATTTGCCGATCACGTCGCCGACGGTGCGCGCGGATTTCTTCGGCTTGGACGCCGCACCGAGGCCGAGTTCGCTCATCGAATAGATGATGCGTCGCTGCACCGGCTTCAGCCCGTCGCCGATGAACGGCAGCGCGCGGTCCAGCACCACGTACATGGAATAGTCGAGATAGGCGCGTTCGGCGTATTCGCGCAGCGGAATCTGCTCGAAACCATGGAAGGCGGGGCGTGCGGTCGGATCGGGCATCGAAGATTCGGCGATATCAAGCGGAAGCGCGCAGTTTACCGCTGTCGCGCCCGCGGCCATCTTCCTGAACCTGGTTTCAGCTTCGCCACGCGGAATGGCAATCGTTCACGGTCGCGTGTTTAGCGTATGCACTGCGGACCCCAATCCCCATGGAGCCCATCATGAAAACGATGAAGACATTCGCTGCCGCCGCATTGCTGGCCATGTTCGCCATGAGTGGCGCCGCGTCGGCACAGAGCACACCCGGCCACGAAGCCCGCGAAATCCACAGCAATGCCAGGCAGGACGGCAACTTCGTCAGCCGCAATGTCAAGCAGGACTGGCGCGACCTGCGCCACGGCCGCTTCGCCGCCGCACACCAGCGCCACAAGCACGAACTCTTGAGCGCGCATCGCCGCCATCGCAATGCGGTCTGGCATGCGCACCAGCGCCACAAGGGCGCGGTGAAGTGCTTCTTCAAGACCGGCCACAGCAATTGCCGTCGCTGATGCGTCACGCCCCGGCAACACCCTGCAAGGCACGCTCCGGCGTGCCTGTTTTTTGCGGGAAGATCGAGCTTCGCGACACCGTACGCCATCGTCTGGAGCGATGCTGCGTCGCCGCGTAGAATGCCCATTCGTTCACGGAACCCTTTCAGAATGACGCGCGCCTCATCGTTTGATCGCGAGCAACTGCTCGCCTGTGCCCGCGGTGAGTTGTTCGGCGCCGGCAACGCGAAATTGCCGGCCCCGCCGATGTTGATGTTCGATCGCATCACACTGATCAGCGAAGAAGGCGGCGCGCACGGAAAAGGCTGCATCCGCGCCGAGCTCGATATCCGTCCCGACCTGTGGTTCTTCGATTGCCATTTCATCGGCGATCCGGTGATGCCGGGCTGCCTGGGCATGGATGCGATGTGGCAATTGGCCGGCTTCTACCTGCCGTGGCTGGGCGAACAAGGCCTGGGTCGCGCACTCGGCGTGAACGAGGTCAAGTTCACCGGACAGATCCTGCCGACCGCCAAGCAAGTGGTGTACGAAATCGACATCAAGCGCGTGCTGCGCGGGAAACTGCGCCTGGTGATCGCCGATGGCCGCACCCTGGTCGATGGCCGCGAAATCTACACCGCCAGCGGCTTGCGCGTTGGCCTGTTCAACGCCACGGACGCATTCTGATGCGCCGGGTCGTCATCACCGGCATGGGCATCGTCTCGCCGCTGGGCAACAGCGCGGATGAGGTCTCGCGCGCATTGCGCGAAGGGCGTTCCGGCCTGCGCTTCGTCCAAGGTGACGCCGACATGGGCCTGCGCAGCCAGGTCGCCGGTGTCTGCGAGATCGACCTCGACGCGCGCATCGACCGCAAGCAGAAACGCTTCATGGGTGATGCCGCCGCTTACGCGCACGTGGCAATGGGCGACGCCATCCACGACGCCGGCCTCGACGATGCAACGATCAGCAATCCGCGGATCGGCGTGATCGCCGGTTCCGGTGGCGGGTCGCCGCGCTGGCAGGTCGAAACCGCCGACCTGATGCGCCAGAAGGGCGTGCGCAAGGTCGGGCCGTACATGGTGCCGCGCACGATGTGTTCCACCGTGTCCGCCGCGTTGGCCACCGCGTATTCCATTCGCGGTGTCAGCTATTCGATTTCAGCGGCCTGTGCCACCTCGGCGCACTGCATCGGTGCCGCCGCCGACATGATCCGCCACGGCGCCCAGGACATCGTCTTCGCCGGTGGCGGTGAAGAGCTCGATTGGGCGATGACCTGCCAGTTCGACGCGATGGGCGCGCTCTCCACCCATTTCAACGAGACGCCGCACGCGGCATCGCGTCCGTACGACGTCGATCGCGACGGTTTCGTGATCGCCAGCGGCGCCGGCATGCTGGTGCTGGAAGAGTACGAACACGCGGTGCAACGCGGCGCGCGCATCCACGCCGAATTGCTCGGTTATGGCGTCACCAGCGACGGTGCCGACATGGTCGCGCCGAGCGGCGAAGGCGCGGTGCGTTGCATGCAGATGGCGATGGCCGGCCTCGATCGCCCGATCGACTACCTCAACACCCACGGTACCTCGACGCCGGTTGGCGACGTCACCGAACTCGAAGCGGTGCGTGCCGCTTTCGGTCATGCGGTGCCGAAACTGTCGTCGACCAAGGCGCTGAGCGGACATTCGCTCGGCGCGGCCAGTGTGCATGAGGCGATCTATTCGCTGCTGATGATGCGCGACGGCTTCATCGCCGGATCGGCCAACATCGACAACCTCGATCCGCGTTGCGAAGGATTCCCGATCGTGCGCGAGTCCATCGACGCCCGTCTCGACACGGTGATGTCGAACAGTTTCGGTTTCGGCGGCACCAACGGCACGCTGGTGTTCGGGCGCCTCTAAAGCAGGGGCGTCACCTCGCGCTCCAGGCGCGTGGCATTCCACACCGGGTCCTTGTCCTTCCAGCCGTCTACCACCAGCCGGCCCTGGCGATCGATCACGAAGCTCACCGGCAGATGCCAGATGCGTCCGTATCCGGGCACGTGTTCATCCCCGAGCATCCCGACCGGGAAGCTCAGGTCGCGGGCGATCTCGCGGACCTGTTGCAGGTCCGCCGGCGAATCCAGGCTCAGAGCGAGCACGACAACGCCTTGGCTTGCATGCGCCGAAGCGTATCGCGAGAGTGCGGGCAGCTCGGCGCGACATGGCCCGCACCATGTCGCCCAGAACGTCAGGAACACCACCTTGCCCTTGAGTTCGCGCGTGTCGAAATGCGCGCCGTCCAACGTCGTCATCGTCAGCCGTGGTGCGGCTTGTCCGACCGCAAGTTCGTTGCCGCGTGCGGCGGCCAGCGTGGCAGCGCCGAGCAGCGCTGCCGATACGATGTAGCGCAGGAATCGCGTCACGATCAGAACGCCTTGCTGATGCCGATCGATGCCGTCCAGTGCGGGAACAACTGGTATCCCTCCAGGCGACTGTAGACCGGCAATTGCACGAATGCGTAGACCTGGGTTCCGAACACCGTCGCGCTTGCGCCGGGACTCAGATAGGCCACGGTGCCAGCGCTGTTGGCGATGTCGGCGAACGCGCCGCGATCGCGGTCCTTGTGCAGGAGGTTGAGCTGCAACTGCGGCACGAAGTTGGCACGTGCTTCGTAACGCAGGCCAAGGTTGAGGCTGCCCTGATTGCCGGGACGGAAGTCGGCGCCGGACCGCGACATACGCTGCGACACCGCGGCCTGGAACTGACCGTTGACGAAGACATCGTAGTCCTGGCTCACCGGCTGGTAGTAGTAGGCGCCGACGATGGCATCGGTGGTGCCGGTGCCGGCCTGCAGGCTGGTGTCGAGTGTCTGCCCAGCGGCGTGACCGGAACGAAACAACACCGGATGGCCGACGATCGTGCCGTCCTCGGTTTGTCCGCCATATTTGCCGGTCGGCAATTTGATGCCGGCAACGATGCCGAGATTGTGCGTCGGCAACCAGCCCTGGTAATTGACCAACACCTTGACGTCGCCGAGGCTATTCACGCGCGCCGAACTGATCTGGTCGGGCGCGACCGCGGCGGGAGTAAACGGCTGTTCTTGCTGGCCATAGGTGGTGTGGTCGCGTTGGATCCACGGCACGGCAAGCGAAACGCCCCAGTTGGCATTGGGTCGCCAGGCGATGCTGGCGGTGTGGTAGCGATTGATCGTGTTCCTCTCGATCTCGCTGCCAGTCGATGTTGGATCGGAAGGATGGTCGACCACTTGGCCAGGCGTCGCGCCGTGCGTGCCGTGTCGCAGTTGGTTCTGATCGATGAAGCTGTTGTCGAAACTGATGCGCCAACCCGATTCCGCGGAGTATCCGGTGGCGGCATCCGTGCTCAAGGTGCAGCCGCATGTAGCGCAGGCATGGGCGATATCGGGCAGGCAAACAATCAGCGCTGCCGTCAATGTGGTGATGATGTAGGGTCGACGAGGTCGTGTCGTCGCATGGTGTGCAGCGATCATGGGGAACTCCGGATATCGAGGATGCGCGCGAACGCGCGTGCGGATCAAGTGGTGATCGACGCGATGGAGTCCGGAGGGCCGCGTGCACCAAGGCCGGTGCCGCTGGCGTGTGCGATGAAGACGCTGGAAGTTGCGAGTGGTTGCGCGTCGGCGATCGGCGCCGGCGGGCGCCAGTCGAACGCGAGCGGCAGTTGTGCCAGCCCGGCCAGCAACGGGCAGTAGCCACAGTCGTCGTGTTGGTGGTGGTCGGGTGCGGCGGGTGTCGCGTCTGGTGACTGCGCCAGATCCGCTCGAACGGATTTCAGTCCTTCGCTGGTGCACAACGCGACCTTGCCGGCGTGGTGGCCAGACATTGTAGGTGCGTGGATCCTGCCCAGCGTCGGTATGGCAGCCAGCAGCAAGACCGCCAGCAGGGCTGGCAGGTTGAGCAGGCGGAGGGCGGGATGGCGCAGCAGGTTCACGGCATCAGCGTAACGGATCGGAGGGGCAACAAAAAACCCCGCTTGCGCGAGGCTTTTGATTTCATCTGGTGCCAGGAGAGGACTCGAACCTTGCGAGAAAACACCTGAAAACCAAGAGTCACAGCGCGGCACACTTCAAGATTAGCCACAAAGTTACCCGCACCCGACCAGTGTATGGGGTCCGGGAGGGCTGAGGCAAGTTCAGGCGGCCACGTCCACCGGCCGCCATCCAGCACGGCGTGCGGCCATCCATGCCAGGTCGTCCGCTACCTCCGGGGTCAGCATGTCCACCAGTGCCTGAAGGTCAGGGGCATGGGTAGGAATCACGGCTATGGCGTCCAGTCGTTCGCCTGTTTCCCGGTTGAACATCGCTCCGGTGGCTTCGTCGATCTTCGCTTCGTAGTACGCCTTCGTGCCGTTGCTCATTTTGCTTCTCTCGTTGTCGCGGGTCATTCCGCGTCCGAATCGTTGCTCGATTCGGCGCCATGTGGGTGAAGGACAGAGCCTGGTCCCTGTTATCCGGTGTTGTGTCGTCCCCGTCATCCTGGCAAGCGGCACTCAAGTGCTTGCCGGCACTCGGGTTCGCTTCTTAACTCATCACTGAATGTGCTGGCGTTACACGCGTAACGCTTCCTGTTGTTTTCGTGCCCGTCGATACGTGCATGCGCGAAACCTGGTCACGGTTGGCCGCTGACTGCGGACATTTTTACCGTAGATCGCGAGCGTCCATGAGCGGAAATTACGCCGATGGAACGCAATTCGATGAATGGAAAAACTATGGCGCACAACGGCGTGGACAATTGGAGTCCTGAAAAAATGCAGAACCAGAACAACTCACAGAGGCTGATCCGGGTGCGCGATGTCGTCTCCCGCACTGGAATCAGTCGCCCAACGGTATATCGACTGATGGGCGAGCGATCCTTCCCGGAGGCGCTGAAGGTCGGAAACATGACCCTATGGGTCGAAGGCGAAGTGGACGCGTGGGTTAACGCGCGCATCGCCGATTCGCGTCGCAAACCGGCGGTCATCGCCGCATGACCGAATATAAAAACGGTCCCGGACGAATGCCATCCGGGACCGCTACCAACACGCATGAAGACCGGCGTCTGAAACCGATCAAGAGTGATATTGGCGGTGGCTCGCCGATTGTTCCACGGTCGAAATGTCCGCGCCTTAGGAAGCTCAGCTCGCGCCGGTGCCAAGACCCCACCACGTTTCCGCTGATGCCCCTACGGATCGAGATAGCGTTGCTGAAACGGTGCCTGACGGAATCAGCCCCCGCCAGCATGCTCAGCCGTAATCACACCGCACGGAAAAATCGCACCGCTGCGGCTGAGCGGGTCGCGCGTGCTGCCGTTCTAGAAGGCTGGGACGACGATCGCGCCGTTCGCTTGCTGGTGGAACGCCATGCCGCATGGTCGCCGCGCACTCATCGATTCACCGTCGATCATGCCCGTGATGCTATGGCGATGGCACGCGATCCTGATATGTGGGGCGGCGCATGAGTTTCGCGCTCGACGTGGTTCTGAGTCGCCTTGATGGTGTCCAGCGCAATCGACGCGGACATCGTGCGCGCTGCCCTTCGTGCGGTGGCAGGTCCCGCAAGCTTTCTATTTCGGAAGTCGATGATGGCAAAGTGCTACTGAGTTGCCACGCTGGCTGCGAGACGGCCGATGTATTGGCGGCAATCGAGCTTCAGTGGTCCGACCTGTTTCCGGAGCGTCTCGCACCAACAACGCCGGAGCAGCGTGCTGAATGGCGCCGTTCGATTCGTGAGTCGCAATGGCCGGCTGCCGTCGCTGCGCTGAGCATTGAGGTGGAGGTCGCGCACGTCGCCGCCAATGCAGTGCGGCTTGGCGATACCCTTTCCGACGACGACATGGCGCGGCTCAACCTGGCATGTAGTCGGATTGCCCGCGCAAAGGCGGTGCTGATTGACCGCTAAGCCCAATATCCTGGACGTGGCGGCGGCGAATGCCGACCGCACGTCCGAAAATCACGCTGCGCATCGCCAGTTTGCGTTCCATAGCTTGGGTGAACTCACCGCCGGTGGTCTACAGCCAATCGATTGGCTGGTGCGCGACTACTTTGAATCCGACTCCATCGCGGCGCTCGTCGGTGATCCCGCGTGCGGAAAAACGTTCGTTGCGATCGACTTGGCGTGTTGTATCGCGTCAGGAAATGAGTGGCACGGTCACAAGGTCAAGCGCGGAACAGTGTTCTACATTGCCGGTGAAGGCCGGAACGGCATCATCCGCCGATTGACGGCATGGAAAATCCGGCACGACGATTCAGGCATAGATGAGCGGTTGTTTATCAGTAGCCGCGCCGCCCATCTATGCAGCGCAGCGGAAGCCGCAGGCGTCGCGAATGCGGTCGATGAAATGGTCGAACAAACCGGCACTGTTCCGCAATTGATTGTCGTCGACACGCTCGCCCGAAACTTCGGTGGCGACGAGAATGGAACCGAGGACATGGGTTCGTTTGTATCGAACTTGGATGCATTCCTCCGTGAGAAATACCGGGCCACGGTTCTGGTCGTTCACCACACTGGAAAGGCAGACAAGACCCAGGGACGAGGGTCCAGTGCGTTCCGGGCTGCGCTCGATGCCGAATACAGCGTCGCGCGAAACGATCGCGTCATCCAAGTCGAAACAAAAAAGATGAAGGACGCGCGGGAACCAGACCCGATCGCGTTCCGCATGTGCAGTGTCGAACTTCCAGTGTGCGACGAAGAGGGTGTTCCAGCGACGAGCGTTATTCTGGACGCAACGGACTACACCCCGCCGCAGGCGCCCGGCAAGGCGGGCCGCGGGAAGCACCAAACACTAGCCATGCAGACGTTGCGCGACATGCTCGCTGATCGTCGTGTGACCCTGACCCGGTCGAAGCTCAGTCCGCATACCGCGCGCGTTGCCATGAATGACTGGCGGCATTCGATGGTTGACCGCGGTATCGATCGCCGCCGGGTTGGCGAAGTCATCGATTCGCTTAAGACGAGTGGGCTGATCGAAGTCCAGGTCGGCGGCTTCGTTCTACCGACCGATGAGGCGGGGACATTCGAATGACCAATGTCCGATTTGTGTCCGGTTTACGTCCGAAATGGGTCCGGTTTTGCCTGTCCGCCGGTCCGGTTTCCTTTAGGAACCGGACAAACCGGACAACCGGCGGCGAACCGGCACACCGGAGCAGGCCCCAAGCCAGGGCAGTCCCTGCATGGAACGATTTGCGCCTCACGTCACATTCCACGGGTCCTCCCCCATGGGGGTGAGTAGGCGGTGCCATCAACACCGCAACTTTTCAAATGTGCGAGGCATCGCAAATTCAGTTTGTTGTTCACCTATGGAGAAAACGATGAACCGATCAACCAATGGAAATTTTCAACCGCATGAACACTAAAACCAAAATCCTTACCCGCTCCGAACGTCTCCAGGCCATCCGCAAAGGAGGCAACGGGCGGCGCACTGCTGAAATCGCTGCTGTGAATCGCGAGGCGCGCACGGTCGAGATATCGTTTTCCAGCGAAGCAGAAGTCGAACGCACGTATGGCGTTGAAGTGTTGTCGCACGATCCGGGTGCCGTCGACCTGTCGCGGCTGCTCAATTCCGGCGCAGTCCTTGATAACCACGACTGGCACGAGCAACGTGGCGTGGTCACCGAAGCATGGATCGACCAAGCCACTCGCAAAGGCCGTGCGATCGTAAAAATCAGCCGTTCCCAGGATGGTGAAGACCTGTTGGCCGACATCGAGGACGGCATCCGCTGCAACGTGTCGGTTGGGTATTTCGTCAACGCCGTTGAATTCCTCGAGCGGCCTGGCGCACATAGGCATGATGTGTACGTCGTCACAAAGTGGCAACCGTACGAAATCAGCTTCGTGTCGGTGCCTGCTGACGTGACTGTGGGTGTCGGCCGTAAAGCGAAAATTCCGCCGATGGGCAAGTCATCGAGCCGCCGCGACACTGTCGGCATTGGGCGCAGCGCGGACATTTCTACCGTGGCGCTAGACACGCGCAAAGCCGACCCTAAGCGTACCAACATAGGCGAACAAAACAGCATGGCCGTCCGATCGATCAATAAGCAAAGTTCCGACTCCACTTTCTGCGTAGCCATCGAAAACGCGATGCGCGCGCAGAAGTTCCTGGAACACACGCCGGTCGGGTTCCAGGAACCCACAGGCTACATTCCACAACCGATGCAGCGCAGCGCAATCGTTCGCCTGAACGAACAGCGCGTGGCCATCGGCGAATTCGAACGATCCCCCGGTGGGCTGGCCTTGACCGAAAAATTTTCGGGTAGGCAAATCCCGATGAAACACGCGGTTGCGTTCGCATCCCGCGTCTGCCGGGCGGGTGCGCAGCTCATCGCGTATTCGCAGATCGGTGAATCGATCGTCGCAGGCGCCGGTGACATGGCGATCGCCGTCGCTCCGATGCCCGCACATTTCCGTCGGCCGCTGCCGGCGCAGTTCGTCACTGTCCCGGACGATACGGACGTGGCCGTGACGCCGACGCCGATTCAGATCATCGACTTCGACTTCAAAAACAACTCGATCCAGAAAGCCGTGAGCTTCGAATTGAAGCGCCGCGACTTGCACAAGGTTCCGTACGAACGCATCGAGCAGGAAATTCTGGAATCCGTGACGCTCGGTATCGGGCGCGTGGCCGATGAGGTTGTCATCGGGGCGGTCGCTGCGGGTGCCCCGGCGAATTTCAGCTTGGGCGCGGCCGCCGCGGCGTTGATCAGTGCGGACGACTTGCGCGGCATCGTGGGAACAGGTGGCGTGGGCGCGACAATGGCGCCGGATGGTACGTTGCGCGCGAATGGCATCGTCGCCGACCTTGCGAGTGCGCATGCTGGGACGTTCATCGGTGATTTCTCGCGCGCTGGCCTGGTTATCAACGACGAGTTCGAAATCACGTTCCAGCGTACGGGCATGAAAGGCAATCTCGCAGTGACAGTTTTCGTGAACGTGCTTCCGGTTGTGATGCATCCGGGTTCGTTCTTCGCGGCCGTGGCGTAAGGGGTGACGCCATGTTCTGGAAAATCAAACGGAAAATGCCGGCGGTAACGCCGGTCCAGGAACCGCTGCCGCCAGTGGCGCTGATCGCACCGGATTCGTCGCTGTCATTGGTGTTGCTTGCGATTGAGGATGCCACGATTGTTTCGCGGCATCCTGACGATGACGGGCCCCGTGTCATGGTGGCGTCTCCGGCAATGGGTAACTGGTTCTTTTACGAGCGAAACAAAGCGGAAACACGTATTCGCAAGCGGTTCCCGGACCTGAGTGACGACGGCGTCGCGAAAGTTATTCGTGCGTTGGAAATTCGCGTGAAGTATGCGGCGCGATCGAAGGAGCCCGAGAAACCCAGGAAGAAGTATTCCTGCATGGCGCCGGCCGATCCGCTCACAGTGGGCTGGGGCCATGATCGGCATGAGCGGTGATGATTGCATCCCCTGAATCCATTCGATCACTGGCGGAGCTGATCGGCCTGGGGGCCGTGGAGCCCAGTGACCAATGATCATCGATCAGACCAACACTGCACCGATGTCTGACGTTGCCGCACTGCTGCCGCCGAACGCGACCGCAACCGTCCGCAACCTGACGCGCGCGGCCGTCGAGCCGTTCGCCGCCATCCCCGTTCCGATCCGCGACGTGTGGAACCCCGACACATGCCCGGTGGCGCTGCTGCCGTGGTTGGCGTGGGCGATGTCGGTCGACACGTGGGAGCCGACGTGGCCGGAGAATATCAAACGGTCGCTGATCCGAAACGCGATCGACATCCAGCGCCGCAAGGGCACCGCGCGCAGCGTTCACCAAGTCGTCGAGGCATTCGGCGGATCGGTCGTGCTGACCGAGTGGTGGGAAAAATCACCGACCGGCGCGCCGCACACGTTCGACATGGTGCTGGCATTTTCTGGCGCTGGCGCTGGCGCTGGCGCTGGCGCTGATTCCGCGGCGTACGTCGACGCCGTCATATCCGAAGTCGAGCGCGCGAAGCCCGTCCGCTCGCATTTCACATTCACACAAGCCGTCCAGGCGCAGACGCAGGTCGGGCAAGTGGCTGCGGGCCGAGCCGCGGTATACGCGCGGCTCCAAATGATTGCGGTTTAATTCGCCTGAGGCGGCGTAGGGGCGTCTTCTCAGCCCCTGAGACAGGGTATGGTCTAATGAGCTGTTTCATACGGGGCGATGGGTCGTTAAACGTGGAGCCGCTGGAATTCTCCCGCGACGTGCTTAATTGGGCTGCCGAAAAGGCGGGCCAGACACTGCACTCTTTCGCTGAGAGTGTTGCCAAGCGCGAGAGGGATCGCGAACGTATCGTTCAGGGGCGCTTGACCGTAGCGCAGGCTGAGAAGCTAGCGAAGAGGGCGCGCATTCCTTTCGGCTACCTATTCCTTGCCGAGCCACCCGAAATCACGCGCCCGAACATCCCTGATCTACGTCAAATTCAGGATGCGCAGCCATTGAGCGAAGATTTTTATGAGACGCTCGAGGACGTGTTTGCGAAGCAGAGTTGGCTGATCGAGTACCTTACAGAAGCAGGAGCCGGGGAGCATCCCTTCGTTGGTCGATTTACTGCTGACGCAAAGCGAAATGCCGACGACATCGCTGCGGACATGCGTCGCGAGCTTGGTGTCACTGACGACGACCGCCGTAAAAGTGCCGATGCTGCCGCCTATTTCTCCGCGCTGAGTGCGAAGGCTGAAGCTAAAGGCGTGTTGGTGTTCAAGACCAGCTACGTCAAGGCCAATACGCATCGACCGATCTCTGAAAAGGAGTTTCGAGGCTTTGCGGTTTCGCACAAGCTGGTGCCGCTTGTATTCATCAATGGGCGCGATGCCGAAGTGGCAGCGGTCTTTACGCTTATGCATGAGTTGGCTCACATCTGGCTTGGCGTGACCGGTGTTTCTGATGTAACACTTGCTCGATTTGGAAATCCGATTGAGCGTCTCTGTAATCGTGTTGCGGCAAATTTACTGGTGCCGATGAATGCCTTTATGGAGCGATGGTCTGGCCCGCAAGATGTCGAAAAGCTCGCTAAGTATTTCCGGGTTAGCAAGCTGGTCATCGCTCGACGCGCGTTGGACAATAAGCTTGTTGATCAGGCGTTTTATGACGAGGTCGCGGCTAATACGCAGCGAGTTAAGTCCAGCGGAAAGCCGACCGCCCTTTTGACCATTCCGGTTAGAAACAGCAAGAAATTCACACGAACGATTGTGGCGAGCGCGATGAGTGGGCAAACGCTGCTCCGCGACGCTGCGAGTCTATTGAACGTCAAACCTGATACGGTTGTGGCGTTGGCAAAGGGGCGTGCCGAGCATGGCTAACAAGTACATCATTGATTTCAATGTCTTTATCCAAGGCAAAAATTTCCACTACCACTTTGCGTTCTGCGAAGGGTTTTGGGATTGGGTACATGAGGGCTTTGATAAGGGTGTGATCTATAGCATCGGCAAGGTTCGCGCAGAACTGCTCGAAGGGAAAAAAGGTGACGAGGCGCGCAGGTGGACCGAGGAAATGCCCGATGGATTTTTTCTCGACGATGTGGGCGACGCTGCCGTAATGAAGGAATATGCTCACTGCATGCAATGGGCCAACGCCGATAAGCATTATCAGCCCGCCGCGCTTGCCCGCTTTGCCGATGTCAAGCGGGCCGATGCATTTCTACTCGCGTACGCACGCGCCCACGGGCATATCGTCGTGACGCAAGAACTGTCTCAGCCTGAAAAGAAGAAGGAAGTGCCGATTCCCGATGCTGCACTGAAAATCGGCAACATTAAGACTGTGACGATCTATGAGCTGCTACGAGCGCACGCTCGACCGACGTTCGTCTTTAAGCCATAACGCCAATCACCCAATCCGCCCACGCCTGCATCGCCACCCGCCGCTCATCCAGAAACTGCGTGCGGTCGTAGGCTTTCCGCACGTCGCCTTTCTTCACGTGTGCCAACTGCGCTTCCAGCACGTCGGCATCGATCCGCAGTCGCTCCCGGCCAGCAGTACGGAACATGGCGCGGAACCCGTGGGCGGCATGCTGTCCCTGTAACCCCATGCGCCTCAGCGCCGAACTCAGGGCATCCCGATGCAGGTGCGGCGTCCGCTGGCGCGCGAGGGGCGGGAACACGTACTCGCGGTCGGCCGTGAACTGGCGCATGAACTTCAGTTGCTCGATTGCTTGGCGGGGCAATGGGACGACGTGCGGCGCGCGCATCTTCATCCGCTCGCCCGGGATGTGCCACTCGGCGGCGTCCAGGTCAAATTCGCTCCAGCGGCCGCCAGCGATCGTTCCGGGGCGCTGAGCGGTCAACATCGCCAGAATCAGCGCGGCGCGTGTGATGGGCGATTCGTACGCGAATACGGCGCTCACCACGACGCGGATGTCATCCGGGTCAACGGCGGCCGGAATGTGGCCGGTTTCTTTCTTCTGGACGCTCCCGCGTAGGGACAGCGCGCGACCTTCCTCCCGCAGTCCCTTATGGACGGCGAACTCCATGATTGCCCCGAGGTGGCCGCGCGCCTTTTGTGCCAATGCGGGCGCCTTGGCGGACACTGCGGCGATCACCCGGCGCGCCTCCGGTGTCGCGAGCGTCGCAACGTCGCAGTTCTTCAGCGGCGGCTGTAGGTACGTTTCCAGCACGTACTTCGCCTTGCGGTACGTCTCCGGCGCCCATCGCCCTTTGTTTTCGGCGAGCCAGTCGGCCGACACGATTTCGAATACCCGGTCGTGAGCCGAAAGAGCCTCCCGGCGTGCGTCCTTTCGCTGTTTCGAAGGGTCGATGCCCTGGCGGAGCAGGGCACGGGCGCCGACTAGGCCGTCCCGAGCTTCCCGGATCGAGACCTCCGGGAATGCGCCCATCCCCAGACTTTTCTCCTTGCCGGCGAAGCGGTAGCGAAATCGCCAGTACTTCGTTCCGTGGGGCCACGTCTCCAGTACCAGGCCACCACCGTCGGTAGTCCTGTACATGCGGTCCTGCGGTTTCAGCGCGCGAGCGCTGCGATCAGTCAAAATTGCCATGCGTGTGAGGCCTCAGGTTAGGTGCGGGTAACTTTTGGGGCCTGCCCGAAGTTACCCACAAAATTGCCCATGTCACGCGCGAGCTGTCCTGAGATGCGATGGACACGCAAACACAAAAAAACCCGCGCTATTTGCGCGGGTTTCGTTGTTTTCATCTGTCATGAGATGCGCTGAGACATCTACATGGTGCCCAGGAGAGGACTCGAACCTCCACGGTTTTACCCGCTAGTACCTGAAACTAGTGCGTCTACCAATTCCGCCACCAGGGCAGATGAGCCGCGTATTTTGCTAGGGCGTCGATGCGCTGTCAAGCCGATGCGCCCGGGTTCCGGATCGGCACGGGCAGTGTGCGACCATGGCACCATGAGTACGAATACCGGAAAAGGTGGCGGCAAGCGATCGGGTGGCGGGCCGCGCGGGCCGGCGGGCAACAAGCCACCATCGTGGATGCCGCAAACGGGCGGGCGTGGTCGCGGTCCATCCGCGGCGAGCGCAAGGAAGCCGGCGCGCGCCGACAGTCTCGATCCGATGGCCCATCGCGAAGCCGAGCGTTATGCCGATCCCATCGCCAGTCGCGAAGCCATCCTGCTGGCCTTGTCGAAAGCGGATGGTCCGCTCACGGCGGAGGCGCTCGCGCAAACCTTCGAGCTGACCGCGCCCGAGCGTTCCGAAATCCTGCAGCGTCGCCTGTCGGCGATGGTGCGCGATGGCCAGCTGCTTCGGAACCGTTCCGGCGATTACCTGCCAGCGCGCGCGGTCGACCTGGTGCGCGGCACGGTGATCGCCAATCCCGATGGCTTCGGCTTCCTGCGGCCGGACGAGGGCGGTGAAGACCTGTTCCTGCCGCCGCTGGAAATGCGCAAGGCCATGCACGGCGATCGCGTGCTTGCCTGCATCACCGGACTCGATCGCCGCGGTCGCCCGGAAGGGCAAGTGGTGGAGGTGCTGGAACGGCGGCTCAATCGCCTGACCGGACGCTTCGTGCTGGAGTCGGGCATCAGCTACGTGGTGCCGGACGATCGCCGCATCCAGCGCAACATACAGATTCCCACGGATGCACGTGGCGATGCCCGCACCGGCCAATTGGTGGTGTGCGAAATCACCCAGTCCGCCGATGCCGTGCGCCCGCCGATCGGCCGCATCGTCGCCGTGCTTGGCGACAAGCTGACGCCATCGCTGGTGGTGGAAGCCGCGATCCACGGCCACGACCTGCCGCACGAATTCCCGCAGGACGTGCTGGATGAAGCGGCCAACGTGCCGCAGGACGTCGATGCCGCGATGACGGTCGGGCGGCTTGACCTGCGCAACACGCCGCTGGTGACCATCGATGGCGAGGACGCCAAGGATTTCGACGATGCGGTGTGGTGCGAACCGACGAAGAACGGCGGCTTCCGCCTGATCGTCGCGATCGCCGATGTCTCGCATTACGTGCGGCTGGAAACGCCGCTGGACCGCGAAGCGGAACTGCGCGCGACCAGCGTGTATTTCCCCGGTTTCGTCGTGCCGATGCTGCCGGAGTCGTTGTCGAACGGCATTTGTTCGCTCAATCCGAAAGTGGATCGCCTGTGCTTCGCCTGCGACATGCGCATCGATGCGCAGGGCCAGGTGACGTCATCGACCTTCCACGAAGCGGTGATGAATTCGCACGCGCGGCTCACCTATACCCAGGTGTGGAACGCGATCGGCGACGGCATTCCCGAGGACGCCCGCGAAGACGCATTGCAACGCGTCGGTAGCCTGTTGCCGCAGGTGCAGCAGTTGCACGCGCTGTACCAGGTGTTGGCCGCAGCCCGCCAGCGTCGCGGCGCGATCGAATTCGAATCATCGGAAGTGCGCTTCGTCCTCGACAACACCGGTGCGGTGACCCAGGCCGGGATGCTCCAGCGCAACGACGCCCACAAGCTGATCGAGGAATGCATGATCGCGGCGAATGTCGAGGCTGCGAAGTTCCTGATCGCCCATCACATGCCGGCGCCGTTCCGCATCCACGATCGCCCGCCGGAAGCCAAGTTCGCCGATCTGCTGGAATTCCTCAAGGAATTCAAGCTGAGCCTGCCGCCGTGGAGCAAGGTGCGACCGGGTGATTTCACTGCGCTGTTGAAGGTGATTCGCGAACGCCCCGATGCCGCCTTGCTGGAATCGGTGGTGCTGCGCAGCCAGAGCCTGGCGGTGTATTCGCCGGACAACATCGGCCACTTCGGCCTGGCGCTGGAGTCCTACGCGCACTTCACCTCGCCGATCCGCCGCTATCCCGATCTGGTGGTGCATCGCGCGATCAAGCATGTATTGCGTGGCGGAACCGCCGAACGCGGCTGGCCGTCGCCGCGCGAAATGGCGGCGCTCACCCAGCAATGCTCGGATCGCGAACGCCGCGCCGACGAAGCCGAACGCGAAGTGGACGAGCGTTACCGCGCCGCGTGGATGGAACAACACGTCGGTGGCAAGTTCAACGGCACCATCAGCGGCGTGACCTCGTTTGGCCTGTTCGTCGAACTCGACGATTCCAAGGTCAGCGGACTGGTGCATGTCACCTCGCTGCCGCAGGACTTCTACCACTTCGATCCGATCCGCAAGACCACGACTGGCGAGCGGCGCGGGCTGACGTTCCGTCTCGGCGATCGCGTCGAAGTCGTGGTGATGCGCGCCAGCGTCGAGGATCGCCGCATCGACTTCAAGCTGGCCGGCGAATACGAAGCAGCAGGACCGCGACCGGCGGCACCACGCGGCAAGCCGGCCAAGCGCGGCAAGAAACCCTACTGAGACGACACATCGCACCATGTCCAAGGATTCCCAATGGATCGCCGGCATCAATGCCGTGGCTTCGGCGATCGAACACGATGCGGCCAACGTCCGTGAAATATTGATCGAGGCCGGCGCGAAGAATCCGCGCGTCCTCGAGATCGAAACGCAGGCGCGCCGCCTCGGCATCGAGCCGCGCCGCGTTGCCCAGCAGGCGCTGGATGGCGTGGCCGGCGGATTGCGTCATCAGGGCGTGATCGCGCGCTATGCCGCCGCGAAGACCTACGACGAAAACGATCTGAAAGGGATCGTCGAGAACGCCGATGGTCGCGTGCTGATCCTCGTCCTCGATGAAGTGCAGGATCCGCACAACCTTGGCGCCTGCCTGCGCAGTGCCGCTGCGGCCGGTGCGCACGCGGTGGTGATTCCGCGCGACAAGGCGGCGTCGATCACCGCAACCGTGCGCAAGACTTCGGCGGGCGCGGCCGATCGCTTGCCGGTGGTGCGCGTGACCAATCTCGCGCGCTGCCTCAAGTCGCTGCAACAGCAGGGCGTGTGGATTTATGGCCTGGCGGGCGAAACCGAGACTTCGCTGTATTCCATCGACCTGCGCGGCAATGTCGCGCTGGTATTGGGCGCGGAAGCCGAGGGCCTGCGTCGCCTCACCCGCGAACATTGCGACCAGTTGGTGCGCATCCCGATGCCGGGCGCGATGGAAAGCCTCAACGTGTCGGTGGCTGCCGGCATTTCCCTGTTTGAAGCTGTCCGCCAGAGGGTGTCATGAACGATTCCAGCGCCTTGTTCACCCTGCACTGGTGGGACGTCGCCGGCCTCGCCGGTTCACTGCTGATCGTGATCGGATTCTTCCTGCTGCAGGTTGGCCGTTTGCGCGGTGATGGCCCGATCTACCAGTTGCTCAACCTGATCGGTGCGCTCGCCATCCTGGTATCGCTGATCGGCGGCTTCAACATCTCGGTGTTCCTGCTGGAAAGCGTCTGGGCGCTGATCGCCCTCTACGGACTGGCGCGTTCGCTCAGGGGCCAACGTCAGCGCTGAGCAATGACGGCTGCTGCGGCGGCAGTTCCGATTTCGGTGCGTTGAGCATCGGCCATGAATTGGCGATCTTGCAGAACAGCGCCGCGGTCTTTTCGGCATCGTAGACGGCGGAATGCGCTTCGGCGCCATCCCAGTCGATGCCGGCGGCATGCACCGCGCGTGCCAGCACCGTCTGCCCGTAGGCGAGGCCGGCCATCGTCACCGTGTCGAAGACGCTGAAGGGGTGGAACGGATTGCGTTTGTGGCCGACGCGGGCGACGGCTGCGTTGACGAAGTTGAGATCGAAGTGGGCGTTGTGCCCGACCAGGATCGCGCGCTGGCAACCGTGTTTCTTCACCGCGGCGCGCACGCCATTGAAGACGTGATCGAGCGCTTCGCGTTCCGGCTTGGCGAGGCGGAAGGGGTGATCGAGCTGGATGCCGGTGATTTCCAGCGATTTCGGATCGATATCAGTGCCCGGCGCGGGATGCAGGTGGGCGCTGATCGTCTCGCCGCAAATCAACTTGCCATCAGCGTCGAGATCGAGCGGCACCGCGGCGATTTCCAGCAATGCGTGGCGATTCCAGTCGAAGCCGCCGGTTTCCACGTCGACCACGACGGGCAGGAAACCGCGAAAACGCGTGGCGAGGGTGGGGCGGGCCGGATCGGTCATGCCGCCAGTTTAGCCGGTCGCGTCGATGCTCAATCGCGATACGGCGGGCGCGACGTCGCCATCAGGTCGAAGAAGGTGTGATCGCCGATCGTCCGCACTTGATAGCCGGTGCGCCAACTGGGTTGCGCGATGTCGAGCGCGGCGAAGTGGGTCGCGCCCGGAACCACCTCGCGGCGTTTCCCGACCGGCAGCGTCCAGTTGTGCTCGGCATCCAGCGCGACGGTCACGGCACGCGCCCAGGCCTCGGTGTTGTCGAGATCGGTGGATGGCGACACCAGTGTGGGGGCGAACTGCTTGCGCGCAGTGACCACCGAGCACACGGAATCGCCCCAGAGGCCGGTGTCCTTGCGTCGCAACGCGACTTCCGCCACCGCTTGCTGGCCCAGCAGCGGCTGGTCGCGCGCTTCCAGGTACAACGTTGTGCTCAGGCAGAGCGAATCAGAGGCCTGCGGCGGCAGGACCGACGCCATCCATAACAACCATGCCAGTTTCATCGTCGACTCCTTTGTTTCGTTGCGCTGGACGACGGGCCGCATGGGCCTCGGGAATATCCGGCATGGCGTTTCGGGGAGGGCGGCGGTGTCCGTGATCACCGGGTGCCCGATGCGACCGCGTGGGGGAGCGGTCGTCTGCGGCGCCATCGGATTCCCGATCGATCGGGAGGGCGGCCGCAAGGTCGTGGCACCTTAGGGGCGCCATCCCCAACCGCGGCTGAATCATGAATGGGGATTTTCTGCTGGAATTCTGCTAGACAGGAGACGCGGCCGGCTGCTGGCCAGACTCCTGGCCCGGGTCGTCGACCGGAACGCATTCGAAATGTGATGACCGCCGCCTTTGTCTTGCGGATCCCGGCGCGGTAGGTCATTCTTTGCTGGCCGCTGAACCGGCCGTTCACGGTTGCTCGAAAATGACCGAAGCGTTATGGTAGCGTTAACGCTGTCTTCACCGAACGGTTCCTAGAGTCGTCCCGGTAGGTCGAACGGCCGCGTGCCGTTTGTTGCAAAAAACGATATTCGCTTAACCAACAAGTTGTTTCATTACGATGATTAAGGAGCTCAAATGAACAAGAAACTCCTCTGTGCCGCGTTGTTGTGCGGTCTGGGCGTTGCGCAGGGTGCGTCTGCCCAGCAGTTTGACGACCGCTGGTACGTTTCCGCTGCCACCGGTGTGAACTTCCAGGACAAGAACCGCGACACCCAGGATGCGATCTTTGGCATGTTGGGCTTCGGCAAGTTCTGGACCCCGAACTGGTCGACCGACCTCGAACTGAACTACCAGAATCCGGATCTCAAGATGAATCCGAATCTGTGGTGGACCCAGTACGGTGCGACCTTGGCCGCCCGTTACCACTTCCGTCACGCCGACAGCAAGTGGTGGCCGTACCTGAAGGCCGGCATCGGCATGCAGCGCCATGAGCAGCAGTTCGAAGGCGCTTGCGGTACCGGTCTGGTCCCGAACACCAATATCGCCGTGCAGTCCAAGTGCCCGGCCGTCCACAAGGACAACAATGTCGCCGGTGAACTCGGTGCCGGTCTGCAGTTCGACTTCGGCCGCGTGAACCTGCGTACTGAAATCGGCGCTCGTGCCGACTTCGACAAGGTCCAGGCTCCGCACAAGGCGGGCGCCGCCGTGGTCGTGCCGGACAGCAAGTACCAGGCGCTGGCCCAGCCGCAGCACAGCCAGTTTGTTGACCTGCTGGCTTCGGTCGGCCTGACCGTGGCCCTGGGCCCGGACAAGGCTGCTCCGGTTGTTGCCCCGCCGCCGCCGGCCCCGGTTCCGACCTGCGCCGACAAGGACAGCGATGGTGACGGCGTCAACGATTGCGACGACAAGTGCCCGAACACCCCGGCCGGCACGATCGTTGGTCCGGATGGTTGCCCGAAGCCGGTCGCCATCGACCTGAAGGGCGTCAACTTCAACTTCGACTATCCGAAGCGCAACTGGAAGGGCAAGCTGGCCACCGCCGGTCTGGTCGCCGGTTCGACCGAAACGCTGGACCAGGCTATCTCGGTCCTGCAGGCCAACCCGTCGCTGCGTGTTGAAGTCGCCGGTCACACCGACTTGTGCGGTTCCGACGCCTACAACCAGTCTCTGTCGGAGCGTCGCGCTCGCGTCGTGTACGACTACCTGACCTCGCACGGCGTCGACGCCGGTCGCTTGGCTGGTCCGGTCGGTTACGGCGAGAGCCGTCCGCTGGTCCAGACCCCGCAGACCAAGCCGGAGTGCAAGAACGAGACCAACCGTCGTACCGAGCTGAACGTTCAGCACTGATCGCGGTTTGCTCCAAGGCAACACACGAAACCCGGCTTCGGCCGGGTTTCGTTTTTTCGCGACACGAAGTTACACTTCCGGCTTGACTCGCTGGAGACTCGCAGAATGAAACACGTACGCCACGCATCCATTGCATTCCTGACCGCGTGCGGTGTGTTCTCCGCGATGAGCGCATCCGCGCAACAAGCGAATTGCACCGACGTACCGCAATCGATGCCGCTCGGCAGCGACGTGCTGGCTCCGATGGCCGCGGAAGTGCGTCCGATCATCGCGGCGCAACTGGGTTCGCCGAGCGGCGTACTCACGCAGGCCTACGATCAGGCGATGTCGGCCGACATGGTGGTGCTGCGCCTGCGCGTGGACACCTGTCGCAAGATCGCCGCGACGCTGCCATCACCGTCCCCGGCCAATCCCAATGATCCCGCCAACTACAAGCCGCAATCGCAATGGGACAACTCGCCGTGGCGATTCAACATGCAGAAGGGCATGACCGCCGTCGAGTTCGAGGCGTGGATGAAGTCGAAAGGGCTGCATGTCTCCAAGGGGCCGCCGAAACCGGAGGCAACTCCGGCGGCTGATGTTCAAGGCCAGCCTGCAGTCAATGGCAATCCGCCGCAGCAGACCCCGGCACCTGTGCCCGTCCAGAAACCCTGATCGTGGCCGCGGGTTCGCGCCACGGATTGGCGCGCATCCTGTCGAAACGCGGGCTGTGTTCGCGCAGTGAAGCGGAACGCTGGATCCGCGAAGGTCGCGTCCGCGTGCAGGGGCGCATCGTCCGCGATCCCGAACGCCCGACATGGCTGGACGAAGCCGGCATCGAGATCGAAGGCGCGGATGCCAGTGCGCAGCTTCGGCGCTGTTTCATGCTCAACAAGCCGCGCGGGCTGGTGACCACCGCGCGCGATGAACGCGGTCGCGATACGGTCTATCGCTGCTTCGATGGCGCGGATCTGGGCTGGGTCGCGCCGGTCGGGCGTCTCGACCAGGCCAGCGAGGGCCTGCTGCTGTTCACCAACGATCCGGGGTGGGCGAGTGCGATCAACGGTCCGCAGCGCGGCCCCGACAAGACCTATCACGTGCAGGTGGACTGCGTTCCGTCGCAGGATCAGCTCGCGGCACTTTCCAGCGGGGTGGAATGCGACGACGCGATGCTGGCGGCGAAATCGGCGTCGTTGTTGCGCAGCGGCGGCAAGACGGCGTGGCTGGAGATCGTGCTCGACGAAGGACGCAATCGCCAGATCCGGCGGATGCTGGCGGCGCTTGATATCAATGTGCTGCGATTGGTGCGTGTCGCGGTCGGATCGCTGCAACTGGGTGAATTGCCGAAAGGGCAGTGGCGCGAGCTGACGGGCGAGGAGATTGAATCGTTGGCCAGTCAGCCCGGCAATACCCGCGTGCCCATCAACCCTTGATCACGCCCAGTTCGCGACCGATGCGGGTGAAGGCATCGATGGCGCGATCAAGATGCTCGCGGGTATGCGCGGCACTCATCTGCGTGCGGATGCGCGCCTGTCCCTTCGGCACCACCGGGAAGAAGAAACCGATCGCGTAGATGCCTTCCTCCAGCAACCGTGCCGCGAATTTCTGCGCCAGCGGGGCGTCGTAAAGCATCACCGGCGCGATCGGATGCACGCCGGGCCGGATGTCGAAACCGCGCGCGGCCATCTGCTCGCGGAAGTACGCGGTGTTCGCGGCGAGGTGTTCGCGCAGCTCGCCAGCACTGGACAACATCTCGAAGGCCTTGATGCCGGCAGCAGCCACGTGTGGCGGCAGCGAGTTGGAGAACAGGTACGGGCGCGAGCGCTGGCGCAACAGTTCGATCACTTCCTTCTTCGCCGTGGTGAAACCGCCCAGCGCACCGCCCATCGCCTTGCCGAGCGTGCCGGTGAAGATGTCGATCTTGTCCATTACGCCTTTCACTTCGGCGGAACCGCGACCGGTCTTGCCGAGGAAGCCGGTGGCGTGGCATTCGTCGATGTGGACGAGGGCGCCATACTTCTGCGCCAGTGCGGTGATTTCATCGAGCGGGGCGATGAAGCCGTCCATCGAGAACACGCCGTCGCTGGTGATCATGATGGTGCGCGCGCCGTCGGCCTTGGCCTGCTTCAGCTGCACCTCGAGATCGGCCATGTCGCAGTTGGCGTAGCGATAGCGCTTGGCCTTGCACAGGCGCACGCCGTCGATGATCGACGCGTGGTTGAGCGCGTCGGAGATGATCGCGTCGTGTTCGTCCAGCAATGGTTCGAACAGGCCGCCATTGGCATCGAAGCAGGCGGCATAGAGGATGGTGTCCTCGGTGCCGAAGAAATCGGAGATGGTTTTCTCCAACTGCTTGTGCAGGTCCTGGGTGCCGCAGATGAAGCGCACCGAGGCCATGCCGAAGCCGTGGCTGTCGAGCGCGTCCTTGGCGGCCTGGATGATGCCGGGATGATCGGCGAGGCCGAGATAGTTGTTGGCGCAGAAGTTCAGCACCTTGCGGCCGTCTTCCAGCGTGATTTCCGCGGACTGCGGGCTGGCGATGATGCGTTCGCTCTTGAACAACCCGGCGTCGCGGATTTCATCGAGGGTGTGCGAATAACGTTCGGTCAGGGACATGATGGGTTCCGTCAGTTCCAGCTCAATACAACCTTGCCCGACTTGCCGGATTCCATCAGGTCGAAACCCTTCTGGAATTCGTCGATCGGCAACTGATGCGTCAATGCCTTGCCCAGCGGGAAACCGCCGAGCACGAGCTGCGTCATCTTGTACCAGGTCTCGTACATCTTGCGGCCGTAGATGCCGTGCAGGGTCAGGCCCTTGAAGATGACCTTGTCCCAGTCGATGCCGGTGCCGTTGGGCATGATGCCGAGCATCGCGATGCGGCCGCCGTGGTACATGCAATCGAGCATGTCGGAGAACGCGCGCGGGTTGCCGCTCATTTCCAGGCCGACGTCGAAACCTTCCATGTGCAGGTCGGCCATCACCGATTTCAGCGGGGTGTTGATGACGTTGACCACGCGCGTCGCGCCCATGTCGGCGGCGAGCTTGAGGCGGTAATCGTTGACGTCGGTGACCACGACATTGCGCGCGCCGATGTGCTTGCAGATGCCGGCAGCGATCACGCCGATCGGGCCGGCGCCGGTGATCAGCACGTCTTCGCCGACGACGTCGAATTCCAGCGCGCAGTGCGCAGCATTGCCGTAGGGATCGAAGAACGCGGCGAGTTCGCTCGGGATCTGGTCGGGGATCGGCCAAAGGTTGGTCGCCGGCATCACGATGTATTCGGCGAAGGCACCATTGCGATTGACGCCGATGCCGACGGTGTTCGGGCACAGGTGCTGGCGACCGGCGCGGCAGTTGCGGCAATGCCCGCAGACGATGTGGCCTTCGGCGCTGACGCGCTGGCCGATGTTGTAGCCCTGCACGCCGGGGCCGATTTCGGCGATGCGGCCGACGAATTCGTGGCCGATCACCAGTCCCGGCTTGATGGTGCGCTGGCTCCAGTCGTCCCACAGGTAGATGTGCAGGTCGGTGCCGCAGATCGCCGTTTTCTCGACCTTGATCAGCACTTCATTTGGGCCGGGCGACGGCACCGGCACCTCTTCCATCCAGATGCCCTTGGCGGCCTGGCGTTTCACCAGGGCTTTCATGGTCGATTGGGTCATGACAGTGCTGCGCTGCGGAAGATGCGGCATTTTACCGCCGGACGCCGCTCAGGTTCGAAATGGTCTAATGCAGGGACGTTTCGATTTTCCGGAGAGATGCGATGCGCAAGACGCTGGTGGCTGCCGTTGCGGCAGTGATCGTTGGCATTCCTGTGGCGCAGGCGGGCGAGGGGATGTGGACGCCGCAGCAGTTGCCGGAGATTTCGCGGGCATTGAAGGATGCCGGGCTCAAGCTCGATCCCAATCAATTGGCCGATCTCACCGGCGATCCGCTGGGTGCGGTGGTGTCGCTGGGTGGTTGCACCGCCAGTTTCGTCTCGCCGCAGGGCTTGGTCGCGACCAACCATCACTGCGCGTACGGCGCGATCCAGCTCAATTCCAGCGCGAAGTCGAACCTGATGGCGACCGGCTTCAACGCGAAAACGATGGCCGATGAAGTGAGCGCGGGTCCGGCGCAGCGCATTTATGCACTGGAACGTATCGATGACGTGACGTCGCAGGTACGCGCGGCCATCACCGCCGCGAAAACGCCGATCGAGCGCACGCGCGCGGTGGAAACGCTGGAAAAGCAGCTGCTCTCTGTCTGCGAAACCGGTGGCGGCTATCGCTGTCGTCTCTACAGCTTCATGGGCGGAAATACCTATCGCCTGTTCAAGTATCTGGAAATCCGGGACGTGCGCCTGGTCTATGCGCCGCCGTCATCGATCGGCAATTTCGGTGGCGAGGTCGACAACTGGATGTGGCCGCGCCACGCCGGCGATTTTTCCTTCCTGCGTGCCTATGTCGGCAAGGATGGCAAACCGGCGGCGTACAGCAAGGACAATGTGCCGTATCGCCCCAAGCATTGGCTGAAGATCGCCGATCAACCGTTGCTAGCCGGCGATTTCGTGATGGTGGCGGGCTATCCGGGCACGACCAGCCGCTATGCCTTGGTGGATGAGTTCCAGAACACACAGGATTGGCTGTATCCGACCATCAGCCGCACCTACAAGGAACTGGTGGCGATGGTGCAGGCGACCGGCGCGAAGAATCCCGATGTCGCGGTGAAGTACGCCAGCACCATGCGCGGCTGGGAAAACACCCTGAAGAATTTCGATGGGCAACTGGAAGGGTTCCGCCGCACCAATGCGTTGGCGACCAAGCAGGCGGAAGAATCCGCGGTGCTGGCATGGCTGAAGAAGCAACGTCGATCGGGCGAAGCGGCGCTGGCGGCGTACAACACCATCGAAACGTTGAACGTGCAGTCGGCGAAGACCCGCGAACGTGACCTGACGCTACCGCAGGTCGGTGGGACGTTGGGCAGCACCGCGGTGCAGTTGTATCGCCTGTCGATCGAGCGCGCCAAGCCCGATGCACAGCGCGAAGCCGGCTATCAGCAGCGCGATGTCGCCGGGATCGAGGCGATGCTCAAGCAGATGGATCGCCGCTACGACGCCGGCATGGACAGCCAGTTGCAGGCGTACTGGCTGAATCGCTACGCGCGCTTGCCTGCCGACCAGCATGTCGACGCGTTGGACGGCTGGATCGCCGGCAGCGATGCCAAGGCCATCGCTGATGCCGTCGCGCGCATGCACAAGAGTGCGCTGGGCAAGGACGCCGAGCGCATGAAATGGCTCAGTGCCGATCGTGCCGCGTTCGAGGCGAGCAATGATCCGGCGATCAAGTACGCGGTGGCAGTGATGCCGACGCTGCTGAAGCTGGAGGAAGCGCGCAAGACCCGTGCCGGCGAATTGCTGGCGGCGCGACCGGTGTATCTGAAGGCGCTGGCCGATTACCGCAAGGCGCATGGCAAGGCGGTGTATCCGGATGCCAATTCCTCGTTGCGCATCACCTTCGGCAAGGTGACCGGATACACCAAGCTGGATGGCAGCAAGCAGGCGCCGTTCACGGTGGTCGAGGAGATCGTGGCGAAGACCACCGGCAAGGAGCCGTTCGACACGCCGAAGGCGGTGCTCGATGCGATCAAGGCCAAGCGCTATGCCGGATTGATCGATCCGAAGCTCGGCAGCGTGCCAGTCGATTTCCTCTCCGATCTCGATATCACCGGCGGCAATTCGGGGTCGCCGGTGCTGGATGCGCACGGCAAGCTGGTGGGCCTGGCGTTCGACGGGAATTGGGAATCGGTGGCGTCGAACTGGGTGTTCGATCCAGTGATGACGCGGATGATCGCGATGGATCAGCGTTACATGCGCTGGGTGATGACCGTGGTCGATCCGGCGCCGCAGCTGTTGCAGGAAATGGGCGTTCCGGCGGGGAAGTGACCCCGCGCGCGGAGCACCGGCTATCAAGGCACGCGCTGGCTGGCGTGGCCGGTCAGACCCACTGCGCGGGACGCCGTGAATCCGTCCATGGAGGCTCGACTCGGCCCGCTGCGCGGGACCGGCCACTCGCTTGCGCTCGTGGCGTTCGGAATGGCCACGCGGCATGCCGCGTAAGCGGCGCTCCCTCACCCATGCCTCGTATGCCCGCGCATTGGGCAGACCGCCCACTTGCCGCGCGCGTGTTGTGACTTCATCGCAGCGACGAAACGCTGCCCGCCCGGCAGCGCCTGCGCGGTGGGTCCCCATGGCCGACCATTCCGCCGCATGGATGCGGCGGCTGAGCCTACATGGATGTATTCACGGTCGCGGTCATAGGAACGCCCAAGCGGGCGCACGCCGGGTGCGAGAAAGCCGATCCCTTGCGCCGTTCGGGATAACAGCGTACTCAACCAGCGCGTGCACGCTCTATAGACCGTAATCCAGATCGTAGAAATGCACGCCACCCTCGACGCGAATTTTCATGCTGCCGCGGATGCCTTCGAGCTCGCCACTGCCCGAACTTGGCACGATGGTGACGTCAAGCGAAATATCGCCGCCATCCATGATCCCGCGATGGCAGGTCATGAAGCTGCCGGCGCGACCATCCAGCGTTCCGGCGATGCGCTCGATCGCCACGTAGGCGGCGGAACCGCTGGCGGGATTGCCCGCTGAAATCATCTGCACCACGCTGGTGGCCGCCAACGACCCGCTGAATTGCTTGTCGAAACGGAAACTGCCGGTCTGCGCGCCATCGCCGAGGTCAAGCCCCGGTTCCTGTTTCATCTGCAGGGTGAAGGATCCGGTGGCGATCGGCATGGCCAGCTTCCGCGTGATGGGGAATGCGGACTATAGCGGCGGTTCGCCGCTGGCTGCCATCGCGTCGATAATGTGCGCATGAGCGATTCCCTGCAGCACTGGTTGGTGCGACTCCAGCGCCAGCATCCCACCGCCATCGAACTCGGACTGGAACGCGTGCGCGAAGTCGCCGTGCGCATGCAGTTGCCGAAACCGGCGCCGTGCGTGATCACCGTCGGCGGCACCAATGGCAAGGGCTCGACCGTCGCCTTCATCGAAGCGATCGCGCGTGCGACCGGATTGCGCGTGGGCGCGTATACCTCGCCGCACATCCTGCGCTACAACGAGCGCGTGCGCATCGATGGCGTGGATGCCGGCGATGCCGAACTGGTCGCCGCGTTCGAAGCGATCGAGGCCGCGCGCGGTGACATCTCGCTGACCTATTTCGAAGCGGGCACGCTGGCGGCACTGTGGCTGTTCGCGCGGGCGAAGCTCGATCTCGCCATCCTCGAAGTCGGCCTCGGCGGGCGGCTGGACGCGGTGAACATCGTCGATGCCGACGTCGCCGTGATCACCACCGTCGATCTCGATCACATGGACTGGTTGGGCGAAGATCGCGAGGACATCGGCACCGAGAAGGCCGGCATCGCGCGGGCATGGAAACCGCTGATCTTGGGCGATGATGATCCGCCGGCCAGCGTGTTGCGGCGTGCCTACGCCATCGGTGCATCGTCATTGCGGATCGGCTGCGATTTCTTCAAGGAACATATCGATGCCGATGCATGGCGCTGGCGCGAGCCGGGATTGACCCTGGAGTTGCCGATGCCGGTGCTCCCCGCACCCGTGCAACTGCGCAATGCTGCGGTAGCAATCGCCGCGTTGCGCGCATCCGGACTCGACATTCCAGACACCGCGTGGGCGCTAGGAATCGCAACGGCGCATGTCCAGGGTCGCTTGCAACGGCTTGAACGCGACGGCGTCGAGGTCTGGCTGGACGTCGGTCACAACCCGCAGGCCGCGCGCGCGTTGGCCGAATGGCTGCAAGGTCAACCGAAACAGGGTCGCACCCACGCGATTTACGCCGCACTGGCCGACAAGGATGCCGCGGGCGTCACCGCACCACTCGCCGCGCACGTCGATGACTGGCATCTGGCCGGGTTGGACGTCGAGGGGCGTGCGCAGAGCGCCGAGGCGCTATCGACGCGCGTGAACTTGCCCGGGGCTACGCTGCACGGCGATGTCGGGGATGCACTGCGGCAGGTCCGGGGCAGCGCCAAAGCGGGCGATCGGGTGCTGGTGTTCGGCTCCTTCCACACCGTCGAGGCGGCGTTGCGATCCCTGCGTTCAGCGCAGCGGGGGGAAGTGGGTGCTCGCGCACCGCTATAATCGCCACAAACTTGCTGCGAGCCCGCGCGCCGAATGGATCGTCCAGTGAAACAGCGCCTCTGGGGCGCCGCCGTGTTGATCGCGTTGGCGGTCATTTTCCTGCCCATGCTGGTCAAGGGACCGGCGCCCGATAGCGGCGTGTCCGATGTGCCGCTGGACTCGCCCAAGGCGCCCGACGCCACGGTCAAGACCCAGGAACTGCCGCTGGACGTGCCAGGTGCCGTGGGCAAGGCCGGAGCGACTGGAATGCCCGCAGCGCAGGCCGACCCTGCGATCCAAGCCACTGCGGCCGCCGCGAATGCTCCGGTTGCGGCCGCGACGCCTGCGGCGAATTACAGCAAACCTTCCCCGGCCATGGCCGCCGGCGATTACGCCGTCAACTTCGGCAGCTATGGCAGCAGCGCCGACGCCGATCGCGTGGTCCAGGCGCTGACCGGCATCCAGCTGCATGGCTACAGCGAGAAGGTTTCGGTGGGTGGGCGCGATGCCTGGCGCGTGCGCGTCGGACCGTTCCCGACCCGCGAGGCTGCCGAGATCGCGCGCGTGCGCGCCGGGCAGCTCAACGCGCCGGTGAAGGCGCAGGTGATCGCGCTGGATGCGGGTGCAGCGACAACGCCGGTTCCTGCAGCGCCGGTTTCGACCTCCCCTGCAGCTGCTGCTTCGCATCCCGTTGCGGACGGCAAGCCGATTGAATCTCAGCCGCGTGTCCCCACATCAGCTGAGACGAAACCGAAAGCAACGACCCAGCCCAAGCCGGAAAAAGCGGTGGCAGCGAAGCCGACCAAGCCGCAGCCGACGGAACCAGCGACGGAGGATGCAGCGCAGCCCGCCGCGGCGAAACAGGATCAACCAACACACGATCAACCGAAGCCCGAGCCCAAGCCTGCCGACAAGCCAGCTGCTTCCGGAACGGGTTTTGCGGTGCAGCTCGGCGCGTTCGCCAATGCTGCCGACGCCACCGCGCTGCGCGACAAGGCGCGTGCCGCCGGATTCAGCGCCACCACGGACACGGTCAATACCGACAAGGGCGTGTTGACGCGCGTGCGCCTCGGGCCGGTGGTCGGTCGCGATGCGGCGGAATCGCTGAAGGCACGAGCGCAAGCCAAACTGGGCGTGGGCGGCATCATCCGACCCAGCCCCTGAGGACAGACAACGATGTGCGGAATCATGGGCATCGTCGGGACGCAGGACGTCGCGGCGCAACTGTATGACGGACTCACGGTGCTGCAGCATCGCGGGCAGGATGCGGCCGGCATCGCCACCAGCAACGGCAATGTCTTGCGCGTCAACAAGGGCAAGGGCCTGGTCAGCGACGTCTTCGATGCAGCATCGATGGCGCAGTTGCACGGCAGCATGGGCATCGCCCATTGCCGTTATCCCACCGCCGGCAGCGATGGCAGCGACGAGGCGCAACCGTTCTATGTCAACGCGCCTTACGGCATCGCGCTGGCGCACAACGGCAACCTGATCAATACCGAAGCCTTGCGTCGCGAAGTGATCGAACAGGATCGCCGCGGACTCAACACCACGTCCGACTCGGAAGTGCTGCTCAACGTCTTCGCGCACGAGCTCGACGCGCAACACGGGCTGTCGCCGGACGCAGTCTTCCGCGCGGTCGAAGGCGTGATGCGGCGGGCCAAGGGCGGTTACGCCGTGGTTTGCATGGTGATGGAGCTGGGCCTGGTCGCCTTCCGCGATCCCAATGCAATTCGCCCGCTGGTGCTCGGCAAGCGCGAGACGGCGACCGGCACCGAGTATGCGGTGGCATCGGAATCGGTGGCGCTGGATCTCGCCGGGTTCGAGCGCGTGCGCGATCTCGCCGCGGGCGAAGTGGTGGTGATCACCCATGACGGGCAACTGCACGCGCGCGTCGTCGCGCAGAACGTGCTGGCGCGCCCCTGCGTGTTCGAATACGTCTATCTGGCCCGTCCCGATTCGATGATGGACAACATCTCGGTGCACAAGGCGCGCATGCGCATGGGCGTGGCGCTGGGCGAGAAGATCCTGCGCGAGCGGCCCGACCATGACATCGACGTGGTGATCCCGATTCCCGATACCAGTCGCGACGCCGCGCTGGAAATCGCCCACGTGCTCGGCGTGAAGTACCGCGAAGGCTTCATCAAGAACCGCTACGTCGGCCGCACCTTCATGATGCCGGGGCAGGGCGAACGCAAGAAGTCGGTGCGTCGCAAGCTCAATCCGATCCCTCTGGAATTCCGTGATCGCGTGGTGCTGCTGGTCGACGATTCGATCGTGCGTGGCACTACCTCGCAGCAGATTGTGCAGATGGCGCGCGATGCCGGCGCCAGGAAGGTCTATCTCGCTTCGGCGGCCCCGCCGGTGCGCTACGCCAACATCTACGGCATCGACATGCCGAATCCGGAAGAACTGATCGCGCACGGACGCAGCGAGAAGGAAATCGAGGAACTGATCGGCTGCGACTGGTTGATCTACCAGGATCTCGCCGATCTCGAAGCGGCGGTCGCCGGCCCGAAGAACCCCGGCATGCATTTCGATACCTCGTGCTTCAGCGGCGAATACGTCACCGGTGTCGCCGATGGCTATTTCGAGGCGTTGCAGGAACACCGTTCCGACGAGGCCAAGGCCAAGCGCCGGGCCTGACGGCGCGCGATGAGCGATCTCCACGCTGCGGCGAAGGCAGTCCTCGACTGCGGCGATATCGAAGGCAAGCCGCGCGTCGCGCGCGCGATGGCGGCGGCGTTTGTGCGGGGTGAACTCGCGGCGAGCGATACATCTCCGCCACCCGAAGCGATCGCGATGCCGGGACGCCCGCGCACACCGAAACTCGTGCATCCGCGCGAATTGCCGCGACGCGGCTTCGGTTCAACGGAAGGACGCGCGGCCTTCATCCATGCCGTCGCCCACATCGAATTCAACGCCATCGATCTCGCCTGCGACGCGATCTATCGTTTCCGCGACATGCCGGCGGACTACTACACCGATTGGGCGATGGTCGCCGCCGACGAGGCGCGCCACTTCATGATGCTGCGCGAGCGCCTGCGCGCGTTCGGCCACGACTATGGCGACTTCGATGCCCACAATGGGCTATGGGAGATGGCGGAAAAAACCGCGCACGACGGCCTCGCGCGGATGGCGCTGGTGCCGCGCGTGCTGGAAGCGCGTGGGCTCGACGTGACCCCGGGGATGATCGTGAAGTTGCGTGCGCTGGGTGACGATGCAACCGTCGGCATCCTTGAAATCATCCTGCGCGAAGAGATCGCGCATGTCGCGGCGGGATCGCGCTGGTATCGCTGGCACTGCGAACGTGCGGGCGTCGAACCGCGAATGCGTTTCCGCGAATTGTTGAAGGCGTACGCCAGCGGCGTATTGCGCAAGCCATTCAACATCGAGGCGCGGGCGCAGGCCGGCTTCGATCCGGAAGAACTGGAAAGCCTGCTGGCGGAATCGGACTGACGCGATTACGTTGCGAGCGGCAGCGCGTCGAGGGTGAAACCGTCGCGATCAACCCGCAGCACCGAACCCTGTTCGTACCAGTCACCAAGGACGATGCGGGTATTGCCGCCTCCTTCGTCGTGGATCGCCGGGCGATGGGTGTGGCCATGGATCATGCGGCGGATGCCGGTGCGCGCGAACATCGCCTGCACTGCGTCGGGAGCGACATCGCCGATGGTTTCCGCCATGCCGTTCGACACCAGTTCGCCATAACGCGCCTTGCTCGCCGCGCGCGCCTGTGCCGCGAAGGCGAGTCGTGCCGGCAACGGTTGTGCGAGGAATTGCGCCTGCCAACGTGGATCGCGGGTCTGGGCGCGGAATTGCTGGTAGGCGGCATCATCGGTACAGAGGGTGTCGCCGTGCAACACCAATGTCGGCGTGCCGTAGAGATCGATGACGGCGGGATCGGGCAGGATCGCCATGCCGGCGCGTCGCGCGTAGTCGTCGTGGAGCAGGAAATCGCGATTGCCGCGGATGAAGGACACCGGGACGCCACTGTCGTGCAACTCACGCAGTTTGGTGGCCACCAGTGCGCCGGCCGGGGAGGGATCGTCATCGCCGACCCAGGCTTCGAACAGGTCGCCGAGGATGTAGAGCGCATCGGCGCCGCGCGCTTCGCCATCGATGAAGCGACCGAACAGTTCGGTGATTTCCGGGCGTTCGGGGTCGAGATGGAGATCGGAAATGAAGTACGTGGCCATGAGGCTAAAATATACCAATGACCGTCCGCACCCGTTTCGCCCCCAGTCCCACCGGCTACCTCCACATCGGCGGCGCGCGCACCGCGCTGTATTGCTGGCTGGCCTCGCGCCACTCGAATGGGCAGTTCGTCCTGCGCATCGAGGACACCGATCGCGAACGCAGCACCCAGGGCGCGATCGACGCCATCCTCGACGCGATGGACTGGCTTGGCCTCGGCTACGACGAAGGCCCGATCTACCAGACCGATCGCCTCGATCGTTATCGCGAAGTGGCCGAGCAGATGGTCGCTGCCGGCAGCGCGTACTACGCTTATGAAACGAAGGAAGAACTCGAAGCGATGCGCGAAGCGGCGATGGCGGCGGGCGAGAAGCCGCGCTACAGCGGCCGTTATCGTGACGAAAAAGCCGAATGGCGTGACGATCCCAACCGCGTGATCCGCTTCCGCAATCCGCGCGAAGGCAGCGTGGTGTTCGACGATCACGTCAAGGGCCGCATCGAGTGGCAGAACAGCGAACTCGATGACCTGGTGATCTTCCGCAGCGACGGTTATCCCACCTACAACTTCGCCGTTGTCGTCGACGATCTCGACATGGGCATCACCGACGTGGTGCGCGGCGACGATCATGTCAACAACACGCCGCGCCAGATCAACATCTACCGCGCCTTGGGCAAGGAACCGCCCCGTTTCGCCCATCTGCCGATGATCCTCGACGAACAGGGGGCAAAGCTCAGCAAGCGCACCGGCGCCGCCGACGTGATGCAGTATCGCGATGCCGGTTACCTGCCGCATGCGTTGCTCAACTACCTGGCGCGCCTCGGCTGGTCGCATGGTGACCAGGAAATCTTCTCGATCGCCGAACTGATCGCACTGTTCGAGTTGAAGGACGTCAATGCCAAGGCTGCGCGCCTCGACATGGCCAAGCTCGGCTGGCTCAACCAGCAATACCTGAAGAACGACGATCCCGACGCAGTGGCGAAGCACCTGCTGTGGCATCTGCAACAGGCCGGTTACGACCTGGCGCATGGACCGAAACCTGCGGACCTCGTCATCGCGCTGCGCGAACGCGTGCAGACGCTGAAGGAAATGGCGGAGAAATCCGCGGTGTGGTTCGGTCCGCTGCAACACTACGATGAAGCCGCGGTCGCCAAGCATCTCAAGCCGGAAGCACGGCCGGCGCTGGAAGAGGCGCGTCGTCGCCTCGCCGCGCTCGCGGAATGGAGTGCTGCGTCGGTCGGCGAAGCCCTGCATCAGGCCGCGGAAACCTGCGGCGTCGGCATGGGCAAGGTGGCGCAGCCGTTGCGCGTCGCCGTCACCGGAACCCAGGTGAGCCCCGACATCAGCCATACCGTCTATCTGTGCGGGCAGGCCGAGGCGCTGGTCCGGATCGACGCCGCGCTGGGGAAAATCGCGCAGGGTTGAGTCGCGCCATCGACGGCCCCATCATCCACACCATGGAACACCACCACTGCACCGACCCTTCGCATCACGTCGATGATGCCGGCAGCTTCATCGCCGCGGTGCAGCGCGCCTGCACCCAGCGCGGGTTGCGCCTGACCCCGATCCGCGAACACGTGCTGGCGCTGATCGCCGCTGCCGGCCAGCCGATCAAGGCCTACGACCTGCTCGATCTGGTCCGCGATGGCGACGGCCCCGGCGCCGCCGCACCGCCGACCATCTACCGCGCGCTCGATTTCCTGCTCGCCAATGGCTTCATCCACAAGCTGGAATCGGTCAACGCCTTCGTTGCCTGCCACCACCCCAATTCAGCACAGCATTCGGTGCCGTTCCTGATCTGCAGCCGCTGCCATAGCGCGGTGGAACTGGAGGATCGCGGCATCGTCGACCTGCTCGACAGCAAGGCGCGCGAACTGGGCTTCAGCCCGCAGGCGCAGACGTTGGAAGTCCATGGGCTTTGCGCGGCCTGCAGCGCCAAGCAGTAGGAATTCGACGATCAGGCATCGCTGCAGCAGGCGCAACGCGTTCAGCTTGCGGCGAGGGTGAAATGTTATATGATTTCATTCATGAGCCATCTCCCAGCCAGCAATCGTGGTCCCACCCGGGGATGGGTGGACCGCATCGGCGCGACCGGATCATTCCTGTGCGCGATCCACTGCTTGGCCGCGCCGCTTGTATTGGCGCTGATCCCGACGCTGGGCGCGGCTGCGTGGTTCGGTGAGCGGGTCGAGATCGGCTTCGTCCTGTTCGTCACGACAGTGGGCCTGCTCAGCACCGTTTCGGCCTGGATTCGCCATCAACAGCACCATATTCCGGCGATCATGGCGCTCGGCATCGCCATTCTCTGGGCTGGAATCCTGATCCCGAGGCTCCATCACCAGCTGACCTGGCATGTGCTGGCGATGGGTGCGGGCGGCCTGCTGGTCGCTTCGGCGCACCTCGCCAACCTGCGTGCCAGCCGTCGCCACGATTCCGGCCTGTGCTGCGCCGCAGAAGCGCGCTAAAATAGCTGGTCATATCCACACGCCGCGGGCACGTCGAGTCTGCCGGGCATCACTGAACGGAGAATCACGATGGGCAAGGGCGACCGCAAGACCGCCAAAGGCAAGCGTTACAGCAGCAGCTACGGCAATGCCCGCAGCAGCCATGCCGTGACCAAGAGCACGGGCGCCGCTTCCGCGCCGGTGAAGAAGGCCGCCGCCAAGCCGGCTGCCAAAAAGGTTGTGGCGAAGAAGGCGGCTCCGAAAGCCTGATCGGACGTTATCGTTCGATGCATGAAGCCTCGCGTAAGCGAGGCTTCGTTATTTTGGGGTGGATGTTTTTGCGCGATGAATATCCACGACCCATCGACCCGACTCTTTCCTGAATGCGTCATGGGCACGGTGTCAACACGTGGAACGAGCCGACGTTGTTTGTCCTGACATCACTTCAATCTCCAGCAAGGGAATCCAAATGTCGTCACGCATTGCAGGTCTTCTGATCGTCACCGCCACCGTCGTTGTGGCCGCGGGTTGTGTCGAGGAGCGTACGGTGTACAGGCAGCCGCCGCGGCCTGTGCAGCGCGAAGTGATCGTGGAACGCCCGGCTCCGCCACCGGTCGAGGTGGTGGAAGTGATCGCTCCGCAGCCGCCGCCGCCGCGCATCGTGGAAGAAGTGCCGCCGCCGCGTCCCGGTTATATCTGGGCGCATGGTTACTGGCACTGGGATGGCCGGCGCTATGACTTCATGCCGGGTCACTGGGAAGCGGTTCGTCCCGGTTATCGCTACGTGCATCCGCACTGGGAACAGCGCAATGACGGCTGGCACTTCCGCATCGGCGTGTGGGTGAACGGCTGAGTCAGCGCTTGGCGCCGTTCTCGACTGCAGTCCACACACGCAGCAAGTTCCCACCGAGGATCTTGCGGATATCACCATCCTTGATGTCGTGTGCCTGCAATCCCGCGATCAGGTTCGGATAGTCGGCGACACTTTGCAGTTGCGTCGGCAGTTTGCCGTCGACGCCGTCGAAGTCGGAACCGATGCCGACGTGATCGATGCCGACCAGTTTTACCGCATAGACGACCTGGTCGATCACCGCGGAGATGTCGGTCTTCGGCGTCGGGTGTTCGCGCTCCCAGCGCGCGGAGAATTCGCTTTCGTCCTCGATCGGCTTGCCAGCGGCTTTCGCCGCGAGATTGCGCAGGCGCAGGTCTTCGCGGGCGCGGAAGCTGTCCTGCATGTCGGAAGCGGCCTTGGGATTGACGAAGCCGGTGCCGAAGGTGATCTGCACCACGCCGCCCTTCGCGGCGATCGCCTTGGCGACTTCGTCGCTGGCGTTGCGCTCGAAACCGGGAGTGAAATGACGCATGCCGGAATGTGTGGCGACGACGGGGACGCTGCTCAGCTTGATCGCTTCCAGCGCCGACTCATCGGACAGGTGCGAGACGTCCACCATGATGCCGAGCCGGTTCATTTCCTTCACCACGTCACGGCCGAACGGGCTCAGTCCGTGCCACTTGCGTTCGACGCCATATGAAGAGTCGGCGATGCGGTTGGCGGCGCTGTGGGCGAGGGTGATGTAACGCACGCCGCGATCGAAGAAGAATTGCAGCTTGCGCAGGTCGCCACCGATCGGTGCGCCGTTCTCCATCCCCAGCGGCAGCAGCACGATGCCGGGCTTGCCGAGGCGGGTGACATCGCGTGGCGAACGCAGCAGCGCGAACTTGTTGGGATGGCGCTGCACCAGTGCTTCGATCGAATCGATCATGGTGTTGGCGACCTGGTAGGCCGTGTTGTCGGCGTCCTGCTTCGCCGAGGTGTAGATCGACATGAAGGCGATCTTCAACCCACCCTGTTGCGCCTTCACCCAGTCGAACTCGCGATCGGTGCGTTGGCCGAGATCGCGCCAGCCGTCCTGCAGCATTTCCGGACCATCGATATGGGTGTCGACGATGATGGAATCGTGCGCCAGCTTGCGCGCGGCAGGCGTGGATTGTGCGGTGGCCAACCCCGAAAGTGCGGCGAGCGTCAACGCGAGCAACGAGCGCAGTGGCTTCATGGTGCGATCTCTCTCAGTGGCGATGAAAAGGGTTCAGGCGATGATGCGGCCGTTGGCGTAGACCGAACGTGCCAGTCGTCCGCCCAGCCAGTAGCAGAGCTCGGCCGGTTGCGCGATCTGCCACAGCACGAAGTCGGCGCGTTGTCCGGCGCGCAACACGCCGCGATCCGTCAAGCCCAGTGCGCGTGCGGCGTGCACGGTGGCGCCGCGCAGCGATTCTTCGGGCGTGAGGCGGAAATGCACGGTGGCGAGCTGCATGGCTTGGCGCAATGAACGCAGCGGCGAGGTGCCGGGATTGCAATCGGTGGCGACCGCCATCGGGACGCCATGTTCGCGCAGTGCATCCAGCGGCGGCAGTTTCGTTTCGCGCAAGACATGGAAGGCGCCAGGCAGCAGCACGGCGACGGTGCCGGATGCCGCCATGGCGCGGATGCCGGCGTCAGAGGTGTGTTCGATATGATCGGCAGATAGGCCGCCGAATTCCGCGGCCAATGCCGCGCCACCGAGGTCGCTCAATTGATCGGCGTGCAGTTTCACCGGCAGACCCAGCGCGCGCGCGGCTTCGAACACGCGACGCGTCTGCGCGGGCGAGAAACCGATTCCCTCGCAGAAGGCATCGACGGCATCGACCAGTCCTTCCGCATGCAGGCGCGGCAGCCACTCGATCACAGCGTCGATGTAGTCGTCGGCGCGTCCGGCGTATTCGCCAGGCAATGCATGCGCAGCGAGATAGGTGGTGCGTACCGTGATGCCAAGCTGTTCGCCGAGTTGGCGCGCGACCCGCAGCATCTTGCGTTCGTTGTCGAAATCAAGGCCGTAGCCGGACTTGATCTCCAGCGTGGTCACGCCATCGGCGATCAGGTCGCGCACGCGCGGCAACGAGGCTTCCAGCAATTCGTTTTCGCTGGCGGCACGTACTGCGCGCACGGTGGAAAGGATGCCGCCGCCGGTACGCGCGATCTCCTCGTAACTCGCGCCCTGCAATCGCAATTCGAATTCACCGGCACGATCGCCCGCGAATACCGCATGCGTGTGGCAATCGATCAGTCCTGGAGTCACCAGGCCATCGGTTTCGACCGGTGAGGCGATCAACGCGAACTCGTGCGGCATCGTCGCGCGCGGGCCGGCGTAAACGATGCGGCCGTCGCGCCAGGCCAGTGCGCCGTCTTCGATCAGGCCATAGCCGGATTCCTCATCCAGCGTGGCCAGGGTTGGCCCGAGCAGGAGTCCGTTGCCGGCTGAAGGCTCAACCATTGGAAGCGGCCGGAGAAGAAGTGGAAGGCGATTGTTGCAGCAACCGCAGTGCCAGCGCTTTGTAGATCGGCATCCGGCACACCAGCATCGACGTCGTGCGCGCGATCAATGCGACTGCGAGGATCGGCAACAGCATGTCGCTGCTGTCGGTCATTTCCATGGTGATGATGGCCGAGGTCAGTGGCGCCTGGGTCACGCCGGAGAGGTAGCCGCACATGCCCAGCAACACGACGGCCGATGCTGGCGCGGCGGGGAACAGCGGTGCCAGGTTCTGTCCGAGCCCTGCGCCTGCGGACAGGGCGGGAGAGAACAGGCCGCCAGGAATGCCGGCGAGATAGGACACGAGGTTGGCGAGGAGTTTGGCGATACCGAAACCCTGGCCGGGAATGTCCTGCTGGATCAATGCGTCGCGTGCCTGCGTATAACCGGTGCCGAACACGCCGTCGCCGCAGGTGTATCCGAGCAAGGACAGTGCAATGCCGCAGGCAATCGCGAGCAGGATGGGGTGGCGTTGCCGCAGCGTACCGATCACCGGCATGCCGGGTGCAGTCAATGCCAACAGGGCGCGACTGAAGCCACCACCGGCAAGCCCGCAGAGGATTCCGCACGCGGGGACCGCGAGCCAGCCGATGCCGAATGCGATGCGGGTCGATACATGGCCGAAGTAGACGTAATCCCCCAGCACGCCCAACGACACGACGCCGCCGATGATGACAGCCGTCAGCAGCGTGCCCGAGAAGCGATGCTCGAAGGCGCCGCCGAGTTCCTCGATCGCGAAGACCACGCCGGCCAGGGGCGTGTTGAACGCAGCGGCGATGCCTGCTGCGCCGCCCGCCAGCAGGAAGCGTGCACCCTGTTGCGGATCGTCGAAGCCGAAGCGGCGGCCGATCCAGTGCATCAGGCCGGCGCCGATGTGGACGGTCGGACCTTCGCGGCCGATCGAAGCACCACCCAGCAGGCCGGCAAGGGTCAACCACAGTTTGGCGAACGCAATCTTCGGGGAGAGTTGCGCTTCTCGCCATTCGGTCGGTTGCTCGAGGGCGGCGATGACCTGCGGGATACCGCTGCCGCGCGTGGCCTGCATGCCGCGCGATGTGAGCCATGACAGCACGCCGAACATGGCGGGAGGCAGCGCCAGTGATGCCAGCGGCCATTGGTGGTGCAGCCATGCAAAGCCGCGGAAGGCGGCATCGCTGCCCTTGGCGAACAGGATCGATGCGAGTGCCACCACGATCGCGCCGCACCACAAAGCCATCCGCCGCCGCCAACTTTCGGACGAAGCGAGCAGGATGGGCGAGTGCGCGTGCGGATCCATCATTGAAGCATTCTCGCATGCGCCCGCGGCCATCCGGCACAATGGCCGGATGCAGACAGCGATCATCGAACGGGTGCCCATGGGCTGGCGGACAGCAGGGATCGCCAACCTGCATTCGCATGCCTTCCAGCGTGCGATCGCGGGACTCGGCGAACGCCAGACCAATCCTGCGGATTCGTTCTGGACCTGGCGCGAAACCATGTACGCACTGGCCGCGCGCTTCGATCCGGAATCGCTGCATGCGGTGGCGTCGCAGTTGTACGCGGAGATGCTGGAAGCCGGCTACACCACGGTCTGCGAATTCCACTATCTCCACCACCAACCCGATGGCCGCATGTACGACGATCCCGCTGCGATGTCGCGGGCGCTGGTCGCGGCGGCGCGCGATACCGGGATCCAGCTCACCTTGTTGCCGGTGCTGTACATGACCGGCGGTTTCGATGGCCGTGCGTTGTCGGAGCGCCAGCGTCGCTTCGGCCACGACGTCGATGCCTATTTGCGATTGATCGACACATTGCGCAAGGACGAGAACCCATCATTGCGCGTCGGTTGTGCGCTGCACAGCCTGCGCGCGGTGCCGGAAACCGCGATGCGCGAAGTGATCGCGACGTTGCCCGCGGATGCCCGCATCCATATCCATATCGCCGAACAGATCGTGGAAGTGGAGGAATGCATCGCTCTGCGCGGTGCGCGTCCGCTGCGCTGGCTGCTCGATCATGCCAATGTCGATGCGCGCTGGACGCTGGTGCACGCGACCCATCTCGATGTCGGCGAGGTGCGCGACACCGCGGCATCCGGCGCAACGGTGGCGATCTGCACCACCACCGAGGCCAATCTTGGCGACGGCTTTTTCCCGTTCCGTGATTACCTTGATCATGATGGCTACTGGGGCATCGGTTCCGACTCCCACAGTTCGGTGTCGCCGATCGAGGAATTGCGCTGGCTGGAATACGGGCAGCGCCTGCAACGGCAGCGGCGCAATATCGCCATCGGCGCGGCATCGGACAGTGTTGGTATCAATCTGCTGGCTGGCGTTGCTGCCAGTGCCGCACAGTCCACCGGCTTCGCAGGGCAGGGCACCCTTGTGCTGGATGGTGATGCGCCGATCCTCGCCGGCGCCACCGCCGCGGATGTCGCCGATCGCTGGATCTTCTCCGGCAACCGCCCGCTGGTGAAAAACGTCGAGGTGGCCGGCCGGCAAGTGGTCGCCGAAGGGCGACATATCGACCGTGATGGCATCGAAACGCGCTACCGGCAGGCGATGAGCCGGCTGTTGCAGGCGTAACCATGGTCTTGCGGCGCAGCGCATAGGGTGCGAGAATTCGCGGATGCGCACTTGCACCGACGCCATCTACCTGTCTGCCGCCGCCATGGCCAGCGGCATGACGTCGCGCGCGCGCCGACCGTACGAGTCCTGACTCCGCCGGCCCGGATTGCTGCACACGTGCAGCCAAGTGAAGCCCGGCCCCGCGCCGGGTTTTTTCGTTTTTCTCCTGTCATTTCCCTACAGTTGAATGCCCAGATGAAACATTTCCTCAATACCCAGGACTGGACCCGCGGCGAGCTCGACGCCGTGCTCGCCGATGCCGCCCGCTACAAGCGCGAACGCTTCGGCGATGCGCTGAAAGGCAAGGGCGTCGCGCTGGTGTTCTTCAATTCGTCGCTGCGCACGCGCACCAGTTTCGAGCTGGGCACGTTCCAGCTTGGCGGTCATGCGGTGGTGCTGCAGCCGGGCAAGGACGCGTGGCCGATCGAGTTCGACCTCGGCACGGTGATGGATGGCGACACCGAGGAACACATCGCCGAAGTGGCGAAGGTGCTGTCGCGTTACGTCGACCTGATCGGGGTGCGCGCCTTTCCGAAGTTCGTCGATTGGTCGATCGATCGCCAGGACCGCGTGCTCAACGGCTTCGCCAAGTATTCGACGGTGCCGGTGATCAACATGGAAACGATCACCCACCCCTGCCAGGAGCTGGCGCATGCGCTGGCCTTGCAGGAACACTTCGGCACCAGCGACCTGCGCGGCAAGAAGTACGTGCTGACGTGGACCTACCACCCGAAGGCGTTGAACACCGCGGTCGCCAACTCGGCGTTGACGATCGCCACGCGCATGGGCATGGATGTCACGTTGCTGTGCCCGACCGACGAATACCTGCTCGACGAACGCTACATGGGTTGGGCGGCGCAGAACGTCGCCGAGAACGGAGGCTCGCTCGCCGTCAGCCACGACATCGACAGTGCCTACCGCGATGCCGACGTTGTGTACGCCAAGAGCTGGGGCGCGTTGCCGTACTTCGGCGACTGGGAGCGCGAAAAACCAGTCCGTGACCAGTTCAAGCATTTCATCGTCGACGAACGCAAGATGGGACTGACCAACAATGGCGTGTTCTCGCACTGCTTGCCGCTGCGCCGCAACGTCAAGGCTACCGATGGCGTGATGGATTCGCCCAACTGCATCGCCATCGACGAAGCCGAGAACCGCCTGCACGTGCAGAAAGCGGTGATGGCTGCGCTGGCCAGGCAATAACGTTCTTCAATATTTCGAGATATTCCAGATGACACTTTCTGAATCCAAGGACATCGTCCTCGCCTTTTCCGGCGGCCTCGACACCAGTTTCTGCGTGCCTTACCTGAAGGAACGCGGCTGGAACGTGCATACCGTGTTCGCCGATACCGGCGGCGTCGACGCCGAGGAGCGCGCCTTCATCGAGGCGCGTGCAGCAGAGCTTGGCGTGGCCTCGCATGTCACCGTCGATGGTGGTCCGGCGATCTGGGACGGCTTCGTCAAGCCGTTCGTGTGGGCGGGCGAGGGCTACCAGGGCCAGTACCCGTTGCTGGTGTCGGATCGTTACCTGATCGTCGATGCCGCGCTGGCACGCGCGCATGCGCTCGGCACCAACGCGATCGCGCACGGTTGCACCGGCATGGGCAACGACCAGGTGCGTTTCGATCTGGCGGTGAAAGCCAGCGGCGATTACCGCATCGTCGCGCCGATCCGCGAAATCCAGAAGGAACACACGCAGACACGCGCCTACGAGCAACAATATCTGGAAGAACGCGGCTTCGGCGTGCGCGCCAAGCAGCAGCAGTACACCATCAACGAGAACCTGCTCGGCGTGACGCTGTCCGGCGGCGAGATCGATGCCTGGAAGGCGCCGGGTGAAGGGTCGCGCGGTTGGTGCAAGCCGCGCAGCGAATGGCCAGCAAAACCGTTGCAGGTGACGCTGAAGTTCATCGAGGGTGAAGCGGTGGCGATCGACGGCGCGGCACTGCCGGGCGCGCAGCTGCTGGCGAAGCTCAATGCGCTGTTCGCGCCGTATGGCGTCGGCCGCGGCATGTATACCGGCGATACCACGATCGGCCTGAAGGGTCGCATCGTCTACGAAGCGCCGGGATTGATCTCGCTGCTTGCCGCGCATCGCGCGCTGGAGGAAGCGGTGCTGACCAAGCAGCAGAACCGCTTCAAGCCGGAGGTCGCGCGCAAGTGGGTGGAGCTGGTCTACGAAGGCTTCTATTCCGATCCGCTCAAGGCCGATCTCGAGGCCTTCCTCAAGTCGAGCCAGCGCAAGGTCAACGGCGAAGTGGTGCTGGAAACCTCCGGTGCGCGCGTCGATGCGGTGGAAGTGCGTTCGCCGCACATCCTGCATGCCAAGGGTGCGACCTATGCGCAGTCGGCCGACTGGGGCGTGGAAGAGGCCGAGGGCTTCATCAAGCTGTTCGGCATGAGCAGCACGCTGTGGGCCGAGGTCAACCAGAACGACAATGACTGAGCTGCCGTCCGCCACCCTGGAACATCTCGCCGCGCTGGTGTCGTTCGACACCCGCAATCCGCCGCGCGCGATCGCGGTCGAAGACGGGATCTTCGGCTACCTGCGTGCGCAGTTGCCCGGTTTCACCGTCGAGGTGGTCGATCACGGCGCCGGCGCGGTGTCGTTGTTCGCGGTGCGCGGCAAGCCCAAATTCCTGTTCAACGTGCATCTCGATACCGTGCCGGATTCTCCGCACTGGAGCGCCGATCCGCATCTGCTGCGGGTGACGGACGATCGTGCCATCGGCCTTGGCGCCTGCGACATCAAGGGCGCGGCCGCGGGATTGCTCGCGGCGGCGAATGCGACGACGGGCGATGCCGCTTTCCTTTTCACCACCGACGAGGAAGCCAACGATCCGCGCTGCATCGCCGCGTTTCTCGCGCGCGATCATGGTTTTCGTGATGTGATCGTCGGCGAGCCGACACGCGGCGCGGCGGTACTTGCGCATCGCGGCATCAGCGCGGTGCGGATGGAGTTCAAGGGCGTCGCCGGCCATGCGTCTGGTGCGCAAGCGATGCAGGCCAGCGCATTGCACCAGGCGATCCGCTGGGGCGCGCAGGCGCTCGATCTGGTGCAGGCTCAGGTAGCGGAAACATTCGGCGGATTGCAGGGATTGCGCTTCAACATCGGCCGCGTCGAAGGCGGCATCAAGGCCAATATCATCGCGCCGCAAGCCGAAGTCCGTTTCGGTTTCCGTCCGCTGCCGTCGCAGGACATGGACGCGTTGCATGCGCGTTTCCGTAGTTTTGCCGACGATGGTAGCGACTACGCGGAAACCTTTCGCGGTCCGTCGCTACCTGCGGGCGATGCCAGCGCCGCGGAATCGCGTCGCCGCGCCGCACAGGCGTTCGCCGAATCACTGCAGTTGCCGGTTGGCCCCGCCGTCGACTTCTGGACGGAAGCCTCGCTGTTCTCGCAGGCCGGCATGAACGCGATTGTCTATGGCCCGGGCGACATCGCCCAAGCGCACACCGCCGACGAGTGGGTGTCGTTGCAACAACTCTCCGAAGCCGCAACCCATTACCAACGATTGATGTCATGACCGATCTGCGCACCACCATCGTCCGCCTGCTGTCCAGCATGGGCAGCACCAAGGAAATCCAGCAATACCTCAAGCGTTTCTCGCAACTCGACGCGGGACGATTCGCCGTGGTCAAGGTCGGCGGTGCGGTGCTGCGCGACGATCTCGAAGCACTGACGTCGTCGCTGGCGTTCTTGCAGCAGGTCGGCCTGACGCCGATCGTGGTGCACGGCGCCGGCCCGCAACTCGATGCCGAGATGCACGCGGCGGGCATCGAGAAAATCACCGTCGACGGACTGCGTTACACGGATGCCCCGGTACTGTCCGTGGTACGACGGGTAATGCGCCAGGAGAACCTCAAGCTGGTCGAGGCGTTGCAGGCGCAGGGCGTGCGCGCGACGTCGATCCAGTCCGGAATCTTCGAGACCGCGTTCCTCGATCAGTCGCGTTACGGGCTGGTCGGCAAGGTGACGCGTGTCGATACGGACGGCATCCACGCCGCGATCAAGGTTGGTTCGATCCCGGTGATCGCATCGCTCGGTGAAACCGCCGACGGCCAGATCGTCAACGTCAATGCCGACTGGGCCGCGAACGAGCTGATCAAGACCTTGCAGCCGTACAAGATCGTGTTCCTCACCGGCACCGGCGGCTTGCTTGACGACAAGGATCGGGTGATCGATTCGATCAACCTGTCGACCGAATACGAACACCTGCTGGCGCAGCCGTGGATCCATGGCGGCATGCGCGTCAAGATCGAACAAATCAAGGATCTGCTCGATGCCTTGCCGCTATCGTCGTCAGTGTCGATCACGCGTCCGTCCGAATTGGCGAAAGAGCTGTTCACCCACAAGGGCTCGGGCACGCTGGTGCGGCGCGGCGAACGCGTGTTGCAGGCGACGCGCTGGGACGAGCTTGACGTGCCGCGCTTGCGCGAATTGATCGAGTCCGCATTCGGCCGCAAGTTGCTGCCGGAATATTTCGAACGCACGACGCTGTTGCGCGCCTACGTCAGCGAGAACTATCGCGCTGCGGTGATCCTCATCGGCGACCGTGAACGTCCTTATCTCGACAAGTTCGCAGTCCTCGATGACGCGCAAGGCGAAGGTCTCGGGCGTGCGGTGTGGCAACGGATGCGCGACGAAACACCGGCGTTGTACTGGCGTTCGCGTCGCTACAATCCGATCAATGCTTTCTACGATGGCGAGGCCGATGGCAGCGTCAAGCGCGATCGCTGGAAATATTATTGGTGCGGCATCGAGGATTTCGTCGCGATCCGCGACTGCGTGGAGCAGGCGATGGCGCGCCCGACGACCCTGGAAGAACCGGCATGAAGAAGCGGATCGGACTGGTCGGTGCGCGCGGGCATGTCGGCGAGGAGCTGATCCGCCTGATCGCGGCACATCCGCATTTCGAGCTGGGTTTCGTGTCGTCGCGCGAACGCGATGGCCAGCGCGTGGTCGATCATGTCGCGGGATTTCCCGGTGAATTGCACTATCGCAATCTTTCGCATGAAGCGCTGCCGGGCGAGGATGTCGATGCCTACATATTGGCGCTGCCGAACGGCAAGGCCGCACAGTGCGTGGCGGAGATCGACAAGCGTGGTGATGATCCGGTGATCATCGATCTCTCCGCCGATTATCGTTTCGACGATGAGTGGTATTACGGCCTGCCGGAACTGACGCGTGTGCAGTATCACGGCCAGCGCCGCATCAGCAATCCGGGGTGCTATGCCACTGCGATGCAGTTGGCGATCGCGCCATTGCGCGACCATCTGGCCGGTCCGGTGCAGTGTTTCGGCGTCTCGGGCTATTCCGGTGCCGGCACCACGCCGAGCGACAAGAACGATCCGGAAAAGCTGCGAGACAACCTCATGCCGTATGCGCTCGCCGACCATCTGCACGAACGCGAAGTCACGCGGCATTGCGCGCTGGTGGAGTTCATGCCGCATGTCGCGCCACATTTCCGCGGATTGACCATTACCGCCAACCTGCATCTCGATCGCGCTTTCGAACGCGACGAAGTGTTGGCGCTGTATCGCGATCGCTACGCCAACGAAGCCCTGGTCGACGTCTTCGACGAGGCGCCGTGGGTGAGCAGGATCGCGCATGCCCACGGCGTGCATGTCGGCGGATTCACCGCGGCCGATCGCGGCAAGCGTTGGGTGGTGGTGTCGACGTTGGACAACCTGCTGAAGGGCGCGGCGACGCAGGCGTTGCAGAACCTCAATCTCGCTTTCGGGTTCGATGAACTGGAAGGCATCATCCCGCAGGTGGCACGGCACGAGGCACAGGCATGAGCGATCTCCTCTGGCAGAAATCGGGCGTCAAGGTCGATGCCGACATCCAAGGCTTCCTCGCCGGAGATGACGTCATCCTCGATCGCGAGTTCATGCTGTACGACATCGAGGCCAGTCGTGCCCATGCACAGGGGCTGCAACGGATCGGCGTGCTGACGGAGGACGAGTTCGCGGCCATCGACGCCGAACTGCAGGCGCTGGCCAACGATTTCGCCGCCGGCGATTTCGTGCTCGACGAGCGCTACGAGGACATGCATTCGGCGATCGAGGCGCGGCTGATCGAACGCCTCGGCGAAACCGGCAAGAAGATCCACACCGGACGCAGCCGCAACGATCAGGTGCTGGTGGCGACGCGCCTGTGGCTGCGCGATCGCTTGCGCCAGTTGCATGCGTTGTGCATCGAGTCCGCAACGGTTGCGCTGGAGCGCGCGCGCGCCGAGAAGGCGGTTCCGCTGGCCGGGTACACACATCTGCAACGGGCGATGGTGTCGTCCACGGCGATGTGGTGGAGCGCGTGGGCGGAAAGTTTCATCGACGATGCGCAGCGCGCGGTCGATACGTATCGACTGATCGACGCCAATCCTCTGGGCACCGCCGCCGGCTATGGCGTCAACCTTGGGCTCGATCGCGATCACGTCACCGACGCCTTGCATTTCGGTCGCCTGCAGCTGTCGCCGATAGGCGCGCAACTGTCGCGCGGAAAGTTCGAATTGGCGGCACTGGAAGCGTTGGGCAGCGCGATGCTCGACCTGCGTCGCCTCGCCTGGGATCTCAGCCTGTTCACCAGCGGTGAATTCGCGTTCGTCGCCTTGCCGGCGCAATACACCACCGGCAGCTCGCTGATGCCGAACAAGCGCAATCCCGACGTGATCGAGCTGATGCGCGCGAGTTACGCCAGTGTTGCTGCGGCGAAGACGGAGATCGAACAATTGTTGTCGCTGCCGTCGGGCTATCACCGCGACCTTCAGTTCAGCAAGGGCGCGCTGGTGCACGGCTTCGGTCGCGGCCTCAAGGCGCTGGCGCTGTTGCCGGCCTTGCTGCGCGAGCTGCGCTGGAACGAATCGGCGATGGAGAAGGCGCTGGAGCCATCGATGTACGCCACCGATCTCGCGATTGCGCTCGCGCGCGAAGGATTGCCGTTCCGCGATGCCTATCGCGAGGCCGCGAATCCGGCGCGTTGGGCGCAGGGCGATCCGCAGGCCAGCCTCAATGCGCGGGTCTCGCCCGGCGGTCATGGCGACTTGCGACTGGAGACCTTGCAGGCGCGACTGGACGCACTGCGCGGCTGATCAGATCAGCGCGGTGGGCAACGCGCCTTCGAGACGGAGCAGGAATTCCTTGGTCGGCAGGCCGCCACCGAAACCGGTGAGCGATCCATCGCTGCCGATCACGCGATGGCAGGGCACGATGATCGGAATCGGGTTGCGGCCATTCGCCGCGCCGACCGCGCGCACCGCCGATGGCTGGCCGATGTGGCGGGCGAGATCGCCATAGCTCCACGTCGCGCCGAAGGGAATTTCGCGCAAGGCATTCCACACCGCCAACTGGAATGGCGTGCCGCGTGGTGCCAGTGGCAGATCGAACGTTTCACGCTTCCCGGCAAAATACTCGCCGAGCTGGCGCCGCGTTGCATCGATCAGCGGATGCGTCGCTTCGATCCACGCGTCATCCCGATGCACAGGATGGCGATTGCGCGGAAATTCGATTGCATGGATGCCTTCGTCGCTGGCGGCGACCAGCAAGCGGCCAACCGGACTGTCGATGTGCATCCAGTGGACGGGAAGTGTCTTCATCCTCACTTTCCCCGTGATGTCAGCACGTCATTGAAGGTGCGTGGATCGCCATCATTGGGTCGCGGCGCGAGTCCGAGCAGGCGCATCAGCAACGGATAGACATCGACATTGTCGAACACCGGCAACTGCGCCCCGGCAACGAAGGCAGGACCATGGGCGACGAAGGTCGCGCGCATCGATGGCAGCGCGGGATCGTATCCGTGCGAGCCGCGATCGCCGCCTTCCAGGCGTTTCGCGACAGCCGATTTCGCCAGCATGTCCCAGCCTTCGTCCATCTGGCAGACGATCGGCGGGATGCGCGGGTTGCTGCCGTAATGCCAGCGCGGTGGCAGCGCTGCTTTCTTCCAGCATTCGAAATGATCGTGGCGGCCGAGCAGTTTGCGTTCGGCGATGGCTTCGAAGCCGGGATTGGGCGCGAATTCCGGCACCTGTCCCAGCGATACAGCTTCGGCTTCCTGTTTCGTCACCACGTCTTCGACGGCGACGACATGATCGCGGGGGACGTTGGCAAAGCCGTGATCCGACACCAGCACGATATTGACCGCGTCGAGTTGTCCGCGCGTGCGCAGGGCGTCGAACAAGCGACCGATCGCGGCATCGGTGTCGTGCAGCGCGGCGTTGGCCTCTGGCGAACCGGGCCCGTGCTCGTGTTCGGTCTCGTCCACTTCATCGAAATACAGGGTGATGAAGGCTGGGCGCGTCACTTCCGGTTCGCCCAGCCAAGCCGACACGATATCCACGCGCGCGTTGGTGGTCACGGACTTGTCGTACTTCTGCCAGCGCGTCGGGCGTACGCCGGCGATCGCGGCTTGGCTGCCGGGCCAGAACAAAGTGGCGGAATGCAGGCCGGCTTTCTCGACGCTCACCCATACCGGCTCACCGCCCCACCAGCGACCGTCGCCGACGGCGCTTTCATTCGAGAGCTTGAAACTGCCGAGCTGCGGATCGCGCATGGTGTTCTGCACGATGCCGTGATGATCGGGACGCAGGCCGGTGACAATGGTGTAGTGATTGGGGAACGTGAGCGATGGGAACGACGGTCGCATGCCGTCGCTGGCAAGCACGCCTTGGGCTGCGAGTCGCGACACGTTGGGCATCAGCGTCGGGGTGACGTCGCGCGCGCGCAGGCCATCGACCGAGATCAGCAATACCGGAGGTCGCGGTGATGGCGGCGCCGTGGTGGTGGCGCAGCCGGCCAGCAACAGGATGGCCAACAACAGGAAACGCAAGGAATTCGACAGGCGGACTTGCGAGTGCATGGCGGGAACCGGATTGTCCTAACATCACCATTCTCGCATCCCGGAGCAGGTCGATGGTGTCGTTTTCGTTGATGGTGGCGCGGCCGATCCGGCGGGGAATGCGACTGGCCCGTTTGCGCCCGATCGTGGCGGCGCTGGCGCTGGGCGTCGCCATGTTGCCGCCGTGTGCCAGTGCGCAGGACGAAAAGATCGCGACCACGGTGGAACAATGGGATCGCTACGCGCTGGGCAACCATCGCTATGCGGTGGATGTGGCTGCATCTGCGCCGGCGGTGCAGGTCACCATCCCGTGGCGACTGCGCGATCGCGCCATCGGCGAGCACAAAATCATCGTCACCGATGCTGCAGGCAAGCCGGTCGCCAATGTCTTGCGTCGTCATGTCGATCAGTCGACGGCGACGCTGGTGTTCGAGCCGACGCAGGGTGCCGGTCGTTATTTCATCTATTTCCAACCGTACACGCAGACCGGCAGCCGCAATTATCCGAAGCTGGCCTATCAGCCATGGCAGGACACGGCCACGCCGACGTGGAGTGCGCGCATCGGCGCGACATCGCCGGCGAAACTGCAAGCATTGCCGCGGGCGAAAGTCGCCGGCTATGAAGCGGTCGATCCGTTCGACGCCTACACCGATATGGAACGCATCGCCACGCCTGCGGAAATCGCCCGTGTGTTGCATGGTGCGCAACAGGCGGCGTTCCTCCTGTTCGGCGAGGATCGCGCCCATCCGGTGCGGATGTTCGACCAGTTGCCGCAACGCTGGGCGGCGCGCGGTCCGGGCAAGCCCTTGCATCTCGGCGCCGATCGCGGTGAATTCCTGAGTTTCCAGCTCGGACTGTGGACGCCGAACCGTGCCTTGAACGATGTCCGCATCGAACTGGCGTCGTTGCAGGGTGCGAATGGCGCGCGGATCGACACCTCGAAACTGCATCGTTTCGCGCTGGGCGGCACCGACTATCAAGGGCAGCCGTTCTCGCAGCGTCATGACGTGGCGCAGGGCAGGATCGATCCATTGTGGCTCGGCCTCGACATTCCCGCTGATGCCAAACCCGGTCGTTATCGTGGCACGGCGATCGTGAGCACGGCTGCCGGCAGTGCGCGCTTGCCGATCGAGATCGACGTCGGTGTGGCGAAGATCGCGGCGCATGGCGACGATCAGCCGCAGAATCTGACGCGCCTGCACTGGCTCGATTCGACGCTGTATCAGGATGACAGCGTGGTCGCGCCGTACACGCCGGTGCAGGTGCAGGGCGATGTGTTGTCGATCCTCGGGCGCCATGTGCGTATCGGCGCCGATGGCCTGCCCGCCGCGATCGACAGCGAGTTCACGCCGCGGATGACGTCGATCGGCAACACGCCGCGTGCCTTGCTCGCCGCGCCGATGCAGCTGGTGGTGGAGGGCGGCGGCAAGGCGGATGTCGCGACCGTCACGGCATCTCCAAAATTCGAGACACTGGGACCGGCGCGGGTGCGCTGGAACGCGGCATCGCAGGTCGGGCCGTTGCAGCAGGATGTGCAGGGTGAATTGGAGGCCGATGGTTCCTTGCACTACCGCATCGCATTGAAGGCGACGCAGGCGACCACGTTGCGCGACATCCGTCTGGAAATTCCCTTCGCCGCCGATGGCGCGCGCTACATGGTCGGCCTCGGTCGTCCCGGCGACGAAACCACCGATCGCTTCGACTGGAAGTGGGATGTGCAGAAGAACCAGGACGGCGCCTGGATCGGCGACGTCAACGCCGGGCTCGAATTCCGCCTGCGCGACGATCGTTACGAGCGTCCGCTCAACACCAATTTCTACCACGACAAACCGCTGAAGATGCCGCTGTCATGGGACAACGGCGGCAAGGGCGGCATCTGCATGGCGCGCACCGGCGATCGTTACGACGTGATCGCGTTCAGCGGCCCGCGCACGATGCAGGCCGGCGAAACCTTGCATTACGACATCGAATTGCGGATCACGCCTTTCAAGACCATCAACCCGCAACGGCATTTCTCGCAGCGCTTCTTCCACAAATACGCGCCGCTGGATGAAATCACCGGCGCCGGCGCCACCGTGGTCAACATCCACCACGCCACGCCGATCAATCCGTGGATCAACTATCCCTTCCTCGAACCGGCGAAGATGAAGGCTTACATCGATGCCGCCCATGCGCGCGGCATGAAGGTGAAGATCTACAACACCATCCGCGAACTGTCCGACCACGCACCGGAAGTGCCGGTGCTGGAAAGCCTCGGTTCCGAGATCATCAGTCCCGGCAAGGGCGGTGGCTGGTCGTGGCTGCAGGAACACTTCGATGGCGATTACATTCCGGCGTGGCATGTGCCGGAAATCCGCGACGCCGCGATCATCAATTCCGGTGCCAGTCGCTGGAACAATTACTACATCGAAGGGATGGACTGGCTGGCACGCAATGTCGGCATCGATGGTCTCTATCTCGACGACGTCGCCTTCGACCGGGTGACGATGAAGCGCGTGCGCAAGGCGTTGGCGGCGCATCGCCCCGATCCGCTGATCGACCTGCATTCCGCCAACCAGTACAACGATCGCGATGGCTGGAATTCCAGCGCGTTGCTGTACATGGAGCAGATGCCATATCTCGATCGCCTGTGGTTCGGCGAATACTTCGATTACCAGAAGACGTCGCCGGCGTACTGGCTCACCGAAATTTCCGGCATTCCGTACGGGCTGATGGGCGAGATGCTGCAGGATGGCGGTAATCCGTGGCGCGGCATGGTGTTCGGCATGACCAACCGCATGCCGTGGACCGGCGGCGATCCGCGCAGGCTGTGGAAAGCGTGGGATGCCTTCGGCATCGACCAGGCCGAGATGATCGGCTGGTGGGCGCCGGACGCGCCGGTGAAGACTGGCCGCAAGGATGTGTTGGCGACGGTGTATCAGCGCCAGGGCAGGGCGATGATCGCGATCGCGTCGTGGGCACCGCAGGCAACGTCGGTGCCGTTGCAGATCGACTGGAAAGCGCTGGGGATCGATCCGGCGAAAGCGACGATCACCGCAGCGGCGATCGCAGGCTTCCAGCCGGCGCGCACCTTCAAGCGCGACGAAGCGATTCCGCTGGAACCGGGCAAGGGCTGGTTGCTGGTCGTGCAGTGACGGTTGCAGCGTCCGCTTCCGCACACGCGGAAGCGGATACCAGCCGCGATTATTTCGCGGGCTTGCTGAACTTGTAGACGAATTGATCGGTGTTGCCGCGGATCGCCTTGTCGAACACCTTCAGCGTGTGGTTGTCGGCGGGGTTGCGCAGCACCTTGCTTTCGCCGGCGAACTTGAAGCCCGCAGCTTCGACCTGCTGCTTGACGATGGCCGGGTCGATCCGATGCAGGGTGTCGGTATCGCGCAGGCCGGAGCCGTCGGCGGCCACATGATCGACGATCACGAAGACGCCACCGGGCTTGAGCGCGGCAAACACCTGCGCGTTGAACTTCGCCAGATCCACCGGGCCCATGAACTTGTCGGGATAGTCGTGGTAGTTCTGCGACGTGAACACCACGTCCACCGGCGCGGGCACGGTCAATGCGGCCGCCGCCTGCTTCAGGATTTCGACGTTGGGATTGGCGGCGGCCACGGCCTGCAGCTTGTCGGTGCTCTCGTCGTATTCGGTCGGCCACACGGCATAGACGTGGCCCTTCGCCCCGACCGTCTTGCTGAAGATGCGCGTGAAGTAACCACCGCCGGGGATCAGTTCCAGCACGTTGTCGCCGGGCTTGACCCCGGTGAACGCGACGATCTCGCCGCCGTGGCGACGCGCATCGACCTTGGCATCCTCGACGCGGGCGGGATCGGCGACGGCTGCCTTCACGTAGGCGGGGATGCCGCGATCGGCAGCGCTGCCGGTCATCAGCATGGTGGCGAGCGCAAGGCCGGACAGCAGGGGAAGCGTCTTGTTCATGGCGGGACTCGGGGACGGGGCTCTGACCATAGTCCGGTCGTTGCCCGCGCTCCACTGCCATCGGTCATGCCTGCGACCGGGCGGCAGCACTGGGTGATAATCGCGGAATTCCCACAGCACGCATCCCGTCTGGAGTCCCGCGATGGCCGATTCGACACACCCGGCACGCCCCGTTTCGTCCCGCCACGATCCTTCGCGCAATATCCGCGCACCGCGCGGCAACACGCTGAACTGCCGCTCGTGGCTGACCGAAGCACCGTACCGCATGTTGCAGAACAATCTCGATGCGGAAGTGGCCGAGCGCCCGCAGGATCTGGTGGTCTACGGCGGCATCGGTCGTGCCGCGCGCGACTGGGACAGCTACGACAAGATCCTCGAAACGCTGAAGACGCTCGGCGATGACGAGACATTGCTGGTGCAATCGGGCAAGCCGGTCGGCGTGTTCCCCAGCCATCCCGATGCGCCGCGCGTGCTGATCGCCAATTCCAATCTGGTGCCGCACTGGGCGACGTGGGAACACTTCAACGAACTCGATCGCAAGGGCCTGATGATGTACGGCCAGATGACCGCGGGTTCGTGGATCTACATCGGTTCGCAGGGCATCGTCCAGGGGACCTACGAAACCTTCGTCGAGCTGGGGCGCCAGCACTACGGTGGCTCGCTGAAAGGCAAGTGGCTGCTCACCGCCGGGCTCGGTGGAATGGGCGGCGCGCAGCCGCTGGCGGCGTCGCTGGCGGGCATGTGCAGCCTGAACATCGAGTGTCGCCAGAGCAGCATCGATTTCCGCCTGAAGACGCGCTATGTCGACGAGCAGGCCAGCGATCTCGATGACGCACTCGCACGCATCGAAAAATACACGATGGCTGGCGAAGCAAAATCGATCGCATTGCTGGGCAATGCTGCCGAAATCCTGCCGGAACTGGTGAAGCGCGGCGTGCGTCCGGATGCCGTGACCGACCAGACCTCCGCGCACGATCCGGTGCATGGCTATCTGCCGATCGGCTGGACAGTGGAACAATGGGAAGCCGAACAGAAAGCCAATCCCGACAAGGTACGCGATGCCGCCAAGCAGTCGATGCGCACGCATGTCGAAGCGATGCTGGCCTTCCATGCGCAAGGGATACCAACGGTCGATTACGGCAACAACATCCGCCAGATGGCCTTCGACGTCGGTTGCACGAATGCCTTCGATTTCCCCGGTTTCGTCCCGGCCTACGTGCGTCCGCTGTTCTGCCGCGGCGTCGGTCCGTTCCGCTGGGTCGCGCTGAGCGGCGATCCGGAGGACATCTACAAGACCGATGCCAAGGTCAAGGAATTGATTCCCGACGATCCCCACCTGCATCGCTGGCTCGACATGGCGCGCGAACGCATCAGCTTCCAGGGCCTGCCGGCACGCATCTGCTGGGTCGGTCTGGGCCTGCGCCACAAGCTCGGTCTCGCCTTCAACGAAATGGTGCGCAATGGCGAACTGAAGGCACCGGTGGTGATCGGCCGCGATCATCTCGATTCCGGCAGCGTCGCCTCGCCCAATCGCGAAACCGAGTCGATGCGCGATGGCAGCGATGCCGTCAGCGACTGGCCGTTGCTCAACGCGATGTTGAACGTCGCCGGCGGCGCGACCTGGGTGTCGCTGCATCACGGTGGTGGTGTCGGCATGGGCTATTCGCAGCACAGTGGCGTGGTGATTGTGTGCGACGGCAGCGAAGCCGCCGACAAGCGCATCGCCCGCGTGTTGTGGAACGATCCCGGTACCGGCGTGATGCGCCATGCCGATGCCGGTTACGAGATCGCCATCGAGTGCGCGAAAGAGCAGGGGCTGAAGTTGCCGATGGTAGGTTGATTCGCGATGCCTTCGACCATGACCCGCATCGCCGTCCTCGTCCCTGATCCGGCAGAAACCGCATACCCCGAGTTGTGGCCGAAAGTGCTGGCACGCCTGCAGCGCGCGCTGGACGACGTCGGCATCGAGATGGTGCCGACACCATGGACGGCGCATGTGGACGATGCCACGAAATTGCACGAATACGCGCGTGTCCTGCCGTTGCTGGCCTGGGGCTACCATCACGATCATTCGCGCTGGTTGCGCGCTTGCGACACCTGGCTGCGCGGTGGCGTGGCGATGGCGAATCCCGCGCGCGTGCTGGCGTGGAATTCCGACAAGCGCTACCTGCTGGAACTGGCGGCGCGCGGCATCGCGATCGCGCCGACGATATGCAGCGATGACATCACCCGGGACGTGATCGAACATGCGTTCGCCGAAACCGGCGCCGACGAATTGATCGTCAAGCCGGCGGTGTCCGGCGGCGCATGGAAAACGCAGCGACTGAAACGTGGTGATGCCGTCGAGCCATCGTCCGGGATGACGATGCTGATCCAGCCCTATCTGCCGACCATCGAGAGCGAAGGCGAAACGTCATTGCTGTATTTCGGGGGGCGATTGAGTCATGCCGTCAACAAGCGCCCGCCCATCGGCGAGTTCCGCGTGCAGGAACAGTTCGGCGGTTTGTATCGCGTATTGCCCGAACCGCCGGCCGGTGCGCTGGCGTTGGCTGAACAGGTGTTGGCCGCGATCAACGAACCGTTGTTGTACGCTCGCATCGACATGGTTCCCGACGCTGACGGGCAATGGTTGTTGATGGAGGCGGAGCTGATCGAACCGGATTTTTACCTGGGCGTGGATCCGGCGCAGGGCGATGGGTTCGCGCAGGCGTTGTGCAGGGACATTCGAAAGGCCAAAAAGGGAGAATCACCGATGTGCCATGGACGTTGAAGCACTCATCAGCGCCGCGCTGCGCGAAGCCGGCTATGGCCCCGACGCCATCGGCTCGGTGTTGCCGAGAATCCTGCGCATCCTGCAGGCCGAGGACGTGCGCATCGAAGTAGGCCGCAAGCTGACCCGCAAGGAACGCGAATACGTGCGCGTACAACTCGAGATTGGCCTCGACGTGCCAGAGATCGTGGCCGGCCTCAAGGCTTGAACGACTGCCGACGGTTCGAAGCGCTTCACCAATCCGTCGGCGCGTAGTCCTTCAGGAACTGCCCCCACACGTGTTCACCGGTGTTGATGCCGTGGATGATCGGATCGACGATGCGGGCGGCACCATCGACGATGTCCAGTGGCGGATGGAAGCGTTCCTCGACGATCTTGCGCGCGGCGATCTCGACCGGATCTTCGTCGGTCACCCAGCCGGTGTCGACGCTGTTCATGTGAATGCCGTCGCCGTGGTAATCGGCGGCTGCGGTGCGCGTCATCATGTTGAGCGCGGCCTTGGCCATGTTGGTGTGCGGGTGCTTGGTGGTCTTGAAGTTTCGGTAGAACTGGCCCTCGACTGCCGAGACGTTGACGATGTGCTTGTCGCGCGTTGGCAGCTGACCATCCGGCGTGCGCAGCATCAGCGGTTTCAGGCGCGCGTTGATGATGAAGGGCGCGACTGCGTTGACCAGCTGCGTCTCCAGCAATTCCACCGACGGCACCTCGTCCATCTGCAGGCGCCATGAATTGCGCCCGCGCAGATCGATCTGCTGCAGGTCCTGGTCCAGCCGGCCCTCGGGGAACAGATGTTCCTGGCCGAGCAGTTCATCGGCCAGCAGCGGCACCTGCGAGAGTTCGGCCGCGTGGACGAGGCCCGCGGCACCTGCGAGCTCATGCCTGCCTGTTTGGAGCGCAATGGGCCGGGCGCCCGGCAACAGCTCGGCGCTGCGCAGGCCTTCGTAACCACCGAGCAGCTTGCGCACGTCCGCCGGCATCGTGTGTAGCGCGGCTGTTTCGCCTTCCATCATGTGCGCGTAGAACGCGGGTGGGCGGCGCACGGTTTGGCAGGCGTTGTTGATGATGAAGTCCAAGCGCTCGCGGCTGGCCAGCAGTTGGGTGCAGAAAGCCTCCACGCTGGGCGTGTGGCGCAGGTCCAGCCCGAACACTTCCAGCCGATGACCCCACGCGCCGAAGTCCGGCTCGGCGGCATAGCGCGCCGCGGAATCGCGCGGGAAGCGGGTGGTGACGATCAGCGACGCGCCCGCACGCAGCAACTTCAGGCCGGCCTGGTAGCCGATCTTGACGCGCCCGCCGGTCAGCAGCGCGACGCGCCCGTGCAAGTCGGCGGTCTCGCTGCGCTTGAAGAAATTCAGGTCGGCGCAGGTCGGGCACAGCTGGTCGTAGAAGTGATGGATGTGCGTGTATTTTTGCTTGCAGACGTAGCAGTGCAGGAGTTCCGGCGAGGTGTTGTGCGCCACCGGGGCGGAGGCGCGATTGCCGGGATCATGCATGCCCGCGGGCTGCGGCGGGAAATAGTTCGGGGTGGTGAACACCGGCTTGCGGCGCAACGCGCGGATGCCGGTCTGGTCAAGCAGCGCCTCGGTCGCACGCGCCTTTTCCTGTGCACGCTCGCGCGCCTGGTCCTTGGACTTGCGGCGTCGTGCGCGCGGTTCGGGATGGTGGACCAGCGCGACGGCCTGCAGCAGGCGTTCGCGATCCCCGGCCGGCAGTGCATCGAGCACGTCGCGATCGGCGATGATCGCGTCCAGCAGCGCAAGGGCATGGTGCAGGTGATCGCCGGGATGGACGTCGCCGGTGTCGGCTACCGGAGTGATGGAGTGTCGTGATGTCGTATCTGGCATTTCCGGCCCATCATACCTGCCGTCTCCCACTCACACCTTCAACTTGTAGCCCGTCCGGAAAATCCACCACACCACCGCCAGGCACAACGCAAGGAATCCCAGCGTCGCGATGGCACTGACCGCCACGTTGATGTCGGAAATCCCGTAGAAACTCCAGCGAAATCCGCTGATCAGGTACACCACCGGATTGAACAGCGCGATCTTCTGCCACAGCGGCGGCAGCATGCTGATGGAATAGAACGCGCCGCCGAGGAAAGTCAGCGGGGTGATAATCATCAGCGGCACCACCTGCAGCTTCTGGAAGTCGTCCGCCCACAAGCCGATGATGAAACCGAACAGGCTGAAACTCACCGCAGTCAGCAGCAGGAAGCACAGCATCCATAGCGGATGTGCGATGTGGTAAGGAACGAACAGTCGTGCGGTCACCAGAATCAGTATGCCGAGCATGATCGACTTGGTCGCCGCGGCGCCGACATACCCGATCACGATTTCCAGTGGCGAGATCGGCGCGGACAGCAGTTCATAGATGGTGCCGGCCCATTTCGGCATGTAGATGCCGAACGAAGCGTTGGAAATGCTTTCGTTGAGCAGCGACAGCATCAGCAGGCCGGGGATGATGAAGGCGCCATAGCTCACGCCGTCGACATCGCCCATGCGCGATCCGATGGCTGCGCCGAACACCACGAAGTACAGCGAGGTGGATAGCACCGGCGAGGCGATGCTCTGGGTCAGGGTGCGGAAGGTGCGCGCCATCTCGAAGCGGTAGATGGCCTTGATGCCGTGGATGTTCATGCGCGCGCCTCCTTGCCACCGTCGCGGGGATCGTCGTGCACCAGGCTGACGAAAATGTCCTCCAGCGAGCTCTCGCTGGAGTGCAGGTCCTTGAAACCGATGCCGAGGTCACCGAGTCGTCGCAACAACGTCGCGATGCCGCTGCGTTCGGCCTGCGCGTCGAAGGTATAGACCAGCGCATTGCCGTCGTCGGCCAGCTCCAGCGGTTCGCCGGCCAGTTCCTCCGGAATGCGTTGCAGTGGCGCCTGCAATTGCAGGGTCAGCTGCTTCTTGCCGAGCTTGCGCATCAACACGTGCTTGTCCTCGACCACCACCAGCTCGCCCTTGCGGATCACGCCGATGCGGTCGGCCATTTCCTCGGCTTCCTCGATGTAGTGCGTGGTCAAGATGATCGTGACGCCGCTTTCGCGCAGTTCGCGCACCATCTGCCACATGTCGCGGCGCAACTCGACGTCGACGCCGGCGGTGGGTTCGTCGAGGAACAGGATGCGCGGTTCGTGCGACAGCGCCTTGGCGATCAGCACGCGCCGCTTCATGCCGCCGGACAGCGCCATGATCTTGCTGTCGCGCTTGTCCCACAGCGAGAGCGCACGCAGCACCTTTTCCAAATGCGCCGGATCCGGCGGACGGCCGAACAGGCCGCGACTGAAGCGCAGCGTCGCCCACACGCTCTCGAACGCATCGGTGGACAGCTCCTGCGGCACCAGCCCGATCTTCATGCGCGCAGCCCGCGCCTCGCGGGCGATGTCGTGGCCGTCGGCGAGTACCGTGCCGGAACTGGCGTTGACGATGCCGCAGACGATATTGATCAGAGTGGTCTTGCCGGCGCCGTTCGGGCCGAGCAGGGCGAAGATCTCGCCGCGACGGATATCAAGGCTCACGTCCTTCAGTGCCTGGAAGCCTGAAGCGTAGGTCTTGCTCAGGTTGCGCACAGAAACAATGGACGGCGCGTCATTCGGCATCATGCGAAACCCGGCTCATGGCAGTAAGGCGCATCGTACCGCGTTGCAGGTGCACTTCACGTGCGCATGGCGAAGCGGGCCGGTAACATCGGCCGGATCGTACGGAGGCCGCATGCAGACCACGCAATCGCCTGAAATCGCCGCATCCCATTCGCTATGGCGCGACCTGCGTGCCGCCATTCGCGGTACCGATGCCGATTACACGCGCATTCCGCTGCGTCGCGCGGTGATGTTGCTGGCAGTCCCCATGGTGCTGGAACTGGTGCTGGAATCCACCTTCGCGGTCGTCGACATCTATTTCGTCGCCACGTTGGGGCCATCGGCGGTGGCCACCGTCGGCCTTACCGAAAGCTATCTGTTCCTGTTGTATGCAGTCGCGATGGGGCTGGCGATGGCAGTGACTGCGGTCATCGCGCGACGCATCGGCGAAGGCAAGCGCGAGGAAGCGGCGATTTCTGCGGTGCAGGCGATTTTCGTCGCGTTGATGGTGGCGTTGCCGGTCGCGATCATTGGCATCGTCTACGCCAAGGACATGCTGCACCTGATGGGTGCCGATGCCTGGGTCATCGCCCACGGCTATCGCTATACGCAATGGATGCTCGGCGGCAATGTGGTGATCCTGTTGCTGTTCGTCATCAATGCGGTGTTCCGCGGTGCCGGCGACGCGGCGATTTCCATGCGCGTGCTGTGGCTGGCGAACGGCCTCAACATCCTGTTGTGCCCGCTGCTGATCCTCGGTTTCGGTCCGGTGCCGGCATTGGGGATCGAAGGTGCAGCGATGGCCACCAACATCGGTCGCGGCTGCGGCGTGCTGTTGCAGTTGTGGATGCTGCTGCGCGGCGGCAAGCACATCCGCGTGCTGGTCTCGCAGATCGCGATACATGGCGAGGTGCTGTGGAATATCGTGCGAACGTCGCTGGGCGGGATCGGCCAGATGATCGTGGCGATGAGCGCGTGGATCTTCCTGATGCGCATCCTCGCCGATATCGGCAGCGCAGCGGTGGCCGGCGCAACCATCGCCATCCGCCTGATGATGTTCACGATGACGCCAGCCTGGGGCATGTCGAACGCGGCGGCGACATTGGTCGGGCAGAACCTCGGTGCCGGCGAACCGGCGCGCGCGGAAGCAGCGGTGTGGCGCATCGGCTGGTACAACATGGCCTATCTGCTGGTGATCGCCGCGTGTTTCTTCCTGTTCCCGAAGGAACTCGTCACATTCTTCACGCCCGATCCCGCGGTGATCGCGGTGGGATCGCAATGGCTGCGCATCCTCTCGTACTCGCTCTACGTCTACGGTTGGTGGATGGTCAGCGTGCAGGCTTTCAACGGTGCCGGCGATACCGTGACGCCGACGCGCATCAACATCGTGTTCTTCTGGCTGATCCAGATCCCGCTGGCGTGGTTGCTCGCACTGCACCTCGATTGGAAACAGACCGGTGTGTTCTGGGCCGTATTCGTTTCGGAAACATCGGTTGGACTGTTCACGCTGTGGCTGTTCAGTCGCGGTGGCTGGAAGACGGCGAAGGTGTGATGCGCGCCGCGCCGTCGTCGCAACGATGGATCACTCCTGTTCGAACTGTCTGAGTTCGTCCAGTTGTGCCTGCGCCTTGCGGATGCTGGCGGTCGCAGCGGCATCATCCATCCATCGCGCCAATTTGATGCGCCTGGGATTGGCGTGCGACCAACGATACAGTCCCCAGGTGGCCAGCAGGCCCAATGCACCGACGGCGAAGTTGATCCACACCCACAGTGGCGTGCCGTCTTGCGGCGGATGATCGGCGAGGCCGGCAAAGGCGATCACCACCACGATCCACATGATCCACCACGGCAGGCCGAGCAGGACCGCGCCGAACAACTGGAATTTGCGCAGCAACGTCAGTCGCTTCTGGATGACGAGGACAGGTGCGGAATGGTCGATGCTGGCGATCAGGCCCATGGTGATGCCGCCGAACGCGGCGTTGGCGATGCCGAAGGCATGCAGCACGATGCCTGCCAACAGGTAGCCGACGGCATGCAGATTGTTTTTCCAGCAGGCGATGCCAAGCAGTGCCAGTGCCACGCCCAGCAAGATCTGCAGCAGTTGCCCCCAGAACAACGGTCGCAGGCTGGCATGCAGCCTGTCGCGCTTGCGTTCTCCGAGCAGTTGCAGGTTGATCGCATCCTGGCGTTCGAGGCGCTGGTTCAGCGATTGCCACGCGGTCTTGAAGTCGTCGAGTTCCATGGAATTTGTGCTCCTGTGCGGAAGGCTCAGAGTTCGTTGCGGATGCGCTGTTTCAGGCGTCCGATCTTGGTGGAGACGTTGGCCTCGCTGATGCCGAGGATGTCGGCGATCTCGCGTTGCGGTCGTTCGTCGAGATAGAGGATCAGCAGGGCGCGGTCGAGCGGTTTTTGCTGATGGATGAAGCGATGCAGCAGTTGCAGCTGCTGTTCGCTTTCGTGGTCGCTCGCATTGTGGTCGGCGATGTCGTGCAGCTCATCGTCCAGCGGCACCATCGTGCGGCGGCGTCGACCATCGCCACGACCGAAACTGATCGCGACGTTCAGCGCGATGCGGTACATCCATGTCGAGAACGTGCGCGCCGGATCGTACTGCGGCCATGCCCGCCATAGTTGCGCGGCGATCTCCTGCATCAGGTCGGCGCGATCCTCCGGCAGCCGCGAATACACATTCGCCACCTTGAACAGGATGCCGCGATGGCGTTCCAGCAAGGTGCCGAATTCCTCGCGCATCGCCTGGTTGGTTGCCGCCGATTGCATCGCTTCGTCCATTCCCCTGCCACGAATGCGGGACCGCAGTGGGTGCCCGTTATCGTAGTGATTCGCGGCAGTGGGTGGTTTCTCACAGCCGTGGCGGAACGGCGTGGGTCTCAAGTCCCCGGCGTGGCGATCCCGAGCTTGGCCAGCAACTCCATCGCGCTGGCGGGATTGCGTTCCTTGGCGGCGCTGATGAAGTAGAGGAAGACGTCGCGCGGCTGTACCGGTGCTGGCGTCGCCGAGACGTGTGGCAGTTCCGCGGGATCTTCGCCGCGTGCCCAGCGACGCGTCATCGCCGCCCAGGCGTCAAGCTCGTCGTCGGGATAGCCGGTGGCGATCCAGGCGCGGCTGCGCATCAAGCGGGCGTAGACGAAATCGGCGGTGATGTCGGCGATCTGCGGCAGGTCGGGCGCATCGGTATGGACGATGGCCATGCCGCGGCTGCGGGCGAGGGCGACGTAATCGGCATTGACGAAGGCGGCATCGCGCACGTCGAGGACATGGCGCAGGCGGCGGCCGTCCAGCGTATCGGGGATGAGCTCGAGGAAGGCGGTGAAATCGTCGCGATCGACCTGGGCGTTGCGATCGAGCTGCCAGACCACCGGGCCGAGGCGACCGCGCAGGTTGGCGAGGTCGCCGAGGAAAGCGTCGATCTGGCCGCCGGTGGACGCGAGTTGCCGCGACTGGGTGATCCGTTTCGGCGCCTTGGCGCTGAAGACGAAATCGTCGGGCACCGCGTCACGCCAGCGCGCGTAGGTCTCGGGCTTCTGCGCCGCGTAGTAGGTGCTGTTGATCTCGATGCTGGTGACGTGGCGGCTGGCGAACTCCAGTTCGCGCCGCTGCTGCCAGCCTGCGGGGTAGAAACGGCCCCGCCACGGCTCGTACACCCAGCCGCCGATGCCAATCCTTATGGCTTCAGTGCTCTTGTCCATGGTTGTCGATTGGATGCCTGAGTGCCGGACTGTGCAAGTGCCGATTGCGCAAAGTGTGGGATCGCTTACGATTGCGAGGACGGACTGGAACAGGGTTCCCATTATGTATCTGATTTCACGCTGCTTTCTGACTGTAGCGTTAGCCGGCATGTGCGCCCCAACAGTGGCACAAACCCGGGCGCCGGTCATGGCTGCAGGGCCGGAAGCCCAGCCCGCCGCGATCGATCCGGCGCGACTCGCCGCCTTCGATGCCTATGTCGATGCCGTGCGCAAGCAATTCGACGTGCCCGGGATCGCCGTTGCCATCGTGCAGGACGGCAAGGTGGTGATGGAGAAGGGCTACGGCCTGCGCAACATCGACGACGGCAAGCCGGTCGACGCCCACACCATGTTCGCCATCGCTTCGAACACCAAGGCCTTCACCGCCGCCTCGCTGCAGATGCTGGCCGAGGACGGCAAGCTCGACATGAACGATCGCGTGATCGACCACCTGCCGTGGTTCCGCATGTCCGACCCCTACATCACCAACGACATGCGCATCCGCGACCTGCTGGCGCACCGCAGCGGGTTGAGCCTTGGCGCCGGCGATCTCCTCTACTGGCCGACCTCCAGCTACACCACGCGCGAAGTCGCCGAGCGCCTGCGCAACGTGCCGATCACCGGGCAATTCCGTGCGCAATACGCCTACGACAACATCCTCTTCGCCGTCGCCCAGCTGGTGATCGAGGACGCCAGCGGCATGCCGTACAAACAGTTCCTGCAAACGCGCTTCTTCACGCCGCTGGGGATGACGGAAACGCGCTACAACAGCGACGACCTGCACCCCGGCGACAACGTCGCCAGTGGCCACGCCAAGTTCAATTTCAAGGAATTGAAGACCGTCGGCACCACCACCTGGCGCAATGCCTCGGGCGCGGGCGGCGTGTATTCCAGCGTGCATGATTTGACCAAGTGGATGAACGCACAGCTGGCCGGCGGCCAGATTCCCGGCAGCGACAAACGCTTGTTCAACGAGAAGAGCCAGCGCCAGATGTGGTCGGTGCTGACGCCGATCCCGGTCGGCAAGCCGTCGGTGCCGGAGCTGCAACCGGCGGTGCCGAACTTCAGTGGCTACGGCGAAGGCTGGTTCCTCAGCGATTACGCCGGCAATCGCCTGGTCTGGCACACCGGCGGCTGGCCGGGCATGGTGTCGCGCGTGACCCTGGTGCCCGATCGCAAGCTCGGCGTGGTGGTGCTGACCAACCAGGAGGTCGGGGCCGCCTTCAATGCGGTGACCTACAAGGCGCTCGACATCCTGCTCGGTCGCGCCGACTACGACTGGCTCGGTGCGTACGCCAAGGCGGTGGCCAAGGCCTCCGGTGATTCCGACGACAGCTGGAAACAACATCTCGCCGCGCGCGATGCCAAATCGAAACCGTCGTTGCCGCTCCCGGGGTATGCGGGTACTTTCCGCGACCCGTGGTATGGCGACGTGGTGGTACGGCAGGGCGCCAAGGGACTGGAGATGCGTTTCGCGAAGACGGCGGAACTCGTCGGCGACATGGAGCCGTGGCAGCACGACACGTTCGTCGTCCATTGGCGCGAACGCGTGTTGAACGCCGATGCCTTCGTCAGCTACGCGCTCGACGCCGACGGCAAGGTGCGCGAGGTGCGGATGCAGCCGGTGTCGCCGCTCACCGATTTCAGCTTCGATTTCCAGGACCTGCGGCTGACGCCCGCCAAATGACCACGGGCAGCACCGGGCCGAGATGAGGATCGAGGAGCGCCAGGTCGATGTCGACCAGTTGCAGCCGGGCATGTACGTGTGCCGGCTCGATCGCTCGTGGGAAGGCACGCCGTTCCCGTTGCAGGGGTTCCTCGTGCGCAGCGAGGATGATGTGCGCGAGCTTGCGCGCTGGAGCGGCGTGGTCTTCATCGATGTCGAATTGTGCGAGCCGGCGCAGCGCCGGCGCCTGCTGACGCTCGTGCCCCACGATCGCATCGTCACCCGCATCGATCGCGAACACGACGAACAGGTGTTCCAGCAGCGCTTCGAACGCGAAGTGCGGGTCGCGCGCGAAACGTTCACCACCTTCACCCAGCAGGCATCGGTGCTGCTGGATGCGCTGCGCAGCCGCGACACGCTCGATCAGCACGGCGTCGATGCCGCGGTCACGCCGGTCGTGGCCGCAGTAACGCGCAACCAGGATGCGTATTTCTGGCTGATGGCGCTCAAACGCCATTCCGACTATGCGTATCGCCACGCCATGAACTGCTGCGCGCTGGCCATTGCCTTCGGTCGCGCGCTGTCGTATCCGGAAAGCGGCTTGCTGTCGCTCGCGCGCGGCGGCCTGTTGATGGATATCGGCATGGCCAGCGTCCCCGCCAACGTGGTCGATCGTCCCGGCATGCTCCACGCCTCGCAAGCCATGGAGATGCGCGACCATGTCGAGGAGGGCTGCCGACGCTTCGATGCGGCCGGCTTCAGCGATCCCGAGGCGCGCGCCATGCTGGCCTGCCATCACGAATTCTTTGATGGCAGTGGCTATCCGCGCCGGTTGGCCGGCACCGCCATCCCGCTGAGCGGTCGCATCGCCGCGATCGTCGATGCTTTCGACGCGATGAGCAGCGATCGCCCGTATCGCGCGGCGATGACGCGCGACGCCGCGTTGCGCGAGCTGTACCGCAGCCGTGATCGCCAGTTCCAGGGTGAACTGGTGGAAGAATTCGTGCGCTGCCTCGGCGTCTATCCGGTGGGCACCTTGGTGGAATTGAGCAGTGGCGAAATCGGGATTGTCGTTGCGCAGAACAACGCGCATCGATTGCGCCCGCGCCTGATGCTGCTGACGTGGGCGGACAAGAGCCTGCGCGACCCGTTCATGCCGATCAACCTGCTGGGCAACGAAGTGGGAACGGATGGCGAACGTCTCACCATCATCCGCAGCGTGCCCCACAACAGCTACGGCCTGGATCCGACGGAGCTGTTCCTGTGAGTGGTTACCGTCGGGTCGTCGCCGCGCTGGTCGAAGCCATGCAACCGGATGCACCGTTCGCATTGCTGGTCGTGCGCCTGCGTCGCCTGCGCGAGACCGAACTCTCGTTCGGCCACGCCATCGGCGAGCAGCTCCACCGCGAAATCGAGTTGCTGATCCGCGATGCGTTGCGTCCCGGCGACACCCTGTTCCATATCGGGGAAAGCGATTTCGCCATCCTCCTGCCGGCGATTCGCGGCGACGCGCACGCCGAACTCGCCGCCGCGAAGATCGCGCGACTGTTCGATCACCCGATCCAGCTCGATCGCCATTCGGTGCTGGCGCGCGTCACCGTGGGTGGCGTGGTGTCGTCTCCGCAGGAACGCACGCCCGAGGAGATGCTGATGGCGGCCGACCATGCCAGCGCGTGGGCGATCCATTCGCGCCATGGCTACGAGATGGCGCGCGGCATGGAGTTGCGCCCACCGGTCGGGCACAGCGTGCTGGCGGAAGCGTTGCGGATGAACGCACTGCAACTCCATCTGCAACCGATCCGGGAGATCGCGAGCGGCCGCACGGTCGCCTACGAGGCGTTGGCGCGCTGGACCCTGCCCGATGGGCGATCGGTGTCGCCGGCGGATTTCGTGCCGATGGCGGAGCAGAGCGGCCTGATCGGTGAACTCACGGTGTGGAGCCTGCACGCGGCGATGCGCCATCTCGCCGCATGGAGCCGCGTAGCGCCGGACGTGGTCTGCGCGGTGAACGTATCGCCACTGTTCGCGGCGGATGCCGGGTTCCCCGGATTGGTGGAGCGCGCGCTGTCGATCTGGGACGTGCGTCCGCAACAATTGATGCTGGAAATCACCGAGACCGCATTCGCCAACAATATCGATGCCGTGATCGAATCGATGACCGTGTTGAAGAACAAGGGCATCGGCATCGGCATCGATGACTTCGGCAGCGGCTACGCGACGTTCTCCTACCTCAAGGATTTCCCGGTCTCCGAACTCAAGATCGATCGCATGTTCATCACCGACCTCGCGCGCGACACGCGACTGCGCCATCTGGTGGCGTCCATGATCGACATGGCGCACCGCCTCGACATCCATTGCGTGGCCGAAGGCGTGGAGGAGCAGGACACCCTCGATGTGCTGACGGAACTGGGTTGCGACCAGGTACAGGGTTACATCATCGGGCGCCCGGCGCCTGCCGAAGAAGTGGTGGACGCGATCATCGCCGCCTGAACACTTCGGTCACGCGTTCCCGGCACAATGGCGACATGATCTTCCGCTGGTTCGAATCCCTCGTCGACCCCTTCGCGCCCGGCCCCGACGGTGCACCGCCGGCGTCGATCTGGCGCTTCTACTGGCATTACCTGCGGCAAGTGCGCGGGGTGCTGGCCGCGATCTGCGTGGTCGGCTTCTTCGTCGCGCTGGTCGAAGTCTCGCTGTTCGATTTCGTCGGCAAGCTGGTCGACATGGCCGGCAAGATGGCGGCGCCGGATTTCTTCCACGTCCATGGCCGCGAACTGGCGTGGATGGCCTTCGTCACCGTGGTCGCGCGGCCGCTGCTGCTCGGCATCCACGACATGCTGGTGAACCAGGCGCTGGTGCCATCATTCACCGCGCGCATCCGCTGGCAGCAGCATCGCTACGTCAACCGCCAGAGCATGGCGTTCTTCCACAACGATTTCGCCGGGCGCATCGCCAACCGCATCATGCAGACCGGTGCGTCGTTGCGCGAATCGGCGGCGCAGATCGTCGACGCCTTGTGGTACGTGATCATCTACACCTTTACCGCGTTGTACCTGTTCGCAAAGGCAGACCCGAAGCTCACAATCCCGTTGGTGCTGTGGCTGTTCGGCTATGTCGCGTTGCTGCGCTATTTCGTGCCGAAGACCAAGGTGCGCTCGCTGGCGGCGTCGACCGCGAAATCGAAATTCATGGGCCGCGTGGTCGATGGCTACACCAACGCCGCGACGCTCAAGCTGTTTCCGCATTCCGGGCTGGAAGACGGATACGTCCGCGAGTCGGTGCAGGAAAACGTCGACAAGGTGCAGGCGATGACGCGCCTGACCACGGCGATGGATGTCGCGATCACCACGCTCAACGGCGCGATGATCGCCGGCACCGGCGCGCTCGGCCTGTGGTTGTGGTCGCAGGGCAGGGTGAGCGCAGGCGCGATCGCGTTGTCGACCGGCCTGGCCATCCGCATCAGCAACATGTCGGGCTGGATCATGTGGGTGGTGAACGGCATCTTCGAGGCCATCGGCACCGTGCAGGACGGCATGCTCACCGTTGCGCAGCCGCTGACGGTGGTGGATGCGCCCGATGCCAAGCCGCTGGTGGTCACGCGCGGCGAAGTGCGTTTCGAGAACGTGCATTTCCACTACGGAAAAGCCGGTGGCGTGATGGATGGCCTCAGCCTGGACATCGCGCCGGGCGAGAAGGTCGGGCTGGTCGGTCCCTCGGGCGCCGGCAAGACCACGCTGGTCAACCTGCTGCTGCGCCTCTACGACCTCGAATCCGGTCGCATCGTCATCGACGGCCAGGACATCGCCCAGGTCAGCCAGGCCAGCCTGCGCGCGCAAATCGGCATGGTCACGCAGGACACGTCGCTGCTGCATCGTTCCATCCGCGACAATCTTTTGTATGGACGCCCCGGCGCCACGCCCGACGAAATGGACGCCGCGGTGCGCGATGCGCGCGCCGACCAGTTCCTCCACGATTTGCTCGATAGCGATGGTCGCAGTGGCTATGAAGCGCATGTCGGCGAACGTGGCGTCAAGTTGTCGGGAGGCCAGCGCCAGCGCATCGCCATCGCCCGCGTACTGCTGAAGGACGCGCCGATCCTGGTGCTGGATGAAGCGACGTCGGCGCTCGATTCCGATGTCGAAGCGGCGATCCAGGACAGTCTCGACCGGCTGATGCAGGGCAAGACGGTGATCGCGATCGCGCATCGCCTCTCCACCATCGCACGGATGGACCGCCTGGTGGTGATGGACAAGGGCCATATCGTCGAGACCGGCACCCATGCGCAATTGATCGCGCAAGGCGGCTTGTACGCGCGCCTGTGGCAACGCCAGACCGGCGGCTTCGTCGCGCTGGACGACGGGCGTCAAGTCACCAGTTGAGTTGTGTGTCCACCGTGCGGACGCATCGGGCGACCCTGCCAGTCCAGCAGGCGTTCGAGGTGCGAGAACACGTCGCTGCGTCCGAACGGCTTGCGCAGGAAGGCATCGGCACCGATGCGTTGTGCGTAGTACTGCTCGGTCGCCTGTTCGTTCCCCGACATCATGATCACCGGAATGTCGCGGGTTTCGGCATCGCGGCGCAACGCACGCAGCACGCTGAAGCCATCCATTCCCGGCATCACGATGTCGAGCAGGATCGCGTCGGGACGCTGCGTGCCGATGCTGGCCATGGCGTCCTCGCCGGAGGCCGCGGTCGCCACCTGCACCCCGGTTTGCTTCAGCATCCGCCCGAGGACGGACAGCACCGTGCCGGAATCATCGACGATCAGCAGGCGGGTGTCGGCACTGGGATTACGTCGGGGACGGCGGCGGCGTTCCTCGCCGGCATAGCCGTCAGTGAGTGGAACGATGACTGGGGCCGCGGTCGGCTCGACCGGCACTTTTGCAGTTGCCGGCCAGCGCAGGAAATCGATCCAGCCCATGTTGCCCCCTGTCAGCGTCCGATGCCGAAAATCCGATTTTAGCGGGCTTCCGGTCTGCGTGCGCGGGTCAGCGCGATCCCGCCGACAAGCGCGCCAGGCCAATCAGGCGCGCCGCGCGCAGGGCACCCAGCACCAGCAGGCCGAGCTGCAGCACCAGCATCGCCAACACGGCATTGCCCTTGATCAGGTCGAGGAGCAGCAGGGGCGTGACCAGTGCCGGCAGCAACATGGTCACCAGATAGACCAGCGCCACCGAGAACGGGCGCCGCAACATCAATCTGACGCCGCGCAGCAACGCACGCCACGCTGTGCGCAATTGCCCATCCGCGCCGAACTGTGCGCGTGCGGCTTCCAGCGCGCAATGGGCGATGGCGATCGCCGCGACCAGGATGACCGTCGCGCCGAGTTGCAGATGGTCGGCCTGGCTGGCGAGGATGGCGGCATCGGCCGATTTGCCGATTGCGTCTGAGGCGAAGCTGGCCGCACCGACCAACACGCCGGCCGGGATCGCGATCACCAGCCACAGGCGGAACTGTCGCCAGTATTCGCGCAGGCCACCATGCATCGACTCGCCGAAACCGAGCGGGCGTCCTTCGCGCAGGCTTGCGATCAACATGCCCACCAGCAGCGGCGACAGCAACAACGCGAGCAGCGCGGTCACGCCGATGTGCACGCCCAGCGCCGTGCTGCCGCCATGCCGCAGCATCGTCATGATGCCGTCGGCCAGCAGCGGCATGTTGCGGCCGGCATCGATGTCGGCTGCCTGCGGGCTGTAGCCGAAGGTTGCGTCGATCATCTTGCGCAGCGGCACGCTGGCGGCGATCGCAGGTATCAGCGATGCCAGCAACCACAGCAGCAGCATCCGCCAGTGGCGCGGTGCGTTCGTCAGTCCGCCGAACAGGGCGCGGAATCCGTTGATGCGCCCGCTCACAGCAGTTGCCCCTGGGTGATCGCCAGTTGCAACCAGCCCATCGCGCGCGTGGCCAGCGACATCCGCTGCGGCTCGACGGTGCGGCCGTTGTCGATCTGCGACACGTCAAGGCCATGCAGGCCTTGCGGATCGAGCTCTGCCTTCACCACCTTGGCCGGCCCGCTCCAGCGATAGCGGAACCAGCGCTGGTTGCCGTCGAGGTTCACCATCTTGACGCTCCCGTCGTCGAACGTGACTTTCAGTTGTTGCGGCACCGCCGCACCCTCGCGGCGCACCACCACGGTGGATTCGAACGGATACGGGCCGCCACTCTTCGCGTCCGGATGCTGCTTCTTCCATGCGTCCCGTGCAGCGTCGATCGATTTTTCCGTGTCGGCGTTGGTCGTCGCGACGCGCTTGCCATCGACCATGCGATAGCCGTCGTCCGGCACCAGTTCGCGCACGTCGATCGAGGACACGCGGTCATCGACACGACGGGCGTTGAACACGGCGATGTCGAATTCGCGATTCACCACCTCGGGGCGTCCACTGCCTTCGGCCAATGCATCGCGGAAATCCGCCAGCGTGGGATGACGGAATTTCCAGCGTTCGTAATAGGTTTTCATCGCGCGCCCCATCGCTTCGTGGCCGATCTGCGCCTCGATGTCGTTGAGCATGGTGGCAGTGCGCGAATACACCGTGCTGTAACTGCCGGGCAGGCGATCCCACGAATTTTCGCCAAGGCGATCCATCGGGTCGTCCAGTCCCGCGGAAAGGCGTTCGATCGTGCGCGGGGGAAAGACCGCCGCCAATCCCAGGCGCTTGCTGAACGCATTCGCCAGCGAGATCGGCTGGTGGCGATCCGACAGCATGCGATCGTCCCAGTACTGGTTCACGCCTTCGTCGAGCGATGGCTCCTCGAACTCGTTGGAAGCGAGGATGCCGTAGAAATAGCCGTGGCCGAATTCGTGGATGGTGACGAAATCCATCGCGTACTGGCCAATGGTGCCCGGCGAGAAATCCTTGACATTGTCGGCGGTGAAGAAGGTCGGGTATTCCATGCCGCCGGCTTCTTCGGCGTTGTGCGGCGGCACCACTGCGGTCACCGTGCGATAGGGATACGGGCCCAGCGTGTCGGAAAAATAGGTGAGCGAATCCAGCGTCGCCTTCAGCACTGGCTGGGCGTTGCTGGCGTACTCGCGCGGGACCAGCACGCGCACTTTCACCGATGGGCTGCCGGGATGCGCCCACGTCGCCTCCAGTGGCGTCACCGTCTTGTTGTCGGCGGTCCAGGCGAAGTCGTGGACGTCATCCTGCACGTAGCGATAGCTCAGCAGATCGCCGTTTTGCACGGGCGTGCCCTGCAACTCGCCGGTTGCGCCGACGGTGTATCCCTTCGGCACGTGCAAGGTCACATCGAAGCTGCCGAAATCGGCATAGAACTCGCTGTTCATGTGGAATTCGTGGGCATTCCAGCGCGTCGTGGTGGCGCCGCGCTCTCCCGGCAATTCCAGTACGCCGATCTTCGGAAACCATTGCCCGACCAGATGGAAGGTGTCGAAGTAACCGGTACGTGCGACCACGCGCGGCAACTGGTCGAAGAAGGCGATGTCGAATGTCGTGCTGGCACCGGCGGCGACCGGTTGTGGCAGGTCGACGCGCACCACGGTGTGATCGCTCGCGGGACCGTTGTCGGGATGCACGTAACTCCAGCGTGCACTCTGTCCACCTTGCGTGATCGAATCGAGGCGGATGTAGCCCCAGTCCTTGTCGCCGGTCTGGACATTGCTGCGGAAGTGCAGGCCTTGGCTGCGTTCGGTGAAGAAGGTGCTGCCGGTACCTTCGAAGCCGTTGAGGTAGAGATGCAGGTAGATGCTGCACACCGGCTGGTTGCTGCGATTGCGCCAAGTCATTTGTTCGCGGCCGGCAACGGTGTGCTTGACCGGATCGAGCGTCGCATCGATGGCGTACTTCACCACGCGATCCGACAGCGTTGGCGCATTGGTCTGGCGCGGACCGCCCCAGGCATCGGCCGCGCTTGGCGTGGTTGGTGCGGCGGCGTCGGGATCGGCGAGCGCGATCGCCGGGCAGGAGACCGCCGTGGTGTTCGCGGCCGTCGTATCAGCGGTTGCTGGCGTCGTGGTTGGCGATGATGGCGTGATGCGCGCGGCCAGTGGCAGCACGATTGCGAGACAGGCGAGCGGAACGAGGCTGAGACGCCAGATACGCATGAGGAACTCCCCGATGGATCACGCAAGGGTGAGCCGGTGGAGCTCGCGCCGCAAGCATGACCAATGGCAGGGGTGGATCGATGAAGCGCTCAGGCTTCGTCGTTGTCGCTGATTTCCACCAGCATGTCGAGATCGAAGGCGAGCGATTCCATCTCGCGCTGCACGCGTCCGGCGGTGGAGTTGTTGGCGAGATCGAGTTCGATCTCGTGCACCTTCGGCCCGCGCAGATCGCTCAGTCCCGCCGAGCTGGAATCCCAGTCGTCGAGATGCGGCATCAGGTCATCCACTTCCTCGATCGAGTGGATGCCGTCCATGCTGTCGATCAGGTTGAGCATGGTGCGCACCTGATCGTCGCTGCCAGTCATCCTCGCGCGCATCATCGGCATGACACGGTCTCCTCGGGAGCCGATCCCAGCATAGACCTGTTGCGCGATCAATGCACAACAATGCGTGCGAAATCAGCGTTGGGGAACGCCGCGCACTACTGGTGAAATGTTGCAGACATCGATGTGTCCGGCCTTGTGCACGTACCAGCCGTCCTGGCGATTGCGCCGCGCCTCGATCATCTCCGCGAATTGCGGGCTGTCGCTGCGCAACACTTCGATCGCTTCGCGCTGCTCGGGTGGCACTTCACTGGCGAGATGAATGGCAGTGATCGGCACGCGCATTTCCGACTTGTCGAACATGCCCATCGGATCGGGACCGCGATGGATCGCGCTCAGGTACTGCATGCCTTTCAACACGCGGCCGACGGTGGTGATGTTGAGATCGAGCTGGCGCGGCGCCTGCCCGGTCACGACATAGAGTTCGGCGCCGTTGCTGCTGTCGGGTGCATTGCCGCGACCGGCGCCCAGCGTGCCGTAGCAATGCGTCATCCAGGCGCGGCCGGTTTTCGGATCGCGGGCAGCGGGGAAATCGCCGGAAAATCCGACCTGCGGCGCCCACCCATCGGCATCGGGCAACGCGGTGAAGGCGAGCCCCTTGGCCGGGCGATCGAATTCGGCGGGGAGATGCTGTTGCGCCGGGGCCGGGTAGGGTTTGGCCTTGCCGGCTTCGTCGGCGTCGGGATCGCCGAACTGGACGACGAAATTGTCCTGCGATCGATACACCGACAGTCCATCCCAGAACTTCCCGCGGGCGAGTGCCTGGATGTTGGCGACATGCGCCGGCGCGAACTGCGGCGCCAGTTCGATCACCACGCGTCCGCCGTTGACGTCCATGTACAGCACATTCTGCGGATCCGGCCGGTACCACGCGCTGATCGGCGCGCTGTCGATGATCTCCTTGCTGCTGCGCTGCTTGGGCGGTTTCGAGGCAGCAGCAGTGGCAGTGAACGCCATGGCGCACAACAGCGGGACGATCAGGGCAGCAGTCTTGGGCATGGCGTTCTTCCGGCGATCTTGAGCAGAAGCCCGGAGGATAACGCGAGGAATCAACAACACGCGCGCGGCAAGTGGGTGGTCTGCCCAATGCGCGGGCATACGAGGCATGGGTGAGGAAGCGCCGCTTACGCGGCATGCCGCGTGGTGATTCCGAACGCCAAGAGCGTAAGCGAGTGGCCGGACCCGCGCAGCGGGCCGAGTCGAGCCTCCATGGATGGATTCACGGCGTCCCGCGCAGTGGGTCTGACCGCCCACGCCAGCCAGCGCGTGCCGTGAGCCATGACTACCGGCACATTCGCTATATCGAAATCAACACTAGTATCGACTCCGACATAGAGGATCGAGGCAATGGACGACAGCCTGCGCAAATTCCACAAAGAGCTGAGCGCCGGAACCGTGGCGCTGGCGCTGCTGGCCGTGGTCGAATCCGCGCACGAACCGCTGCACGGCTACCTGATCGCCAAGCGGCTGGAACAACACGGCGGCGGCGTGCTGGCCGGCAAGCAGAGCGCGCTGTACCCGGTGCTGCGCAACCTCGAAGGCGCCGGATTGCTGTCCAGTTCCATCGAACCTTCCAGCAGCGGGCCGCCGCGTCGCTGCTACCAGATCACCGCCGCGGGCAAGACCGTTCTCGACGCATGGGCGGCTGCCTGGCGCGAGACCCGCGATTCCGTCGATTCCGTTCTGCAAGGGGCCAAGGTATGAACACCACGTCGTTGCCGACCAGCATTCCCGATTACCTGGAACACCTCCGTCGTTCGCTCACCGGCGCCGATCCGGCGATGATCCAGGACGCGTTGTATGACGCCGAGGAATACCTGCGTTCCGAACTCGCCGAAAATCCCGGCAAGTCCGAGGCCGAAGTGATCGCCGCGGTGGCGTCGAGCTACGGTGCGCCCGATGAAGTCGCCGACATCTATCGCGACACCGAAGTGAAAGTGCAGCAGGCCTTGCGTCCGCCAAGCCCGCAACCGCGCGCCAACATCACCAAACCGTCGTGGCTGCGCAGCGTGTTCGGCGTCTTCACCGATCCCTACACCTACGGCGCGCTGTTCTACATGCTGCTGTCGCTGGCCACCGGCATCTTCTACTTCACCTGGACGGTGACCGGCATCAGCCTGTCGTTCGGATTGATGGTGCTGATCATCGGGCTGCCGTTGCTGCTGCTGTTCATCGGCGCCACGCGCATCCTGTCGCTGGTGGAAGGACGCATCGTCGAAGTGATGCTGGGCGAACGCATGCCGCGTCGCACCGTCTATCACGATCGCGCCATGCCGCTGCTGGATCGCATCAAGGAGATGCTGCTCGATCCGCGCACGTGGTCGACCTTCCTCTATTTCCTGTTGATGCTGCCGCTGGGCATCGTCTATTTCACCATTGCGATGACCGGCATGACGACGGCGCTGGCGTTGATGGCGTCGCCGCTGGCCGACTGGTTCGGCGACTTCAACGGCTATCACGTATGGATCGGTGATGTGCTGCTGTCCGATTCCGTCTCTGCGATGTGGTTGTGGCCGCTCGTGGTGCTTTTCGGCGCGATCCTGCTGGTGCTCACGTTGCACGTGGTGCGGTTGATCGGGCGCGTGCACGGGCGCATCGCCAAGCATTTGCTGGTGCAGGTGGATTGAGGATGACAGCCGCGGCGACGTCCACGCTCCGTTAATGGTCGCTACCGGATAGTCTGGCGTCACTTGGTGCCAGGAGAATTGCGGATGAATCTGTCGATCAAGATTGGCGTGGTGGGTGCCATCGTGCTCAGCATGCTGGCCGGTTGCGCCACCTATCCAGGGCAGGCCAACAATCAATATCCGCCGCCCAATGATCCCAATGCGCCCAGCGGGATGAATCACAAGGGCAAGAATGCGCTCATCGGCACGGGCATCGGCGCCGTAGTCGGCCTGCTGGCTGGCAACAGCGCCAAGAATCGCCGCGAGAAGGCGATGATCGGTGCCGGCATCGGCGCGCTCGCCGGTGTGGGCGTGGGTGCCTACCAGGATCGCCAGGAAGCCGAACTGCGCCGGCAGACGCAGGGCACCGGCGTGCAGGTGCAACGCGATGGTGATGTCATCAAGCTCAACCTGCCCGACGGCGTGACCTTCGATTTCAACAAGACCGACGTCAAGCCGCAGTTCTATCCGGCGTTGAACAACATTGCGCACACCATCGGGCAGTACAACCAGACCATCGTCGAGATCAACGGCCATACCGACAATGTCGGTGGGGTAGCGGTGAACCAGCGCATCTCCGAGCAACGTGCGCAGTCGGTGGCGAATTATTTCGCCGGGCAGGGCGTGCAGCCGGTGCGGATGGAAACGCACGGTTACAACTTCCAGTATCCGATCGCTGACAACAATACCGACGCGGGGCGCGCCGCCAATCGCCGTGTCGAGATCCGGTTGGTGCCGTTGACCAACAACGGCACGTGATCGGTTCGGCGTAATCAAAAAAAGCCGCCAGTGATGGCGGCTCTTGTTGGGCTTCCGATGGAGCAGCCTTGGCACGCGCTGGCTGGCGTGGTCGGTCAGACCCACTGCGCGGGACGCCGTGAATCCATCCATGTAGGCTCGACTCGGCATCCTGCCTCGTATGCCCGCGCATCGGGCAGACCGACCACTTGCCGCGCGCGTGTTGTTGCTTCAGCGGCGAGTCGTTTTTTTCGCGATCTTCTTCGCAGGAGCTTTGCGCTTCGGCGCCTTGTCATTCGTCGCGATGAAATCACGCACCTGCGGGTACACCTGCGTGCGCCAGCGCTGGCCGCTGAAGATGCCGTAGTGGCCGGCGCCATCGACGGTCAGATGCGTCTGCTTCGACTGCGGCACGCCGCTGCACAGGCCATGCGCTGCGCGCGTTTGACCAGCGCCGGAAATATCGTCGAGTTCGCCTTCGATGGTCATGATCGCGGTGTCGCGGATCTTCGACGGATCGACGCGTTCGCCGCGCACGTCCCACAATCCGCGCGGCAACAGGTGTTCCTGGAACACGATGCGGATGCAGTCAAGGTAATACTCGGCTGGCATGTCGAGCACGGCGTTGTATTCGTCGTAGAAACGGCGATGTGCCGCGGTGGTGTCTTGGTCGCCCTTGACCAGGTCGCGGTAGAAATCCCAGTGCGAGGTCGCGTGGCGCTCGGGATTCATCGCGATGAAGCCGAGATGTTGCAGGAATCCCGGATAGACGCGACGACCGGCGCCGGGCAGGTTGCCGGGCACCACGTGGGTCACGTTCTGTTCGAACCATTCCAGCGGACGACGCGTCGCCAGGTTGTTCACCGCAGTGGGTGATTGCCGGGTATCGATCGGGCCGCCCATCATCACCATCGAACGCGGGGTCGGTTCGCCGCGCGCTGCCATCAGCGACACCGCAGCCAACGCCGGCACGGTCGGCTGGCACACGCTGATCACGTGCAGGTGATCGGTGCCGATGAAGCGGATGAATTCCTGCAGGTAGGCGATGTAATCGTCGAGCGTGAACGCGCCGGCATCCTTCGCCACCATCCGCGCATCGGTCCAGTCGGTCAGATAGACCTTGTGATCGTGCAGCAGGCTCTTGACGGTATCGCGCAGCAATGTCGAGTGATGGCCGGACAACGGCGCGACCACCAGCACGGTCGGCGAGGCATGAAGATGTTCGACCACCTTGGCATCATCGGAAAAACGCTTGAAGCGCAGCAGGCGGCAGAAGGATTTTTCCATCGCCACTTTTTCCAGCACCGCGCATTCCGCGCCCTTGACCTCGATGCTGTGGATGCCGAATTCGGGCTTCTCGTAATCCTTGCCGATGCGATGGAACAGTTCGGCACCGGCGGCCAGTTCTTGCGAGCAGGGGACCTGCGACAACCAGCTGCCCGGCGCGGAATACATCTGGGAGACCGCTTCCGCCCAGTAGGACCAGGGTTCGAGCAGGGCGCGATTGATTTCGTGGGACTGGTAGAGCATGGAACCTCCGTTGCCGCACCGCAGCATACGCCATCGCGGCCGGGCCGGCATTCATCCTTTGGTTCAGGGGGAGAGCGGGCGTTCCAGCGCGGTCAGGCCGCTGGCGTCAAGGCGCGGAGCGAGCCAGCAATGGCCACCCAATGCGGTGAAGCCGAGCGCATCCAGTCGCTTGCGATAGAACGCGGCGGGTCGGGCGATGAAGCCGTCGTGGTCGCCTTCGATGGCATCCTCGCGGCAGAAGGTTTCGAGGAAAGCCACGCCGCCGCACAGTTCGGCAAGGCCGGGGAGTCCGGCATCGAGTTCGCGCGTCGGCACGTAATGCATGGTGTCGCTGCACACCAGCAGGTCGACCGGGGCGCACGGGCGCAGGGTGGCGAAATCACCGAAGGTGGCGAGGTGGATGCCGCGGCTACGGCCGTAACGTTGCACTGCATAGACGCTGCTGTCGAAGCCGAGATAGTGGGCTTTTGGCCGCAGCTTCAGCAACGGCGCGCGCCATGCGCCTTCGCCGCAACCGATATCGAGGATCGTGCGCACAGGACGTTCGAGGATCGACTCCGTCATCGCCAGCGCCAGCGCGACCTTGCGCTTCAATCGCCGTGCCCCCCCGATGTTGCCATCGCGGTACCAGCGATCGAAATAGGCCTGGTCGTAGTGTTTGGTCATGCGTTGGGCTCGCTGATGTCATCAAGAACGGACGGCCATGTCATGCTAACGGTTCGGCGACGAGGAGAACACGATGGGCGCGACGTTGTATTTGTGGATCAAGACCTTCCACATCGTCTTCGTGATCGCGTGGATGGCCTGCGTGTTCTACCTGCCACGCATTCTCGTCAACATCGCCGAAGCCGGCGACGGAGAAACTCCCGAAGAGCGGGCCGTGCGCGCGCGACTGCTGCTGATGGGACGACGCCTGTACAAGTTCGGCCACAACATGTTCGGCATGGCATTCCTGTTCGGGTTGGTGCTGTGGCAGGGCTGGCGGCTATGGCCGTCGCAGCTGCCGAACGTGGTCGCCGGCATGCACTGGATCGATGCCAAGCTGACACTGGTGGCGTTGTTGCTGGTGTATTTCATCGTGTGCGGACGCTGGCTGAAAGGCGTCGACGCCGGTCGCGTGTTGCCATCGCCGAAGACATTGCGTCTGTTCAATGAACTGCCGGTGCTGTTGCTGGTGGCGATCGTGTGGCTGGTGCTGGCACGACCGTTTTGACGCGAGCGCTGCATGCGCGCACCGCGTACTACTCCACGCCCCGTCGCACATCATGCAGCGTGAATCCCTTGCGGCGATCGGGCAGGGCGAAGAGATCGGGATTCTTCAGCGTCAGCGCGGTATCACGCACGCCAGCGTCCCAGTGCGCGCGCATGATCGTCTGGCCGAACGCGTAGTCCTTGAACTGCTCCTCGCACGGCGCGGCCTTGTAGATCAGGTGGAGGATGTTGAATACGCGATCATCCAGCCATGGCGCCATCGCATCCTTCAACTCATCCGGCAATTTGCCGTCGGGGAGTTGATTGATCAATTTCGTCAGCGTCGCGCGCAATTCCTGCGTGCGCGCCACGGCATCGGTGCCGTGGCGGGTGCGGCTGGAATACTGGATGTCCTTGGCCCGTTCCAGCACGTCCATCATCGTCTTCGGTCGCGGTCCATGCGCGTTCCACAGATCGACCTGGAAGGCCAGCGTGTCCTCGCGTGGCCATTCGTCCAGCACATGCTCCAGCGGCGTGTTCGATACCAGCCCGCCATCCCAGTAGTCGCGACCATCGATGCGCACCGCGGGAAAGGCCGGCGGCAACGCGGCCGAGGCCATGATGTGTTCCGGCCCGATGCGATCACGCGTGCTGTCGAAATAGCGGAAACCGCCCGATTCCACGTCGACGGCGCCTACCGTCAGGCGCATGCCGGCCTTGGCGTTGATGCGGTCGAAGTCGATGCGTCGTTCCAGCGTGCCGCGCAATGCCGAGGTGTCGTAGAAACTGGTGGCGGCCGGGCTGCCGTCACTGAGCGCGAATGGCGATAGCGGTCGCGTGGTGAAGAAGCCCTGCTGGCCCTGCCACAACGCGGCGATTGCGCTGAGCGAGGCCGTCCACGCTTCCAATCCGGGCGAGGCGGGCATCATCGTCAAGAGTGAGCGCACCCATAGCGCGGGCAGGGCGGCGTTGCCGGCGGGTTGGCAGATCTCGTTCCAGAATCCGTCGAGCACATCGATGCGATGCTCGGGCGGATTGCCGGCGATCAGCGCCGCATTGATCGCGCCGATGGAGATGCCGGCGATCCAGTTGGGTTCGATGCCGGCTTCGTGCAAGGCCTGATAGACGCCACACTGGTAAGCGCCGAGCGCGCCGCCGCCTTGCAGTACCAGCGCAACGGTCGGATAGCGCGCCACGCGTTTGTGCAGCGCATCCTTGTTGTCGGCCGTTCCCTTCGCGGTCGTCGCTTTGCGGACGGCCATGGTCAGGCTTTCGGCGGCGCGAGGTAGTCGTGAACCACAGTGCCGAGGCCGAGGGTGAGGTCGGCGACGAAATGCAACGCCGACTTCACTTCAAGCACCGGCAGGTCGGCGACGGGCGCCAGCGCGTGCGGATGCAGTTCCAGCGCGGCCGGACCCGACCACGCACCCTTCAAGGTGATGTCGGTGGTGAAGTATTTGACCAGTTCGCAGATGCGCGGCGTGCCATCGACGTGCGGGATGATCTTGAGCAGGAAGTTGGGCGCACCCAGCGCCTTCAGCACCGGCGCATCGTCGATGTCGACATGTTTGTAACCCATCGTCGCCTTGGCCACCCGCACCTTGCCGTACTTCAACGTGCCGACCAGCGTATCGATCTCGGTCTTCAACTTGGGATTGGCGAGCTTCTTCGGGAAACCCCACAACTCGCGACCCGCGGCGATCGGCGGATGATCGTTGAGATACATCGCGTGGACGTAACCGCCGGCTTCGCCCTGGTAGGTCACCGGGATCACCTGTCCGGATTCGGTGTAGTCGCCGAAGCCGGTGGAGTCGGGCATGCGGATGAACTCGTACTTGACCAGCGGCTCGGGTCCGAGTTCCAGTGGTTCGGGCACCACCGCGCGCAATGCATCGGGATCGGTGCGATAGGTGATGATGAAGAATTCGCGGTTGACGAAGCGATACGGCCCGCGCGGGTAGGCGGGACTGGTGATCGGCATCGCGAAGGCGTTCTTGCGGACGTCATCGGCATTCATGGGTGCGCTCCAGCGATTCCGGTTACAGCATCATCCAGCCGTGGCTGATGTCGATGCTCTGGCCGGTCAGCGCATTGGTCTCGAACGCGGCGAGGAACAGCGCGAGGTTGGCAACGTCGTCGACGGTGGTGAATTCGCCGTCGACGGTGTCCTTCAGCATCACTTTCTTGACCACGTCGTCCTCGCTGATGCCGAGTTCCTTCGCTTGCTCGGGAATCTGCTTGTCTACCAGCGGCGTGCGCACGAAGCCCGGGCAGATCACGTTGGCGCGAATGCCGAATTCCGCCCCTTCCTTGGCGACGGTACGGGCGAGGCCGAGCAGGCCATGCTTGGCGGCGACATAAGCCGACTTGAGCTTGGACGCTTCGTGCGAATGCACCGAGCCCATGTAGATGATCGCGCCTGGCGCCTTGCGCTTTTCCATGTCCCTCATGCACTCGCGGGTGGTCAGGAAGGCACCGTCGAGGTGGATCGCGATCAGCTTGCGCCAGTCGGTGAGGGTGAAATCGGTCACCTTGTTGATGATCTGGATGCCGGCGTTCGACACCAGCACGTCGACCTGGCCGTACTGCGCGACCACCTTGGCCACGCCATCGATGACCTGCTGCTCGTCGGTGACGTCCATCGCCACCGCCATCGCCTGGCCACCGGCATCGGTCAGCTCCTTGGCCACCGCGGTCGCGGCATCGAGGTTGAGGTCGGCGATGACGACCTTGCCGCCTGCCTGTGCGTAAACCTCGGCGATGCGCTTGCCGATGCCGCTGGCGGCGCCGGTGACGATGCAGACCTTTCCGTCCAGTGTCGATTTCATGTGTGCTCCTGAAGATGCGCTGTGGTGCAGGGTGTCATCCGCCGCCCGTGCGCCGCGTGAACGGGGGTCGTGTCCGTGATTATGCGGCGGAATGAATGGCAGAGAGATTGCAATGAGGGCAGGCCCCCGGCCTGCGGTATCGTGTGCGTTTCGATCCCGTGGAATGTGTCGATGGCCTGGTGGTTCCGCATCAAGTTCTGGAAACGCGTGGTGCTCGGCTTCGTGCTGGGCGCCTTGGCCGGCTGGCTGTTCGGGAAGGACGCCGAAACGTGGTTCGGGCCGCTGGGCGATCTCTACGTCACCCTGATCAAGATGATCGCGGTGCCGCTGGTGTTCTTCGCGGTGATCAATGCGGTGGCATCGCTGGCTGGCCAGAAGTCGATCGCCGCGCTGGCCGGACGCACCTTCCTGTGGTTCGCGATTACTGCCGTGCTGGCGGTGGGCGTGGGCCTGGCCGCGGGCTACCTGTTCCAGCCGGGTGTCGGCGTCGGCGTGCTGCAGGTCGCCAGCGATTACAAGGAGAAACAGGTTCCCGGCGTGCTCGACATGCTGTTCAACATCGTGCCGTCCAATCCGTTCGCGGCGTTGGCCGGTGCCGCGACCGGCAAGGTCGGCGATACAACAGTACTGATGCCGCGCAATGGCACCGTGCTGCAGGTGATCTTCTTTGCGGGACTGGTCGGCTTCGCGCTGGTCAAGCTCGGCGATCGCACCCTGCGCCTGCGCGAACTGGTGCGCGAGGCCAGCGACACCATGATCCAGGTGACGCGTTTCGTGCTGGAATTCACCCCGATCGGCACCTTCGGCCTGATCGCCGCGCTGGTCGGTGGCTACGGCTTCGCGCAACTCAAGCCGCTGCTGCAGTTCGTGGTCGCGTTGTACGCCGCATGTGCCTTCCACATCGTGGTGGTCTATACCGCGCTGTTGCTGATCCACCGGCTCAACCCGTGGAAGTTCTTCCGTGGCGCCTTCCCGGGCATGCAGGTGGGATTCGTGGCGTCATCCAGCTTCGCGGCGATGCCCGTGGCGCTGCGCTCGGTGCAGCACAATCTCGGTGTCGACAAGAATTACGCCAGTTTCGCCGTGCCGCTCGGTGCGACCATCAAGATGGACGGCTGTGGCGCGATCTATCCGGCGCTGGCTGCGGTGTTCATCGCCCAATACACCGGCATCCATCTCTCCACGACCCAATACGTGATGATCGCGATCGCGTCGGTGCTCGGCAGTTTCGGCACCGCCGGCGTGCCCGGCACCGCGGTGATCATGGCGACGGTGGTGTTGTCTGCGGCTGGCTTGCCGCTGCAGGTGATCGGCTATCTCTACGCCATCGACCGCATCCTCGACATGATGCGCACGATGACCAACGTGACCGGGCAGATGCTGGTGCCGGTGCTGGTGGCGAAGGAAACCGGCTTGCTCGACCAGAAGGTTTACGATGCCGCCGACAGCAACGTCGGCATCATCGAGGGCGATGCGGCCTGATCGCATGCAACCATTGGAGAGAGGAACGCGCGATGCAGGACGATCTCAAGCAACAAGCGATTGCCACCCTGAACCGGATCATGGAGATGGAGCTGGCCGGCGTGGTGCGTTACACCCATTACGGGCTGATGGTGTACGGCTACGGACGCATCCCGATCGTGTCGTGGATGAAATCGAACGCCGACGAATCGCTGGCGCACGCCAACAAGGCCGGAGAATTGGTGACGCTGCTCGGCGGCCATCCGTCGCTGCGCATCGGCCCATTGCTGGAAACCCACCAGCACGACATCGGCGACATCCTGCGCGAAAGCCTCGCCCACGAGAAGGCATCACTCGAGGTCTACTACGAGCTGCTGCGCCTGAGCGAAGGCAAGTCGGTGCTGCTGGAGGAATACGCGCGCGACATGATCGTCGCCGAGGAAATGCATCTCGACGAGGTCAACAAGATGCTGCGTCGTCCCGGCGATGTCGAAACCTTCCACGACCACGGTGGCGGCCACTGACATGGCCACCGGTTGGGCCGGCGATGGCGCGGTGCAGGACCAGATCGACGCCACGGTGAAGGACGCGATCAAGCGCGCCCGCAGCCAGTTGCCGCAGGGCCCGAGTCTGGAACATTGCGAGGAATGCGGCGCGGCGATCCCCGAAGCACGACGCAAGGCGTTGCCGGGCGTGCGCCTGTGCGTGCCATGCCAGGAAGCACGCGATGCGGAAGACGCGCATTCCAGCGGCTACAACCGGCGCGGCAGCAAGGACTCGCAGTTGCGATAGTGCGCGCGACACCTGCAAGACAAAGCTCAAATCCGGCTGTAACGCCAGTCGGTCGGTCGCCCATCCTTGTACGGCATCACCCCGTGGAAGGCACGCGCGTCGCCGTCGAACACCAGCGGCAGGAAGTGGCGGTCGCCTTCCCACATCGGCAGCTCGTAGATGCGCTCGACATCCACCCATTCCAGCGTGCCTTCCTCGTTGTGGTCGGGTGCGTTGCCGGTGAATCTGGTGATCAGGAAGACGAAACCCAGCCAGTCCTCGCCGTGCTTGCCGAAGCCTGGCCAACTGATGGTGCCGCGCAGTTGCAACGCATCGCAGGTGAGCCCGGCTTCCTCGAGGATCTCGCGACGCATGCCCGCGACCACGTCCTCGTCGGCTTCGAGCTTGCCGCCGAGCCCGTTGTACTTGCCGAGGTGTTCATCGCCGGGCCGCGCATTGCGATGGACCAGCAGCACCTTGCGGCGATCGGGCGAGAGGATGTAGCCGAGGGTGCCGATGATCGGTGTATAAGGCATGGATCGATATCGTTGGATATGTGCATAGCATGACTGAAATCGCGTCGGCGCCGGAACACCAGCGCGAACTGATCCTGCGCTTCCTCGCCGAACCCGGCGACGTCAACTACGGCGGCAAGGTCCACGGCGGCATCGTCATGAAATGGATCGACCAGGCCGGTTACGCCGCTGCGGTCGGCTGGTGCGGGCGCTATGCCGTCACGGTCGCGGTCGGCGGCATCCGCTTCGTCGCCCCGATCGGCATCAGCGACCTGGTCAGCATCAACGCCAAGCTGGTCTATACCGGGAGCACCTCCATGCACATCGCCGTGGACGTCAGCGCCCGCGATCCGATGGGCGGCCCTGAGCGCCTGTGCACGCATTGCGTGATCGTCTTCGTCGCTGTCGACCAGCTCACGGGGCGGCCGCTGCCGGTGCCGCAGCTGACGCAGGAAAGTGACGAGGACCGCCGTCTCGCCGAATACGCGCTCAAGGTGATGGACCTCAGCAAGGACATCGAACAGACCATTGCCCGCTATCGCGACGCCGAAACGGACGCCCACAACGACGAAGCCGCCAAATAGGCGGCTTCATCACGATCGATTCTTGTGGGTATTCCCGCGAGGGCGGGAATCAGCCGGCGCTGGCGATGCGGCGGGCCGTGACCAGGTGCTGCGACCAGTAGCCATCCAGTTTGGAGACGGTGACGTCGCGGCCAGTGCGCGGCGCGTGCAGGAACTTGCCGTCGCCGAGGTAGATGCCGACGTGGTCGATGCCACCGCGGCCACCGCGGCGGAAGAACACCAGATCGCCTTCGGCCAGATCGACAGCCTGGACCTTGGTGCCCTGATGGGCGATCTCGCGGGAGACGCGCGGCAGGTTGATGCCCAGTGCGGTGCGGAAGACGTAGCCAACCAGACCGCTGCAATCAAAACCATTCGTGCTGGTACCACCCCAGCGGTAGGGAATGCCCAGCAGGGTCATGGCGCGCGACAACACTTTCTGGATGCGGCCCTGATCGGCGCTGCTGATCGGGCTGCCGGCCGGCATGACCGAAGGGTCGAGCTGGCTGAGGGTCTGGCTGAGCGAATTGCCATCGACCTGGTCGATGACGCTGCCGCCGATGCTGTCCAGGCGGTCGGCGCTGGTCTCTGTCTGGTGGGCGAACACCGGGGTCGCGAAGACGGATCCGATGACGAAAATGGAGGTGTAGGCGGCCTGCTTGCGGAGGCGGCCGAGGCGTTGGGAGCGCGTCTCGGTCATCGTCACGGGTTCTTCATTCGGCTAAACGAGCCGAGAGTGTGCCCGACAAGACGGTGGAGTTTGTTTAAGAAAACGTAAAAAATGGTTAAAAAGTGGAACTGAATGCACAAAATTTGCCATTGACCGTCATTTGCTCATCACACAATCTTCACGGGTCGATCACCCGCCGGGCACCTGAATAGCGGGCCAGCCAATAGGGTGTGTCGATCTTTTCCAGCCGCACCACGGTGCCGGTCCGGGGCGCGTGGATGAAGCGACCTTCGCCCACGTAAATGCCGACGTGGCTGATTTGCCCGGAGGAACCGAAGAAGATCAGGTCGCCGGTACGCAGGGCATCCAGCTCGATCCGCGGCCCCTCGACATCGGCCAGCTCGCGGGAAGTGCGCGGCAGGCGCATGTCCAGCATGTCGCGAAAGACATAGTTCACCAGGCCGCTGCAGTCGAAGCCGCCGTCCGGATTGGTGCCACCCCAGACATAAGGCGTGCCGACCAGGCTGATGGCTCGCATCAGCACGGCATTGGCGGCGTCGGTGCCGTGCAGCGGCGCGATGGTCCAGCGGCCGATAGCGGTCGGGGCAGGCGGGGTGGCCGCATTGTCCGGGTTTCCGGCCGTGGCCAGCGTCGGCCAGCCGCAGGCCAGCAAGATGAAGATCGCCGCGATTCCGGCACGGAACGGTGCAGTGCACACTGGCGACATGACGAGCCTCCCCGGATAATGACCTGCGGCACAAGGCCGGTGGGCGTGATCGGTGGCTGAAGTCTGCCCGCATCCGGAACCAAATATCAATACCTTGGAAGAAGAAATTCATGAAAATTGAGAAAGACAAGGCCGTGAGCTTTCATTATTCAGTTGGCCCGATCGGTGAGCCGGCCGAGGAAAGCTCAAAGGAACGTGGTGAACCGCTGGCCATCCTCGCTGGCCACGGCAACATCATCCCGGGTCTGGAGAAGGCGATGGACGGTCGCGAGGCCGGCGACACCTTCGAAGTCGACGTGCCGGCCGCCGAGGCCTATGGCGAACGCCGCGAAGGCCTGAGCCAGCGCATCCCCAAGAAGCATTTCGGCGAGACGAAGCTGGAGCCGGGCATGCAGGTGGTGTTGAACACCAACTTCGGCCCGCGCGCAGTCACGATCGAGAAGGTCGGCCTGACCACGGTCGACGTCGATCTCAACCATCCGATGGCTGGCAAGGACCTGCATTTCGACATCGAGATCGTCGATGTGCGCGATGCCACCCCGGAGGAGCTGGAACACGGCCACGTGCATGGCGATGGTGGGCACCACCATCACTGACCGAGCGCGAAGTGGGCACCACCATTGAACCCCGCGCCACCGATGTCCTGATCGTCGGTGGCGGGGTGGCTGGGCTGGCGTCGGCGCTGGCATTGCTGCGCGCCGGCCGCACGGTGCGCCTGATCGAAGCGCGCACGCTCGGCAGTGGCGCTTCGCACGGCAATTGCGGCACGCTCACGCCCAGCCACGCGCCACCATTGGCGGCACCGGGCACGGTGTTGAAAGCGCTGAAATGGATGTTGACGCCGGACGCGCCGTTGTACGTGCATCCCGGTTTCGATCCGGCGTTGTGGCGTTGGCTCGCCCGTTTCGCGTTGCGTTGCAACGGGCGAGACTGGGAACGCAGCGCGCGCGCCAAGCACGCCATCCTCGAACATTCGCTGCAGCGCATCCATGCCTGGGTGGATGAGCTCGCGTTTGATTGCGACTTCCGGGAATCCGGCGAGGACTACGTGTTCCGCACCCAGAAGTTGTTCGAGCACGACCAGCAGGAATTCCCGCTGCTGCGCGAACTCGGCATCCACGTCGAGGCGATCGACGGTCGAACTTACGCGGCGATGGAGCCGGCGTTGAAGCCGGGGGTCGTCGGCGCGATCCGTTTCGCCGGCGATGCGATGCTGCGCCCCGATCGCTATGTCGACGAACTGGCACGCAATGTCCGCGCCTTGGGCGGCCTGATCCACGAATCCTGCGCGTTGTCGGGACTGCAGCAGAGTGGCCTCGGTTGGGAGGTCGAAGCAGGCGGCATGCGCTTCAATGCGCGCAATGTCGTGATCGCGGCGGGTTCGTGGTCGCCGTTGTTGGCGCGCACGCTCGGCATCGGCTGGTTGCGCGGCCTGATCCAGCCCGGCAAGGGCTATTCGATCACCTATGCGAAACCGGCGCACACGCCGCAGCGCCCGCTGATCCTGCGCGAACGCTCGGTGTGCGTGACGGCCTGGGGCGATGGTTATCGTCTTGGCAGCACGATGGAATTCTCCGGCTACGACGACAGCCTCAATCCGCGCCGGCTCGCTGCGCTGGAGCGCGGCGCGCGCGAATACCTGCACGATCCGGTCGGCCCGGAAGTCCAGGAACGCTGGTGCGGCTGGCGACCGATGTGCGTCGATGACGTGCCGTTGATCGGCGCGGTGCTGGGACGTCCCGGCCTGTGGCTGGCGACGGGTCACGGCATGATGGGCGTGGGGATGAGCGCGGGTACGGGTGAATTGATCGCGGACCTCGTCTGCGGACGAGCGACGCATCTCGATCCAGCCGCCTACGCGCCGGCACGATTCGCCTGATCGCAAAGGACATGACGATGGATGGATCGATATTCACGCTCCATCGCGGCACGGCGCCCTTGCTGGTCAGCCTGCCGCATGATGGCACCGCCGTTCCCGATGACATCACGGCACGACTCACGCCGGAAGCGCGCAAGGTACCCGATACCGATTGGTGGGTGTCGCGCCTGTACGCATTCGCGAAGGACCTCGGCGCATCGGTCCTCGTGCCGCGCTTTTCGCGCTACGTGATCGACCTCAATCGTCCGCCGGATGACGTATCGCTGTATCCCGGCCAGAACACCACCGGCTTGTGTCCGATGGTGCAGTTCAGCGGCACGCCAGTGTATGTCGAAGACGGCGCGCCCGATGGCGTGGAGATTGCGCAGCGCGTGAAGACGTATTGGCGCCCCTATCACCAGGCGTTGCAGGATGAGTTGAAACGCTTGCGCGAACAGCATGGGCGTGTCGTGCTGTGGGAAGGACATTCCATTCGCGGCGAAGTGCCGTTCCTGTTCGAGGGATCGTTGCCCGATTTCAATCTCGGCACATCGGGCGGTGCAAGTTGTCGTGGCGAATTGCAGCAGCGTCTCGAAAACGTGCTGGAAGCACAGGCCGGGTATTCGCACATCGTCAACGGCCGCTTCAAGGGTGGCTACATCACCCGCCATTACGCCGATCCCGGAAATGGCATCGATGCGGTGCAACTGGAATTGGCGCAACGCACCTACATGGATGAGCAGCGCGTGGAATGGGACGACCACAAAGCACAACGCCTGCAACGGGTGTTGCAGGCGTTGTTGGAAACTGCGCTGGGTTGAAGTCAGTTGGTGTTTTTGACAGCACCTTCACCAATGTATTTCTTCAGGAATGCTTCCATGTGTTCGAACAGCTGCGTGCGGTTGTCGACGCTGTAGAAGCCGTGGCCTTCGCCGTCGGCGACCATGGTTTCGACTTTGGCGCCGTTTCCTTCCAGCGCGCGCTTGAGTGCGTTGAACTGGTTCATCGGAACCCTTTCGTCGATGGAGCCCGCTGCAAGGAAAACCGGCACCTTGATCTTCGCGGTGTTCTGGGCCGGCGACCATTCCTTCAGTTTTGCAAAGTCGCTGCCGAGCACGCGTTCGAGATAACGCTCTCCGGATTTGCTTTCGACCAGCATATCCTTCTTGCGCATGATCTCGAGGTCATAGACACCGACGTAACCGATCGCGCATTTGTACAGCTCGGGATAGCGGATCATCTGCATCATCGCCGCATAGCCGCCGTAACTGGCGCCGTAGGCGCAGATGCGGCCGGGATCGGCACCTTTGTGGTCGATCACCCACTTCACGCCATCGGCGATATCGTCCTGCATCTTGCCGCCCCATTCGCGGTAGCCGAGGCGCTTGAAGTTCTCGCCGCGATCATCCGAGCCGCGGTAGTTCACTTGCAGGACCGAATAACCACGGCTGGCCAGGAACTGCACTTCCGGATCAAACCCCCAAGTGTCGGCAGCCCCATGCGGGCCACCGTGAGGTAACACCACCATCGGGCCAGGGCCATTGTGGTTGGTGGTCAGGAAGCCATGGATTGGCTCGCCGTCGCGGGCCTTGAACTCGATCGGGATGACGGTTGCCATCTGTTCTGGTTTCAGCCACGGGCGCGATTCGGCGACGCGTTGCATCTTGTTGTTATCACGGTCGAACAGGTACCACGCGCCGGAATCATGGTCGGATCCGGTGGAGAACAGCACCTTGCGGTTGTCGCGGGTAAACGAGTGGAAGTAGACCAGGTAGCCGGGGAATGCCTTCATCAGGCCTGCATGCAGCAGGGCGTATTCCGATTTCGGATCCAGATACATCACCGAGGGCTTGGAATAGTCGGAAATCAGCGCGAATGGCGGACCATTTCGCCCCGCGCGCAGCACGGTACCAACATCGAATCCGGGCTTGCTCGAGACGAGCGTGCGTGTGCCAGCCTTGAAGTCAAGCTTGTAAAACGAGTCCGCTTCGCCATTGTCGCTGATGGCGGCATAGGCGGTGTTGTCGTCGGTGTCGAAGAACAACATGCTGATCTTCCAGCCGCCAAGGGATTTCGGCATCGGCATCCATGCCGATTGCGTAGTAGGGCGATAGAAGAGCAATGGCTCGTCCTGGTCGTTTTTGCGAAGAAAGGCGCGCGCCTGTCCATGGGTGTCGACCCACAATATGGATGCATCCTTGATGCTTTCGATCTGCTCGCGGTTTCCGGTCAGGGTATCGACCTTGTAGAGCACCGAGTCTGGTTTCTCCCCGCAGTCCCAGCATTCGAATTCGATCAGCGCCTTCCCTGGCTCGTCATAGAGCACCCTGAGCACTTGCGCGAACCCTTCGTCTCTGCGGCGCCCGCTCTGGAAATCATGATCCGCGAAATAGCCGAACAAGGTTTGCTGTTTCTTGCCGGTCGTATCGGTTGAAAACAGCTGGCCGCGGCTGTAGGGGCGTGGTTCGAGCGGCACGTTGGTGGCGCGTGCGAGCGTCACCACGTCGTTCGCGGTCCAGATGAGATTGGACACATGCTCCATTTTTCCGAAGCGGAGCGTCTGGATTTTGCCGACACCGTCCAGTGGAACGATCTGCAACTGGGTTTCACGATTGTTGTCGGCTGGCACCGCCATCGCGATGTATTTGCCATCGGGCGACAGTGCGACTTCATTGACTTCGCTCCAGCGCGCGAAGTCGCGTGCGGTCGGTTGTTGCGCGGATACGGCGAACGGCATCAGCAGCGCCAGGAGCGCGGCAGCGGACGTCTTCATGGATTCCCCTTCCATTGATTGGTCGGGCGAGATTACTGCAACAAACGCCTGATGTGAACGTGGCCGGCGGGACTGGCCTCAGCCGGGCGCCTTCACCGCCCGCAGTTCCCAGCGCAGCCAGTGGCGTTGCGGCGGGTCGCGTTCTTCCGGTTTGCCGCGCATGCGTCGCGACCAGCGGCGGAAACGTTGCGCCAGGCGCTTGCTGCCCGTCTCGTAGTGCTTCGCCGGGCGGATGGGATTGTCCATGCTGTCGGCGTCGGCGTTGCGAGCTTCGTCGGGATGCACCCAGTCCTGGCGGATCAGTTTGAAATGACCGTGGAAGCCGTAGATGCCGCCCAGCGGCGAGTCGCCGGTGAAATATGTCAGCGTGTCTTCGGTGATGAAGTTGACATGGGTGGGATCGACGAAGGCTTCCGGATGCGGCCACGCCGGCGTAATCGCGTAGAAGCGGCCGCCATCGACGAGCACGCGCCAGATCTCGTTCATCAGTTCGATGAAGGGCAGGCGTGTTCCTTCGGCACCGCCGGCAAGCACGCGCGGGATGTGCTCGATGAAGTCGAACGCCGAGATCGAATCGAAAAAATCGTCCGGGTAGGGGATCGCTTCCACCACCACATTGGCGCGGCGATAGCTGAAGCCGGTGTCGCCCGGGTCGAGCGCACGCATGTCGATGCCATGCAATTCGTTGCAATCATATGGATTGCGCGGGAACTTGCCGCAGCCGAGATCGAGATGGCGTGTCGTCGTCATCACACTTCCAGCGTGGCGAGGTCGCCCTTCTGTTCCAGCCAGGCCTTGCGATCGCTGGCGCGTTTCTTGGCGAGCAGCATGTCCATCAACGCGTTGGTTTCGGCGCCGTCGTCGTTGGTGAGTTGCACCAGGCGGCGGGTGTCGGGATGGATGGTGGATTCGCGCAACTGCAGCGGATTCATTTCGCCCAGTCCCTTGAAGCGGGTGATGGCGAGCGCGCCCTTCATCTTCTCGCGTTCGATGCGTTCCACCAACAGGCGCTTTTCCTCTTCATCCAGCGCGTAGAACACCTGCTTGCCGACATCGACGCGGAACAGCGGCGGCATCGCCACGAACACGTGTCCGGCATCGACCAGCGCCGGGAAATGGCGCAGGAACAATGCAGTGAGCAGGGTGGCGATATGCAATCCGTCGGAGTCGGCGTCGGCGAGGATGACGACCTTGCCGTAGCGCAGGCCGGAGATGTCGCCCTTGCCGGGATCGCAACCGATGGCGACGGCGAGATCGTGCACTTCGGTCGATGCCAGCACCTGTCCGGAACCGACTTCCCAGGTGTTGAGGATTTTGCCGCGCAAGGGCAGGATCGCCTGGAAGTCCTTGTCGCGCGCCTGCTTGGCACTGCCGCCGGCGGAGTCGCCCTCGACCAGGAACAGTTCGGTGCGCGAGAGATCCTGGCTGATGCAATCGGCGAGCTTGCCGGGCAGGGCCGGCCCTTGCGTCACTTTCTTGCGGACGATCTGCTTTTCGGTCTTGAGGCGTGCCGATGCACGCTCGATCGCCAGTTGCGCGATCTTCTCGCCGAATTCGACATGCGCGTTCAACCATAGCGAGAACGCGTCATGGCTGGCCGATTCGACGAAGGCAGCGGCCTGGCGCGAGCTCAGGCGTTCCTTGGTCTGGCCGGAGAACTGCGGTTCCTGCATCTTCAGCGACAGCACGAAGGCGACGCGATCCCATACGTCTTCCGGCGCCAGCTTGACGCCGCGCGGGAGCAGGTTGCGGAAGTCGCAGAATTCGCGCAATGCCGCGGTGAAGCCCGAACGCAGGCCATTGACGTGGGTGCCGTGTTGCGCGGTCGGGATCAGGTTGACGTAGCTTTCCTGCACCAGTTCGCCTTCCGGCAACCACGCCACCGCCCAGTCGGCGATCTCGGTGTCTTTCTTCATCTGGCCGACGAAGAGATCGGGAGGCAGCGATTCGGTGCCGGCGAGTTCACCCTTCAGGTAATCGCGCAGGCCGTCTTCGTACAGCCACTCGTTCCTCTCGCCACTGGCTTCATCGAACAGGGTGACGGCGAGTCCCGGGCACAGCACGGCCTTGGCGCGCAGCAGGTGGCGCAAGGCGCGCACGCTGAACTTCGGTGTATCGAAATATTTCGGGTCGGGCCAGAAGTGCAGGCGCGTGCCGGTGTTCTTTTTGCCGACGCTGCCGACGATCTCCAGCGTCGAAGTGCGATCGCCGTGCGCGAAACCCATGTGGTATTCGTTGCCTTCGCGCTTGATGAAGACGTCGACCCTGGTGGACAGCGCGTTCACCACGCTGACGCCGACGCCGTGCAGGCCGCCGCTGAAGGTGTAGTTGCGATTGTTGAACTTGCCGCCCGCGTGCAGCCGGGTGAGGATCAGTTCGATGCCGGGGATTTTTTCCTCGGGATGGATGTCGACCGGCATGCCGCGACCATCATCGGCGACTTCGCAGCTGCCGTCGGCGTGCAGGATCACGTCGATGCGGCTGGCGTGGCCGGCCAGCGCCTCGTCGACGGCGTTGTCGATCACCTCCTGCGCCAGATGGTTGGGGCGGGTGGTGTCGGTGTACATGCCGGGGCGGCGCTTGACCGGATCCAGTCCGGACAGGACTTCGATGTCGGCGGCGTTGTAACGGGTATTCATACTCATATGCGGATAGTGTACGGGCAGCGAGCATTCAGTTTTCGCGGTGCAAGATGGCGGCGATCCGGGAATCTCCCCGTGGAAGGAGGTTGCGATGAAACTGCGTTCGATTGCCGTACTCGCGCTGGTTGCCGGTGGCGCCCTGTTTGCCGCGCCGCTGATGGCACAGCAGGCGAGCCAGAAGACCGATGCGTCCACGAAGCAGGCGGACAAGGCTGCCGCGTCGAAAGACGACGCCAAGGCGAAGAAGGACGATCACGAACACGCGGCCAGGAAGGACACCGCCAACGCCCGCGCCGCCGCGCGCGAAGCGAAGAAGGGCAAGGAGCTGGAAGAGGAAACCCATCCGCTCTGAACGCCCGGTCACCTGACTACACGACGCCCCGCATTGCGGGGCGTTTTTATTTGGTGCTCTCGTCGAGCAGATCGTGTCAGGGCTTGGACTGCTGGTCTTCCGGTGATTTCTGTTCCGGCTGCTGTTGTTGCGCCGCCGGTTGCTGCTCTTGCTTCTTGTCGCCATCGGGAACGACCGCGCGCACGGCGGCTGCCGTGCCCTTGACCGCAAGTTTGCCGACGCCGTAAACGACCTTGACCGGAGCCGTCACCACCGAGGTGAGGCAGCCCTGCAGGGCCATCGCCATTGTCACGATCGCAAGAATCCCTGCCGCACGTTGGATGTTCTTCATGGTCTTGATGATACGTGAGCTCGGCGCGCCAACCTGCCACGCACCTGAACAGCATGTCGACGCAGGATGAACAGACAAGTTCCCGATTCAGTCGAGGTTGCGCGCGCCATCGCACTGTGCGGGTGCTGCGATTGGCAGTGCTCCAACTTCTTTCTCCCCTCCCGAAGAAGAACCGAGGTAGACAAAATGAACAAGCACAAGATTCGGAACACGATGATGGTCGCGGGCGCCATGCTGATGGCCCCGGCGGCATTCGCCCAGGTCAACGTCGGTGGCGTGGCGCGTGGCGCCGTGCAGGCTGGTCCGGTGGGCGTCGGTGTCGGGGCACAAGGTGGTGCTTCCGCGAATGGAATTGGCAACGTCGTGGGCGGTGTTGGCCAAGCGACCGGACAAGCCGTCGGCGGCGTGGTGAAGGGTGCCAGCCACGTGGCGCATGGTGCCGCCAATACTGCCGGTCAGGCCGCGAGCCAGACGGGCGCTGCGGCATCCGGGGCCGTCAATGGCGCAGCGCAGGCCGGCAACAATTCGGTGAATGGTGCGATGAACGCCGGCGCGACCGGCGAAGGCGCCACCAACGCCGGGCAGTCGACAGATGCCTCGCTCGCGGGCGGCGCCAAGGTCGATGCCGATGCCGGCAATGGGTCGGCCAAGGTCGGTGTCGAAGGTTCGGGTGCAGCCAAGGTGAAGACGCATCACCGCTCGCACCGCAAGGCGCAATAAGCCCGCCACGGCGCAGTGGTTGGCTGATGCTGCGAAGCCCCGCCCAAGCGGGGCTTCGTTTTGTCGGCTCGATGACGGGCGGGGTTCGCGCCGGGGCGGGCTTGCCGGTAGAATGTGGCTTTCCAGCGAGACGACGCCGTCATGACAGCCCCCGCTGCCCCCACGCCACTGATTTTTGTCACCGGAGGCGTGGTTTCCTCGCTCGGCAAGGGCATTGCCGCCGCCTCGCTCGCCGCCATCCTCGAAGCGCGCGGCCTCAGCGTCACCATGATGAAGCTCGATCCCTACATCAATGTGGATCCGGGCACGATGTCGCCGTTCCAGCATGGCGAGGTCTACGTCACCGACGATGGCGCCGAAACCGATCTCGACCTCGGCCATTACGAACGCTTCGTCAACATGCGGCTGTCGGGCAAGAACTCGATCACCACCGGCAAGATCTACGACAGCGTGATCCGCAACGAACGCCGCGGCGATTACCTCGGCGGCACCGTGCAGGTGATCCCGCACATCACCGACGAGATCAAGGCGCGCATCGACGAGGCCACCATCGGCCACGACGTGGCGCTGGTGGAGATCGGCGGCACCGTCGGCGACATCGAATCATTGCCCTTCCTCGAAGCGATCCGCCAGATCCGCATCGAGCGCGGCGCCCACAACGCGATGTTCATCCATCTCACGCTGGTGCCGTACATCGCCGCCGCGGGCGAGCTCAAGACCAAGCCGACGCAGCATTCGGTGAAGGATCTGCGCACGATCGGCATCCAGCCCGACGTGCTGATCTGTCGCAGCGAGCGACCGTTGCCGGAAGGCGAGCGCCGCAAGATCGCGTTGTTCACCAACGTGCCGGAGCGCGCGGTGATCTCGGCGATCGATCTCGACAACATCCACAAGATCCCGATGTGGCTGCATCGCCAGGATCTCGACCAGATCGTGGTGGAACAGCTGCGGCTGGAATCGAAGGCGAAGCCGGCCGATCTCTCGGCGTGGAACGCGGTGGTCGATGCCAGCGAGCATCCGATCGACGAGGTCACGATTGGCATCGTCGGCAAGTACGTCGATCACAAGGATGCGTACAAGTCGGTGGGCGAGGCGCTCAAGCACGGCGGCATCCGCCAGCGCACCCGCGTCACCCTGAAGTGGCTGGAATCGGAAGACGTCGAACGCGAGGGTGCGGAAAAAGCGCTGGCCGATCTCGACGGCATCCTGGTGCCGGGCGGTTTCGGCGATCGCGGTTTCGAAGGCAAGGTGCTGACGGCGAAGTTCGCGCGCGAACATGACGTTCCCTATTTCGGCATCTGCTACGGCATGCAGGCGGCGGTGGTCGATGCTGCGCGCAATCTCGCCGGATTCGCGGGCGCCAACAGCACCGAAAACGACAGGGCGACGCCGCATCCGGTGATCGGCCTGATCACCGAGTGGCGCACGTCGACTGGCGATGTCGAACGCCGCAGCGAGGACAGCGATCTTGGCGGCACCATGCGCCTCGGCCTGCAGGATCAACGGGTCAAGCCGGGCACGCGCGCGCACGCGCTGTACGGCAAGGACGTGGTCGGCGAGCGTCATCGCCATCGCTACGAATTCAACAACCACTATCGCGTGCCGCTGGAAGATGTCGGGCTGGTGTTTTCCGCCAAGTCCGCCGACGACACGTTGGTGGAGATGATCGAGTGGCCGAACCATCCGTGGTTCGTGGCCTGTCAGGCACATCCGGAATTCCTGTCGACGCCACGCAGCGGCCATCCACTGTTCGTCGGCTTCATCCGCGCGGCGCGCGAATACAAACATGGTGGCAAGTTGCTGGAGGAAGCGGCATGAAGTTGTGCGGATTCGAAGTCGGGCTGGATCGTCCGCTGTTCCTGATTGCCGGGCCGTGCGTGGTCGAGTCGATGCAATTGCAGATCGACACTGCGGGCACGCTGAAGGAGATCACCAGCGCGCTCGGCATTCCCTTCATCTTCAAGTCGAGCTTCGACAAGGCCAATCGCACCTCGCTCAACAGCTTCCGCGGCCCGGGCATGGAAGAGGGTCTGAAGGTGCTGGCGGAGGTGAAGCGCCAGCTCGATGTGCCGCTGCTGACCGACGTCCACGAATACACGCCGATGGACGAAGTGGCCGCTGTCGTCGACGTGCTGCAGACACCGGCCTTCCTGGTGCGCCAGACCGATTTCATCACCAAGGTGTGCGCAGCCGGCAAGCCGGTCAACATCAAGAAGGGCCAGTTCCTGTCGCCATGGGACATGAAACCGGTGGTGGAGAAGGCGAAATCGACCGGCAATTCGCAGATCATGGTGTGCGAGCGCGGTGCGTCGTTCGGCTACAACAATCTCGTCTCCGACATGCGTTCGCTCAGCGTCATGCGCGATACCGGTTGTCCGGTGGTGTTCGACGCGACGCATTCGGTGCAGTTGCCGGGCGGGCAGGGCAGCAGTTCCGGCGGCCAGCGCGAATTCGTGCCGGTGCTGGCGCGCGCGGCGGTATCGGTGGGCGTGGCCGGCATCTTCATGGAGACGCACCCAGATCCGAGCAAGGCGCTCTCCGACGGCCCGAATGCGTGGCCGCTGGGCAAGATGCGCGCGTTGCTGGAAACGCTGAAGGAACTCGATGCGATCACCAAGCGCAACGGGTTCCTGGAAGCTGATGTCGCGTGATGACACACGGCGCACACGAATCCCATTCCCCTTGATTTGAAGAGTCACATGACCACGATCGCTTCCATCCACGCCCGCGAAATCCTCGACAGTCGCGGCAATCCCACCCTCGAAACCGACGTCACCCTGTCCGATGGCAGCTTCGGTCGCGCGGCGGTGCCGTCGGGTGCTTCGACTGGCAGCAAGGAAGCCGTGGAACTGCGCGACGGCGACAAGACGCGCTACCTCGGCAAGGGCGTGCGCAAGGCGGTCGACAACGTCAATGGTGCGATCGCCGATGCACTGACGGGCATGGACGCTGGCGACCAACACGCCGTGGACCAGCGCCTGATCGATCTCGACGGCACCGAGAACAAGGGTCGCCTCGGCGCGAACGCGTTGCTCGGCGTGTCGTTGGCGAACGCCCATGCGGTGGCGGCATCGAAGAAGTTGCCGCTGTGGCGTTATCTCGCCGACATCAGCGAACATCCCGCCGGCTGGCAGCCGACCTTGCCAGTGCCGATGATGAACATCATCAACGGCGGTGCCCACGCCGACAACAACGTCGACCTGCAGGAATTCATGATCCTGCCGGTGGGCATGGACAGCTTCTCGGAAGCGTTGCGCGCCGGCACCGAAATCTTCCATGCGTTGAAGTCGGTGCTGAAGGGCAAGGGCCTGTCCACGGCGGTCGGCGACGAAGGCGGTTTCGCGCCCGACCTGCGCAGCAATGTCGAAGCGCTCGACGTCATTCTCGAAGCGATCGGCAAGGCCGGTTACAGCGCCGGCGACGACATCGTGCTCGGCCTCGATGTCGCCAGCAGCGAGTTCCACGAGAACGGCAAGTACAACCTGACCGGCGAGGGCAAGCGCCTGACCTCGGAACAGTTCACCGATTTCCTGGCGGGTTGGTGCGCGGAATATCCGATCATCACCATCGAGGATGGCATGGCCGAGGACGACTGGGCCGGCTGGAAGTTGCTGACCGATCGCCTCGGCAACAAGGTGCAACTGGTCGGCGACGATCTGTTCGTCACCAATCCGCGCATCTTCAAGCAAGGCATCGAACAGCACGTCGCCAACGCGATCCTGATCAAGGTCAACCAGATCGGTACGCTGTCGGAAACGCTGGAAGCCATCGCCATGGCCGATCATGCGAAGTACGCCGCGATCGTTTCGCACCGCTCCGGCGAAACCGAGGACACCACCATCGCCGACATCGCCGTGGCCACCACCGCGACGCAGATCAAGACCGGTTCGCTATGCCGCTCCGATCGCGTCGCCAAGTACAACCAGTTGCTGCGCATCGAACAGCAACTCGGCAGTGCCGCGAAATACGCCGGCCGCAACGCCTTCGTGTCCCTCAAGCGTTGAGGATGAACGACCGCCGCGCCGTATTCATCGCCATCGTGCTGCTGCTGGGCCTATTGGCGTGGCTGCAGTACCGCTGGTGGTTCGGTCGCGGTGGCCATCGCGACGTGGTGGTGTTGCAGCATCGTGTGGAAGCGCAGGTCTCCGACAACGCCACGCGCCAGCAGCGCAATGATGCGCTGGCCGCGGAAGTGCATGATCTCAAGGATCCGGCATCCGGCGGTGCGGCCGTGGAAGAACGTGCGCGCAACGAACTCGGCATGGTCAAGCCCGGCGAAACCTTCTATCGCGTGGTGAACGATCCCAATGCCGCGCGCCCCAAGCCGCAGGAACCGTCGAAGCCCCAGGACAAGCAATGAACATGGAACGTCATTGGTGCGTGGTCCCCGCCGCAGGCACCGGGCAGCGGTTCGGTGGCGTGGTGCCGAAGCAGTATCTGCAAGTCGCCGGGCGCACCATCCTGCGGCATACGCTGGACGCGTTGCTTGGTCATCCGCTGATCGCCGGCGTGGTGGTGGTGCTGGCCGCGGGCGATCCGCACTGGCCGGACGAGGCCGACGCGCATGGCAAGCCTGCTTTTGACAAACCCGTCCTCACTGCGATCGGTGGCGACAGCCGCGCGGCGTCGGTGTTGTCCGGGCTTGAACGCTTGCCGGCGGATGTGGGCGACGCCGATCTGGTGCTGGTCCACGATGCCGCGCGTCCGAACCTGGCGCTGTCCGATCTCGATGCACTGATCGCGGCAGTACGCGCGAATCCGCAACAGGGCGGCATCCTTGGCGCGCCGGTGCGCGACACCTTGAAGCGTGCGGGTGAAAAACGTTCGATCGCGGCGACCGAAGCGCGCGAGCAGTTGTGGCGCGCGTTTACCCCGCAGATGTTCGCGCGCGGGGCGTTGTCGTCGGCGTTGCGCAGTGTGCGTTCGAAGGGCGAGGCGATCACCGACGAGGCGATGGCGATGGAATTGCAGGGCGCGCATCCGCTGCTGGTGGAAGGGCGCGAGGACAACCTCAAGATCACCACGCCCGCCGATCTCGTCCACTTCGAATTCCTGCTGGGGCGACGCGCATGAACCTGCGCATCGGCCACGGCTTCGATGTCCATGCTTTCGGCGATGGCGATCACGTCATGCTGGGTGGCGTGCGTGTCCCGCATGTGCGCGGTGTGGTTGCGCATAGTGACGGCGACGTGGTGCTGCATGCGCTGTGCGACGCGCTGCTCGGTGCGCTGGCGCTGGGGGACATTGGCCAGCATTTCCCGCCATCGGACATGCGCTGGAAGGACGCGAACAGCATCGACTTCCTGCGTCATTGCCATGCGCTGGTCCGCGAGCATGGCTGGATGCTCGGCAATGCCGACATCACCGTGTTGTGCGAACGACCGAAAGTCGGGCCGCATGCACAGGCGATGCGCGAAACCATCGCGATCGCCTGCGGTGTCGCGGTCGACGCCATCAGCGTCAAGGCCACCACCACGGAAAAATTGGGCTTCACTGGCCGCGAGGAAGGCATCGCCGCCGAAGCGGTGTGCCTGCTGGTGCGGGAATGACCGTGCTGCCGCGTGCGCACGGCGAGGCCGTGCTGTCGGCGCGCACCCGCACCACGCCGGATGATTTCCGCGTCGACGAGATCGATGCCTTCGTCGCCAGCGGAGAGGGCGAACACCTGCTGCTGACCATCGAGAAACGCGGCCTCACCACCGCCGAGGCTGTGCGTCGTGTCGCGGCGTGGGCCGGCGTTGCGGAATCGGCGATCGGCCACGCCGGATTGAAGGATCGCCACGCGGTGACGCGGCAACGCCTGAGCGTGTGGCTGCCGGGACGCGAGGCGCCCGACCCATCAGCACTGGACAGCGACGCGCTGCGGATCGTCGAGTCGCATCGTCATTCACGCAAGCTCCCGCGTGGCGCGCTGGCGGGCAATCGTTTCCAGCTGGTGCTGCGCGAAGTGATCGGCGAGCGCGAACACATCGAGACACGATTGCAGGCCATCGCCGACCGTGGCGTTCCCAACTATTTCGGCGAACAGCGCTTCGGTCGCCATGGCGACAACGTGGCGCAGGCGCTGGCGATGTTCGCGGGTCGGCGGGTGAAACGCGAGGAGCGTTCGCTGCTGCTGTCGGCGGTGCGTTCGGAATTGTTCAACCGCGTGCTGGCGCGACGCGTGAACGATGGGAGCTGGAATCGCGCGCTGGATGGCGATGTCTTCATGCTGTCCGGCAGCCACAGTGTGTTCGGGCCGGAGGCGCTGGACGATCGCACCCGCGAACGCATCGCCGCGTTCGATATCGATCCCACCGGACCTCTGTGGGGGCGCGGTGCGTTGCGCACCACGGAGACGGTGCTCGCGCTCGAAACCGATGCCATCTCCGGCGATGACGTGCCGGCATTGCGCGATGGACTGGAACGCGCCGGGATGAAGCAGGAGCGTCGTGCCTTGCGCCTGCGTGCAACAGGGCTGCAGTGGCGGTGGCTGCAGGATGATGCGCTGGAACTCGTGTTCGAACTGCCGTCGGGCAGCTATGCCACCTCGATACTGACGGAACTGGGCGACGTGACCGACGCGATGCGTTGAGACGTCAGCGGTGCTTCAACAACACCAATACCGCGCCGGTGCCGCCCTGCGCCGGCGGTGCGGAATGGAAGGCGAGCACGTCGGCACGCTGGCGCAACATGCGATCGACCAGGTTCTTGATCACCGGCAAGCCTCCGGAGTTGCGGCCCTTGCCGTGGATGATGCGCACGCAACCGGTTCCCGCGGCGATGGCTTCGCGCAGGAATTCGCGCAGCAGCGATTCCGCAACGGCGACAGTGAGTCCGTGCAGGTCGAGCTCGTCGCGTGCGGCATATTCGCCCTTGCGCAGCCGCGCCAGTACGCGCGGTGGCACTTCGTCGCGGCGATGGCTGGAGACGTCGCCGGGATCGAGCAGCGGATCGTGCATGGCATGGCGGAATTCCGACCAGGCCGCGCGTTCATCGGCTTCGCGCATGCGCGCCCGCGGCCGTGGCGCCGGCTTGCGCGGCGCTTCCGGTTGCGTGGCGAGCGGCCGCACCGGGCCGATCGCGGACCGGAACAGTTCGGAATCGTCCTCGGGTTCGCTCATGCCACCAGCTTACATTCGTTATCATGATGCTTTACGACGGACGACACATGCGGATCCTGGTCAGCAACGATGATGGTGTGGACGCGCCGGGCATTGCCGCCCTGGCTGCGGCGTTGCGTGAAGCCGGGCACGAAGTGATGGTGGTCGCCCCCGACCGCGATCGCAGCGGCGCCAGCAATTCGCTGACGCTCGATATGCCGATCCGCGTCGTGCAACAGGATGAACGCACCTGGCGCGTGTATGGCACGCCCACCGATTGCGTTCATCTCGCCTTGACCGGCATGTTCGCCGGCCGGCGCGAGCCCGACATCGTCGTCTCCGGCATCAACAATTCGGCCAACCTCGGCGATGACGTCATCTATTCCGGCACGGTGTCGGCGGCGATGGAGGGGCGTTTCCTTGGCCTGCCTGCGGTTGCGGTGTCCTGCGTCGCGCGCGACCATGCGCCGCGGCATTTCGAGACATCCGCGCGTGCGGCGGTGGAGATCGTCGCGCGCCTTGCGCATCATCCCTTGCCGGCCGACACCATCCTCAACGTCAACGTGCCCGATGTGCCATGGGACGAATTGCGCGGCTTCGAAGCGACGCGCCTCGGCAATCGTCATCGCGCCGAGAGCTGCATTCCCGCGCACGATCCGCGCGGCCGCGATTTCTACTGGATCGGTCCCGCCGGCAGCGAGCAGGATGCCGGCCCCGGCACCGACTTCGATGCACTGCACCGTGGCGCGGTGTCGATCACGCCGATCCACGTCGACCTCACCCGCTACAGCGCGCTGGAACAGGTGGCGCAGTGGGTGACCGGACTGGGGCGCCCCGCGGCATGATCGCGCGCCTGCGCCTCGACCCCGGCACCACCGGCATCGGCATGACCTCGCAGCGCGTGCGCGATCGCCTGATCGAGCGCCTGCGCGAGCAGGGCATCCGCGACGAACGCGTGCTCGCGGCGATCCGCAACGTGCCGCGCCACGTCTTCATGGACGAAGCGCTGGCGCAACGCGCCTACGAGGACAGCGCGTTCCCGATCGGCCATGGCCAGACCATCTCGCAGCCGTGGGTGGTGGCGCGAATGACCGAATTGGTGCTCGATGCGCCGCGGCTACCGCAGAAGGTATTGGAAGTCGGCACCGGTTCCGGCTACCAGGCCGCGATCCTGGCGTCGCTGGGATTGCAGGTGCACACGGTGGAACGCATCGGTGCATTGCTGCGTGGTGCACGCAAGGTGTTGCGCGGACTTGGCTACAACGTACGCAGCAAGCACGATGACGGTCGCGCGGGATGGGCGGAACACGCGCCATTCGATGCCATCGTGGTGACTGCGGGTGCGGCGGCGCTGGAACCGGCATTGCTCGATCAACTTGCGATCGGCGGAACACTGGTGGCCCCGGTGGGCGCGGGCACCACGCAGACATTGTTGCGCGTGCGTCGTGAAGACGATGGTCAGCTGCAACAGGACATGCTGGAGCCGGTCGTGTTCGTGCCGCTGCTCGCCGGAGTTGTTGACGGATGAAGTTGAAATTGTTTGCCCCGCTCTACGAGCGCGCGATCCGCTGGGCCGCGAGCCCGCATGCGCCGTGGTTGCTGTTCGCGCTCAGCATCGCCGAGGCGGTGTTCTTCCCGATCATGCCGGAGATCATGCTGGCGCCGATGGCGTTGGCGCAGCCGAAGCGTGCGTTCCGCTACGCCGGCATCAGCCTTGCCGGATCATTGGTCGGTGCGGTGATCGGCTACTGGCTGGGCGAACATGCGTGGGAGCTGGTGAAACCGCTGCTCGCCGAATTGCACATGGTCGACAAGATCGACGCCGGCATCGCCACCATTCGCGCCAAGATGGTCGAATCGCCGTGGGGCGTGTTCTGGTTCCTGGTGCTCGGCGGTTTCATGCCGATTCCGATGAAGGTCTTCACCTGGGCGTCCGGCATCGTCGGCGTGCCGTGGCTGCAATACCTGTTGGCGATGACGGTCGGCCGCGGCAAGCGCGTGTTCCTGCTCGCACTCGCCATCCGCATTGGCGGCGAACGCGCCGAACGCGCGCTGCATCGCTGGATCGAACCAGTCGGCTGGATCGCGACGGTGCTGATCGCAGTGCTGGTCGGCTATCTCTACTTCAAATCGCGAGGCGCATGATGACCAAGACGCGGCTTCCCCTGATTCTGGTCGTGCCGGCCTTGCTGGCCGCGTGCACCACCGCGCGCGTGGTGGAATATCCGTCGAATCGGGCACCTTCGACGTCCTCGCGCACCACCGCTGCGCCGATGCCGCCAGCGACACAGACGCCGGTGACGACGACCGAGAGAGTGTCGACGCCGAAATACGGCGCGACCTACGAAGTGCAGAAGGGCGACACGATCTATCACATCGCCACCACCAACGGCATCACGCCGCTGGATCTGGCGCTGTGGAATGACGTTCCGCCGCCCTACATCATCCATCCCGGCCAGCGCGTGCGCCTGTATCCGCGCAACGGTCGTGCGCCGCCACCGCCGCCGAGTGCCGTCGCAGCCGCACCAACGCCGAAACCAGCCACGCCGACACCATCATCGTCGACAACGAATCCGACACCACCACCTGCAGCCACGCATCCGACCGCGGGCAACCTGTCATGGCGCTGGCCCACCGATGGCCAGGTGATCAGTACCTATCTGGCGGGCGAACCGACGCGACAAGGCCTCGACATCACCGGCAGCGCCGGGCAGCCGGTGCGCGCCGCCGCCGATGGCGCGGTGGTGTATTCCGGCGCCGGACTGGTGGGTTACGGCGAACTCATCATCATCAAGCACAGCGGTGGCTGGCTGTCGGCATACGGCCACAATCGCAAGCGCATGGTCAGCGAGGGCCAGAAGGTGAGTGCGGGGCAGCAGATCGCCGAGATGGGCCGTACCGCCGCGCCGCGCGACATGCTGCATTTCGAGATCCGTTTCGACGGCAAGCCGGTCGATCCGCAGTTGTACCTGCCGAAGAAATAACGCCCTGGATCAACCGGGCAACACGAACGCCGCAACCACCTTGCGGCCTTCGCCGGCCAGCACGTTGTAAGTACGCGCGCAGGCGGCGTTGGTCATCGGTTCAAGACCGATGCCACGGCCCAGTACCGCAGCCATCACGCTGGCAGGCGGGAACGATTGCCGCTCACCGGTGCCCAGCAGGATCACGTCCGGCTTCAGGTCGAACAGTGGGGCCAAGGTGTCTTCCGTCAGCATCGCCAGCGCGGATACCGGCCACGCAGTGACGAGACGTTGCGGCGAGACGATGCAGCTGGCGGTCAGTGTCTGGTCGTTGACCAGCACGCGCTGGCCATCGGCGCCGCGCAGCACGTAATCGAAATCGGGACGTTCCTGGATCAATTCCATGGCGGATCAATTCCCGCTGTCGTCAAGCCCGCGGCAGCACGATCCGCCGCTTCTCCTGTGCCGCTCGGTACAACACCGCGACATGGCCGATCCGCTGCACCAGGGCGCTGCGGGTGCCGGCGACCAGTTCGTCGATCACCGCGTCGCGCGCGTCGCGATCGTCACCACCGACCTTCACCTTCACCAGTTCGTGCTGTTCCAGCCCGGCATCCAATTCGGCCAGGAAGGCCGGGGTCAGGCCCTTTCCGCCCAGTTGCAGCAAGGGTTTGAGGTCATGGGCCACGCCGCGCAGGAAGCGGATCTGGGTCGGGGTGAGGGCGGTGGACATGCAGATGCGAAGGGGATTGCGGGATCGACAAGGTATCATGCCGGCTGGATCGGCCAGTTGCCCATCACCATGGCCACGCGCAGTAAAAGCAGCCAACGCTGGCTGAAGGAACATTTCTCCGACCCCTACGTCAAACGCGCGCAGGCCGAGGGCTTGCGCTCGCGCGCGGCGTTCAAGCTGGAGGAGCTGGTCGAACGCGACCGCCTGCTGCGTCCCGGCATGGTGGTGGTCGATCTCGGCGCGGCCCCGGGCGGCTGGTCGCAGTGGGCGCGGCAGGCGCTGGGCGACAGCGGCCGGGTGATCGCCAGCGACATCCTGGAGATGCCCGGGCTGGCCGGCGTCGAGTTCCTTCATGGCGATTTCAGGGAAGACAGTGTCCTATCGCAGTTGGTGACGATGTTGAACGGAGCCGAGGTCGACCTTGTGCTCTCCGACATGGCCCCCAATATGAGTGGTGTGGATGCGGTGGATCTGGCGCGGGCGATGCATCTGGCGGAATTGGCGATGGAGTTCGCCGACCTCCACCTGCGGGCCGGCGGCGATTTCCTGATCAAGCTGTTCCAGGGCGTGGGGTTCGACGACTACGTACGCGAGTTGCGCAAGCGCTACGACAAGGTGTCGATCCGCAAGCCCGCGGCCTCGCGCCGACGTTCCAATGAAGTGTATGCCCTGGCGCAAGGAAGACGCGCCCGGGCCAAGGTATAGAGTGTCGCAATGGCGCGGGTGACCGCGCGGAGAACCGAATGAACAACCTGGTCAAAAACCTTTTGCTGTGGGCCGCCGTGCTGATCGTGGTCATGGTGGTCTTCCAGGGCTTCAGTCCGAAGCTCGGTGGCAGTCCGCGCGCGCTCACCTACGACCAGTTCGTGCAGCAGGTGCAGTCCGACAAGATCGCCAAGGTCGAGATCAGCGATGACGGCACCACCATCAACGCCGAGGGCAAGGACGCCGCCAAGTTCACCACCCAGAAGCCGGAAGACAAGGATCTGATCAACGACCTGCTCAACCACAAGGTCGAGATCAAGCAGGAAGCGCCGTCGAGTGGCCGCAACCTGCTGATCGCGCTGCTGGTGAACGTGCTGCCGATGGCGCTGTTCATCGGCATCTGGATCTACATGATGAAACAGATGCAGCAAGGCGGGAAAGGCGCGATGTCGTTCGGCAAGTCGCGCGCGCGCCTGCTCAACGAAGACCAGACCAAGGTCACCTTCGCCGATGTCGCCGGCTGCGACGAGGCCAAGGAAGAAGTGTCGGAACTGGTCGATTTCCTGCGCGATCCCTCCCGGTTCCAGAAGCTCGGCGGCAAGATCCCGCGCGGCGTGCTGATGGTCGGCCCACCGGGCACCGGCAAGACGCTGCTGGCCAAGGCCATCGCCGGCGAAGCCCGGGTGCCGTTCTTCAGCATCTCCGGCTCCGATTTCGTCGAGATGTTCGTCGGCGTTGGCGCCAGCCGCGTGCGCGACATGTTCGAGCAGGCGAAGAAGAACGCGCCGTGCATCATCTTCATCGATGAAATCGACGCCGTCGGCCGCCATCGTGGTTCCGGCATGGGCGGTGGCCACGACGAGCGCGAACAGACGCTCAACCAGATGCTGGTCGAGATGGATGGCTTCGAGGGTGGCGAAGGGGTGATCGTGATCGCCGCGACCAATCGTCCCGACGTGCTCGACAAGGCGTTGCTGCGCCCGGGCCGTTTCGATCGCCAGGTGATGGTCGGACTGCCCGACATCAAGGGTCGCGAGCAGATCCTGCGCGTGCACATGCGCAAGGTGCCGCTGGGCGATGACGTCCGTCCCGACGTGCTGGCGCGTGGCACGCCCGGCTTCTCAGGCGCCGATCTTGCCAACCTGGTCAACGAAGCCGCGCTGTTCGCCGCCCGCCGCAACAAGCAGCAGGTGGAGATGCAGGATTTCGAGGACGCCAAGGACAAGATCTACATGGGTCCCGAGCGCCGCAGCATGGTGATGCGCGAGGACGAGCGTCGCAACACGGCGTATCACGAGTCTGGCCACGCGGTCGTGGCGATGACGCTGCCGAAGGCCGATCCGGTGCACAAGGTGACGATCATGCCGCGCGGTTGGGCGCTGGGCGTGACCTGGCAGTTGCCGGAACACGACCAGTTGAGCAATTACCGCGAGAAGATGCTCGGGGAAATCTCGATCCTGTTCGGCGGCCGCATCGCCGAGGAACTTTTCAGTGGCGATATGTCGACCGGCGCCTCGAACGATTTCGAACGCGCGACCAAGCTGGCGCGCGGCATGGTGACGAAGTACGGCATGTCCGACGAACTCGGCACCATGGTCTACGCCGATGACGATGCCGGCTTCGGCGTCCACAACAAGACGATTTCCGAAGCGACGCAGCAGAAGGTCGATGCCGAGATCCGTCGCATCCTCGACGTGCAATACGACGTTGCCCGCAATATCCTCGAAGACAAGCGCGAGATCGTCGAAGCGATGGTCGCCGCGCTGCTGGAATGGGAAACCATCGACGCCGAGCAGGTCAAGGCGATCATGGAAGGGCGCACGCCGAATCCGCCGGCCGGTTGGGTCGACAAGGGCAGCCGCATCGACGGCGGCAAGGGTGGCGATTCCACCAAGCCAGCACCTGCGATCGGCGGGCCCGCGGAACAGACCTGATCCCCGCGCATTGCCAGTGATGGATCAAAAGGCCAGACTCGCGTCTGGCCTTTTTGTTGATTCGTCTGCCATGTTCGACACCACGCCGATACTCGATTGCGCCGGACGCATCCTCAAGCTCGACCGCGTGCGGGTGATGGGCATCGTCAATGTCACCCCGGATTCGTTTTCCGACGGTGGCGATCATTTCGCTGCCGATGCGGCGATCGCGCATGGCTTGAAGCTGGCGGAGGAGGGCGCGGACATCCTTGATGTCGGTGGCGAATCGACGCGCCCCGGCGCTGCCGATGTCCCGCTGGACGAAGAACTGCGGCGCGTGATCCCCGTGATCGAAGCCTTGGCGAAACAGACGACGTTGCCGATCAGCATCGACACGTCGAAACCGGAAGTGATGCGCGCAGCGGTCGCTGCCGGCGCCGGCATGATCAATGACGTATATGCATTGCGACGCGAGGGTGCGCTCGATGCCGCAGCGGAACTTGGCGTGCCAGTGGTGCTGATGCACATGCTGGGCGAACCGCGTTCGATGCAGGATGACCCGCGCTACGACGACGTGGTCGCCGAGGTCCATCGTTTCCTCGCCGAACGCATCTTCGCCTGCGAGATGGCGCGCGTCGAGCGCAAGCGGATCGTCGTCGATCCCGGTTTCGGTTTCGGCAAGACGCTCGATCACAACCTGCAATTGCTGGCGCAGTTGCAACGGCTCACCGATCTTGGCGTGCCGGTGCTGGCCGGAATGTCGCGCAAGCACACCATCGGCAAGCTGACCGGGCGCCAAGCACCGGCTGATCGCGTGCATGGGTCGGTGGCCGCGCATGTGATCGCTGCCCAGCGTGGCGCCCGCATCATCCGCGCACACGACGTCGCCGCCACCGTCGACGCGCTCAAGGTCTGGGAAGCGGTGGCTGTGGTGCCCATGCCGCGCGTGGCCGCAGCGCCTCCTGCCATCCAATGGCCCGACGACGCCTGATCGAACCGGTTTCACACCCCCTTGTCGGAATCTTAACAACCGCGTAGCTTCCGGGGTTGGCATTCAGGATTCCCTCTCCGATGCACGCCAGTTCCGAACCATCCGGGACACTCGAGACTGCGCTCGCGCATGCGGCGCGGCTGCTCGGGGAGTCGCCGCGAATGGCCGAGGCACAGGCACAGGAAATCATTGCCAAGGTCGGGCCGCATCCCGCTGCCGAACACATCCTGGCGCGCGCGCTGGCCGGGCAGGGGCGTTGGCAGGAGGCTCAGGGACAGCTGCAGTCCCTGTGCGAGCGTTATCCCCGGATCGCGCAGGTGCAGTTCGATCATGCGCAGGCCTTGCTCGCGCTCGACAGGCATGCCGAGTCGGTGGCGCCCTTGCAGGCGGTCATTCGCGGGCAGTCGCCACATCCCGCCGCATGGCGGATGCTGGCCGATGCGCTGGCTGCAACGGGCGATCCCGGCGCGGGCGCGGCCTATCTCGAGCACGTCCGCCAGTCGGGCCGTGATCCGCTGCTGATGCAGGCGGCCGATGCATTGACGCGCGAGGAACTTCCGCTCGCCGAATCGCTGCTGCGCGAGCGCCTGAAGGACGCGCCAACCGACGTCGCCGCGATCCGCATGCTCGCCGAAGTCGCGGCGCGCCTCGGTGAATATGGCGACGCCGAATCGCTGCTGCGGCGCTGCCTGGAACTGGCGCCCGATTTCCACGAAGCGCGCCAGAACCTGGTGCAGGTGTTGCACCGGGCCAATCGGATGGAGGAAGCGTTGGCCGAAACCGAGCGATTGATGGCGGCCGATCCGCATAGCCCCGCCAATCGCAACCTCAAGGCGGTAATGCTGTCGCGCTTGGGCGATTACGATCAGGCCATCGCGCTGTATCGCGACATCGTCGCCGAATTTCCGGCGCAACCGAAAATCTGGCTGAGCTACGGTCACGCGTTGAAAACCGCCGGACAGCAGGCCGATGCCGTCGGTGCCTATCGCCGCAGCGCGGAATTGCAGCCCACGTTTGGTGAAGCGTGGTGGAGCCTGGCCAATCTCAAGACCTTCCATTTCGCCAAGGAAGATCTCGCCGAAATCGAGCTGCGCCTCGCTGATCCGTCGTTGAGCGACGAAGATCGCCTGCATTTCGAATTCGCGGCCGGCAAGGCGCGCGAGGACGCACGCGAGTACGAAGCATCATTCGCCCATTACGCCCGCGGCAATGCCTTGCGCAAGCGCATGATTCCCTACGATGCCGGCGACGTCAGCGCGCGGGCGGCGCAGGCAAAACGCATGTTCACCCGCGAATTCTTCCGCGAACGCGCGGGTTGGGGCGCGCCCGATGCCGATCCGATATTCATCGTCGGATTGCCGCGCGCCGGCTCCACGTTGATCGAGCAGATCCTGTCGAGCCACAGCCAGGTCGAAGGCACGATGGAATTGCCGGAAGTGCTGGCGCTGGCACACCAGTTGCGCAAGCGCGTCGATCCTGCGGGGCAGGCGCCGTATCACGGGCTGCTGGCATCGCTGGATCGCGACGAAGTGGCCGAACTCGGTCGCCTTTATCTTGAGCGCACCAAAGTGCAACGCAAGGACGGCGCGCCGTCCTTCATCGACAAGATGCCGAACAACTGGCTGCACATCGGCCTGATCCATCTGATGCTGCCGAATGCACGCATCATCGATGCGCGCCGCCATCCGCTGGCCTGCGGCTTTTCCGGGTTCAAGCAACAGTTCGCACGCGGACAATCCTTCACCTATGACCTCGCCGATGTCGGCCGCTATTACCGCGATTACGTGGAACTGATGGCGCATGTCGACGACGTGCTGCCCGGTCGCGTCCATCGCGTGTTCTACGAAGCGATGGTCGACGACACCGAAATGCAAGTACGCGCGCTGCTGGCGTATTGCGGCCTGCCCTTCGAGGACGGTTGCCTGCGCTTCTTCGAGAATCGCCGCGCAGTGCGCACCGCCAGTTCCGAACAGGTGCGCCAGCCGATCTATCGCGATGGCGTGGACCACTGGCGCCACTACCAACCCTGGCTTGGCCCGCTCGAGGCCGCGCTGGGCGATGTCCTTTCGTTGTACCCCACCGTGCCGGTGTTTTCCGGCGTTTCCCGCCCCGCCCCAGAAGGAAAGACCGCATGAAATCGAGAAGTCCCGATCGTCGTTCCTGTCGCCCGCCCACGCGCCTGCCGCTTGCGGTCGCGATCGCCATTGCCTGCGTGCCGGTGGCTCATGCACAGGACGCCACCGCGCCAGCGCCGCAACAAGCGAGCGAATCGCAGAAGAAGAACCAGGCTGGGGATCTCGGGCAGGTGATCGTGACCGCGCAGAAGCGCAGCGAGAACATGCAGAAAGTGCCGATCAGCATCCAGGTGCTCGGCCAGCAGAAACTCGAGGAATTGCACGTCAACAAGTTCGAGGATTACGCCAAGCTGCTGCCATCGGTGTCGTTCCAGAACGATGGCCCGGGGTTCGACAAGCCGTACATGCGCGGCGTGGTCAGCGGTGACAACGCCAACCACTCCGGTTCGTTGCCCAGCGTCGGCGTCTATCTTGACGAAGAGCCGATCACCACCATCACCGGTCCACTCGACATCCATATCTACGATGTCGCGCGCATCGAAGCACTGGCGGGGCCACAAGGCACGCTCTACGGCGCCAGTTCGGAATCGGGCACGCTGCGCATCATCACCAACAAACCGGACCCGAGCGCTTTCCAGGCAGGTTTCGGCCTGGAAGTGAACACGGTGCACGGTGGCGGTCTCGGCAATGTCAAGGAAGGTTTCGTCAACATCCCGCTGGGCAAGCGCGCCGCGGTCCGCCTGGTGGCTTGGGACAAGACTGATGCGGGATTCATCAACAATGTCCACCAGACGCGTACGTACCCGTCGTCCGGTCTCACCAGCGACAATGCCGAACTGGTTCGCAACCGCTACAACGATTCGCACAGCACCGGTGCGCGCGCTGCGCTCAAGATCGATCTCGACGATGGCTGGAGCATCACGCCAGGCATCATGGGACAGACCCAGAAGACCAACGGCCAGTTCGCCTTCGACCCTGCCATCGGCGACCTGAAGGTTGGCCACTTCAAACCGGAATGGACGAAAGACCGCTGGTGGCAGGCGGCGTTGACGGTGCAGGGCAAGATTGGCAACTTCGATCTCACCTATGCCTATGCGCACCTCAAGCGCACGGTCGATACCGCCTCCGATTACAACGATTACAGCTTCTGGTACGACACCTTGTTCGGTTCCGGCACGGCTTGGGTCGACAACAATGGCGCGATGGTCAATCCGTCGCAGTACATCCAGGCGCGCGACGGCTACGGCAAGACCAGCCACGAACTCCGCCTCGCCTCGCCAGTGGAAAATCGCTTCCGCGTGGTCGGTGGCCTGTTCGTGCAGACGCAGACGCACAACATCTTCCAGGACTATCGCATCGATGGACTTGCCGACAATCTCTCGGTGGGCGGCTGGCCGGGCACCATCTGGTTGACGCGGCAGCAACGTCGCGATCATGACGAAGCGGTGTTCGGCGAAGCGTCTTTCGACATCACCAAGAGCCTGACCATCACCGGCGGCATTCGTCATTACCGCGCGCACAACAGCCTGGAGGGTTTCTTCGGATACGGGCTTGGTTATTCCAGCAACCCCGAAAAAGGCGAAGCCAAGTGCCAGTTGTTGTATGGGCCGGATCGCAGCAAGTGGCCGGGATTCAACGGTGCGCCGTGCAGCGACTTCAACAAGAGCGTGAGCGAAAGCGGCAATCTCGGTCGCGCCAACCTGACGTATCACTTCGACAAGGACAAGATGGTCTATGCCACCTGGTCGCAGGGCTATCGCCCGGGCGGAATCAATCGCCGTGCGGTGAGCGACGAACACGCGTTCTATCTCGCCGACACCCTCACCAACTACGAGTTGGGTTGGAAGACGACTTGGCTGAACAACCGCCTGCGCTTCAATGGTGCGGTGTTTTCGCAGCGCTGGAAGGACTTCCAGTTCTCGTTCCTGGGGCTGAACGGCCTGACGGAAATCCGCAACGCCAACCAGGCGCAGATCGACGGCACCGAAATGGATCTGACGTGGGCCGCGACCTACAATCTCACGCTCACCGGCTCCATTGGCGCCTACAAGCCACGCCTGACGCAGAACTACTGCTCGCTGGATGCCAGCGGCAACGTGAGGACGAATTGCTCCGGGGCCGATCTGCTGGCGCCAAAGGGTGCAGCGCTGCCGTTCGCGCCGAAGTTCAAGGGCAACCTGGTGGCCCGTTACGCCTTCAACCTCGCTTCGTACAACGCCTATGTCCAGGGTGTCGTCGCCCACGTCGGCGAGCGTCGCTCGGATCTGCGCACGTTCGAGAACGGGATCAAGGGCAATATGGCGGCCTACACCACGTTCGATCTCTCCACAGGCTTCGGTACCGACAAGTGGAACGTGGAACTGTATGCCAGCAACCTGACCGATTCGCGCGGCATCACCAAACGCGGCCTGGAATGCCTTGAAGCGGTTTGCGGCGCCAATCCGACCGTCGCCGGCTCGGTCTACTCCACGCCGATCCGTCCGCGCACCGTCGGCATCCGCTACCGCCGGGACTTCTGATCCGCGCGTCACCACCGGTCGGCCTTCGGGCCGGCCGGTTCGTTCGATTATGCTGTGGCCATTCGCGCGTCGCGCCACCGATGGACACAGCCGCATGCACAGCCTGCTTCGCCGCAAGGACATCAACCGCATCACCGAGCACGAGGAAGGGCGGCGACTGGTACCGACGTTGTCGTGGCCGCATCTGGTCGCGCTCGGGATCGGCGCGATTGTCGGCACCGGCATCTACACGCTGATCGGCGTCGGTGCGGAGAAGGCAGGGCCGGCGGTGCTGTTGTCGTTCCTGATCGCCGGCGTGGTCTGCGCCTGTGCGGCGCTGGCCTATGCCGAACTGTCGACGATGATGCCGGCGGCGGGCAGTGCCTACACCTACAGTTATGCGGCCTTGGGTGAAGGGCTGGCGTGGATCATCGGCTGGAGCCTGATCCTCGAATATTCGCTGGTGGTGAGCACGGTCGCGGTGGGTTGGTCGGGCTATTTCGCCGGTTTCCTGCAATGGATGCAGCACCAGACCGGCTGGGCCGTGGCCTTGCCACATGCACTGGCGGCGGGTCCGCACGCAGGCGGGATCATCAACTTGCCGGCAGTCGTGATCGTGTTCGTGGTCGCCGGCGCGCTGATGGCGGGCACGCGCGAAAGCGCGACGATCAATGCGTTCCTGGTGGTATTCAAGCTGATCGCGCTGGCGATCTTCGTCGCGGTGGCGATGCCGGCATTCAACAGCGACAACCTGCACCCGTTCATGCCCTACGGATTTCCCAAAGCGATGGGCGCCGATGGTGTCGAGCGCGGGGTGATGGCGGCGGCTGCGATCATCTTCTTCGCGTTCTACGGCTTCGATGCGATCTCCACCGCGGCGGAGGAAACGAAGAATCCGGGACGCGATCTGTCCATCGGCATCATCGGTTCGATGATCGGCTGCACGCTCATCTACATGCTGGTGGCGTTCGCTGCCGTTGGCGCGATGAACTTCGGCGTGTTCGGCAAGAGCGCCGAGCCGCTGGCGTTGATCATGCGCGAACTCGGACACGGCACCGTGGCGCTGCTGATCGGCATCGTTGCGATCATCGCGCTGCCGACGGTGTTGCTGGCGTTTTTCTACGGCCAGAGCCGCATCTTCTTCGTGATGTCGCGTGATGGCTTGTTGCCGCGCGGATTGTCGAAGGTGAACGCACGTACCGGCACGCCGGTCGCCATCACCGCGTTCACCGCCGTGCTGGTGGCAGCGCTGGCGGGCGTGGCGCGACTGGATGAAATCGCGGCACTGGCGAATGCCGGGACGCTGGCGGCCTTCATCGCCGTCGGTGCCTGCCTGCTGGTATTGCGCAAGCGCGAACCGAACCGTCCGCGCAGCTTCCGCACGCCGATGGCGTGGCTGGTCGGACCGCTGGCCATCCTCGGTTGCCTGTATCTGTTCTGGAGCCTGCCGCAAAAGACGCAATTGTGGTTCCTGACCTGGAACACGATCGGCGTGGTGGTGTATTTCGTCTACGCGCGCAGTCACAGCATGCTCGCGCGCAATGACTGATGTGGTGATGGTGCGGCGATGACCGGTGGTGACGCGCGCCCGCTCGCGATCGCACTGCTCGGGCCGACCGGGTCAGGCAAGACCGATCTCGCGCTGGAACTCGCCGAACACATCGGTGGCGAAATCGTCAGCATCGATTCGGCGCTGGTCTATCGCGGGCTCGATATCGGTTCGGCCAAGCCGAGCGCGCAGGAACAACGGCGCGCGCCGCATCACCTGATCGACATCCGCGATCCCTGGCAACCGTATTCCGTCGCCGAATTCGTGGAGGATGCGCGTTCCGCCGTCGCCGGGATCGTCGAACGCGGTGCGCTGCCGATCCTCGCTGGAGGCACCAGTCTCTATGCCCATGCGCTGTTCTGCGGGTTGGCGCCGATGCCGGCCGCCGACGCCGGGACGCGCGCGGCGATCAGTGCCGAAGCGGAATTGCAAGGCTGGCCGGCGCTGCATGCGGAGCTGGCGTTGGTTGATCCCGAAGCGGCGGCACGCATCCATGCGACTGACCCCCAGCGCATCCAGCGCGCGCTGGAAGTGTTCCGCCTCAGTGGCAAGCCGATCACGCAGTGGCAGCGCGAACACCTGCATGCACCGCGCTGGCCGGTGCGGGTGCTGAAACTGGCGCTCGTGCTGGATTCGCGCGATGAATTGCATGCGCGCATCGAACGCCGTTTCGACGCGATGCTGGAACGTGGCTTCCTCGATGAAGTTCGACGCCTGCGTGCATTGCCGCAACTGGCCAACCATCCGGCGCCGCTCGATCTCCCTGCCATTCGCGCGGTCGGCTATCGGCAGGCGTGGGAGCATCTCGATGGCCGGATCGACGCCGGGGACTTCCGCAGTCGCGCCATTTACGCCACCCGCCAGCTCGCCAAGCGCCAGATGACGTGGCTGCGCGCGCAATTGGACGTGCGCCGCTTCGATGCCCAGCGGGAACGGGGGGGAATCGTCGACGCGCTCGGACTGTTCCTGCGCGGAACGCCGTTGGGCGGGCGTTTTGCCGGGTTCCGGTAGACTAATCGGACCGCGCCAGAGACGCGGGCCGATAAAAACTTCAAAAAAAGAGATTCCCATGCAGCAGCGCAATTCCCAGGCCCCCCGGCCGCAGTCCCTGCAAGATCCCTTCCTCAATGTCCTGCGCCGCGAGCGCGTGCCGGTGTCGATCTATCTGGTCAACGGCATCAAGCTCCAGGGCACCATCGAATCGTTCGACCAGTTCGTGGTGTTGTTGCGCGGAACCACCAGCCAGATGGTGTACAAGCACGCGATCTCCACCGTGGTACCGGCGCGCGCGGTGCGCGTGGGGCCGACCGGTGCCTATGTCCAGCAGGACTCGCCGGCGCGCAGCATGGGCGCGGACGACCACGACGAAGATGAAGACGATGACGGCTACGACGACGAAGATGAAGAAGACGATGACCAGCCGCCGCATCACGGCTGACGGGAGCGACATTGTTCGAGCGTTCCCGCAAGGGTGAACATGCGCTGCTGGTGCAACCGCACCGTGGCAGCCGATTGGAAGAGGATGTGCTGGAGGAGTTCGTCGAACTGGCGCGCTCCGCCGGCGCCGAAGTCGTGGCCACTGCCAACGCGCGCATCGATCGCCCGAATGCGGCGACGTTGATCGGCACGGGCAAGCTCGAGGAACTGAAGGCGATCGTCGAAGCCAGTGGCGCCGATCTCGTCCTGGTCAATCACTCGCTGACGCCGGTGCAGGAGCGCAACCTTGAGCGTGCTCTTGAGCGGCGCGTGATCGATCGCACCGGATTGATCCTCGACATCTTCGCCCAGCGTGCGCAATCGCACGAAGGCAAGCTGCAGGTCGAACTCGCCCAGTTGAAGCATCTGGCGACGCGCCTGGTGCGCGGCTGGACCCATCTTGAGCGCCAGCGCGGCGGTTCCATCGGCCTGCGCGGGCCCGGCGAAACCCAGCTGGAAACCGATCGTCGCCTGCTGCAGACGCGACTGGAACAATTGCAACGCAAGCTCGAAAAAGTCGAGGTGCAGCGCACCCAGATGCGCCGCGCGCGGACCCGCAGCGAACTGCCGCGTGTCGCGCTGGTCGGTTACACCAATGCTGGCAAGTCGACACTGTTCAACGCGCTGACCGGAGCGGAGGCCTACGCCGCCGACCAGTTGTTCGCGACACTCGATCCCACCGTTCGCCGCATCGAGATTTCCGGTGGCCACGCCCTGCTGGCCGATACCGTCGGTTTCGTCCGCGATCTTCCCCATGATCTGGTGGCCGCGTTCCGTTCGACCCTGAGCGAAGCGCGCGAGGCCGACCTGCTGTTGCACGTGATCGACGCCGCTGATCCGCATCGCGACGATCGCATCGCCCAGGTCGATGCCGTACTGGCCGAGATCGGTGCCGGCGACTTGCCGCAGATCCTCGTGTTCAACAAGATCGATCGCATCGACGGCGCCGAAGCGCGCCGCGACGTGCCGACCGATGATCGTCCGCGGGTGTGGCTATCGGCGCGCGATGGCATCGGCCTTGAGCATCTGCGCGATGCCCTGGGCGATGTCTTCGCGTTGCGCCGGGTGATCGGCGAATTGCATCTGCCCGCCGATGCCGGACGCCTGCGCGCGCGCCTGCACGCGCTGGATGCGATCCAGTCCGAGACCCACGATGACGCCGGTTGGCATGTCGCCATCGACCTGCCGGAAACAGACGTCCTGCGCCTGCTCGCCGCCGGTGACGCCGAGCCGCTGCGTCTACTCTTGCCCGAACCGGAACCCGACCCCATTTAAGCGCCATGGCCTGGACTCCCCCCGGAAAACACAGTGATCCCGTCGACGCGCCAGCGCGTCCGCGACTCGACCTGCGCGGCTGGTTGCCGGGCGGCTCGTGGTTGTGGACGGGCATCGTGCTGGGGGCGTGGCTGGCGTTGTCCAGCGTGGTGGTGGTCGGGGCAGGGCGGCAGGCAGTGATCTCGCGCCTCGGCCAGCCGTTGCGGGTGGTGCAGCCGGGCGTGCATTTCAAGCTGCCGTGGCCGTTGGAACGCGCGACCGGGATCGACATCGGCGGCCGCCAGTCCATCGACGACACCTTGCCGGTGGTGGTCGGTGATCCGGCGATGTTCGATCTGCCGTTGCAGGTCGGCTACACCATCGACGATCCGCTGCGCTATCTCTCCAACAGTCATGAGGTGGTGCAGGACGCGTTGCGGCGAATGGTGCGCGATGCGGTATCGACAGAAGTGGTGGCCGGATCGCTGGCGACCTTGGGCGGTCGCGACGGACAATTGTCAGTGCCGGCGCTGACGGCATTGCAGGCGCGCGTGCAACACGCTGGTCTTGGCGTGAAACCGTTGTCGGTGACGTGGTCGGCGCCGGTATTGCCGGGCGCCGTGCGTGATTCCGGTGAGACGCTCAAGACCATCCAGGACGAACAGGCGCGCGCGCTAGCCGACGTCAAGGCGGAAGCGGAGAAGCAGTCGCCGGCGACACAGGCCGAAGCCGACGCCATGCTCGCCGCGGCCGAACGCGATCGCGCAGCGCGCGTGCTCGATGCCCAGGGCGATGCCGCGCATTACCGCGCATTGGCGGCGCAATATCGCGCATCGCCGCTCGTTACCCGCGACGTAGTGTTGCAGGGTGCAGTGCGCGACAGTGCAACGATCAACCCCGCACCCGCGACGACCACGGTGGTCGCATCTTCCCCGTCTCCGGCATTGCCCACAGCGACGGACAGCGTGCGCCCGCAGCGCGATGATTCGCGCAAGGTCGATCGCAGCGTGGATCGCCGCCGACCGGAAGCGGGGGGACAGCGATGAAGTCGCTGGCAGCAAGTTTCCTGTTGTTCGTGCTGGCGCTGGCGGCATTCGATGCCAGCTTCCGCGTCGAGCCCGGGCAGTTGGCGGTGGTGACGTCGCCGATCAACGGTGTGCGCAACAACCTCGCCACCGGATTGCACCTGAAATGGCCGTTGCTCGACCACGTGCAGCGCGTGCCCGCGCGCGTGGTGCTGCAACCCGACGTGCGTGAAACCACGAGCGATGGCCGCGAACTGGTGCAATCGCCATGGCTGCTGGCGCGCGTGACCGATGCCGCGGAATACGCCGAAGCGACGCGCGCGAATCCGGCCGCGCCGCGCGATCGCATTGCCGCGGAATTGCAGTCCACGGCACTCCCCGCCTTGCATGCGCAGACATTCCCGCAAGCCCTGGTCGATCGTGGCCAGGCCGTGTGGACGAACAACGCGACGCTGGATACCGCCGCCGGGAAGCTCGGATTGAAGATCGAGGATCGCGGTGACGCCGGGATCGGCATCGCCACCGGCAGCCCGACCGCCGCTGCCATCCAGTCCGGGATGCGCACCTCGCAGGATGTCGTGATCGCCCGCGCCCGTGTCGATGCGCAGGCCCAGTTGCAAGCCGCCAAGGCGCAGGCCGACGCTGCGCGCGCGCAATTGCTGGCGGAGGCGCGCAAGAGTGCGGATGCGCGGCGCGCCGATGGCGAGGCCGAGGCGGCGCGCATCTACGCGGAAGCCGCCGGCGATGACCCGCAGGCGGCCGCGTTCGACCGTGCCGCAATGGCCTATCGGCGCGCGCGAGTGGCCGGCAAGCCGGTTTCGCTGGACGATCCGGCGTTCCAGGCGCTCCGCTACGCCCACTGACACCGCACGCTGGCCGCATCCGCCCGACAGGCGTACAATGTCGAAAAGCCGGGGCTCGCCTCGGCTTTTCTCACGTCTGGAGCTTGGAAATGGGTCAATCGGTCGTTGTGTTGGGTGCCCAGTGGGGCGATGAAGGCAAGGGCAAGATCGTCGATCTGCTGACCCAGGACATTGGTGCGGTGGTGCGCTTCCAGGGTGGCCACAATGCCGGCCACACGCTGGTGATCGCCGGCAAGAAGACCGTCCTCCACCTGATCCCGTCCGGCATCCTGCGCGACGACGCGCTGTGCCTGATCGGCAACGGCGTGGTGCTGCATCCGGGAGCGCTGAAGAAGGAAATCGCCGAGCTGGAAGGCAATGGCGTCGAGGTGCGATCGCGCCTGAAGATTTCGCCGGCGACGCCGCTGATCATGCCGTACCACATCGCGCTGGACCAGGCGCGCGAGAAGGCCGCCGGCAAGTCGGCGATCGGCACCACCGGGCGCGGCATCGGCCCGGCCTACGAGGACAAGGTCGCGCGCCGAGGCATCCGCATCGCCGATCTCCACTACCCCGACGAGCTGGCCGAGAAGCTGCGCGCCGCGCTCGATTATCACAACTTCGTGTTGACCCAGTACTTCAAGGTCGATGCGGTCGATTACCAGCAGACGCTGGACGAAGCGCTGGCCTTCGGCGAATACGTCGAGCCGATGAAGGCCGATGTCGCCGGCATCCTCCACGATCTGCGCAAGCAGGGCCGCAAGGTGTTGTTCGAGGGTGCGCAGGGCTCGCTGCTCGACATCGACCACGGGACATATCCCTACGTGACGTCGAGCAACACCACGGTCGGTGGCGCGCTGGCCGGCACCGGCGTCGGCGCCGATGCCATCGACTACGTGCTCGGCATCGCCAAGGCCTACGCCACGCGCGTCGGCGGTGGTCCGTTCCCGACCGAACTCCATGACGAGATCGGCCAGGGCATCCGCGATCGTGGCCAGGAATACGGCGCCACCACCGGCCGTCCGCGCCGCTGCGGCTGGATGGACATCGTCGCGCTCAAGCGCGCGGTGGCGATCAACGGCATCACTGGCCTGTGCATCACCAAGCTCGATATCCTCGACGGGATGGAAACGCTGAAGATGTGCATCGCCTACGAATACCGCGGCAAGCGCAGCGAATACGCGCCGCTCGACGCCAAGGGCTGGGAAGAGTGCACGCCGGTGTACCTGGAATTCCCGGGCTGGCAGGAATCGACCGCCGGCATCACCGAGTGGGACAAGCTGCCGGCCGCGGCCCGCGCCTATCTGCGGGCGCTGGAAGAACTGGCCGGCTGCCCGCTGGCGATCGTTTCGACCGGTCCCGACCGCGACGCCAACATCATTCTTCAGGATCCCTTCGCCTGAATGGGTGAGTTTCCAGCCGGAGCATGACTTCCGGCGGTGGGCGCACGCGGCGTGCGGCCCCAGACTCTCCGGTTTCCCACCACGGAACCGGAGCGTTCATGTCCCGCATTCTCAGTCTTGCCATCGCTGCCGCGCTTGCGGGCCAGGCGCACGCCGCCACCAAGCCTGCAGCCGCGTCCGCGCTGCCGCGCATCGACACCACCACGACCACCCAGCTGCCGCGCACCACGGTGCCGTTGCACTACACGGTGGAAGTGACGCCGCATGCGCAGGACATGAACTTCGACGGCGTGGTCTCGATCGATCTCGCCGTGGTGAATCCGACGAAGACCATCACCCTCAACGCCATCGACATGGCGTTCTCGCAGACCAGCCTGAAGGGTGCTGGCGGCGCGCTGACGCCACAGGTGAGCATCGATGCGGCCAACCAGACCGCGACCTTCACCTTCGACAAGGAATTGAAGCCGGGTCGCTACGTGCTGTCCACGCACTACACCGGCAAGATCGGCACGCAGGCCGTTGGCATCTTCGCCCTCGACTACGACACCAAGGACGGCAAGAAGCGTGCGCTCTACACCCAGTTCGAAAACTCCGACGCGCGCCGCTTCATCCCGAGCTGGGACGAACCGAACTACAAGGCGGTGTTCGACCTCAGCGCGGTGGTGCCGAAGGACCAGATGGCCGTCAGCAACATGCCGGTCAAGTCGAGCGCGGACGCCGGCAACGGCATGAAGCGCGTGACCTTCGGTACCTCGCCGAAGATGTCGACCTACCTGCTGTTCTTCGGTCTTGGTGATTTCGATCGCAGGACCACCAAGGCCGCGGGCGGCACCGAGATCGGCGTGATCGCGCAGAAGGGCATGGTCTCGCAGGCCGATTTCGCGCTGGAATCCGGCGCCAAGATCATCAACGAATACAACGACTACTTCGGCGTGAAGTACCCGCTGCCGAAGCTCGACAACATCGCTGCGCCGGGCCAGAGCCAGTTCTTCAGCGCGATGGAAAACTGGGGTGCGATCTTCACCTTCGAATACGCGTTGCTGCTCGATCCCAAGGTCTCGACCGAAGGCAACAAGATCGGCGTGTTCACCACCGATGCGCATGAAATGGCGCACCAGTGGTTCGGCGATCTGGTGACGATGCGCTGGTGGGACGACCTGTGGCTGAACGAAGGCTTCGCGTCGTGGATGGAAGGTCGCACCACCGCCAAGCTGCATCCGGAATGGGAAACCGCGATCAACATGGTGTTCGTGCGCGAAGGTGCGATGGGCCGCGATTCGGTGGCGACCACGCATCCGGTGGTGCAGCATGTCGAGACGGTGGAACAGGCCAGCCAGGCCTTCGACACCATCACCTATTCCAAGGGCGAATCGGTGATCCACATGCTGGAGAACTATCTCGGCGAGAACGCGTGGCGCGCCGGCGTGCGCCGCTACATCAAGAAGCACGCCTATTCCAACACCGTGTCCGACGATTTCTGGAACGCGATGGACGAGGGCAGCAAGATGCCGATCAAGGACATCGCGCATGACTTCACCCTGCAGCCGGGCATCCCGCAGATCGATGTCGGCAGCGCGACCTGCAGCAACGGCAAGACCACGGTGCAGCTGACCCAGGGCGAGTTCACCCGCGATCGCCCCGACAAGACGCCGCTGCGCTGGCGCGTGCCGGTGTTGGCGCAGGTGGTGGGGCATCCGGATTCGCGCACGCTGGTGCGTGACGGCAAGGGCAGCATCACCCTGCAAGGTTGCGGCCCGGTGCTGGTCAATGCCGGCCAGGCCGGTTACTACCGCACGCACTATTCCGCCGACCAGTTCGCGGCGATCAGCAAGGCCTTTGCGCAACTCAAGCCGATCGATCAGCTCGGCCTGATGAGCGATACCTGGTCGCTGGGAACGGCCGGTCGCCAGCCGATCGCCGATTACCTCGAACTGACCCGCAGCATCAACGCCGATTCCAAGCCGCAGGTGCAGCAGAGCTTCGTCGGTTCGCTTGCCACCATCAACGCCTACAAGAAGAACGACGCCAACCGCGGTGCGTTCCAGTCGTATGCGGTGAAGCGCCTGCGTCCGATGCTCGACAAGCTGGGCTGGGAACAGCAGGCCAGCGATTCCGCGGCGGTGAAGGCGCTGCGCATGACCCTGATCGGCACGCTCGGCGACATGGGTGATGCGGCGACGCTGGCCGAGGCGCGCAAGCGTTTCGCCACGTTGCAGGCGGGTGGGGCGATGACTCCGGAAATGCGTCGCACCGTGCTCGGCATGGTCGGTGCGAAGGCCACGCCGGCGGAATGGGACCAGCTGCACGCGATGGCCAAGTCGGCGCCGACACCGATGGTGAAGTCGCAGATGTATTCGCTGCTGGCGGGTGCGGAAGACCAGGCGTTGACGCAGAAGGCGCTTGATCTTGCTCTGACGGACGAGCCGGGCGCGACGGTGAGCGCGGGGATGATCCGCGGCGCTGCGTTCGACCATCCGGACATGGTGTTCGACTGGGCGATGGCGCATCGCGGACAGATCGACAAGCTGGTCGACGCCTCGTCGTTGAGCCGTTACTACGCCGGCCTCGGCAGCAGTTCGTTCGATCCGGCGATGATCGGCAAGATCCGCGCCTATGCCGAGAAGTACCTGGCGCCGACCTCGCGTCGCGAATCGGAGACCGCGATCGCCAACATCGAGTACCGCATCAAGGTGCGCCGCGAGCAGTTGCCGGCCATCGATGCGTGGTTGGCGAAGAACGGCGGCTGATCGAGCTGCCGGAGTTGCAAAGAAAAACCCGCCGAAAGGCGGGTTTTTTGTCGTTTCGGATACGGCCGTTCAACCCGCGCGGGTCATCCGCTTGAGGATCAGATGGTCGAGGCTGGCGCGCCCCGGCCCGGCCATGAACAACCAGAACAGCACCAGGATGTAGAGCACTTCGTTGAGTTCGACGAAATCGTCCAGCATCGAGATGCTGGGCAGCACCACCAGTGCCAGCGCGATCACCATGTTGAAGATCATGGGCAGGGTGGTGAGTCGCGTCATCAATCCCAGCATCAGCAGCACGCCGCCGACCAGGTCGGTGGCGCCGCTGAGCGTGGCGCTGAGATCCGGGAACGGAACGCCCCAGTTGGCGAAACGTTCGGCGAAGCCCGCATGGTTGACCAGCTTGGCCCAACCGGTTTCCGCCCAGAAATAACCGAACACCAGGCGCAGCAGCAATGGCGCGAGCCAGTCGAGGCGGGTGGTGGCTGCCACCAGCCGATCATGGATGCGGATCGCAATGGATGCATTCGCTGTCGTTGCCTGCATTGACGGGGGATTGATCGGCGGTTTCTTCAAGAAAGTGGCGCAGCGTTGCATGGTGGATTCCTCAGGTCGTCGTGTTTTCGGGAAGAATCGTGGCGGCGATCAGGTCATCGGCGATCCAGCGTTTGATCAGTCCGATCGCGCGCAACGCGGCATCGGCTTCGGGGAGCGACGTGGCCAGTCGTGCGCAGAGTTCGGCGAAGGTCGCGCCATCGTTGGCTAGTGCAAGCAACGCGGCTTCATCGTCATCGAGACGACGCCAGTGCACGCGGAAATCGTGGCGCCACAACAGCCATCGGGTGGGAACATCACCAACCGCGGCAAGCAGCGGTTCGCCAGCGTGATGTGCTTCGATCATCGCGGGAATGCCGGCGGCAACCTCCACCACCCGCATGGCCGGTTGCAGGCGCAGGCGCAGTGCGGGCCATGCATCGGGCGTGAGCGTGGCGAGATCATCGAACCCAAGCACCGGCGCATCGACGGCATCGAACACTTCGCCCTGCATCCATTCGAATTGCGCGAGTGCCGACCATGTCGCCGGATGTTCGTGATGGTGGATCCAGGCAGGAAAGCCGCTGCCGAAATGGCGAACCGACGGCTGTCGTGACGGATGGGCGCGCAGATAGCCTTCCGCGAGCGTGTCGAACATTTCTTCGCCGACCAGCGCGTGCAACACCGGGAAATCGTTGGCGAGCACGTCGATCAGGCGCAGTCGGTAGGCATCGGCGTAGATGCGCAGGCGATCATCGCGGCGATCTTCGCCAATGAAACCGGAAACGGCGGAGTTGCCGTTGATCAACCAGTGCCGCAATGCGTCCTGTTGCGCGAAGAGGGCGGGGGATGGCGCGTTCATGCCGCCTCCTTGCGTTGCATTGCGGGCGCCGATTCGGCAATCGCGCGGGCTCGCGACAGTTCATCCAGCAGTTCGGAAAACGGCGGGTAGTTGTCGTCGCGTTCGATCATCGCCGGCACGTCACCAAAGCGGCGTACGGCGTGTGCGTACAGATGCCACACGGCCTCGCACACGGGTTGGTCGTGGGTGTCGATCAACAGGCCACTGCCTTGCGTATCGCTGGTGTGGCCGGCGAGGTGGAGTTGTTTCGCTGCGTCGACCGGCAACGCATCGAGCATCGCGTACGGATCGACGCCATGATTGTGGCCGTTGACGTAGATATTGTTGACGTCGAGCAGCAGGCCGCAACCGGACTCGGCCACGATCGCGGCGAGGAATTGCGCTTCGTCGAGCGTGTTGTCGGCGAAACGGAGGTAGCTGGAGACGTTCTCCAGCAGGATCTGTCGGCCCAATGCGTCCTGGACCTGGCGCACGCGTGCCGCGACATGACGCACGGCGTCGTCGGTCTGCGGCAGCGGCAACAAATCGTGCAACTGGATGCCATCGCCGCCGGTCCAGCACAGGTGATCGGAGACCAGTGCCGGACGCACGCGTCGCTCGAGCGCGGACAGCTTGCGCAGGTAGTCGCGATCGAGCGGATCGCGTCCGCCGATCGACAGCGACACGCCATGCATCGCCAGCGGGTAGCGCTCGGCGACTTCATCCAGCACATGCAACGGGCGGCCGCCATCGATCATGTAGTTCTCGCTGATGATCTCGAACCAGTCGACCGGGCAATCCGCGGCGAGCGCGTTTTCGTAGTATTCGGGCCGCAAGCCGAGGCCGAATCCCTGCAATGGGCGTGTCATGGGGTGTGCTCCGCGATTGCGTCGATGCCAAAGTCCTGTCCCTTCGCGCGGAAGGGACAGGGCATCGGTCGCTCAGGACTTGGCCGGCTCTGCCGTCGCAGCCTTGACCTTCTCGAAATGGCCGCCGGCGACCTTGCAATCCTTCTTGGTCGCTTCGGTGAAGCCCTTGCCCTTGCACGCGTTTTGGCCCTTGCAGGCATTGCTGGTGCTCTTGCATGCGCCTTGGCCCTTGCAGGCGTTGGCGCCCATACAGTGGCCCATCGGCGCACTACCGCTGTCAGCGGCCTGCACGATCGGAGCGGTCATGAACAGGGCGGCAGCGGCCAGGGCGACGGACAGTCCGGAAGCATTCTTGATCTGGGTATTCATGGGGAAACCTCGAATGGTTGTAGAGGGAAGCCGTCGTGGTCCGGCGGCATGCCCATTTGACGCCCATCAAGTGTCCGTCGATATCCCCTCGCGTCCCGCTGCCATGCCCGAACGTCCGCGGGTCAACCCCGATTCAGGCAATCCGGACGCTTGGGCATGGCTGGCGCATCATTGGACATGGCCAAGGCAGATGCCTGCCTTCAGGATAGGGCGATGCACGAGAACACGAATCCCGCGATGGGCCCCGACAGTATCGACAACGTGCTGGAAACAGTGCTGGGTGCCTACCGCATCCGCGTGGAGATCACCGCCAACGTGGCTTATTGCGGCGGTGTGTGGTTCGAGCAGGAGCCGGCCACGCCGCACGGCCAGTTCCATCTGGTGACGGAGGGTGGGTGCTGGATCACCGGCGAAGCGTTGCAGCAGCCCCTGCATCTGGACAGGGGCGACCTGATCGTCTTTCCCGGCGGCTGCAGCCACATGTTGTCCGCTGGCCCGGATCCCCACTTGCCAGAACTTGGCGATCATTCCAATACCTGCATGCTCTGCGGCGAACTGGACTTCCTCGGCGGCCACGGCAACCCGATCTTCGCGGCATTGCCGTCGTGTTTCGTCATCCGGTCCGAAGAAAGCGGCCCGGCGTTTCGCCAGCTCGCGGAACTGCTGGCGAGCAACAGCCGTGATGCGCGCTGGGGCCGGCAAGTGATGCAGAACAAGCTCGCCGATTCGTTGTTCACGATGGCGGTGTGCGAATACGTGCGGCGTGCCGAACAGCCTCGCGGATTGCTGGCGGCGCTGGTCGATGCGCGCTTGTCGAAAGCGCTGGCGGCCGTGCACATGCAGCCCGGGGAAGACTGGACGATCCAGGGCATGGCGCATGTCGCCGGGATGTCGCGCACCTCGTTCGCGGAACTGTTTACCCAGGTGGTCGGCATGCCGCCGATCCAGTACCTCGCGCAATGGCGCGCCACCGAAGCACGACGCCTGCTGAAGAACCGACGGTTTTCCGTCGCCGCTGTCGCGGAAATGATGGGGTATCGCAGCGAGGCCGCGTTCCGGCGTTTCTTCAAGCGGCTCGAAGGGATTGGTCCCGGGCGTGCGCGCAGCGAGGATGACATGGGATGAAGAAAGCCCCGCATTGCGGGGCTTTCTTCCGTACACGATCCGTTGTCAGGTGTTGCACTTACATGAAGTTGTATTCCACCAACGCATTGAAGGCGCGTCCGCGCGGATCGGCCACGCGCGCTTCCCATGCGGCGCCGTCGCCATCATCCAGATAGCGGATGGTGAACGGTGGTTTGGTATTGAGCAGGTTGCGGATGCCGAAGGTCAGCCTCAGGTTTTTGGCGGCATTCCAGCTGGCACTGTAGTTGTAGGTGATGTATGCCTTCACGTTGGGATCCCAGTCCGGCGGGCGGTAACCGTTGGCGATGCCCGGCGGTTGCCAGTCCTTGTAGCCGCCGCGATAGACCTGGGTCAGGGTATGCGCCCAGTTGCCCTTGCGCCAGCTGAAGTCGAGCGTGTGCTTCCACTTGATCGGCAGGTTGAAGTAGCGGTCGTATTCGCCCACCAGGTTGTCGCTGTAGGGCAGGTCATCGAAGCTCTTGGTCCGGAAGGCCTGCAGGTAATTGCCGTTGAGGTGGACATTCCAGTTGCCGCCGGCGAGCTTGCCGCCGACATTGGCATCCAGTTCGATGCCGCGGGTCAGGGTGCCGCCGGTGTTGATGTAGCGTTGGTCGACGTCGATGATGTTGCCGCTGGAATCACGAATGAAGTTGGACGCGTACAGGGGATAGTTCGCGGTCATCGTGCTCAGGCTGAAGCCGCTGCGGATCGTGTTGGTGCGCTCGATTTCCCACCAGTCCACGGTGAGGTTGCTGTTGCGCGTGGGCGCGAGGACGAAGCCGATGCTCTTCTGCTTGGCCTTTTCCGGCGCCAGCTTGGGATTGCCGCCGCTGAGGATATTGGGGCGGATCTGCACGCTGCAGTTGACGACATTCGGATTGAATTGGCCCTTCGGGCAGATTGCCGGATCGGCCAGGTCGAGGCCGGTGTATTGGCTTTCGGTGACACCACGGAAGAGCTTGGCGAAATCGGGCACCTTGAACCCGGTGCTGTACGAGCCGCGGAAGGCCAGCCAGTCCACCGGCTGCCACTTGAACGAGTACTTGGGATTGGTGGTGCCGCCAAAACCGTCATATCTGTCGTGGCGCACTGCCAGATCCAGTGACAGGCTGTCGAACACCGGCACGTTGAATTCGGCGAATATCGCTTTCACGTTGCGTGTCTTCTTCGGCATGTAATTCGCCGAATCACCGGGTGGGCCGAAGACAAAGGCATTGCCCAGCGCCCATTGTGCCGGCCCATCGAACTGGTATTCCTCGCGGCGCACATCGACGCCGACGGCGGCCTGCACCTTCTCCTTGGCCCACAGATGGAAGCCGAGGCTGCCGCTGAAGCTGGCATCGAACGTGGTCATGGCGGTGGTGCCGTTGTACAACTCCAGGCCGGTGGCATCGGCTGCGGCCAATGCGGCCTCGGCTGCCGCCGATTGCGTTTGTCCGGGCATCAGGAACGGGTTGAGCACGCCATTCTTCAGCATCGCTTTCAGTTGCGGCGTGTAGTAGTAGCCACCCGCAAGGGTCGACTGGGCCTTGCTCTGCGCGCGCGACAGGCCGACGTTGTAATCCCAGGTGCCAAGGGTGCCGGTCAGGCCGAGCAGCAGGCGGTAGGCCTTGGTCGTGGTTTCAAGTTGGCGCGGGCCGCAGGCCTCGCAGCGCCAGCGGTAGGTGATCGGCTTGCCATAGACCAGGTTGGCCTGTGGACCAAAGTAATTGAGCAACTGATTGTAGATCGAGTCGTAGGTCGCCTTGGTGTTCGCGTTCAACTCGTAGGCGTCAAGCTGGGTGGCACTGGCATTGATGCTGGTCGAGAGTTGTTGCGCTTCGAACTGGCGCTTCGACGTGACTTTCGAAGCCATGAATTCGGCAAAAAACTCATGGTGCTCGCCGATCCTGAAAGTGGCGCGACCGATTGCCTGCAAGGTTTTCACTGGCTGCTGGATGGTGCGCGCGCGGCCGTAATCCCAGGCGCAGGCGAAACTGGCACTGGGGCTGGCCCAGATATTCGCGTCGTACGGGCCCATCATGTCGCCACCGTTGGCGCAGCCGGCACCGCCGGGCAGGTTGAGCGTGTTGATCGACGTCTTGGTGAGGCCACTGGCCGGGTCTTTCAGGCCACTGCCGATCATGCTGCCGGTGCCGGTGCCGACTGTAGCGAACGGTGTGCCGCGGGTATCCGGGGACAGGCCGCGATTCGGCTGGAAACTGTTGGCGAAGTCGCGCTGGTTGCCGCGGAGGGCGTCGTTCTTCTTCGCATTCACTGCGGCCCAGACATTCCAGCGGTCCTTGTCGAGGTTGCCCCAGCCGCCGAGCATGCTGGCGTGGTAGATGTTGCCGCCGCCTTCCTGGGTGACGTCCACGCCGGAGGTCAGTTGCAGGCCCTGATAGTCGGTGCGGGTGATGAAGTTGATGACGCCGCCGATGGCGTCGGTGCCGTAGATCGCCGATGCACCGTCGCGCAACACTTCCACGCGATCGATGGCGGCGAAGGGAATCGAGTTCAGGTCCACCACCTGGCCAGCAAGGCCGTGTGCGGCCACGCGCCTGCCGTTGAGCAGGACCAGCGTGGCATCGGCGCCCTGTCCACGCAGGTTGGCGCCGGACACACCGTTGTTGCCGCGCGTGCCGGGAGGAGCGATACCGCTGTTGGCGGCCAGGCTGTCGGGACTGTTGCTGGCGATGTTCAGTTGTTGCAGCAACTGTTCCGCCGAGGTGATGCCTTGCGCCTGGATCTCGGCCCTGTGGATGATGGTGACCGGCATCGCCGCTTCCACGTCCGTGCGCTTGATGCGCGAACCGGTGACTGTCACCGTGCCGAGGCTGCTCTTGTCCGGCTGCTGGGTGGCGGAAACCTGATCGGCCTGCTGGGCAAAGGCGGGCAAGGACAGCGCCGCGAGGAGCGCGATGGAAAGGCGATGGGCGACAGGCGCCGTGCGATTTGGCATGAGTCCCTCTTAGACGATGAATGCGATGTGCGGGATGTCCCAGCGCGCTCCCGGCACGCGGCGTTGACTCCGCGTCATGTTCCGGTCACGTTCGATTCACAATCTAGACGATTTTCGCCAACCGCGCAGTATTGCGATGCCGCAACCGTCACGAAGGTGCGGGGCAATCACCGAAAGCCGGGCGAAGGGTCGAAAATCCATCATTTGCTGAAGTCATTCATTCTCACGAACCAGCATGCGCGACGAGATCGTCCGATATTTCCTGCTCGCCACGATCCAGGTCCTGGTGATCGCGCTGGTGTTCCGGCCGATGGAGCGACGCTGGCCGGTCGAGCAGTGGACGGATCATCGCGCCACCCGGATCGATCGTGCCTATACGTTGATCAAGCTGTTCGGCGTGCTGCCATTGTTCGCCTATGGCGTGCTCGCGTCGCTGGGCCATTTCTTTGGTGATGACGGCAACGATGCGGCTGGCGTGATCAGCGTGCAGCAATTCATTCCATGGTTCGATCACCATCCGTTGCTGTTGTTTTTCGTCTATTACGCGATCTACGATTTCACCTACTACGCGATCCACCGCCTGCAGCACGCGATTCCGTGGTGGTGGGCATTGCACAGCCTGCATCACAGCCAGCGCCAGATCGGCTGCTGGTCGAACGATCGCGATCATTACCTCGACGATCTGCTGGAATCATTGATCGTCGCCGGCGTCGCGGTGCTGATCGGCGTGTCGCCAGTGGAGTACGCGGTGATCGTGCTGTCGGGCGAGTTGTTGCAGAACCTCAGCCACGCCAATGTGCGTTTGCGCTTCGGCCCGGTGCTGGACAAGCTGGTGGTCGATCCGCGCTACCACCGCCTGCACCACATGCGTGTCGATCCCGAACGACCGACGCTGCACGCCTGCAATTACGCGCTGGTGTTCCCGCTGTGGGACATCGTGTTCGGCACCGCGCTGTACGGTGAAGCGCCGCGGCCGACCGGCGTCGGCGATCCGATGGTGGATGCCGACAATCGTCGCGGCATCGTCGCGCAGCAACTGTATGTGCTGAAGCGTTTCTGGGGCGCGTTCCGCTGCCGCGCCGGCTGGCGGCCGGGCGATGTCGCGTTCAACACGAATTACCGGCCGGTGTCGGTGCGTGACTTCGACTTGCACGCACTGGAGGAGAGTCAGGTGCCGTTGAAAAGCTCATCGCCCGGCTGAGCGCCTTTAGCGGTTATCCGCAGTGTCCGACACGCCGTGAATCCATCCATGGAGGCTCGACTCGGCGTCCATGCCTCGTATGGTCGGCCACTGCGGACGAACCGCACGGCGCTGCCGGTGGCGAGTTTTTTGCTCTTCTCTTGAAAGCAACAACACGCCCACGCCAGCCAGCGCGTGCGATCAAACCGCCATCGGTTCGCTGAAGGCTTCCGGCTCGTGGTCCTTGAACTCGCCGACCGGGATGCAGCTGCAGAACACGTTCTTGTCGCCGTACACGTTGTCGATGCGCGCGACCGGCGGCCAGTACTTCTGCTGCTTCAGCGATTCCAGCGGGAACACCGCCAGTTCGCGGCTGTAAGCGTGCGTCCATGTGTTGGAGGCGGCCTGCATCGCGGTGTGCGGTGCATGCTTGAGCGGATTGTCCTCGCGGTCGAGCTTGCCGTTCTCGATCATGCGGATTTCGTCGCGGATCTGGATCATCGCGTCGATGAAGCGGTCGAGTTCGTACTGCGATTCCGATTCGGTCGGTTCCACCATCAGCGTGCCGGCGACCGGGAAGCTCAACGTCGGCGCATGGAAGCCGAAGTCGATCAAACGCTTCGCCACGTCTTCAGCACTGATGCCGGTGACGTCCTTGATCGGCCGCAAGTCGAGGATGCACTCGTGCGCCACCAGTCCGTTGCGACCGGTGTAAAGCGTCGGGTAATGCGGTGCCAGCCGCTTGGCGATGTAGTTGGCATTGAGCAACGCGACCTGCGTGGCCTTCTTCAGGCCTTCATTGCCCATCATCGCGATGTACATCCAGCTGATCGGCAGGATCGACGCCGAACCGAAACTGGCCGCGCTCACCATGCCGCCCTTGCCGACGCCGTCGGTGGTCAACGCATCGTCCTGCGCGGTCTTCGGCAGGAACGGCGCGAGGTGTGATTTCACCGCGCACGGACCGACGCCGGGGCCACCACCGCCGTGCGGAATGCAGAAAGTCTTGTGCAGGTTGAGGTGCGAGACGTCCGATCCCCACTTGCCGGGCTTGGCGACGCCCACCAGTGCGTTCATGTTGGCGCCGTCGGTGTAGACCTGACCGCCGTTGGCGTGGATGATCTCGCAGATCTCGACGATCGCTTCCTCGAACACGCCATGGGTGGAGGGATACGTCACCATCAGCGCGGCGAGGCGATCACTGTATTTCTCGGCGTTCTTGCGGATGTCCTCGACATCGACATTGCCGTTGGCATCGCACTTGGTCACGACCACGTTCATCCCGCACAACTGCGCCGATGCCGGATTGGTCCCGTGCGCCGACTCCGGGATCAGGCAGATATCACGATGGGCTTCACCGCGGCTGGCGTGATAGGCGCGGATCGCCAGCAAGCCGGCGTATTCGCCTTGCGCACCGGAATTTGGCTGCAGGCTCACGGTGTCGTAGCCGGTGCATTCCACCAGCATCGCTTCGAGGCCGTCGATCAGCGCCTTGTAACCCTGGGCCTGATCGGCGGGTGCGAGCGGATGGATGTTGGCGAATTCCGGCCATGTCACCGGGATCATTTCGGCGGTGGCGTTGAGCTTCATCGTGCAGGAACCGAGCGGGATCATGGTGCGATCCATCGCCAGATCCTTGTCGGCCAGCGAACGCATGTAGCGCAGCAGTTCGTGTTCGCTGTGATGGGTGTTGAACACCGGATGGGTGAGGAACTTCGATGTGCGCTGCAATTGCATCGGAATCAGCGAGGGTGCGCTGGCGTCGAGCGCTTCGATGTCGGGCAGCTTGGCGCTATCGTCGGCGAAGATTTTCCACAACAGTTCGACGTCGGCGCGGGTGGTGGTTTCATCCAGCGAAATGCAGATGTAATCGTTCCACGCCTTGCGCAGATTCACGCCGTGCGCCTGCGCGCGCGCGATCAACGCGTCGGTCTTGCCATCGGTCTTGAGGCTGATGGTGTCGAAGGCGCTGCCGTGGTGCGATTTTGTGTATCCGAGCTGCTGCAGGCCGGCCATGAGGATCGCGGCGAGGCGTGACACACGACCGGCAATCCGCTTCAGGCCATCGGGGCCGTGGTAGACCGCGTACATCGACGCCATCACCGCCAGCAGTACCTGCGCCGTGCAGATGTTCGATGTCGCCTTCTCGCGACGGATGTGCTGTTCGCGCGTCTGCAGGGTGAGGCGATAGGCCTTGTTGCCTTCGGTGTCGACCGACACACCGATCAAACGGCCCGGCATGTTGCGCTTGTAGGCGTCACGGCAGGCCATGTAGGCGGCGTGCGGACCGCCGAAGCCGAACGGCACGCCGAAACGCTGCGAATTGCCGATCACGATATCGGCGCCCATTTCGCCCGGCGTCTTCAGCAGCGTCAGCGCCAGCAGGTCGGTGGCGAAAATGGCCAGTGCCCCCTTGGCGTGGACCTTCGCGACTTCTTCGCTCCAGTCCATCAGCCAGCCACTGCTGGCCGGATACTGGATCAGCGCGGCGAAATAGTCGTCCGCGGCGATCGCGGCATCCCATTCTTCGGCCGAATTGGCCAGCTTGATCGTCAGGCCCAGCGGCTCGGCGCGCGTGCGCATCACTTCGATGGTCTGCGGGTGCGCATCGCCGGACACCACGATGGTATTTCCCTTGACCTTGGACGAACGCCTGGCCAGCGTCATCGCTTCGGCGGCGGCGGTGGCTTCATCCAGCAAGGATGCGTTGGCGATTTCCATGCCGGTGAGATCGGCGACCATCGTCTGGAAGTTGATCAGCGCTTCCATGCGGCCCTGCGAGATTTCCGCCTGGTACGGCGTGTAGGCGGTGTACCACGCCGGGTTCTCGAGAATGTTGCGGAGGATGACGTTCGGCGTGTGGGTGCCGTAATAGCCTTGGCCGATGAAGCTGCGGAACACCTGGTTCTGGTTGGCGAGGGTGCGGATGTTGGCGAGCGCCTCGACTTCGGTGAGCGCGCCCGGCAGCGCCAGCGGCGCCTGGCTGCGGATCTTCGCGGGAACGATCGCGTCGGTCAGCGCGTCGAGTGACGTGTGTCCAAGCGTCTTCAGCATCGATGCGATTTCGTCATCGCCGGGGCCGATGTGGCGGGCGATGAAGGCGTCGTGGTCTTCCAGCTGGCGCAGGGTAGGGGTGTTCGACATGGCAGCGACCTCGGGCAGGGAGTGGGGAACGAACATCGGTCGCACCCATGCGCTGCATGCGCAAAGACACTTGCGTGTTCGCCCCTCTGTCCTTTTGCCTGAGAGTTTGGACGGCGAACCGTCTTGCCCCTTCGGCGCCGGCATGTGGCCGGTCTCTCCAGAGTGTTGCCGCTTGCGATGGTTCGGAGCCTGAGCGATTGCGGGCGGTTGCGCCTTCGGCAGCGGTTTGCACCGCTTCTCCCATTGCCGGGGAATTATACGATGTGGTCGCCTGTGACTGCCGGTTACCATGTCTGAATGGAACCAGCCACCAGCCTGACGCATTGACCATGGCGAAACCGGCAGCTTTATCAGCCCTGCGTCTCGCCCCGGTGCTGGGCGCCTTGGCGATGATCGGGCCGTTCTCGATCGACACCATCTTCCCGGCGTTTCCGCGCATCGGCGCGCAGTTCGGCGCCGACAAACTGGCGATGCAGCAGACCATCAGCGCCTATCTGTTCGCCTACGCGCTGATGAGCATCGCGCACGGCCCGCTGTCCGATGCCTTGGGACGACGACGGGTGATTCTCGCCGGGCTGGCGATGTTCGGGTTGGCGTCGGTGGGCTGCGCGCTATCGACCAGCCTGCCGATGTTGCTGGCGTTCCGCGTGCTGCAGGGCTTGTCGGCGGGCGTGGGCTTGATCGTCGGGCGTGCAGTGATCCGCGACGTGCTGCATGGTCACGATGCGCAACGGTTGATGAGCCAGGTGTCGATGATCTTCGGCATCGCCCCGGCGATCGCGCCGTTGGTCGGTGCATGGTTGCTCGGCTGGTCGCGCTGGCCGGCGATTTTCTGGTTCCTCGCGGTGTTCGCGTTGGTGTTGAGCGCTGCCGTGGTGTGGCGATTGCCGGAAACCCATCCAATCGAATCGCGGCAACCATTGCGCGTTGCGCCGATGGTGCGTGGTTACTGGGCGATGTTGCGCGATCCGCCTTTCCTGCGCCTGGCATTGGCGGGCAGCCTCAATTTCGCCGCGTTGTTCCTCTACATCGCGTCGGCACCGGCGCTGGTGCTTGATCACCTCCGTCTCGGGCAAAACGGCTTCGGCTGGTTCTTCATCCCGATGATCGGCGGGATGATGCTGGGCGCGTTTGTTTCGGGACGATTGGCTGGACGCATGGATGGCACCGCGCAGATCCGCATCGGCTTCGCCTGCTGTATTGCCGCCGCGCTGCTCAATGCGGCATATCACTACGCGGTCGTCGTACCTGCGGTGCTGCCGACGGTGTTGCCGGTGGCATTGAATTCCTTCGGCATCGCGCTTGTGTTCCCGATCCTCACGTTGGCGATCCTCGACATGTTCCCGGCGGTGCGCGGCGCGGCGTCATCGATGCAGGCCTTCATCGGCCTGTTGGCGAATGCACTGGTGGCGGGGCTGGTGTCGCCGTGGTTGAGCGGCGATCTGTTCCATCTCGCATTGGCGGCGGGACTGTTGAGCGTATTGGCATGGCTGTTCTGGCGCTGGGAATATCACCGTCGTTCGCGACCACCACGCACACCGCAGGATGCGGATGAAGCACGCGCGCTGGAGCCGACCAATCCCTGAGCGTGACCTCAGGCGCGACGCCGCATCCACCAGTACACCGGCGCGCCGGCCAACAGCAGTGCCGCACCCCACAGCAGTGCTTCCTGGCCGATACCCGAGATCGCATAGAGCGCGAATGCCAGGCCGATCGCCGCAACCACGCGTCCGCGACGATCACCGCGGCGCAACCACGCGCCGGCGCCCGCCAGGTACGGCAGCAAGGTCGCGGCGGTGGACAGCAGGATCGAGAACGTGAACAACTGCACCAGCGAACGCGTGTAGTTGGCGACGATCAGGAACGTCGACAACAGGCTGCTCGCCACCAGCGCGAAACGCGGCGTGCCGTTCGCGTCCAGGCGTGCGAACGCAGCGGGCAGGAATCCGTCGCGCGCTGCCGCCAACGGCACCTGCGCCGACAACAGCACCCAGCCGTTGAGCGCGCCGAGACATGCCACCGCCATCAACGCGGCGATCGCCACGCCGGCGCCGTTCCCCCACAACTGGCGCGCGGCGTCGGCCATCGGCGCCGATGAATTCCTGAGCAGATCCGGAGCGACGATCCCGGTCACCGCAGTGCAGGCGAGCACGGTCACCACGCCTGCCAGCAGCGCACCGAACACCGTGGCACGCGGAATGGTGCGTTCCGGATTTTCGGTATCGCCGGCCGGAACCGTGGCCGATTCGAATCCGAGCATTGCCCACAGCGTGAGGGCAGCGGTGGCATTGATGGCTGCGGGAAACGACATGCCCACGGGGTGTGTGAACACCAGATTGTGGCGATTGATGAACCAGACCGCGACCAGCGCGAACAACAGCAACGGCACGAATTTCATCGCGGTCAACACGATCTGCGCACGACCGGCCTCGCGGATGCCGGCGAGGTTGATGGCGAGGCACGCCCATAATGCGAACAATGCGCAGGCCGCGGATCGCACCGGCGTCGCCGCGAGTGCAGGGAACAAGGCGCCGACGCTGCCGGCGAACGCCACCGAAATCGCGGCGATGGCGCTCCAGATCGAGACCCAGTAACTCCACGCCACCAGGAATCCGGCAGCATCGCCGAACCCTGCGCGCGCGAACGCATACGGGCCGCCGGTATGCGGCCATTTCATCGCCAGGCGTGCGAACGTCGCCGCCAGCGCCAGCGTGCCGGTCAACGTGATCGCCCAACCGATCAACGCCGTCGCGCCGAACGGTGCCAGCGAGGCCGGCAGCAGGAAGACGCCGCTGCCGATCATGTTGCCGACCACCAACGCGGTGGCCGACCAGATGCCGAGCGCGCGGCGGTTCATCCGCGATACGCCGCGCGCAGCAGTTCGTGGAAATGATGGACGCCGGATTCGCGCAGGGGATTCAGTCGTCCTGCCACATACGATCCCGACGCCAAGCCGCGCTGCACGTCCTCGCAGATGTGGATGTCCTCGTGCTGCACGTCGTCGCTGAAATCGATGTCGGCCTGGCGGCGGGCCGCATCGTCGAGATCGGGCGCATACCAGGTGTCGAATTCGACGCGGCAACGGTCTGGCCCCAACGGCAATATGCGATTCACCTGCAAGCGGCCGGGGAGGATGTTGAGCGTCGTCGTCGGCCACAGCCAGTAGTACAGCGCGTCGCCATTGCCGTAGAGCGAATCGCTGCTTTCCAGCGGACTCCATTGCAGCGAATGCCAGCGCGACAGTTCGGTGCGGTAGCTGCGGTAGTCGAGCAGTCGATTGAGTTCCGGATGCACGTGCGGGACGTGGTAGCCCTCGAGATAATTGTCGACGTAGACCTTCCAGTTGCAATCGATGTCGTAACCGACGCGATGGTGGCCGACGTAGTGTTCCAGCCCGCGATCGGCGCCGATGCGCGCCGCGATGCCAGCCAAGAATTCGTCGAAGTCGGGCGCCTGCGCCGCATCGGGAGTGGCGAACACCAGTCCGTTCCAGACTTTCACCGCGAGCTGCGGCAGGCGGATGTCGCTGACATCGAAGGCCTGCGCATCCTTCATTTCCGGCGCGGAACGCAACTGGCCTTCCAGCGTGTAGGTCCAGCCGTGGTAGCGGCAACGCAACGCCTTCGCGCCAAGTCCGTCGCATTGCGCGATCGGTCCCGCGCGATGGCGGCAGACATTGTGGAAGACGCGGATCTCGCCATCGTCGCCGCGCACCGCGATCACCGGAAGTTGCCCGATCCTGCCGACCACGTGATCGCCGGTATTGGCGAGTTGACTGACGTGGGCGATGAATTGCCAGCTGCGCGCGAAGACCTGCTTGAGGTCGAGGAAGTGACTGTCGCTGCCGCTGTAGTACGGAGCGGGCAGGGCAGTGGCGGTATCGAGGGATTGCGGGGCGAGGTCGGGGTGTGCGCTCATGGGCCGAGTATCGCGCGAAAATTGCCGGGCATGCGTGGTTCTGTTCCCCGCCCCTGGCCGGTCCCGGCGTCGGCAGAAATTTCGACGTGGATACGCGGTGCACTCAATCAGGGTGATGCCCACTCCAATTCCGCAAGGAAGTTTTGCCAGCGACGATTCGAGGCGAAAATTTCACGCTGCTGTTCCATTCGCGCAGCGCAGGATCCCGTGCAACCGGCAACACTATCGCTCGGGATATTCAAGGAGTGGCAGTGGGCCACAGGGAGGTGGCCTGCCGGTGCACTACGCCAGCCGACGTTCCGCAACCACCAGCCCGCGTTGTTGCAACCAGCTCCACGCATCTTCCGCATCCTCTTCGACATAGGCGCGCGCGCTGCCGAGTCGAAAGGTGTAGCCCCAGGCGTCCATGTCGGCGAACAGGCGATCGCGACCGTAACCGGGCAATGCCTCGGCCAGCAGCGATTGCAGGACGAGGACCGCATTTTCTTCATCGATGGAATCGGTGGCATCGGTGTGGACGCCGGATCGCCGCTCCGGCGGCAGCACGATCAGGTGCCCGGCTTCGTGCAACAGCGAATGCACCGGCGTGTCGCTGCGCGCGTAGACAGTGTTGCCGACGATGCCGGCTTCGGTGTCGCCCCAATAGGTGCCGGGAATCGCTTCGCCATCGGCGACGCGAACCAGTTCGAGCCGATAGCGGTCGAGCAGCGCCGCACAATCAACCCACTCGATGTCGGCGAGACGGGTGACCGCAGACTCAGGCATCAAATCCCGCGCGCGGGTCCGGCAATTCCACCGAGATGTCGAGCACGTCGTAGTCGCCGTGCTTTTCCTTGGCGACCTTGATCGAGTCTTCCGGCACGTGCACGTACTTGCGGATCACCTCGATCAACTCCTGGCGCAGGCGCGGCAGGAAGTCGGGCGCACCGGCCTCGCTGCGCTGTTCGGCGATGATCACCTGCAGGCGGTTCTTGGCGGTATTGGCCGACTGCGGGCGGGGTTTCAGGAAATCAAAGATGCCCATGCTCAGCCCCCGAAGATCTTGCTGAAGAAGCCCTTCTTCTCCACGGTGGTGAAGCGCATCGGTCGTTCTTCGCCGAGCAGGCGGGCGATGGCATCGTCATAGGCCGCGGCAGCATCGGATTCGGCTTCCAGGATCACCGGCTCGCCCTTGTTGGAGGCGCTCAGCACATCACCGGATTCCGGGATCACGCCGATCGCCTTGAGGCCGAGCACATCCTCGACATCCTTCACGCTGAGCATTTCGCCCTTCTCGACGCGCGTCGGGCTGTAGCGGGTGAGCAACAGCGCTTCCTGCACGCGGCCGCCTTCCTCCGCCTTCTTGGTCTTGGAGGCGAGCAGGCCGAGGATGCGATCGGAGTCGCGCACCGAGGACACTTCCGGGTTCACCACCACGATCGCGCGATCGGCGAAATACATCGCCAGGAACGCGCCTTTCTCGATGCCCGCCGGCGAATCGCAGACGATGTAGTCGAAGCCTTCGCCGTCGAGTTCCTTCAACACCTTCTCGACGCCTTCCTTGGTCAGCGCGTCCTTGTCGCGGGTCTGCGACGCGGCGAGCACGAACAGGCTGTCGAAACGCTTGTCCTTGATCAGCGACTGCTTCAGCGTGGCTTCGCCCTGGACGACGTTGACGAAGTCGTACACCACACGGCGTTCGCAGCCCATGATCAGGTCGAGGTTGCGCAGACCGACGTCGAAGTCGATCACCGCCACTTTCTTGCCGCGCCTCGCGAGTCCGGTTGCGATGCTGGCGCTGGTGGTGGTCTTGCCAACTCCACCTTTGCCTGAAGTGACGACGATGATCTCGGCCAAGGGTTATTCCTCCTGAAATGGGTACGACTGGTGCGCTCAGTCGAGCGCGGCGATCTTGAGTGTTTCATTGTCCAACCACACCTGCACCGGCTTGCCGATCAGATGGGCGGGGGCTTCGTCGGCCACGATGTAGTGTCCGGCGACGGCCACGAGTTCGGCATGGAACTCCTGGCAGAAGATACGCGCCTGGGTGTTGCCCTGGGCGCCGGCCAGCGCGCGTCCGCGCAGCGAGCCATAGATGTGGACGGAGCCGTCGGCCATCACTTCGGCGCCGGCGCCAACGGTGCCGACCACGGTGAGGTCACGCTGTTCGGCATAGACCTGCTGGCCGGAACGCACCGGCGCGGTCATCACCAGGCCGGGGTCGGCGGCGATCGGCGGCGCGGCGGTCGGGGCCGGAGCGGGCGCATTGCGCGGTTGACCAGCCTTCGGCTGTTGTGGAGCGCTCGGTGTCGCTGCTGCAGCCGGAGCGGGCGCAGGGGCGGGAGAGACCGCTTCGCCGCCCGCGCGTTCGTACTGGGCGCGGAATTTGGCGAGGGTGGGCAGGTCCAGCGCCTCGGCGAGACGATCGTTCTCGCTGGTGCCGTAGGCGAGCGCCACCGGAATGACCCCGGCGCCGCGCAAGGCGACAAGCAGGGCGCGGGCCTCGTCCACGGAAGGCAGGTCGGACAATCCGCCAAAATCGACGATCACCGCGGCGCGGCGGAACAATGCCGGCGCGCGTTGCACGCGTTCGCGCATCTCGTCGGCGAGGCGTTCGACCTCAAAGCTGCGGACCCGCAGATTGGCGATGCCGACCTGGCCGATCTTGAGATCGCCGGCCTGCTCGTAGTTCGGGGCTGCATTCATGCGTGCGTCCCCGTGCTGCGCGGGGCAGGCAGGGGCGTGCGCGGGCGACCCACCCACGACGCATCCGGCAATCGCGTGCCGTAGGTCTGGTGGATCCATTGATAGCTGCAGAGGTCGCGGACAAGCATGGACGCCATGGTGCCATCGTCTTGGCGGCGCTGTCCGATTTCCTGGAACCCCAACGCGCCGTGGAACAGCAGCACCGGGTCGGTGCCGTCGCGCATGAAGACTTCGCAGGCCAGTTGCGGATAGCGTTGCTCGGCGTAACTCTGGACGTCGGCGTAGAAGGCGCGGCCGACGCCGCCGCCGCGCCGCTGGCTGGCGACGATGATCCGGTCGATGTAGAGGAACGGGCCGCTGGCGTGCTGGCGGAACCAGTCGAAGTTGCCGCTGTCATGGCCGGAATCGTGGCCAAAGGCGACCAGGAAGCCCGCCAACTGGCCGTTGCGCTCGGCGATGCGGAAATACTCGGCGTCGCGGAAGAAACGCTGCAGGCGCGCCGCATCGAGTGGAAGGATGCCGGGACCCGCCGCGTTGTTCATTGCCAACACCAGTTCAAGCTCGTGCTCTTGCACGTCGCGGATCAACAGCGACATTCCCAACGCTCCAAAGGCAGAAACAACATGGGCGCCGTGGCGCCCCGCGGCATTATCGCATGGCCCGGGAGGCTTGCTTGAATGGCCCGCCTGCCATGACTTCCGGGCTGCGCGCCGGCGCCGGCGACCTCCTAAGATGAATCCATGCTGCAACGCCTCAATCACATTCGCCTGCTGCGCTTCGTCGGCATGTTCACCTGGGCCCTGGTGGGCTGCTGGCTGCTGAATGTCTGGCTGGACCCCGAGTATGTGCGCGAGAGCCTGTTCCTGAAGGAGGGTGAATCCCTGCTGCCGCGAGTGGCGCCGTGGCTGGCCTGTTTCATTGCATTTGGGGCGATCTACTGGTGGCTGACGCGCAAGGAGCATCCGAGCAAGTCGACGATCGTCGATCACCTGCTGCTGCTTGCGATGACGATGTGTGCCGTCGGGGTGACCTATTTTTCGGGAACCGGGCTCGGCAGCATCCTGCTGATGGTGCTGGCCAGCCTGCTGCCGTGGCGGGTACCGGTGCTGGTCGGCCTGCTGTGGATGCTGGCCGGTGACCTGGTCTTCGTGCCGTTCTACGTGACCAGCATGAATTACCCGCTGATCCTGGCCTTCATCCAGTCGCTGTTGTATGTCGGTTTTTCCGGGCTGGTGTTCGCCACGGCGTATGTCGCCAAGGAACAGGTCAACGCCCGCGAGGAACAGCGCCGCATCAACGCCGAATTGCGCGGCACCCGCGCCCTGCTGGCGGAAAGCGCCCGCGTCAACGAACGCACCCGCATCGCCCGCGATCTCCACGACTTGCTCGGGCACCACCTCACCGCACTCAGCATGAACCTGGAAGTGGCCGGGCATCTTGCCGATGGGTCAGCGCAGCAGCACGTGAAACAGGCCCACCAGCTGGCGCGCCTGCTGCTCACCGACGTCCGCGAGGCTGTCAGCCATCTGCGCGAGGGCGGGGCGATCGAGCTGGAGCCGGCGTTGCGCCCGCTCACCGAGCACGTGACCGGAATGACGGTCGAGCTCGACATGGACCCGGGCCTGCGCATCGACGATCCCGAATGCGCGCACGTGCTGCTGCGCTCCACCCAGGAAATCATCACCAATGCCGTCCGCCATTCCGGTGGCGACCGCCTGCACCTGCGCGTGCAGCGCAGCGTCGACGGCATCCGCATCGATGCCGAGGACAATGGTCGCGGCAGCGATTCCGTGGCGACCGGCAACGGCCTCAACGGCATGCGGGAGCGGGTCGCTGCCCATGGCGGCACAATGCGGGTGGAGACAGCCCCCGGGCACGGCTTCCGCCTGTATCTCGATCTTCCCTTGAAACCTCTGCCGCCCTCCACCGTGAGAGACACCGCATGATCCGAATCCTCCTCGTCGACGACCAGACGCTGGTCCGCCAGGGCATCCGTTCGCTGTTGTCACTGCCGGAAGCCAATGGGCTGGAAGTGGTCGCCGAGGCCAGCGACGGCCAGCAGGCGATCGAAATGGTTCCCGAGATCAAGCCGGACCTGGTGCTGATGGACATGCGCATGCCGGTGATGTCGGGGCTGGAGGCGCTGCAGACCCTGTCCCGCCTTGGCCAGTTGCCGCCGACGATCATCCTCACCACCTTCGACGACGACCAGCTGGTGCTGGCCGGGATCAAGGCCGGCGCGCGCGGTTACTTGCTGAAGGACGTGTCGCTGGAACATCTGGTCGGCGCGATCCGCACCGTGGCCGGCGGCGGCTCGCTGGTGCAGCCGGCGGTGACCCAGAAGCTGCTGTCCGGGCTGGAACACATGCAGACCGAGTTCGCCAGCCTCGACCGCCCCGATCCGCTGACCGAGCGCGAGACCGAAATCCTGCGGCTGATGGCGGGTGGTTACTCCAACAAGGAGATCGCCAATACGCTGGGTGTGGCCGAAGGCACCATCAAGAATCACGTCTCCAACATCCTGAGCAAGCTGGGCGTGCGGGATCGCACCCGTGCTGTGCTGAAGGCTCTTGAAGCAAAGTTGGTCTGACAACTGCTCAGGATGTCCGGCCCGGCGCAGTGCGCCGGGCGTTCGCGGTCGAACGGGCCAATGGCCCGCAAGCATCGACCGCTCACCCTCAGCAAGCTGGGCGTGCGGGATCGCACCCGCGCGGTGCTGAAGGCCCTGGAAGCCAAGTTGGTGTGAGAAATCGTTTCCGGACCAACCAATAGCTGCACGCAGGGCGGTCGGTTTGCTACGATGCTGGGCTCGTATCGGCCCGACGGACGCGCTCCGGAGACCTCCTGAATGAAGATGCTTAAAGAGTTGATGATTTCCGTGGCCATTGTGGCCGTGTTCTTCCTGCTGGTGGGCATCGTGCTGCCCTCGCATCGCCATCTGTCGGAAAGCATCGATACCAACCGCAAGCCCACCCTGGTGTACGACACCATCAACGGCTTCGGTCGCTGGAAGGACTGGAACGCAGTGACCGCGCATGATCCGCGCGCGCAGCTCAAGATCAGTGGCCCGGCCGCCGGCGTCGGCGCGCAGATCGATTACGACGGCAGCGGCGTCGGCAAGGGCAGCTGGAAGATCACCGGCTCGCAGACCAACCAGAGCGTCGATTTCGCCATCACCAATGGCGACATGGGCAGCAACAAGAAGTCGGCCATCACGATCAAGCCGGACAAGAGCGAGAAGAACACCACCGTCGTCCAGACCTATGACGTCGACTACGGCTTCAACCTGCTCGGTCGCTACGCCGGCCTGTACGCGGGCAGCTACGCCGGCGAGGACATGAAGGTCGACCTGCGTCGCCTGACCGGCCTGCTGGCCGAGGTGCCGAACCTGGCCTATGACCAGCTGACACCGGCGTTGACCGGCACCAAGTACGCCGAACTGCCGGCCAGCGACGTCATCACCATCAACTCGGGTACGGTGATCAACGACTTCGCGCATGTCTATGACAGCGTCAAGAACAACAACCAGTGGTTGAAGCGCGTGATGGACGCCAACAACCTGGAACCGGCCGGTCCGTTCTACCTGGTGACCGAAGACGTCAACACCGCCAACTACGGTTACAACCTGGTGCAGCCGGTGAAGAAGAAGGGCAGCACCGCCACCACCGGCCTGACCGGCGTGGCCCTGCAGGGCACGGTGAAGTTCGCCACCATCCCGGCGCGCAAGGTGGTGACGACCTCGGTCGCCGCGACCGACTACAACGCGCTGCAGCTGACCCGCGATGCGCTGCGGGCCTGGGCGCTGGTGCATGGCTACCAGATCGCCGACAAGTCGTTCGAGGTCTACAAGGATGGCGTGGACAAGTCGTTCACCGCCGGCGCTGCCAGCTTCGACGTCTACTGGCCGGTCAAGTAATCCGACCAGCCGCAACACAACCGAACGCCGCGCCAGTCGCGGCGTTCGCGTATTTGGGAAGAATGGCCCGGAGTTCGCGATGTCCATGCAGATCGCCATGCACCGTATTCCCTCGGTCGTTGCCGCGTTGATGGCGGCAGCGGGCATCGCGTTGTCGGCCTATGCCGCGCATGCTCCGCTCGACGCCGAAGGCGCCCGGCGCGTCGGCAATGCGGCGCTGTTCCTGCTGGTGCAGGGCGTCGCGGGATCGGTGCTGCTGCCGCAGGCCAGCGGTAGTGGTGAGCGTGGCGCGATCCTGTTGCAGATCGCCGGTTGCCTGGTGTTCTCCATCAGCCTGGTGGCGAAACAGTGGCTGGGCTGGCCGTCCACGCTGGCGCCCGCCGGCGGAATGGCGATGATCGCGGGCTGGTTGTGGTTGGCCGTACGACGGATGTGGAGCTGAGCGATGGCGACGCGTTATTCACGGGGATTCGATATCGATGCGGCGAGCCGCCATCTGCGCAAGGTCGACAAGCCACTGGCGGCGTGGATGCGCAGGATCGGTCCGTTGCCGGAACCGACGGACTGGCGGAAAACATTCGATCCGGTCAACGCGTTGGCGCGCGCGATCCTCTACCAGCAGTTGCACGGCAAGGCCGCGGCGACGATCACCGGCCGCGTCGAGGTGGCGGCCGGCAGTCGTCGTCTCAATGCCGATTCGCTTGGCCGCGTGAACGATGCCGATCTGCGCGCCTGTGGCGTCTCCGGCAACAAATTGCTGGCGCTGCGTGACCTCGCCGAGCGTGAAATGGCCTGCGAGATTCCCGGCGTGCGCCATATGGCGACGATGGACGAGGACGCGATCATCAAGGCGCTGGTGCCGGTGCGCGGCATCGGTCGCTGGACGGTGGAGATGATGCTGATGTTCAAGCTCGGCCGACCCGACGTGTTGCCGATCGATGATTTCGGCATCCGCAAGGGCCACCAGATCCTCGATGGTCTGGAAGAGATGCCATCGCCGAAGGAAACACTGGCCCGCGGTGAAGCCTGGGGCCCATATCGCACTTGGGCCAGTCTGTACCTGTGGAAGATTTCCGATTTCGGAAAAGGTCCAATCCCGCGTTCGCAGAGCACCAAGAAGTAGGTATTGGAACCGGTTTACGCTGCGTGCCAGCGCCAATGCCACGGTTCGTAAACGATGCCGTGCGGGTTGTCGCGCGGATAACTGAGGCGGAAACCGAAATCGCCGGCGTGACCGGATAACCAGTGGAACGCCTTGGTGTGTTCGAACGATTCCTCGGCCGGCGGTTCGCCTTCGGTGCCGATATCCAGCGCATCGCCGCAATGGTGTTCGGAGAAACCAGGTGCGGCATTCACCGCGAGGATCTCGTCGACGCTCAGATCGCGCGCACGTTTGCGGGCGAAGATGCCCATCTGGTAGGCATGACTGCGATAGCCGGAAATGGCATCCAGCGCCACGCCGTCGACGGCTGCAGCGGCCTGCAGTTGGTTCCAAGCGCGTGCGGCGCCGTCACTCAACCACAGCGGGCGACGGTAGCGATCGAAACCCGCCAAGGTCAGTCGCGACGGTTCGGCGACCGGCATCAGTCCCGTGCGCCGCGCGTAATCGTCCGCGTCCAACCCGAGTTGATGCAACCGACGTTCGAGACCGTGCATCGGCAAGACATGCACGGGTGTTTGAATATCGGCGGCGCGAACGAGTGATCGCCAGGTCTCGCTGTTGCGCGAAGAATGGATCGGCGGCAGCGTGTGCAGGTTTCGTCGTGCGTCGACGGTGGCGAGATAGGCGCCGTCGCGATCGCGCACCACCCAATCCGCGGTCGCCAGCGCGCGGGCATCGGCATTGCGGCGCGCGCGCAGCAGCCACGCCGGCCACAGTTCGGCGTCGGCACTGTTGATCAGATGGCGCGGGCGATGGCGCATGGCGAACAGCTTAGCGGTGCGGTGTCGGCGCGGCCAGTGCGTTGAGAGCGTCGAGCAGCTGCTGCGGACGTTCCGGGCTCAGCAGCAGGATGCGGTCACTGCTTTCCGGCAGCACCAGCACGCGCTGGCGATCGGTAAGCAGGCAGAACGCATGCTTGCGATTGCGCAGCAGGAAGCGGCCCGCCTTGAATCCCGGCAATCCATAACCCCCGAGTTTGATCATTGGCGCGAACTCGGTGTGCTCGGCGAGATCAACGATGCGCGCGTTGGCGAGATCCAGCGCATCGATGTCGACGCGGCGGGTGTACATGGTCGCCCGCACGACCAGTTCGCGACCTTCAATCGTGATGCGGCGGCGGTGCAGGGCAAGCAGAAATACCGTGATGATCAGCGCGACGAAGAATGGCGTGACCAGCCACGGCGATGCCGGCAAGTCGTGCTTGTGTGGCAGTAGCAGCCCGAGCGCGATGATGAAGACGCCGATTGCGACCAACGTCAGCCACGAGGCGCGTTGCAGCGGGGCGAGCGGGAAATCCTGGTTGGAACTTGCAGTCGTCATGTCAGTGCGCCTTGATCCAGTCGGCGACATCATTGATGAGTTGCGCATCGACGTGCCCGGGGTTGGCGTATTCGGCGGTCGAAGGCGTTCCCGTTCCGGCGATGCCCATGTGATTCAGCGTCGGATACAGTTTCAGGGTGAAGCGCGCATCGCCAGCGATCGCGCGCTGCCACGTGTGCCAATCCTCCATCGGCACCTGGAAATCGCGGTCGCCGTGCAGCAACAACATCGGCAGCTTCACTGCCTTGCTGTCAGCGAGAGGATCGATCGCGTCGACGCTGCGCCAGTAGCTCGCACGCAGGCCCATCACCTGGTCGTCGGGCTTGGCGTTGCCGCGGATCGCGGCGATGTCGCGTTCGACGCCGGCAATCGCTGCCTGCGTCTGCGGATCATCCTGCTTGCCCTCCAGCTTCGCCATGTAACGCTGCTGGTAGGGAATGATGTCGATCAGCTTGCGCGCCGGGCCAGACAACTGGATCACGCCAGCGACATGGCCGGCCCGTTGCGCGATGCGCGGCGCCAGCATCGCGCCGAGGCTGTGCCCGAACACGAAGATGCGCTTGGGATCGATGCCCGGGGTCGTCGACAACGTCTTGATCGCAGCGACGGCATCGTCGGTGGTCTCGCCGTCGATGGTGATGTCGCCGGAGGCGAAATCGCCCGGTCGCGCCTGCGTGCGTTTGTCATAGCGCAATATGGCGATGCCCTGCGCCGCCAGTCCGCGCGCGATATCGGTGAAGACGTGGTTGGGGCCGATGGTTTCCTCGCGATCCTGCGGCCCCGATCCATGCACCAGCACCACGGCGGGGAAGGGCCCATTGCCCTTGGGCATCGCCAGCGTGCCGCCGAGCGGATGGCCCGGTGCACCGACGGTGATGTCGCGCTCGCTGTAGTTGGCGTCGGCGGGAATCGCTGGAGGCGGCGCGGCCTGTGCCAGCGGCTGCACGAAAAATCCGCTGACCTTGCCCTGCGCGTCTACCGCGACAGCGACCGTCCACGAGGTCGTGCCACGATGCAGCGTCTGCTGGACGACCTGCTTGTCGTTCTGCTGGAACTGGCGCGGCGTGCCGCGTTCGCCTGCGGGTGGCAACGACTGCCACACCGACTTGAGCTTGTCGGCGGGCACATGCAATTGCATGTTGGCATCGAACAACGTTTCGGCCTGATCGTATTGTCCGGCATCGAGGCGATCAAGGAGCAGTGCGGCCACGGTTTTCGGTGTATCGGTGCCGGCAAAGGCGGGCAGGGCGAGGGTGCCGGCGAACGCGAGGGCGGTGATGGAGTCGCGGACAGGTTTCATGCTCATGCCCCGCGCTTGAAGACCATCCGTAACGAACTCGATGGATTGGCTTGGACAGTGTTCACCAGTTCCCAGCCTTGTGGCCCCATGCGGTCGAGCTCTTCCTGCATGCGTTCGGTCAGCTTCCCGCTGAACAACGTGATTTCGATCTCGATGACCTTGTATTGCCAACGACCGCTCATGTTTCTGCTCCCTCATCATTTGTGTGTGACGGCGACTTCAGCCGCCCCGTCTTGCGCAGCGCCTCGCGCAGCAGGTACTCGATCTGCGCGTTGAGGCTGCGCAACTCGTCATCGGCCCAGCGTTGCGTCGCCGCGAGGATCTCGGCGTTGATGCGCAGCGGATAGGCTTTTTTCTCGGCCACGATGGAACTCAGTACAACGTGCCGGCGTTGACGATCGGCTGGGTCGAGCGCTCGCCGCACAACACCACCAGCAGGTTGCTGACCATCTGTGCCTTGCGTTCCTCATCGAGATGAACGACCCCGTTCTTCTGCAATTCGCCCAGCGCCATTTCGACCATGCCGACGGCGCCGGCGACAATCCGCGTGCGTGCGGCGATGATCGCGTTGGCCTGCTGGCGTTGCAGCATCGCCTGGGCGATTTCCGGCGCGTAGGCGAGGTGGCTGATGCGCGCGTCCAGTACTTCCACGCCGGCATCGGCGAGACGTGCCCGCAGTTCATCCTTCAGGTGCTGGCCGACCTCGTTGGCGTGGCTGCGCAGCGCCAGCTGGCCTTCCTCGTGCTGGTCGTAGGGATAGCTGGTGGCCATCGCCCGCAATGCCGATTCCGACTGGATGTGCACGAAGCTTTCGTAATCGTCGACGTTGTACACGGCTTCGGCGCAATCGAACACGCGCCAGACGATCACCGCTGCGATTTCGATCGGGCTTCCGTCAAGCTCGTTGACCTTGAGGCGACTGCTCTCGAAATTGCGCACGCGCTCGCTCACCTTGCGCTTGCCGTAGAACGGGTTGTTCCAGCGCAGGCCGTTCTCCTTCACGGTGCCGACGTACTTGCCGAACAGGCTGAGCACCGCGCCCTGGTTGGGTTCGATCTTGAACAGGCCGGTCAGGGTGAGGAAGGCGGCGATGCCGAGCACGACGCCAGCGACGATACGCCCAGCCGAAGCCACGCCGCCGTCCGGATTGCCGATTCCGGTGATGAACAGCCAGATGGCGACGATGCCCGCCAGCAGGATCGTGAACAGGACTGGGATACCGGGCAGGGACTTGAGGATGCGTTCTTTCATGGGAAATCTCCGTGGATTGATCGGATGATATCAATTTGATATCAAATTGTATGAATGGGACGGCAGTCCGGCCTGACGTGGCCAGCGGACCAGCCGCTAGACTGGCGGCCCCTCCGAAGCCCTTCCACCGATGACCACACTGGGAACACCGTTGACCGCCGAAGCCACGCGGGTGCTGTTGCTGGGATCGGGCGAATTGGGCAAGGAAGTGGCGATCGAGCTGCAGCGGTTGGGCGTCGAGGTGATTGCCGCCGACCGTTATGCCGACGCCCCGGCGATGCAGGTGGCACATCGCAGCCACGTGCTCGACATGCTGGATGGCGAGGCCCTGCGCGCGTTGATCGCGCAGGAACGACCGCACCTGGTAGTGCCCGAGATCGAGGCCATCCACACGCCGACGCTGGTCGAACTCGAGCGCGATGCCGGATTGCGGGTAATCCCGACCGCGCGTGCGGCGTGGCTGACCATGGATCGCGAAGGCATCCGTCGTCTCGCCGCAGAAACGCTGGGCCTGCCGACGTCGCCCTATCGTTTCGTCGACACCCATGCCGATTACCGCGCCGCTGTCGCAGCGTTGGGCCTGCCCTGCGTGGTCAAGCCGGTGATGTCGTCATCGGGCAAGGGCCAGTCGCTGGTGCGCAGCGACGCCGATATCGACGCGGCGTGGGATTACGCGCAAACCGGCGGGCGTGCCGGTGCCGGGCGCGTGATCGTCGAGGGCTTCATCGATTTCGATTACGAGATCACCTTGCTCACGGTGCGTCATGCCGGCGGTACCGCGTTCTGCGCGCCGATCGGTCATCTCCAGCGCGATGGCGATTATCGCGAGAGCTGGCAACCGCAGCCGATGTCGCCGCAGGCGCTGGCGCGCGCGCAGGAGATCGCCGCTGCAGTGTCCGGCAATCTTGGCGGTTGGGGCGTGTTCGGCATGGAATTCTTCGTCAAGGGCGACGAGGTGTGGTTCTCGGAAGTGTCACCGCGCCCGCACGATACCGGCCTGGTCACGCTGGTCTCGCAGGAACTGAGCGAATTCGCGCTGCATGCGCGCGCGATTCTCGGCTTGCCGATTGGCGTCGATGACGATGGCATGATCGCGTGCATCGGTCCGTCGGCATCGTGTGCATTGCTGGCGGAAGGCGAGGGCGTGCCGGTGTTCGCCAATCTCGAGGCGGCGTTGGCGTCGCCGCACAGCGCGTTGCGCCTGTTCGGAAAACCACGCGTGTCGGGACGGCGTCGCGTTGGCGTGACGCTGGCGCGCGCCGGCAACTGCGATGATGCGCGAGCACAGGCGCGCGACGCTGCCGCCGCCATCCACATCAATCTCGATTCAAGCAGCCTCGATTGAAGGAGCCCAGCATGTCCGATCCGATCGGTTACGACGTTTTCCTGTTTCCCAACGCCATCGAGGCGCTGGGCGATGCCGGCAAGCCCTATCTCAAGGATGGTCCGACCGGCACGCACATCGTCTGCAAGGATGTAGATACCTCCGGCGTGCTCACCGAGATGACGCTGGACATGGGCGATGGCAAGGCGATCGCGTTGATGATCCCGACCAACATGGTGCGGATGATCGTGTCGAGTTCGAGCGGCGCAGGATCGTTCGGGTTCGGGCGGCGCGACGCGACGGTGGAGCCGGGAATCCCGCAGCCTTGAGGCAGGCCTCTATCGCTGCCATGCCCGGCCGTCGTAGCGTTCCAGAGGCTGGAAGCGGCGCTTGTAGTCCATCTTCGGATGACCGTCGATCCAGTAGCCGAGGTAGAGATGGCTGCGACCTTCGCGTCGCGCCCACTCGATCTGCTGCAACACCCCGAAAGTGCCGAGCCCGCGTGACACCTCGTCGGGATCGTAGAAGGTGTAGACCGCCGACAACGCATCCTCCAGCACATCGGTGACGGCGACGGCCAGCAGGCGTCCGGGTGCATGGTCGCCCGGCATCCGGAACTCGAGGAAACGCCCCTGCGACCAGCGCCCGATCAGGAAGCCGTCGAAATCGGCTTCGCTGTGATCGTCCATGCCGCCACCGGGATGGCGATGGTGCAGGTAGCGGCGATACAGCGCGAAATGTTCATCCGTGCGTTGGGCCGGCACCACCCGCACTTGCAGGTCGGCATTGCGGGTGAGGCAACGACGCTGGCTGCGGTCGGGATGGAATTCGCCCACCGGCACGCGCACCGCCACGCAGGCGCGACAGGCGACGCAATCGGGACGATAGATCACTTCGCCGGAGCGCCGGAATCCCCATTCCAGCGCCAGTGGATAGGCCTCGGCGCTGCGCGGATCGCGCGGATCGATCAGCAGATCGCGCGCGAAACGATCCGGCCAGTAGCCGCAGGGATGGAACCCGGTGCGGTAGATGCGGAGATCGTCGGACACGCTCATCTCCCCGAGTCTAGCTCGCCAGTGAATCCGGGCGTGGAGACGTCAACCGCGATGGTAGTCGCCGCGTTCTCCGTGCAATCCGATCCGACACAGGAAGATGACGATGAAAAGTTCAACCCCGCTGGTTGTGACGCTGGCTTGTGCGCTGGGTGCCGCTGCCGTGACCGCCATCGCACAGCAGATGCCTTCCGATCCGCCGGCCGCCGCCGCGCAGGGCACCCCGCCACCGGCGCACCCCGACTTCCAGGCGATGCGCAGCAAGCATGCGCAGGAACGGTTCGCCGAGATGGATACGAACCACGACGGCAAGGTCAGCAAGGAAGAGATGCTGGCCTACATGGCGAAGAAGGATGCCGAACGCGCGCAGAAGCGCAGCCAGTTCGTCGACGAGATGTTCAAGCGCCTCGATACCAACGGCGACGGCGCATTGACCCAGGACGAACTGGCGAAAGCCCACGGCCCGGATGGCGGTGCATGGGGTGGCCACAAGGGCCAACGCCCGCACACCGAAATGAAACCGGCTCAGTGACGGAAGAAGAACGTCCACGCCGCCACCGCCGCGCAGAGGATCAGCAACACGATCCGCAGGCGGTTGGCGCGCTGGGCCGACGACTTGCCCGCCACCGGCGCGGCATTGCGTGAATTGAACGTCAGTGGCGCGCTTTCCGGGCTGTTCGCGCGATCGAGCAGCCCGGCTTCGTGCAGCACCTTGCGCGCCTGCGGCAACTGATCGGTGCGCACCACCCACACTTCCGGTTGCGGCGTCTGCCCGCGCGGGTTTTCGCGATAGCTGAAGGCATGGCGATGGGTGCCCTTGTAGGAACGTCCGTTGAGGATGCGCACCTCGATGCCGGCATCTTCCAGCATTTTTGCCACGCCCTCGGCATTCTCGAGGCGGCGACTGGTGAAGACCTGGCGCATCAGCCCATATTCCCGGGTGCGGGGCCGACGCGGATCAGGCCTTCCTGCACGGTGCTCGCGACCAGCTTGCCGCTGCGATCGAAGATCTGGCCGCGGGCAAGTCCACGCGCGTCCTGCACGCTGGGACTGTCGATCGAATAGAGCAACCAGTCGTCGACGCGGAACGGGCGGTGGAACCACAGCGCGTGATCGAGCGAGGCCATCGCCACGTTCGGCTGGTAGTAGCTGATCCCATGCGGAAAGGTCGCGGTGCCGAGCAGATGGAAATCGGAGGCGTAGGCCAGGATCGCGCGATGCAGTTCGGGATCGTCGCCGATGCGTTCGCCCAGGCGGAACCACACTTGCTGGAAGGGCGGGCGCTTTGGCGGATTGAGTTCGTCGCGCGGATAGACGTGGCGGAATTCGAACGGCCCGGCGCGATCCAGCCAGCGCTGCACCTTGGTCGGCAGTTTCGCCAGCGCTTCGGCCGACAGGGGCGGTGCCGGTTCGATGTCTTCCGGTCGCGGCACTTCCGGCATCGACAACTGGTGTTCGGCGCCCGGCTCGGGCTGGTGGAACGATGCCGCGCAGAAGAAGATCACCTTGCCGTGCTGGATCGCGGTGACGCGACGCACCGAGAAACTGCCGCCGTCGCGGGTGCGATCGACCTGGTAGACGATCGGCGCGTCGATGTCGCCGGCGCGCAGGAAATACGCGTGCAGGGAATGGGCGGCGCGGTGGCTGCTGTCGCTGTCCACCGTGGCCTGTGCGGCCGACAGTGCCTGGCCCAGCACTTGCCCGCCGAAGACGTATTTGGTGCCGATGTCACGGCTCTGGCCGCGGAAGAGATCATCTTCCAGCTGTTCCAGTTTGAGGAGTTCGACGAGTTCGTGGACGGGCGACGTCATGCGTGATGCTCTGTTGCGATGCGTCAATTATAGGGAATCGGGCTTGGTTCCGACCGGAATCCGCCGCAATGCCACCGCGGCCTCGATGCGTTGCCAGGGAAAATGCGGCCCGGGGTCGCGCTTGCGATGCACCAGCCGCGTCGGGTCGTCGCTGGATGGAACCATATCGGTATCGAGATCTTCGTGGCCGGCGATCCACTGCAGTCGCGGCAGGCGCTGCTGCAGGTCACGCAACAGATCGATCAATGCGACGACCTGTGCATCGGTATATGGTTCATCCATCGCCTGGTGGCGCGAATCCATCCAGTCCGGCCAGCGCCCGCGATTGACCAGCTCGATACCGATGCTGCGCGGGTTCCAGCCACGGGTGTGGTGGGCGACGCGGCCATCGTCCACCCATTGGTGCAGGCTGCCGTCGCGGTCGATGTAGTAGTGGCCGCTGTTGCCGGTATCACTGTCGGCGTAGTGGATTTTTTCACCGAACTCGCGTGCGCTGGCGAGGTCGGGCAGTTCGGTGCAGTGGATCACCACGGTGTCGATGTCCGACAACTCGCGCGGCGTCAATCGCGCCTCATAGGGCAGGGCATTGCGATCAATGGCGAACGGCGTCGGCATGGCCGGATGCTAGCATCACCATATTGTTTCCAGCGGACCACAGCGCGAATGAAAGGCCATTGCATCCTCTCCCACGGTTTCGAAAGCGGGCCGGATGCGACCAAGGTCACCGCGTTGACGGAGGCCGCCGAAGCGCTGGGCTGGAGCCACGAACGCCCCGATTACACCGATCTCGATGCGCGTCGCGATGTCAGCGAACTCGGCGATGTCCCGGCGCGGATGCAACGATTGCTGGCGCGCATCGATGCAGCGCCTGCCGGGCCGGTGGTATTGGCGGGATCGAGCCTCGGTGCCTACATCTCGGGATTCGCCAGCCTGCAACGCCCGGTGCGCGCGCTGTTCCTGATGGCGCCGCCGATCCAACTGGGGCCAGCGCCGCGTCTCGATGCTGCCGCCGTTCCGCTGTCGATCCTGCATGGTTGGGATGACGAACTGATTCCCGCCGCCGAAGTGGTAGCGTGGGCACATCCGCGGCGTGCGCGCCTGTTGCTGGTCGACGATTCGCACCGATTGAGCGCCCATGTCGACACCTCGCGCGATGCCTTCGCCGAACTGTTGCGCACGCTGTGAGCGAATCGCATTTCTTCGCCAGTTGCGCCCGCGGGCTGGAATATCTCCTCGTCGATGAACTGACGGCACTGGGCTGCAAGGCCACCGCGGCCACCGCCGGTGTCAACGTACGCGGCACCCAGCTAGACGCGCAACGCGCATTGCTGTGGTCGCGACTGGCCAGCCGCGTGCTGTGGCCGATCGCGGAATTCGCCTGCGCGGATGAAGCCGCTTTGTATGCCGGCGCACTGGACACCGACTGGACATTGCACCTGTACGCGCGCCAGACCTTTGCGATCGATGCGCATGTCTCGGGCGAGGGCATCAGCCATGGTGGTTTCGCTGCGCTGCGACTGAAGGACGCGATGGTCGACCGTTACCGACAGGAACGCGGTGAACGTCCCGATGTCGATACCGCAGCGCCCGACGTGCGTTTCAACCTGGTGGTCCGCAAGGGTCGCGCGGTCGTCTCGATCGATCTTGGTGGCGCCATGCATCGTCGCGGTTGGCGCGGCGAGCAGGGGACGGCACCATTGAAGGAAACGCTGGCAGCAGCGGTGCTGTCGCGTGGACGCTGGCCGCGGATCCATGGCGATGGCGGCGGATTGTTCGATCCGATGTGCGGCAGCGGCACCTTGCTGATCGAAGGCGCATTGATGGCCGCCGATGTCGCGCCGGGACTGCAGCGCCACGGCGAGGCATTGCCGACGGCATGGCCCGGATTCGATGCGGCAGCGTGGCAGGCCTTGCGCAACGAAGCAGCGCAACGCGCGCAGGCGGGATTGGCGGCATTACGCGCGGTCTTCCATGGTCGCGATATCGATGCCGCGGCTATCCGCAATGCGCGTGCGAATGCCATGGACGCAGGTGTCGCCGACGCGATCGACTTCGCGGTCGCCGATGTCCGCGATGGATTCCAGGCGCCGGAAGCGAATGGACTGGTTGTGTCCAATCCACCCTACGACGTGCGCCTTGCCACCGGCAGCGATCTCTATGCCGCGCTGGGCAATGCGCTGAAACGCACGGTCCCGGCGTGGAGTGCCAGCCTGCTCTGCGGCGATGAAGCATTGGCGCGTGCCACTGGTCTGCGCGGGCGCAAGCTCTACACGCTCTACAACGGTGCGCTGGAGTGCGCGTTGCTGGTGTGCGAGCGCATCGCGCCGGAAGCATCCGCGGAAGCGCGCGAGTTGAACGAAGGCGCGCAAATGGTCGCCAATCGCCTGCGCAAGACCTTGAAGCAGGCGCGTACTTGGCGCGAGCGCGAGGGCATCACCTGCTGGCGCGCCTACGACGCCGACATTCCCGAATATGCCGCTGCCATCGACGTCTATACCGATGCCGACAACGATGAGCGCTGGCTGCATGTGCAGGAATACGCCGCTCCCGCCGATATTCCCGAAGCGTTGGCGCGGCGTCGCCTCGGTGACCTGCTGACGGCGGCCCGCGAAGTCTTCGGTCTCCCGCGCGAACGCGTGGCGTTGAAAACGCGGCGGATCGGCAAGGGTGGCAGCAAATACGGCCAGTTCGACCAGCGCGGCGAACACCTGGTCGTGCGTGAAGGTCAGGCGCGGCTGCGGGTCAACCTGTACGACTATCTCGATACCGGCCTGTTCCTCGACCATCGACCGTTGCGCGCGCGCATCCATGCCGAAGCACGCGACAAGCGCTTCCTCAACCTGTTCGGCTATACCGGCGTGGCGACGTTGCAGGCGGCGCTGGGCGATGCTTCAGCCACCACGACTGTCGATCTGTCGGCGACCTATCTTGGCTGGCTGGCCGACAACCTGCGCGAGAACGGCATTGCTGGCGCGGCCCACCAGTTGGTGCAAGCCGACGCGCTGGAATGGTTGCGGCGCGAGCGTGGCCAGTTCGATTTGATCTTCTGCGACCCGCCGACCTTCTCCAATTCCAAGCGTGCGCAGGATTTCGATATCCAGCGCGAACACGTCGAACTGCTGCGCTTGGCGATGGCGCGACTGGCGCCGGGTGGCGTGCTGTATTTCTCCAACAATTCGCGGCGCTTCAAGCTCGATACCGAAGCTGTTTCCGAGTTCGCCGAAGTCGAGGACATCACCGCAAGCACGATCCCGCCCGATTTCGCTCGCAATCCGCGCATCCATCGCGCGTGGCGCTTGCGCCCGCGCTGAATCTCAGCGGATCGCGACCGGGGCGATCTTCAGCGCCGAGATCTCGCCGAAGGCGCGTTGCAATCCGGTGGCGTCGTTGGCGCGCACGACCATTTGCAGCGTCGAGCCGTCATCCAGTTTCACCAGTGACTCGCGCACCTGCAGATCGGGATTGCCGGCCAGCGACGAGCGATACCACTGCAGTGATTGACCATCGAAGCTGCTGACATCGGCGCTGTTGCGGCGGTCCGGGTTGAAGGTCGGCTTGCGGGTGAAGGTGAGGGCGAAGGCATCGCTGCCGTCATCGCGCACGGCACGACAGAACAGCAGCGAGTCACTCTGGATTTCCTGCCAGACCAAGCCGCTGTTGGCGGGCAAGGTAGGGCATTTGCTCCCCGATTGCGCCGATACCGCACCGGACCACGTCAGCAGGATGGCCACAACGGATCGAAAAACGGCGCGCATGGAATTCCCCCAAGTAATGATTCAACTCTCAGTTATCAGGGATTCGATGTCATGTCAATCGTGGGAAAAGCCCTTGTTTCAAGCGTCGAGACGAACTGTGGCGCGAGCCGGGGAACTGCGCGTGACCGCTTGCAGAAACGGAGTGTGATCGATGACGCGGATCGACTTCGGATCGGTGTCGGTGTGCAGGGGCATGGCCCGCGACTGGCCATCTTTGTTCATGTAACTGAAGGCGGCATCGTCGGCGCCGGTCCCAAGCACGAGGCCGCACGTTCACCCGGCTTCAGGGCGATGGCGCCGCTCGTCGCGACGCGAGGCCAGCCGGTCGGCGAGTCGGGTCGGTTCCGGCAAGCGATAGTGGGTAGCGAAGCGCATCACCAGTTCCGGCGCCGCGGCCATCGACACGCGATGTCCGGGCGAGACGATCAGCGGCAGGCAGCCCGGTTTGCTCCGCAAGATCCAGCCGATCTGTTCGCCCTTGTCGCGCAGTGGCGTATGCGCACCACGGGTGTCGTGCAGCGGTCGCGCTGCGCCGACCAATACAGATTTGGCGACGCCGATGGACGGCAGTCCGGTGATCACCCCGAAGTGTGCGGCGATCCCGAGGCGACGCGGATGGGCGATGCCGTGTCCGTCGATCATCACCAAGTCCGGTGTTCGCGCCAGCGCTTCCAGCGCCGGCAGCAGTGCCGGCAATTCGCGGAACGACAGCAGTCCGGGGATGTAGGGCATCCGCGTCGGAATCCTGACGATCTGTTGATCGATGACCTCGAGCGTATCGGCATCCAGCAATACCGCCGCCGCGCGGGTGATTGCGCCGTCCTTCTCGAATCCGACATCCAGTCCGGCAACCGTGCGCAACGGGCGCGGGAAGTCGTCGCGCACGATCACGCCTTTGGCCAGCTCGCGTTGCAGTTCGCGCGCGGCCTGCACGTCGCCGTTCCATTCGGGTATCGCCAACATCCCGAGCCACTATGTGCGGAAAGAATTCAGGGTGCCACAAGCCGCGTTATGGCGGGTATGCTGCGGCGATGAACAAAGTGATCCTGCTTGCCGCCAGCCTTGTTGTTTCGGGAATGTTCAGCGGATGCGCCAGTGCGCCGAAATCCACTGCGGCCACCACGTCGGCGTGGAAGGATGCGCGCCAGATGATCGTGGTGATGACGCCCGATTGGAACGCCACGCAGGCGACATTGCGTCGCTATCGGCGTGATGGCGCGGATGCGGCGTGGATCGCGGTCGGCGATGCATCGCCAGTGGTGCTGGGGCGTTCCGGCAGTGCATGGGGGCGCGGCCTCAGTCCGGCGCAGGCCAATGGACCGCAGAAGCGCGAAGGCGACGGTCGCAATCCCGTCGGTGTGTTCGCCATCGGCCCGGCATTCGGCGCGGCGACATCGCTGGCGACCGGGCTGCAATACCTGCCGATGAGCGCAAGCAGTTATTGCGTCGATGTCTCCGGATCGCCGCTGTACAACAAGATCGTCGATGCGCAACAGGTTGGCGCCGATGCGGTGAAAGGCGCCAGCGAACACATGCGTCTCGATCTCCTCAATGCCAACGATCATCGCTATCAGGAAGGTTTCGTGATCGAGCACAACGCCGATGGCGCGGCGAATGGTGGCAGCTGCATCTTCGCCCATCTGTGGGGACGACCCGATCAGACCACCACCGGCTGCACGGCGATGGCGTATGACACCATGGACACGCTGCTGGCGTGGCTGAAGCAGGACGACCATCCGGTATTCGTGCTGCTCCCGAAAGCCGAATACGATCGACTGCAACGCGACTGGAACCTGCCGACACCATGATCCCGACCTCCGCCACCGCGCGCGTATTGATCGCGCTGGTGCTCGCTGCCGCGAGCGGATTGATCTTCGCCTGGATCGCACCGCAACAGGCCGCGACCGTCGCCGACGTGCTGCAACCGTTCGGCAAGTTGTGGATCAACGCATTGCAGATGACTGTGGTGCCGCTGGTTGGCGCGCTGGTCACATTGGGTGTCGGCACCGCGCGCGATGCCGCCGCATCGGGACGGATGGCGCGGCGCGCATTGATCGTGTTCTTCGTGTTGCTGGCCTTCGCTGCCACGGTTGCTGCATTGGTGGCACCGGCAGTATTCCATCTGTTCCCGCGCAACCCCGAGCTGGCGCAGGCACTGGCATCATCGTCCGCCGCTGTACCGAAGACCCCCGCCGTCTCCGACTGGCTGGGCAACATCATTCCCAGCAACGCGGTGAACGCCGCCGCGCAAGGCGCGATGTTGCCGCTGGTGGTGTTCTCGTTGTTCTTGGGTTTCGCGTTGACCAAGATCGACCACGATCGTGCGCAACGCGTCTTCGACCTGCTGCACGGCATCGCCGATGCGATGACGCAGATCGTGCGCTGGGTGCTGGTGGTCGCGCCGTTGGGGGTATTCGCACTGGTGTTCGCGGTCACCGCGCGCGCTGGCGTGCACATGCTGGCCGCGCTGGCGGTGTACCTGCTGACGGCGATCGGTCTCTACCTGCTGTTGGCGATCACGATGTACGCCGTAGTGGCGGTGGCCGGCCGCGATCCGTTGTCGCGCTTCATGCGCGCTGCGGTGCCGGCGCAGGCGGTGGCGATGAGCACGCAATCGTCGCTGGCATCGTTGCCGGCGATGCTCGACGCCACGCTCGGCACGTTGGGTCATCCGCGCCGCGTGCCGTCGCTGGTGCTGCCGATGGCGGTCTCGCTGTTCCGGCTCACCAGCCCGGTGCAGTACATGGTGGTGGCCGCGTTCATCGCGTGGGTCCACGGCGTCGACATCACCGTGTTGCAATGGGCAGTCGGGATCGCACTGGCGGTGGTGGTCAGTCTCGGCTCGATCGGATTGCCGGGACAGGCCAGTTTCATGATCACCAACCTGCCGATCACCCAGGCGCTGGGCTTGCCGGTGGAGCCGCTGGGCGTGCTGATGGCGCTCGACACCATTCCCGATGTCTTCGCCACGCTCGGCAACGTCACCGGTGACCTTGCAGCGGAGAATGTCGCGGCCCGCGGCGAGCGGGATGATGTCGTGAATGCTGACTAGGGTTGGCAGCCGGGTCATCGCCACGCTATCCTGTGCAGGCCGCATGGGGCCATAGCTCAGCTGGGAGAGCGCGTCGTTCGCAATGACGAGGTCGGGAGTTCGATCCTCCCTGGCTCCACCAAATTCAGAGAGTTGAAGAAGGCTGGATCTCAGGGTCCGGCCTTTTTCGTGGCTGCCTGTTTTTGCCAGCTGCGAAAAAAAGTGACTGCTGGCACACTATGGTAATGGGCCGGATTGGTGACAGGGGAGCTGGATGAAAGCGGGGAAGATCGTATTCGTGTTGGCCTGCCTGGTGTTGGCAGCGGTGGCGGGGCTATGGCTCTCGGGGATGTTCACGAAGATGTTGCTGGGCGTCGCCAGCCACAAGCCATTCGTTTATCTCGAGTATCTGAAGCATCTGCCGGAGCCGCGGTTCCAGGCGTATGGGTGGAAGATCAAGACCGGCGGCATCCTCGGGTTCGGGATTCCGTTGCTGGCGTGGATCGTGCTGCTGTTCCTGGCGTTGAAGCCGCAACGCAAGGCGCTACATGGGGATGCCCGTTTTGCGAGTGGCGGCGACGTTGGCGCGAAGGGATTGTTCGACGACAAGCCAAACGGCGTGGTGATCGGCAAGTTCAAGGGCAAGCTGTTGAAGCTGGCCGGCCAGCAATTCGTGATCCTCGCCGCGCCGACGCGTTCCGGCAAGGGCGTGGGCGTGGTGATTCCCAACCTGCTCGAGTACCAGGAATCAGTGGTGGTGCTCGACATCAAGCAGGAGAACTACGAACTCACTTCCGGTTGGCGCAAGTCGCAGGGGCAGGAAGTGTTCCTGTTCAACCCGTTCGCGGAAGACCGGCGCAGCCATCGCTGGAATCCGCTGAGCTATGTCTCGCAGGATCCGGCGTTCCGCATCTCCGACCTGCAGAGCATCGCCGCGATGCTCTATCCCGACACCAGCGACGAACAGAAATTCTGGGTGAGCCAGGCGCGAAATGCCTTCATGGCGTTCGCGCTGTACCTGTTCGACAACTTCGACGATCAATTGGCGCAGGGTATTCCAGCCGAAGCGGTGCAGTTCCCGACGCTGGGCGCGGTCTATCGCCTGTCGTCCGGCGATGGCAGCGACCTGCGGACCTATCTGCAGGGCATTTCGGGGCGTTCATTCGTGCGGTCGCATGCGCGCACGGCCTTCAACAATCTGTTGTCGCAAGCCAACGAAACCTTCGCATCGATCCTCGGCACCTTCAAGGAACCGTTGAATCCGTGGATCAACCCGGTGCTCGATGCCGCCACCAGCGCCAATGATTTCTGGCTCACCGATGTGCGTCGCAAACGCATGACCATCTACATCGGCATCCAGCCCAACAAGCTGGCCGAGGCGCGCCTGATCGTCAATCTGTTCTTCAGTCAGCTCATCAACGTCAACACCAAGGAACTGCCGCAGAACAACAAGGCGTTGAAGCACCAGTGCCTGTTGCTGATGGACGAATTCACCAGCATCGGCAAGGTCGAGATTATCGCCAGTGCGGTGAGCTACATGGCCGGTTACAACATCCGCCTGCTGCCGATCATCCAGAGCATGGCGCAGCTCGATGCCACCTATGGCAAGGATATCTCGCGCACCATCATCACCAATCACGCCTTGCAGATCGTCTACGCGCCGCGTGAGCAACAGGACGCCAACGATTATTCCGAGATGCTCGGCACCACCACCATCCGCAAGCGCAACCGCAGCACCTCGCACGGTCAGCAAGGCAGCGTCAGCTACAGCGAGGTGGAGGAGAAGCGCGCGTTGATGCTGCCGCAGGAGCTGAAGGCGATGAGCGATCGCAAGGAAATCGTCTTCTACGAAGGGTTGTCCAGCCCGGTGATGGCGGAGAAGATCCGTTATTACGAGGACAGCCACTTCAAGGAACGGTTGTTGCCCAAGGCCGAGGTGCCGATGTTGCAGGTGTAGGCGTTCCACGTCGTGGCGCGATCCCGCTAGACTCCGTGGATTCCCGGAGGTTGGCATGGTGATGAGACGATTGGTTCCATTGATCCTGATGGTCGCGCTGATGCCGGCGATGGCTGATGCGGCGGATGACGGCGACCGCAAGTTCTTCGATGCCGCATTCGATGCCACGGTTGCGCGCTATCACCTGCCGGGGCTGGCGCTGGGGGTGATCGAGGACGGCAAGGTGGTGTACGCACGCGCCGAAGGCGAACGCATCGTTGGCAGCGGCCAGCGCATCGATACGCAGACGCTGTTCAAGATCGCGTCGAACAGCAAGGCGATGACTGCGGCTCTGCTGGCGCGTCTGGTCGATCAAGGCAAACTCAAGTGGGACGATCCGGTGATCAAATATCTCCCGGATTTCCAGATGCACGACCCCTGGGTGACGCGCAACATGCAGGTGCGTGATCTGCTGATCCACAACAGCGGATTGCCGGCCGGTGCCGGCGACCTGATGCTGTGGCCCGATCCCAATCTGTTCACGCGTGCCGACGTGATCCACGGTCTGCGGTATCTCAAGCCGGTCTACAGTTTCCGTTCGCGTTATGCCTACGACAACACGCTGTATATCGTCGCGGGCGAGGTTGCGGCGAAGGCGGGCGGAGCACCCTACGAGGCATTGTTGCGACGCGAAGTGTTCCATCCGCTTGGACTCCAGCGTTGCCGGATTGGTGCCTGGAATCGCGATGCAGTCGGCAATGTCGCACAACCGCATGCGCGCAACGATGGCCACAACGTGCCGGTGCGCCAGGACGATGCCGAGATTCCCGAGGTGCCGATGGCAGCCGCCGGCGGCGTGCGTTGCAGCCTCGATGACATGCTGAAGTGGGCATCGATGTGGCTCGATCCGCAACATATCGGATTGGTGGACGGCAAGCCGTGGCTGTCGGATGTGCAGCGGCGCGCGGCATGGGCACCGCAGACGATCATGCCGGTGTCATCGTTGATGCGCGAATGGGACAACAGCCACATGTTTGCCTATGGCTACGGTTGGCGCATGACCGATGTCGATGGCGTGTGGAAGGTCTCGCACACTGGCACGCTGGCCGGCATGTATTCGGCGCTGACGCTGCTGCCGGACAAACGCACGGGCTTCGTCATCCTGATCAATGGCGATGCCGATGATGCACGCACGGTGCTCAACCAGACGCTGGTCAAGCACATCACCGCGCCGCTGCTCGGCAAGACCGTCACCGACTATGCCGATGCGCTGGATGTACTCGCGGCGAAGGCGGCGGCATCGGCGAAACCGGCAAAGGAGGAGCCGCAACATCGGCTGGCGACCCGTGACGATCGCGCGATCATTCCGGGGCGCTATCGCGATCCATGGCTGGGCGATGCCATGATTTGTCCGGATGGCGACGGCTTGCGCTTCACCGCAGTGAAGTCGCCGAAGATGAGCGGTCGCCTCTACATCGCCGGCAAACGCCCGATGGTGCATTGGGACGACCCCACGCTCGATGTCGATGCATGGCTTGATTTCGCCAATGGCAAAGGCTCGACGTCGTTGAAGATGTCGAAGCTCGATCCGCAAGGGGACTTCAGTTCCGATTACGAGGATCTCGCGTTCCAGCGCGTCGCCAAGTGTCCGGCTCAGCCGCCGATGGCGCGCGCCATGCACGAGCGATAACGTTTTTCGACACTGTTGGCATACCACTCGGTGGTGAGCTTGCGCGTGATCTTCGGCCCGACCAGGTTGATCTGCGGAATCATCGCGCGCGGCAAGGCATGTCCAGCGCGTTGTTCGGCCAATGCGAACATGCGCAGATAGAGCTGCGTGCTCTCGAAATCGATGCTGCTCTTGTCCTGCAACGCAGCGTGGATTGCTGCGTCATCCATGCCGAGAGAGGCGCGCAGGGAACGCGCCACGGTTTCGGTCGCGCTGACCTTGTCCGGCGTGACGAGGTCGCCATCCAGTGCCAGCTTGACGCCCGACGCGATGCTGGCGGCATTCTGGAACGCGGCGTTGCGACTGGCGTATTGGCCTGCGTTGAAATCGGCGAACCGGTAGATGAACCGCGGGTAGTGATTGGGGTAGACGAATAGATGCGCGACGCCGTAATACACGCCACCACGACGGGTGAAAAGCTCATGGCGAACCGTGTCGGGATTGGCGTACGGGTAGGCGTGGCTGGCGGAGAAGCGTTCGGCGAAATCGACGCTGACCTGCATCGGCCCGGCGGTGTGCACCGGATTGGCGCGTGTCAGCAGTCGATGCCCCATCGGCACGCGTTCGACCAGATCCTCGTAGATGCGACTGAGTTCGCCTTCCGTGTGCGCGTTGTCGATGCGGTCGGCATAACTGCGTCCATCAGACGACTTCACCAGCAGCGCACCACTCACCACCAGACTGGGAATGCCGAGCTTGCCGGCGCGGCGATCGATTTCATCACGCGCGATCTTGCCGAGGCCCGGTACTGGTGGATCGACCTTGTATCCGGATTCCTGTTCGATCACCGCCAGCGATGCGCACAGGTTGTCATTGCTTGGCGGCACGCCCAACACTTGGTATGCGGCCTGGAGATCCGCAGCCCAACCGGCGCGATCCTGCACCGATGAAGGGATCAACCGACGCAACATTGCACGTACATCCTCGGGCGTCCGTTCGCGACGCACCGGTGTTTCCGATGAGCAGGCAGCGATCAACGCGATCACCACGCCCAGCGCGACGATGCGCGTCAATCCTGGCGACGGAAGAGGGCGGAGCGGGTTGGCAGGCACGATGGGTGGCGTCGGGAATTCGCGCGAGTGTAGCCAGCCGCAATGGGGGTCGCGGAAGTGCCGGACGGGACTTTGCGAATTCGTGTTCAGGCGCCGTCTACGATTCGGGCGAACCGATCACCAACGGATTCGCCCGGCCAACATGTCCAGCCACAGTTTCCAGTCGCCCGCGAAGCTCAGCAACGGATGCTTGAACGTGGCGGGGCGGTTGTGCTCGAAGAAGAAATGGCCGATCCAAGCCCACGCGTATCCCTGCACCAATGCCAACAGCAGGAACCAGTAGCGACCACTCGCCAGCGCATACAGGATCAGGGCGATCGCGATCGATGTGCCGAAAAAGTGCAGGCGCCGGCAGATGCAGTTCTGGTGCTGCGACAGATAGAACGGGTAGAACTCGCGCAACGAGCGATAGCGTCGTGTTTCCATGGATCCCTTCGCGTCGGAATGGCCCGCTGCCGCAACCGGCTAACTTCGCGGCAGTATGCGCGCTTTATTGGCGATCGCAGTGAACAGCAGGAATGCGGCACAGCAGGCGATGGGCAGCAGGTTCTCGCGAAGTGTCGGCGGGAAGACCAGGACATAGTTCTTGCCCTTGATCAGCGAGGAAAAGCTCGACACGCAGAATGGCATCATGAACAGACGCAGGGTCTGCCAACGATCAGGTGTGCCGGACACGCTGAGCAGCAGGGCGATGCCGATGATCCCGCTGATTCCCAATGAACTCAGCCAGATGGACGGTGACGGATCAAAATTCGCCGCGACCGTCGCCAGGTACCAGCACAGATAGCACCAGAGCGCGATCTTCCCTGCCGACAGGCGCGCGAAGTAACCGATGAATGCTCGCATCGACGTCATGAAAAACGAGAGATGATGGCGCCACACAGGCACGATTCGGCATGCATCACGAGTTCCCCGTCAGCGCGTGCCGAAATCGTGCGGTCATCCGGCATCGATTCCGGCGATTCCGTTGCGTGCGCGAATATCTTCGATGCTCGTTTCGGTCATCCACAACAGGGTATTGAGATAGTCGTCAAGACAGCCGACCAACGTTTCCCGTGGGCCTTTTTGCCATGCATCCGATGAATAGAACGCGTCCTGTTGCTGCTCCAGTTGCACGCGATCGCCATAGGCGCGGATCAGGTAATAGCTTTCATGTTCGTGGTCGGATCGTCCGAACGCGACTACATCCATTCCGCTCGCTCGTACCAGCGGCAATGCTTCGCGAAACGCGGCGACGAACGTCTCCGCGCTCCCGGGCTTGAGTTTGTAGTTGCGGATTTCGACCAGCCTCACGCGGACGGTTCTTCCTCGCGGACGTACGGTGCCAGGAACATCATGAAATCGGTTTTGCCGACTGGTGCGCCGTGGTGCCGAAGAATCGCGTAGGCCGTGGTGATGTGGAAATACAGGTTCGGTGTCAGATAGTCGCTGACATAGCGGTGACCGGGCAATTCGCAATACAGGCCGGGGCCGAGGCCAATGCGCTTGATGTCATCGAGCTTGGTATCGTCAACGGAGATCGCGGCAACGCGCGCCTTGGTGTCACGGAGATGCGAGCGCGCCATTTCCATCGTCGTGACGTCGCGGCCGAAGTTGTCGATGGGTTGCCCGGCGCACCATTGCGAGAATCCTCGTGGTTGGTTGCAGGCGAAGGCGATCTGGGTGCCGAGCGGGAACATGTCGTCGACGAGGCGTTCCTGCAGCATGCGCCCCATGTCCGGGAAGTGTTTCTCGCCGACCGACAGAATGTGGTCGAGCGCGTCGAGCCGGGTGATGAAAATGCGCTTCAGCTCATCAATTCGTTCGTTGGACATGGAAGACTCCTGGGTTGTGTCGGGAGAAGCAGCAGGGTGCGTCAGTTGCTGGTGCCGTAGAGGTCTTCCTGGATCACCGTGTCCTTGCGATCCGCGACCAGATCACCGAACAAGGCCTGCTCATACGATTGCGTCGAGCCGACCTTCTGGTCGGCATGCGAGGATGCGTCCTTCGCAAATGCTTCCCAACTGCTCCATTTGATCTTGACACGGAATGCCCACTGCTCGTTGCTGGTGTGCAACAGCGGTGACGCAGTGCTGAAGGATGCGATCTGGTGTTCTCCGAGGAGCGCTTTCAACCGCGGCAACTGGGTACGGTCGAATAGCGTGGCGAATTGCCGTTCCTTCCCGGGTTTCACCCAAAACGTTCGCTCGACAATGATTCCGGTTGACTTGGGAGTGTCCTGCGCGATACCCGAAAGCGGCAGCAGGAGAAGCAGGAGACCGATGAAGGAGGAGAGGATTGTTTTCATGTCGATATTCTATGGGGAATCCACGGACAGTTTGGCACCCGGCCAAAAACGGGAGGCGACTGGGGACTCGCAATACCGACGGAGCATGGACTTCGTCGCGCCCCGACCGCGGAACCCGCAGGCGCTGGCCGGGGACACAATAATGGGCGACATGGCGTGCTGCTCAGCTGTCGTACTGCGAGGCCGGGTCGGTCGCGGACCGCCTGAATGCGACTACAGAACTCATCGCGGCCACCATCTGGAAAGTCTGTTTCCATCAATTCAAGGGGGGGTGATCACGTAATCCAGCGTGTCACCGGGATTTCCGGAGGGGACGGCATTGAATGACTCGTACAGTTTGATTGCTCGGGAATTATCCGGACGGACACCGGAAAAAACGAACGTCGAACAACCATTCGCCCGTGCCTTCAAACGCAACTCTTCGACAATAGCGGTCCCATAACCACGTGAACGGTATCGATGGGACAGCTCGATCTTCTCAAGGACAAAAGCAGCGTTTGGCGCAAACCAACCGTGGGCACGGCCAATGATGATTTTGTTGCGAAGGGCCTTGACCAGGAAGTGGTGTTTGTCGCCAACAATGGCGCAGCTCCAGTTTGCCTTCAGGGTTATCAAGCGCGCGCTTTTTTGAGCAGGATGTTGAAGATTATATATGTCCAGTTCGGCACTGGACCGCCAGGAAGCCGGGCACTACGAAGGCGATACGGTTCAGGGTGGACCGAAGCCAGGCCAGGCGGAGCTCGCAGGCCAGGCGGAGTATGGTCCCGAGGCCAGGAAGATCAAGAGCCACCAAAGGCGACAGCGCGGGCGAGGGCGCTGCTGGGGTTGACCCGTTACCGCGCCCTTGGTGGCCGTTGAAAGGCCAAGGAGCAATCAGCCGATGGCTTGAACTGCAAAGCGGTGCTGCGCGCATTGGACCTGACTGAAGCGAACTACCGGCAACGAGCTTTTGGAGCAAGAGCGAGAAGCGTGCCGCTTGCGCCGAGAACTCAGCACAAACCCTGCGAAAGCTGAGGCATAACAACTGAGTTAAGCCGCAACGCGTAGTGGCGCAGACGGCGTGGGAGCGTGAGCGTACCACGCTGGCAAGCCACGAAGCGGTGTCGGCTTGAACGATTAGTTAGGTGCTACTCGGCGAAACTATTTGCCACCCATAATGCACGCCTTCGCGGGCGAAGGTTCAACGGGAATGCGCGCAGGTATTTGTCCGGGCGGATTTCGGAATACTTCCAAATAGCATTTGTCGTTCGGAAATGTGAACCGAATGATGTGCAGTAAACCCGATTCAGGAATAAACGAAAAATCCGCTTCGCACGTACTTGTTACGGCTGTGGTTCGGAATTTGGATCTTATATAGATCCAAGTCCTCTTTCCGGCTGGAACCTCAAAGGAAACATTGCTGGGGCTGTCAATGACTGTGCGTTTTCCACAAAAGCCGTCCTGGCCGACATTGAGATGATCAGCGTCCCCAACAACCGCTATTGTTGCCTTTTGAGGGGTGTCGCGTGCTCCGCTTGATCCTGAGGCTGCCAACAATAGGCAAGCGAAAGGCAGGAAGCGACTCCATTTGAATGAAAGATTTTCCATGACGCTCCCCGATAGCACCTAACACCCGAATTAAGCCGCACTGATTTGCGGCGGCGGATTGGTGCAACATATCACAGTGCCGAACCGACGCCGCGAAGCGGTGTCGGCTTGAATGAGCAGTTAGCGCGCGGGCGGATTGCCCGGAGCCTGGTTACCGGGTAACCGCCGAAGGATGTTAGCCGGAGCGGGCTTTGGGCAGAGCACTTGGACAGGCAGCGCCAAGGCTTTTGCGACCGAAGGCGAGGGCACTGTCCGACACGCGGGGCAGTTGGAGAACGAGCGCCGGCGGGCTGATGGTAAGGGCGATGGCTTTTGCGAGAACCAAACGCTTTCGCCGATCTGCGCCAGATGAGAAATGCGAGTGCTAACACCTGAGTTAAGCCGCAACGCGTAGTGGCGCGGACGGCGTGGTAGCGTGAGCGTACCACGCTGGCAAGCCACGAAGCGGTGTCGACTTGAACGATTAGTTAGGCGTTAACCGAGCTTTGCTTTTCCGGCAAGGAAGAGTACGAGAATTAGAACCGATCCCAGCCCCAGAAAGAGAGTGGCTACTGCAGTCAAGTACCCAAGAGATTTTCTAAATGCGCCTAGTGAACGACTTGCACCGCTTGCGAGAAGGTAAGTAGACGGTATCCACAGAACTCCAATTGCTGACATGGTTGTCATTACTTGGGCGCCGTTTAGGGGTCGGAAGGCTCCACGTCCAAGTGCAACAGTGAATATGGCAACTATAAGTGCCAATAAATAACCGTAGAGAAGCCGTCTATTCATCGCGCGGGCCGTGGCCTTTTCTAGGTGCAAAGTTGTTTGTAGTAACGCCTAACACCAGAGTTAAGCCGCGCCGAGAGTGGTGCGGTTTTGGGCTAGCGTAGCGCAAAGCCCAAAACCGTGCCACGAAGCGGTGTCGGCTTGAACGATTAGTTAGGCATCGCAGTAGGGCTTTACCGAGAGGAAGTCGGGAAGTCCGGTTTGCCCGTATCCGACAATTTCCAGGCCAACAATGGTTTCCCCTTGCGACCAAACGATCACGTTTACGGTTTCGTTGTTGATCAAAGCAATGACCTCTGCAAGGTTATGCCCTGTCGTGGCGGCTCCATTGGGACCGAACCATACGGTGGCGCAGCCGCACTTGCAGGTGTCGGTAACTTGTAACGTGGGAATGGAAGCTATTGAGGACGGCAAGATCGGCCCATTTGCCCCGATCGCGAGCACTCGCTCGATCAGTATTGCTTCATCTTGTGAAATCAGTCGAGACATTTGGAGTGATGCCTAACACCAGAGTTAAGCCGCGCCGAGAGTGGTGCGGATTTGGGCTAGCGTAGCGCAAAGCCCAAAACCGTGCCACGAAGCGGCGTCGGCTTGAACGATTAGTTAGGCCACACCAGCGACTGTGAGACCAACATATTGGCCAAACGCAATTTCCAAGGTATGACCATCAGGGTCACTGATAAGCGCCCAATATCCGACCGGTGGGCCAGATTGCTCTGCGGAACGTAATAAGCACCTATTGTCCAAAGCAATGGCACACAAACGATCGACCTCGTGTTCAGATTCGACTGCTACTCCTAGATGAGCCGTCGGTACCAAAGGATAGATTGGTGTATTCAAGGGTGTTTCAATAAGCACGATAACAAACGGTCTGGTGTGGTCGCATAACCAAACAGTTCCGGTGCGGCGGTGGACAACATCCATGGACGCATAAAGGCGATAAAAAGCGATGCTCGCTTCAAGAGAGCGAACTGGAAGTGCTATGTGGGTCAGTCCAAGATCTGCCATGGTGAAGCCTAACACCTGAGTTAAGCCGCAACGCGCAGTGGCGCAGATGGCGTGGTAGCGTGAGCGTACCACGCTGGCAAGCCACGAAGCGGTGTCGGCTTGAACGAACAGTTAGAGCGCACTTGCTATGGCCTGAACTTCATTTTGCTGAGGACTTCTTGGGCAAGCTTGGCATCTGCTTCATTGTCTGCGGATATCCAGACATGCATCAATATCTTTCCATCGACGTGGAGGACGGTTTGCTTCGAGAACTGCTCGGCATGCTCTCCAGACGCCGGATACCACTGAATTTTCTGGCCAGCGACGATTCCCTCGCCAATCGGAGATGATGTCTCTGGCTTGAAGCTTGGGAAAAACCCGGTGTAGACCCCGAAAAGGTCTTTCTTTGACTTTGCATCCATGGCGTAGCATAGGTCGAAGTCAGGCCCTTCCTGATAGGACCATTCGACTCCCGAGCTGTCCGGAAGAATAGGGCAGCGATCGGCCTCTTGGGTGAGCCCCAGAGAAGGAATGGCTAGAAGAAGGAACGCGATGAACGTTTTCATGTGCGCGCTAACACCTGAGTTAAGTTGCGACGCGCAGTGGCGCCGCGTTGTGGTAGACGCTACCACAAAAAGACGGCGCCACGAAGCGGCGTCAACTTGAACGAATAGTTAGAGCTTATGGCGACGGCTTAAGAGCTCGGAAAATACTGCGGTGAATAATGTGATTCCAGCAGTTCTTACGATGACAAGCAGTGCCAATCCTGTGCTAACGGGCTGGATGGGGAAAACGAAGTGATTCCAAATCGCAACAGAAAGCCCGACGATCGCCCCAATCAGTAAAGGCCGCTTGGTATAAATCCGGGATATGAACCAAGCGGGTGGAAGGCTGGCAGCAGCAGCTGCGACGGACTCTACCGAAATGAGATATGCAAGGACGAAACCTTTCGAGGCATGAACTGCCGGGGCGACGTAGGGAATATAGAGTGCAAAGTTGAAGCAAATGACTGCGAATACCATTAAGCAGGGTAGTGCCAAAGCTTTAACTAGCAAGGATTTATTGCTTGTTTGCAATGGGCCAGCTGCTTTTGGGGCGGCGTAAAGGTCATCCATAAGCGCTAACACCTGAGTTAAGCCGCGCCGTGAGTGGTGCGGTTTTGGGCTAGCGTAGCGCAAAGCCCAAAACCGTGCCACGAAGCGGCGTCGGCTTGAACGATTAGTTAGGCCATTCGTACTTTACTGCGGTTTTTCACCTTTCAACGCACTTAGTAGTGCACGAGTGAGGAAAAACCAGAAGAAAACTGCAAGACAAGCTCCAACTAGAACCGAAATTCCAATGATTTGGATCGCTCTATCGGGTTCGACGCGGCCGGAGTCGCTTAATTCCAAGAGCAAATAGAGGGTGCAGAGTGGGACACTGAAGCTAATTTCAAATAGGACAATATGCCCAATCAGAGATCTTGAGCTCCATGTAATGAATCTGGAGCGAGCAAGTTTGCGGAATATTGCCATGAGAAGGGCCTAACACCAGAGTTAAGCCGCGCCGAGAGTGGTGCGGTTTTTGGGCTAGCGTAGCGCAAAGCCCAAAACCGTGCCACGAAGCGGTGTCGGCTTGAACGATTAGTTAGGCTTATTGACAAGACCTGTTAAATGGTCTATAAAATGGTCTCATTCTGCCGGGAGTCCAAACGTGCCGCACCAAGTCCTCAGTGAGATGGCCGCAAGCATTTCCGAGCTAAAAGCGAATCCCATGAAGGTGGTGGCCAGCGGCAACGGAATGCCGATTGTGGTACTTAACCGCAACGAGCCCGCGTTCTATTGTGTTCCGGCTGATGCCTATGAAGCTTTAGTCGAAATGATCGACGACCTTGAGCTGGTCGAGATAGTGAAGAAGCGTCAAAAGGAGAGGTCCATCAAGGTCTCTCTCAATGACCTATAAGCTCGAGTTTAAGGAATCGGCCCTCAAGGAGTGGCGCAAACTTGGGGCGACGGTAAGAGAGCAGTTCAAGCAAAAGCTAGGCGAGCGCTTGGAGAGGCCGCGTGTTCCATCCTCAGCCCTTCACGGTGCGAAAGATCTTTACAAGATCAAACTTCGATCGTCCGGCTATCGCCTGGTTTACTCGGTGTCCGACAAAGTTGTGACCGTTACCGTAATAGCGGTCGGGAAGCGGGACAAGAACGCTGTTTATGAAGTTGCACTAGCTCGCGTTAAGTCCGACCAATAAGCCTAACACCTGAGTTAAGCCGCAACGCGGAGTGGCGCAGACGGCGTGGTAGCGTGAGCGTACCACGCTGGCGAGCCACGAAGCGGTGTCGGCTTGAACGATTAGTTAGGCGCGTGCTCCAACAAGCAAGCGGCTGTCTTTTTGGTGCAGCCTAATGAAATAATAGGCAATCACAATGATGCCAACTACGGATGGCAAGATTTGGGACCACGGTTGTCCGAAGCGGACAACGTTGCCAACCAGCGCTGAGAGCATTGCGAAGATTGAGGCGATTAGCTTGTAGGTGTGCTCATATTTCCAAAGCGAGCGATACCAGCGACGCGGAAACAACCACCTAATTGTGTCATAAAGCAAGATGGTGGCTAGAGCACCTAATGACGAATACACCACAACTGAACCCTCCGCATGCGCGAGTACTGCGGGAATTAAGGCAATCAAGAGAACAGTGGCGAACAACGTCAAAATCGCGTCTATTTTGGCTGGACCCTGGTCTTTTGTGTAGATGGATCGCCAGCCGCTAATCAGTTGATAAGGCACCAAGACACTAAGAATGGCGAACACTGGTATGAATCTAAAGAACAGCGTGCCAATAGCAGCAGAGACGCACACAATTAGGGTGAAATAGCAGAAAATCCGGCCCCAATAGCGATGGTTCGAAGTCCCCTTGGATCTGCCAAGAATAGAAAAACCAATTACGAGGGCAATCGTCCCAGCAGTAATGTGAATTGCCAAGTTGATGAGATGAGCAGAGGACATTGCATTTTCCCTAATGCGAAGAAGCGCCTAACACCAGAGTTAAGCCGCGCCGAGAGTGGTGCGGTTTTGGGCTAGCGTAGCGCAATGCCCAAAACCGTGCCACGAAGCGGCGTCGGCTTGAACGATTAGTTAGGTGTGTCCGGGTGGCATTAAGATTTTCTCAATTGACGACTTTGTGCTTTCCGAAATTATGCAGACCTTTCCTATTTCGCTATCGAAGTAGTCGAAGTTAGATGCTTTCCATGTCCGCTTTCCTGCACTTGATGAGAAGTAGATAAGAACTCTGAGGTCCATATCATCTTCATTTCGAGGCGATTTCTTGCAATTAATACTGATGGCAGAGATTGTTTTGGAAATTACACTTTGATCTTGAGTATGAAGTTCATTTAATGCCGATGATCGCATGGAGGATTCTGTTTTTCTTACGATTGGTGTGGGCAAGAATGGCTGAAAATATGCATCCATCCTCTGGATCGGTTGAGACTTCTGGCCGCATCCCAATAACCCAAGTGTTAGGCCAAAGACCGCCAAGCTTTTGACAAGAAGGATTTTAATATCCACGGCACACCTAACACCAGAGTTAAGCCGCGCCGAGAGTGGTGCGGTTTTGGGCTAGCGTAGCGCAAAGCCCAAAACCGTGCCACGAAGCGGCGTCGGCTTGAACGATTAGTTAGGCTTCTGAGGCTTGGCTAGTTAACGCACTGCGTAACAGTCCCATGCTTGGTAGGTGCAAAACAGCCGTCAAAGTGATCAGCGCACATGTTTCCGGTTTTCTCCTCTACGCATTTGCTTTGACACTGGCGAGACGTTTTGCACGCTTTTCCTCCGTCGTTAGTTTGCAGGGAGCAATACTTAAAAGCGTTTTGAGGTCCGGCGAAAATCCATTCCCCACCTTTAGCAAGGCACGCGGCTTCTGTTTTTGGCAGAGTCGGCTTTGAGGCGGCACTATGGCGCGCTTTTCCCGCGGCCGCGTTAAGAGTGAATAGTGATAACGCCAAAACAAATAAGTATCGAAGAATCATATCAGAAGCCTAACACCTGAGTTAAGCCGTAACGCGCAGTGGCGCAGTCGGCGTGGTAGCGTGAGCGTACCACGCTGGCAAGCCACGAAGCGGTGTCGGCTTGAACGATTAGTTAGGTCCCGCCCGGTGTTTTGTGCAAAGCGAGTAGGAGGACGCCGCCTGCAACCATGGCGATTCCAGCCCACTCTTGGGCGGATGGACGCTCCTTTAGGAACGCAAATGCGAATATGGCCACCAATACAACGCTGAGCTTATCGATAGGGGCTACCTGAGATGCTTGGCCGATTTGCAAGGCGCGGAAATAGCAGGCCCAAGATGCGCCCGTAGCAAGTGCCGACAACGCCAGGAACAAAAGAGTTTTCCCAGAAAGTGATAGCGGATTGCTCCATTTCCCGGTCAGCCACACGAAAGGGGCAAGCACGAGAATGATGATAAACGTTCGAATGAGTGTTGCTAGATCTGAGTCGACGCCCCGAATGCCAATTTTGGCAAAGATGGCAGTGAGTGCTGCGAAGCAGGCTGACAGGAGCGCCCAGAGAATCCAACCGGTAGGAAGCGTCATAGCGGGACCTAACACCTGAGTTAAGCCGCAACGCGCAGTGGCGCGGACGGCGTGGTAGCGTGAGCGTACCACGCCGGCAAGCCACGAAGCGGTGTCGGCTTGAACGATTAGTTAGGTGCTACGCGCTTTGCCGATTTTGCCTAAATGCGTGAAGCCGAACCCGGCGCTGTATTTCAGCCCATAGCCGAGCATGCGATCAAATCCGACATGCGAGGCCCAGATGAGTGCCACGAGTAACGCGCTATGCAAGCCTGGCGTCAAGCTAGCAATCAAGGCAATAAGTGGTCCGATATAGGAATGAGCGGAATTGTATGCAATTGCACCAATTTTTGGACCCAAAAGGTAACCGAAGAAGGATAGATCTGGCGCCAAGAAGAAGATGGCATAGATTGCCCAACTGGCATCGATATGCTGGTACGCGATGACACAGCACAGAAACACGAGAAAGCCCTCGATCCTTAGTGTGGTTTTGATGCCGCCTGTTGTTTCTCCAGACACTTGAAGGTTCCTTAGTAGCACCTAACACCAGAGTTAAGCCGCGCCGAGAGTGGTGCGGTTTTGGGCTAGCGTAGCGCAAAGCCCAAAAGCGTGCCACGAAGTGGCGTCGGCTTGAACGATTAGTTAGGGCGCGCACCGCCATACTGAACCCGCCACTGATTGAGGAGCTGGGCGAGATCAGTCGCCGAGTAGCCATAAGTGTCCGGCAGGCCTGCATCTACGCCTGTGACATTCTTTGATAATGCGCGAAGGGCTTTCTGGCCTTTGTAAGACGGCGAATAGTGCCAGCAAACCATTTGGCGCCCGCCAATTGGAACGACGAAGAATTCCGAGATGTCCGTCCAGCTATATCGATGGTCTCTATAGGCGCTACGGATTGTCATGCCACTTGGTTCTAGGCGGAGATAACTGCTTCCCGGCAATACGGCATTAAGAACAACGGCGATAAAGAGAATGGCAAGCAGTGCCACACATACCCAGCCGGCAATCGAATGCTTCTGAAGGGTCAGTCCGGCGGCAACGATAATTGCTAAACCAAGAAGTCTTAGCTGATTCGTCCATGTGCGCGGTTTCAACTGCATGGCTGTCTCCATAGCGCCCTAACACCTGAGTTAAGCCGCAACGCGCAGTGGCGCGGATGGCGTGGTAGCGTGAGCGTACCACGCTGGCAAGCCACGAAGCAGTGTCGGCTTGAACGATTAGTTAGGCATCGCAGTAGGGCTTTACGGAGAGGATGTCGGGAAGTCCGGTTTGCCCGTATCCGACAATTTCCAGGCCAACAATGGTTTCCCCTTGCGACCAAACGATCACGTTTACGGTTTCGTTGTTGATCGAGGCAATGGCCTCTGCAAGGTTATGCCCGGTCGTGGCGGCTCCATTGGGGCCGAACCATACGGTGGCGCAGCCGCACTTGCAGGTGTCGGTAACTTGTAACGTGGGAATGGAAGCTATTGAGGACGGCAAGATCGGCCATTTGCCCCGATTGCGAGCACTCGCTCGATCAGTATTGCTTCATCTTGTGAAATCAGTCGAGACATTTGGAGTGATGCCTAACACCAGAGTTAAGCCGCGCCGAGAGTGGAGCGGTTTTGGGCTAGCGTAGCGCAAAGCCCAAAACCGTGCCACGAAGCGGCGTCGGCTTGAACGACTAGTTAGACCGCACTCGATTGCCTCTATCCTTATTCGCGATTGCCCCAGTGCCAGCTAGGCGGTTCGCCCTTTAACCACATAACAAATGTTAACAACCCAATTAGACAGATGATGAAGACGGCAAAAATGGCATGGTTGCGATGTGGTTGGATGTAGTAACTGCCTATGAGTGCGCTGGCAATGAAGAGTGCGAGAACAACCCAGCCTTGCCAAGCGATGGGGAGGCCCCAACCCCACCCGTAACGCTTGGTAGGGAACCAGTATCGAGGATCATTTGACACGAAGAACCTCCCGGGTTCAGGCGTTAAATTATTGTCCAGTGCGCTTAGGGCTGAACAAACGCTGCTCTACCAATGAGCAAAGAAGAAGCACTGCGCCGAGAATGGCGTAATGCTTCCATCCGGAGAATTGGAAGTACGAGTTAATTAAATTTGCCAAGGTGACTGCAGCAGCTAGTGCCACAACAAATGTAATTCTGATTTGCTTATCGCCCGCGATCCTCGCAATCACCCATACAGCGCCTCCTGCAAGGAGGGATGTAATAAAGGTCATTAATGCTTGTTGGATATCCATGGGGTTCCTTGTGCGGTCTAACACCTGAGTTAAGCCGCGCCGAGAGTGACGCGGTTTTGGGCTAGCGTAGCTGAAAGCCCAAAACCGTGCCACGAAGCGGTGTCGGCTTGAACGATTAGTTAGGGCGCAATGACCTTACACGTCGTCATCTGGCCCTATGTCTTCAAATCTAAAGCCGGGCTTTAGCATTGGGCCAATTTCCCGAAAATGTTCATAGTAGAGTCGCTGAAGTCGGTGCCTTGTCGCTTTTCTAACTTCAGGGTCATTCTTCTTTGAGTTTTCCAAGAAGATATGCTCGATTTCTTTGAGTTGTTCTTTACAAAATTGAAGTGATTTTATGGCTGCTTTGCTCTTTGACTTATTGACGACGGAATCAATTCCAAGCTGAACTGCCTCAAAAGCTTCTTCAATGGATTGTCCATGCATGGAAAATTCCGGTGCATCGACCATCAATGCGGCAAACATGTCGCCGGTTTCTGAATATCCAGATGGGATATATCTCATCATTGCGCCCTAACACCAGAGTTAAGCCGCGCCGAGAGTGGTGCGGTTTTGGGCTAGCGTAGCGCAAAGCCCAAAACTGTGCCACGAAGCGGCGTCGGCTTGAACGATTAGTTAGGCTATGGAACTAGGAGGCCAAGGCTTTGGATCATTGCGAGGAGGTGGTTCATACAATTCTTGCTCCCACGCTTCAAATGGTGGAGTGGCCTGATACGAAGAATCACAGTATTGACGAATGTATTGAGCGGATCGAAATTCAGCGTATTTGGCATTGACTGGGGCGCCAGATTCGTCAAACTCAATTACATTTGCGAAAATTGCATAAGCAATTTCGAGCATGCTTGGTTCTTCAACCATTACATCTCGGTATTCAACGTTTTCAAGGAGTGGGAAACCGAGAGAGCCATTGGCGACCCAGAAACTGAACGTTCTGAGCGCACCAGAAAATGCGGGACTAAGTTTCTTCGGATGCGACATTTTAGTAGTCCGTAGCCTAACACCTGAGTTAAGCCGCAGCGCGCAGTGGCGCGGACAGCGTGGTAGCGTGAGCGTACCACGCTGGCAAGCCACGAAGCGGTGTCGGCTTGAACGAGCTGTTAGACCGCATGCTGTGATTCTACTTTTTTGCAATCAACCATTGCCTGAGCGAAATTGGCGACGTTTTTTGCAGCATAGACTGCGGCTGCATTAAACGCATCCAAGTTAGCCTCGGATTTGTCGGACTGATAGCGTTTCTGAGCCTCGGCGGTTTTAGCATTTGCAGCGTGTGCGTCGGCATCGAGTTTAGACAAGGCAGAGTGAGAGCAGTCTACGGGACCATTTTTGCCCTCGACCAGATGGGAGTCCTGCGACGGAGTATGGGCGCAGGAAGCGAGAGTAGCTGTAAAAACGAGATAGCGAAATAATTTCATCATGCGGACTAACACCAGAGTTAAGCCGCAATGCGCAGTGGCGCGGGCGGCGTGGTAGCGTCAGCGTACCACGCAGACAAGCCACGAAGCAGTGTCGGCTTGAACGACTAGTTATGCGACACCGGCGACCATGCTGAGCATAAGTTTCTGGTCGTTCCTTTGGTTGCATCGACGCCATGCCACGGCGGCGCTGACGCGCCTGGCGCCATGCCCACTGGCAAAAAACGCCAGCGGACACGGTCGGAAAAGCGCTTTGGGGCCGCGCGACAGATGCGAGCATCTGCTGCGCGATCCCTGCAGCGCTTTTCTAGCATGTCGTCGAGCATTCAGTCACTTGGGAAAGCTGCCCTTTGCGATTCAGGCTTTTCAGGCAAAGGTCGGCTTTTCCTGACGGTCGACCAACAAATGCAGTGCCTAGAATTCTCGTTCCGGTGCCGCATAACACCAGAGTTAAGCCGCGCCGAGAGTGGTGCGGTTTTGGGCTAGCGTAGCGCAAAGCCCAAAACTGTGCCATGAAGCGGCGTCGGCTTGAACGACTAGTTAGGGCCAGGACTATGGAACGCGATGTTCTGTCAAAGCAGTGCCATCTTTGTCTACGGTGGAAAGCTGCGAATGATCTATGGAGATTACTTTGTCCCGACTAACATCGCCAACGGGAACAAATTTAGGAGAATTTGAGCTTGTGCATGTGGTTACGACTGTATCGCCCTCGACTCTCCAAGTGCCGACTGTTACTACTTCCGAGACATTTTGGCCCTGAATGATTTTGACGGTTTCTTCGACGATACCATCAGTCTTGAAAATTCTACTGCCTACTAGGTGTGCTCCGTTGGTATCAATCACTCCGGACCATTGACCTGGAAGTAATTCCTTAATCTTATCGGATTGCGGGGTTTTAGTGCACCCAAGAAGAAATAGAGTGGTAAATAGTAAGCTTATAAACTTCACGCTGGAAACTCCTGTTGACTTGGCCCTAACACCTGAGTTAAGCCGCAACGCGCAGTGGCGTAGACGGCGTGGTAGCGTCAGCGTACCACGCTGGCAAGCCACGAAGCGGTGTCGGCTTGAACGAACAGTTAGGCGTTTCTCTTTGGGACGTGTTAGCCAAGTAGGTGCCTTTAAAAAAGATTGGCCGACGGCAAGATTCTATATGGGGTGACGGTTTTTGCAGTTGCCTTTGGGCAGAGTATAGAACTGAGCCGTCATTCTATTGGAAGGGCTTCCAGATGTAAGCTTGCACGGCCATGGACAGGCAGGGCGCTCCCGAAGGTTCTTGGGCGCCACAAGGGCTCGGAATGGCCGTGCAAGCGTTCCCGAGCGAGATTGTTTTTTTGATCTTGGGTCACGACCAAGAAATGGCCAACTTGAAGCTCTTTAATGGAGCGCGAAATAACCTACGAATGGAACGCCTAACACCTGAGTTAAGCCGCAACGCGCAGTGGCGCGGACGGCGTGGTAGCGTGAGCGTACCACGCTGGCAAGCCACGAAGCGGTGTCGGCTTGAACGAACAGTTAGGCATTTCTCTGGGCTGCTAGTGAGCCTGGAAGCGCTTTAGCCAAAATTGGGCTGCCGGAATGCTCGATAGGGCGATGTATTTGCTTTTGCTCGCATCGAAGAAGCATTTCTCACACCGATTGCCTACCGCTTGGGAGAACTGCCTGATGCGAGCTTGCGCGGCTCTGGGCGGGCGGGGCGTACCCGAAGGTTCCTTGGAGTTCTGGAGGTTTGGAGTGGCCGTGCAAGCGTTGGTGAGCGAAACGCTTTTGCCCCTTTGGTGCGATGCAACACATAGTCAAATGGCAGATTGTCTTTTGGAGCGCGAAACTAATACCGAATGGAAGGCCTAACACCCGAATTAAGCCGCGCCGAGAGTGGTGCGGATTTGGGCTAGCGTAGCGCAAAGCCCAAATCCGTGCCACGAAGCGGCGTCGGCTTGAATGAGCTGTTAGATTGTGCGGCGCCTGGAACGCCCGGGCGCAAAAAGACGCCGCGCCGCGCGCAGCCTGACGAGCACGGCGCGGGGCGGAGGGAAATGGGAAAAGAAGCGACAGACTTCCCAAAGCCATGCCCGACGCCGAGAGTGGGCCAGATTGCCCCTGCAGCTTTGCCTTTAAAGCCAACACAACTACCGAACGCACAAACTAACACCTGAGTTAAGCCGCAACGCGCAGTGGCGCGGGCGGCGTGGTAGCGTGAGCGTACCACGCTGGCAAGCCACGAAGCGGTGTCGGCTTGAACGAATAGTTAGCGATCAATGGCTTAGAAGTACTTAGCCTCATATTTTGATGGTGTATTTGACCAACATCCCACAAATAGCCACGACTAATCCAGTAACCGAAATCCAAAACAAGTAAGAATTTTCAGTTGTGGCCTCTTTTAGGTTGAGTGGGGCATTGCGGTACGTAGCGAAAGCCATTAGTCCAAAACCAACTGCTTCCAATAAATTGTAGATATGGTGGCCATACCAAATAAAATCCACAAGCGACCCAACGGAGAGTATTGCTGGGAGCCAAAACCAAATTGCAGATCGTGTGCGAGTGCTTTTTTCCATGATCTCCCTCCATTGAGCGCTAACACCAGAGTTAAGCCGCGCCGAGAGTGGTGCGGTTTTGGGCTAGCGTAGCGCAAAGCCAAAAACCGTGCCACGAAGCGGCGTCGGCTTGAACGATTAGTTAGGCGTCACGCTGGCCACTTGAAAAGTAGGCTATGACCTCTGGGTCATCTTGGACAATATGGTCAGTTATATGAAAGACTTGGTCTTTCCAATGATGGGCTAGGGCTTCTCCACGGTTTAATAGTCGGCCTAAGTACGTCGTATCCGCCCACGGCGATTCATCTGCGTCCATAAGGCCAACGTTGAAATTGTCGCCTGTTTCCCAAAGGCGAAAGGGAAAGGCTAGACGATCTTCAGGAGTGGATTTGTCGCCCCATGAGCCGAGTCCAATTAGGCCGACCATTTGGTGATCAGGATGACTTGGAGTGTATTGCAAGTAATACACAGCAAGAGCATTTCCATCATCTGTCACGAATCGCGTCAAACGGATGGTTTCTTTCCCGCAACATTCACAGGTATATGAGTTTTGTGGTTCAAATTCGATAGAAATCATCTTGTGACGCCTAACACCTGAGTTAAGCCGCAACGCGCAGTGGCGGCGGACGCGTGCTAGCGTAGCGTAGGCACGCGGACGATGCCACGAAGCGGGGTCGGCTTGAACGAATAGTTAGGGCTCACGATCAGCCATTTCCTGAATAGGACCAAGCCGACTTTGTATATGGCATTACAAAGACAAAGTCGTCAGAATGCGGAAAAGCAGCATTGCCATTAGGCCAAACACGATAGAAAAATAAAGGCTAAAAAAATGGCCCTCTTTATCCCAAGCATGTATGTAATCTTCTGGAGTTCGACCAAATAGAGTGCTTTCACCATTAGCAATAGTAAGCGCCAATGGGACCTTATCAATGTATCCGCTGTTAACTCGAGTAAATCTTGCCGTCATTGTCAGTCCATCCTGTCGGGGCAAAAAATAAACACAAGACCCGACTCCGCCGAAAGTTATCGAACAAAATACCCGCTGGTCCCCAATCCAAGTCGCAGATCCATATTTTCCGTGGTCCTCATACCTATAGATTCCAGTTACTTGATACGTCTGCTGAAAATCGGCGACCTTAGGAGGGGCGCAGTAGTGGCTGCGAAATATGCTCTGTCCCGCATATGAAAGAAAAAAGACGACAATACCGATTGCAAAGTACTTGATCATAGGGAAACAAAATTGTTCTGGTTTGATAATGGTTGCTTGATCGCGAAGGTTTTCATCGTGAGTCCCTAACACCAGAGTTAAGCCGCGCCGAGAGTGGTGCGGTTTTGGGCTAGCGTAGCGTAAAGCCCAAAACCGTGCCACGAAGCGGCGTCGGCTTGAACGATTAGTTAGGGCGAATGGTCTATGGGGCCAACAAGCTCCGCGGATTTACGAAGAGCTAGTCCAGATACGAGATTGGTGAGGACGGGAATTGCGAGAATTGTGGCCGTGGCCCGCCAGCCATAGATGTGCCTTGTGCCGGAGAGTACGAAATAAAGCCACACCAATGTGACGGAAACGGCTATTGAGATGACGGATGCAATAGTGGCAGAGGTAACGGAGCGGTTAGAAAAACGAAACCAGTTCTGACAGATACGGCACCAGAACAATTCGCGTGCGAGCCTGAGTCCAGGCAGGAAGTCCCAGAGCCTGGTCTTGATTCGCTTTTCACACACGGGGCAATAAATGGTTTCCATGCGCCCTAACACCTGAGTTAAGCCGCAACGCGCAGTGGCGCAGACGGCGTGGTAGCGTGAGCGTACCACGCTGGCAAGCCACGAAGCGGTGTCGGCTTGAACGATTAGTTAGCCTGAACGGACTAGAACATTCCGAGCTTGTTTGGCGAATCCTTCGGAATTTGCTGGCCCACGTCCCACATCTCAACAATCTTGCCATTCTCAAATCGCAGGATATGGACGACAGCAATGTCGATGTCGACATTTTCACGGCGTAGATGAGAATAGACCGCGACTCGGTCAGCAGATTCTATGGTTTGCTTGACCACAAAGGACTTGTTGGGCTCGGACTTGGCGCTTTCTTCCATCCCGCGAAGCAGGGATTCCCGGTCGCTTGGGAAATACGTATTGTGGTGCCGGAAGTCGTCAGATACGTATTCATCATAGGCTTTCCTGACTTGGCCAGCGGCACATTTGGTTAGAAAATCAGTGGCTTTATCAGCGTTGCCTTGAATCGCCATGATGTTGCTCCGTGCAGGCTAACACCTGAGTTAAGCCGCAACGCGCAGTGGCGCGGACGGCGTGGTAGCGTGAGCGTACCACGCTGGCAAGCCACGAAGCGGTGTCGGCTTGAACGATTAGTTAGCCTGCTGTGCCTTGAAGCCTTGCCCACATCCAGACTTTGGTCCCGTTCGGAAGATTATGGGTACCAATGCCGGAAAAATTGAGATTGCGAAGCACAGAGACCGATGGGCCGCTTTCTACACTTGTGACGGCAATTGGGCAGGCATCACTGCGTGTGGAGAGGACGGTCTTCATCGCGGCCGTGGCGATTCCTTGACCTCGGTAAGCAGGGGCGACCTCATACCCAACTTGAACCTCGCTCTTGTGGTCAGGGGCGGAAAGGAATCCGCCACTTCCAAGAATGGCCTTTTTGTCATGATCTAAGAAAAGGAAGATCGGCCAGCCAGGAATGTGCGGACTAGTGAGGGCATCAGGAAATTCCGGCCAACCATCGGGAACGGATAGTTCTAGTTTTTCCCCAAGCTTGTTTGGGGATTCTCGGAATATTCTTCTGAGATCCTCGGTCATTTCCAATAGCATGATCGAGAGCATCGAAGTGACCAAAAAGCAGGCTAACACCTGAGTTAAGCCGCAACGCGCAGTGGCGCGGACGGCGTGGTAGCGTGAGCGTACCACGCTGGCAAGCCACGAAGCGGTGTCGGCTTGAACGATTAGTTAGGTCTCGGACGAATCAAGTATTTTGCGATAAACGATAAACCCGGAACGCTCCGCGATCTTGTCGTATAGCCGCATGGCGGTTGCATTGGTTTCATGTGTTTGCCAATAAACCCGAGGTGACCCAGCGGATTTTGCGAGGTCATAAACAGAAAATATCAATTTCTGCCCAATTCCCAAGCCGCGAGCTTGTGGTTCAGTGAAAAGATCCTGCAGGTAGCACGTAGGCTGGATCTGAATCGTGCTGCGATGGAACAGATAATGGGCCAGCCCGACAATTTTGCCATTAGTCTCGGCCACTAGGGCATGGACTGGTTCGGCTGGGTCAAAAATCCTCTGCCAGGTAGTATTCGTGATTTCGTGGGGGAGAGCAGTTGTACCGGAACGTCCGTAGAACGCGTTGTACCCAGTCCACAGTTGCAGCCATTGCGAGAAGTCGTCGCTCCTGACTTCACGGACTACGATTTTATTCATACGAGACCTAACACCAGAGTTAAGCCGCGCCGAGAGTGGTGCGGTTTTTGGGCTAGCGTAGCGCAAAGCCCAAAACCGTGCCACGAAGCGGCGTCGGCTTGAACGATTAGTTAGACGTGTGGCTTTAACGCATTGCATTGGCGAGAGCTTCAGTTACCAAAGCTTCCACTATGGGAGTGGCGGCCGTGTGCATGTCATCAGACACGGCTCCTTGAACTTGTTGAAGCTTCGCAAAGTAGGGGATGAACGGCCTTGCTCCGATAGAGATAGCAACTCTGCCTGTGACAGATGTGCAGCATATGCTTTTGCCAGGGCAGCATCCCACTGGGCTTGATATTGTGGAACCAACCGATGGATTTCGGCAGTCACCTTCACCGGTCCAGCCATGCCATAGGTATGAGTTGCGGCCGCAGTTCTATTGGCGATGCCTTCTAAATTACGACCCATCTGGAAGTTGTGAACCAAGTCAGCGGCAGCATCGTTGGTGGTTTGGCGTGACTGAGATGCAAATGCTTCCGTGTTGGAGCTGTGTCCACTACAGCCGGCAAGAAGCAAGGTCAAGGCCACGATTACAAGTCGCATATGTGTCTCTCCATACGTCTAACACCTGAGTTAAGTTGCGCAGCGCAGTGGCGCCGGCTCGTGCTAGCGTAGCGTAAGCACGGGCAGGATGCCACGAAGCGGCGTCAACTTGAACGAATAGTTAGGCAGATGGCCGCTATTTCCAATTCAGAACCGTGAAATCATTGCCAATAGCGCCTTGAATGCGCTTCAGGCTTTTCTCCGTTGGGTTGACAAGGAACCTGCTTTCAGCGGCCAGCAAGACCGGAATGTCGCAGTGGTGGTCCGTATAGGTCACTGCCCATGGAGGCGGAAAGCCGCGTTCAGTCAGCATGGGGATCTTGTTGTGACTGAAACAATGCTTGTCACGGGCCATGCCGCCAAAGTGTGGCCGCATGGTTGAGGCCACAAGCGGAACTGAGTCGAGTCCTGCCTTTTTCAGGAATGAGGATGCTAGATCAACTAAGCAGCCAGTGGCAACAACGACTTGGTCGCCTTGGTTAAGATGAGCCCGAAGTTTTGCTAATGCGTCGCTGTAGAAGGGGCTTGCGCCGTCTTGGAAGAGAGTTTCAACATGCTCGGATGCAAGATGCTTTATGTCGCTGGGGGTTCTGCCCAAAGTGGCCAGCCAAATTCCGTACCGAAGCGGCCATTTCCTGGTTTTCGGGAATACAAGCAAGGGTCCAACAAATGGAAGCGATATAACCACCGCAGCCATTCTCCAGGCTTCTCTTTTGAGGAGCCATCTAAAGAATCTGTCTGCCGTATCCCATTTGGTAAGGGTTTGATCGAAGTCAAAGAGGACGATCAAGAACTTCCTCCATCTGCCTAACACCTGAGTTAAGCCGCAACGCGCAGTGGTGCGGACGGCGTGGTAGCGTGAGCGTACCACGCCGGCAAGCCACGAAGCGGTGTCGGCTTGAACGATTAGTTAGGTTTTGCTGCGACGAACAAAAACCTGCTGTGTGGGAGCACCTTCTGATGTTGCATGGGCTTTAACTTCTAAATAGTTCTGGCTTTTTACAAGGTCACCTAACTTCTTATGCCCGTACACGCGGGCATCGAATGATGGATCGGCCTGCATTAGTAATGAGCCTACAGCGGCAAGGACAGCCCAGCCGTCCTCTCGGGCTGCACCATCCACGGCGGTCAGCAGAAGTTTTTTAAGTTTTGGCTGACTTTTGGTCGTCTGGGCAGGAGTGGAAGGCTCTGGGCGAAGAATTTCTGTGTAAATGAACTTGTCGCAGGCTGCGACAAATGGCTTCGGAGTCTTTTGTTCGCCAAAGCCATAGACAGTATGGCCGGCTTCCCGTAGGCGTGTTGCTAAACGTGTGAAGTCGCTATCGGATGAGACAATGCAAAAGCCATTTACATCGCCAGTGTGAAGAAGGTCCATTGCGTCAATGATCAACGCAGAGTCCGTGGCGTTCTTGCCCGTGGTGTAACTAAATTGTTGGACGGGCTGAATGGCAAGATCCAAAAGTACTTGTTTCCAGCCAGACAAATTCTGCTTAGTCCAATCCCCATATGCACGTCGTACCGTAGCAACCCCATAGCGGGAAACTTCGACCAATAGTTCTTCGGAGATTGATGCCTGCGCATTATCAGCATCAATGAGAACTGCAAGCTTTTGACCTTCCATGAAGCTCCTTCAAAAAACCTAACACCAGAGTTAAGCCGCGCCGAGAGTGGTGCGGTTTTGGGCTAGCGTAGCGCAAAGCCCAAAACCGTGCCACGAAGCGGCGTCGGCTTGAACGATTAGTTAGGTGCCGGGCCTTGACACGGACGGTCCGATGTTGTACAATTATTGGTACATAAGGAGCCGCCCATGGATGCCATTACCTACAGCACCGCCCGAGCCAACCTGGCTGACACCATGGATCGCGTTTGCGATGACCATGAGCCGATCATCATCACCAGGAATGGTGATCAGGCTGTCGTGATGATGTCGTTGGACGATTTCAAGGCGCTCGAGGAAACCTCCTATCTGCTTCGTAGCCCCAAGAACATGCGCCGTTTGATCGAGAGTATTTCCGAACTCGAGTCAGGGAAGGGCAAAGCGCGGAGCTTGGCTGCGTGAAGCTCGTGTTCTCTGAGCAGGCGTGGGAAGACTACCAGTACTGGCAAAAGACCGATAAGAAGCTACTGCAGCGGATCAACGGTTTGATCAAAGAAATCACTAGAACGCCGCACACGGGAACGGGAAAGCCTGAGCCGCTAAAGCATGCCTTGGCAGGTTACTGGTCGCGCCGAATCAATGATGAGCACCGGATTGTCTACAAGGCTACGGATGACTCTGTGCTCATTGCCCAGTTGCGATATCACTACTGACGGAACCTAACACCAGAGTTAAGCCGCGCCGAGAGTGGTGCGGTTTTGGGCTAGCGTAGCGCAAAGCCCAAAACCGTGCCACGAAGCTGCGTCGGCTTGAACGATTAGTTAGGCCACACCAGCGACTATGAGACCAACATATTGGCCAAACGCAATTTCCAAGGTATGACCATCAGGGTCACTGATAAGCGCCCAATATCCGACCGGTGGGCCAGATTGCTCTGCGGAACGTAATAAGCACCTATTGTCCAAAGCAATGGCACATAAACGATCGACCTCGTGTTCAGATTCGACTGCTACTCCTAGATGAGCCGTCGGTACCAAAGGATAGATTGGTGTATTCAAGGGTGTTTCAATAAGCACGATAACAAACGGTCTGGTGTGGTCGCATAACCAAACAGTTCCGGTGCGGCGGTGGACAACATCCATGGACGCATAAAGGCGATAAAAAGCGATGCTCGCTTCAAGAGAGCGAACTGGAAGTGCTATGTGGGTCAGTCCAAGATCTGCCATGGTGAGGCCTAACACCCGAATTAAGCCGCCCAGAGAGGGGCGACGGTCGCGTGCTAGCGTAGCGTAAGCACGCAGACGGCGCCACGAAGCTGGGTCGGCTTGAATGAGCAGTTAGCCTGAGCCCCGCTGGGGTTGAGAAGCGACAGCGGGTTGCCCGCCTTTACCCCAAGTTGCCTTGAATTCCTTCCGAGCGAAGGCCGGACGGTAGCCTGCGGCGCGCAACTGGTACAGGAGAGCTTGAACTAAGAAGTACATGACTTTTTGCCGCGAGGTGACCCGAAGCGAAAAGCAGGCGGACGGAAGGTCCCTCGAGTAGGAGTGCGGTGAAAGCACTGCTCTTGGCTTTTTCAACACCAGCAAAGATGTTGCTGGCTGACAGGCTAACACCAGAGTTAAGCCGCGCCGAGAGTGGTGCGGTTTTGGGCTAGCGTAGCGGAAAGCCTAAAACCGTGCCACGAAGCGGCGTCGGCTTGAACGATTAGTTAGGCGTTAAGTGAACTGCTTTAGCTGGGCTTCAATTTCGCGCAATTCAGGTCCAATCCGCTTTTGCCATGCGCCGAAGAAAATCGCAAGGGACATCATAAAAATCACTATGAAAAAAGCGATGCCTTTACGGAAAAAGAGCAGAAAGCTGCAGAACACCGCTAGGAGAAAACAGAAATAGGTTAATCTCCAACGCATTGGTGGATTAATGAGCTCTCTTCGACGAGCCAAGAGATCAAATTTGGTGCGCTGCTTTTTGTTTTCATCAGCCAAGGCATCTATGGCAGCAATTCCTTGCTCTTTTGTGAGAGCCATAAGTCCTCCTCTTAAAGCCTAACACCAGAGTTAAGCCGCAATGCGCAGTGGCGCGGGCGGCGTGGTAGCGTCAGCGTACCACGCAGACAAGCCACGAAGCAGTGTCGGCTTGAACGACTAGTTATGCGACACCGGCGACCATGCTGAGCATAAGTTTCTGGTCGTTCCTTTGGTTGCATCGACGCCATGCCACGGCGGCGCTGACGCGCCTGGCGCCATGCCCACTGGCAAAAAACGCCAGCGGACACGGTCGGAAAAGCGCTTTGGGGCCGCGCGACAGATGCGAGCATCTGCTGCGCGATCCCTGCAGCGCTTTTCTAGCATGTCGTCGAGCATTCAGTCACTTGGGAAAGCTGCCCTTTGCGATTCAGGCTTTTCAGGCAAAGGTCGGCTTTTCCTGACGGTCGACCAACAAATGCAGTGCCTAGAATTCTCGTTCCGGTGCCGCATAACACCTGAGTTAAGCCGCAATGCGCAGTGGCGCTGGCGGCGTGGTAGCGTCAGCGCACCACGCAGACAAGCCACGAAGCAGTGTCGGCTTGAACGATTAGTTAGACCACAAGGCTAGTTCACGCACCAAGCTCCCCAACAACCACCTTCTGGCTCTTTTTTTATAAGTACTTCACCAGTTTTTGTGTTTTTAATTTGGAGCGTGGCGCCATTGTCCGTATTGCCAATGCACTGATATTCCCCACCAGGTTCAGGCTTGAAGTCGAATGTCATGTAGCGCGTGTTGCCGATGTGGTAGTACATGACTTCTATCTTATGCGGCACAGCATCTATCCGAACAGAGGTGGCCATCGCGCGCCACCCTCTTGTGTTCTTTCCATCAACCTGCTTGATAAAAAATTTCTGTCGTGGAAATCCATGATCTTGGGGAAGGCAAGTTAAGACGGCTGATGACGCAGATGGTGAAGATGTGAGGTCTCTGGGCTGTTCTTGAGCACTGGCTGAGGAGCTAACTATTAATGTTAAAAGTATCGCTTTGCCGGCACGGCGCATTGTGACTCCCCTTGTGGTCTAACACCAGAGTTAAGCCGCGCCGAGAGTGGTGCGGTTTTGGGCTAGCGTAGCGCAAAGCCCAAAACCGTGCCACGAAGCGGCGTCGGCTTGAACGGCTAGTTAGGCGCTTTACAGACCCAATTCACTGAGCCCCGGGTGGTCATCTGGACGGCGTCCCAATGGCCAATGATACTTCCGGTCAGTTTCCAAAATTGGCAGGTCGTTGATGCTGGCGATGCGCCGGTGCATGAAGCCATGCTCGTTAAATTCCCAGTTCTCGTTGCCATAGGAGCGAAACCAGTTTCCTGCATCGTCGTGCCATTCATAGGCAAATCTGACGGCGATTCGATTGTCTCGGAATGCCCAAAGTTCCTTAATGAGCCGATAGTCCAATTCTTTGCTCCATTTGCGGATCAGGAATTGGACAACAGCTTCACGTCCCGCGACGAATTCCGAACGGTTGCGCCACGTGGTATCTGGGGTATAGGCAAGAGACACACGCTCTGGATCACGCGTATTCCAGGCATCTTCGGCTAAACGGACCTTTTTCGTCGCTCCTTCGAGATCGAAGGGAGGGAAGGGCGGTCGTGGCGTTTCAGCCATGGCATATGCTCCTGATCGAGTAGCGTGAAGCTGGACAAAAGTGCCTAACACCAGAGTTAAGCCGCAATGCGCAGTGGCGCGGGCGGCGTGGTAGCGTCAGCGTACCACGCAGACAAGCCACGAAGCGGTGTCGGCTTGAACGATTAGTTAGGCTAATTTACCGATGCTTGTCTTCTATGGTGTAGTCGGGCCAGAGCATGAGATGTTTTTGTTCGTTGACGATAACGCGATCGCCAGGACTAAAAATGGCCGAGGCGCTGCCAGCAACTGTTGAAACGACACGGCCGTCATCTAGTTGAATCGTAACGCCTTGAGCATTGCCCTTCACAATAGCTAGTCCAACGCTTTGAACTGTACCCGGATAGGAAGCAAGATTGCCTCTTGGCGAGTCAATAAGGAAAAATAGAAGAAGAACTAGGAAGACAAATGAAATGAGGGCGAAGGTTTTGGCCTTTCCCACGAGTTGAACTGCTAGCCAGCGCTTTTCTGAGAACATTCGAGATATTCCATAAATTGGCCTAACACCTGAGTTAAGCCGCGCCGAGAGTGGTGCGGTTTTGGGCTAGCGTAGCGCAAAGCCCAAAACCGTGCCACGAAGCGGTGTCGGCTTGAACGATTAGATAGACCTGCCGCTCAGGCTGTCCAGCAATACATGGCCGAGCCAAAAACGCCATGAGCGCCGAGGCTTCCCGGATTGTCGCCCCAAAAACACACGTATCTTTTACCCGGTTCATCCCATCCCAACCAATAGCCACGATCGTGGGCGAGGCATATCGCTTTAATTTGATTCCCAATAGCCAAGTCAGGGAATCCTGGAGCCATAACTGTGGCGGTCATTTCAAATGGCTCGCAGGCGGAGTCGAGAATGTGCTGTCTTATATCGGTTAATTTCTGAGATTCATCTTCCGATGGATGGATATAAACCTCTGAGCCATCGCCCAGATCTTGATCTAGCTTTTGGAGTAGCGAAAGGTCTTCCATAGGCAGGTCTAACACCTGAGTTAAGCCGCAGCGCTTTGCGGCGACGGATTGGTGCAACATACCACGGCGCCGATCCGACGCCGCGAAGCGGTGTCGGCTTGAACGATTAGTTAGGTGTCACATGCCATATAGACGATATATCAGCGCGCTCAGCAGTAAGAGGGCACCCAAAACGGATACTGTAAACATAAATCGAGAGCTCATGCGCTTGGTCCATGGTTCGTTTTTTGAGAAGCTCCAGAGATAGCCAAGTCCAGTAAGCAAAGCTCCCACACCGAAAAGGAGTAAATGGATTTCCTTCATACCTGAACGAAACCAATCGACCATATCCAGAACGCCAACCATGATGATTAGGGCAGATAAAGCCTGGCTTACGCGTGACGGCTTTCCAGTTTGCGAAATATTGTTCATGTGACACCTAACACCAGAGTTAAGCCGCAATGCGCAGTGGCGCGGGCGGCGTGGTAGCGTCAGCGTACCACGCAGACAAGCCACGAAGCAGTGTCGGCTTGAACGACTAGTTATGCGACACCGGCGACCATGCTGAGCATAAGCTTCTGGTCATTGCTTGGGTTGCACCGACGCCATGCCACGGCGGCGCTGACGCGCCTGGCGCCATGCCCGCTGGCAAAAAGCGCCAGCAGACACGGCCGGAAAAGCGCTTTGGGGCCGCGTGCAGATGCGAGCATCTGCTGCGCGATCCCTGCAGCGCTTTTCTAGCATGTCGTCGAGCATTCAGTCACTTGGGAAAGCTGCCCTTTGCGATTCAGGCTTTCCAAGGCAAAGGTCGGCTTTTCCTGACGGCCGACAAACAAAAGCAGTGCCTAGAGTCTTGTTCCGGTGCCGCATAACACCTGAGTTAAGCCGCCCCGATTTTCGGCGGCGATTTAGCGTATCACTTCCCAAACGCTAAAGCGACGCCGCGAAGCGGGGTCGGCTTGAACGATTAGTTAGGCATATTTTTTATTGAATTATTTGTTGAACAGCATGCGCATCATATAAGCCACAAACAAAATTATGAAAACTAAAAGTATTGGGCGTGATTTTCTAGTTATTTTGGCGTCTAAAATAGCGCCTTCTATTTTTGAAGATCCAAAATTATTCATTGATCTGATCCAGCCGAGAAACTTTGTATCCTGATACCAGTCGGTGCTCAGCCCAAATTGCGTTTTTATAGGGAATGATTCATTTGCAGAAACATATACTAACGAGATGCTGTAAAGCCCACCCTTGCCTGTAGAGATGTAAGACAAATCGTAGCCTTGTATGTTCTGGGCTGGTATCTCGATATTTTGTTCTTTGCCCAGAATTATCACTCTATCTCTTTCTAGAGTGATGCCGCCATATGGTGGAATTTTGTAGATAAAAATTCCTGCAGCTCCAATGATAATTGGCCCAAGTGCCAGAATGAAAATGGATCCTCCCTTCGATGAAACGGACACCATAAGAGAAATAAGTAAGATAAAAATTAATGCCATTGCAGCAAGAACGTACGTTCTGCCTTGTTGGGAGGCTTTATACGTCTTAGGCAATATGTAATACGTTCTGAGATAGTTTGGTTCCGGTTGCATCATCACCCCCAAAAATATGGCTAACACCAGAGTTAAGCCGCGCCGAGAGTGGTGCGGTTTTGGGCTAGCGTAGCGTAAAGCCCAAAACCGTGCCACGAAGCGGCGTCGGCTTGAACGAATAGTTAGATTTCACAGCTTCCCGAAGAAACTTGTGATGTCAAAATAAAGAGACTTCTTTTGCCCATCCGCTGTCGTGATGTCAATTTTGTCGTAACTCTTTCCACCAGACATCAAAAGTGATTGGCCGCCGCGCTTAAATCCTGGGTAGCGAGCCGAAATCCACTGGTATTCCATCGGAACGCCTTCAGATTCGTTTTTTGCGTTAATAATGATCGCTTTCCCCGTGCTACTTCCGTCCAACGCAGGCGATAATTGGTTGTTGTTGTTTTGTGCTTGCGACCCTGTTGAAGCACAAGAAGCAAGAGTCAAGATCAAGATGCTGGAAGAAATAAGACGACGCATTGATGCCTCCATGTGAAATCTAACACCAGAGTTAAGCCGCAATGCGCAGTGGCGCGGGCGGCGTGGTAGCGTCAGCGTACCACGCAGACAAGCCACGAAGCAGTGTCGGCTTGAACGACTAGTTATGCGACACCGGCGACCATGCTGAGCATAAGCTTCTGGTCATTGCTTGGGTTGCACCGACGCCATGCCACGGCGGCGCTGACGCGCCTGGCGCCATGCCCGCTGGCAAAAAGCGCCAGCAGACACGGCCGGAAAAGCGCTTTGGGGCCGCGTGCAGATGCGAGCATCTGCTGCGCGATCCCTGCAGCGCTTTTCTAGCATGTCGTCGAGCATTCAGTCACTTGGGAAAGCTGCCCTTTGCGATTCAGGCTTTCCAAGGCAAAGGTCGGCTTTTCCTGACGGCCGACAAACAAAAGCAGTGCCTAGAGTCTTGTTCCGGTGCCGCATAACACCTGAGTTAAGCCGGACCACTGCGCGGAACGGCGGAGTGGTACACGTCACCATGCAGCCGAGCCGCGAAGCGGTCTCGGCTTGAACGAATTGTTAGACCACAAGGCTATGAGCACATGTCGTTTACAACGTTGATGTAGTACTTGATCGCGCGCGTGTAGAGCTTGAAGTCTTGAAAGCTCAACATGCCAGGCGGATTTGGTGCCCCATAGATGTGAGCATAGGATTGGAAATGCTGATGGTCCGTAGGCGTTAAGTCTGCGAAAGCTCGCTCTGCAGCTTGCCTAGTCTCGTCATCTAGATGAACGGATGCGATTCGCACGCGCCTGTAGTACTCAAGCAGTTTGTGCTCGGGCGGTGCAGTTAGCGCCAGCTTCTGCTCCGTGCTTGTGTTATAGGTGAGCTGATCTAAGGGATGTAACGCAACCCCACCTTGTAACGTTGTTTTCCATGTGTTGAGTGGGATTTTCTGCTGATAGAGCCAGTTGCACTGCTTAATGCACTTCTCGAACATGGTGTACGTCAAAGACACGAACGAAGCGTAGATCTTTTCTCGCATCTCGTCGAAGCTATAAGTCCCACGTGGGATGTTGTTACTGATATACAGAAGCTTCAAGTAGTCGTTCATCTGCGCGTTCATGGCTTGCGCGCTTTTCTCCAAATGAACGATTGCGAGCTCCTGCATTTGCAGGCAAGCGTCCTGCGCGCCGAGCTCAGTGAAGAGTCTCGAGACGGGCTCGATGTATGGATGAGCGTTTACATAGCCGGGATGCGGTACGGGCGCGGGATTGTTCATCTGTGGTCTAACACCTGAGTTAAGCCGCAACGTGCAGTGGCGCGGACGGCGTGGTAGCGTGAGCGTACCACGCTGGCAAGCCACGAAGCGGTGTCGGCTTGAACGATTAGTTAGGTCCCGCCCGGTGTTTTGTGCAAAGCGAGTAGGAGGACGCCACCTGCAACCATGGCGATTCCAGCCCACTCTTGGGCGGATGGACGCTCCTTTAGGAACGCAAATGCGAATATTGCAACCAATACGACGCTGAGCTTATCGATAGGGGCTACCTGAGATGCTTGGCCGATCTGCAAGGCGCGGAAATAGCAGACCCAAGATGCGCCCGTAGCAAGTGCCGACAACGCCAGAAACAAAAGAGTTTTCCCAGAAAGTGATAGCGGATTGCTCCATTTCCCGGTCAGCCACACGAAAGGGGCAAGCACGAGAATGATGATAAACGTTCGAATGAGTGTTGCTAGATCTGAGTCGACGCCCCGAATGCCAATTTTGGCAAAGATGGCAGTGAGTGCTGCGAAGCAGGCTGACAGGAGCGCCCAGAGAATCCAACCGGTAGGAAGCGTCATAGCGGGACCTAACACCTGAGTTAAGCCGCGCCGAGAGTGGTGCGGTTTTGGGCTAGCGTAGCGTAAAGCCCGAAACCGTGCCACGAAGCGGCGTCGGCTTGAACGATTAGTTAGACCTATTTCCGGATGACTTTTGGAGGAAGGTAGATTGTGAACTCATTGATAGGTTCGATGAGAACGCTGTATGGGTGTTGCTGTTCTTGCAGGGTGACCAATCCAAGTCGATCCAAAAGCCCAAACTCCGCATGCTTTAGATGAGCAGGTGCTACTTCTAGTTGCTTATGCCAGACGCGATAAGTGCCAAGCTCTCCATCTAGCCGGTGATAGTAGCCGCGCAATGGATGAGTCAAAAATACTAGGCCGGTTTCAATGTCCGGGAATCCGGGCAGCAGGATTTCCCCACCACTAGTCAGTTCTACCGAAGCTGGGCCCCAAGTTGCAACCGTCTTCATGGAGTACTTGGCATAGGAACCGTCTTCTCGCTGCTGGCATTCAAAACGTACGTGGCCAGGATACCAAGGGAGTTTCCAGAAGCGATGAGGAAGGATTCGTGTCCAAGAATCGAGAGTCGTTCCTATGAACCAAACACACCTTTCGCCAGTCAGAGTATCAACGATGTAGATTCGATAGTTGGTTTGGCCCATTCTGAACTTTGGGAAGGGGAAGACGGCTGAGGTGAAATCAACGTCAACGAATGGAACAACCGAGATCAATGCTTTTTCAGAACCATTGATGTGAACGGTGTCTAGTCGGAATCGATCAGGCATTACTCCAGAAAATCGAGAAGGATCAAATGCGTAGGTGATAATCGCAAAGTGCTGGAGCTTGCAATGAACATCGATCCCGCTTGGAGCAGGGCGATCATGCAAGAATTCCGAGAATTTTAGGGGCTGCTGCATAGTCTGATAAATAGGTCTAACACCAGAGTTAAGCCGCGCCGAGAGTGGTGCGGTTTTGGGCTAGCGTAGCGTAAAGCCCAAAACAGTGCCACGAAGCGGCGTCGGCTTGAACGACTAGTTAGGCCCTGCTTGGTTACTTGTCTCAAGATTGATGGTGTAAACCTCGTAGAAAGGCGATTCTGGTGGCGTCGGATACTTTCGGCCAACCATTTGCTCCGAAAAGCACTTCAGTGCCGGAGAATTTGAACTAGGAAGGTATTCTGTCACCACGCCATCTTTATTGATGACTGCGACTGCCTTGAAGTTTGTAATGCCCGCTGTCTTGGCCTGAGGCGCACAAGCAGCGAAGATTTTTGGCCAGAATTCGTTGTGAATAGGAAGCATCTCATGCTCCCAGAACTTTCCACGAAAAGTCGCCGTGAGTCGATCGGATTCGGCGGCTAGCTGGTGCCAGCGATCCTCGGCAGGAGCTTGCTGGCTTGTGCAGCCAGTCACGAGAAGAGCAGCGATCAATACGGATTTGTGCATGACTTCCCTTGGGCCTAACACCTGAGTTAAGTTGCGACGCGTAGTGGCGCCGCGTTGTGGTAGACGCTACCACAAAAGACGGCGCCACGAAGCGGCGTCGACTTGAACGAATAGTTATGCAACAGCAGGTCAGGTCGCCAAAGTGGTCGAAGCACCCTTGTGACCGAAGCCAGGACAGTCAGAGCGCGCAGCCCAGCCGGAGTATGGTCCCGAGGCAAGGACGATCAAAAGCCACCAAGGCGACAGCGCGGGCGAAGATGCTACTGGGGATTGACCCGTTACCGCGCCCTTGGTGGCCGTTGGAAGCCTAAGGCGCAACCAGCCGAAGGCTTGAACCGCAGAGCGGTGCTGCGCGCATTGGATCTGACCAAAGCGAACTACCGGCCACGAGCTTTTGGAGCAGGAGCGAGAAACGTGCCGCTTGCGCCAAGAGCCCAACACAAACCTGCGAAAGCTGAGGCATAACACCTGAGTTAAGCCGCAACGCGCAGTGGCGCGGACGGCGTGGTAGCGTGAGCGTACCACGCTGGCAAGCCACGAAGCGGTGTCGGCTTGAACGAATAGTTAGATGTCCCGCCGGTTTTTGATTAACCCAATTAAGGTTAAGAATATTCCGAGCATCATAATTGCAACTGAAATGACAAAAGAAACACCGAAGAACCACATTCCGCCTGTGAAGAATGCCTCAAACACAGGCGAAGCTTTGTATCTTGCCAGAATTGAAAGAATGCCGAAGGCGAACGTGAGAACCCATAACCAAAGCGCGACTCGCTTTAGTGTGAACTGCCATGACGGAATCGCGATTATTTGCTTCGGGAACATCTAACACCTGAGTTAAGCCGCGCCGAGAGTGGTGCGGTTTTGGGCTAGCGTAGCGCAAAGCCCAAAACCGTGCCACGAAGCGGTGTCGGCTTGAACGATTAGTTAGGTGTTGAGCTTTTAGCCAAGACCTTGTCGTCATAATCGACTCCGCCGACGTTAAATGACCGGGTTCCAATCTGTTCGAAACCAGAGCGGGTATAGAAAGAAAGTGCCTTTTCGTTTTCGGCATAAACACCGAGGAGTAAGCGCTCGGCGCCATGAGCCTGAGCATATGAAACAGCTGTCTCAATGAGGCGCCTTCCTAGGCCGCTGCCTTGAAATTTGCTCATGAGATAGATCCGTTTGAGCTCTAGATCACCAAAGGGGTTAGCGCCGGGAAGATCCGGTGGCGAAACCATCACGAACCCTACTGGAGCTTCTCCCGGCTCGATTTCGATGAGCCAAAGGGCGTAATGGGAGTCGCTTAACCAGAGCCGGTATTGTTCTACGGAATGCGCTTTTCCGCAGTGCGCCACGATTGCCTGTCCAGCAAGAATGCCAGCAAAGGTTTCCAGAAAGGTCGCCTGACCAATAATGGAAAGCGCGGCTTCGTCCCCTAAGGTAGCACGTCTGATGTTTGCTTCGGCGAACATGTTCCGTCTCAATACCTAACACCTGAGTTAAGCCGCAGCGCTTTGCGGCGACGGATTGGTGCAACATACCACGGCGCCGATCCGACGCCGCGAAGCGGTGTCGGCTTGAACGATTAGTTAGGTGTCACATGCCGTATAGACGATATATCAGCGCGCTCAGCAGTAAGAGGGCACCCAAAACGGATACTGTAAACATAAATCGAGAGCTCATGCGCTTGGTCCATGGTTCGTTTTTTGAGAAGCTCCAGAGATAGCCAAGTCCAGTAAGCAAAGCTCCCACACCGAAAAGGAGTAAATGGATTTCCTTCATGCCTGAACGAAACCAATCGACCATATCCAGAACGCCAACCATGATGATTAGGGCAGATAAAGCCTGGCTTACGCGTGACGGCTTTCCAGTTTGCGAAATATTGTTCATGTGACACCTAACACTAGAGTTAAGCCGCGCCGAGAGTGGTGCGGTTTTGGGCTAGCGTAGCGCAAAGCCCAAAACCGTGCCACGAAGCGGCGTCGGCTTGAACGATTGGTTAGGGCCCAGGTTGCTTTGCTTAAACTGTCACGCTATTTTGCGAAATGGACGTCATCTGGGCACTTGTAGTGCACTGAGTATCTCGTTTCTGCAGGTGCGTACTTCTTTTCCGATTTGGGTCGGGACTGATGGGATCTGCTCATGTCCGAATCGGAGGCGGGCGATGTGCCTATGACTGAATAGTCCAGAAGCGTTGCTTTAGCTCCGCAGCTTTTGTAGGCATAGCTGTCGCAGCTATATGGACTGCCGGTACAAGTAGTATAGAACTTTGATCCTGGAGGTCGCTGTTCAACCTCGAAAATAGAACAGCTACTCAGGTAAAAAGAGAGGCATGCCGCAGCTACCAGCCTTATAGAAGTCGATGCGTTCATTGATTCGCTCCTTCCATTGCTATTGCGAGAACGAGAACTACGATCTGGGCCCTAACGCCTGAATTAAGCCGCGCCGCGAAGCGGCGTCGGCTTGAATGAATTGTTAGGCCTCGCTAGCTGCACTTGAATTCCGAGCATTTCTCTGAGAATTCATAGACAAGTACAAAAGCGTAATCACGGTGGGAATAATAAATCCCTTTAGATATGAAAGCGGGTGTCTGCCATCCAAGAAATGGAATGGGAAATCGAAGAAGAATGCCCAGTAGTGCGTCGCTATCAGCGATGAAATTGCGATCCACATTCCATACAGGCCAAATCGCTTATTCAAGACCACAAGGATTAGGCTAAAAATAATTATCACGCGAAGTATGGATTGCGCGTTCTCAAATAGAGGGTGTGTGTTTCTGCTCCCCCCATCGTACAAGTCGGTGCCTGAGCCAAAATACAAGTCGAGGAGAGTGTAAGTGTGGTAGAAAATAAGAAGGCCGGCCAGCGCGCAAATGACTATTCGCTGTGCTGGAAAGTGTCTGCGGACGAGCTGAATTATGCGCATGATTGACGGACACCAGAGTGTGAGTTCGAGGCCTAACACTCTATTGGATTCAAAACTGCGGGTGTAGCCGGGACCTCAATCGGGCCCCTCAGACAAAACCCACCCAATGCCAACAGCTTATCCGATAGCGAGACAAGCATGCAGCCCCCACTCTCCCAAATATATGGCGTGTCGCCGCTGTAACAGGTGATTACAGATGCTAAGTGAGGGTGTAACACAAGTCTGGCAATGGTTTTTCCCGTCAGTTCCACTGCTCATCCATGATCCGGTAGACGATCGGGAAGGGCAGGAGGATCGACGCACGCTCCATGGCGATCATGACCGCCACGACACTCGCTCACCCACGCCCGAAATCGTCGGCGGCAAGCGAACCGACCTCGCTGCGCTGCAGCACGAGGCCGTCGCTTTCCAGCCGAAGCTGTTCGAGGCAATCAGCCAGCGCATCCGGCGGCTCAATTACAGTCGCCGCACGGAGCAGGCTTATCTTGGCTGGATTCGTCGCTTCATCTTCGCGCATGGGATGCGTCACCCGCGCCAACTGGGCGAGCGCGAGGTCGAGAATTTCCTCAGCATGCTGGCCAATTCCGGGCGGGTCTCGGCCGGGACGCAAAATCAGGCGTTGTCGGCGCTGCTGTTCCTCTATCGCGAGGTGTTGCGGACCGATCTGCCGTGGATGGACAACGTGGTGCGTGCCAAGCATTCACGCCGCATCCCGGTGGTGTTGTCGCCAGATGAAGTGCGTCGCATGTTGGCGATGATGGACGGGCAGTCGTGGCTGATGGCGGCACTGTTGTATGGCACCGGCATGCGGTTGATGGAGTGCGTGCGTTTGCGCGTCAAGGATGTCGATTTCGAGCGCAACGAGATCATCGTTCGCGATGGAAAGGGGGCCAGGGATCGGCGCGTGCCGTTGCCGCGCCGATTGATCGAACATCTGCATGCCGCCATCGAACGGACCCGCCTGTTGCACCAGCACGATATCGCGCGTGGGCTGGGACGCGTCTGGATGCCCGCGGCACTCGCGCGCAAATATATCAACGCCGAGCTCGACTTCGGCTGGCAGTATGTGTTTCCGGCATCGAAGATTTCGGACGATCCGAACGGCGGTGTCACCCGCCGCCACCATATCGACGAAGCGGTGTTGCAACGCGCGGTCAAGACGGCACGCGCCAAGGCCGGGATTCTGAAACCGGCGACCTGCCACACCTTGCGACATTCATTCGCCACCCATCTGCTGGAAGCCGGGCACGATATCCGCACGGTGCAGGAATTGCTCGGTCACAAGGATGTCGCAACCACCCAGATCTACACTACCGGCAGGTAGCGTGGTATTGACGTTCACCCTCATGTGTGTTGATGTATGGACATCGAGGGGCTGGGACTCGTCTGAATGGCTCGACTTGAGTACATCCACATGCCGCTGGAGCGCAGTGTCGTTGAAGACTGCGTCATTCGGTTTGTCCCACAAGAGGTCGTTGATCCGCGAACGCGGATGAAACTGCACGCGGCCGCTGAGCGAGTACCACAGTTGCTGTGGGACAGCGGCGAGTTCTGGAGCGAAGCAAATCTTTGGCTTTTGGCCCGCACACGTCTATTGCTAAGCGGAAAACTAAGTGAAGACACCATTGGGGCCAATGGAAAGGATCTCTTGGCGTATGCGGGCTGGTTGGAGCAATCCGGTATGCAGTGGTGGCAATGCCCGCCGCTGGACGATCAGCGCCCATTAAATTTGTATCGAGGTCATCTTGTTGACAGTCACGAGAAGGGTGTCATTGCACCCACCCTTGCCAGTCGCCGCATGTCAACGCTTAAAGCGTTCTATCGCTGGCTCCTCAAAGTTGAAATTCTGAGTCCTGGATTCCCTTTGTGGTCAGAACGTAACGTGCGCATCGCCTACGAAGATGCTTTCGGATTCCGCCGTCACGTAGAGGCAGTGCAGACCAGCCTAGATATAAAAGCAGCCAAGCGCGTTGGCGAAGCGCAGCTGGAAGAAGGGCTGCAGCCAGTTTCACTTGAAGTCCGTGACGCGATCTTAGATCTGGCCCATCGCCGCTGCAGTCATGAAATGTTCTTGATGCTTTCCCTGGGGTTTTGGAGTGGGCTTCGCCTCGGGACAGTGTGCGACCTCAAGATTCAAACCATCGAAAATGCAACGACAATTTTGAATTGTGATGCGCTCAAGCACATCAGCGTAGGGCCACAGGCGAACCCGCAAGTGCAGATGAAGCTGGATCAGAGCAGCAATGGGATCGTGGTGCCGACGCGGCTGCTTGAAGAACTATCGGACTACAGCATCAGTGTCACGAGAGGGAAGCGGGCGGCCTTGGCCAAGCCTGAACATAAGCACCTGCTATTTCTCACAAAGTATGGCAATCCATACGGTGCCGTTGGATCTGATCGCAGCCCAACTGTCAACGCGGAAATGTCCCGGCTGAAGCGGTTGGCTCGAGAGGAGGGCCTGAACATTAACGACTTCACCTTTCACTGGTCACGGGCGACTTTCGCAACGATGTGGGCCACAGTCGCGCGGGCAAACGGATATTTGCATCAATTCATGCCAACTTTGAAGAGGATGCTCGCTCATAAGCATGACAGAACAACGGAGCGTTATATCCGCTGGGTTGAGAGGGAGGAGGTGCGCGCTGCAGTGATGGACGCGTTTACCAAGACCATGTTTGGGCCCTTCATCGAGAAAGAGAGAGAGCAGAGTGCTTGATGACGTCATTCCTGATATGACGTTTCGAGGGCTATTGCTTGGTCCTAAAGAGGAGCCGGTTGATCTGCGCTGGTTGCTCTACAAGGGCATGCCATCGGTGCACAAGCGTAATGTCAAGAAGGTCATTGAATCTGGCCATCTTGGGCAACCACAGTTGGAGCGCTTGCCCTTAATAAAAGAGATTCATAAAATTTTGCAGGCGGAAATTACTGCCAAAAACTTGGGGCGTCTGAGTGTCGCGAACTATTGGAAGGTGCTCAAGTACCTCGTTGGATTTGCGGAATCGGCGAGGCTGTTACTGACGCCGTCGAACGCCATGAGTCTTTATCTCGCATACTGCGCGCACATTAGGCGTCGCGACGACCTTAGCGGCGATAGTAAGTACGCGTACTCACATACTCTTGCAAAAATCATCGCTCCAGTATTAGGCGTGGATGCGAATAAGCTTCAATGGAAAACCAACATAAGGCAACCAAAGCGACTCGGCAACCAGACGGCAAAGGAGAATCTTGAAACAACGGCAGCGTTCGTGCAGGTAATGCTCCAGGTTGCCCAGCAGCTGCCAGTCAGTGTGATTCGTGGCCCGCTCCCAGTGGCCGTGCATTTTGATTCTGGCGTCGAGTACTTTGTACATATTGGAAATGAACTTAAGCCCGTAGATGGCTTGAAGCGCCAGGACCCTGCAAGGCTAAAAAGAGCTCATGATGCCCGTAATCGTCGATCAAAAAATAATTCCAACCGAGCGCGTGCTAGGCTTATAAATCTTCGCATAGAAGCCGAGATTTTGATCTTTATTAATCAGACGGGGGGTAATCTCACTCAAGCCTTACAGCTTACTGGTAGCAAATATCGTTACCAAAGTGCTGGCGATTATCTAGTTCTTTATGTCTGGAAAGGTCGAGCTAAACATGCTGTCGAGCTGCGCATTCATAAGGCTTATCGCCCGCACTTCGAAGCGTATTTGAAGTGGCGTTCCGCCATCTTTCCTGACGATCAGGATGGCTTAACTTTTCCCTTCGTCTTTGATGATGGCGATAAGGCCATGCAAAGGACATGGTGGGCATTTTCGGAGGTGCGCAGACTAGCAAAGGAGATCGGACAGCCGTTTGTGCACTCGCAGCAGCTGCGAAAGACCGCTGGCAACTTCATGAAGCGAAATGTGTCTCGCCAAGCTGCCGCCGAATTACTAAGCAACACCGAAAGGACCTTCCGGGAAAACTATGAAGAGGTTCATCACCAGAGTGCTAGCCGCGAGCTGGTCAGCTTCTGGCGAGACACAGAGGTCTTCGTGTCGGCGGTCGGGCCAGGGGGGTGTCAAGAGGCAAAGCCAAAATTGCGTGATGATTCGCCAGTTGGAGCTCCTAAACCTGATTGCGAGGGAGGGGGCGGATGCCTGTTTTGTGACAAGAATCGGGACCTACGCAGCTTTGATCATGCATGGAGCTTGGCGAGCTTCCATCACCTGAAACTTGCTGAATTCAATGCGGATCGCACGCCGCTGAGTCTTATGGAGGGACATCCGGTGGCCCTCGTTGTCGAGCGAACGGCAGAAAAGCTCGATGCGTTGTCCGAGATGGATAAGGAGTGTACCGAGTGGGTGAATGAAGCACGTTTGCGTGTCAATGAAGGACGTTACCATCCGTACTACACGGCGGCCTTCGCAATTTTGAAGGGCATCTGATGGTCGCCAACGCCCAGCAATTTATCTTCCTGTTGAGAGGCCCGGAAGTTGACCACATCGGCCCCGAAAGCCTGTGTTACAAGCTTCAAACGCTGCCGCCTAACGATGATTTCCCTGTCATCGTCGATCTTCAAGGCAAACCAGTGTGTCGCTATAGAGATCATAAGTGGCTGATCGGTGCCGCGCCCTTGAATTTTGGCACTGACCTGAGCGACTTGGGACCCAAGGGTCGCTACTTGACGGACGCCAACGGTGAGCTTCTCAAGCGCTGTGTTGCGTGGTTCATGTTTGGCGAGAGACGTGGCATCAGCGTCTTGACGCTAACAAGCTACCATACGAATCTCAAACGTATTTTTGCGTTCTGCAGTAGCTGTGCTCGACCGATCGTTGCCAGCGACCTCTCGCGCTATTTTGATTCTATGGACGTAGCGCTGGCTCAAGCGATTCCTTCAGGCTCTTCAAGGTCGACCATATACTTGCTCCACGAGTTGTGGCAGGCACGAGACCATTTGGGCTTTACCCTGCTAAATCCTGAGCAGATTGCTCGTCTAATGGAGCTAATTCCGGCGCATGTGACGGAGCAGACCGAATTCATTCCGCCGCGAATCTGGGCATATCAGGCCGGGCGAATGCAAGCATGCTTACGAGATTTTCTAGAACATAAAGCGCAATTCGAATCAGCGCTATACGAACTTATTGACGCCTATCGGTCCAACTTTGGTTCGCTGATCACGGCCAGAGATACGCCTTACGCTAACCGGAACCCATGTCGTTCGGCGCAGGCCGGACGAATTCGTGGCTGTACATATATTGGTTCGTTCGTAGATGTCGCAGAGCGACATGGCATTCGTGGTGTTATAGGTCGATGGTTGTTTCGACCCGGGACTACATGGGATGACCTCGATAGCAGTCAGGCATCCCCTCAGATGCTAACTCAATATTTCAATGCTCTTGGTTTGGTCGGAACGGCCTACCTCCAATGCTTTTCGGGCATGCGCTTCGGTGAGGCTATGTCCTTACGCTGTAACTGCCTGAGCGTCGAGCATGATTCATTGCTCGGCGATATCCATATTTTAAGTGGCGAGACTACTAAGACGACGCAGGATGACGACGCGCGCTGGTTGGCAGCACCGACAGTTGAGTTCGCGGTGGAGTCGTTAAGCATCATCGCTCGATGGAGAACTGCGATCGCGGTTGAGTATGGGGATGTGCCCCTGACACTGGAGGACAAGACTAATCCCTACCTGGTATGTCGCCCCTACGAGAATTGGGCGAACGGAAACGGTTATGCAAAAAAGCTGGTCCCCAGCGCTTTGCGGCCTTCCTCCTATGAAATCTCCCGGTGGAGGAATAGGGTGCCTGGCCTGTTTGAAGACCATTCTCTGTGCATCACTGCGGATGACGAAGCCTACGTCCGTCGATTCAACACAAATGCGAACCTTGAGCATTATGGCGAGGGGCAGCTATGGCATCTTACTAGTCATCAATACCGGCGCACGTCCGCGGTCATGATGGGTGCTTCGCAAGTGAGCCTGGAAGCTCAGCAGTACCAGTTCAAGCAACTCACACTCAATCAAAGTGGTTACTACCGCAACGGCTTCCAAAGCCTTCGCCTCAACCGTGCGTTCACACAGGAGCTCGTCTCAACTAAATATGAACTTGTTTCGTTGGAACTTGGTTTGCTTAATGGGCCCGAGTACGTCTCTCCACTGGGCCCATCTCGCAAGAATGAGATTCTTCGATTCTTCGAAATTAGCAGTGGCGATGAAATCCAGAAGGCCGCGAAGAAGGGCCAGCTTGCTGTCAAGCAGACGTTGTTCGGGATTTGCACACGTCTTGATAGCTGCCCATATGGTGGCCATGACAACATAGCTTACTGCCCCGACTGCAAAGATGCGCTCCTGAGCAAGCGCAAACGTGGCAGCGTCGAGCAATTGGGTAAGACGATTGCGGTGCGCTTGGTTGATGTGCCTCTGGAGACGCCATTGCGGGCCCAGCTGGAGCGTAGCGCCAAAGCAGTTGAGAGGTTCATGAATGTCACAGCCTGAGTACGTTGGTGACGCTGAAAAATTATTCCAGGATGCCTTCGAACGACTGAAGCGCGATAAGCCTACACAGCTGCCTCGTGGCACGCCGGTCAGCCAGAACAATGTCGCCAAAGAGGCGGGGCGCGATCCCAGCGCACTGCGAAAGAGCCGGTATCCGCGACTGATACGCGCGATCCAGAAGTGGATTGAAGACAACGGCAACGCTCCCCGCGCCCGCGCTTCGAGCGCCTCGTTGATCAAGGGTGCTCGGGATAAGAATCGCCAGTTGAAAGCTCGTCTTGAGGAGTTGACGAAGCAACGTGACAAGGCCATGGCACGCTTGGTTATCGCGGAGGAATCAATCCTCGATCTGCATCGCCGGCTTCAGGACTATAAGGCGCGACTCGGTGAAGCGGATACAGTAGTGCCAATTCGCGGTGTCGCAAAACGAGCTAAGCCCAGAGTCAAATAGGAGTTTCCGAAGATTCAGGACTCGGAGCCGCTTGCCGTAAGGCGGCCGCGTCGTTCTTTCAGATCTTCCTCCGTTGCCGCTCGAAGGCGGACGAAGTCCCGCTCTGGCAGGGCGCTGAACGTCCGCGAGAACGGCAAGTACACCAGGATGATCCAACCATCTGCTCCTTCCTCGGCTGCGTAGGGATGCAGGATTTCTCCAGAGGTATCTACGCGGTCGATTAGGAGCAGCCGTCGCCGTGGATACTTGCGTGAAGCACTCTCAAGTTCTGCTCTGAGCATGAGCCGGGCGGCATCAGCGGGGATACCTGGATGAGCTTCGTCATCGAGTGCTTTCATGCTCTGTGAGATGGCTTCGTCGGTCGACCTGAAGGCCCGTTCCATTTCTATCTCGTCGAACACGACTTCCTGTACGACATACGGTGGTCCAGCCAGCCAAGCTTCGTCCAGATCTGGGTCGAGCTCGATGGCCAGGATCGTACGACGGCCGACATCGGTGCAGCGCCAACGGTGCCAAGTACTGGTTTTGAACTCCGTGCCGATGTCGAAGTCACTGAGTTTCATAGGTGAAAATACTTCGTTGGGTCACTGGTTTGGCGCTCCGATTTAATAGAAATCGGTGGAGCATCGCTGATAGGTCTGGAATGCAGTTTGAAATGCAGCCTCGGTAATTTCGTTCGGTGTGACGATTCCTTTCTTGGCAATCTTCAAGGCAACCGGATACCAGGCGCGGAATTCCTCGAACGTCAATCCCGACCCGTGTCGTGCCGCTTCGTATTCAGGCCCGGAATATCGCTCGTTGTCGATATCCAGTTCGCGAAGCTGGTGGACTACCCAGTCCGCCCATCTGATCGCATTGACAGGGTCGCCTGCCAAGGAGGCGTAAGAGGAAGCCCAGACAAATTGCTCCCGTCCGGTCATTTGATGCCAGGGAATTGCCGGGGTCAGCATGCGTCATTGTCGCTTGAGGGGCTGGCCTTCAACTTCTCCGCAACAAGCGCCTGTGCTTTCTCGATTTCCACGGTGTTTGGCGTGGGAAGCTTGGACATCTCCGTCCGGTACTGCTCGTTGTAGGTATCGATGAACAAAGCCATGTGAAATCGATACTTCACGGCCTCTGACGGTATTGATACGTCCAGTTTCCTGCTGATGAGCGCAGCGTAGGACGCCTGTGCTGGGGTCGGCTCCTTCAGGTCCCAGTCCATACATTCGACTATCAGGCGCTCAAGCTGCTTCTCGAGCTTGCGGACAAAGGTCTGCCGGATGGCCTTGTCCTTGACCCGTTCCCACTGGATGCAAATGGCTTCCTCCACAGCGGGGGCTATGTAAAGTTCTAGAGTGAGATCCACACCGGGATTGACGAGGTAGAGGGCCATGTCTCGGCGACGGCAGGAGGAACAGACAAGGAAGGCACCCCATCTTAACCGATTCCACACAAATTTCATGTAATCGGTAGTCGTGCCATAGATTCCTTGATCGCCCATTTCGGTGCGGTCATGGCCACCAAGACCATCTATTCCACGGCTTACCGGCGACTGGTTGCCCAACTGCGGGAAATTCGGGAAGCAGAAGGCATTTCCCAATCCGCCCTCGCGGCGATGCTGGGTTGGCCGCAGCAACGGCTATCCGCCGTGGAGGCCGGTGCCCGCCGGTTGGACATCATGGAGTTCCTGCACCTCACGAGCGTCCTTGGCCTGTCTCCTGAGGCGGCCATCCAACTGGCGGCCGCTAAGGCGGGCGCGTCGACCAAGTCGCGCCTGACCCAGCAGAAGGGCTGATCCGACCAGCGTCGTAATGGGTGCGGCCCCATTGCCTCAACGTGCCAGGCAATAGGAATTGAATCGCCGGCTGTGCGAACCCGAGGGACTTAACGGCCAACTGCAAGCTCAGGGACACCATCAACTTGGCGAACCAGTAGTCGCGTCCCAATTGTGTCCAGAAATCCCCTAATCTCTCGCTGCATCCGTTTGACGGTTTCGATGTTGTCCAAGGCGGGTTGAAGATCGCCTTGATCCAGCGAATAAACCGCATTGCCTAGGATTTCAGGCAGGGATATCGAGGCTTCCTTGGCTATGGCGACTCCAAGGAGCGACTGCAGTCGACGACGCGACAGGTTAAGTCGGTACGACTTCCCGCGTCGTTCATCCTGAATTTCCATCAAAAGCGACGAGGGTGAGAAGTACGGGGTCACTGCATTCAAGCGAACGGCTCGGTCGTGGAAATCCAGTAGAGGCAGCCCTGCCGCATCCAACTTGGAGGCAAGCGTCCTCAGCCCTGTTAGAGCGTGATCGTTGTCGATGAGAACCCAGCCAGTGCCGCTGGCTATCGACACACCAACGGCCAACTCTTCGATGTCATCCCCACGACGCACGGCCGCAAGCCAGTTCAGCAGTTCAATCTCGCCGGCGTCCAGATCGGCATGAACTTGCCGCTCCCGGCTTGTGATGCCGACTGCGAAAGGTTCAGAAGACCTGCCAGGAATATCGACAGGATCTTTCACCGGTGTCGCATTGCCAATGGGAATCGTGAAGGCATCCGGGTCAAGTGCCGGACCGCCCTGTCGAATGGCATCGACGAAGGCCTTGGCTCCTGCCGCATTGGCGCCAGCAGCCAACTCTTCGGCCGTGAACCAGGCAAAACGCTCTGGGTGCGCAGCCAAGCAGCGCAGGAGTTCCGTCTTGCCAGCATCCTTCAGGGCAACCTTGAAAGGCTGGATGTGATATTCGGTAGCGGAGTAGGCGCTCTTGGCACCTTCCAAGGCCGTGTAGTGGATGGGCTCATCCACGGGGATCAGTGCCTCGAAAGCATTGCCAGGAATCTCGAGTTCTTCCCGCAGTTCCCGACTTACGGCCTGGGAGAAGGCGTAACGGATATGACTGGGGTCGATTTCAATGTTGGGATCGAAAAAGTCCAGACACTGGGAGGCGGTCAGATACACCAATTCCGGCAGGTCCTCGTTCGAAACACGGCCGCCGGGGAACACGAACTGGCCCCGACTGCCATCCCGATGGGGTGCTGGATCCTCCCGACGAACCATCAGGAATTTCCCGTCCAGTGCGATCCACGCCCAGGAAACCCAGACCCGGCGGATAGGCACTAACCCGGCCGATAACGCCGCGCGGAGCTCCTCTGAGCGCTTGATGAGCGCCCGCTGTCGGTCGACCAGGTACTCACTGGCATTCCAGAAGCCCGGTTCCAGCAGCCGGAACTCTGCTTCACCAAGCCCCCCCAGCACGCTGCGGGCTAAGAGAGAGGCTGGGAAGGAGACGAAGGCCCATACCCCGGCGCCCAAACGCGCCTCATCGAGCACAGACAGGGCTTGTAGCAGGCGTTGGACGAAGCCGAGTGCCGAACCAGCCTCCTCCGCTCCGACGCCCGTGGCGGCAATCAGGCGCTTGATGAGATCGGCCTCGGGGATCTCCTCCCGGTCACTGCTCTCCTCGGCGATCCGGGGGAGGATTCGGGAAACCGCAGCCAGCAGTTCGATGGAAGGGCGCATCAACCTATTGTGACCGCACTTGCCCCCGGTACCAACGCCTGCCTCCGCCTCGGCTCCTCCCAGTTGGAAGCGGCTCGCGACAACATGGGCGACTTGGCGGGGACGGCCCGTTAAAGTATCGGGGTTAGGCACCACGGCGCCAAACCCGAGGTCCGATCCGCCATCCAGCCATTCAAGGTTCCCGTGACAGCTCCTTCCTCTGAAGCCGACGCCCGCATCCTGATCGACGACCTGCTCCGGGTCGCTGACTGGAACCCGGCCGACAAGTCGCAGGTACGCACTGAGGTGCCGCTGAGCGAGACCTTTCATGTCGCCGAAGTTGCTGCGGTTGGCGGCGGAATGCGCACGGTTGATGCCGGCTCGCTGGGCTTCGCCGACTATGTCCTGCTCGACCAGCGCGGTCGCCCTCTGGCGGTGGTTGAAGCCAAGAAGCAGGCCATCAACCCATACACCGCCAAGCAGCAGGCGTTGCCCTACGCCAAGAAGATCGGCGCCCCCTTCATTTTCCTCACCAATGGCGAGCTGACCTATTTCTGGGACTACCAGAACGATGACGCCCGCCCGGTCGCCTCGTTCTATTCGCGCCGCGACCTGGAGCGCCTCGTCCACCTGCGCACCGAGCGCAAGCCGCTGGCCGAAGTTGCTATTCCAGACACCTATGTCCGCACCGGTGAGACCCGCGCCCTGCGTCCCTACCAGCAGGAGGCGATGAAGGCTCTCGACCATGCCGTCGAGCTGGGCAAGCGCCGCTTCTTGATCGAACTGCCCACTGGCTGTGGCAAGACTGATCTGATCGCGCTCTATCTCAAGCGCCTGATCCAGGCCGGCCATGCCGAACGCATCCTGTTCCTAGTGGATCGCGAGCAACTGGCCAAACAGGCCATCGAGGCCATTCAGGATTTGCTGCCGCAATATTCCAGCTACTGGCTAAAGCCCGGCGTGGTACGGCAGGAAAAGCAGATCACGGTGTGCCTGCTGCAAACCATGATGGGCCGCCATGAGGATTTCTCCAGCGGCTATTTTGACGTGGTGGTGATGGACGAATGCCATCGCTCCATCTACGGCGCGTGGCAGACCGCGCTGGCGCATTTCGATGCGGTGCACATCGGCCTGACTGCTACCCCGGCCATGTATATCGAGCGCAACACTTTCCAGTTCTACAACTGCAAGGACAACACGCCGGACTACTCCTACACCATCCAGGAAGCGTTCAAGAACGAATATCTGGTGCCGTACAAGTTCGCCACCGGTATCACCACGCTGATGTCCGAGGGCACGGAAGTCGAGGGTGTCGAATACGACCCGGCCCAGTTCGAGCGTGAATGGACGAACGAAGCCAGCAACAAGCTGATGATGCAGGAGTTCGACAAGCTCGCTTGGGAGAACTACAAGGAACTGGCTCCCGGCCAGAAGGATGGCCCTGGCAAGTCGGTGGTGTTTGCCATCACCAAGCACCACGCGGCGCGCTTGGCCCTATACCTCAACGACCTGCACCCGGAATTCAAGGGCAAGTACGCCGAAGTCATCACCTCGGACATCGCGGATGCTGACGATGCCATCCGCCGGTTCAAGCAGGACAAGCTGCCGATGGTGGCGGTGAGCGTGGGCATGCTGGACACCGGCTTCGACTGCCGGGAACTGTTGCACTTGGTCATGTGCCGCCGCGTGCGAAGCCCAATCCTGTACCAGCAGATGCGGGGCCGTGGCACCCGGACTGCACCGCACATCGACAAGCGGAAGTTCGTAATCTACGACTTCTTCGGTAACCATCAGTATTTCAACGACTCGGATGCCGACGCGTTCACCGGCGCAGGTAGCGGCGGTGGTGGCAGCCGTCCGCGTCCGCCCGGGCCGAGTGGGCGCGAGCTGGTCGAACTGGGCTTGGATGACGAATGGCTGCACGCGGTCAGCTATATCGAGGTTGGTCCAGATGGTGAGCGCATAGACAAGCGCGAATATGTCACCGACTGGGAAAAGACCGTGCAGCAGGGCGCCGACACTGACCCTGTGATTGCCAAGATCAAGTCTGGCGAAGCCCTGAGCGATCAGGAAGAAACCGAGCTGGCACATCGCTTGAACCAGCCGCAGAAATACTTCAACGAAGACAACCTGCGCCGCGCTTACCGTAAGCCCGGTGGCAACCTCGTAGATTTCATTCGTGAGGCTCTGGGTCTAATCAAGACCAAAAGCCGACCCGAAATCGTCGAGGAAAATTTTCGTGCTTGGCTGGTCAGTAAGAATTTCTCTCCGGAACAAGCCCAGTACATGTCCTTGCTGAAGAACCGCGGGGTAGTGCGTGGGAAAGTCACGATAGACGATCTCTTTTCGCCGCCATTGTCGCTACTTAATGCTGCTGGAATTGGCATCGAATTATTTGGCGAGAAGGGGCTCAACTCCATGCTTGACGAAATGAATCAAACCGTCCTGGCGGCCTAAAAACCATCTTTAATTAGCGATACGACCAATTAATGAACGAAAAAATGCGCCGCAAGCTCGATCACATCACTAATGTTCTCTGGGCAGGAGGTGTGACCAACCCGGTCACATACATCGAGCAGCTTTCCTATTTGATCTTCCTCAAGTTGCTGGATGAGGAAGAGACCCAGCGCGAGCAACGCATTCGCATGGGCGCCGAAGGCGGGAATGCCAAGCTGCTGTTTCCTGCCCAGTCGGAGCGATATAGGTGGAGCAAGTGGCGCTTCAAGAGTGGCACTGAACTTCGCGACTTCATTCGCGATGAAGTTTTCCCGTACATGGCGTCCTTGGCAAAGGACGAGCCGGAGGTCGCTGAATATTTTCGCGATGCCGTGCTGGAAGTGGTAGATCCGAACGTGCTCAAGCAAGTCGTGGATGAGCTGGATGGCTTCAAATTCAGGGAGTTTGGACCAGATGTAAAGGGCGACATCTTCGAGTATCTCCTTACCCACTTGGGCTCCAGTTCGCTCAACGGGCAATTCCGAACACCCAGGCAGATCCGGGCGTTCATGGTGGAGATGGTCGATCCAGATATTGGAGATACCTTGTTCGACCCGGCTTGTGGTACGGCCGGATTCTTGATCGACGCCGTCGACCATCTGCTGGCCAAGTATTCCGACCACGTCAGTGAGTACCCGATTTATGGTGAGGACTGGCTGGAGAAGAAGGGCAAAACGTTGGCCCAACTGAAGGCCGAAATGCCGCGTCTGCAGACCTATCGTAAGGGTGCGGGCGAGAAGATTCCCGATTGGGACGTGCTGGAAGCCAGCGTCTATGGCACCGACGTGTCGCGGCAGATGGTGCGCATCGCCATGATGAACTTGGTGCTGCACGGCATTCGCCATGCGCGGCTCAAGCGTGCCAATTCGCTCAGCGACATGGGTGGCTTGAGCGAGGACGACCTGCGTCGCAGATACAAGGTCATCCTTGCCAATCCGCCGTTCGCGGGTCAGTTGCCGAAGGATTCCATCCGCGCGGACTTGCCGACCAATAGCAAGAAGAGTGAGCTGCTTTTTCTTTCCATGATGATGCAGCACTTGGCGCCTGGTGGTCGTTGTGCGGTTGTCGTGCCGGAGGGGTTGCTGTTCGGTAGCACGAGTGCACACGTGGAGTTGCGCAAAAAGCTGGTGAACGATTTCGACTTGCTGGCGGTGGTCAGTTTGCCCGCTGGTGTATTCAGGCCCTATGCGGGCGTGAAGACAGCGGTGCTGGTGTTCCGCAAGCCGCTGAGCGACGAGGCTCGGCGCACGGATAAGGTGTGGTTCTACGAAATCCGCAACGACGGCTATGACCCCGACAAGGTATCCGGTGGTGGCCGCGTGGAAACGCCGGAAAAGAACGATATCCCAGATTTGCTGGCACAGTGGAAGGCGTACAAGGCCAGCGGCTTCGCGAAACCGCCTGGCATCGAGGCGAGGACGCTGTTGCCGCATGATGCAGACGAACTGGTGAGCTGGTTTGCGGCGAAAGAGAAATTGGCCGAGGACGATTTCAATCTAGGTGCGGGACAATGGAAGCCTCGTCGTGCGGAGAAAACGTCGGGCGAGGATCCGCGCGAGTTGGTCGGTGAAGTACTGAGCGATTACCGCGATGTGGTTTCCCGCCTCGAAAGGTTGCTCGAGGGGTTGGTGGAATGACGTTTGGATTACTGATTCCGTTTTCCGATGTTGTCGTTGACGCTACCGGCGGCAATGCAAAGATTCAGCGGAAGGAGTACTTACCCGCTGGGTTGCTGCCGGTTATCGACCAAGGGCAGGAAGACATCGCCGGATATACGGACGACGCGGAAGCCGTCTATCAAGGCAGCCTTCCCGTAATTCTGTTCGGTGACCATACGCGAGCTTTCAAGTACATTGATACGCCATTTGTTCTTGGCGCGGACGGTGTGAAGGTCCTTGCGCCGAAACCAGGTTTCAACGCCAAGTTCCTGTACTACTACTTCCAGTCCTGCGACATTCCAAGTCGCGGATACAGCAGACATTTTAAGTATCTGCGCGAGATTTCGGTGCCGTATTTCGCACCGAGTGAACAACAGCGCATCATCGAATTTCTCGACCAAGCCGACGAGCTGCGCCAGCTGCGCCGCCAAGCCGACGCTAAAGCCGCCCGCATTCTGCCCGCGCTGTTCCTTAAGATGTTCGGCGACCCAGTGAGCAATCCGATGGGGTGGCCTGTGAAGTCGATGGGTGATGCTGCCGTTTGTGAAATTAACCCTCGTTCGCGTCGTGACTTGCGTGATGAGGATATGGTTTCGTTCGTGCCGATGGCAGACGTGGATGAAATGCTTGGCCGCATCACTGGCAAGCAGGCGCGCCCATACGCCGAAGTGAAGAAGGGTTTCACACCATTTCAAGATGGTGATGTGCTATTCGCCAAGATCACACCGTGCATGCAGAACGGAAAATCGGCCATTGCCGAAGGTCTAGTCGGGGGTATCGGGTACGGTTCTACTGAGTTTCATGTGTTGCGCGCCACGCAGGACGTGACCGCGGAATACCTCTATGCACTGGTTCGCCTGGATGGTTTCCGCAATCAGGCGATGAGCGCTTTTACAGGCTCTGCTGGCCAACAGCGCGTGCCAGCTGACTTCCTTAGGAACTTTCGTTTGCCGATTCCTCCGCAGGCTGATGTGGAGAGATTTTCGAAGATTCTGCGCGGAGTCATGGCAATGCAAGTTGAAGCGGAGAAGGCCGCCACGAAGCTCGAAAGTCAGTTTGGCGTGCTGCTTCAAAGAGCCTTTAGTGGTGCGTTGACAGCCAACTGGCGGCAAGCGCATGCAAAAGAGCTTCTGGCCGAAATGCAGCAGCAGGCCAAGGTCATGAATCTGCCCATGCCCCAGGGGATCAACTGATGAGTCGCAGACTTAGTGCCCTGCATGTAGGCAACTTCAAGGCGTTTGCCGATACCCAGCGCATCCCCCTGAAACCTATCACCTTGGTTTTCGGTCCCAACAGCGCCGGCAAATCCAGCTTCATTCATAGCTTGGCCCTGGCTCACGAAGCCCAATTCGGGCGTGAGAAGCGGGGCCGGGCACGGCTGGACGTGCACCATACCGAGATCGGTGGCAGTGCCATTGACTTAGGTGGCTATCGTCAGTTCGTCCATCGCGGCCAGTTGCGTAACGGAGTGGAGTGGGGCGCAGAACTGAAAGTCTCCGAGTTGGGTGACGCGCCCCGGTATCGGCAGTTGAAGCAACTGCTATCTACTGTCGAAACAATTGCACTGAACATCACTCTGGGCGTAGTGCTGGATGATGAGGACCGCCCGGTCAAGGGGGCTCCGCCGCATATCAGGACAATGGAAATCCTCGCCGACGGCGTCGAACTACTCCGTATGAGCCGACGACCTGGAGAGGATGCTTCTGACAAATATGCAGCCGAGTTTGCGCAGGCTCTCAAGAGAGACGGAAACCAGGTCGTCCGAAATCTCTCGTCGGCGGGAATTTCCCCAAATGAGCTCGCTTCAATAGCCAAGGAGGAGATCAAGAGGAGGGAAGGTGATCTGGAAGAGCGGGCATTCCAGACCATGCGAATCGATCGCCTGGATAGTGACCATGCCGTACTACGGCAAGTGATCCAGACTATCGTCGAAACCCAGACTTTTGCACTGGGAGCCAGAGATCAGGAAATCCAAGAGGCACTAGGCGAATTGCTGTCGCGGCTTGAAGTGCGAGTCGACAACTTTCTGCCATCTGGCGTGGTGATTCCGGATTCGGAAGCGAAAGCTGCAAACGACGTCGCGGAGGCCTTGGGCTTCTGGTTGCCGCGTACCCTGAATGACCTGATCAAGGGCCTCTCGGATGTCTTCGCCTGGGAGTTGAAACAGCTTCAATACCTAGGCCCTTTACGCTCATTTCCGGCGCGGCACTTGGCTTTTGCCGAGCAGGAAGACAGCAATTGGTACGCCGGCGGTGGCTATGCCTGGGATGTGGTCCGCAACGACGAGAAGGTGCGGAAGGCCGTCAATGCATGGCTGGGCAAGGACATGCTGAAGACGCCCTACGAACTGCGTATCAAGGAGTTGGTGAATTACCAGCAAGTCGAGGACATCCAGGTGGAAGCCCAAGACTCTTGGGAGTTCTCCGATGAATCCGATCCTGAATCAGATACGCGTTCGTATGAGGAAATCGTGCGGGATGACTACACGACGTATGAGTCCGTGTTGGTTGACAACGCTCTCGGCGAAGATCGGATCGAAGTGATTAATGAGCTCGTGCTCATGGATGTTCGGAAGAACACCATCGTCACGCACCGGGACGTGGGCATCGGCATTTCGCAGGTGTTGCCGGTGCTTGTAATGGCCTACGCGTCGCGCAACAAGCTGCTGGCCATGGAACAGCCGGAAATCCACTTGCACCCCGCATTGCAAGCCGAGCTAGCGGACGTCTTCGTCGAATCCACGTTGGGGGAGCGTAAGAACACGTTCATCCTTGAAACACATAGCGAGCACCTGATTCTTCGTCTTCTCCGGCGTGTCCGGGAAGGCCGGCTGTCCCCCAATGATCTTTCCGTTCTGTATGTTCAGCCGACCGAGAGTGGCTCCACCGTGCTCGAGGTTCGTGTTGATGAGGATGGGGACTTTATCGATCGCTGGCCCGGTGGGTTCTTCGAGGAAGCGTTTGATGAACGTGAAGCGGGGCGCTAACTGATGCTGGTGCCTTTCGCGATTGAGGCGGACGCCATTGCCGGTGAAGTTCACTGGACGCCGCGTGAACTTCGTGGACACCATGACGCCTTGCTGAGGGCGTGGAAGCGCATCGGTCTGTTTGTGTTCGACGGCGAGCACCTTAGCAATTCCAGGTTGCGGCACGCTCTTGATGGTATCGGCGAAGGTAGTGTCTTGCGCGGACGCTGGAATGACTTCGTGCAGCGTATTCCAGTCGTTGCTGGCGGACAGCATTGGACAGGCGACTTGGATGAAACAACCTTGGACGGGCTGTCTAAGGTGGCGAAGATTTGTTTTGCCCGTAACGCCAAAGTGGAAGCTCTAGAAGCCGAGGCGCAGGCCTTGAAACTGGAATTGCTCACTCTCGCGGGTACCGGAGCTTGCAACGGATTTACGGCAGGAGAACAAGCTGCGGCACTGCATATCCGACAAGGTGACGCTGCGAGAGAAGTTTGGGAACAAAGGTTTGCGCCGCTCGCTGCCGCCACTTCAGACAGGTTGAAGCGGGTTTCAATCGTCGATCCTTACGCCGTAACACGTCATGTAATCGAACAGAAAGAGGAACTGACGCGCTTCCTGACCTATCTTTCGACATCGTCGCAGAAGACCAAGCATGTCAGTGTGTATGCGTTACAGCCGTTCCGGGAGAACCGCCCCATTCCTTCTGGCGAAATCATTGCTGAACTTCGTCACCTGCGTGACAACAATGCCCTGCCGAGGATCGCCTCTCTGACGGTCTACCTGGCCGGGGGGCAGCGCATCAACCGGGATCGCTTCGTGATGTTTGGGGACCACTACGTGTGGGACTTAGGACATGGTCTTGAACCGTTTGAGGCCGACATCGTGACGCGCGACTGCGCGGCGTCGCTGAAAACCTGGGATGCGGCAAAGTCCTATGCCGATATCATTGACTCCATGACTGGAGACGTTCGCGCAATCCCCGTCTGGGGACCGTGACCTCGGTACTCCGCCTCAACTCCTCCCGTCATGTGGCCGGGGGCGAGCAATATTTCCCTACGACGAAGCCGTCCCGTCTCAATTCCTGAGAAGGGCATCTGGTAATCGTGACTATGTGCCTTATGCCAGTGAAAGAGGCTTTGGTCGAGTACAGGAGTACGGGAAATATCCATGCCGCCAAAATCCCCAGCCCAAACCAAGCGAGCTGCGTCGCGAGCCAGGAACAAGCGGCACGATGTGCCCGAGCGCGTAAAACTGCTGGTATGGATCCGCGCCGCCGGCCATTGTGAGCAATGTGGCGCTGATTTGACGGTGGACTTGCGCAGCGGCCGCGACGTGAAGCTGGGCGATGTCGCTCATATCGCTCCGGCCAGCCCGGATGGGCCACGGGCATTCGAAGACTACACTTCGGAGGAGGCCGAACACCTCAGTAGCGATCCGGAAAATTTGCTACTGCTGTGCCCTGGCGATCACAGGCGCACCGACCGCTCGCCTGATGCCTACCCAATCTCAGATCTCCGGCAGCATCATCTTTCCCACATTGCCCAGATTCGACATGCGGCCCAAAGAGGGGAAACCCAACGGGCCCAGGGGTTGATCATCCTAGGGCAGCACTGGGCGACGGAGAACGTCATTCGCCCGCGGGACCTGCAGGAGGCAATGCTCGCCGAGGGGCTGTGGGCCGAAGTCGATCCGGTCGTCCACGTGCTTCCGGAGCCAGGTCGGAATGGCCGGGACGAACTGTACTGGCAGAGCGTCGAACGCTCCATCGATGAGCAGTTGGAGGATCGACTCACCAAACGGACCAGCAAGGCTGGCGATCCTCTCAACCTGTGCGTCGCTGGCGTAGCGGACATTCCCAGCCTGATCCGTGTTGGACGGCAGTTGGGCGACCGCAGCAACCGGTTCCTGTACTCCCGCGACCGCCAATACATCCTGCGATGGCCTGACCCGCTCGCGCCGCCGCCGGAATTTCTTTACGTGCCGCCTGGCGATAGAGAAGGCCCAATCGCCCTCGTGCTGTCACTGTCGGCTGAGGTTCCGCAACGAGACGTCCTGGCTGCGCTTCCCAGCAGTCGGATCGCATCTTTCACGACCCTACAGCCCCGTTATGACCTGCTCCAGAGTCGTGCCGCGATTCATGCCTTCCGAAAGGAATTGCAGGTCAGGCTTAGCCAATTGGAAGCGGAGTCCGACCAGCCAATTCATGTGTTTACCGCAATCCCCGCCGCACTTGCGATCGAGTTCGGAGCGCTCCTGTCTACCCAGCACGCCCACCGGTACGTGATCTACGACCGCGAAGGCGAATCCAATGCATTCGCGGTGGCGATGGAACTCGGGCCGCGCCGAGCACCGACCATCAACCAAGCCGCTTGAACAAGGACATATCGATGACAGCTGATGCTGACCAACGTCTCTACGCCCTCTGGCAGGAAGTCGATCTGCCGGAACGGGCTTATGAACTGGCTCTCCGCCGATACGAGGATCTGGGCGAGTGGCTCGCAAGGCCGCAATCGAGGCTGACGGCTTACGACACGCACGTCTTCGTTCAGGGCTCCTTCGCTTTCGGGACGCCGATTCGGCCGGTGATCGAGGGGGAAGAGTTCGACCTCGACTTCTCGTGCAAGCTACGATCAGGGATCAGTCGGCAGACGCATACGCAGAAGCAACTGAAGAGGCTGGTCGGTGACGAACTGGCCGACTACCGCACGGCTCGTGGTATTCAGAAGCCGCTGACGGAAAAGAACCGCTGCTGGCGCCTGGGTTACAAGGACGAGTTGCCGTTCCACATGGATGTCGTGCCAGGCATCCGGGCCGACGATGCCCGTCGCCGCGTTCTGAGCGAAGCCATGCAAGTGGCAGGCATCGATGCCCAGTTGGCACAGGAAGTCGCTCGGCGTGCCCTATGGATCACGGACATGCAGCACAGCCACTATGCCCAGATCTCGGACGACTGGCCGTCCAGCAACCCGGGCGGCTACCAACTGTGGTTCCTTTCCCGCATGCATGGCGGCGTCAAACGGTATCTGGCCGAAGCGCAGGTTGATCCGGCGCCGGTGTACCGCAGCAAGACCCCGCTGCAGCAGGTTGTGCAGCTGCTAAAGCGGCACAGGGATGTCATGTTCCAGGATGACTCCGATCGCAAGCCGGTATCGATCATCCTGACCACTGTCGCGGGTGGCGCATACATTGCAGGTGAATCGCTTTCCCAGACGATGCGTCGTGTGTTGCAGGCGATGGATGTAGTCCGCCGGTCGAACACGGACTTCATTCCCAATCCGGTCAATCCAGCGGAAAACTTCGCTGACCGGTGGACACGCCCCGATTGCACCCACCTGCAGCTCAAGGCGAATTTCCACCGCTGGATCGGTGAGGCCATGCGGGACTTCGGAAAAATCCTCGATGGCACGGATCCGCGCCAAGTCGTCGAATCCGCCGAAGATGCGCTCAAGCTGACCTTGCAGGAAGCGGTTCGTCGGCGTTTAGGGGTCATCGTCGGCACCCCGGCGATCGTGCGCAGCGTGCAGCTCCAAGGCGAACCGACCAGGCCTTGGGCCCATTGGTGACGGATGCGATTCACCGAAGAATCCATCGATGAGTTGCTTGGATCATGGTCGAGGCTGCGGCGATCACCTGCTAAAGAGGCCGGCCTCGTCTCGGTCCATGGAATTCTGGCGTTCGAGCTCGAGCCGAAAGGCCTGCCCAAGATTGACGACGCTTATCGGGTTCGAATCGATATCCGGGTTGATCGCGATGACGAAGTGCCGGAGGTGTTCGAGCTTGATGGGCGGATATCGAGAGATGTAGATGAGCACGTAAACCCGGATGGTGATTTTTGTTTGGGATCACCTCTGGCTGTTCGCCTGAAGCTGGGCCGGCTGCCTAGCCTGACCCATTTCGTCGATCAATGTGTTGTTCCGTTCCTCTACGCTGCATCGTGGCGCAGAAAGGGAGGCATTGGATGGCCGTTCAATGAACTGCCGCACTACAGCCCTGGCCTTCTGGATGATTACCAGCGGTTGCTGCGCGTGAGCACTGCCGCGAGCACCAGGTTGGCATTGGCCGCTCTGTGTGTCCGCCCCCGTGTGGCGAACAAGCTGCCTTGTCCCTGTGGCTGTGGACTTCGCCTCGGCAAGTGTTCGTATCGACAACACTTGGCCAGTTTGCGCCCCTTCGCTACGCGCCCATATTTTCGGCGTATTGCCGAAGACTTCGAGAGGCGGAAATTCTGCAATACCTCGGATGACCAAATCGACCCGCAAGCCGATATTCCGGATCTTTCCCCTCAAGCGCTAGATCGGATCCGTGCGGCAAGCCGCCACCTGGAAGCGGATTTTCATCCCACCAGTTCATTGCTCCCGGGAGTCTGACTGCGTGCACCGGGTCGACTGTTCAGGTGACCGAAAATTGATGGTCAGGTCGCTGACTCGCCAGTGGTACCTTGATCGCAGACCTTGTTGTTCCATCTATGAGGCAATGCCATGGCTTCGGTTGCAGAGCAAATCCAGAGCGCAAACGAGGCCATCTGCCAGAACATCGCGGCCTTAGGCGAGCAGCGCCCACTGTTGTCGCAGAACGTGCTCGCGCAGCTTCGCAATCTGGTCGAGGGAGTCATCGTTCGCCTGCACCTTGGCGCTGATGGCGCAGAGTTTCGCTATGAGGCCGTCGAGCCCGCTTTGGCCTACATTCGGAGTCAAGGAAAACTCAACTTTCTCGGCCGCTTTCACAAGTTGCTGCAAGCCACTGCCTCGCATTACACCCTGGACGGCGATGCTTCCGAGCGGCTGATGCTCAAATACTACGAATACCTGCATCGCCTGCGCAGTCTGGTCTGGACTACTTGCGGCAAGAGCGTTTTGGCCAATTTGGAATCGTTTCCGGTCGATTTGGATCCGTCCCTGCGCGAGTATCACTTAAAAATATCCGAGCGCATCGAGGCCGTGCGCAATACGAAACTAGATCGGGAGGTCGGCGCGCGCTACTACATCCATAAGATCCGGCCGTTCTTCGTCGAAGGACATATCTACTACGAAGTGACCTTCCATCGCGCCGTGAACCGGGTGAGCAAGTTCGATCGCGCCATCGCTTTCACCGACATTGACATCACCGACAAGTACTCCGCCTACCTAGTCTTGCAGCGCGAATCTATCCGGGTGCTCGATCAGGCGATGCCCATCACGATCATCCGCGCATGGGATGTGTCGATCCGCCCATGCGAGCTGACCAACTTCGCACGACTTCTTGGCATCAAGGCGAATGTTCAGAGCACCTCACCGGAGTTCCACTACCTGATGCACGGGCTTACAGCCACCTCTGGAAGCCTGCTGGATCTGATGGACATGGATGACGCGGAATATCGATCGATTCGTTTCGTTCCCAAGGTGGGAGACAAGCCCGTCATCTTCTCGATCTTGGATGAAGCACGTCGGCTCATCCGGGCTCGAGCTCGGGGCTACAACCTCATCCGATACTTGATGCTCCGGATGCATAACCAAACTATTAAGTTGCAGTATGCTTCTGAACCATGCCCATGGCTGTCGAATCTTTATCTGCAGATGGGTTGCACCCCGTTTGAGACAATGCCGTTTTGCACCTCGCCGAGGGGACACAATCCGCGCCTGTCGGATCTTGTCGAAGCCCTGGATGCTGGTGACCGGCGGCACGAGTTGCTCGCACGGCGGCTCCATACCAACGTCGAACAACACGGCATGCTTTATACGCCGGAAGAGGACTTCAAATCCTTCGGTGATCCTAGCGCGTTGATAGCGACATTCAATGGGAAGATTTACCACAAGCACGCGCATCGAAAACTGATGCAGGACAAGCGCCACGTCTTCATAGCTGGCTATGAGGATGAGACGGCCGAGATTGTCTCGACTCTGCAAACGATAGCGGCCGAGGGAATCGCTGGCTACACGCAAGCGGTGCAGCGCTGGTTGCAACAAGCATCGCGCGAAATCGACGACCCGGCAAAAAAAGATGCGCTTGAGCGTTTGTTCAGCGACTCCAGAGTTGCTTTGATCTATGGCGCTGCAGGGACAGGCAAGTCGACCATGGTCAATCACATTGCTAACTACTTCAACGACAAGTCCAAGCTTTTCCTCGCGCACACTAATCCGGCCGTCGATAACCTGAAACGCAAGGTCGTTGCCCAGAACGTGACGTTTCGGACCATCAGAAGTCACATCCATCGGACTAGCGTCGAGCCCGACTACGATCTGCTTGTCATTGACGAGTGCAGCACGGTCAGCAATGCGGACTTGCTCAAGGTGCTCCGGAAAGGCTCGTTCAAACTACTAGTGCTGGTGGGGGACGTCTTTCAGATCGAGTCGATCCAGTTCGGGAACTGGTTCTCGATCATCCGCTCGTTTCTTGCCCCCAGCGCGATCTTCGAGTTGACGACGCCCTATCGGACAAAGAATCCGGCGCTGCTGCGATTCTGGAACAAGGTTCGGCATATCGAGGACGACCTCGATGAGGTGATCGCTAAGAATGGCTATTCCGGAGTTTTGGACCGAACCCTCTTCGAGCGCATCGGAGACGACGAGATAATTCTGTGTCTGAACTACGATGGCCTCTATGGAATCAACAACGTTAATCGCTTTCTTCAGAGCAGCAACCCCAGGCCCCCAATCATCTGGCGAGAGGCAACCTATAAAGTGGGCGACCCGATTCTTTTCAACGAGTCCGAACGATTCCACCCGGTGCTCTACAACAACCTTAAGGGCCGAATCGTGGCGATGACTCAGGGGCTTGACTCATTGAGCTTCGATGTCGAGGTAGATCGCCCGCTCAGCGAATTCGACGTTATGAGTGCTGACTTGGAGTGGGTGGAAGGATCGATCGTGCGGTTTACCGTTTTCGATCATGATGCCAGCGACGAAGACGATGACGCGCTGCACACCTTAGTTCCATTCCAAGTCGCCTACGCGGTCTCGATCCACAAGGCACAAGGCCTGGAATACGATTCGGTCAAGGTCGTTGTGACCAACGCGAACGAAGAAGATTTGACACACAGCATTTTCTACACTGCGGTCACCCGAGCGCGAGAGCATCTTCGGATCTTCTGGACGCCAGAGACCCAGCGGAAGGTGCTGGCAAACCTGCGCCGCACAGTCAATCCGAAAGATGTCCAGCTACTTGCGGTGCGTCGTGGACTTGAACCCGTGCGCTAGCCTCTTGGCAGCAAAGTGCGTCCAAATCCGACCTTCTTGGCATTAGGGCCCGATGTCCGCTACTAGCCGACTTCGGCCCTTGTGCCTACGCCTACCATGTCGGTGTACTAATCAGAACCGATCGGTTTGGGTGGTCAGATTCATCGGTGTGCGCATCTGGGCTGCCGCCGGCTGCAGAACGAGCCATGTGGAGCCACCGAATGACGCCTCTCTGCATCACTCGGCAGCTTGAGCTTGGGTCAGCGGGGAGCTGGGCACAAACATCGGCTATGGACATAGAAACGACGAATCGAGCCCCTAAATGCGGTCTAGCCATGGACATCGTCTGTTCACGGCTGAGACCGCTCAAAAAAGGGCTTTCTTGCCTTGTCCATAGGCACATCACCTGCCGGTGTTACACGCACGTGCTCGGTCGCGGCGCTGGCGGCATCCTTAGTCCGCTCGATCGCGAGTACTGACTCAGGATGAAATCGCCAGCAACGCGAACAGTCCACGTGCGAGTTTTTGTCGCGTTTCGAAATCGGGTGCGGAGAGTTCGGTGATCCTCAGTCGATCCGGTCCATCCAGCTGGTAGCGCTTGGGCTGGCTCTGGATCATGCGGATGATCGCCATCGGATCGACGTTCGGCTTCGCTTCAAACTGCACGCGCCCGGAAGATTCGCCGATGTCGAGCTTGCGGATGCCCAACCGTGTCGCTTCCAGTCGCAGTTCGGCGATGGCGAACAGGTGCTTCACCTGGTCGGGCAGCAGGCCGAAGCGGTCGATCATCTCCACCTGCAATTCCCGCAGCGCATCGATGTCACCGGCGCTGCTGATGCGCTTGTACAGCGTCAGGCGCGTGTGGACGTCGGGCAGGTAGTCATCCGGAATCAGCGCGGGGACATGCAGTTCCACTTCGGCGCCACGATGTTCGCGCGCGTCCGCATCCGGCAAATGGCCTTGCTTGATGCTGCGCACCGCGCGTTCCAGCAGCTCGGTGTAGAGGCTGAAACCGACTTCCGCCATTTGCCCGCTCTGTTCGTCGCCCAGCAATTCGCCAGCGCCGCGGATTTCCAGATCGTGGGTGGAGAGGGTGAAGCCCGCGCCCAATTCGTCCATCGAAGTGATCGCTTCCAGACGTTTCTTGGCGTCGGCGGTGATCGATTTGCGATCCGGGATCACCAGATAGGCGTAGGCGCGATGGTGCGAGCGGCCGACGCGTCCGCGCAACTGGTGCAATTGTGCGAGGCCAAACTTGTCGGCGCGATTGATGATGATGGTGTTGGCGTTGGGAATATCGATGCCGGATTCGATGATGGTCGAACACAGCAGCACGTTGAAGCGCTGGCGGTGGAAGTCGAGCATCACCTGTTCCAGCTCGCGTTCCGGCATCTGGCCGTGGGCGATGCCGATGCGTGCTTCCGGTACCAGTTCCTCCAGCTCGCGCTGCATGCGCACGATGCTTTCGAGGTCGTTGTGCAGGAAGTACAACTGGCCACCGCGTGACAGTTCGCGCTGGAAAGCCTCGCGCATCAATGCGCTGTCCCATGGCGTGACGAAGGTCTGTACCGCAAGACGATTGGCCGGTGGGGTCGCGATGATGCTGAGGTCGCGCAGTCCGGCCATCGCCATGTTGAGCGTGCGCGGGATCGGGGTGGCGGTGAGCGTGAGCAGATGCACGTTCGCGCGCAACGACTTCAGCGCTTCTTTCTGGCGTACGCCGAAGCGTTGTTCCTCGTCGACGATGACGAGGCCGAGGTCCTTGAAATGCACATCGGCCGACAGCAGCTTGTGGGTGCCGACCATCACGTCGATTTCGCCGCGTGCGAGTTTCTCCAACGCCGCCTTCGATTCCTTGGCCGATTTGAAGCGCGACAGCACTTCGACGCGCAGCGGCCAGTCGGCGAAGCGGTCGCGGAAATTGCGGTAGTGCTGTTCTGCCAGCAAGGTCGTTGGCACCAGAACCGCGACCTGTTTTCCCGCAGCGGCGGCGACAAAGGCGGCGCGCACCGCGACTTCGGTCTTGCCGAACCCGACATCGCCGCAGACCACGCGATCCATAGGCAACGAGGATCCGACATCGCCGATCACCGCTTCGATCGCGGCGTGCTGGTCGGGCGTTTCCTCGAAGGGAAAACTCGCGGCGAACGGTTCGTACATCGAGCGATCGACATCGAGCCGCATGCCGGCGCGGGCCTGTCGACGTGCCTGGATGTCGAGCAATTCGGCGGCGACATCGCGGACTTTCTCGGCGGCCTTCTTCTTCGCCTTGCTCCACTGCTCGCCGCCCAGTGAATGCAGCGGCGCGGTTTCCGGCGACGCGCCCGAGTAGCGGCTGACCAGGTGCAGTTGCGCCACCGGCACGTACAGGCGATCGCCCTTGGCGTATTCGATGTCGAGGTATTCGCCGCGTTCGCCGCCGGCTTCCAGCGTGATCAGGCCGCGATAACGACCGACGCCATGGTCCTCATGGACGATCGGCGCGCCTTCGCTGAGTTCGCCGAGATCGCGGATGATCGCTTCGGGTTCGCGTCCGGCACGCTTGCGGCGACGCGTTTGCGTCGCACGTTCCGGGAACAGCTGGCGTTCGGTGAGGACGGCGAGCAGAGGCGCATCCAGCGCGAAACCATCCTCCAGTGGTGCAACGGTGATCGCGAAGCGCGGCGGTTTCGCCTCAGCCGCCATCTCCGCGATCGATGCCACCACCTGCGGCTGCAATTCCGCGGCACGCAACACGTCGAGCAGGGCTTCGCGACGACCGGCCGATTCCGCGGCGATCAATACGCGGCCGGGATAGCTGGCGAGGAAATCGTGCAACGCCGCGGCCGGACGATCCTGATGGCCAGCGATCGCCACCGCGGGCACCGGTTGCACGCCGAGTGCGAGAGCTTCGCCGCGGCGGGCGTGGCCTTCGTCGCAGACTTCGATGCGTTGGCCGTCGTTGAGATGTTCGCGCAACGCGATCGGCGTGAGATACAACTCGCCGGGCGGCAGCAGCGGACGTTCGATGTCATGGCGTCGCTGTTCGTAGCGATCGCCGATCTGCGTCCACGATTTTTCCGCAGCTTCGAACACGTTTTCGCCCAGCAGCGGCAAGGTGTTCGCCGGCAACCAGTCGAACAGCGTCGAGGTGCGTTGGCCGTCGCGTTCGGGTTCGAAGAACAGGGGCAGCCACGCTTCGGCGCCGGCTGGCATCAATCCGGCCTTGAGGTCCTGATAGAGCGCACTGCGGCGAGTGTCGATGTCGAAGCGCTCGCGCAATGCGGCCATCGCGCGTTCGAATGCGGCGTCGTCGCTGGGCAGTTCGCGGCCCGGCAGCAGTTGCACGGCATCGACGCGATCGAGCGAGCGTTGTGATTCCGGATCGAAGCCGCGGATCGATTCGATTTCGTCGTCGAGCAATTCGATGCGATAGGGCGTGTCCGTGCCCATCGGGTAAACGTCGAGCAGGCCACCACGCACGGCGAAGTCGCCCGGATCGAGCACCTGCGGCACGTTGCGGTAGCCGGCGGATTCGAGTCGACGTTTTTCGCCATCAAGGTCGAGGCGTTGACCGGTCGCATAATCGAAGCGTCCGCCTTCGAGGTGGCGATGCGGTGCCAGTCGTTGCATCAAGGTCTGCACCGGCACCACGACGATGCCGCGTTTCAGCCTCGGTAGTGCGTGCAAGGTCGCCAGTCGCTGCGAGACGATGTCGGGATGCGGACTGAACTGGTCGTAGGGCAGGGTTTCCCAATCGGGGAATGGCTGCAGCGGCGTCGAGGCATCGCCGGCGAGCAGGGTGCGCAGGTCGCTTTCGAGTTGATGCGCGTGTTGGGTGTCGGCGGCGATCGCCAGGATCGGGCCGTCGTGCTCGCGCGCGGCGCGCGCGATCGCCCACGCCAGTCCGGAGCCGGTGCCGGGTGCGCGCCACCAGGCACGCGATTGGCCGGTGCGTGGCAAGGGAATGGGGGGAGGGGAGGACTTGCTCATCAAGCTGCGTATTTTAGCTTGGTCGCAATGGCGCGCGCTGGCGGCATGTTGTCACCCCGGGCACTGCATGTCGTTACGAACGCAGTGAGGGATCAGCTTTCTCGCGCCCGGCGTGGGCCCGCTTGGGTGTCCCTATTGCCGACACGCCGTGAATCCATCCATGGAGGCTCAGCCGCGCCATCCGTGGCGCAGAATGGTCGGCCATAGGGACCCACCGCGCAGGCGCTGCCGGGCGGGGAGTGTTTCGTCACTTCGGTGAAGTCACAACGTGCGAGCTGTTGCTCTCGCGAGCCGCCACAACACGCGCGCGGCCAGTGGGCGGTCTGCCCGATGCGCGGGCATACGAGGCAGGATGCCGAGTCGAGCCTCCATGGACGGATTCACGGCGTCCCGCGCATTGGGTCTGCCGGCCACGCCAGCCAGCGCGTGCGAGAAACTCCGCGCGTGCTAACGCTTCTTCTTCGCGGTAGCCTTCTTTGCAGGTGCTACTTTCTTCGCGATGGCCTTCTTCGCAGCTGCCGCTTTCTTCGCAGGTGCGACTTTCTTCGCAACCGCCACCTTCTTCGGCTTCGGCGCCGGCAACTCGTCCGCCGTCGCCAGCAACACGATGCGCAGGGCATCGCCATCGTCCAGCAACTCGTCGATCACCGGATAATCCTTCGCCTCCGGATACGGCGGCCGCATCGGCGCGTGCGGCACCAACTTTTTCGCGGCGGCGGTCGGCTTCAGGAACAGACTGTTGTCGCAACCGAACGCGACGACTTTCTCATCCACATAAAACGCGTATTCCCCGAACATCCGCCGCATGGTCAGGCGACTGCCCAGCCCGGCTTGCTCCATCACGTAATCGACGAAGATCCGGTCAGTCGCCATTGTTTCAAGCGGCCTCGACCTCGGTCGAATCGCCTTCGGTCTCGGACAGATCCAACACCACGCGCACCAGCGTTTCCTTGCTGTTATCGCGATCGATCTGGAATCCCAGCGAATCGGCCAAGTGCAGCATCGGTTCGTTTTCCTGCAGCACGTCGCCGGTCAGGCGTTCCAGCCCACGACCCTTGGCCCAGCGCGCCAGGCGCTGCAGCAGGTGGCGACCCAGACCCATGCCATGCACGTAGCGGCTGACCAGGATCGCGAATTCGGCGTCCTTGGTTCCCGGCACCGTATGCGCGCGGGCAACGGCGCCAACCAGCGCCTCGCCGGGGGTGTAGGGCTCGGCCGCGACCAGCACGAAATCGGTGCGCGGATCGGGTTGGGTGAAGGACGCGGTCTCGGCCTCGGACAACTCCGACATCGCATGGTGATAGCGCAGTCGCACTTCTTCCGGCCCCAGCAGCGGGAAGGAGGCACGCAGCGGCGCGGCGTCCTCGGGGCGGATCGGTCGGATCAGGATCTCGCGTCCGTTGGCGAGACGCATGCGTTCATGCCACGGGGGCAGTTGGTTGCGGATAGCCATGGGTTCATCCTGCCACGCATTGCATGAATGGCATGTTGTCCGGGGTCATATTGCGTTCATCTATCTTAACCAATCAGCGCCGACGTCGCAGCGCAGCGATGCCCTGGACGATGGCGACAACCATCGCGCCGGCGATCAGGCCGGCCACGGCATTGGCCAGGGGCGTGATCACTCCGCCGAGCGGGCCTTGCGCCAGATCCCCGATGGTGTGGTGCAGCATGGGCAGGCCATGGGCGAGGATGCCGCCACCGACCATGAACATCGCCAGCGTACCGACCACCGACAGCACCCGCATCAGCAGCGGGGCGAGCCATAGCAGGCCACGCCCGATCGCGGCGGTCGCGCGTTTGCGCGTCAGGTGCAGGCCGAGGTCGTCGAGTTTGACGATGGCGGCGACGACGCCATAGACGCCGATGGTCATCACCAGCGCGATGATCGTCAGCACCATGACGCGTTGCGGGAACGTCGCCTGCGCCACGGTTCCGAGCGCGATCACGATGATTTCCGCGGAGAGGACGAAGTCGGTGCGGATCGCGCCCTTGATCTTCTCGCGCTCGAAGGCGACCAGGTCGAGCGCGGGATCCTCCGTGGCTTCCTCGACCTCGGCTTCGTGCTGTTCCGCTTCGCGATGGTGCAACAGCGGATGCAGGACTTTCTCCGCACCTTCGAAGCACAGGTAGAGGCCACCGAGCATCAGCAATGGAGTAATCGCCCACGGCAGCAAGGCGCTGATCGCCAATGCCGCCGGCACAAGGATCGCCTTGTTGACCAGTGATCCCTTGGCGACCGCCCATACCACCGGCAATTCGCGTTCGGCGCGGACACCGGCGACCTGTTGTGCGTTCAATGCCAGATCGTCGCCGAGCACGCCGGCGGTCTTGGCGCTGGCGGTCTTGGTCATCGCGGCGACATCGTCGAGCAGGCTGGCGATGTCGTCGAACAGGGCGAAGAAGCTGGAAGGCATCGGTGGCGATCAAACGGTCGGCGCCGCAGTTTCTCACGGCGCCGCTGGTGGCCGCTTCAGGCTGGCGCGCGCAGCCAGTCGAGGCGGGTCCAGCCGCGCGCGCCGGACGGATCGGCGAGCTGCGATTCCAGGACGCGCAATGTCGGCGCGATGCGGGCGTCGAACTGCCACGGTGCGTTGAGGATCAACATGCCGCTGCCGTTCAACCGCAACGGCGAATCATCGGCGCGCACGCACAGTTCGATTCGCAACGCCGATTTCGCCTGCAGCAGTGCGGCGGAACGGTAGAACGGATGCAGCGCACGCGCCTGCTTGATCGGATACCACAGCGCGAACATGCCTTGTGGCCAGCGTTCCAGTGCCGTGCGCAACGCCGCCAGCGCGTGATCGAACTCGTCGAGTTGCGCTTCAAAGGGTGGATCGATCAGCACCAGTCCGCGGGCGAAACGTTGTTCGCCGAGGCGTGGCGGCAGCAGCGCCTTGATCGCCGCGTAGCCGTCGCGGGCGTGCACGGCGACGCGTGGATCGTCGGCGAGATTCGCGGCGAGCGCGGCGGCATCCTCGGGATGCAGTTCGCAGCAGGCGATGCGGTCCTGTTCGCGCAAGGCATGCGCGAGCAGCCACGGCGATCCGGGATAGGCGTCGGCACCATGTTCGGTGCGACAGGCGGCCACCGCGGCGAGGTAGCGCTTGAGCAGCGGGTCGTCGCCGCGTCGCAGGCGCGCGATGCCATCGTCCGATTCGGCGGTCTTGCGCGCCTTGTCTCCCTGCAATCGATACAGCCCGACGCCGGCGTGGGTGTCCAGGGCGAAGCAGGGCGTCGGCTTCGCGGTCAGCGCATCGCACAACGCCAGCAGGGTGACGTGCTTGAGCACATCGGCGTGGTTGCCGGCATGGAAGGCGTGGCGGTAGTTCAAGCGCAGCTCTGGCAAGGATGCACGACAGGCGTGGGCAGGAGAGTATGCGGCAGATCGTGGTGGCGACTTCGCATTCGCCACACAAATCGTGGCCGCGGCTTCGCTAGCATGTCGGGATGTCGAAGATCCTGCTGGTGGAAGACGAGGCGGCCATCGCCGATACCCTGGTCTATGCGCTGGGGCGCGAAGGGCTGGAGGTGCGCCATGTCGCGCTCGGGCGCGCGGCGCTGGAGGTGTTGGCGGCTGGCGGCATCGATCTGGTGATCCTCGATGTCGGGCTGCCGGACATGGATGGTTTCAGCGTGTGCCGGGAATTGCGCCGCAGCAGCCAGGTGCCGGTGATCTTCCTGACCGCGCGCAGCGATGAAGTCGATCGCATCGTCGGGCTGGAAATCGGTGGCGACGACTATGTGTGCAAGCCGTTTTCCCCGCGCGAGGTGGCGACGCGGGTGAAGGCGGTGTTGCGACGGACGCGCGCAACGGGCGATGGCGCTGATGGCTCGGCAGCGAGCGACGGGCAGGGCGATTTCGCCCACGATGCTGCTGGATTGCGCATCGCCTATCACGGCGTTTGGCTCGATCTCACCCGTTACGAATATGGCTTGCTGGCGGCGTTGCTGGCGCGCCCGGGCGCGGTGCTGAGTCGCGCGGCGCTGATGGATCGCGTCTGGAGCGATGCGCTGGAGAGTGGCGATCGCACGGTCGATACCCACGTCAAGACCGTGCGGGCGAAACTGGCGGCGATCACTCCCGCCAGCGATCCGATCCGCACCCATCGCGGACTCGGCTATTCGCTGGATACTGGCCAGCGATGAAGATCGGTTGGCGCGTCCTGCTGGGCTATTTCGTGATCGTGGCGATCGCGGCGCTGCTGCTCGGGCGCGTATTCCTGGAACAGGTGAAGCCGGCGGCGCGCCAGACCGCCGAGGACACCCTGGCCGATACCGCCAACACCCTGGCCGAATTGGCGAGTGATGATCTCGCGTCCGGACATGTCGGCGATGGCGAATTCGCGCGCAGCTTGCGTGCGCTGCCGTCGCGGCGGCTCGGCGCGAAGATATGGAATTACAACAAGGAAGGCGTCGCCTATCGCGTCACCATCACCGATGCGCGCGGCATTGTCGTCTTCGATTCCGAAGGGCGCGATCTCGGACGCGACAATTCGCGCTGGAACGACGTCGTGAGGACCCTGCGCGGCGAGTACGGCGCGCGTTCGACCCGCGAGGACGCGACCGACAAGACATCAAGCGTGATGTGGGTGGCGGCACCGATCCGCCATGACGGTCGCCTGATCGGCGTGCTCAGCGTCGGCAAGCCCAATCGCGTGCTGCAACCGTTCATCACCGGCAGTCGCGATGTCATGCTGCACTGGGGGCTGCTGCTGCTCGGCACTGCCTTGCTCATCGGGATCGCCATGGCGTGGTGGCTGTCGCACCAACTGGGAATCCTGCGGCGCTACGCACTGGCGGTGAGCGATGGCCAACCGGCGCCGCTGCCACGCGCGGCGGCCGAATTCGGCGAGTTGGGACGCGCGCTCGACAGCATGCGCCGGCAGCTGGATGGCAAGCAGTACGTGGAGGAATACGTCCACACCCTCACGCACGAACTCAAGAGTCCGCTGGCAGCGATTCGCGGCGCCGCCGAATTGCTCGACACGCCGATGCCGGAGGAAGACCGAGCACGCTTCATCGGCCATATCCACACCCAGAGCGAACGCATGGCGGAAATGGTCGATGAATTGCTGGCGCTGGCCGCGGTGGAACATCGTCGCGCGCTGGAGCATCCACATCCGTTGCGCGTGCAGGATGTCCTCGACGAAGCCATCGCTGCGCTGGAACCGAAGGCACGCCAGGCCGGCGTGACGATCACGCGGCTGGGTGCGAACGATGCACGCGTGAAGGGCGATGCCTTCCTGCTGCGGCAGGCGCTGGTGAACCTGCTCGACAACGCGGTGGAATTTTCCGCTGCGGGAAGTGGCGTGGATTGCACGATCGATGCCACCCCGGAGCTGGTGACGATCCGCATTCGTGACCGTGGCCCCGGCATTCCCGATTACGCATTGCCACGGGTCTTCGAGCGTTTCTACTCGCTGCCGCGCAGCGAAGGTGGCAGTCGCAGCCACGGACTGGGCTTGCCCTTCGTCGCGGCAGTGGCGGTGCTGCATGGCGGTGGCGCCACGCTCGACAATGCCGATCCCGGCGCACTGGCGACGCTGACACTCAAGCGCGATTGACCGCGACTTCACCGTCGCCTCACCGCAGCCACATCGGCGCATCATGGTGGCGCGGCACGCTGGGTTCACTTCATCCGGGGAGTGGACCCATGCATCTGTTCTTCAAGGCGGCCATCGTGTTCGTGCTCACGCTCGCGATCGTCATTCCGCTGACGCTGATCCACGGCATCGTGCGCGATCGCCAAAGCTATCGTGCACAGGCCGTTGCAGATGTCGCCCAGAACGTCGGTGGCGTCCAAACCTTCGCCGGCCCGGTGCTGGTGGTGCCCTATGTCGAGACGCGCACGATCGTCAGCGACGAGGAAGGCAAGCCGATCGGCAAGGTCGAACGCACACCGGGGCGCTGGGTGTTCTATCCGGAAGACCTGCGCATTTCAGGGAATTTGCCGACCGACGTGCGCACGCGCGGCATCCATGTCGTGCCGGTGTATCAATGGGATGGCGATGTCGCCGCCAGCTTCGAGGCGACGATTCCCGACAACGACCCCGGCACCCGTCGCGACATCGGCGAACCGTGGCTGAGCTGGGAATTCAGCGATCCCCGCGGCCTGCAGGGAACACCCGCGCTCACCGTCAATGGCGCGGCGCTGAAATTGCAGCCGGGCGCGGGATTCCGCGAGGGCAATGGCATGCACGTGCGTCTGCAAACGCCGACGGCCGGTACCGCGATCAAGCTGCAGACACAGCTCGCCATCCATCTGGCCGGGACACAGACGTTCTCGTTCCTGCCGATCGGTCGCGACAACCGCATCGATCTGTCCTCGGATTGGGCGGCACCGAAATTCGTCGGGGCGTCGCCACGGCGCGAAGCGTCGGGCAAGGGCTTCATCGCCCATTGGCGCGTCAGTTCGCTCGCGGCCAACAGCCGCAGCGGTTTTCCCGGCGAACGCGCGATCTCGCAGCGCGGCGCCTTGCCCGAGGCCGCGACGGTGGAGCAGGAACTGCCCGGCCGCATCAGTATTGGACTGGTCGATCCGGTCAACGCCTATTCCAGCATTGACCGCGCGATCAAATACGGCTTGCTGTTCGTCGCCGTCACCTTCGCCGGATTCTTCCTGATCGAATTCCTCAAGCGCGTGCCGATCCACCCGATCCAGTACGGACTGGTCGGCCTCGCCATCGCGATCTTCTTCCTGCTGCTGCTCAGCCTGAGCGAGCATTTCACCTTCGGCGTGTCCTATCTCGCAGCGGCGGCGGCCTGCATCGGCTTGATCGGGTTCTATCTGGTCGCGGTCCTGCGCGGCCTGTGGCGCGGACTCGCTTTCACCGGACTGCTGACGACGCTGTACGGTGTTCTCTACGGTGTCCTGATCTCGGAAGACAACGCGTTGGTGCTTGGTTCGGGCCTGTTGTTCCTGCTGCTGGCCGCGATCATGGTGGCGACGCGCCGGGTCGACTGGTACGCGATCTCGGCATCGCGCGGGCGGCGTGCGCCGCAGGCATCCGGCAACGACGGAGCGATGTTGTGAGGCGCGAGCGATCAGCGCAACAGCGTCGCGCCCGGCACCGCCCACAACGACAACGCCGCGAGCAGGGTGCCGATGATGGAAGCGGCGAGCACGTCGCTGGGATAGTGCAGGCCGAGCACCACGCGCGACAACGCGACACTGGCGGCGAACGGCAGCAGGAGCCACGCCAGCGCCGGAAAATACGCCAGCGCCACCAGGGTGAATGTCACCGCGTGCAGGGTGTGGCCGGAGGGAAAACTGAACTCGTCGAGCGGGGCGATCCATGCGCGCACGCGAATGTCGGCAGCGAACGGGCGCGGCCGTCGTGTCCAGCGTTTCAGGCCCTTGTAGAGCAGCAACGAGACGAGTCCGGTCACCGCCATGTGCGCGGCCGCCTGCGCCCCGCGCGATCCCTCGGTCAAGGCCAGCACCGTCATCAGCACATACCAGGCGATGCCGTCGCCGAGTCGACTCACCAGCGTGAAATAGCCGCGAATTCCACGCCAGCTGCCCAGTCCGTTGCAGCGACGTGTCCAGCCGCGATCCTGCTGTCGCCAGTGTTCCAGCGACAGCGGCGTGCTCATGGCTCGATCTCCGCCAGCGCGGAGTCGTTCAAGGCCGGATCGCCGTCGAATGGTTGCGAATGCGCATACCTGGCGATATTGCGGACGGCGATGATGCGATGGAGGATCTCGTCGAGATCGCGCGCAACGTTCGCCGGCAGCAGTTTCGCCACCGCCTCGCGGCCGTTGTCGCGCATCGACCAGCGCAGCGCGTCGTCGCAGGCCAGCCGCACCGCCGCGGCGATGAAGGCGTCCTCGTCCTTGTCGGCGATCGAAGCGCCATCGACGCCATCGCGCAGGTGCTCTTTCGCCGCGCCGTAGCGGAACGCGACCGGTGGCACGCCGCTGGCCATCGACTCGATGGTGACGTTGCCGAACGTTTCGGAATGGCTGGGAAACAGGAACAGGTCGGCGCTGGCGAAATGTCGCGCGACATCGTCGCCGCGCCGCAATCCGCGATAGATGAATTCCGGATGGTCGCGCTGGATGCCGGCCAGTTCCGGACCTTCTCCCACCCACACAAAGCGCGCGTCCGGGCGTTGCGCCTGGATCGCCTGGAAGGCGCGGATCGCCAGTGGCAGGTTTTTCTCCGCGGCGATGCGACCGAGATGGATCACCGCGAGATCGTTCGGCCGCAAGCCCCATTCCGCGCGCAATTCCTCGCTGCGTTGCGCCGGCGAGAAGCGCATGGTGTCGACCGCGCGCGGCAGGTGCACCACGTCATGGAAACCGTTGGCGTTGAGGAAATCGGCCAGTTCGCAGGTCGGCACCAGCGTCGCCTGCGAGGTGTTGTGGACGTGACGCATCCAGCGCATCGCGATCGATTGCATGAACGGCACGCCGTAATCGCGCATGTATTCGTCGAAGCGGGTGTGGAATCCGGTGGTGACCGGAATCCCCAGCCGCGCCGCCGCTCGCAATGCCGAATAGCCAAGCGGACCTTCGGTGGCGATATAGAGCGCATCCGGACGCTGCTGTTTCCAGCGCTTGAGCAGTCGGAACCACGCCGGATGGCCGAAGCGCATGCCCGGATAGCGCGGAATGGCCGATCCGCGCACCAGTAGTTCGTGCAGTTGCGGCACGTCATCCGCGGATTGGCGCGGACGGATCACCTCCACGTCGTGTCCGCGTGCGCGCAGCCCGCGTTCGAGATCCTGCACGGTCAATGCCACGCCGTTGACCTCGGGCGGATACGTCTCGGTGACGATGGTGTAACGCATATGGTTGTCCCACTGTCCGCTGCGGCAAGACTGGGGGCGGGCGATGAACCGCGCGTTTCACTGCGGTGACGTGGCGATGACAGCGCAACCGGCTTGCATCTTCGATGTAACTGTTGTTAACTTCAGGATTCCCGACAGTGGAACATCGCCATGCTCTGGTTTCTGATCGGTCTCGCTGGATTCCTTGGGTTGCATTCGGTGCGGATCGTCGCGCCGGACTGGCGCGAAGCGCGCATCGCCGCGATCGGCGAAAAAGCCTGGAAGGGCCTCTACAGCCTGATCTCCATCATTTTCTTCGTGTTGATGATCTGGGGCTATTGCCAGATGCGCCAGCATCCCGTATTGGTGTGGCAACCACCGATGGCGTTGCGCCACATCGGCATGGTGCTGGTCGTGATCGCCTTCGTGCTGATCTCCGCCGCCTACGTGCCGAACAATGCCATTCGCGCACGGCTGGGCCACCCGATGATCCTCGGCATCAAGACCTGGGCGTTCGCGCACCTGCTGATGTCGGGCTGGTTGCACAGCATGCTGCTGTTCGGCGCCTTCCTGCTATGGGCGATCGTCGATTTTTCCAGCGCACGCAAGCGTCCGAGGGATACGGTCGCGAAACCCAGCGCTGCGATGACGCTCGTGACCGTCATCGGAGGGATCGCCTTTGCCGCGATCTTTGCGATGTACCTGCACGGCATGCTGATCGGCGTGCAACCGATCAACATGCCGATGCACTGACGCGCGATTACTTCGCTGCGGTTTTCTTTGCCGCCGGTTTCGCGTTCATCGCCTTGAGCGCGTCGAGCATGCTCTGCACGTGCGCCTTCGGGCTCAGGTCGGAATGCACCGCAGCGATGCGGCCATCGGTTCCGACCAAATAGGACGTGCGGTCCGACCAGCCCGGCTTCATCTTCAGCAGGGCATCGTATTGTCCGGCGATCTTGGCGCCGGCATCCGCCGCGACCGGAAACTTGCCGCCGCAATGCTCGGTTTCCTTGGAGAAATCGGCGAGCTGGTCGGTATTGCCGGCGGTCACGCCGATCACGCTGGCATGCTGCGCCTTGAACTGGTCGATCGCTTCCGAGAACAGATGCGCTTCGACATTGCAACCGGAGGTATGTGCGGCCGGGAAGAAATACACGACCACCGGGCCTTTCTTCAGCGCATCCGCCAGCGAATAGGTGAACGGTTTGGCGGCGAGGTAGGCCGGCGCGGTGAAATCGGGGGCCTTGTCGCCGGACTTCAGCGCGGCGAGGGCGGGGGTCGTGACGGTCGCTGCGAGCAGGAGCGTTTCGGCGATCAGAACAGGGAGCAGACGGCGCATGGTGGCGGTCTCGGAGGGACGTGGGCTATCGTTATAGGCCAAATCGGCGCGGGCTGCCTGTATCAGGGGTCACGGCGTCGAACGGGGATTTTCGTCAAGGGGAGCGGGGGATGGAGAGGAGACAGGGGCCGCCGCTGCGGTCGCGCACGAAGCCGCGTTCGCGGGCGTGGCCGTGGATCGTGGTTGTGGTGATCTGCCTGCTGGGTTTCGTGCTGATCTTCCGCATGTTGCTCGATCGCACGGCGTGGAGTGCGGGGCCAGCCGTCACTTCCAACGATCCGGTTGGCAGCGCAGGGCGTCCGCTTGCCGAAGTCGGGCACATGATCGCAGCCGAAGCGGCAGCCGCATCTGGCGATCAGGCAGCGGCTCGCCAACATGTCGAAGCGGCGCAAAAAGATCTGCTGCGCGAGATGAAGATGCCGGACCCCAACCGCAGGATCGATCCGGAATCGGCGCGCGCTGCTGTGCGCGGATTGCCGGGCGTCCGTTCGGCGGCCTGGACCGACCACGAAAACCTGCTGGTGATGGTCGATGGTGCGGTCTATCGCAGCGACGCGATGATCGATGCCGTCTGCCGGCAGCTCGATCCGCTGGGCGACACGCTTGCGGTGGTCGTGCATGTCGAGAACGTCGCCGCGCGCAATGCCGACGAATTGCAAACCGTCAACCGCAATTGCCAGCTCGCGCCGGGCGACCGTGCCTTTCTGCAGTCGCGGCGTTCCCTCGACGTGGTGCCCGAAGCGGTCAGGCAGCAGCATCAGGCCTTCGAACAGCAAGTCAAGGCGAAATCCACCCCGAAACAGGACCAGGCGGCCATCGACGCCCTGATGAAGCGCACGCCCGCGATGTAAAATCCCCACTGTTTCGTTTCCGGATCCATCATGTCGCTGGTGACGCTCCAGGACGTCGACTTCAGTGTCGGCGGTCCGCTGCTCCTTGAACGCGTCACATTCTCCATCGACAGCGGCGAACGCATCGCACTGATCGGGCGCAATGGTGCCGGCAAATCCACCCTGCTGAAATTGCTCTCCGGCGATTTGCGGCCAGACGATGGCGAGGTGCGCGTCGAATCCCGCGTGCGCATCGCGCGGATGGAGCAGGAAGTGCCGGCAGGCGTCCGCGGCAGCGTGTGGGATGTTGTCGCCGATGGCCTGGGTGAACTCGGGCACTGGTTGGCGGAATTTCATCATCTCAGCCATGCCGCCGAGATCGATGTCGATGCGATGTCGACGGTGCAGGCGAAGATCGACGACGCCAAGGGCTGGTCGCTGGATCAGCGCGTCACCGAAGTATTGTCGCGCCTGCAACTGGATGGCGAGGCTGCATTCGATGGGCTCTCGGGCGGACTGCGTCGCCGCGTGCTGCTGGCGCGTGCGCTGGTGTCGGCGCCTGATGTGCTGCTGCTCGATGAGCCGACCAACCATCTCGATATCGAGGCGATCGACTGGCTGGAGGGCTTCCTCAAGAGCTGGAACGGCGCGCTGGTGTTCATCACCCATGACCGCCGCTTCCTGCGTGCGCTGGCGACGCGGATCATCGAGATCGACCGCGGCAAGCTCACCAGCTGGCCGGGCGATTGGGCGAATTACCTGCGTCGTCGCGAGGAGCGCCTGCATGCGGAAGTGCAGGAACAGGAACGCTTCGACAAGATGCTGGCGCAGGAAGAAACATGGATCCGCCAAGGCATCAAGGCGCGACGCACCCGTGATGAAGGGCGCGTGCGACGACTGAAGGCGATGCGTGTGGAACGTGCGGCTCGCCGCGAACAGGCAGGCTCGGTGAAGATGGAAGCCGCGCAGACGGCGACTTCCGGGCGCAAGGTGGTCGAGGCCGAAAACGTGTCGTTCGGCTATGACGGTCGCGCGATCGTGCACGATGTCTCCACCACCATCCTGCGTGGCGATCGCATCGGCCTGATCGGTCGCAACGGCAGCGGCAAGACCACGTTGCTGCGCCTGCTGCTGGGCGAACTGGTGCCGCAACAGGGTAGCGTGCGCCTTGGCACGCAGTTGCAGATCGCTTATTTTGATCAGTACCGATCGACGCTGCGCGAGGACTGGAACGCGCTGGAGAACGTCGCCGAAGGCCGTGACAGCGTGACCATCAACGGGCGTTCGAAGCATGTCGTCGGTTATCTGCAGGATTTCCTGTTCACGCCGGAACGCGCCCGTGCGCCGATCACGCGGCTGTCCGGCGGCGAACGCAATCGCCTGTTGCTGGCCAAGCTGTTCGCGCAGCCGTCCAATCTGTTGGTGATGGATGAACCGACCAACGATCTCGATGCGGAAACGCTGGAATTGCTGGAAGAATTGCTCGCCGATTACACCGGCACGTTGCTGCTGGTCAGCCACGATCGCGATTTCCTCGACAACGTGGTGACCTCGACGCTGGTGCTGGAGGAGGGTGGCAGTGTCGGCGAATATGTCGGCGGTTACAGCGATTGGGAACGCCAGCGGAACGCGACCGTGTCGACGCCTGCCATGCGCGCGACGCTTGCTCCGGCTGCGCCAGTGGCGTCACCAGCGCTGATCGAACCCGCTGTCGCGAAGCGCAAGCTCAGCTACAAGGACAGTCGCGAGCTGGAAGCGTTGCCGGCGCGCATCGAAACACTGGAATCAAGGGTGGCGGCGCTCACTGCAGCGATGGCCGATCCGGCGTTCTTCCAGCGCGATACTGCGGCTATCACCGCCGATAACGAAGCGTTGGCGATGGCGCAGGCGGAACTTGATGGCGCGTACGCGCGTTGGGCGGAGTTGGACGGCTGAGAAGCTCGCACGCGCTGACGAGGTAGCCGGAGTTCCTCGCACGCGCTGGCTGGCGTGTGTGACCAGCTCCAATGCGCGGGACGCCGTGAATCCATCCATGTAGGCTCGACTCGGCATCCATGCCTCGTATGCCCGCGCATCGGACTGGTGCACCCACTTGCCGCGCGCGTGTTGTTGCGACTCGAGAGAGCAACAACACGCGTGTGTTGCGACCCCATCGCAGCGACGAAACACTCCCCGCCCGGCAGCGCCTGCGCGGTGTGTCCCTATTGCCGACACGCCGTGAATACACCCATGTAGGCTCAGCCGCCGCATCCATGCGGCGGAATGGTCGGCCATAGGGACACCCAAGCGGGCGCACGCCGGGCGCGAGAAAGCTGATCCCTCACGCTGTTCGGGATCACACGCTTGTGCTCGGGATAACAGCACGCCAACCAGCGCGTGCGACGCTCAAAAACTCATGAACAAGCCGCCGTTCACCGGCAGCAACGCACCCGTAATGAATCCCGCATCCTCGGCTGCGAGAAACGCCACCGCGCGCGCGATTTCCTCCGGCTCGCCGAGCCGGCCGACTGGCACTTGCGCCACGATCCCGGCGCGAATCTCCTCCGGCACCGCCATCACCATCTCCGTCGCGCAATACCCCGGCGCCACGCAATTCACCGTGATGCCCTTGCGCGCCACCTCGCGTGCGAGGGACATGCTGAAACCGTGCATGCCGGCTTTCGCCGCCGCGTAATTGGTTTGGCCGAACTGGCCGGTCTGGCCGTTCACCGAACTGATGTTGACGATGCGGCCATGACCCTGCGCCAGCATCGGCTCGATCGCATGGCGGCAGGTGTTGAACACACCGTCGAGATCGACCGCCATCACCTGCTGCCACTGCAACGCATCCATCTTGCGCAACGACGTGTCGCGGGTGATGCCGGCGCAATTGACCAGGATGTCGAGTCGTCCGTGCTTCGCCACGATCTCGCGCACCAGCGCGCCGCAGCGATCGAAATCGGTGACATCAAGTGCCGCGAATTCCACATCCAGCCCGGCCATCGCGACGGTGAATGCTTCGATGCGTTCGCTGCGGCCGGCGAGATCGCCGGCGATCACATGGCAATCCTGCGCAGCCAGTGCGCGACACACAGCGCTCCCCAGGCCACCGATGCCGCCGGTGACCAGTGCAACTCTTCGTGGACTCACTTGCGGTCGGTCCGCTTGCCGGTCGCGGCGGAGTCGGAGGTTCCGGTCGGCATCCCGGAAGTGCGCAGGAACTGTTGCTGCATGTCCTTCCACACGTCCATGTTGCGTTCGGCCATCTGGTTCATCATCGTCCACGGCGTCGGCCCGAGCATGCCGCCCAGTTGCTGGCGGAACTGCGCCTGTTGTTCGGTGAACAACTGCATTGCCCGTTCCAGGTAATTGCCCATGAAGCCCTGCATCGAATCGCCGTAGAGGCGGATCATCTGCGCCAGCATCGGCGTGGTCAGCACCGGTTCGCCGGATTGTTCGTGCTCGGCGATGATCTGCAACAACACCTGCCGTGTCAGGTCATCACCGCTCTTGGCATCGCGCACCTCGAACTCCTCGTTGTCGAGGATCAACTGGCGCACGTCCTCGACGGTGATGTAGCTGGAAATCTCGGTGTCGTAGAGGCGGCGGTTCGGGTACTTCTTGATGATGCGCGGTTGACTCATGGCTGGCAGGCCCCCTGATCGATTTCGCCAGCATGGCGCAGCGCAGCACGCTCCGCAAGCGCCGGAATGCAAAACAGGCCGGTTTTCCCGGCCTGTTTGCTTGGATGAATGGGGAGGCTCCTCACTGATGCCATCCCTGGCGTTTCCATCCGGTTCGGCATCCTGCCTCGCATGGTGATTCCGCATGCGCTGCCGATAGGACAGCGCATGAGCGCGAAATCACCATCCCATATGGTGCCCACCGTTGATGTCGAGATTGGAGCCGGTGATCCAGCCCGAACGCTCGTCGGCGAGGAAGGACACGCCGTGGGCGATTTCCTCGGGTGTGCCGAGGCGACCGGTGGGGATGTCGGCGACGATCTTGGCGCGGACTTCCTCCGGAACCGCCATCACCATGTCGGTGGCGATGTAGCCGGGCGAAATGGTGTTGACGGTGACGCCATTGCGGGCGTTTTCGCGCGCCAGCGAAATGGTGAAACCGTGCATGCCGGCCTTGGCGGCGGCGTAGTTGGCCTGGCCGTACTGGCCCTTCAACCCGTTGACCGAGCTGATCTGGATGATGCGGCCCCATTTGCGCTCGCGCATGCCTTCGATCACCGGACGCGTCACGTTGAACACCGAATTGAGGTTGGTGTCGATCACGTCGGTCCACTGGTCGGTCTTCATGCGATGGAAGGTGCCGTCGCGGGTGATGCCGGCGTTGTTCACCAGGATCTCGACCGGGCCGAGCTTGTCCTCGACTTCCTTGATCATGCGCGCGGAATCCTCGGGCGATGTCACGTCGCCCTTGACCAGGGCCACGTCGATGCCGTCCTTCTTGAGTTCCGCCTGCCACGCCTTCGCTTTTTCTTCGTTGCGGTAATTGGTGGCGACCTTGTGGCCCATGCCGGCCAATTCCCGGACGATGGCGGTGCCGATGCCGCCGGTGCCACCGGTAACGAATGCGACGCGTGAAGTCATGACTGCTCCAGATTGAGTGAAAGCGGGCCGCGCGGGACGCGCGACGGAACGAACCGCTCAACCGCATCATGCAACCATTCGTGTGACGTTGCGTGTGGCGTTGCAGCAAATTCCTGTTGACCAAGTTGTCGCCATGCATCGCGCAATGCCGGCAGCGGATCGCCGCGGTCGATTGGGTGCGCCGCCGATGACTTCGACAGCTTGTGGCCGAGGCGATCCACCAGCAACGGCAGGTGTGCGTAATCGGGCGTCGGATAGCCGAGCAATCGTTGCAGCAGGATTTGCCGCGCGCTGGAATCGAGCAGGTCGGCGCCGCGCACCACCGCGGTGATGCCTTGCGCGGCATCGTCCACCACCACCGCGAGTTGGTAGGCCCAGCAACCGTCGCTGCGTTTCAGCACGAAATCTCCGACGTCGCGATCGACGCGTTGCGACTTTGGGCCGTGGATGGCGTCGATGAAATCGATGCTGCAACCATCCGGCACGCGCAGGCGGATCGCCGGATCGGGGCGCTGCAGACCCGGCACGCAGGCGCGATGGATGCCGCCCTGCGCCTCCAGCACGTTGCGACTGCAATGGCATTCGAAGGCGTGGCCGGCGGCAATCAGGCGATCGAGGGCGGCGGCATACAGAGCATCGCGATTGCTCTGTCGTTCCACCGGGCCATCGTGCGCGAATCCGAACGCGGCCAATGTCGCCAGTTGGTCGTCCGCCGCGCCCGCCACTTCGCGGATCCGGTCGACGTCCTCGATCCGCAGCCACCATTCGCCACCGGCATGGCGCGCGAACAGCCAGCTGCCGAGCGCCGCCAGCAGCGAGCCGGGATGCAGCGGGCCTGTAGGAGAGGGCGCGAAACGACCGCGAACGTGAACTTGCATGCGTGGATACGGGTCTGGTTGCACTTGAATTTAACGCGACTGCCCCACACTGTGCAGGAAACACGAGGAGTTTCCGCTGTCATGCTCAAGCGCATCACATTGTTCCTGATCACCAATCTCGCGGTGATGATCCTGCTCGGGATCGTCATGACCGTGTTCGGGATCAACCCGGCGCGGACCTCCGGTTTGCTGGTGATGGCGGCGATCTTCGGCTTCGGCGGATCGATCATCTCCCTGCTGATGTCGAAAATGATGGCGAAGTGGAGCACCGGTGCAAAGATCATCACCCAGCCAAGCAACGAGAGCGAGCGCTGGCTGGTGCAGACCGTGCAGCACCACGCCCGGAAGGCCGGCATCGGCATGCCCGACGTCGCGATCTACGATTCGCCGGATATCAACGCCTTCGCCACTGGCGCCAACCGCAACCACGCGCTGGTCGCGGTCTCGACCGGCCTGCTCAATTCGATGAATGCCGACGAGGCCGAAGCGGTGCTTGGTCACGAGATCGGTCACGTCGCCAACGGCGACATGGTGACGATGGCGTTGCTGCAGGGCGTGCTCAACACCTTCGTGATCGTGTTGGCGCGCGTGGTTGGCCAGGTCGTTGACGGCTATCTCAGCGGCGGTCGCCGCGAGGGTGGCGGCGGGATCGGTTACTGGATCACGGTGAACGTGCTGCAGCTGGTATTCGGCCTGTTCGCCAGCGTGATCTCCATGTGGTTCTCGCGCCAGCGCGAATTCCGCGCCGACATCGCCGGTGCCGAGCTGGCTTCGCGCGAAAAGATGATAGCGGCGCTGGAACGCCTGCAGCTCAACCATGGCGAGTCGGGATTGCCGAAGCAGTTCCAGGCCTTCGGCATCTCCGGCGACCTGCGCCAGGGCTTCGGTGCGCTGCTGATGAGCCATCCGCCGCTGGAGGTACGCATCGAGGCCTTGCGCAAGGCCCAGCTCAATCCGTCAGCATTGCGCGAAGGCGTAGTGAGCTGATTCAAGGCACGCGCTGGCTGGCGTGGGTGGCCAGACCCAATGCGCGGGACGCCGTGAATCCGTCCATGGAGGCTCGACTCGGCATCCATGCCTCGTATGCCCGCGCATTGGGCAGACCACCCACTTGCCGCGCGCGTGTTGTTGCTTCTCAGAGACTTGAAAGCCGCCACCGGCGGCGCCAGCGCGGTTCGTCCGTATGGCCGACCATTCCGCCGCATGGATGCGGCGGCTGAGCCTACATGGACGTATTCACGGCGTGTCGGCCATATGGACAACCGACGCAGGCGCACAGCCGGGCGATGCTTTTCGCCAAGCCAGCGCGTGCCTTGAACCGCGATCAGAAGTCGAAGCTGAGGTCGGGGCTGGGCGGGGCGAGGAAGTTGCCCTGCACGTATTCGACGTTGGCGAGGAACAGCGTGGTCATGCTGCCGGAATCGTTGACGTCGCAGGCGATCGTCGATGCGCCCGATGCAGTGGCGGCGGCACCGAGGTCGCGGACGCGCGCCTGCTGTTCCGGCGAGCGCGCGTAATCGGTCATGAAGCTGCCGTCGAGCTTGACGAAACGCGGGCGCAGATGCGCGATCAACTGCGCCGAGCTGAGGCCGACGCCGAACTGATCGATGCAGAAGCCGGCACCGAACGCGGCCAGCTGACGATTGAACTCGGCGGCTTCGTTGACCTGGGTCGAGACCTTGGACTCGTTGATCTGGACGACCAGGCGATTGGCCGGGATGGCGTGTTCCTGCAACACCTGCTGGATGAAGGCCGGCAGCGTGGTGTCCTCGATCGAGGCGCGTGAAATGCGCACGATGAAGCGCATCTCGCGCTTGGCGTTCGCGGCCAGCGTACGGACCGCCTTGGCGATCACGCCACGGTCGAGGTCGCGGATCAGCCCGTGTTCCTCGGCGATCGGCAGGAAGGCGTTCGGCATCACCAGTTCGCCGGTGCCGTTGTCCATCCGCATCAACACATCGAAGAACGGCGCGTTGTTGCCGTGCAGGCTGATGATCGGCTGGTAGTGGAGGACCAGTTGGTCGTTCGTCAGCGCGCCGCGGATGCGCTCGATCCAGGCATTGATGCGGTCCTGCTCGGCGCGATCAATGGCGCCGGGATCGTACAGCTCCATGCGGTTGCCGCCGACGCCCTGCGCGGTTTCCAGCAATTGCTGCGCACGCGCCAGCACCCGTGGCACCTGGGCGTTGCGTTCGCTCACCTGCACGGCGCCGACGCTGGCCGTCACCGTCAGCGAATGGTCGCCGGTTTCGAGGATGCGTCCGCCGATCACGGAGACGATGTCGCGGGCCAGTACCTCGGTTTCGGCATGACTGGACCCGCGTGCCAGCACCGCGATGACCTGTTCGCCGAAGCGCGCGGCTTCGACCTGTTCGTCCAGCAGCGGGCGCAGGCGTTCGGCCAGCGCCGCCATCAGGGCATCGACATTGTTGATGCCGACGCTCTGCACCAGCGAGCCGAAATGATCGGGCTGGATCAGCAGCAGGCCATGGTGTTCGTGTGCGCTGGCAGAACGGGCGACGGCGTCTTCCAGCGATTGCAGGAAGGTTGGCCGGTTGAGCAGGCCGGTGGCGACATCCTGGCGACGCAGGGTTTCCATCTGCTCCATCATCGCCGGGTCGAAGGCGGTTTCCTTGCGCCGGAAGATGATCTGCAGGCAGGGTTCGCCGTCGTAGGTGGCCGGCGAGAATTCCATCGTCGCCGGGAATTCCTGGCCGTCGGCATCGTGCGCGGTGAGATGGTGCGGTGGCGGCGTCTCGCCGCCCTTGGACAACTGTTTCAGCAGCGTCTTGAAGTCGTTGGCATCGGCCGGCGCGACCATGTCGAGGATCGACATGCCCTCGACTTCATCGAAGTCGGCGTAGCCGAACATTTCCAGGTAGGCCTGGTTGGCGCGGATATGCATGCCTTCGTGGATGTAAGCGATGGGATCGCGCGAGGAATCGATCAGCGCGTCGCAGCGGCGTTCGGTTTCGTGCAGGCGCGCGTCGAGGTGGCGCAGGTCACGGCGGGCGTTGAGATCGCGGTACTCGCGTTCGACGGCGCGGCGGAGATGGCCATCGCGGTTGCGCAGGGCGATGTTGTCGGCGCCGAGGCCGATCATCGCAGCCAGCCCGGCATCGTCGTGGCCATCGGCGATCAGGATCACCGGCAGGTCGTTGCCGGTGGCGCGTGCGAGCGTGAGCGCCTGGGTCGGTTCCACCGTCTTGCTGGTGGCCGCGGCGAGGACCAGATCGACCGGCTGGCCAGCGAGCATCGCGCGGTATTCATCGAGACTGGTGGGGCGATTGGCGCGCACGGCCAAGCCGTCGTTGCGCAAGCCGGTGACGATGGATTCGGCATCTTCCATGCGGTCATCGATGACCAGGACCCGGATCGTGTGGTCTTTCTTCCGTTGCATCCCACCCTCTGCGCCGCGCCTGGGGGAGTGGCGCAGTCGATGGCAACTATACCGGACGGAACTGAATGGTCATCCGTGGGGACGGACGAGGCTTGATGCCGGTCACACCAGCGGGCGCTTGCCGGGATCGCCGGCGACCTCGCGAACCAGTTTCGGCACCAGATAACCGGACAGCCGCGCGGCGAGATCGCGATGCAGGGCCAATGCTTCGGCATCGGTGACTTCGAAATGCGCGGCGCCGCTGACGCGATCGAGCTGGTGCAGGTAATAGGGCAACACGCCGGCGCGATGGCCGCGTTCGCACAACTCGGCGAGGGCAGCGACCGAATCGTTGACACCTTTCAGCAGCACCGCCTGGTTCAGCAGCAGGACGCCGGCGTCGCGCAGGCGGGCGAGGGCGGCATCGACACTGTCATCGAATTCATTGGCGTGGTTGGCGTGGAGTACCACCGTGACCGGCCACGGCAGGTCGCGCAACCACGCGATGAAACCGTCATCGACACGTTCCGGCAGCACCACCGGCAATCGCGTATGGATGCGCAGGCGACGCAGGTGAGGAACGCGCTTCAGGGCATCGCTGAGTTCGGCCAGCTTGCCGTCGGCCAGCGATAGCGGATCGCCACCGGAGAGGATCACTTCGTCGATGGACGCATCGGCCGCGATGATCTCCACCGCCTCGGCCCATTGCCCGCGCGCGGCGGTGTCCTCGGCATAGGGGAAGTGGCGACGGAAGCAATAGCGGCAATTGATGGCGCAGCTGCCGGTGGCGATCAGCAGGGCGCGGCCTCGGTATTTGCGGATCACGCCGGAACCCGCGCGTGCGGCGCCATCACCGACGGCATCCAGCGTGAAACCGGGAACGACTTGGTCCTCGTCGTCCAGTGGCAGGACTTGCCGCAGCAACGGATCGCCGGGATCGCCATGGCGCATGCGCGCGACGAAGCCGCGTGGCACCCGCAGCGGGAATTGCGCCATCGCCGCCGGCGAGATGCGCGTGGCCAGCGTCTGCAGCCCGAGCAGGCCCAGCAGCTCCGCCGGATCGCGCACGGCCTCGCGCCACAGCGCTTGCCAGCGCGCTGCGGCCTGTCGTGGCAATGGTCGAGCAGGTATCATGTCGGGTTTATTCTATCGGGCCCGGCACCATCGGGCCGCACTGAGGAGCACGACATGGCCAGCCTGGGCATGAATGACGTCAAGAACGGCCAGAAGATCCTGGTCAACAACGATCCCTGCGTCATCACCGACACCGAATACGTGAAGCCGGGCAAGGGCCAGGCCTTCACCCGCATGAAGTACCGCAGCATCAAGTCGGGCCGCGTGGTGGAAATGACCATGAAGGCGACCGATTCGGTGGAGCAGGCCGACGTCGTCGACACCGACATGAACTACATGTATTCGGACGGCGAATACTGGCACTTCATGGATCCGCAATCCTTCGAGCAGGTCCAGGCCAACATCAACGGCATGGGCGGTGCCGAGAAGTGGCTGAAGGGCGAGGAACAGTGCATCGTGACCCTGTGGAACGGCAACCCGATCATGGTGCAGCCACCGAATTTCGTCGAACTCAAGATCACCGAGACCGATCCTGGCGTGAAGGGCGATACGGCTGGTACCGGCGGCAAGCCGGCCACGCTGGAAACCGGCGCGGTGGTGCGCGTGCCGCTGTTCGTCGGCCAGGAAGAAATCATCAAGGTCGACACCCGCAGCGGCGAGTACGTCAGCCGCGTGAAGTAACGTCGGTCAACGCGGAGAGGGAACGCATGTCGTCGAGCGCAACGCCTGCAACACCCGGCACCGATCTCTTTCCGCACGAGCGCGTCGTGTTCTTCAGCGACGCGGTCTTCGCGATCGCCATCACCTTGCTGGCGATCGAGCTGAAGTTGCCGGGTCACGACACGACCGATGCCGCTGCGGCCGTTGAAATCACCGCCACCTTCATTGCCTATTTCGTCAGTTTCATGGTCACTGGCGTGTTCTGGACCAGCCACATGCTGACGTGGAAACACGTCACCCGGGTCAACGGCGGGATGGTGTGGCTCACCCTGATGCAATTGATGTTCGTGGCGTTGATGCCGTTTGCCACGCGCGAGTATTCACTCGCGATCGTTGCCAATGATCCGTGGCGCTCGGCGATGTATGCCGCCGTGCTGATGATGATTTCGTTTTTCTCGCTGCGCACGCGCCTGAAGGTAGTCAGGCAGGAGGACTTGCGCGACAAGATCGGCTTCATCGAGACGCGCTGGTTCATCGCACGGGGAGTGATCCCGTTGTGCATATTCGCGGTGATGGTGCCGCTGGCCTTCGTGGTGCCGCCGAAATGGATCGCATTGGTGTTCTTCCTGATCTTCCCGCTGCTGAAGATCGTCCGTCGCCGCATCTTCCAATCATCGACTCCCGCACTGGAATCGCCGCATGACTGACACTCCGACGCCCTGCGACCTGTTGATCGAAGCCGGCTTTGTCGTACCGATCGAGCCGCATGGCGTGGTGCTGGACGATCACGCGGTGGCGGTCCGCGCTGGCGTGATCGTCGATGTGTTGCCGATCACCGCGGCGCGGGCGAAATACGCGGCGAAGGAAACGGTGTCGCGCCCGGATGCGGTGTTGATGCCGGGTTTCGTCAACGCCCATACCCACAACCCGATGACGTTGTTGCGCGGAATCGCCGACGACCTGCCGTTGATGACGTGGCTGCAGCAGCACATCTGGCCGGCGGAAGCGCGGGTGATGTCGCCGGAATATGTTCGCGATGGCGCGACGCTGGCGGTGGCCGAGATGCTGCGGGGCGGCACCACCTGCTGCAACGAAAATTATTTCTTCCCCGACGTGCAGGCGCAGACTTACCACAAGCTCGGTTTCCGGGCGATGGTCGGCCTGCCGGTGATCGATTTCCCGACCGCTTGGGCCAAGAGCGACGACGAGTATTTCGAACGCGCCGGTGAAGTGCACGACCAGTGGCGCGACGATGCCTTCATCGGCACCGCGTTCGCGCCGCACGCGCCGTACACGGTCAGCGATGCCAGCTTCGAACGCCTGCGCATGCTGTCCGACCAGCTCGACATCCCGGTGCATTGCCACGTCCATGAAACCGTGCAGGAAGTCGAGGATTCGCTGAAGCTGCACGGCCAGCGCCCGCTGGCGCGGCTCGATCGCCTCGGCGTGGTCAATGATCGCCTGATCGCGGTCCACATGACACAACTGACCGATGCCGAAATCCGCCTGTGTGCCGAGCGCGGCACCAGCGTCGTGCACTGCCCGGAATCCAACATGAAGCTGGCGTCGGGGTTCTGCCCGGTGGAGAAACTGGTGCGTTCCGGCGTCAACGTCGCCATCGGCACCGATGGCGCCGCCAGCAACAACGATCTCGACATGTTCGGCGAAACGCGCACCGCCGCGCTGCTGGCCAAGGCGGTGGCGAACGACGCCGCGGCCTTCGGCGCGGCAGACGCATTGCGTGCGGCGACACTCGGCAGTGCGCACGCGCTCGGCTGGGGCGATCGCATCGGCTCGATCGAAGTCGGCAAGCAGGCCGACCTCGCGCTGGTCGATCTCTCCGCCATCGAAACCCAGCCGCTGTTCCACGTGTTGTCGCAACTGGTCTATGCCTGCGGCCGCCAGCAGGTGAGCGATGTCTGGATCGCCGGACGCCGCAAGCTCGCCGATCGCGTGCTGGTCGAGATGGACATCGACGCCATTCGCGCCAATGCCCGCCAGTGGCGCGACCACATCGGCGTGCAATGAGGATCTCGCCATGACAAACCACGGCAGCAATGTCCGCCAGTCCGAACTCGACAAGTTCGGCGCCCTCGCCAGTCGCTGGTGGGATGCCAACGGCCCGCAACGCGCGCTGCATGCGCTGAACCCGGTACGCCTCGCCTATGTCGCCGAACGCGCGACATTGGCGGGTGCGCGCGTGCTCGACGTCGGTTGTGGCGGCGGCTTGCTCAGCGAAGCGCTGGCGCAGGCGGGGGCGAATGTCACCGCACTCGATCTCGCGCCGGAACTGATCCAGGTGGCGAAATTGCACGGCCTCGAAGCCGGCATCAAGGTCGACTACCGCGAGCAGTCGGTGGAAGCGCTGGCGGCAGAGCAGCCGGGGACGTTCGACGTCATCACCTGCATGGAAATGCTGGAACACGTGCCCGATCCGCAATCGATCCTCGATGCCTGCGCCACGCTGTTGCGTCCGGGCGGCCAGTTGTTCGCATCGACCCTCAATCGCACGCCGGCGGCATTCGGCTTGGCGATCGTAGGTGCCGAATACATCGCCGGTTTGCTGCCCAAAGGCACGCACCAGTACCGCGATTTCATCCGCCCGTCGGAACTCGCGCGCGGCATGCGCAGCGCCGGCCTCGACGTGCGCGATATCCGCGGCATCTTCTACGAACCATGGCGCCACGCCGCGCGCCTGACCTCGCGCACCGACGTCAACTACCTGATGCAGGCCGGCAAGCCCCTTGCTTCAACAGAAGCGCGATGACACCGACGTTCCCGAAGGCGGTACTGTTCGATCTCGACGGCACCTTGCTCGATAGCGCGCCCGACATGCTGGCGACGGTCAACGCCATGCGCGCCACGCGTGGCGTCGCGGCGATGATGCTCGACGAACTGCGCCCGCATGTCTCGAAGGGATCGCGCGCAATGATCGCTGCGGCATTCCCGCGATTCGACGAAACGCAGCGCGATGCGCACGTGCCGGAATTCCTCGACATCTACGCCCGCGAACTCGGCAAGCACGCGGTCGCATTTCCCGGCGTCGACGCGCTGCTGGATGTGCTCGATCGCGCCGACGTGCGCTGGGGCATCGTCACCAACAAGCCGGAAGGATTGGCGGAGTCGGCCTTGCTGGCGTCGGGCTGGACGCATCGCAGCGGCGTACTGGTCGGCGGCGACAGCCTGCCGGAACGCAAGCCGCATCCATTGCCGCTGCTGCATGCGGCGCAGATGATCGGCGTCGATCCGCGCGATTGCGTCTATGTCGGCGACGATTTCCGCGACATCGAGGCGGCGCGCGCGGCGGGCATGCGCTCGGTGATCGCGCTGTGGGGTTATCGCCTGCCGGGCGACGAACCGATGGAGTGGGGCGGCGACGTGCTGGTGGATCAGGCAGCGGACCTGCTCGACCCGGCGCGCTGGCCATGAGCGATCGTGACGCCCTCGACGCCACGTTGGCCGATTGGCGCGCACGCTGGCCGGAATGGCAGATCGCCGAACTGTTCGTCGCGGTGGAATCGCGCGTAACCGCCATGGCCTGGTTCGACCTGCTCGCGCAGCTCGCGCACGCCGCCTGGGGCGGCAGCGATCCGACGCCTGGGCTGGCCAAGCTCGGCTGGTGGCAGGAGGAGTTGCGCGGCTGGGCCAAGGGCCTGCGTCGCCATCCATTGGGTCTGGCGCTGCAGAAGCAGGCGGTTGATTGGTCAGCGTTCGCAGACACCCTGAGCGTATTGCGCGAGCGCGAGCTCGCCACCGCCGATGAACAGGTGGCGGTCGCCACGCTGCAACCGTTCCTGTCGGCGATTCGCCTGGTCGAACGCCAGCTCTTTGGCGAATCCGCGCTCGACAGCGATCCGACCCAGTTGTGGCGCAGCCTGCGGGTGATGGGCGGATTGCCGGTCGTCGCGGCGACCCTGCAACGCGGTGGCCCACGCGCGCGCCGGATCTTGGATGCACTAGCGGTCGCGCGTGCAAATGCGGCCCGCGAGGGCGATGCCATCACCATTTCGCGCTGGCGCACCCTGGTGTTGGCGTGGCGTGCCGCCCGAGGCCGCTAAAATGGGCCAATGAACCTGGAATCGCGCAAGACCCTGATGCCCGACGTCGCCCACGAGACGGCCACGCACGCGCGTGGACTGGACTGGGTGGGGATGGAAGGCATCGCCCTGCCGCTGCGGCTGGACGGCGACATCATCGCGCCCGCCATCGCCGACGTCTTTGTCAATCTGGCCGATGCCAACGCGCGCGGCATCCATATGTCGCGCCTGTACCTGCAGCTGCAGGAATCGCTGGCGAATGGCGATGTCAGCATCGCGCGCATCGGCGATTTCCTGCAGGCGTGCATCGTGTCGCAGAACGGATTGAGCACGGCGGCGCGCGTGCGTTTGCGCTACGACGTGCTGCTGGAACGCCCGGCGCTGGCCAGCGCCAATGCCGGCTGGCGCGATTACCCGATCGAACTTGAAGTGGAACTCGATGGCGATGGCCTGCGTGCCGCGTTCACCATCGAACTGCAGTATTCCAGCACCTGTCCGGCGTCGGCAGCGTTGTCGCGGCAGGTGATCTCCGAACATTTCCTGCGGGCGTTCCCCAATGGCGGTGACGCCGGGGAGATCGCCGCGTGGCTGGCCTCTCCCGCGGGGATGGCGGCGACGCCGCATGCGCAACGCAGCGTGGCGCGGATTCGCGTTGAGCTGGCGAATGGCGTGGACGTGTTGCCGATTGCAGTATTGGTCGATGCGGTGGAGCGCGCGCTCGGCACGCCGGTGCAGACCGCGGTGAAGCGCGAGGACGAACGCGCCTTCGCCGAGGCCAACGCCGCCAACCTGATGTTCTGCGAAGACGCCGCGCGCCGCGTCGCGTCAGTGGTCTCGAAGATGGCCGGCTGCCTGCGCTATCGCGTGCAGGTCAGCCATCTCGAAAGCCTGCACGCGCACGACGCCGTGGCGGTGGTGTGCAGCAAATAATTGACAGCTGCTTCACCTCGCGCCGATCAATCTTTCCGCAACATTGCGCGATGCCCGCTTTCGGATGAACGAGAGTCGATTCTGCATTGACAGTTCGCCGGGATTGCCGCTGTATGGAGGCTTCCAGTCACGGCAAATCGCAGAGGAAACATCCATGGGCGTCATCAATTTTCTTGAAGAAGCAGCAGGCGCGGTTGCAGCGGTGGAAGGTGCCAAGAAACTCGATCCTGACGCTTCGATCCTGACCGAGGGCGCAGCTGCCGTTGCCGGTTTCGTCGGCGTCGAAAAGGTGAAGGAACACTTCGAAAACAACGACGCGGAAAAACCGCAGTCGCAGGACGCCGGCGATTCCTCCGAGTCCTGATCGCAGTGCTTCGCGGCGCCGATGAACGGCGCCGCGTTGTTTCAGCGATGGAACTGCAGGCGCTGGCCGTCGGCCGGGCCGATCACGCTGGTACCGTCCCACACTTGGCGGCCATTGACCCAGGTCGAAGCGATGCGCGAGCGGAAGGTGGTGCCTTCGAACGGCGACCAACCGCATTTCGACAGTACCGCCTCGCGACGCACGGTATAGGGCGCGTCCTCGATCAGCACCAGGTCGGCGAACTGGCCCTCGCGGACGAAGCCGCGATCGACCACGTCGAACAACTGCGCCGTGGCATGCGCGGTCTTCTGCACCACCTGCGCGCGGGTCAGCAAACCGTCATGGACGCGTTCCAGCGCGCATTGCAGCGCGAACTGCGTCAGTGGCAGGCCACCCGGCGCCTTCAGGTAGTCCTGCTGCTGTTTTTCTTCCCAGGTATGCGGCGCGTGATCGGTGGCGAGCACGTCGATCACGTCGTCGGCCAGCGCACGGATCAGGGCATCGCGATCGCTGGCGTCCTTGATCGCCGGATTGCACTTGATCAGGTTGCCTAGGCGATCGTAATCGGCGCGGGTGAAATGCAGGAAGTGCACGCAGGTTTCGGCGGTGATGCGCTTGCGGCTGCCATTGGCGCGGATCAGCGGCCCGCGTTCGAACAGGTCGAGCTCGTCGGCGGTGGAGATGTGCAGCACGTGCAGGCGGGAATCGTGGCGGCGCGCCAGTTCCACGGCCAGCCGCGACGACTTCAGGCAAGCCTCGCGGCTGCGGATATCGGGATGGAACCGCACCGGGATGTCGTTGCCGTATTGCGCCACGTAACCGGCGAGATTGGCGTCGATGGTCGGGGTGTCTTCGCAGTGGGTGATGATCGTCACCGGCGAGTCGCGGAAGATGCCGTCGAGCACGTCGGGATCGTCCACCAGCATGTTGCCGGTCGATGCGCCCATGAACACCTTGACCCCCGGCGTGGCACGCGGATCGAGGCCGCGGATCGCCTCGAGGTTGTCGTTGCTCGCCCCGAAGTAGAAGCCGTAGTTGGCATGGGCGCGTCCGGCGGCGTTGGCGTACTTCGCTTCCAGCGCGGCATGATCGAGCGTTGGTGGACGGGTGTTGGGCATGTCCATGAAACTGGTGGTACCACCGGCCACCGCCGCCGCCGATTCCGTCGCCGTGTCGCCCTTGTGGGTCAGGCCGGGGTCGCGGAAGTGGACCTGGTCATCGATCATGCCCGGCATCAACCACGCACCCCTGGCGTCGATCACCCGTTCGCCCGGTTTCGCCGCCAGGCTGTCGCCGATCAGCCCGATGCGCTCGCCCTCGATGCGGACGTCGGCGTCGAATTCGCGGCCGTCGCTGACGACGCGGGCATTGGTGATGAGGATCGAGGGCATGTGGCGAGGTCCGGTTGGGGTCAGGCGGGCGGCACGGGGTCGTGGCCACCGGGATGGAGGGGATGGCAGCGGCCGACGCGGCGCACGGCCAGCCAGCTGCCCTTGATCGGGCCGAAGCGCACAATCGCCTCCATGGCATAGCTCGAGCAGCTGGGATGGAAGCGGCAACGCTGCCCGAGCAGGGGGCTGATCAGCAACTTGTAGGTGCGCAACAGCCCGATCAGCAGGCCGGATGCGAGGTCACGGAGCATGTTCAGGGGAAATCACCATCTGTCCACGCGATCTGTTGCAGCATCCTGCGCTTGCCGAGGGGGAGTAGGCAGGTTATAACAGCCGGCTTCCCGCGCTCAAGGGATCATGTAAGGACGTTGAAGTGGCTGTCAAGAAAACCGTAAAAGCCCCCGCCAAGCCCGCCAGCAAGGCCGCCGCCAAGAAACCGGCCGCTGCCGCGCCCAAAAAAGCACCAGTGAGCAGCAAACCGGCCGCCAAGGCGCCGGCGAAACCCGCCACCAAGGCCGCCGCCGTGCCTGCCAAGAAGCCGGTTGCCGTCGCCAAGGCTGCCCCGGTGAAGGCCGCGGCCAAGCCGGCACCCCTGCCCGCGAAGAAACCCGCGGCGCCTGTCGCCAAGGCCGCTCCCGCGAAAGCCGCGGCCAAGCCGGCCCCGGCACCGGTGAAGGCTGCTGCGAAGTCGGCTCCGGCGCCCGTGAAGGCTGCCGCGAAGCCGGCCCCGGTTGCTGCCAAGCCAGCACCTGCGCCTGCCGCAAGCAAGCCCGCGCCGGCGAAGGTTGCGCCCGCCGCACCAAAAGCCGTGGCCAAGCCCGCTGCGAGCAAGGGCAGCAAGACGCCCGCACCCGCTCCGGCCCCGGTGCCCCCGGCACCGCGCGCCCCGGTGCCGCGCCCGATCGGCAAGGTCGCGGTGGCGGTCACGCCGGTCACCAAGGCGCCAGCGGTGCGCGGCAAGCCGCGCGTGGTCGAGTACAAGGTCGATGAGACCAGCGGCCGCCCGATCCTGCCCGCCGGCTACAAGCCGAAGGCGGACGAGGAATACATGAGCGCGTTGCAGCTCGAGTATTTCCGCCAGAAATTGCTGGAACGCCGCGCCGAACTGGTCGAGGAGTCCAAGCAGACCATCGAGAACCTCAGGGACGAAGTGCGCGATGTCGGCGACGATGCCGAGCGCGCCAGCCGCGAGACCGAGAACGCGCTGGAACTGCGCACCCGCGACCGCTACCGCAAGCTGCTCAGCAAGCTCGACAGCACGCTCAAGCGCGTCGACAGCGGCGAGTACGGCTACTGCGTCGATACCGGCGAGGACATCGGCCTGGAGCGCCTGGAGGCGCGTCCGCAAGCCGAGCGCACCATCGATGCACAGGAACGCTGGGAGCATCTGCAGAAGCAGCAGGGCGACTGAAGCTACTGCGCTCGCCCATGCGAGCGCGTGCGCTGCTCGGAATGCTCATGTGCACCTGAGCACACTCCGCTTCCTGCGCTCCGCGCGCACACGCCTGGGCTTCGCCCGTTACGCTTCAATTGATTGCAATATGCAAACCCCCGCCTTGCGCGGGGTTTTTGTTGCCGGGAATCAGGTGCCGTCAGCCTCGAATCCGGACTTCAGGTGCGAGCCATCGCAGTAAGGCTTGTTCTGCGAATGCCCGCAGCGGCATAGCCACGTCTCGGTGACGCGATCGATGGTGCGGCCGGTGCCGCTGACGATTTCCAGATTGCCGCTCACCTTCAGCGGACCGTTGCGCTGCGGTTCGACCGCAAGAACGCCATCGCGCGCTGCCAGTGGTCCCGATTTTTTCGTGGCCGGTTCCCCGGTGGCGTGGAAGCCGCCTTCGACATGACTGTTGTCGCAATACGGCTTGTGCTTCGACAGGCCGCAACGACACAGCGTGCGACGCAGGCCGGCTGCTTCACCGGCGATCTCCAATGGCGCATTGAAGGCCAGCGGACCGTTCTCGCGCAGGCGCGCGGTGTTGACCTCAGGCGCGGGTTCTTCCTCGCCGCCATCAAGGCGCTGATAACGGATGGCGCCGGACGGGCACATCCGCGCGGTCATCACCACGTCTTCGGTGGAGGCGTCATCGGGGTGGATCCATTCGCCTTCGACATTGGGGACGAAGACCTCTGGCTGGTTCAGGATGCAATTGCGCGAATGGATGCAGAGTTTTCCGTCGTATAGGATGACGAGGTGCTTGCCGCGGATGGTTTCGGTCGCCATGGCACTGCTCCGCAGGAGTTGGGGATCGAGTCTACGCCCGCAGCGGGCGTTGCAGGCGTCGCTGCAACCACCATGCGAACAGCACGGGAACGCCGGCATTCGCCAGGAAAAACGGCAGTTCTTCCATCACCGCGTAACCGGCGCGGGTTACGCCCAGCCACAGGTTGTAGCCGCAGACCGCGACCCAGGCGACGGCGAAGGTGGCGAACACCGCGCGCAGCGTTGGTGCATTGCGCCGGAACAACATCAGCAGCAGCGCGGACAGCGCGATGCCGATGGCGACGATGATCAATGTGCGCATTCGCTGCTTCCCGCAACCGGTACGATGCCGATGATCCGAGTATGCCTCAGTGCAGGTCGCGCAGATCGAGCCGTCGCAGTTTCGGCGCACGCCAGGCAGTGGTGGCGACCACCGCGAGGGTGACGCAACCACCGGTGACGATCGCCGGCACCAGTCCGAGCAGGCGCGCCATCGTGCCGTCGTAGAAGGCGCCGAGTTCATTCGACGAGCTGATGAAGATGCTGTTGATCGACGACACCCGACCGCGCATTTCGTCCGGCGTCACCAGCTGCAGGATGGTCGAGCGCAGCACCACCGAGACGCCATCGCACATGCCGTAGAGCACCAGCAGCGCGCCCGACAGCCACAGGTTGCGCGACAGCGCGAAGGCGATTGTCGCCAGCCCGAATCCGGCGACGGCGAACATCAGCACGCGACCGGCGTGGCGTTCCAGCGGACGACGCGCAAGCCACAGCGCCACCGCGATCGATCCCACCGCCGGCAGCCCGCGCATCACCCCGAATGCTTCCGGGCCGGCATGCAGGATGTCCTTGATGAAGGCCGGCAGCATCGAGATCGCGCCACCCAACAGCACCGAGAACATGTCGAGCGCCATCGCGCCGAGCATCACCTGTTGCGAGAACACGAAGCGCAGGCCTTCGCGGATGCTGGCGAACACCGGCTCGCGTTGCGGCGGTGGTGGCGGCTCGCTCACCGCCAGCGTGAACAGCGAGATCGCGGCGATCACGCCAAGCACGAATGAAACGAGATAGGCGACCTGCACGCCGCCCCAACCGGTGAGCGCGCCGCCCAATGCCGGACCGAGCACCAATCCGGCCTGGAACACCACGCTGCCAAGACTCGCCCCACGGACGAACTGTTCGCGCGGCAGCACGCGCGCGAACAAGGCGTTGTAGACCGGGCCGAGGAAGGAACGCACCACGCCGTTCAAGCCGACCGCGACGTACATCAACGCGAGGTTGGAATGCAGCGACGGCGTGCGCGCCACCAGCCACAACAACAAGGGCGTCGCCGCGAGACCGAGGCAGGCGATCGCCCCGAGCTTGCGCCGCGGCAGGTGATCGACCAGGTAGCCGGCGAACGGCGCGACAACGAAAAACGGCAGCACCTCGGCGAGGCCGATCATGCCGAGCGCGAATGGGCTGCGGGTGAGTTCGTAGATGTGCCAGCCGACGGTCACCGCTGCGATCTGGTAGCACAGCAGTGTGGTGACGCGATACGCCATCAACTGCAGGAAGCCGCGATTGCGCCAGGGCGGCAGCGGCGTGGTGTCGGTGGTGGTAGCGATCATTGGGCCTGTGCGGCGGTGGTCTTGATGAAGTCAAGCAGCGCCGCGAGTCCGTTGCTGCGGGTCGGTGAAAGATGTTTGGCCAGTCCGATGTCGGAGATGTAGTCCGGCGCGGTGGCGAGGATCTCGCTGGCCGGGCGTCCCGAATACACGCGCAACGCGAGATAGATCAATCCGGAGACGATGGCGGAATCGCTGATGGCGCGGAAATCGAGGCGGCTGGCGTCGCCGCTGGCGGCGATCCACACTTTCGACTGGCAGCCGAGCAGGCGGTGCTCCTCGGTCTTCAATGATTCGGGGAGATCGGGCAGCTTGCGGCCAAGATCGATCAGGTACTGGTAACGCTCCGACCAGTCGCCGAACAGCGCGAATTCGTCGGCGATCTCGGCCTGTGCGGCAGCCGCAGTGGATTCGAGGGGAAATTGCGCTGCGCTCATGCCCGTTTCCAACGAACACCGGCAGGCGTGTCTTCCAGCAGGATGCCTTCGTCGGCGAGTTGCTGGCGGATGGCATCGGCGCGGGCGAAGTCGCGCGATTGCTTGGCGGTATTGCGTTCATCCACCAGTGACTGGATGCGGGCATCGTCGTCATTGCTGGCACCGCGGTTGAACCATGCGGCTGGATCCTGTTGAAGCAATCCCAGCACCAGTCCTGCGCCGAGCAATTCCGATTTCAGTTGCTTGCGGTCATCGCCCGCGGCCTTGCGTGCCTCACCGGCGATGCGGGCGATTTCTGCCAACGCGATCGGTGTGTTGAGATCGTCGTCGAGTGCGGCTTCGATGCTGGCGGGAATCACCGCTGGTGCATCGACATCGGCGAGATCACGCAACGTCCCGTACAGGCGATCGAGCGTGCGCACGCCCTGATCGACCAAGGCATCGCTCCACTCCAGCGGTTGGCGGTAATGCGCGGAGAGCAGGGCGTAACGCAGCGCTTCCGGCGGGTGCGCGCGCACCAGGTCGTGGACTTTTTCGATATTGCCCAGCGACTTGCTCATCTTGGCACCGCCGAAGTTGAGCATGCCGTTGTGAAGCCACCAGCGCGCGAACGGCTGGCCGCCATGCGCGCACTCGCTTTGCGCGATTTCGTTTTCGTGGTGCGGGAATTGCAGGTCGATGCCGCCGGCGTGGATGTCGATGGTGTCGCCGAGATGCGCTTCCGCCATCGCCGAGCATTCGATGTGCCAGCCCGGACGGCCGCGTCCCCACGGCGAATCCCAGCCGGGAAGATCGTCGGTCGATGGCTTCCACAACACGAAATCGCCGGGATCACGCTTGTACGGCGCGACGTCCACGCGCGCGCCGGCCAGCATGTCCTCGGGATCGCGACGCGACAACTTGCCGTAATCCCCATAGCTCGCGACCGAGAACAGCACGTGGCCTTCGGCGGCGTAGGCGTGGCCGTCCGCGATCAGGCGCTCGCACATCGCGACGATTTGCGGGATGTGGTCGGTCGCAGCCGGTTCCATGTCGGGCGCGAAGGCACCATCGACGCCCAGTGCCGCCATGTCTTCGCGATAGGCGGCGGTGTACTTGTCGGTGATGGTGGAAATCGGCGTGCCCAATTCCTTCGCCGCCGCGTTGATCTTGTCGTCGACGTCGGTGATGTTGCGGGCGTAGCGCAGGCTGCCGAAACGCCGGCGCAGAAGCGCTGCCAGCACCCCGAACACCACCGGGCCACGCGCGTTGCCGATGTGCACGTAGTTGTAGACCGTCGGGCCACAGACATACATGGTCGGGCCGGAGGGCGAGGCGGGCGCGAAGGGTTCGACCGAACGGGTCAGGGTGTTGTAGAGGCGGAGGCTCATCGGACGCGGTGACGTGGCAATCCCGTGATTTTATGCGATTGGCGGTCAGGCCCACCGGATTGGCACCAATCGGCTGATTTCCCATCGATGGCAGTGGCGTGCCTAGCGAATTTCAATGGATGTTGCGGTGCCCGGGATTCCTGTTCCGGTCTTTTTGCAGGTTTTACGTAGATAAGTGCGTTGCCCTGTTCTATTACGTTGAATCAAGTGCCACCACCAGTCTGTTTCGCCTTCCAGGCATCAAGCCATTTTTTGCAGTGACCTGTGGGAAGTTTCATTTCCAACACGGGGGGTTGGTTGGGTCGTGATGCGCAAGACATTGCATGTGTTGCGTGATCTCGAATCGAAGTTGGATATCCAGAGGGAGGAAATACCATGACAATGGTTGACAAGCGCATTTCAGCAAGAAAGACCGTGCTCGCGAGCTTGATCATCGCGTCCGTCGCGGCGATGACCGCATGCAGCGGATCAGGTTCGGTGCATGCGTCGCCGGGAGGCTTGGCGGTGAAGCCCTCGGGCAGCGGATCGAGTGGCGACGGATCATCCGGTGGCACCGGCACCGGCACCGGCACCGGATCGGGTACCGGTAGCGGGACTGGTACCGGATCGGGTAGTGGTTCAGGCGCTGGTGGCGGAAGTGGAACCGGCGGCACTGCGGGTGGTGGAGCCGGCATCGGTGGAAGCGCTGGTGGTGGAACCGGAACTGGCAGTGGAACCGGAACTGGCAGCGGAACCGGAACTGGCAGTGGCACCGGTAGTGGCACTGGCAGCGGTAGTGGTGGTGGCACCGGTACTGGTACCGGCTTGCCAGCGCCCAGCAACGCGATTGGCGGCATCGCCACGGGTGCTGGCGGCGTGGTATCGAGCGTGGGCGGCGCAGTGGGCGCGGTCGGCTCGCACCTTCCGGGCGGCAGCAACCCGACCACGCAGGGATTGGGTGGCGTCATCACCAATGTTGGTGCAGCCGTGGGCGCGCTCGGCAGCGGGGTGACGAATGGCGTGGGCCAGATTGGCAATACCGGCAACCCGGTGGGCACCACTGTCCAGAGTGCGAGCGGTGTAGTGAACAGCACGGGGCAAGCAGTAAGCAGCCTTGGCCAGACCGTCTCGAGTGTCGGCTCCTTCCAGGGTTCTCCGATCCAACCGATCACGTCGGCGGTCGGCAATGTGGTGTCGACGGTCGGCAACACCGTATCGGCAGCAAGCCCGCCACTGGATCATGCCTTGAGCACGGGCGTGGTCAATACGGTCACGCAGACCGCCAGCAATGTACTGACGCCGGTTGCAGCGGCAGGCAACGGCGGCAATCTGGTCGCGACCACGGGACAAGTGGCCGGCGCTGCAACCAGCGGCACCGGCAACATCGTCTCGTCCGTGGGTGCGCAATTGGCGAGTAGCGGGTCGTCGGTTCCTGGTGCAGCACCTGTCACGCAGTTGGTCGGCAATGCCGTGCAAGGGACGGGCAATGCCGTCACGACGCTTGGCAACGGCGTGACTGCTGGCATTGGTCAATCCGGCAGCATCAGCAATCCGGTGGGCGTGACGGCGGCTGGTGCCACCAATGCAGTGACTGGTATTGGCCAGACGGTGGCAGGTGCGGGGCAGGCGCTTTCCGGTGCCACGGCCTCGGGACCGACGGCAGGCCTTGCCTCGGTGACGGGTGTGGTGGGTGGTGTCGTGACAGCTGCGGGCAACACGGTCGCCGCAGTCGGCGGCACCAGCACCTCCAATGTCAACGGGCCGCTGCAACCGATCACGCAGGCAGCCAGCAACGTGGTGAACGGTGTTGCGACAGGCCTGACCGGCACGAATGCTGCAGGTGGTCTCCTCGGGACGCCAGCGAGCGGCACTTCGAACTCGGGCAGCAACAGCAATGCGAATCCGGTTGGCGGCATCCTCAATGGCCTGCTTGGCGGTGGCAAGGGTCACTGAGGCTGTTGATCGATCGAAGTGACAGTGTTGAATGGAGGCGGCCAGTGGCCGCCTCCGCTTTATCGGTGTTGAAAGCAAACGGGGGCATTGCATGAAGTCATGGGTCGGCTCGGTTCTTGGTGTTTCGATGGCAGTGTCAATGCAAGCGGAAGCACAGGTGCGCCCGCCTTCGACAGCCAACCCGCTGCAGAACCTGCCGCGCGTCGATGCGCCGACAACGCCCAAGGTCAATACGGAAGTGCAGGCCAGCGCACCGAATCCCGGGCTGGCCACGCTGCTGGAAACAGCGATCGCGCCACGCAGGTTCAATGTCGTCGGGGTACATGCGGTGCCCTTCGAGGAAGTCGCAGCCTTGTTCAGCCCGATGACGGGCAAGACCGTGCGCGTTGCCGATGTGCTTGATGCGGCCGGGAAAATCAGCGCCATTTACAAGGCGCATGGGTACGCGCTGTCGTTCGGATTCGTGCCGACGCAGGATTTCGCCAATGGCGAGGTCAACATTGTCGTGGTCGAAGGTTACGTGGCAGATGTCGTCATCCAGGGTGATGCCGGCAACATGACGGCGAAAATTCGCGCCATCGCCGCGCACATCACCAAGGATCGGCCGCTGCGGCAGAAGACCTTCGAACGTTACCTGCAGGTACTTGGCATGTTGCCAGGTGCGCATATCGATGCCAGCGTGCCTGCACCCACGACCACCGACGGCGCGACGCGGATGGTGCTGACGGTCACGCGCACGCGCTTCAACGCCAGCACCGGCATTGATTTCAACCATCCCGGCGTGCAGGGGTTGACGAGCCTGACCGAAAACGGATTGCTGCCTTTGGCGGAGCAGCTGAATTTCTCGACGCTGCTTCCTCCCGGCCGGGGAAATCCGCGACTGTATACGTTGAATTACGTGCAGCTGGCGGGATCGAATGGCCTGCAATTGCGTTTCAACGGATCGCATTACGAGGGCAACCCGGATATCAACCATCAATTGCCTGATTATCTGCAACAGAACCTGCGCCAGAACCAGCTCTCGCTTTCCGCCAGTTACCCGCTGCGACTCGACAACCACACCAACCTGTCGGTCACTGCCGGCGCATATTCCACTGGGTTGAAGCAGAGCTACACCAACACCATGACCGGTGCCAGCCTCGTGCAGCAATATGATTTGCGCGTGCTCGATGGCAAATTGGATTACGTCAAGGTCGGCGATGCGTGGATGCGAAAACTCAATCTCGAGATCGCACATGGCGTGAACGGCTTGGGGGCGAGTGCCAGCATCGTGGCGCGCGCGGGAGGTGCAGCTGTCGTCATGCCCCTTGCTCCGTCATTCACGCGCTACAACGCGAGTTTCTTGCAGAGCAATGCGTGGCCGCACCGCTTTGCCACGGTGTTCAGTGTCACCGGGCAATACAGCAAGGACACGCTGCCGACCACCGAGCAGCTGAGCTTTGGCGGCCCTCGTTATGGTCTTGCGTACGATCCCGGCGCAGTCGCGGGCGATAGCGGCTGGGGCGCGTCGTTCGAAGTGAGCAAGCGTTACGACGTGACGGCGCGTTGGGTCAAACAGGTCAGCCCCTATCTGGTCGGGCAGTACGCGCGTGCATACCTCCATGCCGCAGGTTCGCCCGCCCTCGCCACGTTGGGCACGGCCGGCGTCGGCGTGCGCTGGAGTGACAACCATCACTACTCGTTCGATCTCTCTCTCGCCCAACCTGTCGCCGACAAGCCACCCGGTGCCACGCATCGCTCCACGCGCGTGAATTTCGGCTTCAGTTACCAGCTTCGCTAAGGCGCAAGCGCGAGCGATCAGGTTGGCTATGCGCGCGCCTTGGCCAGGGTCATCGAGGGCAGGGTGCCGAACACGCGGCGGTACTGTGCGGAGAATCGACCGAAGTCCCAGACGCCATACTTCGCGCAAATGCTGGCGACGGTATCTGCTGGCCTCGCCCGCCGAATGGCCGAATGAACGGCACGCAGTCGATGCAGCATCAGGTATCGATGCGGGCTGACGCCAAGACATTGGGAATAGGCCGCGTGCAGCGTGCGTTCGGAGACTTGGGCGGCCTCGCAGAGATCGCCGACGTGAATCGGCTCGTCGATGCGCTGGTCAATGATATTCATGGTGCGACGGATGATTTCCTCCCGGTCGGCGCGCGGGCGTCCCAGATCAGCCGGAGCTGCTGGTTGCGCGGCTTCCAGGAGAACGCGGATGGACTCCAGGAGTTGCTGGCAAAGGCTCTCGCGGATCAGTGGATCCTGCAACGCCTGTGGTTCGACCGTGTCGACATGCAGGATCGAACGGAGCAGGACCAGCAATCGCGGGATGGCATCCGGGCTGGCATTGATGATCGCATTCGATGGCGTGTCGAACAACTGCGGATACACCGCCCGCAAATACGGGACACGTTGCGCATCGATGGAAATGGCCAAGGTCCGCACGCCGCCATAGCGGATGCCATGGTATTCCTGTTCGGGAGCCAGCCAGGCAAACGTTTCGTTGCTCAATGAGGTGCCGTTGAGTGCAAAGCACCCGCCCTTCGACAGCGGCAGCGCCAGGCCGAACCTCCCCGGGGAAAACGCGCCACGGAAGACGCAATCGGAGCCGAACTGCACGAGCATGATCTGGATCGCATCGAGGTCGACGACGCGAAGGCGCCACTCATGATCCGTGCAATTGGTGACGACGTAATGGCCATCCACGCCACACAGGGCGGATTCGAATTCATCGAGCTGGGTCGTGGTCAGCCTGATCATGCCATCCGTCCGGGAAACTGGATGTGGCTTTTCATGCGACGGGAGGCCGAATGGAGGTCCCGCCAGGGACGTTGTTCCAGGATCACGTGCCACCCCCTGAGAACTGTGAACGCAAGCACCAAATGACCTGCATGAACAATTAATACTTAACGATTAAGCTGTCAAGGGGATGTGAGGCTGGGTGCGGAGTCGCAGGGATGCATGGTCGGGCCGGCCGGCACATTGCGCCCCAGTTAACCCAGCAGTCGTCGATGTCGATATGGCGGTAGCCGGCGTCCTTCAGGCCGAGCTCGACGAATTTGTCGGCGATGCCGCGGATCATCGCCTCATTGAATTCGGCGCGACAATGAGCAGTCGATGCATTGCGGTTTCCTCCGGAAAGGATGGCGCGCCGCCGAACGGGTTGATCACAGCCATGATTTAATCATCATATAAATATGATGGATTCGCCCGTAATGACTCGAAACTCGGTATCGATGAGGGCTTTTTTCACCATGGCAGCGCTGCTGGGCGTGGCCGGCTGCGCCATGAGCGGGACTGGTGGGCCTCGCGGGCGGGACATTGTCCTTCCCGAAACCTTCGTGATCGGCCCCGCCTCGGGTGATCCCCATTCGCACGCCGCCTTTCCGGGAGTCCCGAATGACGTGGTGAAGGTGTCGTCGCGCTTGCGCATCACCAGGGCGATCGATCACGGACTCAATTTCTTCGCCATCCAGGTCAATTTCCCGAACCGGACCTGGGCACACGGCGGACTGCAGCTGGTGGATGGCGGCAGATACCAGATGAACTGGGGTGGGCTCGTGAATCGTGGCGGGGGTTCCGCCGACTACCAGAAGGAAGATCCGGCGTCGGATCTCACACAGATGCAGAACGGACCGGATCGCGAGCGCAGTGCTCGGTACGACTGGGCCGTCGGCAAGGAATACATCCTCACGATCGAACGGGGAAAGCAGATTGATTTCCCGCCCGGGAATTACGTCTTCATCGGTTCCGGGCCATCTGTTCCAGTACCCAATCAGCGGGTCTTGTGGGAGTGGAAATTCACTCTGGCACCGGCTGATGGCACGGGCCCGATCCAGATTTCCACGCTTTACGATGCTGCGGATCGCATCGCCAGCTTCTATCTCTGGAACGAATGTGGATATGGCTCGTGCGGCCAGGGGCAGAGTGCGACGTGGTCGATGCCGGTCTATGCGCGACTGGGTGCAGCGAATGAGGAGATCCAGACCCGGACACTGAAACGGTTCTGACGGTTCGGCTTCGCTGCCGGTGCAACGAAAAAACCGCCTCTCGGCGGCTTTTCGGCAAACAGCTTGTTTTGTTGGTCGGGGAGACAGGATTCGAACATGCGACCTCTACGTCCCGAACGGGATTTTTAGAGGTTACAGATCAAGCAATTAGACGTTAAGTAATTGATTTATAAGAAGGCGATATGCCGCGGAATTTCGCGGTATGATGCTTTTTGCAGGACATTTGCAGGACGTGCTGCATAACCGGAGAAGCAGGTATGCCGCGAATTATCCGCGAGCCGTTGACGCTGAAAGTCATCAATCAGGCCAAGCCGACCGGCAAGCTGTACCGGCTGCGCGATGCCACTGTTCCTGGACTTCTGCTGCGCGTTACACCGGCAGGAACGAAGGTTTGGGCTATCACGTGGGGAAGGGGGCAGGAGCGTGTCATCGGGACGTACCCTGTCATGACGCTGGAGGGAGCGCGGGAGGCCGCACGTCGGGAGTTGGGGGAAGCCGCAGAGCATGGCGCTCCGGTGGCTGTGGTGGAGGCTCGCAAGCCGGCCAGCGAGAAGCCAATCACTCTCGGTGACTTCATCCGTGATCATTTCGCCCCATGGGCGCTGGCCAACCAAAAGCAGGGGCAGGCGACCGTGGATGCGTTGGAAGCGTGCTTTGGCGGTCTCTACGAACGTGAACTGCGAAGTATCGCCGCGTTCGATATTGAGCGATTCAAGACTGCACGCAAGAAGCACGGGATCAAGCCGGCGACGATCAATCGCGACCTTGACCGTATTCGCAAGGTGTATTCCTGTGCTTTCGAGTGGGATTTTCTGACCGAGCATCCACTGAGGAAGGTCAAGCGGATCAAAGTGGACAATGTCCGCGTGCGCTACTTGAGCGACAGCGAAGATAAAGAGCTACGAAAGGCTCTGGCTGCGCGCGAAGTTGAGCGTAGGGCGAGCCGGGTTCGGCACAACGCATGGCATGAGGAAAGAGGTAGCGTTGGGCATCCTCAATGGCCGAAGGATGGCTACACCGACCATATCGTGCCCATGGTGTTGCTGGCGCTGAATACGGGTCTTCGCCGTGGCGAACTGTTCGGGTTGGAATGGGGCAACTTGAACCTGCAGGCGCGTCTACTTACTGTTGAGGCGGGTAACGCGAAGTCCGGAAAAACCCGCCATTTGCCACTAAATGATGACGCCATGAGGATGTTGAAGCAGTGGAAAAAGCAGGGGGACGGCAAAGGGTTGGTCTTCCCGTCGTCAAGCGGAGCGAGGTTCAACAATATCAACAAGGCATGGAGCGGCATCGTTGCAGCAGCAAAGCTGCCGGATTTCAATTTCCACGATCTGCGGCACGATTTCGCCAGCAAGCTGGTTATGGCCGGCGTGGATTTGAATACCGTTCGTGAGCTACTTGGGCATGCGGACATCAAGATGACATTGCGTTACGCGCATTTGGCCCCAGGCAAGCTGGCCGATGCAGTTTCAAGGATCAATCGGACCTAGTTTCGAATCTGCTTGATTGGATAGCTTCTTCTTTCGTCTCGCCCTGTAATTCTGATCTGCTGATATCGCCATGAAGTTCTTGACGCTAGATGTACGAATTTTCGGGGCTGGCTTGAGACGATCATAAATATGCAAAGTGCCATACTCGGTATCCAGAGTTTCGAGGGCATAGCCGATCAAGCCAGTGATCACCTGGTTCAAGCTGCCCTCCGATTGCTTTTTCAGTCTGTCGTGTAACGCCGCTGGCAACCTGAGCTGCAACTTCACAATTTTCTCGCTTGGGAACCTCTTGCCGTGCACCTTGGCTGATAGTGTTTGATCCCAACGTGCAGCTGGCATCCATCCGATGCGAGGAACGCTCACTTTCAAGCGATAGCGTGTGTCTGCATCTATTTGTTCCAGCCGTCGTTCCTCCCATTCCCAGAACTCATTCGGATAATCAGGAGTTTCGCCGTAATCGACACCACCCTTGAGCTTGAATTCTTCTTGTCCATGCTTGGCATCGGAGTTTTTGAATAAGAAACTCAGATATTCGGACCTTCCTTTCTCTTGGAGAACTGCGTAAGCATCCGCTGCGTATGGGAACTCATTCATCCAATCATAGAGCGTCGATTCGTGAATGCTGTGTCGTCTGGCCACAGCTACCTTGTCCCAGTTTCCAGACATGGCTTCAGCCAGGATTCGAATTTTCTCATCGGTGCTGCGGTGTTTGCCCATGGTGTCCTCACGGCGAGTGACGGCTCGGTTTTTGTATCTGGATTTTACGTCTGTAGTCACCTGTAATGTTAGCAAATATATGAAAATATAGCCTTTTTAATCGAATTATTAACAGATTCATCGGCTTGGAAATTATAGGTTGATTTCGCGGATCTCCGCGGGCTACGGTCGGTGCACGTCAATCGCAGATGTGCAGCCATGGCAAAAGACTTCGATCCATCTCACAGGATTCCGCCGCTCAAATGGAGTCTCGCCCAGATTCGGGAGGCTACTGGCGAGTCGATGCAGGTGATCTTCGACGCCATTCGCCTCGGACACCTCGATACCTTTCTATGCGGCCGAAGACGTTTCGCTCGCCCAGAAGCCGTTGCCCGTTGGATCGATTTCCTGGAAGCCCGCAGCAAGGCAGGTCACCCAGTTGTCTACCGTGCCCGCCAGTACGATCACGAGAGGGGCTGACCGTGGCAAAGAAACTGCCTGCTGTTGACTGGTCGTTACTTCCTCTGCTTTTGACCAATGAACTTGTTGCTCAAGTGCTCTCCAAGGCGGTGCGCACAGTACAGGATGATGCCACCCGAGCGCCGTGGCGGTTGCCACCGCGCGTAGCAATAGAAGGCTCCAACAGTGTGCGATACGACCGAGATGCCTTTCGCCGCTGGCTCGAAGAACGGATAGTGGGGGACATTCCGAATCCGGTTTTCTCGCCTCGTCCAGGTCGCTCGAAGGGAACAACGGTGGAGGCAATGCGTGCGCGCAGAGAATGCCAGCGTAAGGCTGCGAGTGAAGGCGTTGTATGAGCAACTTGCTCATGGGGCAGGTGTTCCAACTTGATCTGGAACCATCGATCAAGCTGGTCCTCATGGGGCTGGCAGATGCAGCTGATGACCGCGGTGGCAGCTGTTTCCCCGCTGTCGCGACCATTGCCAGAAAGGCGTCAATCAGTGAGCGTCAAGCGCAGAGAAACTTGAAGTTGTTGAGAGAGGCAGGCTGGTGCTACATCGAGAGCCATAAAAATGGCGGACGCTGCACCCGTCGCTATCGACTTAATGTCGGGAAACTTAGGGAAAAATCTGACGATGCGATGAGGGGTGACAAATTGTCATCCCTGAAGGCATCGAACGAGCGCCGTCACGAGCGTCACCCCAGCGGCGACGTCTCTGGCACTGCTGCGGTGACATGTGCGCCACCCGAACTACCAGCCGAACTATCAGTAAAAATTACTACCAGAGACTTGGTCTGGCCACAGGCATTGGAAGAGGGGCAGGTAGTAGTAGTGGAAAGACTCATCTCAGAGCAGGAGCTGGATGACCAGCAGCAACTTCTGGATGAGCTGGCCGGAGCGCTTGCAAGCACAAACCAACCGCGGAGGTTGGCTAGCTGGATGCGTGCGCTGGTCGGTCGTGTTCAAGGAGGAACCTTCGTTCCTGACCTTGGTTTAGCGGTGGCCACAGCCCGGGCTCGTCGGGCCCAAGAGAAAGCCGAGCAGCAGCAGCGGATGGAAGAACGGCGGCGCGAAGAGGAGAGAAGGAATGCTCCTGAAGTGCGCGCTCGCAGCGAGGAAAGCCGCAAGAACGCAATGAACGAAATTTCAAAACAACTAAGGAGGAACAATGACAATTGAACAGAAGGTGATGGAAAAGCTGGCATCGATGCCTAGCGAGGTGTCAAAGGAAGAACAGGAGCGGGATGAAAGGGCTGCAATCGGAACTGCAAGCTGGGCCAAGGACTACCAGGATTGGATCGACCGAGGAGCCGACTTGGACGATGCTCTGGAGCCTGAGGTGCTGGCAATCGCCGATTTGCCAGATTCACAGTTCCAACTCGTGGCCGGCATTGCAGGTTGTGTCGACCAAAAGACGCAGGAAGATTTCGTCAAGTCAGTCGAACCACTGGCGCTCCGCGAGCTTGAAGTTTGGTACGAAACGCTCAAGGATCAAATTATCGAGGAAGGAGAAGATGAGGCTGATCCCCGGGATCCGGCACTGCGGCCCCGACCTCGAAAAAAGGGGCGAGGGTTTGTGAATGACTGGTGAGTTAATGACGGCCCCTACGGGGGCCGTTGTTTTAACCCGGCCTTGGACCACGACGGCGCATCCTGGGACGCGGCCTTGGCGATGCCGGCGCAGGGGCGTCGTGACTGTCGAGCGGGTCCGGGTGCTCAGAGATTTGTTCTTGGTCATCAGGCCTGTCAATGCGCCAAGGCGCATTGACTAGTGCTTCGTGCATTTCCATTAACTCATGGGTAGTGGGGAGCTGCTGGATGCTTCGAAAATGTGACAGAAATCGTTTTCGAAGTTGCTCAATATCTGCGCCCACGGACAAGAGCGTCATCGACCGTTCGGTCATTATTCGTAGCATTCTCCGGACTCCTTCCAGCCACAAATTCACTATTTTTGTCTCTCGGTTCAGATCACCCGGTGTTGTACGAACACCGCGTCTCTCGAGCGTTGAAGCACGTGGGCCGAGATGAACCGTCGGCAGATCGGCGAGCGCGACGTCTCCGCCTTCCTCCATCGATTGACGTGCGTAGCTCCTGTGATCAATGCGAGATGAGGCTGTGCTGATCTCTAGAACTTTGTTGACGCGCAAAGCCCAGCGCTCGCGCCACTGTTCCACCAGTTCCTTGTCGTTCCATTCTCGAGCTTTGTTGCCGAAGCCTTCATCATTGATATGGCGTAGCGTGAGCAGGATATGAGCATGCTCATTACGCCGGTCACCCCGATTGCCAGGAGCGTGCATGGCGATATCGGCCACCATTCCCTGGTCAACGAACTCATCAGTTGCGAATCCGATGAGCAACATACGGTGTTGCTCATGTGATAGCTCATGGGGTAATGCAACTTCAATCTCTCGACAGAGCTGGGCGTCTTTGCGCTTTTCTCTGGCTTCGACACCGTTCCATAAATTAGAACGGTCAAGCATCCATGAAGGGGCATATTCCGGGGTCAGGATAAAGGTCTCCCGGATGCCGATCTTACGCGTGAAGTCGTGTATTTCTCCAGTTCTCGCATCAGCAAGTCGCGTGCCTGAACGGTACGCAGCGGCAGCGGTAGCCGAGCGGCCACTGCTGCGCCCGATGACTTTGGCTGCTAGATGAAAGATTGCCATGTTCTACGTTGCTCTGCCGCTAGCGGCCGCACACATCGCGTAGCGATGTATAAGTGCGCCCTTTGCTAGCGCTTTGGTCATTGCCGATCTATCAGCTGAAATAAATTCTGGCAGCCTCGGCGTACAAATGATTCCGCATCATTCCGCGCTGAATTATTTTTCTTGTGGAATTGGGTGTTCGGTTGTTTCATTGAACCCAAGTTGGAACAAACGCCTCGTCCTTGTTCGGGGCGCATGCGACAAACGGAGACAACCTAATGCCGATTTCCGAAAACGAAAGAATAGCCGCGCTCATTTCCAGAAAGGAAGCGCTTGAGGCTCGTATTCAGCGATTGAAGGCTCGCGATGCAAACGTGGATCGCAAAGCGCGTAGCCGTGCATTGCTTCTGCTCGGCGTGGCGGTGGAAAAACATTTGCAAGCGCAGCCCGCAGCAATGGGTCTAATTCGCCAAATGCTGTTGCAGCATTTGAAGGGTCGCGAACAGGCTGCGGTTGCGAGTTACCTGTTCGAAACGCGGACTGAGCACCAACAAGCAGGTGGCGGCGCCTCCTGATCGAGCCTGTTTGCATCATTATGAAGGGGTCGAATATGGTGCGTGTGCCAGGATATCTGCATCAGTAGGCCGGGCATTCATAATTAGGCCGCTTACGACCCCAGCGGACGCTGGTGACTCCCGGTCAAAATGGAAAATCGGCCAAAATGCCTGAGCTGGCTCTCAATAGCGAGTCTAGTTCGGCCACCGATTCAAAGACGTGGTGCGCGCCAGTCGTGCGGGGGGCGCTGTTTCGCGAAGGAATGGATAGGCTCCTAAAGCATGAAGTTGGGGGGGTCTCGACCGCACTACATGGCCGGGACCGGCCCGACCGACGCCTAGTCGAGCCAGCTGCTACCGCTAGATCGCCAGTATTCGGGGGGGTGCCCGCCAAGGCTCGCGCTGGGGACGCTTTACTGTGGGAAGCCGCCCGTTGCGGTGTCAATACCCGCTATCCCCGGGGCAGGCTAAACGAGCTGCGCATCGGCGACCGCCACGTGGTTCCATCGCCTTATTTGATGCCGCATGCCGGGCCGGGACAGAACGTGGGCTCGGGAGCCCGAGGCAGAAAACCGGCGACGATCCATCAGCCTGTCGCTGGGTTACCGGTCGGGCCAACTGATATCGATGTATAGGGTAAGGCCATTTGTAACGACTGGTCGGACGGCCCATATCGGGTTGGTCCCGACCGAGGTTTAGGGTGCCTACGAATATCAATCAGACCATTGAAATGCCTGCGGCACCACTTACGGGAGCGCTACCTTTGATCGAGCCACTGCGAAAACAAGATAAGAACGGCGCCCCATACAGTAGATTTTCCGACATCCAGAGCATGCTAATGACGCTGGATACTCTGCCGGACGCCGACATCGTGGCCCGGTGCAGGTTGGGCCGCGGAAACAGCGCCTTCGTGCCCATCGAGTGTGTGGTTCATATGTTGCGGCGCGGACTGCGTGCCAACAACGACGCGCTCACCAGTCCGCTGTTCACGGAGTTCCTTCAGCGCCTGCGCCGCCACATCCCCTTGCGTGAGGACAAAGAAAGCCACTTTCGCGTCCAGGTCTTCGAGCAGGTCCAGGATCGGCTGACCTCGCTTCTGGCCAAGGAATCCATCGAATACCAGGACAAACTCGACTTCTGCGAGATCCAGTTCGCCGGGGCGCTGGTACGACTCCTGCAAGATGCCCGAAAAAAGGCCACGAAGGATAAAAACCGCAAGGCTCCCTTGATGAACGAGGAAACCGGGGAGGTCGACGCGCAGGTCGATCAGGCTGCAGGTTCGTTCAACCCGTTCGACCCGGAAAATATATCCGAGGAAAAGTACCGGACGGTTCTCGATGAAGCGATGGAAGAGTTACCCGCCACGCAGAAAAGGATTCTCGAGATGCTGCGCAATAATATCCTCATTGACTCACAGGATCCGACCGTCCCGACTATTTCGAAGACCCTGGGGAAGTCGGAGAAGACCATTCGCAACCAGCGCGACAAGGCTATCGCAGCCATCAAGGCGTTCGTGAACAAGGGAGAGCGATAATGTTGGCCCGTAAAAACAACCTATCCCTAGAAGAGATCCTGGACTCCTTTGCAATGGAGCCAAATCCCAGTGGCGAAGTGTTGGGTCGCTATTTGGCCGACTTTCCTCAGTTTGCGGAGGACCTTGTCGATTTGTCCCAAGAGATGTTCCAGGTTGGCTTGGTGCAGGACCGGGAGCTTACGAGCCTGGACAGCAATCGGATCAGTTCGGCTTGGAGTGTGCTTCAAGCCAGTATCGGTCAACCTTTGGCCGACCCGCTTGCGAGCCTATCGCAGCAGGTCATGGGCGATCTTTCGGAGGTGCTGCAGGTCCCACGGCAAGTGATCCTGGCCTTTTGGGAAAGGCGAGTGCTGCCTGCGTCAGTGCCCCGTCAATTTCTCAACAGAATGGCGAGCGCTCTCGATGCGAGCGCACAATCGCTGATCGAGTCGCTCGCTCTTCCAAAGCAGGCACTCGCACGCAGCCACAAGGCCGACGAAAAGCCGACATCTGACGCCGACAAGCAGGCATTTGAGCGGGTGCTTCGAGACGCAAAAGTGCCTGAGGATCAGATTGCTGCCCTTCTGACAGAAGGCGCTTGATGTGGATGGGGTGGAGATAGGCCGACAAACTGCTCAAGCCCTCCATCTAGCGGCAGTTGCAGCCGGAGGCGATCCGTGGTCGCCTTTGGCCTTCGCGTTAGCCCAAGTAGAACGCGAGGGCCTGTCGGTTAATCCCGCCATGCCTGGCGCCGATATTTTGGACGGCGGTCTGGCCTGCTATATCCCCAAAGCCGGTCTAATCGTTTACGAAGATAGCGACACGGATTTTGATCGGGCGTTCCGGATCGCCCACGAGCTCGGGCATCTGCACCTTGGCGACAGTGAGGAGGAAGACTTCACCGGTCCGCCTTACGCGATCAACCCAGACAGGCCAGCCGAGGCCGCGCCGATAGGTGTCGAGCGCGTGATCGACTATGGGCGACGCCAGCGACGAGAGGTCCAAATGGACCTGTTTGCTCGTGAGTTTCTCTTGCCCCGGTCAGTTGCCAAGAAGCTCCATCTTGAAGACGGCATGACCGCCGCTCAGATTGCCAGCAAGCTCGGTGCCCCAGTCGCCGTGGTTGCGCAGCAGCTCTTCGATGCTCTGTTGTTGCCACCGGTCGAGCTTCCCAGCGACGGCAGTATCCCCGAGAAGCCGCTAAATGATCTCCAAGCGGCCGCCGCCAAGCACCAAGGCAGCGCCTTTCTGCTAGAAGCCGGGCCTGGCACTGGCAAGACCAAGACCTTGGTAGGGCGGATCAAGCACCTGCTGAGTCAAGGCATAGACCCACGGCACATTCTGGTGCTGACCTTTTCCAACAAAGCTGCCGCTGAGATTGTTGAACGCATTGCAGCGGTGGACGCAAAGGCGTCCGCGGCCATGTGGATAGGCACCTTTCACGCCTTTGGGTTGGATCTGCTCCGTAGGTTCTACGGCGAGCTCGATCTCCCAGCCGATGCCCGAATGCTTGATCGAACCGAAGCGGTCGAGCTCATCGAGAATGAGTTTCCTCGCCTGGGCCTGGTCCATTACCGCGACATATACGATCCAACCAAGATTATCTCTGACCTTCTCGCCGCGATCTCGCGGGCGAAAGATGAAGTTGTATTTGCCGATGACTACGAGCGCTTGGCGAAGGAGATGCAGTCCTCTGCCAGCGAGGAAGAGCGCATCGCTGGTGACAAGGCCGCCGAGGTCGCACGCGTCTATCACACCTACGAGAAGCTCAAACGCAGCGTGCAGGCTGTGGATTTCGGCGACCTGGTGTCTTTGCCGGTCCGCCTATTGGAGGATAGCCAGGAGATTGCGCATGCGCTCAGGCAAGCCCACCAACATGTTCTTGTGGACGAATACCAAGATGTGAACCGAAGCAGCGTTAGATTGCTCAAAGCGCTATGCGGCGAAGGGCAGAACCTCTGGGTTGTCGGCGATGCGAAGCAATCCATTTACCGGTTTCGCGGCGCGTCCTCGGTCAGCATGGACCAATTCAATACTCATGACTTTCCGAATGGCGCGAGGGCACAGCTGAAGGAAAACTACCGTTCGGTCCCGGAAATCGCAAGGACCTTCTCCCACTTCGCCTCAGCCATGAAAGCGGCGAGCGCCAAAAGCGAGGTCGAGTCCAACCAAGCGGAAAGCGGCCTCGTTCCTTCCATGCGGCGCGTCGATCGGAAGGTCGACCAGGTGGTGGCGCTTGCGGAGACCATCTTGGAGATGCGTTCTGCCGGCCACTCGTTCCGCGACCAGGCTGTGTTGTGCACGGGAAACGACAAGCTTTCTGACTTTGGTGAACAGCTGGAGCGGATGGGTATTCCCGTCCTATTTCTGGGCAGTCTCTTCGAGCGCCCTGAGGTTAAGGATCTGCTGGCCGTGCTTACCTTGTTGGTCGATCGGCGGGCGACGGGCTTGCTGCGAACTGCCTGCATACCCGATTTCGCAATGTCCTTGGAAGATGTAGTCGTAGTTTTGAACTACCTGCGCACCGCAGAGCATGCCCCAGGTGCCTGGCGAGAACTGCCCCCAGCCGTGGAAGGGCTTTCTGCGGCAGGTAGGGCCGCATTGGTGAGCTTGGACGCAGCATTGGCCGGCCTGGAGCGCGAAAGCGATCCGTGGGAAGCCATGTGCCAGTTCCTGCTTGGGCCTTCCAAGCTGGTGGCGCAGTTGGTTGCATCGGGCACGCCTGGCGATCGGGCCAAGGGTATAGCCGTCTGGCAACTGCTGAACTTCATGCGCGTGCAGCCGAAAGGGCAGGGCTTGCCCATCCAGCGACTGACCGACCGCATCCGCAGGTTGGTGCGCTTGGCCGATGAGCGTGACCTACGGCAATTGCCCGCTGCCGCTCGCAGCATCGACGCCGTGCGGCTCATGACCATTCATGGGGCCAAAGGACTTGAATTTGAAGTCGTCCATTTGCCAGGAATGAATCAGGGAGCCCTTCCGCGAACGGTGCCGCAAGGCCCATGTCCACCTCCGACGAACATGGTAGAGGGTGCTCATGGAGCAGCTGCGCAGTATCACAACGACGAGACGTTCAAGGAGCACGAGTGTCTTTTTTATGTCGGCCTATCCCGGGCGCGTGCACGGCTGTTCTTCTATGCGGTGAATTTCACAGACAGTAGCGGCGACCGAAAACCATCCAAGCGCGCGCAATCGCCCTTTATCGACCGCATTGCTGGCTTCATCAGCAACGAAGTTGTAACGCCTAAGACAGAAGCGCCTGCGGTCCCGGAAAGCATTCCTGTAGAACTGGTAACGGAGGGCGGGGTCGTTCTCGAAGGCTATCAGGTGGGCCGCTACGACCATGGGTGTGAACGCAATTATCTGTATGTTCATTTGTTGCAAGTGGGCGGAAAGTCCAAGGCAACCGCGTTCTTGCAGATGCATAACGCGGTGCGGAAAGGCTATCAATCGGTGGTGCAAGGGGGTGATGCGGACCTGGCGGCCATAACAGCCGCATTGAGAGAGTCGTTTGCCGCAAGCGGATTGGACCAGCACGGGTATGTCGAGGACTATCTGGCGTTGGCCAATGGCATGCTCGCTTCTTTCCTGGCCAGCCGCGCGGGTCGCTCGGCCGAAAAGCCGGTCGCCCTGACGCTTTCCTTTGGTGATGACAAGATTTTGGTAACGCCCGACGACGTCCTGTTGGAGTCAGACGGCCGCAAAACCTATCGCAAAGTGAGCACCGGAAAGACGCGCTCTGACGACGAAACCGACATCGGGGTCGCCTCGTTGCTGCTCGCTGCGCGAGCCATCGATCCATCAGCTCAGGTTGAGCTGGTTTACCTTTCGGATGGCAACAAACTGTTTTTGGATCGGTCGGCAAAGCAGTTGGATAACAGTAAGCACAAGGTGCAAGGTGCGATTGGCCGCGTTCGCGCCGGTCGCTTTATGGCAAAGCCATCCAACTTTACCTGCCCCACCTGCCCAGCGTTTTTTCTGTGCGGCCCGCTACCGTTTGGGGCATTGCACAAATCGTTCTAGGCTGTGTTACCGGTCGAGCAATGTCGCTTCGATTAATAGGTGAGACCGAACAATTCGTTCGGCTAAATCTAAGAGGCGATACAAGACATGACTCCGAACGACCCGATTGATTTTGAAGACGTAGGCCAGGCCATCCGCGAGGACCGCGCTCTGCGCCCAGCCCCCCGTTACCGCATCCAGTTCGCTCAAGACGGGCTTGATTTCCGAGCCGTGGATGTCGAAAGCGCCATCCCTCTGGGCCAGCAGATCCTGGCCGCCGCAGGCCTGAGCATCGCCGGCGAGTTCAGCCTCTTTGCCATCCTGTCCACCGGAGACTTCGAGGACGTTCTCCTCAATGAACCGTTCGACTTGCGGGGAGCCGGTGCCGAGAAGTTCGTCGCTTTCCAATCTGATCGTGATTACAGGCTGATGGTCAACCAGGCTCAGATGAGCTGGGGCAAGCCCGCTATTTCCGGGCGCACGCTCTATCAGTTGAGTGAGGCCAAAGAAAACGAGGTGGTTCTTCTGGAAGTACCTGGCGGCGATGATCGGCTGATCGAAGATTCCGACCTCATCGATTTGACCGCCGCTGGCGTGGAGCGCTTCTTCACGGCCCACAAGCCCCAGCACGCCATCCAGATTGTGGTCAACGGGCGCGAAGTTGAAGTTCCCCAAAGCCACCAGACCTTCGAGGACCTGGTCGCAATCGCCTACCCGGGCGAGCCCCCGATGCCCAATGTCACCTACAGCATGACCTATCGAAAGGTCGCTTCCGTCCCCCACAGCGGCGAACTCGCTGCGGGCGGCTTCATCGAGGTCAAGAACGGGAGCATCGTCAATGTCGGACGCACTGTTCAGTCGTAATGATGACCTAAAGCGCCTGCGGGACGCCGGCTACCTGATACAGGTAGTCGGCGGTCTCCTGGTGATGCGAGAGGTCCCGTATGTAAATGCGCAGAAGGAGGTCAAGCGCAGTGTATTGATCTCCACTCTGTGCCTCTCAGGCGATCTGACCCAAAAGCCTGAGCCGCACACGGTCCAGTTCTGTGGCGATTTCCCATGCCAGGCCGATGGCGTGCCGCTGCAGGCGATTGCCGCGGGAACGGGACAGTGGGACCTGGGTCATGGGCTGGCAGCCCAGCACATGTTTTCCAGCAAACCCGACAACCGCGGCTATCAAAACTACTTCGACAAGATGACCACCTACGCCAACATCCTCGCCGGCCCTGCCGCAGTGCTGTCGCCGGGAGTCTCGGCTAAGGTGTTCAGGGAGCCAGACGAGGACGAGGAGAGCGTTTTCAACTACCTGGAAACAGCTTCTGATCGCGTCGGCATCGGAGCGCTGACGGCTCGCCTCAAAGGGGAGCGGGTCGCCATAGTCGGGGTTGGAGGGACGGGGTCTTACATTCTGGATCAGGTTGCGAAGACGCCAGTAGCTGAAATCCGCCTCATCGACAAGGACGAGTTCCTGCAGCACAACGCGTTTCGGGCGCCGGGCGCTCCCAGCTTGGATAGCCTGCGGCAGGTCTGGAAGAAGGTGGAGTATTTCAAGGAAATCTACTCGCGCATACACCGGCATATCGTGGCGCATGCCGTCCAGCTCGATGCCAGCAACGTCCATGTGCTGGATGGCGTGACCTTCGCCTTCCTGAGCATGGACGCAGGGGAGCCCAAACGCGCGGTCATCGAACGGTTGGAGTCGATGGGGGTGTCCTTCATCGATGTGGGGATGGGTCTGGAACTCAAAGGCGATTCATTGGGTGGGATCTTGCGCGTAACTACGAGCACTCCTGGCGCCCGCGAGCACTTGCGCCAACGCGTCTCCTTCGATGGCGGCGGCGACGATGTTTATGTCTCGAATATCCAGGTTGCCGAGCTCAATATGCTCAACGCGGCACTGGCAGTGATCAAGTGGAAGAAGATCCGCGGCTTTTACAGGGACCTGGAACAGGAGCATCACTGCTCTTACACCATCGACGGAAACATGCTGCTCAATGGGGACCAGACATCATGAAGCACGACGTCCTCGAACCTCGTTTCGTCAAGGTGGTTCCACGCGACTTGGAGCCCGGTGTTCTCTATGTCTCGATGGAATATGGCACCGTCGTGCATAGTTGCTGCTGCGGGTGCGGCTTTGAAGTGGTAACACCCCTTACCCCCACCGATTGGCGCCTCACCTTCGATGGTGAAAGCGTGTCCCTATGGCCGTCGGTGGGAAGTTGGAATCTGCCTTGCCAGTCTCACTACGTAATCGAAAACAATCGTGTCAGGGAAGCACTGCAGTGGAGCACTGCCCGTATCGAAGCGGAGCGGACTAGGGATGGACAGGTCAAGGCGAAGTTCTACGCGCGACAGGCTGCCATCGAAGCGATCGATGCGCCCGTCATCGCTCCTGTGCCGCCTTGTCCAGAAGTCCGCCCGACTGGATTGCTTGCTAAGGTTCGCAGGTGGATCTTCTAGTGAAGCCCCAATGTGGCGCGTGAGGCCACCAAGCAAACTCGATGGCGCAGGTGCGAATTGAGATCGAAGTCGTATCCAGGGCGCGACATTGGTGAACAGCACCATCGCGCAATTCTTCGAGTGGCTGCTTCTGGCTGGAAGCCGCCACTTGCACTTGCCACATGGGCGGAGCCGTCGCCTCTGGATTGCCATTTGAGTCGCTGATAAGTTCATCTCAAACAGCCACCGATCGGCGACAGAGAGAAATCCTCCCAGCCGCAACTCAGCCAATTTCCCTGGGAGTCGGCTAATTCGAGCTGCGCCGCGGTTTTCTGCTGATATATGACCAGATACTCAGCGCGGTTCCTGAGTGTTATAGCCACTAGGCGGTCCAAATTGAGTCGGATAGGGAGGTGGGACTACCACCCCCCTATTTCGGACATCAGCAATTTCGATCGCAAATCGACCAGCAAAAAGAATTTGGTTGATTTGGATCACAATTGCTGCAGCACGGCCTCGCAAATGCAGACCAACTGACCCCCATCCCTACAGCAAAAGTGCAGATGCATAGAATGATGCGTCGGCGGTTGAACTTCGATTTCATCTGATTGTCCCTCACTAGATTAAGGATCTGAATTCCGCATTCCTAGCGAAACCTGTCCCGATGACTCTTCAGCGGCCAATCCGCACAGAGCCGTTAAGCTGCGAATCCATCCGAAGCTAAGCTACTGCTTTACCGCATCAGCATTGATGTGAGCGTTCTTCAAGGCATCCCGGATAACTCCCTCACGAAATCCAAGAATGCGGCGATCTCCAATGAACAATAGAGGCACCCCGTCGCCATTCAACACCTTGAAACGGCCTTTCGCATCAGAGTCTTGATCGATGACAAAATCTCGGTAGGTCACCCCAAGCGCACCTAGCAATCGCTTTGCATCGCGGCAATGCGGACAAGTTGATGTTGAGAAGATCACTACCTGCGCATTGCTTTTGCTGTAAACATCGGAATAATCCCCCGTAATGTAGAGCGGCAGCGGGAAAGCTCGTTCGTACGCAACTCGCGCCAGCGGCCCAAGCCAAAGTCCTGCGGCCAAGCAAGCAGCCATTACGAGCCCATTCAACAACATCTTTTTGATCATAGTCCTCCCTCCCGTGCAGAAGCTCTGGTCCCCTGTGCGACCATATGCACGGATTCAGAATGGCTATAACTTTTACAAAATGCATATTGCAGCGCACCATACAAGCCGTTGCTATTGGCATGAAGGCATGAACGACGAGCAAAACAATCTGGAAGACCCACGTCTAACCGACAGCGAACGGTAGCGACCTGATAAACGGGCTGGCCACTCGGTCAATAACTAGCGTTCCGAATGATGAGAATGCCTCGTACGCACACGTTACGGGCCAGCGTTTTACACCGAAGTCGATTTCGATACCCGGGCGCGCATCGGCCAACAACGGCTTCAGCTGAGTGTTCTTTTGTTCAACTTCCTTCAAGCGCCCGGCGTCTTCGACATTCATGTCGCTGCGCTTACGAAGTCAGTTGGCCGCACTAAAGCCATGTTGGCGGGCCAGCTCGGCATGGTCAGCTCGCTTGATGAAGCTAATGAGCTGCTACGGCTCTTCTTCATGTCCGTCTTCTTGCGTTGACGGACTTTACGCCTTCACGTGATATGGCTGAGTGGGACAGGTCAGGCCGTAATGGCGCTCAAGCTTCTGTTCGTCTTATCAATTTCTTGTAGCAGTAAAATACGCTAGCATCTAAGAACTAAAGTTGATGGAGAGGGGCATGGCAACCAATAGAATCCTAGCGAGCATCTGTATTGTCATCCTGCTGACGGCTTGCTCAAGCCGGCAGAACGCTCCTAACGACACTGCCGCTGCCGAACAAGCAGCCGCAAAGGCTCAAGAAGCGGCAAATCGCGCGGCCGTTGCCAATAGGCCAGGAGCCGCGGCCGGGACAACCGCTTCGGAACCCGCCAAAGCAAGCGAAAGCAAAAAATAAGTAGTACTCCTCTGTGGGCCGTCCTCATGCCCGGCCAACGGTTTTCATGAACGCAGAAGCGGCCATCGTTTCCGAATTGCTGGCGAACGGCGACATCCGTCCGGATGAACTGCGCCGCGCCGAAGCCGTGCTGGAACCGGGAACGGGCGTGTTGGCGATGCTGGAGAAACTCGGGCTGTTGTCCGAGCAGCGTCAGGCCCTCGCGACCGCGCATGTGCTGCATCTTCCGCTGGCCGATCCCGCCAATGCGCCGGAACTCGCGCCGGATATCCAGCCGGTATCGATGCGCTTCCTGCGCCAGTTCCAACTGATCCCGGTGCGGCTGGAGGCGGATGGACTGGAGGTGTGGTCGGCGCAGGCGCATGTGCATGCAGCGCTGGATGCCATGCGGATCGCCACCGAACAACCATTGAAGGTGAAGGTCGCATCTCGCTCGGTGGTGACCGCGTTGCTCGATCGCTGGTATCCGGAAGTGGCACCCGATACTGCGGATGGCGATGGCGAAAGCAGCGATCTCGAGGATGTCGAGCATTTGCGTGACATGGCGTCGGAAGCGCCGGTCATCCGTATTGTCAACCAGATCCTGCAGCGCGCCGCCGAGCTGGGTGCCTCCGACATCCATCTCGAACCGTTCGAACGCCAACTCAAGTTGCGTTACCGCATCGATGGCGTACTGGAAGACATGGAATCGCCACCGGTGGCGATGGCTGCGGCGATCCTCAGCCGCTTCAAGATCCTCGCCAAGCTCGATATCGCCGAACGTCGCTTGCCGCAGGACGGCCGCATCCAGTTGCGCGTGCAGGGCCGCGAGCTTGACCTGCGTGCGAGCACGGTGCCGACCACGCACGGCGAATCGCTGGTGTTGCGCTTGCTTGATCGCGAAGCTGTGCAGTTCGATCTTGCGCAGATGGGCTTCTCCGATCATTTGCGTGCGCAGTTCGAGGAGGTGTTGCAGCAACCGCACGGTATCGTGCTGGTGACCGGGCCGACCGGGTCGGGCAAGACCACCACGTTGTATGCGGCACTGAGCCAGCTCAACACGCCGCACGTCAAGATCATCACCGTCGAGGATCCGGTCGAATACCGCATGGAGGGCGTCAACCAGATTCAGGTGAAACCACAGATCGGCCTCGATTTTTCTCATGCATTGCGCAGCATCGTGCGCCAGGATCCGGATATCATCCTGGTCGGAGAAATGCGCGACATCGAAACCGCGCGCACCGCGATCCAGTCGGCGTTGACTGGCCACTTGGTGTTGTCGACACTGCACACCAATTCCGCAGCGGGTGGGCTGACGCGCCTGCGCGATATGGGCATCGAAAACTATCTGGTCGCATCGACCGTCAATGCGCTGCTGGCGCAACGACTGGTGCGGCGGATCGAATCGACGCACGCGCAGCCGTATCTCGCCAGCGAATCCGAAATCGAACGCTTCAGCCTGCGCCGCTACCAGCCGCAGGGCGATATCGTGCTGCATCGTCCGGTGCCGTCGGCGTTGACGCCGACCGGTTATCGCGGCCGCGTCGCTATCGCCGAACTGGTGCTAATGAGTGATGCGCTTAGTCGTGCGGTGATGGACAACGCCGCGACCGGCGCGCTCGAGCGCATCGCGCGCGAAGAAGGCAGCGCGAGCATGGCCGAGGACGGTATCCGCAAGGCGCTGGCCGGCCTCACCACGCTGGAAGAAGTGATGCGGGTGACGCAGGCGGATCGCGAATGACGCAATTCGATTTCCGCGCGCTGGATGCATCTGGCAAGACGCAATCAGGCATGCTGGAAGCCGCGGCACAGGCACAGGTGGTGGAAGCGCTGCAGGCCAAGGGCTGGGTGCCGATGGACATCGCACCGGTAGGCAGCGGACTGGTCCGCAATGGCACGTGGAATTGGCGGCGTGGGCGAACACGCGTGCGCCTGGCCGAACTGGTTGCGGCGACGGATCAGTTGTCGACCTTGCTGTCGGCGGGACAGCCGCTGGATCGCGCGCTTGGCATCCTCAACGAGGTGGGTGGCAATCCGGCCTTGATGGCGGCGATCGCTGATGTCCGCGACCAGGTGCGCGGTGGCGCGGCATTGAGTGACGCCTTGGCGCGCCATGCGCAGATCTTTTCGTCGATGTATTGCGCGATGGTGCGCGCCGGCGAAGCGGGTGGCGTGCTGCCCCAAGTGCTGGCGCGGCTGGCGGAACATCTCGCGCGTGCATCGGAATTTCGTCGCAATGTCACCAATGCGCTGGTCTATCCGGTGATCCTGCTGGTGACGGTGCTGCTGTCGATGGGCTTCCTGCTTGCCTACGTGGTGCCGCAGTTCGCCGACATGTACGCCAACCTGCACGCGGAACTGCCGTGGTTCTCGCGGATCGTTTTGGGCATCGGCATGGCGGTGCGCCGCTGGTGGATGCTGCTGGCGGGCGCGGTGTTCGTGGCGCTGCTGGTGATCAACCTGTGGCTGAAGCGGCCGGAATCGAAACGCTGGCTGGAGCAGCGCATGTTGTCGGTGCGCGGACTAGGCCCGTTGCTGGCGAAGATGGAAGCGGAACGCTACTTGCGCACGCTGGCGACGCTGCTGGTCAGTGGCGTGCATCTGGTGCAGGGCTTGCGCATCAGTCGCGCGGTGTTCTCGAATGGAATGTTCGTCGATGCCGCGGCGCGCGCAGAGGATCGCGTGCGTGGTGGCACGCGTTTTTCCGATGCATGGGCGGACGCGGCACATTTCCCGCGATTGCCGCTGCAGATGGCGCGCATCGGCGAAGAGGCGGGCGAACTCGATGCGATGTTGCTCAAGGCGTCGGACACGCTCGCTGCCGACATCCGCACGCGGCTGGATCGCGTTCTCGCCGCGCTGGTCCCCGCCGTCACCGTGCTGATGTTCCTGCTGATCGGCGCGGTGGTGATGTCGATCCTTGTTCCCCTCTACGACCTGACTTCCGTCATTGGATAAGCCCATGCACAACATTCGTCGCAATCGCATCGCCACGTCGGCGCTGGCCCGCCAGCAAGGCGGCTTCACCCTGATCGAAATCATCCTGGTGGTGATGCTGATCGGCGCGATCGTGGCGTTCGCGGCGTCGCGCATCCTCGGTGGCAGCGATCGCGCCAAGGTCAATCTCGCCAAGGCACAGGTGCAGACCACGGTCGACAAGATCGAACAGTTCAAGGCCGATACCGGCCATCTCCCGGCGAAGCTGGATGATCTTGTCACCGCGCCGACTGCAAACGGTACAGGCTGGTTGGGCCCGTATGCCAAGACCAACGACCTGAAAGACCCATGGGGGCACGATCTGCTATACCAGGTGCCGGGACAGAACGGCAAACCGTTCACCGTGACCAGCCTCGGTCGTGATGGTGTACCAGGCGGAAGCAGCGTCGATGCCGATCTGGTGTCGGAATAAGCACGGAGTATCGAGGGTCGTGTCACCCCGACAACAGCAGGGGTTCACCCTGATCGAGATCGTGCTGGTGATGGCGTTGGTGGCGCTGGCGACGGCGTTGGTGGCATCGACCATCTCGCGCAACAGTGGTGGCCAGCGCCTGCGCGACGCCGCGCAACAGATCGCGATGGGATTGCGACAGGCGCGCACCGAAGCGATGCGCAGCCAGTTGCCGCAACGTTTCGTGCTGGAACCGCAACAACACCGCTGGGCGATCGTCGGACGCAATGCGCGCCCGCTCGATCCCGATCTCGAAGTGACGATGGAAAGCGGCCGCGAACTGGCACAAAACGCGCAACAAGGCGTGATCGTGTTCTTCCCCGATGGCGCATCGACTGGCGGCCGCGTCACCCTCGCGCGCAACGGCCAGCGCTGGCGCAGCGACGTCAACTGGATCACCGGCGAAGTCACGCTGCAACGGGATGGCGCGCCGTGACGCGGCAGCGCGGTTTCACCCTGATCGAAGTGATCGCTGCATTCGCGCTGATGGCGTTGGCATTGACGTTGTGCCTGTCGGTGGCGAGTCGCGCCTATCGGCAAGTGGCGTGGTCGGACGCCAATGCGCGCGCGGTGCTGTGGGCGCAGAGTCTGGCTGACGAAGCGCTGGCGCAGCCGTTGGCGATCGGTGTGCAGGAAGGCGAGACGCCGGATCATGTCTTCCGCTGGAGGCGGGAAGTCGCGGCGTGGGTCGACCCATCCGGCGCCGTCATCGCGCACGGCGAAAGCACCGGCTTGCTGGAAATCAGCATGCAGGTATCGTGGCTGGATGGCGAAGCTACACGTTCGTTTTCTACCCGCACCTTGCGCTTGCCGTCGCCGAAACTAGTGACGGGCGCTACGCCATGACGATGGGCGTCCCCGACCGTGCACAGGGTGGATTCACCTTGCTGGAATTGCTGCTGGCAACAGTGCTGCTGGCGCTGGCGATCACCGTGACCGGCGCGGCCTTGCGCGGATTTTGGATGGGGCGCGAACGCAGCGATCGCCAGATCCGCCAGGCCGAAACGCGCGATGCCGCATCGAATGCGTTGCGCGAACGCCTGTCGGCGATCACCCCGACGCCATTCCTCGCCGGCGACGGCAGCGAAGTGTTGTTCATCGGCACGGCGAACAAGATGGCATTCGTTGGCAATGTGCGCGCCTACATCGGTGCCGGCGGTACTTTCCGCCAGACCCTGCAGGTGGTGCCGGGCCGCGACGGCGTGGCGATCTGTTTGCGTGCGGGCGCGCTGCGTGATCGCAACGAAACTCGCGATTGCGAGCCGGACGCGCAGACCACCGTCGCCGATGGCTTGAAGCAGGTGCGCTTCCGGTATCGCGGCCATGGCGCCGATGGAAAAATGACCGACTGGAATCCGCGTTGGGCGCTTACCGGGGTATTGCCGGAATGGATCGAGGTCAGCGTGACGCCGGCATCCGGCCCGGACTGGCCGCCGATCCGCGTGCACCTGCCGCTAACCGGGAGCGACGGACCATGATGCGGCGATCGGCCATCACTGGATTCGCGTTGCCGTTGGTGCTGTGGCTGATCGCGATCATGACCACGGCGATCGCGCTGCTGGCGATGTCGGCATCGAATCGCCATCTGCAATCGTCCACCTTGGGCGACCGCGTCGCGGCGGAAGCGGCGGCGCGTGCTGGCATCAACTATGCCGTCGCCCGCATGGATGCGCGACTGGGTGCGCAGCGCTGGCTGCCCGACGGGCAACCGCGCAAGTGGGACTACGACGGGTATGAACTGACCATCGTCATTCGCGATGAATGGGGCAAGTTCGACCTCAACGCCGGCGATCCCGACGTGCTGCGCGCGCTGATGCAGCTCGACGACATGCCACCGGATGAGATGTCTGCAGTGATCGAGGGCCTCGGTGTTATGCGCACGGCGCGATTGTCGCGACAAGAGGGAATGAACGATGCGGGCGATATGCCTACGCATCTATTCACAGTCGCGTCGCTGTCGCAGCTGCGTGGCGTCTCCCCGGAAATACTGGCGCGGCTGGCGCCGGAACTGACTGTATACAGCGGTCGGTCATTGCCCGACATGGGTTTGGCGGATGCACGGATGCGTACGGCACTGATGGCATCGGGCAAGGCGGTGGGTACGCCGGTGGGGATTGCCACTGGCAGCGGACTATACGACATTGATGTCACAGCAATTCGGCCGGGCAAGCCTCCAGGACGGGTTTGGGTCGTATTGCAGCAAATGCCGCGTTACGATGGCGGCATTGAGATCAAATGGCTTGCTTGGGGGCATGGGGTTTGGCAGTAAGAGTTCAATTTCGATGGTTTGGGGGAGGACTGAAGTCTGGATCGGGGTTTCTGCATTGGGAAATCCAAGGCCTGACGCTCTGGTTGACCCCCACCACGCGCGCTCGCTGGTGCCCGCCACTGTCGCGCGTCTGGCTGCGCATGGTCAGCGGTGAATGGCAGAAACGTACAATAGGTTTCAAGGCAGATTTGGAAACGGTCGAAACCGGCGCGATAGGTCGCCTCTTGTCGCGGTACCCAGATCGTCCGCGCTGGTTGCTGGTCGATGACAGCATTGTGATCCGCGCGACACTGCGACTTCCATTGGCGGCCATTGACCACCTGAGGCAGGCTGTTCGTTACGAGATCGATCGACAGACGCCCTACGCGGAAAGCGATGTCGCCTATGACGCACGGGTGGTCGAGCGTGATTCCATCAACAAGCGGATGACCGTCGAGCTGTTGGTCATACCGCGCATACGGCTTGCACCCCTGGTGGAAGAAGCCGAGCGCGAGCTGGGTGTCGCACTGCATGGGGTGGATGTGGCCGGCAGCGACGGGCACCCGCTTGGTGTGAATCTGTTAGAGGTAGAGGCGCGTGCACCCCTTCATCGGCCTTACCGGCTCCTCAACTCGATATTGGCGGCATTCGCGGTGGTGGTCGTTGGGTTGGCACTATGGCGCACGGTGATCAACGAGCGATCCCGTGCCGATGCACTCGAGGCTAGCCTGAAGCAGCAGGCGTATCAGGCAAAGGTGGTCTCGATTCAGCGCCAGCGACTTGAAGATCTGGTGGCAGGTGCAAAAAAAGTCACGATAGAACGCAAGCGGCGCACCGATCTTGTCACGCTCAGCAATGCCCTGGCAGAACGATTGCCGGACAATATCCATATTGAACGGATGAACCTGCAAAATGGGCAAATGGAATTAAGTGGGCAAGGCGCACAAGCTGCGGCGTTGATGTCCTATTTAGGTGCGAATCCATTATGGGACGCGCCATCGCTGGTCGGGGCGGCAATGAATGCCACACCTTTTGGACGAGACCGTTTTGGCATCGGCCTCCACTTGAAATCGGAACCGCATCCGTGAGCACGTCATCGGAGCAGTGGCTGACCCCGGCGCAGTATCGTCAACGTGCGATTGCGACGGCGCTGGCGCTGGTGCTGTTCGCAGGCGTGTTGATTCTCCTCTATGTGTTCTGGTGGCGACCATGGTCCATACAAAGGGATCGGCTGCAGAGTCTGCAGGAGCGACGTGCGCGTGTTGAAGCAGTCCTGAACTCCCGCCCAGCGATTGAGACGGCGTTGCGGGGCGCTGAATTGGCAGCCAACCGTGATCCTTTGCTTTTCCCAGAACCAACACGTGATCAAGCAATCGCCGGGATGATGCAGCGAATTCAGGAGCGCGTGACCTCGATCGGGGACGAGGGAAAGCATTGCCGCATCGATAGTCAGAACCCAGTCACGGCAAATCAAACAGCCGACCCCCAGCGGATCGCCGTCAATCTGCGTTTGCATTGCGGGAATAGCGAGTGGTTGCAATTTGCGCAGGCGGTGGAGTCGGCGCGGCCAGCGATGTTCATTGATGAATTGAATATCACTGCACCGTCGGAGCAATCAAATGGAATGAGTAGCGCGCAGCAAGGTGCGTTGGATATCGGCTTGACCGTCTATGGATTTCTTCGCAATGCAGAACCTAAGGTGGACGTGCGGCCGTGATGTCGCTACGTATATTGCCACTGCCCACACTTGCTTTGCTTGGTCTTTCGGCGGCGAGTCTGGGCTTTCTTGGATGGATCTTGTTGCCGGGAGCACGATCATTACCCCTTGCGGCCGCCGCGCCGCAACCCTCAGTGTTGTCTGCCTACGCAGTGGGTCGCATGTTGCCCGTGGCATCTGTCAGTGTCGCCGACCCTGCATGGTCACACCCGTTGTTCTTCCGGGATCGCAAGCCGCATGTCGCATCACTCATGGACACGGGATCTGTGCCTCAGATAGCAACGTTTGACGCGACGCTCACCGGGATCATTCGCTCGAACACGTTGAATATGGCCTCTTTACAATGCACAGGCGCGTCACAGCCGACTCGCGTTCGCTTGGGGCAAGAGGTGCCGGATGCACCCGGTTGGCGCCTTGTTGCTCTGACCACACGAACCGCACGCTTCCGCTCGGGTGACGATGAAAAAGTCCTCAAGCTGGAAGTCGCACGATTGGATGGGCCAGCACCGCCACCGAGTCCAGCCGCCACAACTGTGCCTCCTGTGGTGGCCAATACCTCTGGTCAGTCGACAGGGGGATCAGAGAAACAACAGTCGGTACCTCCACCACTGGTGACCAATTCCATGCCACCACCAAAACCGACAGCGCTGACACAACAACAGCAAGTTGACGCGGTACGACAACGCGTCGATGCCGCAAGAAAGGCCATGCATCAGCCGTCGTCTACCGCTAACCATTGATGGGCCAATGAATCGAATGAATCGAATGAATGTCCGAGCACTACTTGTGGCTACGATGATCGGCTCACTGGCCGCTTGCGCAGCCAATCCTGTGCCTCAGGTGCGGCGAGATGCTGATCTTGAGCGGTTGCCTGGCGCCGTGACTGGAAGTTCAGCCGCAAAAGTTCAAGCTCTGGACGATGACCAATCGACCGATAGGCTGCAGCCGGAAATCCGCCGTGGAAGTCAAGCGCCGCTTCGGGATATCGCGCCGGCCAATGGGAATACCGCGCCCTCGCCGCGCCAACGTGGGTCGACGGGTTTCAATTTTCAAGGCGTACCGATCCAAATCGTGATTGCGGCGATCCTTGGCGACATGCTGGGACAGAAATATGCGATCTCGACAGGAGTCCAAGGGACTGTCACGCTCAACACGCCCAAGCCGGTGACCCACGCCGAAGCACTGCAATTGCTGGAAACCGTGCTCAGCTGGAATAACGCGCGGATGATCTACAGCGGCGGCCGCTACAACATCGTGCCAGCTGATCAGGCACTCAACAGCGGCATGGTCTCGCCGCGCGGCAGCACGGCTGCGTACGGCTATCAGGTCCGACCCGAACGCTTGCGTTATGTCTCGGCCAATGAGATGAAGAAGATTCTCGAACCGTACGCGCGGCCCAATGCCATCGTCAGCGTCGATAGCATGCGCAACATCATCACTCTTGCCGGTACGCCGGCGGAACTTGCCAACTACGAACGCACTATCCAGACCTTCGATATCGACTGGATGGCCAGCATGTCGGTAGGGGTATATCCGTTGCAGAGTGGCAACGCTGCGAAAGTCGTCACCGATCTCGAGCGCGTCTTCGGCGAGCAGAGCCATACGCCAGGTGCGGGCATGTTCCGCTTCATGCCACTGGAATCGGCTAACGCAGTGATGGTGATCGCCGCACAACCGAACCAGCTCGACCGCATCCAGACGTGGATCGATCGTCTCGATGGCGGCGGCGGTGGCGGTTCACGACTCTATACACAGGAATTGCGTTACATCAGCGCACGCGATCTTGCGCAGCGGTTGGCGGAAGTTTTTGGTGGTGGTAATAACCAGAACGGACAGGTGCCAACATCCAGCCTAATGCCCGGCTTGCAATCGACGCAGATCGGCGATAGTGCGATGGATACCGCAACCAGTAGCGCGCCGATCACGGGCACGAATGGTGCATCGTCTGGCGGTGCGCCGATCGGACAAATGACATTGCCGCAACGCAACGGTGGCGCCGCGTCCGCCAGTTTCAAAGTCGGACGCGACGACGTTGGCGTGTCCGCAGTTGACGAGAACAACGCCTTGTTGGTGCGCGCCAGCCCCGCGGCGTGGAAATCGATCCGCGAAGTGATCGAGAAGCTTGACGTGATGCCGTTGCAGGTCCACATCGAGGCGCAAGTGGTCGAGGTCAAACTGACAGGCGACCTCAAATATGGCGTGAATTGGTATTTTGGCAATCTGATCGCCGATCCGGTGTTGCGCGCTGCGGCAACTGCACGCAATGCGATGGCTGTGGTCGGCGGATCCAATGAGGGCGATGGCAACGGCTTGGTGCTGAACTACGTCGGTGGCAATTCCGTCGCAGTGATCAATGCGCTCGACAAGGTGACGGATGTTCATTTGTTGCAAACGCCATCCGTCATCGTGCGCAACAATACTGAAGCCACGCTCAATGTCGGCAGCCGCATCCCGATCGCATCGGTCACGGTAAATCCTGGGACTGGAAGTAGCACCAACACCTATTCGCAGGTACAGTACATGGACACCGGCACGATCCTCAAGGTGCGCCCGCGCGTGACTCGCGATGGCATGGTGTTCCTTGATCTGGTGCAAGAAGTAAGCAGCCCTGGAAGCGTGGCGGATGCCTATGGCAACGTCCGGATCGATACCCGGCGGTTGCGGACCGAGGCTGCGGTACAGAGTGGCGACACCGTAATGCTTGCCGGCCTCATTAGTGATGGCGTGACACATGGTTCCAGTGGCATCCCAGGCCTGAGTCGCATCCCGGTGATTGGCGGACTATTCGGGACCAAGCAGCAACTTGCAGAACGCAGCGAAATCATCATCCTGTTAACGCCCACGTTGATCCGCGATCCGATGGAAGCGCGCAAGCTAACTGACGAGTATGGGCAGAAGTTCCGAGGGATGGACCCGATTCGCAATCAGAGAAAGCAAACGCATTGAACTGAGCCCAAGGCTGGTCTAATGTAGCGCATGTATTGGTTTCAAAGACACCAAAATCAGACTTTTTACAGAGATAACAACTTAAGGTTTGGCATTGTGCTTGAGCCTTGTGTCTATAAAATTAGAGCGTCAAATCCATTTCAGTTGAAAAAACTGATTCATATCCTGCATAAGGCATGGGTTGGGCCATTAGTGCGGCTGCCTCCAGTTGGAGTTGATCTTCTTTGGAGAGACCGCATGTCGCTGCCGATGCGGCGGTCACGGCTCCGCCGGGATTTTGGCTGAGATGGATCGTGCATCCACTGGGGTAAGAATTCTTTGATAAGCCTTGCCATGTTTTGAAGATGGCTACACGCATGGCAGCTTGATAGCTGGCAAGGAGATCGTTTCCAGTATTGCCACCACTTGAAGCCAATGGGGTGTTTCTCGTTGCTACCTGGGCCTTTTTTGTGTGGGGCTGTGGCTCGGGCGTCTCAGGGGCAGCGGTGTGTGCGTTCAATTCGACTTGGCGGATTGATCGTGAGAGATCTAGATTTTTAATCAATGAAACTTGCTTCGCAGCCGAATCACTTGGTTTGGCTTTTGATACATCGTCAATTATTGGAACTGGGGTTGGCGAAGTCGATTTCAATCTGTTTTCGGGTGAGGTGATGACAATCGGGTAGACGACAAGACTGTCGCCATGGCCAATGCTGTTTCCGGTGTGCCTGTTACGGCCATTGCTTGCATTGCACAATAGAAGCGATAGGAAGAGGGCGTGAACAAGGAGCGCACAAATGGCAGCGATCACTTTATCGCGCCGTGAAACTCCTTGGAGATTGGATCCCATGGGCATCCCAAAACTGTACAGGCCAATGCCATCTAGGGTGCCACGAGTGTGTGCTTGCACTTGCATGGGGATGTCGTTTATAAGAGGCGGGCGCGGGTCGCTTAGCTGCGAGCGAGGGTGATCGTAATCGATTAGGCAAGCAATAGGTTCTGGCGCGAGACAAATGCTAAGGGGAATGGCTGTGCAGCGAATCGGTAAAATTTTGTATGCAATCTGTCTCTTGCTATTAGCGATTCTGATGACGCCGGTGGCCCAGGCACAGGTGGTCGAGTACGTCCACACCGATGCTCTAGGCAGTCCGGTAGCGATCACCAATGAATCTGCGCAGGTGATTGATCGGACAGACTATGAGCCGTATGGCAACCTGATCGGCAAGGTGAATAATGATCGACCGGGCTATACCGGGCATGTAATGGACAGCGCGACAGGGCTGACCTACATGCAGCAGCGCTATTACGATCCCACCATCGGACGGTTCCTGTCCACCGATCCTGTCGCGGCAGATGCCAACACGGGTTCGTTGTTTAATCGCTATTGGTATGCATCGAATAATCCGTACCGCTTCACTGATCCAGACGGGCGTTGCGATAATTCACCTAGTTCGTTCTGCAACTTCGTGAAGGGGATAGTGCTTGCGGTTCACGACACTATTGCACCAATAGCGAATGCAATTGCTGATCCCGATGGCACGAAGATCGATGGGAGCTATGATCGGTTTGGGCCGGGTAGCAATCCGATGACTCAAGGCGGATATAAGTTTGGTGGCGCGTTAATTACTGCTGAAGCAATTAAGGCGCCGAGCACTGTTGCAGGTGCTGTAGTAGATGCTAAAGCCCCAGTTGCACTTACAGAAGCACAAACGAAGAATTTAGCTAGATTTAACTCCAAGCTTCCTGCCGCGAACACAGGGACAACGGTGGAAAGAACGGGTAAAGGAGTTACTTTTACTAGCGAAGTTCCAGGCAAGGTGCCGGGATCGCAAGCGACGTATCAGAAAACTGTAAATTCGGCGGGCCAGACTACTGGGTATACGAAGACTACGACAGCACCCAGTGGCCAAGTCATCCATGTGAAGGATAAGTTTCCGGACAAGCCACAAAATTAGTTATGAGCCAGATGCATACGACTTTTGTTAAAGAAGATGACTTGATATCCATTCTTGAGCGCTTCATGTTGCGAGAGCTCAACAAGAAAGGCGTTGAGGATTGGGCGGAGAATAATGATGCGAATGACTCCATTGAGTTTTCTTCCGATCTTGTGCGCGATTTGGTTTTTGAGCTTTCAAGCCCGGAAATTAACGGCGAGTTGTCTGATGAACGTGCCCTTCAACTGATTGAGATTCTCAAAAGCAATAGGCTCTCTGCATAGCAAGAAGCCCGCGCACTGCGCGGGCTTCTTGTTGTGCAGCGTTGGCGATTGTTAGCGTGTAGCTTGCGCCAACACCGAATCGATCACTTGCATGACGAACTGTTGCTTGGTACGCGGCAGTTGGTTGATGCGCTCGACCTGTAGTTGCAGCTTGCCCACCGGCCCGCGCTTGCTCGCGCGTGTGGGCGAGCCGATCAGTTCCTCGATGGTGACGTGCAGCGTCTTGGCGATCACCGGTAGGTTGGATACTTGGATGCGCCTGCGTCCCGTCTCGTAGGCGGTGATGGTCTGCTGCGAGACGCCCAGCAGTTCGGCCAGTTGCACCTGGGTGATGCCCTGTTCCTTGCGCAGTTGGGTGATGCGGCTGCCAAGTTGGACGAAGAAGGCTTGTTCTTCCTTGCTGAGTGCCACGGCGACAGGTGCGGGGGTGGAGTTGTCCATACCGTAAGCCTGACCTGCGGAGAGTGGTTGCCTATACTACCTAAAGTAGTATCATGCGACGAGTTGTTCTGCTTGACAGGTTTTTTGCCCGGAGGCCGTTTATGCAGCAAGCCCTTGATCCTTCGTCGGCGTCGCTGTTGCCGGCTCTCCCTGCCAGCCCTTCCGTGGAGGTCGTTAGCCCTGACGAGGCACGCTTCGCCCGCGGCCCGCGTGCGTACCGGGTGCGCGGGCTGGCGCGCTGCCTGTCGGCGGAATCCCTCAAAGTTCTCCTACGTGTGTCGCTAGGCGATCGCGTGCATCTGGACACGCTGGACCTGTACCAGGCACGTGGGCGTGGCACGTTCGCAAAATCCGCTGCCCTTGAACTCGGCGTCGGCGAAGACGTGATCGCGGGCGACCTGTCGGCGCTGGCGCTGGCCTTGGAGCCGGTGCAGGACGCGGCGATCCGTGGCGCGCTGAAACCCTCGGTCCCCGAGCAACCCGCACTCACCGCCGAAGCGGAAACGGCGGGGCTGGCGTTGCTGCGCGATCCACGGCTTGCCGAACGCATCGCCGCCGATGTGGAAGCCATCGGCGTGGTCGGCGAAGGCGTGAACGCGCTGGTGGGTTACATCGCCTGTGTCTCGCGCCTGCTCGACAAGCCGCTGGCGATCCTGATCCAGAGCACATCGGCTGCGGGTAAATCCACCCTCATGGATGCGCTGCTGTCGCTGTTGCCAGACACCCAGCGCATCCACTACAGCGCCATGACCGGGCAATCGTTGTTCTACCTCGGCGAGAAGGACATGCGCCACAAGGTCCTGGCGATCGCCGAAGAAGAAGGCGTGCGCCAAGCTGCCTATGCGTTGAAGTTGTTGCAATCGCAGGGCGAACTGTCGATCGCCAGCACCGGCAAAGACCCGGCCACCGGCAAGCTCGTGACCGAGGAATACCACGTCGAAGGCCCGGTGATGCTGTGCCTCACCACCACGGCCATCGATATCGACGAAGAACTGCTCAACCGTTGCCTGGTACTGACGATCAACGAGACGCCGGAGCAGACGGCGGCGATCCAGCAGCGGCAACGGCAGGCGCGGACACTGGCGGGCCTGCAGGCACGCGTGCGCGGCGACGCGGTGCTGGCGGCGCACCGCGCCGCGCAAACGCTTCTTCGTCCGCTGGCGGTGGTGAACCCGTTCGCCGAATCCCTGACGTTCGCCAGCGACCGCGTGCGGTTGCGCCGCGACCATGCCAAATACCTCGCTCTCATCGACGCGATCGCACTGCTGCACCAGTACCAGCGCAAGGTGCATGCCGTGGAAGTCGATGGCGCAACCGTCGAATACGTCGAGGTCATCGAGGCCGATATCCAGTTGGCCAACCGTCTTGCACACGCCGTCCTCGGCCGCAGTCTAGATGAACTACCGCCACAGACGCGCCGCGTGCTGTCGGCGTTGGATGCATGGGTGACACAGCAGATCGCCGGCACCGATACGCCGCGCAGCGATGTGCGCTTCACGCGCCGCATCGTGCGCAGCGCGTTGGGCGTAAGCGACACGCAGCTGCGCGTGCACCTGGATCGGCTGGTGCAGCTGGAATACGTGCGCCAGCACACGGGCCAGAACGGCAGTCTCTACACGTACACGCTGGTCTTCGACGGCGAGCCTGCAAGCGATGGGCCGCAGTTAATGGGCTTGGTGGAACCCGCGACCTCGCGGCCTGCGGGGCCGACCTTGCGGGGCAAGAAGGCGACCTTGCGGGGTGCAACCCCCGACCTCGCGGGGGGCTTGCGGCCACCTTGCGGTACCCCTGCGGGCACCTTGCGGGGTGACAAATCCGCCAAAAACCCCAAAAAATCCAGCCCCATCGCAGCAAAAGGCCTGTCGAACGTCCGCAAAGCACTTCACGGGACGCTCAACGGCCACGCGGAGGCGTGATGGCGCGGGGCGTGCGCCTGCGGGTGTTCATGGGGTCCGGGGAACCGGAGAGCCTCACGGCATGGATGTGGCGCTACCTCGCGCATCTGGAAGCCCTGCAGCGCAGCGTGAACGACGTGCGTACCCGGCGCACGAAGCTGACCATGTTCTATCGCTGGTGCGAGGATCGCGGCTTGCGCGATCCCAAGCAGATCACGCACCGGCACCTGGAACAGTTCCAGCACTGGCTGTTCCGCTATCGCAAGAAGAACGGCCAGCCGTTGGTGATCAACTACCAGCGCATCGCCTTGTTCACCTTGCAGATGTTCTTCCGTTACCTGGTCAAGCAGGGCGTGGTGCCATCGAACCCGGCGGCAGATCTGGAGCTGCCGAAACGCACGATGGATCTGCGCGATCCGCTGACGCTGGAAGAAATGGAGGCCGTGCTTGCGCTGCCTGACCTCGACACGCCGGAAGGCTTGCGCGATCGCGCCTGTCTGGAACTGTTCTATGCCACCGGCATCCGCCGCGCTGAACTGACGCATCTGGCCATCACCGACGTGGACCACAGTCGCGGCACGCTGCATGTGCGGCTGGGCAAGGGACGCAAGGATCGCTTCGTGCCGGTGGGCGAACGGGCGCTGGCGTGGATCGACAAGTATCTGCAGGAAGCCCGCCCAACACTTGCACGCCGCGATGGCGAACGTCGCTTGTTCGTGAACCAGTACGGCGAGCCGTTGTCGCAAGACGGGCTGACGGCGCGGGTGCGGCGCTACTTCCGTGAGGCGGGCATCACCAAGGCTGGCGCCTGCCACTTGTTCCGGCACACGATGGCCACCGCCATGCTCGACAACGGCGCCGATATCCGCCATGTCCAGGAAATGCTCGGCCACAGCACGATCGCGACGACGCAGCGCTACACGCACGTCTCGGTGGCGCGGTTGAAAGCCGTCCATGCCGCGACGCATCCGGCGGCCAGGCTCACGCACGGGAGCGCGCCACCGGAATGATCCACGCTTGCTGATGGTGTTGATCTTCTTCCTCTCACGAAGGAGGAATGCGCGTGCGCAATGGAACGCACCGAAGCGATGGACGTACCGCTACCGCCCAACGGTGAAGCTAAGCCGCGCCGCGAAGCGGTGTCGGCTTGGGCGCGTGGTTGGGCTGTTGACGTTGCGTGTGGTTCACCGGGCGACGCGGCCTGCCGCCTGCGGCGGCTCGCGGGGCAAACATAACGCAGAGGTTATGCGCAGTGTTGCAACCGCTCCACGGCCTGCGCTACGTGTGAGAGGCACTTCGCTTCGGCCTGCGCGGTTGCAACACTGTTCGGCTAGCGCCCGCATAACCTGCGTTATGTAACCCCGCGCCGTGCTCGCTGCGCTGCGCGCGGGGCCGCTGTGAGCATCTTCGCAGTCGCCAGGAACGCCGGGCGGCTGTCCATGCGTTGTCCACATGCGAGACGCGCATCAGGGGATGCCCCTCGCATCCCCGCGCGTCTCGCGCTCATGTGGGCAACGGGTGGGCAGCCATCGAGGAAGCCCGCGCCTTGACGTGCGCGCCTGCATGGGCGAAAAAGTGCATCACGGGACTTCGAGGGTGGGCGAAGAGGGCATGTCGGGGGTGTTGGCCAGCGCAAACGCTTATCGCATCAAGGCGAGTCACCGTCGCCGGCGGACAGTCGCGTCGGGTCGCCGAAGACAGCGCTATTACGATCCCACCATCGGACGGTTCCTGTCCACCGATCCTGTCGCGGCAGATGCCAACACGGGTTCGTTGTTTAATCGCTATTGGTATGCATCGAATAATCCGTACCGCTTCACTGATCCAGACGGGCGTTGCGATAATTCACCTAGTTCGTTCTGCAACTTCGTGAAGGGGATAGTGCTTGCGGTTCACGACACTATTGCACCAATAGCGAATGCAATTGCTGATCCCGATGGCACGAAGATCGATGGGAGCTATGATCGGTTTGGGCCGGGTAGCAATCCGATGACTCAAGGCGGATATAAGTTTGGTGGCGCGTTAATTACTGCTGAAGCAATTAAGGCGCCGAGCACTGTTGCAGGTGCTGTAGTAGATGCTAAAGCCCCAGTTGCACTTACAGAAGCACAAACGAAGAATTTAGCTAGATTTAACTCCAAGCTTCCTGCCGCGAACACAGGGACAACGGTGGAAAGAACGGGTAAAGGAGTTACTTTTACTAGCGAAGTTCCAGGCAAGGTGCCGGGATCGCAAGCGACGTATCAGAAAACTGTAAATTCGGCGGGCCAGACTACTGGGTATACGAAGACTACGACAGCACCCAGTGGCCAAGTCATCCATGTGAAGGATAAGTTTCCGGACAAGCCACAAAATTAGTTATGAGCCAGATGCATACGACTTTTGTTAAAGAAGATGACTTGATATCCATTCTTGAGCGCTTCATGTTGCGAGAGCTCAACAAGAAAGGCGTTGAGGATTGGGCGGAGAATAATGATGCGAATGACTCCATTGAGTTTTCTTCCGATCTTGTGCGCGATTTGGTTTTTGAGCTTTCAAGCCCGGAAATTAACGGCGAGTTGTCTGATGAACGTGCCCTTCAACTGATTGAGATTCTCAAAAGCAATAGGCTCTCTGCATAGCAAGAAGCCCGCGCACTGCGCGGGCTTCTTGTTGTGCAGCGTTGGCGATTGTTAGCGTGTAGCTTGCGCCAACACCGAATCGATCACTTGCATGACGAACTGTTGCTTGGTACGCGGCAGTTGGTTGATGCGCTCGACCTGTAGTTGCAGCTTGCCCACCGGCCCGCGCTTGCTCGCGCGTGTGGGCGAGCCGATCAGTTCCTCGATGGTGACGTGCAGCGTCTTGGCGATCACCGGTAGGTTGGATACTTGGATGCGCCTGCGTCCCGTCTCGTAGGCGGTGATGGTCTGCTGCGAGACGCCCAGCAGTTCGGCCAGTTGCACCTGGGTGATGCCCTGTTCCTTGCGCAGTTGGGTGATGCGGCTGCCAAGTTGGACGAAGAAGGCTTGTTCTTCCTTGCTGAGTGCCACGGCGACAGGTGCGGGGGTGGAGTTGTCCATACCGTAAGCCTGACCTGCGGAGAGTGGTTGCCTATACTACCTAAAGTAGTATCATGCGACGAGTTGTTCTGCTTGACAGGTTTTTTGCCCGGAGGCCGTTTATGCAGCAAGCCCTTGATCCTTCGTCGGCGTCGCTGTTGCCGGCTCTCCCTGCCAGCCCTTCCGTGGAGGTCGTTAGCCCTGACGAGGCACGCTTCGCCCGCGGCCCGCGTGCGTACCGGGTGCGCGGGCTGGCGCGCTGCCTGTCGGCGGAATCCCTCAAAGTTCTCCTACGTGTGTCGCTAGGCGATCGCGTGCATCTGGACACGCTGGACCTGTACCAGGCACGTGGGCGTGGCACGTTCGCAAAATCCGCTGCCCTTGAACTCGGCGTCGGCGAAGACGTGATCGCGGGCGACCTGTCGGCGCTGGCGCTGGCCTTGGAGCCGGTGCAGGACGCGGCGATCCGTGGCGCGCTGAAACCCTCGGTCCCCGAGCAACCCGCACTCACCGCCGAAGCGGAAACGGCGGGGCTGGCGTTGCTGCGCGATCCACGGCTTGCCGAACGCATCGCCGCCGATGTGGAAGCCATCGGCGTGGTCGGCGAAGGCGTGAACGCGCTGGTGGGTTACATCGCCTGTGTCTCGCGCCTGCTCGACAAGCCGCTGGCGATCCTGATCCAGAGCACATCGGCTGCGGGTAAATCCACCCTCATGGATGCGCTGCTGTCGCTGTTGCCAGACACCCAGCGCATCCACTACAGCGCCATGACCGGGCAATCGTTGTTCTACCTCGGCGAGAAGGACATGCGCCACAAGGTCCTGGCGATCGCCGAAGAAGAAGGCGTGCGCCAAGCTGCCTATGCGTTGAAGTTGTTGCAATCGCAGGGCGAACTGTCGATCGCCAGCACCGGCAAAGACCCGGCCACCGGCAAGCTCGTGACCGAGGAATACCACGTCGAAGGCCCGGTGATGCTGTGCCTCACCACCACGGCCATCGATATCGACGAAGAACTGCTCAACCGTTGCCTGGTACTGACGATCAACGAGACGCCGGAGCAGACGGCGGCGATCCAGCAGCGGCAACGGCAGGCGCGGACACTGGCGGGCCTGCAGGCACGCGTGCGCGGCGACGCGGTGCTGGCGGCGCACCGCGCCGCGCAAACGCTTCTTCGTCCGCTGGCGGTGGTGAACCCGTTCGCCGAATCCCTGACGTTCGCCAGCGACCGCGTGCGGTTGCGCCGCGACCATGCCAAATACCTCGCTCTCATCGACGCGATCGCACTGCTGCACCAGTACCAGCGCAAGGTGCATGCCGTGGAAGTCGATGGCGCAACCGTCGAATACGTCGAGGTCATCGAGGCCGATATCCAGTTGGCCAACCGTCTTGCACACGCCGTCCTCGGCCGCAGTCTAGATGAACTACCGCCACAGACGCGCCGCGTGCTGTCGGCGTTGGATGCATGGGTGACACAGCAGATCGCCGGCACCGATACGCCGCGCAGCGATGTGCGCTTCACGCGCCGCATCGTGCGCAGCGCGTTGGGCGTAAGCGACACGCAGCTGCGCGTGCACCTGGATCGGCTGGTGCAGCTGGAATACGTGCGCCAGCACACGGGCCAGAACGGCAGTCTCTACACGTACACGCTGGTCTTCGACGGCGAGCCTGCAAGCGATGGGCCGCAGTTAATGGGCTTGGTGGAACCCGCGACCTCGCGGCCTGCGGGGCCGACCTTGCGGGGCAAGAAGGCGACCTTGCGGGGTGCAACCCCCGACCTCGCGGGGGGCTTGCGGCCACCTTGCGGTACCCCTGCGGGCACCTTGCGGGGTGACAAATCCGCCAAAAACCCCAAAAAATCCAGCCCCATCGCAGCAAAAGGCCTGTCGAACGTCCGCAAAGCACTTCACGGGACGCTCAACGGCCACGCGGAGGCGTGATGGCGCGGGGCGTGCGCCTGCGGGTGTTCATGGGGTCCGGGGAACCGGAGAGCCTCACGGCATGGATGTGGCGCTACCTCGCGCATCTGGAAGCCCTGCAGCGCAGCGTGAACGACGTGCGTACCCGGCGCACGAAGCTGACCATGTTCTATCGCTGGTGCGAGGATCGCGGCTTGCGCGATCCCAAGCAGATCACGCACCGGCACCTGGAACAGTTCCAGCACTGGCTGTTCCGCTATCGCAAGAAGAACGGCCAGCCGTTGGTGATCAACTACCAGCGCATCGCCTTGTTCACCTTGCAGATGTTCTTCCGTTACCTGGTCAAGCAGGGCGTGGTGCCATCGAACCCGGCGGCAGATCTGGAGCTGCCGAAACGCACGATGGATCTGCGCGATCCGCTGACGCTGGAAGAAATGGAGGCCGTGCTTGCGCTGCCTGACCTCGACACGCCGGAAGGCTTGCGCGATCGCGCCTGTCTGGAACTGTTCTATGCCACCGGCATCCGCCGCGCTGAACTGACGCATCTGGCCATCACCGACGTGGACCACAGTCGCGGCACGCTGCATGTGCGGCTGGGCAAGGGACGCAAGGATCGCTTCGTGCCGGTGGGCGAACGGGCGCTGGCGTGGATCGACAAGTATCTGCAGGAAGCCCGCCCAACACTTGCACGCCGCGATGGCGAACGTCGCTTGTTCGTGAACCAGTACGGCGAGCCGTTGTCGCAAGACGGGCTGACGGCGCGGGTGCGGCGCTACTTCCGTGAGGCGGGCATCACCAAGGCTGGCGCCTGCCACTTGTTCCGGCACACGATGGCCACCGCCATGCTCGACAACGGCGCCGATATCCGCCATGTCCAGGAAATGCTCGGCCACAGCACGATCGCGACGACGCAGCGCTACACGCACGTCTCGGTGGCGCGGTTGAAAGCCGTCCATGCCGCGACGCATCCGGCGGCCAGGCTCACGCACGGGAGCGCGCCACCGGAATGATCCACGCTTGCTGATGGTGTTGATCTTCTTCCTCTCACGAAGGAGGAATGCGCGTGCGCAATGGAACGCACCGAAGCGATGGACGTACCGCTACCGCCCAACGGTGAAGCTAAGCCGCGCCGCGAAGCGGTGTCGGCTTGGGCGCGTGGTTGGGCTGTTGACGTTGCGTGTGGTTCACCGGGCGACGCGGCCTGCCGCCTGCGGCGGCTCGCGGGGCAAACATAACGCAGAGGTTATGCGCAGTGTTGCAACCGCTCCACGGCCTGCGCTACGTGTGAGAGGCACTTCGCTTCGGCCTGCGCGGTTGCAACACTGTTCGGCTAGCGCCCGCATAACCTGCGTTATGTAACCCCGCGCCGTGCTCGCTGCGCTGCGCGCGGGGCCGCTGTGAGCATCTTCGCAGTCGCCAGGAACGCCGGGCGGCTGTCCATGCGTTGTCCACATGCGAGACGCGCATCAGGGGATGCCCCTCGCATCCCCGCGCGTCTCGCGCTCATGTGGGCAACGGGTGGGCAGCCATCGAGGAAGCCCGCGCCTTGACGTGCGCGCCTGCATGGGCGAAAAAGTGCATCACGGGACTTCGAGGGTGGGCGAAGAGGGCATGTCGGGGGTGTTGGCCAGCGCAAACGCTTATCGCATCAAGGCGAGTCACCGTCGCCGGCGGACAGTCGCGTCGGGTCGCCGAAGACAGCGCTATTACGATCCGACCATTGGTAGGTTCTTGAGCACAGATCCGGTGCAGGCGAATGCGAACACAGGCGCATCGTTCAATAGGTACGTATATGCAAACAACAACCCCTACAAATTTACTGATCCTGACGGACGGTCTATTACCTGCGACCAGAATAGCTGCACCATTCATAGCCACTCAGTTGGGGAAGCAGTTGTTGACTGGGGAACATTTGGTGTGATTTATCTGCGCCGCCTGCTACAAAACGCACTTGATGGGCAACCGCATAGAAGTGAATCTTCGGGTGGGGATTCTTCAACATCTAAACCTGCGCCTGGAGAGATTGTCGGAACTCAAGATGGTAAAAGTGGACAGCAGGGCGATAGGGTTAACAACGGCCCTCTATCGCCGGAACACGGCGGAACAGGGAATCCCGAATCAGATTTCGATCATCTAACGGGTGGGCATTCGGCACCTGTCCCGGAAGGTTCCCGTCTGCCGCCCGGATCGAAAGTAGGCGATAACGGTGTCATTTATCGTCCACCCAATGGATCGAGTGGCCCGCGTATAGATATCCCCGGTAATGGGGACAAGCCACACGAAACCCTTCACTATCCCAAGCCGCCACCACCTCCGCGTCCGCCTGAAAGAAAACCAGATCCCTCAAATCTTTAGGAGAAGACATTGTCAGATACCTCGCCGGCCAAAAGAATATTAGAGTCCCGCCTATCTGACACGGCTGGTGTTTACGTCAATGAGGGAGTTGATGCGGAGTCCTACTTCCAAGAGATCGCGGATGACATACGAAGGAATGAATGTGAGCCTTTTGAGCTTGACGCGATTGTCGAGCAGCCTGGGTTCCCTCATCTCAAGCTAGGCGAGCGTGTATCTGGAATGTGCGTGGCACACAAGCCTGGCTATTGGTTGGTATACAGGAGCGAGGACAAAAACTTCTATATGTTCTGGGGAGAAGAAGAAAATAATCTTGGCTCTCCTGGAGTTTTTGGCTCGCCTTTGTATTGCTGGTCAGCCTGAGAGGTAAGTCGGTAATGAAGCAATAGCCCGCGCATCGCGCGGGCTATTGTTGTGTAGTGTTAGCGATTGTTAGCGTGTGGCTTGCGCCAACACCGAATCAATCACCTGCATGACGAACTGCTGCTTGGTGCGCGGCAGTTGAGTAATGCGATCCATCTGCTGTTGCAGCTTGGGAGTTGGGCCGCGCTTGTTACCGGCCTTGCCGTCGTCGGCAAGCAGCGCTTCGACGGCGACGCCGAGCCGCTTGGCCACGTCGGGCAATAGCGACACGGGGATGCGCCTGCGCCCGGTCTCGTAGGAGTTCATCGTCTGCTGGGAGATGCCAAGCATCTCGGCGAGTTCGGCTTGGGTGATGTCCTGCTCCTTGCGGATACGCGCAATGCGTCCGCCAAGGGCAATGAAGAAGTCGCGTTCGTCGCTGCTGATGGCCACGGGATCGAGAGATGGAAGAATGAGCTTGTCCATGCGTTGTCCACATGCGAGACGCGCATCAGGGGATGCCCCTCGCATCCCCGCGCGTCTCGCGCTTATGTGGGCAACGGGTGGGCAGCCATCGAGGAGGCCCGTGCCTTGACGTGCGCGCCTACATGGGCGAAAAAGTGCATCAAGGGACTTCGAGGGTGAGCGAAAAGGGCATGTCGGGGCTGTTGGCCAGCGCGAAGTCGCGTTACATCAAGGCGAGCCATCGTCGGCGCTGGAAAGCCACGGCGGGCCACACCCGTTATGCAAATAACAACCCTTACACATTTACAGATCCTGATGGTCGTGAAACTGCGATGTTCCAGTCGGATCAATATCGAATGGCGTAGCCGAAATGTGATGCGGGATATGGAAAAATCTTGGGGGTAGCAGCAGATTTCACCCCGGTGGTGGGTGGCATTAAGGGGGTTGTTGAGGCATTTCAGAATCCTTCGGCGGTGAACATTGTGATCGCTGCCATCGGGATCATTCCAGAGGCTGGTGGCGCTGCGAAGACCGTTTTAAAAGAAGGGCGCGAAGCAATCTCAATGACGAAGGCAGTTGAGAAAGGGGTGGCACATACTGGCTCTGATGCTAAGGTGGTTTTAACACCACATGGAAATGTACAGTTTTCGTCTTCAACTGTTGACGCTGCGGGAAACACGGTCACAAAGAACGCACGTTTTGACGTTAATCCGAATAGTGGACATGTTCAGCAACAAGGGCCGCATTTGAATTTAGAGACACAGATTAAGTCGCCTGCGGGGCAAATTACGAAGCTTCCTGATCCGCATATCCCTATCAATCCGGAAACCATTCGTCCAGGGGATTACAGGCCATGACTGACGTTGAACAAAGCATCCCAGGCATTAAGGCATTATGGGACGGTGTCGAGCTTTCCCTAAGCTTTACCACCGAATCGCTGTCCGAATTTACCTTTGCTATTAGCAGAAAAAGCGGGGCCAAATTTCGGATTGAGCCTGGTTTCGGGCGAAAGGAAACTGAGACGGAAGTGTTAACGAGAGTAACGGACGGGCCTGCAATGCTTGCCGTGAAAGGCGATTCGATTCTATTAACTGGCAGCTCAAATGCGTTAGGTCAGATTGCCCAAAACTCATTTAGTCTCATTGATCTGGCTATGGAAACGGGCGTATCTCATATGCACTTCGATTCCATTTCTGATAGCGATTTAATCGATGAGGGTTCCGCCGCGCTTGTCATTTGCTTGGAGTTGAATCCGGCATAGGAATTTGCTTTAGGCGTGAACGTAGCGCAAGGAGATGGGTTCTCACTCACAACAAACAGCCCGCGCAATGCGCGGGCTGTTTGTTAGCGCTTCGATCTGAAAATTACTGATGCGCAGCGAGCACCGAATCCAACACCTACACGATCGCGCGTTGCTTGGCAGCCGGTAGCGCTTGGATGCGTTCGAGCTGCTGCGCGATCTTCGGCTGCGGCCCGCGTTTGCCGCCGACACGCTTGATCTGCGAAGTGCCAATGAGTTCTTCGACCGAAATGCCGAGAACGCGAGAAACTGTGGGCAGCGTAGCCACGGCAATCCGCGCCGTGCCGCCTTCGTAGTGCGCCATGGTCTGCTGGGCGATGCCTAGCTCCTGCGCCAAATCCGTTTGCGTGAGTGGTTCTTCTTGTCGTTCTGATTGTGAATAAGGTGTCGATAAGAACAAATAAGCCTCTTCCTGCTTAAACAAAAGCCCCGCATTGCGGGACTTTTGTTGTCTAACACTGGCTATCGTTAACGACTTGCTTGTGCTAGCACCGAATCGAGCACCTGCATAACGAACTGCTGCTTGGTGCGCGGCAGTTGGTTGATGCGCCCGATCTATACTGCAGCTTGCCCACGGGGCCGCGCTTGCTCGCGCGAGCAGGCGGGCCGATCAGTTCCTCGATGGTGATGTGCAGTGTCCTGGCGATCACCGGGAGGCTGGAGACTTGGATGCGTCGACGTCTTTCACATATGCAGGTCACGATCGACTTGACAGAAATAATATTTTTCATGATAGTTCGGAAAGAGGGCAGCACTATCCATTAAAGGGGAAGACGAGTGATTCGAGGTGCGCGGATTTTGGCGCAATTATGCGCGTTTGCAGTGCTCATATCGATTATGGTGGGCTCCAGGGCGGAAGCTCAAACTGTCACTCCACAACAAGATTACTTTCGCTATCTCTCGCCTGCGCAGCAGATCACGCCAGTTTCTTCGTTTGGCGATCAGATCAGCCCGCGTGATGGTAGTTTGACATTCCGTAACACCGATATCGAGCTTCAAGGAATCGGGCCGACAATTCGCATTACGAGAACCTACAACATCGCTGGCGTTGGCATAGGAAATCGAGAGACATCCGGGAACCGGTTTGGTGATTGGGAGCTCGAGCTCCCACGCTTAAAGACGCTGACAAACGCCAACCCAAGTGTGTGGCAGGGTACTGCGGTTGGCTGGCAAATTGGCTCCGGAGACAGCACTATCGCCGCCTCGAATGCGCGATGCACTAACTTCGCTGGGCCCGATGATATTTATATAAAGAGTAAAGACAACCCTGTTTTCCAGGAAAGCAGATGGTGGGCGGGCTACCAGTTTGTAGATGACCAAGGACAAGAATCGCCTGTACTTGTCGCGACGGGAACCGTGGGACAATCCAATTATGTTGCCCGCACGACTAGCAATTGGTTGTTTACCTGCCTTCCTTCCACCAGCAATGGCCAGCCTGGGGAAGGGTTCCAAGCGATTTCGCCAGATGGGACACGCTACTGGCTGGATTATCTCGTCTACCAACCTGGAGACAGGATCGGTCCACCTAATGGGCCAGGCTGGATGTCTCGCAACTATGGCAGCATGCTTGTTACGCGAGTACAGGACCGATTCGGTAACTGGGTGACCTACCACTACACCAATGGGGGCCTTGATTCCATTGATGCCAGTGATGGCCGCCATGTTGGGTTGACGCGCAATGGTTACATTAATTCCATAACGGTCGGAACTGGAGCTTCGGCGAGGACTTGGCAATACCAATATTCCTCGGGACAACTGTACGTTCCCACCTCACTAAGCGCGGTAATTCTACCGGATGGATCTGCTTGGAATTACAACTTTGGTGCCTTGTCTAGTCTGGACCGTACAACCAATACTTCTACCGGACTTCCGAGCGCCTTTTGTTCGTATTTTACATCCACTGACCCGATTGATAGTGGCCTTGATGGAGCGAGTGGCAGTTACGCGAGCGCGACGGTAACCACGCCGTCTGGTGCAACGGCGGCATATGCAATCGGAAGGCTGCACATTGGGCGTTCAAACGTGCCCAAATATTGCTATTCGATGGATACCAGTCCGCCATCCATTGAACAGATTCCAAAAGATTCGTGGGTTTACGCAATCCTTAGCAAAGCTGTGAGTGGCCCAGGACTTGCGCAAGCGACGTGGAATTACGCCTATTCTCAAGGGAATTCGAGTTGGTCTTCGGAGTGCACAAGTGGCTGTGCTACGTCAGTTTGGACGGATGTGACCGATCCGGACGGAACACGACACCGCAACATCTTCAGTAACCAATATGGGCAGACAGAAAATAAACTGCTCCGGGAAGAAACATACACGCCCAGCTCAGGTGCCCTTGTCCGGGCAGAGGATTATGCGTATGCAGTATGTGTTTCGACGGGGCCAACTTGTTCTGCCGGAGGTCCCATTCCCTATCCGTGGCCTATCAATCTAGGAACCGATCTAAATGCGAGATCGAATAGCTTGACTGGCGCTCGCTGGACGCCACTGCTATCAACCACCATTACCCAGGATGGAGTGACGTTCAGCAATGCGGTGAACAGTTACGACGCATATGCACGTTCATTGAGCGTGCACAGGTGGAGTTCATTGGGGTATAGCAAGACCGACAATACTGATTATTACGACAGCATCCCGCACTGGGTACTTGGCCAAATCAAGCGTCATTACAACGCGGACACCAATATTATTGACGTCCGCAACGAGTACGATCCTTATACTGATTTGCCCGTCCAGACCTATGCCTTCGAGAAGCTGAAGGCAACAATGACCTACAACGTCGATGGTACGTTAGCGACCAGTAAGGACGGCAACAACAACACAACCAACTATAGCAACTGGATGCGCGGGATTCCGCAGACCATCCAGTTCGCTGATGGTACGTCGGTCTCGGCATCGGTCGACGGCAATGGCTGGATCCGGTCTGTCACCGACGAGAACGGTTATGTGACGGGTTACGGCTACGACGCCATGGGCCGGGTCTCCGGGATCACGTATCCCAACGAGGCCAACCTGACCTACAACACCACAACGATCACCTTCTTGCAGTCCACGGCAGCGGTCTATGGCCTGCCGGCGGGGCACTGGGAGCAAGTCACCCAGACTGGCAATCGCAAGAAGGTGGTGTACTTCGATGGTTTATGGCGTCCGGTGGTAGAAGAAAACTACGATACCGCCAATGTCAATGGAACACTCAGCCAAGCGATCAATCGCTACGACACCAATGGACGGGTGGTTTTTCAGGCTTACCCCCAGCGTGTCCTTAACTCGGCGATCAACAACACCTGGGGTGACCCCACGGTAACTGCAAACGCATCAGGCGTTCGGACGAGTTACGACGCACTCGGGCGTGTGACGAAGGTGCAGCAGGACTCGGAGCTGGGTGTACTGACGATCACAACAGAGTATCTGACTGGCCTCCAGGTCCGCACGACCAATTCTCGTGGCTACCAGGCGACTAACGGCTATCAGGCGTATGACCAGCCGAGTTATGACCTGCTGGCCTGGAGTGCGCAGCCGGAAGGCAAGACGATCGAAATCACCCACAACTACTTTGGGATGCCGGGCTCGATCAAACAGCATGCCGCGGACAACACTGTCAGCGTGACGCGGACCTACGTCTATGACGGTAACATGCAGCTGTGCAAGACGATTGAGCCAGAAGTCGGGTCGACGGTGATGAGCTACGATGCGGCTGGCAATCTGGCATGGTCAGTTGCCGGCGGCAGTTATCCGGATCCGGCGAACTGCAATACGACCGATGCTTATGCTTCTGGTCGTCGTGCTGACAGGACGTACAACACCCGCAACCGGGTGACATTGCTGGCCTTCCCGGATGGGCGTGGTAATCAGAGCTGGACGTACACGCCCGATGGCCTGGTGAGCACATCGTCGGTGGACAACGATGGCCCAAGTCAGGGGTCCGTCGATGAAACATACTCCTACAACCACCGTCGCCTGTTGGCTGGCGAGAGCATGAGCGAGCGCAGTTGGTACACATGGAGCCTCGGCTATGGCTACGATGCCAACGGGAACCTGAGTACCGAGCAATATCCAAATGGCCTGATGGTGAGCTACAGCCCGAATGCGCTGGGTCAGGCAACCTCGGTGGCGAGCACGGCAGGCAAAGTCTATGCCTCGGGGGTGAGCTATTACCCCAACGGTGGAATCAGTCAATTCACCTACGGCAATGGCATCGTGCACACGATGACCCAGAACGCGCGCCAGCTGCCAAGCCGTAGTACGGATGCTGGGATCATCAACTACAGCTTCACATATGACGGCAACGCCAACCCGACTTTAATCGCTGACGACCAACGAGGAGGTGCCTTCAGTCGTTGGATGAACTATGACGGTCTGGATCGTCTGACGGGTGCGGGTTCCGGGATGTTCGGTGGCACCGACAACTGGCACCACTTCACCTATAACGCGTTGGACAACATCACGTCGTGGAAGCTGGCAGGCGTGAAGGACTATGCCAACTACATTTACGACGCCAGCAACCGACTAACGAACATCCAGAACACTGCAGGCGCAAGCGTCGTAGCGTTGGCCTACGATCTGCAGGGCAACTTGCAGAACAAGAACGGTCAGGCCTACAGCTTCGACTACGGTAACCGGTTGCGAGGTGCCGCGAATCAGGAAAGTTATCGCTACGACGCACAGGGTCGGCGTATTTTGCAGTGGGGCGTAGCTAGCGGGAAGAATATTCTGTCGATGTACTCGATGGGTGGCAAACTGATGTACATGGAGGATGACCGCCGAAGCGAGACGTTGGCGTACATCTACCTTGGAGCAAGCCAAGTGGCGCGAGTCCGTGCGGCTACCTCATTGCCGATGACGCCAACTTTGACGGCACCCGCCACGAATGCAGGTGGCAGCTATGCGTTGACATGGTCAACGACGGCCATCACTGACTATTACGTGCTGGAAGAGAGCACCAATGGTGGGTCGACTTGGGCGACGCTCTATAACGGGACAGCCACGAATGCGGCGGTGAGCGGTCGAGCGCCAGGTTCGTATGCGTATAGGGTCAAGGCGTGCAATACGCTTGGGTGCTCGGCGTCGTCGGCAACGAGTACTGTTCAGGTGCTCACTGCACCCGCTGCGGCACCCGCAGTGTCGGTGCCTTCCAGCACCTATACTGGTGCCTATGCCGTGACATGGACAACGGTTGCGAGCGCGAGTAGTTACATCCTGGAAGAGAGCCTGAATGGCGGCGCCTGGACACAGGCCTATAACGGTGCATCGACCGCGTCGAGTTTCAGTGGGCGTGCAGGGGGCAATTACAGTTATCGTGCCAAGGCCTGCAATATCGCTGGCTGTGGCCCGTACTCGGCGACCGGTACGATTCTGGTGTTGTACACGCCGACATCTGCACCAAGCCTGACGGTGCCGGCCAACAGTTACGATGGGAGTTATACAGTTTCCTGGGGTAGTGTTGCGACGGCAGATCATTACGAGCTTCAGGAAAGTGCGAATGGTGGGGCGTGGACGCAGGTCTATAGCGGAAACACAACATCACAGGGGTTCAGTGGTCGCACAAGTGGAAGCTACGGATATCAGGTGCGTGCATGCAATGCGGCAGGGTGTGGGCCGTTCTCGGCGAGTGGGGCTGTCAGCGTCACTATCACACCAGCCACACCAACGTTGAGCGGTAGCGGTTCGAAGGACACGACAACCAAGCCATATACGACATCTTGGGACATGCAGTGGACTGCATCCGCGAATGCGACGTCGTACCAGTTGGAGCATCAATCCGGAACCACGGTGACTGCCGTATACAGCGGGACAAACACCTACTTCACGGAGTTCAGCACCGGAACCACGACATATTCGTACCACGTGCGGGCATGCAATGGGTCCGTGTGCTCTGCTTGGTCAGCATGGTATGCACCGACCGTGACGCTGGGGCCATGAATATGACGCGAGCGCTTGTGTTTATCCTTGCATGGTTCTGCGTTGCGAATGCGCATGCGCAGGTGGTCGAGTACGTCCACACCGATGCTCTGGGCAGTCCGGTAGCGATCACCAATGAATCTGCGCAGGTGATTGATCGGACAGACTATGAGCCGTATGGCAACCTGATCGGCAAGGTGAATAATGATCGACCGGGCTATACCGGGCATGTAATGGACAGCGCGACAGGGCTGACCTACATGCAGCAGCGCTATTACGATCCAACCATCGGAAGGTTCCTGAGTACCGACCCGGTGCAGGCGAATGCGAATACCGGCGCGCTGTTCAATCGGTTCGCTTATGCATCAAATAACCCGTACAAGTTCACCGACCCAGATGGACGACAGGACGCCTACTATCACGTACAGGCCATTGTTGATGGGTGGCGCCGAACGGCTGATTGGGTGCAAAAGAAGTTCGACACTGCAGTTGCGAAAACAGATGTTCGAGTTCAGGCGGATGTATGTAGTGGTGCATGCGTAAGCGTCGATCAAAGCATTTTGCATGGCGATGGAAATTTGAGCATTACTCCGGTTGGATGGGCAGGTGGTAGTCCATCTAAAGGTGGCCAAGGTGCGTTTGTAGGAGTTTTTGTTCAACCAAGAGAAGGTCTTGTTGTTACCGAGGGCGCTAAGGCCGGTGCGAATAGTCCTGTTAACGCCGCGAGTGGTGCAGAGGTGAAATATGGTGAAGGCCTTGCTGCTGGTGCAGATGTGCAAGTCAGCCCTACGGGAAAATCGGAAGTAACGCCAAAGGTTGGTCTCGGGGTTGGAGAGGTAACGAAGCCGCTAGAGGTTAAGTTGTTCAAATGGGATTTTTCTAAGAAGCCTGAGGACAAGAGCGACAAATGAAGCCTCACGTCTTTTTTTGGCCGGCGGTCGCGTATGTGCTTATTTACGTGTACCTTGCGAATAAAGCTGTTAAAAGCGTTCGACCGCTTTTAGATGACTACGAAAAAGTCGGGAAGGCTGAAGAGCTTCTTGGATGGAAAAGATCTATTTCTGCCGTGAGGTTGATGCTGGATTCGTCTCTGCCTAGAGAATCTTTCCCAGAAGATGTAAAGAAGAAAATTGAACGGGCGCGATTTTTCTTTTATACGGCGCCGATCGTGTGTGTTATCTGTTGGTTGTTGATGGTGTTCTTCTCTGACTGAAAGGTGATCAAGTAAAAAAGCCCGCGCATTGCGCGGGCTTTTTTTGGTGCTTCAATCTGGCGGTTACTGATGCGCGGCGAGCACTGAATCCAATACTCTTGAAATTATCCGCTGCTCGGCAGCAGGCAGCGCCCGGATGCGCTCGAGTTATTGCGCGATCTTCGGTTGTGGCCCGCGTCTGCCGTTGCGGCGCTTCGTTGAGACGCCGATTAGGTCTTCGACGCTGGTATCGAGTATCTGCGCTGCCGGTGCGAATGTCTCCTCGGTGATGCGCGACACCCCGCTTTCATAGTGCGTGATGGTTTGCTGGGCGATGCCGAGTTGCTCGGTTATTCGGCACCAAGACTCAATTGGCAGAACGCAGCGAGATCATCATCCTGCTTACCCCGATGCTGATCCGCGGCCTGAGGCGCGCAAGCTCTCCGACGGATGCGGACAGACGTTCCGCGGGTTGGAGCCGTTGCCGGCGGCGAAGCAGAAGTGAAGCGCGGATAGTGCTAAGAAATGGGGAGGGCGGCCACAATGCAACGTGCGAACTGTTTTGCTATTGACAGCAGTCACGGTTTCCTCCGATAGTCCTGTGAAGGGCCGGGCATTTCAGGGGAAGGGGTTGGGAAAGCTTTGACGTTCCGGACATATTCAGGAATTTTGTGAGCTCGTCTTTTGAAGACGGCTTATCGAATCAGGCATTTGAAACTGGGGGATACATTATGCGGTTGAAGGTGGTGGGAAGTGTTTTGAAGGCAGCGCTGATCGGTTGTCTCGGGTGCATTGGCTTTGGTGCCGCACATGCGCAAGATGCCGGCGACATTAAGCAAACCATTCTCTCAAAAGAATCGCTTCCGGCCCTCAGTGGCCAATCCTTTGGTGAGCAGGTTAATACGATGACGGGCGCGCTCACGTTCAGCGCGGAAGACATTCATCTCAAGGGCATTGGACCGGACATTGTTGTCCATAGAAGTACAAATCCCGGGCCTAGGATCAAAACAACCAGCGCTTTTGGTAATTGGTCATTCGATTTCCCAAGCATTGAAGTGCATATCGGATATCCCATGTTGCAAGGCGTTCCGCCGACGCCTGGCGACTATTGGATGATCTCGCAGACGGGAAGCACCCAATACAACCGATGCACATCCACGCCATTCCCGACGGTTTACAACGCTTATGATGAATTTGGATGGATTTACGATGGCATTACGGTCAATGATGGCCAATCATCCAGCCAGCTGATCAGGAGGGGGGCCGAGAATTCTGTCGCGCCATCGGGCCAGACAACGATCTACCCCTACGTTGCAAATCGAGGGGATTGGCAAATCAGCTGTCTGTCCTCGACCTCCAATGGTGAAAAAGGCGAAGCGTTTCTTGCGACTGGCCCGGATGGGACCAAATATTACCTTGATAACCTGATGGGTTATTCGATTCCGCAATTTTCCTACCTGGATTCGGCAACAGGGGAGCGCGTCAAAGTAAATTCGATGCGAATTGTGATGGGCGTAAGCCGCATTGTCGATCGATTCGGCAATTGGGTCGCCTATCACTACAACGGCAATCAGATTTCCAGCATTGATGCCAGCGATGGCCGACTGGTGCAATTTACTTATGATGCAACGACCAGTGTCATTTCCCAGATTGTTGTCCAACCCAATTCGCCGTATTCCAGAACATGGCAATACCAATATGCAGCCGCCACTGGTTTGGGCAACAAGATAGATTCCGGTTATGACGCCGATTTGAGTCGCGTCGTCCTTCCCGACGGTTCGACCTGGGAATACTCGAGCATTCAGTCAATCGACTGGGGTTACCAGTTTGCGGCGTCTTGCCCCAGGACCGGGGATTCAGCTGCGTATGCCCCCGATTTTACATCCACGGTCAAAGCCCCCAGCGGGGCAACAGCCACATTCGCGATGAGTGCCGTCTCGCATGGACGGAGCTACGTACCCACGATCTGCGAAGCAGTTCTTGGGGGGGGACATACCGATCAAATCGCGACTGTTTTCCAGAGCTATTCCTTGGTTCAAAAAACCATATCCGGCGTCGGTATTCCGACCTTGTCCTGGAATTACTCATATTCCAGCGCGATTGGCAGTGCGAATACAGACGCGTGCGCGGCAAATTCGACTTGTCAGGACTCCGCCTACGTTGATGTCGTCGATCCCTATGGCAATCGCACTCGTAATACCCTCAGCACCCGAGCAGATGAAACAGAAGGGCAACTGCGCAGGATAGAAACGTACTCGGGATCGAACACGCTGATCCGTCAGGTTGACTATCAATATGCGCCCAAAGACCTGGGCCCGTACCCGTCCCGGCTCGGGACGAGCTATACCGCGAATCTAACCCCATCTCCACTCTTGTATCTGACGCCACTGCGTTCAACCGTCATCACTCAAGATGGCGTGACGTTCAGCAGCATGGTGAGCAGTTTCAACACTCTTGCGCATCCCTTGAGCGTGCATAAGTGGAGTTCATTGGGATACAGCCGTAACGACGTGACCGACTACTACGACAACACGACGCATTGGGTGTTGGGTCAGGTCAAACGCCATTACAACGTCGAGAGCGGTCTGGCCGATGTTCGCAATGAGTACGACCCTTATACCGACCTGCCAGTCCAAACCTACGCCTTCGAAAAACTCAAGGCGACGATGACGTATTACACCGACGGGACATTGGCGACGAGCAAAGATGGCAACAACAACACGACAACCTTCAGCAACTGGAAGCGCGGCATTCCGCAGACGATCCAGTACGCAGATGGCACCAGCATATCTGCGGCCGTGGACGACAACGGCTGGGTCCGGTCGCTCACTGATGAAAACGGCTATGTTACCGGCTATGGCTACGACACCATGGGTCGAGTGGCCGGTATCGTCTATCCCAACGAGACCAACCTCAACTACAACACCACGACTATCACCTTTCTGCAATCCACATCGGCAGCGTATGGCCTACCAGCCGGACACTGGGAGCAGATCACGCAGACCGGGAACCACAAGAAGGTGGTGTACTTCGACGGTCTGTGGCGACCGGTGGCGGAGCAGGAAGAGGATGTCGGGGCATCAAGTACGACGCTGCACTGGCTGGCCAAGCGCTACGATAGCGATGAGCATTTGATCTTCCAGAGTTATCCGATCAACCCCTATGTCTCGGGTTGGAAAAACTTTACTGATGCCTTGGCGGGTATTAACACGACCTATGATGTCTTGGGCCGAGTGACGCAGGTCAAACAGGATTCGGAACTGGGGGTATTGACGACCACGACGAATTATCTGACCGGATTCCAGGTGCGCACCACCAACCCTCGGAGTTATCCGACCACGACCGGCTATCAGGTCTATGACCAGCCGAGCTACGACCAGCTGGCATGGAGCGCCCAGCCGGAGAACAAGGACGTCACCATCGCGCGCAATTACTTCGGCATGCCGACATCAATCACGCAGTCCGATCATGCGAACTCGGCGGTCAGCGTAACGCGCAGTTATGTCTACAACGCCAATATGGAGTTATGCAAGACGATCGAGCCGGAAGTGGGGTCGACAGTGATGAGCTATGACCCGGCCGGCAATCTGGCGTGGTCGGCTGCGGGTGGTATCTATCCGAGCACGACGAGCTGCAATACCACCGAAGCTTATAGCTCGGGTCGTCGTGCGGATCGCAGCTACGATCCGCGCAATCACGTCTTGTCGCTGGCCTTCCCTGATGGGCGTGGCAACCAGAGCTGGACGTATACGCCGGATGGACTGGTGAATACCTCGACAGTGGACAACGATGGTCCGAGTCAGGGCACTGTAAATCAGGTCTATACCTACAACCATCGTCGCCTGTTGGCAGGGGAAAGCACGAGCCAACCTGGGTGGTACACCATGGGCATCGGCTACGGCTATGACCAGAACGGCAATCTAAGCACACAGCAGTACCCGAACAACTTGACGGTGAGCTACAGCCCAAATGCGCTTGGTCAGGCAACATCGGTCGCGAGTACAACCGGCAAGATATATGCCTCGGGAGTGAGTTATTACCCCAATGGTGGGGTCAGCCAGTTCACATATGGCAATGGCATCGTCCACACGATGGCCCAAAATGCCCGTCAGCTGCCGAGCCGCAGTACTGGACCGCCCAGCCTTTCGTAGACACCCAGGAGCCATAATTCATGGCAACGGCAGAGGTGTTGATGAGCAGCAAGCGATATACGGATGAGTTCAAGGCCGAAGCAGTCAAGCAGGTGCTCGATCGCG
>NZ_NPZB01000002.1 GCF_002895945.1 Solilutibacter silvestris
ACTACATCGAGATGTTCTACAACCCGATCAGACGACATGGTTCCGCTGGCGACCTGTCACCTGTAGAGTTCGAAAGGCGCTATGCGCAGAGCGGCAACTGAGTGTCTATGAAACTCTGGGCGGTCCAAAGTTCTTTATCCTTAACAGGCAAGGAGAACTCCATGAAGAAGCGTTTCACCGACGAGCAAATCATCTGATCCTGCGCGAAGCCGAGACAGGCGCGCTGACGATCAAGGCGCCGTGGAAGAAGCACAACACCACCGATCAGACGTTTTTTCGCTGGCGCAACAAGTTCGGCGGTCGGGATGTGCCGGATGGCCGCCGGCTGATAGATCTGGAATCGGAGAACAGTCGCCTAAGCGGCTGGTGGCCGAACAGATGCTGGTGATCGACGGAATGAAGGATATCGTCCGAAAAAAGACAACTCCGCCGGAACTCCACCGCCGCTTCAAAAAACTCATCGAGCTCGGTTATTTCACTGAAGGGGACAGCACCTGTCCCAGCGTGGTTAGATTCGTTTCTATGTGGTGGTCGATATGCGGGAACAACAGCAGTAGGTAACCATTGTCAATTTTTTCGCTCTGCGAGCGGTGCTGGGCCCATTTCAATCGTCAGAGCCGTTGTTCCATCTACTGTGAGAATCAAAACGCACTGACCGTCGATTTTCAGTGACGACGACCGTGCCGGGGTAGCTAAGTATCCGACCGACATGTTAGTTGGTCTGCTCGAATGTAAAGACGCCTCGCACCTTGATGCCTTCTTGTCCTCCGGGCCAGGACCTCGTCGTATCTCGGCCACATGGGGGCTCGTTTGCCCAAGCATTGAATTCGGAAGAGGCCATCACTGAATTCAAGCGTGTCAAACGAGACGTGACCTTGATGGACGCGCGTATCTTCCGGGAATTAGCGGCACGGGAATGCTCATGGAATTGAGCATGTAAGCGGCGGTGCTTGGGTGGGTTGTAGATAGCGTTGGCGTAATGAAGAGCGCCGCCGCCAATTCGTCAGGCCTCCGGCTAGAAAGGTGTGGCTCACCGGGCATGTTGCGGTTTCGCCTCATTCAAGACACCAGCGCCCAGACAGTTCGCCGCGGTCAGTGACGGTCTGCCCCGCTGCAGCGGCGCGCTGCCTGAGATTCAGATATGCCTATGTGTCTTGTCGTAGCCTTAGGCAGGAACGCAGTACAAGGTACTATCTAAGTACATTAAAACGCAGTACATTTCTTTCATGCCAAGGGGACGCCCCAAAACCAAGACCACGACCATGACGCTTCGGGTGAGCCCGGGGCTGAAGGCCGCTGCCGAACAGGCCGCGCATTTGGACCATCGCAGCCTCACGGGCCTGATCGAGGTCTTGATCCTCAACCACTGCAAGAACCAGGACATCCCTGTTAGCGACCCAATGAAGGAGACCAGCACATGACCCGAACTGCGGCATCGCAGAAGCCGAAGAAGGCCGCCAGCAAACAGGCTGAGATACTCTTCTATCGATCGAACGAAAAGCCCTACGGGGCCTTCAGCAATCTATTTCGGCGCTCGATGGTCTTTGAAGGGCGCGAATTCCCCACCGCCGAGCACGCCTACCAAGCCGGCAAGGCGAGGAAAGAGTCGGTGCGCGAATGGATTCTAAGCGCACCTACGCCCTCCTTGGTGGCGATGGCAGCACATGGTCTCTACACTTGGGATATCAATCCGAACTGGTCGAAAACAAAGTTCGGTAGGATGCGAGAGGTACTGAGGGCGAAATTCACCCAGCATGAGGATCTGAAGGCGCTGTTGCTTGCCACGGGCGATGCACGACTCGTGGAAGCTGGCCGCACGGACAATCTCGTCAATCGAACATGGGGCGAAGTCAATGGGAAAGGACAGAACATGCTTGGAGTTCTCTTGATGGAGGTGCGTGAAGAGCTCCGCAGCCATGCCAAGTTGCCGGTCAAAGCCACCAGCAAGAAGAGCAAACCCTCCACTCGCGCTCGCGATCCCCTGCGAGCGGTGGCCTAGTCACATAGATGCGGATTAGTCGTTACCAGACTGAGTTGGACCAGCTTTCGGCCACCTACTCCGCGGCCATGGGGGCAGACGTATCGCGCCTGAAGGAAGCCATCGCGGGGGCGAGTGAGTCGAGCATCATCGGTGTGGGCTCTGGCGGCTCCTTTACGGTCGCATCGCTCCTGTGCAATTTGCACGAGACCTACACCGGCCGCGTGTCTCGCCCTTCGACACCGCTGGAGATCATCTGCAACCCGACGCTTGCCTCGTCAAGCCCCGTGTTCCTGATCTCGGCCGAGGGCAAGAACCCCGATATTACCGAAGCGCTAGAGCGCGCAAGGCATCACAGCGCCCGACAGGTTCACGTCTTGACCAACCGGAATGTGAGCCCATTGATGGATGGGGTGTCGCAACTGTTCGACGTCAGCGCACACACCTTTGAGCTGCAAGAGAAGGACGGTTATCTCGCCACTAACAGTCTCTTGCTCGATGCGGTGCTGGTGGCGCGTGCCTACAACGAGCTTGATGGCAGCGCAGATGCACTGCCAGCGACCATGGACGAGCTTCGATTGGGTAGCCAAACCATTTCACAATGGATCCAATCGGCAGCCAGCTTCGTAGACGCGGCCACACAGCGCGGCGCGATCGTGGTGACCTATTCGCCGTTGCTGCACCCCATCGCCGCTGATCTGGAGTCGAAACTTTCCGAGGGCGCGCTGCTCCACTGCCAGTTGGCTGATCTGCGTTCCTTTGCTCATGGACGGCATCTCTGGTTGGCCGAACGTCCCGGAGACATTGCGATCTTGGCCTTGATAGAGCCGTCCTTGGGCGGGCTCTGGAACAAGATGAGCGCGCTGTTTCCCAAAGAGGTACCGATGTACGCCATGCCCCTGCAGGGCGCGTCGCCACGCGACCTGATCGCAGGGCTCATTGGTCAGATGCATCTGGTGCAGGCCATTGCAGGCAAGCTGGGCAAGGATCCGGGTCGACCGGAGGTGCCCCAATTTGGCCGTGAAATTTACTACATAGACTTGCCCGAGGTTATCCCGCCTCCCCGCGAGCGAGTTTCCGCGGCAGAGCAATCCAAATATGACGCGCTCGGTGCGCGATGGCCTTCGCAACGGCGGCGTAGCGGGATGGCGCGCGCTCGCGATGCGTTCATTGGCTCCCTTGCACAGCAGGATTTCCGCGCGGTAGTCTTCGACTACGACGGCACCTTGACTGCTTCGCAGCGCAAGACTGCCCCCCCCTCGGCACCTGTGGTCAACCACATCAAGCGCCTCGTGGAAGCAGGGGTCTTCGTCGGTATTGCCTCCGGTCGCGGGGACTCCATCCAAGAGGAACTGGCCAAGGTGCTTTCGATCCAGATATTGGAGAAGCTGTATTTAGGACTCTACAACGGTGGTTGGATCGGTACGGCGGCGACGGCCATGAGTGTGCCAACCGGCACAGTGGAATTCCTTAGTCACGTTACCCGTATTGCCCGGAAACTGAAGTCCCTCGGTGTGCCGATCGAGCGCATCAAACCCACCCATCCGTATCAGGTCAGCATTCGCTTCAGGGACGGACTGCCTACGGACCAAATGTGGTTCGTAGTTGCCGATGCCTTGCGCCAAGCGGGCCTAACGACTGGCACGCTCTTTCGCAGCAAGCATTCAGTCGACGTACTGGCACCCGGGGTGAGCAAATCAGGGCTCATTGCGCACATCATCCAGCAGGAAAAGATCGATCCTCATCAGATTCTTACGGTGGGTGACCAGGGGGCTTGGCCTGGTAACGATGTTTCTCTGCTTGAACACCGCTTCTCGCTGAGCGTGGACATGCCGTCCCGCAGATTGGATCGGGGATGGAAGCTCGCTCCAGGCCACAAGCGCGACGTCGATGCAACGATTTGGTACCTAGACCGATTCCAGACGGGTGATAAGGGATGGTTCAAGGTCTGGCTTTCCCACGAACCAGCAACCGATGAGTAGCCATGCAGGATCTCAATGCAGCAGAGCTGTTGGCACGGGTAATGGGATGGCAGGATCAAGAGCCCGTCCGAGATCATGTGCCTGAACTGCAGTTGCTCGCTTTTTTCAAGTACGACCAGTACCAGCGGTTCGGGCCAGGTCGCCGGTTCATCGAAAGTTTAGCGCTATGGCTCAATCGCCTTGATGTAGAGGACCGGCAGGCGGCGCTTACATTGGTAAAGGACAAGCTCGTCTTCTTCTCGGACCGAGAAATATCCCACTTGGTCGACATGGTCTACCCAGATATCATCGTCCAGGAGCGCCTGCGACTGGTTGCCGAAGAGCACGATATACCGACTCACGAGGTCGGCAGGCTGAGCGGGCACCGGCGGTTCAAGGAGCTGAGACTGAAATCCCTCTACTTGGGGTTGAGCGATGGCGCTCGCACCAACGAATTGCGCCGTGCCAGCAACCATCAAATCAGCAACGAGCAGATCTGGCAGGCGTACGAACTAGGCGAGCAGAAGTCTGCCTCCATGCGCAAGGATCTCAAGACTGAACTTGGGAAAGCCGGCTTTGAGGAGGCGCAGCCACATTTTAATCTCATCTGGCTGCTCGACGATTTTTCGGGAAGCGGCAACACCTACATCCGCTACGACAGCGAGGAGAAGAGTTATGGTGGAAAGCTACAAAAGATATACGACCAGCTTCATCGGGGTGGGCTAATCGACCCTACCCACTATGAAGTGTTTCTGGTGTTGTACGTGGCCACACGGCAAGCCATTGATCACATCGAGTACTGGTGTGAACGCTTTACCTCCGAACGAGGATTCAAGCCGCTGCAGTTGCGTGTGCTCTGTCCCCTGGAACGTAATCTTGCCCTCACTCAAGCCCCGGCCGGGACGCTTTCCGCGCTACTGGCCAAGGAAAAGTACTTTGATCCGGAAGTCGATGATGAGCACATGAAGGTGGGCGGCTCCGATGGCCGCATGGGCTTTGCCAATTGTGCGTTGCCGGTCGTGCTGTCCCACAACACCCCTAACAACTCGATCTACCTGCTCTGGGGACCTGAGCACTTAAAGTATTCGGGCTTATTCCCCCGCGTGGCAAGGCACAGAGATTTCTGATGGCATACAACGTAAATCCCTTCTTGGAGCGCCGGTCGGAGCGGACGACCTCGGATCAGGAATTTGCGCTGGTCTTCTCACCAAAGATTCTCGAGAAGCTTTCAGGTGAAGCCTTCAAGGGCGGGCTGCATGTTTTCCGTAGCGCACCCGGCGGTGGCAAGACCACGATTCTTCGCGCGTTTACTCCCAGCGTTCTTCGCAGCTTCTGGCGTGGTAAGGGTGCCAATGAATTGAAGGAATCCTTCCCCCTATTTGTCGAGAAAGGCGTTCTCGACGATCTGGAAGGTCCTCAACTGCTTGGGGTGCTCATCTCTTGTGCGTCTGGGTATGCGGATCTTCCCCCTGGCGCAGCCATTGACGAAGGCCCGTTCCGTGCTCTGCTGGATTGCCGCGTGGTACTGCGTACCATTCGGAGTCTGGGTGCGTTTCTCGGATTGGGAGTCGAAGAGTCGTTAGAGGCCATCCAGCTTGAGTACGACGATGGTGCTCAGGATCTTCAAGGCATTCCAAAACTCACTTCAGCTAGCGCATTAGCAAAGTGGGCCGAGACGCAGGAAAAACGCATTTACGCCGAGCTGGATGCGTTCTCCGGACGAAACCCGCAAGCGTTACCTTCGAGCAGCCGCTTCGAAAGCGTGCTCTGGCTTCAGTCAGTCAAGTTCCTTCGTGATGGCGTGGCGGTGGGTGGTAATCGTCTATTAATGATCGATGACCTACACCGACTTCGCCGCAAACAGCGCGAGTTGCTGATCGACGAGTTGACCGTTCAACGCCCGCAGATCCCCGTTTGGCTCGCCATGCGAACGGTAGTGCTTGAAGAGTCGCTTCTTTCGCAAGGCGCGCGAACAGGCAGGGACATCCAGGAGTACTCGCTTGAAGAGCTGTGGGGAGGATTGAAGGGCGGTCATCAGTTCATACCCTTTGCGCTGAATGTTTTGGACCGGCGGATGAATCGCCAAGTGGCGGTGACCGGCAACTTCTCGCAACGCCTGAGAGAGCAACTCGAACCCGAAGAAATCCGGAAATTCATCCAGCCTGGAATCGATACCTTCCGAGCCGCAACCCAGCCGTATGAGAAGACTGAGCGCTACAGCGAGTGGATCGCTCGGGCGGAGAAGAAGTCTGCGGACCAGACAGTTGACACGTTGCTGGAGCTGTTCGTCACGCGGATTCTCATGGCCCGCGATGCCGGCAAGAAGCAAATGAGCTTCGATCTGGTCCTGCCAGCAGAGGAGATTGACGACAAGGACAGCTCAGCCTTGCGTGGAGCGGCCGAAATCCAATGCCATGAAGAGCTTGGGCTACCGTATTACTACGGCCTTGAGCGCCTGTGCACCATGGCGACCTGTAACGTTGAGGAGCTGCTATCGATGGCAGCCGCTCTCTACGATGGCATCGTTGCCAGCCAAGTTCTGAGAAAGCGTAGCCCGGAACTATCTCCTGTCGATCAGGAGAAGATTCTTAGCGATGCCGCGGCGCGGCGTCTCAAATTCGTTCCCAAGCACCATATGGAGGGAACACGAGCTCAGAAGCTCATTACCTCTATCGGCGGTTACTGCCGCGAACGGACCTTCCTGCCCAACGCCCCCTATGCGCCGGGTGTGACCGGTGTGAGGTTGTCGCAAACGGAGATGGAGAAGTTGCAGAGCAAGGTGCTGGGGGAACATGGTGGCCTGCTGAAGCGGGTCCTTTCCGAATGTGTGGCGGAAAACCTGCTCATTTTGCGTCTTAGCTCGGCAAGCACTGCGCGGGATGCAGGTTCCATCTTCTACCTCAACCGCACGCTGTGCGCCAACTTCGGCCTGCCCTTGCAAATGGGGGGATGGCAAGACGTGGCCTGCCTGGACTTGATTGACTGGATGCTGCGGGGCTGGAAACCGCGGCAGCGACTTGCGATGGGGAGCTAGGGATGCTGTGGGATCAATACGTTTTCCGGCGCGGGTCGGAGGCCAATGAACTCTGGGAGCACATGTTCGATAATCGCCCTGTGCGATTGCTGTACATAGGCGGAAGTGGCTTCGACGTCAGGGCGCAAGTCGTCATGCGTGAATGCATTGGTAGCATTCTCGAATCGAGCGCAACGGTCGAATCTGCCTGTCTGGCGCTGATCAACTTCTCCAACTACAGCCTGGACGAAGACCTAGAACAGCTGACCGTAGAAAACGGCCAAAAGCTGACAGACATATTTTCGACGATAGGCAATGTCGAGCATGTTCGATTCGGAATTTCAGAAGAGGGAGAAGAATTAAGCTCCAGCAGCGCCCTGCGCGCAGGTAGGGATGCGATCCTGCAAATGGTGACCGATCAGACGGACATCATCCTTGATGCCAGCTCGCTGCCCAGGGTCATCTACCTAGCGCTTTTGACGAGCATTCTTCACCACTTAATCCCCGACAAGGAGGCGGAGAACGTCTTGGCCGCCGGCGGGGTCAATTTTCAGGTGCTCGTGGCCGAAGACGCTGCCTTAGACGGGCAGATCATGGCGGAGGATCCTAGCAGTGAGATCGTCTGGGTGCCCGGCTTCTCCAGCGCCATGCAAGCCGAAAGCGTCCAAGACTGGCCGTTGGTCTGGTTTCCGATTCTGGGCGAGCATCGGCTCAACCAATTGCAGCAGATTGTCAAAGGCAGCGACATTCCGGGAGAGGCGGAAGTATGCCCAGTCGTGCCTCACCCTTCGCGTGATCCACGCCGGGCGGACCGCTTGCTAGTCGAGTACAAGGAGGTGCTCTTTGAGTCACGGCGCACCCCTACCAGCAATGTCCTTTACGTGCACGAAGCTCAGCCGTTCGAAGCGTATCGACAGTTGCTGGGAGCGATGAAGCGTTACCGCGAGAGCATGGCCATTCTGGGAGGCTGCCGGCTCGTGGTAACGCCGTTTGGTAGCAAGCTCATTACCCTCGGGGCCGGCTTGGCCTGCTTTGAGATGCGGCCACAGGACCTGGGTGCGCAGTACGGCGTAGCGATTCCCCATGCAGAACCCACGCGCTACGTCGTCCCTGCACAAGCCGTCAGTGCTTCCAAGCCAGACATTTGCAGCCTGCTCTTAACCGGCGCGGCTTATACCTCAGCAGAACCGGACTCTTAGACTTATGCATGAGCAACATGCTGACTTGTTTCTTGATGCGTGTAACCGCCTGATCAGCTCAGGTCGTAATAAAGCTCGGAGAAATAATCTCTGTGCCACGAGGTATTCCGCCCAATGTTTTTTTGACTCGCAATGGAAAAGGGAAGCACATGCTCATCGGTGCTTTCAGGCGGATGGTCGGGGACTTCTCTGCGGTTAAGACTACCGATCCAGACACCGGGCGGGTCGTGCACCTCCGAAAGGAGGAGATCGAGACTCAATGGGTATCCCAACGTGTGATCAGTTCGGATACTGGACCAACAAGGACCACCTGCGTCTGGAGATCAAACGTAAGCGGATGGACGCCAAGCTGTACGACAAAGATCTGCGTGGCTTGCTGGGAACCTCGAACGCAGAAGTAATGGGTCTTGGCAGCAGGTATCAAATCGACGCCACGATTGCCGACATCTATCTGGTATCGCCGCGACTTGACCTAATCTGATCATCGGGCGACCGGTCCTGTACGTTGTGATCGACATGTTTAGCCGGCTTATCGTTGGAATTTACATTGGTTTGGGACGTCCGTCGTGGGTGGCTGTCAGACCGCTTCGCTTGTTCGCTGGAACTGACGTTGGAATCTACCGTTGAGGATTAGGCTTTCTTTTGCGGGACATTTCAGTGGTGCTCGCTCCTGGCGCGCTTGTTGCGTTCGCCGGAGAGGCGGACGCATCCATTGAAAACTCTCCGCTCCGTACTAAGTCGGCGAACATGCCGTTCTTTTGAACGAGGAAATCAAAGGTTCCCTGCTCTGTTAACAGACCATTATCGAGCACCAAAATGACATCGGCATGACGAATGGTGGACAACCTGTGAGCAATGACAATCGTCGTCCTAGGTTTCGTCATGTTACGGAGACTTTTCTGGACATGCATCTCCGTTACAACATCTAACGCACTCGTCGCCTCATCTAAAACTAAGATCGGTGCGTTTTTCAAGAGCGCTCGAGCAATTGCTAGGCGCTGCCGTTCACCGCCAGAAAGCGAGCGGCCACGTTCAGTTACCATGGTCCCATAGCCATCCGGCTTCATGGTCACAAATGTGTGCGCCTGCGCAGCAACCGCCGCGGCTTCCACCTCCGCGTCGCTAGCTTCCGGCCAGCCCATCCGAAGATTGTCGGCAATCGAGCGATTGAGCAGTCCGGGTTCCTGAAAAACAACAGCCATTTGGCGGCGAAGCGATTCTCTGCTCACGTTCCGGATGTCGACCCCGTCCACAAAAATGCAACCGCGGCTGGGATCGTAAGCGCGATAAAGAAGAGACAGAGCGGTTGTCTTGCCCGATCCGGTTGCACCTACGAGTGCCACCATCTGTCCCGGCAGCACCTTGAAGCTCAGATCCTTAAGGGAATACCGAGGATCTTCACCATGCTGGGGTTCGTAGTGAAAGGACACGTTGTCAAATACGACCTCGCCACGCACGTCGTGAAGATCTGGCGCGTCTAGCCTATCCTGCTTTATTTCGCAGGTATCGAGAATAGTGAAGAATCTACCGATAGACAGGGCTTGCCTAGAAAGGTCCGAAAGGAAGTATGCCAATTGCTCCAGTCGGCCGAGCATTAGCATGGCGAATCCGACGAAACTCACGATGCCTCCGACGGTAATTTCGCCAATTCCGTTGAGGCATACCCCCAAGGCAAATATCACAACTACAGTGAGTGTGCTCGCAGTACGCTGCGCAATCGACGAGAGCGCGAATCCGCGCAATACAGGATATTGTACATTCAACATGTTTTCGAGCATGTTCCTAACCACTTTCATTTCACTCGCGACGCGCAAATAGCTTTGAATAACCATTACATTCGCAAAAAGATCGCCAGCCCGATCGCCGATCCTTTTGTTCAGCTCCACAACGGCCATCTGGGCCTTGGTGTTTCGCCGAACCATGAATATGCTGAGAGCTAGGAATGAGGCCATCATTCCTAGTAACGGAATCGCCAATTTCCAGTTCAGATACAAAGTAAGCGGAATCACGACTAATACGGAGATCAAAGTACTCAAATGCGTCCGGAAAAAAGTCAGCCATACATTGAACAAAAAAGAAGTTCCTGTATGCATCGTGAGAAGTAGGCCTCCGGAATGGTTGCGATCATGGAAAGAGATCGGAAGCGAGATGACATGTTCAATGTATTGCGCCATAACCTCCATTCGACAACGGTGCGCCAGACGGTCAGCGTGCAGGGATGAGAAAACGCCCGTCACAATGCCCGCCACGCCGATCGCCGTCCAAAAGCCGATATTCTTCCACGCGTCGGCGGACTTTCCAGCCGATAACGCGTCAATCACTCTGCCGAAGAACCAAGGCTCGAGAAGGAAGACGGCGGCTAATCCGAGGTTCGTCAGAACGAGCAAGTACGCCAATCGTCGCTCACGCGCAAGCAGCGCCAATGCGCGGATATAAGTGCGCAGTAGAGACGCCCGACCGTTGCGTTGACTTTCATCGCGCTTCTGCCAAGAAGTTTCTTTTAGTGTTTCTTCCGACATACTTTGACTCCCGTGCGTGACACCGAATCCAAACGAGCTTGCAATGGCCAAGTGATTGATTAAAGGGTTGTCAACGCATGTTAGCCTGTCAGGCTATCGCACCGGAGGCATCCCCACGGCGAGGATCAATCCATTAACCAATTGTATTTGGCCAATTCATGAGAGGTTTGCCTGACGGTTCTGCTGTTGGTACAGACTGAACTTTTTGGTTCTGCTACATCCTGTGCATGAAGGGGCGGTCACACTCTCTTCAGACAAACCCGATATCGAAGCCGATTCAGCACCTCCTCCGTCTTCATCGCCAATTTCTTCCCCTCACATGCATTCGTCGAAATTGATTCTTCGGATTGAGCTTTCAGCTGCGTGGCTGGCCTGGCCGAAAAGCATCAAGGATCGATCAAAAGACCGTGCCCCCTCCGGTGGTTTGGTTGGCGATGGTCGTCGAGTAACCTACGCTATCTTCGACATGAACCCTACCAACATTGGCCACCAATAAGTTTAAGGTGTATCAACAGATTCGCATTCTAGTAGGAAGCCGTCGAAACTGCGAATGACTGATTCGATATCCGACGACTGCGCAACGCTGAGTTCGCGCCTCCACCCGTTGGTAAGATCGTCGAGGGAGGCATTCCATCGGCCCGGAACGGCAGTGGCGCTCGTGAGATAACTTAGTCCGGACGCGTCGTCCAGGACTGGATATCCAAGTCGGCGAAGAATGGCGGGGATGCCCGATGTAGGGTTGCGCACCAATGATTCGTAACGTTCAAGAACGATTTTGTTCCTCTTTGTCGAGAACGAATACTCCAAGAATAGTTCGGTCATCGCCCAATACGCGGTCACTCGCTTCAATAGACACTTCTTGTCGTAAAATTCGATTTCGCTACGCCATCTTTCGAAATATTCTGATCGGCCATCGTCAATCTCGAGAAGTTGCGCTTTTAGCGAAAGGGGTTCGAGCCATTTTCCCCAGTGCCCTCGTAGAATGCTCGCAAGCACGGATCGAGGATCTCGCCTTAAATGGATGGCTCGAATGTCCATTATGTCGACTATGGCGTGCGCACACAGGCTTGCACGAACATCCTTTAACACTGTTCTCTGTTGGAATGATTCGGTTATATTTTTTCTCAGATGTCTCGTCCACCTGTCCGCAACGGAAGATCTCACTGCTTTAGATAGGTAGGTGCCAAGTCGGTGGTTATTTGAGAAATTCGCGCTTGCGAAGGGCATGTGGAACAGTGACACGTCTTTGAGTCCTGTTCCGTGAGCATCTGTTTGATCCGGGGAGATTGGTTCGAAGACGGTTTTGGCGTTTAACGCGCGCGCCGAGAACTGCTGTAGCCATGTCGTTCCGCTTCGCCAGAAGCCGGTGATCAAGAGACAGTCCTTGGGATCGATGTGATGTGCAAGCGCGCTATCTATCAAGCGCGCGAGCTCGCTTTGTGCGAGTCTTTTTTTTAAAGTGGGCATGTGTCGCGATCCTGATATCTGGTCGTGCCGAGATCGATGTCAGCCACGATGATCGTCGGGTGACGCCTCTTCGAGTGGGCACTCCATTCGCCGTTGCTCGCCAATGCATTACATTTGTGGAGCAGCGGCGAGGATATCATAAGGCAACGCCCTTGTTCCAACCGTAGCGGATTTGTTTCGCGGGGGTTCTAGCCCATTTCCACGGACTGGTTGGATAAGAGTCTAAATGCCCAATCACGGGCATCGAGCCAGCGTTGGACGATCGGATTGTGGAAACACTCGATCTAATCGAACATGTCCCATCTGGCTTCGGCGATAGTCAGGCAACACCTGCGATTGATCCGTCACGGGAAAGCTATGCTATGGCAAATGAGGAGGTTTCCATCCAGCATGTCAGCAGTCTCTACGCTAGCAGGGCTTGCCAGTGTGGAGTTGGGTGCCCACAATATGGCCCTCCCGCCGGCGTTTATCCTTCCCTTCGATGCGGCGACATTCCACGAGCAAGACTTCACTCGTTATGGAATTGCTCGACCACCCTCCATTGTACGCAGCGTGACTAAACGACAAGCCGAATACCTTGCCGGAAGACGTGCAGCACTGGCCGCTCTTCGCGAAGCAGGCAATCATGCAACAGACTTGCCCATCCATGCCGATCGATCGCCGGCATGGCCTGCCGGATTTATCGGTAGCCTTTCGCACGCTCGCAACCTCGCGGTGGCGGTAGCGATGCGCATGAACGCCGGCGTGACCTGCGTCGGCATCGATATTGAAGAACTCATCGCGTCCGATCAAATACCATCGGTACGAAACATGGCGGTCACTTGTGGCGAATGCGAGCACTTGGCCGCACTTGCCAACCTAAAGGGCTGGCCGTACGCACTGACCGTCGCCTTCTCCACAAAGGAAAGTTTCTACAAGGCCACAGCATCCACTATCGGTCGGATTTTCGACTTCAGGACACTGCAGATCGTGTACTGCGATCCCATCGAAGCTAGGCTTGAGGCTGAGATTGTCGATACCCTTGCACCGGCGCTGCTTGCCGGGCAACGCTATACTCTGTGCTGGATCGAAGTACGCCCGGATGTCTTGCTTACGAGTTGCGCATGGTGACCAGCAGAGGCGCTTTCGTGCATTGGCCTTTGAAGGCGCGATTTTACTATCAATTTTCCGCTCACTAACGCAGGTTGGTGAAGCTTTCGGGCTTTCTTGTATGGAAACCATTACAGTTCGGCGTTATTGCTTGCCAGAGCTAGCGGCGGCGAATCCCTCGATTCTCGAGGTACGCCTGACTCATTGATCGATGAAGGAACAACAGTTGAAGGTTAGACCAACACGTGAATCCTCCGGCGCTGCCGGACACGTAACCTTTACGGCAGTCCGTTCCGCGGCTCCGAGCCGCGAGCCGCCAAGCGAACGAAACGGAGATTGATAAGTATGAGAGCTCAAATTACAACCAGTGGGAGGGCCTTTGCCACGTGGTGTTTATCCTGAAGTGTCGACGCAAGACGTTGTACGTGAGATTGCGAAAGTACTTGGAGGAAGTATTCCGACAATTGGCCGAGCAGAAGGAGAGCCGGATAGAAGATGAGCACCTGATGCCAGCCCGTCCGTATGCTATTGAAAATTCCACCGAAGCACGCAGTGTCGCAAGTGGTTGGATATATCAAAGGAAAGTGTGCGATCCATTTGGCGCGGGCATTTGAAGATCGTTGGCGAAATTTAGTGGATCAGAGCTTTGGGTTGTAGGCTACTTTGTTTCGACGGTGGGTGGGGATGAAACAGTGATTCAGGCGCATATTCAGAATCAGGAGGCGGGAGGCAGAAGACCGCCGATTGGATCAGCTTCAATTATTGAGGTGATCATAGTCGCCTTCAGGCGGCACACTTAATTTAATAGGGAGTACGCAACATACCGCCCGCCGCTTTGAGCGGCTCACACTCAAATGTCCCGCTCAGCCGGAAGATATTTACAGTGTCAGCGCGGGTTTTCATGCTGCACCCAGAAGTTGCTCGAAATATTGAATGGTTCTTTCCAGACCTTGGCGCAGTTTTACCTTGGGCTCCCAGCCCAAGGTCTGCCTTGCCAAAGAAATGTCCGGTTGGCGTTGTCTAGGATCATCTGGCGGCAGTGGGGCGTGCACGATTTTGCTGCGCGAATTAGTTAACTCGACCACCAGTTCCGCCAATTGCCGCATCGAGAATTCGCTCGGGTTACCAATATTGACTGGCCCGGTGAAATCGTCCATGGTTTCCATTACCTTAATAAATCCATCGATCAGATCATCCACGTAGCAAAAGCTGCGAGTTTGCTCGCCGTCGCCGTACAAGGTGATATCCACGCCGCGCAAAGCTTGCATGATAAAATTGCTGACGACGCGACCATCGTTGGGGTGCATTCGCGGGCCATAGGTGTTGAAAATGCGAACTACCTTGACCCGTATCTTATGCTGCCGGTGATAATCGAAAAACAAGGTCTCGGCGCAGCGCTTGCCTTCGTCATAGCAACTACGATGGCCGATGGGGTTCACTTTCCCCAAGTAGGACTCTGGCTGCGGATGGACTTCAGGGTCGCCATAAATCTCGCTAGTGGATGCCTGCATAATCTTCGCGCGGACGCGCTTGGCCAAACCCAGCATGTTGATGGCGCCATGCACGCTGGTCTTTGTGGTCTGCACCGGATCGTGCTGATAATGAATCGGCGATGCTGGGCAAGCCAAGTTATAGATCTCGTCCACTTCGACGTAAAGAGGGAAGGTCACATCGTGGCGCATGAATTCGAAGCGCGAGTGGCCCGACAGATGTTCGATATTGCGCTTGGAACCGGTGAACATGTTGTCGGCGCACAGCACCTCGTGCCCCTGTTCCAGAAGACGATCGCAGAGGTGGCTTCCGAGAAAACCAGCACCGCCAGTCACAAGGATTTTCTTGCTTAGTCCGTATTTTCTCACGATGGCTTTGACCTTATGGTTGGATTTAGATTATGTTTAACCAGTAATGTAATCCATTCGTTTCCTGAGTTGCCGAGAGTCTAGGAGGCTGTTTGGGTTGAATCACACCGCTTTGGCTTTGACTCGCGATGTTGTCGATAGTAAGTAATTTCGGCTCCTGTTTGCGGTATGTTCTTGATCGGCCGCATCAATCGCTTGCGGTCGTAACGGTCCATGCAGTCTGACGGGGATTATCCTATTCATGCGGGTGGATATCTTTGCTGCTTCCCGGGTATGTGTCGACCGCCGATGGACCACCTCGGGCTTATACAGCCCATCTCAAAATTTCTGAGGGATCCCAAGAATCCCTGACAGGTGTGCTAATGTTCAAGCTCCCCTTCTGGGGCAAAGATTTGACAATCCAGTCGCCCATTGGCCAATGGGCAGAGCACTGAAAAAAGGCCGTGGGAAGACATTCCAACTACAGAGGGCACTAGTGAACTTCAAGGTCTTCGGACGTGGTGGGCTCGCGGGAAGCCACCCGCTCGGTCGTCCAGCTGGACAGCACGAAATTGACACGGAAGGCGGGGGCTTGAGGCTGCCGTTGATTAGATTCGGCCATACCCCGAGAGGGGCTTCACGATGACGGCGACTGCGCGGGAACGTATCAACGAGGCTCGTTGGCAATGCTTCCTCCACCTCCGCGAGAATGGCGGCACGAGCACCGCGTCCGTGGATGCATTCGAGGCATTCCTTCGATCGCCAGGTACTCTGGACGCCCCTTCCCTCATCATTCGCTGTCGCTTCAGCGAGGGCTCGGTGAATTGTCATGTCGTGGTGGACAAGCCCAAGTCGCGATGGAGACTGTCAACACAATTCATGCCGTTCCTGGAAAGACTCAGGCACCGGTTGCAGGGGACTGCCGACGTCCTGATCTTGGTGAGTGATACGATGTATGTAGCCGAAGAGAGGAAGGCGGAATGTGTCGAGTTCCTGAAGCAGGCACCGCTCTTGCGTTGCGACTGGCGCGATGACGATCCCATCAGCAGCCATGCGATCCCGATTCCCGATTTCACCTTGATGGACGCGGAATACGCGACCGACGTGGCAGAGATTGACAAGGCCGCTACGAGTACTTCGTTCGCCGATCGCAAGGATGTGATCAAGTGGCGCGGGCGGCTGACAGGGCCTGGGTTCCCGGATATACACAACCGTCATCTGTTCCCCCGGTATCACCTGCTGCACTTGGCGGCATCCAGGCCCGATATCTTGGACGCTCGGTTGACGCATCCCGACAACTTCGCCCGAACCTCCGCGGGAGAAGCCCTGTTACGTCACGTCAGGGACTCGCTGGGTGGCACGTCCCCGGAAATCGCGCCCGCTGAATTCGTCGCCTACAAGTACCTGATCTCACTTGATGGCGTAGTAGCGACTTGGAAGCGAGTCGCCAACTCGCTTCGTACTGGCTCTGTGCTCTTCCTGCCGATCCGATGGAAGCAGTTCTTCTATCCTGGGCTCGTCGCTGGGGAGCATTATGTTCCCGTAGCACTCGATCTGTCGGATCTGTTCGAGCGCTATGCCTGGCTACAGGATCGACCGGACGAAGCTGAGCGTATCGGACGCGCAGGTCGGTGTTTTGCCGAAGAGGTGATAAGCATCCAGGCGGTCGATGATTATTTCGTGGCGGTGATTGACGCGTGCGCTACCTTGCTCCATGTCGACCGTTAATCGCGTGCGTGCCGATCGTGAGTGCTCGCTGGTATATCACATAACCTGATGATCAAGTCACCGCATCGCATGATTAGCTGGCCTAGAGACCTGAGCGATGGTTAACGATACGTGGGTGATCACCTGCTATTTCAATCCTTTGGGGTACCGCTCGAGGCGGGAGAATTTCCAGCATTTCTCTGGATCGATCGCGAAGCAGGGAGGACAGCTTCTAGTCATCGAACTGGCGGCCCCCAATGGCAGCTTCGACCTTGACACGGATAGCTACCATTGTGTGCGCGTGACCGGCAATGGGCTAATCTGGCAGAAAGAGCGGATGCTCAATGTTGCTTTAAAGCACCTACCGCCTGAGTGCCGTAAGATCGTCTGGTCCGACGGCGACCTGATATTCGAGTCCGCCGACTGGCTGGCGGAAACATCCGGGATGCTGGAGGACCACGTCGTCGTGCAGCTCTTCGACCACTGTCTCTGGCTTCCGGAAGGACATCTGGACTATCAGGGCGAGACCCAGGAAGGGGGAGAAGTGAGGGAGTCTTTTGCGGCATGCTACCTGCGCGATCCGTCCCTTTCACGCCGCGAAATCTATGCTAATCACGGTCACACCGGCTTCGCCTGGGCGGCACGGCGTGACTTTCTGGGGGCATGCGGATTTTATGATGGCTGCATCACGGGAAGCGGCGATCACCTCATGGCACATGTCTTTGCTGGTGCGCTTTCGTCACCTTGCATTTCCAAGATGATTGGCGAGGGGCATGCCTATGCCAATCACTTCCACGACTGGGCCGAACGGGCGCATGCTCTGTGCCAAGGACGCTTGGGATGCGTCCCGGGAAGGGTGCTGCACCTGTGGCATGGCATGCTCGAGAAGCGCCAGTACTTCGAACGCAATCAGGAGTTCAAGCGCTTCGAGTTCGATCCCCATCGTGACATCAGGGTGGGTACGAACGGACTCTGGGAATGGGCCGAAGCATCCCCGGCGTTGCGGAACTGGGCTGCGGGGGGCTTCCGCTCTCGCGATGAGGACGGCGCAGGCGCCAATACCGAGGGCTAACCATGCACCGTTGTGTGATGATCGGCCGTCCGCCATGTCTGCTAGGGTTCTGGTGGTGGGTCAAGATCAACACCGGAGCGATGAAGCTTGTCGTCAATGCGCTGGGAGAGGGAAACCGAGCGGATAAAGGAATGAGCGAGGCCGGCGATCGCCGGATATCCCCGCCAATTTCTGTACGGGTAATGATGACAGGACATCTTGTCGGTGGCTGAGAAATGAACCCGTCGCGCATCTTCATCCTCCGCCCGGTGGCTACCACGCTATCGATGTTGGCGTTATTGCTCGTCGGCGTGCTGGCTTACCGTCTCCTGCCGTTATCTGCGCTACCAGATGTCGACTACCCGACGATTCAGGTGACGACGCTGTACCCCGGTGCCAGTCCCGAGGTTATAGCGACGTCCATCACCGCCCCTTTGGAGCGTCAACTCGGCAAGCTGCCCGGTGTACGCCAGATGTCGTCGACGAGTTCGGCCAGTGCGTCGGTGATCACTCTTCAGTTCGACCTGGGCCTTGGTTTGGATGTAGCGGAGCAAGGGGTGCAGGCGTCAATCAACGCGGCGAGCAACTTATTGCCGAACGACCTTCCTACGCCTCCAATATATAGCAAGGTCAATCCGGCCGACGCACCCATCCTCACCCTCGCACTGACCTCAAACTCGCTTTCGCTAACCCAGGTCGAAGATCTGGCAGATACGCGTCTGGCTCAGAAAATTTCGCAGATCAGCGGAGTAGGACTGGTGACCTTGCTCGGAGGTCAGCGCCTTGCTGTGCGTGTAAGGGCCAATCCCGCCGCGCTAGCCTCGTATGGCATGAGCCTAGAGGACATTCGCAGCAGCATCGGTAGCGCGAACGTGAATGGCTCGAAAGGCAGCTTCGATGGGCCAGCACGCACTTACGCCATCAACGCCAACGATCAGCTCAAGTCAGCAGCAGACTATAGAAGCATCGTCATCGCTTACAAAAACGGCGCGCCAGTACATCTGTCCGATGTAGCCGACGTCATCGAGGGACCTGAAAACGATAGGCTTGGTGCGTGGAAGGACACATCGCCCGCTATCATCATGAGCATCCAGAAACAACCAGGATCGAACGTAATCCGGGTCGTTGACGACATCAAGGCTGCTCTGCCGAGACTAGCGCAGTCGATGCCGGCGTCCGTCAACCTTTCGATACTGACCGATCGCACGATCACCGTGCGCGCTTCCGGTGACGATCTAAGGTTAGAACTGACGTTTGCCGTTGTGCTCGTCGTCGCAGTGATATTCGTCTTCCTTCGTAGCCTGCCGGCAACGCTCATTCCAAGCCTTTCCATTCCCTTGTCCCTAGTCGGCACGTTCGGTGTGATGTATCTCGCCGGTTTCAGCCTAAACAACCTCACGATGATGGCTTTGACGATATCGGTGGGCTTTGTCGTCGACGATGCCATCGTGGTGATCGAGAACATATCGCGCCATCTCGAGGATGGGGAAACGCCGGTGCAGGCCGCACTGAAAGGTTCTGAGGAGATCGGGTTTACCATTGTGTCGTTGACCGTGTCGCTGCTCGCCGCTCTGATCCCGCTGCTATTTATGGGGGATGTGATTGGACGGCTGTTCCGAGAGTTCGCGATCACGCTGGCGGTGGCGCTAGTTATTTCAGCCTCAGTCTCGTTGATCCTAGTGCCGATGCTATGCACGAAGATGCTGAGGATTTCTCGCGAGAAGTTGCCCGTACAGAGGAACGAAGAGCCGGGTATCTTTGATCGCATCCTCGCTGGATACGGCCGCTGGCTCGATTGGGTGCTGGATCGTCCAGGGCTCACCCTGCTTGTGGCTGCCGGTACGCTGGTCCTGACAGTCTTCCTCTACACCATAGTGCCAAAGGGATTCTTTCCCCTCCAGGACACGGGGGTCATCCAAGGGATGTCAGAGGGACCCCCGTCGATCTCGTTCTCCGCTATGCGGGTTGAACAGGAAAAACTTGGGCGACGCATCCTTGAGGATCCGGCCGTCGTGTCGTTGTCTTCGTTTATCGGTGTCGATGGCGCCAATAAAACGCTTAACAGCGGCAGTTTTCTCATCAACTTGAAACCCCACGGCGAGCGAGACGATGTCGGAACAGTCATCGCTAGGCTCAATAAGAGCACGAGAGACATATCCGGTATACGACTGTTCATGAAGCCGGTCCAGGATCTCACCATCGAGGATCGCATCAGTCGGACGCAGTATCAGTTCGCGGTCGGCTCGCCCATGCAGGCGGACCTAGACACGTGGGTACCCCGTCTCGTCGATGAGCTTAGCCGGCAGCCCGAATTCGCTGGCGTCACGAGCGACCTACAGTCACAGGGCCTTCAGGCCTATCTGGACATAGATCGTGCAACAGCTGGCCGCTTGGGCATCACGCCCGCGGCCATTGACCAGGTGTTGTATGACGCTTTCGGCCAGCGTCAGGTCTCGACGATCTTCACCGAATCGAACGATTACCGGGTCATCCTAGAGGTCATGCCGGAATTTCGGCGGAATATGAAGGCGCTCAATAAGGTCTTCCTGCCTGCGCTGAACAATGCGAACCAGATCGTCCAGATGCCGCCGGGAGCTACCCCGGGCGTGACGACACCGCCAAACCAAGCGGCGGTGAGCAAAGGACAGGTGCGCTTGGATTCGGTGATGAACATTAGCGAACGGACCGGTCCGTTGGTGATCAATCACCTCGGTCAGTTTCCGGCCGCGACGGTGTCGTTTAATCTGGCGAAGGGAGCTTCGTTGGGCGCCGCGGTCGAACGTGTCCGAGAGGTGGAAAAAGCGTTGAAGATGCCCGCGAGCATCGATACGGAGTTCCAGGGCGCTGCGGCGGCCTTCCAAGCGTCGCTGACGAATACAGTGTTATTGATTCTGGCCGCGATTGTGACGATGTACATCGTCCTAGGCGTGCTTTACGAAAGCTTCATTCATCCGATCACCATCCTTTCGACACTTCCCTCGGCGGGAGTAGGCGCACTGCTGGCACTCATGCTCGCCGGCAAGCAATTGGATATCGTGGCGGTGATCGGCATCATCCTTCTGATCGGCATCGTAAAGAAGAACGCGATCATGATGGTGGACTTTGCGCTGGAGGCGGAACGCAGCCAAGGCTTATCTCCCCGCGAGGCGATCCATCAAGCTTGCCTGCTGCGCCTGCGTCCGATTCTCATGACAACCTTCGCGGCCCTGTTCGCGGCGCTGCCGATGATGCTGGGCAGTGGCGTGGGCTCGGAGTTACGTCAGCCTCTCGGCATCACCATTGTCAGCGGCATGCTCGTGAGCCAGGTGCTCACCCTGTTCACGACGCCGGTGATTTATCTGGTGCTCGGTCGCTTGGCACGTCGTTTCTCACGCGGGCGTGGCGGGGACAAGTCTCTGCGTCTCGAAACCGTTGGACCATGAGCAAGGTCCGCCAAGGCATGTCAAGCCTGTCGGAGCCGTTTATCCGACGGCCGGTCGCGACAACGCTCGTGACGATAGGCCTCGCCTTGCTCGGCATTGCCGCCTTCGGGCTCCTAGCCGTCGCGCCTTTACCTCAAGTGAGCATTCCGACTATCGTGGTGCAGGCCTCTCTACCCGGAGCCGGTCCGAAGACGATGGCGCAATCTGTCGCGACCCCCCTCGAACGACAGTTGGGTCGCATCTCGGGTATAACGGAGATGACTTCGCAGAGCACGCAGGACTCGACGACCGTAACGTTACAGTTTGATCTGTCGCGAAACATCAATGCGGCAGGCGACGACGTGCAGGCAGCGCTGAACGCCGCCCGTGCACAGTTGCCGAGTGGCATGCCCGATAATCCGACGTATCGCAAAGTCAATCCAGCAGAGTCGCCGGTGTTGGTCCTGGCCTTGACTTCTAGATCGTTGACTCCGGAGGCGATCTACGACGAAGCAAATACGATAATAAGCAAGAAGGTGTCGCAGGTGGTCGGCGTAGGCCTGGTAAAGGTTGTCGGCTCTTCGCCACGGGCGGTTCGTGTCGACCTCAACCCCACTGCACTGAATAAATATGGCATTGACTTTGACACGGTTCGCGCAGCTCTGCAGAACAACAACGCGAACCGGCCATTGGGCTTCATCGAGAGCGACACGACACACTGGCAGATTCTTGCCAATGACCAACTGTCGGTGGCCGCCCAGTACCGTGATGTCGTTATCGATTCGAAGAATGGTGCCGACGTGCAGCTATCAGATATCGCCGAGGTGACCGACTCGGTCGAGGACATTCGCAATGAGGGCTTCTACAACGGCGACAGGGCCGTGCTTGTCGTGGTCAGCAAGCAGCCGGATGCCAACATCATAGGTACCGTCGATCGCGTCCTCGCCTTGCTGCCACAACTGCGGGCTTCGGTCTCGTCGGGCATAGCAATCGATGTGGCGATCGAGCGGACGAGTTCCATCCGTGCTTCGTTGCATGATGCCGAGCGTACCTTGATCGTATCGACTCTTCTCGTCATCACAGTCGTATTCCTGTTTATTCGGAGTTGGCGAGCGATGCTGGTGCCTACCATCGTCGTGCCAATGTCACTGATGACGACATTTGCCGCGATGTATCTACTCGACTACAGCCTCAACACTTTCACGCTAATGGCGCTGACTATTGCCACGGGCTTCGTCATCGACGATACGGTGGTCGTGCTGGAGAACATATCAAGGCACATAGAGGCGGGCATGTCACGCCTGGAGGCTGTGCTTTTGGGTACACGTGAAGTGAGCTTCACGGTTGTTTCGATGAGCTTGTCGCTCATTGCGGTTTTCATTCCCATCCTCTTCTTCCCCGGAATGGTGGGGCGCTATTTTCGGGAGTTCTCAATCACCTTGTCCATCGCTGTCGTCGTGTCTTTGGTCATGTCGCTGACTACGGCGCCGATGATCTGTGCGCAAGTGCTAGCGCGTAGGGATCGGAAGCAAGGGCCCGTATCCCGCTGGGGAAAGAAGGTGTTCGGATTCGTGCTGCGGTTCTACGAACGTACTCTGCGGTTCGCCCTGTCTAAGTCGCCGTTGGTGATGTTCATCTTGTTGGTGACGATTGGCCTGAACCTCTATCTATATATCAAGATCGACAAGGGCTTCTTCCCGCCCGAGGATACCGGTCGGTTGTATGCGAGTGTCGAAGCCGACCAAGCCATTTCCTTCAAGGCCTATTCGGAAAAGGTGGTCGAATTCATGGACGTCATCAGGGGCGATCCGGCAGTGGACGCAGTCGCTACTTATTCGGTGGGCAGTACTGGTGGCGGCATGTTCGCCGCACTCAAGCCTTGGAATGTCCGAGGGATCTCCACGGATGACGTAGTTGATAGGCTGAAATCCAAAGCCAATGACGTCGCTGGTGCGCGCCTTTCGATGGTCCCTGCACAGGACATTCGTATCGGGGCGCGGATGGGCAATGGGAGCTACCAGTACACCCTACAGAGCGACAACTTGGACGCGCTGCACGAGTGGGCGCCGAAGGTCACCGCGGCGCTCGAGAATCTGCCAGAACTAGCCGACGTCAGCGGCGACCAAGAGACAGAGGGCCTGGCGGTGACTCTGGAAGTCGATCGGGCAAGAGCCTCGCGGCTCGGCGTAACTATGGAAGCGATCGACGACACCCTCAATGATTCCTTCAGCCAACGCCAAGTATCTACAATCTACGGACCGTGGAACCAGCAGCATGTGATTATGGGTGTGGGGCAGAAGTATCTGCAGACTCCGGAAGCCCTCAAGGACATTTACGTTCGGGGCACCAGCGGAGATATGGTGCCGCTCATGGCATTTGCTCGATATCACTCCGGGCTCGACCCATTCTCCGTCAATCACCAGAACCAGTTCGTCGCCAGCACCATTTCGTTTGGACTGGCGAAAGGCGTGACCCTGAGCCAAGCGAGGGAGTCCATCGAGCGGACAATGGCGCTACTTCATGTGCCGGTTTCGGTACATGGTGGTTTTCAGGGCAATGCGCTCGAAGCGCAGAAGACCTTCAGCAGCCTGCCTTGGCTGATCCTTGCTGCCCTGTTGACCGTCTACATTGTCCTCGGCATTCTCTATGAAAGCTTCGTACATCCGCTGACAATACTCTCGACTCTTCCTTCCGCGGGCGTCGGCACACTTCTGGCCCTGCGCTTATTCGACATCGAGCTATCCCTGATTGCCTTCATCGGGATCCTCCTGCTGATCGGCATCGTTCAGAAGAACGCCATCATGATGATCGACTTCGCCCTGGATGCAGAGAAGAACTTGGGCCTTAGCTCGTCTGACGCCGTTTTCCAGGCATGCTTGCTTCGATTCCGCCCGATCATGATGACGACCTTCGCAGCAATGCTCGGCGCGCTGCCACTTGCCTTTGGGGGCGGAGAGGGATGGGAGATGCGTCAGCCGCTGGGCATCTCGATTATCGGTGGACTGTTCGTCAGCCAAGTGTTGACCCTGTATTCGACGCCGGTGGTCTACCTGTACATGGATCGTTTCCGATTATGGTGCAAACGCAAGTTTCGCGTAATTTCTCCTGCAGCGCAGGATTTCGCGCCGGGGGCATGATCGCGTCGGCAGCGAATGGATCGTCATAACGGGTAGTGGAGCAATGATGAAACTCTCGCCTCCTAACATTTCACATTCTTCGCCGGCTGTCCGTCGCAGGGCGCTGTTTTATGTCTTCGACGGGGGGAGTGGCATCGGTCACCTGCGCAGGCTGGCACGCATAGCCGAAGCTATGAGGAAGGATTTCTCTTGCTTGATCGTTACTGGGCATGATGTCGGACTGCAGTGGATGGTGCCCCAAGGATGCGAGTACGTTCGTCTGCCTTCTTGGGACAACCTGATCGCGGCTAAGTCCGCCTATTGGGGGCGCGTACCGTTCCTGGACGTGCCGTTGGACGAGGCCGTCAGATTGCGTAGTGCCATTTTGCTCGGCATCGTCGAGGGATTCCAACCAGACGTGATGTTGGTGGATCACCTACCGCTGGGCGCGCACGCGGAACTGGTGGCCGTGCTGCGTACCGCGCCTTGCCGTAAGTATCTCATTACCCGTGGCATCCAGAACGAAACGGAGGATCTGCATCGCCTGATACTAGGTGGGGCCGCTCTCTCAGCCTTGGGTAAAGACTATCACCGGATCCTTTCCGCAATCGATCCCAAAATCTTCAACTTGGCGAAGCATTACAACCTTCCACCTGAAGTGGTCAGCAAGATTCTTTCGACCGGATACGTGGCGCCCGCGGCGCTGGCGGGGCGGCGCGCATCGATAAGGTCTTCGCGAGGTATTGACGACGCTACGCCGTGGGTTGTGGCTTCTGTCGGTAGCGGTCAATGGGGAGAGCCATTGATCGAGGCGTGTATCGCCCTTGCTGGCGATCACCCCGATGTGCATTTCGATATTGTCATTGGGCCCCGTTCGCGGTTGGCCCGGCCGGAAGCCCACGCAGCAGGGCGCATCAGGCTGCACGCCAATTGTGCGGACCTCGCCGACCTGCATGCCGCGAGCGACGTGGTGATCACGGCTGGCGGCTATAACACGTTGCTGGAGGCGATACAGGGGCAGGCGCGTATCCTCTGCATCCCCTACCGCAAAGATCGTCGGGACGAGCCTTTCCATCACGCTACGCTATTGCAACCGTACATCGATTTGCGGATGGCCACGGAGATCGGGGAACTTGGTATGTTGCTCCAAGCAGCGATCAACGACTGCAGGGAGGGTTCAGTAAAAGACGGTCGAACTGAGTTGCGCACCGACGGCGCTGTCCGTATCGCCCGGATGGTTCAGGACGATTTGGAGAGATGCCTAGACGCGCAGTTCGCCGGGCATTGAATGAGGGCAACGGGAGACGTGAGTATGAACAACGAAGCGCATGGCACGTCTTCGTTCGCAACGGACGAGTCGGTCCCAGTGCTGCTCGACGACTATCGAGAACAGGCCCGGGCAGCGCTGCCCGGGCCCGTGTTCGACTATATCGAGGGCTGGGCTGGCGATGGCTTGACGTATCAGAACAATCGCACGGATTTTGATCGCCTGTTGCTGGCTCCTTTCGTCATGCGCGACGTATCACATGTCGACCTCGCCGCGACTTACTTGGGACGGACATCGGCCCTTCCTATCGGCTTCAGCCCCTCGGCCTTTCATCAGCTGGCACATCCGTCCGGCGAAGCGGCCACCGTACAAGCTGCCCATGCCAACGACATTCCAATGATCGTCTCCGCAATGTCCAGCCTGCCGCTTGAGGATATCGCCAAGCTTGCGAAAGGCGCGCGGCTGTGGCTGCACGTTTATCTGTTCAGGGATAGGGCGGTGACACGGGAACTCATCGGTCGTGCGGAGGCCGCCGGGTTCGAGGCGATCTCGCTTGGCTTGGGTTGCCCGGCGTTGGGGAAACGCCCCGCTAACTTGCGTAACCGTTTCACTCTGCCCGAAGGCGTAAGCGCGGCCAACTTCGCACGCCGCAATACAACCGATTTCAACAACCCGATCTACGCATTGGCAGACGCGGAGCTCGACCCCTCCGCTAGTTGGAGGGATGTAGAGTCGCTGTGCGGGGCCACCAGATTGTCGGTGATCGGTAAGGGCATTATGAATGCCTGCGATGCACTCCCTGCGATGGATGCTGGGCTGTCCGCGCTGATGGTTTCCAACCACGGAGGCCGGCAGCTGGATGGCAGCCTTTCAACGATCCGGGCGCTTCCTGAAATCGCGGAAGCCGTGTCAGGTCGCGTTCCTATCTTCCTCGACGGCGGTGTTCGCCGCGGGACGGACGTGCTCAAGGCGGTAGCACTTGGGGCGGATGCGGTATTCCTCGGTCGTCCAGTGCTATGGGCACTCAGCGCCGGTGGTACGCAGGGCGTTATGGCGATGGTAAAGCTGCTGGCGGATGAAGCCCGCCTTGCTATGCAACTGTCGGGTTGCGCTAGTCCTGCGGAGGCTAGACGCAAGGTTGGTTCGCTTCTTCGCTGGATATAGGCTTTCACGGGATGCTGCCGTTGAGGACCGTTCATCCTAGCTCGCCGTTTCTATTGTCCTAGCGGCTGCCGATTCATGCACGTGTTGAAGTTTCACTCTGAACTGACCTGTTGATTGCCACCTAAAACTGAGCCACTTCAGCTGGGGTTTCCGTCGAATTTTGAGCCACACTTCCCACCACTGCCTCCCGTTGATTGTTCGGGCGGGATAAGATCGTGGCGATCTCCTGCAATGGCGCCACAACCTTATCTTCATCTTCGTCTGCGGTCCTGGCCCGGGAAGAATCTGGCGGTCGCGCTTGGGGGTCAAGCCATTGCCTACCGGCAACGCCGCGTGTGCTTCTTCACCACCATCGAACTGGTCAACCAACTGGGACAGGAGAAAGCGAAGGATAAGCGGGGCATGCTGGCCGGAAGATCGCCATCACCACCAACCTGAGCTTCGCCGAATGGCTCAGCGTCTTCGCGACGCCGAGCTGACGACCGCGCTGCTAGCCCGTCATACCCATCACTGCCAGATCATCGAAACCGGGAACGATAGCTATCGCTTCAGCAACAATACCGCTGCAACAACACCGCCAATGCAAAAAGCGGGAAATCCGAAAGACGCGGATGACCTAGACTACACCCAACCGGCGGCTCAAATTTAGTAGAAAATCCCGGCTCAGTTTAAAACGGAAGTCAACGTCCTACCTTGGATCACGTGCCCGCTGGGTCCAACTTCCTGCCCACCCTTGGGTCACGTCTCTATTCCCAGCTTGAAACCATCCCACAGGCTTGTGATTTCTGCCTATGTCGAAGCCCTTCGTTAGACAATGCCGGCTAATGAGACCAGCCTAGGCGCCGTGTCTCTTATCCCAGCCAGAACAGCAGTACAGACCGTCTCCACGTCGTTAGGTGAGAGCTTCGTGTGCAACGGTAGGCAAAGGACGCGGTCGGCGATGTCTCTAGAATAGCGAGTAGTGCCGAAGCGAGCGTACGGGACGGTGGTATCCAACGAGGGATGGAAGTAGCGCCGCGTAGCAATCCCCAAATTGCCGAGGTGTTGGTAGACCCTCTCACACGTAGCCGTATCGGCAAGCGCGATGGGCATATAGCCCCCGCCATTCGTGACTTCAGCGTCAATGCGCTGGCATTGCACGTAATCCCCCAGTTTGTGCATGTAGAGGGCCAAGAGGTGCCGACGATGGCTCAGAATGTAATCCACGTCGTCGAGGACGGCCAGTCCCATGGCCGCGTGCACCTCGCTCATCTTGAGGTTGGTTCCAAGGTCTACGATGTCGCCCGTGACCGCATCAAATCCGAAGTTGATCATGCGGCGTGCGCGTTCGCAGATAGCATCGTCGCGGAAGATGACTGCGCCCCCTTCTATTGTGTGGAAGGTCTTAGTCGCGTGAAAGCTGATTGCTGAGGCGTCGCCCTGATCCAGAATGCTGCGCCCAGCCTTTCGCGTCCCAAAGCAATGGGCTGCGTCGTAGATCACCCGGAGGCCGTGCCGTCGTGCGATCGCGCTCACGCGAACATCATCGACGGGGTTGCCATAAACGTGGACAGGTGAGATCGCCGTGGTATCAGATCGGATTGCTGATTCGATTTGGTCCGGATCGATATTCCATGTGTGTGGGTCGATATCGGCGAAGGACGGATCGATCCCGTTCCAAGCGGGTACGCTGCTGCTCGCCGGGAAACTGAAGGGCGTCGTTACAACACTGCCTGAGATATCGAGAGCATGATAAGCAAGTTCGAGTGCGGCGCTGCCATTGCTAACGAGGATGAGGTTTCGAACGCCGAGGTAGTCCTCTAGGCGCGCCGCCAGCTCGCAGGCGAGGGGACCGTTGTTTGTCAGACGGCATCGGGCATAGATACCCTCAAGATAGCCAACATACTTTTGTAGGCTTGGGAGGTATGAAGACGTAACTTCCATAGTATTTATTTGCCCCCTAGGTTGAATCGCTGAAAAGAAATATGGAACCAAAACGATTTGACTCTGGGTTACTCGGGATATAGCTAAAGACGTGCGGTTTTCTTTTCTCTGGAAGCCGTCTCCTAGGCGGTTATCCATCATGTTTGACGGAATGGTGCCACATCAGTAGTGCAATTGTTTGTCGTCGTAACCGAGCCCTTCAAGCAGACGTTCCCGCACCGCTGGCCATTCGCTCCTGATGATGCTGAAGAGGAGTGAGTCACGGATGCGCCCATCCTTGTAGATGAGGTGGTTCCGAATCACCCCTTCCTGCACGGCGCCGAGAATTTTCATGGCCGCACGCGAACTCAAGTTACGCGGGTCAGTGATCAGCTCGACCCGATTGACGTCGAGCCGCTCGAAGGCGTGACTGAGGGTCAGGAGCCTGACTTCGGCGTTAACGAGGGTGCCGCGTGCCTCCCGGCAATACCAGGTGGATCCTATGGCTAGCCTACGATGGTCGTAGGACATGTCATAGAAGCGAGTGGTGCCGATGACTCTCCCGTCGTTTTTCCTCCTCACGGCGAAAGGATAGTGGGTGCCTTCAGCGGAGCGCGACAGTGCGTAGTCGAACCATGGGTCGAAATCCTCGCAGGCGCCGTTGAAGGTGCGGGGGAAATAGGTCCATATGGCCTCGTCGCCTGCCGAAGCTTCCCGAAGCGGTTCCCGGTGTCCCGCGTCGAGTGGTTCGAGCGTGATGAAGGGGCCTGCAAGCGTTTCGGGGCGTGTGAAAGTCATCTCTGGCTCGCTCACGAATGGCATCAACTGAAGCGGCGACGGGTGAATGTATCGCGAAGGACAGCCAGAAGGCCATCCATGTTGCCCACGCCAATCTCCTTGTCGATATAGAAAAGCGGCTGCGACGGTGTGCCTCTCCTATCATTCAACCTCACGGCAACGGGAATCGCGCCCATGGCCTCAAGCAGAAGCACCGGAAGGCTGCACAGACGTACCTTCCCCTTGCTTGTTGGCCGGAATACGGCGCTGCCCGCCCATGCCTGGACACTCACGCCCAGTATGGGAGGCGTAGCGATCGCAATCTGGCCCTGCTTGGCGTGGATCGTCCAACGCAAGTAGCCCGGAAGACAGGTGAGGATGGGATCTTCGTCGAGGTCACGATCGCTTTTTATTTCGGCGATGTAGTGGATCGCGGCACCCCATACCTCGTTTAACATCGCACGACGCAGTTCTTCTTTGAATTCGGGTGGAAATCCCGATGCTTGGCCCGCGCCTTGTCTGCGCGAGGTGTCGAGACTTCCGAGGGCCGTATCCTCGGTATAGGGATGGAAGATGTGTGCGGTCAGTTCGCGATACAGGTCCGACCGGGCTTCATCGTTCAGCCCGTGCAGGCTCTGCAGCGACCGATAGTTCATTGTATAGACAAGCGATTTGAGCAGCGAGACGAAGCGACCCTCTGAATTGCCAAGCTCGGGGTCCAGCTCCGCCTCGGTCGCAGACTGAAATGTGGCGTTCATGTCACCAGGGTCGAAAATTGGCCAGAGTGCATCCGAGTAGCCGGTCTTCGCCTGGTGGAGCACTTCCTGCTTCGAACTCAATATCTCTTGGGGTAGGCCTTCTTGCATAAGCGACCGGTAATCGACGACGCGGACGTATTCATCTAGTCCGAGAATCTTCGTCCAGCGAGACAGTTCTGCTTGGTACGACACGATCTCCGGGCTGGACTTATTCACCGCTTCGTTGAAGCGAGAGCCGTCTGCAACGACAGTGAACCTAGCCGACAGCCCTTCATGGTTAGGGTGTTCCGTCCGGTAGATGATTTCTACGGTCCTGACGATCTCGTAGAGACTGAGGAGAAAGTTAGCTTCGCCTAGGTCGGGCAGCGGCCCGCGTGACTTGAGGGGAGAGGGAATCTTGAACGGTAGAGCCGGAATGACCATGTCGATCGGAAGCCTCTGATCGATCGCTTCCTTGATTCGCTGGTTAAGCAGGGCCCTTTCGTTGTAACGAGCGCCGCTCCGGGAGAATTCCTTGTCGAGTATCGCTTCCGTGATCGATTCAGACGCGCCTATCGTGCTCGTGTTGCCATGGCCATATTCCTCCCGCCTGTCCAATGCGCGAGCGCGCGCAGCCTTGGCCCGTTCCTCGCAGAACCGGGTGCTGGCCGTCGTTAGGATGGGGATTAGTCCATTGAGGACCTGCCTTTGGTCGATTGTAAGAAGCCTTGCATGGAAATCATGCCGCTCATAAAGACGGAGCGTCGGATCCTGTGACATCGTATGCATGAAATGAGAGCTGATCACGCTCTCTTGAATCCTATTGAGGCCGACCCGGTACCCAAGTCGACTCGGCAGCCGTTCCATCTTCACCTTCCAAGTGTTCCTCATTAATTCCCATTTTCTGGGATTGTGACAACCCGTTGAAAATGACTTGGCTACAGCTCCCATCGAATAGGTCTTCATCCGAAGAGCCATGGCAATCGCCCGATGATGGTATTAGGAAGCATACAGCGCAAGCATATGTCGAACCGCGATATTGGGTGTGTTCCTCTTAAAAAGCCAACCACCGGCCAGTCCGGACCGGTCGCGGCGGATCGCCGGATTTGACGGCTTCACGTATTGGTTACAGCATCTTCCCCTCGAAGGGCGTACCTGAAGAGTACAGGTCTCACTGTGCCACTCAAACCGATCTAAAGGATGACCTGCGCACTAATAAATTTGTATTCAGCTATGCGGTGAGTTTGGTAGGAATGTTATCTGTCGCTATCCGGTTCGCTGACGATGGCGGTTAGCTCATTCTTCCATAGAGCTATCCAATGCTGTAGCAATGCCTTAGCCCTCGATGACGAAATTGAACCCTCTAGAAGTTGACCATCCAATTCGACGAGACAATCGGACATCGAGCGTTGGAGCTGGCTCATCCTCCAGTGCCCTTCACTAGAAGACCATGCGCTAGCTTCGCGATAGGCAGAATGAATATAACGCACGAGCGAGGCATCACTCGCGTGCTGAGATAAATTCCGCATCTCTTGTAGCACGATCAGCTCAGATGGTACGGTCAGCTCACCTCGTTCCGCGAACTCTCTAACCCCGAGGAGGAAGTTGTAGGCCATATCGGTAAAATACCGGTGCCTAAACATGTGAAGACACGCTCTTACCTCAAGCTTTGCCAACGTGGCCAAGTCGTGCATGTCATTGGTAAGGGTATTTTCCGAGAGGGGCTTCCCCTGGGATGTAAGAAACAGATGGCCGGTATCACCGGAAACCCCAACAGTTGATCTGATGAGCTTGCTGCGATGCCCATCGACAAAGCCAAGAATGGGCTCGAGTCGAGATCGTACTACCGGAATCTCGCGGATTTTGCGCTTTTTGGTCTTCACTACTTGAACGGCAATTAGCCCAGTTTCCTTAGCATCGCGAACTTGTTTGACGGTAACGGTCGCTAACTCAAAGCGCCTGCTGCCTAGGGCCAGCGCCAAATGCATCATGGTTGACCTACGACGTTTTACATACGCTGACTGAGTGCTGGCAAGATTGGCTGCAAACATCCGTTCAATCTGATCGCCGGTAACGGGCGTTCTGCGTCGAACGGCGTCGCGGTGGGGGAACGAGCTGTGATGTACGTAACGATACGATCTACCATCTTTTATGAATGTTTTGAATTCCACAGTGATTCTGCAGCCTTCACCACACTGTCCTATCAACCCAGCGCCTGGCGCTAGCGTCGACTGAAACCATAGGAGGAAGTGCAGCGCTCTACGACCAATCGCGTTCACCTGATTTGCACTTCTCGCACGATTGGCGCGACCTTGCGAGTTGACGGCTTGCTCGGCTCCAAGTTCGTGAATCCACTGACCAAAGATTACGTCATCGATTTGACGGAAGTCGCAACGTAGCTGGTAGCAAACGCGTAGAAGATGACCAAGCTGCTTAGCGTAAGTTCCCAATGTTCCGCCTCGGGTGCGAGTGCTTTTTCCCTCGCGAAATTGAACATTGAGGTATAAGGTCGTCGGCCAGCAAACAGTCCCATCGGGCCAAAGGCTTACTGGCACATCGTGTTGCAATCGATTCCGATCAAGTCTTGAAAGAGTCACCTGAGGTGAACGATCGTAACGGGCATCGGCGTCTCTATGTAGGCTAGGTGGCATCATCGGAATCCAGCTTATCGGTGGTGTCAACTAGAACCATCGGTTGTCCTTTGGGGCCTCTGAAGCGACTCAGATGGCCTTCGAGCAACCTTCGTTCATTGGCTGGCTCAGCCCGCCCCCTTTCCAGTCGGTCGAGAGTTCGCCGATATATGGAGAGAAGGTCGTTGTACTGGTCTGCCATGAATGCGCAACTGTTAATTAGGCTCTGTCGCTGATTTCGTAAATCTGCCATTTCAGACCTGGCTGGGGTAGCAGAAGGTGCATCGCCGTCGCGTACGATTGGCTTTCTTGATTTGCGATTTCTAGCGACCAATCGGCGCAACCTGTCCAACTCTAGAAAACCTCCGCTCAAATGATTGTCGCTGACTGTCTTGAGCGTATTGAGCGACATCCCGTGGATAGACAAGTCAGGCGCATCAAGTTTTGCCAACATTCCCTGACTTTGGCAACTCTTCATGATGCGGCTGTCAATCACTGCTAGGTCGCTTGAATGCGCCAAAAGTAGGTCATGAAGAGCACGTACAGATTGAATGTAACGGAAAGATCTCTCGGTGCGTGAAGCCTTAGTCATTGAATGCATCCTTAGGTCGCACAATCCACATAATCTCGTAGTCAGCGCCATTTACGTCGCGAATGAACTTTGGCTCAATCTCCAAAATACCGTCTTCAAGAATGTTCTCAAGGTAAGCTTGAAGATCACCACTATCAATGAGCGTAAGTTGGCTACAGCCAAAATGTTTAAGGACAACCTCGCGAATTTTTGTAACGGCTTGGCCGCTTTCATCGTGTGCCAAGTGCCTTCCGCCAAGAATGGACGAGGCATAAGCCGCCTTTATTTGACGCATTTCATTGTCGCGACCATCAAAACTTTCACGGATATAAGCCCATGTTTGTTCCGATTCGCGGTGCCCAAGAAACCAGCCGATAGTATGAAGTTCGCCTAGACCAAACTTATAAAAGAAGGAGTAAGCCCAGAAACGTCTCATTTCGTGCGTGCGCAAATACCAACGGTGCCCATTTTCATCAAGTGGAACCTCGATATAGTCGCAGAATAGATCAAGTCGCTGGTTGATTTGCATGCCTGTAGTGTTCCCACATGCATCAAAATTACCAGTGACTCCATACAGCAACTTCTTAGATGCTGCTTGGTGCAAAGAGCGCCAAGCTCGATTCAGGCGTCGAATTTGGCCAACTGCCGTGGCTGCCAAGTTGGGAATGCATCGCGTCAGCTGACCCTGTGCGTTTCCTAAGATGTCCTTTCCCAGACCGAATTTCAGATACCAGCCTGTTCCAACGATCTTGGCGAGACAATCATCTTCGAGCTTTCGCAACTCGATTTGGCGACGAGCAGCGGTTGTGCCAACGATGACAAACATGCAAGCTTCTAGAAGATGCAGAGCGTCCACCAAGCCCATATGCTCGCGGATGGTGCCGGCTATTGGTTTTCCTCCATCGTTAGAGAAGATTGGAGTCGATTTCCCACGAAAGATACTGTGAATTCGGTCTATTCGAAGAGGCGCAAGAGACGTCGGAATATCCGACCGCAGCGAAAGAGTTGGTAGTTTGTCTAGATATGAGACGTGCCGTGAGATGCCCAGTGGGGCGCGGCGAACCTGCTCCGCATGCAAACGGTTCTTGACCTTTATTGCATAGTCCACGAGGTCATCGCCATAACTGAGGACAAATCGAATGGCATGCCCAAGACAGTGCAGGGCGACTTCTGGTGGGGCGGTCGGCGTGCTGCCTTTGGGTTCAAGGTCTAAAGTAAGCGTGGGCGCAAAGGTGACTTGGGACCAAACAGTACTTGGCGGTAGGCCGGCGTCACAATTTGCGGAAAGTAGGGATAGTTTGCGAATATGGAGGCGGCTCATATCTACGAACTCCATTCGAAGTGGTGGAGTTTGATCTCGGACTCCCTGATCAACTTGCTCAATGTTGATGGAAGGCTTTTCTCGTGAATGCCTTGACGTAAAGCCGGCTTGTTGTGGAGCATCAGCTTGATTTAAGGTCCCAAGCCTCAAGAGCAGGGGTGGCGAAAGATGGTCAGCTTTGACGTCTTGATTAATTAGGTCACGAAACAGTGGCTGTATGGCGAGACGCCCGCGAGAGGCACCATTCGCGCGAAAATAGCCTTTCAGTTCAAGCCATGCTCTCAGTCGCGTAGTTTGCGCTGGGGGGAACATTAGCCATTCACTAACCCGATGGTCTGGGAGCGTTAAGCCGGGAAGGTCAGCCAGCGACGAATCGATTTGTTCGGCTAGCTCAGGATCCCCTTCTATGGAAGCGAGCACGTTGATGAGTGCTTTTTCTATTCGGCTTTCTAGATCCAGTAGTTCTGTTTTTCCTCCCGACGCCCACTTGAACAGAAATTCGTGGTCAAGATCAGTAGTATCGATATTCTCGAAGAGATGAAGCTGGGGTTTAAACCGTTCCGAGTGTAAGAACACCCACTCTGTAAGGGTCATTATCCACTGAAAGAACTGACAATAGTGAGTCGTTCCACACCGTCGACTGATTCGCGGATGGCGATAGAAAAATACGATCCGTTTCACCCGATTCAGGGCATGTCGATAATCAAGCTCTGCCTGATATGGGTTTCCTGAAACTTTGGCGGGCGATGTTGTAAGTAAACTGCTAGCACTGCGTGATTCATATCCATTGCTTGTCAAGCAAACGCCGGTGGCCATCATTCGATGCCAATTCATCCGAACGCATGCTCCATCATTTGTGCGAAGCTCCCATACGTTGTCAAAAAAGTCATTCAAGAGCCACGGTGCCGATGGATGCGGGTCGTCCCAGTTGACCCTCAAGGCACGTAGAAATGAAGGAAGCTCGTCGACACCAATGATCTTTTCTGCGTTCACTGGGCTCACCACGGGGCATCGAACACAATGGAAGCGCGCAATGATGGCAGCAACTCCAAGGAATGCTTCAGGATTGCTTGATGCTCGAAGTTATCGTAGTGATCTGCTGAAAAGAGTGCACGAATATAGGTGGCAAGGCTGCACCAGAAGTTTGGCGCAACTCCTGTAATTTCGCTTGGTCGAGCGTAGACATCTTGTGGCAAACTCGAAGCGCTTAGGCATTCCTCATATCGAAAGAGCAAGGCCAGACTGCGCTCGGAGAGTGAGAATATCGCGCTGTGTATCTCTGCAGTGCTGGCGGTGTCCTGAGTTCCCGAACAGCCCTCGATCTTTTTGGCGAGAGCATGCAAGAGAACATTTGTCTTGGTAGCATCCAGTTTTATCGAGTTTGCTAGAAAACTTTCGATTTCTTCACGACTCGAAAGGTCCATGGATAAGAGTGGGTCGAAATCTTGGCCGACGCTTGCTACATAGAGCATCTCGTTCTGGTGCTGCCTAACTCTTCTCTCGCGAAGCAAGTTCTTAATTTCGGGAGGGACATAGTGACGCATTGATATTGAAACTGAGTTGCCCAAGGTTCTGGAGACAGAGTTCCAGTCGCCATTGCTGCGAATGAACTCAATGATAGCGTGGCTATTGCGAATCATTGAGTACGTCGTGAAACGCAGGTCGACTAGTTCTGGGTCAGCGGATAAATTCGCGCGAAGCAGTTTTCCAACGACGTTACTTTCAATCAATCTGTGGGGGAGTCCGCGCTGCTGATGGGAGCGCCATCCCAAGAACAAAGCATTTGCATAGAACGGGTGCAGTTTGGCGGCGTGCCGACAGCTAGCGGTCAAATCTCGGAGCAACAGTAGTGCTGCTTGAAGCCTGGTATCGACAAGACTGCTGCGTTCCTCTCCGGCTCTGTTCTTGACGGAAGTGATGCGCAGAGATCCGTCCTCAGCCCAAGTTAGTTCGTCAATTCCAATATTGAGGATTGTTGAGAGATTGCTTACCTCGGGGCAACGGCACGCAATTGCAGTGATAAACCATGACAAATCGTCGAATCTAAGTGCCCCCAAGTATCTTCTTAGATCGAAAGGATCATGCTTGGTCATTGACGAGATCATGTTTGGATCGAATTTTTCGAGGACGACTCGATCAAGACAGCCTCCATGTCGGTTCTTTATCCACCAAATCAGGTTAGCAAGACCATTTGGGTGGTTGGGAGAAAAGACGTGATGCTTGAACTGTGCAACGTACTTGCCTTTCGCTGTGCTCACATCGCGACTGATATAGACCAGAAATGACTCACGCGGGCTCTCCGTCGTGAGCGCATTCAATAGTTCAACATCTGCCTGAGCAGCGAGGCGATTTCCCTCCGCGAAAGAATTACGGATGGCGTCAATATTCTTGTAGCATGCTTCTTCGATGCGCTTGAGGTTCGATTTGAGCTCGTTGGAAAGTTGTTTGAGGCACTCGTCCGTGCTGATTGCCAAGGGTCGTGCGGATACAACTCGTGCGAGAAAGTCAGAATGGTCGAGCTCAAGTTTTGGCTGACCAATAAATTCCCGTGGATGCGCTCGAACATAGGCCTCACGGGCTGAGTTTGCGTCCTCTGTAGGGAGCGCAAACCAATTCCATAGGGGAAGTGTGTTGCGTCTCTGGCAGAACCGAATGAAATTTCCGATCCTGTTCCAGTCAAGTCGGAGTGTTTGCAGACGTGCCTTTGTAACCGAGGGGTTTCGAGTGAAGAACCATTCAAGAAAAATTAGGTGGAGTTCGTCAAGTGAACCCGCATCGGAAAGGTCGAACTTCGATAAGTCTATTTCCAGATCTGCAATACACATCCCCCAACGATTGAGTGCGTATGCGGTAGTGCCGGCGGGAATAGCTCGGCCTTGGGAGAAATGGCCAAGCTCCCTTGCGAGTTGTTCAGCAAATGGCCACCCAAAAATGAGGAGCGGCGACAGGTTGACATTGACCTTTCTATGACCGTCCTTGCATGACAAGGCGACGCTTAGTTGAGCGTGGTCGGCCCGCTGAGCCCTCGTCATGTGGAACCTCGCTGCTATGACGCCTACAGAAGCATACTATGACAATTGTCAATATGATATATATCAAAATAAAGTATATAAAACAAATAGATAGAATAATAATGACAAATATACTTTCTAGGGAAATCGTTGAAGTCGGCGTCGACGTGCCCAATGCATCGTTGATGATCATCGAGAACGCCGAGCGCCTCGGCCTCGCGCAGTTGCACCAGTTGCGCGGGCGGGTGGGGCGCGGTGCCACCGCATCGGCCTGCGTGTTGATGTACCAGTCGCCGCTGGGACAGATCGCGCGCCAGCGCCTGGAAACCATGCGCGAAACCAATGACGGTTTCCGCATCGCCGAAAAGGATCTGGAACTGCGCGGCCCCGGCGAATTGCTCGGCACCCGCCAGACCGGCCTTGCCGCGTTCCGCATCGCCGATCTCGCCCGCGACGCCGACCTGCTGCCGCAGGTGCAGCGCATCGCCGAACGGTTGTTGAAGGAAGATGCGACCCGCGCCGATCGCATCGTCCAGCGCTGGGTCGGCGGCGCCGCGCGTTATGCTTCGGCTTGACTGCAAGGAAGACCGCATGACCAACAAGATCCCCCTCCTCATCGATACCGATCCCGGCGTCGATGACGCCCTCGCCATCCTGATGGCATTCAACTCGCCCGATCACGACGTCGTGGGACTGACCATCGCCGCTGGCAATGTCGGCCTCGATTACACCGTGCGCAATGCATTGAAGCTGTGCGAAGTCGCCGAGCGCGCCGACGTGCCGGTCTTCGCCGGCGCGCCGCAGCCGCTGCTGCATCGCTCCGAGGATGCCGCTTTCGTCCACGGCCGCGACGGCTTCGGCGACATCGGCTACGCACCGGCCGCGCGCCAGCCCGAAGCCGAACACGCCGCGCTCGCCATCCTGCGTCTCTCGCACGAACATGCCGGACGCTTGATGATCGTCGCGCTGGGGCCGCTGACCAACATCGCGCTGGCGCTCAAGCTCGATCCGACCTTGCCGCAGCGGGTGACGCGCCTGGTGGTGATGGGCGGTGCGGTGACAGGCCACGGCAATATCACCCCGAGCGCCGAGTTCAACACCGGCTTCGATCCCGAGGCGGCGCACATCGTTTTCGAGGCCTTCCCGCAGTTCGACCTCTGCGACTGGGAGGCCAATCTGCGCCACGGCTTCCCGCACGAGGCGATGGACCAGTGGTTGCAGGTCGATTCGCCGCGCGCCCGCTTCTATGACGCCATTTCCGCCCATACCCGACGCTGGTCCCGCGAGAAACGGGGCTCGTACTGGCACTCCGCCGACGGCTATGCCATGGCCTGCGCCTTGGCCCCCGAGGGCATCGAGGCCACCGAAGCGCGCCCGCTGGCGGTGCAGCTGGGGCAGGGGCTGGCCCGCGGCCTCAGCATCGTCGACTGGAACCGGATGAGCGGCCGGCCGGACAACGCCCGCATCGTCCAGACCTACGACGGCGAGCGCTACCAGGCCATGATCCGGGCGGCTTTGGCAGCCGGTTGACCAAGCCGGGCTGTGCCGCTATCATGTTCGGCTCACTCTGAACCTACTGTCGGTGCCGCAATGAAGGCCGATCTTCACCCCAATTACCGCGATGTCGTCTTCCAGGACGTCACCTCCGATTTCAAGTTCCTGACGCGCTCCACCATGGCGTCCAAGGAAACGATCAAGTGGGAGGACGGCAACGACTACCCGCTGATCAAGGTCGAAATCTCTTCGGCCTCGCACCCGTTCTACACCGGTCAGAACAAGGTGATGGACACCAGCGGTCGCATCGACAAGTTCAAGAAGCGCTACGCCAAGTAAGATCTGGTTGATGGTCGCGCGGTCGCATTCCGCGCCGCTTGACCGAAGCGCCGACGGCCGCCATGTGCGGCCGTTCGTGTTTCCGAAATCTCTCCGGGATCATGTCCGCCGGGCGCCGTGTGCTCCATGCGCATGTGAATGTTCAAACAGTCGTTGTGCGATAATTGACGCAATGCAAAACCGGTTCGACGCGAGTGCAGACCGGTGGACGAACAGGAGACTCCCGCCGTGACCGAAGCCAAGACCGCGACGATTGCCGTTGCCGACAAGAGCAGCACCCTCCCCGTGATCGACCCGGTGCTGGGCCAGCCCTGCATCGATATCGCCAAGCTGCCGAAAGACACCGGCTGCTTCACCTACGACAACGGTTTCACCGCGACGGCGTCGTGCAAATCGGCGATCACCTATATCGACGGCGATGCCGGCGTGCTGATGTATCGCGGCTATCCGATCGAGCAACTGGCCGAGCACTCCAGCTTCCTGGAAGTGGCCTATCTGCTGATGAACGGCGAGCTGCCGACCGAGCAGAAGTTCGCCTCGTTCGCCGACGACATTGCCCACCACACGATGCTGCACGAAGCGTTCAAGCAGTTCATCGGCGGCTTCCGCCACGACGCCCACCCGATGGCGATGCTGATGGGCATGCTCGGTTCGATGGCGAGCTTCTATCACAACAACCACGATTACGACGATCCGGAACAGCGCCACCTCGCCGCGATCCGCCTGATCGCCAAGGTGCCGACGATCGCCGCCGCCTGCTATCGCTACAGCATGGGCTGGCCGCTGCGCTTCCCGCGTAACAACCTCGAGTACGTGACGCGCTTCCTGCACATGATGTTCGAGGTGCCGTCCGAGCCGCTGCAGATGAACCCGGTGGCCGCCAAGGCGCTCGACCTGTTGTTCATCCTCCACGCCGACCACGAGCAGAACGCCTCGACCTCGACCGTGCGCATGGTCGGCTCGACCGGCGCCAACCCTTACGCCTGCATCGCCTCGGGCGTGGCAGCGTTGTGGGGGCCGGCGCATGGTGGCGCCAACGAAGCCGTGCTCAAGATGCTCAACGAGATCGGTTCGCCGGCCAACGTCCAGAACGCGATCGACAAGGCCAAGGACAAGGAGTCCGGTTTCCGCCTGATGGGCTTCGGCCACCGCGTCTACAAGAACTTCGATCCGCGCGCCAAGATCATCCGCGAGATGACCTACAAGGTGCTGAACGAGCTCGGCGTCAACGATCCGCTGCTCGATGTCGCGATGAAGCTGGAAGAAGCCGCGCTCAAGGACGATTACTTCATCCAGCGCAAGCTCTACCCGAACGTCGATTTCTACAGCGGCATCATCTACAAGGCGCTGAAGATCCCGACCGACATGTTCACGGTGATGTTCGCGATCGCGCGCACCTCCGGCTGGGTCGCGCATTGGCTCGAACAACAGGCCGATCCGGAGCAGAAGATCGGTCGTCCGCGCCAGATCTACGTCGGCCACGACAAGCGTGATTACGTCGCCATCGACAAGCGCTGAGTTTCACTTCGACTGATTCGCGAAACGCCCCGCCATGTGCGGGGCGTTTTCGTTCGGGGCGGGATGACTCAGCGTGCCTGTGCTTCGTAACCGGCGATCTCGTCTTGCGCCAGCAGTGCACGCAATTGGTTGGCGGATGCGCGCGCCATCGGCTTTTCGGTGACCGGCGACAGCGGCGCCTGGCGCAAGGCGTCGCGCGGCAGCACGGTGAGGTCGAAGGTGGCGTCGTCGGCGTTGAACACCCAGACGTCGAAATCGTCGCTGCGTTCGCGATCCAGGCGCAGGCGGCGCGTGCGCGCGTCGGCGGGGATGTCATGTTCCTGCAGCCAGACGATGACGTCGCGCGGATCGTCGCAGAACAGGTGCAGCAGTACCGGCGTGTTGGCGTCGGCGGTGCCTTCCAGCACCGGACCGACCAGCCGCGGCTCGAATGGCGCGAAGAAGTCGAGCGCGCGCAACGCGGCTTCGCGCCGAGCACGCAGGCGGTCCTCCAGTTCATCGCCATGGAACAGGCGCTGGTAACCGCGCAATGCTTCCTCGATCTCGCGGTTGCGCGGCAGCGAGGCGTCGTCGTGGAAGCCGAGGCGCTCGGCCGCCTTGAGCTTGGCCTGGTGGAAATCGCGGATGCCGCTTTCCGACATCAGGCGGGCGGCTTCATGCGCCAGTCGCTGGCGCCGTTCGCGAGTGCGGGCCTCGGCATGCTGTTGCGCGCGATGCATGGCGGACTCCCTTGCGAGGTTCACCGGACTCTAGCGCAGCATCGGTGACGTCGCCACCACAACCAGAACCTGTTTACGGTCCGTTACGAGCGAAGGCCTGCGGTTCGTGGCGGAGCGGAGCAAGCGCAGCGTATGTGCTGATACGTGAGCATTGCGAGCACCGCACGCGGACCGCAGGACGAGCGCAGTTGGATCGGGAACAGGTTCTCAGAAAATATCGTAAGCATCTTCCTTGGGCGCTTCCTGCGTGGTCTGGTCATCCTTGGGTGCCTGGCTGTAATCGACGATGTCCGGGTTGTTCTGCAGGTCTTCTTCCTTCAGCCATTCGCCGTTGACCTGGACCATGCCGTTGGGAACCTCGCGCTTGACCAGCGGCGTGTCCTTGAGCGCATCGCGCATGTAGTCGATCCAGATCGGCAATGCGGCCTTGCCACCGTATTCGCCATAGCCCAGTGAATCGTCGTCGTCGCGGCCGACCCAGACCACGGTGACCAGGTTGCCGCCGAAGCCGGAGAACCACGCGTCGCGATGATCGTTGGTGGAGCCGGTCTTGCCGCCGATGTCGTCGCGCTCGAGCACGCGTGCGGCGGTGGCGGTGCCGCGCTTGACCACGTCCTGCATCATCGTGACGAGCTGGTAGGCGATGCGCTCGTCGATGGCGCGGGGAGCGATGGTCGACCCCGCCGCTGGCGTCACCGGCTTGGGGGTTTCCTTCTTCGCTTCGGCGGTTGCCGCCGGCTTGGGTTTTTCCGCCTGCGGGCCGCCGAGGTTGAAGCCATCGACCACGTCGGGTTGCTGGCTGGCGGTGGATGGTGCGGAAGAGGATGCATCGACCGAAGGCGGCAGGCTGGTGCCGGCGCAGCCGCGGCAGGCGGTGGCCGGGTTTTCCTTGAACAGCAGTTTGCCGCTGGCGTCCTTGACGGTATCGACGAACCAGATGTTGACGCGGAAGCCGCCGTTTGCGAACGCGGCGTATCCGCGCGCCATGTCGATCGGGCGCAACGAGGCGGCGCCCAGCGACATCGACAGGTTGCGCGGCAGTTCCTTCTCGTTGAAACCGAAGTGGGTGATGAAGCGGATCGCGTAATCGACGCCGATCGCGTCGAGCAGTCGCACCGACACCAGGTTGCGCGATTGCACCAGCGCCTCGCGCAGCTTGATCGGTCCGGCGAAACCGCCGCCGTCGTTCTGCGGACGCCAGATGTGGTTGCTGCGATCGCGGAACACCACCGGCGCGTCGAGCACGATCGACGACGGGTTGTAGCCGCGCTCGAATGCCGCCGCGTACACGAACGGCTTGAAGCTGGAACCCGGCTGGCGGCGGGCCTGCGTCGCGCGGTTGAACGAGTTGCCGTTGAAGCTGAGTCCGCCGATCAGCGCCTTCAGCGCGCCGTTGTCGGAATCGATCGACACCAGCGCCGATTGCGCGCGCGGCAGCTGCTCGATCGCCCAGATGTTTTCCTTGGTTTCGGTGATGCGCGCGACGTCACCGCGCTTGAACAGTGATGCCGGCGTGCGCCCGGGCCAGCTCGACGCCAGCGATGCCGGCAGCGTGAGGATCTTGCCCTGGGCGTTGACCACCTGCGCGCTGCCGTTGTCTTCGGTCGAGAGCACGATCACCGGCACCAGCGCCGCCTGCACCGGGAACGGCGCCAGGCGCTTCGCTGTCTGCTCCGGCGTTTCCCCGGCAGGCAGGTCGAAGTGTTTTTCCGGGCCGCGCCAGCCATGGCGATGGTCGTAGGTGCGCAGGCCGTGGCGCACGGCAATGTCGGCGGCCAGCTGCATCTTCGAATCGATCGTGGTGGTGACCTCAAGGCCCTGTTCCAGCGCCTGCGCGCCGTAGCGGGTCAGCATGTCCTGGCGCACCATTTCGGCGACGTAGGGCGCGTAGACCTCGACTGGCCGTTCGTGTGGCGCGGCGTGCATCGGCTCGGCGGCGGCGGCATCGGCATCGGCCTTGCTCACCATCCCGAGCTGGGCCATGCGCGGCAGGATGTAGTTGTTGCGACGGTCGCGGTTGCGATCGGGATCGTCCATCGGATTGCCGGTGGACGGGAATTTCGGCGTCCCGGCCAGCGTTGCGGTTTCACCCAACGTCAGCTGGTCAAGCGATTTGCCGTAATAGAACTGCGCCGCCGCGGCGATACCGTAGCTGCGATTGCCGAAGAAACTCTTGTTGAGATACAGCTCCAGGATCTGGTTCTTGCTGAGGTTCTGCTCGATCTTGCGCGCCAGCAGCATCTCGCGGAATTTGCGCGTGAAGCTGCGCTCCGGGGTGAGGAAGAACTGGCGGGCCACCTGCTGGGTGATGGTCGAGCCGCCGGGCACGCGTTTGTCGCTGGTGGTCGCCATCAGCCATAGCGCGCGGGCGATGCCCTTGTAGTCGAGGCCGCCATGCGTGTAGAAGTCGGCGTCCTCGGTGGCGATGAAAGCATCCTTGACCTGCTTGGGCACCTTGTCGATGCCCACCGGGATGCGCCGGATCTCGCCGAACACTGCCATCAGCTTGCCGTCGGCCGAATACACCGCCAAAGGTTGCTGCGACTGCACATCGCGCAGAGTGGTGACGTCGGGCAGGCCCCGGCTGACGGTGATATAGAACCCGGCAAAGACCAGCCCGCCAATCAAGGCAAGCGCGACACAGGCCAGCACGGCCCACTTCAGGAGGCGACGAACGACAGGGGGCATGGGCCAGAGGAGCGGGAGAACGGCCGGCCAGTATACGAAGCCCCCACCGTGGGCGACCATTCGGGGGTGGGGTGCGGTGGTCTTGTCATCGAAACCTAAAGTAAAGTCTTGCATTGTCGTGAAAAGTTCGTTATTTAACTTCCGTTGGGATGACGGTCGTCTCAAGTTCTCCAAAAGGGGGAGACACGGTGGGTTTCAAAAAAGCCAGTGCGCCCCTAGTGGGCGTCGACATCAGTTCGACCGCAGTCAAGCTGCTGCAGTTGTCGCGTTCCGGCGGCGGCTATCGTGTTGAGCACTACGCGGTCGAACCATTGCCTGCGAATGCAGTGATCGAGAAGAACATCGCCGACGTGGATGCGGTGGGTGCGGCGATCCGGCGCGCAGCCGATCGTGCCGGCGTGCGTTCGAAGGGCGCAGCCGCGGCGGTACCGGGCGCTTCGGTGATCTCGAAAGTGATCCCGATGGCGGCCGGACTCAGCGAGGACGACATGGAAGCCCAGGTCGAACTCGAAGCCGGCAACTACATCCCGTATCCGATCGAGGAAGTGAACTACGACTTCTCGGTACTGGGGCCGATGCCGAATGCGGCGGACACGCTGCAGGTGCTGCTGGTCGCGTCGCGCTCCGAGAACGTCGAGGCGCGCCAGGCCGCACTCGAGATCGGCGGCCTCGATGCCAAGGTGATGGATGTCGAGGCGTTCGCGATCGAAAGCGCGTTCGCCCTGATCGCGCCGCAGCTCACCGTGCCCAAGGATGGCCTGGTCGCGCTGGTCGATGTCGGCGCCACCACCACCACGTTGAACGTGTTGCGCAACGGTCGCGGCCAGTACCTGCGCGAACAGATGTTCGGCGGGCGCCAGCTCACCGAGGAAATCATGCGCCGCTACGGCTTGAGCTACGAGGAAGCCGGTCGCGCCAAGCGCCTTGGCGGCTTGCCCGAGCAGTACGAAGTCGAAGTGCTCGAGCCGTTCAAGGACTCGCTGGCGCAACAGGTCGGGCGCCTGCTGCAGTTCTATTACGCCAGCAGTGAATACAACCGCGTCGACCAGGTCGTGCTCGCGGGTGGTTGTGCATCGATCCCGGGCATTGCACAAGTGATCGAGGAGAACCTCGGCGTGCCGACCATCGTCGCCAACCCGCTGGCGCAGATGACGCTGGATCGTCGTGTGCAGGCGCAGGCGTTGGCGCTCGATGCCCCGGCCCTGATGATCGCCTGCGGTCTCGCCCTGAGGAGTTTCGACTGATGGCGCGCATCAACCTGTTACCGTGGCGCGCGGAACGCCGGCGCCAGCGCAAACAGCAGTTCACCATGATGCTCGGCGTTGCCGCGCTCGCTGGCCTGCTGCTGAGCGGCTTGATCTGGATCTACTACAACGGGCAGATTTCCGGCCAGCAGGATCGCAACACCTACCTGCAAGGCCAGATCTCCGAACTCGATCGCCAGATCGCCGAGATCAAGGAACTCGACGAGAAGAAGGCCGACCTGTTGCGTCGCAAGCAGGCGATCGAGGAACTGCAGTCGAACCGCTTCCAGATGGTGCACCTGTTCGATTCCGTGGTGCGCACGCTGCCCGATGGCATCGTCCTGACCCAGCTCAAGCAGGAAGGCGACATGCTGACCATCGACGGGCGATCCGAATCGAACGCGCGCGTGGCCATGTACATGCGCAACATCGAAGGCTCGGGCTGGATGATCAGTCCCGACATCAACGTCATTGAAAACGCGCCTTCGACTGCACCGGCACCCACACCTGGGTCCTCGGTGATGAACACGCCGGCCTCGGTGCTGCCGTATCAGTTCACGATGAAGGTGAAGCTGAGCAACCCGAACGCCGCGAAGGATCCCAACGCGACTCCGGGCACCATCACCACCACGGCAGCGCCGGCGAATGCGCCGCTGCAACCGGCGTCGCCGCAAGGCACGACTGCGCCGATGCCGACACCTGCTCCGGCCAATGGGCAGCCGGCCGCGGCACCCGCCGCGCCTGCACCGGTCGCTCCGGCCGCGCAGGGACAGCAGCCCGCCGCCGCACCACAGACACAAGCCCAGGCGCCTGCAAGCGCTGGACAGGCGGAGGGACGCTGAGATGGCGCGCAAGGGTACGAGCCTCAACATCAACAATATGGGTAGCTGGCCGGCTGCTTACCAGGCGGTCGCCGCCGCCGTGATCGCAGCGGTGATCCTGCTGCTGGCATGGCTGCTGGTGTTCCGCGGCCAGCGCGAAGAACTGACGGGGCTGGAAGGCACCGAAACGTCGTTGCGCCAGGATCTCGAGACCAAGGCCGGCAAGGCCGCCAACCTCGAGCCGCTCAAGCAGCAACTGGCGACGATGGAAAAGGACCTGCAGGAAATGCTGCGGCAGTTGCCGAGCAAGACCGAAATGCCGGACGTCATCACCGACATCTCGCAGTCGGCGCTGGCCAGCGGCCTGCGCGTGGAGCTGTTCAAGCCGCAGGCCGAGGTCAAGAAGGACATCTACGCGGAGAAGCCGATCGACCTGCGTTTCGCCGGCGGTTTCCATCAGTTCGGTGCCTTCATGAGTTCGGTGGCGTCGCTGCCACGCGTGGTGATCATGACCATGAACAACATCGCGCTGACACCGCGCGACAAGAATTCCGGATTGCAGATGGCCGGCACGGTCAAGACCTATCGCTATCTTGATGAAAGCGAGCGCGCGCCGCCGCCGGTGAAGGGCAAGGATGGCAAGCCCGTCCCGGCCCCGGCCAAGCCCGACGGAGGTGCCAAGTGAGCGCCCGCCCGATGACACGCATCGCCTGGTTGTTCGCGGCTTCGGTGCTGGTGGCCGGTTGCGGCCGCAGCGTCGAGCATTCTCCCAACGATCCGTCCGATCTGGCCAAGTGGGCCAAGGAGACCCGTGCGAAGCCGGGTCCGCCGTTGCAGCCGCTGCCGCCGATCACGCCGTTTGCAACCTTCAACTACGATGCGCAGGGTTTGCGTGATCCGTTCGACATGGCATCGGCCGCCGCGGGCGTGACGTCCGCCGGCCTCCATCCCGATGCCGTGCGCCGCAAGCAGCCGCTGGAGCATTACCCGCTGGACGCGCTGAAGATGGTAGGCACCATCGGCAAGGGCGCCGGCATGGTGGGTCTGGTGATGACGCCGGACAAGGTCACCTACCGGGTTGGTCCAGGCATGTACATCGGCCAGTCCGAAGGGCGCGTCAGGACTGTCACCGAAAACCGCATCGATATCGTCGAACTGACGTCCGACGGCGCCGGCGGCTGGTTGCAGCGCCCGGCTTCCATCGCACTCAATAGTCCTTGATTAGGGGAAAGCACATGCAGTTCAACCACACGAAATGCAGCGGCGCACTCCAGGCCGGTCGCATTGCGCTCCTCGCAGGACTGCTGGGTACCGCGGCTTGCGCGCAGGCACAGGTCGCCAAGCCTGCCGCCGGCGCGGCAGCATCGACGCAGGCGTTGTCGATCGACAAGGTCGACTTCAAGCGCGGCGAAGACGGTTCCGGCAAGCTGATCCTCGGCTTCAGCGGTGACGGTGCCATGCCCGACCTGCGCAACCAGGGCGACACCGTGATCATCGATCTCGGCAGCGCGCGCCTGCCGGCCAGCCTGCAGAAGATCATGAACGTCAGTGACTTTGCGACGCCGGTCGATCGCGTCGATGCCGCCGGCAATCGTCTGGTGCTGAGCACCCGTGCGCCGTTCGCATCGATGGCCTACCAGCACGGCCGCGAATACATCGTCGAGATCTCGCCCAAGGCCAGTGCGAACGCCGTTGGCGGCATGATGAGTTCCATGGTCGCGACGGCAGCAGTAAGCGCGCGCGCGAAGAGCGATGCGTCGACCTACAGCGGCCGCCCGGTGAACTTCAACTTCCAGGACGTGCCGGTGCGCACCGTGCTGCAGCTGATCGCCGAAACTGCCGGTCTCAACGTGGTGGCGTCGGATACCGTGCAGGGCAACATCACCCTGCGCCTGCAGAACGTGCCGTGGGACAAGGCGCTGGACGTGATCCTCAAGACCAAGGGCCTCGACAAGCGCCGCGACGGCAACGTGATCTGGGTGGCGCCGCAGGCCGAGATCGCCAAGGGCGAGCAGGAAAAGGAAGACGCGCGCATCGCCCTGGAAAACCGCCAGGACCTGACCACGGAATACTTCCGCATCAACTATCACAACGCCAACGAGATCTACAAGGCGATCACTGAAGCCAAGGGCATCGGTAATAGCAGCAATGGTGGTAGTGGCGGTGGTGGGAACAACCAGTCCCAGAACGACAACGGCTTCCTGTCGCCGCGTGGTCGCATCGTCGCCGATGGCCGCACCAACACGTTGATGGTCAGCGACATCCCGAAGAAACTCGCGGCAATGCGCGCCCTGATCAACGAGATCGATCGCCCGGTCGACCAGGTGGTGATCGAATCGCGCATCGTCATCGCGACCGAAACCTTCGCGCGTGACCTGGGTGCCAAGTTCGGCATCGGCATGGGCGGCACGTTCAACCACAATGGCTACAAATACGGCGTTGGCGGCACCAATGCCGGGTCCCAAGCCAATATCGGTGGTGTCACCAGCAACAGCGGCAGCGGCCTCAACTTCAACCTGCCGGCAGCCTCCGATGCCACCGCCGCGTCTATCGGCTATTCCATCCTTGGTGCCAATTTCTCGCTGGATCTGGAACTGTCGGCGATGCAGGCGGAAGGCCGTGGCGAAATCCTCGCCAACCCGCGTATCTTCACCACCAACCAGCGCGAATCGGTGATCCAGCAGGGCAGCCAGATCGGCTATGTCACGGTGACGTCGAGCAGCGGTGGCGCGGTGCTGCCGCAGGTCCAGTTCAAGGACGTGCTGCTGGAACTGCGCGTCACCCCGACCATCACCAACGACGATCGCGTCTTCCTCATCGTCAAGGTGACCAAGGACGATCTCGACAGCTGGCTGCAGACGCCGATCGGCAACGTGCCGATCATCGCCAAGCGCGCGGTTGATACCGCCGTGCTGATGGACAACGGACAGACTGTTGTGATCGGTGGCGTCTACGAGTTCAAGAACACCGACACCCTGCACAAGGTGCCGTTCCTCGGCGACCTGCCGGTGATCGGCAACCTGTTCCGCCAGAAGAGCAAGAGCAACTCCAAGGCCGAATTGCTGGTGTTCCTGACGCCGCGCATCATCCGCGTCAAGCAGACCCTGCACTGATCGGGCGGCTCTGCCGGCAGCAACGCGAAACGGGAGCCACGGCTCCCGTTTCCATTTTCAGGCGCGCTCCGGCGTGAGGAACCAATCGACGGAAGATCGGTCAAACTGCGCTCGTCTCCCCCCACGACGCAATGATGAACCAGACACTTCCTCCCGAACTTCCCGTGCCGGTGCGGACATCGCACGCCGTGGTTGATGAACGGTTGCACGCCACCTTCCGTGCGTTGGCGGATGACTTGTCGGCGCAGGTGGTCGGGCAGTCGCGGCTGATCGAGCGCCTGTTGATCGCGTTGCTGGCCGATGGTCATCTGCTGGTGGAGGGCGCGCCGGGACTGGCCAAGACCACCGCGATTCGCGCCCTGGCCGCACGCCTGGACGCGCAGTTCGCGCGCGTGCAGTTCACCCCGGATCTGCTGCCCGCCGATCTTACCGGCACCGAAGTGTGGCGGCCGCAGGACGGCAGCTTCGAATTCCAACCCGGTCCGATCTTCCATTCGTTGTTGCTGGCCGACGAAATCAATCGCGCGCCGGCAAAGGTGCAGTCGGCGCTGCTGGAGGCGATGGGTGAACGCCAGGTCACGGTGGGGCGACGCACGTACATGTTGCCGAAACTGTTCCTGGTGATGGCGACGCAGAATCCGATCGAGCAGGAAGGCACGTTCCCGCTGCCGGAAGCGCAGCTTGATCGTTTCCTGATGCACGTGCGGATCGGTTATCCCGATGCGCAGGTCGAAGGCGAGATCCTGCGCATCGCCCGCGATGCCGCCCGTGGCGCGGTGCTCGGGCAGGCTGCGGACGCGCCGGTCCCGGTCTCGCTTGACGATCTGTTCGCGGCACGCGCGGCCGTGCTCGATGTCCACGTCGCGCCTGCGCTGGAACGTTATCTGATCGAGCTGGTGCTGGCCTCGCGCGATGCGGCGCGTTACGACCGCGATCTGGCGAAACGCATCGCCTGGGGCGCGAGTCCGCGCGGCTCGATCGCACTGGAACGTTGCGCACGTGCGCGCGCGTGGCTGCACGGGCGCGATTACGCCACGCCGGAAGACGTGCGCGCGATCGCACCGGACGTGTTGCGTCATCGCATTCTGCCGAGTTACGAGGCGCTGGCGGAAGGCTGGACGGGCGATCGCCTGGTGGAGGCGTTGCTGGCCGTGGTGCCGCTGCCCTGACGCGCGGCCGTCATCAGGTACGAACAAGCCGTGAACGACGCGATCGCTCCTTCCCTGTCGATGTTGCTGGCGCTGCGCGGCGAAGCCTCCGTGCGGCGACCGCCGAAACGTGCGCGCGAAGGCGCGAGCGGCGCCGCACTGTCGCCCTTGCGCGGACGTGGCATGGAGTACGCGGAATCGCGCGAGTATGCGATCGGCGATGACGCACGGCACATGGATTGGCGCGTCACCGCGCGCAGCGGGCGGCCGCATACCAAGCTGTTCCAGCCGGAACGCGAGCGCGCCACGTGGATCGTCGCGGACCGCGCGCCAGCGTTGTATTTCGGCACCAGGGTTCGCTACAAATCGGTGCAGGCGGCGCGCCTGGGCGCGAGCGCGGCATGGTCGGCGCTGAATGACGGCGATCGCATCGGCGCCGTCTGCGGAAGCGCCAGCGAGCCGCCACGAATGCCTGCCAGCGGGATGCGCGGCGTGTTGCCGGTGCTGGAAGCGCTGGTGCGCTGGTATTCGCAGGCGGACCAAGCCCATTCCTTCGAACGCACGTTGCTGCAGCTGCGGCGCATGGCACGGCCGGGTTCGCGGATCGTGGTGTTGGCCGATCCCGCGAGCGTCGTCGCGATCGATGTCGCGCAATGGCGCGCGCTGGCGAAGACCGGCGCATTGCATGTGCTGATGCCGAGCGATGCCTTCGAACAATCGCCGCCACGACGACGGCTGCGTTTCCTGTCCGCAGACATGCGCAGTGAAGTCGATCTCGGTGGAGCGGATGCGTATCGGCGCTGGCAGGCGTGTTTCGCCGGGACATTGCAGCAGGCGTTGACGGTGATCCGCGATGCCGGTGGCGAAGCGCAGGCGGTCGCGACCGAAGCGTCGGCGTCGGAGTGGCTGACGGGGTTTCGCGCCGCGCAGGCCGAGGTGGCGTGATGGCGCCACAGATCGCTTTGCGCGATATCCATCAGGCTACGGCACCATCGTGGTGGCCGTTGGCGCCGGGCTGGTGGATCGTCATTGCGGTGGTGGTGGCGATCATCGCATTGGCGTGGTTCCTGCGTCGTCGCAAGATCCGCCGGATCCGCAAGCTTGAGGCGATGTTCGATGATGCCGTCGACGCCGCGCCGACGCCGGCCGCGCAAGTGCGGGCGATGTCGGAACTGTTGCGTCGCGCCGCGCGCCGCCGACAACGCGAGGCCGATACCTTCGAGGGCGAAACCTGGTTGCGCTTTCTCGATGGCGGCTACAAGGCGCCGGTGTTCGACAGCGATGCCGGGCGCCTGCTGGTGGATGGCGCGTTCCGTCCAGGGGTGGACGAGACCGATGTCCGCGCCTTGCGCGATATCGCGCGCAGGCGCTTCATCGAATGGATGCAGCGATGACGGCGTGGTTGCATCACCTGTGGCCGCATGACTGGTCGCTGGCATGGCCGTGGCTGCTGTGGGCGATCCCGTTGGCGTGGCTGGCATGGATATTGTTGCCTGTGCGCCAGTCACAAGCGGCGGCGTTGAAGTTCCCGGACGCCGAAGCACTCGCACGCGTGGAAGATGGTGCTGCGGGCATCGTGCATCGAGGCGCGCCATGGCTGGCATGGCTGGCGTGGACACTGTTGTGCATCGCCGCCGCACGTCCACAAAGCCTCGGCCCTGCAGTGTTGCCGCCAAGCAGTGGGCGCGGGATGATGCTGGCGGTCGATCTCTCCGGCAGCATGGAAACGCCGGACATGGCGCTGGGCAACGAGACGGTGGATCGACTGACCGCGGCCAAGGCGGTGATGTCCGATTTTCTCGATCGTCGCGGCGGCGATCGTGTTGGCCTGATCGTGTTCGGCGACCGCGCCTTCGTGCTTGCGCCGATCACCGCCGATCTCGCCACCGTGCGCCAGCAATTGCGCGACAGCGTGGTCGGGTTGCCCGGCACATCGACGGCATTGGGCGATGCCATCGCGCTGGCGGTGAAGCGTTTGCGCGCGGTGCCGGCACAGGAACGCGTGCTGATCCTGCTCACCGATGGCGTGGCGACCGCTGGCGTGATCGAACCGCTGAAAGCGGCGGAGCTGGCGCAGATTGCTGGCGTGCGCGTCTACACCATCGGCGTTGGGGGCGGCGAATTGCAACAGAGTTTCTTCGGCATCCCGGTGTCGACATCGGGTGGCGATGACGAAGTGGACGAGGCGACGTTGCAGAAAGTCGCGCAGCTGACCGGCGGTCGCTATTACCGCGCGCGTGACGCCCGGCAACTGTCCGGCATCTATGGCGAAATCGAACGACTGGAGCCGGTGAAAACGCAGGGCAAGGCGATACGCCCACGCATCGAACATTACTTCCCATTGCTGCTGGCGGCATGTGGATTGTTCGTGTTGGCATTTGCCATCAATGCATGGAGGCGACGCGGATGATGTCGTCGCTGCACTGGTTGCGACCGGAATGGCTGTGGGGCCTGCTCGCGGTGCCGGTAGTGGCGTGGCTGGCCTGGCGTTTGCGCAATGGGCGCGATCCATGGGCAGGCGTGATTGATCCGGTATTGCGGCCGCATGTCCTCGACCAGGGCAGTGCGATCGCGCGCGGAAGTTGGTCGCCGTTGTGGGCCGCAGCGCTGGTGACATGTGGGGTGTTGGCGCTTGCAGGGCCGTCATGGCATCGCAGCGAAGCGCCGTTGCTGCAATCGAAATCGCCGTTGGTGATCGCGATCGACCTGTCATCGACAAGCCTGGCGGACGACGTCGCGCCATCGCGGCTGTTGCTGATGCGGGCGAAACTGCAGCAATGGTTGAAGACGCGTCCCGATGGTCAGGTCGCGCTGGTCGCGTTTGCCAGGGATGCCTACACCGTCGCACCACTCACCGATGATCCGGCGAATGTCGCGGTGTTCATCGACGCGCTGGCGCCGGACGTGATGCCCGATGATGGCCAGAACGCGGATCGTGCGATCGGGCTTGCCCGCGACCTGTTGCAGCAATCCGGAAACACGCAAGGCGACATCGTGGTGATGACGGATCACGCCGATGCCGCGGCGATCCGCATGGCTGGTGCGGCACGCAGCGACGGCTTCCGCGTCTCGGCACTGGGCGTCGGAAATGCGATCGGGCGGCCCGTTCGCGATGGCAATGGCGATGTCTCGATGGCGCGCCTCGATCTCGCATCGTTGACGGCGATGGCAGCTGCCGGCGGTGGCCGTGCCGCCACGATGCAAGCGACGACCGTCGACATCGCCCAGCTTGGCGCGGATGCGCCGACTGTCGGCGACAGCGTCGGCAATGCGCGCGGCCATGCCGGCAGCCAGTGGCAGGATGATGGCGCGTGGTTGCTGCTGCCATTGATATTGCTGCTGTTGCCGGCATTCCGTCGCGGCGGTGCGCTGGCGGCGATGCTGGTCATCGGATTTGCGCTGGCACCGCAAAGCGGACATGCCGGCGACCTGTGGCGGCGCCCCGACCAGCAGGCCTACGACCACATGGAATCGGCGCAGCGTGCGTATCGCAAGGGTGATTTCGCGCGCGCCGAGGCGGAGTACACCAAGGTGCATTCCGCCGAAGCCGACTACAACCGCGGCAACGCGCTGGCGCGACTCGAACGCTATCGCGAAGCGGTGCAGGCGTACGACGATGCCCTGATGCGCAATCCCGGCATGGCCGATGCCAAAGCCAATCGCGAGGCCGTGCTCAAGGCGATGCGCCAGCCAGCGGGTGGGCAGCAGTCCGGCAAGAACAAGCAACAGGGCAATCAGCAAGGCAATCAGCAACAGAACGGGCAGCAATCGCAGGCCAACCAGCAGCAGGGCGATTCGCAACAGAACCGTTCGCAACAAAACAGCCGGCAACAGGGTGGCCAGCAGCAGGGTGGCCAGCAGCAAGACAATTCGCAGCAACGCAACCAACAGCAACGCAACGATCAACAGAACGGACAATTGTCGGCGAACGGGCAATCCGCCAATCCCAAGCCGGAGGATCGCGCCGGACAGCAAGCCGCCGATGCCGCACAGCGCGAACGCATGCGCGAAGCGTTGAAACAGGGCAGGGATGCGCGAGGCCAACGCCCCGGCGGCGGAACGCAGCAGGAAACTCCCGCCGAACGCGAGCGCCAGCAGCAGGTCGATGCGTGGTTGCGACGCATTCCCGATGATCCCGGCGCGTTGTTGCGCAGCAAGTTCCAGATCGAACGTGGGCGCCGACGCGGAGGTGGTGAATGAGACATCTCGTTGCAGTGATCGCGTTGTGGCTGCTGGTCGCGCCGGCGTGGGCGAGGACCTCGGCCACGCTGGATCGCACGCAGGTGACGCAGGGCGAAGCGGTGGTGCTGACCATCGCCACCGACCAGGTCGGCGCACCGGATTATTCGGCGTTGCAATCGCGTTTCCGCATGCAAGGCGTGTCCAGCGAGCGATCGGTGCATTTCGCCAACGGTTCGCTCTCGGTGGATCTGCGCTACCGCGTGCGCCTGCTCGCGTTGCAAGCGGGCGTGCAGACCATCCCCGCGCTCGCGGTCGGGCACGATCGCACCCAGCCGTTGCAACTCGAAGTGATCGCCAACACCGCGGCATCGTCGTCTCCCGGTGATTTGCAGCAATCGCAGTCGGAACCCGCAGCAACGGGGCAGGGTCCGGTCTTCATCCAGGCACAGGTGGACGATCGCCATCCCTACGTGCAGCAAGCGGTCGGCATCGTGGTGCGCTTGTTCTACGCCACGCAGATGGTGGATGGCGCGCTCGATCTCGAGGCCCCTTCCGGTGCGTCCTTGCGCCGGGTCGGCGAGGACGTGCAGGGAACCCAGGACATCGCTGGCCGCACCTATTCGGTGATTGAACGTCATTACATCCTGGTGCCCGACCGCCGCGGCACATTGACGCTACCCGCCGCGCATTTCAGTGGTCACGGCCAAGGTGGTTTCATCGATGACGTGTTTGGCGATGGCCGCGAGAACTTGCGCGCCAATGGACAACCACAGGCGTTGCAGGTGCGCGCGACGCCGGCGAATGCCGCGCAGCCGTGGCTGCCATTGCATCGTCTCGATGTGCAGGCGCTCGCTGCGCCGAACAGTGCGACCGCCGGCCAGACCACGGTGGTGACCTTGCGCGCGCAGGCCGATGGCGCCAATGCCGCGCAATTGCCCGAGTTGATGCTGACGGCCGACAACGATGCGCAGGTGTATCCGGAAGCGCCGACGGTGGAGGATCGCGACGATCACGGGCGGCCGCAGACGGTAGTGACGCGGCGCTTCTCGGTGGTGCCGGCGCATCCCGGCGCATTGCAGCTGCGCGCGACGCCGATCCAGTGGTGGAACGTCGTAACCGATCAAGCGGCGACCGCGGAGACGCAAGCGCTGACATTGAATGTCGCTCCGGGCAGCGGCGCTTTCGCAGTGCCAACCGCGGCAGACGCGGCGGCTTCGCCATCGGAGACACGCTGGCCGCGCTGGCTGCATTCCGGCTTCGTCTGGAGCATCGTCGCCGCAGTGTTCGGATTGTTGTGGATCGTCACGCTGGCATTGCTGTCGCGCCGTCGCCATGTACCCGCCGATGCGACACGAGCGCCGCAGGCGGAAGCGCCATCTCCCAATCCTGCACCATTGCGCAACGACGATCTGCAGGAAGCGTTGAAGTCGGACGATCTCGCGCGCATCGCCCATGCTTTGCAGCGCATGGTGAATCCACCCGCTGCCGATCTCGATGCGCTGAAAACGCGACTGGGATCGACGCAGCAGGTCGAAGCGATCGAATCGTTGCAGGCGGCGTTGTGGGGCAATGGACGCGTCGCGCCGGATGCGGCGCTGGCATCGTTGCGACAGGCCTTTCGCGATGGGCCGCGGTGGAGCGCGTCCGCCGCCACGGAAAACGCCGAATCCCTGCTGCCACCGCTGTATCCCGAGCGCTGAAAAACGCTGTTTTGCTAAGCTCCCCCGGTTATCGAGCGTGGAGCAGGGCATGACCCCAGGACAGACAGGCGGCAAGGGATTGGCCTTGCATTACAAGGTGTTGATCGGTTTCGTGCTCGGCACGCTGGCGGGATTGGCGATCCATTCCTTCATCGGCGATGCGCCGTGGGTGCATACGTTGATCACCTACGGCACCCAGCCGTTCGGCAAGATCTTCCTCAACCTGTTGTTCATGCTGGTGGTGCCGCTGATGTTCTCGGCGCTGGTGCTGGGCGTGGCCGAACTCGGCGACATCGCATCGCTGGGACGGCTCGGTTGGCGCACGCTGATGTATACCGCGGTGGTGACCTGCGCGGCAGTCGGCATCGGCCTGCTGTGCGCCAATGTGTTCCAGCCCGGCACGCATCTCGATCCCGCGCTGATCGACAAGGTGGTCGGCAGCAACCTCGGCAAGGCCGACCAGATCATCGAGCAGGGCAAGGGTCTCAATTTCATGGACCTGATCATCAACATCGTGCCGCACAACATCGTCGGAGCGATGGGCGATGACAAGCAGAAGCTCGGCATCGTCTTCTTCGCGCTGATGTTCGGCGTCGGCCTGGTGATGCATCCCAGTGCCGGCACGCAAGCGTTCAAGAACACCCTGCAGGGCGTGTTCGACATTTCGATGACGCTGATCGGCCTGTTCATTCGCCTCGCGCCATATGCGGTCGCGGCCTTCATGTTCAACCTCACCGCGCAACTCGGCTTCGACGCCATCCGCGCGCTGATCTGGTTCGTCGTCACCGTGGTGGTGGCGCTGGCGATCCACGGCTTCGTGGTGTTGCCGCTGTGGGTGCGCTTCATGGGCGGGATGTCGCCGCGCGTGTTCTTCCGCGGCACCCAGGAAGCGATCCTGACAGCGTTCGCCACCGCATCGTCCACCGCGACGCTGCCGGTGACACTGCGCGTGGCCGAGGAAAACCTCAAGCTGCCGCGCAAGGTCTCGCGCTTCGTGCTGACCGTCGGCGCATCGGCCAACCATCACGGTACCGCGCTGTTCGAAGGCATCACCGTGCTGTTCCTCGCCCAGGCGTCGGGCATGCACTTGCCGATCACGCAGCAATTGCTGGTGCTGATCCTGTGCATCCTCGGCGGCATCGGCACCGCCGGCATCCCGTCGGGATCGCTGCCGGTGATTGCGATGATCTGCGCCATCATCGGCATGGATGCGCAGAAGATCGGCATCATCCTCGGCGTCAACACCTTCCTCGACATGTGCCGCACCGCGTTGAACGTGACCGGCGATCTCGCCACTGCAGTCGTGGTGTCCAAGCGCAGCGGCGAAGCCGACCTGCCCGATGACGCCGCGCTGGAGAAAGTGGAAGAAAGCGTGGCGCATTGAGCGGATTTCAGCCGCGCCGGACGGCTGTGGGACGAAAGGTGGCCTGAGCCGTGGGCGCCTCTGTGGGACAATAGGCGGGCCCCGAGCCGTGGGCGCCCGCCGATGCCGCCATGACCACACCGACGCGCCGCGAACTTGCGAACGCAATCCGTTTCCTCGCCATCGACGCGGTTCAGGCCGTGAATTCCGGCCATCCCGGCATGCCGATGGGCATGGCCGACATCGCCGAAGTGCTGTGGCGCGATCACCTGTCGTTCAACCCGGCCAACCCGAAGTGGTGGAACCGCGACCGCTTCGTGCTGAGCAACGGCCACGGGTCGATGCTGCAATACGCGTTGCTGTACCTGACCGGCTACGACCTGTCGATCGACGACATCCGCCAGTTCCGCCAGTTCGGATCGAAGACGCCGGGCCATCCGGAAAACTACGAGACGACGGGCATCGAGACCACCACCGGTCCGCTTGGCCAGGGCTTCGCCAATGCGGTCGGCATGGCGTTGGCGGAAAAGTTGCTGGCGCAGCGTTTCAATCGCGAAGGCCACGACATCGTCGACCATCGCACCTGGGTGTTCATGGGCGACGGTTGCATGATGGAAGGCATCAGCCACGAGGCCGCGTCGCTGGCCGGCACGTGGAAGCTCGACAAGTTGGTCGCGTTCTGGGACGACAACCACATCAGCATCGACGGCAATACCGATGGCTGGTTCACCGATGACACCCCGGCGCGCTTCGAGGCCTATGGCTGGAAGGTGATCCGCGGCGTCAACGGCCAGGACCCGGTCGAAATCGAAACCGCGATCAACACCGCGCGCGCCGTCACCGACAAGCCGGTGCTGATCTGCTGCCGTACCACGATCGGTTTCGGTTCGCCGCACAAGGCCGGCAAGGAATCCAGCCACGGCGCACCGTTGGGCAAGGACGAAGTCGAGGCGACGCGCCAGGCGCTCAATTGGCCGTACGCGCCGTTCGAGATTCCTGCCGAGATCAAGCAGGCATGGGATGCGCACGAAGCCGGAGCGCAGCGCGAAGCCGACTGGAACGCCGCATTCGCTGCCTATCGCGCTGCATTCCCGCAGGAAGCGGCGGAACTGACGCGGCGCATGAACGGCGTGCTGCCGTCCGATTTCAACACGCTGGCCAATGCCTATGCCGCGAAGTTGCAGGTCGAAGGCCCGGTCGTCGCCAGCCGCAAGGCCTCGCAGATGGCGATCGAAGCGTTCGCGCCGCATCTGCCGGAGTTGATCGGTGGTTCCGCCGACCTCGCGCATTCCAACCTGACGCTGTGGAGCGGCAGCAAGTCGGTATCGACCAGCGATGCCAATGCCAACTACATCTATTCCGGCGTGCGCGAATTCGCGATGACGGCGATCAGCAATGGTTTGGCGGTGCATGGCGGCTTCATTCCTTATGACGCCACCTTCCTCGTCTTCAGCGATTACGCGCGCAATGCGGTGCGCATGAGCGCGCTGATGGGCGCGCACGTGATCCACGTCTACACGCACGATTCCATCGGTCTCGGCGAAGACGGTCCGACCCATCAGCCGATCGAACACATGGCCTCGCTGCGCTACATCCCGCACAACGACCTGTGGCGTCCCTGCGATGCGGTGGAAGCCGTGGTGTCGTGGCAGGCCGCGATTGAACGCATGGATGGCCCGAGTTGCCTAGTGTTCTCGCGCCAGAACCTGGCGCCGCAGCCACGCGATGCCGCGCAGGTCGCAGCGATTCGTCGCGGCGGCTACGTGCTGAAGGACAGCGTCGGTGTGCCGGAACTCATCCTGATCGCCACCGGTTCGGAAGTCGGGTTGGCGATGGATGCCGCGGCGCAATTGGGTGAGCGCGTGCGGGTGGTGTCGATGCCGAGCACGGACGTGTTCGATCGCCAGGATGCGGCCTATCGCGAATCGGTGCTGCCGAACTCGGTGCGCAAGCGCGTCGCGATCGAAGCTGGCATCAGCGATTTCTGGCGCAAATACGTCGGCCTCGACGGCGCGGTGATCGGCATGGAAGGTTACGGTGCATCCGCACCCGCCGACGTGCTGTTCAAACACTTCGGCTTCACCGTCGAGCATGTGGTCGAGGCGGCGCGCGCGTTGGGTTGAGCGCGCCTATGGAGCAGGGCCGACGGATTCGCGCTGGATGAGGCGATAGTCGACCTGCTCCATCGCCCCGGCCTTCGGGTCGCGGATGCGGTCGATAAGCTGCAGGGTGGCGATACGTGCCATCTCCGTGATCGGCTGCTGCACGGTGGTGAGCGCGGGCAGGATCTGGCTGGCGACCGGCGTATCGTCGAAACCGCAGACAGAGAGGTCGTGGGGAACGCGCAGTCCCAATTCTGCGGCGGTACGCAACACGCCGGCGGCGGTGTCGTCGTTGGCGGCGAAGATTGCGGTCGGCGGCTGCTTCAATCCGAGCAGCGTGCGTGCACCGTCGACGCCCGACTCGAACAGGAATTCACCGCTCACCACCAATGACCGATCGTAGGGCAACCCGACTTCCTTCAATGCTTGTTTGTATCCGGCCAGACGCCATTCGCGGGCACCGTGGCCTTTCGCGCCGCAGATGTGGCCGATGCGGCGATGGCCGAGGGCTGCCAGTTCCAACACCAGACTGCGTGCTGCTGCAACATCATCGATGTAGGCGCCGATTCTGGCTATGCGATCGAGGGGAGACAGGCAGGAGTAAGGAAGTTGGTGGCGTTCCAGTGCTGCGATCACGACAGGGTCATCGGTCAACGGGGGTGTCAGTACGGCACCATCCGGATGGGCGTGCACGAAGATTTCGTCGATGTCGCGCGGGCTGCTGATCGGTGACAGCACCAGGTTGTAGTGGCATGAACGCGAGGCTGCGAGTACGCCGGTGACGACATCCATCAGATAATTGCGCGATGGGTTGTTGTAGGCCAGCACGATTTCGTACGAACGCTGGCCGGCCAGCCGGCGCGCGGAAGGGTCGGGCCGGTAGTTGAGCTTCTCCATCGCCGCAGTCACGCGCAGGCGCGTCCCTTCCCGCACGTTGGCTTCGCCGTTCATCACGCGCGACACGGTCTTCATCGATACGCCGGCGGCTACGGCGACATCCTCGATTCTTGCGCGCATGGGGCTTCCCTGTTCCACGTGTCATCACGGTTTGAATGGAATGGATTCTGCCATTAGCGCCGCATGCCCGGCCATTGTACTGTTGCGACGCTGCGCGCAGGCATCTTCCAGCGCAGGCAGCTGTTGCCATCACACAGGATGATCGTGCGCGGGATGCGCCTGGTGTTTGCGGCCACCACCACCCGGCTGCCGTCGGGATTTGCGACGGCCACCTGATCGATTGCGTCACCGGAGCTGGCGACACGCACCGCACCGGCGCGGATGAAACGGCTGGCGTGCGCCAGTGCCCAGGCATCATCAGTTGGTGTGAAGCGGCCATCGGGGTGCACGGCGATGATGCCGCGGCAATTGCCGCAGCCGCCCAGGTGTGGTCCGTCGTGATCATCCAGTGCGAGGTTCCAGAACAATACGCCGCGCGCCCAGTTGCGCAGCGGCGCGATGACCAGGCTGGTGGTCTGCCCGCTGATGCCATTGCTGCGCACCGGCTCCCAATCGCCACCGGAACATTCCGTGAGATATGCATCGAGTTGCGGGTGGCGATCATGCACCTGGCTTTGCGCATCGACGTTTCCGCCGTAGCAATGCCAGGCGATGCCGCGCACGTAGCGCGCCGCGGCGGGCTCGGACAGGACCGCCAGCGGTTCATCGGGTTTATCCCAGTTGTGGTCCCACTCGAGGATCTGCACGGACGCGGGCAGACGTGGCCCGAGTGCCGCAATTGCCGCCACACGTTGCTTCGCGGACAGACGCATTCCGGGATAGTCACCGGGTTCGAAGGACGGTTCGTTCTGGATCGTGAGCGCGAACAGCGGCACTCCCGCGGAGTCCATGTCGTGGGCGAAACGCGCGAGGTAGGTGGCGAAGGCGTCGACATATTCGGGACGCAACGTGCCCTTGATCAGACTGTCGCTGTCCTTCATCCAACCCGGTGCGCTCCATGGTGACGCCATCACCTTGAGGTCCGGATTGAGTGCGTGCGCCTGTCGCATCAGGGGGATGACGGTGTCGCGCACATGATCGAAACGATAGTGCTGCAGTCGCAGATCGGGCAGGTTGCCGGGCGGATCATCCAGCGAATAGTGGATGGACGAGAAATCCGATGCGCCGATCGGGATGCGCGTGAAATCGAAACCCAGTCCGCCATCGTTTCGCGAGAACAGGTAGCGCATTGCCGCATCGCGTCGTGGCTCGGGCATGGCGAGCAACAGCGACGAGGAGGCATCGGTCATGGCGGCACCAAATCCGACGATTGATTGCATGCGGTGGCTGGAATCGATGCGGATGTCGGGATGCGCGATCGGCGTGGCCAGACGTTGCACCGCGACCGGTTGCAGGCGCATGCGGTGGTCATCCGTGGTGATCCACGCTTGTGCCCGCACGTTGGCGGCGTAAGCGATGGTTGCCGGCATCAGGCCCGAGGCCAACAGGAACAGCAGCGATGCGAGCGGCGATCCGGTGCTGCAGTGCGGGGTAAAAAATCGATGAATGCCGGCGATCGAATGCAGAGTCATGCGGTCTTGCCCGATGGATGAAGGTTTTGTTGACAATCCATTAGGGCTCCGTTATGACAGCGCTGTCAATTGCTGATTTCGCGAGACGCCCATGCTCCGTGCTGCCCGTTCGACACGTCGTTCCCCCCACGCCTTGCGTCTTGCACCATTGGCGGCCGCATGCAGCTTGCTGCTGCTGATGGGCAACGCAAGCGCCCAGACCACCGCCCCATCCAGCCAGTCAACGACGAACGAGTCCAACAAGGATCAGAACCAGCTTGGGACGGTCACTGTGACCGGCATCCGCGGCAGCGTCGAAAAGTCGGTGAAGAAGAAGGAACAATCAAACTCGATCGTGGAAGCGGTGAGCGCTGAAGACATCGGCAAACTGCCTGACATTTCGATCGCCGAATCGATCGCGCGATTGCCGGGCGTGACCTCGCAGCGTGTGGATGGTCGTGGCCAGGTCATCAACATCCGCGGCATGTCGCCGGACTTCAGCACCACCTTGTTGAATGGCCGCGAGATCGTCAGCACCGGCGACAGCCGCAGCGTCGAGTACGACCAGTTCCCGGCGGAACTGATGAATGGCGTGATCGTGTACAAGACACCCGATGCCGCCCTGGTCGGGCAGGGGTTGGCCGGCACGGTCGATCTGCAGGCGATCCGCCCACTGAGCGTCGGAAAGCGCCGGGTCGTGTTCTCCGCATCGGGCGAGCACAATTCGTTCGGGAAGCTGACATCGGGTGCGAAATCGACGGGCTACCGCATGAGCGCGTCGTATGTCGACCAGTTCCGCGACAACACCATCGGCGTGGCGATCGGCATCGCGCGGATGGATTCACCGTGGCAGGAGAAGCATTACAAGGCTTGGTGGTGGGGTGGGTCCGAGGGTTGGTTCCCGAGTGGACATGGCAAGCCGGACGGCGCGATCGCTCTGCAGGGTGCCGAAAACTGGGTGAAGACGCATGACCTCAAGCGTACCGGCGTGATGGGCGTGCTGGAGTTCCGTCCCAACAAGAGTTTCCACAGCGTGTTCGATTTGTATTACACCAAGTTCGACCAGAACGAGCTGATGCGTGGCGTGATGTGGGCCAACGATCCATGGACCAATGGCGGGAATGTCACCTATTCCGGCGTGCAAACCACCAATGTCAATGGCGCGCAATTCGTCACCGGCGGCACACTGCACAACGTGAGGCCGGTAGTGCGCAACGACAGCAACACGCGCGGAGATACGGTGGCCGCGATCGGCTGGAACAATACCTTCCAGCTGGATCCGTGGACCGCGACCGTCGACATGAGCTGGTCGCGTGCACGCCGCCATCAGTCGCAACTCGAGACCTATTCTGGTCCTACCACCGGACAGGACATCGGCTTCAGCATCCCGCTGTCGCCGGCCTATGCGCAGTTCTCGACCGGCAACTTCGCGGATCCATCCACGATTTTGCTGGGAGATCCAGCTGGCTGGGGCCATGATGGGCGCCTGGAAAACTCATACCAGCAAGACAAGATGCATGCGCTGCGCTTCGATCTCGATCGTGCACTGGATTCGAAGTTCCTGAGCCACTGGTCGGCGGGATTGAACATCAATCGTCGCGAGAAGGACAAGAGCTCGCTGGTCTACTTCGCCAACCTCAAGGGCGGCGCGACCACCGCGCCATTGAGCGCTTCCGATCTGTTGGCCCCGACTTCGCTGGGCTTTTCCGGCATCGGGAACGTGCTCAGCTACGACCCACGATCGATTCTCGGCAAGTACTACGACGTGTCGCTCAACCTGAGCGACGATGACGTGAAGAAGGACTTCAATGTCATCGAGAACGTCACGACGGCATATACCAAGGTCGACATCGATGCCGATCTTGGCAGTCACGTGCACATGCGGGGCAACGCCGGCGTGCAATGGGTGCGGACCAATCAGTCGTCCACCGCGTTCAATGTCAATAACGGCTTGGCCGGTTCTCAGACCATCGGTACGCATTATTCCGATGCATTGCCCAGCCTGAACTTGGTATTCGATTTCGGACACGGTTGGATCACCCGTTTCGGTGCCGCCAAGACCTTGTCGCGCGCGCCGATCAATTATCTCAGCGCGGCCAGCGGCGCCGGCGTGGATATCACCACGCGGACGTGGAGCGGCGGTGGCGGCAATCCGAAGCTGGAGCCGTACCGCGCCAACGCATTCGACGTTTCGTTCGAAAAATACTTCGGTACGGCCAGTTATGTCGGCTTGGCATTCTTCCACAAGAAACTCAATACCTACGTCTACCAGCGTTCGATCCCGTGGGATTTCACCGGCTATGCCAATAGCAGTGGTGTCACGCCGGTCTCCAACATGGGCACCTTCTACACTTGGGCCAACGGCACCGGTGGTGAGATGAAGGGCGCCGAGTTGAGTGCCGCGATCAACTTAGGGATGTTGCACCCGGTGCTGGATGGATTCGGTGCGACGATCAACGGCTCGTATACCAAGACGTCGATCAAGCCAAACGGGCCTGATTCTGTCGAAACCGATACGCTGCCAGGGCTCTCGAAGATCGTTGCCAATGGCACCGTCTACTACGAACGCCGTGGCTTCTCGATCCGCCTGAGCGAGCGCTATCGTAGCTCGTATCGCGGCGAGTATTCGTACCTGTTCGGTTCGCGCAGCATCCTGCGGTCGTTGTCCGAACGCCAGCTCGATTTCCAGACCAGTTACGAGTTCGGCGACAACACGCGGCTGCACGGCTTGTCGATCCTGTTCCAGGTCAACAACATCACCAATACGCCCTATCGGACCGTGCAGGACAGCAATTTCCCCGGTGGCCTGATGGCGCCACAGGAATACACCACCTATGGGCGACAGTACATGGTCGGCCTGAGCTACAAACTCTGAGGTGGCGATGAAGCGTGCACTTGCGATAGCCGTGGTGGCAGGGTTGATGCTGCCACCGGTGTTGGCGGGACAGAACAGTCGCGATACGGCGACACTGCACGATTGGCCGCGCGTGCATAGCGCGGTCGCGAAAGACGCAGCCATCGAAGCACGGGTCCGCGAGATCCTGGCGTCGATGACGCTGGCGCAGAAGATCGGGCAGATGACCCAGCCCGAGATCAAAACGATCACACCCGATGAAGTGCGTCGCTACTACATTGGCTCGGTGCTCAATGGCGGCGGATCATGGTCGCGCAAGAACAAGCACGCAGACGCCAGGGATTGGTTGGCGCTTGCCGATGCCTATCACGCCGCGTCGATGGGCACTGATGCCAAGGTGCCGATCCCGATCATCTGGGGCACCGACGCCGTGCATGGGCACAGCAACGTGTTCGGCGCCACCACGTTCCCGCACAACATCGGACTGGGTGCGGCACGCGATCCGGAAATGATCCACGAAATCGGCGCGGCGACCGCGCGTGCAACTCGCGCCACCGGCATCGATTGGGCGTTCTCGCCGACGCTGGCGGTGGTGCAGAACCCGCGCTGGGGTCGCAGCTACGAGAGTTTCTCCTCCGACGGCATGCTGGTGAAGCAGTACGGCGAAGCCTACGTGCGCGGCATGCAGGGTGACCTGCGCGGCGACGGCACGACGATCGCCACCGCCAAGCATTTCATCGGAGATGGTTCGACCGACAACGGCAAGGATCAAGGCATCAGTACGGTCAGTCGGGCGGAAATGCTCAACGTGCATGCGCAGGGCTATTACGGCGCGCTCGCTGGCGGCGTGCAGACGGTGATGGCCAGTTACAACAGTTGGAACGATCGTGGCGATGGCATCGACTACGGCAAGATGCATGGCGCGAAGGCACTGCTGACCGATGCGTTGAAGCAGAAGATGGGCTTCGACGGCTTCATCGTTTCCGACTGGAACGCCATCGGCCAATTGCCAGGCTGCACGAATGACAGTTGCGCCAAGGCGATCAATGCCGGTGTCGACATGGTGATGGTGCCGGATGACTGGAAAGCATTCATCGCCAACACCACGAAGCAGGTCGAACGCGGTGAAATCCCGGTGTCGCGCATCGACGATGCAGTGAGCCGGATCCTGCGTGTCAAGCTGCGCGCCGGACTGTTCACGCGCAAACCATCGGACAGCAGCTTTGCAGGCAAATCCGAAGCATTGCAGGCGCGTGCGCTTGCACGGCGTGCGGTGCGCGAGTCACTGGTGCTGTTGAAGAACGAGCGTGGCCTGCTGCCGTTGCATCGCGGCCAGCGCATCCTGGTGGTGGGCAAGACTGCCGATTCGATTCCCAACCAGACCGGTGGCTGGTCGTTGACCTGGCAGGGCAGCGACAACAGCAATGCCGATTTCCCCAACGCGCAAAGCATCCTCTCGGGATTGCGCGAGGCTGCGGGCGATGATCGCGTCATCGTCAGCACCGATGGCAGGGATGTCGATCCGTCGAAGTTCGACGCGGTGGTCGCGGTGATCGGCGAAACGCCCTATGCGGAGACCAACGGCGACATCGTGTCGTCCGATACCGTGACGCACAGCCGACGTTTCCCCGAAGATCTCGCGGCGCTCAAGACCGCGCATGCCAGTGGCAAGCCGGTGGTGACGGTGTTCGTCGCGGGGCGCCCGCTCTATACCAATGACCTGATGAATCTGTCCGATGCCTTCGTGGCCGCGTGGTTGCCGGGGACCGAAGGTGGTGGCGTCGCCGATGTGCTGTTCGCGCGCAATGGTGCCGCGTTCCGTGGGCGCCTCGGTTTCCCCTGGCCTAGCGTGCCATGTCCCGCACCGATCAATCATCCCGATGCCAAGCGGCCGTGGTTGTTCAAGGTCGGATACGGCCTGCGATACGGACAGAAGGCTTCGCTTCAAGCGTTGCCGGTCTCGACACTGGAGCGCTGCGGCGATGCCACGGTGTTGCCGATCTTCAACATGGCCGATGCACCGATGTTCGCGCTGTATGTCGGTGCGGATGGAAAGGACCAGGCACTCGGTGGTGATCTCAATCGAGTGTTGCGGTGGCCGGCCGACAAGCCGGCGGTCGAGATCGCCACCGTGCAAGTGAATACCCAGCAGGACGCCAAACAGGTGACGTGGCTGGCGCCGGCGTCGTTCTTCTCGCGCAACCCGTCGCGCAACAATCTCGCGGCGATGCAGACCGCGAATGCGGCATTGCTGTTCGATGTCGTGGTGCGGACGGTGCCGAAGTCGCCGGTGCTGGCATCGATGCAATGCGGTGCCGGATGCAAGGGGAAAGTGGATATCAGCGAAGCGATCGCCGCGGCCGGCATTGGCCAGAAGAAAACGATCAAGATTCCGCTGGCATGTTTCGCCAAGGCCGGTGCGGACATGCCCGGGATCGAGGAGCCGTTCCACATCGACGCCAATGCACCATTCAGCGCGGCGTTCGCCAATATCCGTGTCGTCAGCGGTGCCGCTGCGGATCAGGATGCAGTGAAGTGCGCCCGCTGAGGCGCACGCACTTCCAGTTCGTCCTGACGATTACGGTGCGGCTTGCGGCTTGAATCCCGGATCCAGCGCTTCGTTCAACACCAGTGCGAGGCGGTCCGCCGCCTGCAACACGCGACGTTCCGCCAGCGGGCGCATCGCCTCGCCATAACTCGCATCCAGTTTGTGACCGTCGGGATAGGTGCCCCAGGCATCGATCAGGCGGCAGGATTCCTGCGCCCATTGCGTTGGATTGGCGTCACTGGTTGCGATCGGCGGCCACGGACGACGTGCCAAGTCGTCGGCGAAGGCGCGCGGGTGCATGCCGGTTTCGCCGAGGATGTAGTAGTCCCACATCGCGTGCAGGTTGGTGCCCATCACGCCATCGACGTAGTTCTTCTGCGCATACACCTCTGGCTTCAGTTTGGTGCGCAGGCTGATCTGGTACTGGTTGCCGCCGACATCGTCGTGGCTGCTGGCGTGGAACGGTTGGTGGACGTCGCCGACCAGATGCACCACGAACTTCAGCGCATCACGGCGCGCATCGAGTGGCTGGCTGCGATCGCGCAGGATCGCCAGCTGCGCTTCGATCGCGGCGATCACGCAATTTCCGTCCTTGCATTCCTTCGCGGGTTCATACGCGCATTCCGGGCCGCTCAACTTGACGTAATGCCAGCGCGAGGTGCGCTTGAAGCGGTCGGGATCGGTATTGCGCAGCTCATCCGCCCAGTTGGCGACGCCGGCCAGCGTCGGTTCGCGTTCGCCGGCCAGCAGCTTCGCGACTTCGGCCTTGGCGGCGGGCGTGAGGTGGCGTTCGGCGAGATCGCCGATCATGCGGTGGCCCAGCGGCGCCCAGGCCAGGACGGGCAAGGCGCAGGCGAGCAGGAGGAGGGCGATGAGGAGGCGCGGTTTGGTGATTTTGTTCATGGCCCGATGGTAGCCGAGGAGAACGGCTAAAATGATGAATCCTACCGGCGCGCCCGGCGCCATCCACCACCCACAGGAGCAGGCAATGGCCATCAAGGTCGGCATCAACGGTTTCGGTCGCATCGGTCGCAATGTTTTCCGTTCCGCCGTGCAGAACTTCGGCAACGACATCGAAATCGTCGGCATCAACGACCTGCTCGAGCCGGAATACCTCGCCTACATGCTGCAGTACGACTCCGTGCATGGCCGCTTCAAGGCCGATATCAAGGTCGAAGGCAACACCCTGGTCGTCAATGGCAAGAAGATCCGCCTGACCCAGGAACGCGATCCGGCCGCCCTCAAGTGGGATGAAGTCGGCGCCGAGGTGGTGATCGAATCGACCGGCCTGTTCCTCGACAAGGCCACCGCGCAGAAGCATCTCGATGCCGGCGCGAAGAAGGTCGTGCTCTCGGCCCCGTCGAAGGACGACACGCCGATGTTCGTCTACGGCGTCAATGACAAGACCTACAACGGCGAGGCGATCATCTCCAACGCCTCGTGCACCACCAACTGCCTGGCGCCGATCGCCAAGGTCATCAACGACAAGTGGGGCATCAAGCGTGGCCTGATGACCACCGTGCACGCCGCCACCGCGACCCAGAAGACCGTTGACGGCCCGAGCAACAAGGATTGGCGCGGTGGTCGCGGCATCCTCGAAAACATCATCCCGTCCAGCACCGGTGCCGCCAAGGCGGTGGGTGTGGTGATCCCCGAACTCAACAAGAAGCTGACCGGCATGAGCTTCCGCGTGCCGACCAGCGACGTGTCGGTGGTCGACCTCACCGTCGAACTCGAGAAACCGGCGACCTACGCCGAAATCTGCGCCGAGATGAAGGCGCAATCGCAAGGTGCATTGAAGGGTGTGCTCGGCTACACCGAGGACAAGGTCGTCGCCACCGACTTCCGCGGCGAAACCTGCACCTCGGTGTTTGATGCCGACGCCGGCATCGCGCTCGACCCGACGTTCGTCAAACTGGTCAGCTGGTACGACAACGAGTGGGGCTACAGCAACAAGTGTCTGGAAATGGTCAAGGTGGTTGCGGCGAAGTAAGCCGCGCTACCCATTCAGGATGTTTTAGAGGCCCCGCTTGCGGGGCCTTGTTCGTTTCGGGTAGTCACCAACACGAAGCGGATTCATGGCAGACTTTCCACAAATGTTGACCGCGGTCACGTACCCCGGGTCGCGGTTGGTTTCGTTGGGGTGGGGAAGGAGAATCAAAATGAAGCAACGTGTATTGGTGGGCGGCATCGCCTTGGCATTCGCGTCGGTGTTGTTTTGCACCGATGCCAGCGCAGGCCTGCCGTGGGGCAAGAAGAAGGATGAGTCCAAGCAGGACGACAAGGCCAAGAGCGAACAGACGGATCATGGGCCGATGCGTACCGTGAAGGGCAAGGATGGCGTCGAAGGCGAAATCTACGGCACTGCCGCCGCCGGCTCGCCGTTCAGCAGGCTCGAAATCGGCATGCCACAGAAACAGGTGCAGGATCTGCTTGGACACCGCGACGCCGATTGTGGTGGCTATTCCACCGGCAAAGCATGGATTCCGTTCTATCACGGTGGAGATACATCGCGCTGGGAATGCGCGTACAAGGGCCTCGGCCGCCTGATCTTCACCTCGCAATCGGCTTACGATTCGCGCAGCGTGCTGATCAAGATCGTCAACGACCCCAAGGATTCCGGCTACCGTTGATCGCCAATCGATGCACTCGAGGCCCCGCAAATGCGGGGCCTTCGTTTTTGGGCGATTTGAACCGTACCCGTCGTCCCGCGACAATAGGCGTCTCCCACGCTCCGGAACCACGCCATGGCCATCACCCGCATGACCGATCTCGACCTGCGCGGCAAGCGCGTGCTGATCCGCCAAGACCTGAACGTGCCAGTCGCCGACGGCGTGGTGACTTCCGACCAGCGCATCCTCGCCTCGATCCCCACGCTCAAGGCCGCGCTCGATGCCGGTGCGGCGGTGATGGTGACGTCGCATCTCGGCCGTCCCAAGGAAGGCGAATGGAGTGAGGCCGATTCGCTGGCGCCGGTGGCGCGTCGCTTGTCGGAATTGTTGGGCCGCGAGGTTCCGCTGCTGCGCGATTACCTTGATGGCGTCGACGTCGCGCCGGGGCAACTGGTGCTGCTGGAAAACTGCCGCATGAATGCCGGCGAAGGCAGGGACGACGAGGCACTCTCGAAGAAATATGCCGCGCTGTGCGATGTCTTCGTGATGGATGCGTTCGGCACCGCGCATCGCGCGCAGGCCTCGACGCATGGCGTCATCCAATTCGCGAAGCAGGCTGCCGGCGGTCCGTTGCTGATGGCCGAACTCGACGCGCTGGCCAAGGCATTGCAGCATCCGGCGCGCCCGTTGCTGGCGATCGTCGCTGGCAGCAAGGTGTCGACCAAACTCGAACTGCTGTCGTCGCTGGTCAGCAAGGTCGATCAACTGATCGTCGGCGGCGGCATCGCCAATACCTTCATCGCGGCGATGGGCCATGGCGTCGGCAAATCGCTGGTCGAACACGATTTGATCGGTACTGCAAAACAGATCATGGCCGATGCGAAAGCGCGCGGCGCGGAGATTCCGTTGCCGGTCGACGTGGTGGTCGCGCCGGAGTTCAAGGCCGACGCGCCGGCGACGATCAAGCCGGTCGATGCTGTCGGCGCCGACGACATGATCCTCGACATCGGGCCGGAGACGGCCGCGCGTTACGCGTTGATGATCAAGGACGCCGGCACCGTGGTGTGGAACGGCCCAGTCGGGGTGTTCGAATTCAAGGCCTTCGCGGGCGGCACCGAAACCGTGGCTCGTGCCATCGCCGAATCGAAAGCGTTCTCGATCGCCGGCGGCGGCGACACCCTGGCCGCAGTCGACAAGTTCGGGATCGAGAAAAACGTGTCCTACATCTCCACCGGCGGCGGCGCCTTCCTCGAATTCCTCGAAGGCAAGACCTTGCCGGCGGTCATGGCGCTGGAGGCGCGCGGCTGACAATCCCCCAACTTGCGGCTAGTCTTGACGTGCAATCTCGGGGGAATCGCAATGGGGATGAAAACACTGTGGTGTGCGTTGCTGCTGGTTTGCGCCGGCGCGGCGCCAGCGGAAACGTTCAAGCGCGGGGAATATGAATTCACAACCGGGCCGGTTCCTGCATTCGTGCAGTTGCGCGGGCCGCTTCCCGACGCGTGGCCGGCATCCGCGCCCGGTGGGGATGAAGGCAACTGGCGGACCTGGCGTTATGACGAGCAAGTCGATCATCGCGCCAGCAGGAACGATGACTATTTCGAGTACATCTACCAGCCGCGGACGCAGTCGAACCTCGGCCAGGCCGGTCGCTACCAGATCGAATTCAATCCCGACTACCAGCACCTGGTGATCCATGCGGTGGCGTTGCGCCGCAACGGCAAGTGGGAGGATCGCCTGCGCCCCGCAACCATCACCGTGGCTCGCCGGGAAAGCGAATTCGAGCAGGACATTGCCAACGGCACAGTCGAGGCATTGATCGTGCTCGACGACATCCGCGTCGACGATCTCGTCAGGATCAGCTACACCGTGCAAGGCGGCAATCCGGTACTCGCCGGCCAGGAATCGGAATCGATCTACCTGGGCTGGAACAGTCCGATGCTCGACAGCTGGTTGCGGGTCCTGTATCCGCCACGCAGCGATGTCGCCATCCACAGCGAACACACCAAGGTGCAGGCCGACTATCGCGAGCTTGCGGACGGGCGCGAAATGGAGTTCCACCAACACGGCACGCCTGCCATCCAGAACGAGGATGACTATCCGGTGTGGTATCAGCCGTATCCCTACGTGCAGGCGTCGCAGCGTCGGAGCTGGGGCGACGTGGTGGCGTGGGCGTTGCCGTTGTATCCATCGGACAGGCAATTGCCGGCCGATCTGCAAGCGCGCATCACGCAATGGAAAACATTGCCCGACCCCGATGCGCGATTGGCCGCGGCATTGCGCGCGGTACAGGACGAAGTGCGCTATTTCGGCGTCGAGACCGGGCAGAATTCCCATCGCCCGAATGCACCGGGCGTGACCTGGTCGCGTCGCTATGGCGACTGCAAGGACAAGGCCTACCTGCTGTCGATGATCCTGCGCCAGCTCGACATCCGCGCGGAACCGGCGCTGGTTTCCACGGTTCGCGGCAAGCGGATCGGGGAATTTTCACCATCGGGCGCGGTGTTCAACCATGTCATCGTGCGTGTGGACATCGGCGGGCAGGCGGTGTGGGTCGATCCGACGGCTTCGCTGCAAGGTGGGATGCCGCGCGATACCGATCTGAGCGCTTACGGCATGGCCTTGCCGATCCGGTCGGGGCAACAGGGGTTGGAGTCGATTGCCGCACCGGTGACCAACCGGCTTGCAGTGAATACCAGCGAACACTTCGTGATCCAGCCCGATGGTTCCGCGCGCCTCGACATCACCACCGAGTACCGAGGCGGCGCGGCCGACGACATGCGCTCCAGCGTCAACCGCCAGCGCCTCGACGACCTCAAGCGCAACTATGCCGAGTATTACCAGAAGCGTTATGGCCAGCTCGACGTATTGGCCGCGCCAGTCATCAGCGACGACTTGCCCGGCAATGTCCTGAAGGTGAACGAGTCGTACCGCATCGTCCATGCCATCGGCAACGAAGGCGCGCTCAAGGCGCTGCAAATCTACGGTGAGGCGTTGTCGCAGCCATTGAAACTGCCGAAGACGATGTCGCGCAGCGGGCCGCTGTATTTCGCGCGTCAAGGCACCTACCGCCACGAAACCCGGGTGACCGCGCCAGCGACCTGGGTGGCGGCCTTCGGTGGCGACACTGATGAGCAGAAGACGAAAGCGTTCGATTACACGCGTTCGGTCAAAACCAGTGGCCAGGAGGCGCACGTCGTCTACGAGGTCAAGATCGATGATCGCTACGTGGCGGCCGATCAAGGCGTGGCGCACGTCGAGGCATTGCGCAAGGTGCGCGACGACCTGTCTTCCACGTTGCGTTATCGGGTGCCGCTTCAAGGCGAGGCGGCGGACCGCGATCGCCGACTCAAGGCATTGCTGGATGATGTCTCCGGAGCGAAGAAATGAAAGCGATGTTGCGAATTACCTTGGCCTCCCTGCTGGTGACCGCTGCCCCGGTCGCGTTGGCGCAGGTGGCGGGCAAGGCACCCGAACAGGCTTGGTCGTGGTTCCTGTCGAACGCCAGCAGCGAGGACGTGAGCGATCTCTATTCGGCGCTCGGCGACAGCGGTTACGTGCGTTCGCGTGTCACCACGGAGACTTGCGCGAAGGGCGAGGCTGGCCTGAAACGCGCAGCGGTGAAAGTCCCGGTTTCGCTGGCGTTGCATCGCGCGCTGCAACTGTGCGCGGAGGCGCGCGGTGACAAGGTCGCGGCGGATGCCGAGGTCGCGGCGTTCGCCGCGCTATGGAAATATGCCGGGCAGCAGGCCGGCAGCGGCGCATGGCGCCGGCCGCTCCGCATCGTGGTGCTCAATGATGCCTATGCCGCGCTCGATGCCATGGGCCTGGAGTTCAACCACGAATTCTATGAAGGCGTTCGCGCCCATGGCGATTTCCCCATCCAGATCGTGGCGCGGGATCCGGAGCGCAAGGTCGAGCGCCATTTCAGCTTCGACTATGTAGTGGCCCAGGCAGTCATCGATCGCAAGAACCCGAACGCCGGCACCGCAGCGCATCTCAATGGGACCGCGAGTGAGTTCGTCGATGCCTACAACAAGGCAGGGGAGTTGTCCGCACGCGACGTGAAAGCGGTCAACGTCGCATTGGAGAAAGAGGCGCTTGCGGAGCGTGTGGCGGCGTTGCGTCCGCTGGCGAGCGAGGGTGGGCTGCTCTCGCTCGGCACCTGGGAAATCGTGTGCGGACTCAAGCCATACGCGGGCTGTGCCGATGGACTGATCGATGCTTTGCTGTCGCTGGCCGAGAAGAAACAGGGTTTTGCGATGGTGATGCTGGCGACGGCCTATCGCAACGGCATCGGCATCGCCCGTGATGAAAAAGCGGCCAACTTGCTGCTCGATGCGGCGGACGACCAGTGGTGGCAGCGTGGCGCTTCGGTGGAGGCGGCGCGATTCGAGGCAACGTTGCACCCAGATGGTGGAACGAACGGGTTCGACGAGCGCCTTGCGCGCGCAGCGATGGCCGGCAATCCCGAAGCAGGCCCATTGCGGATTGCGTTGTCCTTTGAAGGGACGCACGGCCACAAGATCGATGCGGCCGGCATCGCCGAATTGTCGAAGCCGGAGAACAACGCGAAAGGAAATGGCGATCGGTTGATCGCGATGAACCTGAGGACGCACCGCGACAATGCCGACGCCATGGCCTGGGAAGACAAGGCTGCCGCAGCTGGGGACGGCGAATCCAGCCGCCGGGTTGCGGAGCGCTGGCTGGATGCGCATCCGGGACAGCAAGCGGATGCCGCCACCCTCGACTTGCTGAAGCGTGGGGCATACGCAGGCGATCACGTGGCGATGCAGCTGTTGGCGATCCAGGCACTTCTGGGCAAGCGCTGGCGCGACGCGGAACTGCAGTTGCTGCCGGCGATGGCCGAGGGCGATGTTGCATCGACCTACATGCTGCTGAATTTGTGGCAACAGGGTTACAAGGGGCTTTATGGCACGCCGGAACTCGCGCGCCAAGTCTACGATGCGCTGGCGGTCGCGCCCGAAGGCGCACGGGCGCGGCGCGAGTTGGCGATGATGACGGTCGATGGCCGTGCCGGCATCGCCAAGGATGGCGCGAAGGCGCGGGCGATGATCGATCGCGACGTGCGTGCCGGTGATGCCGAGTCGCAGACCATGTATGCCACATGGCTGCTCTATGGCATCGGCGGTGCCAAGGACGTTGCCGAAGGGCGGCGCTGGATGGAGAAAGCGGTCGCGACGAAATCGCGCATCGCGCTCATCCAGTACGGCAGCTGGCTGGTCCAGCAAAGCGACGCCCGGGCCGATCACGTGCATGGCATCCAGTTGTTGCAGGAGGCGGACGCAGGGGGCTCGGCCCTCGCGCGCAACAACCTCGCATGGGCCCATTGCACTTCGCGTTTTGCCGATTTGCGCGATGCCGGCAAGGGGCTTCAGGTGTCGAAGCGAATGCAGGAGATCGACAAGCCCCTCGAGCCCGGCACGCTGGATACCGTCGCCGCCTGCTACGCCGCAGCCGGCCAGTTCGACGAAGCGACGCGCTTGCAGGAGTTGGTGGTGTCGCAGACCCAGGCGCTACTGGCGCGCGGCGCGACCAATTCCGAGACGATCAATCGCATGACCGAACGCCTCACCCTCTTCAGGAAGCACCAGGCCTATATCGAACCGGCGGGGGCGCCCTGACAACGAATACACGTTCCGGGCTGTCGTGCGGATGTGCTAGCGTCATTGGTCCAATCAGGAGCCTCGAATGTCACAGCACCGCCGCCGCACCCGCATCCTCGCCACCCTTGGCCCGGCCACTGATTCGCCGGAAGTCCTGGATGCGCTGATTCGTGCCGGCGTCGATTGCGTGCGTCTCAATTTCTCCCACGGCGATCCCTCGGCGCAGGTCGAGCGCGCCCGCGCGCTGCGTGAAGCCGCGGCGCGTGCGGGGCGCGAGATCGGCATCCTCGCCGACTTGCCCGGCCCAAAGATCCGCGTCGAACGTTTCGCCGATGGCAAGGTGGCGCTGAAGGAAGGCCAGCGTTTCGATCTGGTGGCCGAACTCAATCCCCCACCGGGCGATGCCAGCCAGGTCGGCGTGAGCTACCTCGGCCTGCCTGGCGATGTCGTCCCCGGCGACGTGTTGCTGCTCGACGACGGCATGGTGCAGTTGCAGGTCGAGAAGATCGAAGGCCAGCGCATCATCAATCGCGTCCTCAACGATTCGGTGCTGTCCGATCGCAAGGGCCTCAACAAGCAGGGTGGCGGTTTGTCGCTGGGCGCGATCACCGAACGCGACCACGAACTCATTGCGATCGCTGCACAACTCGATGCCGACTTCATCGCGGTGTCGTTCTGCCGCGATGCCGCCGACATGGAGGAAGCGCGCCGGGCCGCGCAATCGCACGGCAGCCACGCCGCGCTGGTGGCCAAGATCGAGCGCGCCGAGGCGATCGAGAACCTCGACGAGATCATCGACGCCAGCGACGTGGTGATGGTGGCGCGCGGCGATCTTGGCGTGGAAATCGGCGACGCCGAATTGCCCGGCCTGCAGAAGAAGATCATCCAGCACTCGGTGCAGCGCAACAAGGTGGTGATCACCGCGACGCAGATGCTGCAGTCGATGGTGTCGAGCCCGATGGCGACGCGCGCGGAAGTGCTCGACGTCGCCAACGCCGTGATCGACGGCACCGACGCGGTGATGCTGTCGCAGGAAACCGCCGCCGGCCAGTATCCGGTGCGCGCGGTGGAAGCGATGGCGCGCATCTGCATCGGCGCCGAAAAGCAGTTCAATAGCGACACCAACTACGAAGGCGCGCAGCGTGATCTCGATCGCGTCGACAACGCCATCGCGATGGCGACGATGTTCCTGACCCAGCACATTCCTGTCGAGGCGATCATCGCCCTGACCGAATCCGGCGGCACCGCGCGCTACCTGTCGCGTTTCCGTTCGCCGGTGCCGATCTACGCCTTCTCGCGCCATGCCGATGCCCGTCGCCGCATGTCGCTGATGCGCGACGTGTTCCCGATCGCCTTCGACAGCCGCGGCCTGTTCGCTGGCCAGGCCGCCCGCCAGGCGATCCGCCACCTGCTGGACGCCGGATTGCTGGACGAGGGCCAGCGCGTGCTGTTCACCAGTGGCGAGAGCATGCATCAGCACGGTTCCACCAATACCCTGCGCGTGCTGGAAGCCAGCCACAACATGCCGACGGCGTGAATTGACATTGATCGAATCTGGGTGTAATAACGCTAAGCATCGATCAGGAACCGGAGGGGCCAATGAAATCCACCATTTCACTGTGGTTGTTGCTCGCGTCGCCGCTTGCAATGGCGGCCGATGGCCCAAGGGCGCCGGTCGTGGAAGATGCGACTCTGTATGGCTCACCCCTGCAGTTGGTGGCTCCGGCCCCAATCGGTGAAGACCATAACGTGAACGCTTGTGTTGCCGTTGGTTACACGGTGAAACCCGATGGGGCCCTCGGGGAGTTCGAGGTCGTGGATGCGTGGAGCGGCAAGCCGCCGGCAAGCGCGAGACTGCGGCTCTATTGGGAAAATTATGGCAAGATCGCCGCCCAAGCCGTGCAGGTGGCTCAGACCAAGGTGCGAATGCAGGCTCCTGCAGAGATGGTGCGGACGGTGTCGCGAGTGTCGTTTGGACCGGATGCCGCAGAAGACAATCGGTGCATGGTTCGCAACGCGCATGACAGCTATGCTGCTGCAGACGATTACCGTCTGAACCTGCAAGTGGTGTTGAAAGAGGCGAGGGCGTTGCGCGTGGCCAATGAGGGGCCCAACGTGCGATTTGACCCTGCTCCCAAGATACCCGGACCGCCGCCGCCATCGCCGTCGCCCAAACCGCAGTCGAGCTCCGGTTCGCAAGGCTGAAATTCTTTTCAACCCGCTATAATTGCGTTTTCCCTGCGCCAGGACGAAAACGCAATGAGCATCGAACAGCTTGCCGAAACCGCCCGTGCCATGGTCGCCCCGGGCAAGGGCATCATCGCCATCGACGAATCCGCATCGACCTGCCAGAAACGCTTCGATGGCGTCGGCATCGCCAGCACCGAGGAAAGCCGCCGCGCCTATCGCGAGCTGCTGCTGACCGCACCGAAGGTCGACGACTACCTGTCCGGCGCCATCCTGTTCGACGAAACCATCCGCCAGTCGACCAAGGACGGCGTGCCGTTCGCCAAGTACATGGCCGATCACGGCATGATCCCGGGCATCAAGGTCGACAAGGGCACGGTGCCGTTGGCCGGCTTCCCCGGTGAACTGGTGACCGACGGCCTCGACGGCCTGCGCGCGCGCCTGCAGGAGTACTACAAGCTCGGTGCGCGTTTCGCCAAGTGGCGCGCGGTGATCAACATCGGCGAGGACATCCCGTCCGGCACCTGCATCGAGTCCAACAGCCACGCCTTGGCGCGCTATGCCGCGTTGTGCCAGGAGCAGGGCATCGTGCCGATGGTGGAACCCGAGGTGCTGATGGACGGCGACCACGACATCGAGACCTGCTACGAAGTCACCGAGGTCACGCTGCGTTCGCTGTTCGACGCGCTGTACCAGCACAACGTCGCGCTGGAAGGCACCATCCTCAAGGCGTCGATGGTCGTTCCCGGCAAGGATTGCCCGGACCAGGCCAGCGTCGAGGAAGTTGCCGAAGCCACCCTGATGTGCCTGAAGTCGACGGTGCCGGCGATCCTGCCGGGTATCGTGTTCCTCTCGGGTGGACAGAGCGATGAAGCCGCCACCGCGCATCTCGATGCGATGAACCGCATGGGCCCGAATCCGTGGCCGCTGTCGTTCTCCTATGGTCGCGCCATGCAGCAGGCCGCGTTGAAGCTGTGGTCGCAGGACATGGCCGGCAACTGGGCCAAGGCGCAGGCCACCGTGTATGAACGCGCCAAGGCGAACGGGTTGGCTGCACTGGGCCAGTGGCAGCGCTGATGCCTGACGCTGCTGCGCGGCCGTGATCGAAAACGCCAGCCTTGCGCTGGCGTTTTTATTGGGAGATCGAGCTTCGCGCATCCATGTCGAAAGTCACGGGTGCGTCATCCTCCATCCGCATAAAATTGCCTGATGAAATTCCGTACAGATTCGATGGGCCGGCTCTGTGCCGGTGGAATGGTCGCGGGCCTACTGCTTGCCGGTTGCCAGCGCGGCGCCGATGCCGGGAAATCCGCCGCTAAAGGCGACCAGCCGGTATCGGTGGTGATCGAACGCATCCAGCCGCAGCCGTGGACGGACACGGTGCAGGCGCTGGGCACGGTCAAGGCGCATGAATCGGTGACGGTGACCGCCAAGGTAAGCGAAACCGTGCAGAGCGTGCATTTCGACAGCGGCCAGTGGGTGAACCGCGGTGCGCCGTTGGTGACGCTGACGGGCCAGCAGCAGCAGGCAGCATTGGCCGCTGCGGCAGCCAGCGCGAAGGAAGCCGACACGCTGTATCAGCGCCAGTCGCAACTCGCTGCGCAGCAGCTGATCGCGAAGTCGATGCTCGATACCCAGAAGGCGACGCGCGATGCCGCCATCGCGCAGGTGACGCAGATCCGCGCCAATCTCTCCGATCGGGTGATCCGCGCGCCATTTTCCGGATTGCTCGGCTTGCGCCAGGTGAGTCCGGGCACGCTGGTGACGCCGGGCACGGCGATCGCCACGCTCGATGATGTCTCGCGCGTCTACGTCGATTTCCCTGTGCCGGAAACCGAGTTGGCGAACGTGTCGCCCGGGCAATCGATCACCGGCACCACGCAGGCATGGCCGGGGCGCGAATTCTCCGGCACGGTACAGACTTCGGCGGGACGTCTGGATACCGGCTCGCGTGCGATGACGATGCGCGGCGATTTTGCCAACCCGGATCGCGCGTTGAAGCCCGGCATGCTGGTGAACGTCGAGGTCACGCGCGGCACGCATCCGGCCATCGTCGTACCCGAACTCGCGGTGATGCAGGTCGGTTCGCAGACCTTCGTCTGGCGCGTCACGCCCGAAAACAAGGCGCAGAAAGTCGAGGTCGAACTTGGCGGGCGCATTCCCGGCAAAGCGATGGTGAGCAAGGGACTGGATGGCGGCGATCGCATCGTGGTCGATGGCGTCGGCAAGGTGAAGGCAGATGCCACGCTCAAGGCTGCGCCGCCAGCGACCGTGCCGACTGGGACAGCGCACAAGTGAAACTGTCCGACGTCTCGATCAAGCGGCCGGTGCTGGCGGTGGTGATGAGCCTGCTGCTGGTGGTGCTGGGCGTGATGTCGTTCATGCGCCTGACGTTGCGCGAACTGCCGGCGATCGATCCGCCGATCGTGTCGGTGCAGGTCGATTACCCCGGTGCATCGTCGAGCGTGGTGGAGACGCGCATCACCAAGATCCTCGAAGACAGCATGGCTGGCATCGAGGGAATCAACACCATCGACTCCACCAGCCAGAACGGCAGCTCGCGCATCAGCATCGAATTCCTGCCGACCCGCGACATCGAAGGCGCCACCAATGACGTGCGCAACGCGGTGAGTCGCGTCGCCGGCGATGTCCCGCCGGAAGCACGCCCGCCGGAAATCACCAAGGTCGAGAGCGATTCCGATCCGATCATCTGGTTCAACCTGCGCTCGTCCAACATGGACACGCTGCAGCTCACCGACTATGCGCAACGCTACCTGGTCAATCGTTTCTCCAGCCTGCCCGGCGTCGCCACCGTGCGCATGGGCGGCGGCCAGATCTACGCAATGCGTATCTGGCTCGACAACGATGCGATGGCTGCGCGCGGCATCACCATTCCCGATGTCGAAAACGCGTTGAAGCAGGAGAACGTCGAGCTCGGCGCCGGCCATCTCGAATCGAAGGACCGCGACTTCATCCTGCGGGTGATGCGCGACTACACCACGCCGGAAGCATTCGCGCAGTTGCCGGTGACACGCGGCAACGATGGCTATGTCGTCAAGCTCGGCGACATCGCCACGGTCAAGCAGGAATCGGCGGAACGCCGTGCGTGGTACCACAGCAACGGCGAATTGGCGATGGGCATCGGCATCGTCAAGACCTCGACCGCCAACAGCCTCGATGTCGCCAAGGCAGCGCAGGCTGAAGCCGACCGCATCCGCAAGTCGTTGCCTGCCGGTACCGACATCTACGTCGCCTTCGACAACACCACATTCATCGCCGCCGCTGTCGAGCGCGTCTACGGCACGCTGATCGAAGCGGTGATCCTGGTGCTGGTGGTGATCTGGCTGTTCCTCGGCAGCGTGCGCGCGGCGCTGATCCCGGCGGTGACGGTGCCGGTGTGCCTGATTGCATCGTTCATCGCGCTGTATGCGTTCGGGTTCTCGATCAACCTGCTGACATTGTTGGCACTGGTGCTGTGCATCGGCCTGGTGGTCGACGACGCGATCGTGGTGGTGGAGAACATCCAGCGTCGTGTCGATCTTGGCGAGCCGGCATTGGTCGCGGCAAAACGCGGCACCGCGCAGGTCGCGTTCGCGGTGCTGGCGACGACCGCGGTGCTGATCGCGGTGTTCCTGCCGGTCGGCTTCCTGCAAGGCAATACCGGGCGATTGTTCCGCGAGCTGTCGGTGGCGATGGCGGCGGCGGTGGCGATTTCGGCCTTCGTCGCGTTGACGCTGACGCCGATGATGGCCTCGAAATTGTTGAAGCCGCATACCGGTCCGCACGCGGTGCATTCCAATCGCGTCAGTGAATGGTTGAACGCGCGTTTCACCAGCATGGCCGATGCCTATCGTGCATTGCTGACGCGCGTGGTCGGCCGCGCCTGGTTGTTCGCCGGCTTGATGGTGGTGGCGCTGGTGGCGACGGTGCTGCTGTTCAAGGCATTGCCGAGCGAACTCGCGCCGGCGGAAGATCGCGGCACCTTCCAGATCATGGCGGAAGGCCCGGAGGGCGCGAGCTTTGACTACACCGTCGCGCAGATGAAGAAGGTCGAGCAGGTGCTGCTGGGCGAAACCGGGCCCGGCAAGCCGCTGGAGCGCGCCAATCCGCGCGTGCCCGGCAGCTTCGGCGTCAGCGAGGACATGTACATCGGTCGTGCCAGCGTCTTCCTCAAGGACTGGCGCGAGCGCAAACAGAGCACCGCCGATGTCGCCGCCGAATTGCAGAAAAAACTCTCCGCCATCACCAGCGTGAAGTCGCGCACGATGCTGACCGGTGGGCTGGTGCGCACGCGCGGACAGCCGTTCCAGCTGGTGCTGGGCGGTCCCGACTACGCCGAGCTGGCGCAGTGGCGCGATATCCTGATGGCGAAGATCAACGACTATCCCGGCTTGAACGGCGTCGATTCCGATTACAAGGAAACCCGGCCGCAGATGCGGGTGATCATCGACCACGCGCGCGCTGCCGACCTTGGCGTCACCGCGCAGGCGATCGGCGGTGCATTGCAGGCGCTGATGGGTGGCGAGCGCATGACCACCTTCGTCGACGATGGCCAGGAATACGACGTGATGCTGCAGGCCGGGCGCGACAATCGCGATTCGGTGGCCGATCTCAATGACATCCAGGTGCGCTCCAAGAGCGGCGTGCTGGTGCCGTTGTCCAATCTGGTCACGCTCAAGGAAATCGCCGAACCGGGTTCGCTGGCGCGCTTCAATCGCCTGCGTTCGATCACGATTTCCGCCGGCCTCGCACCGGGCGCGCGCCTCGGTGATGCGGTGGCGTGGGCACAGAAGACAGTGAAGGAATCATTGCCGGAACACGCGCAGATCAGCTGGAAAGGCGAATCGCGCGAGTTGCAGCAATCCGGCGGCGAAGTGCTGCTCACCTTCGCGTTGGCGCTGCTGATCGTCTATCTGGCGCTGGCCGCGCAGTTCGAGAGCTTCCTGCATCCGCTGGTGATCATGCTGACGGTGCCGCTGGGCGTGCTCGGCGCGTTGCTCGGGCTGTGGATCACCGGTGGCACGCTCAACCTGTTCTCGCAGATCGGCATCGTGATGCTGGTCGGCCTCGCCGCGAAAAACGGCATCCTGATCGTCGAATTCGCCAACCAGCTGCGCGACGAAGGCCGCAGCGTGCGTGACGCCATCATCGAGTCGGCGTCGATCCGCCTGCGCCCGATCCTGATGACGTCGATCGCAACGGTGATGGGCGCGATCCCGCTGATCGTTGCCGGCGGTCCGGGATCGGCCAGCCGCGCCACCATCGGCGTGGTGGTGGTCTTTGGCGTCTCGGTATCGACGTTGCTGTCGCTGTTCGTGATCCCGGCGTTCTATCTGGTGATCGCGCCGCACACGCACTCGCCGGAAGCGATCGGCCACGAGCTCGACAAACTGGAAGCGGAAACCGCGAACGTGGGCGGTCATGCCTGATCCGGCCGCCACCCGCGAGCTGCGCATGTATGGCGTCAACGCGGTGCGCGCGGTGTTCGCGCGTCGCCCCGAGGCATTGCGGAAACTGTGGTTGTCGGAAGAGCGCGTCGGTGCGTTGCGCGATGTGCTGAAGTGGTGCGCAGCGCATCGTGTCGGCTACCGGATCGTGCCTGATGAGGACCTGCGCAAGCTCGCGGCGAGTTCGCATCACGAAGGCGTGGTCGCCGATGTTGCACGCATGCCGATGCCGCGCCTCGATACGTGGTTGGCCACACGCTCCGCCGGGCGCGATTGCGCCTTGTGGCTGGATGGCGTCGGCAATCCGCACAACCTCGGCGCGATCCTGCGCAGCGCCGCGCATTTCGGCATCGGCGCGTTGTTGATTCCGCGTGATTCCGACCTGCAATTGTCGGGTGCGGCGGCACGCGTGGCGGAAGGCGGTGCCGAAGCAGTGGATTTCGTGCGCTTGCCGGCAGCACACGAGGCGTTGTCGATGCTGCGTCGCGCCGGCTACACCACGGCAGCGACGCTGGTGGATGGTGGCGATGACCTGTTCGCGACGCCGTTGCCGCAGCGACTGGTCTACGTGATGGGCGCGGAACAGCGCGGCATGGATCGTGGACTGGCGGCCGACTGCGATCTGCGCGTGTCGATTCCCGGCAGCGGCGCGGTGGAAAGCCTCAACGTCGCCTCGGCGACCGCAGTGCTGCTGGCCGCCTGGGCGCGCAGCACCGGCTGATCGTCGCGACGATTATTTCTTCGGCTTTTCCGGCGCCGGCAGCGTGCCGCTGCCCAGGCTGCCGTCGACATTGGCGGCGATGAAGGCGAGGGTGGCGTAGGCGGCGATATCGACGCGCAGGTCTTCGGGATCGACCTTGTCGAGCGTGTCATCCGGCGTGTGGTGGAGGTCGAAGTAGCGGCTGGCATCGTGCGCGAACGCGCCGGCTGCGGAGCCGGCATCCTGCATCAGGCCCATTTCCGATTCAGCTTCGCCCTTGCCCGGGGTATAGGCGACGCCGAGTGGCTTCAGCAGGTCCGCGACCTGGGCCATCGCCGGGTCTGCGGCCTTCGACCAGCGCCCACCGAATTCATAGACGCGACCGGGACCGGAATCGGATTCCATCACGATCTGGCTGTCGCGGATCTTGTCCTTCTGCGATTCCGCATAGACACGACCGCCCCACAGGCCCTGTTCCTCGTTGGCGAAGGCGATCACGCGGATGGTGCGTTGCGGGCGCTGCACCCCACCCGCGAGTTTCGCCGCCGCCATCGAGATGGCGATACCGGTGCCGTCGTCGATGGCGCCGGTGCCGAGGTCCCAGGAATCGAGGTGGGCGCCGAGCGCGACGATCTCGTTCGGTTTGCTGCGCCCGGTGATTTCGCCGATCACGTTCTGCGAGGTGTAAGTGCCATTGAAGCCGCAATCGAGCGCGACGCGGATGCGCGTCGGCCCGAGCTTGACGAGACGCCCCAGTTGATCGGCGTCGTTGTTGCTGAGCGCGGCTTCCGGGATTGGCTTGACGCCGTTCTCGAAGCGCGTCATGCCGGTGTGCGGATTGCGATGCCAGTCGGTGCCGGCCGGGCGCATCACGTAACCGATCGCGCCAGCCTTCGATGCGGCGGAAGCGCCAGTGGTACGCACCCTGCTGCCGATACCGTAACCATGGCCGTCCTTCGCCCTGGGCATGATCACGTCGACGAAGGCGATCTTGCCGGCCAGCGATCCCGGCGCGGCATTCTTCAGCGCGTCCAGCGAATCGAAACGCACCACGTCACCTTCGACAGTGCCACCGGGGCTGCCACCGAGCGCGGTCAACACCAGTTTCTGCGAATGCGCACCCAGTACTTCACCGTGCTCGCTGCGGCGCTCCCATTTCGGGAACGTCACCGGTTGCGTCCACACCTTGTCGAAGCCGAGTGCCTTGAACTTGGCCTTGGCCCATTCCACCGCGCGGGCATCGGCCTCGCTGCCGGCCAGTCGTTGCCCGACTTCGGTGGTCAGCGATTCCAGCACTTGCCAGCCGGTCTCGTCCTTCAGTGCCTGGTCGCGCAGTGACGCCGCCGATTGCACCATCGCCGGGGATGCCTTGGTTTCCGCTGCGAACGCGGGCGTGCCGGCGATCAGGGCGGCGAGGGAAACGGCGAGCAGGGTGCGGTGCATGGTGATGGCCTCGGCGCAAAGGAAACCCCGAGCGTAGCAGCCCGGGGTTGCCTGCGATCCGTGCCAATCGTCATGCCGACGGCGGCGTACGGATCACTTCTTCAGTTCGTCGCGGATCTCGCGCAACAGAAGAACTTCCTCGCTCGGCGGTGCGTCGGCCGGCGCCTCGGCGGGCTTGCGCATGCGGTTGTAGACCTTGATGAACAGGAAAATCACGATTGCGATCAGCAGGAAGTCGATACAGGTCTGTATGAAGTCGCCGTACTTGATCGCCACTTCCGCGACTTTTTCCTTGCCGGTGGCCGGATCCATCACCGCCGGCGTGATGACGTGCTTCCAGTCCTTGAAGCTGACGCCGCCGCTGAGCAGGCTGATGGATGGCATCACGATGCCTTCGACCAGCGCGGTGACGATCTTGCCGAATGCGGCGCCGATGACGACACCGACCGCCAGATCGACCACGTTGCCCTTGGCGATGAATTCCTTGAACTCGCTGACCATGCCCATGCGTTGCGCCCTGTGTGGAGAGGTGGCCGGAGCATAGCGCAGCACTGTCTAGACGATTTCACCTTCGAGAGCGAGAAGCCCGCCCAGCCGGGCGACGAAACGGTCGCCGCGCTGCAGTGCGGCAACGCTGGCGGGGGTGCCGGTGAAGACCAGGTCGCCACGGCGCAGGGCATACAGCTTCGACAGTTCGATCAGCACATCGGGCACGTCCCAGATCCAGTCGCGCAATGCGCCGCGCTGGCGCAGTTCGCCATTCACTTCGAGGGAAATCTCCAGTGCCGACAGATCGCCCGCCTCCGAAGCGGGGATCACCGTGCTGATCGGCGCGGAATGATCGAAGGCCTTGCCGATGTCCCACGGCAGCGATTTCGCCTTGCACTCGGCCTGCAGGTCGCGCCGCGTCAGGTCGAGGCCGATGGCATAGCCGAACACCAGCGCCTCGGCCTGCGCACGCGTGAGTTCGCCGGGCGCTGCATCGGCGCCGAGCACCGCGACCAGTTCGACTTCGTGGTGCAACTCATGCGTGGCGGAGGGATAGGCCACTCGACCATCGGTGACGATGGCGTCGGCCGGCTTCTGGAACAGCACGGGACGGCCACGCGCTTCCGGCGCTGCCGGCGTCGCGCCCATCTCGCGGGCATGGTCGGCAAAGTTGCGGCCGATGCAATGGATGCGATGCACCGGGATCGTGCGGCCATCGGCGGTGGCGACGCGTGGAATCGGCAGGGGCGGGAAGAGATCGTTCATGGCGCTGCATCGATGCGACGGGAACGTTATCCTGCGATCGAATTCCCCGCCATTGCAAGCCACGCCGTGTCCGATCCGCTCATCACCTTGGAACACATTCCCGACCACGGTTTCGCGGAAGCGAGCGGCACGGTCGATGGCGATGCCGAATCGCTGATCCTGCGTCGCGACGGCACGCGTGTGGCCGCCTGGTTCAATATCTGTCCGCACGCGGGACGACGACTGGACTGGGCGCCCGGGGAATTCCTGCTGTCGCGCACCGGCGATCTGGTGTGCGCAGCGCACGGCGCCAGTTTTTCACCGATCGATGGCCGTTGCACGGGGGGGCCGTGCCTGGGCGCATCATTGCGCGCGGTACCGGTGGTCGTGCGCGATGGCGCGGTGTTCCTGCGTGACGTCAGCGGAACATCTGCAACAGATTGACCATCGCCACCACGATCCCGATGTAGATGCAGGCCAGCGGTCCGCCGACGCGCCACAGATCGCGCGGGGTATAACCGCCGGGGCCGATGATCATCGAGATCACCGGATTCGATGCCGTCATGAAATTGCACGACGCCGACAGCGCGACGATCAGCGCGAAACTGGTGGGATTGCCGCCGGTCGCCAGTGCCAGGTTGACCGCGATCGGCACCAGCATGATGGTCGCGCCGACGTGGCTGATGATCAGCGAGAACAGCACGGTCAGGATCGCCAGCGCGAGTTCGATCAATACCAGTGGCGTGGCCTGCGGGATGCGATCGACGGTATGGCCAGCGACCCACGCCGCGGCGCCGCTGGAATCCATCGCCCAACCGAGCGGAATCAGGCAGGCCATCAGGAATACGGTTTTCCAGCTGATCGCGGCGTAGGCCTCGTCCATGTGGATCACGCCGGTCAACAGCATGCCGGCGACACCGGTCATCAGCGCGATCGGCACCGGCACCCGCGATGACAACGCGATCAGCATGGTGACCGCGAAGATGGCCATCGCGATCTTGAACTTGTGCGGACGCTGGCGCGCCTTCGGATAGTCGGTGACGACGACGAAATCCTTCTGCGCCGCGACTTCCGCCAGGCGTTGCCAAATGCAATGCAGTACCAGCATGTCGCCGGCGCGCAGCGGGATATTGCGCACGTCCTCGCGCAGCACTTCGCGATCGCGATTGATCGCCAGCAGGCTGATGCCGTACTGTTTGCGGAAGCGCAACTCGGCCTGGGTCTTGCCGATGAAGCGCGAATTCGGCGGCACCACCGCTTCGGCGATGCCGGCGCGGCTCGGGTTGAACAGATCGCCGAATTCGCGCAAGCGCGTCGATGCGGTGAGCTTGTGCGCGTCAGCGAAACGCAGCACCTCGTCATTCGGTCCCATCGCGCCGAGCACATCGCCGACCCAGATGCGCGCATCGGACGGCGGCGCCAGTCGCGACTCGCCGTGGCTGCGGTGGGCCAGCAGCAGTGGTGCGCCGACCATGCGTTCGGCTTCGCCGATGGTGGTGCCGACCAACGGGCTCTGCGGCGTCACCGTCAGTTCGAAGACATCGCCGTTGATGCCGTAGGTATTGGCGAAATAACTCTCGGTGCGACCGGGCGTCACCGCGCGGTCTTCCTCACGCAATTGACGGTCGCCATGGAAGCGGAAATACAGCAGCACCGCGATCACCATCGCGATGCCGATCGGCATCGGCGCGAACATCTTGAACGGATGGATCGAGGCCGCGCCCGACGGCATGTTGGCGTTGGCCGACATCAGCAGGTCGTTGAGCAGGATCAGCGGCGAATTGCCGACCATGGTCAACGCGCCCGCCATCACGATGGTCGCGGCGATCGGCAACAACATCCGCGACGTGGCGATGCCGGTGCGCGCGGAAATGCGCGAGGACACCGGCAGGAACATCGCCATCACCGACGGGTTCTGCATCAACGGCGACACCGCCGCCGCCGACAGGCAGGTGAGGGTGAGCAGGCGTTTTTCAGATCCGCTGGAACGTCGCAGCAACCATCCCGCCAAGCGATTCAGCGCACCGGTGCGTTCCAGTCCGGCGCCAAGGATCATCGTCGAGATGATGCTGATCACCGCGCTGCCGGAAAAACCACCGAACAGGTCTTCCGGCGCGATCAACCCGGTGAGACCGAGCAGCACCAGCACGCACAACGCGACCACGTCGGGACGGATGCGTTCGAACAGGAACAGCACCATCGTCAGCCCGACCAGGCCGAGCACCATGGCCATGTCGCTGCTGAGGACGAGGCCGCTGCCCATGGTCAGTTGCGGTCGTAGATCAGGTCGAACACCGGATGGCCAAGCCGTTGGCCGCGCGTCTCGAAATGCGTCTGCGGACGCCACGCCGGGCGCGGCGGCTGTCCGCGCGGGCCAGCGCGATTCACCAGGCCGGGCGTGGCATCGAGCACGTCCCACATTTGTTCGGCGTAATCGGGCCAGTCAGTGGCGAGATGCAGGCGACCATCGGCCGCGAGTTTGCGCACCAGCAGCGCGGCGAATTCCGTGTTCACCAACCGGCGCTTGCCGTGGCGTTTCTTGTGCCAGGGATCGGGGAAATAGATGCGGATTTCGTCGAGGGAAGCGTCGGCGATTTCGTTTTCCAACACTTCCACTGCATCGTGGTGATACAGGCGCACGTTCTTTGCATCATCGGCGGCAAGCGCATTCAACAGGCGACCGACCCCGGGCGCATGCACTTCGATGCCGATGTGGTCGCGCGCCGGATCGAGTGCGGCGGAATAACGCAGCGCCTCGCCGTTGCCGAAGCCGATCTCGACGATGCGCGGCGCATGGCGGCCGAACACCGCATCGAAATCACGCGGTTGGCCGCTGTAGTCCAGCCCGAAGCGTGGCCATTGATCATCGAAGGCCTTCTGCTGCGCCGGCGTGAAGCGGCCCTGGCGCAACACGAAACTGCGGATGCGACGATGACCGGGCTCCACCGTGAACGGCTTCGGCGGAACTTTCGCGCCGTCGCTGGAGAACGGGTTCGTCATCCGATCAATCCATCCAGCGGCGACGACGCACTGGCGTAACGCTTGCGCGGGATGCGGCCGGCGAGGAAGGCATCGCGGCCGGCTTCGACGGCAAGCTTCATCGCCCGCGCCATCCGCACCGGATCCTTGGCGCCGGCGATCGCGGTGTTCATCAGCACGCCAGCGCAACCGAGCTCCATCGCGATCGCGGCGTCCGACGCGGTGCCGACGCCGGCATCGACGATGATCGGCACCTTGGCGTTCTCGACGATCTCCATCAGGTTGTAGCGGTTCTGGATGCCGAGGCCGGAACCGATCGGCGCGGCCAGCGGCATCACCGCGACGCAGCCGATTTCTTCCAGGCGCTTGCACAGGATCGGATCGTCGCTGGTGTAGACCATCACGTGGAAACCATCGGCGACCAGCTGTTCCGCCGCCTTCAAGGTCTGGATCACGTCGGGAAACAGGGTCTTCTGGTCGCCCAGCACTTCGAGCTTGGTCAGGTTGTGGCCGTCCAGCAACTCGCGCGCGAGGCGACAGGTACGCACGGCGTCCTCGGCGGTGTAGCAGCCGGCGGTATTGGGCAGGATGGTGTAACGATCGGGCGGCAGCACGTCGAGCAGGTTGGGCTCGCCCGGATTCTGGCCGATGTTGCTGCGGCGGATCGCCACGGTGACGATCTCGGCGCCGGCGGCTTCGGTGGCGGCGCGGGTTTCGTCGAGATCCCTGAATTTGCCGGTGCCGGTGAGCAGGCGGGAACGGTAGGTCTTCCCTGCGATGATCAGGGCGTCGTCGGAAGTGTTCATGGGGAAATTATCGCCGAAAGGAATGAACGGTTGCCGGGGTGCTTGGAAGTTCGGACGATCGCTTACCCACCACCCAGCGCATGCACGATCTCGACGCGATCGCCATTCCGCAATTCCGTCGTCGCATGGCGGCTGCGCGGAACGATCTCGCCATTGACCTCGACCGCGACGCGTCGATCCGCCAATCCTTCCGACTGAAGCAGCGTGGAGATGGTGGTGGCGGGCACGCAAATATGCGGTTCGCCGTTGAGCTGGATATCCATCTGCACATTGTCGCCCGATCCGGACCGTGACGCGACGCAACATGCGGGCGTTAGGTTTTCGTGAAACCATTCGCCATACGCGGGCGAATCCAGCCCGGTCGAACGAGATCCGAACCATGCGCACCAAGCTGCTTTGCACCGCCCTGGCGTCTGCCCTCTCGATGGTGGCCCTGCCGGCCGCCGCCCAGTACGTGGACACCCACGCCCAGACCTTCAGTCAGACGATCTTCTTCGGCGACAGCCTGACCGATGCCGGTTTCTTCCGGCCGCTGCTGCCAGCCAATGCGCAGCCGGTGATCGGCCAGTTCACCACCAACCCGGGCACGACTTGGGCGCAGAACCTGGCGCGCTATTACGGTCAGAACGGGAACGCTGCGTGGTTGGCATCGCCGACCGGACCAGCTGCGAGTACCGGCGATGATTACGCCGTGGGTGGTGCGCGCGTGGTCGCGCCAGTTTCGGGTGCTTTGGGTCCGATTCCTTCAGTCGATCAGCAAGTGAATTTCTATCTTGCCAGCACTGGCGGTCGTGCCGACCCGCGCGCGCTTTACACCGTCTGGGGTGGTGCCAACGATCTGTTCGCAGTGGTCGCAGGTGCTCCGGCCCAGGCCACCATCGGCGCAGCGGTGGGCGGCGAAGTCGGCATCGTCGGCAAATTGCAGGCAGCAGGCGCGCGCTATGTACTGGTGCCCAACATCCCCGACCTCGGCCAGACGCCGTCGTTCCGTGCGCAAGGCGCCGCAGCACAGGCCCAGGGCACGCAGTTGGCGATGGCCTACAACAGCGCGCTGTATCAGGGATTGGCCGGCCAAGGCCTGCGCTTCATCCCGCTCAACACCTTCGGGATGATCCAGGAAATCGTCGCCAATCCGGCGCCTTACGGTTTCACCAATGTCACCGGCACCGCCTGCCAGCCGCAGATCACCGCGAATTCGCTGACCTGCAACCCGACGTCCTATGTGACTCCGGATGCGCCGTATACCTATGCCTTTGCTGATGGCGTGCACCCCAGCCTTGCCGCCCACAAGATCCTCGGTGATTACGCTGTCGCCACCCTGGAAGGCCCGCGCCAGATCGCCATCCTGCCGCTGTCGGCGATGAGCGTCGGCCGCGCGCGCGCCGACCTGCTGTCGTCGCAGCTGGCCAGCATGCGTGGCAACGACGGCATGCGCTGGTGGTTCAATGGCAACCTCGATCAGCAACGCTACAATCGTGGCCCGTCCGGTGATGGCTTCAACGGCGTCGGCCCGTCACTGGGTGGCGGCCTTGGCTGGAACAGCGGCGCCTTCCGTTACGGCGGCGCGATGAACTACGGTCGCCAGAGCATCGATTACTCGGCCAGGCGCGGCGATTTCCGCCAGACCGACATCTCCATCGCCGGCTTCGCCGGCTGGCACAACGAAAACGCTTGGGTGAACGCCCAGCTCGGCTATTCGCGCCTGCAGTACAACGTGCACCGCGACGTGCCGCTGGGACAGGTCATCCGCACGCATACGGGCAAAGCCAACGGCAGCGACATCTACGGCGGCATCGATGCCGGCTGGATGTTCCACGGCACCAAGTTCGACCACGGTCCGGTGGGCGAAGTGCTGATCCAGCGCATTAGTGTCGATGGTTTCACAGAAAGCGACGCCAATCTTTCGACCGCGCTGGCCTATCCGAAGCAAACCTTCAACTCGCGCTTGGCATCGCTGGGCTACGAAGGTCGTTACCACATCGCCGAAGGCTGGACGCCGTTCGCGCGCCTCAGCGTCGACCGTGAATTCGGCAAGATGCCGACGGAAGCGCGCGCCAGCATGCCGAGCGTCGGTTCGATGGAGTTCGCGGTGCCGGGCCCGTCGTTCGATCGCAGCTACGGTTCGCTGGCCGTCGGCCTGCGCGGCCAGTTCGATGGCCTCGACGTGATGGCCGGCGGGACCACGACCGTTGCACGCAAGGGCGGCAACTATCGTTCGCTGTCGCTGACCGTCGGCAAGACGTTCTAACTAACCATTGCTTGACACACGGCCAGCACGCTGCGGTTAGAATCCGCAGCGTTCGCGGGTGTAGCTCAATGGCAGAGCTGTAGCTTCCCAAGCTACTGACGAGGGTTCGATTCCCTTCACCCGCTCCAATCCATTCACGGCGGCTTCGGCCGCCGTGACCGTCTGGAGGCCATCACATGTCGGAAACGGTCACCGTGGGATGGCGGGAAACCGTGGCGTTGCCGGAATTCGGGATCGAGCGCATCCGCGCCAAGATCGATACCGGCGCGCGCAGTTCATCGTTGCATGTCGATCGCCAGTGGCGGCTCGAACGTGACGGCCAGCCGTGGGTGGGATTCGTGATCCAGCCACGACCCGGTGCCGAGGTGGTGACGGTGGAAGCACTGCTGGTGGACGAACGCGACGTCATCGATTCCGGTGGCCATCGCGTGCGGCGGCCGTTCATCCGCACGCGCATGCGCCTGGCCGACGTCGAGCGCGAGATCGAACTCAACCTCGCCGATCGCCGTGGCATGCGCTTCCCGATGTTGCTGGGTCGCCAGGCCATGCAGGAAAGCTTCATCGTCGACCCCTCACGCTCGCACCTCCATCGCCGCAGGAAGTCCGTCGAATGAAACTCGCGATCCTGTCGCGCAATGCCAAGTTGTATTCCACCAAGCGACTGGTGGAAGCCGCGCGCGTGCGCGGCCATAGCGTGCGAGTGCTCGATCCGCTGCGCTGCTACATGAAGATTGGCAAGGGCGACTTCGAGATGCATTACAAGGGCGCGCGGATTTCCGGTTACGACGCGGTGATCCCGCGCATCGGCGCATCGGTGACGCGTTATGGCACTGCGGTGCTGCGTCAGTTCGAATTGATGGGCACGACATCGCCCAACAGTTGCGACGCCATCCTGCGTGCGCGCGACAAGCTGCGCAGCCACCAGTTGCTGGCCGCCGAGGGCATCGATCTTCCCGCCACCGTGTTCGGCGACAACCCCGACGACACCGTCGACATGCTGTCGATGCTCGGGCCACCGCCGCATGTCATCAAGTTGAACGAAGGCGCGCAGGGCGCGGGCGTGATGCTCACCGAAAAACCGTCGGCATCACAGGCGGTGATCGAGGCATTGCGTGGCCTCTACGCGCAATTCCTGGTGCAGGAATTCGTCGCCGAAGCGCAGGGCGCCGACCTGCGCTGTTTCGTGGTCGGTGATCGCGTGGTCGGGGCGATGAAGCGCCAGGCACCGAGCGGCGATTTCCGTTCCAACCTGCATCGTGGCGGCACCGCGGAACCGGCCGAGCCGCGCGACGATGAAGTCGAAGTCGCGGTGCGTGCGGCCAAGGTGCTGGGCCTTGGTATCGCCGGTGTCGACCTGATCCGTTCCAGGCGCGGGCCACTGGTGCTGGAGGTCAATTCGTCGCCAGGACTGGAAGGCATCGAAGCCGCGACCGCAGTCGACATCGCCGGCGCCATCATCGACCACGTGGCTGCTTGCGCGAAGGAACCGAATGGCCGCAAGCGTGTCAAACCTCTCTCGGCCCGGTCGAAGAAGCGCGATTGAGCCCCCTGTGCCAGAATGAATCGAAGGATGGAGGAGACAGCCCGTGCGCGTGCTCTTGATTGAAGATAACCAGGATATCGCCGCCAATCTTGGCGATTACCTCGAGGATCGCGGCCATGCGGTCGATTTCGCCGCCGATGGCGTGACTGGCTTGCATCTGGCGGTGGTGAACGATTTCGATGCGATCATCCTCGACCTCAACCTGCCCGGCATGGATGGACTCGAGGTCTGCCGCAAGCTGCGCAACGACGCGCGCAAGCAGACGCCGGTGCTGATGCTGACCGCTCGCGACAGCCTCGACAACAAGTTGGAAGGCTTCGAGTCCGGCGCCGACGATTACCTCGTCAAGCCATTCGCGCTGCAGGAAGTCGATGTGCGATTGAATGCGTTGGCGCGCCGTGGCAAGGGTCCGAAGCCGCGCGTGCTGTCGATCGCCGATCTCGAATACAACCTCGATACGCTGGAAGTACGGCGTGGCGGCAAGTTGCTGCAGCTCAACCCGACGGCGTTGAAGATTTTGCAGGCGCTGATGGAAGCCGCGCCTGCGGTGGTCACGCGCCAGGATCTGGAAACACGCGTGTGGGGCGAGGAACTGCCCGATTCCGATTCGTTGCGCGTGCATATCCACGGCCTGCGCGCGGTGATCGACAAACCGTTCCCGGTGCCGTTGATCCAGACTCGCCACGGCATCGGCTATCGCATCGCTGTGCCGGATGCCGGCTAAGCCCACTCGCTCCAACTTGCCAGGCTTGCCGACGCGCCACAACCGGCGCCGTCTGCGCACGCGCATCGTGCTGTCGTTCTTCCTGCTCGGCCTCGGGCTGACGATGTTGTTCGCCTATGCCACCAACGAAGTGCGCGTGCGCATCGAGAGCTCGCTGATCGAGGACGCGCTCAACAACAACATCGACGAGTACGCGCGGCGCTGGTACGCGGCCACCGACAAGAAGGATGTGGGCGCGCCTTACCAGCAGATGTACGGGAAAGTGGTGGGGAAGGACAAGTTCGAAAGCCTGAAGGTGGAGCAGCCGGACTGGTATCGCCTTGGCGACGGCATTCATACCATCAGCGGCAACAACGTCGACGGTTCCGCCTTCTCCTACAAACTGGCGGTGCGCAAGACGCCGGAGGAATGGTTCTTTTTCGCCTACGACACCTCGCGCGCGGCGCGTGGCGAGCAGAAGATCAAATATGTGCTGTGGGAATCGATCGCGATCTTCGGCCTGCTGTCGCTGCTGCTCGGCTGGTGGTCGGCGTCGCGGGTGATGCGCCCGGTTTCCGACCTGGTGGGCCTGCTCCGTCGTCGCTCCAGCGGCCATGACGACAATCGAGCATTTGCACCGCATTTCGCCGACGACGAGGTGGGCGAGTTGGCGCGCGCGCTCGACGATTATTCCGACCGAATCAACGATGCCGCCCTTCGCGATCGCGAGTTCAATGCCGACGTCAGCCACGAGTTGCGCACGCCACTGGCGGTGATCCGCAGCACGGTGGAACTGATGCTGGAACAACCTGACCTCGGCGACAAGATGCGCGAACGCATCCTGCGCATCCAGCGCGCCCAGGAAGGCGGCACCGCGATCACCGAAACACTGTTGCTGTTGTCGCGCGAGGAACGCGTGCGCGGCGACACATCGGTTGCCCGCGTGGCCGAGCAGTTGCTGGAAGCGCAGCGCCTGCAACAACGTCGCGGCAAGCAGCTCGATCTGCGCATGGAAGGCAATACCGCGCTGATGGTGGATGCGCCGGAAGCAACGGTGAATGTCGCGCTGGGCAATCTGATTGCCAACGCGGTACGTTACACCGATAGCGGCAGCGTGATCGTGCGCCTCGACAGCGACTCGGTCGACGTGATCGACACCGGGCGCGGACTCAGCGACGAGGACGAACAACGGATGATGGAACGAGGCTATCGCGGCAACGCATCGAGCAATACCAAGGGTGCCGGCATCGGTCTTGCCATCGTCAATCGCATCTGCGCGCTGTATGGCTGGCAGATGCAGGTGCAACCGCGTCGCGACGGCACCGTTGGCACCGTGGCGACGCTCAGGTTTTCCGCGCTCAGATGAAGTCGAGCCAGCCGCGGGTGTCGGCGCTGGCGCCGTGGACGAGATCGAAATAGGCCTTTTGCAGTTTCAGCGTGACCGGGCCGGCCTTGCCAGCGCCGATCGTGCGGCCATCCACCGATCGGATCGGCGTGACTTCGGCGGCGGTGCCGCACATGAACAACTCGTCGCAGAGGTAGAGGTATTCGCGCGGGATGTCGCGCTCGACGATGTCGATGCCCATTTCGCGTGCCAGCGTCATCAGTGTATTGCGGGTGATGCCGTTGAGGAGTGCGGCGCTGATCGGCGTGGTGTGCAACGCGCCATCGATCACCAGGAAGAGGTTCTCGCCGGCGCCTTCGCTGAGCAGGCCGGTCGAGGCCAGCGCGATGCCTTCGCCGAAGCCGAGGCGACGCGCTTCGCGCGCGACCAACTGACCCGACAGGTAATTGCCGCCGGCCTTGGCGCCCGCAGGAATGGTGTTCGGGGCGAAACGCTGCCAGCTCGACACGCAGGCGTCGATGCCCTGTTCCAGCACGCCCTCACCGAGGTAGGCGCCCATCTTCCAGGTCGCCACCGAGACATCGACCGGGGTGTCGGCGCTTAGCCCGAACCCGCCGAGTCCACGGAACGCGATCGGGCGCAGATAGGCTTCGCGAAAACCATTGCGGCGCACGATCTCGCGATGGGCTTCGCTGATCTGCTCCGGCGTGTAGGGAATCTCGATTTCATGGATGCGCGCCGAGGCGAACAAGCGCTTGGTGTGATCTTCCAGACGGAAGATCGCCGGGCCGTGCGGCGTGTCGTAGCAACGGACGCCTTCGAACACCGACGAACCGTAGTGCAACGCGTGTGACATCACGTGGGTGGTGGCTTCGGCCCAAGGCTTGACCTGGCCGTTGTGCCAGATCCATTGCGGGTAGTCCATTGCGTTCGTCCTGGGCGGTAGGGAACCGCTATTGTCGCCGCTGGCGGCCACCCCGGGCTAGGGGCAGGTTCGACTAATAGCTGATCCACCAGCAGTTTTCGTGGCGCCGCAGATGGAAGTTGGTGCTGGTGGTGGCGTTGCCTTTGCCTTGGGCCAGCACCAGGCGAACGGCGCCAGTGGAGAGCTGGGTGTCGAGCAGCTGGTGGTTGCGGGTCAGGCTAGCGAGTCGGTCGGCGATGTCGTAGCCGGATTCCGTTCCCAACCCCGGCCAGTGGTAGACGCCAACCAGCCGGTTGGGATCGCTGGTATCGAAGGCGAGGGTGATTTCGTGGACGAGATCATCCAGCGTGTGCGCGCAGCCGGCGCGCACGGCCTGGCGACCCAGGCTCATCGTCGCGCCCGAAGGCGGTGTGTGCGGAACGCCGCGATCTGCAGCACCGAAGGCGGCGCAGGGTTTGTCGCTGTACAGCACTTCGCCGCTCGCGCCGGTGCATTCGTGGATGGCGGATTGTGCGTGGGTGCGCAGCGGCAACGACGCGATCGCCAGCAATGCCAGGCAGGAAACGAGGATGGATAAATTGCGCACCCGCGCACTCTAGCGCGGAATGCGTCATGTTTCGCTCGCGATCAAGCCAGCCGCTGCAATATCGCCTGCGTCGGGCGCGCCATGTTCAGCGTGTAGAAGTGCAGGGCGGGCGCGCCACCATCGACCAGGCGACGACACAGGGTGGCGACGAGATCGGCGGCGAATTCGCGGATGGCTTCGGCGTCGTCGCCGTGTGCGCGCATGCGTTGGCCGATCCAGCGCGGGATTTCCGCACCGCAGGCTTCCGAGAAGCGCCGCAACTGGGTGAAGTTGGAGATCGGCATGATCCCGGGAATGATCGGAATGTCGATGCCGCGTTTGCGCACGTCATCGATGAAGTGGAAGTAGGCGTCGGAGTTGTAGAAATACTGGGTGATCGCGTTGTGCGCGCCGGCCTTGACCTTGCGCTCGAAGTTGGCGAGATCGACATGGGCGTCGTCGGCCTGCGGATGCGTTTCCGGATACGCGGCCACCGTGACCTGGAAATGATCGCCATGCTCGGCGCGGATCAGCTCGACCAGTTCGTTGGCGTAGCGCAGGTCGCCCTGGCCGATCATCCCCGAGGGCATGTCGCCACGCAGTGCGATGATGCGCGAGCAGCCGAGCGCGCGGTACAGCTTCAGCAACGAACGGATTTCCTCGCGGCTGCCACCAACGCAGGTCAGGTGCGGCACGCCATCAACACCATGCTCGCCGCGCAGCCGTTGCACCGTTTCCGGCGTGTGGCTGAGGGTCGAACCACCGGCGCCGAAGGTCACCGACATGAACTCCGGCGAATGAGGCTTGAGCTTCTGCACGCTGCGATCAAGCTGTGCGCGTTGTTCGTCGGTCTTGGGCGGATAAAACTCGAAGGAAAGAGGCGTCATCGCAGGCGGTCGGTTTCCGGGTGGCGTCCAGTATATCTCTTTGTCGCGATGAAGCGATATCTAATCGCGACGGGGCGGTCTGGCACCATCGAACTACATGAAATCAATGATCTGCGGGAGTCGATAGTGAACAAGATGACGATGTTGGGCCGGACGCTGCCGCTGCTGTTCCTCGCGGGTTGCGCCGCCACGGGCGGCGGGTCCGCGCCCTCGGGTTCGAAGCTGTCGCAGCCACAGGCTGCAGCCGTGGATACCGCGGTGGCGGAAGGCATGCGCCGCGATGGCACGGTCGGCATGGCCATCGGCGTGATCGAGAACGACCGCATCGTCTACCTCAAGGGCTACGGTGACGCCGATCGCGAGGCACACGTTCCGGTGACGACGCGGACGATGTTCCGCTGGGCCTCGGTCTCCAAGCCGGTGGCGGCGATCGCGGCGATGCAGCTGGTCGAGCAGGGCAAGCTCGATCTCGATGCCGATGTGCGCGGCTACGTGCCCGAATTCCCGGACAAGGGCGTCAAGATCACCACGCGCCAGCTGCTGGGCCACCAGGGCGGCATCGTCCATTACGACAACGGGCCGGTGGTACCCACCGTGAAGACCTACGCGCAGGCGCATCCGTTCGCCGATGTCGTCGTCGCGCTCGATGCGTTCAAGGACTCGCCGCTGGTGAACGCGCCGGGGACCAAGTTCAACTACACCACCCATGGATTCATGCTGGTCGCGGCCGTGGTGCAGCGTGCGGGTGGCGAACCGTTCGCGCAGCAGGTGCGCGAACGCATCATCGAGCCGCTGCATCTGACAACGATGCAGCCGGACTACCAATGGATCGCGATTCCCGATCGCGCGACCGGTTACGTGAAACAGGACGGCGCGGTCGCGCGCTCGACCGATACCGACGTCAGCTGGAAACTCGGCGGTGGTGGCTACATTTCCGACATTGGCGATTTCGCCGGTTTCGCCAAGGGCGTGCTCGATGGTCGCCTGGTGTCCGCCGCCACGCAAACCGCGATGTGGACGCCGCAGAAGACAGCGGATGGCAAGGCGACCGGATACGGCCTCGGCTTCGATGTCAGCAATGAAGGTGGACGCCTGCGCATCGCACACAGCGGATCACAGGAGAAGACGCGCACCTGGCTGGCGATCTGGCCGCAGGAAAAACGCGGCATCGTCATCATGACCAACAGCGAATGGGTCGATCCGAAGAAATATGCCACGCCGGTGCTGGAGGCGATCGAAGCGCTGGATGCAACGCACGCTGCGAGGTAGTCGCGCTGTCATCGGTCAGACAAAACGGGCGCCTTGCGGCGCCCGTGTCGTTTCAAGCAGCGATGATGATCGCCGCGTCGATCAGTAGCGGTAATGCTCCGGCTTGTACGGGCCTTCCAGCGCCACGCCGAGGTAATCGGCCTGGTCCTTGCTGAGCTTGGTCAGCACCACGCCGATCTTTTCCAGATGCAGGCGCGCGACTTCCTCGTCGAGATGCTTGGGCAGGCGATAGACGGTGTTTTCGTACTTGTCCTTGTTCGCCCACAGGTCGATCTGCGCCAGCGTCTGGTTGGAGAACGAATTCGACATCACGAAGCTCGGGTGGCCAGTGGCGCAACCGAGGTTCACCAGGCGACCTTCGGCGAGCAGGAACATCGCATTGCCGTTCGGCATGATGTACTTGTCGACCTGCGGCTTGATGTTGACGTGCTGCACGCCCGGCAGCGCGCGCATCGCATCGACCTGGATCTCGTTGTCGAAGTGGCCGATGTTGCAGACGATGGCCTGGTCCTTCATCTTCGTCATGTGATCGACGGTGATGATGTCCTTGTTGCCGGTGGTGGTGACGTAGATGTCGGCCTGTCCGAGCGAGGATTCGACGGTGTTGACCTCGAAGCCTTCCATCGCCGCCTGCAACGCGCAGATCGGATCGATCTCGGTGACGATCACGCGGGCGCCGTACGCGCGCAGCGAATGCGCCGAACCCTTGCCGACGTCGCCGTAACCGCAGACCACCGCGACCTTGCCGGCCAGCATCACGTCCATCGCGCGCTTCAGGCCATCGGCCAGCGATTCGCGGCAACCGTAGAGGTTGTCGAACTTCGACTTGGTGACCGAATCGTTGACGTTGATCGCCGGCACCAGCAACTTGCCCTGTTCGGCGATCTGGTAGAGGCGATGCACGCCGGTGGTGGTTTCTTCCGACACGCCCTTCCACTCGGCGACGACCTTCGTCCACCAGCCCGGACGTTCCGTCGCCACGCGCTTGAGCAGATCCTTGATCACCTGTTCTTCGTGATTCGACGCCGGCGTATTCACCCAATCGTCGCCGTGTTCGAGTTCGTAACCCTTGTGGATCAGCAGGGTGACGTCGCCGCCGTCATCGACCACCAGTTGCGGGCCGAGGAAACCGCCCTTGCCGTCGGGGAAGCTCAGCGCCGACAGCGTGCAGTCCCAGTATTCCTCCAACGATTCGCCCTTCCACGCGAACACCGGGGTGCCGGCGGCAGCGATCGCGGCGGCGGCCTGGTCCTGGGTCGAGAAGATGTTGCACGAGGCCCAGCGCACGTCGGCGCCGATGTCCTTCAGCGTCTCGATCAGCACCGCGGTCTGGATGGTCATGTGCAGCGAGCCGGTCACGCGCACGCCCTGCAGGGGCTTGGTGGCGGCGTGCTTGCGGCCGATCGACATCAGGCCCGGCATCTCGTGCTCGGCGATGTCGATTTCCTTGCGGCCCCAGTCGGCCAGCGTGATGTCGGCGATCTTGTAATCGCCATCCTGGGAAAAGGTCTTGATTTGGGCGTTCATGGTGGGACTCCGTATTGGTGAGCCGATGGCTCGTCACTACGGGCGCCGTTGTCGATTGCCGAGCCTGGTGGACCACGCTTCACTTGGAAAGCGGCCATCGCAGCGCCCCTCGGCAGGCCGCCATTTTATCGCAATATCGCGATAAAGGGATGAATGGATCGGTGATTTCGCCGGAATCCACGCAGGCTGAACGCATCCGTGGCACTCTCGTCAGTCCAAGTCCATTGGAGGCTCCATGGATTACGGTACCGAGCAGATCCGCAACATCGCGCTGGCCGGGCATCCCGGCGCCGGCAAGACCCAGCTCTTCGAGGCGTTGCTGCATGCCGGCGGCGCCATCAACAGCCCCGGCTCCGTCGAGCGCGGCAGCACCGTCTCCGATTTCGATCCCTTGGAGAAGGAGCGCGGCCACTCCATCGACGCGGCGATCGCCAGCACCGATCACAAGGGCATCCACGTCAATCTGGTCGACACGCCGGGCTATCCCGATTTCCGTGGCGCAGCGCTGGCGGCGCTGGCGGCGGTCGATACCGTGGCGGTGGTGGTGGATGCCGACACCGGCGTCGGCCACGGCACGCGACGGATGATGCAGATCGCGGCGGAACGCGGCTTGTGTCGTGCCATCGTCGTCAACAAGATCGATGCAGCGGGTGCAAATTGCGCACGCGTCATGGATGAGTTGCGATCGAACTTCGGCAACGCGGTGCTGCCGCTCAATCTTCCTGCGCAACGCCGAAGCACGGTGATCGATTGCTTCGGCAACAGCAGCGGCGACAGCGATCTCGGGCCGGTGGCCGATTGGCACCAGCGCATCATCGACCAGGTGGTCGAGATCAACGAAACGGTGATGGACCATTTCCTCGAGCTCGGCGAAGGTGGTTTGTCCGGGCAGGAACTGCACGACGCCTTCGAGCAATGCCTGCGCGAAGGGCATCTGATCCCGGTGTGTTTCGTCTCGGCGCGGCAGGGCGCCGGCGTGGCGGAATTGCTCGACATCGCCGAACGCCTGTTTCCGCATCCGGGCGAAGCCAATCCGCCGCCGTTCGTCAAGGGAATTGGCGGCGATGCCGTCGCCATCGAGGCCCGCCCCGATCCCTCCGCGCATGTGATCGCCGACGTGTTCCGCATCATCCACGATCCCTTCATGGGCAAGCTCGCGGTGTTCCGGGTGTACCAGGGCACGCTGAAGAAGGACGCCACGTTGTTCGTCGACGATGGCCGCAAGCCGTTCAAGGTCGCGCACCTGTTCAAGCTCAAGGGCAAGGAATACGTCGAGATCGCGCGCGCCGTGCCCGGCGATATTGCCGCGGTGGCGAAAGTGGACGAACTGCATTTCGATGCGGTCCTGCACGATTCGCATGACGAGGACCAGATCCACCTGAAGCCGACGTCGTTCCCGAGTCCGATGTTCGCGCTGGCGATCGAGGCGGCGAGCAAGGGGCAGGAACAGAAACTCGCATCGGCCTTGCACAAGCTTGCGGACGAAGATCCCGCGGTGCAGGTGCATCACGACGCCGAGTTGAACGAAACGGTGTTGCGCGGATTGTCCGACTTGCACCTGCGCGTGCTGATCGATCGCTTGAAGTCGCGCCATGGCGTCGCCGTCGCCACCCATCCGCCACGCGTGGCCTATCGCGAAACCATCGGTGCGAAGGCCGAGGGTCATCATCGCCACAAGAAACAGACCGGCGGCGCGGGACAGTTCGGAGAAGTGTTCCTGCGCGTCGAGCCGTTGCCGCGCGGCGGCGGTTTCGAATTCGTCGATGAAGTGAAGGGCGGCACCATTCCCGGGCAATTCCTGCCGGCGGTGGAGAAGGGCGTGCGCCAAGTGTTGAAGGCGGGCGCGCTGGCCGGATTCCCGTTGCAGGACGTCCGCGTGATCGTCTACGACGGCAAGCATCATTCCGTCGACAGCAAGGAAGTCGCGTTCGTCGCGGCGGGCAAGAAGGCGTTTCTGGATGCGGTGGCCAAGGCGCAGCCGCAAGTGCTGGAACCGGTGGTCGATCTTGAAGTGACGGTACCCGATGCGAACGTCGGTGACGTCAGCGGCGCGTTGTCATCGAAGCGTGCGCAGATCCTCGCGACCGATTCGCTGCGCGGCGGCGAGATCGTGGTGCGCGCGAAAGCGCCATTGGCGGAACTCGACGGCTTCGCCGCGGAACTGAAATCGATCACCGCCGGGCGCGGACGCTACGCCATCGACTTCAGTCATTACGATCCGGCGCCGGCGCGCATGCAGCAGGCGCTGGCCGCGGCGTGGAAACCGAGGGTGGAGGAGGATTGATCCTCCCCAGACAAACGGCCCGCTTGCGCGGGCCGTCCGTGTATTGCATCAGGTGCGAGGCGATTACTTGCGGCGCGCCTTGCCCTTCGCGGCCTTGGCCAGTTCTTCGGCGCGATCGGTCGCTTCCCAGCTGAAGGCGACGGCCTTTTCCTTCTTGCCATCCAGACCGGCGTAGGTGATCTGTTCCGGCTTGCGGCCGAAGTGGCCGTAGGCGGCGGTGCGCTGGTAGATCGGGTGCACCAGGTCGAGCATCTTGATGATGCCGTACGGACGCAGGTCGAAATGGGCGCGGATCAGCTTCTCGATCTCGGTGTCCGCGATCTTGCCGGTGCCGAAGGTGGTGACCGAAATCGAGGTCGGTTCGGCGACACCGATCGCGTAGCTCACTTGCACTTCGCACTTGTCGGCGAGGCCGGCGGCGACGATGTTCTTCGCCACGTAGCGCGCGGCATAGGCAGCCGAACGATCGACCTTCGACGGATCCTTGCCGGAGAACGCGCCGCCACCATGACGGGCCATGCCGCCGTAGCTGTCGACGATGATCTTGCGACCGGTCAGGCCGCAGTCACCCACCGGGCCGCCGATCACGAAGATGCCGGTCGGGTTGATGTGGACCTTGTTCTTCGGCAGCGTGTCGTACCACTTCTTCGGCAGCACCGGCTTGATGATGTGCTCGCGGACGGCCTCGACCAGATCCTTCTGCTTGATGTCCGGGTCGTGCTGGGTCGACAACACCACCGCTTCGATGCCGGTAATGGTGTGGCCTTCGCCGTCGTAGCGCAGCGTGACCTGCGACTTCGCATCCGGGCGCAGCCACTTCAGCTTGCCGTTCTTGCGCACCTTGGCCTGCTGTTCCACCAGGCGGTGGCTGTAGTACAGCGGCGCGGGCATGTATTCGGGTGCCTCGTTGCTGGCGTAGCCGAACATCAGGCCCTGGTCGCCGGCGCCCATTTCCTCGGGCTTCTTGGCTTTCTTGCTGGTGCCATCGACACCGGCGGCGATGTCCGGCGACTGCTTGCCGAGCATGTTGATGATGGCGCAGGTGTGGCCATCGAATCCGACGCGCGAGTTGTCGTAGCCGATGCCATTGATGACGTTGCGCGCCAATTGCTCGATGTCGACCCACGCAGTGGTGGTGACTTCGCCAGCGACCACGGCCGCGCCGGTCTTGACCAGGGTTTCGCAGGCCACGCGGGCGCGTTTGTCCTGGGCCAGGATCGCGTCGAGCACGGCGTCGGAAATCTGGTCCGCGACCTTGTCGGGATGGCCTTCGGACACCGATTCGGAGGTGAACAGATAGTCGGACATCGGCTTATATCCTTTTATACGGATGGAGAGATAGGTGCGCATGATACACGGAGACGGGGCCTGCGCACAGTCCGGCCCCGGTGATTTAACGCCGGTTGTGCAATCCCTGCCACGGATGTCACACAACTGCCGCCGCGATGACACGCCGCTGTCGTTGCCGACGGAGACGCTGCCGGCATCCACAGGGTACGCCCGCCGATGCTGCAACTTGAAGACCGCCTGCAGTCCCGCTTCCCGCGCTGGTTCCATGGTCGGCGCGCGCACGTGGTGCGGCCGTTGCTGCGATCGCTGGCGCGCTGGTCGCGGCTGGATCGGATCGATACATTCCTGAATGCCCATGCCGATTTGCGGGGGCACGACTTCGTCCGCGCCGGGCTCGATTTCCTCCAGGTGCGCTATGCCATCGGTGATGCGGATCTGGCGCGGATTCCGCCGCAGGGACGCCTGGTGATCGTCGCCAACCATCCCTCCGGCGCGACCGATGCCTTCGCGCTGCTGGACGCGGTTGGCCGGGTACGGCGCGATGTTCGTATCGTCGCCAACGATTTCCTCACCGCGCTGGAACCGCTCCGCGACCTGTTGCTGCCGGTGCGCATCCTCGGCGGGCGACCAAGCAGCGATTCATTGCGCGCGATCGAAGCGGCGTTGCAGCGCGAGGAATGCGTGATCGTGTTTCCCGCAGGCGAAGTCTCGCGGATGTCGCCGCGCGGGATCCGCGACGGACGCTGGCGCCGCGGCTTCCTGAAATTCGCGCGCGCGGCCAACGCACCGGTGCTGCCGGTGCACGTCAAGGCGCGCAATTCCCTGTTGTTCTACGGCACCTCGGCGATGTTCAAGCCGGTGGCGACAGCATTGCTGGCCCGCGAGATGTTCGCCCGTCGCAACGACCAGATCCGCTTGCGCGTTGGCGAGACGATGATCCTCGCGGCGGATGCTGCGCCGGCTGCAGCGATCAATACCGTGCGTCGCGCGGTCTACGCGTTGGCCCGGCGGCCGCGGGATGGATCGGAAGCGGCGACGCTTGCACAGGAATCGTTGGCGCCATCGCAATCGGTGACGGTGATCCGCGATGCGGTGCAGGCGCTGGAGCTGCTCGGCCGCACCAGCGACGGCAAGGACATCCGCATCGGCCAACTGGCGGCGGGTTCGGCCTTGCTCGACGAAATCGGTCGCCTGCGCGAGCTGACCTTCCGGATGGTCGGCGAAGGCACCGGCAGGCGCGTCGATCTCGATCTCTACGACAGCTGGTACGAACACATCGTGCTGTGGGATGCGCAGGCTGGACGCGTCGTCGGGGCGTATCGCATCGCCCGCGGTGCGCGCGTGCTGGCCGAACGCGGATTGCAGGGTCTCTACACGGCGTCGCTGTTCGATTACCGCGAAGCCGCGATCCCGCATCTGGCCCAGGGCATGGAGTTGGGACGCAGCTTCGTGGCGCCGGATTACTGGAACAGCCGCAGCCTCGATTACCTGTGGCAGGGCATCGGCGCCTACCTGCAACGACACGCCGACATTCGTTATCTGTTTGGGCCAGTGTCGATCAGCGCCGCGTTGCCGGTGTCGGCGCGCGAGCAACTGGTCGCGTACTACTCGCGTTTTTTCGGCGGCCAGTCGAGTCTTGCGACCTCGCGCCGCCCGTTCTGTTACTTCGCCGCGCCGCCGGAATTCGGCGATCTCGACGGCGATACCGCGTTCCGCGTGCTCAGGGCCAATCTCGATGCACTGGGTGCGCAGGTGCCGGTGCTCTACAAGCAATACACCGAATTGTGCGAGCCGGGTGGCGCGCGATTTCTCGCCTTCGGTGTCGATCCCGACTTCAGCAATGCCGTGGATGGATTGATCGAAGTCGATCTCCAACGCCTGCGTGCGAAGAAACGCCAGCGTTACCTCGGCGCGGCGACGCCGGTTCCGGCATGACTGCAGGCCGCCAGCGCGCGGTCTTCCTCTCCGACGTCCACCTCGGCTCGCGCCACTGTCACGCAGAGGAACTCGCTGCGTTCCTCTCCAATCTGGCGTGCGAGCGCCTGTACCTGGTCGGCGATATCGTCGATCTGTGGTGGATGGCGCAGCGGCGCGCGGTGTGGGGCGTCGCGCAACATCGCGTGGTGGAGGCGCTGCACGCCTTGCGTCGCGCCGGAACCGAAATCGTCTACATCCCCGGCAACCACGATCGCCCGATCCGTCGGTTCTGCGGCCTCGCACTGCCGGCGATGCGCGTGCGTCGACGCATGGTCCACGTCACCGCTGACGGTCGTCGCCTGCTGGTGGTGCATGGCGATGACTACGATGCGGTCACGCATTTCGGCGGGGTGCAGGAACGTTTCGGCGACTGGCTGTACTACCGCATCCTCACCGGCAACCAGTGGTTGAATCGCGCGCGCCGTCGCTTCGGCCTGCGCTACTGGTCGCTGTCGGAATTCCTCAAGCGCCAGAGTGGCGCGGCGGAGCGCTATATCGATCGCTTCATGCAGGCTGCACTCGACGATGTGCGACGGCGCGGGCTGGATGGCGTGATCTGCGGCCATATCCATCGTCCCGCACTGGTGCGACACGAAGGACTGATCTACGCCAACGATGGCGATTGGGTGGAGAGCTTGACCGCGCTGGCGGAAGACCGCGATGGCACTTTGCGGCTGTTGTCGCACGCGGGCGAGGTGCTGTCCGAATTGCCACCACGCCTGCAATTGGTGATGGAAGAGGCGTTGCCGAAGGCGGCGTAGCGGTGCGCGATCACGCCGCGATGGCGTAGCGTTCCCCGGCGATCAATGTGTCGAAATAGTCGCTGGTCAGGCGGACCTGGCCTTCTGCAGTTTCCGCGGCGTTCACCACTGCGCGGAACGCGGAGTTCTCCGGGCGATCCTTGGCATACCAGCCGAGATGCTTGCGGGCGATGCGCACGCCGGAGACTTCGCCGTAGAACTCATGCAGTGCATGCAGGTGGCCGAGCAGAATGCCGCGAATTTCGGCCAGCTCCGGCGCGGGCAACAGTTCGCCAGTCGCGAGGAAGTGCGCGACCTCGCGAAAGATCCATGGCCGACCCTGTGCGGCGCGCCCGATCATCACCGCATCGACGCCGGTGCGGCGCAATACCTCGGCAGCCTTGCGTGGAGAATCGATGTCGCCGTTGGCGATCACCGGGATGCGCAACATCGACCTGATCGCGGCGATGGTGTCGTACTCGGCGGTTCCGCTGTATTGCTGGTCGCGGGTACGGCCGTGCACCGCCAGCGCGGCGATGCCGCAGTCCTCGGCGATGCGCGCGATCATCGGCGCATTGCGATGTTCGGCGTCCCAGCCGGTGCGGATCTTCAGCGTCACCGGGACATCGACGGCGTTGACCACGGCGGACAGGATTCCGGCGACCAGGGTCTCATCGCGCATCAATGCCGAACCGGCCCAGGCGTTGCAGACCTTCTTCGCCGGGCAACCCATGTTGATGTCGATCAGTTGCGCGCCGTGATCGACATTGTGGCGTGCGGCATCAGCCATGATCGCCGGCACCGTTCCGGCGATCTGCACGCTGATCGGCGCCGGTTCGCCATCGTGGTCCATTCGCGTGCGCGACTTGCTGGTGTTCCAGAAACGCGGATCGGACGTCGTCATCTCCGACACGGCCAAGCCCGCGCCCAGTTGCTTGCACAATTGGCGGAATGGCTTGTCGGTGACCCCAGCCATGGGCGCGAGGATCACCTTCGGTTCGATGCGGTACGGCCCGATCTGCATGGGCACATTGTAGTGGCGCACGAAAAACCCGGCCTGGGCCGGGTTTCGTGGAAGCGATCGGGTGATGTCACCTCAATGCGCGATCTGCACGTCCTTGTTGCGATCATGGCGATAGCGGAACAGCGGCACGAACAGGATCGCCATCACCAGCGCGTACAGCGCGAATGTGATCCAGATGCCATGCCAGTCCTTCACGCCACCGGCACTGGTGAACCAGCGATCGATCATCCAGCCGCTGATCGAGCTGCCCAGCACCGCGCCGATGCCATTGGTCATCAGCATGAACAGGCCTTGTGCCGAGGCACGGATGCGCGGATCGCTCTGCTGCTCGACGAACAGCGAGCCGGAGATGTTGAAGAAGTCGAAGGCCATGCCGTAGACGATGCAGCTGAGGATGATCATCCACAGGCCCGGTCCCGGATTGCCGTAGGCGAACAGGCCGAAGCGCAGGAACCACGCCACCATGCTGATCGTCATCACTGTCTTGATGCCGAAGCGGCGCAGGAAGAACGGAATCGCGAGGATGAACAGCGTTTCCGAGATCTGCGAGATCGACATGATGATGGCGGGGTACTTCACCGCCAGCGAACCGGTGTAGGCCGGATTCTTCTCGAATTCACCGAGGAAGGTGCCGCCGTAGGCATTGGTCAGCTGCAATGCCGCACCCAGCAACATCGCGAAGATGAAGAACACCGCCATGTTGCGATCGCGGAACAACCGGAACGACGTCAGCCCGAGGATATCGAGCAGCGAACGGCTGCCGATCTGGGCCATGCGCGGCGGCGCCGGAGGCAGGCTGAACGCATAGATGCCGAGCACGAATGCGGCACCTGCAGCCACGTAGAACTGGCCAGGCGATTTCTCCAGTCCGAGCAGGCTGGTGGTCCACAGCGCGGCGATGAAACCGATCGTGCCCCAGACGCGGATCGGTGGATAGTCGCGGATCACGTCCATGCCGTTCTGCTTGAGCGCGTTGTAGGCCACCGCGATCGCCAGCGAGATGGTCGGCATGTAGCAGATCATCGTCGCCAGGATCAGCAGGAAGAACTGGTTGGGATTGGCTGCCTGCGGCAGCAGGCACAGGAAGACGCCACCGAGGATGTGCAGCACGCCGTACAGCTTTTCGGCATTGATCCAGCGGTCGGCGACGATCCCCATCAGCGACGGCATGAACAGCGCCGAGATGCCCATGGTCGAGAAGATCGCGCCGAAGCTGGTACCCGACCAGCCACGATTCTCGAACCAGTAGCGGCCGATGGTGATCAGCCATGCCCCCCAGACGAAGAACTGCAGGAAGTTCATCACGGTGAGGCGCAGCTTCAAGCTCATGGTGTGTCCGGTCTTGGGTTCCCGGGACGGAGATTAACGCGAAATCATCCGATCCCGCGCAATGCCACCCACAGGCCCAACGCCAGGAACACCAGCGCCGCGGTGATGCGCGCTGCCTTCAACGGCAACTTGTGGGCGAAGCGCGCGCCCAGCAACACCACCGGGACGTCGGCGACCAGCATGCCCAGCGTGGTGCCGGAAATCACCTGCCACAGTGGTGAATACTTGGTGGCGAGGAGAGCGGTCGCGACCTGTGTCTTGTCGCCGATCTCGGCCAGGAAGAACGCGATGGCGGTGGCGAGGAAGGCGCCGTGCGCAGGCAATGGCGCGTCTTCCTCGATGGTGTCGGGCTTCAAGGTCCACAACGCGATGCCGATGAAGCTGGTCGCCACCACCCAGCGCAACACTTCTGGCGTCAACCAGTGCGCGATCAGCGAACCCAGCCAGGCCGAGGCGGCATGGTTGAGCAGGGTCGCGACGAGGATGCCGGCGATGATCGGCAGCGGGCGACGGAAACGCGCGGCCAGCAGCAGGGCAAGCAGTTGCGTCTTGTCGCCGATCTCGGACAGGGCAATGGTGCCGGCGGAAATCAGCGCGGTGGAGAAGGGCAGGTCGATCATCGGCGAATTTTACCCGGTCGCGCCATTAGACTGTCGTTCCGCAGTCAAGGACACCGCCATGCAATACCGCCGCCTGGGTACCACCGGATTGCAATTGTCGGCGCTGTCGTTCGGTGCGTGGATCACCTTCGGCGACCAGATCGGCCGCACCGAATCGCGCAACCTGATCGCCGCCGCCTGGGATCACGGCATCAATTTCTTCGACAACGCCGAGATCTATGCCCATGGCCGCGCCGAGGAAGTGATGGGCGATGTCATCGCCGACCTGCGCCTGCCGCGCGACGGCTACGTGGTTTCCAGCAAGGTGTTCTTCGGTGCGCGCCCGAACCCGCTGCCGACGCAGCGCGGCCTCTCGCGCAAGCATGTCTTCGATGCCTGCCACGCGGCGATGCAGCGCCTGCGCGTCGATTACCTCGATCTTTACTTCTGCCATCGCCCCGATCCCGACACACCGATCGCGGAAACCGTAGCGGCGATGGACACGCTGGTGCGCCAAGGCAAGGTGCTCTATTGGGGGACATCGGAATGGCCGGCGGAATTGATCGTCGAGGCGCATCGCATCGCGCAGTCGGGTGGCTACACGCCGCCGGCGATGGAGCAGCCGGAATACAACCTGTTGCATCGCCGCCGCGTGGAGCAGGAATACGCGCCGCTCTACCGCGACTACGGCATGGGCACCACGATCTGGTCGCCACTGGCCTCGGGCATGCTCACCGGGAAATATGCGAGCGGCGTGCCGGCGGAATCGCGACTGGCGCAAAGCGATCACCAGTCGTTGCGTCATGAACTGCTGGAGGATCGCGATGGTGGCACCCGCATCGCGCGTTCCAACGCCTTCGTCGCCATCGCGCGCGAAGCCGGCCTGATCCCGGCACAACTGGCGCTGGCGTGGTGCCTGCGCAATCCCCATGTCTCCACGGTGATGCTCGGTGCCAGCCGCGTCGAACAACTGCTGCAGAACCTGCCGGCGCTGGACTTGCAGGTCGACGACGCGTTGTGGGCGAGGGTGGAGGCGGCTGTCGGCTGATTGTTTTCGACATCGGCCTATACTCGCCACATAGACAAGGGTGAGGAGTGGTGCGATGGGTGGAATTCTTGCTGCGATCGTGATCTTCGCGTTGGTGGTGCTGGTCGCCAAAGCGGTGCGGATGGTGCCCCAGGGTTATGAATGGACGGTGGAGACGTTCGGCAAGTACACGCACACGTTGTCGCCGGGCCTGCATTTCCTGATGCCGATCTATCAAGGCGTCGGTCGCAAGATCAACATGATGGAACAGGTGCTGGAAGTCCCCAGCCAGGACGTGATCACCAAGGACAACGCGGTGGTCAAGGTCGATGGCATCGTGTTCTTCTCGGTGCTCGATGCCGCCAAGGCGGCCTATGAAGTGGCGACGCTGGAAATCGCCATCCTCAACCTGGTGATGACCAACATCCGTACCTCGATCGGTTCGCTCGATCTCGATGAATCGCTGTCCAAGCGCGATGAGATCAACGCCAAAGTGCTGGTCGCCGTGGACGCCGCCACCCATCCGTGGGGCATCAAGGTCAACCGCATCGAACTGAAGGACATCGCGCCGCCACGCGATCTGGTCGATTCGATGGCGCGGCAGATGAAGGCTGAGCGTGAGAAGCGCGCCAACATCCTTGAAGCGGAAGGTTTCCGCCAGGCTGCGATCCTGAAGGCCGAAGGCGAGAAGCAGTCGGTGATTCTCGAAGCCGAAGGCAACCGCGAAGCCGCGTTCCGCGCCGCCGAAGCACGCGAACGCGCGGCCGAAGCCGAAGCCAAGGCGACGCAACTGGTGTCCGACGCGATTTCCGCGGGCAACGTCCAGGCGATCAACTACTTCGTCGCACAGAAATACATCGAGGCGTTCAAGGCGTTGGCCGAAGCGCCGAACCAGAAGTTCGTGATGATGCCGATGGAAGCGTCGGGCGTGATCGGTTCGCTGGCCGGCATCGCCGAACTCGCGCGCGAAGCGCTGGAGCGCCAGCCCAGCGCTTCCAAACCACCGCAACTGTCGCAGCGGGGCTGAGCCATGCGTACCGAAGTCGTCGTCTGGGCTGCGTTGGCGTTATTGCTGTTCGCCGCCGAGGCGATGGCGCCGGGCGCCTTCATGCTGTGGTTGGGGCTGGCCGCCGCCGCGACGTTTGCGCTCGTCTTGCTGATGCCGGGCATGGCGGTGCTGGCGCAAGTGGTGGTGTTCGCGGTGCTCAGCGTGATCGCGATCCTCATCTACCAGCGCTGGTTTCGCAAACGCGCGCGCCACAGCGATCAACCCACGCTCAATCGCCGCGCACAACAACTGGTCGGCACTGTCGTGGTGTTGGCCGAACCGATCGTCAACGGCCAGGGACGACTGCAGATCGCCGACGCGTTCTGGACCATCCGCGGTCCCGATGCGCCCGCTGGCACCCGCGTGCGCATCGCCTCGACCGATGGCATGGTGTTCACTGTCGAGCCTGCTGTTGGAGCCAATGAATGAGATTCGGAAGACTTCGCCCCATCCCGAGGGGCAAGTTTTCATGGAAGAAAACGATCGTCGCAACCAGCACCACATTGGCGTTCGCGCTGGGCGGTTGTGCGTCAACCCCACCGACCGCGAAATCTGATGCCGCGCGCGATGCAACCGCTGATCCCTACATCAGCGCACCGGACGCGGTGACTCGCGCGCAATCCGCACCCACCCGCAACGTCGCCGGCATCTTCGAACTGACCGTGCGCTCGGTGGTCGTGCGCGATGGCATCGTCCTGCTGGACTCGGAAAATGATCCGCGAAAACCCGATCTGCTGGTGGTCGAAGTGATGCCATCGGCACAACGCGAGATCCTTGCCCGCACCCACCACTCGGCGGCCCGTTACTTCCGCAACAAGCACATCACCGTGCAGGGCGTGGCCCGGCGCGTGGTGATGGGTCCGCCGGGCAAGAACGCTGCGGCGCGTTACGGCACCCGGGTCCAGATGGACCACTTCGCACAGGTGCTGACCATCCTGGATTGAGCGCGGCGACCCGTCGCGGTTGGCACTGCTTCAGTGGGACAGCAACTGCGCGAACCGCGTGACTTCCTGCGGGTCCATGTCGGTGACGATCGCGGCGGGTTGCCCGTCGAGCGTGATGGCTTGCAGCGCGTAGCCCTGCTGCTGCGCTGGGCCGACGCGCGTTGCCCCTGTGCGGGACAGCACGAATACGTCGATGAGATGTTGCCCATGGCGATAGACCAGCACCGGGACGCGTTCGCTGCCGACGTAATCGATGCGGCCGCCGACCAGCGCGAAACCTTGCCCGCTGAAGTCGCGCACCTCGGGCGATTGCGCGACCTTGCCCGCGAACCACGGTTTGACGGTGTGGTGATCGCTGGAGACCACATCGACGGGTGAGGTGGCCGCGAGCGCACGCCAGTGGCTCGCGAACAGATCGCTGGCGAGTTGCGCCTGCACCGACGCATCGTGCGTCGAATGCCACCATTGCAGTGACAGCCCGCCTGCACCGAATGCGATCACGCAAGCGGCGGCGTAGCGCATCCATGTCGGTGCCGGCCGCCATGCGTGTTGCGGTTGCGCAGGCGTTGGCGTGGCGATCGCGGCTACGATCCGCTCATGCAGCGCCGGCGGTGCCGGGTAACGCAGCGACGCTTCGTGCAAGGCGCGGCGCAATTCGTCGGATTCGCTCAACGCGCCACGACAACTGGCGCAGCCATCGACATGGGCCTCGAAGGCGCGCGCATCGGCGCGGTCGAGTTCATTGTCGAGATAGGCGTCGAGCAGGGAGCGTGCGAGCCTACAGTCCATGGGAACCCTCCATTGTCGTGGCGACGAGCGCGCGTTGCAGTTGCGCGCGGCCGCGCGCCAGGCGCGACATCACCGTGCCGATGGGGATGCCCAAGACGTCGGCGATCCCGCGGTAGGACAGGCCCTCGATTTCGCGCAGGACCAACGCCTCGCGGAACTCCGCAGGCAGTGCGTGCAAGCCACGGGCGATGCGTGCACTGCACTGTTCCGCATACAGGTGGTCCGCAACCTCGTCGTCACCGGCGTTTCGCAATGTCTCGATCACGCGCGGACCATCGGCGACGTGCAGTCGCATTTCGCGTTTGCGCGTGGAGAGTTTCGCCAGGCAGCAATTGCGCACGATCGCCAGCCACCACCCACGGGCATCGCCGCCTGCGTAGGTGTGTGAACCGCGTGCAGCGCGCAGGTAGGCATCGTGGACGGCATCGGCGGCGTCGCTTTCGTTGCCGAGCAGCCAGCGCGCAAGGTTGTAGGCGGCGTCCAGATGCCGCAATGCAAGTTCGCCGACCCATGCGGGTGTCGCCATCAGGTCACTTCAAGTGTCGTGGGCGTTGCGCGGCGGATGGGGAAGTGGGACGGACATGCACGATCCCGGTCATGAACGGGTGCAGGCTGCAAACGTAGCTGAAATCGCCAGCGGTTGCGAACCGATGCTCGAAACGATCGTCGGTGTCCATCGCTTTCGAGGCAAAACTGTGGTCGCGTGCGGCGATGGCGTGCGGCGTCTGGTCGTGGTTGAGCCAAACCACGGTGGTGCCCGCCACCACGGTGATTTCGCCGGGGGTGAACGCGAACTTGTCGATCACGATCGTGGGCGGTGTCGTGGCGGGCATGGTCGATGATGCGGCTTGCGCCACCGATGCCAGCGCGAACGCCAGACCGAGAATTGCGGTCGAGGCTTTCATCAGCCACCTCCGTTCATCGCAGGCTGCGCCGGCATGCGTTCGAGCGGGGTGTCGACCAGCGCGAGTTCGCGCTTGCCACGCACCACCGTCAATTGCCGCGTACCGAGCATCTTGCCGAGTTCACCCGCGGGCACCGTCACCGGTCCCGGTTCGCCGATCCCGCTCTGGCCGGGCGTCGGCAATGGATAGGCGAGCGACATCGCGGTGTGCAGGGCGATGTTGCCCTCCACCTTCTGCAGCACCTGGTGGATGTGGCCATTGAGGATCGTGACCGAGCCATAGGGACGCAGCAGCGCAAGCGCGCGTTCGGCGTCGGCGGTGCCCCAGCCCCAGGCCGCGTACACCGTCCACAACGGGATGTGGCCGAGCACGACGATTGGCGTGCTGTGCGAGACGCGCGCCAGATCCTGCCGAAGCCAGGCGATCTGCGCATCGCCCAGCGATGTCATCGTGCCCATGGTGAAGTTCAATACATTGGACAAGCCGATGAAATGGACGCCGCCCTGATCGAAGCTGTACCACGCGCGGCCCTTGCCGTCGTGGTCGAAGTACTTCAGATAGCCGTTCAAACCGTCGTCGAGCGCATCGTGCTCGCCGGGAATCGTGTGCACGCGGTCCACCTTCAGCTCCTGGAACAGTTCACGCGCCTGCCCGAACTGCTCGGGCTTGGACAGATGGCTGACATCGCCGGTATGCACGACCAGCGCCGGCCGCGTCGGCAGTGCGTTGATCTCGCCCATGGCGCGGCGCAGGCTGCCGACCACGTCGGGATTGGCCGCCTTGTTGAAGCCGATGTGGGTGTCGCTGATCTGGACGAAGCTGAAGCCGGCGTTCGCGACCGCGGCCGGATGATTCGGGTCGGATGTTGCGAATGCCTGCGGGATCCCGCCGACCACGCTCCAGACGATGGCGCTGCCGGTCCATGCCGCGAGACAGCCGAGTGCCTGCCGGCGGTCGGGGCGTTCGGGATTGTCACGGTCCTGGTCTTGCGGAGGGTTGCTGTTCACGGCTGACTCCTGCGGGGATTCACCTATCCAGATCGCCGCGGGGGCGGATTTATTCCCGACCACCTGCGACGAGCTGCCCTGATCCGCGATAATCACGGTTTCCCTGTCGCGATATCCGCCATGACCCAGAAGACCATCCTCAATGACACCCACCGCGCCATGGGCGCGAAGATGGTCGACTTCGGCGGTTGGGACATGCCGATCCACTACGGCTCGCAGATCGAGGAGCACCATCAGGTGCGCCGTGATGCCGGCATGTTCGACGTCAGCCACATGACCGTGGTCGACCTGCGCGGCGCCCGCACCCGCGAGTTCCTGCGCAAGCTGGTCGCCAACTCGGTGGACAAGTTGCAGAAGCCGGGCAAGGCGCTCTACACCGCCATGCTCAACCCGCAGGGCGGGGTGATCGACGACCTCATCGTCTATTTCATGTCGGAAGACTGGTTCCGTCTCGTCGTCAACGCCGCCACCCGCGACAAGGACCTGGCGTGGATCAGCAGTGAAGCGCGCGCCTTCGATGTCGAAGTGCAGGAACGTCCCGAATTCGGTATGGTCGCCGTGCAGGGTCCGAACGCCCGCGCCAAGGTGATCGACCTGTTGCGCGAGGAAGATCGCGCGCCGGTCTCGAAGCTGGTGCGCTTCAGCGCCCGCGAAGCGAAGACCACCGATGGCATCGACGTGTTTGTCGCGCGCACCGGCTACACCGGCGAGGATGGCTTCGAGATCGTGGTGCCGGAAGATCGCACCGTCGCGTTCTGGAATGCACTGCACGCGGTCGGCGTCGCGCCGGCCGGGTTGGGCGCGCGTGACACCCTGCGCCTCGAAGCCGGCATGAATCTCTACGGCCAGGACATGGACGACAGCGTGTCGCCGTATGAAGCCGCACTCGGCTGGACGGTGGTGCTGGACGACCTTGCTGATGGAAAGCCGCGCGACTTCACCGGTCGCGCCGTGATCGAACCGCAGGCCAAGTCGGCGCCGCGCCAGATGATCGGTCTGGTGATGGACGAGAAGGGCGTGTTGCGCCACGGCCAGCGCGTGCTCACCGCGAATGGCGACGGCGAGATCCTCTCCGGCACCTTCTCGCCGACCATCGGCAAGGCGATCGCGTTCGCGCGCGTGCCCGCGGGCGAACCGGGCGACGTGCGCGTCGACATCCGCGGCAAGGAAGTCCCGGTGCGCGTCGTCAAGTTCCCGTTCGTCCGGGACGGCAAGATCCAGGATGGCGTCTGATCGCACCATGACGCATCTCTTCGTTAGACTATCGCCACCTTCCCCCGAAACCCTGCAAACGCGGAGCGCCCCATGAGCCAGGAAATCCCCGGTGATCTGAAATTCCTGAAGTCGCACGAATGGGTGCGCGTCGAAGGTGACGGTCGCGCCACCATCGGCATTTCCGACCACGCACAGGAACTCCTGGGCGATCTCGTCTATGTCGAACTGCCCGCCGTCGGCGAGGCGCTGGAAGCCGGCAACGCCTGCGCCGTGGTCGAGTCGGTGAAGGCGGCATCCGACGTCTACGCGCCGGTCAGCGGCAAGGTTCTGGAGGTCAACGCCGCGCTCAGCGACAAGCCCGAGACCATCAACGAGGACGCCTACGGCGATGGTTGGCTGTTCGTCATGCAGATGAGCGAGCCCGACCAGGTGAAGGAACTGCTCTCGCCGGACGACTACGAACAGGCGATGGCCGACGACGAGCACTGATCGACGTCGCTGGTCGTCACCAGATCTGCATCACGCGAAGCCCGGTCATCGACCGGGCTTCTTCGTTTTCATCGACGTCTCTTCACCACTTGAACACGTCGATTGCACCGTCTGAAGTTCGCGCACTTTCACGCAAATCGGATGTTGCGATGCCGGAAACGGTATCTTCGCCGAAAATAATTTCAACGCGATTCACCCGTCGTCGAACCGGTCTCGAACGCGTCACTGCGTTCCCGCGAAGCATCCGCAACATCACTGCATCACTGCTGACGCAAAAAAGAAACAACTTGAAAACAAGTCTTTTCTGAAAAGCGATTGCGCGCGTGGATGCATCGCGTGGCGCACACGCGTCGATGCCGGGCGATCTTCGTGGAGATCAAGCGCGGGCCGGATCGGGGCGTACATGAAAAAAATTTCACGAAAGGTGTTGACACGGAGAAAACGTCTACTTACGTTTCGCCCAACTGGAATGCGGTAACGCATCGAGTGATCGAACGCAAGTCCAACGTGGGGAGTCAATCGCGACGCGCATCCGGCGCGGAAAGGTTCGTCTCCCTGTCCCATTCCTCCCCATCGAATCGAATGAGGGGTCGCGCAGCACTGTCGTTGTGCGCGGCACCACACCCAATCCGTTCCGCGACTTCGGGCGCGACAACGGTCCGTGGCGGGTCCGACTCCCGCTGTGCGTATGAACCGGCCTGGCTGGTTCGTTACAACTCAAGACGAGGAGCCATCCAATGGCGATGAAAAAAGCTGCGAAGAAGGCCGCCAAGAAACCGGCGAAGAAGGCCACCAAGAAGGCCGCCAAGAAGACCGTCCGCAAGGCTGCCAAGAAGACCGTGAAGAAGGCCGCCAAGAAGACCGTCCGCAAGGCTGCCAAGAAGACCACGAAGAAGGCCGCCAAGAAGACCGTCCGCAAGGCTGCCAAGAAGACCGCGAAGAAGGCCGCCAAGAAGACCGTCCGCAAGGCTGCCAAGAAGACCGCGAAGAAGGCCGCCAAGAAGACCGTCCGCAAGGCTGCCAAGAAGACCGTGAAGAAGGCCGCCAAGAAGACTGCGAAAAAGGCCGCCAAGAAGACTGCGAAGAAGCCGGCCAAAAAGGCTGCGAAGAAGGCTGGCAAGAAGCGCGCTTCCAAGAAGCCTGCTGCACTGCCGATGATGCCGACCCCGATGATCTGATCGTCGATCGCGCTTGCGTTACTTGAAAACTCCTCCCCGTTCGCGGCGGGGGAGTTTTTTTATGCGCGTCAGTCGTTGCCGGAACCGTTGCTGTCGTCGCTGTTCGGCGTGGCCGAATGGTCACCGGCGATATCGGGTATCGCCGCACCGGTGATGGTGTTGGGAATCCACGCCACCGCCGGCAGGTCGAGCGCGCGGTCGAGGATGGTCGGCAACAATCCCGAGGGCAGCGCGCTTTCGCTGTTCCACAGGATGACCACGCCGAGGTCGCGGTCGGGCAGCACCGCCATCGCGCCGCGATAACCCTGCACCGCGCCGCCGTGGAAATACAACGGATGGCCGGCGTAGCTCATCACCCGCCAACCGAATCCGTAACCGGCGGAGTCCAGTCGTTCGCGGCGCCAGCCGCTGCCGCGCAGCTCGGTCGGCGTGGACACCTGCGAGGTATGCAACTGCGCCAACACGTTGGCTGGCAGCACATCGAGGCGATGGCCGCTCTGCGCGATCATCCATTGCGCCATGTCGCTGATGCTGGCGTTGACGCCCGCGGCGGGCGCGAGCTGGTAGAAGTTGGGCTTGGGCATCAACGCGCGCCAGCGGGCACCACCACGCACATGCGGCTTGGCCCAGCGCGGACTCGATTCGATGCCCTTCAGGCCGTAGCTGGCGTCGTTCATGCCGAGCGGCTTGAACAGGCGCGCCTGCACCGCGTCGGAATAGAAATTGCCGGTGGCGGCGAACACGACGTCGCCGATCAGGCTGAAGGCGACGTTCTGGTACGCGTAGCACTCGCCGGGCATGCACTTCATCGGCGCCGAGGCGAGCTTCTGCACGGCGCTGGGATAGTCGAGATTGCCTTCGATATCGCGATCGTAGGCGTTCTTGGTCAGGCCGACGCGGTGGCTCATCAGGTCGGCGACGGTCACGCTCTGGGTCGCGCCTTCCGATTGCAGGCGGAAGCTGGGCACATAACGCACCACCGCATTGTTCCAGGCGAGGCGACCATCGTTCACCAGCAACCCGGTCAACGCGCTGGCGAAGGATTTCGACAGCGATGCCAAGCGGAAGGCGGTATGCGCATCGATCGGTTGCGGATGGCTGACATCGGTCACGCCATAGCCGCGCTCCATCAGCACCTGGCCGTTCTGGACGACCGCCACCGCAAGGCCGGGCACGCGTTCGCCGGCAACCAGTGCGCGCGCGATGCGATCGACTTCGCGCAGGTCGACCTGCGACACCGAAATGTTTCCGGTGGTCGGCGGATTCGGTTTGATGGCTGCTGCAGGCGTCTGCTGCGCCGGATCCGGGCGCGCCCAGCCTTCTGCGGTCTGCGCCGTCGCGGAGGTCGCGGCGAACAACATCGCCGGAACCAGGATGGACAGCATGGACTGACGCATGCGGTGGATCCCGGTACGCGGATTGTTCACGGCGAGGCTTCCCAAGTGGTCATCGGCAGTGTAATCAGGCTGTCTGCGAGTTGCATGAACAGGGAGAGGAGTGCCTGGTATCACCTTGATTTCAAAAGAGCATCCCGCGAGCCCGGGTGGGGTCAGTCGGTCTCGCCGCGGTCGTTCGGGCGCATCAGGAAATTGCGCAGGGCCTGTCGGGGGCCGGAATAGGGTGTGAGATCGCGTTGCTCTTTGCAGCTTGCCGGATTGTTGGTCACGGCGATGTCGACGCCGCGTCGGAAAGCCTGGTCGCAACTCGCCGTGAGGCGTTCTTCCAGCATCTGGTAGCGCCACGAATTCACCGAGACCAGCTTGCCGGCCTGATGCAGCCGCGCGATGCGCGCAGCGGTGGCGAAGGTGGCGTTCATCTCGACTGCCACGAGCTTGGGATCGTGTTGCGCAATGATCCAGTCAATGTCGTCGTCGCTGGTCGCCTTGAATTGCAGGAACACGTCCTTCGAGATCTTGCGCGCGGCGGCGTATTTCTCACGATCGCCCTGGGCCTGGAAATACACGCGATCGAGCATGTCGGCGCGGATGGCGAGTGCGATCGCCGGCGCAACCACGTCCAGCGTCTTGAACTCGGCGTCGAGGATGATCCTGCCGTTCGCCTTCGCATGCGCCAGCGTCTCTTCGAAGCGCGGCAACGGATCGCCAGCGCGCAACCGGCATTGGCGGATCTGCGCGGAAGTCAGCCTGTCGGGAGCGCCACGACAGGTGCTCTTGGTCGACAAGTCATCATCGTGGAAGACGAACACATCGCCATCGCTCGAGGCGTGCAGATCCATCTCGAGGATGTCCGCAGTCCCGGCAGCCGTGGTGGCATCGAACTGGCGCTGCACGTTCTGCAATCCGAAATAGCCGCCACGATGCGCCGCCACGTAGCTGCGTCCCAATGGGTGCTGATTCACCTCCGGTGGCAACCCCTCCGGCGTGGCGTAGTGCGCGACCGCAGTGACTGCGCACAAGCATGCGACCGCGATCAGGATGACTTTCGATTTCGACATGCGCGGGAGCAGGGCGTAAAAGGACATGCTGACAGCATTCGGTCACCAGCATTCAATTTCCTTGCAACCGTGTTAACGTCGCGCAACGTCGAAACGCGTTTGGCCGATGCCCGTCACAGATTCTCAGCGCGTCCACCAGGGGGAATGGCCGGCGATGGCGCTGTCCTTCCTGTATTTCTTCTGCGTGCTGGCTGCCTACTACGTGATCCGGCCAGTGCGCGAGCAACTGGCTTCCGCAGTCGGGTCGACCCAGTTGCCATGGTTCTACGCGGCCACCTTTGCGGCCATGCTGGTGCTGGCGCCGATCTTCGGCGCGGTGGTGTCGCGCTGGCCGCGGCGCATCGTGGTGCCGATGCTCAACATCGTCTTCATCATCTGCCTGCTGGGATTCATCCCGTTCTTCGCCCATTCGGGATTGCTGTCACCGCGCGCGCTCGGCATCGCCTTCTTCGTCTGGGTCAGCGTCTTCAATCTGTTCGTGGTCTCGGTGTTCTGGATTTTCATGACCGATATCTGGACGGTTGAACAGGCGCGCAGGCTGTTTCCACTGATCGCGTTGGCAGGCACGCTGGGTGCGATCGCCGGCCCGGCGCTCACGCAATCGCTGGTCACGGTGATCGGCGTCGCGCCGTTGCTGGCGGTGTCGGCGGGATTGCTGGCCATCGCGGTGGGATGCGTGATCGCACTCGGGCGCTGGGCGCGCGTCCATGGCGAGAAGCGCCACGATCCCGACCACGAAGCTGCGGTTGGCGGCAGCATGTGGGATGGGCTGAAGCAGATCTTCGCGACGCCGTTCATGCGCGCGATGGCGATCCTGTTGCTGCTCGCCGATGGCATCGGCACGGTCAACTACGCCCTGGTGACCGATTACTCGCACGTGACCTTCCTCGATCCGGTGGCGCGCACCGCGTTCCATGCGCGGATCGATCAGATCGGCAACATCCTTACCGCGCTGACGCAACTGCTGGTGACGCGTTGGCTGCTGCCACGCAAGGGGCCGGGCGTGGTGATCCTGGTCTGGGCATTGGTCAGCGCCGCCATGCTGGTGCTGGTGGTGTTCACCCCCGATCCGCACGCGCCGATGCTGGCGGGATTGCCGGTGGTCGCGTTGGCATTGATCGTCAGTCGCGGCCTGGCATATGGCATGTCCGAACCCGCCCGGCATGCGCTGTTCGCCTCGGTGCCGCGTGCGCTGCGCTACAAGGGACAGAGTGCGGTCGACACCGCAGTCTGGCGCTTTGGCGACATGGCGATCGCCACCGGCATGAATTTGCTGCGCGGGATCGGTGCGACAGTGGGCGTGTTCGCCGCACTCAGCACGATCAGCGCGTTGCTGGCCGGCTGGATCGGCTGGCATACAGCCAATAAGGCGCAGGATGCACGCGATGCAAGATCAGCCGACTGAACCGCAAGGCAGGGAAAGCGATACGCCGCACGATTCGGCAGCCACGCTGCGTCGGCGCAGGCGTCAACGCCGGAAGTGGGAGCGCGTGCTGTTGGTGGTCGTGGCGTTCCTCGTCGCCTGCGGCCTGTATGCATGGCTATGGGAGCCGCGCCAGCTGATTGAGCGCGATTACACGTTGCACCTGGCGAACTGGCCGGCGCAGTGCGATGGCCTGCGCATCGACCAGGTCACCGATCTCCACACCGGTTCGTGGATGAACGGCATCGACAATGTCGATCGCGTCGTTGCGAAACTCGCCGCCAGTGATTCCGACGTCGTGGTGTTCACCGGCGACTACGTGATCCTCAGCGTGGTGCTGGGCAAATACGTCGATCCCGCGACCATCGCCAATCATCTCGCGCCATTGACGCAGAAGAAGCAGGTCTATGCCGTGCTCGGCAACCATGACTGGTGGGACGGCGGTCCGCGCGTGGCGGCCGAGTTCGAGCGTGTCGGCATCCAGGTGCTGGAAAACGAATCGACGCGCGTTGGCGTGCGCGATTGTGGCTTCAACCTGGTCGGCGTGGATGATCTCACCGCCGGCAAGCCGCAGCCGCTGGCGGCTTACGCGCGGATCGATCCCGGCCTGCCGACGATCGCGCTGGAGCACGAGCCCGAGATGTTCCTGAAGTTCCCGGAATCGACCGCGCTGGTCCTGGCGGGACACACGCATGGTGGCCAGGTGAATCCGTTTGGCTTGCGCACGCCGTCGACGTTCCGCGCCAAGTCCGCGGCGTTGAGCGGCGAATACCATGTCGGTGAGCGCACGCTGTTCGTGTCACCCGGCATCGGCACCAGTTGGTTGCCGTTGCGGATGGGGCGTTATCCGGAAATTTCGCGGTTGACATTGCGTGGGCGCGAAAAGGGCGCGCAGTAACAGGCGCACGTCGTTCCGAACCACGCGCTGGCTGGCGTGTGTGACCAGCTCCAATGCACGACACGCCGTGAATACGTCCATGTAGGCTCGTACGTGCCATCCATGGCACGTCACGGTCGTGCATCGGACTGGCGCACCCACTTGCCGCGCGCGTGTTGTTGCTTTTCAGAGACTTGAAAGCCACCACCGGCGGCGTCAGCGCGGTTCGTCCGTATGGCCGACCATTCCGCCGCATGGATGCGGCGGCTGAGCCTACATGGACGTATTCACGGTCGCGGTCATATGGACAACCGACGCAGGCGCACAGCCGGGCGATAACTACGCCACCGCGCGCGACGACCGCTGCTCGTGTGCGACGAGATCGCGATACCCGGCCGAACGCAGTTCCTCCGGATCGAAGTCGTCAACCATGATGGTGTCGAGCGTCATCGTCCGCAGCTCGCGCAACTGATCGGCTTCCTCGGCAGTGATCCAGCCTTCGCGCACGCCTTCGACGAGTTGATCCTCGAACTCCAGCGCTTCGATCTCGTGGCTCTTCAGCGCCTTCAGGAACTTGCGTTCCACCGGCTCGGCCATCACGAACTTCGGCAGGTAACTGATGATGCGGCCCGCCGGATTGTTCTCGCCCGGCGTGGTGAAGATGCCTTCGGCCAGGCGATCGCGCGCGTCGGATGGCGTCATCAGCAGGCTCGCCACCTTGTGGCCGAGACGATCGCTCGGTGCCTGCGCACGGCGCCCCCACGGGAAGATGATCGGCCACAGCAGCCACGCCACCGGGCGCACTGGGAAGTTGCGCAACGCGCCCGACAGCGCGGTCTCGATCTTGTTCACCGCATCGTGGAAGGCCCAGGCCAGCAACGGCTGGTCGCTGTCCGGGCGGCCTTCGTCCTCATAGCGTTTCAACATGCTGCTGGCGATGTAGAGCTGGCTCAGCACATCGCCAAGGCGACCGGACAGGGACTCCTTGAACTTCAACTTGCCGCCGAGCATCAGCATCGAGATGTCGGCCATCACCGCCAGATTGGCGGAATAGCGATTCATCTTGCGGTAGTAGCGACGCGTGTAATCGTCGCCCGGGGCGCGCCCGAAGCGCGACCACGTCAACCCGAACCACAGGCTGCGAACGGCATTCGAAATCGCCGCGCCGATGTGGCCGAACAGTGCGCTGTCGAACGCGTCGATGCGTTCACCGGCATCGGGGATCTGGGTCGCCTTCATTTCCTTCATCACCCATGGATGGCACAGGATCGCGCCTTGTCCGAAGATCATCAGCGAGCGCGTCATGATGTTCGCGCCTTCCACCGTGATCGCCACCGGCGATGCCTGCCACGCGCGACCCGCGAAATTGCGCGGGCCCAGGATGATGCCCTTGCCGCCGATCACGTCCATCACGTCCATCGCGACTTCGCGACCCATGGTGGTGCAGTGGTACTTGGAGATGGTCGATGGCACCGCCGGGTTTTCGCCGCGTGCCACGGCAGCCGCAGTCGCTTGCGACAACGCGCTGATCGCGTAGGCGCGACCGCCCATGCGTGCGAGCGCTTCCTCGACGCCTTCGAAGCGGCCGATCGACAAGCCGAACTGTTTGCGGATGCGTGCGTAGCTGCCGGTCACCACCGCGCCCATGCGCGCGCCGCCACTGGCGGTCGAGGGTAGGGTGATCGAGCGGCCGATCGACAGGCATTCCATCAACATCCGCCAGCCTTGTCCTGCGTAGTCTTCGCCGCCGATCAGTTGCGACAGCGGCACGAACACATCCTTGCCGCGGATCGGGCCGTTCTGGAACGGCGAGTTGAGCGGGAAGTGGCGGCGACCGATTTCCAGTCCGTCGGCATCGTGTGGCACCAACGCCAGCGAAATGCCGATGTCCTTCTTGTCGCCGAGCAAGCCGTCGGGATCGTACATCCGGAACGCGACGCCGATCAGTGTCGCCACCGGCGCCAGCGTGATGTAGCGCTTGTTGAGGGTGAGGCGAACGCCCAGCACCTTGGCGCCATTCCAGTCGCCGCTGCAGACGATGCCGTAATCGGGAATCGAGGTGGCATCGGAACCGGCGAACGGACCTGTCAGCGCGAAGCACGGCACTTCGCGACCATCGGCCAGGCGCGGCAGGTAATGCGCCTTCTGCTCGTCGGTGCCGTAGTGCATCAGCAGTTCGGCCGGGCCGAGTGAATTCGGTACGCCAACAGTGGAACTCACCACCGTCGAAATCGACGCCAGCTTCTGGATCACCTTGTGGTTCATCAGCGCGGTGAAACCAAGGCCGCCGTATTCCTTCGGGATGTTCAGGCCAAAGAACTTGTTGCGCTTGACGTACTCCCACATTTGTGGCGGCAGGTCGGCGCGGACGTGGTCGATCTCCCAGTTGTCGACCATCCCGCACAGCTCTTCGCAGGGGCCATCGAGGAAGGCCTGTTCTTCCGCGCTCAGTTCCGGCTTCGGCAACTTCAGCAGTTGCGACCACTCCGGCATGCCCGAGAACAGCTGGCCTTCGAAACCGACCGTGCCCGCCTCCAGCGCGGTGCGCTCGGTGTCGGAGAGCGGCGGCAGGATGCGCGTGTAGAACTTCAGCAACGGCGCAGTCACCAGCGACTTGCGCAGTGCCGGCACCAGCAGCGGGATCGCCACCACGGCCGCGAGCACCGCCAGCACGATAGTGAGTGTGGAATTGCCGCCGAAGAACCAGGCGACCAGCAGGAACGCCGCCATCAGTGCCGACCATAAGGCCAGGCTCCAGCGATGGTAGGCCGCGATGCCGGTGGCGATCACGACGGCGAGGAGGGGCAGAACGATACTCATGGCGGCTCCGCTGAAATTCAAACAATCGAATGAATGAACGCGAGCGTAAACCATGCCGACGCCCTTTTCCATACGCAAAAGTATTGAAGTGGATTCGCCAGCGTCAAGTTGCAGTGCAACACCATACGGACTTTGACGGAATCGTACGGAATGTGCTTAAACTGGGCGATGACAGACCAGATCGCATCGATATCCGGCAAGGCGGATCGCGCCGGCCGACTCAGCGCCGACGATTGGGCGGCCGCGGCCCTCCAGCAGATCGGAGAACTTGGTGTCCCGGCATTGGCGGTGGAACCGCTGGCGCGCCGCCTTGGCGTGACCAAGGGCAGTTTCTACTGGCATTTCCCCACGCGGGATGCGCTGTTGCAGGCGGCGCTCGATCGCTGGGAACAGTACGAACAGACGCAAGTGTTCGATCGACTCGAAGCGATCGGCGATTCGCGCGCGCGACTTGAACAACTGTTCCAGCTGGTCGCGCATGACGACGTCTCGCACGTCATCTACGGGCAACTGTTGCGCGCGATGGACAATCCCCTGGTGCAACCGGCGGTATCGCGCATCTCGCGGCGACGCCTGGAGTGGGTGACCGATTCGTTCCGCCGCGCCGGCTTCGATGTGGATACCGCGCGTTATCGCGCGCGACTGGTCTATTCGGCGTATGTCGGCTTCCTGCAGCTCGGTTTGCAATTGCCGCAGGAACGGCCGTCGAAGGAGGAGTACGAAGCCTACGTCGCGCACATGATGGCGACGCTGATTCCGAAACAGGGATAACACCATGGGGGAGGGCAACATGAGCAATCACGACGCGACTGCATCAAACCTCGACGCACTGAACCAGTGGGTGCTGGAAGTCGCGCAACTGACCCATCCGGATCGCATCCAATGGTGCGATGGCAGCGATGCCGAGAACGATGCATTGATCGCGCAGATGCTGGCCGACGGCACGCTGATCAAACTCAACGAACAGACGCATCCCGACAGCTACCTGCATCGTTCGCATCCCGACGATGTCGCGCGCGTCGAGCACCTGACATTCGTCTGCACCAAAGATCGCGATGATGCCGGCCCCAACAACCACTGGATGGCGCCCGATGCCGCGCGCCAACAAATGAAATCGCTGTTCGATGGCTGCATGAAGGGCCGCACCCTGTACGTGGTGCCGTATTGCATGGGCCCGATCGACTCGCCGCTGTCGCGTTGCGGCGTCGAGATCACCGATTCCCCGTACGTGGTCGCCAACATGCGCATCATGACGCGCATGGGTGCGGCGGCGCTGGCGCGCATCGAGCGCGAGGGCAGCTTCGTGAAGGGCCTGCACTCCACCGGCGAGCTCGATCCCGATCGCCGCTTCATCATGCACTTCCCGGAAGACCTGGAAATCCAGTCATTCGGCTCCGGTTACGGCGGCAACGCGCTGCTCGGCAAGAAATGCCATGCACTGCGCATCGCCTCGCACCAGGCGCGCCAGGAAGGCTGGCTGGCCGAACACATGTTGATCCTCGGCATCGAGAATCCGCAGGGAGAAACGCACTACATCGCCGCGGCATTCCCCAGCGCCTGCGGCAAGACCAATCTCGCCATGCTGATTCCGCCGGAAGGCTATCGCAAGGATGGCTGGAAGATCACCACCATTGGCGACGACATCTGCTGGATGCGTCCCGGTGCCGATGGTCGTCTCTACGCCATCAATCCCGAAGCCGGATTCTTTGGCGTCGCGCCGGGCACGTCGGAGAAATCGAATCCGAACGCGCTCGCTTCGATCCAGCAGAACACCATCTTCACCAACGTCGCTGTCACCGATGACAACCAGCCGTGGTGGGAAGGTCTGGACACGCGCGTGCCCGTCACCGACTGGAAGGGCAAGCCGTTCGATGCGGCATCGAAGCAGCCGGCCGCACACCCCAACTCGCGCTTCACCGTGAGTGCGAAGGAATGCCCGTCATATTCGCCGCATGCGGAAGACGCGCAAGGCGTGCCGATCTCGGCGATCGTGTTCGGCGGTCGTCGCGCCTCGCTGGTGCCGCTGGTGTTCGAGGCGCGCGACTGGACGCATGGCGTGCTGGTTGGCGCCGCGATGGGATCGGAAACCACGGCGGCCGCGACCGGCGCCGTCGGCGTGATGCGTCGCGACCCGATGGCGATGAAGCCGTTCTGCGGTTACAACTTCGCCGACTACTTCAGCCACTGGTTGTCGTTCGACAAGGCAGGCGCGAAGCTGCCGAAGATCTTCCACGTCAACTGGTTCCGCAAGGGCGATGGCGGCGACTTCCTGTGGCCCGGCTTCGGCGACAACATGCGCGTGCTCGAGTGGATGCTCAAGCGCGTGGATGGCAAGGCGGGTTCGGTCGAAACGCCGATCGGACATCTGCCGAAGGCGGAAGATATCAATCTGGATGGCGTTGAACTGACTGCCGAAGCGCGCGAGAAACTGTTTGGCTATGACAGGGCAGGGTGGACTGCCGAGTTCGAGCACATTGGCGAATACCTGCAGGAGTACGGGGAGCGGATGCCCGAGCGCTTGGTGGATGAGAGAAAACGCATCACCAGGTAGTTGGCTGACAAGGAACGCTGATGCAGTCGCGCACATTGCTTTATTAATGCGCGGCGATGAATTTCTCACTAAAAATTAATTTATGAATGCGCAGCAAGTGCTTGTTAAGGATTTGTTCCAAACGCATAGTCGATGAGTCAGGCTGCTCACTTCATTTGTGTGTGCCGGCAAGTTTTCACGCGTTTTCACTCTCGAGGGGTTCAAATCCATGGCATCCAATTCAATCAGATCAGGCTTCAAGCGTAGTGCGCTGACCATCGCGCTGGGTCTCTGCTTTGCTGGCACTGTCCACGCGCAGTCGACCACGGGTGTCGTCTACGGCAACGCTGCTCCCGGTGAGGCGGTCACGGTCGTCAGTGAGACCGGCTTTGCGCGCACCGTCGGCGTTGACAGCACTGGCCGTTACTCGATCAGCAACCTGCCGGTCGGCAACTACACCGTCACCGCCAAGAAGGGCGATCAAGTCGTCGGCACCAAGCAAATCCTGGTGAAGGTGAGCTCGGGTACGGAAGCTTCGTTCGCCGGCGCAGGCGCCGCGACGCCGGGCAACGAACTTGGCACGATTACCGTGACTGCTCACGGCGCCGGCATCGATGTGACACAGGTCGACTCGCGTACCGTCATCACTGCGAAGGATCTGGCCGTGCTGCCGATCGCACATAGTGCGGAGGCGATCGCCATGCTGGCCCCGGGCACGGTCAAGGGCAGTGGCTATTTCGGCAAGGGTAACGAAGTGTCCTTCGGTGGTGCTGGCGTGACCGAGAACGCCTATTACATCAACGGTTTCAACGTCTCCGAGCTGTATAGCAACATCGGTGGTCTTGGTCTGCCTTACGGTTCGATTGCCCAGCAGGAAACCTATACCGGCGGTTACAGCGCGATGTACGGCCGTTCCGATGGCGGTGTGATCAGCCAAGTCGGTAAGCGCGGCACGAATGAATGGCACTTTGGTGGCCAGGTCACGTATCGCCCGAAGGCGCTGGCTTCGGCGCCGAAGGACGTCTACTACCCGAAGGCGATCGGCCTGCCGGGTGGATTGGCCGGTGACTACACGAATGCGGCCTTGTATCCGAGCGAGGTTGCCGGCGATTCCACATGCCCGGCGGCGACGCCGGTCGCTGGACAGTATTGCTGGCATTACGACGATCCGAACAAGCCCGGAAAGCTGTTCCGCAAGCGCAGCGAGGACAAGTTGTGGAATACCACGTACAGCGCCTATGTCGGCGGTCCGCTGGTGCCGAACAAGTTGTTCTTCTTCCTGTCAGCGGAGCAGTCGAAGGACAATTACATCTCCACTTCGGATCGCGAGCAGGCGCCCACCTATCGCGACCACTTCACCAATAATGTCGGGAAGATCTACGCCAAGATCGACTGGAACATCAACGACACCAATATCTTGGAACTGACCGGGATCAAGTCCAACGATCACACCAACGGCTCCCGTTACTACTACAACTACGATCCGGTCACCTTTGCGGGTCAGGGCGAAGGCGCGTATTACCAGCCGGCACCGCCGACCAAGACGAATACCCGCGTCGAGATCGCCAAGTACACCAATTACCTGAGCGACAACCTGAACTTCTCGGTGACCTACGGCAAGCAGGTGGTGAACAACCCGACGCTGTTGGCGATCAATTCGCCGCTGCCCTACATCGCCGAGACGTTCAACATGACGAATCCGCCGGCGGGCATGGTCTTTCCGCAGCCGTACCAGACGATCGGCGTCCCGACGGCGCGCCTGCAGGGAACAGGTGTGCGTTTCGACGTCGAGTACAAGATTGGTGCGCACCAGTTCCATGGTGGTATTGACGACATGACCTACAAGGCCAAGGACCAGGGGACGTTCGTTTCCGGCCCAGGCTACTACTGGGATTACCAGAACGATGGTACCCATGTCTTCCAGCAGTTCTACAGCGATCTCTCGTCCTCGACGGTGGTGCAGAAGGCCGCCTTCATCGAGGACAACTGGTCGATTACCGATCGCTTCGTGTTGAAGATGGGTCTCCGTACCGATGACTTCAACAACAAGAACGATGGAGGCCAGAGCTATGTCCACCAGAAGCACCAGCTCGCCCCGCGCCTCGGCTTCGCCTGGGACCTGAAGGGCGATTCGACGATGAAGTTGTTCGGCAACCTCGGCCGCTATTACTTGGCGTTGCCCAACTCGGTGGCGAAGCGTGGTGCGTCGCCATCGACGTACTACTACCAGAAGTACACCTACACCGGCATCGACAGCAATGGCATCCCGACCGGCCTCACCAACGAACCGAACCCGACGACGGCCAATGGCGGTTACTCGGGCAACAACGAGTTCGGCCAGATTCCCGATCCGAATGGTGTCGCCGCCAAGGGCCTGAAGTCGCAATATCAGGATGAAGGCATCCTCGGCCTCGACTACCAGTTCAGCAAGAAATGGGTGGCCGGTGCCAAGGTGACCTACCGCAAGCTCGGCACGCTGATCGACGACTGGTGCGATAGCGGGCGCGTAGCTGCTGCGTTGCCAAATGGTGGGGTGGATTACAAGGTTTCGGGTTGCTACATCATCAATCCGGGCCGCACCAATACCTTCCATATCCGAAACAATGTTGACGGCAGCTATACCGACGTCACGCTGACCAATGCCCAGCTCGGCTTCGATTCATCGAATGCCGCGAAGCCGATCCGCAAATACGAGGCACTGGATCTGTACCTGGAGCATCCGTTCGACGGCAAGTGGCAGTGGCGCATGGACTACACCTGGAGCCGCAACCCGGGCAACACCGAGGGACAGGTCAAGTCCGACATCGGCCAAACCGACGTCTCCAAGACCCAGGACTGGGACTATGGCGGCCTGATGTACAACTCGTATGGCTACATGGCCAACGATCGTCGTCATTCATTGCGCATGCGAGGCATGTATCAGTTCGCGCCGGAGTGGCTGGTCACCGGCAATTTCCTGGTGCAGTCCGGGACACCGTTCAACTGCTTGGGCTATTACTTCAACGATGGGGATCCGATCGGCTACACCTCCTCGTACCACACCTGCCTCAACCAGCCGGCGGCGCCGGGCGCTACCCATGGCCCCTGGACCAAGCAACTGGATCTCGGGCTCGTCTACCGCCCGAAGTACTTCGACAAGAAGCTGACGCTGGCGATGGATGTGTTCAATGTCACCAACGATCGCAAGCCACGGCAATACAACGCGACCTTGGAGACTGGCCAGATCTGTCATTACGATCCGGGCATTGCCTGCCATGGCAGCGGCACGATCTACTCGCAATATCACATGCCGATCTACTTCCAGTCGCCGCGTTACGTGCAGTTGAGCGTCAGCTACGACTACTGACAGGTAAAGCCCCGGAAGTGCAGTACCAGAACGGCCATCTTCGGATGGCCTTTCTTTTATACAGGTCAGTGTGGTCGTGGTGGAACTCCAGCCACCAAACTGAATGTGCAGCCGATTTGTGTGGCGCCTGTCACTTTTAATGTACGGAGTATGAATTTCTCACCTAAAATTCATTTATGAATGCGTGATGAGGGACTTGTTAAGGATTTGTTTCTGTCGCATAGTCGGTCGGTCAGGCAATCTCGGTAGAACGGGTATGCCTGCGAGCATTTCACGCGTTTCCACACCCATGGGGTTCAAATCAATGGCATCCAATTCAATCAGGTCCGGCTTCAAGCGTAGTGCTCTGACGGTTGCGCTCGGTCTCTGCTTCGCAGGCACCGTCCACGCGCAGGCGACCACCGGCACCGTGTACGGCAACGCTGCTCCCGGCGAAACCATCACCCTCGTCAGCGACACCGGCTTTGCACGCACTATTGGCGTCGACAGCTCTGGCCGCTATAGCGCGGGCAACCTGCCGGTCGGCAATTACACCGTCACCGCCAAGAAGGGCGACCAGGTCGTCGGCACCAAGCAGATACTGGTGAAGGTGAGCTCGGGTACGGAAGCATCGTTCGCCGGTGCAGCTGCGAACACCAGCAATGAACTTGGCACGATTACCGTCACCGCGACTGGCGCCGGCATCGACGTGACGCAGGTCGACTCACGCACCGTCATCACCGCGAAGGACTTGGCTGTGCTGCCGGTGGCGCACAGCGCCGAAGCCATCGCGTTGCTGGCCCCGGGCACCGTCAAGGGCAGTGGCTACTTCGGCAACGGTAGTACGGTGTCGTTCGGCGGCGCCGGCGTGACCGAAAACGCCTATTACATCAACGGCTTCAACGTCTCCGATCCGCTCGCCAACATCGGCGGCCTCGGCTTGCCGTACGGCTCGATCGCCCAGCAGGAAACCTACACTGGCGGCTACAGCGCCATGTACGGTCGTTCCGATGGTGGCGTGATCAGCCAGGTCGGCAAGCGCGGCACCAATGACTGGCACTTCGGTGGTCAGGTCTCTTGGCGCCCGAAGGCGCTTGCCTCCGCGCCGAAGAACATCTTCTATCCCACCGCGAACCTGCCGGGCGGCACCAACACCGGTGACCCGGCCAGCATGATTGGCACCACCAATGCAAATGGCGTGCCGGTCAAAGCGTGGCATTACGACAATGCCGCGTTGCCGGGCAGCCTGTACCGTGACCGCAGCAAGGACAAGCTGTGGAACACCACGTATGACGCCTATATCGGCGGCCCACTGGTTCCCGACAAGTTGTTCTTCTTCCTGTCGGCAGAGAAGTCCAAGGACTCCTATGTCAGCACTGGAACCAATGTGCCCGCTACTACCCGTTCGTATATCGATAGTCCGTCAACCAAGATCTACGGCAAGATCGACTGGAACATCAATGACTCCAACATCTTTGAACTGACCGGCATCAAGGAAAACGATCATTCGCAAGGTGTTCGCTATAACGATGGTGGTGGTACGTCGTCGTACGGCACTGACGGCGCGTTTCGAGGCAATGCGACGCCGACCAAGCAAGATACCTTCGTCTACATCGCCAAGTACACCAACTACCTGACCGACAATCTGAACTTCTCGGTGACCTATGGCAAGGACGTGGTGCATAACCCGACCATGTTGGCCGTTGCTTCACCGCTGCCGTTCATTGCCAACACGCAGTACATCCCGACGGCCTACTACCCGGGTGGCTTGGATCTGCCGCAGGTCTCCAGCGGCGGCGGCACGCCGAATGCCAGGATGCAAGTCACGGGCGTGCGTTTCGACGTTCAATACAAAATCGGTTCGCATCAGATCACCGGTGGTATTGATGACTTGACCAATAACGCGGTCGGGCAGGGTGCCGCCACGTCCGGCCCCGGTTACTACTGGAGCTATCGCCCCAATGGCGTGAACGTTCGCCAATACTTCTTCAACACCCAAGCGTCGATGTCGGTGGTGCAGAAGGCGATCTACGTGGAAGACAATTGGCAGGTCACCGATCGCTTCCTGCTGAAGGCCGGTCTGCGCAGCGATGACTTCAACAACAAGAACAGCGCCGGCCAGAGCTACGTCCACGAGAAGCACCAGATCGCCCCGCGCATCGGTTTTGCCTGGGATATGAAGGGCGATTCGACCATGAAGTTGTTCGGCAACGTGGGTCGCTACTACCTCGCCCTGCCGAATGAAGTCGCGATCCGTGGCGCTTCGCCGTCCACCTACTACTACCAGAACTACACTTACACTGGCGTCGACGCTCATGGTCAACCGACCGGCCTGACCTACTTCCCGAACCCTGCAACCGCGAATGGCGGCTTCTCGGGCAACAACGAATTCGGCCAGGTCCCCGATCCGGCCGGCATCGCAGCCAAGAGCCTGAAGCCGCAATATAATGATGAAGCCATCCTCGGCCTCGACTACCAGTTCAGCAAGAAGTGGGTCGCTGGTGCCAAGGTCACTTATCGCAAGCTCGGTACCGTTATCGACGACTGGTGCGCCACGGGACCTGTTGCTGGTATGCTGCCGGGTGGGGGCGCGGATTACACCGTGCCGGGTTGCTATATCGTCAATCCTGGCCGTTCCAATACGTTCCATGTCCGCAACAATGTGACCGGCCAATATACGGATGTTATCCTGACCAACGCGCAAATGGGCTTCAACTCATCGAATGCCGAGAAGCCGATTCGCAAGTACGAAGCGCTCGATCTGTACCTGGAGCATCCGTTCGACGGCAAGTGGCAATATCGCGTGGATTACACCTTCAGCCGCAACCCGGGTAATACCGAAGGCCAGGTGCGTTCCGACATCGGCCAGACCGACGTTTCCAAGACCGAGGACTGGGATTACGGCGGCCTGATGGTCAATTCGTATGGCTACATGGCCAACGATCGTCGCCATGCCCTGCGCATGCGTGGCATGTACCAGTTTGCTCCGGAATGGCTGTTGACCGGCAAGCTGCTGGTGCAATCCGGCGTGCCGAAGAACTGCTTGGGTTACTTCTTCGGTGATACCGATCCGATCGGATACGGTTCGGCCTACCACACTTGCTACAACCAGGCATCGCCCCCGGGCAAGACGCATGGTCCGTGGACCAAGCAGCTCGACCTGGGCATCGTCTACCGTCCGAAGTACTTCAACAAGAAGCTGACCGCTTCGTTGGACGTGTTCAATATCACCAACGATCGCAAGCCGCTTCAGTACGATCCGACGCTGGAAACCAGCTCGGCGTCGGGTTCGGGTGACGGCACCGTCCGTGCTGCCTACGGTCTGCCGCTGTTCTCCCAGGCCCCGCGTTACGTGCAGTTGAGCGTCAGCTACGACTACTGATAGCGGTTACCAGTAGTGCAATACCAGAGCGGCCACCTTCGGGTGGCCGCTTTTTTGTTGTTACCCTGTTCGGATGACATCGACTGATTCCCTCTTTGCGCAGGGGCGCTGGCCCGATGTCCGGACGTCGCTGCTGGCGCAATTGGCATCGGCCGGCGAGCGTGCGGACATCCTGATCAAGCTGTCCCATGTCGAATCGCAGCTGGGACGCTTCCGGTTGGCAACGGAATACGCGGTGCGCGCGTCCAAGTTGCGCCCGGAGAGCATCGAAGTGCTGTCCGATGTGATGGCCCGGTTGCGGGTCTACAACATGGCCGATGATTTTCTCGCCTATGTCGAGCGGTTGGGGCCGCCGTCGCGAATGCCGATCCCGGTGTTGTTGGCGACTGCATCCGAACTCTCGTTCTTCAACCTGCAGGACCGTGCGCTCGAATATGTCGAGGAAGCCTTCCGCGGGGATCCGGATTACCCACCGACATTGTTGGCATTGGCCCAGGTGTGCATTTACATGGGGTATCCGGTTCGTGCGCTCAATGCATTGCGCAGGTCGTTGCAACGGGCGCCAGAAATCCCGGAAACGTATCTGTTGCTGTCCCAGCTCGGGAAATCGGTGTGGGGTGATGTCGATGTCGCGAAAGCTGCGGAGCAGCAACTATCCCGCATTGGCGGCGACAAAGCGTCGGCTGCGATGAATCTTGCGTATGCCCTGCACCGATTCCACGATGGTGCGGCTGAGTACGACCAGGCCTACGCTCGCCTTGCACAGGGAATGCGAATCAAGCGGGATACGCTCCGATACGAGAGCGCAGACTCGCGACGGCTGATCGAATTGCTCAAGCAGCTTCCGACGTCAGCCGCCAGCGGTGGTTGGACGGGGTCGGCGCGCCAACCGGTGTTCATTGTCGGGATGCACCGCTCGGGAACCACGTTACTGGAGCAGTTGCTCAGCGCGCATTCGCAGGTCCACGGCATCGGCGAGCTCTATGATTTCACCAGCGCCATGCGCTACGAGACCGACTATCACAGCAAAGGCGTGATCGATGCGGCCCTGGTCGAGCGGACGCTGGCCAATACTCCGGACTACCCGGCGATCGGCAAGCGCTATCTGGATGGCCTCGAATGGCGGTTGGGGCCGGAGCCAATGTTCACGGACAAACTCCCGTCCAACTTCCTCAATATCGGATTCATCGCGCAGGCGCTGCCGAACGCGAAGATACTGCACATGGTGCGGGATCCCGTCGAGACCTGTTTCTCGAATCTGCGTGAGTTGTTCTCGGAAGCGAATCCATATTCCTACGACCAGATCGAGGTGGCGGAGTATTACGCGATGTATCGGGAGTTGATGGCGCACTGGAAGGCGCGTTTCCCCGGTCGCATTCTCGACGTCGATTACACGCGACTGACGCGTGATCCCGGACAGGTGATGCGGGAGGTCGCGGAATTCTGTGGACTGGAGTTCGAGCAGGCGATGCTGAGCACGTCTTCATCGCAGCGCAGCGTGGCGACCGCGAGTGCCATGCAGGTACGGGAGGGTGTCGTTCGGCGGGATACCCCGAAGTGGAAGCCGTATGAACGGCATTTGTTGCCGTTGACTACCCGGTTACAGGAGTTGGGAGTCCGAACCGGCGACTGCTAGGCGACAAAACCCCGCCTTAGAGATCCTGCTGATATCGCACATACGGCACCGCGCTATCTTCCTTGCCATCCTTGTTGGGGACGGCGAAGGGATTGCTGCCCTTGGTGACGATGTTTTCCGCGCCGACCGAAAGCTGGCCGCTCCACGGGGTGCGCCAAGTGACGCCGAGGCCGAAGCCTTCGAATTTCGGTTGGCCGGGAACGTTGACGACGCGGCCGAAGATGTTGGCGCGGATGTTGCCGACGCCGCCGCCGAGGCTGAGCGACTGGGTGTTCCAGTGGTCGGCGAGGACCTGCATTTCGGTGGCGGGGACGAGGCGGGCGTTCGCGGTGGTTCCGGCGATCGAGACCACGCCGTTGCGGCCAATCGTGCGTTCCGCGAACAGCGCCATGTCGGTCTGCTGCACCTTGCCACCGGCCGGTGTCAGCCATTCGGGAAGGCCGGTATTGCCCTTGCCGATGTTGAAGCCGAGGTGATTCCCGCCCTTCTGGACGCTGGCGCCGACACCGTGGCGATTGTTGCCGCCAAGCGTGCCGAGCATGCAGCTGCTCGAGAGATTGCGGATCGATTGCTCGGTCGTGCCGGAATCGCAGAGCAGGGCGAGCGATTCACCGCTGCCTAGGCCAAAGGCGCTTTCCAGGGAACTGCTGCCGAAGCGCCACTGGGCGCGCTTGCCGCCGACGGCGATCGGATCAAGCCGCAGGAAGGCTTCGACCTTGCCGCTCTTGTTGTTCACGATCGGAACCAGGGCCGATGACTGCGCATACGCAGAGCCGCTGCAGGCAATGGCCAGCAGGGAAACGGCGACGGCAGTACGGAACCGGTTGTTCATCGGCAGTCAGACTGGGCGTGATGCCCGAAGTTCCCCTCTTTGAACGGATTGATTCTAGTCCGTTTATGTTTCCTTAACAACTGCGGAGACTAGCGCAATTCAGCTATTGCAGGCGTGAAGAGGATGCCACGGGAGGCGGGGTTTGGAACAGCTGTTCGATCTCGCCCTTGCTGAGACGATAGTGCTGGCCGCAGAACTCGCAGATGATCTCGGCCTGTCCGGACTCGGCGGCGGCATCGGCTTCTTCGCGGCCGAGCGCACGCAGCATGTCCTCGACCCGGCCCTGCGAGCAGGAGCAGCCGAATTCCAGTGGTTTCGCCCCCAAATCCTGCACGGTTTCCTGATGGAACAGGCGGGTGAGGAGGGTGTCGGCGGGCAGGGCCAGCAATTCGTCGCGGCCCAGGGTGGCGGCCAGCATCGAAATGCGGTTCCAGCCATCGTCGTCGCTGCCGGCGCCGGGCAACACTTGCAACAGCAGGCCGGCGGCGCGTTCGCCATCGGCGGCGAGGATCAACCGGGTCGGCAATTGTTCGGAACGATCGAAATAGTCTTCGAGCGCGCCCGACAGCGTCGGCGATTCCAGCGGCACCAGTCCCTGGTAGCGCACGGGTTCGCCACCGCCGAGGCCGGGGTTCTCGATGGTGACGGCAAGCAGGGCATCGTCGCCCAGCGCGGTGAGGTCGCGTGGCGGTTCGGCGCCTTCGGCGAGGCGGGCGATGCCGCGCAGGGTACCGGCGGCGGTGCATTCCGCGAACAGGGTGCGCAAGGCGCCACTGCTGCGGGCCTGCAGCGAGAGGCGTCCTTCCACCTTGGTATGTGCGCTGAGCAGGGCGCTGGCGACCAGCGCTTCACCCAGCATTGCTTCCACCGCTTGCGGGTAGTGGGCGTGGGAGAGGATGTGCTTCCAGGTGGCGTCGAGTCGCACGTGGGCGCCGCGGACGTGGGCATCCGGCAGCAGGAAACGATGGAGGAGATCGCTGGAATCGCTCATGGTCGTGGATCGCGGGGATAATGATCGGATGGGTCGATCTTCAGTCAATTCAAATGGGGACGCATCGTTGGATGCGCAAGGGACGCGTCGAGGCAGTCGGCGAAAACGCCTGCGCAAGTGGCTGCTGTGGCTGCCGGCGATCGCGTTGGGATTCAGCATCTTGCAAGTGGCGAGCCTGCGGGTGATCAATCCGCCGTTTTCCAGTTTCATGGCGATCCGTTTGCTGGGCGCGTGGCTGTCCGGCGATGGCGGATTCCGCGTCGCCTACGACTGGCGACCGCTGGCGAAAATTTCACCATCGTTGCCGGTGGCGGTGATGGCGTCCGAGGACCAGAAGTTCGCCGAACACGATGGCTTCGATTTCGATGCGATCCAGGCCGCGGAACGCTACAACGCGCGGATGAAGGCGCGGGCGGAAGCGCGTGGCAGGCCGGTGACGAAAGTGCGCGGCGCCAGCACCATCAGCCAGCAGACCGCGAAGAACCTGTTCCTGTGGCAGGGTGACGGCGTGTTGCGCTGGGCGCGCAAGGGACTGGAGGTCTGGTACACGTTCCTGATGGAACACCTGTTGCCGAAGGAACGCATCCTCGAGCTGTACGTCAACATCGCGGAGTTCGGCGATGGCGTGTACGGCGCGCAGGCGGCGTCGCGCAGTTTCTTCGGGGTCGATGCGTCAAGGATGTCGTCGGCGCAGGCGGCGCGACTGGCGGCGGTGTTGCCGAGCCCGCGGCGTTTCAGTGCCGCGCATCCGAGCACCTATGTCTTGCGACGCGCCAATGCGATCCAGCGCCAGATGGGTAATCTTGGCGGCGTCGATGCGTTGCAGGATGTGGAAGACGCCGGGCGTTGAGCGGGGCACGGCGGTGGGAGTAAGCTGGAGACCGGCTTGCCGCGCGAGGAATCGTCATGGGACAGGTTCGGTTTTTGCTTGAGGGGAAAAAGGTTTCCGGGGTGGTATCGATCGCGCCAACGGCGCCGGTGATCGATGCCCTGAAGCTGATGGCCGCACACGGCATTGGCGCGGTATTGGTGATGGAAGGATCGAAACTGATCGGCATCCTTTCCGAACGTGATTACGCCCGAAAAGTCGTGTTGCTGGGACGCACCTCGGCGACCACGCCGGTCAGCGACATCATGAGTCATGAAGTGGTGTGCGCGCGGCCCGGCGACGATATCCACCAGTGCATGCAGGTGATGACCGAAAAGCGCGTGCGCCATCTGCCGATCCTCGACCACAAGGAAGTGATCGGCCTGGTATCGATCGGCGACCTGGTGAAGGCGGTGATCGACGAGCAGCGCAACGAATTGCGCCACCTGCAGGACTACATCACGTCGTAGGGTTTACGGCACTACCAGTTGCCACACGGCGACGAAATGGCAGACCGTTCCGGCAGCGACGAACAGATGCCAGATCGCGTGCGTGAACGGCAGTTTCTTGCTCATGTAGAACACGGTGCCAAGCGTGTAGCAGAGCCCGCCGGCAATGATCCATTCGAACACGCCCGGGCTGAGTGCGGCGCGCATCGTCCGCCATTCGAATACCCCCAGCCAGCCCATTGCGATGTAGATGAGGGTGGAGACGAGCTTGAAACGGCCGGTGTAGAACAGTTTGAAGGTGATGCCGAGCGCGGCCAGGATCCAGATCACGATGAACAGGCGCATGCCGTCGGGCGCAGGCAATGCCAGCAAGGTGAACGGCGTGTAGGTGCCGGCGATCAGCAGGTAGATGGCGCAGTGGTCGAACACCTTGAGGTGCGCGCGTCGTGCCGGGTCGGTGGCCGAGTGGTAGGTGGTGCTGGCGACGTACAACGCCAGCATCGATGCGGCGAACACCGCTGCCGAAAACAGCTGTTTGCCATCTGCGCCCTGCATTGCCGCGACGACCAGCAGCACGATCCCCGCGATCAGGGCGGCAATGGCGCCAAGTCCGGCGGTCCAGACGTTGGCGCGTTCTTCGCGCGGCGTGTAAGTGGAGATGGCATGGCCCATGACCGCAGCATACGTCATGGGAAAAGGAGAGGTTCACGATCGATATGGTCGCTGACGATCAGCGCGCCGCGCCGCAGTAGGCCTCCGCCTTGCCACCGAGATTGGTGGTGGCCACCAAAGCCGCCGCCGGAGCAGTCAGGCTGCCAAGCGCCGTGGCCGCCAACGCACGCAACCCCACGCGCGCATAGTCCGGGCGCACGCTGGCATGGACGAAGCTGCCGCGGATGTACAACGGTGCACGCAGCGACAGGGGGCTGAAGCGGCGCGGCTTGGTCTGGAGGGTGAGGTCGAGTCGTTCGTTCTTCATGTCGATCTGGCCCGCGCCTGTCATCAACAGGTCGCTGGTGTCGAACGCGAGTGCGCGCGGGCTGGCGATGCCATCGCGGATGGCGAAGTCGCCGAACGCGCAGCGGATGGGAATCTGCTGGTCGCGGGTCAGCTTGATCTTGAGGATGCTGGCCAGGTCGAGGCCGGCGAAGGCCATCGCAAGTTTGCTGATCTGGCCCTGTCCCATGCCAAGGTCGATGCCGCCGTCGGCGCTGCCGAGGATGGCCGCGATGGAATTGCCGGTTCCGTTGATGGTGGCATTGCCACCGAGCTTGCCGATGGCGGTGTTGCCGAGTTTCACCTTCGGCAGCAACTTGGCCAGAGTCAGGTCCCTGGCGTGGATTTCCGCTTGGGTGTGCAGGATGTCCTTGCGCGCATCCATGCGGATATCGGAGCGGATAAGGCCGTCGGCGACGCCGAAATCGAGCGGATGCAGGGTCAGCACCCCGCCTTTCAGTGCCAGGACCGCGTCCATGTCGTCAACGGGGAGTGTCTGCGTGTTGATTTGGGCGGCGCGCAGGCGGACATCCGCATCCATGGAACGCAACTTGCCGGTATTGAACGGGTCGTCGGGGAACAGTTTCCCGCGCGCCTGTTGGCGGGCGGCTTTCGCGGCCAGTTCGCCATTGCTTTCATGACCGGCCTTGGGCGCGCCGCCGATGAATCCGGCGAGGTCTTCGAGGTCGAGTTGTTTCGAACGCAGGTCCGCCTGCAGATAGTGGCGGTTGCCGGTGGTGAAGTGCGCGAAACCGGCCAGGTCGCTGTTGCCGACGCGGCCGCTGAAACCATCGTATTTCCACGTGCTGCTGGTCGGTGAGTTGACAACGCGAGTGAGGCGGCCATCCAGTGCATACGGCGGCGTGGGCGGCAGGGCGATGCCGAGCAATCGATACAGATCGTCGAGGTTGCTGCCGGAAAGCGCGAGTTGCAGGTTGAAATCACGCATGCGCAGCGGATCGAGCAGGGTGCCGCGGGCATGGGCGCGGGTCGGGCCCGCCACGGCGTGGGCATCCACCTGGTAAGGACGGTTGCGATCACGCAGGTCCAGCGGCGATTCGCCATGTCCCTGCAAGGCGAATGGACTGCCTTTCCAGTGGCCGGAGCCCTTGACGTCAATGGGCGGTCCCGTCGTGGATGACTGCGGCGCCGCAGTCTGCACCGCGATGTCGACGTCGGTTCCTACCGGCGCATCGACATAGCGCAGTCGCCCTCCATCGATCCACAGGCGCTGGAACTGGGGTTGCATTCCGCGCGCATCACTGTTTTTCAGCACCCAATTGCCGATGCCGTCCGGCCCCGTTTCAAGCAACAGGTCGGGATGGACCAGTCGCAAGTCCGGGATGCGGAAATCGCGCGCAAACAGCGCAGGCCAGAGTTCGAAGCTCATTTGGAGCCGATCGGTCTTCACCATCAGCGGGGTTTTCGACCACGCCGCATTGCCGAATCGCAGCCCGTCGGCGGTCACCGTGGTCAGCCGGCCGAGATGGACGCCGAGATTGCCATCGATGTGGAGCTCGCGGCCCGTCTTGTCATGGACATAGCGCTCGATCGGCCGCTTGAACCAGTTCCAGTCCCAGAGCAGGATCAGGATGATGATCGCCACCGTCAGGATGCCGAACACCGTCCACAGCGGATGGCGGCGGATCCAGACATACGATCTGACAGGCGCACGATCTTCTGGGCGCATGTCATCGACGGGATGGACATCGGGTTTCATGCCCAGCCTACGATCGCCGATCCCCAGTCAAATGCGGGTGAACGGCAGCGAACCGTTCAGGCTCGCGGCACGACCCTTAATCGATGTGCGTCGCGTGCGCGTGCTCGCGGGTGGCGAGGAAGGTCACACCCGGAGCGCGCTCCTGCGCGAGTTGCAGGTTGACGCGGGTCGGCGCGAGATAGACCAGTTGTCCGGCGGCATCGAGGGCAAGATTGCCGGCATTCTTCTCGCGGAATTCTTCCAGCTTCCTGGCATCGTCGCAGCGGATCCAGCGCGCCGTCGCGATCTGCACCTGCTCGAAGCTGGCATCGACGCCGTATTCGTCCTTGAGGCGATAGGCGACGACATCGAACTGCAGCATGCCGACCGCGCCGAGGATCAGGTCGTTCGACATCAGCGGCCGGAAGAACTGGGTCGCGCCTTCTTCCGACAATTGCGCGAGGCCTTTCTGCAACTGCTTCAACTTGAGCGGATCGCGCAGGCGCGCACGACGGAACAGTTCCGGCGCGAAGTTGGGGATGCCGGTGAAGTTGATCGCTTCGCCTTCGCTGAAGGTGTCGCCGATGGAAATGGTGCCGTGGTTGTGCAGGCCGATCACGTCGCCCGGCCATGCGTCCTCCGCGATCTCGCGATCGCTGGCCATGAAGGTGAGGGCGTTGGCGAGCTTCTGTTCCTTGCCGGTGCGCACATGGAAGGCCTTCATGCCGGCGCTGAAGCGTCCCGAGCAGATGCGCATGAAGGCGACGCGATCACGATGCTGCGGATCCATGTTGGCCTGGATCTTGAACACGAAGCCGGTGAGCTTGTTCTCGTCGGGGTCGATCTCGCGGCCGGTGGTGGCGCGCGGCAGCGGCGACGGTGCGTGATCGACGAAGAAGTCGAGCAGCGGTTGCACGCCGAAGTTGTTGACCGCAGATCCGAAGAACACCGGCGCCTGTTCGCCGCGCAGATAGGCGTCGCGATCGAACGGGTGCGAGGCGCCTGCGACCAGTTCCAGTTCCTCGCGCAGCGTGACCAGCATGTCGGCGCCGATTGCCGCGACCACGCCGGGATCGTCGATGGACGGGAAAATGGTGGAATCCTGGCGGGTGAAGTTCTTGCCGCTCTCGTACAGATGCACTTCGCCGCTGATCAGGTGCACCACGCCCTTCAGGCGCTGGCCCATCCCGATCGGCCACGTCACCGGCGCGCACTGGATCTTCAGCACGCTCTCGATTTCGTCGAGCAGATCGATCGGATCGCGACCTTCGCGGTCGAGCTTGTTGATGAAGGTCATGATCGGCGTGTCGCGCAGCCGGCACACATCCATCAGCTTGATCGTGCGTTCCTCGACGCCCTTGGCAACGTCGATCACCATCAGCGCACTGTCGACCGCGGTCAGCACGCGATAGGTGTCCTCGCCGAAGTCGGCGTGGCCGGGCGTATCGAGCAGGTTGACGACGCGTCCCTCGTACGGGAATTGCATCACCGATGACGTCACCGAGATGCCGCGTTCCTTTTCCAGCGCCATCCAGTCGGAGGTGGCGTGGCGCGCGGCCTTGCGACCCTTGACCGAACCGGCCATCTGGATCGCGCCGCCGAACAACAGCAGCTTTTCCGTCAGCGTGGTCTTGCCGGCGTCCGGGTGGGAAATGATGGCGAACGTGCGCCGGCGAGCGGCTTCCTGGGCAACCGTGGACATACGCGATGCGGCGCATCGTGCGCCGGCTCATCTGAAAATGGAGGATTGAATTATACCGGTGGTGCCGCCGCACCCACTAATTCGGGAGTTTCAACACGCCTTGTGGTGCCAGGATGCGCACCGGAATCGACTGCAGGCGGCGGTCGCCATTGACCTGCACTGCGAAATGCAGGTGCGGCGCGGTGCTCCAGCCACTGTTGCCGACACTGCCGATGCGCTGGCCGATGGCAACACGATCGCCGCGATGCAGCGGGATGCTGCCGCGTTGCAGGTGTGCGTAGAGCGCCATGCTGCCGTCGACGTGGAGGACGCGAACGAAGTTGGCGCGGGCGCGGCGATTGCTGTTGGCGCCGGTGTTGTCCGGCTCGTCGTTGTCGAGATCCATCACGATGCCATCGCGGGCGGCACTGACCATCGTGCCCATCGGCAAGGCGAAATCGACGGCGTGGCGGTTTTCGTCATCGTTGTGGCTGTGCGCGCCGCCATCGGCCTGGTCGATGCGCAAGCCCTGCGCGGGCACCGGCAACACGTAGTCGAACGGTCGCGGCTGCAACGCGGGATCGCCGGGGATCGCCTGCAATTGCACGTTGATGGCCTGGCCGATCGGCAATTGCACCAGGCGGCTGCGGTTGCCGGGGCTCACCACCGCGGCGGTTTCTTCCTGGCGGCCGTTGCGATCGAGGGTGACGACGGCTTGCACCGGCCCGGCCAGCGGATTGTCGACCAGCACATCGATATGGTCGCCGTTGCGTTCCAGCACCAGATCGACCTTGCTCGATCCGCTGCGTCCTTCCACCGGGGCGATCGCGGTTGATCCCGCACGCGGCGGCCATTGCATCCAGTCCTGGGCCAGTGCGGGCACGGCGACCATCAGCAACAGCATGAGGGCGGTCGATCGGCTGGCGTTGGGGTGGGTGGGCGTCATCGCCGGATGGTATCCGCAAGGTTGCCGGCGAAACTATATCTCTTCATCCGAATGAAAGGATTGACATGGTTGGACCATTGCCGCAGACTGGCGTTTCCATCCAGACCGGCTGAGGGACAGGCCCTTCGACGCCGGGGCAACCTGAGGGCGATCCCGTCGAGGATGACCCGCACGGTGCCAACTCCTGCGGGGGCGTTGCCCACCGGAAGATGGTTGCGCGCATCGCTATCGATGCTGCCGGCCTCGTCGGATCCGCAGAGCTGGAACCATCGCCTGCAGGATGTTCGATGTCACACGCCGCCGCCCGAACCGAAATTCCGACCGCACTCGATGCCGAGCGCGGCGAAGTCGCGTGTCGACTGGCGTTGCGTCACGCCGGTGCGCGTGACGTCCGCATTGCCTGGGAATTGAATGGACCTGCCGATGCGCCGCTGCTGATCGTCGCCGGCGGCATCAGCGCGAATCGCCACACGCTCGCCAGCGCCGCGTTTCCCGAGACGGGCTGGTGGGATGAGCAGCGCGGATTCGGGATCGACCCGACGCGCTTCCGCGTGTTGTCGATCGATTGGGTAGGCGCCGATGGCAGCATCGATGCGCCGATCGACAGCGCCGACCAGGCCGATGCGGTTGCCGCGGTGCTGGATGCGTTGCAACTGCCGCAAGCGGTAGCGTGGATCGGTTCGTCCTACGGGGCGATGAGTGGGTTGCAGTTTGCGCAACGTCATCCGCAGCGGTTGCGCGGGCTGGTGGTGATCAGTGGTGCCCATCGCGCGCATCCGTTCGCCAGTGCATGGCGGGCGTTGCAGCGGCGGATCGCCGCTCTCGGGTTGGAATCGGGCGATGAAAACGCCGGGCTGTCGTTGGCGCGGCAGCTGGCGATGTTGAGCTATCGCACACCGGAAGAATTCGCGGCGCGTTTCACCGAGGGAACAACCGTGGATGGCGATGTGGTGCGCGTCGCCGCCGAGGATTATCTCGATGCCTGCGGTGCGCGTTTCATCGGGCGGATGCCGCCGGTGGCGTATCGCCGCCTGTCGGAATCGATCGATCTGCATCACGCCGATCCCGCGCAGGTGAAAGTGCCGACCACCGTGGTCGCCATCGCCGAGGATCGCCTGGTGCCGCTGCCCGACATGCTCGACCTGTCGGCGAAATTGCCGCACTCCGAATTGCACGTCTTGCGTTCGCACTACGGGCACGACGCCTTTCTGAAAGAAACTTCCGCCATTGCGCGCGTGTTGCGCGCCGCCATCGAGACTTCGACATGAGCAAGAAGCATTCCGCCACCACCCGCGCCGTGCGTGCCGGCATCGACAGCGATACCGCGTTCGGCGCGGTGTCGCCGCCGATCGTGCTCTCCACCAATTTCTCGTTCGAAGGGCTGCACGGCAAGCGCAAGTACGACTACACCCGCAGTGGCAACCCGACCCGCGACCAGCTCGGCGATGCCTTGGCCGCGCTGGAAGGCGGCGCCGGCGGCGTGATCACGTCGACCGGCATGTCGGCGATCACGTTGGTGCTGCACGCGTTGTTGCAGCCGGGCGATCGCCTGGTGATTCCGCACGATTGCTACGGTGGCAGCTGGCGCCTGTTCAATGCGCTGGCGAAGAAGGGCGCGTTCGAACTGGTGACCTGCGACCTCACCGATCCCGCGGCCTTGGCCAAGGCGCTTGATCCGGCGCCTGCGCTGGTGTGGATCGAAACGCCGTCGAACCCGTTGCTGCGCATCACCGACATCCGTTTCGTCGCCGAAGCGGCCAAGCGCGCCGGCGCGCGCGTGGTTGCCGACAACACCTTCCTGTCGCCGCTGTTACAGCGCCCGCTGGAACTTGGTGCCGACGTGGTGGTGCATTCGACCACCAAGTACATCAACGGCCACAGCGACGTGGTCGGTGGTGCGGTGATCGGCGCGACCGACGAATTGCACGAGTTGCTGTCGTGGTGGGGCAATGCGCTCGGCTTGACCGGTGCGCCGTTCGACAGCTTCCTCACCTTGCGTGGCCTGCGCACGCTCGACGCACGCCTGCGCCTGCATCAAGAGAATGCACAACAGCTGGTGGAATTCCTGCAGTCGCATCCGGCGGTCGCGAAGGTCTATTACCCGGGGCTGGAATCGCATCCGGGTCACGCCATCGCCGCGCGCCAGCAGCACGGATTCGGCGCGATGCTGAGTTTCGAACTGGTCGGCGGTGAAGCTGCAGTGGCACAACTGGTTGATGGGCTGGAATGCTTCAGCCTGGCTGAATCGCTGGGCGGCGTCGAAAGCCTGATCGCCCATCCGGCGACGATGACGCACGCGGCGATGACACCGGAGGCGCGCGCGCTGGCCGGTATCGATGACGGATTGGTGCGCGTGTCGGTCGGCATCGAATCGCCGGACGATCTCGTCGCCGATCTCAAGGTCGGACTCGATCGTGCACTGGCCGCGTCTCCGCCGAAACGGATCGGGGCATGAGCCTGGCGCGGGTGATTCCAATGACGAATGCGAATGCAGCGCTGCGGATGACTTTGCTCGGCACTGGCACGGTCGGCAGCGCGTTCGTCGAGCGACTTGCGGCGTTGCAAGGAACTGCGCTGCGGGTGCCGGCACTCGCAGCGATCGCCAATTCGCGCGGATTCGTGCCGGTCGATTTCGCATCGCAACGCGAAGCGCTGGATGGCTTGCGCGATGCCACTGGTCCGCGCGATGGCGCATGGATGGGCGATGACAGCTTCGGTCGCGGCGACATCGTGGTCGATGCGACGGCAAGCGCCGTTGTCGCCGATCGCCATGGCGAATGGTTGCGTCGCGGTGCGCATGTGGTGACGGCGTGCAAGATCGGGCAGGGCAGCGATCTCGCGCGCTGGTCGGGTATCCAGAGCGCGCGTCGTGCCGGTGCAACGCATTACGGCGACAGCGCGACGGTCGGCGCCGGATTGCCGCTGCTGCGTTCGATCCGCATGTTGAAGGAAGGTGGCGATCGTGTTCACGCCATCGCCGGCGTGTTGTCGGGATCGCTGGCGTGGTTGTTCAATCATTACGACGGCATGCGCCCGTTCTCGGGATTCGTCCGCGAGGCGCGCGACGCCGGTTACACCGAGCCCGATCCGCGCGATGATCTTTCCGGCGAGGATGTACGTCGCAAGATCCTGATCCTTGCACGCACCGCCGGCGTCGAGCTGGAAAGCGCTGATGTTGCAGTGCAATCGCTGGTGCCTGAAGCGCTGGCAGCGTTGCCGGTCGGTGATGTCGATGCGGCGTTGCCGGCGATGGACGAACCGCTGCGCCAGCGCTTCGCCGATGCGCATCGCAATGGCGAGGTGCTGAAGTTCATCGCGCGCCTGGAAAACGGTCGCGCGCGCGTCGGCCTGGAATCGTTGCCATCCGATCATCCACTCGCGGGCGGCGCCGGCACCGACAATCGCGTCGCGATCTGGAGCGACCGCTACAACACGCAGCCGCTGGTGATCCAAGGGCCGGGCGCGGGCGCGGAAGTCACCGCGGCGGCGCTGCTGGACGACGTGTTGGCGATCAGGGGCTAGTCACCGCACGGGTTCGGTCCTGCGCGTATCCTCGGCCGGTCGGCACTCCCGCCGGCGAATCGCTGACCATCACTGCGGAGGAAACATGAACGATCGGACCCAAGGCTCGTCGTTGTTCCAGGATGCGCTCGATTTTGCCAAGGCCAACTGGTGGATGTTCCTGCTGGGCGGCTTGCTCTACATCATCTTCGGCGTGCTGGCTCTGAGTCGGCCCGCCGCAGCATTGCTCGGATTGTCGGTGCTGTTCGCCTGCTTCATCCTGGTGGACGGTTTCATCAGCGCGATCCGCGCATTGATGGCGAAAGGCGCCGATGGTCGCTGGTGGGTGTTCTTCGGTGGTTTGGTCAGCGTGTTGATCGGCATCTATGCGTTGACCGGCCCGGTCACGGCGATGCTGTTGTTCGTGACGGTGATTGCGTTCCAGGCGATCTTCTTCGGCGTCGCCGTCTTCATGTTTGGCGTGAGCATTCGCAAGGTGGTACGCAGCGAATGGCTGCTCTATCTCGCCGGCATCCTCTCGGTGGTCTTCGGCCTGCTGTTGATCTGGGCGCCGGGCATCGGTGGTCTCAGCGTGTCGATGATGATCGGTGCATGGGCGCTGGTGATCGGCATCCTGCGCGTGTTGTTCGCGTTCCGCGTGCGCAGCCTGGTTCGCCACGCGGTGTAATCGTCAATCGTCATTGCAACGCCTGCCCGATGTGGGCAGGCGTCGTGGCGATCAACACTCGATGACGTTCACCGCCAGCCCGCCGCGGCTGGTTTCCTTGTACTTGTCCTGCATGTCGCGGCCGGTATCGCGCATGGTCTTGATCACCTTGTCGAGGCTGACCTTGTGCTTGCCGTCGCCGCGCAGCGCCATGCGCGAGGCGTTGATCGCCTTGACCGCGCCCATCGCATTGCGTTCGATGCAGGGAATCTGCACCAGCCCGCCGATCGGATCACAGGTCAGGCCAAGGTTGTGTTCCATGCCGATTTCGGCGGCGTTCTCGATCTGCGAGGACGTGCCGCCGAGCGCCGCGGTCAATCCCGCGGCCGCCATCGAGCAGGCGACGCCGACTTCGCCCTGGCAACCGACTTCGGCGCCGGAAATGCTGGCGTTTTCCTTGTAGAGAATGCCGACAGCCGCGGCGGTGAGCAGGAAATCGAATATCCCCTGTTCGCTGGCGCCGGGGCAGAAACGATCGTAGTAGTGCAGCACCGCGGGAACGATGCCGGCGGCGCCGTTCGTCGGTGCGGTGACGACGCGACCACCAGCGGCGTTCTCCTCGTTCACTGCCAGTGCGTAGAGGTTCACCCAGTCGAGCACGGTGAGCGGATCGCGCATCGCCGCTTCCGGTTTCTCCGAGAGCTCCGCGTACAGCGCCGGTGCGCGTCGCGCCACATGCAGTCCGCCGGGCAGGGTGCCGGTTTCGCGGATGCCGCGCGCCACGCACGATTGCATCGCCGTCCACAATTCGCGCAAGCCGGTGAGGATTTCGTCATCGCTGCGCCAGGCGCGTTCGTTCTCCATCATCAATCGTGCGATCGGCAAGCCCGTTTCGCGGCTACGCGCCAGCAACTGGTCGCCACTGGAAAACGGGTGCGCCACTTCGGTGGTGTCGGCGACGATGCGATCTTCCGCGGCTTCGTCCTGGTTGACGACGAAGCCGCCGCCGACCGAGTAGTAATCGCGCGTCGCCAGTTCGTTGCCGTCGCTGTCGTAGGCGGCGAAGCGCATGCCATTGGTGTGGAACGGCAATTTCTGGCGCTTGTTCATGATGAGATCGGTCTTTTCGTTGAAGCCGATCTCGCGTTCGCCGTGGAGGCGGATGCGCTTGTCCTTGCGGATTCGCTCCAGCGCGGCTGGGATGATGTCGGGATCGATCTGGTTCGGCCAGTGGCCTTCCAGTCCCATCAGCAGCGCCTTGTCGGTGCCATGGCCGCGACCGGTCAATGCCAGCGATCCGAACACTTCGGCGCGGACGCGCGCGACCTGTTCGAGCTTCCCGCTTTCCTTGAGGCGATGTTCGACGAAACGCGCTGCCGCGCACATCGGCCCGACCGTATGCGAGGAGCTCGGCCCGATGCCGATCTTGTAGATGTCGAAGGTACTGACGGCCATTGTTGCGAATTCCGGTGTGGATCAGGAGCCGCGCCACATCCGCGTGAGCGTGGCGTTGCGGAGGATGAAGTGATGGTAGGTCGCGGCGAGTGCATGCAGGGTGGCGACGATTGCCAGCAACCAGAACATCAGCTGATGGCGGGACTCCATGATTTCGTGCGCGTCGTCGTTCGGTGCAACCAGATGCGGCAGCTCGAACAGGCCGAACCAGCGCACGGGATGGTCGCCGTAATTCGACATTAGCCAACCGGTGATCGGGGTGGCGAACAACAGCACGTACAGCAGGAAATGCCCGACCGCGGCGGTGCGTCGCTGCCATGGCAGGACGCCGGGCATCGGCGCCGGTCGCCCGGCGTACAGCCGCCATGCCAGCCGCGCGATCGCCAGCGCGAGGATGGTGATGCCGATGGAAACGTGCAGGCGGATGCTGCCGCGCGGGAGGTCGTCGAGCAGCAGCCCGAGTGCGCCCTGCACGATCAACAAGGCGACGATCAGCCAGTGGAAGCTGCGGCTGACGCTGCCCCAAGTGTCGGTATTCTTGTGCATCACGCCGGTTTCCGGATCGGGAGTGCCGACGATTCTAGGCCGGAAGCGCGCGATGTGCCCGTACTGCATGGAATGCATGGACGTCGCGTCGTGCTTCGACCTATCCTGCGGCAATGGCCCTGACCCTGTTCCAGCGCGACCACTGCCATCTCTGCGATCTTGCGCTGGAGGTGCTGGCGCAGGCGCGTTGCCCCGAGTTCGACAGCGTCTTCATCGATGGCGACGACGTGCTGGAAGCACGTTACGGCGTGCGCGTGCCCGTGTTGCGCGATTCCGAGTCGGCTTCCGAACTGGATTGGCCGTTCGATGTCGCCAGGGTGCGCGCCTTCACTTCACCGGCTGCAATACCACCTTCGTGCTGATGGCGATGGCATCTGGAATCAGTTTGGTATCGGCCCAGTCGCCGGCACCGACGCCGAAATCGAGGCGCTTCACCGAGGCCGTGCCGACCAGCAGCGGCTTCGCGCCCGGCGTCCAGGTGAATTCCAGCGTGACCGGCCTGCTGATGCCGTGCAGCGACAGCGTGCCGTCAGCGGCGTAGCGACCGCCCCCCAGCGCGCGGAACCTGGTCGCGACATAGGTGGCTTGCGGGAATTTCGCCGAGGCGAAGAATGATGCGCCGCGCATCTCGCCGTCGTAATCGGGATTGCCGGTGCTGGCAGTGGTGATCGGGATGGTGACTTCGAGTTTCGCCGTCGCCAGTTGTTGCGGATCGAATGTCATTTTCGTGGCGAAGCCGGGGAATTTCCCGGTGAACACTTCACCCTGGTATTTGCCGGCGAAGGCCAGTCCGGAGCCGGGCGCCTGCACGTAATCGGTGGCGAAGGCCGGCGCGGCGAACAGCGCGAGTGCGAGTGTGCAGGTGTTGAAGATCGGGGCGGGGCGTGGCATCAGGTGTCTCCTTGGTCATTCGCGCGCAACCAGCCGCGCGGCAACATGCGGGCGAGGGTGGCATCGCGCTGGATGAAGTGGTGGTACAGGGCAGCACCGGCGTGCAGCACCGCCAGCACGACCATCGTCCAGAACAGGTATTGGTGCACGTTGGCCATGCGTTCGTGCAGGTCGTGGTCGCGGGCGACGAGTGCGGGAAGATTGATCATCCCGAACCATTGCAGTGGGAAGCCGGCCGCGGAATTGACAATCCAGCCACTGAGCGGCGTCACCAACAGCAACGCGTACAGCGCCCAGTGCATCAGTGTCGCGAGCGTGTGCTGCCAGCGCGGCGTGCCTGCAACTTCGGCCGGGGCACCGGCGTAAAGGCGCCACGCCAGTCGCGCGATCACCAGCGCGAAGATGGTGAGGCCGATCGATTTGTGCAACGCGTAGGTGGCGATCTTGTGCGGGCTGTTGGGCAGGTCGACCATGGTCAGGCCGAGCCAGCCCATCACGATGATCAGGATGACGATGAGCCAGTGCAGTGTCTTGCTGACGCCGCCCCATTGATCCGATGTGTTCTCCAGCGCCATGTCGACTCCTTTATTGCCGGGCAGATGACGGCGCGTTGTCGCCATCGTGGCGGATCAGTTCGGCTTCGATCCGCAGTTCGACATCATCGCCGACCAGCGAGCGCCACGACGTCATCCCGAAATCGCTGCGCTTCAAATGCGCCTGTGCGGAAAAACCGGCGGTGCGACGGAACGGCGGCAGCGGATAGCGCGCGATCTTGTTGAGCACGAGCTCCATGCAAAACGGGCGGGTGACGCCGTGCAGGGTGAGGTCGCCGCAGGCGGTGCCATGGCTGGCATCGTGGCGGGTGATGGTGGTCGAGACGAAACGCGCGCGCGGGTAGCGTTTCACGTCGAGGAAGCGCGGCGCGAAGATCGCGGCGGCCCAGCCGGAATCGCCCATGTCGATGCGATCGATCGGCACATCCACTTCCAGTCGCGCGCCGCCCCAGTCGTCGGCATCGAACAGCAGGCTGCCTTCGCTGCCGGACACGGTGCCCAGGGCCTTGGAGTAGCCGGCGTGATCGATGGCGAACAGCACCCGCGTGTGCACCGGGTCGATGGCATAGCGCTGCGGTTCGCCGGCCTGAGCGGTGGCGGCGCAGGCCATGGCGATGGCGGCGGCGAGTGCCAATGGGAGCGGGTGGCGGTGCATGACCGGATTCTATGTCAGCACGGGGCGGGCGATGCGGTGGTTGCGGCGCGGCGGCCGTGGCGGTCACACTGCAGACAGGCGTGGAGGGGAAGTCCACGGGAGGATGGAATGTCCAGCAAGGTTGTCGTCGCGCTGATCGCCGCCGTGGTGTCCTTCGCCGTGGTGGGTGATATCGCAGCGCAGCAGCTGCCGAGCATCCCGCGCATGCGCCTGTTGCGGGTGATCGACGGCCTGCCATCGAATGAATTGACCGACATCGCGCGCGATCGCGAGGGTTTCATCTGGATGGCGACGCCCGACGGCCTGGTGCGTTACGACGGCAGCGGCCTGCGCATCTGGCGGCCGGAAGGCGATGCCAGCAAGGGCTTGCCTGGAGGTGAAATCAACCGCGTTCACGTCGACGCGCGCAACCGCCTGTGGGTGGGGGTGGCCGATCATGGTGCGGTGATGCTGGATGCGCAGCGCAAGACGATCACCCGCTACGACGCTGCAATCGCGGGATTCGCAAGCCAGAACATCTATGCCATTACCAGTCGCGGGGATGATGTGTGGATGGGCACCGGCAGCGATGGCCTGTATCACCTCGACGCCGCCGGCCGCATCCACCCCTTGCGCAACGATCCGAAAGATCCCGCCAGCCTGCCCGCGGATACCGTGCCGTCATTGTCGTTCGCATCCGATGGCACGTTGTGGATCGGGACCGTGGCCGGGCTCGCGCGCTTGCGCGACGGGCGCATCGAACGCGTCGCGCTGCCCGGTGCTGCACCGACGCCGATCATCTACCACGTGTGCGCGACGGGACGCGGTGTATGGGTCGGGGCGGCCAGCGGTGTCTACTATCTCGATGCCGATGGCCATTGGCACACGCCATTCTGGAGTACGCAGTTCCAGCGGCCGAACGCAGCGTTGCGCATCGTGCCGGACCGTGGTGGCGAACTGTGGATCGGCAGCCAGAAGCGCCTGTGGCATGTGGTGCCGGGACAGGCCCCGATGCCGATCGATCCCGAAGGGCGTCCGATCGAGCTTGTGGTCAATGGCGTGGTGGTCGGGCCGAACGGCGAGGTGTGGGCGGGCGCGCCGCAGACCGGACTCGGTTACCTGCGTCCGGATTGGCGCAGCATCGCGGAGTTGCGTTATGGCGCCGGCGCACTCGATCTCGCGGGGATGATGTATCGCGGCATTGGCCTCGGCGGCGATGGCAGCGCGTGGCTGGCCGGCGACGATGGCGACATCGAACGCGTGACCCGAGATGGTCGGCTTGAACGTATTCCGGCGCAGACCCGGCAACGATTGGCAGGCACGCATCCGTTCTCGATCCAGCCGACGCGCGATGGCGGACTGTGGATCGGCGAACGCAATGGGCTCTTTCGCGTCGAAGGTGATGGCAAGATGCGCTCGTGGCTGGCGGATGCCGGCGCGCAGGCGCCACCGGGTCCCCGCGTGAATCGCGTGCGCGAAGCGGAGGATGGCAGCCTGTGGTTGCTGGCGAGCGGTGGCGCGCAACAGCGCGATGCGCAGGGCCGGGTGTTGCGCACGATCACAGCCGAAGACCAACAGTTGCCGCGGGAATTGGTGCTCGATGCCGCAGGCACGCCTTGGGCGATCATCGGCAAAGAGATCCTGCGCGTCGATGTCGTCGGCAATCGTTTCGTCGCCGTGCCCGATTTGCGCGGCGACGAAACCTATTCCCTGGGGTTCGATCACGCTGGCGGCTTGTGGGTGCATCGTCGCAGTGGGCTGGCGCACTATCGCGTGCATAACAGCAACGGCAGTCCACGCAATGACAGTTGGCGGCGCGATGCCTTCGTTGCCACCGCGCCAGCGGGATTGCCGCAGGTCGACAGTTCGGCGTTGCTGGTCGATCCGCGTGGGCGGGTCTGGCTCACGACCCGTCGCGGACTGTTGCGTTGGGATCCGCAAGTGCGTCAGTTGCACCATGTCGGCAGCGAACATGGTTTGCAGAACCAGGATTTCTTCTTCAGCGGCGGCAGCGCGGTGATGGGCAAGGATGGCCGCCTGGTGGCATCGACCCAGGCCGGCACTGTCGTGTTGGTCGATACCTTGGCAAACGATCCGCCTTTGCACACGCCGTTGCTCGCGGGCGCGACCATCGAAGCGCGCCGCGATGGCCAGTGGAGCGCGCTCGATCCCGATACCGCGCGATTGGCGCCGGAGGATCACGAAGTGCGTGCGGCGATGCACCTCCTCGCCTACGAGAACCCCGCCGGCAACCACTACTGGACGCGGCTGGATGGCGTGGATCGCGATTGGGTGGACCAGGGGGCGACGCCGGAGCGCATCTTCACCGGCCTGGGTGCGGGTCGCCATCGCTTGCGTGTGCGTGCGCAGGACGCCTTCGGCAATCCGGCGCGGGAACAGCAATTGCATTTCGATGTGCGGGCGCCGTGGTGGTGGACCTCGTGGGCAAAACTGGCGTGGCTGGTGTGTGCATTGGTGTTGCTGGCGCTGGGTGTGCGGGCGTGGCGCAGGCGCCGCGACCAGCAGCGCGCATTCCGCGATGCCGAACAGCGACGCACGATCGCCGAAGAGGCCTCGCTGGCGAAGACGCGCTTCCTTGCCACGCTCGGTCACGAGATCCGCACGCCGATGACGGGCGTGCTCGGCATGTCGGAACTGCTGGAGGCGACTCCGCTCGACGAGCGCCAACACAGCCAGGTGCGCACGATCCGACGTGCCGGCGAGCATCTGCTGAAATTGGTCGACGATGCGCTCGACCTGGCGCGGATCGAAGCCGGGCGCATCGAGCTTGCCGATGTGCCGTTCGACCTCGGTGCGCTGGTCTCCGATGTCCGCGATTGGGCCGCGCCGAATGCCTTGCGCAAGGGATTGATGTTCGCCGCGACAGTGGACGACGACGTGCCGCCGGCATTGCGCGGCGACGTGGTGCGGGTACGGCAGATCCTGCTCAACCTGATCGGCAATGCCATCAAGTTCACCGAGCAGGGACGCATCGAACTGCACGTCAGGCGTGGTGAGCCGCAGGGCGTCATCGTCGAAGTGCGCGATACCGGGCCGGGCATGAATGCCGAACAGCAGGCGCGGTTGTTTCGTCGCTTCGAGCAGGCGGAAGGTGCACGCACCAACGAACGCTATGGCGGCAGTGGCTTGGGATTGGCGATCAGCCAGGAACTTGCCAGTGCGATGGGTGGCGCCATCGCCATCGACAGTGCGCCCGGTGCAGGCGCGCGCTTCCGGGTGACGCTGCCGCTGCCACGCGCCGACGGCGTCCCGTTGCCGGATGTACGCGCGGCCACCGAACCTTCATCGCAACGCCAGCTGCGCCTGTTGATGGTGGAGGACGATCTCGTCATCGCCGAGGTATTGGCGGGAATGTTGCAGGCGCAAGGGCATCATGTGGTGCATGCGCCGCACGGGCTCGCGGCGTTGACCGAAGCGGCGAGCGGAAGTTTCGATGCCGCCTTGCTCGATCTCGACCTGCCCGGCATGGATGGTTTCGATCTCGCGCGCACGCTGCGCGGCAACGGTTTCGATGGGCGCTTGCTGGCGGTGACGGCGCGCGCCGACGCCGAAGCGGAAACGCTGGCGCGCTCCGCCGGGTTTGACAGCTTTCTGCGCAAGCCGGTGACCGGCAGTCTGTTGTCGCGCGCGCTGGATGCACTAATGCGTTGACTGCGTGCGATCGACATCCTTGAGGAATTTGATCAGCCCGTTCATGTAGATCGGCTGGTCGTCGTACATCGCCATGTGGCCGCTGTTCGGGCCTTCCAGGTAGCGTCCGCGCGGGAATTTCTTCGACATCATGCGCATGAAGGCGGGATCCATGGTGTCGTAACGACCGGCGATCACCAGTGTCGGCACCGTGATCTTCTTCAGATCGGTGGTGCGATCCCATTGCTCGAGGATGCCGCTGGCGCCCATCTCGCTTGGCCCCTGCATCGGCACGTAGACTTTCTTGTTGATGTGCGCGAACGAACGCAGCACGGGTTCGGGCCATTGAGCAGACGGTTTGCGCAGGATGTGCTGTTCGTAGAACGGTTGCAGCAATTCCTCGTAGCGCGGATCGTCGTAGTGCTTGGCGGCTTCCAGCGCGAGGATTTCCTTCAGCGCCTTCTGGTCCATCTGCGGCATCAAGACATCGTGCGCGTAGCGGTTGTACGCCGGGATGCTCGACATCATGTTGGAGATGACCAGGCCTTTGAGGTTCTTCTGGTATTTCAGCGCATATTCCATCGCCAGCACGCCGCCCCAGGAATGGCCGAGCAGGTAGAAGTTGCTGGAATCGAGGCCGAGCGCCTTGCGCACCTGTTCCACTTCCTCGACGAAGCGCGAGGTATCGAGCAGGCGCGGATCATTCGGTTGGTCGCTGTAGGCGGAACCGAGCTGGTCGTAGTAGTAATACTCGATGCCCGCGGCCGGCAGCCAGGAATCCATTTCTTCGAAATACTCGTGCGTCGCGCCGGGACCACCGTGCAGTAACAGCAGCTTGATGCGCGGATTGTTGCCGACGCGCTTGGTCCAGACCTTGAAGGTGCCGAAACTGGTCTTGACCGGGATCATCCGCACGCCGCCGCTCCATGCGTCGCTGCGGCCACTGTTGTCGAAATAGTTCGCGGACGGATGTTGCGCGGAACGCGACGGTTCCTTTGCCAGCGCCGAACCCGGCACCGCCAGCAGCAATGCCAGCAGTATCGATATGACTTGCCTGATCGGAAGCAGCGCCATCGCCGAACCCCTCGCAGTGGAATTCCACGAGTCTGGCGTGATGGCCGTGCCGCCGCAACTAGCCGAGTCGACGTTCCCGGCTGGCCGCGTGCACTTCATCCACCAGCACGCGCACGTGTTCCGGATCCATGTCCGGCGCCATGCCGTGGCCGAGGTTGAAGACGTGGCCGTCGCGCGATCCGCCGTTGCCCTTGGCGTAGCTGTCGAGCGCGGTGCGCACTTCGCGACGGATGGTGCCGGGAGATGCGTAGAGCGTCGCCGGATCGAGGTTGCCCTGCAGTGCGACCTTGCCCTGGGTGCGCAGGCAGGCGCCATGCAGCGATACCGTCCAGTCGACACCCACAGCATCGGTGCCGGTATCGGCGAGTTCGGACAGATAGGGGCCGTTGCCCTTGCCGAACAGAATTAGAGGTGTGTGCGCAACGGACAAGCCGTTGCTTGGTGGCGTGCGTTCCGCGCCATCGCCGCGCTGCAATTCGCTGGCAATGCGCTTGAGGTAGCGCAGCGAGAATTCGCGATACATCGCCGGTGACAACACGCCGCCCCAGGTATCGAACACCTGCAGTGCTTGCGCGCCGGCTGCGCGTTGCGCCGAGAGATAGGCGATCACCGCGTCGGTGACGACGCCGAGCAGGCGATGCAGTGCCGCCGGATCGTTCAGGGCCATCGCCTTGATGCGGCCGAAGTCGCTGCCACCGCGCCCTTCGATCATGTAGCAGGCGATGGTCCACGGGCTGCCGGAAAAACCGATCAGCGGCACCTTGCCGTCGAGCTCGCGGCGGATCACGCGCACCGCGTCCATCACGTAGCGCAGGTCGGTTTCCATGTCCGGCACTGCGAGGCGCGCAATGTCGTCGTGGCTGCGCACCGGGCGCTCGAACTTCGGGCCTTCGCCATCGACGAAATGCAGGCCGAGGCCCATCGCGTCGGGGATGGTGAGGATGTCGCTGAAGAGGATCGCGGCGTCGAGGTCGAAACGCTGCAGCGGCTGCAAGGTCACCTCGCAGGCGATCTCCGGGTTCTTCGCCATCGCCAGGAAACTGCCGGCGCGCTGGCGGGTGGCGCGGTATTCCGGCAGGTAGCGCCCGGCCTGGCGCATCAGCCACACCGGCGTGCGGTCCACGGGTTCGCGGCGCAAGGCGCGCAGGAAACGATCGTTCTGGAGAGGTGCGTTCATTTCATTCCAACAATGGGTCAGCGCGGGCCATCGAAGCCGGAGGCGAACATCAGCTGGAAGCCTTTCTTCAGCTGGGCATCGCGGGCTTTTTCGATCGCGGAAAGGGCGGCGGCCTGGTCGGGGAACTGCTCGCGGCGGAGCGTGCTGCGCGCGCCCTGCTGGCCGGTTTCGCGCACCAGCTCCCAACCCCCGAAGAGATCAGGCTGGAGCATGAGCTGGACGAAGCGTGGCGCTTCGTGGCCGTCGGGCCGTTGTTGCAGCAGGAGACGCATGTGCGAATTGTACGGCGTCGCCGCCGATCAGTCCGCGCGCAACACCTGCAACACGGCGGATTCGTCGACGCCGGCGACCACGCGGGCATGGCCGATGCTGTCCCACAGGATGAAGCGCAGGCCATCGGCCGCAGCTTTCTTGTCGAGGCGCATGCGCGCCAGCAGCGCGTCGGCGTCGAGCCCGGCGGGGATGCGGATCGGCAGGCCGAAGCGCTTGAGCAAGGCGGTCAATCGCGTGGCGTCGTCCATCGTCGCCATGCCGAGCTGAGTCGACAGTCGCGCGGCCAGCACCATCCCGACCGCCACCGCTTCGCCGTGGTTGAGTCCGGCGCCCCATCCTCCATTTAGAGCCGCCTGTTCGGCCTCGATGGCGTGGGCGAAGGTATGGCCGAAGTTGAGCAGGGCGCGTTCGCCGTGTTCCAGCGGATCGCGTTCGGTGATCGCGGCCTTGTGCGTGCAGCTGCGGGCGATGGCGGCGGACAATGCCGTCGCGTCCATCGCCAGCAGCGCGTCGGCATGCGCGTCCAGCCAGTCGATGAAAGCGCCATCGATGATCGCGCCGTACTTCACCACTTCGGCCAGTCCGGCGCGCAGTTCGCGCGGAGGCAAGGTGCGCAGGGTCGTGGTGTCGATGACGACGGCGCGCGGTGGATGGAAGGCGCCGACCAGGTTCTTCCCCTGCGGGATGTCGATCGCGGTCTTGCCGCCGACCGAGGAGTCGACCATCGCCAGCAGCGAGGTCGGCAGTTGCACGCAGTCGATGCCGCGCATCCAGCAGGCGGCGGCGAAGCCGGCCATGTCGCCGATCACGCCGCCACCGAGCGCGAACACGCAGGCGTCGCGGGTGGCGCCGAGTGTCGCCAGTGCATCGATGACACGGGTGAAATTGTCGAAGGTCTTGGCGGCTTCGCCGGCGGGCAGCACCAAGATGTGGAGTTGCACGTTCGTGCATGCCGAACGCGATGCCGCAGCCACGGCCTCCGCATACAAGGGAGCGACGTGTTCATCGCTGACGATCAATGCATGGCGACCGCGGAATGTTTTCGCCAGCAACGCGCTATCGCCCAGCAGGCCATCGCCGATGTGGATGGCGTAGGGCTCGCCGCCGCCGACTTCGACCGTTGTCGCAGCGATCATGCCGCCGCCTCGTGTTGCTGCAACATCATCACCACCTGATCCGTGACTTCATCCACGTTCAAACCGCTGGTCTCCACCATGATGTCGGCTGTTTCGCGATACAGCGGCGTGCGGATCGCATCGAGTTTCGCCAATGTCGCGGCGGGATCGTCGCCATGCAGCAACGGACGTTGTGCCCGCTCGTCACGCATGCGTTCCAGGCGCGTCGGCAGATCGGCCTGCAACCAGACCACGATCGCGTGTTTCTTCAGCAGGTCGCGGTTGCGCTCCGCCAGCACCACGCCACCACCGGTCGCGATGACGGCCGACGTGTCCACCAGCACGTCGCGCAGTGCCGCGCATTCGAGTTCGCGAAATCGCGTCTCGCCGGCGCTGGCGAAGATCGTGGCGATGGACTGGCGGGCCCGCTGTTCCACCTCGGTATCGAGATCGAGACAGGGCCGGTCAAGCCGCCGTGCCAGTTGCTCGGCCACGCGGCTCTTGCCACTGCCCATGGGGCCGATGAATGCGATGGGACGATGCTGCATGGCGACATGCTATCAGGCGCATCTGCAGCGCCGGCGCCCACGCCGTGCTAACGCGTCATGGCCTACGGTCGGGAACCCGTTCCACCACCCCAACCAAGGGCACCGACATGAGCATCGCCAAGGTCATCGAAATCACTTCCTCATCCAAGAAAGGCATCGAGGACGCCGTCCAGTCCGGGCTGACCAAGACCGGCAAGACCGTCAAGAACATCCAGGGCGCCTGGGTCAACGAAATCAAGGTGGTGACCAAGCCGAACGGCAGCGTGACCGAGTGGCGGGTGAACATGAAGGTCAGTTTCATCGTCGACTGAGCAACGTCGCGGGCGCTGCGCCACAATGTGGGGATGAACGATCTCCACGCCGAAGCGCTCGCCACCTTCGATCGCCTGTTCGCCGAAGCCGGTGCGGCCGGCGAACCCGATCCCACCGCGATGGCCGTCGCCACCGCCGCACTCGACGGCCGGCCATCACTGCGAATGGTGTTGCTGAAGGCGCACGACGAACGCGGCTTCGTGTTCTACACCCACCTCGACGGTCGCAAGGGCCTGGAATTGCAGGCCAATCCGCATGCAGCGCTGTTGTTCTTCTGGCCGCGGGTGCGCGACGCGGTGCAGGTGCGCATCGAAGGATCGGTCGAACTGGTCGGCGACGCGCAGGCCGATGCCTATTTCGCCAGCCGTCCGCGCGACAGCCAGCTCGGTGCGTGGGCGTCGCGGCAATCGCAGCCGCTGGCCGACCGCGACGAGTTCGAGCAACGTTTCGAGCAGGCGCAAGCCGAATTCGCCGGGCGCGATGTGCCGCGTCCGCCGCGCTGGACCGGATTCCGTGTGCGGCCCGAGCGCATCGAGTTCTGGTACGGCGCCGAATACCGCCTGCACCGCCGCGATGTCTATGTGGCCGATCGTTGCGGCGACTGGCATCGCGAGCAGTTGTACCCATGAGTGAAAGCCGGTGAGCGACGGCTGGACCCTGCGCCCGGCAACGCCCGCGGACTTCGCCGCCTGGGGTGCGTTGCGCGCGCGACTGTGGGATGACAGCGCCGACATCGTGGCGGAACACGATGACATGCGCACGGCGATCGATCCCGCGCGTCCGGCGACGACATTTCTCGCGGTGGATCACGACGGACGACCGTTCGGCTTCATCGAAGTCGCGATCCGCCACGACTATGTCAACGGATCGGAATCATCACCGGTCGGCTTCATCGAAGGCTGGTATGTCGAGGATGGCTGGCAAGGTCGCGGCATCGGTCGTGCGCTGGTCGATGCCGCCGCCGCGTGGACACGCGCGCGGGGCCGCGACGAGTTGTGTTCCGATGCGATGCTCGATGCCGATGAATCGCACGCGGCGCACCGCGCCTGCGGATTCGAGGAAACCGAGCGCGTGGTGTATTTCCGCAAACCGGTGACAGGATGATCGGTCCGCGTCGCATCGTCTGCCTGACGGAAGAGCCGACCGAAGTGCTGTACGCGCTCGGCGCGGAGGATCGTATCGTCGGCATCAGCGGCTTTACCGTGCGACCGCCACGGGCGCGCAAGGAGAAGCCGAAGGTCAGCGCCTTCACCAGCGCCAAGATCGACGAGATCCTGAAGTTGCAGCCGGATTTCGTGGTCGGCTTTTCCGACATCCAGGCCGATATCGCCGCCGAACTGGTGCGACGTGGCGTGGAGGTGTGGATTTCCAACCATCGCAGCGTCGACGGCATCATCGATTACGTCCGCCGCCTCGGTGCGCTGGTCGGCGTGGCCGAGCAGGCGAACGAGTACGCCGATGGATTGCAGCGCGGGCTGGATGCGATCGCCAATCGATCAGCAAAGTTGTCGCGGCGTCCGCGCGTGTATTTCGAGGAATGGGATGAGCCGCCGATCAGCGGCATTCGCTGGGTCAGTGAGTTGATCGCGATTGCCGGCGGCGACGATATTTTCCCGGAACGCGCCATCGAACCATTGGCGAAGCAGCGCATTCTCGAGGATCCGTTGGAAGTGGCGCGGCGTGCACCGGACATCATTTTCGGCAGTTGGTGCGGCAAGCGTTTCCGACCGGAGAAGGTCGCGCAGCGGCCCGGATGGAAGGACATTCCGGCGGTGCGCGATGGCGAACTGCACGAGGTAAAGTCGCCACGCATCCTGCAACCGGGGCCGGCTGCGCTCAGTGATGGCGTGGCGGATATCGCCGCGATCATTCAGCGCTGGGCGGGGCGGGATTAGTGCAGAGCCTCGCACGCGCTGGCTGGCGTGGCCGGTCAGACCCGATGCGCGGGACGCCGTGAATACATCCATGTAGGCTCGACTCGGCATCCTGCCTCGTATGCCCGCGCATCAGGCAGACCGCCCACTTGCCGCGCGCGTGTTGTGGCGGCTCGCGAAAGAGCAACTGCACGTGCATGTTGTGACTTCATCGGAACGACGAAACGCTGCCCGCCCGGCAGCGCCTGCGCGGTGTGTCCCTATGGCCGACCATTCCGCCGCATGGATGCGGCGGCTGAGCCTCCATGGATGGATTCACGGCGTGTCGGCCAGAGGGACACCCAAGCGGGCGCACGCCGGGCGCGATAAAGCCGACTTCGTATCGTTCGGGACGCGCCCAGCCAGCGCGTGGGAGGAGCTCCGGCCATACCAGCCCGCGCGAGCCGAGGATTCAGCGCGGCAACAAATCCTGCGTGAACGCCATCGTCGCAGTCGCGCTGCCTTTGCGCGCATCGATCTTGAACTGCACGCTGGCCGGCGGCTTCGCCGACACCACCGCGATGTAGTCCGTCATTCCATTCGTGGTGATCGCCCGCAACGACAGCGGCGCAGGTGCATCCGGCAACACCGCCGACTGCGCCGTGAGCTGCACCGCATTGGCGGGGACGCCATCGCCATGACTGTCGCGCACCGTCACCAGCAGCAACAGCGCATCACCATCGACGGGAATTCCGTAACGACTCGCGGTAATCGTATTGAGCCGTGCGGTTGGCGCTGCCGAAGCATGCACCACCACGCCATCGACATTCGCTTCCGCCGATGCATTTGCATTCGCGTTCGTCGTCGCTGCGCTGGCCTGCGTGGAAGGGTGGCCGCCACTGCACGCAGCAAGTACCAGCAACGAGGTGGTTAGGAAGATGCGCGCGATCATGTCGGCTCCTCATCATTGGCTGCCGACAACTCGGCGCCACGAATGCGTGCGGCGTGGATGGCGTCTTTCACCAGTGCACGGAATCCGCCTGCTTCGAAAGTGTTGATCGCTGCTTCGGTGGTGCCCTTGGGCGAGGTCACGCGCTGGCGCAATTCCGCGGCGGTTTCGCGGCTTTCGTCGAGCATGCGTGCTGCGCCAAACAATGTCTGCGCGACCAGTACGCTCGCCTGTCCGGCGCTCAATCCTTCCGCTTCGCCGGCGGCCTGCATCGCTTCAGCGAGCAGGAACAGATAGGCCGGGCCACTGCCGGAAACAGCGGTGACCGCGTCCATCAACGCTTCGTCTTCCAGCCAGATCGTCGGGCCGGCGGCGCGCAGCAGTGCATCGGCCTGCGCGTGCTGCTCCTTCGTCACCTCCGCATTGGCGTACAACCCGGTGATGCCGGCACGCAACAATGCCGGCGTATTGGGCATTGCACGCACGATCGGCAGCGCCGTGCCGAACCAGCGTGTGAGTTGTGCGCTGGTGATGCCGGCGGCGATCGAGACCACGAGCGGGCGTCGCGTCGATGCGGTCGTTGCAAGATCGCGGCAAACCTCGGGCATTACCTGCGGCTTGACCGCCAGCATCCAGATCGCCGCATGTTTTGCCGCCGCTTCGGCGGACTCGTGCACATGCACGGCGAAATCGCGGCGTAACGCCTCGCGCAGCTCGGCCATTGGTTCGGCAACGTGGATGGAAGCGGGATCACGGCCCTGCGCAATCAATCCGCCAATCAGGCTGCGCGCCATGTTGCCGCCGCCGATGAACGCAAGAGATAAAGTGGGCATGGTGGCTCCAGTGGCTCTCAATGGTCCGAGTGTGAACGATTTTCCCGTTGCCCGAACAGCGCCGTGCCGATCCGCACCATGGTCGAACCTTCCGCGATCGCCAGTTCGGCATCGTCGCTCATGCCCAGTGAAAGCGTGTCCATGCCGGGATGCGCGACTTTCAATTGGTCGAACAACGCGCGCATGCGCCGGAACGCCGTGCGACGCACTTCAAGGTCAGGGTGAGGCGCCGGAATCGCCATCAATCCACGCAGTCTGAGGTTCGGGTGCGTGGCGATGGCCGAGCACAGCGCTTCGGCTTCATCGATGCGGCAGCCGGACTTGCTCGTTTCATCATCCACATTGACCTGCACCAGCACGTTGAGCGGCGGTAGGTCGGCCGGGCGTTCGCGGGTGAGGGCATCGACCAGTCGTTGCCGATCGACCGACTGCACCCAGTCGAAGTGGCGGGCGGCCTCGCGCGCCTTGTTGGTCTGGAGATGGCCAATCAGATGCCACTCGATGTCGCGGTCGGCCAGTTCGCGCTGCTTGGCCATGGCTTCCTGCACGTAGTTCTCGCCGAACGCCCGTTGCCCGGCGTCACGCAGGGCGGCGATAGCCGCCACCGGTTGGAATTTGCTCACCGCCAGCAGGCGCGGCAGCCGTTGCCCTTGGCGGCCTGCGGCGGCCTGCAAACTGGCGAGAAGATCGTGGTGACGCTGTTCAATTGTCGACATGTGAAGTTTTCGTCAAGACGGGGTAGCATGCCGGAAGCCGGGGCCCCGACATGGTGCCCCCATTCGCAACCTGTGGGGAATGGGATGGATATTGCCGAGCTGTTGGCGTTTTCGGTCAAGAACAAGGCGTCCGACCTGCATTTGTCGGCCGGCCTGCCGCCGATGATCCGTGTCGACGGTGACGTCCGCCGCATCAACATCCCGCCGCTGGAACACAAGCAAGTGCATGCGCTGATGTACGACATCATGTCGGACAAGCAGCGCCGCGATTACGAAGAGTTCCTCGAAACCGACTTCTCCTTCGAGATCCCGGGGCTGGCGCGTTTCCGCGTCAACGCCTTCACCCAGAACCGCGGCGCGGCCGGCGTGTTCCGCACCATTCCCTCGGAAGTGCTGAGCCTGGACCAGCTTGGTTGCCCGCCGATCTTCCGTGAACTGATCGAACAGCCGCAGGGCCTGATCCTGGTGACAGGGCCGACCGGTTCCGGCAAGTCGACGACGCTGGCGGCGATGGTCGATCACATCAACAAGAACGAATACGGCCACATCCTCTCGGTCGAGGATCCGATCGAATTCGTCCACCAGTCGCAGAAGTGCCTGATCAACCAGCGCGAAGTGCATCGTGATACCCACGGCTTCAACGAGGCGCTGCGTTCGGCGTTGCGTGAAGATCCCGACTACATCCTGGTCGGCGAGTTGCGCGATCTCGAAACCATCCGCCTGGCGCTGACCGCGGCGGAGACCGGGCACCTGGTGTTCGCCACCCTGCATACGTCCAGCGCGGCCAAGACCATCGACCGCATCATCGACGTGTTCCCCGCCGGTGAAAAACCGATGGTGCGCTCGATGCTGTCGGAATCGCTGCGTGCGGTGATCTCGCAATCGCTGTTGAAGAAAGTTGGTGGCGGGCGTGTTGCCGCGCACGAGATCATGGTCGGCGTGCCGGCCATCCGCAACCTGATCCGCGAGGACAAGGTGGCGCAGATGTACTCGTCGATCCAGACTGGCCAGGCGCAAGGCATGCAGACGCTCGACCAGTGCCTGCAGGACCTGGTCAAGCGCAACATCGTGCCGCGCATGCAAGCGCGCGAGTACGCCAAGGACAAGAAGATTTTCGATTGATGTATCCCTAGCGTCGCGCGTGAGCGCGGCGTGCCGACGGAGCTCCCCCGATGCCCACTACTCCGACCGACCTGACCAATTTCCTCCGCCTGATGGCACAGCAGCGCGCGTCCGACCTGTTCATCACTGCGGGCATGGCCCCGGCGATGAAGGTCGCCGGCAAGCTGCAGCCGGTCGGCCAGGAACCGCTGACGCCGCAGGAAAGCCGCGACCTGGTGCTGTCGGTGATGAATCCGATGCAGCGCGAGGAATTCGAGAAGACCCACGAATGCAACTTCGCGATCGGCCTGGCCGGGGTGGGGCGCTTCCGCGTGTCGTCGTTCTTCCAGCGCAACCAGGTCGGCATGGTCCTGCGCCGGATCGAGATGAAGATCCCGACCATCGAGGAACTCAACCTGCCGCCGGTGATGAAGACGCTGGCGATGACCAAGCGCGGCATCGTGCTGTTCGTTGGCGCGACCGGTTCCGGCAAATCGACGTCGCTGGCGGCGCTGGTCGGTTATCGCAACAAGAATTCCTCGGGCCACATCATCACCATCGAGGACCCGATCGAATTCGTGCATCGCCACGAGGGCTGCATCATCACCCAGCGCGAAGTGGGCGTGGACACCGACAGTTGGGAGAACGCGCTGAAGAACACCCTGCGCCAGGCCCCCGACGTCATCATGATCGGCGAAGTACGCACCCGCGAGGGCATGGATCATGCGATTGCCTTCGCCGAGACCGGCCATCTGGTGCTGTGCACCCTGCATGCCAACAACGCCAACCAGGCGATGGATCGCATCATCAACTTTTTCCCGGAAGAACGCCGCCAGCAATTGCTGATGGACCTGTCGCTGAACCTCAAGGGCGTGGTCGCGCAGCAACTGGTGCCGACGGTCGATGGCAAGGGCCGGCGCGCGGCGCTGGAAATCCTGCTCGGCACGCCGCTGGTGCAGGACTACCTGCGCGATGGCGAGATCCACAAGCTGAAGGAAGTGATGAAGGATTCGACCCAGCAGGGCATGAAGACCTTCGACCAGGCGCTGTTCGAGCTCTACCAGGGCGGCCACATTAGCTACGAGGACGCGCTGCGCTTCGCCGATTCGCAGAACGAGGTGCGCCTCAAGATCAAGCTGGCGCAGGGCGGCGATGCCAAGACGCTGGCGCAGGGGCTAGATGGAGTCGAAATCTCCGAAGTCCGCTGACCATTTGGGCGCACTGCGGCGTCATCGTCCTTGCCAAGGCTCACGGCCTTGGCGGCGTCCTCTTCCTTGCATTGCACCCAAATGGCCTAGCGGATTGCCAAGCGAGGATCAGCCCGAGGCACTAGAATGGGGCCATGCCTCGTGATATCCCGACCGGACCGAACTCGCTGGCCAATCAACTGCTGATTGCGGTGCCGGCCCTCGAAGACCCCACGTTCTGCCGTACCGTTGCGCTGATCTGCCAGCACGACCAGAACGGCGCCATGGGCATCGTGGTGAACCGGCCGTCCGACATGTTGCTGGGCGAGTTGCTGCAACAGATCCAGGTCACCACCGGCGACGAAATCCTGCGCATGCACCATGTGCTGGCCGGCGGCCCGGTGCATCCCGAGCGCGGCTTCGTGCTGCACGATGGCAAGCAGGACTGGGATTCGAGTTTCACCCTCGGCAACGGCTTGGCGCTGACCACCTCGCGCGATGTGCTGGAGTCGTTGGCATCGGGCACTGGTCCCGAGCGCGCGCTGGTGGCACTCGGTTGCGCAAGTTGGGGCCCGGGCCAGCTGGAACAGGAAATCACCGAGAACAGCTGGATCACCGTGCCGGCGGACAATGAATTGCTGTTCACCACGCCGCTGGAATCGCGCTGGCAAGCGGCGGCTGGGCGGCTCGGCGTCGATCTGATCCAGATGGCCGGTTATTCCGGCCGCGCCTGACGTGATCAGAACCGACGGCACCGTGCTCGGCTTCGATGTCGGCAAGCGCCGCATCGGTGTCGCAGTCGGCAGTGCGGTCAGCGGCGGCGCGCGGCCGATCGCGGTGGTCGATGTGCACGATGGTGTGGTCGACTGGAAAGCGGTCGACAAGCTGATTCGCGAATGGCTGCCCGACGGTCTGGTGGTGGGCGATCCGTTGACGCTGGCCGGCGAGGATCAGCCGATCCGCCAATTCGCGCAGCAGTTCGCGCGCGATGTCGCGACACGCAGCAATCGTCCGGTGGTGATGATGGACGAACGGTCGAGCTCGGTCGAGGCCGCAGGTGCGTTCGCCGAACGCCGTGCGGCTGGTGCCTCGCGCCGTCGCGATGCCGAAGTGCTCGATGCGATGGCGGCAGCGATCATCGTCGAACGCTGGATTGCCTCCCCGAATGATGCGGTTGCCGTGCCCGGAGCGACGACGTGACGATGACGGGAAAACACTTGCTGACGCTGCAAGGGATGGCGCGTACTGATCTGGATGCGCTGCTCGATCGCGCGCAGCAGTTCGCCGATGGCGCGGACGCACGCGGCCGTCTCGCCGGGATCGCGGTGTGCACCTTGTTCTTCGAGCCCTCGACGCGTACGCGCCTGAGTTTCCAGCGCGCGGCGCAGCGTCTCGGTGCCGATGTGCTGAATTTCGACGCGGCGACGTCATCGACGACCAAGGGCGAGACCGATGTCGACACCTTGCGCAACATCGAAGCGATGGGTGTGCGCGGCTTCGTCATCCGTCATCGCGAAGATGGCGCGATCGCGCGATTGTCCGAAGTGGTGCAGCCGGGAACGGTGTTGATCAATGCTGGTGACGGTCGCAGCCAGCACCCGACGCAAGGGCTGCTCGACATGCTGACCATCCGCCAGACCAAGGGCGGCGATTTCTCGAAATTGCGCATCGCCATCGTCGGTGACATCAGGCATTCGCGCGTCGCGCGCAGCGACCTGTGCGCGTTGCGTGCGCTGGGTGCGAACGACATTCGAGTATGCGCGCCGGCGTCATTGCTGCCGGATGCCGAGACTTTGCGCGGTTGCGCGGTGGTCGATGACCTTGCCGATGCGCTGTCTGGCGCCGATGTGGTGATGACGTTGCGCCTGCAGCGCGAACGCATGCAGGAAGGACTGGTGTCGTCGCTGGAGGATTACCACCGCGATTACGGCATCTCGGCGGCGCGGATGGCGTTGGCGAAGCCGGATGCGATCGTGATGCATCCGGGCCCGATGAATCGCGGTGTCGAGATCAGCGATGACGTCGCCGATGGCGCGCAGTCGTTGATCCTGCGGCAGGTGGCGAATGGCGTCGCGGTGCGGATGGCGGTGCTGGAGGCGGCGCTGGCTGGCTGATCAGCGCTTCTGCGCGAACAGCCAAGTCCACAGTTCCGGCGTCCGCGAATACGCCGGGTCCCAGCTGTTGTGGTTGGCATCAGGGAATTCGGTGTAGTGCGCGTCCGTCGCGCCGGCGGCACGGAAGGCCACGATCAGCTTGCGGTCGTCATTCGGGAGGACCTGATCATCTTTCGCGCCGTGGAAGATCCAGACCGGGGTGCGACGCAGGCGTTGCGCGATGACGGCATACGGATCGGCTTCCTTGGCCACGGCGGTGACCAGCAAGGCGCGCTCGTCACCGGGAGGCTTTACCGCGCCGCAAACCGGAACCAGTGCGGCGAAGCGCTCCGGTGCGTGCAGGGCCATTTCCCACACCCCGTAACCGCCCATCGACAGGCCCGTGAGGTAGGTGCGGTTGCGATCGCCGTGGAATTCGCGAGTTGCGGCATCGAGTTCCGCGAACACGAGATCGACGTTGTCGCTCCACTCGGTATCGTCCGGCGCTTGCGGAAACACCACGATCGCCGGGAACGTCTCCTGGTGCGCGCGGATGTAGGAACCGATGCCGACCAGAGTCGGCTTGGCGCCATCGTTGCCGCGTTCGCCCGTGCCGTGAAGGAAGACGATCACCGGGGGTTCGCCGCCACCGGCGTGCGTGGAGGGCACGAAGACCTGATAGCGGTGCTGCTTGCCGCCGATATCGATGCTGCGTTCCAGGAAGGTGCCGCCGGCACGCTTGGGTGCGCTCGCGCAGGCGCTCAACAACACGCAGGGGAGTGCGACGAGCAGGAAGACCATGAGTTTTATCGGCAATGGCATTGCGGGGCTCCGTTCGCGGGCGCAGGTGCGCGCATGGCATCGATGCAACGGTAGCAAATGGGATCAGACGCGCGCCAGAAAGGCCTGTTCTGCCGGCATTCCGTTTGCCAATTCCTGCACCAGCGCCGTCCCGACCACCGGCGTCGCACCCATCGCACGGATGCGTTCCAGCGCTTGCGGTTCCGACAAACCGAATCCCACCGCCAGCGGGCGATCGGTGATGGTGCGTAGTGCCGCGACGCGTTCGGCGATCGGGGCGAAATCATGCGTGCCTTCGCCGGTGATGCCGAGGCGGGCGACCACGTAGGCGAAACGTTGCGCGAACGGTGCGGTGGTGCCGGGATCGGGTCGTTCGGCAAGCAACTGCTGTGCGCGTTCGACCGAGGTCGTCGGCGACAGCAAAGGCACGATCGGATAGCCGGCTATGCGCAATGTGGTCTCGAACTCCGGTTCCTCGCCGAAGGGAAGATCGACGATCAGCAGTGATCGCACCGGCGTCTTCTTCAGCAGCTCGATCAGGCGATCGCTGCCGATCTGCAGCAACGGATTGAGGTAGGTGAACAGCACGACATCGGGGCTGTCGGTGATCGCTGCAAGTTGTCGCAGCACGGATTCGGCGGCAATACCGCGTTCGATCGCGCGTTGCGCCGCCGCTTGCAGCGCCGGGCCATCGGCGATCGGGTCGGAGTGGGGAACACCAACTTCGATGGTGGAAATGCCGGCGGCTTTCGCCGCGCGCAACAGTCCGGCGAGCGCATCGGCAGCGGGATCGCCGGCCATGACGAAGGGAAGCAGGCGATCCATTCAGAGCTCCAGACGCGAACGGTAGGTAGAAAGGTCCTTGTCGCCACGACCGGACAGGCCGAGCAACACGGTACGCGCGCCATCGCGGGCGAGATCGCGCAATCGCGCCAGCGCATGGCTCGACTCCAGCGCCGGCAGGATGCCTTCGAGCGAACACAGTTCCAGCGCGGCGGCGAGCGCTTCATCGTCGCTGGCACGCCACACATCGACGCGACCTTCGTCGGCCCAGGCCGCGACTTCCGGGCCGAGTGCGGGATAGTCGAGGCCCGCGCTCACCGATGCGGTTTCCGCAGTGTGGCCGGCGTCGTCCTGCAGCAGCAACGTGCGGCAACCGTGCAGCACGCCGATGCGACCGCCACCGACGCGCGCGGCGTGTTCGCCCAGCGCAGTGCCATGGCCACCGGCTTCGACCACGACGCGACGCAAGGCATCGTCAAGGAACGGCGCGATCAATCCCGAGCTGTTGCTGCCGCCACCGACGCAGGCGATTACCGCATCGGGCAGCGCTCCGCGACGTTCGATGATCTGCGCGCGCGCCTCGTTGCCGATCACGGTCTGGAAGCTGCGCACGATGGTCGGGAACGGGTGCGGGCCGAGTGCCGAACCGAGCACGTAATGGGCACGATCGCAGCGCGCAGCCCAGGCGCGCAGCGCGGCATTCACCGCTTCCTTCAACGTGCCCTGGCCACTGGTGACGGCTTCGACCGTCGCGCCGAACATGCGCATGCGCGCGACGTTGGGCGCCTGCCGTTCCATGTCGGTGCGACCCATGTAGACCGTGCAGGGCAGGCCGAGTCGTGCGCAGGCAGCGGCGGTGGCGACGCCGTGCTGGCCGGCACCGGTCTCGGCGATGACCTCGTACTTGCCCATGCGCTTAGCCAAAAGCACCTGGGCGATGGCATTGTTGATCTTGTGCGCGCCGGTGTGGCACTGGTCTTCGCGTTTGAGATAGAGATGTTCGAGTCCGACGGCTTTCGCCAGTCGCGGCGCCGGCGTCAATGCGGTCGGGCGACCGACGAAATCGCGCAACTGTTCGGTGAGTTCACGCTGGAATGCGGGATCATTGATCGCGGCGACGAACGCGCTTTCCAGTTCCAGCAGCGGCGTCATCAAGGTTTCCGGCGCATAACAGCCGCCGAAACCGGCGCGGCCGAAGCGGGTGGGGAGTTCAAAGCGGGATGGCATGGACAGCACTCGTGAATGTCTGGACTTTCAGTGGGGATTTGCGGCCGGGAGAGGCTTCGAGGCGAGATGCGGCATCGGCGCCACGGCATTGGTTGCGCTGGTCTTGCATTAACGCGTTAATGCGCTCGCGCGCGTTGCCGCCATCAAGGCCGCCAGCAAGAAGAAAGGGCCCCGGTGGCGGATGCAGTGCAGCATGCGATTGCCCGGAGCCACCATGCACGCCGGTCTGTGCTGGTGCGGTTTCCCATACGTAGAGATCGGCTTCGGCCGGCGGTTGATCGGGGGCGTCCGGCCACGGCAGCAACAATTTCAATCCGGCGGCGTGTGCATGCGTTGCTGCATTAGCGCGCTGTGATGTGGGGAGATACGGCTGCACCCAGCCGAGGCCGTTGCGCTTCGCTTCGTCGATCATCGGCCGGATGCCGTCACCGACCGCAACGAGAACACCGCGCGCGCCGATGCCCGCACTCGCGCCAGCAAGATCGGTGCAATGACGCGGACTGGCCGGATGGCGCACGAAGCCGATCAGGTCGGCGCCGGCGTCCAGCGCCATGCGCGCATCCTCGCTGGTGGTTATGCCGCAGACCTTGGCGATCATCCACGCACCTTGCATTCCTGCAGGAAGGCGGTCGGGTTATCACTGCGCATCAAGGCTTCACCGATCAATGCGGCATCGAAACCTTGTGCGAATGCGGCGTGTGCATCCTTCGGCGCCGCGAGTCCGGACTCGCGGATCAGTACCGCATCGGGGAAGGCGTCGCGTAATGGCGCAGCGGTTGGGGTGCTGATGGCGAAGCTGGCGAGGTCGCGTGCGTTGATGCCGATCAGTGCGGCGCCGCTATCACGCGCGAACGGGATCTCGGCGAGTTCGTGCAGTTCCACCAAAGGTTCAAGCCCGCGCGCGCGCGCAGCATCGGCGAAGATGGCGGTGTGCTTGCCGAGCATGCGCGCGATCAGTAGCACGGCGTCGGCCTGCGCGATCGTTGCCGCTTCATCGAGATGACGCACGTCCAGCACGAAACCCTTGTAGAGGCGTGGCATGCCGTAGCGTTGTCCAGCGCGAACTTCATCTGCGCTGCCGCGAAACAGTGCGGGCTCTGCGAGGATCGAGACCGCTGCGGCGCCGCCATCGCGATAGGCCTGCAGTTGCGTATCGAAGTCGCGACCTGCAGCAAACATGCCCAATGAAGGCGAGGCGCGCTTGAATTCGGCGATCACCGCACCGCCATGCGCAGCCTTGGCATCGCGGAGTGAGCGTTCAAAGCGACCGCTCGGCGCGCGTTGCGTTGCCGGCGCAATGACTGCATCGGTGATGCGAGCAGCCTCGCTTTCCACCACGCGTGACAGATGTGAATCCGCCGGAAGCCGCGCATCGCGCAACACATCGTGCAATGACGGCAGCACGCTCACGCCGCGATCTCCTGTGCCGGCAGCGGTGCATCGAAGCCGTTTTCCAGCACATCGCGACACTCGCGCATGGCTACCGGCAATTCCGACAACGGCGCGTTCCGCTGCAACAACAACCCGAGTCCCGCCTGCAGCGCCACTGCATCGGCGACGGCGGGACGGAAATCCGCAGAGGTCGAACCATGCAGGCAGCCACGTGCGACCGCCAGCGCTTCGGCGCGATCCTCGACACGCAAAGCATCGCGTGGTGGCGCGGCGATGCCAAGATCGCGCGGCACCAACACTTCCATCGTCAATACCTTGCCATCGCGCAGTTCCAGCACGCGGGTCGGCCCTTCGATCGACGCTTCGTCCATGCCATCACCCTGCGCGCTCTTGCCATGGATGACGAAGCCGCGTTGCAATCCGCCCTGCGCCAATGCGCCGGCCATCGGTTCCAGCAAGGTATCGCGGGCGACACCAAGCACCTGATAGGCGGGGCGCGCCGGATTCAGCAGCGGGCCAAGCAGGTTGAAGATGGTGGGAATGCCGAGGCGGCGACGGATTTCGCGCAATCGCCCGAGCAACGGGTGATAGGCCGGCGCGAAGAGGAAGGCAAAATGATGATCGTCGAGATCGCGCTTCAATTGCGATGGCGCACGCGACAGGTCATAGCCGAGCGCTTCCAGCAGATCGGCGCTGCCGCAGGTCGAAGTGGATGCGCGATTGCCATGCTTGGCGACCGGTACGCCGAGATGCGCCAGCAACAGGCCGGACAGCGTGCTGAGATTGGCCGTGGATGCACCGTCGCCGCCGGTGCCGCAAGTATCGAGCACGGCGAGATCGCCGCGATCGAACGGTTGCGCTTCAGCAAGCAATGTCGATGCGAACGCGTGCAGTTCCTCCGCACTCGGATCGCGTTGCGCAAGGAGTGCAAGACAGGCACCGACCAACAACGCGTCGGTGTCCTGGTCGACGAAGATCCGCATCAGCTCGGCGGCGGTATCGGCCGGCAGCGGGTGGATCGGATTGTGCGAAGTGAGCAGGGTCATGTGCGGAGTCCGGATAGTCGCAACACGTTGGCCAGCAGCGCCGGGCCATCGGGTGTGAGGATGCTTTCGGGATGGAATTGCACGCCCCAGCGCGGCAGCGTGCGATGCGCCATCGCCATCGGTTCGCCCGAGGTGGAGCGCGCGGTGATCTCCCATTCCTGCGGCAGGCTGGCGTCATCGACGATCAGGCTGTGATAACGACCGACCATCAACGGCTGCGGCAAACCGGCGAAGACACCAGTGCCGTCGTGTTCTACTGGCGTCGCTTCACCGTGCAGCGGTTCGCGTGCATGGGTGACGCGACCGCCACTACCTGCAGCCAACGCCTGCTGGCCGAGACAGACGCCGAATACCGGAATGTCGAGATCACTGGCGGCGATATCCATGTGGATCTTGCATTCGGTGGGATGACCCGGTCCCGGCGACAGCACGATAAATTCGGGATTGCGCGCACGCACGCCGTCGAGATCGATCTGGTCGAAACGCGCGACGTCGACTTCTTCCCCCAGCGCCTGGAACGCCTGCACGAGGTTGTAGGTGAAACTGTCCAGTGCATCGATCAGCAAAATCATTCCGCGCCCTCCAGGGCATTCAGCGAGACACCCATCGCGGCGGCGGGGGCAGCGAGTTTGTGCAGGGTTTCGAGATATTCCTTGTGCGCATCCGAGGCGCGGACGATGCCGGCGCCCGCCTGCAGCCAGGCATGTCCATTCGCGTAGACCGCGGTGCGCAGGATCAACGCACTGTCGAACGCGCCATCGGCACCGAGCTTGATCAGCGCACCGGCATAGGGACCGCGCGCGTCGCCTTCCAGCTCGGCGATGCGTTTGGCCGCACGCAGTTTCGGCGCGCCACTGACGGTGCCGGCGGGGAAGCACGAGGCGAGCACGTCGAGCGCGTCGACGTCATCGCGCAATGTCGCTTTCACCGTGGTGGTGAGATGCAAGACGTGACTGGTACGTTGCAGTGCCAGCGGTTTCTCCACGTGCACGCCACCAGGCGCGGCGCAGCGGCCGAGATCATTGCGGGCGAGATCGACCAGCATCTGGTGTTCGGCGAGTTCCTTGGGATCGTTGCGCAAAGCCTCGAATCGTGTCGCGTCTTCGGCATCGTCGTCACCGCGCGGCACGGTGCCGGCGATCGGCAGCGTTTCGGCTTCGTCACCATTCACTCGCACCAGCATTTCCGGCGAGGCGCCGGCGAGCGCGAATCCGTCCCATTCCAGCAGGAAACCGTAGGGACTGGGGTTGAGCCGACGCATGCGCCGATAGGCGGTGAGCGGCGACGGCGGCTGTTCGATGCGCAGGCGTTGGCTCGGCACCAGTTGATAGACGTCGCCGTCGTGGATCAGCGTTTGCGCGTTGTGGACATGCGCTTCGTAATCGGCGCGGCGCATGGTGGCGAAGACGCGCGGCGATCCGGCATCGTCACGCGCCAGCACTGGTTGCGTGAGAGCAAGTCGCAGGGTGAGCAGGCGTTGCCGCAGCGAAGCTTCATCCTCACCCATCACCTGTAGTTCGGCGACCTGATGGAGATGATCAAAGACCAGCGCGGCGTCGAAACGACGCGCCCACACCGTCGGCAGGCCGAGTGAATCGCGCTTGGGCAGTTGCAGCGTCGGTTCGTCGGCGATCACCGCCTCGAATCCGACATAACCGGCGATGCCGACACCGACCGGCATGCGGTCGCGGCCCGGTGGCAGTTCCGATGCGGTATCGAAGCTGCCGTCGTCCGCCAGCACCGGGTCGGCGAGATCGCGCAGCGCCTGCACCCAGCCGTGCGCGGGCGGCGACATCTTGACCTCGCCATCGCCCTGGATCAGCACGAAGCTGTGGCGACCGACGCGTTCGCCCTGGTCGGCGGACTCCAGCAGCAGGCTGGCACCGTGGGAGCGCAGCGCCAGATAGGCGGAGAGCGGGGTGATGAGATCGGCGGGGAGTCGGTGGCGGAGCAGCATTTTTGGGGTCCGGAAATGAAAAGAGCCCGGTCGTTGCGGACCGGGCTCGGGGATTCGGCAGGCAGGCGCGCTCAGGCGCCGGGCGAGTCTCCCGAGCCACGGCACCACCACCACGCGCGCGGCGTGGCAGGGAAAGCGCAGGGGGCAGGGAGATGGTGCATCGCCACATGAAACAGCATGGAGCGGGGCCGTGTCAACCGGCTGGTCGGGCGGGGGTTTGCGGCCGGACTTTGGCGCGGCCGTGTGTTCGCGGCGTCAATCGAATCTCGAACACGAAAGGCCAGCATTTGCCGGTGACGAATAGTCTGTCGTGCTTCGCATCGTAGGCGATGCCGTTGAGGACATCATTGCCGGGGTCGGGGAGGGTGGATGTGTCGAACAACCCGTCCAGATCAATCCAGCCGACGACATGCCCGCTGGCAGGATCGATGCGCGCGATGCGATTGGTGAGCCAGATGTTTGCGTAGATATCGCCCTTGACCCATTCGAGTTCATTCAAGTTGGTCACCGGCATGGAATTCCCGGTGACGTGAATGATCGATGTCACGGCAAGCGTTTTCGGATCCAGCACCTTCAGGTTGGGCGTTCCGTCGCTCATGTAGATATGGTGGGAATCCCTGGTGAGCGCCCATCCTTCGCCACGATAGGAAAAGCGCCGGGACGATGTGAAGGTGTTCAGGTCGTAAACGAGCCCGACATGATCCTGCCAGGTCAGCTGGATCAGTGCCTGCCCCCACGAGACGATTCCCTCGCCAAAAAATGATTGTGGAACTTCGGCCTGCCGGATCACCCGGCCAGTCTCCAGTTCCACCTTGCGGATACTGGATTTTCCGATGCCGCCGGTGCTCTCGTAGAGGAAGCCGTCTTCATAAAAAAGCCCCTCCGTGTAGGCCGAAGGGTCGTGCGGGTAGCGATGCACGACTTCATAGCCGTACGTGGGAATAGCGTTTTGCGCGGCCTGCGCGCATGGCATCGCGAACACGGCAAGAAGCAATCCAGCTTGAGTTCGCACCACACGATCCCGATATCAACGTCGCGGCCTCACAATATACAGACGCCCGAACGCTTGGGTATCTTCACGGCCTGCCGGAATCGATCGTTGCCAATCACGGAATCCACATTGCGAACGGAGCTGTCCGACCTGAATTTGGATCGGGCCCGGCGAGCCCTTGATGGCGCGTCGAGCCGCGATCGTGGCCGCCTGCTCGGGTTACTGGCGAAGTGGCAGGCGAAGCCGGACGATCCCGCGTTGCGCGATGCGTTCACGACGAAATTGCAGGTATCGATCGCCGCGCGTGAAGCACGCGCCGCGCAACTGCCGATCGCGACGATCAATTCCGATTTGCCGATCGCCGTGCACGCCGACGAGATCGTCGAGCTGATCCGCAAGCATCAGGTGGTAGTGCTCGCTGGTGAAACGGGATCGGGCAAGACCACGCAATTGCCGAAGCTGTGCCTGCTGGCCGGGCGCGGGCAGGCGGGGATGATCGGTTGCACCCAGCCGCGACGCATCGCCGCACGTTCGGTGGCGCGTCGCGTCGCCGAGGAACTGCAGGTGGCGATGGGCGGCGCGGTTGGCTACCAGGTGCGCTTCAACGATCAGGTCGGCGACACCACCGCGATCAAGTTCATGACCGACGGCATCCTGCTGGCGGAAATCCATTCGGATCGCTGGCTGTCGCGCTACGACACCATCATCATCGACGAGGCGCACGAACGCAGCCTCAATATCGATTTCCTGCTGGGCTACCTCAAGCAGTTGTTGCCGAAGCGGCCGGACCTGAAACTGATCGTGACCTCCGCGACCATCGATACCGCGCGTTTCGCCGAGCACTTCGGCGGTGCGCCGGTGGTGGAAGTGAAAGGGCGCACGTATCCGGTGGAGATTCGCCATCGTCCATTGGAAGGCGAGGGTGAAGAGAGCGGCGAGCGCACGGTGCTGGATGGCATCGTTGCTGCCTGCGACGAGATCACCCGCGAGAATCCGCTCGGCGATACCTTGATCTTCCTGCCCGGTGAACGCGAAATCCGCGATGCGCACCAGGCATTGGAACGCCGCAAATACCGCAGTACCGAAGTGGTGCCGCTGTACGCGCGACTGTCGGCCAAGGATCAGGACAAGGTGTTCCAGCCGGGCGTGAAGCGGCGCATCGTGCTCGCCACCAATGTCGCCGAAACCTCGCTGACGGTGCCGCGTATCCGCTATGTGGTCGATCCCGGCTTCGCTCGCGTCAAGCGCTACAGTCCGCGCCAGAAACTCGATCGCCTGCACATCGAAGCGATCTCGCAGGCCAGCGCCAATCAGCGCGCGGGACGTTGTGGTCGCGTCGCCGATGGCGTGTGCATCCGCCTGTATTCGGAAGCCGATTCCGTCACCCGCGCCGAGTTCACCGATCCGGAAATCCGCCGCTCCGCGCTGGCCGGCGTGATCCTGCGCATGTTGAGCATCGGATTGGGGGAAATCGAGCGCTTCCCCTTCCTCGAACCGCCGGATCCGCGCGCGATCGCCGATGGCTGGCAGCAGCTGACCGAACTCGGCGCGGTCGATGCCAATCGCAAACTGACCACCATCGGCAAGCAGATGGCGCGGTTGCCGGTGGACGTGAAGTTGTCGCGCATGCTGATCGCCGCAAACCAGCATGGATGCTTGAACGAGATGCTGGCGATCGCCAGTTTCCTTGGTATTGCCGATCCGCGCGAACGTCCGGCCGATGCGCGCGCCGCCGCCGACACCGCGCATGCGCAATTCGCCGATCCGAAATCGGAATTCGCCGGCATCTGCAACCTGTGGGAGGCCTATCGCATCGCGCATGAGGAGATGAGCCAGTCGCAACTTCGACGTTGGGCGGAGAAGCATTTCCTCGGGTTCCTGCGCCTGCGCGAATGGCGCGAACTGCATCGGCAATTGAAGTTGCAGTGCGTGGAGATGGGATGGGATGAAACCGCCCGTCGTCCCGAGCATCGCGGATCTGCTGCACCCGACGGCCATCAGCGCAAAAACGGGTCGCTCGCCGTGCTCGCGACGACAAGCGAGATCCCATACGCCTCACTCCATCGTGCCCTCATCGCCGGCTTGCCGACCCAGATCGGCCATCTCGGCGAGCGCGGCATCTACGAAGGTCCGCGCGGACGTCGCTTCCAGCTGTTTCCCGGCTCGGCGCTGGCCAAAACATCCTCATCAAAAGCCGCGCCGCCGTGGCTGCTGTCGGCGACCTTGCTCGATACCGAAAAAGTCTGGGCGATCACCAATGCGGCGATCGAGCCGGAATGGGTGATCGCCGAACTGCCGCATCTGCTGGCACGGCGCCATCACGATCCGCACTGGTCGCGCGCGCAGGGTCGCGTGCTCGGCAGCGAACAGATCAGTCTCTTCGGTCTTGTTCTGGCGCCGAAGAAGCCGGTGCACTACGGTGCACTGTATCCGGAAGAATCACGCGCGATCTTCGTGCGCGATGCGCTCGTCACTGGTGAGATCAACACCCGCAGCGGCTTCCTCGCACGCAATCTGCGCACGCTGGAGCTGGCGAAGGAAGAGGAAGCCAAGCAGCGTCGCGCCGGGCTGGTTGTCGATGAAGATTGGCAGGCGCGCTGGTATCTCGATCGCCTGCCGCCACAGGTCCACAACGCGCAGGCGCTGGATGCGTGGTGGAAATCACTGTCGAAGGAAGCGCAGGCGGCGCTGGAATGGTCGCGCGACGATTTGCTCGTCGCCGATGAAACCGATGCCGCGCGCTTCCCGCCGTACCTGGCGATGGGCGATGTGCGGCTGGCGGTGCGTTACCGCTTCGATCCCGGCGCCGCCGATGACGGCATGACGCTGGTGGTGCCGCTGCATCTGCTCAACGCGCTGGATGAGGCGAAGTTGTCGTGGCTGGCGCCCGGTTTCGTGCAGGACAAGGCGGCGGCGTTGATCAAGTCGTTGCCGAAGATCCTGCGTCGCAACTTCGTGCCGGCGCCGGATTTCGCGCGGGCCTTCGCCGAAGCGCATCGCGAGCCGGAGACCGACGCGCTGGTGTCGGTGCTGGCACGTTTCCTCAAGCGCTTGTCGAATGTCGAAGTCGCGGCGACCGATTTCGATGAGGCCAGCATCGAGCCGCACCTGCGGATGAACCTGCAATTGCAGGATGAGTCGGGCAAGCATGTGCTCGCCAGTTCGCGTGATCTCGCCGGGTTGCGTGCGGAATTCGGCACTCGCGCGCAACGCGCCTTCGCCGGACGCGCCGCCAAGGATCTCGCACGCTCGGGACTGACGACGTTCCCGGACATCGCCATCCCGGCGCAGATCAGCGGCGACGGCGGGATCCCCGCGTTTCCGGCGTTGCATGACGATGGCGAGACCGTCTCGTTGCACGTGCATGCCCAGCGCGATGTCGCTGAACGCCACCATGCCACTGGCGTGCGCCGCTTGTTGCGGATCGCACTGGCGGACAAGCTGAAACAGGCGCGGCGGCAATTGCCGGTGCAGGCGAAGACCGCGCTGCTGTATGCCGCGATCGAATCGGCGGCGCCACAGCGTGGTGAAAAGATCACCGAGAGCGATCGCCTGCGCGAGGATCTGGTCGAAGGTGCGTTCGCCGCATTGTCGAACGATGATTTGGTGGACATCCGCGATGCCGATGCCTTCGCCGCGCGCCACGACACCATCGGCAAGACCTTGTTCGCCGAGGCGATGCGCCGCCTGCAGCAGGCGGAAACCATCCTGTCGCTGATCGCGGACATTCGCGCCAGGCTCGAATCGAAACTGATGGGCTGGGCCAGCGGCAACCTCGATGACATGCGTGCGCATCTCGCGGCACTGGCGCGACCCGGTTTCCTGCGCGAGGTGCCGGCGCAGGTGCTGTCCGAATACCCGCGCTGGCTCAAGGCGCTGTCGCTGCGGGCCGAGCGCGCGCAACGCGATCCCGCCAAGGACCAGGCGCGCATGCTCGAACTCAAGCCGTTCGCCGATGCGTTGGCCGTCGCCGATCCCGCCGATCCGCAAGTCCAGGCATTGCGCTGGGAACTGGAGGAATTGCGCGTGGCCGTGTTCGCGCAGGAATTGGGCGCGAAAGGCGGCGTTTCCGCCAAGAAGCTGGCGTCGCGCGTTGCCGGCTTGCGCACGTCGCGTTGATCGGCGTTAACTTGTTGGAACGATGACCGCTTCCTCCGCCATCGATGCCGTGCTCAACCATGCGCTGCTGGCCGCGCTGCCGCCGGCGCGTGCCGATGCGTTGCGCGCTGCGCTGGCCACGGCGCCAGCGATTCCGTCGTGGTTGCCGCAGGCGCTCGATGCGTTATCCGCGCTCGGTGCCGATGGCGATGCAGCGGTCGCTGCGGTGATCGCCGCCAGTGGCGCGACGCTTCCGGAGTCCGAGCGCGCTGCGCTTGCCGAGTTGATCGAAGGGCAGGTCGCCGAACGCCAGGTGCTGGCGCTGCATGGCCAGTCCGCGGGTGGCAGCAATCCCGAAGGCTTGCGACGATTGTTGCTGGCGATGACGCGCGACCTGCGCGTGGTACCGATCCTGCTGGCGACACGGCTGGCCGAATTGCGTTCGCTGGCCGATCGCCGCGACGATGCGACATCGGCATTGGCGCGCGCCGTGCGCGACATCCATGCGCCGCTGGCCAACCGCCTCGGCGTGTGGCAGTTGAAATGGGAGCTGGAAGATCTCGCGTTCCGCGTGCTGTCGCCGGATGACTATCGGCGCGTCGCCGGATTGGTGGACGAACGTCGTCGCGAACGCGAACACGACATCAACACCGCCAAGAAAGCGCTGGAAATCGCCCTGCAGGCGCACGGACTGAAGGCGACCGTCAGTGGCCGCCCCAAGCACATCTACAGCATCTGGCGGAAGATGGAGCGCAAGTCGTTGCCCTTCGAAGGACTGAACGATCTGCGCGCGTTGCGGGTGATGGTCGAGACGGTCGCCGATTGCTACACCGCGCTCGGTGTCGCGCACGCGTTGTGGCCGCCAGTGCCGGGTGAATTCGACGATTACATCGCGCGCCCCAAGAACAATGATTACCGTTCGTTGCATACGGCGGTGGTCGGTCCCGCCGGCAAGGTGTTCGAGATCCAGTTCCGCACCCACGAGATGCACCGCGGTGCCGAACTCGGTGTCGCTGCGCACTGGCGCTACAAGGAAGGTGGGCCATCCGACAGCGCGCTGGAACGGCGCGTGGTGTGGATGCGCCAGTTGCTGGATGTGCAGGCGCAGGGTGGCGATGTCGCGCTGGCCGAGGAATTCGACAGCGAACTGGTCGAGGACCGCATCTACGCGCTGACGCCGCGCGGCGAAGTGGTGGATCTGCCGACCGGCTCGACGCCGCTCGATTTCGCCTATCGCCTGCACACGGAACTCGGCCATCGTTGCCGTGGTGCGCGTGTCGATGGCCGCATCGTCCCGCTCGATACTCCGCTCGCCACTGGCCAGCGCGTCGAGATCATCGCCGGCAAGGAAGCGACGCCGCGCCGCGACTGGCTGCTGCCGGGCAACCGCTATCTCGTCAATGCGCGTTCGCGCGACAAGGTGCGGGCGTGGTTCCGCAAGCTCGATCGCGCGCGCAACATCCAGGTCGGTCGTGAATTGCTGGAACGCGAGCTCAAGCGTTACGGTCGTGCGCGCAGTCCGCTCGAACCGCTGCTGGCGCGTTTCCAGCAGGCCAGCGTCGACGAGTTGTACATGCGTGTGGCGCTGGGCGAAATCGGCCCGACGCAGGTATTGCGGGCGATCACCGACAGCGAGCGCGTCGAGCCAGAACCCGAACCGACAACGATCCGCAGTGGCCGCGAATCTCCCCCGGCGCCGTCGAATCGCCTGCGCATCGGTGGACTGGAAAATCTCGTTTCGCAGATCGCGCGCTGCTGCCAGCCGGTGCCCGGCGAACCGGCGATCGGATATCTCACCCGCGGACATCAGGTGAGCGTGCATCGCGCCGATTGCCCGACGCTGCTGCGCATGGCCGAACGCGCGCCCGATCGCGTGGTCGACGTGGAATGGGGACGACCCGAGACACAGCGCGTGGCCTTGGTGGTGGAGGGCGAGGATCGTCCCTTGCTGGCGCGCGACATCGTCAACGTGGTGGCGCAGGCCGGCTGCGCGATGGATGCACTGGAAATGCGCACGTCGAAACAGGGTGTGCAGGCGCGGCTGGAAGTGCGCGTGCGCGACGTCGATCAGCTGGCGCAACTCGGCGATGCCCTGCTGGCGTTGCGGGGTGTGCGCAGTGCACGCCGCCCGCGTTGAGAGCCCGTTCCGAGGCGCGGACGCTAGACTGGGCACGTGAACCCGATCATCGATCCCGTCGCATGCGCATCCTCCTGACCGGCGCCACCAGCCAGCTCGGGCATGCCGCGCTGCCGTTGCTGGTGGCCGAAGGTGCGGACGTGATCGCGTTGTCACGGCGGTCGGTTGCGGGCGGCGGTGCGGGCGTGGATTGGAAAGTAGCTCGATTGCCCGATGCGCTGCCTGCGCTGCCAACGCTGGATGGCATCGTCAGTTTCGGGCCGCTCGACGATTTGGCGCGATGGCTGGCGACGCTTGCCGATGCGCCGGCGCGGATCGTGGTCGCGACCAGTTCGATGAGTGCGGTCAGCAAGCGCGATGCGAGTGTTCCCGAAGATCGTGCCGTGGCCGAACGCCTGCAGCGTGGCGAAGCGATGCTGCAAGGCGAATGCGAAAGACTGGGCATGCGCTGGACGATCCTGCGCCCGACCATGATTTACGGTGTCGGGCGCGATCGCAACCTGACACCGATCGTGCGTCGGGCCCGGCGCTGGCGACTGTTCCCGTATCCGCGCGGAACCGGCCTGCGCCAGCCGGTGCATGCGCAGGATGTTGCCAACGCGGCGATCGCGGCATTGCATCGCGATGCGGCGGCGTCGCGCGTCATCGAGCTTGGCGGTGGCGAACGATTGCGCGTGGAAGACATGTTCCAGCGCGTGCGCACGAGCCTTGGCTGTCGCTCGCTGGCGCTGCCGGTATCTTTGCGCTGGATGCCAATCGCCGCGCGTGCCGTTCCGCGACTGCGCGGGGCCTTGTCGCGACTCGAACAGGATCTCGTCGCCGACAACACCGTCGCGACCGAGCTGCTTGGCATCCACCCGCGCCCGTTCCGTCCGATGCCGGCGACATGGGAGGCATCGCCATGAATGCCGCGAACACGCTTCGTTGCGCGGTGGTGCTGTGCAGCTGGAACGGCGAACGTTTCCTGTCGCAACAACTGGATAGCCTGCGCGCGCAGACGCAGCACATCGATCAATACGTGCTGTCCGATGACGGTTCGAGCGATGGCAGCTGGGCGTTGTTGCAGGCGTTCGCGGACGAACGCCGCGCGGCTGGCGCCGACGTCATCCTCCATCGCAATCCGCAGGCGCTGGGCTATGTCCGCCATTTCGAGCAGGCGCTGGCACGCGCCGACGCCGATGTGTTGTTCACCTGTGATCAGGACGATGCCTGGCATCCCGACAAGGTCAGCAAGATGATGGAAATGTTCGTCGCCGATCCTTCATTGCTGGTGTTGCATTCCGATGCGCGCTTGGTGGATGACGCGGGAACGCCCATGGGACGCACGCTGTTCGACGTGTTGGAAGTGACGCGACGCGAACTGCGGCAGATGCATCGCGGAGACGCCTTCCACGTGTTGTTGCGACGAAACATCGTCACCGGCGCGACCATGGCGCTGCGTCGCACAGTGGTGGCGCTGGCGAGCCCATTCGCCACGCATTGGGCGCACGACGAATGGATGGCGATGGTCGCGGCGATGCATGGCCGCGTCGATACGCTGGAACGCGCGCTGATCGATTATCGCCAGCACAGTGGCAACCAGATCGGCGCAGCGGCCAAGACGCCGTTGCAGCAGGTTGGCATCGGTGTATCGCGGCAGTCCTACCAGCAACGACAAGTGTTGCGGTTGCGCGAACTGGAACGGTGCGCCGCGCCATCGGGCGCAGTCCACGATTCAATCGCCGACCGTCTGCGTCATGCCGAAGTCCGCGCCAACCTGCCATCTACGCCATTCGCGCGTCTTGCGCACGTCACTCGCGAAGTGGGCCGTGGCGGCTATCACCGCTTCGGCTCGGGCCTGCGTTCCGCGCTCGCCGATCTGCTGGGCCTGGATTGATGGCGCGTCCATCCACCATCGCCGCCATCGTGGTGACGTATCGCCCCGAGAGCGCCACGCTGCAGGCATTGCTCGATGGGCTGGTTCCGCAGGTCGATCGCTTGTGGCTGGTCGACAACGCATCGGCGAACGTGGAATCGATTCGCGAACTCGCAAGCGAGCGCGGCGCAAGCCTCATCACCAATTCCGCCAACCTAGGTGTCGCCGCCGCGCTCAACCAGGGTATTGCGGCGGCGCGTGCGGCCGGTTGCGATTGCGTGTTGCTGATGGATCAGGACAGCCTGCCTGCGGACGACATGGTGATTCATCTGCACGAAGCGTTGCAGGCAGGCGGCGAACGGTTGGCCGCAGTCGGCCCCGCCCATGTCGATGTGCGAACCGGGCACGCCGCGCCGTTCGTACGCATCGGCTTTCCGTTCAACCACAAGTTGCAACCAGTGCCCGGCGAAATCGTCGACTGCGATTTCCTGATCACCTCCGGCTGCCTGATCTCGTTGCGCGCGATCGATGCCATCGGCGACATGGACGTCGGCTTGTTCATCGACAACGTCGACCTGGAGTGGTGCTTCCGGGCGAAGACGCGCGGCTATCGATTGGCCGGCGTCACCGACGCGCGGATGATGCATCGCATCGGCGATCGCCTGCATTGGCGACCGCGTGGGCGGGCGATCGTGCACGGGCCGTCGCGCCTCTACACCATCATGCGCAACCGCGTCCTCCTCTATCGCCGTCGGGACACTCCGTGGCGCTGGATCGCCCAGGACATCCCGCGCGCGCTGCTGAAATTCCTCGGATTCTCGCTGGTGGTGGCGCCGCGCCGCGCCAACCTGCTGGCCATGTGCCGCGGCCTGCGCGACGGATTGGCGGGCCGGGAAGGCCCCGACCCCGATGTGGGCTGAACGCCGACACCGGTACGGCACCGTTCTGCTCTAGACTGCGCTTTTCCACCTGCGGTTGCTTGCGTGGCACGCATCGACAACGACGAAGACGACGATCTCGAATACGACGACGCGGACGATTCCCATCCGCGCTCGCGCTGGTGGCTCAAGGCCTTCCTGGCATGCGTCGGGATCGGCCTCGGTTTCCTGATCCCGTACATGCTCTACCTCAACCACCAGGTGACGCTGCACTTCGATCAGTTGCGCTGGCAGTTGCCGACCCGCGTGTATGCCCGCCCGTTGCAGTTGCAGCCGGGCCTCGCGCTCGACATGGCGACGCTGAAAACCGAACTGGACGCTGCCGCCTATTACAACGATGGTATCGGCGATCGTCCCGGCACCTATGCGGTGAAGGGCAGCCACGCGCTGGTTTCCAGCCGCGGTTTCGACGATATCGGTGGCCATATTGCGGCGCATCGCATTGATGCCACGCTGGATGGCGGCCGCGTCACCGCCGTCAGCGATCGCGAGAGCCGCAAGGCAGTGGCGGCGACCCGGCTCGATCCCGCCCGCATCGCCACCCTGTACGGACGTGCGCAGGAAGAACGCCGACTGGTCAGCCTCGATGAAGTGCCGGAGAAACTGGTGACCGGCTTGCAGGCGGTCGAGGACAAGAATTTCGCGCGCCACCACGGTGTCGATCCACTGGGGATGATCCGCGCGCTGTGGGTGGCGATGCGTTCCGGTGGCGAAAGCCGACAGGGCGCCAGCACGCTCACCCAGCAGCTCGCGCGCAGCGGCCTGCTCGGGATCGGCAAGGAAGTCACGCCGAGCCGCAAGCTCAACGAGATCCTGTACGCGATCATCCTCGAGATGCGCTATGACAAGCGCACCATCCTCGAGACCTATCTCAACCAGGTTTACCTCGGCCAGCAGGGCGCGCAGGCGATCCACGGCATCGAGTCGGCTTCCGAATTCTGGTTCGGGCGCGACGTGCAATCGCTCAACAACGAGCAGATCGCGCTGCTGATCGCCATCGTGCGCGGGCCGTCGTTCTACGATCCGCGCCGTCATCCCGACCACGCGCTGGCGCGTCGTGGCTTCGTGCTCGACAAGATGCTGGAAAACAAGATCCTCACCCAGCCCGAATACGACGCCGCGATGAAGGCGCCGCTCGGGGTGACGCCGGCGCCCGGCAACGGTCCGCCGAATCGTTTCCCGGCCTATGTCGATCTCGTGCGGCGCCAACTCGCCAGCGATTATTCCTCCGATGCGCTGCAGGGCGCGGGCCTGTCGGTGATGACGGCGATGTCGCCCTCCGCGCAGGCCTATGCCGAAGGGTCGGTCACCGCCAGCCTGGCCAAGATCAGCACGCGTGGACGGCCACCGCTGCAGGCTGGCCTCGTCGTCACGGATGTCCACACCGGCGAAGTCGTCGCCGTGGTCGGCAGCCGCGATTTCCGCGAACAGGGCTTCAATCGCGCGCTCGACGCGCAGCGGCCGATCGGTTCGCTGGTCAAGCCGTTCACCTACATGCTGGCGCTGGCGCAACCGACGCAGTGGTCGCTCGCCACGTATGTGGAAGACACGCCGGTGACCGTGTTGCTGGGCAATGGCAAGACCTGGAGTCCCGACAATTCCGATGGCACCAGCCACGGCACGGTGCGGGTGATCGATGCGCTGGCGCATTCGTACAACCAGGCCACCGTGCGCCTCGGCATGCAGGTCCACGCCGAGCGCGTCAGCGAATTGCTCAAGGTGCTGGCCGGGCTCAGCGTCAGCACGCAACCATCGGTGTTGCTGGGCGCCACCGACCAGAGTCCCTATGGCATGGCGCAGGCCTACCAGTTCCTCGCCAGCGATGGCGAAATCCAGCCGTTGCGCGCAGTGCGCGGCGTGCTCGATCCCAAGGGCAAGGCGGTGAATCGTTACGACAAGACGCCAGCGGCGGCGCAGTCCGGCGATTCGGTGGCGGCGCACCTGATCACGGTGGCATTGCAGCGTGCGGTGAGTTCGGGCACCGGCCACCAGTTGATGGCCGACGGTTTCGGACGATTGACGCCCGCAGGCAAGACCGGCACCAGCAACGACAGTCGCGACAGCTGGTTCGCGGGATGGACCGGCGATCATCTCGCAGTGATCTGGGTCGGCAATGACCAGAACCAGCCGACCGGACTTTATGGCGCGACCGGCGCGATGCGGGTGTGGTCGGGCCTGTTCCGCAAGTTGCCGACATCGGCGTTGACGGTGAAGAACAAGGGCCTCGATTGGCAGTGGACCTCGGGGGCGAACAGCACCGATGCCAGCTGTCCGGGGGCGCAACGCCTGCCGTTCGTGCAGGGTTACGCGCCGCAGTACCAGCCGTGCACCGCGACGGCGCCGACTCCGCTGGATGAGTCCGGCAATCCGGTCGATTCCAACGCGCCTGATCAAAACGGCACGACGACGCAGCCACCGGATCAAAACCCCACGCCGTCGCAACCGCCGGACGTGCAGCAGTAGTGGATGGACGGCACGTGATGGAGATGAGCACGTTGGCGCAGGCCGTGGACGACGCGCTCGGTGAAGGCGGCGCGCTGGCGACGGCGTTGCCGGCGTTCACCACGCGGCCGTCGCAGCAACGCCTGGCGGTGGCGATCACGCAGGCGATCGAACAGCGTTCCGAATTGCTGGCCGAAGCCGGCACCGGCACCGGCAAGACTTACGCCTATCTGGTGCCGCTGCTGATCTCCAAGCGCAAGGCCATCGTTTCGACCGGCACCCGCGCGCTGCAGGATCAGCTGTATCACCGCGATCTGCCGCGCGTGCGCGATGCGCTCGGCATCGGTGTGAAGTCGGCGTTGCTGAAAGGCCGCGCCAACTATCTCTGCCGTTACCGGCTGGAAAAGGCCAAGGGCGAACCACGTTTCACCTCGCGCGAACAGGTGGCGCAGTTCCAGCGCGTCGTCGCGTGGTCGGGGCGTACCAAGATGGGCGACATGGCCGAGCTGGCCGATCTCGCCGACGACAGCCCGCTGCTGCCGCTGGTCACCAGTACCGCCGACAACTGCCTCGGCAACGAATGTCCGTTCTGGTCGGACTGCTTCGTGGTGCAGGCGCGCCAGCGCGCGCAATCCGCCGACCTGGTGGTGGTGAACCATCATCTGCTGCTGGCCGATCTCGCCTTGAAGCAGGAAGGCTTCGGCGAAATCCTGCCCGGCGCGGAAGTGTTCGTGGTCGACGAGGCGCATCAGTTGTCGGAACTCGCCGCGCACTTCTTCGGCGAAGTGCTGGGCGCGCGCCAGATCGTCGAACTCGCCCGCGATGCCATCACCGAAGCCAAGGATGTTGCCGCGGCGATCCCGGTGGTCGATCCGCCGGCGCAGCGATTGGAGCGCGTTGCCCGCGATCTGCGCGCTGCATTCGACAATGCCCCGGTGCGCGGAACGCGCCAGCGTGCGCTGGCGATTGCCGAGGTCGAGGACGGCTTCGTCGATCTGCTTGATGCGCTCGCCGCCTTGCGTGCCGCACTCGATGGCGTGCGCGAAACCTCGCCTGGCCTCGACGCCTGCCACGCCCGCGCCGGCGATGCCGTGACCCGGCTCGAACGCTGGCTCGACGTCGACGTCGACGACAGCGATGACGTCTGCTGGTACGAATTGACGCCGCGCGGTTTCCGCATCCAGCGCACGCCGCTCGATGTCTCCGGGCCGCTGCGCCAGCATCGCGAACAGTCGAAGGCGGCGTGGGTGTTCACCTCGGCCACGCTTGCGGTCGGCGGCGAATTCCTCCACGCCGGCAAGCGCCTCGGCCTGTGGGAACCGGAAACGGTGCTGGAACCCAGCCCGTTCGACTGGCAGACCAACTCGGTGCTGTACTTGCCGAAAGGACTGCCGGAACCCTCCGATCGCGGCTTCACAGCCGCAGTGATCGATGCGGTGAAACCGGTACTGGAAGCATCGAAGGGTCGCGCCTTCCTGCTGTTCGCCTCGCATCGCGCGCTGCGTGAAGCCGCCGAATTGCTGCGCGATGCACCGTGGCCGCTGTTCGTGCAGGGACAGGCGCCGCGCGGACAGTTGCTGGAACGTTTCCGCGCCTCCGGCGATGGCGTGCTGCTCGGCACCGCCAGTTTCCGCGAAGGCGTCGATGTGGTTGGCGACGCGTTGAGCGTGGTGGTGATGGACAAACTGCCCTTCGCTGCGCCCGACGATCCGGTGTTCGAAGCGCGCCTCGAAGCGATCCGTCGCAGCGGCGGCGTGCCGTTCCGCGACGAGCAGTTGCCACAGGCGGTGATCGCCCTGAAGCAGGGCGTCGGACGCTTGATCCGCAGCGAAAGCGATCGCGGCGTGCTGGTGCTGTGCGATCCGCGCCTGACCAACAAGAGTTACGGAAAGGTTTTCCTCGATTCGTTGCCGCCGATCCCGCGCAGCCGCGACATCGACGACATCCGGGCCTTCTTCGCCGATACTTGAGCAATGAAACTGCTTGCCATCGAAACCGCCACGGAAGCCTGCTCGGTCGCGTTGTGGAGCGACGGCGAGGTGCGCGAACGCTTCGAGATCGCACCGCGCCGCCACGCCGAACTGGTGTTGCCGTGGTGCGATGCCTTGCTCGCCGAAGCGGGCGTGTCGCGCGCGCAACTCGATGCGATCGCCGTCGGCCGCGGGCCGGGCGCGTTCACCGGCGTGCGACTCGCCATCGCCGTCGCGCAGGGCATCGCGCTGGGGCTGGGTCGCCCGCTGGTCGCGATGTCGACGTTGCAGGTGCTTGCGGCTGGTGCGAACGCGCGCGATGGCGATCGCGTGCTCGCCGCGATCGATGCGCGCATGCACGAAGTCTATTGGGCGAGCTATTGCATCCGCGATGGCATTCCGCAGGAAACATCGCCGGAAGCGGTGGTCGCGCCGGCAGCGATCGATGTCGAAGGGGATGGCTGGCATGGCATCGGTACCGGGTTTTCCGCCGGTGATTCCGAACTGGCGAAGCGGTTGAAGCAGCAATTCGTCGCGATCGATGCCGCCGCGTTGCCGCACGCCGCCGATCTCTCCCGCCTCGCTGCAACTGCATTCGCACGTGGCGAGATCGTCTCGCCCGATCTGGTCGAACCCGCCTATCTGCGCAACAACGTTGCGCTCACTTTGGTCGAACAGCAAGCCGCACGCGTGCGCAAGGAAACGACTCGATGATGTTTCTCTGGCGCCAGACATTGCTTGCCATGGCAGCGCTCCTCACATGCGGAATCGCGCAGGCGAAGGGCGCCGGCAAGGTCTGGCAAGGCACGTTGGGCCCGAATGACATCGTGGTCGAGATCGACACGCCCGCCAAAGGCAGTGCCGACCTCGACGGCCGCTACTTCTACCGTCGCCACCGCATGGACATTCGCCTGGAAGGCAACGCCGGTATCGGTGGCAGCATCGTCCTGAAGGAAGGCTTCGGTGGTGACGACGCTGCGCAGGCCAGCTGGCGCATGCAGGCCCCGGCGCATGATCGCTGGGAGGGCGAATGGATCGGCCCGAAGGGACGGCGTCTGCCGATCCGCCTGCATGGCCTTGCTGCAGCAACCGCGACGACTGTGCGCGAACCTAGTCTGGCGACATTGCGTGGCCAGCTCGGCGATTACGCATGGCTGCGCCTCTCGGAACTGGAATTGCAGCGCGGCAAGACCCAGCAGATCAATGGCGTCACCCTGCAATGGCTGCATCAACCCGATAGCAGCATCGACTTGTTCGAAGTCACCTCGGGCTATTCCGCGGCGCAACTCCAGCGCATCAATGCGACGCTGCGCAAGCGGCTGTGGAGTTGGGTCGACAGCTATTACGACTGCATGTCCGGCGCCCGTGATGGCCTCGGTGAATTCGAAACGACGACGACATTGCGCCACGTCAGCCCGAAGATCATCAGCGCCAGCCTGTCCAGCAATTTCTATTGTGGCGGCGCGCATCCCGATTTCGGCGATTCGCCGCTCAACATCGATCCGCGCGACGGCCGCGAACTGGACCTCGATGACGTGCTGTGGCTGGGCCCAGGCAAGCCGTTGCATGCCGGCAAGGGCGATGACTGGAACGCGGCGTGGGCCGAGTATCGCGGCAAGCGTTTCGCGCCGTGGGTGGTGGCGCGGTTCAAGTCGTTGTATCCGGCCGAATTCAAAAAGGGTGACGACGAGTGCAGCTACGACGATCCGGGCGTCTGGGACTTCGCGCAGTGGTACGCGACGCCGAAAGGCATCCACCTGTCCGCCTATTTCGCCCGCGTGGCGCGTGCCTGCGACGACCCCGACTGGGCGATCCTGCCGTGGAAGCTGGTCGATGCGTACCCGGGTGCGGTTCGCATCCACTGAACGGATCGCTCCTGCGCTGACGCCATTCTGACTTCCGGCACATGCCATCGCGCCACGTCGGCGCAATGCTGCGTTCCATTGCAGGATGGAGCCGGACATGGATCGCTCTCGGGACACGACATCGCCACGCCGCCCGTGGTGGCACTGGCGCGGCGAATGGGCGCGAACCGCGGCGCTGTTGCTGATGCTCGGGGTATTCCGCGCCTCTTTCGCCAACCACTACGTGGTGCCGAGCGGATCGATGCAGCCGACGCTGGAACCCGGCGATCGCGTATTGGTGGACATGCGCGCGCATGGCCTGCGGGTTCCGTTGACGACCTGGCGAATCACCCGCGGGCAACCGGTGCAACGTGGCGAAGTGGTGATCTTCGATTCACCCGCCGATGGCGTCCGCCTGATCAAGCGCGTCGTCGCGATTGGTGGCGACACGGTGGAAGTGCGCGACGGCCACCTGCGCATCAATAACCATTGGATGGCGGACGGTCGTGGCGAGCAGGAACGTTTTGACGCACGCACGGTGACGCTTGACCTTGATGATGGCGGCGGCCCCGATGTCCCGCCGATGCGGATTCCGCAGGGCCGGTTGCTGATGATGGGCGACCATCGTGGCAACAGTCTCGATGGGCGCTTTTTCGGATTGGTCCCGGAAGAAAAAGTCTACGGACGCGCGACCGCAGTGTTCTGGCGCAGTGGCGAAGCGTTCGTCTGGAAACGCCTATAAGCAATCAGGTTCTCAGCGGTCGACGATCTCGCCAGCCGGCAAGAACTCCCACGTCCGCGTCACCTGCAGCACGTCGAGACCGTCCTGCGTCTTCGGTAGCGGCGGATACGGTTCCGCGAGTCGGGCGATGCGCAGCGCGGCATCGTCGAGCGTCTTGTTGCCGCTGGAGCGCGTGATGCTGAGGTTTTCGATGGTGCCGTCGCGGCGGATGTCGATCGCGATCATCACCGAGCCCTGCAGCTTGCGGCGGCGCGCTTCCTCGGGATAGTTGAGGTTGCCGACGCGCTGGACGCGATCCACCCATTGCCGCAAATAGGTGGCGTAGGCATATTCGCGGGTGCTCGCGGAAACGTATTTGCGCTTCGGCCGCTTGGCGTATTGCCGGGTCTGTTCGTCGATCTCGGCAGCCAGCCGTGCCTCGCTCATGTCCATGTCCACGCGCTCCCTGCCGGGCGGCAGCGGGCGGTCGCCCGGCGGCGAGGTGTCGCTGGCGGTGGCCGCGACCTGCGGACTGTCATGGGTGGTGACGACGCGGGTTTCCGGCGGGGGTTGCAGTGTCGGCGCCTGCGCCTGCAGTTCGCGCGCGGCGACGCCATCCTGCGGCGTCGGGGTGTCGCCGATCTGGGGATCGGTGGGACGGGTCGACTTGTCGTGTTCGCCGCCGCCCTGGTTGGCGGCCTGGGCGAGGAAATCCGCCTGCTTCGGCGTCAACGGCGTCTGTACCTGGGTCAGGATCACGTCCAGCGTCGGCACGACGGGCGCAGCTTTGCTGATGGCGAAACCGACGCCGAGCAGCAACACCGCATGCACCGCCAGCGACAGCAGGAAGGTCGCGCTCAGGCGCTGGCCATCGCCAATGCGCGGCGGCGCCGGCGTCGGCGGGCTGTCGCCATTCGCGCTGATCGGGCTGGTCGCGCTCACGCCGCCAGTCGCGTTTCGATGGCGTCGAACAGCATCCCTGCGATATTGATCCCGAACTGCGCATCCAGCTCGCGGATGCAGGTCGGGCTGGTCACGTTCACTTCGGTCAGGGAATCGCCGATCACGTCGAGCCCGACGAAGATCATCCCGCGCCGCTTCAGTTCCGGGCCGACCTGCGCCGCGATCCAGCGGTCGCGCTCGCTCAACGGGCGACCTTCGCCACGGCCGCCGGCAGCGAGATTGCCGCGGAACTCGTCGCCCTGCGGGATCCGCGCCAGGCAATAGTCGACCGGCTCGCCATCGACCAGCAGCACGCGCTTGTCGCCGTCGACGATCTGCGGCAGGTAACGCTGGGCGAGGGCAAGGTGCTGGCCGCCTTCGGTCAGTGTTTCCAGCATCACATTCAGATTCGGGTCGCCACGGCTGGCACGGAAGATCGAACGCCCGCCCATGCCGTCCAGCGGCTTCAGCACCGCCTCGCCCTGTTCACGCACGAAGGCCTTGAGCGCCTTGGCATCGCGACTCACCAGCGTTGGCGCGCAGCATTGCGGGAACCACAGCGCGGCCAGTTTCTCGTTCATGTCGCGCAGGCCCTGCGGATCGTTCACCACCAGCGCGCCCTGGCGCTGTGCCTGCGTCAGGATCTGGGTGTCGTGGACGAAATCGGGGTCGACCGGCGGATCCTTGCGCATCAGCACGATGTGACGGGCATCAAACTGCAGCGGCTGGAATTCGCCCAGCGTGAACCAGTCGGCCTTGTCGTCACGCACTTGCAGCAAGGCAGCCTCGGCCCCGGCGACGCCATCGGCCAGCGACAATCCGCCCGGTCGGACGTAGCGGATCGGGTATCCGCGCCGCTGCGCTTCCAGCAACATGGCGAAGGTGGAGTCCTTGGCCGGTTTGATCCCGGCGATCGAATCCATCACCACCACCACTTCGTGTTGCATGCCACTCTCCGCCTTCGCGATGTGCGGATGGTAGCAATATCGATCCGCACGGCTTAGCGGAATGCGCGCAAACTGCATCGTTTTCGTCACGCAAGCTTGACAGGCTCTGCGCCGGATGGAACATTCGCACGATTGGCATGCTCCCCCCGGCGTGCCCCCGCATCAGGACAGGTGGATGGAAGGCAACAACAGCCACGAGCGCTTCAACGGACTCAAGGTGATGATCATCGATGACTCGAAGACCATCCGCCGCACCGCGGAATCGCTGCTCAAGCGCGAGGGCTGCGAGGTGGTGACCGCGAGTGACGGCTTCGAGGCGTTGGCCAAGATCGTCGAGCAGCACCCGCACATCATCTTCGTTGACGTGATGATGCCGCGCCTCGACGGCTACCAGACCTGCGCCCTGATCAAGAACAACCAGGTGTTCAAGTCGACGCCGGTGATCATGCTGTCGTCCAAGGATGGCCTGTTCGACAAGGCCAAGGGCCGGATCGTCGGCTCCGAGCAATACCTGACCAAGCCTTTTACCCGCGAAGAATTGCTGGGGGCCATCCAGGCCCACGTGCCGGGGCATTGAGATGGACGCCGGTCTCAGCGCCTACCACTATCTCTGCGATCTCGACCGCCGCTGCCAATCGCGCAACGTCGGCTTGCCGCAGCATGTTTCGGGCGAGGGCGGCTGGCGCGGGCTGGGCTATCGCCTCGGCGCACACCAGTTGCTGTCCAGCTATGACGACATCGTCGAAATCCTGACCCTGCCCGAGACCACCCCGGTTCCGGGCGGGCACGCGTGGCTGCTCGGCCTCGCCAACATCCGCGGCAACCTGCTGCCGGTGATCGATCTCAAGCTGTTCCTGGAAGGCGAACGCACCGTGTTGCGCGAAGACCAGCGCATGCTGATCGTGCGCCAGCCGGGTGGCGATGTCGCCGTGCTGATCGATGCCCTGTTCGGGCAGCGCATCTTCGACGACCAGCACGCCGCCGACCCCGCGCAGGTGGGCGACGGACGCTACGGGCATTTCATCCAGCGCGCATTCCATGCCGACGGCGAGACCTGGGGTGTCTTCGACTTGTCGCGGCTGGTGCGCACACCGGAGTTCAGGCAAGCCGCGGCCTGAACGCGCGGCATCATCCATCCACTTCACACACATCCACGGCAGCGCAGCACAACAGCGCAACACGCGTCACCAATAGGGGCAAAACCATGAGCACCACAGCGGACAACATCCTCGGCAGGGCACGCGCCGCCGGCAGCAACTTCTGGGCGATCATCCTTGCGGGTGCATTGCTGGTGTTCCTGGTCAATGCGGGTTATTCGCTGTACAAGTCGTCGCGCTACAGCAGCGCCAGCGGTGCCGTGGCCGACCTGCAGGTGCTGTCGCAGCAGTACGCCAACCTCAGCCGCGCGGCGGTGGATGGCAAGCCCGACGCCTTCAAGAACCTCAAGACCGTTCGCGACGACATCCAGAAGTCGATCGCGGAAGTGGATTCGCGCTACGGCAGCGAAGCGGCGGTGTCCTCGGACATCGCGCGCGTCAAGGCGACCTGGGCGCCGCTGGCCAAGAGCGGCGACGCCATTATCGGTTCCGAATCGGTGCTGACCGGCCTCTCCAGCAATACCGACAAGTTCACTGCACGCATCCCCGACCTGCAGGCGCAACTCAACGAAGTGGTGGCGGGTCTCAGCAATGGCGGCGCCCCGACCGCCCAGCAGCAGATCGCCATGCGCCAGATCGTGCTGGCATCCGGTATGGGTCGTCGTATCGCCGAAATCCGCGCCGGTGGCGCTGGCGCCCCGGTGGCCGGCAACGGCCTGAAACAGGATGCCGGCTTGTTCGACCAGATCATGACCTCGCTGCGCGATGGCGGCACCATGGCCGCCAAGGTCACCACTGGTTCCGCAGTCGCGCCGCTGAACAAGGCGACGCTGATGTGGGGCGAGATGAAGAAGGATCTCGACGCCGTTCTCGGCAATTCCTCGCAGCTGTTCGCCGCGCAGGCCGCATCCGACAAGATCGGTACCGGCGCCGACAAGCTGCTGGCCGACAGCCGCAAACTGTTCAACAGCTTCACCGCGAGCGGATCGCTGAAGGACACCCACATCCTCGGCAACGTCTGGATCACCCTGCTGGCCGGTGCGTTGGCGGTGTTCTCGCTGGTGTTCCTGTTGTTCAACCAGTACCGCGCCCAGGCACAACGCCGCGCGGCGGTGGAAGAACTCAACGCCCGCAACCAGCAGGCGATCATGCGGCTCCTCGATGAAATGGGCTCGCTCGCAGAAGGCGACCTGACCGTGAAGGCGACCGTGACCGAGGACGTCACCGGCGCGATCGCGGACTCGATCAACTTCGCCATCGAGCAGCTGCGCAGCCTGGTGGGCACGATCAACGTCACCTCGGTGCAGGTCGCCGCCGGTGCGCAGGAAACGCAGAACACCGCGCTCAACCTCGCCGAGGCCGCAGAACACCAGTCGCAGGAGATCACCCACGCTTCCGACCGCATCAGCGAAATCGCCACCAACATCAACCAGGTGTCGCGCAACTCGGCGCAGTCCGCGGAAGTGGCGCGCAAGTCGGTGGAAATCGCCACCAACGGTGCCGGCGTCGTGCGCCAGACGATCCAGGGCATGGACAACATCCGCGACCAGATCCAGGAAACCTCGAAGCGCATCAAGCGACTGGGCGAAAGCTCGCAGGAAATCGGCTCGATCGTGGAACTGATCAACGACATTTCCGAACAGACCAACATCCTGGCGTTGAACGCGTCGATCCAGGCGGCTTCGGCCGGTGAGGCCGGCCGCGGGTTCGCGGTGGTGGCCGACGAAGTGCAGCGACTCGCCGAACGCGCATCACGCGCGACCAAGCGAATCGAAGGTCTCGTCCACACCATCCAGTCCGATACCAACGAGGCGGTCAGCTCGATGGAACAGACGACCACGGAAGTGGTGCGTGGTGCGCGACTGGCCGAACACGCCGGTACCGCACTGGGCGAAATCGAACGCGTGTCGAGCGATCTGGCAGGCCTGATTGAAGGTATTTCCCATTCCGCCGAGCAGCAGTCGACCGCGGCATCGAACATCACCCAGACCATGGACACGATCCGTTCGATCACCGCGCAGACATCGCAAGGCGCCAGCCAGACCGCGCAGTCGATCGGAACGCTGGCACAGCTGGCGACCGACCTGCGTCGTTCGGTGGCCGACTTCAAGCTGCCGGCCTGAGTGGCGGATCGTCCCGTGACTGCACTGGCAACACCTCGAAGGAACGCTGAATGAGCGCGCTGCGCGAAGCGATCGAACACGCCACCTTGGGCTGGATCAAGCCCGAGCTGGATGCCGCGCTCAAGCAGGTCCAGACCGACGTCGAGGCCTATGTCGAGACGCCGTCCGACGTCGGCGCGATGCGTTCCGCTGCGGACCAGCTGCGCCAGATCGAAGGCACGCTGCGGATGCTGGAGCTGTATGCACCGGCGATGGTGGGCGAGGAGATGCAACATCTCGCCGGATCGATCGCCGACGGACAGTTGCAGGGCCGCGAGCACGAGGCCTGCGATGCCTTGCTGCGTGCAACGGTGCAACTGCCCGACTATCTGGAACGCCTGCAGGGCGGCCATCGCGATATCCCGATCGTGCTGTTGCCGCTGCTCAACGATTTGCGCGCGCTGCGCGGCGAACAGCCGCTGGGTGAAGCGGTGCTGTTCGCGCCCGATTTCAATCGCCCGCTGCCCGATGACGTCCCGCGTGCAGATGCGGTGGTTGCCGCAACGGCGTTGTCCGGCGCACCGGCGATGCTGGCCGCGCTCGATCACGCGCTTGATGGCTGGAACCACGGCCACGGCCCAGCCGATACCGCCGGGTTGCACGATGCCCTGTCCGGGTTGTTGGAACTGGCGCAGGACGAGGACACCCGGCGCATGCTGTGGGTGGCCAGCGAATCCGCCGAAGCATTGGGCCAGGGTGCGCTACCCGCATCCATGGCATTGAAGAACGCCTTCGTGCTGGTGGCGCGGGAAACCCGCCAGGCCTTGCACGCCGATGGCTTGCGCGCAGGTTCGGCCTCGGCACTCTATGAGCCGGTGCGCCAGTTGCTGCAACAGGTGGCCAACAGCCAGGCGGGATCGCCGGCACTCGATCGTTTGCGCTCGGCGTTCGCGATCGGTGGCGATTCCGGCGTGTCCGACCAGGAACTGGAACACGCGCGCAGCAGCGTCACCGGTGTCAATCGCGCATTGCTGGATACGGTGGCGTCGGCGTTGAAGGAAGACGTGTTCCGGGTCAAGGATGCGCTCGATCTCCATCTGCGCACCGGCAACACCGACATGTCCGAGTTGGCGCCGCAGGTCGAGGCGCTTGGTCGCATCGGCGACACCCTGGGCATGCTCGGGTTGGGTGCCGCACGCGAGAACATGCATCGCCAGCGCGACGAACTCGCGCGGGTGGTTGATGGCAGCAACCGCGCCAGCGACCAGGCCTTGCTTGATGTTGCCGGGGCATTGCTGTTCGTCGATGCCTCGCTGGAAGACCAAGTGGCGCGTCTCGGCCACGACAATGCGCTGGCGCCGTCCGAAGGCGGGTCGATGGGCGCGTCCGACGCCGCCCAGCTGATGACCGTGCTGATCCGCGAGGCCATCGCCAATTTCGGCGATGCCCGCCAAGGCTTCGTCGCCTTCGTCGAAACCGGCTGGGATCACGCGCAACTCGCCGAAATCCCCCGCCTGCTCAATGAAGTGGCTGGCGCGCTGGGCATGCTGGAACTGCCGCAGGCCGCCGACTATCTCAAGGGCATCCGCCTCTATACCGAGCACGAGCTGATTCGCAAGAAGCGCGTGCCCGGCAGCCAGCAGCTCGACACGCTGGCCGATGCGCTCGCCAGCACCGAGTACTACCTCGAAGCGTTGCGCGACAAGCGCGCGGATCGCGACGACATCCTCGCCATCACCCGCCAGAGCCTGGAAGCGCTGCACTACTGGCCGTTGCCATCCGCTCCCGAAGTGGATGAAGCGACGCCGGTGGACGCCGAACTCGAAACAGCTTACGAAGCGCTGATGACGCGCGCCGCCAGCGAGCCGGTGACCGCGCTCCACGATGCACCGCCGCCGTTGCCGGTGATGGAAGCGGAACCGCTGTCGGCATTCGTTGCCGAAGCCGCACCGCCCGTTGTCGAAACGCCGGTGTTCGAGGCGGTCGAAACGATCGCGACGCCTGCTGCGCCGATCGCCATGCCGGCAGCAGCTGTCGGCGGCAATCTGGCCGTGCGCGCGGAGCTCGGGTTCGATCACGGCAAGGACGAGATCGACGATGAAATCCGCTCGATCTTCGTCGAGGAATTCGAAGAAGAGATCGCCAACCTCAAGCAACTGATGCCGGTGTGGCTGGAGCAGCCGCACGACCCCGAACGCCTGCGCCCGATCCGTCGCATCTTCCATACTTTGAAGGGCAGTGGGCGCCTGGTGGGCGCCACCCGTCTCGGCGAATTCAGCTGGAAAGTCGAGAACATGCTCAATCGCGTGCTGGACGGCACGCGTCCGGCATCGCCTGCAGTGATCGGCGTGGTCGAGACTGCCAGTGTCAATCTGCCGCACCTGCTTGCCGCGCTGCAGAACCAGCCGGTGCCCGAACTCGATCTCGATGGCATCGCCGCCGTCGCCGATCGTGTCGCGGCGGGCGAGGAAGCGCAGTACGTTGCAGTTCTCGCAACGCCGGCAACGCCTGCGATCGAGCCGGTCATCGAAACGCCCGCGCCAGTTGCAGAAGCCGAGCCCGAGACGGTCGCGCAGGTCGAAGCGCCTGCTGCAGTCGAAGAGCCGCATGCGCCCGTTATTCCCGCCGGCCACGTCCCGGTGCAGGTCGATGCGATCCTGCTGGAAATCCTTGCCGCGGAAGTCGGTGGCCACGTCGCCACGGTCGAGTCGTGGCTGCAGGGCGCGAAACAATCGCCGCAGGTGCCGGATGACATCCTGATCCGCGCCGTGCACACCATGAATGGTGCCTTCGCGATGGCGGAGGTGCCGGAAATCACCGATGCCACGGGGCCTGCCGAGGGCTACCTCAAGCGCCTGGGCGCAGTCGCGCAGCCAGTCGATGCGCATGGCCTCGCGACACTGGACGAATTGGTCGCGCAGATCCATGCCACGGTGACCGGCTTGCAGCAGGCCGCGCAGCATGTGCCGGCACAGGCCGGACTGGCCGCCGGACTGGTGGCGTTGCGTGATGCCCTGCCGGAAGTGCATCTGCCCACGCCCGAGCAAATCGAGGCAGAACGCCTCGAAGCCGAGCGTGTTGAAGCCGAGCGTGTTGAAGCGGAGCGTCTCGAAGCCGAACGTGCCGAAACAGAGCGCGTCGAGGCAGAGCGTCTCGAAGCGGAGCGTGTCGAAGCGGAGCGTGTTGAAGCGGAACGCCTCGAAACCGAACGTGCTGAAGCAGAGCGCGTCGAAGCCGAACGTGCCGAAGCAGAGCGCGTCGAAACCGAACGCGTTGAAGCCGAACGCATCAAGGCGGAAGAAGACGCCGAATATGCGCGCCTCGAAGCCGAATATGCCGAACAGGCCCGTCGCGAGCACGAGCAGAGGCAAGCTCCGGCGCACGAAGGCGAAACCGCCGAAGTCGTCGCTGCGATCACCGCGGCCGCGATCGCCGGCGCCGCCGGCGTCGCCCACGAGGAAGCTGCAGCTTCGGCGCACGACACGCAGCCTGGCGCGTCGCACCCTGCAACGCACCCGCATGTGCATGCCGTGGATCTCGGCCCGGAACACCCGCTCGACACCGCGAACCTCGACAGCGAGTTGCTCGACATCTTCATCGAGGAAAGCAACGACCTGCTCGACAATTCCGACGGCTTGCTGGCGCGCCTGCGCAGCAACCCCGACGATCTCGAGACGGTGACCGCACTGCAGCGCGATCTGCACACCCTCAAGGGTGGCGCGCGCATGGCCGGCGTCATGTCGATCGGCGATCTCGGCCATTCGATGGAAACATTGCTGGAATCGGTGTCGGAACGCCGCACCCAGCTCGGCAGCGACGGCGTGCCGTTGCTGGAACGCGGTCTCGATACCCTGCGCGCGATGACCGAGCGCGTGGCGGGCCGCAAATCGTCGCAGACCCCGGGCGAACTCGTCGCGCAGATGACCGCGCGCGCGCGCGGTGTCATCGCCACGCCGGCCGATGCCTCCGCCGAGCCGGCGAAGGTGGTGCTGCCGGAACTGTCGGCGCCGATCATGGAAACCGCGCTCGACCGCGAAAACGTGGAAGGCGGCCAGGTGCGTTCGCAGGAACAGGTGCGCATCCGCGCCGACCTGCTGGAACGCCTGGTGAACTACGCGGGCGAGGTGGCGATCTACCGCTCGCGACTGGAACAGCAGCTGGGCGAGTTCCGCTCGGCGATGGGCGAAATGGAGCAGACCAACCTGCGCCTGCGCGACCAGTTGCGCCGACTCGATCTCGAAACCGAAGCGCAGATCGTCGCGCGCCACCACCGCGAACAGGAAACACACGATCCCGCGTTCGACCCGCTGGAACTCGATCGTTACTCGACGTTGCAGCAGCTCACCCGCGGCCTCAACGAATCGGCATCCGACATGTCGACGTTGCAGGGTTCGCTGGAAGACCTGACGCGCCAGTACGAGACCTTGTTGCGCCAGCAGTCGCGGGTGTCGACCGACCTGCAGGAAGGCTTGATGCGCACGCGCATGATGCCGTTCGAAACCGTGCTGCCGCGCTTGCGCCGCGTGATCCGCCAGGCCGCCGGCGAAACCGGCAAGCAGGCCCAGCTGCTGGTGACTGGCGCCGAGAACGAACTCGATCGCAACGTGCTCGAGCGCATGACCGCACCGCTGGAACATGTGCTGCGCAATGCATTGGCGCATGGCATCGAATCGCCGAAGGCGCGTCGCGCCGCCGGCAAGCCGGAAGAAGGGCGCGTCGAGATCAACGTGCGCCACGAAGGCTCGGAAGTGGTGCTCGCCATCCATGATGACGGTGCCGGCATCGACCGCAAGGCCATCCGCGCGCGCGCCGAGGAACGCGGCCTGCTGCAACCCGGCATGGATTTGCCGGGCGAGGAAATCGACCGTTTCATCCTCCAGCCCGGTTTCTCCACCGCCAGCGAAGTCAGCCAGCTCGCCGGTCGCGGCGTCGGCATGGACGTGGTCCACAACGAAATCCGCCAGCTCGGCGGCTCGCTCGACATCGCCTCGGAAACGGGAAAGAACACCCTGTTCTCGTTGCGGTTGCCGCAGACGATGGCGGTCACCCAGGCGGTGTTCGTGCGCATCGGCGAAACCACCTATGCGGTGCCGATCGCATCGGTGCGTGGCGTCAGCCGCATTGCCCGCAACGAATACGCCAGTGGCGCGCAACATCGCTACGGTAGCGAGGAATTCACCGTCTTCGATCTTGGCCTGCTGATCGGCCAGGCGCCGCTGGCGGCGCAGGAACACCTGCAGGTGCCATTGCTGCTGATCGGTTCCGGTGAACTGAAGGCGGCGGTCGGCGTCGACCAGATCCTCGGCAACCGCGAAATCGTGGTGAAGCCGCTTGGCCCGCAGTTGGCGTCGATCCCCGGCATCTTCGGCGCGACCGTCATGGGCGATGGTTCGGTCGTGGTGATCCTCGACGTCGCGCCGCTCGCCCGTCGTCATGCCCTGCGTCCGCAGCACGAGATGGAAGCCGCGGCGCCGGCGCAGCCGCAGGAAGTCGTTGAAACCCACGTGGTCCCGGTGGTGATGGTAGTGGATGATTCCGTCACCATGCGCAAGGTCACCGGCCGCATCCTGGAACGCCATGGCTACGAAGTGATCACGGCGAAGGACGGCATCGACGCGCTGGAGCGGATGGGCGAACGCGTGCCCGACCTGATGCTGCTCGACATCGAAATGCCGCGCATGGACGGCTACGAACTGGCGACACAGATGCGCCGCGACGTGCGCCTGCGTGGCGTGCCGATCATCATGATCACCTCGCGTACTGGCGAGAAGCATCGCGAGCGTGCTTTCGAAATCGGCGTCAACCGGTATCTTGGCAAGCCGTACCAGGAGCCGGAGCTGATGCGCAACGTGTCCGAACTGCTCGAGTTGTCCGGTGGCTGATCGTCGCGCCACCGTCGTGCTGGGCCGTCCGGGCGAGTTGCGCGATCGCCTGGAGGCTGCCCTGCGCGAAGCCGGCGCGGAGATCGCGCTGGTGGTCGATCCCATGAGCGGCGATGCCGCACAAGTACAGGCGCTGGCGCCGCGCAATGTCGTGGTGCTGATGGAGCCGGGCGTGGAAGAAGCGCTCGATGCCCGCTTCGACGCCTTGTTCGACGACCCGGGTATCGAGCTGCTGTTCGAGGAATCCAGCGTGCTGGCATCGCGCCAGGGCTGGGATCTCGCGCGCTGGGGCCGCCATCTGTCGGCGAAACTGCATGGCAGCCACGACGTGTTGCCGGCAGGTCATGACGACGACGCCGGATTCGTGGCGCCGCTGCCGCGCGATGCGCTGAAGCCGAAGGCGGAACAGGCAGCAACGCCAGAAGCGCAAGAGCCGGCCGTGCACATGCATGTGCAGGAAGAATCATCGGTTCTGCAGCAAGAGGAACAGGAGCAAGCAGAACCTGTGGTGCCGGCGATCGACGCAGGGGTCGAAACGGCCACGCCGCTGGCAGTCGAGTCCGCGGTTACGCCGATGATTGCCCTGGACGAAATGATGGTCGAATCGCCCGTGCAGCCGCCGTCGGCGCCGGGACTGGAAGGCCATCACTGGTCGCCGGAACAGCCTGCCGCAGCCGGGCAACCGGAGGTCGATTGGAACAGTCACCCGGCTGGTGAAAGCGACGCCAATGACGGTCTCGATTATCTGGAACCAGTGAAGATGGTGCCGCGTGGTGGCGGCGAACATCACTACGAAGCTTTCGATCCCGCGGTGTTCATCGATGCCGCGCATCACCTGCCCGATGCCGAGCCGATCCAGCTCGAGCGGCTGGAACCGCTCGAACCGATGGATCATGCCGACCACGGTGACGTGATCGGCATGGAACAGGTGCCGCCGCCGGTCGCGAATGCACAGCCCGTGATGCTGGCATCGGCCGCGAGCATGGATGCGCCGGACATGACGCCGTCAGCGTTGCATGAAACATGGTCGCTGGTCGATGAAGACCACGGAACGGCCGCGGCACCATCCTCGCAACAGTCACCGCTCGCACCCGTTTCGCAACGCCTCGATGGCATGTCGATGGTCGATGACGGCACGGTCGGGCTGGAAGCCGGGGATGACGACCGCGCGCCCGCATCCACCCTGAGCATCATCGGCAGCCACGGCGCGGTGCTGATCGTGGCCGGCGTCGGTGGTCCCGATCCGCTGCGCGCACTGCTCGGCCAGTTGCCGGAGAACTTCCCGCGGCCGATCCTGATCCAGCAGCACCTCGACGCCGGCAATTACGATCGCCTGGCGCGCCAGATGGAGCGCGCCACCCGTCTCAAGGTGAAACTCGCGACCGCCGGAATGGCCGTGGAAGGCAATACTGTCTACGTGTTGCCGGTTTCGCTGGGCTTGGACGAAACCGCAGGTGGATTGGCGTTCGTCGATGTGCCCCAGGCACGCGGTTTCGCCGATGTCACCTCGCGGCTCGATCCCGCCGACAGTGCCTTGCTGGTATTGAGCGGCGCGCCCACCGATTTCATCGAGGAAGCGTTGCGCTTCAAGGTCGCCGGCGCATGGGTCGCGGCGCAGGCCGAGCACGGCTGCTTCGATCACGCCGTCCCGGCACTGGTGGCCGCGCGCGGCGCCGAAATCGCCGAGCCGCTGGCCCTGGCGCAGAAACTCAACGCACGCTGGCACGCATGAGGCATCCATGAGCGAACTTCCGAGCACCTTGCGTGGCGTGTTGATCCAGGCGGCGGGCACACAGCTGCTGCTGCCCAATGCCGCCGTCGCCGAGGTGTTGTCCTATTCCGATCCGGAGCCGATCGCCCATGCGCCGTTGTGGCTGCTGGGACGCGTGCGCTGGCGTGGCTGGCAGGTGCCGCTGGTCGATTTCTCGCGCCTCGATGGCATCGATGCCGGGTCCCAGCCCGCCGCGGGCGGACGCCGCCGGGTGCTGGTGGTGAAGGCGCCGGGTGGACATGCGCGACTGCCGTATTTCGCCTTCCTGGCCGACGGCTTCCCGCGCTTGATGAGCCTGTCCGAAGCGACACTGGAAACTCTGGCGGAATCCTCCGATCCCGGTCGTTGCATTTTCGCGCGCGTCGCCATCAACGACGAAAGTGCGGTGGTGCCGGACATGGATGCGGTGGAATCGCGCTTGCGCAGCGAGTTGCCCGAAGCGGCCTGATCGTCTGGAAGCAGGCTTCGAGCGAGCCGTTCAGTCGAAGTCGCCGTGCAACGCCTGCAGCGCGGCAATCGCCGCCAGTCCTGCGGTTTCCGTGCGCAGGACGCGCGGGCCGAGGCGAACACCGAGGAAGCGCTGTGCTTCCAGCAATGAACGATCCTGCGGCGACCATCCGCCTTCGGGGCCGACCGCCAACACGACGTCGCGCGTGTTCGCGGCGAGCGCGCTTCGACAATTCATCGATGCCACCGGATCGAGCAACAACCGTGCCGCGGCAGGCAACGCCGCCATCGCGTTCGCCAACGGTTGTGGCGAAGCCACGTCGGGCAGGAAGGCGCGACCGCTCTGTTCGCAAGCCGATGTCACCACACCGCGCCAGTGTTCCAGCCGTTTCGCCGCGCGCGCGCCGTCCAGTTTCACTTCGCTGCGATCGCTGAACACTGGCACGAATGCCGTGACGCCGAGTTCCGTGCCCTTCTGCAGGATCAGGTCCATCTTCTCGCCGCGTGCCACGCCCTGCAGCAGGGTGATGCGCAACGGCGATTCGTTGTCGGGCCTGCGCACCGCGCCAATCTGCACGCGTGCGCCACGCTTGTCGATGGCGACCAGTCGCGCATCGGCCTCGAAGCCGCGACCATCGAACACCACGCAGGCGTCGCCGGCTTGCAGGCGCAACACCCGCGTCAGGTGCGCGGCGGATGTTTCCAGCAACGCCAGCTCGTCGCCTTCGCGCAACGCAGCATCGACATGGACGCGGGTCAGGCGCATGCCGTGGCCTCGCGGATGGTTGCGGCGGTGACGTCCGCGAGTTGCGCGAGTGCGGCGTCATCGATGCAATACGGTGGCATCCAGTAAAGGATGTCGCCGAGCGGACGCAGCACCACGCCACGCGCCAGCGCCGCGCGATAGGCCTGCAAACCGATGCGCAACGCGGGATCGAACGGCGTCGCCTTGTCGCCATCGCGGGTCAGCTCGAACGCCACCACCATGCCGCACTGGCGCACATCGGCGATGTGCGGCAGTGTCGCGATCCCGTTGGCCAGTTCACCCATGCGTGCTGCCGTCACGCGGTTGCGTTCGAGCACGTCATCGCTGTCGAAGATCGCCAGTGATGCCAGCGCCGCGGCGCAACCCAGCGGATTGCCGGTGTAACTGTGCGAATGCAGGAAGGCGCGTTCGCGCGAATCATCGAGGAAGCCGTCGTAGATCGCCTGTGTCGCCAGCACCGCGGCCAGTGGCAGGAAGCCGCCGGTCAATCCCTTCGACACGCACATCAGGTCGGGCTGGATGCCGGCTTGTTCGCAGGCGAACAGCGTGCCGGTACGGCCGAAGCCGGTGGCGATCTCGTCGGCGATCAGGAAGATGCCGTGCGCATCGCACAGTTCGCGTGCGCGCTTGAGGTAGATCGGATGATGCATGCGCATGCCGCCGGCGCATTGCAGCAGCGGTTCGACGATCAACGCGCAGATTTCGTGGCCGTGGGCATCGAGAAGGCTGGCCAGCACGTCGGCGGCTTCCAGCGCGCACGCCTCGGCGGATTGGCCAGGTCGCGCGTCATGGGCATCGGGCGATGGCGCGAAGATCGCTTCCGCCAGCAACGGCGCGTAGATGCGGCGATACAGCGGGATGTCGCCGACCGCGAGCGCGCCCAGCGTTTCGCCGTGATAACCGTTGTGCAGCGCGATGAACTTGCGCCGTTCGGGTTCGCCGCGATTGCGGAACCAGTGGAAGGCCATCTTCAGCGCGACTTCCACCGCTGCCGAACCGTTGTCGGCGTAGAACACCTTCGTCAATGGTGCGCGCCCGAGTTGGCGTGGTGCGCGCGCCAGCAACTGTTCGGCCAAGGCGACCGCCGACGGATGGGTGAATCCCGCCAGCAGCACGTGTTCCAGCGTCCGCGCCTGCTCGGCGATGGCGGCGGCGATGCGCGGTTCGCCATGGCCGTGGATGTTGGTCCACCAGCTCGAGACGGCGTCGAGATAGCGGCGACCATCGGCAGCGACCAGCCACGCACCTTCGCCACGCACGATCGGCACCAGCGGCAGCAGATCGGGATGCTCGCGCATCTGGGTGCAGGGATGCCAGATCGTCGCCAGATCGCGGGCGACGAGGTCGTGCTCGGCGGTTATCATCATTGCGGCATGGACAACGTTCGACATTCCCCGATTATCGCCCGGCGCGGCCGGCAGGTCTCGTCATGAGCCAGAGACTTCCCATCGTCCACGCCCGCCACCAGCGCGACGAGGGACGTGGTCGCGTCGTCGAGGATGTCGATCTCGAATTCTCCAATGGCGAACGCCGGATCTTCCATCGGGTGCTGGCGCCCGGTCCGGGCGCGGTGGCGGTGGTGCCGATGCTCGATGACGACACCGTGCTGCTGGTGCGCGAATACGCCGCCGGCGTGCATCGCTACGAACTCGGGTTGGTGAAGGGACGCATCGATGAGGGCGAGACCATCGAGGAAGCGGCCAATCGCGAATTGATGGAAGAGGCGGGTTATGGCGCGCATCGACTCGATGTGGTGCGCATGCTCAGCCTCGCGCCGACCTACATGGAACACCAGACCGCGCTGGTACTGGCGCGCGACCTCCATCCGGCGAAGTTGCCGGGCGACGAACCCGAGGAACTGGAAGTGGTGCCGTGGAAACTGGCCGATCTCGGCGAATTGGTGCTGCGTGACGAAGCATCGGAAGGGCGCAGCCTGGCCGGCTTGTTCATCGTGCGCGAATGGCTGGCGAAACACGGATGATCGTTGACGCCGGGCTTCGCGACGCAGTGATCGCATTGGCACAGCAGGCGGCACGACGCATCCTCGATGTCTATGGCGATGCTTTCGATGTCGTTCGCAAGGACGACGCCAGCCCGCTCACCGCAGCCGATCTCGCCTCGCATCACTGCATCGTCGATGGATTGGCCGCGCTCACGCCGGGCATTCCGGTGTTGTCGGAGGAATCGCCCGATGCCGACAAGGCGCAGCGTCATCAATGGAAACGCCTGTGGCTGGTCGATCCGCTGGACGGCACCCGCGAATTCGTCAAGCGCAATGGCGAGTTCTGCATCTGCATCGCCTTGATCGTGGACGGCGTCGCGGTGTTCGGATTGATCCAGCAGCCGACCACCGGCCTCGCGTGGTTCGGTGCGCCGGGACAGGGCGCATGGCGGCGCGAGCATGGCGTTGATGTGCCGTTGCATGTCCGCCGTGGCGATGGAGCACTGCGCGTCGCCGCCAGCCGTTCCCATCGTGATGCGCGCACGCAGGCGTTGATCGATCGCATCGGCAATGTCGACAGCGTGCCCTGCGGTTCCGCGCTGAAGTTCTGCAAGATCGCCGAAGGCGCGATCGACCTCTATCCGCGCTTCGGCCCGACTTGCGAATGGGACACTGCCGCCGGCCAGGCCATCGTCGAAGGTGCCGGTGGCGTGGTGATGGATGCGCAGGGTCGCCCGTTCCGCTACAACCAGCGCGATACCCTGCTAAACGGCGATTTCATGGCGATGGGCGATCCCGCCTTGCCGTGGCGTAACTGGCTGGAATACTCATGATCGATACCGACACCAACCACCGCGGCGACATCAACGAATTGATTGCGATCATGGCGCGCCTGCGCGATCCGGATGGCGGCTGCCCGTGGGATCTCCAACAGGATTTCGCGACCATCGCGCCGTACACCATCGAGGAAGCCTACGAAGTCGCCGATGCCATCGAGCGCGGCGACATGGCCGATCTCCGCGATGAACTCGGCGACCTGTTGCTGCAGGTGGCGTTCCATGCGCGCATGGCGGAAGAAGCGGGCGCGTTCGCTTTCGCCGATGTAGTGGTGGCGATTTGCGACAAGATGGTGCGTCGGCATCCCCACGTGTTCGCCGATGCCAGTTTCGCCGACAGCGAGGCGCAGACGCGGGCGTGGGAACAACTGAAGGCGAACGAGCGCGCCGCGAAAGGCGAGACCGACACTTCCGCGCTCGCAGGCATCGCCCGTGGACTGCCGGAATGGCAGCGCGCGGTGAAGTTGCAATCGCGCGCGGCCCGCACCGGATTCGACTGGCCGGATCATCGACCCGTGTTTGCGAAATTGCGCGAAGAGCTGGACGAACTGGAAGCGGAATTCGACGCCGGCGAGCGCGATCGCCAGCGCCTGCAGGAAGAACTTGGTGATGTGCTGTTCGTCGCCGCCAACCTGGCGCGCCATGCCGGCATCGACCCGGGCACGGCCCTGCGTGGCGCCAACGCCAAGTTCGAACGGCGCTTCCGGGCGATGGAGGCGCTGGCCGGCCAACGCGGGCAGGATTTCTCCACGCTGGAACTGGAAGGGCAGGAGCGCCTTTGGGACGAGATCAAGCGCGGCGAACTGGCGCGCGGATGAACGTGACACACGATCTTCACCTGCCGTCGACAACCCCGGCGGCAGTCTCCTTCACAAAGCTGAAGCGGGGATCCACCATGACAAATCAACAGGATGGCGGCCTGGTCCTGATCGTCGAGGACAATCGCAATATCTCGGAAATGATCGGCGAATATCTCGAAAGCCGCGGCTTCGAGGTCGATTTCGCCCAGGACGGGCTGGACGGTTATCGGCTGGCGCTGGAAAACGCCTACGACGTGATCGTGCTCGACCTGATGCTGCCGCGCATGGACGGCGTCGATGTCTGCCGCAAGCTGCGCGAGGAAGCGCGCAAGTCCACCCCGATCCTGATGCTGACCGCGCGCGACACCCTGGAGGAGAAGCTGACCGGCCTCTCCGCCGGCGCCGACGACTACCTGACCAAGCCCTTCGCCATCCAGGAGCTGGAAGCGCGCCTGCGCGTGCTGATCCGTCGCGAACGCCGCCAGGTGGGCTCGGAAGTGCTGAAGGTCGGCGATCTCGTGCTCGATCCAGCCAGCCTGCGCGCCACCCGCGGCGGCAGCGAATTGCTGCTGTCGCCGATCGGGCTGAAGCTGCTGACCATCCTGATGCGCGAATCGCCGCGCGTTGTCGGTCGCCACGAGATCGAGCGCGAAATCTGGGGCAACAGCCTGCCGGATTCCGACACGCTGCGCAGCCATCTCTACAACCTGCGCAAGATCATCGACAAACCGTTCGACAAGCAATTGCTGCACACGGTGCAGAGCGCGGGTTATCGCATCGCCGACATCGACCAGCCACCGAGCTGATCCTTAGCGATGGCTTCAAGGCCGAAACGGCTGAAATCACGCATTCGCGATGTCTTCCTGCTGCAGGGGATCATCGCGGTGGTGCTGGTGCTGATCGGTACCGTTGTCGGCAGCCAGATGCTGGCCGCAGGCTTGTTGCGCGATCGCATACGCAACGAAAGCGATCGCATGTGGGAACTGGTGCAGCGCGATCCCGCCAAACCATTGCCGAACGGCTTCGGCTACCAGGCCTGGTTCGTGCCGGCAGGCAAGCAGCCGGACGCCGTGCCGCCACAGCTGCGGGTGACTTCCCCGGGATTCCACCGCGATGCCGACGGCAGCAGCATGATCTATGTCGGCGAACATGCCGAAGGCCGCCTCTACCTGCGTGTCGAGCCGGTGTTCGCGACCAACCTGGTGCGCTGGGTGAGCATCTTCGCGGCGACGCTGTCGCTGATCGCGATCGCCACGCTGTCGTGGCTCGGCCATCGCCGTTTCCGGCGGATGATGGCGCCGCTCGAGCGCCTGTCGCATGCGGCGGAACGCTGGCGTCCGGAATCGACCGCACCACCGGGACTGACGGAATCGTCGACGATCCATGAACCGCTGGATGAAGTCGAACGCCTGCGCCACGCCTTGATCGACATGACCTCGCGCATGGATGCCTTCGTGCGTCGCGAGCGCGATTTCACCCGCGACGCCAGCCACGAATTGCGCACGCCGCTGACGGTGATCCGGATGGCCGGCGATCTGCTGCAACACGAAGAAGGATTGGACGCGCGTGGCACGCGTGCGGTGCGGCGCATCCAGGAGCAGTCGCAGCAAATGGAAGGGTTGATCGATGCGTTCCTGCTGCTGGCGCGTGATCCGCGCTTGCCCATCGATGTCACCGAAACCTCGCTGGCGGAAGTGGTTGAAAGCGAGATCGAGCACACGCGCCCGCGCCTCGAAGGCAAGCCGGTCGCGATGCGCCTGCAGGTCAATGCCTGCCCGGTGGTCGATGCGCCGTTGCGCCTGCCTGGCGTGGTGCTGGGCCATCTGTTGCAGAACGCTTGCGACTTCACCGAGCGCGGCGAAGTCGCGGTCACCATCGACATGGATCGCATCGAGATCCGCGATACCGGCGTGGGCATGGATGCGGCAACCCTGTCGCGCGTGTTTGAACCATTTTTCCGCGCCGATGTGGCCACCGAATCCAGGGGGCTGGGCCTGAACGTGGTGCGGCGGCTGGTCGAACGCATGGGCTGGACTGTGACACTGGACAGCAAACCGGGCGTCGGCACCACCGCGATCCTGCGGTTTGCCTGATGATCGACCGTCAACCGGCGATACTGGCGGACGTTCATTCCCGACACTGATCCGCCAGACCCCTGATGACGACTCCCACAGCCGCACGTTCGCGCTCCCGCAAATCGTTTCGGTGGATTCCCGTCGTGCTCGGCGTCGTCGTGCTGGCGGGCGGAGGCTGGTGGTGGATCAAGCATCACGGCGCGTCGTCGCAGGCGGGTGCCTATCGCACCCAGGCGATCGATCGCGGCGATATCCGCGTGTCGATTTCCTCGACGGGCACGTTGTCCGCCATTTCCACCGTCACCGTCGGCAGCCAGATTTCCGGTCTGCTCACTGCGGTGCTGGTCGATTTCAATTCCAAGGTGACGAAGGGACAGATCCTCGCGCGCATCGATCCCGCGACCTATGAAGCGCAGATCGTGCAGGGCAATGCCCAGATCGCCAGCGCGCAGGCGCAGCTGAAGCAGTTCGAGGCGACGCTCGCCAATGCCACGCTGGTGTACCAGCGCAACGCCCGGCTCGGCCAGCAGCAACTGGTGGCGAAGTCGGATGTCGACCAGGCGCGCGCGGCGATGCTGCAGGCGCAGGCGCAGGCCGACAGTGCGCGGGCGTCGATCCGCCAGCAGATCGCATCGACCCAGACCACGCGGCTCAACCTCGAGCGCACGGTGATCCGTTCACCCGTCGATGGCGTGGTGCTGACGCGCGCGGTCGAGCCCGGCCAGACAGTCGCGGCGAGCCTGCAGGCGCCGACGCTGTTCACCATCGCCGAGGATCTGTCGAAGATGAAGATCCAGCTCACCGTCGACGAATCCGACATCGGCCAGGTGAAGCAGGGGCAGAACGTCAATTTCACCGTCGATGCCTTCCCCAATCGCCAGTTCACCGGCGTGGTGTCGCAGGTGCAGATGGCCGCGACCACCACCAACAACGTGGTGACGTATCCGGTGCTGGTGACGGTGGACAACAGTGATGGCACCTTGCTGCCGGGCCTGACCGTCAACGCCGAAATCGAAGTGAGTCGCCAGCCCAATGTCTTGCGCGTGGCCAACGCGGCATTGCGCTACAAACCGTCGGACGAAGATCCCGCGGCGCAGGCGCAGGGTGGTGGCGCGTCGCAGGGTGGCGGACGTGGCGGCGCCGGCATGGGCGACGACATCGCGAAGATCGCTTCCGGCCTGCAGCTGAAGCCGGAACAGCAGACGGCATTCGATGCGGCGGCGGCAGAGATGAAGAAGCGCTCGGCCGAACGCATGCAGCAGGCGCAGCAGCAGTCCGCGCAGCAGCAGGGCGGCGGCAGCAAACTGTTTGGTGGCGGCATGGGCGGCCCGCCGCGCAGCGGCAACGGCGCTGGCAATGCGCAGCAGCAGGCGCAGATGCGCGCACGCATGCGCGATCGCTTCCAGCAGCAGTTCGCCGCGTTCACTGGCACGCTCGATGCCACGCAGAAAGCCAAATGGGATGCCGGCCTCACCGATCTGATGAACGCGCGGCGTGCGCCGATCTATCTGCTGGTCGATGGCAAGGCGCAGCGCACGATGGTGCGGCTCGGAGCCACCGACGGCAGCAATACAGAAGTCAGCGGTGGCGTGAAGGAAGGCGACCTGGCGATCACCGGGCAGCAATCGGCGGACAGTGCGGCGCAGGGCAGCAAGAAATGAGTCACGAAGGCGGTCAGCCGCCAGTCGTCGAAACGCACGATCTGCGCAAGGTCTATTCGCCCGGAACCGAAGCGGAGGTGATCGCGCTGCGCGGGGTGAACCTGCGGATCGAGCGCGGCGAGTTCGTGGCGATCATGGGGCCGTCGGGATCGGGAAAATCGACGTTGATGAACATGATCGGTTGCCTCGACACGCCCAGCAGCGGCACCTATGCCTGTGATGGCGTCGACGTGTCGACGCTCGACGCCGAGGATTTGGCGGCCTTGCGTCGCGACAAGATCGGCTTCGTGTTCCAGGGTTTCAACCTGTTGCCACGGATGAGCGCGCTGGAAAACGTGGCGATGCCGATGGCCTATACGCGTGTTCCGTATCAGGAACGTCGCGAACGCGCGCAGGCGGCATTGTCTGCGGTGGGCCTGGGTGAACGCGCCAGCCATCGTCCCAACGAATTGTCGGGCGGGCAGCAGCAGCGCGTGGCGATCGCGCGCGCCCTCATCAATCATCCGCCGATCCTGCTCGCCGACGAACCAACCGGCGCGCTCGACAGCAAGACCGGCGAGGAAATCCTCGCGCTGTTCAACCGCCTCAGCGAAGAGCAGCACACCGTGGTGCTGATCACCCACGATGCCCATGTCGCCGCACATGCCCATCGCGTCTACGTGATGCACGATGGCGGGTTGCACGAAGGTTCGCACGAGGACTTGCGCGCATGAGTTGGCTCGACATCATCCGCACGGCGCTCGCCGCCCTTCGCGGCAACTGGTTGCGCAGTGCGCTGACGTCGCTCGGCGTGATCATCGGCATTGCCGCGGTGATCGTGATGGTGTCGATCGGGCAGGGCACGCAGAAGGAAATCGACAAGCTGGTGTCCGGCCTCGGTTCGCAGCGCCTGGATATCGGCAGCGCCGGTGGCCAGGGCGGCGGCGCGCGACTGGCGCAGGGCAGCCGTTGGAGCCTCAACAGCAGCGATGTCGATTCGATCCGCAGCGAAATTCCGGAAGTGCAGTACGTCAGCGGTTCGCTGCGCGGCGGTACCCAGGTGGTCAACGGCGAAAACAACGCCTCCACGCAATGGCAGGGCGTCGACAACGACTGGTTCGCCATCAACGACTGGACGCTGGCCAACGGCGACGGTTTCGAACCACGCGATTACACCAGCGCGGTGAAGAAAGTGGTGATCGGCGAAACCGTGCGCAAGGAATTGTTCGGCGATGGCAACGGCATTGGCCAGAGCATCCGCATCGGCCGCGTGCCGTTCACCGTCAGTGGCACGCTGGCGCCGAAAGGACAGGGCGGCTTCGGCCAGGACCAGGATGACATCGTGGTGGTGCCGCTGGAAACAGCGCGTCGCCGTCTCTCCACGTCCAACAGCATGCCGCCCGGTGCGGTGCAGGGCATCAGCGTCGGCGTCGATTCGGCGAAGAACCTCGACAGCGCCCAGAACGCCATCGAAGGACTGTTGCGCCAGCGCCACAAGATCCAGCCCGGCACCGACGATGATTTCGTGGTGCGCAACATCAGCCAGATCGTGGCGACGCGCACCGCCACCACCAACCTGATGTCGAAGTTGCTGGGCGCGGTCGCCGGCATCTGCCTGATCATCGGCGGCATCGGCATCATGAACATCATGCTGGTGTCGGTGACCGAGCGCATCCGCGAAATCGGCCTGCGCATGTCGGTGGGTGCGGGCCCGCGCGACGTGCGCCGCCAGTTCCTGGCCGAAGCGATGCTGATCTCGCTGATCGGCGGCGTCATCGGCATCGGCATCGGCGTGATCGGTGCGTTGGTCCTGAGCAAGGTCGGCCAGCTGCCGGTGGAACTCAACGCGCAGGTGGTGCTGCTCGCTGCCGCGTTCTCGATGGCGACCGGGCTGTTCTTCGGTTACTACCCGGCGCGCAAAGCCTCCATGCTCGACCCGATCGAGGCGCTGCGTTCCCAGTAAGGCGCGGCATGGCCGTATGGCATCATTCCGTCATGGCTGATTCGATTGGACATTTCCCGCGCGGGCCGCGCGGCATCTACCGCGCCACGATGTGGTCGCTGAAAGGACTGAAGGCGGCGTGGCTGCACGAATCCTCGTTCCGGCTGGAAGTGGTGCTGTTCGTCGTCCTCGCGCCGGTCGGGTTCCATCTGGGCGAATCCGGGCTGGAGCGCGCGCTGTTGATCGGCTCGATGATGCTGGTGATGGCGATGGAGCTGCTCAATTCCGCGGTGGAAGCGGTGATCGAGCGCTATGGCCCGGAATTCCACGAACTGGCCGGACGCGCCAAGGACATGGGTTCCGCCGCTGTCTTCGTGCTGATGATGAATGTGGTACTGACGTGGGGCCTGATCTTGTTGCCACGCCTGTTGCCGCGGATGCTGGGCACTGGTTGATGGATCTGTCCTTCCTCTCCGATCCTTCGGCGTGGCTGACACTGGTCACGTTGAGCGCACTGGAAATCGTCCTCGGCGTCGACAATCTCGTTTTCATCTCGATCGCGGTGGGACGCCTGCCGGAAGCGCAGCGCCCAGTGGCGCGCAAGATCGGCATCGCGGTGGCCTGCATCACCCGCATCCTGCTGTTGATCTCGCTGGCGTACCTGGCGCGGATGAACCAGAACCTGTTCACCGTCGGCAGCATTGGCATTTCCATCCGCGACCTGGTGTTGATCCTCGGCGGCGCTTTCCTGCTGGTGAAGGGCACGATGGAAATCCGCGAACTGATCAGCGGCGGCGAGGATGCGGATCCGCGCACCACGCGGGCATCATCGGCGTTCGCGATGGTGATCGTGCAGATCGCCGTGATCGACATCGTGTTCTCGCTGGATTCGGTCATCACCGCGGTCGGCATGGCGCGCGACATCCCGATCATGGTGATGGCGGTGCTGGTGGCGGTCGCGCTGATGCTGCTCGCCGCCAACCCGATGGGCCGCTTCATCGATGCCAATCCGACGGTGAAGATGCTGGCGCTGGCCTTCATCCTGCTGATCGGCGTGGTGCTGATCCTCGACGGTTTCGACGTCCACGTGCCCAAGCCGTACATCTATTTCGCGATGGGGTTCTCGGTTCTGGTCGAATGGCTGAACCAATTAATGCGGCGTGGCGCCCGCGCGCACCACGTCCCCGGCAGCGGCGATTGGTGAGTCTGCTGAAATTCACTCAAAATGAACGTTTGTTCGATGAGGATTGAACAAATGCGCCGGGACGGAACCCGGCATCACCCTGGAGAACCTCCGATGACATCCCTTCGAATCGTATTGCTGCTGGTGCTGGTCTCCCTGTTGTCCGGCTGCGGCTACAACACCATCCAGCGCAAGGACGAAGGCGTGAAGGCCGCCTGGTCGCAGGTGATCAACCAGTACAAGCGTCGTGCCGATCTGGTGCCGAACCTCGTCAACACGGTGAAGGGCTACGCCACCCACGAGGAAAAAGTGTTCACCGAAGTCACCGAGGCGCGTTCCAAGGTGGGTGCGATCAATGTCAACGCCGACGATCCGGCATCGCTGGCGCAGTTCCAGGCCGCGCAGCAGGGATTGCAGAGTTCGATCGGCCGCCTGCTGGCGGTTTCCGAGAACTATCCGCAGCTGAAGGCGGACCAGGGCTTCCTGCAGTTGCAGGCGCAGCTGGAAGGCACCGAGAACCGCATCGCGGTGGAACGCAAGAACTACATCGACACGGTGCAGGACTACAACACCTACATCCGCCAGTTCCCGACCAATATCACCGCGAAGATGTTCGGCTACAAGGTCAAGCCGAATTTCACCGTCGAGAACGAGCAGCAGATCCAGAGCGCACCGACGGTCGACTTTGGCGGTGCAGCACCGGCGGCGTCACAACCGGCGCCGGCGCACTGATCGACGGATTCCAACTGGACCGCGACGCATGAACTGGCGTCGATACGCTGCGATCCTGCTGCTGTCCGCATGCAGCATGGTCGCGCACGCCCAGAAGGGCCTGGTGACGATCCCCGTGCTCGATTCGCCGGTGGTCGATACCACCGGCACGTTGTCGGCTGCGGACAAACAGGCGCTGCAGCAACAGGCGCTCGACCTGCAGCAACGCAAGGGCAGCCAACTGCAGATCGTGATGGTGCCGAGCACCTCGCCTGAGGACATCGCCGATTACGCGCAACGCGCGTTCGAGCAATGGAAACTCGGACGCGCCAAGATCAACGATGCCGTGCTGATCGTGGTGGCGAAGGACGATCATCGCGCGCGCATCCAGACGGGCTACGGACTGGAAGGCGTGATTCCCGATGCCACCGCCTGGCGACTGATCCAGGAATACATGGTGCCGAAGTTCCGCCAGAACGATTACGCCGGCGGACTCAAGGACGCCACCGCGCAGATCGTCAAGCTCATCGATGGCGAAACCTTGCCGCCCCCGGTGGCGAAATCGCAACAACCGCAAGACCACGGACGCAACTGGGTCGGTGCGCTGATCGCTGCCTATGTCGCCGCGATGATCGCCCGCGCATTGCTGGGCTCGCTGCCCGCAGGCATTCGCGGCGTGGGATCGGCCGCTGTCGCCGGTGGTGTCGCGTGGTTGTTCGGCGGTGGCTTCATCGCGCTGGCGGTGCTGGGTGGATTCGTCGGGCTGTTTGTCGGGCTGATGAGCAGCACCATCGGCAGCTTCGTCAATACCGGCGGCTGGGGTGGCTGGAGCGGCGGCGGATTTGGTGGAGGAGGCGGTGGCAGTAGCGGCGGAGGTGGTGGTGGCTGGGGCGGTGGTGGTGGCGACAGCGGAGGCGGTGGCGCCTCGGGGAGCTGGTGATGGTCGGTCCTGCCCGCCTGTTGCGGCACCTTTTCGCGCGTCCGGCGCGGTCGCTGTTTCCGGCCGACAGCCTGCATCGCATTGCCGCAATGATCCGCGCCAGCGAATCGCGCCATCGTGGCGAAATCGTCTTCGCGCTCGAATCCGACATGCCGTTGCGCGAAGTCTGGATGAATGTGTCGCCGCGGGATCGCGCGCTGCACGCGTTCGCCCATCTGCATGTCTGGAATACCGCCGCCAACAACGGCGTCCTGATCTACCTGCAACTCGCCGACCGTCGCATCGAGATCGTTGCCGATCGCGGCTTCGATGGCCTGGTCAGCGCCGAACAATGGCGCGGCATCTGCCAGTTGATGGAAGAACGCCTGTCCGCCGGCGAACCCGAAGCGGCGGTGGCCGAAGGCATCGAGGCGATCACGCAGTTGCTGGAAGCCCATTTCCCGCAACGTCCGGGCGAGGTGGATGAAGACGAGCTGCCGGACGAGCCAGTGATCCTCCGATAACGGTGCCGGGTCGGGCAAAATAGGCCGATCCCCTGACAAGGCGCGTCGATGCCGCTGCTCCACCAGATCAATCCCGTCGCCCTCAACCTCGGCCCGCTGCAGGTGCATTGGTACGGCCTGATGTACCTGCTGGCGTTCGCGCTAGCGTGGTGGCTGGGTCAACGCCGCATCCGCGCCGGCTTCCTGCCGGGCGTCAGCGAGGCCGGCTTCGGCGACCTGATGTTCTACGGCATGCTCGGGGTGATCCTCGGCGGCCGCATCGGCTACATCCTGTTCTACGATCTCGGGACCTACCTGCAGCATCCGTTGCAGGTGTTCGAAGTGTGGAAGGGCGGCATGAGCTTCCACGGCGGACTGATCGGCGTGATGCTGGCGGTGTGGTACTGGGCACGCAAGCAGCGCATGCACTTCTTCGACGTCGCCGATTTCATCGTGCCGCTGGTGCCGCCGGGCCTCGGTTTCGGGCGTATTGGCAACTTCATCAATGGCGAACTGTGGGGCAAGACCACCGGCAGCGGCTGGGGCGTGGTGTTCCCGCAATCGTTGCCGGCGCCCTACAGCACGATGAGCGCGAGCGACCTGCAGGTGCAGCTTGGCGCCGGTGCGCTCAACCCGTTCGCGCGCCATCCATCGCAGTTGTATGAAGCCTTCCTCGAAGGACTGGTGCTGTTCCTGGTGTTGTGGTTCTTCTCGAAGAAACCACGGCCGCGCTTCGCGGTGTCGGGGATGTTCCTGCTGCTCTACGGCGTGTTCCGTTTCGTGATCGAATTCGTGCGCATCCCCGACGAGCAGCTCAAGTATCTCGCCTTCGGTTGGTTGACGATGGGGCAACTCCTCAGCGTGCCGTTGATCGCCGCCGGAGTGTTCCTGTTGTGGAAATCGCGCAGCGCGCCGACATTGCGCGTAGCTGCGACAACCGGCGACGACACCCAGGCGAACGCATCGGCATGAAGCGTCTTGCCGGAGGCAAGCAATGAAACAGTACCTCGACCTGTTGCGCCACGTTCGCGAACACGGCACCGACAAGGCCGATCGCACCGGCACCGGCACCCGCAGCGTATTCGGCTGGCAGATGCGTTTCGATCTCGCCGAGGGCTTTCCTCTGGTCACCACCAAGAAGGTGCACACGCGCTCGGTGATCCACGAACTGCTGTGGTTCCTGCGCGGCGACACCAATACCCGTTACCTCAAGGACAACGGCGTCAGCATCTGGGACGAATGGGCCGATGGTGATGGCGAACTGGGGCCGGTGTACGGGAAGCAGTGGCGCAGTTGGGCGACCGCAGACGGCAAGACCATCGACCAGATCGCGTGGCTGGTGGACGAGATCAAGCGCAATCCCGATTCGCGCCGCCTGATCGTCAACGCCTGGAATGTCGGCGATTTGCCGAAGATGGCGCTGATGCCCTGCCACACCATGTTCCAGTTCTACGTAGTGAACGGGAAGTTGAGCTGCCAGCTCTACCAGCGCAGTGGCGACATCTTCCTCGGCGTGCCGTTCAACATCGCCAGTTACGCATTACTTACTCACATGGTCGCGCAGGCCTGCGGGCTCGGCGTTGGCGATTTCATCCACACGCTGGGCGATGCGCATCTGTATTCCAACCATTTCGCGCAGGCGGATGAACAACTCTCGCGCACGCCGCGATCGTTGCCGACGCTGGAATTGAATCCCGACGTCCGCGACCTTTTCGCTTTCCGCTACGAGGACATCGCCATCCTCGGCTACGATCCGTTGCCGGGGATCAAGGCGCCCGTGGCGGTGTGATGGCTGCTCCAAGATGATGACGATCTCCCTGCTCGCCGCGCTCGATCGTGATTACGCCATCGGCAAGGACAACGCGCTGCCGTGGCATCTCCCCGATGATCTGAAGCGTTTCAAGGCGCTGACGCTGGGCAAACCAGTGTTGATGGGACGCAAGACCGCGCTGTCGCTCGGACGCGCGTTGCCGGGTCGCCGCAACCTAGTGCTGACGCGTTCCGGTGAAGTGCCATTCGCGGGAATGGAAGCGTTCGCCACGCTGGAATCGGCGTTGGCCTCGGTGGCGGATGCCGCTGAAGTCTGCGTGATCGGCGGTGGCGAAATTTTCGCCATGACCTTGCCGATGGCCACCCGCATGCATCTGACCTGGGTGGATACCGCGATCATCGGTGCCGACGCGCATTTCCCGCGTTTCGATCCAGCACATTGGCAGATCGATGCGTGCGACCGGCGTGCTGCCGATGCGAAGCATCCGTTCGATTTCGAGTTCGTCGACTATTCGCGCATCGCGACGGCTTAGTCATCCGCCTGCGCGGCTTCCGCGGCGGGGACCACGCGCCCCTTTACCTGGCGGATGCGCAGTTCCTCGGAATCCAGCTGCAACGCGGTGAGCTTGCCGCCCCAGACTGCGCCGGTATCGATGGCGTGGACGCCGAGGCCAATCATCAATCCCAGCGTGCTCCAGTGCCCGCACACGATCGACAGTTCGCGCGGCACGCGTTCCGGCGATTCGTACCACGGATACATGCCTGCCGACTGCGAGCCCGGCGTGCCCTTCTCCTCGAAGGCGATGCGTCCGCGCGGCGAGCAATAACGCATGCGCGTGAACACGTTGATGATGGCGCGATAGCGCTCGAAACCGGTCAGGCGCGGGTTCCACATCGGCCGGTTGCCGTACATGTTGCGCAACAGCTTGCGGAAACCGTTGCCCTGCAAACGTGCTTCCACTTCCTGCGCCAATGCGTGCGCCTCGTCGATGCTCCAGCGCGGCAGCAAGCCGGCGTGCACCATCGCCCAGCCGAGTTCGCGATCGACGTGCATCAGTTTCTGCTGGCGCAACCAGTCGAGCAGTGGCCGCGCATCGTCGGCAAACACCACGCGCTGTAGGTCGGCATTGACGCGGCGTTGTTCTTCGGGACGACGCTCGCCGATCGCGATCAGCGACAGGTCATGGTTGCCGAGCACGATGCTGGCGTTCGCGCGCAGCGAATGCACCAGGCGCAATGTTTCCAGCGATTCGCCGCCGCGGTTCACCAGATCGCCGCAGAACCACAGGCGATCGCGCGCCGGATCGAAACGGATTCGCTCCAGCAGTCGTTGCGTTGCGTCGTAACAGCCTTGCAGGTCGCCAATCGCCCACACCGCCATGGTCGGTCTCCTTGGCGTCAGTGCAACGTGCGCGGGATGGTCAGGGTGAACGCGGGAATGTCGGCGGCGAACTCGGTGCCATCGTCGGCGACAAGGTCGTAACTGCCCTGCATCGTGCCTACCGTGGTTGCCAGCACCACGCCCGAGACGTACTGGAAGCCGTCTCCCGGACGCAGCCACGGTTGTTCGCCGACCACGCCATCGCCATGGACTTCCTCGACATGGCCCTCGCCATCGGTGATCTGCCAGTGGCGACGCAGCAGCCGTGCCGGCACGTTGCCGTTGTTGCGGATGGTGATGGTGTAGGAGAAGACGAAGCGGTCTTCTGCGGGCGACGATTCGTCGTCCAGGTACTGGGTGTCGACATCCACGTCGAAGGCATAGTCATCCGATGTGTTCATGGTGACAGTGTACGGTGGATGGGTGAACGCTGCGCCAGCGGCACTCAGCCGATTACCGGAAGGTTGCCCAGGCGCACGAATCCGGCGACGTCGATCTGCTCCGCGCGCAGTTCCGGGCGCAGTCCGGCGGCTTCGATCAGCGCGACATCGGCCACGCCGCTCAAGGCATTGCGCAGTGTTTTGCGGCGTTGCCCGAAGGCGGCGCGCACCACGTCGGCGAAACGCTTGGGATCCTGCACGCCGATGCTGGCGGGATCGCGCGGTACCAGCCGCACCACCGCGGAATCGACCTTGGGTGCGGGCCGGAATGAACCGGGCGCCACCACGAACAGCGGCGTCACCGCGCAGTAGGCCTGCAGCATCACCGACAGGCGTCCATAGACCTTGCTGCCGGGACCGGCGGCCATGCGATCGACCACTTCCTTCTGCAGCATGAAGTGCATGTCGCGGATGGACGTGGCGTAGTCGAGCGCGTGGAACAGGATTGGCGACGACAGGTTGTAGGGCAGGTTGCCGGCAAGACGGATCTGTTCGACGCCAAGACGCTGCGCCAGCGCGCCGAAATCAACGTCAAGGACATTGGCGGCGACGAGGTCGAGCTCGCCATGCGCTTGCGCGGCGGCGCGCAACGGATCGAGCAGGTCGCGGTCGAATTCGATGGCGGTGATGCGGCCGTGCCGTTGCAGCAACGGGAAGGTGAGCGCGCCTTGGCCGGGCCCGATCTCGACGATGGCATCGCCGGGACGCGGATCGATTGCCTGGACGATGCGCTCGATCACGCTGTGGTCGTGCAGGAAGTTCTGGCCGAGGTGTTTCTTGGCGTCGCGGCGGAATGCAGGAGAGTCGTTCATCAGGCGTCCTGCTCCCGTTGCGCTGCGAACTGTGCGCATTGCGCCACCGCCGCGAACAGGCTGTCGGGCGTGGCGCGCCCCGTTCCGGCGATGTCGAGCGCGGTGCCATGGTCGACGGCGACGCGCGGATAGGGCAGGCCGAGGGTGATGTTGACCGCGTGTTCGAGGCCAGTGGATTTCAGCACCGGCAAGCCCTGGTCGTGGTACATCGCGACGACTGCATCAAACGTCGCGAGTTTGTGCGGCAGGAAAGCGGTATCGGCGGGCAGCGGGCCGTCGAGGTGCAATCCACGTGCGCGCAAGCGTTCCAATGTCGGGATGATGATGTCGAGTTCCTCGCGGCCAAGATGGCCGTCTTCGCCCGCATGCGGATTCAGCCCGAGGACGGCGATGCGCGGAGATGCAATGCCGAAGTCGCGGCGCAGCGCATCGGCGGTGATGGTGAGGATGCGTTCCAGCTGTTCGCCGCTGATGGCGTCGGCGACGGCGCGCAACGGCAAATGCGTGGTGACCAGTGCGACGCGCAAACCCGGACGCGCCAGCATCATCACCATATCGCTGCCGGCCTGTTGCGCCAGCCGTTCGGTGGTGCCGGTGTAGGCGATGCCGCCATCGTTGATCGCGGCCTTGTGGAATGGACCGGTGACCAGCCCGTGCATGCGGCCATCGAGACAATCATGCGCAGCGGCGTCGAGCGCGGCGATGATTCCGGGCGCGTTCGCGGGATCAGGCTGGCCGGCGCGCGTTGGTGTGGGAAGACGGTATTCGATCAGCCGCAATTGGCCTGGCCGGGTGATTTCCGCTTCGGAATCGAGCAGTTCAAGCGGCAACCGCAATGCCGATGCGGCTTGCATCAATACATCGGGATCGGCATAGGCCGTGCACAGTGTCGAAAGATCGACGCGTTGCGCCAGGCGCACGCATAGTTCCGGACCGATGCCCGCCGGCTCCCCGGGGACGAGGGCCAGCCGGATCGTCATGCCGATCAGCCTCCGCGCCGCTTTCCGTGCTTTCCGGCAGGCGGAGCCGCGGGTGCGGCAGGTGCCGCTTCCTGTGCCGGCTGCGACTGGGATTGCGCGGCATCGCCGACGCGGACATCGACATAGGCTTCGCCGCGCATTTCGCGCAGGAAGCGGTCGTAGGCGTCTTCCAGCTTGCGGCGACCGATCGCTTCGCGCATGGCGCCGCGCTGGTCGTCGCTGGCAGCCACGCCCTGGCGGGAGGCGACGCGCTGCGCGATCACCCAGCCATCCTTGGTCTGGATCGGTTGGCTGATCTCGCCATCGTGCAGTGCTGCCACGGCGGCGCCGACTTCGGTACCGAGGCCGTCCTGGCTGCGCCAGCCGGTGTCGCCACCATTGGCGCGACCGACCGGATCATCGGAATCGGACTGGGCGATCTTGTCGAACTTGGCACCGCCGGCCAGTCGTGCACGCAGGGTTTCGGCACGGGCCTTGCCCTTGGCGTCGGTGGCTGGATCTTTCGATTTCACCAGCAACTGGCGGGTGTGGTACTGGGTCACGCTGCCAAGGCCTTGGCCGCCGTCGCGCGTTTCCACCAGCTTGAGCAGCTGGAAGCCGGAAGCACCGCGGATCGGGCCAGCGACGTCGCCGGCTTTCATGTTGCCGATGATCTGGGCGAACGCCGCCGGGATTTCCTGCGCGGAACGCCAGCCGAGATCGCCGCCTTCAAGCGCGTTCGAGCCATCGGAGTAACGGATCGCTGCGGCGGTGAAGTCCATTTCCTTGCGGTCGATCAGGCCCTTGATGCCGTCGATCTTCTTCTGGCCGGTGGCGATCTGCTCCGGCGTGGCGCCGGTGGGCAGCGCGATCACGAGGTTGGCGAGATGCAGCTGCGTGCCGGTGTGCGACTGCGCGGCCAGCGCGGCATTCACTTCCGATTCGCTGACGTGCACCGCGCTCTGCGCATAGGCCTGCTTGAGGCGCTGGGTGAGCAGTTCATCGCGCACCGCGTTGCGGAAACTGTCGTACGACTGGCCCTGTTGCGCCATCTGCTGGCGCAACTGGTCGACCGAGACCTTGTTGTTCTGCGCGATCGATTCGATCGCCTGGCCCAGTTCCTGGTCATCGACGGTGATGCCGCTCTGCTGCGCGCGTGCCACCTGCAAACGTTGCAGGATCAGGCGGTCGAGGATCTGCTTTTCGAGGATGTCGTGCGGCGGCAATTCATTGCTGCGGCCAGCGTATTGCTGTTGCACGTTGGCCATCGCGCGCGCGAGTTCGCTCTTCAGGATCACGTCTTCGTTGACCACGGCGGCGATGCCGTCGATGGGCGTGTTGGCGGTTTGCTGTGCGAACAACGGCGCGGCCAGCGCCAGTTGCAAGGCGAGTACGGCGGAGAACAAAGTCTTCATTGAATAGGATCCGGATCGACAATGTGTTGCCCAGAGGACAGGGCTTCAGGTGGGACGAGATAGAGGTCGTCGCGGAAGTAACCGAGGATAGCACGGCGCAAAACGCGCCTCGTGTCCTGGCCGGCCGAACCGAGCCCCTTCAGTTCGAATTCCATCATGATGCCGTTGCGCAGGTCGCCTTCGCGGGTGGCGACGAAACGACGGCCGACGATGCGCACCGCCACGCAGCAGCTATCCCATTGCAGGCCGCCGACGATTTCCAGCGGCTTGAGGGTGTGTTTCCACGTGGTCTGGTCGCGCAGCGACACGTAATAGCGGCCGACGACGCTCCACGACGACGTGATCGGGTAGAGGAACTGCAGGTCGGACTGTTCGAGCAGGCCGCGGCGATAGCGATAACTCAGGTTGACCACGCCATCCTCGCCCCACAGGAAGCGCGTGCGCACCGACACCAAGTCGCGTTGCTTGGTCCGGGGATCCCACTGGTAGGACGCGCCCATGGTCCAACGGTCGTTGAAGGAGTAGTTGGCATCGGCCACCCACGCCGAGCGTCCGCGCAACAGCGGGATTTCGCCCGGAAGCGTGACCTTGGTATCGTTGAGATAGCGGATCTGGCCGAGGCTGGCCGACAGTTTTTCGTGGCCGTCGGATTCGCGGTTCATGCGCGTTGTCAGCGCGAACGTCACCTGGTCGGCGTCGCTCTGGCGATCAGCGCTGGAATAGCGGTTGTCGCGGAACAGCTGGCCCCAACTATAGGTCAGCAGGCCGGTGTCGAAGACCGGAAGGTCCGATTGGTCGCGGTAGGGCGTGCGCAGGTAGAAGACGCGCGGTTCCAGTGTCTGCACGTAATCCTTGCCGCCCCAGGTGACGTTGCGGTCGAACTGGATGCCGGCGTCGAGCGAGAGGATCGGCAGGCTGCGGGTCGGGTTGCGCTTGACCAGTGGCTGCCAGACAGCGTTGGGCACGGTGTCGCGGTTCCAGCCCTGCAGCGGCTCGGCAGCGATGGCGCGATCCTTGGCGTTGTTGTTGGCGAGGTCGCTATCGAGCTGGTAGGCGGTGTAGCGCCAAGCCACGGTCGGTGTCAGGAACCACCAGTTGCCCTCCAGCGGCATCGACACGAACGGCTTGATGTCGAAGCGGCTGCCGCCCGGAATCCGCAGCGATGGCCCCGACTGGTCGAAGGTGCCCGTGGTGAAGTTGCGGTAATTCTGGTGCTGGAAGCGCACGGCCTCGGCGTTGACGCCGGCGCGGAACAGCACGCCCACCGGCGCGTCGAGGTTGTAGGTGAGGCGTGGCAGGCGATCGTAGGGCAGCGAAGCCTCGGTGAGCGTGTAATCGGTGCGGACCCAGTGGTCGACGCTGATCGACGCGTCCCAGTGGTGGCCGCGACCGTAAAGGCCGACCTGGCTCATCGCCGAATACTGGGCGAGGCCAGCGGAACTGTTGTTGAAGTCTTCCAGGTAGCGGGGATCGCTCAACCACAGCAGGTTGGCGCGCGCCTGCCAGTTCGGCGACAGATTCTGGAATGCCTGGTAGCTGAAGCTGCCGCGCGAATCGTCGTTGCGCAGCTTGTCGTTCGGCATCCACAACGCGCGCGCGACCCCGGAGCCGCTGCCATTGAGGTAGCGGAACTCATTGTCGATGGCCACGCCACGCGCGGTCATGATGCGCGGGCTGATGGTGTCGTCGAAATTCGGCGCGATGTTGATGTAGATCGGCTGGCGCCAGTCGAAGCCGTTGCGCTTGGTCTGCGCGATCGACGGGAACAGCAGGCCGGTGCGGCGGCGATCGTCGATCGGGAACTTGAACCATGGAATGTAGGCGACCGGCACCTTGCCGATGCGGATCTTGGCGTTGTGGGCCACCGCCATGCCTTCCTCGGTATCGACATCGATGCGCGAAGCACGCAACTCCCAGTCGCGCTGTTCCGGCGGACAGGTGGTGTAGGTGGCGTCGTAGAGCTCGCCCTTGCTGCCGTTCAGGTCGATGTGCTCCGCCGTGCCGTTGCCGCGACGCGACACGATCTGGTAGCGGATGTTGTCGATGTTGTGGGTATCGGCGGTCTGGTTGCCCTGGGCCTTGTCGGCCAGGATGCGCATCTTCGGGTCCTGGTAGCGCACGTGGCCTACGGCGACATAGGTGTCCTTGTCGCGGTCGTAAGTCACGTGGTCGGCGCCGAGGAACTGGTTACCCCGGTTCAATGCCACGTTGCCGTTGAACACCGGCATGTCCACCGTGCCGGTCTGCTCATCGCCTTCCAGCGTGGTCTTCAACTGCTTGCGCGGAGTGACCTTCTCGTCGCCGGTGGGCGCGGTATCGGTGAAGAGCGGGACGGGATCCTTGGCCGGGCAACGACCCCAGTCCAACTGGTACCTTTCCGTGGCGTGGAGCGGCAGGGCCGCAGCGATGCACAACGACAAGGGCAAAAGGCGCGGGTTGGGGCGCACGGGGTTTCCTGAATGCCAAGTCGAGCTACTTTGCCGGATCGCTTGCCTGCGGGCAATCAAGGCCGCATTTTCGTTCATGGACCGCTGGAGCATCGTCATGACCAAATCCGGGACATCAGACCCGCTGCCGAACGATTCCGAGTGGCGGCAACGCCTCTCCCCGGAGCAGTACGCCATCTGCCGCTGTTCAGCGACGGAGCGTGCATTCACCGGCAAATACTGGGATCACCACGAGCCCGGGCGCTATGCCTGCGTGGCCTGTGGCCAGCCGCTGTTCGCTTCCGGCGACAAATACGATTCCGGCAGTGGCTGGCCGAGCTACATGCGTCCCCTCAATGGCGAGGTGGTGAGCGAAGTCGCTGACGACAGCCATGGCATGCGCCGCATCGAGGTCCGTTGCAGCCGCTGCGCGTCGCATCTTGGCCACGTCTTCCCCGATGGCCCGGCGCCGACCGGACTGCGGTATTGCATCAATTCCGCGGCGCTGGACTTCGATCCCGACGAGGCTCAGCCGCGCTGACCCGCGAGGGCGGCGACGTGGGCGCTGGCGGATTCCGCCAGTGCCGGCAGTGCGTAGCCGCCTTCCAGCGTCGAAACAATGCGGCCGCGCGCATGCCGTTCCGCCACTTCGATCAGGCGTTGCGTGATCCAGGCGAAATCGGCCGCTTCGAGCATTCCCTGCGCCAGCGGATCCTCGCGATGGGCGTCGAAGCCGGCGGAAATCAGCAGTAGCTGCGGCTTGAAGGCGTCGATGCGCGGGATCAGCCGATCCTCCCACAATGCCCGGATCGCGCGGCTGCCAGTCAACGGCGGATAGGTCGCATTGACGATATTGCCGACACCGGTTTCATCGGCGTGGCCGCTGTCTGGGTAGAGCGGCGACTGGTGGGAGTCGACGAAGAGCACGCGGGGGTCGCGTTCGAAGATCGCCTGGGTGCCGTTGCCATGGTGAACGTCGAAATCGGCGATGGCGATGCGTTCGACACCATTCGCCAGCGCGTGCGCGGCGGCGACCGCGATGTTGTTGAGCAGGCAGAAACCCATCGCGACATCGGTTTCGGCGTGGTGTCCGGGCGGCCGCACCGCGCAAAAGGCGCGACGATCATCTCCCGCCATCACCCAATCGACGGCGGCGAGCGCGGCACCGGCGGCGCGCAACGCGGCTTCGGGACCGCCCGCAGACAGCGCGGTATCGGAATCGAGCCATTCGATCTCCGAACCCGCGGGACCGGCCAGCACGCGATCGACCAGTGAGGCGTGGTGGACGCGCAGCAGTTCACCACGGGTTGCGGGCGGTGCGTCCTGCCAGTCGAGCGGCAATCCGGAGGCGTGCAAGGCGTCGCGGACGGCGCGCAGGCGCCCGGCGTGTTCGGCGTGACCTGGGCCGGTGTCGTGATCGAGGCAGGCGCTGTGTGTGTAGATGCGCAGGTTCAACGGCGGCGCTCGTGCTGCCACAACACCTCGCCATGGCCGCTGGCGCGCGCCAGCACCCGCGCCAACACGAACAGCAGGTCGGAGAGGCGATTGAGATAGTGGATCGCCTGCGGACGCACGGTTTCCACGCGCGCCAGTGCAACGGTTTCGCGTTCGGCGCGACGGACCACGGTGCGTGCGATGTGGCAACGCGCGGCCGCTTCGCCACCGCCGGGCAGGATGAAATCCTTCAGCGGCGGCAAGGCTTCGTTGTAATGGTCGAGGCGTTGTTCGAGGCGTTCGACATCACCATCGTCGATGGCGGCATGGCCGGGAATGCAAAGTTCGCCACCGAGATCGAACAACTGGTGCTGGATCGACGTCAGCAGCGTGCGGATGTCATCAGGCAATTCCGCAGCGAGGAGCAGGCCGATGCAGGAGTTCGCTTCATCGACCGTGCCATAGGCGCCGACCCGTGCTGAATCCTTGCCTGTGCGGCTGCCATCACCGAGGCCGGTGCTGCCATCGTCACCGGTCTTGGTGTAGATCTTCGAAAGGCGATTGCCCATGCCAAGCAGGTCCCTCGCGATACTCGGGACGACAGCGTTCCTGTTACACCGTTTGCGCGCGCAGCGCCGGAACGCGGCGGCGCAGCAGCTCGAAACCACCGAACAGCACCGCCGAATACAGCAGCGTGCCGAGTACGGCCCACTGGAAGAAGGGCAGGCCGGCGACGTAGCAGGCCATCAGGCCGGCGCCGTTCTTCGGATACATGGTGCCACTGGCCCACACGCCGAAGTTGGTGACGAGGAAGAAGAACACCGAACCTGCCAGCGACCAGCCGAGCACGCGCGCGCCGTTGACGCGGCCGCGCAACGCATAGCCGGCGAATGCCGTCAGTGCGATGCAGGCGTAGACCAGCAGGAACGATCCATCGGTCATGTGGCTCCAGTAGAGGCCACCTTTCAGCAGGCCGAGCGCGACGTCCGACAGCAGCATCGCCAGCAGCGGCACCCACAGTGCGGCGCGGCGCGAGGCGAAGTAAGCGCCACCGAACAGCGCCATCGCTTCGACCGGCGAGAAGTTCGGCGGGTGCGGCAGCAGGCGGGTCAGCGCGGCGGCGGCGATCATCGCGGCAAGCGTCCACGGGCCGGCAGCGAGGGCGGAAGTCTGGTCGGTACGGTTCATCGGCTTCAACAAAGGGTGATGCGGAAGCCGTTAGCATAGCGCGTCATGCCCAATTCCGTGCCAATGTCCGTCCCCGCAACCCGCCCCGGCGCACGCCACCACGACATCGTCATCGTCGGCGGTGGACTGGTCGGCGCCAGCCTCGCGATCGCCCTCGACGGCCTCGGCCTCGACGTCGCGATGGTGGAGGCCGCAGCGGCTGGCGCGCTGCCGGCGGTGTTCGACCAGCGCAACCTCAGTTTCGCCGACGCCACCTGCAACGCACTGGCGAATCTCGGAGTGTGGCGATTGCTGCGAACGCCACCGGGACCGATCCGCCGCATCCATGTCAGCCGCCGTGGCGATTTCGGCCGCGTCGAACTCGATGCTCGCGACTACGGCCGCGAAGCGTTCGGGCAGGTGGTGGTCGCCAGTGATTTCGGCGAGGCGCTGGAAGCGCGGTTGGCCGAACTGCGCAACCTGACGCGCTATCGCCCGGCGCGCTTCATCGACACGCATGTGGGTGGTGATGCACGCACTCTCCGCATAAGCGATGGCGATGGCGAGCACCAGCTGTCGACGCGCTTGCTGGTCGGCGCCGATGGCACGGAAAGCATGGTGCGCAAGGCGCTCGGCATCGCCGCGCAACGGCAAGATTACGGCAAGGTGTTGTTCGTGGCGCGGATGCGATGTGGTCGCGCGCCGGATGGCAGCGCCTACGAGCGGCTGGGCGATGACGGCCCGACCGCGTTGCTGCCGCGTGGCGATCGTCATTACGGCGTGGTCCATGCAGTGCCCGCGAACGATGCCGATGCCGTCGCCGCACTTGATGACGCGGCGTGGTGCGCGCGTATCCAGGACGCGTTCGGCTGGCGCGCTGGCCGCTTCCTGTCGGCGGATTCGCGCAGCCGTTATCCGGCGCAACAGGTGCTGGCGGACGGGTTGATCGCGCCGCGTGGCGTGGTGGTCGGCAATGCCGCGCAGACCATCCATCCGATCGGTGCGCAGGGCTTCAATCTCGGATTGCGCGATGCGCTGACGTTGGTGGAATGCATCGCCGCGTCCTTGGTCGACGCTGGTAGTGACGCCATGCTGCAGCGTTACGCGCAACGGCGCGAGGAAGATCGTTCGCGCACGATCGCATTCTCCGATGGACTGGCGCGAATCGGCATGAATCCCTCGCCGTTGCTGCGGCCGCTGCGTTCGCTCGGGATGGCGGCGATCGCCGAGATTGATGCCGTGCAATCGCTGCTGGTCGGTGGTGCGATGGGTTATCGCGGCGACGTACCGGCGTTGTGCCGCGAGGTGGTGCGATGAATCGACGCGGACGCCTTGATGCGGTCGTGGTTGGTGGTGGCGTGGTCGGCACCGCGTGCGCGCTGGGCATGGCTGACGCCGGACTCGACGTCGTGCTGGTGGAAGCGGCGGAACCGGCGCAGTGGTCGCCTGGACATCCGGATCTGCGTGTGTACGCCTTCGCGCCCGACAACGCGATGCTGCTTGATGCGCTGGGTGTGTGGAAAGATGTGCTGCGCCAGCGCGTGCAACCGTATCGACGCATGCGGGTGTGGGATGCGGCGGTCGGCGGCGCGCTGGAATTTTCAGCCGATGGATTCGCGCGGCCTGAGCTGGGTTGGATCGTCGAACATGGATTGCTGGTGGATCGATTGTGGCAGCGTGCACAGCAGCGCGGCGTGGTCTTGCGTTGCCCGGCACGCGTGGTGACGCTGGATCAGGATGAGGATGGCGTCCGGATCGGCCTCGACGACGGCTCGACGCTGGATGCGCGGGTGGTGATCGCTGCCGATGGCGCGCAGTCCGCGCTGCGCGAACTGACTGGAGTCGCCAGCGACGAACACGACTACGACCAACTCGGGCTGGTCGCCTACGTGCGCAGCGAGCGCCCGCATGACGACACCGCCTTCCAGCGCTTCCTGCCGGGTGGACCGCTGGCGCTGTTGCCATGTCCGCAAGGTCGCAGCTCCATCGTGTGGACGTTGCCCGCCGACGAAGCGCGACGATTGCTCGATGCGGACGTCGTAGCCTTCAATCACGAACTCGCGCGCGCCTCCGATGGTTGTCTCGGTGCGCTCGAACTCGATTCCGTGCGCGCCACGTTCCCGTTGCGGCGCAAACTGGCGCGAACCCAACTCGCCGGGCGCACGCTGTTGATGGGCGATGCTGCGCACGTGGTGCATCCGCTGGCCGGGCAGGGCGTGAATCTCGGCCTGCGCGATGTCTCGGCGTGGCTGCGCAGTGTGCGTGATGCCGCGGCGAAAGGTCGCGACTTCGATGCGCTATCGCGCCTGCAACGTTGGGCGCGCGAACGCCGCAGCGACAACACAGTATCGACACTCGCCTTCGAAGCGATCAATCGCATCTATTCGAACGACCAGCCCGCTGCTACATTGTTGCGCGGACATGCGCTCGACATTGCAGGTCGTTTGCCGATGCTGCGCCACGCGCTGTGGCGTCACGCCGCCGGACTCTGAGCGCAAACGATAATGCCCCGCCGGAGCGGGGCATCGCCTGCCTTCAGCCGATATCGTGTTGCTCCGTCACGGCGTGGTGGATGGCGCCGGCGTCGCGTCCTTCTTGCCGTGCTTCTTTTTCTTCTTGGTGTCCGTGTTGCCGGTGCTCGCCGGATCGGTCGGCGTTGCAGTCGTCGGGTCCATCGCCGGCGTGGTGGTCGGCGCGCTTTGCGCCGGCGCCGACATGCTGTCGTGGGTTGGTGCCGACTGCTGCGTGGTGGTGGGGGCAGGCGTCTGTTGCGGTGCCGACTGCGGTGCAGTCTGCGCCGAGGCGATGCCGGTGGAAGCGAGCAACGCAGCGGTTGCGATGAAAAGGGAGGTGCGATTCATTGCGGAATCCTCTCGTGGTGTCAGGGGAGGACAGACCGTAATTCCGATGCGGATTTGCGCGAGTTAACGCTGCGCTAAACGGATGAATTTCCGTTCAGGATAATCGTCGCGATGCAAGAAATGACGGTGACGAAATCGCAGCAACGCAATGTGTGGCGAAAACGGACATCACCGAGATGAATGCGCAACAATGCGCGGATGAATGCGTGAGTGCGACAACCATATCCGCGACAACTGACTACACCCCACTTGTCACGCGTGCTCGCTACTTCCGCGAATGCGCAGCAAACACCGTGATTTCTTCGCGGTCGTGATAGAGCTGGCGCGCGCGCAGATCGACATCGCCACCACACTGCGCGCGGAACAACTCGAGGCAGCGCTGCGTTTCCAGCCAGCGCTTCTTCATCGGCAACTTGAGATTGAAGATCATGCGCCGGCACCAGCCCTCGCGCAGCCACGTCGCCATCCGTTCGGTGACGCGGATCGGCTGTTCCACCATGTCGCAGACCATCCAGTCGAGCGATTCCTGCGGATGCCAGGAAAAACCATCCTCGCGCAGATGCGTGACCTGCCCGATGTCGAACAGATGCGGGCGCAGCGGGCCATTGTCGATCGCGATGACGCTCAATCCCTGCCGCAACAATACCCAGGTCCAGCCGCCAGGTGCAGCCCCAAGATCGGCCGCGCGCATTCCCGGCCGCAACCACAGTTCGTGCTCTTGCGGAGTCAGCAGCACGCCCAGCGCTTCATCCAGCTTCAGTGCCGAGCGCGACGGCGCATCGGCGTGCATGCGCAGGCGCGGGATGCCCAGCGGCCACGGGGCGCTGTCGTCGCCATCGGCACTGGCGAGAAAGGCATGGCGACCGTCGATGAAGGCGACGTGCAGGCGTCGTTTTGCTTTCGCATCGAGCAAGCCTTCGCGCTTCAATACCGGCCGCAACGCGTTGCCGAAGCTGCGAGCCAACCCCGACAGTGGGCGTCCAGCGTCGGAATCGGAATGTTCGACCCAGAGATCGTTGAACGGCCCGGCACCCGATTCGCGCAATGCGGCCAGCAACGGCGTGATGCGATCAACCGGATCGAGATCGGAAAGTTCGGCGATCAACCGAAGTTTCTGGCGCGCGAAGATCAGCTCGCGCCACGGCAATGCTTCATCCAGCGCTGCACCGTCCTCGCAATGGAACAGCACGTAGCCGCTGTCGCGATCGGTCTGGGCGTAGCCGGGATGGCCCAGCATCGCCGCGCGATCGCTCAATTCGGCGGCCAGTTCCGGTTCGAACCCCGCCCGGCACCAGCACAGCAGGCCGGAACGTGTGTCCATCAGTAATGTGTTCCGCTCTCGCCGAACGCACGCAGCACCGCGCAGGCGTCGTCGCGTTGCAGGTCGCGCACGACTTCGATGTCGCGACGTTGCAGTTCGCCGATCCAGTCGGCGGGCAATGGGCCTTCGTCGAATTCGGTCAGCGCCATCACGTCTTCGGCGCGCGCGCCGATCAGCAGGCGATCGATGCCGGCCCACACGGTTGCGCCGTAGCACTGGCAGCAGGGTTGCGCCGAAGTGGCCAGGGTGATCGGACCCCAGACGCTGCCGTCATCGTTGCGATTGAGGCGCGGTCGTTGCAGACGTTGCTGCGCCAGCATGAAGGCCATCGTCTCGGCGTGCGCCACCGAGCACGATTGTGTGACCACGCGGTTGACACCGATCGCGACCACCTTGTGATCCGGCGAGAACACGGCTGCGCCGAACGGGCCGCCGCTGCCGGCTTCGATGTTGCGTTTCGACAATGCGACCGCCAGCGCGACCTTGGCGTCGTCGGAAGCGTAGTCCCCGTCGAACGGGAAGTCGTGCGCCCAGATCGGCAAGGTGAGGTGGAGTTGCAGAGGCAGCATCGCGTCCTCAGCCTTCCTTCTGCATCCAGGTATCGCGCAGGGTGACCGCACGATTGAACACTGGCTGCGAGGCCGCGTGATCGCGGCGATCGGCGACGAAGTAACCGACGCGTTCGAACTGGAAGCGCGTTTCCGCCGCGGCATGCGCGGCGTCGGCTTCGACATGGCCACGCACGGTGCGCTGCGAATCCGGATTCAGATGATCGCGATAGCTCTTGCCATCACTGTCGTCGTCGGGATTGGCGGCGGTGAACAGGCGGTCGTACAGGCGGAATTCCGTCGGCACTGCGGTCGCGGCATCGACCCAATGGATCGTGCCCTTGATCTTGCGGTTGGCGCCTTCCATGCCCGGGCGCGATTCGGGATCGAGACAGCCGCGCAGTTCGACGATCTCGCCGGTGTCGTTTTTCACCACGTCATCGCAGCGGAAGATGCCGGCACCGCGCAGGCGTACTTCGCCACCCGGCACCAGACGCTTCCAGCCCTTCGGCGGCACTTCGGCAAAATCCTCGCGGTCGATCCACAAGGTGTTGGAGAAGGCGACGCGGCGTTCGCCCATCGTCTCGTCCTTGGGATGATTGTGGAAGGACAGCGTTTCGCGATGGTCGTCCGGCAGATTCGTGATCACCAGTTTCAGCGGGTCGAGCACCGCCATGCGTCGCTGCGTACGCGCATCGAGGTCTTCGCGCAGGGTGTTTTCCAGCACGGTGTAATCGATGGTCGAATTCTGCTTCGACAGCCCCAGTCGCGCGATGAACAGCTTCAACGCGTCCGCCGTATAGCCGCGACGACGGATGCCCTGCAGCGTCGGCATGCGCGGATCGTCCCAGCCCGAGACCAGCCCTTCCTGCACCAGTGCCATCAGTTTGCGCTTGCTCATCACCGTGTAATCGAGATTGAGCCGCGAGAACTCGATCTGGCGCGGCTTGCCGGCTTCGTTCGGCAGCCCCCTGTCGGTGAGCGGCTTCAGCAAATCCGGATGACGCGTCAGCGCGACGTTGTCCACCGCCCAGTCGTACAACGGACGATGGTCCTCGAATTCCAGCGTGCACAGCGAATGGGTGATGCCTTCGATGGCGTCGGAAATCGCGTGGGCGTAGTCGTACATCGGATAGATCGGCCATGCATTGCCGGTGTTCTGGTGTTCGACATGCTTGATGCGATACAGGGCGGGATCGCGCAGGTTCATGTTCGGCGAGGCCATGTCGATCTTCGCGCGCAACGTGCGCGAACCATCGGGGAATTCACCGGCGCGCATGCGGCGGAACAGATCGAGGTTTTCCTCGACGCCACGCTCGCGATACGGCGAATTGCTGCCGGGCTCGGTCAATGTGCCGCGGCTGGCGCGCACTTCCTCGGCGCTGAGATCGCAGACGAAGGCCTTGCCGTCGCGGATCAACTGTTCGGCACCGAGATAGAGCACGTCGAAATAGTCGGAGGCATGGCGCAGGTCGTGCCAGTGGTATCCGAGCCAGGTCAGGTCGTCCTGGATCGCTTGCACGTATTCCGGATCTTCCTTCGCCGGATTGGTGTCGTCGTAGCGCAGGTTGCAGCTGCCGGCGAATTCCTCGGCGATGCCGAAATTGGTGTGGATCGCGCGGACGTGGCCAAGATGCAGGTAGCCGTTCGGCTCCGGAGGGAAACGCGTCTTGACCGCAGCGTGGCGGCCTTCGGCAAGGTCATCGCGGACGATGTTGCGGATGAAATCGGTGCGCTCGGTGGGCGCGGGCGCTGCAGGAAGCTCGGACATGCGGAATTGGAACTGGAACGGTGTGCGCAGTGTACCGGGTCTGCGGGAACGACTTGCGTCGTCGGTCACAGATAAGGCGGTCGAGCGGGTAGGCAGTGGCCCCGATGCGCAGTAGCGTATGCGGTCCATGCCCAGCTTCCTGTTCCCCCGCCTTGAGCGCTGGTCCGATCGCGTGCAGCTGGCCGTACTCATGGCGCTGCTCATTGCGGTCTGCATTGCGTTGCTCGGGCGGATTTTCACCCCGCCGGCGCCGTCGTTCCCGCTGTCCTGGCATTCCGAGACGGACGGCGTTGTCCAGCAGGGCGAGAGCGGTGTCGACGGCATCGGCATGGTCGCCAAGGTGCCAGGCAATGACCGCAGCGTGACGTTCGATGTCGTTGCCACCCTGCCCGAGGCGATGCGCGAGCAGGGCATCGTTGCGTTGCGTTTCGAACGCACCGCGATCGATCGCATCGAAGTCGAGGACGTGGCGGTTGGCAGCGTGGTGGTCGATGGCTTCTACCACGCGAATCGCGAACGCCTGCCCGGATTGACCTCTTCATTCCAGTTCAACGTCATGGTGCCGCATCAGGGCGATCTGCACCTGCGCATTCGCGCGCAGTCGCAGATTCCGGTTGCGCTGATGGGGCGGTTGGAGCCGCATCTGCAGGCCGGGCGCGACGATCGACGGGTCGCCGGTACCGCGGCGATGAGCTACGCCGTCTATCTGGTGCTGGCGCTGGTGATGATCGCGCTTTACGTGGCGACCGGGCAGCGCAGCATGTTGGCGTTCTCGTGGTTCGCGATGTTCCGCTTGCTGGTGCTGATGTCGCTCAACGGCCACCTGTACCAGATTCCAGCAATGGCGTGGTTCGCGCGTTTCGACAATCGCGGCACCCTGTCGTTGATGATCCTCGTCGTTGCCAGCGGCATCCTGCTGGTGCAGGAACATGGCGCGCTGGTTGGCGAGCCACATGCCAGGCAATGGCGACGGCTGTCGCGCGTGCTGGTGCTCATCGCCGTGGCGATCTGCTGCGTGCTGTTGTTCGCGCCGTTGCCGCCGATCACGGCATGGGTGCTCGGCCAGGCCGCGTGGATCATCCTGGGACTCATGGCGTTGGGGTTCTGCGTGCGTGCGTTCCGCAACCACATTCCGCATCGCTTCGCCGTGCTGGTGGCCGTACTGGTGTCGTTCGCGGCCAGCCTGGCGCACCTGGCGTACGAAACCGGGCTGATCGCCCATTGGTGGTGGGCGGGGCGGTTGGTCCAGATCACCGGGGCGGTGTTGTGCACGGTGGTGGCGGTCAGCCTGGTGCGGCGCATCGAGAGCTACCGGATCGAACTGGCGCGCGTGCGCCAGACCCACCAGCAATTGCGCCGGCAGATGGATGCGCAGACGGCGATCCGCGCGCTCGAAAGCGATCTCGCCACCACGTTGGGTGACGTCGCCGATCCCGAACTGGAATTTGCCGCGATCCATCGCTTGCTGGCGGCTGCTACCGCCTGCTTGGGGCTGGAAGGTGCGGGACTGGTGCAGTTCCCGGGGCGGCGCGCGCCGCAGGCATACGCACAACCGACGATGACGCTGGACGGCCTGCGCGGCTGGCTCGCGCCGCGGCGCAGTTGGGTGGAATCGGTGGCGACCGGTGCCGCGCCGATGGAAAACCACACGCCGGTGGTTGGCCGCGGGATGCATTCGATGCTGGTGCCGGCGCAGGTGCTGGAGGGCAGCCATTCGGTGTTGGTGATCGAACGCAGCGAAGAGGCGCCTGCGTTCACCGCCGCCGACTACGTCGCGCTGGCGAGCATGGTGAACGCGACGCGCGAGGCGCTGCGGCGACAGCGCGAAGCGCGCACCCTGTTGGTGACGGCACGCATCGATGCCCTCACCGGCGTCCTCAACCGCAATTCCCTCGACAACGACCTTGCGGCGGTGCTGGCGCAATCGGCGCGCACGCGTTCGCCGCTGGCGGTGCTGTTCCTCGATCTCGACCATTTCAAGCGCATCAACGACCAGCTCGGCCACGCCGCTGGCGATGAATGCCTGCGTGCGGTCGCGCGCCTGCTGCGCGCCAACGTGCGTTCCGGCGATTTGCTCGGTCGTTATGGCGGCGAGGAATTCGTGGTGGTGTCGCCGGGGGCCACGCTGGCGGTGGCGCAACAACTCGGCGAGCGCATTCGCGCGGCGGTGCAGACACTAAGAGTGGAATGGGAAGACCACACCATCCCGGTGACGGTCAGTGTCGGCATCGCCATGCGCCGGCGCGACGAAAACGAAGCCACGCATCTGCTCGATCGCGCCGACCAGGCGCTGTACGACGCTAAGCGCCGTGGCCGCAACCAGGTTCGTTTCGACCTGGACGCCGCGGCGTTTGATCCGGCTGCCGAATAGGCGCTGTTATGCTGTCGCTCCCGGTGGATGGAGTGACGGAAATGGGTGGTATTGGGCCGTGGAAGGATCGCATGATCGCAGCGGAGCGCGCGCTGCCCGGTCGTGCCGAGCCGATGCCGCTGCACAACGTCCATGACGTGCTTGGCACGCCGTTGCGCGATGCCTTCGCCGGCATGGGGGATGCGCGCTTCGGCATGGGCTGCTTCTGGGGCGCGGAACGCCTGTTCTGGTCGCTGCCGGGTGTCGTCAGCACGGCGGTTGGCTACGCCGGCGGCTACACGCCCAATGCGACCTATCGCGAAGTCTGCTCCGGTGAAACCGGTCACGCCGAAATCGTGCGGGTGATTTTCGATCCGGCCATCATCGGTTATGGCGCATTGCTGCAGGCGTTCTGGGAAAACCACGATCCCACCCAGGGCATGCGCCAGGGCGGCGACACCGGCACCCAATACCGTTCGATGATCCAGTGCACCAGCGAGCAGCAGTACGCGCTGGCGCTGGCCAGTCGCGATGATTACCAGAAGCGGCTGGCAGCAGCAGGGCTTGGCGCGATCACCACCGAAATCGTGTTCCCCGCGCCCGAGTTCTACTACGCCGAAGACATGCACCAGCAATATCTGGCAAAGAATCCCGACGGGTACTGCGGACTCGGTGGCACCGGCGTGTCGTGTCCGGTCGGCACCGGTGCATGATCCGAGCGACACGGGATGACAGAGCCGGCATCGCGCGCGGCGCTGACCCAGATGCTGGTCGGCGCGGCGATCATCGGCACCAACGGGATGATGGTGCGGCTGTCGCACACCTCGCCGACGGTGTCGGCGTTCTGGCGCATGTTGATCGCGACGATCGTGCTGGCGCTGCTGGTGCAGTTCCGCCACGGTTGGCGGCGCATGCCGCGCAAAGTCTGGATCTGGATCGCAGTTGCAGCGTTGGCCTTCTCCAGCGACCTGTGGATGTGGCACCGGAGCATCATGATCGTCGGGCCCGGGCTGTCGACCTTGCTCGCCAATGCCCAGGTATTTTTCATGGCGATGGCCGGCGTGCTGGTCTTCGGCGAACACCTGGCACCGCGCTTCTATGCCGGATTGCTCTGTGCCTTCTTCGGCCTGTGGTTGCTGCTCGGCGGTGATTGGGCGACGTTGCCAGCGAGCTATCACTGGGGCGTGTGGCTGGGGTTGGCGGCCGGGATTGGCTATGCGGGTTACAACGTCGGCATCAAGCGTTCGCAGGAGGAAGTCGCCAAGGTGCATGCACATGTGCCGGTGACGCAGGTGCTGTGCATGGCAACGGCCGGTTGCGCCATCCTGCTCGGCATCGCCGCGCTGGTCGAAGGCGACTCCTTCGCGATTCCCGATGTGCAGTCGGCGCTGGTGCTGGTGGTCCTCGCGGTGTTCGGCCATTGCCTCGGCTGGATCCTGATCTCGCGCGCGATGCAGTCGCTCGGCGCCGGCATGGTTGGCTTGTTGTTGTTGCTGCAACCGATCGTCGCCTATGTGCTCGATATCCTGGTGTACCCGCACACGCCAACGTCGCGGCAATGGCTGGGCCTGGCAGTCAGCCTCGCCGGCATCTTCATCGCCGGCCTGCAGGGGAAGAAGAAGTTGTTGCCGGACGCCACTCCGGAAGCGCCGGCGACCGGTCAATAGCGCGTGATGCGACACACATAGACGACTTCGCAGGCACCGGCACCGCTGTCATCGCGTGTCATCGAACTGCGCCAGTTCCAGCCGCCGCCGTCGTGCGCTTCCACCAGCCAGCCGTCGATGCGCACGCGATCGTCGCGTTGCACGGCGCGCAGTGCGTTCTCGATGGCGGCATTCGACGGGATCATGTGCATGTTGGCGCTGTTGCGGATGATGGCGCCGGGGTCGAGCGGTGGATTGCCGACCCAACCATAGCGATACCAGCGATTGGACTGGCGCACATTGAGTTGCGCCAGCGTGGTGCCGTCGGTCATCGGGCCCCAGCCCAGCGCGAGATCGATCGGCGAGAACAATGCGGGGCGATCGCCGCTGTAGTCGCGGCGCGACAACACGCGTGCATCGACACTGAAGCCGGCCAGCGCATCGAGGCGGCCATGCGTGACATTGAATTTGGCGATGCCATCCGGCACCGCTGTCTGCAGTGGCGCTTCGCCATCGCCGGTGACCTGCGGCTCCGGGCAGGCGGGGTTCGCCGTCACCCGTTGCGGGCGCACGGGTGGCGCATAGGGCGATGCCTGGAACCACGGCTTCGCGGGCAGGGCGGCCTTCGCCAGCTGCGCCCGCGGTGAATGCAGGTTCTGCCATTGCACGATGCCGATCCATACCGCGAGTGCGACGACGCATGCACCCAGCGACCACAGCGCGACGCGCCAGGGCGTCATCAAATCCTGACCGCCGCGCGCACGGTCGCCGCGACATTGCGCAGCAGGCCATCGAGCGGTGAGCTGCCACGCCAAGCCAATGCAATCCGCCGATGCGGCGCGGGATCCTCGAACCGCACCAGTTCCAGCCCATCCGGCTGCACGTGCGGTGGTCGCACCGACAGCTCCGGCAGCAGGGTCACGCCGTTGCCGAGCGCGACCATCTGTCGCAGCGTTTCCAGGCTGGTGGCGCGGAAACCGGGTTTCTCGTGCGCGCCGGCAAGTCCGCACACGTCCAGCGCTTGCTCGCGCAGGCAATGACCGTCGTCGAGCAGCAGCAATTGTTCGTCCACCAGGTCGCCGATGCGCAAATGCGGCGCATGCGCCAGACGATGTCCGCTCGGCACCGCCAGCACGAACGGTTCCTCGAACAAGAGTTCGGCGTGCAGGCGATCATCGGACAGCGGCAGGGCGAGGAACGCGGCGTCGAGCTTGCCATCGCGCAAATTCGCCACCAGCACGTCGCTCTTTTCCTCGTTCAGCAGCAACTCCATGTTGGGGAATCGCGTGCGCAACGCCGGCAACACCTGCGGCAACAGATACGGGCCGAGCGTCGGGAACGCGCCGAGGCGCAGGCTGCCTGCTTCGGGGTCGCGACTGCGTCGCGCCAGTTCCTTCATCTGGTCGACATCATGGATGACGTGCCTGGCGCGATCAACGATCTCGCGGCCGATCGGTGTCAGCATCACCCGCCGTGGTGCGCGTTCCACCAGCGAGACGCCGAACTCCTCTTCCAGCTTCTTGATCTGCATCGACAGCGTCGGCTGGCTGACATGGCAGGCCTGCGCCGCGCGCCCGAAGTGCCGGAGCTCGGCCAGTGCCACCAGATAATGGAGATCGCGCAAGTTCATGGTTTTCGGTCAGGCCGCGATGGGCCTTTCAGCTCGATGGTATTGCCATCGGGATCGCGCAGGTAGAGCGAAGGCCCATCGCCTTCGGCGCCGAAATTGTCATGCGCTGGCCCGAGCGGTTTCAGTCCATGCGCGGCGAGATGCGTGACCAGCGCGGTTTCATCGAAAGGCTCGATGCGCAGGCAGACATGGTCGACGTTGCGCGCCTGTTCGCCAGCGGCAGCACCACCCGCCAGCCCGAGTTTGCCTTGGACATCGACCAGATCGATCATCGAGGCACCGCAGCGCAGGTGGATCAGGCCGAGGTCATCGCGGCGTTTCACCACGTCGCAACCGAGCACGTCGCGGTAGAACGCCAGCGACCGTTCGGGATCGCCGACGCGCAACACCACGTGGTCGATCCGTTGCAGCACGAAGGGACGAATGGCGGTCACGCGGCAATCGCTTCGGCTGCCGGCGCGCTGGTGCGGATCAGGTAGTCGAAAGCGGAGAGTGCGGCAGTGGAGCCCGCGCCCATCGCGATCACGATCTGCTTGTAGGGCACCGTGGTGGCGTCGCCCGCGGCGAGCACGCCGGGCAGCGAAGTTTCGCCACGATCATTGATGACGATCTCGCCGCGATTCGACAGTTCGATCGTGCCCTTCAGCCATTCGCTGTTCGGCAGCAAGCCGATCTGCACGAACACGCCGGAAAGATCGAGCTGGCGCGTTTCGCCGTTGCTGCGGTCGGTGTAGCTGAGCGCGTTGAGCTTGCTGCCATCGCCGTGCATGCCGGTGGTTTGCGCGTTCACGTGGACGCTGCAGTTGGGCAGGCTGCGCAACTTGCGTTGCAGCACTTCATCCGCGCGCAACTGACCATCGAATTCCAGCACGGTGACATGGTCGACCAGGCCGGCGAGATCGATCGCCGCTTCCACGCCGGAGTTGCCGCCACCGATCACCGCGACCTTCTTGCCCTTGAACAGCGGGCCATCGCAGTGCGGGCAATAGGTCACGCCCTTGTTGCGATGTTCGGCCTCGCCGGGCACGCCGGTCTGGCGCCAGCGCGCGCCGGGCGCAAGCACCACCGAGCGTGCCTGCAGCACCGGCCCACTGGCCAGGCGCACGCCGATCAATCCGCCCGGTTGTTTCGCCGGGATCAATTCCTCCGCGCGCTGCAGCGGGATCATTTCCACGCCGTAGCTGCGCACGTGCGCTTCCAGCGCCGCGCTCAGTTTCGGGCCTTCGGTGTATTCGACCGAAATGAAATTCTCGATCGCCATGGTGTCCTGCACCTGGCCGCCGAATCGTTCGGCAACGATGCCGGTGCGGATGCCCTTGCGCGCGGCGTAGATCGCTGCCGCTGCACCCGCCGGACCGGCGCCGACCACCAGCACATCGAACGGTTCGATGTCCTTCAGCGCTTCCGCCGCACGCGCGGCCGCGCCGCTGTCGAGCTTGGCGAGGAATTCCGGAATCGTCTGGCGACCCTGCACGAATGGCTGGCCATTGAGGAAGACCTGCGGCACGGTGAGGATTTCGCGCGATTCGACTTCCTGCGGGAACGAGCCGCCATCGATCGCGATGTGGTGGATGCGAGGATTCAGTGCCGCCATCGTGTTCAACGATTGCACCACGTCCGGGCAGTTCTGGCACGACTGCGAGAAATAGGTTTCGAACAGATACTCGCCATCGAGCGCTTCGATCTGCGCGATCTCGTCGTCGCCGATGCGCGGCGGATGCTTGCCGACATGCAGCAACGCCAGCACCAGCGAGGTGAATTCGTGGCCGAGCGGCAATCCGGCGAAGCGCACGCCAACGTCTTCGTCGTGGCGGGTGATCTGGAAGCTGGGGACGCGTTCGCCGTCGCTTGACGTGGCTTCGCGCAACGTGACCTTGCCGGCGCCGGCATCGACGATATCGGCCAGCAACGCACGTGTTTCCTTCGAGGCATCGCTGCCATCGAGGTGTGCGACCAGTTCGATCGGCGTGCGCAGGTTCTGCAGCAGGCCGGCGAGTTGGGTTTTCAGATCGCTGTCGAGCATGGCGGACTCCATCGGGAACGAAGTGCCGATCCGCCAGTTCGGCGGAGGCTTATATATGAAGCACCGTTGCGAGCGACGCGGATTTGAAGTCGCGTCGCAGCGCAGGAAGTGGAGTGGACATCAAGTCCATGACGCTTCCGAGCAGCGCCGCGGCGATGAAGCCGCGAGCGCAGCAGGTGCAAGAATCAGATCTTGCCGACCAGTTCGATCGACGGCTTGATCGTCTTCTGGCCTTCCTTCCACTTGGCCGGGCACACTTCACCGTCATGGCTGGCGACGTATTGCGCAGCCTGCAGCTTGCGCACGGTTTCGGTGACGTCGCGGGCGATGGCGTTGTCGTGTACTTCCATCGTCTTGATCGTGCCTTCCGGGTTGATGATGAAGGTGCCGCGCAGGGCCAGGCCTTCTTCCGGGATCAGCACGTCGAACGCCTTCGACAGCGCGTGCGTCGGATCGCCGACCAGAGCGAACTTGGCCTTGCCGACGGCCTGCGAGGTTTCGTGCCACACCTTGTGCGAGAAGTGGGTGTCGGTGGTGACGACATAGACTTCGGCGCCGGCCTTCTGGAACTCGGCGTAATGCTCGGCGGCGTCTTCGATTTCGGTCGGGCAGTTGAAGGTGAAGGCAGCTGGCATGAAGATGATCACGGACCACTTGCCCTTCAGGTCGGCGTCGGTCACGGTGATGAACTTGCCATCCTTGAAGGCCTGCGCCTTGAACGGCTGGACCTGGGTATTGATGAGGGACATTGCGTGCTCCTTGGGTTTTGGGGGGATACGGGAACCATGGGAACCGACGTCGGCGTCGATCCTGTGACGGCCACGATAGAGACTGTCGATAGTTAAATCAAATCGATTATTGTGATTTTATTGATAGATATTGACTATCGATGCGCCGGGCATGTGCCGGGGCGAGCCGCAGCAGGCGACGGGCCTCGGCCTCGTCTTCCGGCGAGAGCGGCGTCAGGGCGGTGAATTCGCCGGCCACGAAACTGGCCAGCGGCAGGCCGTCGCGGACCAGCAGGCGCGCTCCGGCGATGCGCGGCAGGCGGGGACCGGGCAGCAGGGTGCCGACGAGGTTGAGCGGATCGGCGGCGGAGAGCAGCACCATCGCGCCATCGGGCGTCTTCTTGCGCAGGGATCGCAACGCCGCCACCGCTTCCGGCAGGGCGAATTGCTCGCCGACCAACCCTGCGACGAAACGGCCGCCGCGCAGTTCGCCGCGCGCTTCCAATCGGCGATAGACGCGCACCAGTTCGCGCCACGGCGGCAGCCACGCGGCCTCGCGTTCGAGGATGCGCCAGCACACCACGCCGTAGCGGCGCAGCAATACGCGGGCGATCTGCTCGATGTCGTCGGCGTCCGCGGTCGCGTTGCTGGCGTCGGAATCGCGCGAACGCGGCACGCGCGCCAACGTCCAGCGTCCGGCATCGCGGATGCCGCTGACCAGTCCGCGTCGAATGCGGCGTGCGCTTGCCTTCGGGCGCTTGCCTTGCGGCAGCAGCAATGCGCGCAATCCCGAGAAACTGTCGCAACTGGCCAGCCCGCGCGCGACCAGTTCGGCCAACGCATCTTCGAGTTCGGTCTGCAGCAATCGCGTTTCGTCGAGTAGTTCGTCGAAGAACGAGGCGCCGTGCTTGCGCAGGGCATCGGCGACTTTCTGCGCGCGCGAGGACAGCGCCCCGTCGTCGCGCGTTGGCGTGATCTGGCGCGACCACAACGGCAAGGTGCGGCGCGGCACCAGCACGATCGGCGTGGAACGCACGGGTGCAGTCGATCCACCCTCGGCACTCGGCGCACGCAGGCGCGCCCAGGCAATGCGTCCGGCTTGGCAGAGTTCGTCCAGCCAGTGGATGGAATAGTCGGAGACGCGCGCGGGCAGCAGTTCGCTTTCCCAGCTTGCAGCGGCGGCCTCGTAGCCTTCCAGTTGCGCCAGCACGCTGGCCAGCGCTTCCGGGCCACGCAGGCGCGATGATGGCGCGACATGCTGCCATTCGCACAGGAAGCGCAGGAAATCGCGCACGGGAACCGGTTCGATCTCGCGACGCAATCGGCCCAATGTCAGGCGATGGATGCGCGCGAGGAGATTACGCTCGCACCACTGTTCGCCATCGATGCCGGGATCGAAGCGTCCGCGCATGGCGTAGCCGTCGCGCTCCAGCATCGCCAATCCGGTGTCGATGTCACCGGGTTCGATGCTCAGCGTATCCGCGAGCGTGGCGACGGTGATCGGTCCATTGCCGCTCAGGCGCATGCGCAGCAGTTCGCGCACGGCGTCTTCGCGCGTCCATGTCTGTCCCGCATAGCCGGGCGGTGCGGCAATTCGGGGTTGCAATGCCGCTTCGGGATGGATCGCCTGCAGCATCGGCAGGCGTTCGGCGGCGCACCACAGTTCGGTTTCGATCATGCGGGTGGCGCGCTGCTGTTTCGCCAACCGTTGCAATGTATCCGACCACTCGCTGGCCTCTGCTTCCGATGCGGTGACCGCGCCGAGGCTCATCAATGCATCGTGGACCTCATCGTCGCTGCGCGCCTGCGGCCACGCATCCTCGCGCACCTGTTCGATCGCCGACGCATCCAGCCGACCAAGATCCGAAGCCTGTTGCGGGTCGCTGTAACGGCGCGTCTGCACCGCCTGGGTGCGGCGTTCTTCCAGCGGCGCATCGTCGAGGAAGGCGTAGGGTTGCGCGTTCAACGCCTCGGCTGCGAATGGCGTCGGCGCGGTGAGATCGCGGGCGACGATGCTGATTTCGCCGGCTTCCAGTCGCCGCAGCATCGCCAGCCAGCCTTCGGTGTCCATCGCTTCTTCAAGGCAATCGTGCAGCGTCTGCGCGACCAATGGATGATCGGGAATCTCGCGCTCGCCGACGATGTTCTCGAGACAGGCGACCTGGTCCGGGAACACGGTGGCGAGCAGGTCTTCCGATTTCATTCGCTGCAATTGCGGCGCGACTTTCTTGCCACCGATGAAGCGCGGCAACGCCAGCGCCGTGGTCGCGTTCCAGCGCCAGCGTGCAGGGAACAGTGGTGCGTCGAGCAAGGCCTGCACCAGCACGTCGCGCGCCGAATTGGAATGGAGGAAATGCGCGACATCATCCAATGGAAAGCTGTGGCTGGTCGACAGCGACAGCACGATGGCGTTCTCGGTTGCGGCGGCCTGCAATTCGAAATTGAAACTGCGGCAGAAGCGTTTGCGCAGCGCCAGCCCCCAAGCGCGATTGATGCGACTGCCATACGGCGTGTGGATGACGAGTTGGGTGCCGCCGGATTCGTCGAAGAAGCGCTCCATCGTCATCCGTTCCAGCGTCGGCAGGGCACCGAAACCGATCAGCTGTTCCGCGCAGTATTCGGCGACCTGGCGCGCGGCATTCTCGTCCAGCGCGAGTTCCGAGCGCAGCCACGCCATCGCGGCGCCGATGTCCGGCGTTCCACCTTCTGCCGACAATCGTGTTTCCAGTTCGCCGCGCAAACGCGACACGCTGTGCGAGAGCTCGTCGGTGCGACCGGGCGCTTCGCCGAGCCAGAATGGAATGGTGGGCGGCTGGCCTTCGGCATCTTCCACGCGCAGGCGTCCGGCTTCGACGCGCTGGATGCGATAACTGGCGTTGCCGAGCTGGAAGATGTCGCCGGCGAGGCTCTCGATCGCGAAGTCCTCGTTGACGGTGCCGATCATGATCGACTGCGGTTCCAGCACCACGGCGTAGTCGGCGGTGTCGGGAATGGTGCCGCCCGACATCGTCGCGGTGGTGCGTGCGCCCTTGCGTGCGCGCAGCTGCCCATGCACGGCGTCGCGATGGATCCACGCGCTGCGGATGCCCCGACGTGTGGTGAAGCCTTCCGCCAGCATCTTGATGATGGCGTCGTAGCGTTCGCGCTCCAGCGTCGAATACGGCCACGCGCGCTTCAAAGTGTCGAACAGTGCGGCCTCGTCCCATTCGCGGCAGGCCACTTCGGCGACGATCTGCTGCGCCAGCACGTCGACCGGTTCGGGCGGCATGATAAGGGCATCGAGTTCGTGGCGGCGCACAGAATCGAGCAAGGCCACGCATTCCACCAGTTCATCGCGAGTCGTCGGAATGATGCGGCCTTTCGGCATGCCGCCGACATGGTGACTGGCGCGACCAACGCGCTGCAGAAACGCGGCGATGCTGCGCGGCGAACCGATTTGCACGACGAGATCGACATCGCCGATGTCGATGCCGAGTTCCAGCGACGCCGTCGCCACCAGCACCTTCAATTTCCCATGCTTCAGCCGTTGCTCCGCATCCAGCCGCAATTCCTTGGCCAGCGATCCGTGATGCGCGGCGACGTGTTCCTTGCCCAGTCGCTCGCCGAGATGGCGCGCGGCGCGTTCGGCCATGCGTCGGGTGTTGACGAAGACCAGGGTGGTGCGATGTTGCTCGACCAGTTCGGCGATGCGGTTGTAGACCAGTTCCCATTGCTCGTTCGACATCACCGCCTGCAACGGCACTGGAATCAGCTCCAGCGCGAGGTCGCGTGGTTTGGAATGACCGATATCGATCAGGGTGCAATCGGGTGTGCCACTGGCATCGACATGCGCGCTGCCGACGAGATAGCGCGCGACGTTCTCGATCGGTTTCTGCGTCGCCGACAATCCGATGCGCGCGATGTGGCGCCCTGCCAGCGCATCGAGCCGTTCCAGCGACAGTGCGAGATGGCTGCCGCGCTTGCTCTGTACGACCGCGTGGATTTCATCGACGATCACCGTGCGCACGCCCTTGAGCATGTCGCGTCCGGAGTCCGAACCGAGCAGGATGTACAGCGATTCCGGCGTGGTGACGAGGATGTGCGGCGGATGCTTGCGCAGCGCGGCGCGTTCGCCCTGCGGGGTGTCGCCGGTGCGCACCGCGGCGCGGATCGCCACGTCGGGCAGGCCCAGCCGGGCGAGTTCCTCGCCGATGCCGGCCAGCGGCGCTTCCAGGTTGAGATGGATGTCGTTCGACAGCGCCTTCAGCGGCGAGATGTAGAGCACCTGCACGCCTTCCGGCAATTCGCCCCGCGCCAGTCCATCGCGCACCAATGTGTCGATGGCGGTGAGGAAGGCGGTCAGCGTCTTGCCCGACCCGGTCGGCGCGGCCACCAGCGTGTGGCGGCCCGCGGCGATCGATGGCCACGCCGCGATCTGCGCCTCGGTGGGGCCGGCAAAGCTGCGCGCGAACCAACCGGACACGGCCGGATGGAACTGCGCGAGGGCGGGATGTGCAGCCATCTGCGGATTATCCGCCGCGGCCGGCGACCCGCCCTGAATGCCGGAATGGAAGTCGAAGCGGATCTGGCCGTGCATCGGTACAGGGTGATTCGATGCCGTCTCAGCGGTTGAGACCGGTAGCATGTGGGGATGACGATGCCGACTTTCCGCACCTTGCTGGCCGCCGCTGCGCTCCGCATCGATCCCGTCGATGCCGAATGGCTGCTGCTGCACGTGGTGGATCGCCCGCGGACGTGGCTGTTCACGCATGGCGATGATGTCGCGACGGCGCAACAGGTGGCCGGCTTCGAGGCGCTGGTGCAGCGTCGTGCCCACGGCGAGCCGGTCGCTTACGTCACGGGACGTCGCGGTTTCTGGACGCTCGATCTCGATGTCACCCCGGCAACGCTGATCCCGCGCGCCGAAACCGAACTGCTGGTGGAACTGGCACTGCAGCGTTTGCCGAGCGATCGCCCATCGCGCGTGGCCGATCTCGGCACCGGCAGTGGCGCCATCGCGCTCGCCATCGCCAGCGAACGCCCGCGCGCGCATGTCATCGCCAGCGATGCCAGCATCGACGCGTTGAAGGTAGCCGCAGGCAACGCGAAACGACTCGCCATCGCCAACGTCGAATTCCGCCACGGTGAATGGTTCGTACCGCTGCAAGGCGAACGTTTCGATCTCATCGCCAGCAATCCGCCGTACATTTCCGAAGGCGATCCGCACTTGGGCGAAGGCGATTTGCGCCACGAACCGGCATCGGCGCTGTCATCGGGCAGTGATGGCCTGGACGATATCCGCATCATCGTGGCGAATGCGCCGGCCCATCTCCACGGCGGCGGCTGGTTGCTGCTGGAACACGGCTACGACCAGGGCGACAGAGTGCGCGCGTTGCTGGAGCAGGCCGGATTCACCGACGTCGCGACGCAGCGCGATCTCGAGGATCGCGATCGGGTGACGCTGGGGCGCTTAAACTCCACTGCTTGATTGCTACCGCAGGAATTCCACATGCGTACCCTGTATCCCGAGATCGAGCCGTACCAGAGCGGTATGCTGGCCGTCAGCGACCGCCATTCCATTTACTGGGAACAGTGCGGCAATCCCGATGGCAAACCGGTGGTGATGTTGCACGGTGGGCCCGGTGCCGGTTGCGGCACCAACATGCGCCGGTTCCACGACCCGAAGAAGTACCGGATCATCCTGTTCGACCAGCGCGGCGCCGGTCGCAGCACGCCGTTCGCCGATCTCGTCGACAACACCACCTGGGATCTGGTCGCCGACATCGAACGCCTGCGCGAAATGCTCGGCATCGAGCACTGGCAGGTCTTTGGCGGATCGTGGGGTTCGACCCTGGCGCTGGCCTACGCCGAAACGCATCCGCAGCGCGTGACCGAGCTGGTGCTGCGCGGCATCTTCATGCTGCGACGCTGGGAACTGGAATGGTTCTATCAGGAAGGTGCGTCGCGCTTGTTTCCCGATGCGTGGCAGCACTATCTCGCGCCGATTCCGCAAAGCGAGCGCAGCGACATGATGGCGGCGTATCACACGCGCCTGACCAGTGATGACGAAGCGACGCGGCTGGCGGCGGCGCAGGCGTGGTCGATCTGGGAAGGCGGCACCAGCTATCTGCGCATTCCCGGCGATTACGTCACCAGCCATGGCGATCCGAAGTTCGCGCTGCCATTTGCGCGGATCGAGAACCACTATTTCGTCAACAAGGGCTTCTTCGACGCCGATGACCAACTGCTGCGCGATGCCCACCGCATCGCCGACATCCCCGGCGTGATCGTGCACGGACGCTATGACGTGGTGTGCCCGGTGCAGAGCGCCTTCGACCTGCACGCGGCGTGGCCGAAGTCGGAATTGCAGGTCTCGCCGCTATCGGGGCATTCCGCGTTCGAGGCCGAGAACATCGACGCGCTGGTGCGTGCGACGGATCATTTCGCGCCGCGCGCGATGTAGGCTCAGTCCACCTGTTCGATGGTGATGGTGCGTCCGTTGAATGATGCGGTATCGCCAGCAGAAAGTCCCTGCGCCGCTCGATACAGCGGTGCCGAAGTGGACATGCCCATGTAGGTCACGCCGCCGACTTCGAACGGCTGCGTCGCCACCGCGACCACGAAGCGCTTTCCACCCATCCGGATCACCGCGCCCGGCGACACTTCGGTCTTCGCGCCGAAGTCGATGGCCTGCAAGCGCGCCATCGCATCCTGCGCCTGTTGCAACGGCGCTTCCAGTCCGCTGGCGAGTTCCGCGTCTTCGACTTCCAGCGAATGATCCTGCACGTCCTGGGCTTCGGTATTGTCCGGTTTGGATGCAGCCAGATAGTCGGCGTAGGCCTCGCGCGCAGCTTGGAGTTCGTGCGTTTCGAGTGCGAGCAGGGCATCGCGCAATGCGGTCTTGTCCATGACGAATTCCAGTTGGCGGCGGTTGGTTGCAGTGTAGGCGCTAGGGCGTGATGCGACTGCCATCCGGCTCGTGATCGACCATCCACAGCCCGGCCCACAGCTTGAGGTCGAGTTCGTAACCCTCGGCGTGCTTCTGCATCAGCCAGCGCGGGGCGTCGTGGCGTGGCACCGCGTGCACGGTGATGCCTTCGTCGGGCGTGCCGCCGCCGTCACCGACTCTCACCAGGTCGCGGGCACGGACAAAGGCGATGCGTTCATTGCTCATGCCGGAACTGGTCGGGCCGATCAGCAAGACGCGGATATCGCGCGCATCCCAGCCGGTTTCCTCGATCAGCTCGCGCTGCGCCGCGTGTTCCAGGGTGTCGTCGTCGTGCTCGTCGCCGACCAGCCCGGCCGGCATCTCGATGGTGCGCGCCTGCAACGGCACCCGGTATTGCTCGACGAACAACACTTCATCCTCCGGCGTCACCGCGATGATCAGCACTGCCATGCCGTCGCCGTGCACGCGTTCGCACGATTCCCAGGTTCCGCGCTTCACCAGTCGCAGCCAGTTGCCCTGGTGCAGGAGTTCGGTGGGGACATCGAGTTGATGGGCCATGCGTGTCTCAGTTAGTGGATGGGGTGGAATCGAGGCCAGCGGCAGTCTGCAGCCGGCGGCGGGTCAGCGGGCCGAAGCGGAATCTCTCGTACAGGGATGACAACATCGTGGCATCCGCGGCGCCGCGCGCGAACGGCGCCTCATGCGGTTGCAACGGCGCGTCCACCGCGATGGTGGTGAGTTGGCGATACATCAACACCTGTTCGCGATGTTCACGCAAGGATGCCGCTGCACGCGCCGATCCACGCTGGCGCAGGAACGGGACTTCGTCGACGCGCGCGAGCAGGGCGTCGAGCGATCCGAAATGCGAGATCAGCACCGCGGCGGTTTTCTGGCCGATGCCGGGTACGCCGGGAATGTTGTCGACGGCATCGCCGCACAACGCGAGGTAATCGGCGATCTGGTCGGCGCGCACGCCGTGGCGTTCCTTGACGCCGGCTTGGCCCCAGCGCAGGCCGCGGGCGAAGTCGAACTGTTCGTCGTCGTCCTGCAGCAATTGCGACAGGTCCTTGTCGGCCGAGACGATCACGCCGCGCGCGCCATGCCCGCGCGACTGCACCAACGCGCTGCCGATCAGATCGTCAGCCTCGTAGTCGCCATGCCCCAGCACCGCCATGCCCAGCGCCGCACTCAACGCCTTGCACAGCGCGAACTGGCGCCGCAGTTCTTCCGGCGCGGGATCGCGATTGGCCTTGTACTGCGGATACAGGCGATTGCGGAAACACGAATCCAGTGCTTCGTCGAAGGCGATGGCGATGTGGCGAGGGCGCTCGCGTTCCAGCAGTTCCACCAGGAAGCGCGCGAAGCCGTGGACGGCGTTGAGCGGCCAGCCGTCTTCGTCGTGCCATTCGTCGGGCATCGAATGCCAGGCACGGAAGATGTACATGCTGGCGTCGACCAGGTACAGCGTCGGCCGTGGATGCAGCACCCGGCTCATCGTGGCGTCCAGTCGCTGATCAGCGCGGTGGGATCGGGCCGCTCGCGTTCCGGCGCTTCCATCAGCGGCGTGCCGATGTGGATGAAGCCGACGATGGCCTCGTCGTCGCCGACACCGAGGTGCGCGCGGATCACCGGATCGTAGGCGGCCCAGCCGGTCAGCCATTGCGCGCCGAAGCCGGCGACCTGCGCCGCCTGCAGCAAGGCGAAGCACACGCACGAGGCGCTGGAAAAGCGCTCGCTCGCCGGGATCTTTTCATCCGGCCCCTGTTTGGCGATCACGGTGACGATCAGCGGCGCGAAACTGAAACGTTCGCGCTCCTTCTGCAGCATGGACGCGCTGCTGCCCGGATCGCTTTCGCGGGTGCGGGCTTCCAGCAGGGCGCCCAGCGCCAGGCGGGCGTCGCCGGTGATGCGCAGGAAGCGGAACGGCACCCGTTTCCCGTGATCGGGAACACGGACCGCGGCGCGCAAGATGCGTCCGAATTGGTCTTCGCTCGGGCCCGGTGCCGACAACTGGCGGGACGGGACCGACCGGCGGTGATCGAGACATTGAAATGTCATGGACGTGTGAAGATTTCCTGCTTAGGATGGCGCTAGGGGGGATTCTTCCCGTCGTCAGGGGGCGGCGGTCAGCATCTCAGAGGTTCGGCTTGAGTCGGAATGATTCCACACTTCCTGCAACAAGCCAGGTGGATGAGCAGCAAAGGAAGGCAGCGCGCCTGGTGGCCGAATTTGTTTCGGCGAAGCTTGCGCCTTTCTGGAGCGAGTTGAAGAGTGCGCTCGACCGGATTCCGGCCGGGGCCAACAATTTTTCCTCCTTGCCACGCGACCAGTTCGTCGTGCACGGGATGCTCGACGATGCGCAGGATTGGCGCGCCCGCCTGCGGGTCGCGCTGGAAGCCGACGCGATGGCGTGGTGGCATCGCCAGTCGCTGCGCCACGGCACCGCGCTGACCTTGATGGGCGAAAGCGAACTGCTGCTCGAAATCGAGGGCCAGCAGGCCAACGATGCCATGCACGCACGGCTGGGCGCGCTCGCGCATCGTCTGGATCGCGCGGTCGAAGCGCTCGCGCATGATGCGGGCCTTCCTTGGCACGATTGCCCGTGGAGCGTGGAAGGCATCACCCGCACGTTCATCTCGACGCTCGATCGCGAGGCGCTCACGCCGACCCTGATTCCGCTGTTGATGCGCCATTACGAAACGCAGATGACGGTGATCCTGCGCGGCTTGATCCCGGAGTTGTTGCGGGTGATCGGCGACGGCGAATCCTCCAGCGAAGCGTACGACAGCCCGGCCACCCATCGGCCCGCGGCTGGTGGCAGCGGCTGGCAACCCGAAGGCGGGATGGTGGAGACGTTGCCGACGAATGGCCACGTCAACGACCCGGTCCATGGCGGCGTGGGTCCGGCGTCGGCGCCCGCAGGTGACATCGGCGCGGCGATGCCGGCAGCGAACCGCGGCAGGGAATCCGTCGACATCGCCAGTTATGCCGGCGTGCGTCCGGAAACCCGTTACCGCAGCCGCGTCCACTCGCAACTCGATGCATGGCGTCGGCGCGCCCGCAACGGCGACAACGGCGGAACGACGGCAGTGCGATCGACCGCGCGGGTGATCAACACCTCGGAAGTATTGACGATCGCCTCCGTCCTCCAGGGCGACGATCCGACGCCGTTCGTGCGGGCCCTGCTGGGGCAGGGCGACCAGCCATTGCCGATGGTGATCCGTCGCGAACTGATGTCCGCCGCCGGGCAGTTCGGTTTCGATGCCGAGCAGTCCTCGTTCGCCGAAGGCGAGGAGGATGCCGTCGATCTGGTGGCGATGTTGTTCGATGGATTGCAGCGCGCCAACGCCTTCGAGGAGCCGGCGACCCGGATGATGGGCAAGCTTGTCGCGCCCTATGTCAAGGTTGCGGTGATGGACGATTCGCTGTTCGAGAATCGCGGCCATCCCGCGCGGCGCCTGCTCGATGCGTTGGTGGAAGCCTGCGACGGCAACACCGGCGACAGTCATGCCAGCCGCTCGATGCTCGAACGTGCTTCGCAGGTGGTCGACCAGGTGGTTGCGCGCTTCCAGGAGAGCATGGCGATCTTCGACCTCGCCGCCCGCGAATTGCAGGAACTGCTGGATCGCCAGCGTTCGCTCGCGGAAGTGACGGAGCGCCGCATCACCGAGACGTTGCAGGGACAGGAACGCCTGCGCCAGGCCCGCATCGCTGCCGACGAGGCGGTGGGCGCCGCGCTGGAAGGCCGCAAGATCCTGCCGGACACTTTCCATTTCCTCGGCGAATACTGGCGCAACGTGCTGGTGCAGGGTTGGTTGCGCTTTGGCGAACAGTCGCCGCGCTACCAGGCGATGCGTGCGGTCGGCGATGCGTTGTTGCAGATGGACGCGGATGCGGTGGCGCTGCGCAGCCGCGCGTTGGCCGCCGGCTTCGAAGACAACCGCGAAGCCATCCTCGAGGATCTGCGTTACGTCGGCTTGCAGGGCGAAGCGGCGATCGAGGCGCTGGCGCGGTTGGCGGCGGGATTGCTGCGCGCCGACGCCGCGCCGGGCGAAGTGGTGTTGTCCAATCCTCCCGAGCCGCTGGCCGACGAATTGCCGATGCAGATTCCGGACCTGGAACGGCGGCTGCGCACGGTCGACAGCGTGCTGGTGGCGCGCGTGCGCCGGCTGCGGGCCGGCCAGGGCCTGCGCATCATCGAGGACGGCGCGCACGAAACGATGGCGAAGATCGCCTGGGTGAGCGGGTTGACCGGACGCATCCTGGTGGTCAATCGCCGCGGCGAACGGCGGATGGTGGTGCGGCCGGAGACGCTGGCGGTGCTGGTCGCCGATGGACGCGTGCTGGTGCGCTCGGCCGAGCCGCCGGTCGATCAGGTGATGGCACAGGTTGCCGATTCACTCGGCGAACGGCGTTTCGCCCAGACCGCCGGTTGAGCGGACGGCCCCTCGCTCAGTGATGGCCTTGGGGTTTCGGTGCCTTCGGTGCCGTCATGTGTGGCGGCGACATTGACTGCGCTTTCGGGCCGGCCGGGGAGGACGCATTCGACGGAGTCTTCGGGCCATTGGCGTCCAGCCACGCTTTGCGTTGTTCCGGAGACATCGCTTTCCACTGCTCGTGCATCGCCTTGCGCTGTTCCGGCGTCAGGTTCTCCCAACGCTTCATCCCGCGCTGCGCGGATTGGCGCTGTTCGGGACTCATGCGTTGCCAGTGCTGGGCGCGCTTCAACATTTCATCGCGCATGTCGGGATTGTCGTTCCAGCGCGAACGCACCGGGCCGACCAATGATTGACGCTGTTCAGGCGTCAGCTTTTCCCATTCCGGATAGCTGGCGGTGGTGGGTGGTGGGGCCGCGGCTTGCTGCGCCATCGCCGGCGCTGCCAGCACCAGGCCCATCATCAATGTTGCGGCGATACGCATTTCATCGTTCTCCGGGGACCGGTGGAGCATCGTTGCCCAGCCAGGCATAGAACTCCGGATCGTTATCGTAGGCCGCAGTGACGGGATGCGTGGTCTCCTTCGCCGAAACCGTGGGCACGGCCACGTTCGGCGTCGCATCCACCTGTGCGATGACCGGCGTCGCGATGACCGGAGCAGTGGCCGGCGCCGGTTCCAGCGGCCGCTGCAGCCACAGCCCGCCGAGCGCGAACAGCGCGACCGAGGCAAACGCGAGTGCTGGCTGCCATGCCGGATGGCTGGCGCGCGGTGGTGCAGCCAGCGTCGAACGCAGCCGTTGCCGGACAGCCTGCGGGGTTTCCTGTGCGGCATCCAGGTACAGCTGGCGGGCCTTGCGGTCGAAATCGTGGTCGTCCATCGTCATGTCCAGTCTTGCAGATGCGTGCGCAGGGCGTCGCGTGCGCGGGAGAGATGTGTCTTCACCGAACCCTCGCTGCATCCCATCACCGAGGCCGTGGTGGCGACGTCGAGATCTTCCAGCACGCGCAGGGTGAAGGCTTCGCGTTGCCGGGTCGGCAACTTGTGGATCGCGAGTGCCATCAGGGCATAGGCTTCGCGACCGTCGTTGTGGCTGGAAGGATCGCCGGCGGGGTCGGCCCAGGCCACCATGCTGTCTTCGTCGTTGTCGCCGCTGTTGCGCAGCCAGCCGAAGCGGAAGGCGCGGCGGCGGCTGATGTCGATGATGCGGGTGCGCAGGATCTTCCAGAACAGTGCCTGCCATTCGTCGACGGGCTTGTCGGCGTAGCGCAGCATCCGCAGCATCGCGTCCTGCACCGCGTCGAGGGCATCGTCGCGGTTGCGCAGGCCAAGCTCGGCGAAGCGGAACGCGCGCGACTGGATGCCAGACAGGAACTGCTCGATCGTCAGCGCACGCGTGCCGGTGAGCGGTGCGTTCAAGGACAATCCTTTCGCGTTGACGGCAATGGCATGCATGAACATACGGCTCCGTTCGCCGCTTGTACCCGAATGGTGACATGCAGAAAACGCCTGCGGGCAACCCGGGTTGACGCCAGAACGTGGGTGTTCATCTTCCGTGGCACCACCATGCCGCAAGTTCCGCCGCGATCACGTACAGCAGCAATTGTGGCAGGCCAGTGGCGAGCTGCACCAGCTCCCAGGCCAGTGTCGGGCCGAGGCGCGACAGCGATTCCACCAATCCGAACCCGGTGGGGCCACCAACGCTGACCGCGGCGATCGCCACGCTGGACAGCGCCACCGCGATCAGCACGAACAGGCCACCGCCAACCGCGCCGCGGGTGCCGCGCGGGATACCGAGCAATCGCGCCGCGACCACGGCATCGACCGCCGCCAGCAACGCCAGCCACGGCATCGCACGCCGGGTGAACGAGAACGCCACCGTCCATGCCGCCGCGAAAGCCACGGCCATCAGCACGAACAGGAACCAGCGGAGGATGGAGGCTTTCGATGCGGGCATGGGGGAAGACGCGAAAACGAGTCGCAGATGTTACCGGGTACACGGCCGGCCGCCCGGATCGCGCGCGATCGCTTAGGATTCGGGGAACGGTCGGATCGGGGTGGTGCAATGGCGGTACGGATCGGTGTGGGTCGGGAAACGGCCGTGGGCGAGCGCCGGGTGGCGTTGACGCCGGAAACCTGCGGCAAGTTGGTGAAGGCGGGCGCGCAGATCGCAGTGGCGCCAGGCCTCGGTGCCAGCGCCGGCTTCATTGACCAGGCCTATGTCGATGCCGGAGCCACGCTGACGGACACCCCATTCGCCGATGCCGGCATGGTGTTGTGCGTGCAGGCGCCATCGCCGGACGCCATCGCCACGTTGAAGCCGGGCGCGGTGCTGGTCGGGATGTTGCAGCCGGAAGCGGATCCCGTGCGCGCGTCGGCCTTGCAGGATCGCGGCATCGTCGCGTTTCCGCTGGAGAAGTTGCCGCGCACCACCCGCGCGCAGGCGATGGACATCCTCAGTTCGCAGGCGTCGATGGCCGGCTACAAGGCGGTGCTGATCGCCGCGCAACTGACGCCGCGGTTCTTCCCGATGCTGACCACCGCGGCCGGCACGATTCGGCCATCGAAGGTGCTGATCATCGGTGCCGGTGTCGCCGGATTGCAGGCGATCGCCACCGCGAAGCGCCTCGGCGCGCAGGTGGAAGGCTTCGACGTGCGCCCGGAAACGCGCGAACAGATCGAATCGCTGGGTGGTCGTTTCCTCGATCTCGGCGTCAGCGCGGCGGGCGAGGGCGGTTATGCGCGCCAGCTCACCGACGAGGAACGCGCCGAACAGCAGCGTCGCCTCGCCGAGCATCTCCGCAACGTCGACGTGATCGTCTGCACCGCAGCGGTGCCCGGTCGTCCGGCGCCAAAGATCATCACGGCGGCGATGGTCGACGGCATGAAGCCGGGAAGCGTGATCGTCGATCTGGCTGCGGAAACCGGCGGCAACTGCGAATTGACCCAGCCCGGCCGGACCATCGAGCACCACGGCGTGGTCATCGACGGGCCGCTCAATCTCGCCTCGATGGGCGCGACCCACGCCAGTGAGATGTTCGCGCGCAATGTCTTCAATTTCGCCAGCCTGATGATCAAGGACGGCGCCTTGGCCATGGACTGGAACGACGAACTGCTGGCGAAAACCGTCTGGCCGCCGCGCCCGCAATCCACCGGAGAGACGCCATGAGCGACGGTTTCACCGCGCTGTACATCTTCATGCTGGCGGCGATCGCCGGCCACGTGATCATCTCGCGGGTGCCGGTGATCCTGCACACGCCGCTGATGTCCGGTTCCAACTTCATCCACGGCATCGTGCTGATCGGCGCGATGGTGGTGCTCGGCCAGGCGCAGACCACGCTGGAACAGGTGCTCGGCTTCATCGCGGTGGTGCTGGGCGCGGGCAATGCCGCGGGTGGCTATGTGGTGACCGAACGCATGCTCGACATGTTCAAGTCATCGAAGAAGCCGGAGGCGAAGGCATGATCGGCCTCAACTTGCAGACGTTGGTCGCGTTGAGCTATTTCGTCGCGGCGACCTTGTTCCTGCTCGGCCTGCAACGCATGTCCAGCCCGAAGACCGCGCGCAGCGGCATCCAGTGGGCAGGCATCGGCATGGTGCTGGCGACCATCGCCACGTTCGCATTGCCGGGCCTGCACAACATCGCGCTGATCCTTGTCGCGGTCATCATTGGCGTCGCACCGACGTGGCTGTGGGGCAAGAAGGTGGCGATCACCGACATGCCGCAGATGGTCGCGCTGTTCAACGGCATGGGCGGTGGCTCGGCGGCGGCGATCGGTGCGGTGGAACTGTTCAAGGCATCGTCCGGCGGCGAACGGCCTTCGGATTTCGCGCTGGCGCTGGCGGCGATCGGTTCGCTGATCGGCGCGGTGTCGCTGACCGGTTCGATCATCGCCTGGGCCAAGCTCGATGGCCGCATGGACAAGCGCTACACCTTCCCGGGCCAGCAGTGGTTCAACGCGGCGATCGCGCTCGTGGCGATCGTCTGTGGCGCGATGGCGGTACACACGTTGGCAGTGCCGTGGATCGTCGCGTTCTTCGTGCTCGCGCTCGGACTCGGCAAGTTGATGACGCTGCCGATCGGCGGTGCTGACATGCCGGTGGTGATCTCGCTCTACAACGCCTTCACCGGATTGGCGGTGGCGTTCGAAGGCTATGTCCTCGGCAATCCCGCACTCATCATCGCCGGCACCATGGTCGGCGCGGCCGGCATGCTGCTGACGCGATTGATGGCCAAGGCGATGAATCGCAGCATCAAGAACGTGTTGTTCTCCAATTTCGGTGGCGGCGGATCGGGCGGGCAGGAAATCAGTGGCGCGCAGAAACCGATCGAAGCCGCCGATGCCGCAGCGTTGATGGCCTATGCGGAGCGTGTGGTGATCGTGCCCGGTTACGGCATGGCGGTGGCGCAGGCGCAACACAAGATCTGGGAACTGGCGCAAAAGCTGATCGCGCGCGGAGTGAAGGTGAAATTCGCCATCCATCCCGTCGCCGGGCGCATGCCGGGGCACATGAACGTGCTGTTGGCGGAAGCGGGCGTGCCCTACGACCTGATCGCCGACATGGACGACATCAATCCCGAATTCGCCAATACCGACGTGGTGCTGGTGATCGGTGCCAACGATGTGGTGAATCCGGTCGCCAAGACCGATCCGTCATCTCCCATCTACGGCATGCCGATCCTCGATGCGGTCAACGCCAAGAACGTGGTGGTGATCAAGCGCGGCAAGGGCACCGGGTTCGCGGGGATCGAGAATGCGCTGTTCTACGCCGACAATACCCGCATGCTGTACGGCGATGGCGCCGAGATGGCCAATGCGCTGGTGAGCGAGGTGAAGGCGCTGGACGGCGGGCACTGAGGGTTTCGTCAAAATGGACTAAAATGGTACGGATTCAAGATCCAGTGCCAGTGCCGTGATGTATTCCCGCAACAGTGAACCCGTGCGCTTCGAGCGCGATTGCCCGGTGGTGATGGTGCCCTCGGGCGAAGCCGTGAGCCTGCCCGCCGGCAGCATCGGCTACATCACCCAATCGCTGGGCGGCAGCTGGACCGTCTTCGTCGAAGGCAACCTGTTCCGCGTCGCCGGCAAGGACGGCGATGCCATCGGCAAGGAACCGCCGGAGCCCATCGAGTTGCCGGAAGGCGCTGGCGATGAAGACGTCGAAAAACTGGTGTGGCAGCAGCTGCGCACCTGCTTCGATCCCGAGATCCCGATCAACATCGTCGAACTCGGACTGGTCTACACCGCCGTGGTGAAGCCGGATGCCGAACATCCGGGCCAGCGCCGCATCGATGTCGAACTGACGCTGACCGCGCCCGGCTGCGGCATGGGCGACATCCTGGTCGATGACGTCCGCAGCAAGCTCGAGATGATTCCCACCGTCGCCGAAGCCGACGTCGAACTGGTATTCGATCCGCCGTGGAACCGCAACATGATGAGTGATGCGGCGCGGCTCGAAACCGGAATGTTCTAACCCGCCGCCTCGAAGCGATTGGCCTCGACGTTCTTGCGCACTTTCGCCGGATCCCAGATGCGACCGTTCATGGCGATATAGGCGCCCGGCGGCAGCGATTGCACCGCGCCCACCGCGCAACCGATGTTGAATTCGGCGTCGGAACCCTCGAAGCGCGCCGGATTGAGCGCGCCGGTCAGGACGATGGTCTTGTCGGGAATCGTGCGCAGCACCTTGGCGGTCTCGACCATGCTGTCAGTGCCATGGGTGACGAGGACGCAACGTTCGGCCTGCGCGGCGATGGTCGCGCGCATCAGTTCACGATCGCTGCCATCGATGAACAGCGAATCCTTGCGCAGCAACGGAATCACGTGGAAACGGAAGGCGACGCCGAGCGCGCTGAGGATGCGGCCGATCTGGGGATCGCCGACCTGGTAATCCGACTTGGCATCGAAATAGATCTTGTCGATGGTGCCGCCAGTGGTAACGATCAGCAGGTCGTCCATCGTGTCCATGTCGCTGCGTTGTGTGGGGATAAAGATAGTTTATTCCTTCGCGGCGTTGCGCTGGGAGGCGTTGCCCTTTGCAAACCGTGCGCGCAGGCCGGGCACGCTGGCGGCGAGGATGATCACCACGGCCAGTGCCAGTTCGGCGAACGCCTGCAGGCGTTCCGGCGGTCGTGTCCACGCCACCATCACCCCATGCGAGAACCACAGCAAGGCGAACACGCCCGACCAGAAACCGGCGGTGCGCCGGCGCAACCACACCGCGAGCGCGCACAGGGCAGGTGGCAGGGTGAACACGATTCGCGCTAGGGGTTCGTGCCAGAACCAGGCAAGATCGAGCAGCGCCAGCAGCACCAGCGCGACGAACAGGATGCGGCGTGCAGTGCTCATGCCGAGAGTTTTGCGGCGATGGTGGCAAGACGCTTGCCGAGCGCGCGAGCGAGTTGGATTTCGTCCTCGCTGAGCTCGGGATCATCCGCTGAACCCGACACATGACTGGCGCCATACGGCGTGCCGCCGGTGCGCGTGGTGCTGAGGCGTTGTTCGGTATAGGGAATGCCGACGATCACGCAGCCGTGGTGCAGCAATGGCACTTGCATGCCTAGCAGGGTCGATTCCTGGCCGCCGTGCATGGTCGCGGTCGAAGTGAACACGCAGGCCGGCTTGCCGACCAGCGTGCCGCTGGCCCATTGCGCACCGAGGCCGTCGAAGAAAAACTTCATCGGTGCGGCCATGCTGCCGAAACGGGTCGGGCTGCCGATGGCGTAGCCGACGCATTCGTCGAGGTCGCGCGTTTCGAGATAGGCCGCGCCTTCCTCGGGAACGGGCGGCAAAACCTGTTCGGTTTGCGGCGCGACCGGCGGCACCGTGCGCAGACGAGCGGCCATGCCGGGCACTTCACCGATGCCGCGCGCGACCTGCCGCGCCAATGCCGCGACCGATCCGCCGCGACTGTAATAGAGCACGAGGATTTCTTTCATCCCGCCAGTGTACGTGGCCGGCTTGACGGCTGACCGGCTACCCTGTGCGTCATGGCCCGGCTTCCCGCCCAGATCGTGTCCCGTTTGTTGCACCTGCGCGATCCGGTGCGGCGTGCGGTCTTCATGCGTTTCCTCGGCCGTCGTTTCTGGGACGACAACCTGTTCGAGGCTGCCGGTTCACTGGCTTACACCACGGTGTTCGCGTTGGTGCCGCTGGCGACGGTGGTGTTCGGCATGCTTTCGGCATTCCCGGTGTATTCACGGCTGCGCGACCAGCTCACAGACTATGTGTTCTCCAATTTCGTGCCGAGCTCCGCGCGCGCAGTGCAGGGGTATATCAGCGAATACTCGCTCAACGCCAGCCAGCTCACCACCGCCGGCATCATCGCGCTGGTGCTGTCGCTGCTGATCACCCTCACCAGCGTCGAATCGATCTTCAATCGCATCTGGCGGGTACCGGTGGCGCGGCCGCGCTTCGCGCGTTTCCTTGTCTACTGGACGGTGCTTACCCTCGGCACGTTGATCGCCGTCGCCAGCATGTCGCTGTCCGCCAGGTTGTTCGCGATGAGCGTGTTCTCGTCGGAGCCGGGGCGCGTGCTGGAAAGCCTGATGCTGCGGATGGCGCCACCGTGCATCGAACTGGTCGCGTTCCTGTTGCTGTATCGCGTAGTGCCGCATCGCACCGTGCAATGGCGCCATGCCTTCGCCGGCGCGTTGCTCGCCACCGTGGTGTTCGAGTTCGTGAAGTGGGGCATGGGCATCTACCTCGGCACCTTCCGCAGCTACGAGAAGCTGTACGGCACCGTTGCTTTCATCCCCATCTTCCTGCTGTGGATCTACCTGAGCTGGGTGTCGGTGCTGCTCGGCGCATCGTTCGCATCCAGCCTGTCGGCATTCCGTTACCAGCCGGTGGCATTGCGCTTGCCGGAGGGTTGCGAGATCTACGGATTGCTGCGCATGCTCGGGCGTTTCCACGCTGCGCGCGGGGGGGGACAAGGGTTGCACGCCGATGAACTGCGCGAACTCGATCCCATCCTCACCGATTCCCTGGTGCAGGACATGCTGACGAAGTTGTGCGAAGCCGGCATCGTCCAGCGCGCCGAAACCGGCGAATGGCTGCTGTCGCGCGATCTCGCCGATGTCAGCCTGAGCGAACTCTATGTCGTGGCGCAGTTGCGCATCCCGGTCGAGGAAGTCAGTCTGCCGCTGCGCGATGATGCCCTGGGTCGCGACGTGATGCAGGTGATCGATGAACTGCGCCTGCCGCTGCGCGTCGCGATGAAACGCAAGGTTGCCACCATCTATTCCGAACCTGGAAGCGAACCGCAATGAACACGATGAACCATTCCCCTCGACTGTTGGCGCTCACGCTCGTGATCGCGCTGGCCGCGTGCAAGCCGCATGGCGAACAGACGCCGCCGACAGCGGCCACGCCGAAACCCGCATCGACACCGGCGACCACGCCGATGCCAGCAGCGACCGCAGGTCTCGCCGATGTCGGTGCGCAACCGAAGCTGCGTCTCCCCACTGTCGACGGCAAGACCTTCGATCTCGCCGAACAGCGCGGTCACTGGGTGGTGGTCAACGATTGGGCGACGTGGTGCGGCCCATGCCTGAAGGAGATGCCGGAACTGTCGGCGCTGGCAGCGATGCGCGAATACATCAAGGTGGTCGGTGTCGCCAATGACGATATCGAACCGGCCAAGCTGCAGGAATTCCTGCAGCAGCATCCGGTGGTCTATCCGATCGTGCAGGTCGATCCGGCCGCGCCACCCGGCGATTTCAGTCCGCCGCCGACATTGCCGATCAGCTGGTTGATCGGCCCGCAGGGCAAGGTGGTGAAACGCTTCATGGGTCCGGTGACTGCAAAGGACATTGAAGCCGCGATCGCGGCCGCAGGTGGGCCAGCACCGAATTGAGGGTCAGCGCTCTGATGCCGTCAAACTGAATGGGTAAAATTGCCTGACTGGCGATGTTGCGGTGCAGCATGTAAGGTGGTTCCGGGGATCAATGCAGACAGGAGCCGCCGTCATGTCCGAAGCCATTGCCAATGATCCGCGTCCGACCGAGGCGCGCCTGCTCGAGATGGTCTTTCCGGATCACACGAATCACCTCGGCACGCTGTTTGGTGGACAGGCGCTGGCGTGGATGGATATGGCCGCCTTCATCGCCGCGTCGCGCTATGCCCGCAGCACCGTGGTCACCGCGCGCTCCGAGCAGGTCGATTTCAATCAGCCGGTGCGCAAGGGGCAACTGGTCGAGACCATCGCCCGCATCGTGAAGGTGGGCCGCAGCTCGATGCACGTCGACGTGGATCTGGTCGCCGAAGATCTCCTCACTGGAGATCGCAAACTGTGTACGCGAGGTCAGTTCGTGATGATCGCGCTCGACGAACTTGGTCGCCCGGTCCAAGCGCCGCCGTTGCCGGTGGCCGAGGCAGCCTGACCGCGCAACGTGCGCGATGATCAATCCTTGAACGACTTGATCGGCTTCAACGCGCCGTAGCGTTCGCGCTGCAGCTTGCCTCGCAATGGCGGGAAGTCGATGGTGTCGTCGGGAATGTGGGTGTCCGGCACGCGATCGAGCAGATTGCGGATCAAGGTCAGGCGTCCGCGCTTCTGCTCGTTGAAATCGACCAATGTCCACGGCGCCCATTTGGTATGCGTGGCCTTGAGCATCGCCTCGCGCGCTTCGGTATAGGCGGCGTATTGCTCGCGCGCCTTGAGGTCGATCGGCGACAGTTTCCAGCCCTTCAGCGGATCGTCGTGGCGTTCGGCGAAACGCTGTTCCTGTTCTTGCTGGTCGCAGCACAACCAGTACTTGAACAGCAGGATGCCGTCATCCACCAGTTGCTTCTCGAACACCGGCGCCTGGCGCAGGAAGGCCGCGACCTGTTCCGGCGTGGCGAAGCCCATCACGCGTTCGACGCCGGCGCGGTTGTACCAGCTGCGATCGAACAGCGCGATCTCGCCAGCGGCCGGGAGTTCCTGCACGTAACGCTGGAAATACCATTCCGTGCGTTCACGCTCGTCCGGCTTGGGCAGCGCGATGTGGCGCGCCTGTCGCGGATTGAGATGCTGCATGATCGCGTCGATGGTGCCGCCCTTGCCGGCGGTGTCGCGGCCTTCGACCACCACGACGAGACGCTTGCCGCTGTGCTGCAGCCAGCGCGCCAGCTGCACCAGTTCCAGTTGCATCGCTTCCAGCGCATGTTCGTAGTGCTTGCGTTTCAGCTTGGCCATGGCGGCGCCCTCGTCAAAGCAGTCTGGAATACCACTGCGTCTCGTCTTCCTGCCAACCGGCGGCGCGATACAGGGCGCGTGCGGCGTCGTTGTCGCGGGTGGTTTCGAGCATGACGAATGCCGCGCCATCTTCCTTGGCGAATTCCGTGGCGGCATCGAGCAGGGCGCGTGCCACGCCATGGCGACGGAATCCGGCGGCGACGAACAGATCGTTCAACACCCAGATGCGCGTGGTGCGTACCGAGGAATACATCGGGTAGAGCTGGGTGAAACCGGCGGGCTCACCGTCGTGTTTCGCCAGCAACACCATCGATTGTTGTTGCCCGATGCGCGCCTTCAGCCAGTCGTGTGCGCGCTGGATGTCGGATGGCTGGCCGTAGAACTGGCGATAGCCGTCGAACAGCGGCGCCAGCGCATCGAGGTCATCCAGGGTGGCGTATTCGACGACGGGTTTCATGGCGCCTCCACGAGTTTTGCCAGCGCATCGGCCTGGGCTTCGTGCGACAAGCGATCGATCAACGCATCAAGCTGGCCTTCCAGCACATTCGGCAGATCGTACAGGGTCAGTCCTTCCACCCGGTGATCGGTGATGCGACCCTGCGGGAAATTGTAGGTGCGGATGCGCTGGCTGCGATCGCCGCTGCCGACCTGCAGTTTGCGATCGGCGGCCTGCGCGGCTTCGCGTTTTTCCAGTTCGGCCTCGACCAGCATCGCCTTCAGCCGCTTCATCGCCTTGTCGCGATTGGCGTGCTGGCTGCGTTCGGTCTGCGATTCGACCACCACGCCGCTCGGCATGTGGGTGATGCGGATCGCCGATTCGGTCTTGTTGACGTGCTGGCCGCCGGCGCCGCTCGATCGATACGTGTCGACTCTCAGGTCGGCGGGATTGATTTCGATGTCGATGTCGCCGGCTTCCTCGGCGATGATCGCCACCGTCGCCGCCGAGGTATGGATGCGGCCCTGCGATTCGGTGTCCGGCACGCGTTGCACGCGATGCGTCCCCGACTCGAACTTCAGTCGCGAATACGCGCCACCGCCTTCGATGCGCGCGACCACTTCACGGAAGCCGCCGTGTTCGCCCGGATTGGCCGATTCCACGTCGACACGCCAGCCTTGCTTCTCGGCGTAGCGCGCATACATGCGGAACAGGTCGCCGGCAAAGATCGCCGCCTCGTCGCCACCGGTGCCGGCACGGACTTCCAGATACAGGCTGCCGTCGTCGCGCGCATCCTTCGGCACCAGATGCGCCATCAGTTCGCCATCGAGTTCGGCGAGACGCGCGTTCGTCGTCGCGATTTCCTCTTGCGCAAGATCGCGCAGCTCGGGGTCGTCGCGCATCGCCTGCGCGGAGGCCAGCGCTGCCTGCAGTTGTCGTTCTTCCGCAAGCCCGAGCGCCAACGGTTCCAGTTGCGCGAATTCCCGCGACAGTTTGCGGAACTGTTTGACATCGGCGATCACGCCCGGATCGGCCAGCAGCCGTTCCAGTTCGTCGCGTCGTTCCGCCAGTGCTTCAAGCTTGCGGCGCAGGCTCGGCAGCATCGTCGGAAGAATCGTTGTGGTCGGGGAACATGCGCGCGGCGGCGCGCAGCAATTCGGCATCGCCACGCAGGGCGGCATCGCGCACGGCGACGGTCGGCGCGTGCAGCAGGCGGTTGGTCAGGGTGTGCGCCAGTTGATCGAGCACCGCGTCCGGCGACTGGCCAGCCGCGAGTTGTTGCTTCGCGCGTGTCAGTGCATCGGCGCTCAGGCGTTGGCCGTGTGCACGCACTGCACGCACGCCGTCCATGCCGAATGCCGCACCGGCGACTTCCATGTAGCGCGCCACCTGCAGGTCGATGATCGTTTCGGCGGCGTCGGCGGCGTCCTTGCGACTGCGGCGATTGTCCTCCACCGCGCGGTGGAGATCGTCGATGGTGTAGACGAACACGTCGCGCAATTCGGCGACGTCGGCGGCGATGTCGCGCGGCACGGCGAGATCGACCAACAGGACGGGTTTGTTGTTGTGGCGATGGCGACGCGCGGCGAGTGCGGCTTCCACCTGCGCGCGATGCAGGATCGGCGTCTGGCTGGCGGTCGCCGAGAACACGATGTCGGCTTCGGCAAGATGGCGGTCGAGTTCGTCCAGCGCCAGGGCGTAGCCGCCGTGCGCGGTCGCCAATGCCTGCGCGTGCGCCAATGTGCGATTGGCGATCAGCAAGCGGCGGACGTTGGCCTGCACCAGATGGCGCGCCGCGAGTTCGATGGTTTCGCCGGCGCCGATCAGCAGCACGGTGGAATCCTGCGGTCGCGCGAATGAATCGCGCGCCAGCTTCACCGCCGCCGATGCCACCGACACCGGATTCGCGCCGATCGCGGTATCGCTGCGTGCGCGTTTCGCGGTGGCGAAGGCTTGCTGGAACAGGCGATCGAGTTGCGGCCCCATCGCCCCATGTTCGCGCGCCAGGCTCCACGCCTCCTTCACCTGGCCAAGGATCTGCGGTTCGCCCAGTACCAGCGAGTCGAGCCCCGCCGCGACCCGGAACAGGTGCCGCGCGGCAGCGCTTTCGCCATGGCGGTAGAGATAGGCGTGCAGATCGGTGGATTCCGCCGCGTGCGTTGCCAGCCATTCGGCAATGGCAGGCGCGGCATCGTCGCCGATGGCGTAGACCTCGGTGCGATTGCAGGTGGAGAGCAATGCCACTTCATCGACCTGCGGCAGCGCGCGCAATGCCGCCAGCGCGGGCGCGAAGGCATCGCCGGCAAACGCCACCCGTTCGCGCAAGGCAACCGGCGCGGTCTGGTGGTTCAAGCCGAGAGCGATCAGCGTCATAGGCGTTAACAGGCCCTTGGTTCAGGCGCGTGGGGTAAGCTGCAAAACGTCCGACATTTTACGCTTGGTACCGCAGGATGCCCGGTTTCATCACATCTTTTCGCCACATGGTGCTGGCATTGGCATTGCTTCCGGCGCTGGCAGGCCCGGCAAACGCCGCCACGCCCAAGGGCCAGCCAAGCGTGTTGGCCGAATCCCTGGCGGGTGAATTCGCCCTGCAGGAAGGTCGCCTCAAGGACGCCGCACAGCACTATCTGGCCGCAGCGAAGTCCAGCCACGACGCCGTGCTGGCGGAGCGCGCCACGCGCATCGCCCTGCTGGCCGACGACAACGCGCGCGCAGCCGAGGCGCTGGAGTTGTGGCGGCCGAGCGCGCCGGATTCGCTGGTGGTGCGGATGGCCGATCTCACCCTCAAATTGCGCGCGGACGATGCCGCCGCGGTCACCACGCAGGCGCGCGCGCTCATCGCCGATCGCGATCCGCGCGGCTGGAAGTACGCGCTGGTGGCATTGTCCGGCGGCAGCAAGGATCCCAAAGTCGCCGCGCAGGTGCTGACCTCGCTGGTGGGCGCGAATGCCTTGCCCGATGACGTGCAGGCGTGGCTGGCCTATGCCGGGCTGGCGCAGAAGCTGTCGCAGCCACAACTGTCGCAGGCGATGGTGGCGGAAACGGTGAAGCGCTGGCCCGCCGATCCGCGCGTCGCCCTGCTGCATTCCGGTCAACTGGTGGATGAAGGCAGGATCGACGAAGCGCGCGCGGTGGTCGCCCAGCTCGAACCGCAGGCCGCTGGCAGCGCCGAATTGCGCCTGGCCATCGCCGGCCAGTACGAAGCCCTTGGCGATTTCGCCGCCGCCGAGCGTGTCCTCGCGAAAGGTCCGCAGTCGACCGATACGATTGGCCTGCGCGCGGCGATGTTCGACCGTGCCAAGGACGATGCCGGCCTGGCGCGTCTCTACGAGTTCGCGAAGCGTCGCGGAGGTGCCAACGATCCACGCAACCGCATGCTGCTCGGCACCCTCGCCGAAACGCTGAAGCGTTACGACGAAGCCCTGAAATGGTATGCCGGCGTCACTGGCGAAGCCGGCGACAGCGCGCGCCTGCGCAGCGCCAATGTCCGTTACGATCAGGGCCACAAGGACGAGGCATACAAGGCGTTGCAGTCGTTGCAGACCGATCCGCGCGTGATCGACGCCGTGCAACGCGACGCCTTCCTGCTGGAAGGCGAGTTTCGCCGCAAGGACAGGGACGACAAGGGCGAAATCGCAGCCTACGACCGTGGCACCGCCGCATTGCCGGACGAACCGGGCATTCTTTACGCCCGCGCGCTGGCGTGGGAACGGATGGATCGCGTCGACAAGGCCGAGGCCGACCTGCGCAAGATCCTCGTCACCGATCCCGAGAACATCGCCGCGCTCAACGCGCTCGGCTACACCCTGGCCGATCGCACCACGCGCTATGCCGAAGCGTTGCAGTTGATCGATCGCGCGCGCGCCGCCGATCCCGCCAACGCCGCCATCATCGACAGCTACGGCTGGGTGCTTTATCGCCTCGGCAAGACCGATGAGGCGATGCCATACCTGCGCCGCGCCTACATGCTGCAGAAGGATCCCGAGATCGCCACCCACATCGGCGAAGTGCTGTGGGTGCAGGGCCATCGCGACGACGCGCGGCGTTACTTCGAGGAAGCGCGCAAGCTCGATCCCGACAGCAAGGCCCTGCAGCGCACGCTGGAAAAACTCGGGGTGAAGGCGTGACGCGCAAGTCGCTCGCGACTGCGCTGGCGTGCATCGTGCTTGCTTCGTGCAGCACCGTGCCGACTGCACCATCGCCGACTGGCCCAACTCTCGTCTGCGAACCGCAGCTGTCGAAGAACGCCGAATGCGTGCGTCACATCGATGCATTCAACGCATCGGCATCAACGCAAACGCCGTCGTGGGGCATGGGTGGTCGCGCTGCGATCAGCCACGGCAAGCAGTCGGGCAGTCTCGGCGTGGAGTGGGAAGATGCCGGGCCGTCCGGCTATCTGGTCGTCCTCACCGCGCCGATCACCCGGCAGGGCTGGCGATTGCAGGAACAGAACGGTCGCGCCACGCTGGAAGGCATGGCTGGCGGTCCGCGCATCGGTGCCGATGGTGCCGCGTTGCTCAGGCAAGCCACCGGTTTCGAGATTCCGGTACGGTCCTTGCGCTACTGGATCCGCGGCTTGGCCGATCCGGCGCAGCCGGTCGATCGCTACGTCTTCGCCGACGACCAGCTCGCGACGCTGGTGCAGGGCGGCTGGCAGATCGACTATCCCGCCCGTGACGCCCAAAGCCGCCCCGTGCGCATCAACGCCACGCGCGGCGACGATCGCGTGCGGCTGGTGGTCGACCGCTGGGGTCCGCTGGAACAATGAACGGTGTCGATGCCGATGGCTGGTCGTCCTGGCCGGCCCCGGCCAAGCTCAACCTGTTCCTGCACATCACCGGGCGGCGTGCCGACGGTTACCACGAGTTGCAGACTGTATTCCGCCTGCTGGACTGGGGTGACCGCATCCGCCTGCGCCTGCGCAACGATGGCCGGATCGTACGGGTCGGGACGTCGGCGCAAGGGATATCGGAAGATGACGACCTCGCCGTTCGTGCCGCCAAGTTGCTGCAATCGGACGCCAATTGTCCGCAAGGTGCGGACATCATCGTCGAAAAATTGATTCCAAGCGGCGCCGGGCTGGGCGGTGGCTCGTCCGATGCAGCGACCGTGCTGGTCGCCCTCGATCATCTGTGGAACACCCGATTGGGCGAGGATCGGCTGGCGGATCTGGGCCTGCGCTTGGGCGCGGATGTGCCGGTCTTCGTGCGCGGCCGCAATGCCTGGGCCACCGGGCTGGGCGAAATACTGGTCCCGCTGGCGCTGCTGCCAGCCTGGTATCTGCTGATTCATCCGGGCGTTCACAGCGCGACCGCCAAATTGTTCCAGGCCCCTGATTTGACGCGGGATTCTCCACCCGCGACAATATCCGACTTCGTCGCAGACCGGATCGAGGGCAACGCCTTCGAACCCGTGCTGCGCCGGCTCGAACCGGACGTCGATGCGGTCTTCCAAGCACTGCAGCCTTGGGCGTCGCCACGACTCACCGGATCGGGAAGTGCGGTCTTCGTCGAGTGCGCCACGCGCGCGCAAGCCGAAGTCCTGTTGCCGCGGGTTCCGGCCGGTTGCCGGAGTTGGGTGGTGCAGGGTGCCGCGCGATCGTCATTGCTGGACGCAGTGGAACGTTGCACCACAACAGGGGCGTCGCCAAGCGGTTAAGGCACCAGGTTTTGATCCTGGCATGCGTAGGTTCGAATCCTTCCGCCCCTGCCATTCCTCCCATCCACCGTCTTTTCGTCGTAACGAAATCGCCGCCGGAGCGCGCAATGAAGGACGAACGCAATCTGCTGGTGTTTTCCGGCAACGCCAATCGCCCGCTGGCGAAGGCCGTGTGCAAGGAACTTGGCGTGCGGATGGGCAAGGCGCTGGTCTCGACGTTCTCCGATGGCGAAGTGCAGGTGGAGATCGAGGAAAACGTCCGCGGCCAGGACGTGTTCGTGATCCAGCCGACCTGCGCGCCCAGCGCCGAAAACCTGATCGAGCTGCTGGTGCTGATCGACGCGCTCAAGCGCGCATCGGCCACCAGTGTCACGGCGGTGGTGCCGTACTTCGGTTACGCACGCCAGGATCGCCGTCCGCGTTCCGCGCGCGTGCCGATCACCGCGAAAGTGGTGGCCAGCATGTTCGGGACGGTGGGCGCGGATCGCGTGCTGACCGTCGACCTGCACGCCGACCAGATCCAGGGTTTCTTCGACGTGCCGGTGGACAACGTGTATTCGTCGCCGCTGCTGCTCGCCGACATCTGGCGCGCCTACGGCACCGAAAACATGGTGGTGGTGTCGCCGGACGTCGGTGGCGTGGTGCGCGCCCGCGCGATCGCCAAGCGCCTCGACGACGCCGATCTCGCCATCATCGACAAGCGCCGCCCGCGCGCCAACGTCGCCACGGTGATGAACATCATCGGCGAGGTCGACGGCAAGAACTGCGTGCTGGTGGATGACATCGTCGATACCGCCGGTACGTTGTGCGCTGCTGCTGCTGCCCTCAAGGAGCGCGGCGCGGCCAAGGTCGCCGCCTACATCACCCATCCGGTGCTGTCGGGTCCGGCGATCGACAACATCAACAAATCGCAGCTCGACGAGCTGGTGGTGACAGACACCATCCCGCTCAGCGACGCAGCGAAGGCCTGCGGCAAGATCCGCCAACTCAGCGTTGCCGAGTTGCTGGCGGAAACCATCCGCCGCATCGCCTTCGGAGAATCCGTCAGTTCGCTTTACGTGGACTGACGAACCAACGGCTCGTCTGGTCGCGGACGAGTCATCACAACCGCAGTGATGCGGTTTCTTTCCAAGCAAGTGAGAACACAAATGTCGAACGAACACACATTGAAGGCCTACGGCCGCAAGGACGAGGGGAAAGGTGCGAGCCGCCGCCTGCGTCATGCGGGCCGTATTCCGGCCGTCGTTTACGGCGGTGGCGCGGAACCCGCCAGCATCCAGCTGGACCACGAGCCGACCTGGCTGGCCCAGCAGAATGACTGGTTCTACGCGTCGATCATCACGCTCGACGTCGATGGCAAGAGCGAGCAGGTCCTGTTGCGCGACATGCAGCGCCATCCGTACCGGCAGCTGATCATGCACCTGGACTTCCAGCGCGTGAAGGCCGACCAGAAGCTGCACGTCAAGGTGCCGTTGCACTTCATCAACATCGACAAGTCGCCGGCCGGCAAGAGCACCGAAGCGACCGTGACCAGCGAACAGAACGATATCGATATCGTCTGCCTGCCGGGCAACCTGCCGGAGTTCATCGAAGTCGACCTCGGCGGCATCAACGTCGGCGATACCGTGCACCTGTCCGACGTCAAGTTGCCGAAGGGCGTCGAGCTGGCCCACGCCATCGATGACGCGCACAACCCGGCGGTCGCCGTGGCGCGCAACACCAAGGTGGAAGCAGTGGAAGAAGAAGCCACTCCCGATGCCGGTGATGTGCCGGCCAGCAAGGAAGAAGGCGGCACGGTCGAGTAATCGTCCGGCGATCGCTCCGGACTGTCCGGGGCGATCACGCTTATGCACATGGAATCCTTGCGTCTCATCGTCGGACTGGGCAATCCCGGACCCGAGCATGCGAAAACCCGCCACAACGCGGGTTTTCGTTTTGTGGACGAACTGGCCGCACAGGTCGGCGCGCGCTGGTCGATCGAAGGCAAATTGTTCGGTGAAGTCGCGAAAGCGAACATCGGCGGACACGACGTCTGGTTGCTGAAACCGGCGACCTTCATGAATCTCTCAGGCAAATCGGTGATGGCGGCGTTGCGGTTCTGGAAGATCGAACCGGAGCAGATGCTGGTCGCGCACGACGAACTCGATCTTGCGCCGGGCGTCGCGCGCTTGAAGTTCGATGGCGGGCACGGCGGCCAGAACGGCTTGCGTGACACCATGAAGCTGCTCGGCCACGGCAAGTTCAATCGCCTGCGGATCGGCATCGGCCATCCCGGGCACAAGGATCGTGTCACCGGCTGGGTGCTGGGACGGGCCAACGCGGACGACAACATCCTGATCGACCGTTCCATCGACGACGCCATCGCGGTGATGCCGCTGGCGCTGTCGGGAAATTTCAACGAGGCGATGAAACGCCTCAACACGAATAAAGAGTAAAGACTGATGGCGATCCAATGCGGCATCGTCGGCCTGCCCAATGTCGGCAAGTCGACCCTGTTCAATGCACTGACCAAGGCGGGCATCGCTGCGGCGAATTTCCCCTTCTGCACCATCGAACCGAACGTCGGCGTGGTGCCGGTGCCGGACCCGCGCCTCGCTGCGTTGTCCGGGATCGTCAAGCCCGAGCGCGTGATCCCGACCGCGGTCGAGTTTGTCGACATCGCCGGCCTCGTCGCCGGTGCCGCCAAGGGCGAGGGCCTCGGCAACAAGTTCCTCGCTCACATCCGCGAAGTCGATGCGATCGCGCACGTGGTGCGCTGCTTCGAAAATGACGACGTCATCCACGTCAACAACAAGGTCGATCCGATCGCCGACATCGAGACGATCGATACCGAACTCGCGCTCGCCGACCTGGAATCGGTCGACAAGGCGTTGCAGCGCGCCGAGCGTTCCGCCAAGTCCGGCGACAAGGAAGCGAAGGCGCGCGCCGAAGTGCTCGGTCGCATCCGTGCCGGCCTCGATCAAGGCAAAGCCGCGCGCGGCATGGGGCTGAGCGAGGAGGATCGTGCCGCCGTGCGCGACCTGTTCCTGCTTACCCTGAAGCCGGTGATGTACGTCGCCAACGTGCGCGAAGACGGCTTCCACGACAACGCGCACCTCGATGCCGTGCGCGCCCGCGCCGAAGCCGAAGGTTCGCAGGTGGTGCCGGTGTCCGCCGCCATCGAGGAAGAGCTCAGCCAGCTCGACGACGAGGATCGCGATACCTTTCTCGCCGATCTCGGGCTGGAAGAACCGGGCTTGAACCGCGTGATCCGCGCGGCGTACATGCTGCTCGGCCTGCAGACGTACTTCACCGCAGGCGTGAAGGAAGTGCGGGCGTGGACGGTGAAGCAGGGCGCGACGGCGCCGCAGGCCGCGGGCGTGATCCACACCGATTTCGAGAAGGGCTTCATCCGCGCCGAAACCATCGGCTACGACGACTTCATCAAGTACCGCGGTGAAGCCGGTTCGCGCGAAGCAGGACGGATGCGCCTGGAAGGGAAGGAGTATCGCGTTCAAGAGGGTGACGTTCTCCATTTCCGCTTCAACGTCTGACCCGGCTTCGCCAGCTCGCCAAACAGACAGCCCCGCCGAAGCGGGGCTGTTTGCATTGCATCCGCCACGAATTACAACGCTTTCCCGCCCAATTTCCACGTGACCTGCAGGAAGTAGCTGCGGCCCGTCGCATCGAACCATGAGGTGTCGTAGTACGGGTAGTTCGACCAGGTCGGATCCTTGGGCGGCATCTTGTCGAGCAGGTTGTTGATCGACAACGACAGGCGCAGATGGTCGTTGATGTTGTAGCGCGCGCCGGCATTGAAGCGCCACGTGGCTTCGGTCCAGTCGGTGTTGGCATAGTTGGCGACGCGGCCCAGGTAGTTGCCGAACAGGCTCGCCCCCCATGCGCCCTTGTCCCAGCTCACGCCGACGTTGCCCTTGGTGCGTGGAAGCGTGGTGTCGCCGAAGCTGACATCCAGCATGTTTTCGGTTGGATCCCCCGGATACAGTTGGCGGCTGTGGCGTTGCGTCCAGTTGTAGTTGGCGCTGAAGTTGAAGTTGCCGGCCTGGGCGGTGCGCAGGCGGTAGTTGGCGCTGACGTCGATGCCCGAAGTCTGTTCGCGGGCGATGTTGATCGGGGCGAAATGCACGCTGGTGATGTCGCCAGTGCCATCGCGGATGACGCGGGCAAGGGCATCGACGCAAGTGGGTGAGCTGGCATCGACTTTCGCGCCGGTATCGGTGACGCCGAGGCGGCAATCGGCTTCCTGGATCCTCAAGCGATCCCGGTCCTGGACCTGCACCTGGTTCATCACCTGGATCTTGTAGTAGTCCACCGACAGATCGAAATTGGCGCTGGGCGACCACACGAAGCCGGTGGTGAACGATTTGCTGGTTTCGACATTCAAGCCGATATTGCCGTGGTAGACGTCGAAGGTGGCGCCGTCCCAACTGCCGTCGTCGTAGCAGAAGCCATTGCTGGCACCCGGCGTGTCGGTGCGGCAGTGGTAGTAGTCGGTGGCGTAACGGGTGCGGTAATAGTCATTGCCAGCGAACAGATAATGCATGTCGGGTGCGCGGAAGCCGGTGCCATACGAGCCGCGCAACAGCAGCGAGTGGATCGGGCGCCATTCCAGGCCCATGCTGTAGGTGAACTTGCCGGGGTTCTTGCCGCCGTAGCTGTACCGGTCGTAGCGGCCGGCAACGCTGGCCTGCAGGGTGGAGAACACCGGGATGCGCAGTTCGCCCGCCGCGCTCCAGTGATTGCGGCCGCCATTGCCATCGCCGTATTGCGGGCCGTAATAGGCATCGGCGGTCAGCGCCAGCGGATCGGGATTGATGCGGTAGGACTGCCGGCCATATTCCAGCGCGCCGGCAAAACCGACATTGCCGGCTGGCAGCGAGAACAGCGCGGGCGTATCGGCGGTGAAGCTGAGGTTGTCGTTCTTGGCCACGGGACGGAAGGTGGACATCGCCGCGATGGAAGCGAATTGGGCAGGCGTGATCGGAGTGAACAGGCGCGCCGGATCCGGGCTGAAGATCGCATAGCCGTCGGCGTCGTAGCCCTGCTGCGGACCGAGGAACAGGCTGTTGGCCGCCGCCGCCCGTATGCGCGGCATCTTCACGTCGGCCTTGTACTCGGAATGGTTGTACGCCGCTTCCCAGTTCCACGTCTCCGCGAAGGAACCCTTGAGGCCGGTCGTCATGCCCAGCGTTTTCTGGGTGGTGCTGTTCATGCGATTTTGCAGGCCGCCGATTTCCTCGGGCGTGAACTGTCGTGTCCAGATCTCGTAGTGGCCGGTCAGAGCGTTGTAGAACATCTTGTTGCGGTAGTTGTTGGTCGAATTCGGATCATGGAATTCCCAACCCATGGCGTCGCTGGCGACGTCGTTGCCATTGGTGCCGGTCAGCAGCTTGACGGTCTGGTAGCCGAGCTGGACATCCGCGAACCACGACAGTTTGTCGGAGAAGCGATATTCGAACGAGCCATAGACGCTGGCGCCCTTGCGCTGGTTCTGGATGGTGCGATAGGCGATGGCGCGATCGCTGCCGCAATACGGTTCGCCGTAGCGATCATTGGCCAGCACCGTCGTGTTCTGGTTCAGGCCGGACATCGCCTTGCAACCGTCGGCCGGCGCGATGTTGACGTCGTCGTCCCAATCGTAGAGTTGCGCAGTGAGGCGTGGCAGCTGGCGTCGCGATGTCGGTGCGTCGAGCGTGGAATCCTGCACATCGCGCTGGAATCCCCACAACGGGCTCTTGTCCTGCAATTCCACGCCGACGATGCCGGAGAAATTCCCTTGCGCGAAGCCGGTCGTCAACGTCAGGTCGCGTGACCGGCCACCGCTGCGGTCGCTGCCGCCATAGCGGAAATCGATGGTCGTGCCATCAGTGGATTTCTTGAGGATGAAGTTGATCACGCCTGCCATCGCATCCGATCCGTAGATCGCCGAGGCGCTGCCGGTCAGGATCTCGACGCGATCGATCATGCCCAGCGGAATGTTGCCGATGTCGGTGAAGTTGCTGCGGCCATTGAGTGGCAATGGGAAGTCGGCGATGCGGCGACCGTTGACCAGCACCAGCGTGTGGTTGGGCCCGAGCCCGCGCAGGTCGACCGCCTGTGCACCCGGTGTGGATTGCGCGCTGGTGGTGTTCTGTTGCCCCTGTACGCTGCCGCTGTTTTGCGAGAGCGAGCGCAATACTTCCGGCACCGAGGTGAACCCACTGTTCTTGATGTCCTTGGCGGTGATCACCGTCACCGGCGCCGGGCCCTCGATCTGCGCGCGCGGAATGCGCGATCCCGTGACCGTCACTGTTCCCAGCGACTGGTCGGCGGGCGGTGTTTGCGTTTGTGCATCGGTCGTTGTTTGTGCCTGCACGCTTGTGGTGGCGAGCAACAGCAGGGCGCAGTGGATTGCGAGATCAAGTTTCGTTTTCTTCATCAGTTCTCCCCTATCTTGGGCTTCGAATGCATCGACAAACGTGATTGATTCGCGCATCCCCTCCAGGATGTATTGCCGCGAATACAGTGATCACGCAACGAGTCCGATTTACCATTACTAAAAAAATCCGCGCGTGGCAACTGTACGAACGTCATGCATGCGCGCGCGAATGGAATGCGCACATGCACGCGGCGTTTCGATGTCGTATGGTTGATGTCACTGCATCATCGGTTGTGCGCATGCAACATCCATTGGCGAAACGCATCATCGTTTCATTTGCAACAAGTATGTGTGCGTTATTTCTCGCGGCGTGCGCAAGTGCTGCGCCGAAAGTCGCGCAATCACCCTTCGACTATTACCGGATCGGCGAGATCGCGGCGAAAACGCCGGGAAAAGTCCGCCCGGGATTGATGCTGCTCGGTGGCGGTGATTGGCCGTACGCTGCATTCCACTGGCTGTTCGATCGTGCCGGCAATGGCCACATCGTGGTGTTGCGTGCGTCCTATGGCGACGAGAACCAGCGCGAGATTTTCGACAAGATTGGTGGTGTCACGTCAGTCGAAACACTGGTCTTCCATGATCGCAAGGCGTCGTTTGATCCCAAGGTACTCGCGGTGATCACGCACGCCGATGGCATCTGGATCGCCGGTGGCGATCAATCGAATTACGTCAATTTCTGGAAAGGCACGCCGGTGCAGGATGCGTTGAATCGCCATGTCGCCAGCGGAAAGCCGTTGGGCGGCACCAGTGCCGGGCTCGCGGTGCAGGGGCGTTATGTCTACGGCGCGATGGACGGTGGGAGCCTCACCAGCAAGGAGGCGTTGGCGGATTCACGCGCGCGCGCGGTGACGATCGTCGAGGATTTCCTGCGCCTGGAGCCGCTGTATTCGGCGGGCGTACTCACCGATACCCATTTCAACCAGCGCGATCGCCAGGTGCGCCTGATGACGATGATGGCGCAAGTGCGCGAACGTCATCCCGCGAGGCCGCTGCTCGGCATCGGCATCGACGAACAGACGGCGTTGTGCATCGATGGTGATGGACAAGGCGTCGTCTTCAGCGACAACGGCGGCCATGCATGGTTGTTCCGCATTGGCCATTCTTCATTGCAGAAAAACGGGCCGCTGCGTGCCGACGACTGGCAGGTGACGCTCGCCGGTCGTGGCAGTCGCATCGACACCCGCGACTGGCGCGTGGCGCATCCCGATTTCACCACGACGGCGTCCATCCGCGATGGCCGCCTCGAATACGCGCCACCACTCCAGCCCTGACGATCCCACTTCACATCCAGGAATTCCGCCGATGCGCACCTTCAAGATCGCCACGCTCGCGTTGGCACTCGCCGCCGCTTCCAGCCTCCATGCCGCCGAGCCCGTCCTCATCGTCCATGGTGGGGCGGGGGTGATCCGCAAAGAAAACAACAAGGCCGATGAGGCTGCCGTGCGCAAGGCGCTGGAAACCGCGTTGCGCAACGGCTATGCCGAATTGAAAGCGGGCAAGAGTTCGGCCGATGCCGTGGTGGCTGCGATCCGCGTGCTCGAAGACGATCCCCACTTCAATGCCGGCAAGGGCGCGGTATTCACCCACGATGGCAAGAACGAACTCGACGCCTCGATCATGGACGGCGACGGCCAGCGTGCGGGCGCGGTCGCGGCGGTGCATCGCGTGCGCAACCCGATCACGCTGGCGCGTGCGGTAATGGAGAAATCGGAACACGTGATGCTGGTCGGCGACGGCGCCGAAACGTTCGCGCGAGAGCAGGGCGTCACCCTGGTCGACCCCTCGTACTTCCGCACCGAGAAGCGCTGGCAGCAGTTGCAGAAGATACTGAAGGAGGAGGCGGCCAAGCAGGCCTCGACCGATCCCGAATACGTCAAGCACATCGGCACCACCGGCGCCGCGGCGCTCGACAGCAAGGGTCATCTGGCGGCGGGCACCTCGACCGGCGGCATGACCAACAAGCGCTGGGGCCGCGTCGGCGACTCCCCGATCATCGGCGCCGGAACCTGGGCGGACGACAGTTGCGCCTTCTCCGGAACCGGCTGGGGCGAGTACTACATCCGCACCCACGCGGCCAGCAATGTTTGTGGCCGGGTAAAATTCTTGAAAGAGACGGCGGCGCAGGCCGGCGGTGCCGTCATCAACGGTGAAGTGGTGAAGATGGGCGGCGACGGTGGTGCCATCGTCCTCACTTCGGACGGAAAATTCGCCTTCCCCTTCAATACCGAAGGCATGTACCGCGGCTGGATCGGCGCAGACGGCATTCCCCATGTGGCCCTCTATGCCGATGACGGGCTGGAAGGTGACGTCGTCCTGAAGCAGCCGGCGCCTGCTGCCACGCCCACGCATTAAGGTGATCGTGGCGCGTTGACATCGCCAAAGGTGCACGCCAGAATAGTGGGCTGTTTCACCGCCACGCGTTTTTCGGCGGAGGGATACCCAAGCGGCCAACGGGGGCAGACTGTAAATCTGCTGGCTTACGCCTTCGGTGGTTCGAATCCACCTCCCTCCACCACGAAATGCAAGGCGTTGAACGGTGTTCCCGATGCGGGAGTAGTTCAATGGTAGAACTGTAGCCTTCCAAGCTACTAGCGCGGGTTCGATTCCCGTCTCCCGCTCCACCTTGGACGCTCCGCAGCAGGATCGCTGCATAAAGTTTCGCTCACGTAGCTCAGTCGGTAGAGCACCTCCTTGGTAAGGAGGAGGTCGATGGTTCGATTCCATTCGTGAGCACCACCTTTCATTCCACCAAACATTCGAGTCGAGACGCGAGATGGCAAAGGAAAAGTTCGAGCGCAAGAAGCCGCACGTGAACGTGGGGACGATTGGTCACGTTGACCATGGCAAGACGACGCTGACGGCGGCGCTGACGAAGGTGGGCGCGGAGCGTTTTGGCGGCGAGTTCAAGGCCTATGACGCGATTGACGCGGCGCCGGAAGAGAAGGCGCGCGGCATCACGATCTCGACGGCGCACGTCGAGTACGAAAGCCCGAACCGCCACTACGCCCACGTGGATTGCCCGGGCCACGCCGATTACGTGAAGAACATGATCACCGGTGCTGCCCAGATGGACGGCGCGATCCTGGTGTGCTCGGCTGCCGATGGCCCGATGCCGCAGACGCGCGAGCACATCCTGCTGAGCCGTCAGGTTGGCGTGCCGTACATCGTGGTGTTCCTGAACAAGGCCGACATGGTCGACGACGCCGAGCTGCTTGAGCTGGTCGAGATGGAAGTCCGCGAACTGCTGAGCAAGTACGAGTTCCCGGGCGACGACACCCCGATCATCGCCGGTTCCGCGCGTCTGGCGCTGGAAGGCGACCAGAGCGACATCGGCGTGCCGGCGATCCTGAAGCTGGTGGATGCACTGGATACGTGGATCCCGCAGCCGGAACGCGACATCGACAAGCCGTTCCTGATGCCGGTGGAAGACGTGTTCTCGATCTCGGGCCGCGGCACCGTGGTGACCGGTCGTATCGAGCGCGGCATCATCAAGGTCGGCGACGAAATCGAAGTGATCGGCATCCGCCCGACGCAGAAGACCACGGTCACCGGCGTCGAGATGTTCCGCAAGCTGCTGGACCAGGGCCAGGCAGGCGACAACGCCGGTCTGCTGCTGCGTGGTCTCAAGCGTGACGACGTCGAGCGTGGCCAGGTGCTGGCCAAGCCGGGCAGCATCACCCCGCATACCGACTTCGAAGGCGAGATCTACGTGCTGTCGAAGGACGAGGGTGGTCGCCATACGCCGTTCTTCAGCAACTATCGCCCGCAGTTCTACTTCCGCACGACGGACGTGACGGGTGCGATCAAGTTGCCGGAAGGCACGGAGATGGTGATGCCGGGTGACAACGTGAAGATCACGGTGTCGCTGATCCATCCGATTGCGATGGACGAAGGCCTGCGCTTTGCGATCCGTGAAGGTGGCCGCACCGTGGGTGCCGGCGTCGTCGCCAAGATCCTGAAGTAAGCCAACCGCATCGGCGGGTCGCGCAAGCGGCTCCGCCACCGCCGAAGGCGAGCGGAGATGTCCGTTCGCCGTCGTCGTTTTAGAGACATCCGGGTTTCGGTCTACGCCAGTAGCTCAATTGGCAGAGCAGCGGTCTCCAAAACCGCAGGTTGGGGGTTCGAGTCCCTCCTGGCGTGCCACTTCGCTGCGCATCGCGCGCGTTCTCCCGGTCAAGGAATCAAGCAAGCGTGAACAGCAAGGTCATTCAGCCCAAGCAAGGCGCCCCGAAGCCGGGAGATTCCCGGGCCGTCACCGACATCCTCAAGTTCGTGGTGGCCGTGGCATTCGCGGTGCTCGGAGTGTTCACCTACTACTGGTTCGACGGCCAGTGGCAGTCGTGGCTGCGTATCCTCGCGGTGGTGGGTGGATTGGTGCTGGGTGCACTGGTCTTCCTGACCAGCTCGAAGGGCCCGAAGCTGCGCGAGTTCCTGGTCGAGTCGCGCTTCGAATTGCGCAAGGTGGTCTGGCCCAAGCGCCAGGAGGCTATGCGCATGACCTGGATCGTGATCCTGGTGGTGAGTGTGTTCAGTGTGCTGTTGGCCAGCTTCGATTGGGTCATCGGTCGGTCCGTCAAGTTGCTGCTGGGTACCTGAAGATGAAGGAAGAGACGGTGGAAACCGAAACGCAATCCCAAGCCCAAAACACCCGCTGGTACGTGGTGCACGCCTACTCCGGCTTCGAGAAGTCGGTGGCCCAGGCGCTGCGCGAGCGCATCCTGCGCAACGACATGCAGGGCCGTTTCGGTGACGTGATCGTCCCGACCGAAGAAGTGGTAGAGATGCGCGCCGGCCAGAAGCGCCGTTCCGAGCGCAAGTTCTTCCCGGGCTATGTGCTGGTGCAGATCGTCACCCACGAAGAGAACGGCATCCCGCGCATCGACAACGAAAGCTGGCATCTGGTCAAGGAAACGCCGCGCGTGCTGGGCTTCATCGGCGGTACCGCCGATCGCCCGCTGCCGATCCAGGACTCCGAAGCCGCCGCCATCCTCAACCGGGTGATGGAAGGCGTCGAGAAGCCGCGTCCCAAGGTGCTGTTCGAGCCGGGCGAGATGGTCCGCGTCACCGAAGGCCCGTTCAACGACTTCAACGGCGTGGTCGAAGAGGTCAACTACGACAAGAGCCGCGTGCGCGTGGCGGTGCTGATCTTCGGCCGCTCGACCCCGGTCGAACTGGAATTCGGGCAGGTCGAAAAGGCCAAGTAAGGCCGAAAACCTGCTATAGTGTCTGGCTCGCTGCCCATGGCGCGAGCCGCCAGGAACCTCAGCCGCCGTCAAGGCGGCTGTCGGCGTCTGGAAAGCAAGCAAAAACGTGAAGCCGGGACACGCGATTTTCCCGGAACGATGGGGAGCCTGAGACCCAGGCGCTAGCACCCGGAGAGAGATAATGGCAAAGAAAGTCATTGGTTACATCAAGCTGCAGGTGAAGGCCGGACAGGCCAACCCCTCGCCGCCGGTCGGTCCGGCACTGGGCCAGCGCGGCCTGAACATCATGGAATTCTGCAAGGCGTTCAATGCCGCCACGCAGAAGCTGGAGCCGGGTCTGCCGATTCCGGTGGTGATCACCGCGTATTCGGACAAGACCTTCACCTTCATCACCAAGACGCCGCCGGCGTCGATCCTGCTGAAGAAGGCCGTGGGCATCCAGTCCGGTTCCAAGCGCCCGAACACCGAGAAGGTGGGCAAGGTGACCCGCAAGCAGCTGGAAGACATCGCGAAGGCGAAAGAACCCGATTTGACCGCGGCCGATCTGGAAGCGGCAGTACGCACCATCGCGGGTTCTGCCCGTTCGATGGGCCTGACGGTGGAGGGCTGAGACCATGGCACTGAACAAGCGACAGAAAGCGATCGCCGCTGCCGCGCAGCCGGGCAAGGCGTACTCCATCGAGGACGCGCTGAAGATCGTCAAGGACAACAGCAAGACCAAGTTCGTGGAATCGGTCGACGTGGCCGTGCGCCTCGGCGTCGATGCCCGCAAGTCCGACCAGCAGGTGCGCGGTTCCACCGTGCTGCCGGGCGGTACCGGCAAGACCGTGCGCGTGGCGGTGTTCGCCCCGGCCGGTGCCAAGGCTGAAGAAGCCCTGGCCGCTGGCGCCGATGCCGTCGGCATGGACGACCTCGCCGAGAAGATGCAGGCCGGCGACCTGAACTACGACGTGGTGATCGCCACGCCGGACGCGATGCGCGTGGTCGGCAAGCTCGGCACCGTGCTCGGTCCGCGCGGCCTGATGCCGAACCCGAAGGTCGGCACCGTCTCCCCGAACCCGGGTGAAGCGGTGAAGAACGCCAAGGGTGGCCAGGTGCGTTACCGCACCGACAAGGCCGGCATCATCCACTGCACCATCGGCAAGGCGGACTTCGAAGCCGGCAAGCTGAAGGGCAACCTGGAAGCGCTGCTGCTCGACCTGATCAAGGCCAAGCCGGCGACCGCCAAGGGCACCTACCTGCAGAAGATCGCGATCAGCTCGACCATGGGCCCCGGCGTGACCGTGGACCAGGCGTCGCTGGCACTGAAGTAAGCAACAAATTTTGAAGGCAGCGCGTCAATCCATCGACGCGGGCCATCAAAGACCGCAGGTGCGGTCAGCGCCGATCGGCGACGGGCATGGAGGCTCGGCATGGCAAGGAATCGCCGTCGATCGTAGCGGGGCTGCTTAATCCGGGTTCGCAAGAACCGGCCGGCGTAGATGGATGCCCTTCCGAGTGTTTCAGGGGTTCGCCCTGGATCAGAAAGAAGTCGGCACCAAGGGACGCGAAAGCGTTCCCGGCGTCAGGACGATGCCGCCCAGGACCGCGAACGGCCGGAGCCGCGAGCGGAATTCAATATGGAGGAGTGCAATGGCTCTTAATCTGACGCAGAAGAAAGATGTCGTCGCCGAAGTGGCGGAAATCGCCGCGAAAGCGCACTCCTTGATCGCAGCCGAGTACGCAGGCACCACGGTCAGTCAAATGACCGCGATGCGCAAGAAGGCCCGCGAAACCGGTGTGTTCCTGAAAGTTGTCAAGAACACGCTGGCCGCGCGCGCCGTCGACGGCACGGAATTCGAGGTCGCCAAGAACGATCTCGTCGGTCCGCTGCTGTATGCGTTCTCGCTGGAGGAGCCCGGCGCTGCCGGTCGCCTGATCAAGGATGCCGCCAAGGGCAACGACAAACTGCAACCGAAACTCGTGGTGGTCGGCGGACAGCAATATCCCGCTTCCCACGTCGACGTGCTGGCCTCGTTGCCGACGCTCGAACAGGCGCTGGGCATGTTGGCCCGCGTGCTGGCCGAGCCGGCCTCGATGTTTGCGCGCGCGGTCAAGGCGGTGGCCGATCAGCAGGGTGGCGGCGACGCCGCACCGGCGGTCGAAGCTGAACCCGTCGCTGAACCGGCGTGATCCGTCGATTTGAAACCACGATATCGAACCCACATCTGAAACATTACCAAGGACACTGAAATGTCTCTTTCCAACGAACAGATCGTCGACGCGATCGCCGCCAAGTCCCTGATGGAAGTGATGGAGCTCGTCAAGGCCATCGAAGAAAAGTTCGGCGTGACCGCCGCAGCCCCCGTGATGATGGCTGGCCCGGCCGCTGGTGCCGCCGCCCCGGTTGAAGAGCAGACGGAATTCACCGTCACTCTGAAGTCGGCTGGCGAGAAGAAGGTCGAAGTCATCAAGGCCGTTCGCGCCATCACCGGCCTCGGCCTGAAGGAAGCGAAGGACCTGACCGAAGCCGGTGGCGTGGTCAAGGACGGCGCGTCGAAGGACGATGCCGCCAAGATGAAGAAGGACCTCGAGGCCGCTGGCGCGACCGTCGAAGTCAAGTAATTGCAGCACCGTCGCCAGCACATCGCCGGCGACACCTGAAGGCTGGGGGCCAATGCCCCCGGCCTTTCGGCCTTTTCGGAATACCCGCAACACCGCAACACGCAGCAACTTGGAAGTGGTAACAGAGGGCGTGCTGGTGCCGACAATACCAGCGACTTCCAACTGGCAGCGCGCCGTCCCGCAAGGGTCGGTACCCCCTGACAGTTCTCCGCGGCGCAAGGCCCGGGGGCCCACATTGAAGGCGAACGAAGATCATGACGACAGCGTCCACACCCGCGTATTCCTTCACCGAGAAGAAGCGCATCCGCAAGGATTTCGGCAAGCGCCGGACCATCCTCGAGGTGCCTTTCCTGCTCGCCATCCAGGTTGATTCCTACCGCGAATTCCTCCAGGCCAACGTCGACCCGAAGAAGCGCGCCGACAAGGGCCTGCATGCCGCGTTGAAGTCGGTCTTCCCGATCACCAGCTACAACGGCTATGCCGCGCTGGAATACGTCGGCTACACCCTCGGCGATCCGCCGTTCGACGAGCGTGAATGCCGCACCCGCGGGTTGAGCTACGGCGCCCCGCTGCGCGCGACCGTGCGCCTGGTGATCTACGACCGCGAGTCGTCGAGCAAGGCCGTGAAATACGTTAAGGAGCAGGAGGTCTACATGGGCGAGATCCCGCTCATGACCGACAACGGCACCTTCATCGTCAACGGCACCGAGCGCGTCATCGTTTCGCAGCTGCACCGTTCGCCGGGCGTGTTCTTCGACCACGACCGCGGCAAGACCCATTCCTCGGGCAAGCTGCTGTACAGCGCCCGCATCATTCCTTACCGCGGCTCGTGGCTGGACTTCGAGTTCGACCCAAAGGACGCGCTGTTCACCCGTATCGACCGTCGCCGCAAGCTGCCGGTCAGCGTGCTGCTGCGCGCGTTGGGTTACAACAACGAAGAGATGTTGAACGAGTTCTTCGAGATCAACACCTTCCACATCGAGCCGAGCGAAGGCGTGCAGCTGGAGCTGGTGCCCGAGCGCCTGCGCGGCGAAACGCTGGAATTCGACCTGGCTGACGGCGACAAGGTGATCGTCGAAGCCGGCAAGCGCATCACCGCGCGTCACGTCAAGCAGTTGGAAGCCTCGGGCATCGCCGCCCTGGCCGTGCCGGACAGCTACCTGATCGGTCGCATCCTGTCGCATGACGTGGTCGATCCGGCCACCGGTGAACTGCTGGCCACCGCCAACGACGAGATCACCGAGGAACAGCTCGGCAAGCTGCGCAAGGCCGGTATCGCCAACATCGGCACCATCTGGGTGAACGACCTCGATCGTGGTTCGTTCATTTCCAACACGCTGCGCATTGATCACACCAAGACCCAGCTTGAAGCGCTGGTCGAGATCTACCGCATGATGCGTCCGGGCGAACCGCCGACCAAGGACGCCGCGCAGAACCTGTTCCACAACCTGTTCTTCACCTTCGAGCGTTACGACCTCTCGGCCGTCGGCCGGATGAAGTTCAACCGCCGCCTCGGCCGCAAGGAAGTCACCGGCTCGCCGGTGCTGTACGACGCCAAGTATTTCGCCGAGCGCAACGACGAAGAAAGCAAGCGCCTGCGCGAAGCGAATGGCAGCGCGTCCGACATCCTCGACGTGATCCGCGTGCTGACGGAAATCCGCAACGGTCGCGGCAGCGTCGACGACATCGACCACTTGGGCAACCGTCGCGTGCGTTCTGTCGGTGAAATGGCCGAGAACACCTTCCGCGTCGGCCTGGTGCGCGTCGAGCGCGCCGTGCGCGAGCGCCTGACCATGGCCGAAGCCGATGGCCTGACCCCGCAGGACCTGATCAACGCCAAGCCGGTGGCCGCCGCGATCAAGGAATTCTTCGGTTCGTCGCAGCTGTCGCAGTTCATGGACCAGAACAACCCGCTGTCGGAAGTGACGCACAAGCGTCGCGTCTCGGCGTTGGGCCCGGGTGGCCTGACCCGCGAGCGCGCCGGCTTCGAAGTGCGCGACGTGCACCCGACCCATTACGGCCGCGTCTGCACCATCGAAACGCCGGAAGGCCCGAACATCGGCCTGATCAACTCGCTCGCCGTGTTTGCCCGCACCAATGGCTACGGCTTCCTCGAAACCCCGTACCGCAAGGTGGTGGATGGTCGCGTCACCGACGAGATCGAATACCTCTCGGCGATCGAGGAAAACGAGTTCGTGATCGCGCAGGCGAACGCGCCGCAGGATGCCAAGGGCACCCTGATCTCGCAGTTCGTCAACTGCCGCTTCCAGGGTGAAAACCTGCTGAAGCCGCCGAGCGAAATCCATTACATGGACGTCTCGCCGATGCAGACCGTGTCGGTGGCAGCGGCGCTGGTGCCGTTCCTGGAGCACGATGACGCCAACCGCGCATTGATGGGCGCCAACATGCAGCGCCAGGCGGTTCCGACGTTGCGCGCGCAGAAGCCGCTGGTCGGCACCGGCATCGAGCGCGCCGTGGCGCGCGATTCGGGCGTGACGGTGAACGCGCGTCGTGGCGGCCTGATCGAGCAGATCGATGCCGGCCGCATCGTGGTCAAGGTCAACGAGAACGAGATCACCAGCGAAACCGATGCTGGCGTCGATATCTACAACCTCGTCAAGTACACCCGTTCCAACCAGAACACCTGCATCAACCAGATTCCGCTGGTGCGCGTGGGCGAAGTGGTGGCGCGTGGCGACGTGCTGGCCGATGGCCCGTCCACCGACATCGGTGAACTGGCGCTGGGCCAGAACATGCTGGTCGCGTTCATGCCGTGGAACGGCTACAACTTCGAAGACTCCATCCTGCTCAGCGAGCGCGTGGTGGAAGAGGATCGTTACACCACGATCCACATCGAGGAACTGGTCTGCCAGGCGCGTGACACCAAGTTGGGGCCGGAGGAAATCTCGCAGGACATCCCCAACGTCTCCGAGCAGGCGCTGAACCGCCTCGACGAGTCGGGCGTGGTGTTCATCGGTGCGGAAGTGCGCGCCGGCGACATCCTGGTCGGCAAGGTCACGCCCAAGGGCGAAAGCCAGTTGACGCCGGAAGAGAAGTTGCTCCGCGCGATCTTCGGCGAGAAGGCCAGCGACGTGAAGGACAGCTCGCTGCGCGTGCCGCCGGGCATGGACGGCACCGTGATCGACGTGCAGGTGTTCACCCGCGATGGCGTCGAGCGCGACAAGCGCGCGTTGAAGATCCAGGACGAGGAAGTCCGTCGCGTCAAGAAGGACTTCGACGACCAGCGCGCGATCCTGGAAGCTGCGATCTACGCCCGCCTGCGCCAGCAGTTGCAGGGCCGCGAAGCGAGCGGTGGCGTCGGCGTGAAGAAGGGCGAGACCCTGACCTCGCTCGTCCTCGACCAGCTAGACCGCAAGCAGTGGTTCCAGCTGCGCATGAAGGACGAGGAAGCGAACGAAGCCATCGAGCGCGCGCAGAAGCAGATCGCGTTGCACGAGAAGGAATTCGAACGCCGCTTCGAGGACAAGCGCGCGAAGATCACCCAGGGCGATGACCTCGCGCCGGGCGTGCTGAAGATGGTCAAGGTGTTCCTGGCGGTGAAGCGCCGCATCCAGCCCGGCGACAAGATGGCCGGTCGCCACGGCAACAAGGGCGTGGTGTCGAACATCGTGCCGGTCGAAGACATGCCGTACATGGCCGATGGCCAGACCGTCGACATCGTCCTCAACCCGCTGGGCGTGCCGTCGCGCATGAACATCGGCCAGGTGCTGGAAGTGCACCTCGGCTGGGCGGCGAAGGGCCTCGGTCGCAAGATCGACGCGATGTTGCAGGCGCAGGCCAACGTGGCCGACCTGCGCAAGTTCCTCGACGAGATCTACAACCACGACCGCGCCAGCCATCAGGAACGCGTCGACCTGACCCAGTTCAGCGATGCCGAACTGATGCGCCTCGCCGGCAACCTGACCGATGGCGTGCCGATGGCGACGCCGGTGTTCGACGGTGCCAACGAAGCCGAGATCAAGGCGATGTTGAGCCTGGCCGGTTTGCCGTTGAACGGACAGACGCAGTTGTATGACGGCCGCACCGGCGAGGCGTTCGATCGCGAGACCACGGTCGGCTACATGCACATGCTGAAGCTGAACCACTTGGTCGACGACAAGATGCACGCACGTTCGACCGGTCCGTACTCGCTCGTCACCCAGCAGCCGTTGGGCGGCAAGGCGCAGTTCGGCGGCCAACGCTTCGGCGAAATGGAAGTCTGGGCGCTGGAAGCCTACGGCGCGGCCTACACCCTGCAGGAAATGCTGACGGTGAAGTCCGATGACGTGCAGGGCCGCAACCAGATGTACAAGAACATCGTCGATGGCAACTACGAAATGGTGGCCGGCATGCCGGAATCGTTCAACGTGCTGTTGAAGGAAATCCGTTCGCTCGGCATCAACATGGAGCTCGAAGAACACTGAGGCGAGATGCGAACGGGGAGGCGTGACGCCGCCCCGTTCCTGACCACCCCATTGCCTTCCAGTCTCCCGGAGAGAATCAAATGAAAGATTTGCTCAACCTGTTCAACCTGCAGCGCGTGGCGCCCGACTTCGACGCGATCAAGATCGCGCTCGCATCGCCGGACATGATCCGTTCGTGGTCCTTCGGCGAAGTCAAGAAGCCGGAAACCATCAACTACCGTACCTTCAAGCCGGAACGCGACGGCCTGTTCTGCTCGGCCATCTTCGGCCCGATCAAGGACTACGAATGCCTGTGCGGCAAGTACAAGCGCATGAAGCATCGTGGCGTGGTCTGCGAGAAGTGCGGCACCGAAGTCACGCTGGCCAAGGTGCGTCGCGAGCGCATGGGCCACATCGACCTGGCGTCGCCGGTCGCGCACATCTGGTTCCTCAAGTCGCTGCCGTCGCGCATCGGCCTGATGCTGGACATGACGCTGCGTGACATCGAACGCATCCTCTACTTCGAAGCCTACGTCGTCACCGAGCCGGGCCTGACCCCGCTCGAGCAGGGCCAGCTGCTCAATGAAGAGCAGTACCTGCAGGCGCGCCAGGAGCATGGCGAGGACTTCGAAGCGGCGATGGGCGCCGAGGCGATCTTCGACCTGCTGCGCGGCATCGACCTGCAGTCGGAAATGGTCAACCTCAAGGAAGAGATCGCCAGCACCGGTTCCGAAACCAAACTGAAGCGCCTCACCAAGCGCATCAAGCTGATCGAGGCCTTCCTCGAATCCGGCAATCGTCCCGAGTGGATGATCATGACGGTGCTGCCGGTGCTGCCGCCGGACCTGCGTCCGCTGGTGCCGCTGGACGGTGGCCGCTTCGCGACCTCCGATCTCAATGATCTGTACCGCCGCGTCATCAACCGCAACAACCGCCTGCGTCGCCTGCTCGAACTCAACGCGCCCGACATCATCGTGCGCAACGAGAAGCGCATGCTGCAGGAATCGGTCGACGCCCTGATGGACAACGGCCGTCGCGGCCGCGCCATCACCGGCACCAACAAGCGTGCCCTCAAGTCGCTGGCCGACATGATCAAGGGCAAGCAAGGCCGCTTCCGCCAGAACCTGCTCGGCAAGCGCGTCGACTACTCCGGCCGTTCGGTCATCGTGGTCGGTCCGTACCTCAAGCTGCACCAGTGCGGCCTGCCGAAGAAGATGGCGCTGGAACTGTTCAAGCCCTTCATCTTCGCCAAGCTGCAGGAGCGTGAGCTCGCCACCACCATCAAGGCGGCGAAGAAGCTGGTCGAACGCGAAGAAGCGGAAGTCTGGGACATCCTGGAAGAAGTGATCCGCGAACATCCGGTGATGCTCAACCGCGCACCGACGCTGCATCGCCTCGGCATCCAGGCGTTCGAGCCGGTGTTGATCGAAGGCAAGGCCATCCAGTTGCACCCGCTGGTCTGCACCGCGTTCAACGCCGACTTCGACGGTGACCAGATGGCCGTGCACGTCCCGCTGTCGCTGGAAGCCCAGCTGGAAGCGCGCGTGTTGATGATGGCGTCGAACAACATCCTGTCGCCGGCCAACGGCGAGCCAATCATCGTGCCGTCGCAGGACGTGGTGCTGGGTCTGTACTACATGACCCGCGCGCTGGAAAACAAGAAGGGCGAGGGCATGGCATTCGCCAACGTCGCCGAAGTCAAGCGCGCCTACGACACCAACGACACCGACGGCAAGCGCATGGTCGAGCTGCACGCCAAGGTCAAGGTGCGCATCACCGAAACCGTGGAAGGCGAAGAGAAGACCAGCATCGTCGATACCACGGTCGGTCGCGCCCTGCTCGCCGACATCATCCCGGTGGGCCTGCCGTTCGCGCTGGTCAACACCGAGTTGAACAAGAAGGCGATCAGCCGCCTGATCAATACCTGCTACCGCATGCTCGGCCTCAAGGACACCGTGGTGTTCGCCGATCAACTGATGTACACCGGCTTCCGTTTCGCGACGCGCGCCGGGGTTTCCATCGGCATCGACGACATGAAGATCCCGACCGAGAAGAAGGACATCCTCGCCGAGGCCGAAGCCGAGGTGCTGGAGATCCAGCAGCAGTACCAGTCGGGTCTGGTCACCTCGGGCGAGCGCTACAACAAGGTGGTCGACATCTGGTCGCGCACCAATGAGCGCGTTGCCAAGGCGATGATGGAAACCATCGGCACCGACAAGGTCGAGGGCGCCGACGGCAAGATGTTCGACCAGAAGTCGATGAACTCGATCTTCATCATGGCCGACTCGGGCGCGCGTGGTTCGCAGGCGCAGATCCGCCAGCTGGCCGGCATGCGCGGCCTGATGGCGAAGCCGGACGGTTCGATCATCGAAACGCCGATCACCTCCAACTTCCGCGAAGGCCTCAACGTCCAGCAGTACTTCATCTCGACCCACGGTGCGCGAAAGGGCCTGGCCGATACCGCGTTGAAGACGGCGAACTCGGGTTACCTGACCCGCCGCCTGGTCGACGTTGCGCAGGACATGGTGATCACCCTCGACGATTGCGGCACGGCCGAAGGCCTGATCATGACGCCGATCATCGAAGGCGGTGACGAGGTCGAGCCATTGCGCGATCGCGTGCTTGGCCGCATCGTCGCCGAGGACGTCTACCTGCCCGGCAATGATGACGAACCGCTGGTCACCCGCAACACCCTGCTCGACGAAGAGTGGGTGCAGAAGCTGGAAGACCACAGCGTGCAGTCGGTGAAGGTGCGCTCCACCATCACCTGCGAAGCGTCGTTCGGCGTATGCGCGCATTGCTACGGACGCGACCTCGGCCGCGGCCACCTGGTCAACATGGGCGAAGCGGTCGGCGTGGTCGCCGCGCAGTCCATCGGCGAACCCGGTACCCAGCTGACCATGCGTACGTTCCACATCGGTGGTGCGGCATCGCGTGCGGCGGCGATCGACAACATCACGGTCAAGACCACCGGTACGGTGAAGTTCAACAACCTGAAGTTCGTCGATCACGCCAACGGCGGCGTGGTGGCGGTGTCGCGTTCCGGCGAACTGTCGGTGCTCGATGCCCACGGTCGCGAGCGCGAACGCTACAAGGTATCGTACGGCGCGAACATCAACGTGCACGATGGCAGCGCGGTCAAGGCCGGCCAGACCATCGCCAACTGGGATCCGCATAACCACCCGATCGTGTCGGAAGTCGCCGGCCAGCTGCGCTTCGTCGACTTCATCGACGGCGTCACCGTGATCGAGAAGACCGACGAACTGACCGGCCTCGCCTCGCGCGAGATCACCGATCCGAAGCGTCGCGGTTCGCAGGGCAAGGATCTGCGTCCGCTGGTGCGCATCGTCGGCAAGGATGGCAAGGACCTCACCATCCCCGGTACCGATCTGCCGGCGCAGTACCTGCTGCCGCCGCGCTCGATCGTCAACCTGCAGGATGGTGCCGCGGTCGGCGTCGGCGACGTGGTCGCCAAGATCCCGCAGGAAGCCTCGAAGACCCGTGACATCACCGGTGGCCTGCCGCGCGTGGCCGATCTGTTCGAAGCGCGCAAGCCGAAGGATCCGGCGATCCTCGCCGAGATCTCCGGCGTGGTCAGCTTCGGCAAGGACACCAAGGGCAAGCAGCGCCTGATCATCAAGGACAACGAGGGCAACGAGCACGAGGAGTTGATCCCGAAGTATCGCCAGATCATCGTGTTCGAAGGCGAGCACGTGACCAAGGGCGAAACCGTGGTCGACGGCGAGCCGAACCCGCAGGACATCCTGCGCCTGCTCGGCGTGGAACAGCTGGCCGCGTACCTGGTGAAGGAAATCCAGGACGTCTACCGCCTGCAGGGCGTGAAGATCAACGACAAGCACATCGAAGTGATCATTCGCCAGATGCTGCGCAAGGTCGAGATCACCGATACCGGCGACAGCCGTTACCTGGTGGGCGAGCAGGCCGAACGCCTGCGCGTGATCGAGGACAACGCCAAGCTGCAGGCACGCGGTGAAATCCTGGCCAAGGCCGTCCCGGTGCTGCTCGGCATCACCAAGGCGTCGCTGGCGACCGAGTCGTTCATCTCCGCGGCCTCCTTCCAGGAGACCACCCGCGTGCTGACCGAAGCGGCTGTCCGTGGCACCCGCGACGGTCTGCGCGGCCTCAAGGAGAACGTGATCGTCGGTCGCCTGATCCCGGCCGGTACCGGTCTGGCGTACCACACCGCGCGCCGCCGCAAGGCGGCCGGCCTGACCGATGCCGAACTCGACGTGCTGAGCGCCGGGTCCGCCCCCGAGGTCAAGGTCGAGGTCGAAGTCCCGGCTGCGCCCCAGGTGATGATGCTGGAAGGCGACGACGCCTCGGCCGAATAAGCCGTGGTTGCGATCGCAGGATGGAAAAGGGCGCCACAAGGCGCCCTTTTCTTGTCCCGGGTGGAATTGCCATGTACAATACGCCCCCTACAGATGGCACAAGCCATCCAGATCACCAAATGAGGATGCAGGACGCGCCTCGTGTTGGGCCCCGGGATGGGCGGGATCGCAGATTGACCGGAGTCGGGTGCCATGCAGCCGGTCCGGTTACTCGGTATTGCCTCGTTTGACCGAAGGGTCGAATGCGGGCTATACTTTTTCGTTCAGTCGGCCGGATTGTCATCAATTCGGCCTGCTTCGTTTCCAAATGGGCCTTGGCCCACCTATCGAGTGTTGTAATGGCAACCATCAACCAGCTTGTGCGCAAGCCGCGCAACCCGGAAACCTACAAGAGCACTTCGCCGGCTCTTGCCAACTGCCCGCAGCGTCGTGGCGTGTGCACCCGCGTGTACACCACCACGCCGAAGAAGCCGAACTCGGCCATGCGCAAGGTCGCCAAGGTCAAGTTGACCAACGGCTACGAAGTGATTTCCTACATCGGTGGCGAAGGCCACAACCTGCAGGAACACAGCGTGGTGCTGATCCGCGGCGGTCGCGTCAAGGACCTCCCGGGTGTGCGCTACCACACCGTGCGTGGCTCGCTCGACGCCGCCGGTGTCGCCAAGCGTCGCCAGCGTCGCTCCAAGTACGGCGCCAAGCGCCCGAAGAGCTGATCTCCGTCGTCATGTAGATCGCGACGCCACGCGCGTCGCCTGACCAGAACAGAAGAAGAATTCCATGTCACGCAAAGCTGCAGCCCCCCAACGCAATGTTCTGCCCGACCCGAAGCACGGCAGCGAAACCATCGCCCGCTTCATCAACATGGTCATGCAGAGCGGCAAGAAATCCATCGCCGAAAAGATCGTCTACGGCGCCATGGACGTGATTGGCGAGAAGAACCCCAACTCGCTGGAAGTGGTCGAGAAAGCCCTCGGCAACGTCGCTCCATCGGTCGAGGTGAAGTCCCGCCGTGTCGGTGGCGCCACCTACCAGGTGCCGGTCGAAGTGCGCGCGTCCCGCCGCATGGCGCTGGCGATGCGTTGGGTGATCGAATCCGCGCGCAAGCGTGGCGAGAACACGATGCCGCGCAAGCTGGCCGCCGAACTGATCGATGCCGCCGAAAGCCGTGGCGGCGCCGTCAAGAAGCGCGAGGAAACGCACCGCATGGCGGAAGCCAACCGCGCCTTCGCGCACTTCCGCTGGTAATCGCCCGCGGCGTCGGGAATCGGGCGCCGCCTTCCAGGGCGGCGTCTGTCCATCTAAATGCCGGGCTCTAAGTAACCCTTATCCAGGCAATCAAAAAGAGAGATCACCGTGGCACGCACCACTCCCATCGAGCGTTACCGCAACTTCGGCATCATGGCGCACATCGACGCCGGCAAGACGACCACGTCCGAGCGCATCCTGTTCTACACCGGCAAGAGCCACAAGATCGGTGAAGTGCACGAAGGCGCCGCCACGATGGACTGGATGGAGCAGGAGCAGGAGCGCGGCATCACCATCACTTCCGCCGCCACCACGGCGTTCTGGAAGGGCATGGACGGCACGCTCCCCGAGCATCGCTTCAACATCATCGATACCCCCGGGCACGTCGACTTCACCATCGAAGTCGAGCGTTCGCTGCGCGTGCTCGATGGCGCGGTGTTCGTGCTGTGCTCGGTCGGTGGCGTGCAGCCGCAGTCCGAGACGGTGTGGCGCCAGGCCAACAAGTATTCCGTGCCGCGCATGGCGTTCGTCAACAAGATGGATCGCACCGGTGCCAACTTCGACAAGGTCGTCGAACAGCTGAAGTCGCGCCTCGGCGCCTACGCCGTGCCGATGCAGTTGCCGATCGGTGCCGAAGACGGCTTCGAAGGCGTGGTCGACCTGCTCAAGATGAAGGCCATCCATTGGGATGTCGCTTCGCAGGGCATGAAGTTCGAATACCGCGAGATCCCGGCCGAGTTGCAAAACAAGGCCGAGGAAGCGCGCGCCTTCATGATCGAGGCCGCGGCCGAAGCCAATGAAGAGCTGATGGACAAGTACCTCAGCGACGGTGAGCTGTCGGAAGCCGACATCATCGCCGGCCTGCGCGAGCGCACCCTGAAGGTGGAAATCGTGCCGGTGTTCTGCGGCTCGGCGTTCAAGAACAAGGGCGTGCAGGCCATGCTCGATGGCGTGATCAACCTGCTGCCGTCGCCGGCCGATCGCCCGCCGGTGCAGGGCATCGACGAAGACGAGAAGGAAGACACCCGTCCGGCCACCGACAGCGCGCCGTTCTCGGCGTTGGCGTTCAAGATCATGACGGATCCGTTCGTGGGTTCGCTGACGTTCTTCCGCGTCTACTCGGGCACGCTCAACTCCGGCGACCAGCTCTACAACCCGGTCAAGTCGAAGAAGGAACGCATCGGCCGCATCCTGCAGATGCACTCCAACCAGCGCGACGAGATCAAGGAAGTGCGCGCCGGTGACATCGCCGCGGCGGTGGGCCTGAAGGACGTCACCACCGGTGACACCCTGTGCTCGCAGGACCACATCATCACCCTGGAACGGATGACGTTCCCGGAGCCGGTGATCTCGATGGCGGTGGAGCCGAAGACCAAGTCCGACCAGGAAAAGATGGGCATCGCCCTGGGCCGCCTGGCACAGGAAGATCCCTCGTTCCGCGTGCGTACCGATGAAGAATCCGGCCAGACCATCATCTCCGGCATGGGCGAATTGCATCTCGACATCATCGTCGACCGCATGCGTCGCGAGTTCAACGTCGAGGCGAACGTCGGCAAGCCGCAGGTGGCCTATCGCGAAACCATCCGCAAGTCGGACGTCAAGAGCGATTACAAGCACGCCAAGCAGTCGGGCGGCAAGGGCCAGTACGGCCATGTCGTGATCGAGATGTCGCCGATGACCGAAGCCGACAAGGCCAACCCGGACGTCGAGAACGATTTCCTGTTCGTCAACGACATCACCGGCGGCGTGATCCCGAAGGAATTCATCCCGGCGGTCGAGAAGGGCATGCGCGAAACCATCACCAGCGGTCCGCTCGCGGGCTTCCCGGTGGTGAACGTCAAGGCCAAGCTGGTGTTCGGCTCGTACCATGACGTCGACTCCTCGGAAATGGCGTTCAAGCTCGCTGCATCGATGGCGTTCAAGGAAGGCTTCCGCAAGGCCGACCCGGTCCTGCTCGAGCCGATGATGAAGGTCGAGATCGTGACGCCGGAAGATTACGTCGGCGACGTGATGGGCGACGTCAGCCGTCGTCGCGGCCTGCTGCAGGGCCAGGACGATAGCCCGTCCGGCAAGATCATCAACGCGGTGGTGCCGCTGGGCGAAATGTTCGGCTACGCGACTTCCTTGCGTTCGATGTCGCAGGGTCGCGCGACGTTCTCGATGGAGTTCGACCACTACGCCGAAGCGCCGAACAACATCGCCGAGGCCGTGATCAAGAAGTCCTGATCACTCCAATTCCAAATCAAGAATCATTGAGGTAAGCAGACATGGCAAAGGAAAAGTTCGAGCGCAAGAAGCCGCACGTGAACGTGGGGACGATTGGTCACGTTGACCATGGCAAGACGACGCTGACGGCGGCGCTGACGAAGGTGGGCGCGGAGCGTTTTGGCGGCGAGTTCAAGGCCTATGACGCGATTGACGCGGCGCCGGAAGAGAAGGCGCGCGGCATCACGATCTCGACGGCGCACGTCGAGTACGAAAGCCCGAACCGCCACTACGCCCACGTGGATTGCCCGGGCCACGCCGATTACGTGAAGAACATGATCACCGGTGCTGCCCAGATGGACGGCGCGATCCTGGTGTGCTCGGCTGCCGATGGCCCGATGCCGCAGACGCGCGAGCACATCCTGCTGAGCCGTCAGGTTGGCGTGCCGTACATCGTGGTGTTCCTGAACAAGGCCGACATGGTCGACGACGCCGAGCTGCTTGAGCTGGTCGAGATGGAAGTCCGCGAACTGCTGAGCAAGTACGAGTTCCCGGGCGACGACACCCCGATCATCGCCGGTTCCGCGCGTCTGGCGCTGGAAGGCGACCAGAGCGACATCGGCGTGCCGGCGATCCTGAAGCTGGTGGATGCACTGGATACGTGGATCCCGCAGCCGGAACGCGACATCGACAAGCCGTTCCTGATGCCGGTGGAAGACGTGTTCTCGATCTCGGGCCGCGGCACCGTGGTGACCGGTCGTATCGAGCGCGGCATCATCAAGGTCGGCGACGAAATCGAAGTGATCGGCATCCGCCCGACGCAGAAGACCACGGTCACCGGCGTCGAGATGTTCCGCAAGCTGCTGGACCAGGGCCAGGCAGGCGACAACGCCGGTCTGCTGCTGCGTGGTCTCAAGCGTGACGACGTCGAGCGTGGCCAGGTGCTGGCCAAGCCGGGCAGCATCACCCCGCATACCGACTTCGAAGGCGAGATCTACGTGCTGTCGAAGGACGAGGGTGGTCGCCATACGCCGTTCTTCAGCAACTATCGCCCGCAGTTCTACTTCCGCACGACGGACGTGACGGGTGCGATCAAGTTGCCGGAAGGCACGGAGATGGTGATGCCGGGTGACAACGTGAAGATCACGGTGTCGCTGATCCATCCGATTGCGATGGACGAAGGCCTGCGCTTTGCGATCCGTGAAGGTGGCCGCACCGTGGGTGCCGGCGTCGTCGCCAAGATCCTGAAGTAATTCAGGGTGACCAGGGGTTGGGCGAAGAAATTTCGCCCGATTCCGGATTTGATGGCGTGAAAGGCTTGCAAAGCCCTATTCATGCCCGTTAGAATGTAAGACCACTTGCGGAAAGGCGTTCGCGCCACGCGGTGACAGCGAAAAGAGGGGCAAGGATTGCACCTCGTATTCGCCGGACAGGGATCATGTCGTGGGCAAGACGGCCAAGAGCCGTGGCCGACGCGTCGTTTCTAGTCTGGGCAGGCCGGGTGACCGGGCCTGCCTTCGTGTTTTCAGGATGTTTCACCGGAATCCCGATACTGCCGGACCCTTGGCCGCCGACGTGAGTCGCGGCAAGCCCGGAAAGTCGGGGCCCTTGCGGTTCGGCCCACCCAGCGGCCGGCCGTTGCTCTTTCAACCAAAGGAATTCCCGCCATGGCGGACCAGAAGATCCGAATTCGGCTCAAGGCTTTCGATCATCGCCTGATCGATCGCTCCACGAGCGAAATCGTCGAAACGGCAAAGCGGACCGGCGCGCAAGTGCGCGGCCCGATCCCGCTGCCGACCAAGACCGAACGCTACACCGTGCTGACCTCGCCCCACGTCGACAAGGACGCGCGCGACCAGTACGAGACTCGCACGCACAAGCGCGTGCTCGATATCGTCGACCCCAACGACAAGACCGTGGACGCGCTGATGAAGCTCGAGCTCGCGGCTGGCGTTGACGTCCAGATCAAATTGGCCTGAGGAGACCGAGAATGAGCGCGAAAGTGCACCAACTCGGCATCGTCGGTCGCAAGGCCGGCATGAGCCGCCTGTTCACCGAGAATGGCGAGTCCATCCCGGTGACCCTGATCGAGGCAACGCCGAACCGCATCACCCAGATCAAGACCGTTGAAGCTGATGGCTATTCGGCCATTCAGGTCACTGCTGGCCTCAAGCGCGCCGCGCTGATCAACAAACCTGGCGCCGGCCACTATGGCAAGGCCAAGGTCGAAGCCGGTCGTGGCCTGTGGGAATTCCGCGTGGCCGACGACAAGATCGCCGACTTCGCGGTCGGTGGCGAAATCAAGGCCGACATCTTCAGCGAAGGCCAGATCGTCGATGTCCAGGGCGTGACCAAGGGCAAGGGCTTCCAGGGCACGATCAAGCGCTGGAACTTCACCATGGGTGATGCCACCCACGGCAACTCGCTGTCGCATCGCTCGCCGGGTTCGATCGGCCAGCGCCAGACGCCGGGTCGCGTGTTTCCGGGCAAGAAGATGTCCGGCCACATGGGTGCCGACACCCAGACCACGCAGAACCTCAAGGTCGTCAAGGTCGACGCCGAGCGCGGCCTGATCGCCGTGCGCGGCGCGGTGCCGGGCGCTCCGGGCGGCGACGTGATCGTGCGTCCGACGAGCAAGGGAGTCTGAGCATGGAACTGACCAACATCAGCGGCAAGAAAGTGTCGGTCTCCGACGAAATCTTCGGCCGTGAATTCAACCGGGACCTGGTGTCCCAGGTCGTCACCGCGTACCGCAATGCCGGCCGTTCCGGCACCAAGGCGCAGAAGACCCGTTCGGAAGTCAACGGCACCACCAAGAAGTCGAAGAAGCAGAAGGGTGGCGGTGCACGTCACGGCGCCCTGACCGCTCCGATCTTCGTCGGCGGTGGCGTGACCTTCGCGGCCAAGCCGCGCAGCTTCGAGCAGAAGGTCAACCGCAAGATGTATCGCGCGGCGATGGCTTCGATCCTGTCGGAGCTGAATCGTCAGGACCGCCTGGTCGTGGTCGACGCGTTCGACGTCGATGCGCCGAAGACCCAGGGCCTGGTCGACAAGCTCGCCGAGATGAAGGCCGGCAAGCGTCCGCTGCTGGTCGTCGAAGACGCCAGCGAGAACCTGTACCTGGCCGCCCGCAACATCCCGTACGTGGAAGTGCGTGACGTGCAGGGCCTGGACCCGGTGTCGCTGGTCGCGTCCGACACGGTCGTGATGACTGCCGACGCGGTCAAGAAGATCGAGGAGTGGCTGGCATGAGCCTCAATGTGTATTCCGTAATTCGTGCGCCGCGCGTGTCTGAAAAGACCGCTCGTCTGCAGGAAATCTCCAACCAGTACGTCTTTGAAGTCGCGAAGGACGCCACCAAGGCCGATGTCAAGGCCGCGGTGGAGGAAATCTTCGAAGTAAAGGTTTCCGCCGTGAACGTGTTGAACGTGAAGGGCAAGGCCAAGGCTTTCAAGAACCGCACCGGCCGTCGTGGCGACTGGCGCAAGGCGTACGTGACCCTCGCTGATGGCCAGGCCATCGACGTGACGGCCAAGGCCTGAGGAAACGACCATGGCATTGATGACTTTCAAGCCCACCTCACCCGGACGCCGTAGCGCCGTCCGCGTGGTGACGCCCGATCTCCACAAGGGTGCGCCGTATGCGCCGTTGCTCGAGAAGCAGGGCAAGACCGGTGGCCGCAACAACTACGGCCGCATCACCACCCGTCACATCGGTGGTGGCCACAAGCAGCATTACCGCATCATCGACTTCAAGCGCGACAAGGAGTCGATCCCGGCCCGTGTCGAGCGCATCGAATACGATCCGAACCGCACCGCGCACATCGCGCTGCTGTGCTACGCCGATGGCGAGCGCCGCTACATCATCGCCCCCAAGGGCCTGAAGGCGGGTGACCAGGTGCTGGCTGGCGTGACCGCGCCGATCCGCGCCGGCAACACCATGCCGCTGCTCAACATCCCGGTCGGCACCACGGTGCATTGCATCGAGATGAAGCCGGGCAAGGGTGCGCAGATGGCCCGTGCCGCCGGCGCCGGCGTCCAGCTGATCGCGCGCGAGCAGGGCTATGCCACGCTTCGCCTGCGTTCCGGCGAGATGCGCAAGGTTCCGGTCGATTGCCGCGCCACCATCGGTGAAGTCGGCAACGTCGAGCACAACCTCGAGAAGCTGGGCAAGGCCGGTGCGAAGCGCTGGCGTGGCGTTCGCCCGACCGTTCGCGGCGCCGCCATGAACCCGGTGGATCACCCGCACGGTGGTGGTGAGGCCAAGGCCGGCCAAGGCAACCCGCATCCGGTCACCCCGTGGGGTGTCCCGACCAAGGGCTACAAGACGCGCAAGAACAAGCGTACGCAGCAGTTCATCGTGCGCGACCGCAGGAGTTAATCGGACATGCCACGCTCACTCAAAAAAGGCCCGTTCATCGACCATCACCTCATCAAGAAGGTGGAAGTCGCGGGTACCAATACCAAGAAGCCGATCAAGACCTGGTCGCGTCGCTCGATGATCATGCCGGAGATGGTGGGTTTCACCATCGCCGTGCACAACGGCAAGGCCCACGTGCCGGTGCTGATCAACGAGAACATGGTTGGCCACAAGCTCGGCGAATTCTCGTTGACCCGGACCTTCAAGGGTCACGGCGGCGACAAGAAGTCGGGGAAGTAAGGAGAGCATGATGGAAGCCAAGGCAATCCTGCGCTCCGCGCGCATTTCCTCGCAGAAGGCCCGACTGGTCGCCGACCAGATTCGCGGTCTCCCTGCTTCCCGTGCACTGGACCTGCTGAAGTTCAGTGACAAGAAGGCCGCGCACATGATCCACAAGGTGCTGTGGTCGGCTGTCTCCAACGCCGAAAACAATGTCGGCGCCGATGCCGATGCGCTCAAGGTCAAGACCATCATGGTTGATGAAGGTCCGAGCCTGAAGCGCTTCATGGCGCGTGCGAAGGGACGCGGTACCCGCATCCTCAAGCGCACCAGCCATATCACCATCGTCGTCGCCGAGGGCAAGTAACCATGGGTCATAAAGTACATCCCGTCGGCATCCGCCTTGGCATTTCCAAGGACTGGAACTCGAAGTGGTATGCCGGAAAGAAGGAATTCGCCGGCCTCCTCATCGGTGACCTCAAGGTCCGCGAAATGCTGCGCAAGAAGCTGGCGCAAGCCGGTATCTCCCGCATCCTGATCGAGCGTCCGGCGAAGTCGGCGCGCGTGACGATCTTCACCGCCCGCCCGGGCGTGGTGATCGGCAAGCGCGGCGAGGACATCGAGAAGCTGCGCAAGGAAGTGTCCGACGTCATGGGCGTCCCGGCGCACATCAATGTCAGCGAAGTCCGCAAGCCGGAACTCGACGCGCAGCTGGTCGCCGAGTCGATCGCGCAGCAGCTCGAGCGCCGCATCATGTTCCGCCGTGCCATGAAGCGCGCCGTCGGCAATGCGATGCGCATCGGTGCGCTGGGCATCAAGGTCAACGTTGCAGGCCGCTTGAACGGTGCCGAAATCGCCCGTTCGGAGTGGTACCGCGAAGGTCGCGTGCCGCTGCACACCCTGCGTGCGGACGTGGACTACGGTTTCGCCGAGGCGCACACCACCTACGGCGTGATCGGAATCAAGGTCTGGATCTACAAGGGCGAAGTGTTCGACTTCTCGCAAGTAGGCCAGGAAAAGAATGACGAGCCGCGCAACGAGCGCAGCGACCGTCCGGCCCGCGCTCCGCGCCAGCCGCGCGGCGATCGCGACGGCGGCAATCGTGAGGCAAGGGGCTAAGCCATGCTGCAACCCAAGCGAACCAAATACCGCAAGCTCCACAAGGGCCGCAATGAAGGCCTGGCCTGGAGTTCCAATGCCGTGTCGTTCGGCGAGTACGGCCTGCGCTCGACGCAGACCGGTCGCCTGACCGCGCGCCAGATCGAGGCCGCCCGTCGTGCCATCAGCCGTTACGTGAAGCGTGGCGGCAAGATGTGGATCCGCGTGTTCCCCGACAAGCCGATCACCGAGAAGCCGATCGAAGTCCGCATGGGCTCCGGCAAGGGCAACGTCGAGTACTGGGTCGCGCAGATCCAGCCCGGCCGGATGATCTATGAAATTGAGGGCGTTGATGAGGCGACCGCGCGCGAGGCGTTCCGCCTGGCCGCCGCCAAGCTCTCGGTGACCACCCAATTCGTGACCCGGACGGTGCGCTGATGGACATGAAGCAACTTCGCCAGTTGTCCGAGAAGGACCTGGCCAACCACCTGACCGACCTCCAGAAGGAGCAGTTCGCCCTGCGCATGCAGAAGGCGACCGGGCAGATGGAAAAGACCCACGAGATCCGCCGCGTTCGCCGGGAAATTGCCCGCGCCCGGATGCAGCAATCCGTCGTGGCCCAGAAGTGATCCACGAGATGACCATGAACAACACTGATAAAAAGCAGCACACGGTCGAAGGCCGCGTGGTCAGCAACAAGATGGACAAGACGGTGACCGTGCTTGTCGAGCGCCAGATCAAGCACGCGCTCTACGGCAAGTACATCCGTCGCTCCACCAAGCTGCACGCCCACGACGCCGACAACGCCTGCAACGAAGGCGACCTGGTGCGCGTCGCCGAATGTGCCCCGATGTCCAAGACCAAGAACTGGCGCGTGGTCGAAATCGTCACCCGCGCGGCCGAATAAGAGGAGGCTACAGACATGATCCAGATGCAGAGCCACCTCGATGTTGCGGACAATTCCGGTGCCAAGGAAGTCATGTGCATCAAGGTGCTTGGTGGTTCCAAGCGCCGTTATGCCGGCATCGGCGACATCATCAAGGTGTCGATCAAGGACGCCATTCCGCGCGGCAAGGTCAAGAAGGGCGAGGTCTACAACGCCGTGGTCGTGCGCACCCGCAAGGGCGTGCGTCGTCCCGACGGGTCGCTGATCCGCTTCGACGGCAACGCCGCCGTGTTGTTGAATAACAAGCATGAACCGATCGGCACCCGCATTTTCGGGCCGGTGACGCGCGAACTGCGCTCCGAGAAGTTCATGAAGATCGTTTCGCTCGCGCCTGAAGTGCTGTGAGCCGGAGGACACCATGAACCGAATCAAGAAAGGCGACCAGGTGATCGTGATCACCGGCAAGGACAAGGGCAAGAAGGGCGACGTGGTACGCGTCGCTGGCGAGCGCGTGTTCGTTTCGAACATCAACGTCGTCAAGCGCCACACCAAGCCGAACCCGCAGGCCGGCCAACCCGGCGGCGTGGTCGAGCGCGAAGCCTCGATCCACATTTCCAACGTGATGCTGTTCAACCCGGCCAATGGCAAGGGTGAGCGCGTCGGTATCAAGGTGCTGGAGGATGGACGCAAACTGCGTGTGTTCCGCTCCGGCGATGCGATTGACGCCTGAGGTCTGATGACATGAACACCCGACTGGAAAAAATCTACAAGGAAGAAGTGGTGCCGGTGCTGATGAAGCGCTTTGGCTACACCAATCCGATGCAGGTCCCGAAGATCCAGAAGATCACCATCAACATGGGCGTCGGCGAAGCCGCGACCAACAAGAAGGTGCTGGAAAATGCGGTGGCCGACCTGGCCAAGATCACCGGCCAACAGCCGATCATCACCAAGACGCGTGTCTCGGTGGCCTCGTTCAAGATCCGCGATGGCTGGCCGATCGGCTGCAAGGTGACCCTGCGCCGCAACAAGATGTACGAGTTCCTCGATCGCCTGGTCAACATCTCGCTGCCGCGCGTCCGCGACTTCCGCGGCGTGTCGGGTCGCTCGTTCGATGGCCGTGGCAACTACAACATGGGCCTGAAGGAACAGATCATCTTCCCGGAGATCGACTTCGACCAGGTTGACGCGTTGCGCGGCATGGACATCGCGATCACCACCACCGCCAAGACCAACGAAGAAGCCAAGGCTTTGCTCGAAGCCTTCCGTTTCCCGTTCCGCAACTGAGGATCGAACATGGCCAAGACTTCCATGATCAACCGCGAGACCAAGCGCAAGAAGCTGGCCAAGCAATTCGCCAGCAAGCGCGAGGCACTGAAGAAGGTCATCGCAAACCCGGATGCGTCCTACGAGGACAAGATGGATGCGTCGACCAAGCTGCAGAAGATGCCGCGCGATTCGTCCCCGGCCCGGCAGATGAGCCGTTGCGCGTTGACCGGCCGCCCGCAGGGCGTGTACAGCAAGTTCGGCCTCGGCCGCAACAAGCTGCGCGAAGCCACCATGCGTGGCGACGTCCCCGGCCTGCGCAAGGCTTCCTGGTAATTCCGATTCATTCGCGAAAGCGGATATCGATACTCATAAGGTAATGACTCAATGAGCATGACTGATCCTATCGCCGACATGCTGGTCCGCATCAAGAATGCGGCCGCGGTTGGCAAGCCGACGGTGAAAATGCCGTCTTCCAAGATCAAGGTCGCGATCGCCAACGTCCTGAAGGGCGAGGGCTACATCAGCGACCTGCGCGTCACCGACCTCGGTGGCGGCAAAGCCGAGCTGGAAATCCAGCTCAAGTATTTCGAAGGCCGTCCGGTCATCGAGAAGCTCCAGCGCATCTCGCGCTCGGGCCTGCGCCAGTACCGCAGCAAGCATGCCTTGCCGAAGGTGCTGGGTGGCCTCGGCGTCGCCATCGTTTCCACCTCCAAGGGCATCATGACCGACTCGCAGGCGCGCCATCAGGGCGTCGGTGGTGAAGTCTTGTGCTTCGTGGCCTGATCGAGGAGCGCACCATGTCCCGAGTCGCCAAATTGCCGATCACCCTGCCGAAGGGTGTCGAGGTCAAGACCCAGAACGGCCAGATCGAAGCCAAGGGCCCGAAGGGCACGCTCACCATCACGCAGCCGGAAGGCGTGGCGTTGACGGTGGAGAACGGCATCGCCCAGTTCGCCTCCAATGATTCGTCGAAGGTTGCCCTCACCGGCACCATCCGCGCCATCGTGGCCAACATGGTCACCGGCGTGTCCGAAGGCTTCACCCGCAAGCTCGAGCTGGTCGGTGTCGGTTATCGCGCCGCCATGCAGGGCAAGGATCTCAGCCTGTCGCTGGGCTTCTCGCACCCGGTGCTGTTCGTGACGCCGGAAGGCATTACGATCGCTACTCCGACCCAGACCGAAATCGTGGTCACGGGCACGGACAAGCAGCGCGTCGGTGAAGTCGCCGCCAAGATTCGCGGTTACCGTCCGCCGGAACCCTACAAGGGCAAGGGCGTGAAGTACTCCGACGAAACCATCATCCGCAAGGAAGCCAAGAAGGCGTAAGTCGTCGATCCGCTTTCTGGAGAATCATCATGTTGAAGAAAATCGCTCGTCTCCGCCGCGCCAAGTCCACCCGCGCGCAAATCAAGAAGCTCGGCGTGCCGCGCCTGTCGGTGCTGCGCACCGGCCAGCACCTGTACGCGCAGCTGTTCACCTCCGACGGTTCCAGCGTCATCGCGGCTGCATCGACCACGCAGGCCGATGTCCGCGGCGACCTCAAGTCGGCCAAGAACATCGAAGCTGCTGCTCGCATCGGCAAGGTCATCGCCGAACGCGCCAAGGCTGCCGGCATCGAGAAGATCGCGTTCGACCGTTCCGGTTACCGCTACCACGGCCGCATCAAGGCCCTGGCGGATGCCGCGCGCGAAGGCGGCCTGCAGTTCTGATTTCTGGTTCCACTCGCCGGCGCGGAGTGCGCGCCGGGCAGGGCTTCCGATTGCGGAGACCTTGAAACGCCCGATCTATCCCACAACTCCAAGCGGCCCAAGGCCGTACATCACCTAATCACACAGGAACAGACACATGGCCAATGAACCACGCGAACAGCGCGAGCCCCGTCGCGATCGCAACGATCGCGGACCCCGCGAGGACTACGATGACGGCATGATCGAAAAGCTGGTCGCGGTCAACCGCGTCAGCAAGACGGTCAAGGGCGGTCGCCAATTCACCTTCACCGCGCTCACCGTTGTCGGTGATGGCGCCGGCAAGGTCGGCTTCGGTTACGGCAAGGCGCGCGAAGTGCCGGTTGCCATCCAGAAGTCGATGGAGCAGGCCCGCAAGACCATGAAGCCCGTCGATCTCAACAATGGCACCTTGTGGCACGAAGTGAAGGCCGGTCACGGCGCGGCACGCGTGTTCATGAAGCCGGCGTCCGAAGGTACCGGCGTGATCGCCGGTGGCGCGATGCGCGCCGTGCTGGAAGCGGTCGGCGTCAAGAACGTGCTGGCCAAGGCCGTCGGTTCGCGCAATCCCATCAACCTGGTGCGCGCCACCTTGCGTGGTCTGTCGCAGATGCATTCGCCGTCCAACATCGCCGCCAAGCGTGGCAAGTCGGTCGAGGAGGTCTTCCATGTCAACCGCTAAGTCGAACAACGGCACCGTTAAGGTGCGGCTGGTGAAGGGTCTGCGCGGGACGCAGGCGAAGCACCGCCTCTCCGTGCGTGCGCTGGGCCTGAACAAGCTCAATGACATGCGTGAACTGAAGGACAGCCCGCAGGTCCGTGGCCTGATCAACAAGGTCTATTACCTGGTCCGGGTCGAGGAGTAATCAAATGAAACTCAATGACATCAAGCGCGCCGACGGCGCCCGCACCGCGCCGAAGCGCGTCGGTCGCGGCATCGGTTCCGGCCTGGGCAAGACCTGCGGTCGTGGCCACAAGGGCTCGTTCGCGCGCTCCGGCAAGGGCAAGATCAAGGCTGGTTTCGAAGGCGGCCAGATGCCGATGCAGATGCGTCTGCCGAAGGTCGGCTTCCGCTCGAAGCTGTCCAAGGACACCGCCGAAGTGATGCTGTACCAGCTCGAGACGCTGGACGCAGGCACGATCGATTTCGCCGCGCTGCGCGCTGCCGGCCTGGTGCCGAGCACCGCCAAGCAGGCGAAGCTGGTCAAGAAGGGCGAAGTCTCCAAGGCTTTCGTGCTGAAGGGCATCGCTGCAACCGCTGGCGCCAAGGCGGTTGTCGAAGCCGCTGGCGGCAAGTTCGAGGAGTAATCCCCGCATGTCGCGACCCGGCAACGCGGTAGCAGGTCTTGGTGGCGGGCTCGGTCAATTCACCGAGCTCCGCCAGCGCCTGCTGTTCGTCATTGGTGCGTTGATCGTCTACCGCATCGGCTGCTACATCCCGGTGCCTGGCGTGAACCCGCAGGCGATGGTCCAGTTGATGGATGCCCAGAAGGGCACCATCGTCGACATGTTCAACATGTTCTCGGGCGGTGCGCTGCAGCGTTTCAGCGTGCTGGCATTGAACGTGATGCCCTACATCTCGGCGTCGATCATCGTGCAGCTGTGCACGCAGATCTTCCCGAGCCTGAAGGCGATCCAGAAGGAAGGCGAGTCGGGCCGTCGCAAGATCAACCAGTGGTCGCGCATCGGCGCCTTGCCGCTCGCGGTGTTCCAGGCGTTCGGCATCGCCACGGCGCTGCAGGCGTCGGGCGCGCAGAACGGCATCCACGTGGTCTACAACCCGGGTCCGGCCTTCGTCCTGACTGCCGTCATCGCGCTGACCTCCGGCACCATGTTCCTGATGTGGCTGGGTGAGCAGATGACCGAACGCGGCGTCGGCAACGGCGTGTCGCTGATCATCTTCGCGGGCATCGTCGCCGGTTTGCCGGGAGCGGTGATCAACACCTTCACCTCGCTGCGCAATGGCGACATCAACCTGGTCCAGCTGATCCTGATCGCGGCGCTGGTGGTTGGCTTCACCTACCTGGTGGTGTTCGTCGAAAGCGGACAACGCCGGATCACCGTGAACTACGCGCGACGCCAGGGTGGTCGCAACGCGTACATGAACCAGTCGTCGTTCCTACCGCTGAAGCTCAACATGGCCGGCGTGATCCCGCCGATCTTCGCCAGCTCGATCATCATGTTCCCGGCGACGGCTGCACAATGGTTCGGCAGCAACGGTTCGGCCACCACGCAATGGCTGCAGCGCGTCGGCCAGGCGTTGTCCCCGGGCCAGCCGCTGCACATGATCATCTTCGCGGCGATGATCATTGGTTTTGCATTCTTTTATACGGCGCTGGTGTTCAATTCGCAGGAGACGGCCGACAACCTCAAGAAGTCGGGCGCGCTGATTCCGGGCATCCGTCCGGGTCGTGCCACCGCGGAATACGTGGATGGCGTGCTGACGCGACTGACGCTGGCCGGTGCGATCTACCTCGCGGTGGTCTGCCTGTTGCCGGAAATCATGCGCACCAAGCTGGGCACCTCGTTCTACTTCGGCGGCACCTCGCTGCTGATCGTGGTGGTGGTGGTGATGGACTTCATCGCGCAGATCCAGGCGCACCTGATGTCGCACCAGTACGGCAGCTTGCTCAAGAAGGCAAATTTGAAAGGTCGCGGCACGCGCTGATCGCGTTGTTGTGGCATAATGCCGGGCTTGGTCGACAAGACCGAGCCTGCGGCCTTCGGGTCGCGAAAGTCATACCGCCGGGCGGGACATTGCGCTCCCACCGGCACGTTGGGCGACTCGTGGGCCTTCCCGCACACGAGTGGATCTGCGGAATGTGCGCGCCAGAGTAGCGCGCGCCGCATCGGGGCAACCCGGTGGCTGGCCGCAGGACCGTTCGCCGGAGCATGGGCACACTCCCCATGCCGGAGCTGTCAGGGCATCGATGGCTTCCATGAATTGCGGGAAGTTGCTATACTTTCATGTTCCCCGGCCCGGATTCACTGAATCGGGCCCATCAACAGTCGGAGAGCCGCCACATGGCGCGTATTGCGGGTGTCAACCTGCCTGCCCAGAAACACGTCTGGGTTGGGTTGCAGAGCATCTACGGCATCGGCCGTACCCGGTCCAAGCAGGTCTGCGATGCAGCCAGCGTGGCCCGTACCACCAAGATCCGCGATTTGGCGGAACCGGAAGTCGAACGCCTGCGTTCGGAGATCGGCAAGTTCATCGTCGAAGGCGACCTGCGCCGTGAAGTCGGCATGGCGATCAAGCGTCTGATGGATCTGGGCAGCTATCGCGGCCTGCGTCATCGTCGTGGCCTGCCGCTGCGCGGCCAGCGCACCCGGACCAATGCACGCACCCGCAAGGGTCCGCGCAAGGCCATCAAGAAGTAAGGAATCCAGACCATGGCCAAGCCGGCAGCTGCCACCAAGACCAAGAAGAAGATCAAGCGCGTCGTCACCGACGGCATCGCGCATGTCCACGCTTCGTTCAACAACACCATCATCACCATCACCGACCGCCAGGGCAATGCGCTGAGCTGGGCGACTTCGGGCGGCGCGGGTTTCCGTGGCTCGCGCAAGTCCACCCCGTTCGCCGCGCAGGTCGCCGCCGAGAAGGCTGGCAAGGCCGCGCTCGACTACGGCGTGAAGGCGTTGGAAGTCCGTATCAAGGGCCCGGGTCCGGGCCGTGAATCCGCCGTCCGTTCGTTGAACAACGTCGGATACAAGATCTTGAACATCACCGACGTGACGCCGATCCCGCACAACGGTTGCCGTCCGCCCAAAAAGCGTCGCGTCTGAGGAGCTGAGAAGACATGGCTCGTTATATTGGTCCCACCTGTAAGCTCGCGCGCCGCGAAGGCGCCGATCTGTCCCTCAAGAGCCCGGCGCGTGCGCTGGATTCCAAGTGCAAGCTGGAGCAGAAGCCCGGCCAGCATGGCGCCACCGCGCGCAAGGGCAAGCTCTCCGATTACGCCACCCAGCTGCGCGAGAAGCAGAAGGTCAAGCGCATCTACGGTCTGCTGGAACGCCAGTTCCGCAACTACTACAAGAAGGCCTCGAACAAGAAGGGCAACACGGGTGAAAACCTGCTGCAGCTTCTCGAGACCCGCCTCGACAACGTGGTGTTCCGCATGGGCTTCGCGGTGACGCGCGCCTCTGCCCGCCAGTTGGTTTCGCACCGCGGCGTGCTGGTCAACGGCAAGTACGTGAACCTGCCGTCGTACCAGGTCAAGGCCGGCGACGCCATCGCGCTGTCGGAACGTGCCCAGAAGCAGCTGCGCGTGCAGGAGGCCCTGACGCTGTCGCAGCAGATGGACCTGTCGCCGTCGTGGGTTGATGTCGATGCCGGAAAGTTCTCGGGCGTGTTCAAGGCGGTGCCGGATCGCGGCGACCTGCCTGCCGACATCAACGAGGCGCTGATCGTCGAGTTGTACTCGAAGTAATTCCCTTTGCAATACGCATCCGGCGTCATGAACCGGATGCACAGGAGACGCCATACATGACGGTTACCGCCAATCAAGTGCTGCGTCCGCGCGCCCCGCAAATCGAGCGCATCACTGACCTTCGTGCGAAGGTCGTGATCGAGCCGCTGGAGCGCGGCTACGGACATACCCTCGGCAATGCCCTGCGTCGCGTGCTGCTGTCTTCGATCCCCGGCTTTGCCGTGACCGAAGTGAGCATCGACGGGGTGGTGCACGAGTACAGCACCATCGAAGGCCTGCAGGAAGACGTGCTTGAGGTGTTGTTGAACCTCAAGGACGTGGCACTGCGCATGCACAGCGGCGACAGCACCACGCTGTCCTTGCAGAAGCAGGGCCCGACCGTGGTCACCGCGGCCGACATCAAGGTCGACCATAACGTCGAGGTGCTGAACCCCGACCACGTGATCTGCACCCTGACCAAGGACGCCGCGATCAACATGCAGCTCAAGATCGAGCGTGGGTTCGGCTACCAGCCGGCCGCCGCCCGTCGCCGCCCGGACGAGGAAACCTCGACCATCGGCCGCCTGATGCTGGATGCCTCGTTCTCGCCGGTGCGCAAGGTCGCCTACGCGGTGGAAGCCGCGCGCGTCGAACAGCGCACCAACCTCGACAAGCTGGTGTTGGATATCGAAACCAACGGCACCATCGATGCCGAGGAAGCGGTGCGCACGGCAGCCAACATCCTGACCGACCAGCTGTCGGTGTTCGGCGATTTCACGCCGAAGCACGCCAGCGCCGCGCAGAAGACCCCGAACGGCGTCGATCCGCTGCTGATGCGTCCGATCGACGACCTCGAGCTGACCGTGCGTTCGGCCAACTGCCTGAAGGCCGAGAGCATCTACTACATCGGTGATCTGATCCAGAAGACCGAAGTCGAGCTGCTCAAGACCCCGAACCTCGGCAAGAAGTCGTTGACCGAGATCAAGGACGTGCTCGCGCAGCGCGGTCTTGCCCTCGGCATGAAGGTCGACCATTGGCCGCCGGCCGGTGTCGCCGCCCACGGCATGTTGGGCTAAGCAATCAACAGGCGATCCGGTGGCAACGCCGGATCGCCTGAGTTGTTTCACGTAGTACCCGCCGACGGGTCCAACCCGCGGCAATGACCGGCAAGGGACGCCGGCACCGGACCAACCGCAGTCCATGCAACAACGCCAGGATGGCGACAGCGAACTACACAGTCACGACATTCATCAGGAATCCAGACCATGCGTCACCAGAAAGCCGGCCGCAAGTTCAGCCGCACCAGCGCTCATCGTGAATCGATGTTCAAGAACATGGCCTCGTCGCTGATCAAGCACGAGCTCATCAAGACCACCCTGCCCAAGGCCAAGGAACTGCGTCGCGTCGCCGAGCCGCTGATCACGCTGGCCAAGGTCGATGGCGTCGCCAATCGCCGTCTCGCGTTCGCGCGCCTGCGCGACAAGGAAGCGGTCGGCACATTGTTCACCGTGCTGGGCCCGCGTTATGCGACGCGTCCGGGTGGTTACATCCGTATCCTCAAGTGCGGTTTCCGCGCTGGCGACAACGCGCCGATGGCCTATGTCGAACTGGTGGATCGCCCGGTCGACCTCGGTTAAGCGTTTCACCTGCAACGAAAATGAATAGGAAAAACCCCGGCGAATCGTCGGGGTTTTTTGTTATGGTGTGATGATGATCCCGAAGAGCTTTCGCGCCCGTTTCCTGATCGGTTTCCTCGCCTGTGCGGGGTTGCTGGGTTACGCTTTTTACGTGCAGTTCCAGCTCGGCGTAATGCCGTGCAATTTCTGCATCCTGCAGCGCATCGCCTTTGCCGCGTTGGGCACGGTGTTCCTGATTGGTGGCGTGATCGCGCCGAAATCGACGTCGGCGCGCAAATGGTTGGCGGTGCTTGCGGTGATCCCCGCAGTGGCCGGTGCGGGCGTGGCGTTGCGGCATGTCTGGGTGCAGATCTATCCGCCGCCGATGGCAGGATGCGGTTCACCGATGACGTTCATGCTCGAGATGATGCCGGTGCAGAGCGTGCTGCGGAAAGTGCTGACCGCCAGCGGTGATTGCAGCAACATCAACTGGACATTCCTGGGCCTGACCATGCCGGCATGGTGTGCGCTCTGGTTCATCGGGCTTGGTATCTGGGCGATCGCCGCCGGTTGGCGCAGGAGCGATCGCAAATTCACGGCGAGGAGCCTGAAATGAATCGAAACAAGAAGCACGTGCAGCCCGTCCGCGAAGCGCAGGACTGGACGCCGTGGAGTTGGCAGTCGCGCACCGCGACCCAGCAACCGACATATCCCGATGCCGTGGCGCTGGCCACGGCAACGCGCGAGCTCGGCGAGTTGCCGCCGCTGGTGACGTCGTGGGAAATCATCGAGCTCAAGCGCCAGCTCGCCGAGGCGCAGGACGGCAAGCGTTTCCTGTTGCAGGGCGGTGATTGCGCCGAGAACTTCACCGAGTGCAATTCCAACCTGATCAGCAACCGCCTCAAGGTGCTGTTGCAGATGAGCCTGGTGCTGGTGCACGGATTGCGCATGCCGGTGGTGCGTGTCGGCCGCTTCGCCGGGCAGTACGCCAAACCGCGTTCGTCCGATAGCGAAGTGCGCGATGGCGTCGAACTCCCGAGTTACCGCGGCGACATCATCAACTCGCCGGAATTCACCGCCGAGTCGCGGATTCCCGATCCGCAACGGATGATCACCGCGCACGCGCGTTCGGCTATGACGATGAATTTCGTGCGCGCGCTGATCGATGGCGGCTTCGCCGACGTCCATCACCTCGAATACTGGAACCTCGGTTGGGTCGGGCATTCGCCGCTGGCCGATGACTACCAGCGCATGGTGCAGGCGGTCGGCGATGCGGTGCAGTTCATGGAAACGCTGTCGGGCGGCCAGGTCGGCAACCTCAATCGCGTCGATTTCTACACCTCGCACGAAGCGCTGCTGCTGCCGTACGAAGCGGCGCAGACGCGCCAGGTGCCACGGCAGTGGGGCTGGTTCAACCTGGCCACGCATTACCCGTGGATCGGCATGCGCACGGCGGCGCTGGATGGCGCGCACGTCGAATATATGCGCGGCCTGCGCAACCCGATCGCGCTGAAGGTTGGCCCGAGCGTGACGCCCGACCAGTTGCTGCGCGTGGTCGATGCGTTGAATCCCGATGACGAAGCCGGTCACCTGACGCTGATCCATCGCATGGGCGCCGGCAAGATCGCGCAGGCGCTGCCGCCGCTGCTGGATGCGGTGCGTCGCGAAGGTCGGCGGGTGTTGTGGGTGTGCGATCCGATGCACGGCAATACCGAATCCACCGCGAATGGCTACAAGACCCGGCGTTTCGAGAACATCCGCCAGGAGATCGAGCACGCGTTCGACATGCACCGTGCCAGCGGCACGCGCCTTGGCGGCATCCATCTCGAACTGACCGGCGAAGACGTCACCGAATGCACCGGCGGTGCGCGCGAACTGACCGATGTCGACCTGCAGCGCGCCTATCGTTCCACCGTCGATCCGCGCCTCAATTACGAACAGGCGCTGGAAGCGGCGATGTGCATCGTCCGCAAGTCGACGCAGTTGCGCACGGCGAAGGCCTGACGCGATGCGGCGCGTGCTGATCGGCCTGCTGCTGACGGTTCCGCTGGCGGCACAGGCCGAATGGCGCGTCGAGACGCAGCAGAGTGGCGTTGATGCGCGCTTGCGCGGGGTCTCGGCGGTCGATGCCAAAGTCGCGTGGGCGAGTGGCAGCAAGGGCACGGTATTGCGCACGACCGATGGCGGCGCCCATTGGCAACGCTTGTCGATTCCCGATGCCGACAAACTCGATTTCCGCGATATCGAAGGCTTCGATGCGCGCACCGCGGTAGCAATGGCGGCAGGGCCAGGCGTGCAATCGCGCGTGTTCCGCACCCGCGATGGCGGCGCGACGTGGGCGCAGGTGCTCGACACGCGGGACGACAAAGCCTTCTTCGATTGCATGGCGTTCGACGGCAAGCGCGGCTGGCTGCTCGGTGATCCGGTTGGCGATCGCTACCAGCTCTACACGACGAATGATGGTGGCGAACACTGGACGCTGGATGGCAACGGTCCGCCGGCATTGAAGGACGAAGCGGCGTTCGCGGCCAGCGGTACCTGCATCGCGCGGATCAAGGGTGCGTTGGCGGTCGTCAGCGGTGGTGCGGCTTCGCGCCTGCACCTGTTGTGCGATGGCGAACATGACTGGCATGCGCTCGACACCGGCATGGCACGCGGCAAACCGGCGGCCGGCGCGTTCTCCGTGGCAGCGTGGCGCGGTGGTGCGTTCGTGGTCGGTGGTGATTACAGCGCCGAACAAGCGTCCGGCAATGCCGCGACCTTGCCGGCAACGTCAGCCGCGTCGCTGCGCATCGATGCTGCACCGCGTGGTTATCGTTCCGGCGTGGCCTGCACCGCACACGTGTGCATCGCAGTCGGGCCATCGGGCGTCGATGCATGGGATGGCAAGCGCTGGACGGCGATCTCCGACGCCAGCTTCGATGCGATCTCCATCCGTGGTGATAGCGCGTGGCTCAGTGGCGCCAAGGGCGCGCTGGCGAAGATCGAACTGACGCGTTGATCGGCGCTCATGGCACGATCGTCGGGATGAATGTCGGCGCCTTGCGCGCGTGCGTCGCCTGTTCGTAGCCATAGGCGATATCGAGCAACACCGGTTCGCTCCACGCGGTGCCGAGGAACATCACGCCGACGGGGAGTCCGTGGGTGAAGCCGGCCGGCACGGTGACCGATGGATAGCCCGCCATCGCCGGCAATTGCGACACGCCGCCGATGGTCGGATCGCCACTGACGATGTGATCGCCCAACACCGGGTCGGTGGGGAAGGCCGGGCCCCAGCTCGGCGCGATCAAGGCATCAAGATGATGTTTCACCAGCGCGGCATCGATGCCTTCCGGACCCGACAAACGCTTGGCCTTCGCCAGTGCATCGAGATACTTGCGATCGTCGAGGCCGCCTGCTGCATTCGCTTTTTCGAACAGGTCCTGGCCGAACCACGGCATCTCCTGCTTCGCGTGCGCGTTGTTCCAGTCGATCAGGGCGGCCAGTGTTTTCGGCTTGGCGTTGCTGTCGCGCAGATAGGCGGTGAGATCGTGCTTGAACTCGTACAGCATGATCGTCATCTCGGCCTCGCCGAGCGTGTCGAGATTGGCGACATCGACCGGATCGATCACGATCGCGCCTTGCGCACGCAGCGTGGCGATCGCGGCCTCGAGCGCGTGGTCTGCATTCGGCTCCATGCCGGCAAGCTTGCGCACCACGCCAATCCGCTTGCCCTTCAAGCCATCGGCGTGCAAGCCGGCAACATAGTCATGGCGATGCGCGTCCGCCTCTTTCGTGGCTGCATCGCGTGGATCGCTGCCGGCCATCGCGCCCAGCAACGCGGCGGCATCGGCAACGCTGCGCGCCATCGGTCCGGCGGTGTCCTGCGAATGCGCGATCGGGATGATGCCGGTTCGGCTCATCAGGCCGAGGGTCGGCTTGATCCCCACCAATCCCGCCATGCTGGCGGGGCAGAGGATGCTGCCGTCGGTTTCGGTGCCGATGCCGACAGTGGCGAGGCTCGCCGCGATCGCGCTGCCGGTGCCCGCGCTCGATCCGCACGGATTGCGATCGAGGACGTAGGGATTGCGCGTCTGTCCGCCGCGTCCGCTCCAGCCCGACGACGCGTGTGCGGAACGGAAGTTTGCCCATTCGCTGAGGTTGGTCTTGCCGAGGATCACCGCACCGGCCGCGCGCAATTTCGCCACCAGCGGCGCATCCGTCGATGGACGATTGTCGGCCAGCGCCAGCGATCCCGCCGAATTCGCCATGCCCACCGCATCGATGTTGTCCTTGAGCAGGATCGGGATGCCGTGCAGCGGACCGCGCACGTGTCCGGCGCGACGTTCGCGATCGAGCGCCGCGGCTTCCTTCAACGCATCGGGATTGAGCTCGATGATGCTGTTGAGGCGCGGGCCGGCGCGATCGATGCGGGCGATCCGTTGCAGGTAAGCACGGGTCAGCGCCTGGCTGTCGAGCTTGCCATCGCGCATGCGTGCCTGCAATTCGCTGACGCCGGCTTCGCTGACGTCGAACGCCTGTTTCGGCTGTGCGGCCAGGGCCGGCAATGACGCCAGCAGGAATGTCAGGAACGGGAGGATCGGGCGCATCGCGAGGTTCCGGGCGGGATGCCCGCGAGCATAGCGCGATGCTTCGTCAATCCGCCGCTGGCACCACCGGCGGGTGGCGATGGCGTTTCACCAGATCGCGCGCCAGCACGTAGAGGATGACCAGATTGAGGGCGACCACGCCCCAGGCCAGCCAGTGCAGCGGATGGCGATACAGCGCATAGACGTCGAAAGGCAGGTACATGGCGACACCGATGCAGCCCAGCCACGAGGCCCACGCCCGATCACGCCACAGGCCCCAACCCTCGGCGACATGGAGTACGCCATAGCCGAAGGCGACCACCACCGCGATGTGGACGCCGGTCGGGCTGACGATCTGGTCCACCCAAGCGGCGATGCCGTGGCGCGGGTCGAGATTGAAGCGGCGGATCAGGATCCACACGAAGTGGCGGATCGGATCCGGGCCGCTGATCGCCATGCCGCTGGCGGCAACCAGGCCAAGCAATCCCTTCACCACCTCGAAGATGGCGATGATGTGGAGGCCGGGGTGCGCCCTTGGATCCGGGTTGTAGGGCGCATCGTCAGTGGACGTCGCGCGTGTCTGAAGATCCATCGGAAGAGTGTCGGTGACCGGATGTTGCAGGGCGATGATGGAACGATGGGGCCAGCCGGGACGGTTGGCAAGGGCGGATCGTCACGCCGGCCACAGCGGCCCTGCAGCGAGTCGCCGATAGCCGCGTCCCATCTCGGTTTGTACCACCGAAATGTTGCCGATGCGCGCGCACGCCTGTTCCCGCATGGCGCCATCCGGCATCCACGCGGAACAGATCATCATCACAACCCGATCAGGCGGCGCGGCTGGCGCGCTTGCGATCGCTTTCGGTCAGGAACTTCTTGCGCAGGCGGATTTCCTTCGGGGTGACTTCGACCAGCTCGTCATCCTCGATGAAGTCCAGCGCCTGCTCCAGCGAATACTTGATCGCCGGGGTCAGCTTGATCGCATCGTCCTTGCCGGAGGCGCGCATGTTGGTCAGCGGCTTCGGCTTGATCGCGTTGACGGTCAGGTCGTTGTCCTTGGAATGGATACCAACCAGCTGGCCTTCGTACACCTGGTCGCCTTCGGCGGCAAACAGGCGACCGCGTTCCTGCAGTGGGCCCAGCGAATACGCCGGGGTTGCGCCCGCGGCATTCGCGATCATCACGCCGTTCTGGCGCTTGGCGATCGTGCCGGTTTCCTTCGGGCCGTAATGGTCGAAGACATGGAACAACAGGCCCGAACCCTGGGTCAGGGTGCGGAACTCGTTCTGGAAGCCGATCAGGCCGCGTGCCGGGATCATGTAATCCAGCCGCACGCGTCCCTTGCCATCGGACTCCATGTTCTTGAGCTGGCCCTTGCGGATGCCGAGCTTTTCCATGACGCCGCCCTGATGGATTTCCTCGACGTCCACCACCAGTTGTTCGAGCGGTTCCATCTGCTGGCCGTCGATTTCCTTGATGATGACTTCCGGACGCGACACCGCGAGCTCGTAGCCTTCGCGACGCATGGTTTCGATCAGCACCGACAGGTGCAGTTCGCCTCGGCCGGAAACCAGGAACTTGTCCGCGTCCGAACCTTCCTCGACCTTCAGCGCGACGTTGTGCAGCGTTTCGCGCTCGAGGCGCTCGCGCAGCTGGCGGCTGGTGAGGAACTTGCCGCCGCTGAGATCCTTGCTGCCGGCGAATGGCGAATCGTTCACCTGGAAGGTCATGCTGATGGTCGGCTCGTCCACGGTCAGCGCCGGCAGCGCTTCCGGGGTATCCAGCGCGCACACGGTGTCCGAGATCGACAGATCGGTGATGCCGGCGATCGCGACGATGTCGCCGGCCTCGGCTTCCTCGGCTTCGATGCGTTCCAGGCCCAGGAAGCCCAGCACCTGCATGATCTTGCCCTGGCGCTTCTTGCCTTCGCGATCAACCACGCTGACCGGCATGTTCTTCTTGACCTTGCCGCGCTGGATGCGGCCGATGCCGATCAGGCCGACGAAGTTGTTGTAGTCGAGCTGGCTGATGCGCATCTGGAACGGGCCATCGGGATCGACCTGCGGCGGCGCGACGTGTTGCATGATCGCTTCGTACAGCGGCGTCATGTCGCCTTCGCGCGCGGTGTCGTCGAGGCTGGCGTAACCGTGCAGCGCCGAAGCGTAGACGATGGGGAAATCGAGCTGTTCATTGGTGGCGCCGAGCTTGTCGAACAGATCGAACACCTGGTCGATCACCCAGTCCGGGCGCGCGCCGGGGCGGTCGATCTTGTTGACCACCACGATCGGCTTGAAGCCCATCGCGAAGGCCTTCTGGGTGACGAAGCGCGTCTGCGGCATCGGGCCGTCCATCGCGTCGACCAGGATCAGCACCGAATCGACCATCGACAGCACGCGCTCGACTTCGCCGCCGAAGTCGGCGTGTCCGGGCGTATCCACGATATTGATGTGGTTGCCCTGCCAGTTGATGGCGGTGTTCTTGGCCAGGATGGTGATGCCGCGTTCCTTTTCCTGATCGTTGCTGTCCATCGCGCGTTCGGCGAGCACCGTGCGCTCGTTCAGGGTGCCGGACTGTTTCAGCAGGCAATCGACGAGGGTGGTCTTGCCGTGGTCGACGTGGGCGACGATGGCGATGTTGCGGAGATTCTGAATGGACATGCGGAAAGGGCCGCGCAGGGCGACCGGGGCTGGAAAGTGAGCCGGAGATTATAGCCTGAGCGACTTCCGTACGGGTGCGCCCACCCTTGATCCGGCATCGATCGCCGCCATGTCAGCGGGAGCCGGCGACGCCGAATCGCGCCGTCCGGTATCGTTTCCACCTATTTCCCACCAAGTTCCTGGAGTCCCGCCCATGTCCCTGACCGCCACCCTCGACACCGACCGCGGCCCGATCAAGCTCGAGCTGTATCCCGACAAGGCGCCGCTGACCGTCGCCAATTTCGTCAATCTGGCCAAGCGTGGCTTCTACGACGGCCTGAACTTCCATCGCGTCATCAACGATTTCATGGTCCAGGGCGGCTGCCCGCTCGGCACCGGCACCGGTGGCCCGGGCTACAAGTTCGAGGACGAGACCAACAATGGCGTGCGCCACGAGCGCGGCGTGATCTCGATGGCCAATGCCGGCCCGAATACCAACGGCAGCCAGTTCTTCATCACCCACATCAAGACCGACTGGCTGGATGGCAAGCACACCGTGTTCGGCAAGGTGCTGGAAGGCCTGGACATCGTCGATTCGGTGAAACAGGGCGACACCATCAAGTCGATCCGCATCGAAGGCGATGCCGACGCCGCGCTGGCCGCCAAGGCTGATCGCGTGGCGGAGTGGAACAAGATCCTCGCTGCCTGATCGCAACGGTTGCGCATGTCGTGCCAGCATGGCTCGACGCAGGCACGATCCGACATGAATATCGCGCCTCCCGGGGCGCGATTTTTCATGGGCGGACACCACGGTCGAACAGGCCCGCTGTGTTAACATTTTCGGCTCCGAAGGCGGGCATTTCCGCCATCAACACCGCCTGATCCACGACAGGTTTTCCGGAGATCGTTTTCATGCCCCAGCTGTCCCAGCGCATCGGCCGCGCCAAGCCCAGTGCCATCATGCAGGTGGCCGAGAAAGCCAAGGCGCTGAAAGCTGGCGGCCGCGACATCATCAGTTTCTCGATCGGCGTTCCCAACTTCCTGCCGGGCCAGCATGTCTATGACGCCGCGCGCGATTCGCTGTCGCACGACAGCGGCCAGTACGGCAGCAATCGCGGTTCCGACGCCTTGCTCGATGCCTTCCTCAAGCACATCGCCGAGATCGGCCTGACCGGTTACACGCGTGCCAATTGCGCCACTGGCATCGGCGCCAAGCACGTGATCTACAACCTGGCGGAAGCACTGCTGGAAGAGGGCGATACCATCGCTTTCGCGGTGCCATACTGGACCAGCTATCTCGATATCGCCGACATCGTCAACGCGAAGATCGACCTGCTGCCGTGCCCGGCCTCGCAGAACTACAAGCTGACGCCGGCGCAACTCGACGCCGCGCTGGCGAAGAAGCCGAAGGTGTTCCTGTTCAACAACCCGAACAACCCGACCGGCATGGTCTACACGAAAGACGAGATTTATGCGCTCGCCGACGTGATCGCGAAGTATCCGGACACCTGGATCATCACCGACGACATCTACAACCGCATGGTGTTCGATGACATCGGCTATCACAACTTCGTGCACGCGCGTCCGGAACTGAAGGACCGCGTGATCTTCATCGATTCGTTGTCGAAGACCTACGGCATGCCCGGTTGGCGCGTCGGCTTCATGGCCGGCCCGGAAATCGTTGCGAAAGCGATCGTGACCATGAATTCCAACCACATCACCAACCTGCCGGAAGTCACCACCGCCGCGGCTGTCGCCGCACTGAGCGGCCCGCAGGACGTTCCCACGGAAAAGTGTGCGGAATTCCAGGCCAAGCGCGACCAGGTGATGGCAGTGATGAACGCCATTCCCGGCATCGTCTGCCCGCGTCCGCAGGGCGCGTTCTACGTGTTCCCGGACATCAGTGCGTACTACGGCAAATCGCACAACGGCAAGGTGATCGCCAACGACATCGACCTGTGCAATGCCTTGCTGGAAGCGAAGGGCGTGGCCTGCGTGCCGGGTTCGGCATTCGGCGAGCCGCGCGCACTGCGCATCAGCTATACCTGCCCGACGCCGCAGTTGGCGCCGGGTCTGCAACGTTTCCAGGAATTCTTCGCGGAATTGTCCTGATCCATCTTCAATTCGAATTCGGAGTCCATACATGAAAGCACCCGTTCGCGTTGCCGTTACCGGCGCTGCCGGCCAGATCGGTTATGCATTGCTGTTCCGCATCGCTTCCGGCGAAATGCTCGGCAAGGACCAGCCCGTCATCCTGCAGATGCTGGAACTGCCGCTCGACAAGGCACAGGCCGCGTTGCGTGGCGTGATGATGGAGCTGGAAGATTGCGCATTCCCGCTGCTGGCCGGCATGGTCGGCACCGATGATCCGGAAGTCGCGTTCAAGGACGCCGATTACGCGCTGCTGGTCGGCGCAATGCCGCGCGGCCCGGGCATGGAGCGCAAGGATCTGCTGCTGAAGAATGCCGAGATCTTCACCGTGCAGGGCAAGGCACTGAACAAGGTCGCCAGCCGCAATGTGAAAGTGCTGGTGGTCGGCAATCCGGCGAACACCAATGCCTATATCGCGATGAAGTCGGCGCCCGATCTGCCCGCGAAGAACTTCACCGCGATGCTGCGCCTCGACCACAACCGCGCGCTGTCGCAGCTGGCGATCAAGGCGAACGTCGCCGTCGCCGACATCAAGAAGCTCACCGTGTGGGGCAATCACAGCCCGACGATGTATCCGGACTACCGTTTCGCCACGGTCGATGGCAAGTCACTGAAGGACACCATCAACGACGCCGACTGGAATGCCAACACCTTCATCCCGACGGTCGGCAAGCGCGGCGCGGCGATCATCGAAGCGCGCGGCCTGTCGTCGGCCGCGTCGGCGGCGAACGCGGCGATCGACCACATGCACGATTGGGCGCTGGGCAGCAACGGCGAGTGGGTGACGATGGGCGTGCCGTCCGATGGCTCCTACGGGATTCCGGAAGGCATCATCTACGGCGTGCCGGTGATCACCGCGAATGGCGAGTACACCCGCGTTGAAGGCCTGGCGATCGACGATTTCAGTCGCGTCGCGATGGACAAGACGCTGGCGGAGCTGGAAGAAGAGCGCAGCGGCGTCGCGCACCTGCTGTGATCTCGCAACGTTCGTGGTGAAACGAAAACGCCGGGGAAACCCGGCGTTTTTCATGCGTCTCAGTCGATCGGCGCGACGTCGGGAAGTGGCCCCTCGTCGAGCTGGGTGACGCTGGTCGGGTTGCGCAATTCGCGTTGCAGGACCGAGTCGTCGAGTTCGTTCTCCCATTTGGACACGACGATCGTGGCGACGCCGTTGCCGATGAAGTTGGTCAACGCGCGGGCCTCGCTCATGAAACGGTCGATGCCGAGGATCAAGGCGAGTCCGGCGACCGGCACCGATGGCACCACTGCCAGTGTCGCGGCGAGGGTGATGAAGCCCGAGCCGGTCACGCCCGAAGCGCCCTTCGACGTGAGCATGGCGACGGCCAGCAACGTCAGTTCCTGCGTCAGCGTCAGGTCGATGTTGCAGGCCTGCGCGATGAAGATCGCGGCCATCGTCATGTAGATGTTGGTGCCGTCGAGATTGAACGAGTAGCCGCTGGGGACGACCAGGCCGACCACCGACTTCGAGCAACCCAGGCGTTCGAGCTTGCGCATCAGCGGCACCAGCGCCGATTCCGACGAAGACGTTCCCAATACCAGCAACAGTTCGTCACGGATGTAGCGGATGAAGCGCAGGATGCTGAAGCCGGTCAGGCGCGCGATGAGCCCCAGCACGATCAGCACGAACAGCACGCAGGTCAGGTAGAAACTGCCCATCAACCTGGCGAGCGGGCCGAGCGACGCGACGCCATATTTGCCGATGGTGAACGCCATCGCCGCACCGGCACCGATCGGCGCGGCCTTCATGATGATCGCCATCATCCCGAAGAACACTTTCGATACCGTCTCGAAGAATCCGATCACCTGCTGGCCGGGCTTGCCGAGATGGATCAGCGCGAATCCGAACAGCACCGCCAGCAACAACACCTGCAGCAGGTCGCCGTTGCCGGTGAAGGCATCGGTGAAGGTTTTCGGGATCAGGTGGAGCAGGAAGTCGGTGGTGTTCTGTTCCTTGGCCGCCGCAGTGTATTTGGCGACGGCTGCGGCATCGAGGGTGGCCGGATTGACGTTGAAGCCAGCACCCGGCTTGATCGTGTTGACGACGATCAGGCCGATCGCCAGGGCGAAGGAGGAGACGATCTCGAAATACAGGATCGCCTTGACGCCGACCCGGCCGACCTTCTTCACGTCGGAGACGCCGGCGATGCCGAGCACCACGGTGAGGAAAATGATCGGTGCGATCAACATCTTGATCAGCGAGATGAATGCATCACCGAGCGGTTTGAGCTTGACGCCGAGCTCGGGCCAGAAATGGCCGATGAGTCCGCCCACGACGATGGCGGCGAGGACGATCAGGTAGAAACGCGAACCGGAGGATTTCATGGCGGACTCCGTGCAGGGCGTGAGGTTGCGGCGGGGAGCGCCGCGATCACGGCGTGCCTGCAAGGGTGCCACAAGTCGCGCACACGCGAAGGCCACCGGAGGGGGCCTTCTGCAATTACTTCGCTGCCTGCCGCGCGGGTGCGTTCTTCACGTAGCGATCGAACCAGGTGAGCATTTCGTAGACCTCCTGTTCGTTCGATTCCATCGCGGTGTACCAGTGCGGCTCGTAGGGCAGCATCACCAGGCGCGTGGTGCCGCCAAGGCCACGTATGGCCTGGAACAGCTTCGGGCCCTGGATCGGTTCGGTGCCGGGATTGGCATCGTCCATGCCATGCATGATCAGCAGCGGCGATTTGATCCTGTCGGCATGGAAGAACGCCGAGGCCTGTTCGTACACCGCGGGCGTCGTCCACAGCGAGCGACGTTCGTTCTGGAAACCGAAGGGTGTCAGCGTCTTGTTGTAACTGCCGCTGGTGGCGACGCCGGCGCGGAACAGATCGGTGTGGGCAAGCAGGTTGGCCGTCATCAACGCGCCATGGCTGTGGCCGGTGACGCCGATGCGATCGCGATCGACCACGCCGAGCTCGACCGCCTTGTCGACCGCGGCCCGGGCATCGGCGACGAGCTGGTCGATGTAGGTGTCGTAGGCCGACTTGGGATCGCCGACGATCGGGAATGCCGCGTTGTCGATGATCGCGTAACCGGCGAGCAGCAGCAGGCGATAACCGCGCAGGAAATCGAAGGTCTTCTGCGACCCGCTGACCTGTCCGGCCTTGGATGGATCGGCGTAGTCGAGCGGATAGGCGTAAAGGACGGCGGGAACGCGCGTGCCTTCCTTGTAGCCGGGTGGTGTGTACAGCGTGAAGGAGAGATCGACGCCATCCGCACGCTTGTAGGTGACCAGGCGCTTCCTGGCACCGCGCACCTGTGGCATCGGATCGGCGATATGGGTGACGGGCGTGGTCGAGTTCGCGTACGCGGCTTCGCCATCGGTCGCAGTGATGGCAGCACCCAGTGTCGTCATGAACACGTTCGGCGGATCGACCGGCGATTGCTTCGCGACCAGGAAGCGCGTGCCACCCGGCAGTACCGAACCAACGCGCTCGTAGGCATCGGCACTGCTGCGGAACAGGCGTTCGGTCTTGCCGCTCGCGAGGTCGTAGCGATCGAGGAAGGGACGATCGCCCTGCGGTGTCGAGCCGTTGCCGCGCAGATAGACCTTGCCGCCGTCTTCCTGCACGACGACTGCACCATTGGCCTGGCGCTTCATCACCAGCGATCCGGGCGCCTTGTACTTTTCGTCGGTGGAGTAATCCCAGACCACCTTCGGCGGCGAGCCCGGCGCTGCGACATCGATGCGGGTGACGCGCATCCAATGCTTGTTGGCGTCGTATTCGTAGACGAAAGGCGAATCGCCTTGCTCAAGCCAGGCGATGCCACTGAAGCGCTGCGGCGTGCGGACCACTTCGACCGGCTTTGCGGTGAACGGCGCGCCTTGCATCATCACCTTGTCGCGATTGGGCACGCTGGTTTTCCAGTCGCCACCATCGAGTGCTTCCGCCCAGACCAGTGTCGCCGGCGCATTGGCGCGCCATTGGAATCCGCGCGGCCCGGTCGGCACGCCGCCCACGGGGACGCGATCGGCGACCGGCGAACTGTCGATCGGTTTCATGCTGCCATCGACGCTGTCGAGCACGACCGAGTCCTTGGCAAAACGTTCCCACGTCGTCGCGTAGGAGTAGGGGCGCTTCAATGCTTCGTACAACACGTGATGGCCATCGGGCGCGACATCGACGCCGGCGATCACCGCGGGTTTGCCCAGTGGGGTGACTATGCCGCTGGCGACATCGACTGTCGCGAGTTGCGCGGTGGTGTAGTAATCGAACAGGACTTCGTCTTCCGGTCCCGCCAGGGTGTCGCGCGCCTCGTAGGTGCTGCTTTCGCCCTTGCCGCCCAGCGATTCCTTGATCTCCGGTGCGATCGCTGCATCGCCGCGCGAAGGCGCGGCGCCGCGATTGGCAGGAATCTGTTTCACCAGCAGCGTCTTGCCGCCATCGAGCCACTGGATGTCGTTGTCGAGGATGGTGTTGAGACGGACGCCATCGATGCGATGCGCACGACCGCTGGCGACATCGCCGACCCACAGTTCAACATGATCGGCGACGGTGTTGTTGAAGGCGAAACGACCGCCATCGGGCGACCAGCTCGGCATGCCCGGGCAGGCGCCGGCGGGCAGGGCGATCTTGCGTTCCTTGCTGCTGGCGATGTCGATCAGGCTGAAACCTTCGAGACAGGCACGGATGCCGTAACCGTTGGAGGCATCGTGGCGGGCGCCGGTGCGTGGTTCCACGCGCACGCCGGCCAGCTTGAGATAGGGTTCGGCGACACGCTTGATCGACGGGTACTGCGCCTGCTGCACCATCAGCAGCGTGCGATTGGTCGGGTCGCCGATGGCCGACGGCGGCAGTGCCGTGTGCATCACGCCGAGGAGCGGTTCCGGTGGCTTGTTGTAGCCGGACTGCGCGAGCGCAGGCGTGGCGCACAACGCGATGGCAAGGGCGAGCGCGCCCGGAAGCAGACGGTGGCCGGACATGCAGGTTCTCCTCCTGTGAACGGCCCCACGCTATCACCCGCCGCAATTCCCTCTCCATGCCGAAAGTCATGCAGCCCGGGACGCGATCGGGCGAACCGGCGTGGCGAGGTAAAATGGCGGATTCCGAGGAGTCGCCATGTCACCGACCACATCCGCCGGCGCGCCAGCTTCCCACGGCGCAAGGTTCCGAGCCGCACTTGCCGCCGAATCGCCCTTGCAGGTGATGGGCGCGATCACCGCCTACGCCGGCCTGATGGCCAAACGCAGCGGCTACCAGGCGCTGTACCTGTCCGGAGGCGGTGTCGCCGCGAATTCGCTGGGCGTGCCCGATCTCGGCATCAGCACCATGGAAGACGTGCTCACCGATGCACGTCGCATTGTCGACGCCACTGATCTGCCGCTGCTGGTGGATATCGATACCGGCTGGGGCGGCGCGTTCAACATCGGTCGCACCATCCGCAACTTCGAGCGCATCGGCGTCGCCGCCGTGCACATGGAAGACCAGGTCGGGCAGAAACGCTGCGGCCATCGTCCCGGCAAGGAAGTGGTGACCAAGGATGAGATGGTCGATCGCGTCAAGGCCGCGGTCGATGCGCGCACGAATCGCGATTTCGTGATCATGGCGCGTACCGATGCCGCGGCGGTCGAAGGCATCGATGCCGCGATCGAACGCGCGATCGCCTATGTCGAGGCCGGCGCCGACATGATCTTTCCAGAAGCGATGAAGTCGCTCGACGATTACCGCAAGGTCAAGGCCGCAGTGAAGGTTCCGATCCTCGCCAACCTCACCGAGTTTGGCTCGACACCGTTCTTCACCACCGACGAATTGCGTGATGCCGGCGTCGATATCGCCCTGTATTGCTGCGGCGCCTATCGCGCGATGAACAAGGCGGCGTTGAACTTCTACGAAACAGTGCGTCGCGAAGGCACCCAAAAGAACCTCATCGACACAATGCAGACGCGCGACGAGCTGTACGACTTCCTCGGCTACCACGCCTACGAAGACAAGCTCGACACGCTGTTCGCCCAGACGAAGCAAGGAGACTGACCACATGAGCGATACCCCGAGCACCCTGCCGAAGCCGAAGAAATCGGTCGCGCTGTCCGGCACCGCTGCCGGCAATACCGCGCTGTGCACCGTTGGCCGCAGTGGCAACGACCTGCATTACCGCGGCTACGACATCAAGGATCTGGCAACGAAATCGACCTTCGAGGAAGTCGCGCATCTGCTGGTGCACGGCACGTTGCCGACGGCATCGCAGCTGAAGTACTACCGCACCAAGCTGAAGCGCCTGCGCGGCCTGCCGGCGATCGTCACCGACGCGCTGGAACTGATTCCTGCCAACGCGCATCCGATGGACGTGATGCGCACCGGCTGCTCGGTGCTGGGCACGGTGCTGCCGGAACGCGAAGGCCATCCGACGCCGGAAGCGCGCGACATCGCCGATCGCCTGATCGCCAGCTTCGGCTCGATGTTGCTGTACTGGTGGCACTTCACCCGCAACGGTCGCCGCATTGACGTGGAAACGGATGATGACACCGTCGCCGCGCACTTCCTGCACCTGCTGCATGGCGAACCGCCGTCGAAGCTGCATGCGGACGCGCTCGACAAGTCGCTGATCCTCTACGCCGAGCACGAATTCAATGCCTCGACCTTCGCCGCACGGGTGATCGCCGGCACTGGGTCGGACATGTATTCCTGCATCACCGGCGCCATCGGTGCGTTGCGCGGGCCCAAGCATGGCGGCGCCAACGAAGTGGCGATGGAGATCATCAGCCGCTACGGCAATGCCGCCGCCGCCGAGGCCGACATCAAGGCGCGGATGGAGAAGAAGGAAATCATCATCGGCTTCGGCCATCCGGTGTACACCATCGGCGATCCGCGCAATCCGATCATCAAGGAACTCTCGCGCGAACTGTGCAAGGACGGCGGCAACCAGACCCTGTTCGATGTCAGCGAACGCATCGAGACGCTGATGTGGGACAGTAAGAAGATGTTCCCGAACCTCGATTGGTACAGCGCATCGGCGTATCACATGATGGGCGTGCCGACGGCGATGTTCACGCCGCTGTTCGTGATCGCGCGTACCAGCGGCTGGAGCGCGCACGTGATCGAGCAGCGCGAGGACGGCAAGATCATCCGCCCCAGCGCCAATTACGTTGGTCCGGAAGATCGGGAGTACGTGGCGATCGACAAACGCTGAGAATCTGCCCGCGATCCTGCTGCGCTCGTCCTCGAACCTGAACGAGGCGACGGCAGGGTCTGGCTGAATGGGGTACACTAGCCAAGTTCGCGCACGCCGGGTCCGTTTTCCAACCATGGCCGCCGCGGGGCTCCAGAGTCCCGCCTTCCCACGCACGTCTTTCGTTGCGCTGACACGTTCCGGGTTGTCCGGAACGTCATACATGCACTCGCAGCGCGTCAGGAAAGCTCCGGGTCCATCGCACGGCATCGCCGTGCGGACATACTTTGGAGCACACAATGAACTTTGAAACCCTCGGCATCGCGCCGGCCTTGCTGCGCGCGCTCGCCGATTCCGGCTACACCACTCCCACCCCGATCCAGGCGCAGGCCATCCCGCTGGTGCTGTCCGGCGAAGACGTCCTTGGCGGCGCCCAGACCGGTACCGGCAAGACCGCCGCGTTCGGACTGCCGCTGTTGCAGCATCTGTCCAAGAACACCTCCGCGAAAGGCCCGCGCAAGCCGCGCGCGCTGATCCTGGTGCCGACCCGCGAACTGGCGGTGCAGGTCAGCGATAACCTCAAGGGCTATTCGCGCTACCTGCGCATGAATGTCACCACGCTGTTCGGTGGCGCCGGCATGCAGCCGCAGATCAACAACCTGCAGCGCGGCGTCGACGTGCTGGTGGCCTGCCCGGGTCGCCTGCTCGACCATCTCGAGCGCGGCACCGTCAAGCTCGACGCGATCGAAATGCTGGTGCTCGACGAAGCCGACCGCATGCTCGACATGGGCTTCCTGCCGGCGATCAAGCGCGTCCTCGCGCGCGTTCCGGCGCAGCGCCAGACCCTGCTGTTCTCGGCGACGTTCGAAGCGCGCATCAAGGCGCTGGCGCTGGAATTCATGCGCAATCCGAAGCAGGTCGAAGTCGCCTCGCAGGCAACGATCGCCGACACCATCGTCCATCGCGTGCATCCGGTGGACGCATCACGCAAGCGCGATCTGCTGATCGACATCCTCTCGACCCGCCACAGCGAACGCGTGCTGGTGTTCGGCAAGACCAAGCACGGCTGCGATCGCCTGTGCGAGCAGCTGGAAAAGGCCGGGCTGCCGGCGATGGCGATCCATGGCAACAAGAGCCAGGGCGCGCGCCAGAATGCCTTGAACCGCTTCAAGAGCGGCCAGACGCGCATCCTTGTGGCGACCGACGTGGCAGCACGCGGACTCGACATCCCCGACCTGCCGCTGGTGATCAATCATGATCTGCCGATGGTGGCCGAGGATTACGTGCACCGCATCGGCCGCACCGGCCGCAATGGCGCGCGTGGTGAAGCGTTGTCGCTGGTGGCGCCGGACGAAGGTCCGCTGCTGCGCCAGATCCAGCGCATGCTGAAGACCGATATCGCGATGGAAACCGTGAGCGGCTTCGAGCCGAGCCGAGCGATCCGCATGGATGGCCCGGTGTCCGCCGCGCGTTCGGGCGGCAACAAGCCCGGCGGCCAGCATGCACCGCGCAAGCCGGCGCAGCGTCCGCATGGACATGCGCATGCCAAGCGACAGGGTCACGATGCGCCCAAGGCCGGCGCACATGCCGCCCGTGCCGGCAGCCCGAAGCCGCGTAGTGCGCAAGGCGTGCGGCGCGATCGTCGCGCCTGATCGCATCACCGCAACATAAAGAAAAAGGCCGGAGCGATCCGGCCTTTTTCGTGGGTTACTTCGCCTTGTCCTCGGCGGCATCCTGCTTGGCGCTTTCGCGCGCGTTCTCGACGATCTTTCCGGAGCCGGCATCCACGCCGACTTCATAGCGTTTGCCCTTGCTGTGGATGACGAAGCTGTAACGCAGTCCGCCGTTTTCCTTTTCCAGCTCCTGCTCGCTGATGGAGCCGGGTCGCGCCTTGAGTGCGAGCGCGCGCGCCGTGGTCAATTTCACTTTCGCCTGTGGTGCGAGTTCCGCGCCCTTCAGCGCCAATTCGCCGGCAATCGCCGCGTGTCCGGAAAACGCGACAGCAGCAACGGCGAAGAAAAGCATTTTCGATCGTGTGTTCATGACAATCTCCTGTGATGCACTTCATGGTGTTGCTACTGGTGATCAGCCCCCGACTCGAACAAGTCGGTTGGCGTCTCGGGTTTTCCGCCGCCCAGCGGAATGCTGTAGGTGAGGCTTAGCGTCCGTCGTGATCTTCGTCGGATGCTCGATTCCACCAGGATCGGGCTGTCGATGCGGCTGCGTTCGCGGGCCGAATCGAACAGGTCCGACAGCGCAAGCACCGCCGTGCTGCGGTTGGCGAAGGTGCGGCGATAACCGACATTGGCGGTGGTCATCGGCAGTTGATAACCCTGGGCCATCGGCCTGCGGCCGCGATACTGGATGCCCAGTTGCACGAGGTCGCGCTTGCTCGGCTGGTAATCGAGGCCCGTCTTCAACGAGTTGCTGTAACCGGAGGTCACCGGAATACCGAGGTTGCTGCCGTCGAACTGGTTGTAATTGATGTTGCCGCTGATCTTGTAGCCCAGGGTTGGCGTCAACTTGCCACGGGCGGAGAAATCGACGCCGGTGGCGGTATTGCGCCCGAGGTTCTCGTGCGTGGTCAGCAACACCGTGGGCGAAATGAAGCGGCTGACCACGGTGAAGGCATTGTTGGTCTTGCGGTAATAGGCGGTGGCGTCCCATGAAGTGATGGCGCCTTCGAAGGCATAGCTTGCTTCGAACGAATTCGTTTCCCTGGGCTTGAGGTTGGGGTTGCCGGCGCGCTGGTTCAGCGGATCGGAAAACACCGGGTACGGGTTGAGGTCCTCGATATCCGGGCGGTAGATGCGCTTGCTGTAGCTGAAGCGCATGTTGCGGGTATCGCTGAGGTCGTATTGCAGGTGCAGCGTGGGATACGCGCGGGAATAACTCTTGCGATTGCGTTGCGCGGTATCGACCTGGCGACCGTCGGTCACGGTGTTTTCCAGGCGCAACCCAAGCATCGCCGACCACTTGTCCACGAACTTGCGGCCGTAGGTTCCATACACCGCGTTGGTGGTTTGCGTATAGAGGAAACGGTTGGTCAGCGTCGGATCGGGAGTCGCTTGCCCGGTCACGGGATCGATGATGTCACCGCGCGCCTGGTAGTCGGCGCTGTTGCGCTGGACATCGTAGCCAAGCAGCAATTTGCCGCCGGCGAGCCCCTGTTTGTATTCGGCCGTCGCCTCGCTCTGTATCTCGTTGGCATCAGGCCGTTGATCGTCGATCTCGATCAGTCCGGCGGGCGTGCGGTACACATTGGTGTAGCGGCGGAATTGATGCTCGATGCTCTGACCGCGACGCAGGTCGAAGGTGAACTCCCGGCCGGGCTCGGCGAAGGTGTGGCGATAGCGCGCCGTCGCCTCGGTATTGGTTTCGACTTCGCTGCCGCTTCCAATGCGGTCGTAATCGCTGACCAGGACGCCGGATTGATCCACCGTGTTGGTCTCGCGAATGCGTGGCGAACCGGTGCGACGGGAGTAGTTGTAGCCGACGCTCAGTCTGTCGGCTGATGTCACATCGTAGTCAACCGTCGCGCCGACTGCCGCAGTTTTCCGCTCGCTTTTGAACAGACTGTCCTGATGGCTGTCGGTGGTGCCGGTGGCTGGATCAATGCGTGTGCGGGTGTCCGTGTAAGGCCGCCACGGCACATCGCGGCGCAGGCTGGCGTTCGCCGATATCGACAAGGGACCGCGTGCGTGGTTCAGAACCCCGCCCAGGTTGACACGCCCGTCGGTTCCGGCGCCTGCCCGCAGCAAACCTGTCGTTCCCGGTTTGCGATCTTTCTTGGTGATGATGTTGATGATGCCGGAGCTGCCATCGGGCTTGAAGGCGGCAGAGGGATTGGTGATCACTTCGACGCGGTCGACCATGTCGGCCGGGAGGCTTTGCAGGGTCTCGGCGCGATTGGCTGGACTCATCATGGTCGAGGTCTTGCCGTCGATCAGGATCTGCACGCTGCTGTCGCCGCGCAAGCTGGGATTGCCCTGGGCATCGATTTCGACCGAAGGCAGGTTGCCGAGCACGTCGCCGATGGAGCCCGACGCAGCCATCAAGTCGTTGGCGACGTTGTAGCTCTTGCGATCGATCGCGCTGACGACATCGGGCCGGGTGCCGGAGACGACGACCGTTCCGAGCGTATTCGGCTTTTTATTGGCGGACGTCTGCGCCGGAGCCTGCGGCGTCGCTTGTACTTGTGCTTGCACTGGTGTTTCCGGCGCAGTTTGTGCCTGGACGCCACTGGCGATGCACAGCGGCAGTGCTGCTTGCAGCAGTCGGAGGCCACGCTTCTGGTCCGCTGTCGCTGACGATCGCCGCATCGGGTTTCCAAATTTCATCGAAGGGTTCCATTTTAAGAGCCCGCGCATCATCGCGGGTGTCGCTTTGTGTAAAGCGCGCGCGATGCGTGTCGCAATGTGTCGCGGCGTGCGAATCGACATGGATCGACACGCAATCGTCTTCCCGGCGTTCATCGCACGTTGTATGTTGGCGCATGGCCCAAACGCATCTCCTGGTGGTGGACGACGACCGCGAAATCCGCGGCCTGCTCGCCGTGGAATTGGCCAAGATGGGCTACGAGGTCGCCTGCGCCGAAAATGGCGCGGCGATGCGGCGCGCGCTTGAGCAGCAAACGATCGATCTGGTGATCCTCGACTTGAACATGCCGGGTGAGGACGGACTGACGCTCTGCCGCCAGCTGCGCGCCGCCAGCCAGGTGCCGATCATCATGCTGACCGCACGCGGCGAACCGCTTGACCGCATCATCGGGTTGGAGATGGGTGCCGACGATTACCTCGCGAAACCGTTCGAGCCGCGTGAACTGCTGGCGCGCATCCGCAGCGTGCTGCGACGGACCCATGCGCTGCCACACAATCTCGCGCCGGAGCAAATTCGCCGTGCGCGCTTCGCAGGCTGGACCTTCGATGTCGAGCATCGCCAATTGATCGGTCCCGATGGCCGGGTGACGATCCTCGGTGGTGCCGAATTCCGCCTGTTGCGCCTGATGATTGATCACGCCAATCGCGTGCTCACCCGGGAGCAGCTCATCTCGCTCGGCGCCCTCGGGCAGAGCGAGGCGCTGGATCGCGCGGTCGACCTGCAAATCAGCCGGCTGCGTGCGCGCTTCGGCTCGCAAGGCGCCGACATCATTCGCACGGTCCGCAACCAGGGCTATGTGTTGGCCAGTGCAGTGGAGGTCGAATGATCCGCTTGCGCGCCCTCGACACGCTGAGCCGGCGGATCTTCGTGATCCTGCTGCTCGGCATCACGATCGCCGCCATCGCCGGTGGCGAGTGGGCCGAACATCGCCAGACCGAAAGCCTTCACCACATCCAGGCGGAAAGAGCAGTCGAACGCGCCAGTGCGCTGTTGACTGGATTGCAAGGCGTGGTGCCGAAGCGCAGGCAACACGAGGCCAAGGAAAGCAGCGCCTTCCTGAGATCCGCGAACGCCGCGGACGGTTCCGGGATGCGCGACGCCGAACTCACCGCGCTGATGCAGCCGCGCCTGTTGCCGGGCATGCAAGCATCGGTCGCGCGATTGCCCACCGAACGTTGCCTGATTCCGGGAGATGGGGAAAGCCAAGTCGGAGTCAGCGAATCGGCATTCGAAGAAGCGCGCGATTCGAAGGCCGCTGTGGAAGCAGGCGCCTGCCTGCGGATGGATGCGAAGTTCGCGGATGGCAGTGCTTTGGACTTCATCACCGGGCCGCCGCCGTTGCTGAAACCCGCACAAGGAATGGATCTTGGCTTCCTGACCGTGCTCGGCGTCGCGACGGCGTTGCTCGCGCTGCTTGTTGCCCAGATCGCAGTCGCCCCGGTACGCACGTTGACACGGGCCGCTGCCGGATTTGGACCGGGAGATGAAGCGTCGCCACTACGCGAGCGCGGCTCAAGCGACGTGCGCACGGCCATCCGCGCATTCAATGGCATGCAACGACGGCTGGCGCGACATTCGGCGGAGCAGACTCACATGATCGCCGCAATCACCCACGATTTGCAGACGCCGATGACGCGCATGCGTTTGAAACTGGAAGCGATCGATGACGATGGCATCCGCAGCCGATTGCTGTCCGATTGGCAGGCGATGCGCGCGATTGTCGAGGAAGGCCTGGAGTTGGCCAGGAGTACGCATCTGCGTGAGGAAGCCGTCCTCCTCGATGTCGACTCGCTGATCGAGAGCATCGTCGAAGATGAGACCGAGGCAGGTCATCAAGTGACATTCCAGACCGCTGCCGGCCGCGACCTGCGCTGTCGTCCGCAGATGCTGCGGCGCTGCGTGCAGAACCTGGTCGACAACGCGATTCACTACGGTGGCAAGGCGGACATGGCCACGCGCGTCGATGCGCAAGGCTTCAGCATCGAGATTCGCGATGCGGGGCCGGGCATTCCCGAAGACAAACTGGAAGCGGTGTTCGAGCCGATGGCGCGGCTGGAGACGTCGCGTTCGCGCGAAACCGGCGGCACCGGGCTGGGACTCACCATCGCGCGGATTTTGGCGGCGCGCAACAATGCGACCCTGGCCTTGGCGAACCTGCCTGAAGGCGGGTTGCTGGCGACGATTCTCTTTGCGAACCCGGCGTACGACTAACTGCATGGCGGGTGGAAACGAAAGGGCCGGATCGCTCCGGCCTTTTTCATTGACGATTGTTGCGACGAATCAGTGTTTCTTCGCCACGATCCAGCGATCCACTTTCTGTTCCAGGATCGACATCGGCACTGCGCCGTCTTCCAGCACGACGGCATGGAATCCGCGCGGATCGAAGCGATCGCCGAGTTCCGTTTGCGCCTTCTTCTTCAGGCGCTGGATGGTGAGTTCGCCGACCTTGTAGGCGACCGCCTGTGACGGCCACGCGATGTAACGCTCGGCTTCGGCGGTGGCATCGGTGAGCGACACCGCGGAGTTGTTCATCATGTAGTCGATGGTCTGCTCGCGCGTCCAGTTCTTGCTGTGCAGGCCGGTGTCGGTGACCAGACGGATTGCCCGCCACAGTTCGTCCTGCAGGCGACCGAAATAGTCGTACGGCGTTTCATACACGCCCAGCGACTTGCCCAGTGATTCCGAATACAGTGCCCAGCCTTCGACATAGGCGGTGTTGCCGCCGAAGCGACGGAACGCCGGTACGCCCTTCAATTCCTGCTGGATGCCGATCTGGAAGTGATGTCCAGGGATGGCTTCGTGCAGGAACAGGTCTTCCGCCGACCACGTCTTGCGCGAGGGCAGGTCGAAGGTGTTGACGTAGAAGATGCCGGGGCGGCTGCCGTCCTCACTCGGGCTCTGGTATTCGCCGCCGGCGGCGGATTCCGCGCGGAACGCCTCGACCGGACGGATTTCGAAACCGGCCTTCGGCACCAGCGAGAACTGCTCGGGGATGCGCTTCATGATCCGCGCTTCCAGCCCACGATAGAACTTCAGCAGGTCATCTTCCGACTTGAACTGGAACTGCTTGTCTTCGCGCATGAACTTGAAGAAGTCCTGCAACGATCCCTTGAAGCCGACATCCTTCATCACCTGCTGCATTTCGCCATGGATGCGTTCCACTTCCGACAGGCCGATGGCGTGGATCTGGTCGGGCGTCAGGTCGGTGGTGGTGGTCTGGCGCACGTCGAAGGCGTACCACGCCGCGCCATTCGGCAGCTTGTCGAGGCCGACGCTGTCGCGCGTCTTCGGCAGGTAATCGTTGGCGATGTAGGCGCGCAACTTGCGGAACGCCGGCATCATCTCGCCGCCGATCATCGCCTGGTATTCCTTGGTCAATCGCGCCTTGTCGGCGGCGCTGAAGTTCGCTGGAAACTGCTTGATCGGACCCCAGAAAAGGCTGTCCTGCGGCTTGTCCTTGATGATGGCGTCGTACTGCGGAACGACCTTGGTCATCAGTGCGCGCGGCTGCACCACGCCGGCTTTCACGCCGGCCTGCATGTCGGCGATGATGCTGTCGACCAGTACCGGGATGCGACGGCCGCGCTTCAGCCAGTTGTCGTAATCCTTCACCGTCTTGAACGGTTGCGCGCCAGTGCCGTTGCCGAGTTGCGCCATCTGCGTGGCGATGCTGCCCATCTGGTTCACCGGCATCATCCAGTCCGGATATTGCTCGCCCTCGAGGGATGCCTTGGAGTCATGCACGAACATTTCGTAGCTGATCAATGCCTGGCCGCTAAGCCCGGAATCGCCGATGGATTCGATTTTCTTCAGCCAGCGCGCGGTGAACTCGTGGTTCTGCTTGCGGAATTCGGCGGAATAGAAATCCGGAAGCTGATCGTTGTAGCGATTGTCACCCTGGTAAGTCGCACCCAGCGGATTGAGCTTCAGCGATTCTTCCCAGTACTGCGCGTACAGGGCATCGAGCTGTCTGGCCTTGGCGCTGCTCGCTGCAGGCGCGTGGGCCTGCTTGGCGGGTTCGGCGTTGAGGGTGGGAACGCTGGCGGCGAGGGCGATCGCGAAGGTGAGGTGGGCAAGACGCATGGACGGCATCCGGTGGGGAATACCGCCGAGTGTGCGTCAGCGCCGCGATGCCGACCCGTGCCCAAAGTCAGGGGCGTACGTAGTAGACGACGCCGGATTTGTCGTCGCTGAACAGGAAGGCGTCCGCGCCGACCCGCAATACGCCGCAGGGCCGGCCCATCACCTTGCCCGCTTGCAGGAAGCCGCTGACGAGATCGCGTTGTCCCGATCCATCCTTGCCCATCCGCACCAGCTTGTAGCCATGCCCGAGTTTCTGGCTGCCGGACCCGTGCAAGGCGACCACATACTCATCCGCCAATTGGCTGTTGCCATTTTTCGGGAAGAGGTCGAAGCCGAGCGCCGAGCCATGGGCGATGAAGGTCGCCAGCGGGCGCACCACGTTCGCGCAACCTTCCTTGCGCGGGAATTTGGGATCGGGCTTGATCGCCTTGCCGGCGACGTAGCACGACGGCCTGCCGTAATCGCCGGGCTTGATCGCATAGAAGGTTTCGTTGGGCAGGTTCGGGCCGAGATGGTCGACGCCCTGGTTGGTCGCCATCAACTGGCCATCGACCACCGACATCCACACCGCGTTGCGCAGTCCGCGTGCGATCACGCGCTGGCCGCTGCCGTCGGGATTCATCTCGACCACCACCGCGCGCAAGGTTTCGCTTTCCACGCAGGCGTTGCAACTGCTGCCGATGGCGACGTACAGCTTGCCGTTCATCGGCACCACGGTGCGGGTGAGATGCCAGCCGCCGTTGGACGCGCTCATGCCGTGGTCGGGGAAACGCGCCACCAATTGCGCGGAACCGCTGGGCCGCGTTTCGCCCGGTGTGTAGCGATAGCGCAGCAGGGCATCGGTCAGCGCGACATAGATCCACTGCACGCCGGCCGCATCCTTGAGGAAGGCGACGCTGTTGGGATTGCGCAGGCCGCTGGCCCAGGTGCTGATCTTGCCGATCTTGCCCGTGGCCGGATCGAAGTCGTCGAGCACGTACACCGCGCCGCGCGTGTTGTCGGCGAGGTTGTCCATGTCGGTGAGGAAGATGCGGCCGTCCGGACTGCGCGCGAAGAATCGTGGACGCTTGAAGCCTTCGGCGACCGGCGTGATACGCAACGATGCCGGCGCCTGCAGATTGAAGCTGCGCCCGTCCTTCAGCGTGATGCGATGTGGCGTCAGCGCATCGGCGGCTGCTGCATGGCCGGTCATCGGCAAGTTAGCCAATATGGCGAGAAGCAGGGCAGCGATGCGCATGGCCGTCACTCCACCTTGCGGTACGGAATCGAATCCGGCGCGACGGCGCCGCCGGAAATGATGAAACTCATCGCCTGATCGACGGACCAGTTGGTGGCGACGAGGTTTTGCACCGGCACGATTTCCAGATAGCCGCCGGTCGGATTCGGCGTGGTCGGGATGAACACCGCGGCCAATTCCTCGCCGGTGTTGGAATCGTGGAACACGCGCGTCACCAGTCCCACGGTCTTCATCCCCGGATGCGGGAATTCCACCAGCACCACGCGCTGCGTGCCGTCGGGCGACGTCTGCACCGTATCCAGCAATTTGCGCGCGCCGGAATACACGCTGTTGGCCAGCGGGATCCGCGCGACCACCGCCTCGAACCATTGCAGCAAGGCCTGGCCGACCAGATGCTCGGCCAGCCAGCCGACCAGCAGGATCACCAGCAGGGTGCCGAACAGTGCGACCGCTCCCGTCACCAGTGATTGCTGCAGCCACGACAATGCAGGGGATTCGTGTGCCAGTTTCGACAGCAATGGCTGTACCCATGGCTGGCTGATGTTGCTGAGCAGTCCGAAGACGAAACTCAGGACCACCCAGGTCAGCCAGATCGGCAACAGGGTGAGCAGGCCGGTGACGAGCAGGCGGCGTAGGGAAAGCGTGCGTTTGGATGCCATGGCGCGATTTTACGTTGTCGCCGTCTTCGGTGCCTTCCTGCGCAGGTAAAGTTGCTTGCGCACGCGTGCGATCACCTCGCCGGAAGCATCGACAACATGGGTGTCGAACCAGCGCAGCACCTTGCCGCCGCTGGCGGCTTCCTCCAGCAATGACTGGATATCGGCGTCGCTCAGGTGGAATTCCGCGAAGACATCGCTGCGCCCCGGCTTGACGAATTCGATCGCGCCGGCCTTGTCCCAGACGATGTAATCGTTGCCGAGGGCGTGCATCACCAGCAGCATCCAGAACGGATCGGTCATCGCAAACAGATTGCCGCCGAACTGGGTGTTGACGTAGTTGCGGTTCCATGGCCGTTTGCGCAGCACCACGCGCGCACTGCGCCAATCGGCGCCGATGTGCTGGACGTGGATGCTGTTGAACAGGAACGGCGGCCACAGGTTCATCACCCAACGCAGCCGCGTCGGCGTCATCTGCATGTCAGGACAGCAGAAGCGCCGACATCTGGCGACGATACTTGCCGACCAGATCGTCGTCCTCGATCACCCGGAACGCGTCGATCAGCGTCTTGCGCGGCAGGCCGTCCTCGAACTGGCGATTACGACGCAACATCTCCATGAACTGTTCCAGCGCGGTTTCGGCATCGCCCGCGACCAGCTTGTGCGCACCGAACAGATGGCGTGCGTGCAGATCGCCGGGATTGGCGGCGATCGCCTGTTCCAGCGTCGCGGGTGGCGGCGCATCCTTCAGCAATGCGGCGAAACCGAGCCGTGCGCGCGCCTGCACGGCGCGATCGTCGGTGGCGAGATTGGCCGGCAACGCATCAAGCAACGATTCCGCTTCCGGCGCGGCACCGGTTTTCAGCAACGCCAGCGCGAGATCGAGACGATGCGCGGGCTTGTCCGCTTCGCTTTCCACCAACTTGCGCAGGCGCAGCACTTCCTCGTGCGGATCGGCGGGCGGTGGTGGTGCTTCGGCTTCGCCATCATTGCCGGCGGCGGGTTCGATGCCATTGCGCTTGAGGAATTCACGCAGCTCGCCTTCCGGCAATGCGCCCTGGAAACCATCGACCGGTTGGCCGTTGCGGATCAGGTAGACGGTGGGAATCGAGCGGATCTGGAACGCCGCGGCGATATCCGGCTCGCTTTCGGTATTGACCTTGGCGAGCTTGAATGCGCCATTGAATTCGGCGGCGAGTTTTTCCAGCACGGGCGTCAGGGATTTGCACGGGCCGCACCATTCGGCCCAGAAATCGACCAGCACCGGGCCCTGCGTCGATGCCTGCAGCACCTCGCTTTCGAAGGTGGTGATGGAAACGTCGAGTACATGGGTGGACATGGGATTTTTCCAGTCGAACAGATGGTGAAATGATCGCATGCCTTGATGAACGTGGCGATGGAACAGGGCAGACTGTCGCGATGAATCGAATCCGTTTCGACCAATGGATGAGTGCCATCGCCATCGTGTCACTCGCACTCGCGTTGGCCATCGCCTGCAGCGCCAGCGGCTGGACGCCACGCCATGCGCTGGCCTTGCCCGGCACGCAGGAAATGCCGGGCCATCGCATCTTCAACCTGCTGGGGTTCGGCGTTCCGGGCGTCGCGTTGCTGTCGGCGGCGTTGCAGCGACGCTGGCGATCGCGCGACCAATCCGGGATGGTGGCCGGCATCGGCCTGTGGCTGTGTGCGATCGCGGCGCTGGCGTGGACTGCGCTCGGCATCTTCCCGATCGATGCCGGCGATCTCGCAGGTGAAGGCAGCCAGCACCACGCCGCACTGTGGATGGTCTGGCTGATCGCTGCATCCGCAGCCTTCGTGGCCTCGGCGATATGCGTGAAGGCCGCCGCGCGCGGGATCGCGGTGGTGGTGGCGGCCCTGTGGTTGATTGTGGTTTTGGTGCTGCCGCCACTGATCGGAGGCTGGGCGCAAGTCGCGGCTGCCACGGCGTGGATGGCTTGGCCGTGGCTGCGATCCAGCGGGGAGGGCGACCACCCTGAGGCCCCTTTGGGGGATTGACGGCGCCGGCTCCAATCTGGATAATTACCGGCTCAGCGCGCCCGTAGCTCAGTTGGATAGAGCACCAGGCTACGAACTTGGGGGTCGGGCGTTCGAATCGCTCCGGGCGCACCACTGATGAGAAGGCCAGCCGAAAGGCTGGCTTTTTTCATGCGTGGTCGTCGGATTCCCGGCATCGCGTGCAACGCTCGGGCGTTCGCCGCCGCGCGAAGCGCTGCTATGACTTCGCCGATTTTCCCAGCACCGGGTTCGCACGTGCCGGCGCGATCCGCGCAGCGGACCGAGGCTCGCCAGCGTGTCCAGGGAATAATCTTCCTGTTCGGTGAAGATGTCGGCGGGAATGTCGGCCATCGCGATGCCCTGATGAATGCGTAATGCTCAATCATAGGCTGGCGCGTCGATCAGGTAACGTCGTTTGCGCACGCCATTCGCGTGGTTGTCAACTTCATCGACGAAGACACCGCCGTTTTTTTCGATCACGCGGATCGATGCATGATTGTCGGGATCGCAGGTGACCAGCACGCGCGCGATGCCGAGGTGTTGGCGTGCGTGCAGGATGGCGAGGCGCAGCAGTTCCGTGGCGTGGCCGCGACCGCGGAACTCCGGCAGCACGGCGTAACCGATGTGGCCCATCAGCGATCCCAGCGGATAGTCGAGGGAATGACGGATCGACACGCGTCCAACGATGCGTCCATCGACAAAGGCGAACAGGAAAGTGGATGGCACTTCACGGCCCGGTGCCGGATCGCTGCCTGCTGCCTGCTTTTGCAGGACGTCGAGATATTCGGCCATGGTCATGCCCGGCCGATGGAAATGCAGGAAGGCCGGGTTGTCTGCGGGAATCGCGGCGAGCATGCGGCGGAATTCGGGTTCTTCGTCGGGCGTGGGCAGGCGCAGTTCCATGATCTGCATGCTAAAGCACGCAGCGGACCGCGACGGCCGACTTCCGCGTGTGTACCCGTTCCCGCGTTCTCCGGCATGATGATGGCCGATATCCACCGGAACCGCCCCATGTCCCTGACGCTGATCGTCGTCGCCATCACCGTGATCGTCTCGTACCTGGCCTGGCAGCGGCCGGCGTTGATGTCGCGCCTGATCCTGTGGCCGCCTGCGGTCAGTCGCAACAACCAGTACGACCGACTGGTGACCTACGGCTTCATCCACGCGGATGGCATGCACCTGTTCTTCAACATGTTCACGCTGTATTTCTTCGGTCGCGTGGTGGAGCACCTGTTCGGCATGTTCGGCTTTGTGGTGTTCTATCTCGCCGCGCTGGTGGTATCGGTGTTGCCGAGCTATCTCGCGCATCGCAACGATTCCGGTTATCGCAGTCTCGGCGCATCGGGCGCGGTGTCGGCCTGCCTGTTCGCCTTCATCGTGGTGGCGCCGTGGGAGAAGATCTATCTCTACTACGGTGCGATCGGCATCCCGGCAATCATTTACGCGGTGTTGTACGTCGCCTATTCGATCTGGATGGACCGACGTGGCCAGGACAACGTCAACCACAGCGCGCATCTGTGGGGCGCAGCGTTCGGGGTCCTCGCCGTGCTGCTGGCGGTTCCCGGTGCAGCAAGTCAATTCCTGCAGGCGTTGGCGCATCCGGGTGGTTGAGCGCGGATGCGTCGCTTCCGCAACGATCAGGCAGGCACTTCTTCCATCTGATCTTCCGGCTGCGGCAGCTTGATGCGCGCGACCACGGGTTGTGGCTGTTTCGAGCGTTCCTCGGCGGCCCGCTCCTGCTGGCGCTTGAAGATCGGGCACAGCTGGTTCATATAGTCCACATCGAAACTGAAACGTTCGACCAGGAAGTCGACGAACGCGCGCACCTTCGGTGATTGCGTCATGCCGCGCGGGAACACTGCGTTGAATTCGTACTCGGGCCCGGTCCAGCCGGCAAGGACGCGCTGGACGAAACCGTTTTCGATCAGCGGCTTCATCATCACGTCGGCGGACATCATCATGCCTTCGCCGCACAGCAGTGCACCCCTTAGCGCGCCGTAGTCGTTGGCGACGAAGATGGGGTCGATGCGGAAGTCGGCGGTGCGCTCGCCGTCGCCCAGTGTCCACACGAATTCGTTGCCGTTGCGGCGCGACTTGGTGAATGCCAGCACCGAGTGATGCACAAGGTCGTCCGGATGCAATGGTTCGCCATGGCGGCGGATGTATTCAGCGCTGGCGAACACCTGCGTGCGGAAAGTCGCCAGTCGGCGTGCGACAAGATTGGAGTCGGGCAGATTGCCGACGCGCAGGGCGACGTCGATTTCCTTGTCGATGAGGTCGAGCGGCTCGTTGCTGAGATGCATCTCCACGCGGACTTCGGGATGGCGCTGGTGGAATTCGCCGAGCAGCGGTGCGATCTTCTCGGTGCCGAGCGAGTAGGGCGCGGTGAAGCGCAGCCAGCCGCGCGGGCCACTCTGCAGCTGGCCGACGGCACTTTCGGCTTCGTCGAGTTCGCGCGCGATGCGCTGGCAATGTTCGAAGTAGATGTTGCCGGCTTCGGTCAGGCCGAGCTTGCGCGTGGTCCGATGCAGCAGTTGCGCGCCGAGGCGCGTTTCCAGTTCCTGCACCTTGCGGCTGACGGTGGTCTTGGGCAGGCGCAACGAACGCGCCGCGGAAATGAAGCTGCCGTGTTCGACCACCTTGACGAAGATCAGGGTGTCGTTGAGATCGCGGGTCATTGGGGACTCCGGAAGGTGCCGTTCCGATTGGACCGGTCGCGGGACAATTATTCCCTGATTTGCCAACTTATCAAGTGCCGATCGCGGGCCTAACCTGCCGCCAGTCCCCAGGATGCCGTCGTCATGTTGTCCTTGCCCGCAACCCGGTTCGCCTATGCAGTGGTCACCTTGGCCGGTCTGGTCGGTGTGCCGTGGCTGGCTGTCATCACCCTGAAGCAGGTGGTTTCCATCGGAACCGCCGAGGCGTGGATGCTGGTGGGTGTGTTGGCCATCGTCGCCGGGTTGCCGCTGCTGTTGCTTGCGCTGACCGCAGTCGACTGGTTGCAGCGACGCCTGCACCGTTACGTCACTATCCCGCACACGGGAGGAAATGTCCCGTGACCGGGATGATGAAACCCGCCATCCTGGTGCTGGGCGCGACCGGAACCGTCGGCCGTGCGGCGGTGAAGGCCGCGATCGAGGCCGGTTGGCCGGTGGTGGCGGTGGCTCGCGACCGCCAGGAATTGTCGATACTGGATCGGCAGTTCCGCGGTGCCGATCTGCGAACGCTGGCGGCCAATCTTGCCAACGATACGGGCGCGATCGCGCTGGTCGCGGAGCTGAAGCGGATTGCGCGACCGTTCCTCGGGGTTGTTGCTGCGCTGGGGGCTGACGGCAAGCGCGGTCGCCTGATCGATCAATCGCCCGAAGAATTGCGCCGCGATTTCGATGAAGCGGTGCTGCCGCATCTGGTCGCCGCGCGTCATCTGTTGCCGTGGCTGGCGGAATCGGGTCGCAACTGCGGTTACGTGATGATCGGTGGTCCCGGCGGGCGCAATCCCTGGGCCGGTTACGGCCACCGTTCGATTTCCGCCGCGGCGCTGCGCATGCTCGCGCGCGTCCTGCATGACGAAGCACGTGCCCATGCGGTGCGCCTGCAATTGCTGGAAATCGACTCCCCGGCGCGCACGACCGCCAACGAAAAACACGCCTGCCAGGGCTGGCCCTGCGTCGATCACATCGGTCGCAAGGCGCTGGAACTGCTGAGGCATCGCAACGACACGCGTTGTTCGCAGGCGATCTTGACTCTGGAGTCGGACAACACCGCACAGTCCGCGCCGACGCAAATCCAGCCGCAAGAAACGCAAGGCGACGCATCCGCATTGCCCGCACGCTGCCTGCAGGACGTCCACAAATTGCTTGAAACCGTGACAACGCGGTTTTCCTCGTCGAACACCGCAGCCAACAAGACCCAGGAGCGCTCCAGATGATCCACGACACCATTTTCAATCCGACGCTTTCAGGCTCGATGCTTCCCGGTCGCGCATTGCAGCGCACCGAGTCCGCGCCGGCGTGGCCGGGACTCGCCATCGGCGCGGCGATCCTGCTCGCGCTGGCCGGCTGCAGCAGCAAGGCCGCACCGAATGCCGGCATGCCGCCGCCGCCCGAGGTCAGCGTCGCCAACGTGCTGTCGAAGCCGGTGCATCAATGGGACGAATTCAGCGGCCATGTCGCCGCGGTGGAAAGCGTCGAGCTGCGTCCGCGCGTCAGCGGTTACGTGCAGCGTGTCGCCTACCAGGAAGGCCAGGACGTCCACAAGGGTGAACTGCTGTTCGTGATCGATCCACGCCCGTACCGCGCCGCACTGGATCGCGCGCAGGCCGATCTTGAACGCGCCCGCAGCGATTCGCGATTGGCTCAGGCGCAGGATGCACGCGCGCGGTCGTTGATCGAGGCCAAGGCGATCTCGCGCGAGGAATTCGACCAGCGCAAGGCCGCGACATCAGGCACGGGAGCGTCGGTGCGCGCCGCCGAAGCCGCGGTTGCCGCCGCGCGCCTCAATCTGCAATTCACTGAGGTGCGTTCGCCGATCAATGGTCGCGCCGGCCGCGCGCTGGTGACGGTGGGCAATCTCGCCCAGGCCGATGCGACCCAGTTGACGTCGGTGGTGTCGCAGGATCCGGTCTACATCGACTTCGAAAGCGACGAGCAGAGCCTGTTGCGTTACGGCGAGATGGCGCGCAAGGGCGAACGCAACGCCACGAAGAATCCGGTCCGCGTCGGACTTGCCAGCGAAAGCGGCTATCCGCATGAGGGCACCGTCAATTTCGTCGACAACCAGGTCGATCCGAAAACCGGCACGATCCGCGCGCGCGCCGTGTTGCCGAATCCCGATCACCTGTTCACGCCCGGCCTGTTCGCGCGCGTGCAGCTGCAGGGTAGCGGCGAGTTCAACGCGCTGCTGATCGACGACCAGGCCGTGCTCACCGACCAGGATCGCAAGTATGTCTACGTGCTCGGACCGAAGAACGTGGCGCTGCGCAAGGACGTGGTGCTCGGTCGCAGCATCGACGGCCTGCGCGTGGTGCAGTCGGGATTGACGACGTCGGACAAGGTGATCGTGCATGGCGTGCAGAAGGTGTTTTTCCCGGGCATGCCGGTGAAACCCGCGCAAATCGCGATGGGCGCACCGCCGCCGGCCCCGGCCGCAGGCCAGCCCGGTTCGCACTGACGCATACGCAACTGACAAGGAATCCGCATGGACTTCTCGAAATTCTTCATCGACCGACCGATCTTCGCCGCGGTGCTGTCGATCGTGATCTTCGCCGCCGGCCTGATCGCGATGCCGCTGTTGCCGATCAGCGAATACCCGGACGTGGTGCCGCCATCGGTGGTGGTGCGCACGGTGTATCCCGGCGCCAATCCCAAGGTGATCGCCGAAACCGTGGCGACGCCACTGGAAGAAGCGATCAACGGCGTCGAGAACATGATGTACATCAAGTCGGTCGCCGGTTCCGACGGCGTGCTGGTCACCACGGTGACCTTCCGCCCCGGGACCAATGCCGATGACGCCGCGGTACGCGTGCAGAATCGCGTCAGCCAGGCGTTGGCGCGATTGCCCGAAGACGTGCGCCGACAAGGCGTGACTACGCAGAAGCAGTCGCCGACCTTCCTGATGGTGGTGCACCTGACATCGCCCAGCGGCAAGTACGACACGCTGTACCTGCGCAACTACGCGCGCCTGCACGTGAAGGATGCGCTGACGCGCTTGCCCGGCGTTGGTGATGCGCAGATCTTCGGTGGTGGTGATTACGCGATGCGCGCGTGGCTTGATCCCGACAAGATCGCTGCGCGCGGCCTCACCGCCGGTGACGTGGTGCGGGCGATGCGCGAGCAGAACGTGCAGGTGTCGGCGGGACAACTCGGTGCCGAACCGATGCCGGACAGCAAGTTCCTCACCCTGATCAATGCGCAGGGCCGCCTCAAGACACCGGAGGAATTCGGTGGCATCGTGCTGAAAGCCGGCAACGATGGCGAGATTGTGCGCTTGTCTGATGTCGCGCGTCTCGAACTGGGCGCGGGCGATTACACGCTGCGCTCGCTGCTGGATGGCAAGAACGCGGTCGGCATCGGCATCTTCCAGGCACCCGGCGCCAACGCACTGGACATCCAGAAGAACGTGATTGCGACCATGGACGGGATGTCCAAGCGCTTCCCCGAAGGCATCAAGTACGAGGCGGTGTACGACACCACGATCTTCGTCCGCGATTCGATCAAGGCGGTGGTATCGACGCTGCTGGAAGCGGTCGCGCTGGTGGTGTTGGTGGTGATCCTGTTCCTGCAGACCTGGCGTGCCTCGATCATCCCCTTGATCGCGGTGCCGGTGTCGATCGTTGGCACCTTCGCGGTGCTGTACCTGCTCGGGTTTTCGATCAACACGCTGAGCCTGTTCGGCATGGTGCTGGCGATCGGTATCGTGGTTGATGACGCCATCGTGGTGGTGGAGAACGTCGAGCGCCACATCGAACACGGCGCGACGCCGCTCGCGGCTGCGCACTTGGCGATGAGGGAAGTCTCCGGCCCGATCATCGCGATCGCGCTGGTGTTGTGCGCGGTGTTCGTGCCGATGGCCTTCCTCTCGGGCGTGACCGGGCAGTTCTACCGGCAGTTCGCGGTGACGATCGCCATTTCGACGGTGATCTCCGCGATCAACTCGCTGACATTGTCGCCGGCATTGGCCGCACGACTGCTGCGCGCGCACGATGCCCCGAAGGACGCGCCATCACGCTTGATCGATCGTTTGTTCGGCTGGGTGTTCCGTCCGTTCAACCGTTTTTTCAAGCGCAATTCCGAGCGTTACGAAGGTGCGGTGAAGAGTGCGTTGGGCCGCCGTGGCGCGGTGTTCGCGGTGTATGCGGTATTGCTGCTCGCCACGGGCATGATGTTCAAGCTGGTGCCCGCCGGTTTCATCCCGACCCAGGACAAGCTCTACCTGATCGCTGGCGTGAAGCTGCCGGAAGGCGCTTCGATCGCGCGCACCGATGCCTTGCTGAAGAAGGTCAGCGACATCGCCATGCACACTGATGGCGTTGCGCACTCGGTGGCGTTCCCCGGTCTCAATGCCTTGCAGTTCACCAACACGCCCAACACCGGCGTGGTGTTCTTCCCACTCAAGCCGTTCAGCGAGCGCCATCGCACCGCCGCGGAGATCGTCGGCGAGATCAACCAGAAGATCAGTGGCCTGCAGGAAGGTTTCACCTTCGCGCTGATGCCGCCGCCGATCCTTGGGCTCGGCAATGGCAACGGCTACCAATTGTTCATCGAGGACCGCGACAACCTTGGCTACGGCGCATTGCAGGGCGCGGTGCAGGGCATGCAGGGTGCGGTATCGCAGACGCCGGGCATGGGGTTCCCGATCAGCAGCTACCAGGCCAACGTGCCGCAGCTCGATGCCGAAGTGGATCGCGTCAAGGCGAAGGCGCAGGGCGTGCCGCTGACCGAATTGTTCGACACCTTGCAGACCTATCTCGGCTCCGCTTACGTCAACGACTTCAACCAGTTTGGTCGCACCTGGCAAGTGATCGCGCAGGCGGACGGCAAGTTCCGCGGCAATGTCGAGGACATCGCCAACCTGCGCACGCGCAACGATCGCGGCGAAATGGTGCCGATCGGTTCGATGGTGACGGTCAAGCAGACTTACGGTCCCGATCCGGTGCTGCGCTACAACGGCTATCCCGCCGCCGATCTCGCCGGTGAAGCCGATCCGCGGGTGATGTCGTCGGCGCAGGCGATGGCGACGCTGGAAGGCACCGCGCAAAAGGTGTTGCCCAATGGCATGAATATCGAATGGACCGACCTGAGCTATCAGCAGGCGATGCAGGGCAAGGCCGCGCTGGTGATCTTCCCGCTCGCGATCCTGCTGGTGTTCCTGGTGCTGGCCGCGCTGTATGAAAGCTGGACGTTGCCGCTGGCGGTGATCCTGATCGTGCCGATGTGCATGTTGTCGGCGTTGCTCGGCGTCAAGCTGACCGGTGGCGACAACAACGTCTTCGTGCAGGTTGGGCTGGTTGTGCTGATGGGGCTCGCGTGCAAGAACGCGATCCTGATCGTCGAGTTCGCGCGCGAACTGGAAATGCAGGGCAAAGGCATCGTCGAAGCCGCGCTGGAAGCCTGCCGCATGCGCCTGCGCCCGATCGTGATGACGTCGATCGCGTTCATCGCCGGCACCGTTCCACTGGTGTTCTCGCACGGCGCTGGTGCGGAAGTGCGTTCGGTCACCGGCATCACGGTGTTCTCGGGAATGCTTGGCGTGACGCTGTTCGGCCTGTTCCTGACGCCGGTGTTCTACGTCGCCCTGCGCAAGCTCGCGCGCAGGGAACTCGTTCGCCACGACGCATTGCCCGGGCACTCGCCGGCGACTGCCTCGTCGATTCTCTGATCCCCCACGGCGGGCCCAGGTCCGCCACCATGAAAGGAAATTCCATGTCTGCCCAGAACAATTCCAAAGTCGCCCTCGTCACCGGTGCCACGCGCGGCATCGGTTTCGAAACCGTCCGCCAGCTCGCCGGCCAGGGCGTGCACGTATTGCTCGCCGGCCGCGATCGCGCCAAGGCCGTCGAGGCTGCGTTGAAACTGCAGTCCGAGGGCCTGCAGGTCGAAGCCATCGCCCTCGATGTCACCAGGCCAGACAGCATCGCGGCCGCGGCGCAGGAAGTCGAACGCAAGCACGGCAAGCTCGACATCCTCGTCAACAATGCCGGTGTCCTTCGCGATGACATGCAGCGCAAGCCGTCGGAACAATCGCTCGATACCTGGCGCGAAACCTTCGATACCAACGTGTTCGGCGTGGTCGCCACTACGCAGGCATTCCTGCCGTTGCTCAAGCGTGCGCCGGCCGCGCGCATCGTCAACCTGTCGAGCATTCTCGGTTCGATTGCAGCCAACGCCGATCCCGCTTCGCCGATCTATGACTTCAAGATCCCGGCCTACAACGTGTCGAAGAGTGCGGTGAATGCGTGGACGGTGCAGCTTGCGCATGAACTGAAGGACACGGCGATCAAGGTCAATGCGGTGCATCCGGGATCGGTGAAGACCGACATGAACGCGCACGGCGACCTGGAAGTCGCCGATGGCGCAAGGACCAGCGTTCGCATGGCCCTGCTTGACGAGCGCGGCCCAAGCGGCGGCTTCGTCCATTTCGAGGACACATTGCCATGGTGAATATTTCCGGTGGTGTCCGGCCCCTCGCCATCGCCATCGCCTCGGTATTGCTGGCGGCGTGTGCGGTCGGCCCGAACCATGTCCGTCCTGCCATGGATGTGCCGGAGCATTTCGTGCGCGTGGAGGCCGACGCGAACACCGCTGCAACGAACACCGTCGCGGTCTCGCCCGATAGCGAATTCTGGCGCGGCTTCAACGATCCGGAGCTGACGCGGCTGGTCGAGCGGGCACTCTTCGCCAACCACGACCTGCGCATCGCGCTGGCGAATCTCGATCGCGCCAATGCCTTGTTGCGTGGTGCGAAATTCGATTACTTGCCGACCATCACTGCGCAGGGGCAGGCATCGGACAATCGCGCCAGTGCCGATCAGCTACCCGGCGTTGCGCGTGATGATCGCGACTACCAGAGCTACAGCGTCAATGCCCAAGCCTCGTGGGAACTCGATCTGTTCGGGCGCGTCCGTCGCAGCGTGGAAGCGCAGCGCGCAGGCCTGCAGGCCTCGGCATCGGACCTGCAGGCCTTGCAGGTAGCGATCGTCGGCGAAGTGGCCAATACCTATGTCGGCCTGCGCGGAGCGCAGGAGCGCCTGCGGGTGGCGCGCCAGAACGCCGACAACCAGGCGCAGACGTTGCAACTGGTGGAAGCGCGCTTCAACGCCGGACGCGGCACCGAATTCGATACCTCGCGCGCCCGTGCGCAACTCGAGACGACGCGCTCGCGGGTGCCGGCGCTGGAAGCGCAGGTGGCGGTGGCGATGCATCGGCTCGCGGTGTTGACCGGCCGCACGCCGGACACATTGATCACCGAACTCACGCCGTTGCAGCCACTGCCGGTGCTCCCCGCGCGCATCGATCCGTCGACGCCGGGCGAGCTGCTGCGTCATCGTCCCGATGTCGCTGCGGCGGAAGAACGCTTGCACGCCGCCACCGCGCGGATTGGCGTTGCCACTGCCGACCTGTTCCCGCGCTTCACCCTGGGCGGGTTGATCGGCTCGCAGGCCGGCACGACCGGGGCGCTGTTCTCGCGCGACAGCGAAACGCATCTGGTCGCCCTCGGCATCGACTGGTCCTTCCTCGATGTCGGTCGTGTCCGCGCGCGCATCAAGGCGGCCGATGCCGATGCCGCGGGCCAGCTCGCGCAATACGAGAAGACCGTGCTGCTGGCGCTGGAGGACACCGAGAACGCGCTGGTCCGCCATGCCCGTGCCCGCGACGAGGACGGCCATCTGGAACAAGCCGCGCTCGACAGCGCCAAGGCCGCGCAATTGGCCCGCCTGCGCTACCACGCCGGCGCCACCGACCTGTTCGAGGTGCTGGACGCCGAACGTACCCAATTGCAGGCGGAAGACGCTTTCGCCGACGCCCGCACCCGCAGCGTTGGCAGTGCCATCGCACTCTATAAAGCGTTGGCGGGCGGCTGGCCCGAGCGCATGCCGGAACGCAAGAAACTGGCGTCGCGTTCGCAATGAGAGGCGGTTGGAAACCCGCCGGCCTTGACCGAGGCCGCTCCGGCCCCCATTCTCTGTATCTCCACCGGACCCGGGTGGCCTGCGGCAACGCCGGCCGAGCGTGCGACATGAGCACTACCATCGCCCAGCGCTGAAACGTCCCGAGGTACCGATCAACGGCGCCCTCGTGGCGCCGTTTTTGCGTCCGGCCACCGGTCGCGCCCGATCCCCACTCTTCAATCACGCATTCCAATGATCAACATCACGCTCCCCGACGGCAGCCGCCGCGAATTCGACCATCCGGTGACGGTCGCAGAGGTCGCCGCGTCCATCGGCGCCGGACTGGCCAAGGCCGCGTTGGCTGGCAAGGTCGACGGCACTCTCGTCGACGCCAGCTTCCGCATCGACCATGACGCCGAACTCGCGATCGTCACCGACAAGTCGCCGGAAGCGCTCGACGTGCTGCGCCACTCGACCGCGCATCTGCTGGCGCAGGCCACGCAGCGGCTGTTCCCCGATACCCAGGTCACCATCGGCCCGGTGATCGACAACGGTTTTTATTACGACTTCGCGCGCAAGATGCCGTTCACCCCGGAAGACCTCGAGAAGATCGAGGCCGAGATGAAGAAGATCGTCGCCGAGGAATTGCCGGTGGCGCGCTCGGTGCTGTCGCGCGATGACGCTGTCAAATTCTTCCGCGACAAGAACGAGGAATACAAGGCGCAGATCATCGAATCGATCCCGGCGGACCAGGAGCTTTCGCTCTACACGCAGGGCGAATTCACCGATCTCTGCCGCGGCCCGCACGTGCCGAACACCGGCAAGTTGCGCGCGTTCAAGCTGATGAAGGTGGCTGGTGCGTACTGGCGCGGCAATTCCGACAACGAGATGCTCCAGCGCGTCTACGGCACCGCCTGGCTCAACGACAAGGATCTCAAGGCCTACCTGACGCAACTGGAGGAAGCCGACAAGCGCGACCATCGCAAGATCGGCAAGGCGCAGGACCTGTTCCATCTGCAGGAAGAAGGCCCGGGTCTGGTGTTCTGGCATCCCAAGGGCTGGGCGATCTGGCAGATCGTCGAGCAGTACATGCGCCGCGTTTATCGCCAGACCGGCTACGGCGAAGTGCGCTGCCCGCAGATCCTCGACGTGTCGCTGTGGCAGAAGTCCGGCCACTGGGACAACTACAAGGACAACATGTTCTTCACCGAATCGGAGAAGCACACCTACGCGCTCAAGCCGATGAACTGCCCGGGCCACGTCCAGGTGTTCAACCAGGGCCTGCACAGCTACCGCGATCTGCCGATCCGCTATGGCGAATTCGGCGCCTGCCACCGCAATGAACCCTCGGGCGCGTTGCACGGCATCCTCCGCGTGCGCGGCTTCACCCAGGACGACGGCCACATCTTCTGCACCGAGGACCAGATCGAGTCCGAGGTCCGCGACTTCCACCAGCAGGCGCTCAAGGTCTATTCCGACTTCGGCTTCAGCGACATCCAGATCAAGATCGCGCTGCGTCCGGAATCCCGTCTCGGCGACGATGCGACGTGGGACAAGGCCGAGGACGCGCTGCGCTCGGCCCTGCGCAGTGCCGGGGTGGAATGGCAGGAATTGCCGGGCGAGGGCGCCTTCTATGGCCCCAAGATCGAGTACCACCTGAAGGACGCCATCGGCCGCACCTGGCAGCTCGGGACCATGCAGGTCGACTTCATGATGCCGAGCCGCCTTGGCGCCGAATATGTCGATGAACACAGCCAGAAACGCCATCCGGTCATGCTGCACCGGGCCATCGTTGGCTCGATGGAGCGTTTCCTCGGTATCCTGATCGAACACCACGCCGGCCAGTTCCCGGCCTGGCTGGCCCCAATTCAGGCTGTCGTGATGAATATCACCGATGCCCAGGCCGAATATGCCGATCAGGTCCGCAAAACCCTTGCGGATCAAGGCTTCCGGGTGGTTTCCGATTTGCGGAACGAGAAGATCGGCTATAAGATTCGCGAGCACACGCTGCAACGCGTGCCTTACCTGCTGGTCGTGGGCGACCGCGAACGCGAGGAAGGCCGGGTTTCAGTGCGTAGCCGCGGAGGCGAGGACCTGGGGAGCCAGACGATCGAAGACTTCGCAAACAGGCTGCGTGCGGAACACGTACCAGCCTGACCATCACCGGGCGGCCATGCAAAACGCAGCCCGGACCTGATTCCCCTTGGAGACCGCAATATCAGTACCCCCATCGATAACAAGCAGAACCGCAAGAACAGCGAAATCCGTGTCCCGCGCGTGCGCGTGATTGGCTCGGACGGCGAAATGGTGGGAGTACTGTTGCGCGACGACGCCTTGCGCATGGCCGAGGAAGAAGGTCTCGACCTGGTCGAGATCCAGCCGCAGGCGGATCCGCCGGTGTGCAAGATCATGGACTTCGGCAAGTTCAAGTTCGAACTGCAGAAGAAGGCCAACGAGGCCAAGAAGAAGACCAAGCAGGTCGAGATCAAGGAAGTGAAGTTCCGGCCGGTCACCGACGAGGGCGACTACCAGATCAAGCTGCGCAAGATGCGCGAATTCCTGATCGAAGGCGACAAGATCAAGGTCAACATCCGCTTCCGTGGCCGCGAAATGAGCCATCAGGAGCTGGGCATCGAGATGGCCCGGCGCATCGAGGGCGACCTCGGCGAGGACATCGTGATCGAATCGCGTCCGCGCCTGGAAGGGCGCCAGATGGTGATGATGATCGCGCCGAAGCGGAAGTAATCCGCCCGATCTTGCGTCACGTTCACCTTTCCGCCATACTGGGCGGCTCCCGGTTCTCCGGGACGGGCCTGCCGCGCCCGATACTGGATAGCGGCATGAACCCGGCATGGGCAAGGATGGAAAGCAGGCGCGAGCCTGCGCCCGGCCAGTCAGAACACAACCAAGGAATGTCATGTCGAAGGTCAAGATCAAGACCCATCGCGGCGCGGCGAAGCGATTCCGCAAGACCGCCAGCGGCAAACTCAAGTGTGGCCATGCCAACCGCAGCCACATCCTCACCAAGAAGGCCACCAAGCGCAAGCGCAACCTGCGTCAGACGAACTACGTCTGCCCGGGCGACGCCGGTCGTCTGGACCGCATGCTGCCCTATCTCTGAGGAGGACTGAACAATGGCACGAGTCAAGCGTGGCGTCGTAGCACGACGCCGTCACAAGAAAGTCCTGAAGGCCGCGAAGGGTTATTACAACGCCCGCCGCAAGGTCTTCCGCGTCGCCAAGCAGGCGGTCACCAAGGCCCAGCAGTACGCCTACATCGGCCGCAAGCTGAAGAAGCGCCAGTTCCGCAGCCTGTGGATCGTGCGCATCAACGCCGCGTCCCGCATGTTCGGCCTGTCCTACAGCCGCTTCATGAACGGCCTGCTCAAGGCCGGTGTCACCCTCGACCGCAAGGTCCTGGCCGACATCGCCGTGCACGACCTGCCGGCCTTCAGCGTGCTGGCGCAGACCGCCGGCAAGGCGCTGGGCATGGAAGTGAAGGTGCCGGAAAGCCTGCCCAAGTACGTCATGGAACCGGCCCGCAAGCCGGCCAAGGCGAAGAAGCAAGGCTGATCCAGCCACGCCGGCCGCGCTGAGCGATCGGCAGCTTCAAATGATGGGGAAGGGCGCGAGTCCTTCCCCATCGTCGTTTGCGGCGGGCGGAATCCGTCGCGCACCGACTATTCTTTGCACATGAGCGAACTCGACACACAGCAACACCAAGCCCTGGCCGACATTGCCGCGGCGGCATCGCCCGATGCGCTGGAACAGCTGCGCGTGGCCCTGCTGGGCAAGAACGGCAGCATCACTGCGCGATTGAAGGCGCTGGGCGCGTTGTCGCCCGATGAGCGCAAGACCCAGGGCGAGGTGGTGAACCGCGTGCGCACGGTCGTCACCGACGCACTGACGGCACGCAAGCAATCGCTGGACAGCGCCGCACTCGATGCGCGCCTCTCCGGTGAAACGCTGGACATGACGCTGCCCGGCCGCGATGGCGGCATCGGCGGCATCCATCCGCTCAACCGTGCGCTGGAACGCATCGTCGACATCTTCGCGCGCCTCGGCTATGAACTGGCCGATGGTCCCGAGATCGAGGACGACTGGCACAACTTCGAGGCGCTGAACTTCCCGCCGCACCATCCCGCGCGCGCGATGCACGACACCTTCTACTTCGGCGACGGTCGCCTGCTCCGCACGCATACCTCGGGCGTGCAGGTGCGCTACATGAAGGACATCAAACCCCCGCTGCGGATGATCGCCGCCGGCAAGGTCTATCGCAGCGACAGCGACCAGACGCATTCGCCGATGTTCCATCAGGTCGAAGGGCTGCTGGTGGACGAGCACGCGACCTTCGCCGATCTCAAGGGCACGATTGCCGAATTCCTGCGCGGTTTCTTCGAGCGCGATTTCGAGATGCTGTTCAAGCCGACCTATTTCCCGTTCGTGGAACCGGGCGCTGACGTCGTCATCAAGTGGGATACTGGTGACGGCAATTCCCGTTGGCTGGAAGTGCTGGGCTGCGGCATGGTCCATCCCTCGGTGCTGCGGAATGTCGGCATCGATCCCGAGCGCTACAGCGGCTTCGCCTTCGGCATGGGTGTCGAGCGTCTGGCGATGCTGCGTTACGGCGTCAATGATCTGCGCGCGTTCTTCGAGAACGACGTGCGCTTCCTCAGGCAATTCGCATGAAATTCTCCGAACTCTGGCTGCGCGAACTGGTTCCGACCACGCAGACGCGTGAACAACTGGAAGCCACCCTCACCGCGATCGGTCTTGAAGTCGAAGACAGCGACGTGCTGGGGCAAGGCCTTGGCAACGATGTCGTCGTCGCACAGATTCGCGATTGCGCGCGCCATCCCGAAGCCGATCGCCTGCAGGTGTGCACGGTCGATGCCGGCGTGCACGGTGTGTTGCAGATCGTCTGCGGCGCACCGAACGCGCGTTCCGGCCTGAAGGCGCCGCTGGCGCTGGTCGGCGCGAAGATCGGCGAGATCACCATCAAGCCGGCGAAACTGCGCGGTGTCGAATCGAACGGCATGCTCTGTTCCGCGAAAGAACTCGGCATCGATGCCGATGCCTCGGGCCTGCTGGAATTGCCGGCGGATGCGCCGGTCGGCATGGCCATCGGCGACTACCTTGGCCTGCCCGATGCGGTGATCGAACTCGGGCTCACCCCGAATCGTGCCGATTGTTTCTGCCTGAGTGGTATCGCCCGTGACGTCGCCGCCGCCACCGGCACGGCGCTGGTTGAACAGAAGATCGATGCCGTGCCCGCGCAATCGACCGCAACATTGCCGATCACGCTCGATGCCGGCGCCGATGCGCCGCGCTATGTCGGTCGCGTGATCGAAGGCATCGATGCCAAGGTCGCGACGCCGCTGTGGATGGCCGAGCGCCTGCGCCGCAGCGGCATTCGCCCGGTGAGCTTCCTGGTCGATGTCACCCAGTACGTGATGCTGGAACTCGGCCAACCGATGCATGCGTTCGACCGCGATCGCCTGCAGGGACCGATCGGCGTGCGCCGTGCCCGCGCTGGCGAAACGCTGAAGCTGCTCGATGGCCGCGAAGTGGCGGTGGACGACGGCTTCCTCGTCATCACCGACGCCGATCGCGCCGTCGCGCTGGCAGGCGTGATGGGCGGGTTTGACACCCGCGTCGGCGACGGTACCCGCAACGTGTTCCTGGAAGCCGCGCATTTCGCGCCGGCGGCGATCATCGGCCGTTCGCGCAAGCTCGGCATGCACACCGACGCTTCGCATCGTTTCGAACGTGGTGTCGATCCGCAGTTGCCGCGCGTCGCGATCGAACGCGCGACCGCATTGATCCTCGAAGTCGCCGGTGGCACGCCGGGACCGGTGAGCGAAGTCGCGCTGGACGCCGAATTGCCACGGCCGCAGCCGGTGTCACTGCGCCGTGCGCGACTGGCGCGCGTGCTCGGCGTGACGATCGCCGATGCCGATGTCGAACGCATCCTGCGTTCGCTTGGATTCGCGGTGAACGCGACTGCCGATGGCTGGATGGCGACCGCGCCGTCCTCGCGCTTCGACATCGCGATCGAGGAAGACCTGATCGAGGAAGTCGCGCGCATCCACGGCTACGATGCCATCCCGACCACCTTGCCGGCCGGCGGTGCCACCGTGCGTGCGCCGTCGGAAACCCGTGTCTCCGATTGGGCCTTGCGTCGCCAGCTGGTCGCGCGTGGCTATCTCGAAGCGATCACCTTCGCCTTCGTCGATGCGCGCCAATTGCAGGCGTGGCAGATGACCGCAGACAGCCTGGAATTGGCCAATCCGCTCAGCGCCGAACTGGCGGTGATGCGCACGTCACTGGTGCCGGGGCTCGCAGAGGCACTTGCACGCAACAGTGCGCGTCAGCAGTCGCGCGTGCGCCTGTTCGAGCTCGGCAATGTCTTTCACGCGACCAATGATGCACCGCTGCATACCCAGCGTATCGCCGTGATCGCCTGCGGCAGCGCCGCCGACGAACAGTGGGGCGATGCCAACGGCAAGCGTGGCGTCGACGTCTTCGACCTCAAGGGCGATCTCGACACGCTGGCCGCGCTCGCGGACGCGACACTGGACTATCGCGCTGCGCGCCTGCCGTGGGCGCATCCCGGCCGCTGCGCCAATGTGTTCCGTGGTGACGTGAAGCTCGGCTGGATCGCCGAACTGCATCCGGCGCTGTGCAATGCGCTCGACCTGCCTGCGCGCACCTGCGCGTTCGAAGTCGATCTCGCGCCGCTGGCGCTGCGCGACGTTCCCAAGTCGCGGCCGCTGTCACGTTTCCCGTCGGTGCGTCGCGATCTCGCGCTGGTGGTGCCGCGCAACATCGAATGGGAAGCGCTTGCACGCAGCGTGCGCGAGTCCGCGGGTGAATGGCTGCGCGAACTGGTGCTGTTCGATGTCTACACCGGGCCGGGCGTTGGCGACGACGAAAAAAGTTTCGCCATGGGCTTGATTCTGCAGGAGGAATCACGCACCCTGACCGACCAGGATGTCAACGCATTGATCACGAAGGTGATTGATACTGCGGCATCCAGGCACGGAGCCGTAGTACGCGGATAGGGGAATGATTCATGGCGTTGACGAAAGCTGAACTCGCCGACCGGTTGCATGAAGAGGTCGGGTTGAACAAGCGCGAGTCGAAGGAATTCGTCGATGCGTTTTTTTCCTCGTTGTCCGATGCACTGTCAGATGGTCGCCAGGTGAAGATGTCCGGCTTCGGCAATTTCGACCTGCGCCGCAAGAACGAACGCCCCGGCCGCAACCCCAAGACCGGTGTCGAGATCCCGATCACCGCGCGCACCGTGGTCACGTTCAAGCCGGGTCAGAAGCTGAAGGAGCGCGTGGAAGGTCATGCTTGATCCCGGCAGCAACAAGGAACTCCCGCCGATCCCGGCGAAGCGCTACTTCACCATCGGCGAAGTCAGCGAATTGTGCGACGTGAAACCACACGTGCTGCGCTATTGGGAAACCGAATTTCCGTCGCTGAAGCCGGTCAAGCGTCGCGGCAACCGTCGCTACTACCAGCGTTCCGACGTGATGATGGTGCGCCAGATCCGCGGCCTGCTGTACGAGCAGGGCTACACCATCAGCGGCGCGCGCCTGCGCCTGGAAGGCGACCAGGGCAAGGCCGCAGCGGTTGCGACGCATGCTGCCGTGTCGCCCGCGCAGGACTCGCTGCGCACGGTGCGCCTCGAGCTGGAACAGATCGTCGCGCTGCTGCGGCGCTGAGCAGCGATCGTCTATAATGGCGTTTCCGGGGTATAGCGCAGCCTGGTAGCGCACTTGTCTGGGGGACAAGTGGTCGTCGGTTCAAATCCGGCTACCCCGACCAAACAAAACAACGCCCGGCATGCCCGGGCGTTGTTATATCCGCAGCGATGATGAACCCGCTCACACGCTCGCGCGCAACTTCCCATCCTGTTGTTGCGGAAAGCGCGCAAGCACCGCACCGCGAATCCCCGCCGCATCCAGTCCGGCTTCGCCCAGCAAATCCTCGCGGCTGGCGTGATGCTGGAAGGCATCGGGCAAGCCCAGGTGAAGGATCGGCATGACGATACCGGCAGCGGCCAGCAATTCCGCCACACCGGATCCAGCGCCACCGGCGACCACGTTGTCCTCAAGCGTGACGAATCCATCGTGCGTCTTCGCCAGTTCCAGGATCAATTGGCGATCCAGCGGTTTCACGAAGCGCATGTTGACCACGCTGAAACCGAATTCCTCGCCCACTTGTTGCGCCGCAGGCACGATGGCGCCGAACGCCAGCAGCGCGATGTGCTGGCCGCGTCGTTTCACCTCGGCCTTGCCGATCGGCAACACGTCGAGTGACCGCGAAATCGCCACGCCGGGGCCGCTGCCGCGCGGGTAACGCACCGCCGCCGGGCCGTGATAGTCGAAGCCGGTGCTGAGCATCGCGCGGCATTCGTCCTCGTCGGACGCCGCCATCACCACCATGTTGGGCACGCAGCGCAGGTAGGAGAGATCGAGGTTGCCGGCGTGCGTCGCGCCATCGGGGCCAACCACGCCGCCGCGATCGATCGCGAACAGCACGTCGAGATTCTGGATGGCGACGTCGTGCACCAACTGGTCGTAGCCGCGTTGCAGGAAGGTCGAGTAGATCGCCACCACCGGTTTCGCGCCTTCGCAGGCCATGCCGGCGGCGAGCGTCACCGCGTGTTGTTCGGCGATCGCGACATCGAAATAGCGATCGGGATATTCCTTGCTGAAACGCACGAGGCCCGAGCCTTCGCGCATCGCCGGGGTGATCGCCAGCAGCTTCGGATCGGCGGCGGCCATGTCGCACAGCCAGTCACCGAAGACATCGGTATAGGTCGGTTTCTTCACCGCGCCCGGCTTCGACACCAGGCCTTGTTCGGGGTCGAATGGCGACACCGCGTGATAACCGATCTGGTCGGCTTCCGCACGTTCGTAACCCTTGCCCTTGGTGGTGATGACGTGGAGCAGCTGCGGGCCTTTCAATCCCTTCAGCGTGTTGATCATTTCCACCAGCGCGTTGACGTCGTGGCCGTCGATCGGGCCGGTGTAATGGAAACCCATTTCCTCGAACAGGGTGGATGGCACGAACATGCCTTTCCAGTGTTCTTCCCAACGCTTGACGAAGCGCGCGGGCGCCTTGTCCTTGTCGCCCAGCAATTTCTTGCCGCCTTCGCGGATCGCGTTGAGCGTGCGGCTGCCGGTCATGCGCCCGAGCATCTTGGTGAGTCCGCCGACCGCTTCGCTGATCGACATGCGGTTGTCGTTGAGGATCACCAGCATGTCGGGATCCTGGTCCATGCCGCCGGCGTGGTTCAGCGCTTCGTAGACCATGCCCGCCGTCATCGCGCCATCGCCGATCACCGCGACCACCTTGCGATCGTTGCCGGCGTGACGGTTGGCGATCGCCATGCCCAGCGCCGCGGAAATCGAGGTCGACGAATGGCCGACGCCGAAGGTGTCGTAGACCGATTCCTCGCGCTTGGGGAACGGCGCGATGCCGTCCTTCTGCTTGACGGTGTGGATGGCGTCGCGGCGGCCGGTGAGGATCTTGTGCGGATAGGCCTGGTGACCGACGTCCCAGACGATGCGGTCTTCCGGCGTGTCGTAGAGGTAATGGAGGACGGTGGTGAGTTCGACCACGCCGAGGCCGGCGCCGAAGTGGCCGCCGGACTTGCCCGCCGATTCGATCAGGTAGGCGCGCAGTTCATCGGCGATGGCCGGCAATTCGCTCGCGTCGAATGTGCGCAGGTCAGCGGGGGTATCGATCCGCGACAGGCGCGGATAACGGTCGGCATCGATCATGCCGACATTTTACGACCACGCGCACGCGGCCGCGGTGTTGCCGGTGTGAAGTGGCGCACTCAGCCGCGCAGGGCGCCGAGGATGCCCGGGGCTGGCGCGTTCACGCCGTCCACGCTGGCGGTCGCGAAGCCGGTGGCGAGGTTGGCATTGACGAAATCGGCGACGTCACTGGCCGGCACGCTGGCTGCTTCGGCGATCTGCTCGACAGTCGCCGGGCCCTTCATCATCGCGGTGGCGATGCGGAAGTGCTTGGGATATTCGCGCTCGGTCTGCGGCCACTTGGTGAGCTGGAAATGGGCATGGTCGGGCAGTCCGGCGACGATGCGACCGTTCCCGGCCAGCAATCCGGCCAGCCACACCAGTCGCGTCAGTGGCTGCGCCGTGCCCGCCTGCCAGTCGCCATCGGCCAGGGCGCGCAGGTCGTGTTCGGCCACCGCGGCGTCGAAATAGGCGATCAGCGGTTTCAGGCCGGTCGGGCCCTGGTATTCACGCTGCACGGGATGGATACGCAGTTCCGGGCCATCGCCGCGCTGGAAGGCGACCGGGCCCTTGAGGGCGCCTGCGACCAGCCAGTCGGCGAGCGTGGCGTGGTGTACCGGCTCCGGAACGACGTTGGCAACCAGCGGCTGCGCTTCGGCAACCGGATGGGGCGCGGCGACGGTGACTGCGGGCGAGGGCGGCAGATGATCCTGCTGCTTCGGTGCGGGCGTGGTGCCGGCGGGCGGTGCCGATTCCAGCGGCGCGACATCTTCCACAACCGCCTGTTGCACGACGACGGCCGCAGGTGTCGGCTCGGGCATGGGCTCCTCGGGCTGGACGTCCTCGAGGACAGGCTGCGCACCGCGCTGGTCGGCGAGCATGCCGAGCAGGTTGCTGAATTCTGCGGGATCCAACGGACGCGCCAGGCGCGAGTCGGATTGCGTGCGCGGCGCCTGCGTGTAGCCGATCACATGCTTGCCGGCGTTGTGCAGCTGCATGAAGCTCATCGGCCCGTAGAGGCTGTCCATGTCGACGATGACGAAATCGGCTTCGTTGCCGGCGGCGCTCAACTCGAAACGGTTGCCGGAGGATTGGTTGGCGGCGTGGAACGCCTCGGTCAACGCGGCTTGCGTCGGGCCATCCATGCCCGTCATGCCCAACTTCAGCTTCATCGACCCACCACCACAACCGGAAAGCGATGATTCTATGGGTGAGTCGCGCCTGTTAACCAGTGCGCGCTTCCCGTTTTCATCAATGGCGTGGCGATTTCTTCGGCAGTTGCGCCTTCAGGAATTCCATCTGGTCGGCAAGAATGTGACGGTTGCTGAGAATCAGGTGCTCGATCCAGCTCGGCCGGTAGGGAATTGCCAGCAATGGCATCGAGGCCTGCTGTGGCGTGCGACTGCCCTTGCGCGAATTGCAGCCGACGCAGGCGGTGACGACGTTCTCCCACACATCCCTGCCGCCACGCGAGACCGGTTGCACATGGTCGCGGGTGAGATGGCTGCGTCCGTAGTTGTTGCCGCAGTACATGCACAGCTGCTGGTCGCGGGCGAATAGCGCCGGATTGGTCAGCGCTGGCGTCGGCATGCCCGGGCGGCCGCGGGCGTGGTTGCGGGCGGCGATGATCGGATGCAGCAGCAGCTGGCTCTGTTCGCCGGTCAGGCGCGAGGTGCCGCCGTGCAGGGTGATGCAGGGATCGCCCAGCGTCCAGGCGACGGCATCGCGCGTATAGAGGCAGGCGGCGTCCTGCCAGCTGATCCAGTCCAGCGCCTGGCCGTGCGAATCCAGCGCCAGCAGGCGCACGACGCCGGGGCGTCGGATCTCGGTAACGGGGGACAGGATGCCCAAAGCCGGCTCCGCGTCGGAGGCGGCCAGTTGCAGACGACGATGCGCGTGCGCTGGCTCCATACGGGGATTCACCTTACACCCGTTTGTTGACGTTTTGTGTATGGCCCGCTCGGGATGGCTCCTGAACGGACCGTGGCACAGCGCGTTCAGTCCCCGAACAGTTCTGCCGGCATCGCCATCAGCGGCTCGGCACCGGACTCGATCGCCGCCTTGTGGGCCAGCGTGCGCGGCAGCATCCGGGCGAAATAGAAGCGTGCGGTATCGAGCTTGGCCTGCTTGAACGCGGCGTTGCGCGACGAGCCATTCGCCGCGGCGACGCTCCGTGCCCACCAGTAGGCCAGCACCACGTAGCCGGAATAGAACAGGTAATCGGTGCTGGCGGCGCCCAGTTCCTCGGGATTCTTCGCCGCGCGCTGGAGGATGCCGGTGGTGAGTTGCGCCCATTCCGCGGCCTTGGCCTTGAGCGGTGCGATGAATTCGGCGAGCGCGACATCGCCTTCGTGTTGCTTCGCGAAATCGTCGATCATCGCCAGGAACAGTTTCAGGCCCGCGCCCTGCGTCGATGCGGTCTTGCGGCCGATCAGGTCGAGTGACTGGATGCCGGTGGTGCCTTCGTACAAGGTGGTGATGCGAGCATCGCGCGCCAGTTGCTCCATGCCGTGTTCGTGGATGTAGCCGTGGCCACCGAAGCACTGGATCGCGTTGTAGGTGTTCTCGATCGACCACTCGGTCTGGCAGGCCTTGGTGATCGGCGTCAGGAAGCTCGCCAGCGTGTCGGCTTTCGCGCGTGCGTCGGCGTCCTGGGCGTGGTGCGCGGCGTCGAGTTGCGAATAGGCGTGCAGCGCCAGCAGGCGACCGCCTTCGACCAGCGATTTCATCGACAGCAACATGCGCCGCACATCGGGATGGACGATGATCGGATCGGCCGCTTTCTCGGGGAATTTCGCCCCCGCCAGCGAGCGCGTCTGCAGGCGTTCGCGCGCGTAACGCACGGCGTTCTGGTAGGCGCGTTCGCTCAACCCCAATCCCTGCAGGCCGACACCCATGCGCGCCGAATTCATCATCACGAACATCGCCTGCAGGCCCTTGTTGGCCTCGCCGACGAGATAGCCCTGTGCACCATCGAAGTTCATCACGCAGGTGACGGAGCCGTGGATGCCCATCTTGTGTTCGATCGAGCCGCAACGCGCCGCATTGCGTTCGCCCGCCGCGCCGTCCTTGCCGACCTTGAACTTCGGCACCACGAACAGCGAGATGCCTTTCGGTCCGGGCGGTGCATCGGGCAGGCGCGCCAGCACCAGATGGATGATGTTGGGAACGAGATCGTGTTCGCCGCAGGTGATGAAGATCTTGGTGCCGGTGATCGAATAGCTGCCGTCGGCGTTGGCTTCGGCACGCGTTTTCAGCAGGCCGAGATCGGTGCCGGCGTGCGGTTCGGTCAGGCACATGGTGCCGGTCCAGCGACCTTCCACCAGCGGGCGCAGGAACGCCTCCTTCTGCCAATCCTCGCCGTAGCGGTTGAGTGCCTCGACCGCGCCGTGCGACAGCATCGGGAAATTGCCCCAGGCGAGGTTGGCGGCATCGACCATTTCGGTCAGCGCCGCGCCCAGCACTTCCGGCATGCCCTGGCCGCCGTAAGCGGGGTCGTTGGTGAGTCCGGTCCAGCCACCGTCGACGAACTGGTCGAACGCCTGCTTGAAGCCGGGCGGCGCCACGACATCGCCAGTGGCGGAATCGAACTTGCAGCCGATGTCGTCGCCGACCGCGTTGAGCGGGGCGAGCACGGTTTCGGTGAAGCGTGCGGCTTCGTCCAACACGGCATCGACGATGTCGGGCGTGACTTCGTCGTAACCGAGTGCGGCGAATTGTTTTTCGACATCGAGGACGTCGAACAGGGCGAAACGCATGTCGGCGAGCGGTGCGCGATATTGACTCATGTGTGAATTCCCGGATGGATCAGCGCAGCACGCCGGGCAGGCCGGGCACCGGGTTGAGTTGGTTCTTGCCGTCAATGGTGTAGCTGCGTTGCTTGTCGCCTTCGGGGGTCGCCTTGATGTCGCCCTTCAACGTGTAGTTGATGCCCATCCCAGACGCCAGCGCATCGGCCATGGCCAGCTTGGCGGTGGCATCGGGTACGCGCGCGATGGTGGCGGTATCGGCGGATTCGGCCGGCACCGACATCGCCGGAGTCGCCTGCAGGTGGCCGGCGGCCTGGCCGTTCACTTCAAACGCCAGATCGACCGCATCGAAGCGCATCGACACGCTGCTGTAGTTCTGCAAGCGCAGTTGCACCTGCCAGTTGCCACGCGCGTCCACCGTCAATTGCTGGATGCTCGCCGTCGGTTCGGAAATGCGGCGGCCACCGTGCGAAGCGCAGGCGGAAAGGAGGGTCATCAGGCCGGCGAGGGCAATGATCGGGAAACTTTTCGGCGAACGCATGGAAGCTCCGTGTGCCAGTTGCCGACACGGTATCAGGTTGGCAGTGCGGTTGCGTATGGGTGGCGCGAACGCGTTTATGGAGAGACGTAGATCGCCAGCGCGTTGCCGGCCTTGCGCGTGACCGGAATCGAAACGCCGGTGCCGATGCCGACGTTGCCACCCATGCTGAAACCGCCCAGGGAAACTCCACCGCCAGAGGCCTGATCGTTGATGCCTTGCAGGATGATGCCGTTGGCGCCGAGCTTGGCGGCTTCCTCCTTCAGGCGCGCGACCACCGCATCGGTCTTCTGCTGCGAGGAGATCGCCATCGCCCGCGAGCTGTTGGCGTCGATGACGGCGATCTGCTCGTACTTGCCCGGAGGCGGAGTGGTGTAGATCTTCACCTGGTCGGGCGAGATGGCTGGCCGTGCCACGCCGGTCATCACGTGCGATGACGTCGCGCACCCGGCGAGGGCTAGGGCAAGTATCAGAACCATGCGTTTCATCGCATTCCTCCAGCAACCATTGCGTGCCATCACAAGCCTACGCCGGATTCCGCGATGGACTGTGTGTGCGGCGTCACAGATGCGGTCGAGTTTCGCTCGCCCAAGCTGGCAGCAATAACCGTGGGCCCGACGCGATTCAGCTCGCATTCCACGCCGTCACGATTGGCCTCACGGCCCGGCTGATAGGGTTCATTCGACTGGATCAGGTCGAACAGTCGAAGCCACGATGACTATGACGAAGGGGTAAGACAAATGAACCTTGGGATCGCAACACTCATCGGTTTTCACGTTCACGAGCATCATGATCCGAGCCCGCCAAATGACGCCACAAACGCGGCGCGACGCAGGAGCATCGGCATGGGTCGCCTGTTGCATTCGCCCGAACGTGACCGCGCTTGGGGTCGCTACTACAAGCAACACGGCATGAATTGCATCACCAGCGACTACTTCACTTCGCATTCCAACGCGGTGCGGGTCGCGCTGTATCAACTCAGGCGCGCCGACATGACGAGCAACAGTCGGTACGCCGTCGCGAGCAGTTGAACAGTCCGGCAAAACCATTGCCCGCGAAAGGGCAACACGCGCGGGAAAAGATAAAGGGCCTGCATCGCTGCAGGCCCTTCGGATATGGTGGCCAGGGAGGGAATCGAACCCCCGACACGGGGATTTTCAATCCCCTGCTCTACCAACTGAGCTACCTAGCCATAGCCGCCCATTGTAATGCGCGCCTGCGACCGGGGCAAGACCGTTCGGGTGGGCGCTTGGCCAAGCTACAGGCCGGTTCTGGCATGATGGCGAGAGTCCAAGCGGGGAGATTGCCATGCGACAAGCATCGATATTGACGATCACCCTCATCACCTTGTTGGCTGGATGTGCAACGGTGGATCCGGCGAAGCAGCAGGCATTCGATTCGGCCAAGTTGGGTCGTTATCAGGCGGCGGCGGGTTCGCCGGTACGCAACATCAATGTCTTCGGTTCGCCCAGCTGGGACAGGATCGATGACAGCCATCTCCTCTATTTCCTCGCACCCAAGCGCCAATACATGCTGACGCTCGGTGGCCCCTGCATGGCCTATGCGCCGAGTTCCTACATCGTCGGGATCAGTTCCAATCTCGGCCAGATCAGCGCCGGCTTCGATCGCATCAGCATGGCGCACGGACCGACCTGCATGATCCAGGAAATCCGCCCGCTCGATCCCGTGAAACTGCGCGAGGGTGAAACGGCAGCGGCGCATTCGTCCTGAGTCGCGTCAACCCTCGGGAACATAGCCCGCAGGTTTCTCGGCATCACCGCCGAACAGGAATTTTTCCATTTCGGTTTGCAGACGCGCCCGATCGGCGGGGTTGCGCGGCGACAGCCGTAGTTCGTTGATCAACATGGTCTGGTGCGCCAGCCACGCGGCCCACGCGCTCTTGCCGATATGGTTGAACACGCGTTGCCCGAGTTCGCCCGGCCACGGCACGAAATCCAGCCCTTCCGCTTCCTGATGGCTGTAATCGCAGAAGACGGTGCGGCTCATGGCGTGGACTCCAGTAAACGGCGAATCGGGGCGGGGATGCCGAGCGTGGCGAGATCATCGCGCGTTGCCCAGCGTTGATCGTCATTGTCGCTCACACGCATTCTTGCCGTGGAGAGACGTGCGCGCAGCGGATGGATGTGCAGGCGGAAATGGGTGAAGACGTGCTCGATCGCATCGAGTTCCGTCGATGAAGCGATACATCCCTGCGAGGCGAGCCAGTCGTCGCGATCGGCCGACGTGTCGAATTGCGGCAGCGCCCACAACGATGCCCACACGCCGGTTGGCGGACGGCGTTGCAGCAGGATGCGACCGTCGCGATCTTCCATCCACACCACATGCGTTTCGCGTTCCGGTTTGGTCTTGCCGGGACGTCGCGTCGGCAGTGTCGCCGTGCGGTCGCTGGCGAAGGCGACGCAATCCTCGTGCAATGGACAGCGCGTGCAATCGGGATTCGCGCGCGTGCACAGCGTTGCGCCGAGATCCATCTGCGCTTGCGTGAAGTCGGCGAGTCGCGAATGCGGCAGATGCGCATTCGCCAGTTCCCACAATTGTTTTTCGATGATCGGCGTGCCCGGCCAACCCTCGATGCCGTGGAAACGCGCGAACAGGCGCTTGACGTTGCCGTCGAGGATGGCGAATCGATCGTCCCAGGCTTGCGCAAGGATCGCGCCCGCCGTGCTGCGACCGATGCCGGGCAATGCCAGCAAGGCATCGAAGTCGTGCGGAAGATCGCCGTCGTGCAATTCGACGCAGCGTTGTGCGGCGGTGTGCAGGTTGCGCGCGCGGGCGTAGTAGCCCAGACCGGACCACAACGCCAGCACCTGGTCGCGCGGTGCAGCGGCGAGTGCAGGCAGGTCGGGCAGGGCAGCGACGAAGCGCTGGAAATACGGGATCACCACGCTGACCTGGGTTTGCTGCAGCATGATTTCCGACAGCCACACGCGATACGGTGTGCGCGGGTGCTGCCACGGCAGGTCGTGGCGACCGTGCGCGTCGAACCACGTCAGCAGGCGAGTGGCGAAACGATCGCTCAAGTCGAGAGCGATTCCGGCAACAGCGCATCGACGAAGGTGGCGGCGTCGAACACACGCAGGTCTTCCGGGCGTTCGCCGATGCCGGCGTAGCGGATCGGGATGCCGAATTCGCGCGCAAGGGCGAAAACCACGCCGCCCTTGGCGGTGCCGTCGAGCTTGGTGACGACCAATCCCGACACCGGGACTTTCGCGCTGAACGCACGCACCTGCGCGATCGCGTTCTGGCCGGTGGTGCCGTCGATCACCATCAGGATTTCGTGCGGGACATCGCTCGATTGCCTGCCGAGCACGCGAACGATCTTGGCGAGTTCTTCCATCAATCCGCCCTGCGTGTGCAGGCGGCCTGCGGTATCGGCGATCAACACCTCGACGCCACGCGCCTTCGCGGCCTGGTAGGCATCGAACGCGACGGCGGCGGCATCGGCGTTTTGCCCCTGCGCGACCACCTGCACGTCGTTGCGTTCACCCCAGGCCTGCAACTGCGCCACGGCGGCGGCGCGGAAGGTATCGCCCGCGGCGAGCATCAGGCTGCGGCGTTCGTCGCGGAACTTGCGCGCCAGCTTGCCGATGGTGGTGGTCTTGCCGACGCCGTTGACGCCGACGGTGACGATCACGAATGGCCGCGCACTGCCATCGATCAGCAGCGGCTTCGATACCGGTTGCAGGATGGCGATCAGCGCGCCGCGCAATGCCGCGAACAACTCGGCGGCATCGGCAAATTCGCGCTTGTTCATGCGTGCGCGCAGATCGTCCACCAATGCGGTGGTGGCGGACACGCCGACATCGGCGGTGATCAGCGCGGTTTCGATCTCGTCGAGGAGATCATCATCCAGCGCCGGATTGCGCCGGAACAGGCCGCTGAGGCTGCGGGCGATGCCGCTGCCGGACAGGCGCTGGCGCCAACCGGATGTGCCGGGTGCGGCAGCGGGTGCGAAGTCGGCAAATTCATCGTCACGGGAAACATTCGCGACCACGCCCGACGGCGCATCGGCGAGTGGCGCGACGGGCTGGTGCGTGGTTTCGACGGGCACCGGTGCGGCGGCCTCGGGCTTGTTGCGGCGGAACCAGCTGACCATTCCGGATGCAATGACGGACAATGGCCGGCATGGTATCACCCGCTCTCGATATCCCCTCATGAACCGAGGTCGCAACGACAGCCGGCCGGCCGGCGTAGTGCGCATCATCGGCGGCCGCTGGCGCGGGACGAAATTGCCGGTGCCCGATGTGCCGGGATTGCGCCCGAGTTCCGACCGCGTGCGCGAGACGCTGTTCAATTGGCTGCAACCGGCGTTGCCGGGCGCGCGCGTGCTCGATCTGTTCGCAGGAACCGGCGCGCTGGGGCTGGAAGCGTTGTCGCGCGGCGCGGCGGCGGTCACGCTGGTGGAACGCGATCGCGCCGCCTGTGCGGGATTGCGAGCCAGCATCGATCGATTGGGCGCCGGCGCTGCTGCCAAGGTCGTGACGGCCGATGCGCTGGCATGGCTGGCGGGCGCGACGGGTGACCCGTTCGACATTGTTTTCGTCGATCCGCCGTTCGCCGACGATTTGTGGGTGCAGGTGATGGCCGGGCTGGCGGCGCATGTCGCACCCGAGGCGTGGCTGTACGTGGAATCGGCGCCTCGCGCGCTGGCCGATCCCGGACCGGGCTGGACGCTGCATCGCGAAGGCGCGACCCGCGAGGTCGCCTACCGACTGTATCGCCGCGATCCGGGATGAATTCGCCGGCACCGCTGATACACTGATTCCCCGCATACAGGCGCACTCCCGACGCCTTCGGTCCCGGCATGGCCAGTCCCAATCCGCGCATCGCGATCTACCCCGGCACGTTCGATCCCATCACCAATGGTCATGTCGACCTGGTGCATCGCGCCGCGCCGCTGTTTGAGCGATTCGTGGTCGGCGTCGCGGTGAGCCCGGGCAAGGGGCCGGGATTGCCGCATGAACAGCGCATCGAACTGGCGCGCGAGAGCCTGAAGGAACTCGCCAATGTCGAGGTGCGTGGCTTCGACACCCTGCTGGCGCATTTCGTCACCGAGGTCGGCGCTGGCGTGCTGTTGCGCGGATTGCGCGCAGTCTCCGATTTCGAATACGAATTCCAGTTGGCGAGCATGAATCGCCACCTGATTCCCGGGGTGGAAACGTTGTTCCTGACGCCCGCCGAGAAATACAGCTTCATCTCGTCGACGCTGGTGCGCGAGATCTCGCGACTGGGTGGCGATGTCCGCAAGTTCGTGCCGCCGGCGGTGGATGCCGCGTTGCAGGAACAATTCCGTCGCCGTAGTGGTGGCGAGCAGACGTGATCCGACGATGGCGCTGAAGATCCTCGATACCTGCATCAACTGCGACGTCTGCGAACCGGCATGCCCGAACCAGGCGATCACGCAGGGCGCGGAGATCTACATCATCCATGCCGATCTCTGCACCGAATGCGTAGGTCACTACGACGAGCCGCAGTGTGTGGTGGTATGTCCGGTGGAATGCATCGAGAACGATCCCGCGCACGTGGAATCGCACGACCAACTGCTCGCCAAACTGGCGGGCCTGCAGGAGAAAGCCGCATGAAGACGTCATGGCGTTCGCTGGTGTTCGCCGGGTTGTTGCTGTCGTTCGGGTGGGTGGATCAGGCATCCGCGCGTGGCGTGACGAAACCGCTGCACGCGCATCCGCCCGGCACGGCGATCGCATCGGCGCACGCACTGGCGACCCAGGCTGGATTCGAAGTGATCGCAAAGGGCGGCAACGCCTTCGATGCAGCAGTGGCGGTCTCGGCTGCATTGAGCGTGGTCGAGCCGGTCAGCTCCGGCCTTGGCGGCGGCGGCATGTTCCTGCTGCACGACGCAAAGACCGGCAAGGACGTGTTCGTCGATGCGCGCGAAACCTCGCCGGCGTCGGCCACGCCCGACAAATTCCTCGATGCCAACGGCAAGCTCGATCCCGAGAAATCGCAGAATGGCCCGTGGTCGGCCGGCATTCCCGGGTTGCCGGCGGCGCTGGTGCATGTCTCGCAGAAATACGGGCGCCTGCCGCTGAAAGTGTCGCTGCAACCGGCGATCCGCATCGCCCGCGAAGGCTTCCCGATGTACGGGCGATTGGTGCGCGCGTACAGCGAACGCCGCGAAGTGATGACGCGCTATCCCGGTACGCGCGCGACCTTCGAGCCGAACGGCGTACCGCTGAAGGAAGGCGAACTGCTGAAGCAACCCGACCTCGCGCGCACGCTGCAACTGCTCGGCGACAAGGGTTTCGACGGCTTCTACAAGGGTGACATCGCGCAGAAGATCCTCAAGGCGGTCAATGACAATGGTGGCCACTGGAACGCCGCGGAACTGGCGTCGTATCGCGTCAAGGAACGCACGCCGATCAGCTTCAAGTATCACGACTGGCACGTCGTCACCGCGCCACCGCCGTCGTCGGGCGGCATCGCGCTGGCGGAAATCCTCCAGCTGATCGAACCCTACGATCTGCGCAAGATGGATCAGGCGCATCGCATCCATCTGGTGGTCGAGGCGATGCGTCGCGCCTACCACGATCGCACCTTCTATCTCGGCGACCCCGATTTCGTGCACGTGCCGCAGAAGACGCTGCTCGATCCCGCCTACGCTGCCGGCCTGCGCACCACCATCAATCCCGACAAGGCGACGCCGAGCGACCTGTTCCCGAACACGCCTACGCCGCTCAAGGAACATGACGAGACCACGCATTTCTCGATCATCGACGACCAGGGCAATCTCGTTGCAACGACCCAGACGGTGAACCTGTTGTACGGCTCGGGCCTGATTCCGACTGGCGCCGGCTTCCTGCTCAACGACGAGATGGATGATTTCGCGCTCAAGGCGGGCACGCCGAATGCGTTTGGCGTGATGGGCTACGAGGCCAACGCGCCGAAGCCGGGCAAGCGCATGTTGAGTTCGATGACACCGACCTTCATGGAATCGAAGGATCGCGTCGCGGTGCTGGGCACACCCGGTGGCAGCCGCATCATCACCATGGTCCTGCTCGGCATCCTCGGCTACGACGATGGTTTGAACGCGCAACAGGTCGCCGCGTTGCCGCGTTATCACCATCAGTGGTTGCCGGACGTGGTCGAAACCGAAAAGGGTTCGCTCGATGCGGCGACGGTGCAATCGTTGCGCGCGATGGGCCACACGGTGATCGTGCCCGGTGAAGTGAAGGGCCAGCGTTCCAGCGATGCCTGGGGCAATCTGCAGACCGTCGAATGGAACAAGGTGACCGGCACCATGGATGGCGGCAGCGATCCGCGCAATCCGGTCGGCAAGGCGGAAGTGCGACTGGACAAGGCCAAGACGAAGTAAAGGAGTAGGCTGGTCGCATGAAACTGTGGTCGATCCTCGGCAACTCGCAGAAACTCGATGGCGGCGCGATGTTCGGCAACGCGCCGCGCGCGGTGTGGCAGCAGTGGCTTGCGCCCGACGAACTCAATCGCATTCCGCTGGCCTGCCGCGCGTTGCTGGCGTCGCCGATCAATGGCAAGACGGTGCTGTTCGAAACCGGCATCGGTGCGTTCTTCGAGCCGAAATTGCGCGAGCGCTACGGCGTGCAGGAAGATCGCCACGTCTTGCTCGATTCGTTGCAGCAGGCGGGCTTCAGCCACGAGGATATCGACGTGGTGGTGCTGTCGCATCTCCATTTCGACCATGCGGGCGGATTGCTGGCGGCGTGGCAGGAAGGTGCTGCGCCGTCGCTGCTGTTCCCGAAGGCGACGTATCTCGTCAGTCGTGCCTGTTGGGAACGTGCGACATCACCGCATCCGCGCGATCGCGCCAGCTTCATCCCTGAATTGCCGGGATTGCTGGCGGCGAGCGGACGCCTGGAAATCATCGATGGCACGCATTCGCGCACCTTGGGTGATGCGGTGCGCTTCCATTACAGCCAGGGCCACACGCCGGGATTGATGCTCGCCGAAATCGTCGGGCCGGAACGCGTCGGCAACGAAGCACACGGCGGCTTGTTGTTCTGCGCCGATCTCATTCCCGGGCGGCCGTGGGTCCACGTGCCGATCACCATGGGCTACGACCGTTGCGCCGAAGTGTTGATCGACGAGAAGCAGGAGTTGCTCACCGATTTGCTCGCGCGCAATGTCCATCTTTACTTCACCCACGATCCCGAATGCGCCTTGGCGCAACTGACGCGCGATGCCAAGGGCCGTTTCGGTACCGCGCATGAAGTCGCGGAACTGCACGCACGATCGCTGGAAGCGTGATCCGATAAAACGCTAAACCACGCGGGTGCCGAAGATGCGATCCCCGGCGTCGCCGAGGCCGGGCAGGATGTAGCCGTGTTCGTTGAGGCGTTCGTCGATCGCGGCGGTGTAGACCTCCATGTCGGGATGCGCGGCTTCCACTGCCTTCAATCCTTCCGGCGCAGCGACCAGGAAGATGCCCTTGATGCGTTTTGCGCCGGCCCGCTTGAGCATGTCGATGGTCGCGATCAGGGTGCCCCCGGTGGCCAGCATCGGGTCGAGGATCAGCGCATCGCGTTCGTCGAGGCGACCAGTCAGCCGTTCGAAATACGGCACCGGTTGCAGGGTTTCTTCGTCGCGCTGCAGGCCGACCACGCTGACCTTGGCGGCGGGGATCAGCGCCAGCACGCCCGGCAACATGCCCAGGCCGGCGCGCAAGATCGGCACCAGGGTGATCTTCGCCCCGGCGATGCGCCGCACCTGCACTTCGCCGGCCCAACCGGGTTGCGTCGCGGCTTCGGTTTCAAGATCTGCAGTCGCCTCGTAGGCGAGCAGGGTACCGAGCTCCGTCACCAGTTCGCGGAAGCCCTTGGTACTGAGTTCGGCGTCGCGCAGCAGGCCGATCTTGTGCTGCACCAGCGGGTGGAGGACTTCGACGATTTTCATGTTGTGGCCATGGATTCGATGCGACGAGTCTGCATGATCCCACCAAAAAAAGAAGCCGGCTCGCAGGCCGGCTTCTTCAAGTCATTGCGGTGGCGATCAGGCTGCCTTGTCCTGCACCTGTACCTCGCGCGGACCTTCAAGCAGCGAGCGCTTGACCATCGCGACGATGAGGTCGAGCTCGTCTTCCTGCATCGCGAAACGCGGAGTGAAGCGCAGCGAATTGGCGCCCCCGTGGATCACGCCGATGCCGCGTTCGCGCAGCCATTCTTCGGTCGAACCGACGCCATAACCCTTGAAGCCCGCCGCGAGTTCGCAGGAGAACAGCAAGCCGGTGCCCTGGACCTTGGTGATCAAGCCGGTCTCGCTCTTCAGCGCTTCGAGCTTGGCCAGCGCCTGCTTGCCGCGCTCACGGATATTGTTGCGCAGCTGCGGCGTCAGGCTGCGCAGCACCGTGCAGGCGACATCGAGCGCGCGCGGATTCGCGGTCATGGTGTTGCCGTAGAGGCCGCGCTTGTAGGCTTGCGTCGCGCGTTCGCCGGCGGCGAGCACCGACAGCGGGAACTGGCCGGCGTTGAGTGCCTTGGAATAGGTTTCCATGTCGGGCGCATCGGCGTTCTCGAAGCCGGGGTAATCGACGATCGAGAGATAACCGGTCGCACGCAGGCCGGCCTGGATCGAATCGATCAGCATCATGCTGCCGTGGTCGCGGGTGAGCGTGCGCACGGCGTCGTAGAAGTCGCGCGGCAATGAACGGCCGGGATCGCCTTCGCCCATCACCGGTTCCAGATAGACCGCTTCGATGAACCAGCCGTTGCGTTCGGCGTCGGCGAAGGCCTGGCGCAGAGCAGTGACGTCGTAGGGTTCGATGGTGATGACGCTGTGTTCGCCGCGATAGCTGGCGAGGTATTGCACATAGGTCTTGCGTGACGAATCGGAATACAGCGCCGGCTTGTCGGTGCGGCCGTGGAAGCTGCCCTTGACGACGACTCGATGGATTTCCTTGCCGGCGTGGCGCGCGCCCGGATCGGTCATGGTCTTGGCGTTGGCATCGACGATCCGCGAGGCCAGCGACACCGATTCCGAACCGGAGTTGAGACACATGAAACTCACGTACGGACAGCCATCGCGGGTCTGCCCGATTTCCTTGCGCATGGCGTTGTCGAAGCGCAGTTGCGCGACATTCGGCGTCATGATGTTGGCGAGCACCTGCGGCTTGGCCATCGCGTCGAGCACGTCCTGCGGCACGTGGCCGAGACCGAGCATGCCGTAGCCGCCGCTGTCGTTCAGTACTGCGCCCTTGAGGGTGACCACCCACGGACCGCGCGCAACGAGTGCCACGTATGGATTCACCGCATCGGCGGCGTAGAAGTTGAGAAAGCCACCCTGCACGCGCGCGATCTGCGCGTTCTCGTCGAGGTCGAGCAGGTCCGGGAAGTCGGCCTTGACCGCGGCATAGGCGTCGCTGGCGGCGGTGATCGCTTCGCGCAATTCCGGATGACGGCCGGCGAAATCGAGGATGGTGGCGTCGTCGAGGCCGATGGTGCGCTGGCCGCCGTGGGCGCGGAGCGGGGCAAGGATGTCGATCAGATTCATGGTCGTGGTCTCCCGTCTGGAGCCCGCATCCATGGCGGGATGCGCGGCAATCTTCCATTATCGCGGGAATCGCGCCAATCGACAGGTGCGGATCGACCAAATGACGCTGCAATCTGGTCGAAACGACGATATCATCCATCGATATGAAGATTTCTGCTGCCGACGAGCTGTTGTTGTCCATCCTCCGCGAGAACGCGCGCGCCTCCACGGCCGAGATCGCCCGGCGCCTCGGCCTGTCGCGAACGACGGTGCAGAACCGCATCGCGCGGCTGGAGCAGCAGGGCGTGATTGCCGGTTACACGGTGCGGGTGGACGACGAATACGAGCGTAGCCGCATCCGTGCGCACATCCTCATCACCGTGCAACCGAAGCAGATGGCGGCGGTGGTGAAGGCGTTGCAGGCGGTGCGCGAGGTGCGCGTGCTGTATTCGATCAGCGGCGGTTACGACCTGATCGCACAGGCGGTGGCAGCGACGGTGGGCGAGATGGATGTGCTGACCGATCGCATCGGCGCGATCGACGGCGTGGAGCGCACGAATTCGTCGATCATTCTTTCCACGAAGTTCGAGCGGTGAGTCATGGCGTGCGCTGGCTGGCGTGCTGTCTGAGAGATCAGCTTTCTCGCGCCCGGCGTGCGCCCGCTTGGGTGTCCCTATGTCCGACACGCCGTGAATACGTCCATGTAGGCTCAGCCGCCGCATCCATGCGGTGGAATGGTCGGCCATAGGGACACACCGCGCAGGCGCTGCCGGGCGGGGAGCGTTTCTTCGCTTGCGAGGAAGCCACAACACGCGCGCGGCTAGTGGGCGGTCTGCCCGATGCGCGGGCATACGAGGCATGGGTGAGGAAGCGCCGCTTACGCGGCATGCCGCGTGGCGATTCCGAACGCCGCGAGCGTAAGCGAGTGGCCGGACCCGGATAGCGGGCCGAGTCGAGCCTCCATGGATGGATTCACGGCGTCCCGCGCATTGGGTGGGCCGACCACGCCAGCCAGCGCGTGCGAGGAGTTCCGGCCGCACACGGCCAGCACCCGCCACCACTCACAGCTAAAATGCCCATCCGCGCTACCGCTGCAGCATCAATCTTGAAGACCTCCGATTTCCGCTTTGATCTGCCGCCCGAGCTGATCGCCCAGCAACCGTTGCCCGAACGCTCCGCCAGCCGCCTGCTGGTGGTGCCGCCGGGCGATGCCGCATTCGAAGATCGCGGCATCCGCGACCTGCCCGGATTGCTGCGTGCCGGCGACTTGCTGGTCTTCAACGACACCCGCGTGATCCCGGCGCGACTGTTCGGCCAGAAAGCGACCGGCGGCCGCGTCGAAATCCTGATCGAACGCCTGCTCGGCGATGGCGTGGCGAAAGCGCAGATCGGCGCAAGCAAGACACCGAAGCCAGGATCGAGTATCGAACTGGATGGTGGCGGCAGCGCGGAAGTGATTGATCGCGACGATCGTGGCTTTTTCACCTTGCGTTTCCATGTCGATGGTGAATTTATCGATTGGCTGCAGCGCGTCGGGCAGTTGCCGTTGCCGCCCTACATCGAACACACGCCCGATGCCGTCGATGCCGAGCGTTACCAGACGGTATTCGCCGAACGCGCGGGTGCGGTCGCGGCACCGACGGCGGGACTGCATTTCGACGATGCCCTGCTGCAGTCATTGCGCGACCGTGGCATCGATGACGCGCGCATCACCTTGCATGTCGGCGCGGGCACGTTCCAGCCGGTGCGCGTCGAGAATCTCGACGAGCATCGCATGCATTCGGAATGGATCGACGTGCCGCAGAAGCTGGTCGACAAGGTCCGTGCCACCCGTGCGGCGGGCGGTCGCGTGATCGCGGTCGGTACCACCGTGCTGCGCGCGCTGGAATCGGCGATGACGCCTGATGGCCTGCAAGCATTCTCCGGCGAGACCAGCATCTTCATTTACCCGGGAATCGAAGTGCGCAGCGTCGATGGCCTCGTCACCAATTTCCACTTGCCGGAAAGCACCTTGCTGATGCTGGTCAGCGCTTTCGCCGGACGCGAGCGCATCCTCGCCGCCTACGAACATGCCGTGCGCGAGCGCTATCGCTTCTTCAGCTATGGCGACGCGATGCTGTTGTGGCCGCAGGATGGCGTCAGTCGGAAATGAGCTCGAGCAGGGCACCGCTGCGCTCGCGGCTCAGCCACGCGCGCCAGGTGTCGGCGGCGACAGCCGGATAACGGGTGGTCGCGAAGCGTACCCAGGCCTCGCGGTAGTTCAGCCACAGGCGTTGCGTCGCACGTACGCCGTTCGCAGACACCGTGCCGTACTGGCTGCCATCGGAGCTGGATGAAGCGACGCCCAATCGCGCCAGCACTTTCTTGTAGGTGGCGTTCAAGCTGCGATCGGCAGCGGCGAAATCCTGCGCCCGAGTCGCTGGCCGCTTGCCGTGCTCGAAACCTTCGATGTCCGTGAACAATGTCTTGTCGAGGTTTTCGTAGGCGGTCTCGGCCATAGCGCCGCGCGCGGTGCCGCTCATGTCGGTTTCCGCGGTGGAGACGCTGTCGAAATACGCCTTCGCCGACTTGCGGAGTTCCGCGAGTGCATTGCGCTGCGATGGCGACCACGTCGACTGCAGTGACGTCCAGCGGGTTTCGCGTTGCGCCCGTGCGGAATCGCCTTCCCGGCCCGTGCAGAAGCCCATCATCATGCCGCTGGTGACGTCGTCGCAGATATCCATCGGTTTGCCATCCTTGCCGCTGGCGATCGCGTCGAGATGTTGCAGGCGACCTTCCACTTCCGCAGGTGCGCCGCCGTATTCGCAGGCAAAACGCTTGGCGAGGGGAATATTGCGCGCCACGCCTTCGCCATTGGCGTACAGCATCATCAGCAGGCCGCTACCGCCGAAAACAGCGCCTTGTTCCTGGATCGCGGTGCCGCTGCCACGTTCGCGATAGGCGCAATGGCGGGCCGCATTGCCATCGCGCCCGGCGCCCTTGCCATCCTTGCCGTAGTAAAGCGCCTGCGCGTCGCATTGTTGCGGGGCGGTGCCGATGTCCTGCGCCGGAACGGGAACCTTGGTCCATTTCGCGCATTCGACCTGGTAAGGCCATTGCGGGTCTTCGGGCGTTGCCGCCAGTGCCGGCATCGACAACAGGGCCGTGGTCAGCGCGATGGCGGGAATCACTCGATAGCGCATGCAGTGCAACTCCTGTCCTGACGAGACGACTGGCGACGATGCCATCCTCCATAATAGACAGGATGTCCCGCATGAATTTCGAACTCCTCGCCATCGATGGCGCCGCCCGCCGCGGCCGCCTGACCTTCCCGCGCGGCACGGTGGAAACGCCGGCCTTCATGCCGGTCGGCACCTATGGTTCCGTCAAGGGCGTGTTGCCGCAGCAGGTGCGCGACCTCGGCGCGGAAATCATCCTCGGTAACACTTTTCATCTTTACTTGCGTCCCGGTCTCGAGGTCATCGCCGCGCATGGCGGCCTGCATGGCTTCACCCGTTGGAGTGGCCCGATACTCACCGATTCCGGCGGTTTCCAGGTGTTCTCGCTGGCGCATCGCCGCAAGATCACCGAGGAAGGCGTGACCTTTGCCGCGCCCACCGATGGTAGCAAGGTGTTCCTTGGCCCCGAGGAGTCGATGCACATCCAGAAGGTGCTGGATTCCGACATCGTGATGATCTTCGACGAATGTCCGCCGGTGCATGTCGACGGCAAGCCGGTCGATCAGCGGGTGGTGGAACGTTCGATGGAACTGTCGCTGCGCTGGGCCGAACGCAGCAAGCGCGCCCACGAAGGCAATGATGCCGCGCTGTTCGGCATCGTCCAGGGCGGCGTGCATCGCGACCTGCGCACGCGTTCCGCGGAAGGCTTGAAGAAGATCGGCTTCGACGGTTATGCGGTGGGTGGATTGGCGGTCGGTGAAACCGAGGCCGAACGCAACGCCATGCTCGAACACACCGTGCCGCAGTTGCCGGCCGATCGCCCGCGCTACCTGATGGGCGTCGGGCGTCCCGAGGACCTGGTCGAAGGGGTGGCGCGCGGCATCGACATGTTCGATTGCGTGATGCCGACCCGCAACGCCCGCAATGGCCATTTCTTCACCGCGACCGGCACCATCCGTATCCGCAACGCGAAATACGAAAGCGACCTGCGCCCGATCGAGGAGGGCTGCGATTGCGAAGCCTGTGCCGGCGGTTACAGTCGCAGCTACCTGCGCCACCTCGACCGCTGCAACGAGATGCTGGCGCCGATGCTGGGGACGCTGCACAACCTGCGCTACTACCAGCGCCTGATGGCGCAGATGCGCGAGGCGATCGCCGCCGGCCGCTTCGAGGAATTCCGCCAGGCCTTCTACGCCGCCAGGGCCGGAAATCCCGCCGCCGAGGCTTGAAAGCCGGGATTCGGGCCCGCATGGCATAATCTCCCGTTACGTTTTCGCGAGACCACCAATGTCCCCGATCGACTTCCTGATTGCACCTGCCGCCGCGCAGACTGCCCAGACCGCGCAACCGCCGGGTAGCGGCCTGTCGCTGATCGTCATGGTGCCGGTGTTCATCCTGCTGATGTATTTCATGGTGATCCGCCCGCAATCCAAGCGTTCCAAGGATCACAAGGCGCTGATGGACAAACTGTCCAAGGGTGACGAAGTGCTGACCAACAGTGGCATTGCCGGCGTCGTCACCGAGATCGGCGAGAACTTCGTCTCGGTCGAAGTGGCCGACAACGTGCGCATGCGCATCCAGCGTGGCGCCATCGCCAATGTGTTGCCGAAAGGCACGCTGAAAAACGCGTGATTGCGGATTTTCACTAACCAATTGACCTTCGATGCGCCCGCGAATGCGGGCGCAGGTGCCGCCCAATGCTTGAGTTCGCCCGCTGGAAATACTTCGTCATCGTCTTCGTGCTGGTTTTCTGCACGATCTACGCGATGCCCAACCTCTATCCGCAGGATCCGTCGGTGCAGGTCTCTGCCGCCAGTGGAGCGGCGGTCGACGCCACGCTGAAAGGCAAGGTGGACGCCGCGCTGGCCGCCGCGCACATTTCGCCGAAGGCGGAAGAAACCGACGCCAAGGGCAAGCTGTTGCTGCGCATGCGCAGTGCCGACGAACAGACCAAGGCCAACGATGCCGTCAAGCCGGTGCTGGGCGAGGGCGAAACCACTGCGCTCAACCTGCTGCCGACGGTGCCGAAGTGGCTGAGCTCGCTCGGCGCCAAGCCGATGTCGCTCGGCCTCGACTTGCAGGGCGGCGTGCACTTCCTGATGCAGGTGGACGAGAAGGCCGCGCTCGAGAAGAAACTCGAAGGCGCCGCCGATAGCGTACGTGCGTTGTTGCGCGACAAGTCGGTGACGTTCGGATCGGTCGATCGCATGCCCGACGAAACCGTGGTCGCCACGCTGTCGACGCCGGCCGATGCCCTCAACGCCCAGAAGGTGATCGATGCGGGCTTGCGCGCCAATGCGGCGGGTGGCCCCAATCCGTACAGCACCGAAGTGCGCAACAACCAGGTGGTGGTGCGCCTCAGTGCGCTGGACTCCGCCAAGGTGGCGACCGACGCCATCGACCAGAACCGCGCGGTGATCGCCGACCGTATCAGCGGTCTTGGCGTGGCCGAACCGGTGCTGCAGCGCCAGGGCAACGATCGCCTGGTGGTGGAACTGCCGGGCCTGCAGGACACCGCAGAAGCCAAGCGCCAGATCGGCGCGACCGCGACGTTGGAATTCCGTGCAGTGACCGGCGATGAACTGACGGCCGCCGAAGCGCAACGCAGTGGCAACATCCCGCCGGACTCCAAGCTCTACCACTTCGAGGACGGTCGTCCGATCCTGCTGTCCAAGCGCGTGCTGGTGAGCGGCGACGAGCTGCTGAACGCCCAGGCGATTCCCGACCAGAAGACCGGCCTGCCGTCGGTCTCGGTGACGCTGAATGCCGCCGCCGGCAAGCGCATGTTCGACCACACCGTCAACAACGTGCACAAGCGCCTGGCGACGGTTTACATCGACCGCATCCCGACCGTCACCAAGGACGCCAACGGCAACGAAGTGCGCGGCGCCGCGCGCGTGCAGGAACGCGTGATCGCCGCGCCCGACATCAACGAACCGTTCGGCGCGAACTTCCTCACCACCGGCCTCAGCCAGCAGCAGGCGACCGACCTGGTCCGCCAGTTGAAGTCGGGTGCGCTGGCGGCACCGATGGACTTCGTCGAGGAATACGTGATCGGCCCCAGTCTCGGTGCGGAAAACGTCCAGCGCGGCATCAAGGCCGTGGTGTTCTCGTTCCTGTTCACCCTCGGTTTCTTCGCCATTTACTACCGCATGTTCGGCCTCATCACCTCGGTGGCGCTGCTGTTCAACCTGCTGATCGTGGTGGCGGTGATGTCGCTGTTCGGCGCGACCATGACCTTGCCCGGTTTCGCCGGCCTGGCGTTGTCGGTTGGCCTGTCGGTCGACGCCAATGTGTTGATCAACGAACGTATCCGCGAAGAACTGCGGCATGGCATGCCAGCCAAGGCGGCGATCGCTGCGGGTTACGAAAAGGCCAGCCACACCATCTTCGACGCCAACCTCACCGGATTGATCGTCGGCGTGGCGTTGTACGCCTTTGGTAGCGGCCCGCTGAAGGGCTTCGCCTTGACGATGATCATCGGCATCTTCGCTTCGATGTTCACCGCGATCACGGTGTCGCGCGCTCTGGCCACGCTGATCTACGGCCGTCGCAAGCACCTCAAGTCGATCGCCATCTGACCGGCCACGGATCATATTCAATGAAACTCTTTCCGCTCCATCTTCTTCCGAACGACACCAAGATCGACTTCATGCGGCCGAGCCGCCCGATCCTGGCACTGATGCTGTTGCTGCTGATCGGTGCGGTCGCCATCATCGGCCTGAAGGGCTTCAACTACGCGCTGGAGTTCACCGGCGGCACGGTGGTGCGCGCGCATTTCGACAAGCCCGTTGATACCAACCACGTCCGCGGTCAACTCGCCAGCGCCGGCTTCACCGATCCGCTGGTGCAGAACGCGGGTAGCGGCAATGACGTGATCATCCGCCTGCAGCCGCGTGGCGAACACAACAATGCCGACGACGCTGCGAAAAAGGTCTCCGAGCAGGTGCGCCAGGCGGTTACCACCGATGCCAATCCGGTGACGGTGCAGCCGGGTGAATTCGTCGGTCCGCAGGTCGGCAAGGATCTCGCCAAGAACGGTCTCTACGCGACCCTGTTCATGCTGTTCGGGTTCCTCATCTACATCGCCTTCCGCTTCGAATGGAAGTTCGCGGTGGTTGCCAGCCTGACCGCGTTCTTCGACTTGATCCTGACCATCGCCTACATGTCGCTGGTCGGTCGCGAATTCGACCTGACCGTGCTCGCCGGCCTGCTGTCGGTGATGGGCTTCGCGATCAACGACATCATCGTGGTGTTCGACCGCGTGCGCGAAAATTTCCGCACCCTGCGCGTCGACTCCAACGAGGTGTTGAACCGCTCGATCAACCAGACGCTGTCGCGCACGGTGATCACCGCGGTGATGTTCTTCCTGTCGGCGCTGGCGCTGTACATCTATGGCGGTCGTTCGATGGAAGGGCTGGCCGAAACACACATGGTTGGGGCAGTGATCGTGGTAGTGTCGTCAGTGCTGGTCGCAGTGCCGATGCTCAGCATCGGCATGTTCAAGGTCAGCCGTCAGGATCTCCTACCCAAGGCCAGGGATGACGCGGCACTCGCCCGCAGGCCGTAACCGGAGCACTACGATGCGCAAACTCCTCCCCCGTAATCTCACCCGCAACACCGCGTCCGGCTGCATCATGGCGCGCATCCGTCGCGATGGCGTGTTGCATTCCCGCAACTTCTCGCTGGTCGAATTCGGCACCTGGGCCAAGGCACAAGCCGCCGCCAGCGAATGGCTGGACGAAGTGAAGGCGACGCTGCCCGAAGCGGCCAGCACGCGCGATCTGATGACCGCACGCAACGCTTCGGGCGTGGTCGGCGTGATGCTGAAGACGCTCGAACGCGGCGGCGACACCAGTTATTCCTGGCATGCGTTCTGGCCGGGCCACACCAGCGGCACGCGCTGGGGCATCGACAAGTACGGCGACAATGGTGCCTTCGTGCGCGCCTGCCTGTCGCGCAAGCTGGAAACGGCCGATCGCGACGAGGTCGAAAACGCGTTCGCAGCCGTCAAGGGCACCGCGCAGTACCGCAGCTTGCTGCGCAACAAGCAGCTCGAAGTGAATTGATGGTGCCGGGCGGCGTCATGCGGCCCATGTGGCTCTTCAGCGACGGAAGCTGGCGGCGTAGCCGGAGCTCACCACGGCCTTCTGCAACACATCGCTGAGCTTGAGGTTGCCGGCGATCACCAGTCGCGGATCGATGCCGCGCGAGTCCACCGGGCCGGTCTGGCCACCATCGGCGGCGATCACGCGACCACCGGCTTCACGCACCAGCAGCATGCCGGCGGCGATGTCCCACGGCTTCACGCCGGCTTCGAAGTAGCCATCGACGCGGCCACAGGCGACGTAGGCGAGATCGAGCGCGGCCGATCCGGCGCGGCGGATGTCTTCGGCGCCATGCTCGGTCAGCAGCAGTTCCGTGCAGCGCAGTTGCGGGCCGATGCGTTCGCGTTCGCGCGGGGCGAAACCGGTGGCGATCACCGCGCCATCCAGCTCGCGACGCTCGGAGACGCGAATACGCGAGCCATTCAACAGCGCGCCGCTGCCCTTGCTCGCGGTGAACAGTTCATTGCGGATCGGGTCGTAGATCACGCCGTGGGTCGGTTCGCCGTGCTCCACCAGCGCGATCGAGACGCAGTAGTGGGGCAAGCCGCGAATGTAGTTGCTGGTGCCGTCGAGCGGATCGATGACCCACGTCAAGCGGGTGTTGCCCTTCTGGCCGGATTCCTCGCCGAGCACGCCCACTTCCGGCATGGCGCGACGCAATTCGCGGATGGCTGCGTCCTCGGCATCGCGATCGACGTCGCTGGCGTAGTCCAGGCGTGCCTTCTCGACCACGTTGATCGATTCCAGCCGATTGATGTTGCGCAACAGGATGTTGCCAGCGGCACGTGCCGCCTTGACCATGATGGTGACCGCGGGTTTTTGCATCGCGGGAGTGCCTCGGCTGGAATGGGAAAGAACGGGCCGGCGCATGTGGCCGGGGGCGCAGTTTAACATTCACCCATGAGAAACGCCGCAGGAATCGCCGAAGAACCCGCAGGACGCGCCAGCGACCGCATTCGCATCGTGCTGGTCGGCACCCAGCATCCCGGCAATCTGGGTTCCGCCGCGCGCGCGATGCGGACGATGGGCCTGACCCGGATGGTGCTGGTGGCACCGGAGAAAGCGCTGGATCACGACACCGTGGCGATGGCTGCCGGGGCCGAGGGATTGGTGCTCGATGCGCCGGTCCACGCCACCCTGGCCGACGCCGTGGCCGATTGCGCCCTGGTATTGGGTTGCACTGCACGCAGCCGCAGGATCGCGCTGGAGGAGCTGCCGCCGCGCGTCGCAGCCTCCCGCGCCTTGGCAGGTGCCAGGGCGGGCGGTGAGGTGGCGCTGGTGTTCGGACGCGAACGCACCGGGCTGACCAACGAGGAACTGCAGCTGTGCCACGCCGCGGTGCACATTCCTTCCGATCCGGAATTCAGCTCGCTCAACCTGGCGGCGGCGGTGCAGGTGTTGAGCTACGCCGTGCGCGAAGCGTTGCTGGAAGACGATCAGGTCGCGGTGGACGTGCAGGATGAGGCCGGCGGCGATCCGCGCGATCTGCCCGCCGCGCATGCCGAACTGGAAGGATTCTTCGCCCAGTTGGATGAAACGCTGGAAGCGATCGACTTCCACAAGGGCCGTGCGCCGGAATCGGCAATGCGAAAATTGCGGCGGATCTTCCTGCGCGTCGACCTCAGCACGCGCGATGTGCGCCTGTTGCGCGGCGTGCTCGCGGATGCGCAACGGATGGCGCGCATCGCATCGGGAAAGTGACGATCAGGCGATGCGGGCGTTCCACCATCCCTGCAACGATTCCAGCCACGTGCCGATATTGGCGAGAAGATGGCCGGAGAGCAGGCCGATGATCGTCGCCACCACGATCGCCACGATCCACGCGATGATCAGCAACACGCCATCTTGTTCCAGCAACGCCAGCGCGAACATCAGCAGGATGCCGCCAAAGACGTAGTTGGTGGCGGGGATCGGCAACGCCAGCAGCGCACCGGTGATCACCAACAGGATGCCACTGAGCGCCATCGTCAATGGATGATCGAACAGCAGCGCGATGCGCGGCTTGATCAGATGTTCGAGCCGCCCCAGCCATGGCGACATCCGTGCGGCGAAACGCGCGAACGCCTCGCGACGCGGGCCCCAGTTGGCGATGCGATTCGGCAGCCACACGTCCTTGCGGCCAAACAGCAATTGCGCGCCGAGGAACATCACCAGTGGGCCGCTGATGGCGCCGCCGACCGGGATCGGGATGAAGGCGGGCAGGGTGGCGATCAGCAGCAGCATGCCGAAGCCGCGTTCGTCGAAATCGTCGAGGATGCCGCGCAGGGTCAGGGTGTCGCCGGAGTCGCCATCCGCCAGCGCCTGCAACAAGGCGCGGGTGCTGCGATCTTCGTGTCGCGGATCATTCACCGCGCGATTCCGCCGGCTCCACGACGCGTTGCACCAGCAGCTTGTCGATGCGCGGGCCATCGAGATCCATCACTTCGAAACGCCAGCCGTTCCAGTCGAAATATTCGCCGACGTGGGGGATGCGCCCGAAGTGCGCGATCAACATGCCGGCGGCGGTGTGGTAATCGAGATCGTCTTCGTGCGGCAGGCGCGCGCTTGCGGTGAGTTCGCGCAGTTCGTCCACCGGCAGGCTGCCATCGACCAGCAACGATCCATCCTCGCGCGTCACCACCAGCGGTTCGTCGTCGGCGTGTTCGGCCGATTGCAGACGTCCGGTGATCGCGCCCATCACGTCGCTGATGGTGACCAACCCGGTGACATCGCCGTATTCGTCCACCACCAAGGCCAACGATTGCTGTTCCTCGCGGAAGATCTCCAGCAGTTTCATCGCATGGGTGGATTCGCTGACGAACAATGTTTCACGCAACTTGGAGAACAGCGACGGCGTGGCATCGCCGATGTTGTCGAGCAGCGATTTCACTTCCAGCGTGCCGACCACATCGGCGTCGTTGCCGCGATAGACTGGATAACGCGAGAACGCTTCCTCGCGCATCAATGCGATGTTGTCACGGGTGCTGGCTTCGGTATCCAGCCAGACGATGCGCGTGCGTGGCGTCATCAGGCTCTCGGCGCTGCGATCGCCGAGGCGCATCACCCGCGTCATCATGTTGCGTTCGTCGTCGTCGATCACGCCCTGTTCGTGGCCTTCGCTCACCAGGATCTGGATTTCCTCTTCGGTGATGGACTGTTCGTCGACATTGGCCAGTCCCAGCAGGCGAATGATGCCGCGGGTGCACACCGACAGAAGCCACACCAGCGGCATGGCGATGCGCGCGAAGATCACCATCGGCCACGCCACCACTGAAGCGATGCGTTCCGGCGCGATGGTGGCGACGCGTTTCGGCACAAGTTCGCCCAGCAGGCCGAACACGAACAGCGTGGTGATGAAGCCGAGCACAAAACCAATTCTGCCGGCGTAAGGCGCCAAAAGCGGGATGTCATGGAAGGGCACCGCGATTTGTGCGCCCATGGTCTCGCCGCCGAAGTAGCCGACCATCAGGCTCAGCAGGGAGATCCACAGCTGCACGGCGGAGAGGAAGGAATCAGGCGCCTCGGCCAGTTCCAGCGCCTTGGCCGCGCCGGTGTGGTGCACGGCCAGCGCTTTCAGGCGGCTCTTGCGCGATGTCACCACCGCGATTTCGGACATCGCGAAGAAGGCGTTGAACAGGATCAGCACCGCGACGATGAGCAGATTCAGCATCGCGGCAGGCCCTGCGTCGAGCGGGGAATGCGCGCGCTGCGCGTCGGAGGTTCGGCAGGAGTCGCGATAGTCATCTCGTCGGCATCTTAGCAGGGCGTCCGTGGCGCGCCCGTGGCACCGCGGGCACCGGTATCCTGTGGCGATGGACGATGCCCGCGCCGCCATCCTTGCCGCGATTCGCGTGATTCCGCGCGGACAGGTGCGCGGCTATGGCGAAGTGGCGCGCCTTGCCGGTTTGCCCGGGCGTGCGCGACTGGTGGCGCGAATCCTGTCGGAGAACGATGACGCCGCGTTGCCGTGGCATCGCGTGTTGCGCAGCGACGGGCGCATCGCGTTTCCCGCGCGATCGAAGGGCTATGTCGAACAGAGTCGCCGGCTCAAGGCCGAAGGCGTGACAGTGGAATCCGGTCGCGTCCGTGGTGCGCGTGCGGTTCGCAGCGAGGACGAGGCGTTGTGGGGGCCGAAATGAAACCTTATTCGTCCCGCCGGAACCACGCCGCGACACTGTAACGATCAAGCCGCGCCGGCAGCACTTCGTGTTCGAGCTCGCTGAGGAAACACACCGATGTGCCGAGCGTCGGCAGCACATCACCGGATGCTCCATCCTCGAAATGGATGCGCAGTTGTCCGCCATCATCAACGCGCCAATCCGGATTGAGATAGCCGACCCACGACAGCAGTCGCGATCCGCTGTCGCGAAAGCGGTCGCGATGCCGTGCATAGGACGCGCCGGCCGGATAGTGCGCGTAATGCGCCTCCACCGAGCGGATCGGCAAGCGCAGCGATTCGCGCAACCCTTCCGCCAGTCTTTCGAGGCGATGCAACAGCTGTCGCCCGGCGATGCAGGCGGGATCATCCAGCCACAGTGCGCTGTCGCCACGCAGCTGCAGGTTTTCCTGTTGCGATGATCCGCGACCGACGCGCGCGGCCTGCATCGCCCCGCGTTGTTGCAGCAGCCGTGATTCTGCGGCGAGATCGTCCGCGAGGTCGGCGAACAGGCCGTCGATGATGCAGGCACCACTGCCGCACAGGGCATCGGCGATGGCGACCGAATCGGGACCGGAACGGGCGATGGCGGTCTGCATGTTGACGTTGTTTTCGGCGACCCCCGTATCATATCCATGCGTAGCCACGGAGCCCCCATGTTCAACAACCTGCCGCCTGCCACCAAGACCATCGCCATCGCCAATGTGGTGATCTTCCTGGCGCAATGGCTGCTCCACGATGCCGGCTTCGCGCCTTTCGCGCTGTGGCCGCTGGGCGAGGGATTCATACCCTGGCAATTGCTGACCTACGGCTTCCTTCATGGCGGCTGGATGCACCTGTTCTTCAACATGCTGGCGCTGGTGATGTTCGGCGCGCCGCTGGAATACACCTGGCGCACCCGCCGCTTCACCTTCTTCTATCTCGCCTGCGTGATCGGGGCTGGCCTGTGCCAGCTCGCGGTCGGTGCCTGGATGACACACGAAGGCACGCCGGCCTACCCGACGGTGGGTGCCTCGGGCGGCGTGCTCGGCCTGATCCTGGCCTACGGCATGCTGTTCCCGAACCAGAAGTTGATGATCTTCCCGATCCCGTTCTTCATCCCGGCGCGGGTCGGCGTGTTCCTGATCGGCGCGCTGTCGCTGTTCTCGGGCATGACCGGATTCATGCCCGGCGTCGCGCATTTCGCCCATCTCGGCGGCATGCTCACCGGCTGGCTGATCCTGCGTTACTGGCGCGGGCAGCCCCCCTTCGGTCGCGGCGACCGCAAGCCGCCGCAACTGCGCAGGGTGATGTAGCCGCCCCGAAGCTCAGTGCCAGGGATGGACGATGGCGGCGGGTGCCAGCGCCATCGGTTGCCCGGTCTTGCAGCTGAAGGCGTGCGCGAATTCCGGCATCGCCGCGAGCGGGCCGTTGACGCGCCACTTGCCCGGCGCATACGGGCTGCTGGCCTGATCGATCGCTGCGGCCTGCATGCTGGCCTGCTGCGGCCACAAGCGCGCCCAACCGGAGAAGAACGCGCCGGCATCGGCCGCGACAACCGGCTGGCCCTTGCCCAACGCGCGCCAGGCGGCATCGAGCCCGGCGAAATCGAGCAGGCTCTGGTCGCGTACCAGTTGACCGTTCACCATCCTGCCGGTCAGGCCGGGGTAGGCCCAGCCGTTGGCCTGGCTGCCGATGCGCGCGAGGCGATCATTCCAGGCGGCGGTGTCGGCAGGCGTCCACCAGTCGCGGAACGCGCCCTTGGCGTCGACCATCTGGCCATGCGCATCGACTGCACGCACCATTGCACGCGCGGTCAGTGCGCCGAAACTGCCATAAAGCGCGCCGTTCGCTTGCGCCATGTCGAGCACCGGCGACTGCAACATCGCGGCGGTGATGATGATGCGGTTCTGCGCCGGGTCGTAACCGAGCGCCGGTGATTGCGGCAGCACGCTCCAGCGACGATCGGCGTTGCCCTTGCCGATGCGCTTCATTTCCTGGGCATGGCGCCAAGTCGCTGCGATCAGCATGTTGCTGCCGAAGCTGCCGCGCCCCATCGGCTGGATGGTGTAGTCGAGGTCGCGCGCCGGCGCGCCGATCTCGATCTTCATCGCGGCCATCTTGGCCTGCGCTTCCGCCTTGGCGGTCGCACTCATCCACGTCGATGCCTGGACATCGGCGTCCAGCGCCTGGCGCACTTCCTGCGCGATCGCCTCGGCGCGCTGTTTGGTCGCAGCGGGCAGATAGCGCGCGGTGTATTCGTGGCCGAGCATCGGGCCGGCGGCGGTATTGATCGCGTCCAGCACCTGCTGCCAGCGCGGCGGCGCGGCGCTTTCATTGCGGAAGACCACGCCGCGGAACTGTTGTTCGGCATCGCGGAAACCGCGCGAGAGATACGGCGCCATCGCGTTGCCGACCTGGTAGCGCAGATAGGTTTTCCACTGGCTGGCCGGCACTGATTTCACCAGCAAATCGAGCTGGGTGAAATAGTTGGGATCGACCATCGATACGCGATCGTCGTTCACGCCCTGTGCCTTGAGGAAATCGCCGAGCTGCAGGTTGCGATAGGCGGCCAGCGATGCCACCGGCACCGCGTTGAAGTCGGAGCGCGGATCGGGATTGGCCTTGAACGGGCGCGACAGCTGGGCGAGCCGCGTTTCCAGACCGATCACCATGTCGAGATCCTGCGCCAGCTTGTCGGGCTGGCTGCCGGTGAGGGTGAGGATGTTTTCGACGTATTTGCGATAGCGGATCATGATCGCGTTGATGTCGGCGTCCTGGCGCGTGTAGAACGCGGGATCGCCGAGACCGAGGCCGCCCTGGCTGAAGTAGCCGATGTGGCGATTGAGATCGTCGAGATCGACGTCGGCGGCGAAGTTGAAGGCCACCGGGATGCCGACCTGGTGCAACGCGGCGATCGACGCGGCGACATCGCCGGAGCGGCGGATGCCGTCGATGCGCGCGAGCAGTGGCGCGATCGGCTTCGAGCCATCGGCTTCCACCGCGGCTTCATCGAGGCCGCTGGCCCAGAAATCGCCAAGCAGCTTCTGCACGTTGTTCTGCGGGCCGCTCATCGCCGCGTCGAGCAGGTCGCGCTGCTGCTGCACCGCACGCGCATCGAGCTGGCCGAGGGCGCTGAGCGTGACGTTGTTGGCCGGCATCGGGTTGGTGGCCAGCCACGACTTGTTGACGACGTCGTAGTAGTCCGCGCATTCCGCGGCCACGGGTTCGGCCTTGGCCTTCTTTGGTGCTGCCTTCTTCTTGGCGGCCATCGCGCCGAATGGCGTGGTGGCAAGCAGGGCGGCGAGGGCAAGGACGAGTGGGCGTCGGGTCATCGTGGCAGGATTCCTGTGGCAATCCGCCAAGTCTAGCAATCGCGGCCGGTTGCTTCCTGACCCGGAAACGACGAGGCCCGGTGATCCCGGGCCTCGTGCGGTATTGCCAGCGCGTGCAATTACCAGATCTGCACGCGTTTGTCGCCGGAACGCACCATGGCGTCGCCGTCCTTGCACTGGAAGGCCTGGGCGAACGCCGGCATGTTGCTGGGCGCCGCGATCGCGCGGAACTTCGTCGGTGCATGCGGGTCGCTGTTGAGCAGCACCAGTTGCGCCTTGTCGCGGATGTTGCCACGCCAGACGCGGGCCCAGCTGAGGAAGAAGCGCTGGTCGCGCGTCAGGCCATCGATCATCGGGTCGGGCTTGCCGGCGGCGGCCGTCTGCATCGCGGTGTAGGCGAAATTGAGGCCACCGAGATCGCCGATGTTCTCGCCCATCGTCAGCTTGCCGTTGACGTGCTTGTCGGGCATCGACGGAATCGGCGCGTAGGCGTCGAACTGCGCGCCGAGCAGGGCGGTGCGTTCCTCGAAACGCTTGCGGTCTTCCGGCGTCCACCAGTTGGCGTTGTTGCCGGCGCCGTCGAACTGGCTGCCCTGGTCGTCGAAACCGTGGCCAGCCTCGTGGCCGATCACCGCGCCGATGCCGCCGTAATTGATGGCATCGTCGCCATTGGCGTAGAAGAACGGCGGCTGCAGGATGGCGGCGGGGAAGTTGATGGTGTTGTCGGTGGGGTTGTAATAGGCGTTGACCGTCTGCGGCGTCATTCCCCATTCGAGGCGATCGGTCTTCTTGCCGATGTGGTCGAGTTCCCAGCGCTGGTTGAAGGCGCGGGCGGCACGCACGTTGGCGAAGAAATCATTCGGGCTGACCTTCAGGCCGTCCCAGCTGCGCCAATGGTCGGGATAACCGATCTTGGGCAGGAAGGTCGACCACTTGGCGATCGCCTTGGCCTTGGTGGCGTCACTCATCCAGTCGAGGTGTTCGATGCGCGACTTCAGCGCGTTGCGGACGTTGTCGACCAGCACTTGGGCGCGCGCCTTGGATTCGGCCGGGAAATAGTCCTTGACGTAGAGCTGGCCGAGACCTTCACCCATCGCGCCGTTGACGGAACCCACCACGCGCTTCCAGCGCACTTCCTGTTCCGGCTGGCCGTTGAGCGTCTTGCCGTAGAAGTCGAAGCGTTCGTTCTGGAACGCGGTCGACAACGACGGCGATGCGCTGTCGATGGCGTGCGCGGCTAGGTAGTCGCGCCATTGCGCAGCGGGAACGTCGGCCAGCATCTTGTCGAATTCGGCGAAGAACTTCGGCTGCGACAGCGAGAAGCCCTTGCCAGGCTTGACGTCGATGGCCTTGAAGAACGCTTCCCACTTGAAGTGCGGGGTGATGTGGTCGGCTTCGGCGAGGGTGACGAAGTTGTACTGGTTCTTGGGATCGCGCAATTCCACGCGCGACAGCGACGCCTTGGCCAGGCGCGTCTCGAAGGCGAGCACGTTGTCGGCGCGCTTTGTGGCATCGGCGGCCTTGGTGCCGGTCATCGTGAACAGCTTGGCCAGGTGGTCGCGATAGGCGGTGCGCAGCGCGGCGTACTCATCCTTGGTGTAGTAATCCGGCGTCGGCAGGCCGAGGCCGCCCTGTCCGGCGAAGGCGATCTGGTTGCTGGCGTTCTTGAAGTCGGAGCCGGAACCGAAGCCGAAGACATGGCCCGTGCCTTGCGCGGCGGCCTTGCCCAGCCATGCCGCGATCTCTTCCGGCTTCTTCAGTTTGGCGATGGCGGCGAGGTCGGGCTTGATCGGCGAATAACCGGCCTTCTCGATCGCGGAGTTGTCCATGCCGCTGCGGTACAGCCAGCCGACCTTCTGGTCGATCGATCCGGCCTTGGCCTCGTCGGCGCCGGCGGCGGCCTTGTTGAGGATGTCGTGCTGGGCGTTGAGGCTCTGCTCGCGCAAGGCGTTGAACGCGCCCCAGCTGGTCTTGTCGGCCGGGATCGGATTGGCCTTGACCCACTTGCCGTTGGCGTAGGCGTTGAAGTCCTGGCAGGCGGAGACGGAGCTGTCGAGATCGTTGACGTCGTAGACCGGCGCCGCGGATTGTGCCAGCGCCAAGGACGGCAGCAGGGCGAGGGCAAGCAGGCTGAACTTGGTTGAAGCCGGTCGGATGCGATTCATGCGGTGGGCCGTCGTTGGCAGTGGAGTCGAACTCCCGACTATAGGCTGGAAGTCATGGCTGGAAGGGTGTGGAAAGTCATGGGTGCGGGCGCTGGGTCACGCCGCGGGTATTGCCGGCGTGCTAGCGTCAGCCGGCCGAAACAACGGGAGAGGGTAGATGGACGTCCGCTTCGATGGGGCCGCCGGCCGGGTCACCGGGTCGCTGCATGTGGTCGAGGCGGCGGGCAAGCGCCTGCTGCTGGACTGCGGAATGATCCAGGGCTCCGACGCCGAGGAGGCGCTCAACGTCGCGCCGTTCAACTTCGATGTCGCCACGATCGATGCGGTGGTGATCAGCCACGCCCACATCGACCATATCGGACGCCTGCCGCTGCTGGTCGCGCGTGGCTATCGCGGACCAATCTTCGCCCAGGCCGCTACGGCCGAGCTGATGCCGATCATGCTGATGGACGCGGCCTCACTGCAGGAAAGCGATTCCGAGCGCAGCAATCGCCACCGTCGCGATGGCGAAGCGGAAACGGTGCCGCTCTATACCCGCGATGACGTGCAGAAGACCTTGCCGCTGTTGCGCACGCTCGACTACCACCAACGCACGGAAATCCTGCCGGGGATCGAGATCAACCTGCTCGATGCCGGACACATCCTCGGCTCGTGCATCGTCGAAGTGTTCGCCGATGGACGCAAGCTGGTGTTCTCCGGCGATCTCGGGCCGAAGGGCACGCCGATCCTCCGCGATGCCGAAAACCCCGGAACCGCCGATCTCCTGCTGATGGAAAGCACCTATGGCGATCGCGACCACAAGGATCGCGCCGAGACCATCCGCGAGCTCGGCAACATCCTCGATGCGGCATGGAAGGATGGCGGCAACGTGCTGATCCCCGCATTCGCGGTCGGGCGCAGCCAGGAACTGCTGTACTTTTTCGCGCGACATTGGGACGAATGGCAGATGTCGCGCTGGCAGATTTTCCTCGACAGCCCGATGGCGGCGAAGGTGGTGCAGGTCTACGACCATCACCACGAACTGTTCGATGCCGAGGCGCAGGACGCGTGGAAGGGCACGCCCAATCCGTTCCGCCTGCCCAACCTGCACGTCACCGAATCGGTCGACGAATCGATGGCGATCAACCGCATCACCCACGGCGCGATCATCATCGCCGGCAACGGCATGGCCAGCGGTGGCCGCATCCTCCATCACTTCAAGCACGGCCTCGATCGCCCTGAAGTGCATGTGGTGTTCGTCGGCTACCAGGCGCAGGGCACGCTCGGGCGCAGGTTGGTGGATGGCGCGAAACGGGTGCGCATCCACGGCCAGGACATCGCGGTCAACGCGCAGATGCACACCGTCGGTGGATTGTCCGCGCACATGGATCGCAGCGGTTTGCTGGAGTGGTACGGCGGGTTCAAGCCGTCGCCGCAGGTCGCCTTGCTGCATGGCGAGGACCCCGCGCGCGAGGCGCTGGCCGGCGAGATCAAGGAACGCTTCGGCATCGACGCGCGCTTGGCGCGTCCGGGCGTGAGCGTCGAGGTGTAGCGGTCAACCCACCGTATTGGAATCGTCGCGCTTGATGCGTGGCGGCAACGGATTCTGCCCCTGCACGCGGAACCAGATGTTCTCGGCGATGTTGGTGGCGTGGTCGCCGATGCGTTCGAGGTTCTTGGCCATGAACAACAGGTGCGTGCACGGCGTGATGTTGCGCGGGTCTTCCATCATGTAGGTGAGAAGTTCGCGGAACAGGCTGGTGTAGCGCAGGTCGAGTTCGGCATCGTTGTCGCGCACCTGCTGCGCCAGTTCGATGTCGTTGTCGCGGTAGGCGCGCAGCACGTCGCGCATCTGTCGCGCCGCCAGCCGCCCGAGCGAAGTAAGCCCGGTGACATGCGTCAATGGCAGCGGCGGCGTCTTGTTCAGCGCCATCGAACGCTTGGCGAGGTTGGCGGCATAGTCGCCGACGCGCTCGATGTCCGACGCGGTGCGCAGCGCGGTGAGGATGATGCGCAGGTCGCGCGCCAGCGGGCCGCCGGTCGCCAGTTTCATCACGTCGTGGCTGATTTCGTCCTCGAGTGCGTCGATGGCTTCGTCGTTGGCGATGATGCGCGCGGCGGCGCGGTCGTCGCGGCGATCGATCACGTCGAGCGCGGCTTCCAGTTGCGCCACCGCCATCTCGCCCATGTCGAGCAACTCGCCCTCAAGGCGCTGCTGTTCGGCGTCGATGCTCTTCAGGATGTGCTGTTCGTGTTCGCTGGCCATGTCGATTCTTCTCTCGTGATCGCCGGGTTGCTTGGCCGAATTGCTTATCCAAAGCGGCCGGTGATGTAGTCCTCGGTCTGCTTCTGCGTCGGCGCGCTGAAGATCGTCGAGGTGGTGTCGTGTTCGATCAGGTCGCCGAGGTACATGAAGGCGGTGTAGTCGGAAACGCGCGCCGCCTGCTGCATGTTGTGGGTGACGATGGCGATGGTGTATTCCTGCTTCAACTCTTCGATCAGCTGTTCGATGCGACTGGTCGAGATCGGATCGAGCGCCGAGGTTGGTTCATCGAGCAACAGCACTTCCGGACGCAACGCCACCGCGCGCGCGATGCACAGACGCTGCTGCTGGCCACCCGACAGGCCGAGTGCGTTCTGCCCGAGCTTATCCTTCACCTCGTCCCACAGCGCGCCCTGGCGCAACGCCAGTTCGACGCGATCGTTCATCTCCGACTTCGACAACTTTTCGTGGTGACGAATGCCATAGGCGACGTTGTCGTAAATCGTCATCGGGAACGGCACCGGCTTCTGGAAGACCATGCCGACCTTGCTGCGCAGGCGGTTCATCGAATACTTCGGATCGAGGATGTTCTCTCCGTCCAGCAGCGCTTCGCCCTTCGCTTCCATGCCCGGGTACAGCGCGTAGATGCGGTTGAAGATGCGCAGCAGTGTCGATTTGCCGCAGCCTGATGGGCCGATCAGCGCGGTCACGCGCTTTTCCGGAATGTCCAGCGTGATGTGCTTCAGCGCGTGGAATTTTCCGTAGTAGAAATCGAGGTCGCGCGCGGCGAGTTTCGGCGCGGCGGCCGGAAGCTGCTGCGTCGCGTTCGCCACGACTGGCTTGATGGTGGGCCTTGCGTCGTTCATGTCGGGACCATTCATGTTTGAGGCGGGGCTCAAGTCAGTCATTGGAAACGTGCTTGCGGAACAGGAAAGTGCGGGCGGCGAGGCTGATCGCCAGCACCAGCAGCGTCACCACCAGCGCACCCGCCCAGGCGAGATGTTGCCAGTTGTCGTCCGGTGCGCCAGCGAACTTGTACATCACCTGCGGCACGCCCGACATCGGATGGAAGATGTCGAGGGTGAAGAAATCGTTGCCGAGCGCGGTGAACAACAGTGGCGCGGTTTCGCCGGAGATGCGCGCGATCGAGAGCAGGATGCCGGTGACGATGCCGGCACGCGCCGAGCGATACAATACCTGCATGATCACCTTCCACTGCGGCACGCCCAGCGACAGCGCGGCTTCGCGCATCTGCGTCGGGACAAGACGCAACATTTCGTCGGTGGTGCGCACGACCACCGGCAGCACGATGAAGGCGAGGGCAATCGCACCCGCGACCGCCGAGAACTGGCCGCCGGTCTGCAGCACATACATCGCATAGACGAACAGGCCGAGCACGATCGACGGCGCCGACATCAAAATGTCGTTGACGAAGCGCACCGCGGTGCCGAGTTTGGTGTGGTCGCCATATTCCGCCAACCAGGTACCGGCGGCGATCCCGATCGGCGTGCCGATCAGTACTGCCATTCCGCACATGATCAGGCTGCCGACGAAGGCGTTGCGCAGGCCGCCGCTGGTTTCGCCCGGTGGCGGCTGGTCCTGGGTGAACAGGTGCAACGACAGCCCCGGGATGCCGTTCTTGACCAGCGTCCACAGGATCCAGGCGAGGAACACCAGGCCGAAGATCGCGGTGATGCAGGCCAGCGCGACCGATATCGCGTTGATGATGGAGCGGCGGCGGTACAGCGACTGGCTCGCGCGTTCCTGCGCGGTCATCGTGGCGGACATCAGTTGCCCTCCCGGCGCGCCAATTGGGCCAGCATCAAGCGCGCCAGCGCCAGCACCACGAAGGTGACGATGAACAGCACGAAGCCGAGCAGCAACAGCGCGCCGCGTTCCTCTTCACCGGCTTCGCCGAAGTTGTTGGCGATCAGTGCGGCAATCGTGGTCGACGGTTCCAGCAATGACTTGGTGAAGTTGACGCTGTTGCCGATCACGAAGGCGACCGCCATGGTTTCGCCCAGGGCACGGCCAAGGCCGAGGAAGACGCCGCCGATCACCGCCGAACGGGTGTAGGGCAGCACGATGTCCCAGGTCACTTCCCATTTGGTGGAACCGAGCGCATAGGCCGATTCCTTCAGGCGCTGCGGCACGGTGAGGAAAACGTCGCGCATCACCGAGGCGATGAACGGCACCACCATGATCGACAGTACGAAGCCTGCGGTCAGCATGCCGGCGCCGATCGGCGGGCCCTGGAACAACGCGCCGACCACCGGCCAGTTGCCCATGTGTTCGGTCATCCACGGGATGAAGGTGTCGCGCATCACCGGCATCAGCACGAAGAAGCCCCACATGCCGTAGATGATCGAGGGAATGCCCGCGAGCAGTTCGATGGCGAGGCCGATCGGCGTGCGCAACTTGCGCGGCGCGACTTCGGTGAGGAAGAAAGCGATGCCGAAACTCACCGGCACCGCGATCAGCATCGCGATGATGGCGGTGACGACGGTGCCGTAGATCGGCACCAGCGCGCCGAACTTGCCGGCCGGCGGATCCCACGCCGTGGTGGTGAAAAATTCAAGCCCGTGCGTCAGCAGGATGCTGCGTCCGCCCCACAACATCGACAGCGCGGCGCCCGCCAGCGTCAGCAGCACGAAGACCGCCATGGCCGTCAGCAGCCAGCGGAACAGCTTGTCGTTGCGGGCGTCCTTGACGTCCCTGTTGCCCGGCGTGGCCGGGCTGCTGATGGCGGTCGAGTTCATTCGCGCTTACTTGAAATTCTCGGCCCAGTAGGCTTCGATCTGCTGCACCAGTTCCGGCGGCAGCGGCACGTAGTCGAGCGCCTTGGCCTGGTCCTGGCCGTGCTCGAAGGCCCACTTGAAGAAATCGATCGCGGCCTTGCGATCAGCCGGATTCTTCGGCGTTTTCTGCATCAGGATGAAGTTGGTCGCGGTGATCGGCCACGCCTGCGCGCCGGACGCATTGGTGATCACCAGGTTGAAGTCTTTCGCATTCTTCCAGTCGGCGCTGGTCGCGGCGGCGGCGAACGATTCCGCGCTCGGCTGCACCCAGTTGCCGGCGGCGTTCTGCAACTGCACATGCGCCATCTTGTTCTGCAGTGCATAGGACAGTTCGACGTAGCCGAGCGATCCCTTCAATTGCTTCACGTAGGCGGAGACGCCTTCATTGCCCTTGCCGCCGATGCCGCCCGCCCAGTTGACGGTGGTGCCTTCGCCGATCTTGCTCTTCCACTCGGCGTTGACCTTGGAGAGATAGTTGGTGAAGTTGAAGGTGGTGCCGGAACCATCGGAACGATGCACCAGGTTGATCTTGGTCGCCGGCAGCGCCACGCCTTCGTTGACCTTGGCAATCGCCGGATCGTTCCACATCGTGATCTTGCCGAGGAAGATGTCGCCCAGCAGCGCGCCGGTCAGCTTGAGCTTGCCGGCATCGACGCCGTCGAGATTGACCACCGGCACCACGCCGCCGATGGCATCGGGAAACTGGCCGAGACCGGAGGCCGCGAGTTCATCGGGGGACAGCGGCTTGTCGGAAGAACCGAACGCCACCGTGCCCGCCTTGATCTGGGCGATGCCGCCGCCGGAACCGATCGACTGGTAGTTGATGCGGTTGCCGTTGGCCTTGGCGTAATCGGCGGCCCACTTCGACATCAGCGGGTAGACGAAGCTGGCGCCTGCGCCGGTGACACCGGCCTGGACCTTGGCGGCCGAATCCGGCTGGCTGCCGCCTGCGGCGGACGACGCGGTGCCGGTGGAATCGGGCTTGCAGGCAGCCACGGCCACGAGGGCGGCGGCCAGGATGGTCAGGCGCAGGGCAGGGCGCATCGGAATCTCCGCTGGGGTCGAATCCCCATTATGAAACCGCGACTTTGTGACAATGAAGTGACTGCGGTCAGGCGGCTGTCATGCAGAAAGCAAAAAGCGCGAGCCCTGCGGCCCGCGCTTCTGCTTCAAGCGACCGAAAGAGCTCTTACTTGATGTTCTGCGCCCAGTACGCCTCGATCTTCTTGACCAGGCCTTCCGGCAGCGGCACGTAGGCCAGCGATTCGGCCTGCGCCTGGCCGCTTTCCAGCGACCACTTGAAGAAATCGATCGCGGTCTTCGACGGCGCGGCGCGCTTGGCCTTCTTGTACATGATCACCCAGGTCGTCGCGGTGATCGGCCACGCTTCGCCACCCTTGGCATTCGTCATGATCACGTTGAAGTCCGGTGCCGACGACCAGTCGGCGGTGTCGGCGGCGGCCGAGAAGGTCGCCGCGCGCGGCTGCACCCAGTTGCCGGCGGCGTTCTTCATGCGGGTGAAGGACAGCTTGTTCTGCAGCGCGTAGGCGTATTCGACATAGCCGATGCCGCCGTTGACCTGCTTCACGTAGGCGGACACGCCTTCGTTGCCCTTGCCGCCGATGCCGGTCGGCCAGTTGACGGTGGTGCCTTCGCCGACCTTGCCCTTCCAGTCCGCGCTGACCTTCGACAGGTAGTTGGTGAAGTTGAACGAAGTGCCCGAACCATCGGAACGGTGGACGACGGTGATCTTCATGTCGGGCAGAGCGAGGCCGCCGTTGAGCGCGACGATCGCCGGATCGTTCCACATGGTGATCTTGCCCATGAAGATGTCGGCCAGCACGTCGCCGTCGAGCTTCATTGCGCCGGCCTTGATGCCCGGAATGTGCACGACCGGCACGATGCCGCCGACCACGACCGGGAACTGGACGAAACCGAACTGGCGCAGCTCGGCAGCGCTCAGCGGCTTGTCGGAGGCGCCGAAATCGACGGTGGCGGCCTTGATCTGGGCGATGCCGCCGCCGGAGCCGATCGACTGGTAGTTGACCTTGTTGCCGGTGGACTGCGCGTAGGCGGCCGACCACTTCGACAACACGGGGTAGACGAAACTGGAACCGGCGCCGGTGACGTCGGTGGCGTGCGCGGAGACAGCGCAGGCGGCGATGGCCAGGCCGGCGGCCAGGCGGAGTTGCGGGGTGAACTTCACGGGATGCTCCCTTGGGTTTGGATCTGGATGAGTGGGCGGTCGGAACCGTCGGGACGATTTCATGTTGAAAAGATGACAGCCGCGCGACTCAAATATTTCCATTGCGTGACAGCGTGACAACGTGTGCAGGTTTTGCTCATGACGACATGAAAAACCATCAATTGCATTTTTGTCGCAAATTTGTCACAAGACTGACGGATTCTTAACACCACCCGCCGGCAGGCACTCCGCCACGGCGCCCGCCATTCGCCAATCTCCCCATGAGGAAGCTGTCCATGCGTACCAATCTGCTCGCGGCGATGATCGCCGTCAGTCTCTTCGGCGCGGCCACCGCGGCCCACGCCGATCCCGATCCGCGCACGAAGCATTCGACCAAGCGCCATGTCGCGAAGAAGAAGGCAGCGCCGGTCGCCACCGAAACCGCCGCGCCGGCCGCTTCTTCCGAGCGCGCCGAAATCGATGCGCTGAAAGCACAGCTCGCCGCCGTGCAGGAAAAGCTGGCGAACCTCGAGGAGCGCACCGACGCGCAATCCGAAGTCAACACGCAGCAAGCCAAGACCAACGACGACGTCGCCAAGAGCACGGCCAAGACCGACAAGCTGGAGAAGCTGGTCAACGACACCAGCATCACCGGCGTCATCTTCGCCGACATGTCCAACCTGACCATCAAGGACAACGGCGTCAAGAAGGCGGCCAACAATGGCATCGGCTTCGACGTCAAGCGCGCCTACATCGGCATCAACCACAAGTTCAACGATACCTATTCGGCCAACATCACTACCGACTTCCAGTACCTCGGCACGATCAACGGCACTGCCATCAATTCGACCGAACTGTTCATCAAGAAAGCCTATCTGCAGGGCAAGTACAGCGATGCCTTCATCGTGCGCCTGGGCTCGGCCGACATGCCGTGGATCGGCTATGCAGACTCGCAGCATCCGTATCGCTATGTCGAAAACTCGCTGGTCGATCGCATGAAGGTCGGCAACTCGGCTGACTGGGGCCTGCACGTGCTGGGCAACCTCGGCAGCAATGGCATGTTCAACTACGCCGCGTCCGTGGTGAACGGTGGCGGCTACAAGAACCCGACCCGCAGCAAGGGCGTCGATGTCGAAGCCCGCGTCGGCGTGACGCCGATCGAAGGCCTGAACCTGTCGGTGGGCGGCTATCACGGCAAGCTCGGCAAGGAAGCCTATCCGACCAACACCCCGACCGAACACAGTGCCAACCGCATCGACGGCATGATCGGCTACGGCAACAAGTGGTTCCATGTCGGCGGTGAGTACTTCCAGGCCAACAACTGGAATCGCGTACTGCTTGGCACCGCCGCGCCGCCGTCTGCGGTGGGTGGTTATGGCCTGCCGGTCTACGCACCGGCGACGCCGACCAACCTCAAGCCCTACGTCGGCGACCGCGCCCGCGGCTGGGCGATGTTCGGCAACGTCAACTTCACCGACAAGATGTCGCTGTTCGGTCGCTATGACCAGGCTGACGTCAGCCGCTGGCTGGACCCGGCGCTGAAGGACAAGTACTACAACATTGGTCTCGATTACGCGCTGACCAAGGGCGTCAAGGTGGCAGCCGTGTACAAGCACGAAGACGTCAAGGACAACTCCAAGACCAATGCCAAGGCCGACGAATTCGGTCTCTGGACCGAGGTCAAGTGGTAAGCGATTGACGCAACAAGCAAGTGAAACGGCGGCCACGTGCCGCCGTTTTCTTTGGGGCGCAGCCAGCACGTGCTCAAGGCTTCAACCCGCCGTCTTGTCCTTGAACTTGCACAGATCGCGGATCGCGCACTGCGGGCACTTCGGCGTCCGCGCCACGCATACATAGCGACCGTGCAGGATCAGCCAGTGGTGCGCATGCGCCATGAATTCTTCCGGCACGCGCTTCAGCAGTCCGTCCTCGACCGCGCGCGGCGTCTTTCCCGGCGCCATCCCGGTGCGATTGCCGACGCGGAAGATGTGGGTATCCACCGCCATCGTCGGTTCGCCGAAGACCACGTTCATCACCACGTTGGCGGTCTTGCGGCCGACGCCGGGCAGCGCTTCCAATGCCGCGCGATCGTGCGGCACTTCGCCGCCGTGCAGATCGATCAGTTGCTGCGACAGCGCGACCACGTTCGCCGCCTTGGCGTTGTAGAGGCCGAGCGTGGCGATGTGCGATTTCACCCCATCCACGCCCAGCGCGACCATTTTCTTCGGCGTCGGCGCGACCTTGAACAGCGTGCGCGTCGCCTTGTTGACGCCGACATCGGTGCTCTGCGCCGACAACACCACCGCCACCAGCAACTGGTAGGGCGACTGGTAGATCAGTTCGGTCTTCGGTTCGGGATCGAGTTGCCGCCAGCGTTCGAACGCCTCGCGGATTTCGGCACGGGTCATCTGCGCCATCACTGCCCCTTTGCGCGTGCCAGCGCTTTTGCGAGCGCGTTCGCTGCGGCTGTTGGCAGGGCAGGCGTTGACGATGAAACATCGGGTGATGACGCCTGCGCACGACGCGCATCGCGCCTGCGTGCACGCTCGGCGAGACGATGCTGGCGCGCACGATAGCGTTCGCGTGCATCCCAGGCGAAACGCAATTTCACCGCGGCGACGAGGATGCGTTCGCGATCACCGAGTTCAACTTTGGCGCGATCGAGGCAGTCGGCGCAGGCAAGTTCCATCAATCCGGATTCCAGCGCGGCGTCGACATCGCCGGCATCGAGCGCAGCGACCACGTCGCGCAATCGCGCCGGATCGATCGCGCTTCCATCCGCACACAACGGGCAATTCGCACTCGCCACCGGATCAGCGTCCCTTGAACTCCGCAGCGCGTTTTTCCATGAAGGCCGTGGTGCCTTCGCGCATGTCGTCGGTGGAGAACACCAGGCCGAATTGCGCGGACTCGTATTCCAGCCCTTCTTCCAGCGCGCAATCCTCGCCGATGTTCACGCAGTCGAGCAGGCCGCGCAGCGCCAGCGGTGCCGCCTTCGCCAGTTGCTGCGCCAGCTTCATCGTCTCCGCTTCGAGATCGGCCGCCGGCACCACGCGATTGACGATGCCGAGCTGCAATGCACGCTCGGCTGTGATCGCCGCGCCGGTCAGGCACAGCTCCAGCGTCGCCGCGCGTCCCGCCAGCCGCAGCAGGCGCTGGCTGCCGCCGAAACCCGGGATCAGCCCGAGATTGATTTCCGGCTGGCCAACCTTGGCGCTATCGGCGGCGATGCGCAGATGGCAACCCATCGCCAGCTCCAGCCCGCCACCGAGGGCAAAGCCATTCACCATCGCGATCACCGGCTTGGGCGCGCGCTCGATCCGCCGCATCATCCGCGTCCCGCGCAGGGAGAAATCGCGGCCTTCGGTCGGGGTCAGCCCATTCATTTCGGAGATGTCGGCCCCGGCCACGAAGGCCTTGTTGCCCGATCCGGTCAGGACGATCACCCGCACCGCGGGGTCGGCGATGGCCTCGGCGAAGGCCAGGTCCAGCGCCGCGATGGTCGCGGAATTCAAGGCGTTGAGCTTGTCCGGGCGGTCGATCCGGATCAGGCGCACGGCGTCCTGGTCGGCGATCAGGAGGGGAGAATCGGGCATGGGGCGGGGTCCGGATGACTGAATGGGAACTTTCCGGCCGATTGCGCTGTCCATCCATAGTCGCGGTCGAGGCCGTAGGCGATTATGCTACCCGCGCTTCCTGACGTCCGTCGGGACGCCAGACCATCCAAGGAGTGTTGTTTCGATGAAGATGCGTACCCTGGCCGCCGTACTTGCGGCCTTGACGATGACGGCCGGGGCAGCCAGCGCCCAGGACATGACGACCGACAAGGGCAAGCTCAGCTATGTCTTCGGATACCAGCTTGGCGGCCAATTGGCACAGGTCCAGGACAGCGGCGAGCAGATCGACATCAACTCGGCGGTCAAGGGCATCCAGGATGCCTACGCCAAGAAGGATCCCGCGCTCGCCGAAGCGCAGGCCAAGCCGGTGATGGAAGCCTTCCAGCGCCGCCAGGAAGCGCGTGCGCAGCAGGCCAAGGCCGAATACGACAAGGCCGCCGCCGCCAACCTGACCAAGAGCAACCAGTTCCTGGCCGCCAACAAGGCCAAGCCGGGCGTCAAGGCCCTGCCGTCTGGCGTGCAGTACCGCGTGGTCACCGCCGGCACCGGCGCGCGTCCGGCGCTGGGCAGCACCATCTCCGTCGCGTTCGCCGGCCCGTTCTTCATGGGTCAGCGTCCGCCGGAAGGCGCCAAGCTGGAACAGGCGCCGGCGATGAAGCTGAGCGAAGTGCAGGTCGAAGGCCTGCGTGAAGCCATCACCCAGATGCCGGCCGGTTCGCAGTGGGAAATCACCTTGCCGCCGAGCAAGGCGTTCGGCGCCGATCCGCGCACCGGCATGCCGCCGAATGCCGCCGTGCAGTTCGACGTCAAGCTCAACAGCGTCAAGTAATCGACGCGGTCGAGTGTGGAAACGCCGGCCCAGTGCCGGCGTTTTCGTTTGTGGGCACGGGATGGGAGAATGGCGCGATGAACGCCGCGCTGCCATTGCCGATCCTCTCGCCTTGCGTCGGCGTGTGCGAGATGGGCGATGACGGCCTGTGCGAAGGCTGCCTGCGCACGCTCGATGAAATCGGTGGCTGGATGGTGATGTCGCCGCAGTTGCGCCTGCACGTCATCGACGAACTGATCCCGGCACGCGCGGCGGCGCGGACATGACGCGCGATAGAGACGACGATCCGTTGTTGCGGCGATTGCGCCGCGTCCTCCATCCACTCGATGCGTTGCCGACGGGCGAGGGCGCCAACGCGCCACTGATGCGCGCATGGTTCGGCATCGAGACCTTCCGTGAAGCGGCGGTGTTGATCGGGCTGGTGCCGCGCGATGATGGCTGGAAGGTGTTGCTGACCCTGCGCACCGATCGCCTGCGCCACCACGGCGGCCAGGTCGCGTTTCCCGGCGGTGCCCGCGATCCCGGCGATGCCACGGCGATCGTGACTGCGCTACGCGAGACCCGCGAGGAACTCGACATTCCCGCCGCGCTGATTCATCCGCTGGGCGCGCTCGATCCCATGGCCACGGTCAGCGGATTCCGGGTGACACCGATCATCGCGTGGATCGATCCCGGTCACATCGCCAAACCCGATCCGCGCGAAGTTGCCGATGCTTTCGAAGTGTCGTTCGACGCCTTGCGCGATCCCGCCAATCTCGGTCAGGTCGAGATGAAAATGGGTGATGACGTTCGCCACATCCTTGAATACCGATTGCCGCCGTCGCTGTCGCCACACCGCATCTGGGGTGCGAGCGCGATGATGCTGGACGAACTGCGGCAACGACTGGAGTAAACCGATGTTCACCACCTTGATCGATTGCGAAACCCTGTTGCAGCGTCTCGACGATCCCGCGTGGGTCGTGCTCGATGCGCGCGTGCTGCTCAGCGACCGCAGCGCCGGCGAGACGATGTATCGCGCTGGCCATATTCCCGGCGCGCTTTACGCCGATCTCGAACGCGACCTCTCCGACATGCGCGTGCAGGGCGAAGGTCGCCATCCATGGCCGCACGACGACGACTTCACGCGCACGCTGGGGGCATGGGGGATCACGCCAGACACGCAAGTGATCGTTTACGACGCCGACCAGGGCATGTTCGCGGCGCGGGCGTGGTGGCTGTTGCGCACGCTGGGGCATTCCGCGGTCGCGGTGCTCGATGGCGGATTCGCGCGCTGGAATGCGCTGGGTTATCCGGTGACGACGGACTTGCCGGAAATTCGCGCCGTTGCATCGTATCCGGCCACGTTCGATCATTCGCTGTTGTTCTCGCACGACGATGTCGCCGCGCATCTGGAACACGGTGGCCTGCTGGTGGATGCGCGCGCAGCAGAGCGTTTTCGTGGTGATGTCGAGCCGCTCGACCGCAAGGCCGGTCACGTGCCCGGCGCGGTGAATCGTCCGTTCGCGCGCAATCTCGGCGAAGATGGGCGCTTCAAGTCGTCGCAACAGTTGTTCGCGGAATTCGCCGAACTGCTGTCCGGGCGCACGCCGTCCGACATGGTGTCGATGTGCGGTTCCGGCGTCACCGCCTGCCACAACCTGCTGGCGATGGCGCATGCCGGACTGGTTGGCGCCAAGCTCTATACCGGATCATGGAGTGGCTGGATCAGCGATGACGCGCGGCCGATAGCGACCGGCGGCTGATTCGCGGGCTTACTTCCCGAGTTTCGCCAGCAGCGCCTTGAGCGCGGCCTGCGTGTCCGGATGTTCCCAGGCATCGAGCATCGCATCGAGCCCGATGTGTTGCGGCGTCAATGCTTCGATCAAGTCGGCGCGGGCGATCGCACGGGTGCGCAACATCGGTGTGCGCGGCAATCCCTGCAGGCCGGCGAGCCAGTTGTTCGCGGCGGCGACGACATCGCCATGCGCGGCGAGTTCATCCACCAACCCGATCGCGAGTGCCGTTTCCGCATCGACCATCGCACCGCGCAGCAGCAGTTGTTCGGCGCGATGCACGCCGACCACGCGCCGCAACATGCGCTGGATGCCTTCCGGTACGGCGAGTCCGACTTGGGTTTCGTTGAGGCCGATCTGGAACGGTCCTTGCGCCATCACGCGATGATCGCAGCACAACGCCAGCACGCAGCCGCCCGCCGGTGCATGACCGGTGATCGCTGCAGCCACGGGAATCGGGCATTCCGCCAATGCGCGCGAGGCGGCGAAGAACGATTCCCATGCCGCATGCAACGCGGTGCGATCCTTGCCGAGCGACATCAGGTGCGGGACGTCGAGACCGGCCGAAAACACTTTCGCGCCACCGGCCAGGACGATGCCGTCGCAGCCATCGGCCACCGCCTGCGTGATCGCCTTGCAAAGCGTGTCGCAGAGCGCGGGATTCAGTGCATTCACCGGGGCGCGCATCAAGGTGATGGTGCGGGTTCCGGCGTGATCGTGGAGGTCGAGCATGGAGTGCATCCGCTGGGGCAAGCTCAGTATCATAGGCGGATGAAGATCAAGCGCACGCTACTCGTCCTTGCACTCGTCTGTCTGTCGTTGCCGGCGTTCGCGCGCGGCAATCACGAAGCATGTGCCCCCGTGGTGCGCGATGGCTGGATCCGCCTGGTGCCGGGCGGGATGCCGATGCACGCCGGGTTCGGACGCATCGAGAATCCCTGCGGCGCGGTGATCACCATCATCGGCGCGGGGAGTGCCGATTACGGCGACGTCAGCCTGCACGAGACGCGCGTGGTCGATGGCATTAGCAAGATGCGTGCGGTGCCGTCGATGCCGGTTCCGGCGCGCGGCGATATGGAGATGAAGCCGGGCGGCATCCATTTGATGTTGATGGAGCCGAAGCGTCCGCTGCGCCCGGGCGATCATGTCACGCTGCGTTTTGTCACCGGGAAAAGCGCGGGATTCAGCGGCGATTTTGTCGTGCGCGCGATGGGCGAGTAGCTGGTGTCGTCCCGAGCATGGCGAGGGATCAGCTTTATCGCGCCCGGCGTGCGCCCGCTTGGGTGTCCCTATCGCCGACACGCCGTGAATACGTCCATGTAGGCTCAGCCGCCGCATCCATGCGGCGGAATGGTCGGCCATAGGGACCCACCGCGCAGGCGCTGCCGGGCGTTGTAGTGTTTCGTCGCTGCGATGAAGTCACAGCGTGCGCGCTGTTGCTCTCGCTACTCGCCACAACCCACGCCAGCCAGCGAGTGCGAGGAACTCCGGCAACACCAGCCAGCGCGTGCGATCACCCCACCAACCGCTCCGCAGCCCGCCGCACACCTTCCGGCAGCGCACGCGGCTTGCCGCTCTTCACGTTGATCCACACCGCCACCACATTGCCATCGCAATGCACGCGGCCGTCTTCGCCCTTGATGCGATGTCCGATCACGACGCTGGTTTCGCCGATGCGTTCGCTGAACAGCTCGATCTGCAGCGTCGCCGGATAGTTCACCGGCGCGCGGTAGTTGAGCGTCGATGACGCCACCACTGGCGCGAATTCCTCCGTCACCCATGGCTCGCCGAGCTGGGCGAACCAGCGGATGCGCGCTTCTTCCAGCAGGCTGAGATATGTCGCGTTGTTGAGGTGATTGAAAGCGTCGAGATCGCGCCAGCGCAGTTCGATCGGAATGACGAAAGCGTTGCTCATGTTCAGCCCTTTTTCTTCTTCAGCAATGGCGCGAGGAAACGCCCGGTGTGCGAGGCCTTCATCTTCGCGACTTCTTCCGGCGTGCCTTGCGCGATGATCTCGCCGCCCTTGCCACCGCCTTCGGGACCGAGGTCGATGATCCAGTCGGCGGTCTTGATGACATCGAGGTTGTGTTCGATCACCACCACCGTGTTGCCTTCGTCGCGCAGGCGGTGCAGCACCGCGAGCAATGCCTCGATATCGTGGAAGTGGAGGCCGGTGGTCGGTTCGTCGAGGATGTAGAGCGTGCGTCCGGTATCGCGTCGCGACAGTTCCTTCGACAGCTTGACGCGCTGCGCCTCGCCACCGGACAACGTGGTCGCCGACTGCCCGAGCTTGATGTACGACAGCCCGACATCCACCAGTGTTTCGAGTTTGCGCGCGATCACCGGCACGTGTTCGAACAGCTTCAGCGCGTCCTCGACCGTCATCTCCAGCACGTTGTGGATGTTGTGGCCCTTGTAGAGGATCTCCAGCGTTTCGCGGTTGTAGCGCTTGCCGTGGCAGACGTCGCAGGGCACGTAGACGTCCGGCAGGAAGTGCATCTCGACCTTGATCAGTCCATCGCCCTGGCAGGCTTCGCAGCGGCCGCCGCGCACGTTGAAACTGAAACGTCCCGGCGCATAGCCACGCGCGCGTGCTTCCGGCACCTGCGCGTACAACTCGCGCAAAGGCGTGAACAGCCCGGTATAGGTCGCGGGATTGCTGCGCGGCGTGCGACCGATCGGTGACTGGTCGATGTCGACCACCTTGTCGAACAGATCGAGGCCCTTGACGTCCTTGTGCGGTGCGGGCTTGTGCGAGGCACCATTGATCTCGTTGGCAGCCAGTGCGTACAGGGTGTCGTTGATCAGCGTCGACTTGCCGGAACCAGAGACGCCGGTGATGCAGGTCAACAGCCCGGCCGCAATTTCCAGATCGACGTTCTTCAGGTTGTTGCCGTTGGCGCCGCGCAGCTTCAGCAGCATCTTGCGATTGGGTTCGTGGCGCTTCTTCGGCACCTCGATCGCACGGCGGCCGCTCAGGTAATCGCCGGTGATTGAACGCGGCGACTTCAGGATGTCGGCGATCTTGCCTTGCCCGACGATTTCGCCGCCATGCACGCCGGCGCCGGGGCCGATATCGACGACATGATCGGCGAGGCGGATCGCGTCTTCGTCGTGTTCGACCACGATCACCGTGTTGCCGAGATCGCGCAGTCGCGTCAGCGTGCCGAGCAGGCGTTCGTTGTCGCGCTGGTGCAGGCCGATCGACGGTTCATCAAGCACGTACATCACGCCGACCAGTCCAGCGCCAATCTGTGAAGCAAGACGAATGCGTTGCGCTTCACCACCGGAGAGGGTGTCGGCCTTGCGTTCCAGCGTCAGATAGTCGAGTCCGACATCGACGAGGAAGCGCAGGCGTTCGCCAATTTCCTTGACGATCTTGCTGGCGATCTCGCCGCGCCAACCGGGCAATTCCAGTGTCTGGAAGAACGTCATCGCGTCGCCGACCGGCAGGTGCACGATGTCGTGCATCGGATGTTCGGCCACGAACACGTTGCGCGCGGAACGATTCAGGCGCGAGCCTTCGCACACCGGGCAGGCGCGTTCGCTGACGTACTTCGACAGCTCCTCGCGCACCGCCGGCGAATCGGTTTCCTTGTAGCGGCGTTCGAGGTTGGGGAGGATGCCCTCGAATTCGTGCTTGCGCTGTTTGCGACCGTGCGGTCCGACATAGTGGAAGGTGATGGCTTCGTCGCCACTGCCATTGAGGATCACTTCGCGCACGCGCTTCGGCAGGTCTTCCCACGGCGTGTCCACCGAGAAGCCGTAGTGCTTCGCCAGCGACTGCACCATCGAGAAGTAGTAGGCATTGCGGCGATCCCAGCCGCGCACCGCACCGGCCGAGAGTGACAGTGTGGGGTTGCCGATCACGCGGTCGGGATCGAAGAACTGCGTCACCCCGAGGCCATCGCAACTCGGGCAGGCACCGGCCGGCGAATTGAACGAGAACAGCCGCGGTTCCAGCTCCGGCAGCGCGTAATCGCAGACCGGGCAGGAATATTTGGAGGAGAACAGCAGCGGCGCGGCATCGGCGTGATCCATGCTCTGCACGATCGCCATGCCTTCGCCGAGCTTGAGGGCGGTCTCGAACGATTCGGCCAGGCGCTGGCGGATGTCCTCGCGCACCTTGAAGCGATCGATCACGGCTTCGATGGTGTGTTTCTGGCGCAGCGTCAGTGTCGGCAACGCATCGATTTCGTAGATGGCACCATCGACGCGCACGCGCACGTAGCCCTGCGCCTTCAACTGCTCGAACACCTGCGCGTGCTCGCCCTTGCGATCGCGGATCACCGGCGCCAGCAACATCCAGCGCTGTTCGGCCAGCTTGGGGTCTTTCGCCATCGCCAGCACGGTGTCGACCATCTGGCTGACGATCTGCGCTTCCAGCGGGAAATGATGATCCGGACAACGCGGCGTGCCGACGCGCGCATACAGCAGGCGCAGGTAATCGTAGATTTCGGTAATGGTGCCGACGGTCGAGCGCGGATTGTGGCTGGTCGATTTCTGTTCGATCGAAATCGCCGGCGACAGGCCTTCGATGTGGTCGACGTCGGGCTTTTCCATCATCGACAGGAACTGCCGCGCATACGCCGACAATGATTCGACGTAGCGGCGCTGGCCTTCGGCGTAGATGGTGTCGAACGCCAGCGATGACTTGCCCGATCCCGACAGGCCGGTGATCACGATCAGCTTGTCGCGCGGCAGATCGATATCGATGTTCTTGAGATTGTGGGTCCGCGCGCCACGCACGCGGATGGTGTCAATCGCCATCGGCAATCCTGAGGGAGGAGGAGAGGGCAATCGCCTAGCGTAGCCCCGCAATACAGGTGGGGGCAATCGTGCCCGGCGCAAGTCTCATTCGCCGCGACCGCCCAAAGTCGCCCCAACGAAAACGGGGCGCCGAAGCGCCCCGTCCATTCGAACCATCTCGCGATTACTTCGCCACGGTGAACTCGATGCGACGGTTCTTGGCACGACCATCCGCCGTGCCGTTGTCGGCGACCGGCTTGTCCTGGCCGTAGCCCTTGCCGCTGAGGATGCCGTCGGTGACGCCCAGTTCCTTGAGCTTGGCGACCACGGCGTCGGCGCGTTCCTGCGACAGCTTCATGTTCGCCGCCGCATTGCCGGTGTTGTCGGTGTAGCCGCCGACCTCGATCTTCGTTCCGGCCGGCGCGCGCTTGATGGTGTCCGCGGCCTTGGTGAGGATTTCGAGGCTGTCCTTGGTGATGGTGGCCTTGCCGGTGTCGAAGCGGATGCCCATCAGGCTGAGTGCCTTGACCAGATCATCGGCGCTGAAGCCGTCCTTGAGCTTCGACAGGGCGTCCGCGCCCTTGTCATACAGGCCGCTGATCTCGAAGCCGGCGAAGGCATCGCGGATCTTGTCGGACAGCGCGGCGCGATCGCCTTCCGGCACGCCGGAGAGATCGATCTTCACCTTGTCGCCATCGATCGCGAACTTGACGCCCTTGGCCTTGAGGTCGGGCAACACCGCGATGACCTTGTCGAGCCAGCCGGCGGGCGCGGTCGTGGCATCGGCGCTGATGTCGCCCTTCACTGCGTCGGCACCAAAGGTCTGCTTCAGGGCGTCAGCGAGGCGCGTCTTGTCGGCATCGACCAACTGGCCGCCGACATTCACCGAGCCATCCTGGTTGTCGATCTTGAGGCTAGGTTGCGCGCTGGCAGCCGTGGCCGGTTTGGCTGTGTCGCTTGGAGTGGTGACGGCCGGTGCCGATGTCGCCGGCTCCGGAGCCTTGTTGCAGCGGCTCAGCAGGAACAGTCCGATTGCCACCAGCGCTGCCAGCAACACCCACGGCAGCCATTTGCTGCTGCCACTGGATCCGCTGCCGCCTGTCGCGGCCGCTGTGGCGCGATTGCCGAGGCCGCCGATCGCATCGACCGCCTTGCCACCGGCCGCTCCAACCGCGCCCACTGCAGCGGTGCCGGCGCCAATCACGCCCGCGCCCGCACCGATGACGCCGGTGCCGATACCGTGCATGAAATCGCCGATTCCGCCCAGATAGCCGTGCAGGCGTTCCGGAATGGCGCTGCCGACCGGAATCTGGCCATCCTCGGTCAGGGTGTGGAAGACCTCGGGCAGCATCGCGCTCAGTGCGGTGCTGGCGGTTCCGGCATCCACGCCCGCGTGCTGGGCGATATGGCCGACCGTGTCGCTGCCGAGCACCGATTCCAGCTGGGCCGGGCTGATCGCCTGGTTGGGGCCGTGGCCGATCCACGAGGCGATCAGGTCGCCCAGGCCGTGGCTGCGGAACAGGTCGACGAAGCCGGCCGGGCCACCGCGTTTTTCGTTGAAAATGACGGCCACCAGCATGCCGAGCAGCTGTTTGGCCTTCTCCAGGCTGATCCCGTAGCGGGTCGCCACGTCTTGCAGGATGCTATCGAACATGGGCGCACTTCCTGTTCAGATTGGGTGAGGGGGCATGGTCGGACCGCTTCCTGCGGACTGCGGCGTCCCGTCCAGCCGCCATGCGCCGCCGATCATCCCCGCGCCCCGTGAAACCCCGGTGACGGGTCAGTTGCGCGGGGATCGCCCGATCTTCTATAATTCCGGGTTCAGTGCGCTTGCCGCGCGCTGGACCACGATAACAACAAAGGAAGCTTGGTCATGTACGCAGTTGTTGTAACGGGCGGTAAGCAATACCGCGTGATGCAGGGCGAAACCCTGCGAGTCGAAAAGCTGGAAGTCGAAGCCGGCAATGAAGTCACCTTTGACCAGGTGCTTCTGCTGGGTGATGGCGAAGGCGTGAAGCTGGGCGATGCGCTGAAGGGCGCCACCGTCTCCGCCAAGGTGATCGGCCACGGCCGCGCCGACAAGGTGAAGATCGTGAAGTTCCGTCGCCGCAAGCACCATCGCAAGCAGATGGGTCACCGCCAGCATTACACCGAAATCGAAATCACCGGCATTGCCGGCGGCAAGAACTAAGGAGACGCAGTCATGGCACATAAAAAGGGCGTAGGTTCCTCGCGCAACGGCCGCGACTCCAACCCGAAATACCTCGGCGTGAAGATCTTCGGTGGCCAGGCCATCGAAGCCGGCAACATCATCGTTCGCCAGCGCGGCACCCAGTTCCATCCGGGTGCAGGTGTCGGCCTCGGTCGCGACCACACGCTGTTCGCGCTGGTCGATGGCAAGGTCGAGTTCGCGGTGAAGGGCGCGCAGAAGCGCCGCACCGTCAGCGTGGTGGCCGCATAAGCATCTCCCCGGAGATGCCGTTCCTCTGAAAGCCCCGCTCCGGCGGGGTTTTTAGTTTCTCCCTGTTGTCACCCCCGCTTCGCAGTGACGACTTGCAAAAGCGATAAGCTCACCGTTCTCCGGATATCCGTTGCCCATGAAACTCGTCGACGAAGTTGAAATCATCGTGACCGCCGGCAAGGGCGGCAACGGCTGCGTCGCATTCCGGCGCGAGAAGTTCATTCCGCTGGGTGGCCCCAATGGCGGCGATGGCGGCAACGGCGGCAGCGTGTGGCTGGAGGCCGACGAGAACCTCAACACGCTGGTCGATTTCCGCCACCAGAAGATGTTCCGCGCCCAGCGCGGCGAAAACGGCCTGGGCAGCCAGATGTACGGCAAGGCCGGCGATGATCTGGCGATCAGGGTGCCGGTCGGCACCGTGGTCACCAATGTCGCCACCGACGAGGTGATCGGCGACCTGACGAGCCACGGCCAGCGCCTGCTGGTGGCGCAGGGCGGCAACGGCGGCCTCGGCAACATGCATTTCAAGAGTTCGATCAATCGTTCGCCGCGCCAGTCCACGCCTGGCACGTCAGGCGAAGAGCGCGATCTGCGGCTGGAGCTGAAATTGCTGGCGGACGTCGGCCTGCTCGGGTTCCCCAACGCCGGCAAGTCGACCCTGATCCGCGCGGTCTCGGCGGCGACGCCGAAGGTGGCCGATTACCCGTTCACCACGCTCTATCCGAACCTGGGCGTGGTCAGCGTCGAGCCACACAAGAGTTTCGTCATTGCCGACATCCCCGGCCTGATCGAAGGCGCGGCCGATGGCGCTGGCCTCGGCGCGCTGTTCCTGCGCCACATCCAGCGCACGCGCCTATTGCTGCATCTGGTCGAGATCGAGCCGCTGGATGGTGGTGATGCCGCCGAACAGGTGCGCGCGATCGAGCACGAGCTGGCGAAGTTCGATGCCGGGTTGATGGAAAAGCCGCGCTGGCTGCTGCTCAACAAGGCCGATCTGCTCACCCACGAAGACGCGCAGGAACAGGCGCGCAAGGTGATCGGTGATCTCGGCTGGACGGCGCCGTGGTTCATCGTGTCGGGGCTGGCCCACGAAGGCACGCGCGAGGTGATGTTGAAGATCCAGGCCTTCCTCGACGAACTGCGCCGCGAGGAGCTCGAGCAGGCGCAAAACGACGCCACGACGCCGCATGTTCCCTGAGTCGCGCGGGCACGAAAAAACCCCGCACATGGCGGGGTTCCTTGCGGCTGCAACGGCATCACGATGCCGCTACGGCGCGATCACCGGATCAGGCGGCCTTGAGGGCCTTGATGCGGTCGTTCAGGCGGCTCTTGTGACGCGCAGCCTTGTTCTTGTGGATCAGGCCACGGCTGGCGAAACGGTCGAGCAGCGGCTGGGCCGATGCGAACGCGCTGGTAGCGCCTTCGGCGTCATTGGAGTGCAACGCCTTGAGCACCTTCTTGACGGCAGTGCGGAGCATGGAGCGCTGGCTGTTGTTGCGAGCGTTGCGGACGACGGTCTGCTTGGCGCGCTTCTTGGCGGACTTGATGTTGGCCACGATGTAACCCTGAAAATCGGTCTGAAAAGACGGGAAGTATTGATGTCGCGGAATGCGAGACCAAAAAGTATGGCAGGCCCATTCACCCCAGTCAAGTCAAGGGGCCGGGCATGAGCGGGGAACCGGCGGCAAAACCCCGCCAGCGCAGCATGGCCCGTGGGATCCTGTCGTTCGGCAGCATGACCATGCTCAGCCGGATCTTCGGGCTGGTGCGCGACACCAGTTTCAATGCCGCGTTCGGCGCCGGGGCGATGACCGACGCCTTCTGGGTGGCGTTCCGCATTCCCAATTTCATGCGCCGCCTGTTCGCCGAAGGCTCGTTCTCGACCGCTTTCGTGCCGGTGTTCACCGAGATCAAGGAAAAACGCAGCCACGCCGACCTCAAGGCGTTGGTGGCGAGCACGGCCGGGACGCTGGGTGGCGTGCTGTTGATCGTCACTGCGCTGGGCATGTTGCTGGCGCCGTGGTTCGCCGATGCCTTCTCCAACACCGTCAAGCCGGTTCCGGGCCAGCACGAACTCATCGTCCACCTGCTGTGGTGGACCTTCCCGTTCCTGCTATGCGTGTCGCTGACCGCGCTGGCGGCGGGCGCGCTCAACAGCTACCAGCGTTTCGGACTGCCGGCGCTGGCGCCGATCATCCTCAACATCTGCATGATCGCCGGAGCATGGTGGGGATCGAAGCTGGCGCAGCCGCCGATCATGGCGATGGGCTGGGCGGTGTTCGCCGCCGGCATCCTGCAACTGCTGTTCCTGATGCCGGCGCTGGCCAAGCTTGACTTGCTGTCGATGCCGCGCTGGGGCTGGAACCAGCCCGATGTGCGCAAGGTGATGCGCCTGATGGGGCCGACGCTGATCGGTTCGTCGGTGGCGCAGATCAACCTGTTGTTCGATACCTTCGTCGCTGCCAAATTGGCGCCCGGTTCGCAGAGTTGGCTGTCGGCGGCCGATCGTTTCCTCGAACTGCCGCTGGGCGTGTTCGGCATCGCGCTCGGCACGGTGATCCTGCCGACGCTGGCGCGCCACCACGTCAACACCGACCGCGTCGGGTTCTCAAAATCGCTGGACTGGGGCCTGCGTTCGACCCTGATGATCATCGTCCCGGCGATGCTTGGCTTGATGCTGCTGTCGGTGCCGCTGGTCGCGACGATCTTCCAGCACGGCAAGTTCGATGCGTTCGCGACGCGGATGGCGGCGCTGTCGGTATTCGGCCTCAGCTTCGGCCTGCCGGCATTCGCGCTGGTGAAGACGGTGCTGCCGGCGTTCTATGCACGACAGGACACGCGCACGCCGATGCGCGCCGGCATCACCGCATTGATTGCCAACATGGTGTTCACCGCGTTGTTGCTGGCGCTGCTCTACGTGAGGTTGCCGGCGTCGGCGAAAACCGGCGGCTTGGCGGAAACGCTGGCGACGCACCCGGGGCTGCACTTCGCGCTGGGCCTTGCCAGTGCGCTGTCGAGTTATCTCAACCTGATTCTGCTATGGCGCTGGCTGGTCAAGGCGGGCGTCTACGACGCCCAGCCGGGCTGGAAATCCTTCCTGTGGCGTGTCGGCATCGCCAATGTCGCGATGGCAGCGTTTCTGTTGGCTGGCCTGCATTTCGCGCCCGATTTCACCCTTGCGCCGGCGTTGGATCGGATCGTCTGGCTCGGGCTGCTGGTCGCAGGCGGCGGCGCGATCTACGGCGCGTCGATGCTGGCACTGGGCTTCCGTCCGTCCCATTTCCGCGAGCACTGAGTCCGACGTGAGCGGCCGCTATACTTGCGAATCCCCGAAAAATGCTTCGCCCGCCGTCGCGGGCGCCCACATGCTGCGACTGTTCCGCGACATCGATGGCCCGGCCGTAAGCCCGCAAGGTTGCGTGGCCTGCGTCGGTGCGTTCGATGGGCTGCATCTCGGCCATCGCGCCTTGATCGAACGCACGGTGGAGCGCGCACGCGCACTCGGCCTGCCGGCGGCGGTGGTGTGTTTCGAACCGTTGCCACGCGAATTCTTCTCGCCCGCCGATCCGCCGCCGCGATTGATGTTGCCCGGCGCGCGCTTGCGCATGCTGGACACGATGGGCGTCGATATCGTCGGGCAATTGCGTTTCAACGCGCGGCTGACGCAACTGGACGCCATCGAATTCATCGATCGCATCCTGGTCGATCGCCTGCACGCGCGCGAAGTATTGGTCGGTCCCGATTTCCGTTTCGGGCGCGGTCGTGGTGGCGATTTGGCGGTGCTGCACGATCGCGGTGCGCAGGCCGGCTTCGTCGCCGAAGCCATCGCGCCGATGACATTGGCAGGCGAACGCGTGTCGAGTTCGGCGATCCGTGCGGCACTCGCGGTTGGCGATTTCGCCACGGCGACGCGCTTGCTTGGTCGCCCGTACACCATCGGCGGGCGCGTGGTGCGCGGCAAGCAACTCGGGCGCACGCTGGGGTTTCCCACCGCCAATCTGCGCTTCGACAAGAAGCCGGCATTGCAGGGCATCTACGCCACCTGGGTGCATGGTGTCGGCGGTCGCCCCTGGCCTTCGGTGTCGAGCTTCGGCACGCGGCCGACGGTGGATGGCGTGGAGCCGCTGCTGGAAGCGCATCTGTTCGATTGGAACAGCCATTCGGCTGTTGAAAGCGACGATGGCGACCTTTACGGCAAATACATCGAAGTGGAATTCGTCGCCAAGCTGCGTGACGAGGAAAAATTCGAAAGCCTGGATGCGCTGACCGCGCAAATGCAGCGCGATGCAGCCAGCGCGCGTACCCTGTTGCAGCAGTCGTCGACGACGCCTGCATTGAAGTGAAGACGAGACGATGAGCGACAACGAACACCGCTACAAATCCACGATCCTGCTGCCGGCGACGGATTTCCCGATGCGCGGCGACTTGCCCAAGCGTGAGCCGCTGATGCTGGCGCGCTGGGAGCAGGAAGGTCTCTATCACCAGCTGCGCGAAGCCGCGAAAGATCGCCCGCGTTTCTTCCTACACGATGGTCCGCCGTATGCCAACGGCGCGATCCATCTCGGGCACGCGGTCAACAAGGTGCTGAAGGACATCATCGTCAAGTCGAAGTCGCTGGCCGGTTTCGATGCGCCCTACATCCCGGGTTGGGATTGCCACGGCCTGCCGATCGAAATCGCCATCGAGAAGAAATTCGGCAAGGTCGGCGTCAAGCTTGATGCCGTCGAATTCCGGCAGAAATGCCGCGAATACGCGCTGAGCCAGATCGACATCCAACGCAACGATTTCAAGCGCCTCGGCATTCTTGGCGATTGGGACAATCCGTATCGCACCCTCGACTTCAAGTATGAAGCCGACGAAATCCGCGCGCTCGCGAAGGTCGTGGCAAACGGCCACCTCGCGCGCGGCGTGAAGCCGGTGCACTGGTGCTTCGATTGCGGATCGGCGCTGGCCGAAGCCGAGATCGAATACGCCGATCGCACTTCGCCGGCGATCGACGTCGCTTACAGCGCGCGCGATCCCAAGGCATTGGCCGCATTGTTCGGCGCCGAGTTGCCGGAAGGCGTCGAAGTCGCGGTGCCGATCTGGACCACCACGCCGTGGACGTTGCCGGCATCGCTGGCGGTGTCGCTCGGTCCGGACATCGAATACGCGTTGGTGGAAGGCCCGCGCCACGAGGGTCGCCGTCGCTGGCTGGTGCTGGCCTCGGCGTTGGCGGAGAAGGCGCTCAATCGCTACGGGGTGCTCGAAGTGGTGGCGCACGGCCACGCCCGCGGCAGCCAGCTCGAAAACGAATTGTTGCAGCATCCGTTCTATGCCGAGCGCGAAATCCCGATCCTCGTCGGCGATCACGTCTCGGACGAAGACGGCACCGGCGCGGTGCACACGGCGCCCGGCCACGGCCAGGAGGACTACCAGGTCTCGCTGAAATACGGCTTGATGGATCGCTACACGCTGGCGCAACTCAATCCCGTTGATGGTCGCGGCGTCTATCTGCCGTCGACGCCGCCGTTCGGCGACATCCAGCTCGCCGGCCTGCATATCTGGAAGGCCAATGACGTGATCGTCGAAGGCCTGCGCGGCAACGGCACGCTGCTCGCCTACGCGCCGCTCAAGCACAGTTATCCGCATTGCTGGCGCCACAAGACGCCGATCGTGTTCCGCGCCACGCCGCAGTGGTTCATCTCGATGGATCAGGCGAATTTGCGTCGTGATGCGCTGGCGTCGATCCCCGGCGTGAAGTGGTATCCCGAGTGGGGCGAAGCGCGCATCGCCGGCATGATCGAGAACCGTCCCGATTGGACGATCTCGCGCCAGCGCACCTGGGGCGTGCCGATCGCGCTGTTCATCCATCGCGAAACCGGCGAGCCGCATCCGCGCAGCGTCGAGCTGATGGAGCAGGTCGCGCAGCGGGTGGAGCAGGGCGGTGTCGATGCCTGGTACGCGCTTGATGCCGCCGATTTGCTCGGCGATGAAGCCGCGCACTACGACAAGGTCCGCGACATCCTCGACGTCTGGTTCGATTCCGGCGTCAGCAGCCAGTGCGTGGTCAAGGCGCGCGGTTACGAACTGCCGGTCGATCTCTATCTTGAAGGTTCCGACCAGCATCGCGGCTGGTTCCAGTCGTCGCTGTTGGCGGCGATCGCCATCGACAAGGCGGCGCCGTATCGCGAAGTGTTGACCCATGGTTTCACCGTCGACGAGCACGGTCGCAAGATGTCGAAGTCGCTCGGCAACGGGATCGAACCGCAGGAGATCATCAAGACGCTGGGCGCCGACATCCTGCGCCTGTGGATCGCTTCCGCCGACTACAGCAACGAGATGTCGTTGTCGCAGGAAATCCTCAAGCGCACCGCCGACGCCTATCGCCGCATCCGCAACACCGCGCGCTTCCTGCTCGGCAATTTGAGCGGCTTCGATCCGGCGAAGAACGCAGTTGCGCTCGACGAGATGGTCGCGCTCGATCGCTGGGCGGTGCATCGCGCGGCGCAGGTGCAGGCGCAGATCACCGCGGCGTACGCCCGCTACGATTTTGCGGAAGTGGTGCAGCTGCTGATGAACTTCTGCAGCATCGATCTCGGTTCGCTCTATCTCGACGTCACCAAGGATCGCCTGTACACCATGCAGGAAGATTCGCGTGGTCGTCGCAGCGCGCAGACCGCGATGCATCACATCGCCGAAGCGCTGGCGCGCTGGCTGGCGCCGATCCTGTCGTTCACCGCCGAGGAAATCTGGTCGCAGCTGCCCGGCCCGCACGCGCACAGTGTGCAAATGGCGACCTGGTACGAAGGGCTGGCCGAACTCCCGGCGCACGCTACGCCGACCGCCGACCAGTTCGACGCGCTACTGCAATTGCGCGAACAGGTGGCGAAGGCGCTGGAACCGATGCGCGCCGCCGGCGAAATCGGCGCGGCACTGGAAGCCGAACTGGTATTGAGCGTGGATGAAACCATGCACACATGGCTGGCGCCGATGACCGATGAATTGCGCTTCTTCTTCATCAGCGGCGATGTCACGGTGCAGAGTGGCGGGAAGGTGTCATCGGTGTTGGCGACGAAAACCACCAAGCCGAAGTGCGTGCGCTGCTGGCAGCACCGTGGCGACATCGGCACGAATCCCGAACATCCGGAACTGTGCGGTCGTTGCATCGAGAATGTCGATGGTGCCGGCGAAACCCGGAGATTCTTCTGATGAAGTTCGCCAAACCAAATGCGTTGCCGTGGTTGCTGGTGTCGGCGCTGGTGGTCGTGCTCGACCAATGGAGCAAAGCGTGGGTGCTGCGCAGCCTGCCGGAATTCACCGATGTCACGGTGATTCCCGGTTTCTGGAACTGGTATCGCACCTACAACACCGGCGCCGCCTTCAGCTTCCTCGCCAACAGCGGCGGCTGGCAGATCTGGCTGTTCAGCGCGCTCGCCGCGATCATCAGCGCGGCGTTGACCTATGCACTGATCGGCACGCCGCGACGCGAGTGGAAGACGGCGCTGCCGTACGCACTGGTGATCGGCGGTGCCATCGGCAATGTGATCGATCGCATCCTGCACGGCCACGTCATCGACTTCATCAAGTGGTACGTCGGCGACCACGTGTGGCCGGCATTCAATCTCGCCGATTCAGCCATTGTCGGTGGTGCGGCTGGCATCATCCTGTTTGGACTGCTCGGCGGTTCATCCCGCAAGGACAAGACGCCGTAACGATGGACATCCTGCTCGCCAATCCACGTGGATTCTGCGCCGGCGTCGATCGCGCCATCGAGATCGTCAAGCGCGCGATCGAAACACTGGGCGCGCCGATCTACGTTCGCCACGAAGTCGTGCACAACAAATTCGTGGTCGATGACCTGAAGCAGCGCGGCGCGATCTTCGTCGAGGAACTGGACGAAGTGCCCGATGGCGCGACGGTGATCTTCTCCGCGCATGGCGTGTCCAAGGCGGTGCGCGAGGAAGCCGACCGCCGCGGATTGAAGGTGTTCGACGCCACCTGCCCGCTGGTGACGAAAGTGCATCTGGAAGTCGCGCGCCATTGCCGTTCCGGACGCGACATGATCCTGATCGGCCACGCTGGTCATCCCGAGGTGGAAGGCACGATGGGGCAATGGCATGCCAATGGCGGCGGCGGACACATCCACTTGGTCGAGGACATCGACGACGCGCGCGCGATCTTGATCACGCAGCCCGACAACCTCGCCTACACCACGCAGACCACGCTGTCGGTGGACGATACCCGCGACATCATCGCCACCTTGCGCGAGCGCTTCCCGGCCATGCAGGGGCCACGCAACGACGACATCTGCTACGCCACCCAGAATCGCCAGGATGCGGTGCGCGACCTGACGCAGGAATGTGATCTGGTGCTGGTGGTGGGATCGCCCAACAGCTCCAATTCCAATCGCCTGCGCGAGCTGGCGGAGCGCGAAGGCGTCGAGGCTTACCTGATCGACGATGCCGGCGAGATCGATCCGGCGTGGCTGCAAGGCAAGCATCGCATCGGCGTGACCGCCGGCGCCTCGGCCCCGGACGTGCTGGTGCAGGGCGTGCTGGCGCGCCTGCGCGAACTCGGTGGCAGTGGCGTGCGCGAGCTCTCGGGCGAGCCCGAGGACATGGTGTTCGCGCTGCCCAAGGAACTGCGCCTGCGCCTGGTAGATTGAGCGGCCATAATTGACCAGATCGGCTCCGGCCCGTACGATATCCGGCCAAGCCGGAATAGCTCAGTTGGTAGAGCGGCGCATTCGTAATGCGTAGGTCGTAGGTTCGATTCCTATTTCCGGCACCAGTTCCATCCTTCAAATCCACAGGCAGGGAATCCATACATGGATCCGATCTCGCTCGAGGATCTGGCGCTGCTGGACGTCCTCCACAGGATCGATCAACGGATCGAGTTGACCCATGGCGACTGCGAAATCCGCCAGCGCATGGTTGAAAGCGGCTTGATCGAAGACGACGAGTTTGGCTTGCGTCTGACCACCGCAGGGATAGAATTGTGCAAATCCCTGCAGCATCGGGTGGCGGCGGATGCCCAGGCCGAGAAAGTGCTGCAACAGCGCGCGCAAGCCACGGCATCCCCGGATAGTGTTTAATGGGGTGAGGGCGCAAGCCTGATCCGTACCACTTTCGCTTTCTAACACCCCCCTCGGAAACGAGGGGTTCTTTTTGCCTGGAATTTGCCGATCCCCTCGGCAACGGGATTCTTCAGCCTGGCGTTTGGCGATCTCGCGCCATGCGACCACAAGCCGGATACTGGCGGCATCCCCACGGAGTCCGTCATGGCATCGCCGAGTCCTCGCAAGCGCACCGCCTATGTTTGCACCAGTTGCGGCGCCGACTACCCGAAATGGCAGGGCCAGTGCGAAGCTTGCGGCGCCTGGAACACCTTGTCCGAGATCGCATTGGATGCTGCTGCGGCCACGAGCGCGGCGCCGGCGCGTCGCGGCAGTTGGGCGGGGAAGATCGATGCCGCGAAGATCACGCCGCTTGTGGACGTGCAGCAATCGGAAATCCAGCGCGCCTCGACCGGCATCGGCGAGTTCGATCGCGTGCTCGGTGGCGGTTTGGTGGAAGGTGCGGTGGTGCTGATCGGCGGCGATCCCGGCATCGGCAAATCGACGTTGTTGTTGCAGGCACTGGGGGAGATGAGCGGGCGATCGCGCGGCCTGTACGTCACCGGCGAGGAATCGCTTGCCCAGGTCGCGGGCCGTGCGTTGCGGCTCGGTCTGTCGCTGGATGGCCTCGAAGCGCTGGCTGAAACCTGCGTCGAACGCATTCTCGAACAAGCCGCAGTGGCGCGGCCGGGCTTCATCATCGCCGACTCGATCCAGACCTTGTGGACGGACACGCTGACTGCCGCGCCGGGATCGGTAAGCCAGGTACGCGAGTCCGCGGCGCGACTGGTGCGTTATGCCAAGGAAACCGGCACCGCGGTGTTCCTGGTCGGACATGTCACCAAGGAAGGCGGCATCGCCGGACCGCGCGTGCTCGAGCACATGGTCGATGCCGTGCTGTATTTCGAGGGTGATTCTGGATCGCGCTTTCGCGTGCTGCGCGCGTTCAAGAACCGCTTCGGCGCGGTGAACGAACTCGGTGTGTTCGCGATGGGCGACAAGGGCCTGCGCGAAGTACCCAATCCGTCCGCGATCTTCCTGTCCGGCGGCAGTGCCCGCCAGCCCGGCAGTTGCGTGATGGTGACGCGCGAAGGCACGCGCCCGTTGCTGGTGGAAGTGCAGGCGCTGGTCGATGGCTCGCCGCTGTCGAATCCGCGTCGCGTCGCCGTCGGTCTCGAAGGCAATCGCCTGGCGATGTTGCTGGCGGTGTTGCATCGCCACGGCGGCGTGCTGACGTCGGACCAGGACGTGTTCGTCAATGTCGTCGGCGGCATCCGCGTGCAGGAAACCGCAGCCGATCTGCCGGTGTTGCTTGCGGTGCTGTCATCGCTGCGCAACCAGCCGTTGGCGGAGAAAACCATCGCGTTCGGCGAGGTTGGATTGTCGGGGGAGATCCGTCCCGTGCCCAATGGCGAGGAACGCCTGAAGGAAGCGGCGACGCATGGCTTCAAGCGCGCGATCGTGCCCAAGGCGAACGCGCCAAAGGCCGGCACGTACAAGGGCATGGAAGTGATCGCGGTCGAACGCCTGGCGGACGCGCTGGAAGCGGCCTGAAAACGCCGCTGGCTTGTCGCGCCCGCTGGCGGGTGCTATTCATTCCGCGAAGCATTCGGGCGAGGAATGACGATGCAATCACCGCAAGTGGATCCGCAACTGTTCAACCATATCCGCGTGTTGATTTCGCTGGTCGCCGGCATGGGCCTGACGCGCCTGCTGACCGGCGTGGCCCGGATCATCCAGCATCCGGGGAAAAAGAAGGTCTATTGGGTGCATCTTGGCTGGGCCTTGTGGATGTTCCTCGCCCTGATCAATTTCTGGTGGTGGGAATTCCGGCTCGCGCAATTGCATGACTGGAAGTTCGTCTATTACGTCTTCCTGATCGTCTATGCGACGGTCTATTTCCTGCTGTGCGCATTGCTGTTTCCGGACAATCTCGATGAGTACGCGGGATATCGCGACTATTTCATGTCACGGCGCGCCTGGATTTTTGGTGCCCTGGCGACATTGTTCGTGCTGGATCTCGGCGACACGCTGATCAAGGGCGCCGGATATTTCGCGGCGTACGGGATCGAATATCCGTTACGCGCCGCCATCCACGTCGCGCTGTGCCTGATGGCGATGCGCAGCGCCAATCCGCGTTTCCAGGCCGCATCCGTCATCCTGGCGCTGGCCTATCAGGCGTCATGGATCCTGCGCCACTTCGAAACATTCCAGTAGCGTAGCGAGCGCGGATTGAAGCCCCTGCGCGGGTCCTCCGGGCAGGCTGAAAGCCCCATTCAGAAAATTCCCCGCCCGAATGTGACGGGCATCATTAATTGTTCATGTTTGTGATAGGGTGATGAAGGTCGCAGTCGAAGCGTGACTGCGGCAGATCGGCGTTGTGGAACAAGTCACCAGTTTCCAGTCAATCAATCACTCAAGGGGTACGGTCATGTCTCTTCGCATCACGGTGCTTTGCACCGCGTTCAACGGACTTTCACAGCGTGCGTGGTGTGAACTGCGCGAACGCGGTCATATTCTCGATCTGGTCGCAGGTGCCGATGGCGAGGCCATGCAGGCGGCCGTCGAGCGATTCAAGCCGGATCTGATCGTCGCGCCGATGCTGAAATCGGCGATTCCGGAAGCCATCTGGCGCCGTCACATCTGCCTGATCGTCCATCCGGGGATCGTTGGCGATCGTGGTCCGTCTTCGCTTGATTGGGCCTTGCTCGAAGGCGAGCGCGAATGGGGCGTGACGGTGCTGCAGGCCGATGCGGAAATGGATGCCGGCGACATCTGGGCAACGCAGACCTTCGCCATGCGCGCGGTCAGCAAGAGCCAGCTGTATCGCCATGAAGTCACCGATGCCGCGAGCGATGCGTTGCTGGCGGCGGTCGAACGTTTCGAGCGCGGCGAATTCCGTCCGCGTGCGCTGGACTATGGCGATGCCGACGTGCGCGGTCGCTTGCGTCCGTCGATGCGGCCGGTCGATCGTGCGGTCGATTGGGAAATGGGCAGCGCCGAAATCCTGCGCCGCGTGCGTTGCGGCGACAGTTATCCGGGGGCGCGCGGTCGTCTTGCCGGGCGAGAATTCCAGTTGTTCGGCGCGGCGGCGGAACCGAAGTTGCGTGGTCGTCCTGGCGCGCTGATTGCGCAGCGCGACGGTGCGGTGTGCATCGGCAGCGGCGATGGCGCGGTGTGGATCAGCCATCTGCGGTTGATGAAGGGCGCGTTCAAGCTGCCGGCGACTTTGGCGCTTGGTGCCGCGGCACTGGTTGACGTGCCGGAACGGGCGTTGTCGCCGTTCGCTCCGGAGAAGGACGGGCCGCGCGAGATCCTCTATCGCGAAGCCGATGCCATCGGTTATCTGCACTTCGATTTCTACAACGGCGCGATGTCGTCGGAGCAGTGCGATCGCCTGCGGATGGCGCTGGTGCAGGCGCGGCAGCGGCCGGTGCGCACGCTGGTGCTGCAGGGCGGCCAGGACATCTGGTCCAATGGCATCCATCTCAACACCATCGAGGCGGCAGCCGATCCTGCGCTGGAATCGTGGCGGAATATCCTGGCGATGAACGCGCTGGTGCGCGAAATCATCCACACCGATACGCAGCGCGTGGTCGCGGCGATGCACGGCAATGCCGGCGCGGGTGGCGCGATCCTCGCGCTTGCAGCGGATGAAGTGTGGGCGCGTTCGGGCACCGTGCTCAATCCGCATTACAAGGGCATGGGCGGGCTCTATGGTTCCGAGTACTGGACGTATCTGCTGCCACGTCGCGTCGGTTCGGCGGCAGCGACGGAATTGACCGAAGCGTTGAAGCCGGTCACCGCCGGCGGCGCCGAAGGCATGGGGATGATCGATGCCGCGTTCGGCGACGATGTCGCCAGCTTCGACGCCGAAGTGCTGGAGCGTGCGCATCGCGGCAACGGCGTGACTGCGGTGCGCAAGCAGCTCGCGGCCAAGCGCGAGCGACGCATCGAGGACGAACGGCGCAAACCGCTGGAAAGCTACGCCGCCGAGGAACTCGCGCACATGTACCGCAACTTCTTCGGCGAGGATCGCAGCTACCACGAGGCGCGTCGCCGCTTCGTCTGGAAGTGCGCCCTGCCGGTGTGCGAAGTGCCAGAGGTGGATGCTGCGGCGACGGCATCAGAGGGAAAACAGGAAGCGCTGGGCGCCTGATCGCGCAACTGGAGTCGCAACGGGAAAGCCCGGCTTCGCGCCGGGCTTTCTTCGTCTCGACCAGTGTTCGTTCGGTCAGTGTCCGCCGCCCGCAGGTGCACCCATCTTGGCGGCGAATGGCGGTCGCGCCATCCACACGAACAGGATCACCGACAGGAACAGGAAGCCGAGCAGATAGAAGATCTCGTTGAATCCGATCTGCATCGCCTGTTGGGTGATGAGGCGATCGAGCACGAACGCGCCGGTCTGCGGATTGCCGCCACCGTATTGCGCCACGGTCGCCAGTGTCGATGGCGAAGTGGCGTCGATGTGTTCGGTCAATTGCGCGTGATGCACGGCGGTACGCTGGCTCCATGCATAAGTCACCAGCGACGCCGCGAAGCTGCCGCCCAGGGTGCGCAGGAAGGTCGAGAGGCCGGAACCGGCGGCGATCTCGTGCGGCGCAAGGTCGGATAGCAGGATCTGCAACACCGGCATGAAGAACAATGCGACGCCGATGCCCTGGACCAACTGGATCAACGCGACATGGCCGAAGTTCACATCGAGGTTGAAGCCCGCGCGCAGGAAACTGGTGCTGGCCATCACCATGAAGGCGAGGGTGGCGAGGATGCGCAGGTCGACCTTGTTGCCGTGCTTGCCGATGATCGGCGCAAGCAACACCGGCAGGATGCCGATCGGCGCGGTGGCGAGGCCGGCCCAGATCGCGGTATAGCCGAGGTTGCGTTGCAGCCACAGCGGCACCAGGATGCCGACCGCGAAGAACGCGGCATAGGCCAGCACCATGGCTGCGGTGCCCGCACGGAAATTGCGATGGCGGAACAGCCGCAGGTTGACGATGGGATCGTCATCGGTGAGCTCCCACACCACGAACACGACCAGCGAGATCACCGCGACGATGGCCATGATGACGATCGTGGTGGAGTGGAACCAGTCTTCGTCGTTGCCGAGGTCGAGCAGGATCTGCAATGCGCCGACGCCCAGCACCAGCAATGCCAGGCCGACGTAATCCATCTTCGGTCGTTCCAGCCGCTCCGGGCGTCCCTTCAATTGCCTGCCGACCACGGTGCTGGCGAAGATGCCGAGCGGGATGTTGATGAAGAAGATCCATTCCCAGCTGTAGTTGTCGGTGATCCAGCCACCGAGGATCGGGCCGGCGATCGGCGCGACCACGGTCACCATCGCCAGCAGCGCGATGGCCTGGCCGCGTTTTGCCGGTGGATAAATCGACAGCAACAGCGCTTGCGTCACCGGATACATCGGCCCGCAGACGAAACCCTGCAGTGCACGCGCCACCACCAGCAAGCCCATGCTGTTGGCGATGCCGCACAGGAACGAAGCGATCACGAACGCCAGCGTCGACCACATGAACAACTTGCGTTCGCCGTACTTGCGGGTGAGCCAGCCGGTCAGCGGCAGGGCAATCGCGTTGCTGACCGCGAACGAGGTGATCACCCATGTCGCCTGGTTGGCGCTGCCGCCGAGATTGCCGGAAATCGCCGGCAACGACACGTTGGCGATCGTGGTGTCCAGCACCTGCATGAACGATGCCAGCGCCAGACCGATCGTCGTCAGCATGACGTTGGGCGGCGCGAAGCCCTGCATCGTGAGTTCGGTGGCCGGAGCCGGTGCGGCTGGCCCCGGCGCGGCGGTGGCGGAAGTCGTGCTCATCGGTTAGTGCGAACCGTTGCTGCCCATGTTGTCGTCGATCACGCGTTGCACTGCGGCGTCGGCCTTGGACAGCGCACTGTCGTAGGCATCGGTCATCAGGTGCGGTTGCGTCGGCGTGGTCGTCGGCAGCAGGCCGTCGCCCTGGTCGTGCAGGTTCACCTTCACCGCCATCGACAGGCCGAGGCGCAGCGGATGTTCCAGCAGCTCCTTCTTGTCGAGCAGGATGCGCACCGGGATGCGCTGGACGATCTTGATCCAGTTGCCGCTGGCGTTCTGCGCCGGCAGCACCGAAAACGCGCTGCCCGTGCCCATGCCGAGGCTGGCGAGCGTGCCGTGGTACGTCACCTTGTCGCCATAGAGTTCCGACGTCAGTTCAACGCGCTGGTTGAGGCGCAGCTTGGTGAGCTGGGTTTCCTTGAAGTTGGCATCCACCCACACGCCGTCGAGCGGGATGATCGCCATCATCGGCGTGCCGGGGGCGACGCGCTGGCCGAGTTGCACGCTGCGCTTGGCGACATAGCCGGAGACCGGCGCGAGCACGCCGGAACGCTGGCGGGCGAGATAGGCCTGGCGCAATTGCGCGACCGCGGCGACCACCGCAGGGTTGCTGCGGATGGTGCTGTTGTCGATCAGTACGTGAGCGCGCGCGGCGTTGTCGCGGGCACCGGCGACCGCAGCCTGTGCGGCTGCGAGATTGGCTTGCGCGGTTTCAAGCTGGGCACGGGCGTGTGCCAGTTCCTCGCTGGACACCGCACCGCTGGCGACCAGTCCGGTGCGACGGGAAACATCCTGGCGGGAGATGTCGACGGCTGCCTGCGCCTGCTGCACCGACGCTTCTCGCGCGGTGATGTCGGCGTTGCCGGCTTCGGCGGCGCGGTACTGCGCACGCACCTGGCGCACGGCGCTGCCGAGCGCGGCTTCGGCCTGCGCATAGGCGAGATCGCTGTCGTTGGTATCGAAGCCGACCAGCACCTGGCCGGCGTCCACCTTCATGCCGTCGTCGACGGCAATCCGGGTGACGGTGCCACCGACCTGTGGCGTCACGGTGACGACGTCGCCCTGCACGTAGGCGTCATCGGTGCTTTCGGACCAGCGTCCGACCACCAGGTACCACAGCAACCAGGCGATGCCGAGCACGATCGCGACGATGGCGATGAGCAACAGCGCCTTGCGTCGCTTGTTCTGCAGCGGCGTGTCCTTGGGATTGGTCGGCGGCATCAGCGCGCCGCTGGCTGCGGGGCGCGATGGGGCCGCGGTATCGGCGGCAGGCGTCTTGTTCGGTTCGGTGGTCATTGCGACTTCTTCCCGGATTCGGAAATGGAGGATTGCGAGGGCAGTTGCACGGGTACGCCGCCGCCCAGCGCGATGTCAAGATCGATCGCCGATTGCATGCGGCGCGCGCGCAGCGTCGACAGTTGCTGGTCGAGTTGCAGAATGGGTTTCTGCGCGGTCAACACGTCGAGCTGGTTGGCGAGGCCGGCCTTCTGGCGCTGCGTCACCAACATTGCCGAACGCGCCTGCTGGTCACGGGCACTGGTCGCGGCGGAAATCTGCGTATCGAGTTCGCGTGCGGATTGCACGGCGTCGGTGGTTTCGCGGATGGCGTTCAACACCGTCTGGTCATAACCGGCGACGGCGAGATCGAAATCGGCGTTGGCGCCGCGCAGTTGTGAGCGCAGGCGGCCACCATCGAGGATCGGCAGCGAAATCGCCGGGCCGCCAAAGACCAGTCCGGCATCCGACTTGAACAGGTCACCAAGCTTGCCGGCGGCAAGGCCGACGATCGCCGAAAGATTCAGGCTCGGGTAGAAGTCCGACTTCGCGGCCTTGATGCCCTTCGATGCCGCTTCGACATGCCAGCGCGCGGCGGCGACATCGGGACGACGACTCACCAGTTCGCTCGGCAGCAGCGACGGAATCGCGATGCCATCCGCCTTCAACTGCGGACGCGTGAGCGACAGCCCGCGATCCGGGCCCTTGCCGGCGAACATCGCCAAGGCATTGCGCAACGCGCTGATCTGCTGGTCGGCAGCCTGCATCTGCGCGCGCGCGTTGTCTTCGGCGCTGGTGATCTGGGTCAGCGCGATCTGGTTGTCGATGCCGGCCTTCACCCGTTGCGTCGCCAGTGCATGCAGATCGGCATTGCGCTTGACGTCGCGCTCGGCGACGTCGCGTGCGTCCCACGCCTGTGCCAATGCGGCATAGGTGCGTGCGATGTTGCCTTCCAGTGTCAATCGCGCCGCCTGCGCATCGGCTTCCTGCGCGCGCGCCGCGCCAACGGCCGACTGCCACTTGGCGTGCTTGCCGCCCCACAGGTCGGGCGCCCATGCAAAGCTCAGCGTCAGCACTTCGGAGTGGATCATCTTGCCGCCGATCGGTGCCGGCGCGAGTGTTTCGGGAATCTGTACCGCAGCGACTTGTGCGCCGGCGCCCAGCGTCGGGTAGATGCCGGCTTCGGCGAACCCGGCTTGCGCATAGGCCTTGCGGGTGCGCGCATCAGCGATCGCGATGCTCGGCGATCCCGCCAATGCTTCCTGCATCAAGGCATCGAGTTGCGGATCGCCGTACGCGCTCCACCATTGCGCCTTCGGCCAGGCGACATCGCTGACCGGCGTGCGTCCAAGGCTGGTGGATGCCTGGAAGCGATCGGCATCCTGCAGCGAGGATTCCGGCTTCAGGTTGTGCATGCTGGCGCAACCGGCCAGCACGGTGGCGAGCGCCAGCGCGGACAGGGGGCGGTACAGGGAATTGGGGTGGCGGTTCGCCATCACGCGGACTCCGTATTCAAGAGATTGTCGCGAACCCGTTCGAGGGTGGAGACGAACTGGTCGCGTTCGGATGTGCTCATGCCGGCCAGCGCGCGATCACGCACGCGATCGCTGCAGACGCTGCATTGGTCGTAGATGACGTGGCCGGCGTCGGTGAGCTGGATGCGCAGGGCGCGGCGATCGGTGGGATCGTTGGCGCGGATGATCAGGCCCTTTTCCTCGAGCTTGTCGAGCAGGCGCGTCATCGCGCTCGGATTCAGTTCGGCCGCGCGGGCGAGATCGCCGACGCTGATGTGGCCGTTGCTCATCCCGAGCTTCTTGAGGGTGACGAACTGGCTGAAGGTCAGGTCATGGCCCAGCCGATCCAGTTCGGTCTCCATCGCATGCCACATCGCATCGCGAACCTGCCGGAACAGCAGGCCGAGGGACGATCCGGCGCAGAGCGGGGGGGGGGTATTCATGACGGGGCATGATCCACGCACATGAAATAATTGTCAATGCAATTATTGTTACAGCAACGATGCAAACGTTTTCCGCATTCAGAATCCGTTTGCGTTCCGCCATAAGCCACGGTCTGGCGGATTCTCAAGTCCGTTTGAGAATCAACTCCAGCACGAACTGGCTGCCGAAGAACGCCAGCAGCAGGATCGCCATCGCGACCAGGGTCCAGCGCACCGCCCGGGCGCCGCGCCAGCCCCAGCGCCAACGCCCGAACAGCAAGGTAGCGAAGATCAGCCACGACAGCAGGCTCAACACCGTCTTGTGGACCAGATGCTGCTGGAACAGGTTGCCGACGAACAGGACGCCGGCGAGGATCGCCGCGCTCAGCAGCAGGAAGCCGACGGTGAGGGTGCGGAACAACAGCGATTCCAGCTCGGTGAGCGGCGGCAGGGCGCGCATCCAGCCGTGGAATTCGCGATTGCGCATCGCCCGTTCCTGCAGCCACAACAACGCGGCCAGCAGCGCGGCGACGGCGAGGGTGGCATAGGCGAGCAGGGCCAGCCAGGCGTGCAGCTGCACCTGCCAGGTCATCGCCGGCGGCTGCGGGTGGCCGTAAAGGGAATAGCAGGCGGCGAACAGCGCGGCGAGCGGGAACACCACCACGCCGATCGCATCGATACGCTGGCGCGTGCCCAGCAGCGTGGTCAGCGCGGCCATGGCCAGCGCCACCAGCGACAGCGCGGCGAAGAAATGCATGTCCGGCGCGCCACCGGAATGCCACGCTTCGACATGCAGCCAGGCGTGGGCGATCAGGGCGATGGTCGCCGGAATCTTCCAGATGCGGCCATCCGCGCCACGCGCCACGCCCCGCACCAGCAGGGCGGCGGCGATCAGGTAAAAGAGGACGGCGGCGACGGTCGGCAGCATTCCGCCAGTTTCGCATGCGGCAGGCCGGCACGGCCCCAGCGTCTATACTTTGCGACTTTCCGCAGCACGCAGACCACGATGTTCGAATCGTTGACCGAACGCCTGTCCAGCACCATCAACCGCGTCCGCGGGCGCGGCCGGCTGACCGAATCCAACATCAGCGAGGCGCTGCGCGAAGTGCGCGTCGCCTTGCTGGAAGCCGACGTCGCGCTGCCAGTGGTGCAGGCGCTGATCCAGCGCATCAAGGTGCGTGCGCTCGGCCAGGAAGTGATGAAGTCGCTGACGCCGGGCCAGCAGCTGGTCAAGGTGGTGCGCGACGAACTCACCAACACGATGGGCGCGCAGAGCGTCGATCTCAATTTCAACGTGCCGGCGCCGGCGGTGATCCTGATGGCCGGCCTGCAGGGCGCGGGCAAGACCACGACTGTCGGCAAGCTCGCCAAGCACCTGAAAGAGAAGCGCAAGAAGAAGGTGATGGTGGTGAGCGCGGACGTCTATCGCCCCGCCGCGATCGAGCAGTTGCAGACGCTGGCTGGCCAGGTCGGTGCGATCTTCTTCCCGTCCGATGCCTCGCAGAAGCCCGAGGCAATCGTGCGTGCGGCGATCGAGGACGCGAAGAAATCCTTCGCCGATGTCTTGATCGTCGATACCGCCGGTCGCCTCGCCATCGACAAGGCGATGATGGACGAGATCAAGGCGCTGCACGCCGCGGTCAATCCGGTCGAAACGCTGTTCGTGGTCGATGCGATGACCGGCCAGGACGCCGCCAACACCGCCAAGGCCTTCAATGAAGCGCTGCCGCTCACCGGCGTGGTGCTGACCAAGACCGATGGCGATGCCCGCGGCGGCGCGGTGCTGAGCGTGCGCTACATCACCGGCAAGCCGATCAAGTTCGTCGGCGTCAGCGAGAAGCCGGACGGCCTCGACGTCTTCCATCCCGATCGCGCCGCCAGCCGCATCCTCGACATGGGCGACGTGCTGTCGCTGGTCGAGCAGGTCGAGGCCAACGTCGACAAGGAGAAGGCGCAGAAGCTCGCCGAGAAGGTCGCCAAGGGGCGCCGCTTCGATCTCCAGGACATGCACGACCAGTTCGAGCAGATGCAGAACATGGGTGGCCTGCACGGGTTGATGGACAAGCTGCCGGGCATGGGCCAGATCCCGGGGCAGGTGAAGGACCAGATCACCGGCCGCGAGATTCCGCGGATGATGGCGATCATCCGCTCGATGACGCCGAAGGAGCGCCGCAACCCCGATCTGCTCAACGGCTCGCGCCGCGCTCGCATCGCCCGCGGCGCCGGCCTCCAGCCGCAGGACGTGAACAAGCTGATGAAGCAGTACCAGCAGATGGAAAAGATGATGGGCAAGCTCGGCCGCGGCGGCATGAAGGGCATGCTGCGGGGCATGAAGGGGATGATGGGTGGGGGCGGGATGCCGCCAATGATGCGCTGAGCCTGCTATACTTATTGGCTTACCCTGCCACTCCGGCAGCTGGGCAACACAGAGCACACCAATGGTCAAGATTCGCCTGACACGTGGCGGCGCCAAGAAGCGTCCGTTCTACCACATCATCGTTACCGACAGCCGCAGTGGCCGTGACGGCCGCAACATCGAGCGCGTCGGTTTCTTCAATCCGATCGCTGCCGGCCAGGACAAGCGCGTCGAGCTCGACACCGAGCGCGTCAAGTTCTGGATCGCGCGCGGCGCGCAGATGACCGAAAAGGTCGGCGCGCTGTACAAGGAAGCCGACAAGCCCGTCGCGGCCTGATGGCCTGCCGCGCGCACCGCGCGTGGCGTCCTCGCACATGATCGACACCGGGCGCCGCATCCTCATGGCCAGGGTGCATGGCGCCTTTGGTGTGCATGGCGAACTGAAAGTCGAATCCTTCAGCGAGCCGCCACAGGCGCTGCTTCGCTATGCGCCGTTGACCCTGCGTGACCCGCGCGGCAACGAGCGCGAACTGGAAGGCGTGGGTGGCCGTGCCGCCACCAAGGGCCTGGTGATGACGATTCCCGGCATCGAGGATCGTGATGCCGCCGAGGCCCTGCGCGGCGCCGAGATTTACGTCCCGCGTTCCGCATTGCCGCCACCCGCGCCAGGCGAGTACTACTGGGTCGATCTCGAAGGGATGGAAGTCGTCACGACCGAAGGTGTCGCGCTCGGTCGTGTCTCGCATCTGACCTCCACCGGCGTCAATGACGTGCTGGTGGTCGAAGGCGAGCGCGAACGCCTGATTCCGTTCAAGGAACCCGACTACGTGACGTCGGTGGACTTCGACACCCGTCGGATCACGGTCGATTGGGATCCGGATTTCTGAGTCGCGCCGTGCGCATCGACATCATCAGCCTGTTTCCGGAATTCGTCGCCCAGTGCGCCGGTTTTGGCGTGGTCGGTCGTGCGCAGGAGCGCGGATTGTTGTCGCTGCATGGCTGGAATCCGCGCGATCACGCCGAAGGCGGCTATCGCCGCGTCGATGATCGTCCGTTCGGCGGCGGTCCCGGCATGGTGATGATGATCGATCCGTTGCTGGCCACGCTCGATGCCATGCAGGCTGATGATGCTGCTCCCGCGCATGTGATCTACCTGAGTCCGCAGGGCAAGGCGCTCACCCAGGCGCGTGCGCGTACGCTGGCGGCCATGCCGCGACTGGCGCTGCTCTGTGGGCGTTACGAAGGCGTCGACGAACGCCTGATCGAAGCGCGCGTCGACGAGGAAATCTCGATCGGCGATTACGTGCTGTCGGGCGGCGAGCTGGCCGCAGCGGTGGTGGTCGATGCCGTGGCGCGACTCCAGGACGGGGCGCTCAACGATGCCGAATCGGCGGCCCAGGACAGTTTCGAGGACGGCCTGCTCGATTGCCCGCATTACACCAAGCCAGTGGCGCACGCGCTGGGCGCTGTGCCCGAGGTGTTGCTGTCGGGCCACCACGGCGAAATCGCCCGCTGGCGGCGCCAGCAATCCCTGCTGCGGACTGCGCAGCGGCGCCCGGACCTGCTGGAGAGTGCGCCGCTCGGGGCCGCCGACATGGCCTTCCTGCGCGAGCACGGGCTGGAGCCCTGACCCGGCCGCGCCGGAGTTGGGGGCAGGGCTGGCACAACGGCCAGAATTCGTCCTATAATGATGGGCTTACCGCCGCGGACCCGTGAACTTGGGTGCCGCGCCCAGAAGAACTACAGAACAACGGTGTCGCCATGAGCAAGCCCTCTCTCAGCAATCTGATCAATGAATTCGAAACCGCGCAGGCGGCCCGCACCTTGCCGGACTTCGGTCCCGGCGACACCGTGATCGTCAACGTCAAGGTGAAGGAAGGCAACCGCGAGCGCGTCCAGGCCTACGAAGGCGTGGTCATCGCCCGCAAGAACGCCGGCCTGAACTCCTCGTTCACCGTCCGCAAGATTTCGCACGGTTTCGGCGTGGAGCGCGTGTTCCAGTCGTTCAGCGCGATCATCGATTCCGTGCAGGTGAAGCGCCGCGGCGCCGTGCGTTCCGCCAAGCTGTATTACCTGCGTGAACTGGAAGGCAAGGCCGCGCGTATCCGCGAGGATCTGGCCGCCGTCGCCAAGGCCAAGGCCGAAGCGAAGGCCGCTGCTGCCGCTGGCGAATAAGCCAACCATGCATGTCTTGCACAACGGCCGCCTTCGGGCGGCCGTTTGCGTTCGTGTGTTTGCCGACCTGCGCGGGGCCACGCGATGAAGATGTCGCGGCGCCTGCCTTTGATCGTCGCCTGCGCACTGTTCATCGAGAACATGGACTCGACCGTCCTCGCGACGGCGTTGCCGGTGATCGCCGGCGATTTCCGCGTCGATCCGATCTCGCTCAAGTTGGTGCTCACCACCTATTTGCTGGCGCTGGCGGTGTTCATCCCGATCAGTGGCTGGGTTGCGGATCGCTTCGGTGCACGCATCACCTTCATCAGCGCGATCGCGGTCTTCCTGTTGGGGTCGATCGGCTGCGCTGCCAGTGGTTCGCTGGAGACGATGGTGGTGGCGCGCTTCGTGCAAGGCATGGGCGGCGCGATGATGGTGCCGGTCGGGCGCCTGGTGCTGTTGCGCACGGTGAGCAAATCGGAGCTGGTGCAGGCACTCAGCTGGCTGACCATTCCGGCGCTGGTGGGGCCGGTCGCGGGACCGCCGCTGGGCGGACTGATCACCACCTACTTCAACTGGCGCTGGATCTTCCTGATCAATCTGCCGATGGGCCTGTTGGGCATGCTGCTGGCATGGCGCTTCATCCCGCCGCTCAAGGAACCGACCAAGCCGCTCGACTGGATCGGTTTCCTGCTTTCGGGAATCGGTTTGGCGCTGACAATGTTCGGCGTCTCGACCTTCGGGCGCCTGCGGATTCCCCTGTGGGCATCGTGCCTGGCCCTGCTGCTCGGACTGGTGTTGCTGGCTGCATACGTGATCCATGCGCGTCGCGTGCCGAACCCGTTGCTGGATCTGCGGCTATTCCGGATTCCGACGTTCCGCGCCGGCGTGGTCGGGGGCAGTCTTTTTCGCATCGGCATCGGTGCGATTCCCTTCCTGTTGCCGCTGATGTTGCAACTTGGCTTCGGGCTCACGCCGCTGCAATCGGGCATGTTGACCTTCATCTCGGCGGTCGGCGCGATGTTCATGAAAACCATTGCGGCGTGGATCATCCGCCAATGGGGGTTCCGGCGCGTGCTGCTTTTCAATGCGGTACTCGCATCGGTTTCACTGGCGATCTTCGGCTTGTTCCGCCCGAGTACGCCGCATGCGGTGGTGATGCTGGTACTGCTGGTCAGCGGCTGCATGCGTTCGTTGCAGTTCACCAGTCTCAATGCGATCAGCTACGCCGATGTCGACCAGGTCCAGGTCAGCCAGGCCAGCAGCCTCGCCGCGATGATGCAACAACTCTCCGTCAGCATGGGCGTTGCGGTGGCGGGTTTCGCCCTCGAACTGTGCGGTTGGGCGCGCCATGTTCCAGCCACCGATCTCGGCAACTTCTACCTGGTGTTCCCGATGGTCGCGACGATTTCCCTGCTGTCCAGCGTGATGATGTGGCGCCTGCCCGCCGACGCCGGTGCGGAGATGGCGGGCAAGGCGCAGGCCGGGCACGAAGTCGCGGAACCGAAAGTGGAGCAGCGGCCGGCGATGTGAGCGGGGTGGACGCTGTCGGCGCTTATTTCGCCGGCTTGCGGAAGCGGTAGATGAACTGATCGGTGTGTCCGCGGATCGCCGGATCGAATACCAGCTTGTCGTGCGGGTCGGCCGGGTTGCCCAGCAGACCGCTCTCGCCATCGAAGACGAAACCGGCGGCTTCGATTTCCTTGCGCACCACGGCTGGATCGATGCGATGGGTGGTATTGGTGGCGGCGAGACCGGAACCTGCCGGCGCGACGTGATCGATCACCACGAACAGTCCGCCGGGCTTGAGCGCGTCGTAGACCTGCTTGTCGAGTGTCGCGACACCAGCTGGATCCAGCACATCGTGGAAGTCGTGATAGTTCTGCACGGTGAATACCAGATCCACTTTCCTTGCGGGTGCATCTAGTGGTGCAATGGATTGCCCGGACACGCTGACATTGGCGTAGTGCGGTGTCGCCGCGAGCGCGGTCCACGTCGCGTAGGGCTTGGCGATGTGTTCCATCATTTCCTTCGGCCAGATCGTGTAGACATGACCCGTCGGCCCGACGATGCCGCTGAACACGCGCGTCCAGTAGCCGCCGCCGGGAACCAGTTCCAGCACGTTCTGGCCCGGCTTCACTTGCGAGAACGCCATGATCTCGACCATGTGGCGGTGCTCGTCGTCCTTGCGATCGCTATCGCGGGCGGGATCGTTGATGGCGGTGGTGACGTAGGCGGGTGTCTTCGGCGTGCCGGGCGTTTTGGCAGGAGCCACGACGGGCAGGGCGAGCGCAAGCATCACGGCAAGAACGGTCGGGCGCATGACGGACTCCATCAGGGATCGGTCGGCGCATTGTGCGCCTGATCGGCGACCAGCGACGGTGCCTCCGACGGCACTTCGGCGGGCACCGCGACTGCGGCGGGTTGTTGCAGCATCTTCGCCTCGCGCCAGCGACCCCAGCGGAAATAGGCGATCGACATCAGCATCGAGCACACCGAACTCGCCGGGAAACTCCACCAGATCGCATCGACGCCCAGCCACGGCTGCAGCAGTTTCGCGAACGGCACGCGGATGCCCCACAAGGCGAAGCCGAGGATCAGCAGTGGAGGAATCACTGCACCGGTCGAACGCACCACGCCGGACAGCACCATCGTCACGCCGAAGAACATGAAGGCCCAGATCGCGATGTGATTGAGGTGGCGCGCGATCTCGATCGACGGGCTGCCCTGCGGCAGGAACAGCGACAGCGTGGCGTGGTCGAACAGGATGATCGGTGCGATCAGTGCGCCGGTGAGCAGGAAATTGAACATGGTGCCGGTGCGCGCGGTGGCATCGACGCGCGACCAGTTGCGCGCGCCGACGTTCTGCGCCGCCATCGACGAACACGCCGCACCGATCGCCATCGCCGGCATCTGCACGTACGTCCATAGTTGCCCGGCTGCGCCATAGGCTGCGGTGGTATCGATGCCATGGCCGTTGACCATGCCGATCATCGCGATCATCGCCGCCGAGATCACCACCATCTGCAGGCCCATCGGCACGCCCTTGACGATCAACGCGCGCAGGATCGCCAGGTCGGGCTTGAACAGCGCGCGATCCTTCCACTCGATCCACAGATGATGATCCTTGCGTCGCAACCACCACAACAGCGCGGCGAGGCTCACGGCATTGGCGATCAGCGTGGACAACGCCGAACCGGCGATGCCGAGTTTCGGGAACGGGCCGATGCCGAAGATCAGCAACGGATTGCCGATGATGTCGAGCGCGACCGCCAGCAGCAGGAAAGCGAAAGGCGTGCGGGTGTCGCCGGCGCCGCGCAGGATCGCGCTGACCCAGGAAAACAGGTAGAGGAACGGCATTGCCAGGAAGATGAAGCGCAAATAGGCTTCGGCGAGCGGCAATGCCGCAGCGGGCGTGCCGATCGCCGCGAGGATATGGCGTGCCAACGGCAGGCCGAGGAGCGCGATGGCGATCGAGACGACGGTGAAGAAGGTGGCGCTGGTGCCGATCACGCGCCGCGCCTGCGCCAGGTCGCGCGCACCCATCGACTGGCCGATCAGGATGGTCGCGGCCATGCCGATGCCGAACACCGAGCCGATCAGGAAGAACAGGATGCTGTTGGCGTTCGCCGCGGCGGTGAGCGCGTTCTCGCCGAGGTAACGGCCAACCCAGATCGCGTTGATCGAGCCGTTGAGCGATTGCAGCACGTTGCCAGCGAGGATCGGCAGCGCGAATTTCAGCAGGGTGCCGGCGATCGGGCCGGTGGTGAGATCGCGCGTGGTTGACGCTGGTCGCGGCGGCGCGGATGCTGGGGCGGGTGTTCCCGGATCGGGCTGGTTCATCGGGTGATGATCGCAAATGCAGGCAGGCAGCGGGTGGAAGCGGCGTGAGCGATGACGCCATGCCGACCGGCGTGCGCCTCGATGTCTGGTTGTGGGCAGCGCGATTCTTCCGCACACGCACACTGGCGAAGCAGGCCATCGAGGTCGGACGCATCGAAGTCGATGGACAACGCGCCAAGCCGTCGCGCGTGGTGCGTGTTGGCGAGCGCCTGAAGATCATGCGTGGCGAGGAGACATTCATCCTCACCGTGCAGGGATTGAGCGAGCAGCGCGGCCCGGCCAGCGTTGCGCAGGCCTTGTATGCCGAGGATGCGGAGTCGATCGCTGCACGCGAACAGGCACGGGCGCTGGCCACTGCGGCGCGTGCCGGTTACCAGCCGCCGCAGACGCGTCCGGACAAGCGCGCGCGGCGGTTGATCCGGGCGTTGGGCGATATTGACGCCTTGTGATTTACCCTTGCAGCGAGACATGACGACGAGGCCGCGATGATCCGCAACATGGTGCGCTGCACGATTGCAGCTGCAATGACGATGTTGGCGACGCTGGCATCCGCCGCCGATGGCCTGCCCGGCGACATCAATCCCGGTATCGCACTGCGGCGTCAGGCCGAGATCCGCCTCGACAAGGAAACACTGGCGATTTCGCCGCAACGGATCACGGTCGAGGACGTGTTTACCGGAACCAGCAAGCAGAAGCAGTTCGTGCCGCTGGTGTTCACCCTGCCGGCGATGCATCTGCAACAGGACGCGAATGCAGCGTCCATCATCCGTGACCTGCGCTTTGCGGTGAACGGCCAGACGATCAAGCCGACGCGCAAGCTCGCGGTGATGCTCGGCGACAAGGACATCGCGTGGCGCATCGCGACGCTGGGTTGGAAGGAATCGGAATTGATCGCATACCTGCGCGATGGCCAGGCGCCAGCGGGGAAACTGCCGCTGCCGACAGCATGGTTCGATCGCCAGGGGCGTCCGCGCTTCCAGTTGCGCGAAACCTACACCTGGGACCAGTGGTTCACGCCCGGTCGTGCGCTGACGGTGCGCCACAGTTACGTGCCGGCGATCACCGGTGAAGCGAATGCAAGACCATCCCAGATGATTCGCGCCATCGGCGCCGCGACGTGCATGGATGACGCCAAGCAGAACGATGCGCGCGCGCTCGATAGCGGCAAGGGCATCGCCTGGAGCGGGTTGCGTTACCGCATCGCCGGCAGTCGCGGTTGGCGTCCCGGTGCGCAGGATTTCACCTTGCGCGTGGACACGGGCGGTGCACTGCTCGCGACCTGCATGGTTGGTGGAAAGGCCGTGGGCAAGAACGCGTTGCAGTTCCGCGCCGGCAACATTTCGATGGATCAGGTGATTGACCTGGTGTTCGTGCGCGCGGATGGCTGAACACGATAATTCCACCGGGGAAACGAAAGTTCTGTAGGCTTCCACCTTTCCGATCGAGAGTATCCCGATGACAGGTTTCGACACCCGCGCCGTCCATGGTGGCCGCGAAGACTTCAAGGCGATGGGCGTGCATGCCTCGCCGATCGATCTGTCCAGCACCTATCCGATCCCCGATTTCGATGAAGGCACGCGCAGTTTCGCGGCCTGGGGCGCGGGCGAGGGCGAGGCAGCCAATTCGATCTACGGGCGCTTCCACAACCCGACCGTCGCGCGCATGGAGAACGCCGTGGCCGGGCTGGAAGGCAGCGAAGCCTGCGTCGCCTACGCATCGGGGATGGCGGCGATCACCGCATTGCTGCTGTCGCGACGCGCGCAGGGCAATCACGTGCTGGTGGTGCGTCCGCTGTACGCCGCCACCGACAGCCTGCTGACGAATGGCCTGCTGGGTTTCGATGCCGAATTCGTCGATGCCAACGAGATCGCCGCGAAGATTCGTCCCGACACCACGTTGGTGGTGATCGAAACGCCGGCCAACCCGACCTGCGATCTCGTTGACATCCGCGCGGTGGTGGAGGCCGCTGGCAAAGTGCCGGTGATGGTCGATTCCACCTTCGCGACGCCGGTGTTGCAGCGTCCGATCGAACTTGGCGCGTCTTTCGTGGTGCACAGCGCGACCAAGTTCCTCGGTGGGCATGGCGACGTGATCGCCGGCGTGGTGTGCTGCTCGGAAGAACTGGCGCGACCGCTGCGCAAGGTGCGTGTTTCGACCGGTGCCAACCTGCATCCGCTGGCGGCGTTCCTGATCCATCGCGGCCTGCCGACACTGGGATTGCGCGTCGAACGCGCGCAGGCCAATGCCATCGAATTGGCGACGCGTCTTTCGCAGCATCCGGCCGTCGCCAAGGTGTTCTATCCCGGACTCGGCACGGTGAACAACGCGCATCTGGTCGGCACCCAGATGAGCGGCCCCGGCGCGCTGATGGCGATCGACCTGAAGGGCGGCAGCGCGGCGGCGTCGAAGGTGATGAACTCGGTGAAGCTGATGGTGCCGGCGGTCAGCCTTGGCGCGGTCGACACCCTGATCCAGCATCCCGCCGGCCTGACGCACCGTTCGATCCCGGTGGAAACGCTGGGCAAATACGGCATTACTGCCGGCATGCTGCGGCTGTCGGTCGGCATCGAGAACGTCGAGGATCTCTGGGCCGACTTCGAGCAGGCGCTGTCAGGTCTCTGAAAGATTGCTGCGACATTGCGGGTCTATGATCCGGCGATTCCCCTGGAGATCGTCGCGATGAAACGTCTGCTCGCACTTGCCTCGCTGTTGTCCGTTTCCGCCGCGCCATTGCTGGCCGCGACGGCGAATGCCACGCACTACGATGTCGCGGCGACCTGGCCGGTGTCCGGCCCCGGGCGCTGGGATCTGCTGGAAGTGGATTCCGCGCGCCATCATCTGTTCATCAGCCGCAGCGATCGCGTCCAGGTGGTCGATACCACGAGCGGCAAGGAAGTCGGCACGATACCCGGCACCGATGGCGTGCACGGCATCGTGATCGGGTCGGGCGGCCACGGCTACACCAGCAACGGCAAGTCCAACTCGGTGACCGAATTCGATCTCGCCACGCTGCAGCGCGTGCGCGATCTTCCGGTCAGCGGCAAGTCGCCGGACGCGATGTTCCATGACGCCGGATCGCATCATCTGTTCGTGTTCAACGCGAAAAGCAACAACGCCTCAGTGCTCGACACGACTTCCGGCAAGGAAATCGCGACAATCGCCTTCGATGGCAATCCCGAACTCGCGGTTGCCGATGGCCACGGCCACATCTACCTCAACATCGAAAGCACCGCGCAACTGGTCGAAATCGATGCCGCATCGGCAAAGGTGACGCACACATGGAAGATGGATGGATGCGAGGAACCGTCCGGTATCGCCATGGATGCGGCGCATCATCGGGTGTTTTCCACCTGCCAGAACAAGGTGCTGGCGGTGACCGATGCCGACAGCGGACGTGCGGTGGCGCGCGTAGCGATCGGTGAAGGCCCGGATGGCGCGGCGTTCGATCCGGCGACGAAGAGCGTGCTGGTGCCGCTCGGCAAGAGTGGTGTGCTCGACGTGATCCATGTGGATGGCGCCAATCGCTACAGCAAGGTGCAGTCGCTGCCGACGCAGACATCGGCGCGCACGATCATCCTCGATGAAAGCGACCATCGCGCCTACACCGTCGCCGCGAAATTCGGTCCGGTACCGGCGGGAGAAAAGCGTCCGCCGATGATCGATGGCAGTTTCTCGGTGCTGGTACTGGCGCCGCAGGGCAAGTAAAACTCAGCGGCCGTCGCGCAGCGCCTTCAGCAGCTTCTGGCCGGCGCGACCATCGGCGGTCATGCCGAGACGTTGCTGCTCCTGCTGGATGGCGGCGCGACTGCCGGTACCGAGCACGCCGTCGGGTGTCCCGATGGCGTGTCCGCGCTTGAGCAACAGGCGTTGCAGTTCGACGCGATCGGCGCGCGACAGGCCGGGATCATCGGTTGGCCATGGTGTGCGCAAGCCCGAGCCACCACGCAGGCGATCGGACAGCAAGGCGATCGCCAATGCGTAACTTTCGGCGGCGTTGTAGCTGTAGATCGCATCGAAGTTGCGGAACACCAGGAAGGCCGGACCGTTCACGCCTGCCGGCAACAGCACGGCGGCGGGCGTGCCCGGATCCAGTGCAATGGTTTGGCCATCGACGCGCTTGATGCCCAGCGCCTGCCAGCGCGACAACGGCTGGCGATTCTTGCGCCCGGCAACACCGGCGTCGAAGCCGGAAGGCAGCTTCACTTCATAGCCCCACGGCTGACCTTCGCGCCAGCCGGATTTCAGCAAATAATTTGCGGTGGATGCGAGTGCATCCGGCGCGCTGCGCACCAGGTCGCGACGGCCATCGCCATCGAAATCGACCGCCATGCGGTTGTAGGTCGATGGCATGAATTGCGTCTGCCCGAATGCACCGGCCCAGGAGCCCTTGAGATCATCGACGGCGACATCGCCGCGTTGCGCGATCTTCAACAGTTCGTAGAACTCGCTACGGAAATACGCCTGGCGACGACCGAAGCACGACAGCGTGCCGAGCGACACCAGCAACGGACGACGACCGTTGATCCGCCCGAAGTCGCTTTCCACGCCCCACACCGCGGCCACCGTCGCCGGGTCCACGGCAAAGCGTGATTGCACCTGTGACAGCGTCGATGCGTACTTCGCCATCATCGTGCGGCCATCGTCCACGCGTTTCTGGTCGACCAGGCCGGCGAGGTAATCCCAGATCGCGCTGGTGAATTCGGGTTGGCGATCGAGCAGCGGCAACACCGTCATGTCCGGCGTAACGCTCATCGCGTAGCGATCGAACGCAGCGGATTCAACCCCTGCTGCCATCGCCGGCGTGCGCAGGCCGATCATGCATGAGTTGAACTGCATGAGTTCGGCGTTGGTCGGTAATGGCGTCACTGCGGCAGGCGTGGGCTGGACCGGAGCCGGCACTGCTTCCTGTTGCGGTGCGGGTGTCGGCGCGGGTGCGGCAGGCTGCGTCGGTGCAGCGACGACAGGCGCCGGCGATGCCGACTGCACCGGCTGTTGCGCGCAGGCAGCGAGCAGGGCGCTGGCCAGCAGGGCGGGAATCGTGCGCGGGGATGGACGTGTCATCGTGGCGATCGCGGCATGCGTGGGTCTCCAGCATGCCACCGTCGCTCTGAATGCACATCACCGCGTGGTCACGCGATGATGCGGGATGTCACGGAGTGACGGCGTCCTTGAATCCGGCAGCGCGCAGTTCGCTGGCGGCATCGTCCAGGCGCTTGCGGAAATCCTGGTTCGCCAGCAGATCGCGTGCCAGCGCCTGGCCGAGCACGCGACCGGCATAGATGTCCTGCGGTGTGTGGACGCCACGGATCACGCGTCGCCATCCGGCTTGCTGGCCAAACGCGTCGAGTTGCGGCTTGCGGGTGGGAAACATCGCATCGAGCAGCAACGCAAATGCGGTCGCCCGGGTCGAATGGCCGCTGGGATAGCCGTAATCGCGATTCTTCCAGTCGCTGGCGTCCTTCTCGGGATCCCACTGGCAGGAATTGACCGGGCAGGGCCGTTCGCGCTTCCACCTGGCCTTGCCGGCATCCTTGGCAGCGGCCAGGTTCTTCTTGACGTCGGCGAACAACTCGGCAGTGCGCGGCAACTTGTCCTTGTCGAACTCCTTGCCAAGCACACTGGAGAACGCGAATACATCGAACGATTCCTCCTTCGCGGCCTGTGCTGCATCGGCGGCGCTGCGCCCCACGTAGGCGCGTTCGGTGACCTCGCGATCGGCGATGTCCTCGGCGCTGCCCATCGACGTCGGCGGTGGCAGCAATTCCACGTCGTCGGCGATCTGCGCATCGCTGAGGTAATGCAGGTAGGGCGCCTTCGCCTTGCCATCCTTCGCGGATGCCGGCGCCGCGAAACATGCGGCCAGCAACGCGGTGGCAAGTATCGACTTCATCATCGTCATCGAGGGTTGCCTCAGATCGAGAAGGAGACGGAGGCGAACCACGAACGGGTCGGCAGCACGAGATAGTACGGCGTGGTGCCGCTCACCGAATCCACCACTTGCTGCTTGGCATCGAACAGGTTGTCCACCTGCAGGCGAATCTTCCAGTCCTTGAGCCACGAGCCGGACAGGTTCTGGCCATAACCCAGGGACATCGCCGCGCGCCAGTAACCGCCGCTGTGCGCCGATGCCGTCACGCTCGAGGCTATGTCGGGGTTGAAGCCACCGGCATAGGCGTACTGGCCACCGGAATACTTCTCGTGCAGGGATGCGGTGAAACCGGCGTGCTGGTAGTTGAAACCGATCGCTGCGGTGGCTGACGGCACGTTGGGAATGCGCAGATGCGAATTCTTGAAGCGCGCCTCGATGGTGGATGCATTGGCGAACAGCGACAGCCCGCGTGCGATCAGGAATGAACCCTCGACTTCGGCGCCGCGCATGGTCGCACCCTGCGCAAGATAGAAGATCGGATCCTTGGTGACCGGATCGACGGCGGAGAGCGGATAGTTCTTGTAGTCGATGTAGAAGACGTCAGCGTCGGCGGCGAGGCGACCGCTCTGGTATGCCGTGCCGAGCTGGTAGTTCATCGTCTCCTGCGGGCGGGTCTTGTTTTCTGCAGGGTTCGGTACGTAGAACTGGTTGAGGTTGGGCGTCAGGAAACCTTGCGCCGCTTGTGCGTACGCATGCCAGTTCTGGGTGAAGGCGTAATTCGCGCCGAGGAAACCCAGCGTCTTGTTCCAGGTCTGGCTGTAGTTCAGCGGCAGGCGCGTGGTCTGGTTGATCGGTGCATTGATATCGCGTGTCACCTGGAGCGTGCGGATACCGGGCGTCACCGTCAGCGCCGGAGTCATCCGCCATTCGTACTCGACGAAGGCCTGCTGCATCTTGAGGAAGTCGACCATCACGTACTTGTAGGCGTTGTTCAGGCCGTTGAGGGTCGTGTTCTTCGGATTGTCGTAGCCGCCGGTGGTGTAATCCAGCTTGATGTTGTAGCGATCGTTGTCGGTGCGTTCGTACCACAGGCCGGTGCGCAACTGGCCGCTGGCAGTGTCGTAGGAGAGGGTCAGCACGTTGCCGCGTGCGCGATAGTTGTTGACCTTGTCGACGCCACCCATGTTGGTCGGCGATGCCTTGGTGCCAATGGTCGGCGCTTCATGGCTGTCGTTGTAGTAGGCGTAGGTGTAGAGCTTGTCCGACAAGTGCCAGCGTTCGCTCAAGGCGCTGTCGATCCCGATGTAATCGACGTCGGTGCGCTTGTTCTGGTAGTTGTAGCAGGCGCAATCGGTACTGGTCGGATCGTTGTTCAAGCCGAAATTGCGGCCCAGCGTGTCGATCTGGTTCTGGGTGAGCGTGGTCTTGTCGGGATTGTTGAAGCGGATGTAGTTGTGGTTGCTGAGCAGGGTGATTTCGGTGTGGTCCCCGACCGGCTGCACGTACTTGAAGTAAGTGGTACGCCGGTGCAACTGCGAATCCGTGCGATAGGTATCGGTGGCGTTGTACTGCGCGCTGGCAATCACTCTGCCGCTGTTGGGTCCGTCGCCGAGACGGCCGCTGTTGAGCTCGAAATGGTAGAGCTCGGTGCCGTAGCTGCCGTAGGACAGCGTCGGCGTGAACGAGAACGCGTCGCGCGGATCCTTGGAACGAATCGCGATGGTGCCGCCAAAGGTCGCCTCGCCGAGTTGGCTGGCGCCGCCCGGGCCACGTTCCACCGAGACTTCGCCGATCATCTTGGCCGGGAAGTAGCTGCTGCTGTGGTGGCTGAAGTCGTTGGTATCGCCCAGCGGGATGCCGTCGTAGGTGACGTTGTACTGGTTGTCGTTGAAACCGCGCATCGTCATCTGCTTGGCTTCGCCGAGGCCGGGGCCGGCTACGTTGACGGTGCTCATGCCGGGCGTGATGTTGGCGATGTCGGCGTAATCGGACGTTGGCGCGGTGTGGTTGCTGATCCATTCCAGCGACACCGTCGACTTGGGTTGCATGGTGTCGAGGTCGGTCTGGCTCGGCGACAGGCTGGACGCGGTTTCCTCGCGGCTGCCGCGGACTTCGATTTCCTCCAGCACTTGCGTCGTGCGCTTGCGCGCCTGCGCTTGGTCGTCAGTTGCAGTCGTGGTGCCGGCGTGTGCCGGCGCGGCGATCGCAGCCAGCACGGCCAGCGAAAGTGTCGTGCGCAAGAGGCGCTGCGAATACATTGTGTCGTTCCAGAATCGAAAAACGAAATCTTAAGAACTTGTGCTGACACTTTTGTTGCGGAAGCATGGCTGCAATGCGACAGCCGAAACCTCCAAGACGATGGAAGCGCCGCGTTGTCATCCAAATGAAAAGGGGCCGCAATGCGGCCCCTTCGATGTTGCTGCGGGAATGTGACGTCAGCTGCGACCGCCAAGCACCGAGCCGAGCAGTCCGCCCAGCCCGCCGGCATTGCCGCCGAGGCTGCCCAGCACCTGGCCCAGCATTCCGCCGCCGGATTCCGTGTGCGCCTGTTCCTGCTGCAACACGTCGCTGACCGATTGCGCGTTGTTGCTGTCCGGGTGCGAGAACATGCGCTGGGCGAGATAGGCCATCACGATCGGTGCCATGATCTTCATCAGCGTCTGCGCTTGGTCACCGCCGAGACCGGTGGCCTGGCCGACCTGGTTCGACGCCTGCTGTTCCTGGCCGCCGAAGATGTGGCCAAGGATGCCGCCGCCATCGGTTGCGGGCGTGGCCGCCTGTTGTCCGGTCACCGAACCCAGCACCGAACCAAGCAGTCCGCCGAGGCCGCCGCCGGCAGCGTCGCCATGGTTCGCGCCGAGTACGCCGGCCAGCACTTCCGCGCCGCCGGGCTGGCTGGCGTTCTGTCCCAATGCGCCGACGATCATCGGCAAGGCGGCGCCCACCGCTTGTTGTGCCTGCGCCGGATCCACGCCCAACTGGCTGGCGACCTGCTGCATCGGCGCGCCCTGCATCTGGGAAAGAATGTCTTCGATCATGCTCATAGTGCGGATGTCCTCGAAATGGGCGTAGCCCCTGATTAGTGCTGTCAAATTAAAGGGGTGATTGTTACGGCGGTGTGTTTCGGGGCAGAGCGATTCGCGGTCGATTGTGGAACTATCCACGGATCCGGCGATCCGCGCGGCCCGTGTAGGCTGTGCCGATGACTCGCGCCTCCCGCCTGTTGCGTCTGCTCGATCTGCTGCGCAGCCGCCGTCGCCCGCTCACCGGCGCGCGCCTGTCCGAGCGCCTCGGTGTCAGCCTGCGCACTGTCTATCGCGACATCGCCCTGTTGCGCGAGCAGGGCGCGGACATCGAGGGTGATCCCGGCACCGGCTACATGCTGCGCCACGGCTATCTGTTGCCGTCGTTGATGTTCGATCGCGATGAACTGGAAGCGCTGACCCTGGGCGCGCGCTGGGTGTCGTTGCAGGCCGATCGCGAGCTGGCGCAGGCGGCGAATGACGCCCTGCAGCGATTGGCGTCGGTGTTGCCGGATGCGTTGCGACTGGAAATCGAAACCAGCGGACTGCTGGTGCCGAACCATCGCCAACAGGTTCCGGACGAACCGTGGTTGCCAACGCTGCGGCGCGCCATCCGCGATGAACATGTGGTGGCGATGCACTATGTCGATCTTCATGGCAACTCCAGCGAACGACGGGTATGGCCGTTCGCGATGGCGTTCTTCTCCCATGTGCGGTTGATGGCGGCGTGGTGCGAACTGCGCCAGGATTTTCGCCACTTCCGCGCCGACCGCGTGTTGTCGCTGGTGGATAGCGGCCAACGCTACGGAGTGCGCCGGCCCACATTGATGCGGCGCTGGCGCGACCAGAACGCCTATGGATCGAGGGAATGATCACTGCTGACATATTCTGTCAGCATGGGTCGATATCGTGTCCGCACCCCAACCGGAGATCTTCGAGATGAGCGATGCATTGACCCTCTACACCCACCCGATGTCGCGCGGTCGCGTGGCGCGCTGGATGCTGGAAGAAACCGGGCTGCCATACGAAGCGGTGATCCTCGAGTACGGCACCAGCATGAAATCGCCGGATTACCTCGCCATCAATCCGATGGGCAAGGTGCCGGCGCTGAAGCATGGCGATACCGTGATCACCGAGAACGCGGCGATCTGCACCTACCTCGCCGATCTCGTGCCGGAAAAGAAACTGGCGCCGCCGGTCGGATCGAAGGAACGTGGCAGCTATTACCGCTGGCTCAGTTTCCTGACTGGCCCTGTCGAGTCGATGCTGACCGCCAAGCAGACGGGTCACTTCGCACCAGCCACGTACGCTGGTTACGGCAACGATGGCGAAGTGCTGGACGTGCTGGAAAGCGCATTGGTCGGGAAGGACCATCTGGCGGGCGATCATTTCACTGCAGCCGATCTCTATGCCGCGGCGCTGCTCGGCTTCTATCTGCGTACCGGCGTGATCGAACCGCGCCCGGAGTTCACCCGTTTTGCGGGATTGCATGCCGCGCGACCGGCCTTCGCCCGCGCAACCGGGATCGACACTGCGCTGCTGGCGGATCATCCTCTTCCTTCCGCAGCCTAGGAGACATGTGATGGAAAAGACCTACCACGGCAGTTGCCATTGCGGCGCGGTGAAGTACAGCGCGTCACTCGATCTCGCGAAGGGCACCGGCAAGTGCAACTGCACGTATTGCATGAAGATCCGCAACTGGAGCGCACAGGCGAGTGGTCTCGAATTGCTGCAAGGCGAAGATGTGCTGGGCGATTACAGCAAGGAATGGCCGGGCGGCAATCTCCACCATCGCTTCTGCAGCAAATGTGGCGTCACGCTGTACGCGAACGGCCATATCCCGGAAGCGGGCGGCGATTTTCTCTCGGTGCAGGTCAACACGCTGGACGATGCCAGCATCGATGATTTGCTGTCCGGGCCGATGCGTCACGCCGATGGCCGCAACGACAACTGGATGAACCCGCCGGCGGAAACGCGGCATCTTTGATGGGGAAAGAAGCCCGCGCGCGGGCTTCTCAGCCCAACGTCTTCAACCGATACAACGCTTCCAATGCCTGTTTCGGCGTGAGCTCGTCGGGATCGATCCCGGCGAGCGCGTCCAGCGCCGCGGACTGCGGCATGAACAAGCCGAACTGCTGCGGGTTGTCGAGTGCCGCGGCAGTCATCGGTGCCTGCGCAGATGTTTCATCGCGACCATGCTGCTCCAGTTCCGCCAGCCGCGCGCGGGCATCGCGCACCACCGATTTCGGCAAGCCAGCCAGCGCGGCCACCTGCAGGCCAAAACTGCGATTGGCCGGGCCATCCTTCACTGCATGCATGAACACCAGCGTGTCGCCGCCGTTCTTGTCGACATGCTCGACCGCGTCGAGATGCACGTTCGCGATGCCGCTGCCCGGCTGCGCCAATGCGGTCAATTCGAAATAGTGGGTGGCGAACAAGGTGTAGCTGCGATTGGTTTCGGCGAGATGGCGCGCGCAGGCTTCGGCCAGCGCCAGGCCATCGTAGGTCGAGGTGCCGCGACCGATTTCATCCATCAATACCAGTGACTGTTCGGTGGCGTGATGGAGGATGTAGCTGGTCTCGCTCATCTCGACCATGAAGGTCGATTGGCCTTTCGCGAGATCGTCGCCGGCACCGATGCGGGTGAGGATGCGATCGACCGGACCGATCCGCGCGGACGTCGCCGGCACGAAACTGCCGATGTTCGCCAGCAGCACGATCAGCGCGATCTGGCGCATGTAGGTGCTCTTGCCGCCCATGTTGGGGCCGGTGATGACGAGCATCCGGCGTTCCGGCGAGAGATCGAGATCGTTGGGCGTGAACGGATCGTCGCGCACCGCTTCCACCACCGGATGGCGTCCGCGCTCGATCTGCAGCTGCGGCGCAGCGACCAATTCCGGTGCACGCCAATCGAGCGCATCGGCACGATCACCGAAGCAGGCCAGCACATCGAGTTCCGACAGTGCGGCGGCGCAATGCTTCAACGGTTCGAGATCGACGTTGAGGGCATCGAGCAAGCCGTCGTAGAGCAGCTTCTCGCGCGCCAATGCGCGTTCGCGCGCGGACAGCACCTTGTCCTCGAAGGATTTTAGTTCTTCGGTAATGTAGCGCTCGGCGTTCGTCAGGGTTTGCCGGCGCGTGTAATGCACCGGCGCCTTTTCGGCCTGGGCCTTGCCGAGTTCGATGTAATAGCCGTGCACGCGGTTGTAGCCGACCTTGAGCGTGGCGATGCCGGTCGCCGCGCGTTCGCGTTGTTCGAGGTCGATCAGGAACTGGTCGGCGTGCGTCGACAACATGCGCAGTTCGTCGAGTTCGGCGTCGTAGCCTTCGGCGATCACGCCGCCATCGCGGGCAAGCAGCGGCGGTTGCGCCACCACCGCGAGCGTCAGCAGGCGTGCGATGTCGTCGTGCTGGCCGAGTTCGTTGGCGAGCGTTTGCAAGCGCGGTGAATCGAGTGTGTCGAGCAGGGCGGCAATGCGCGGCGTCAGCGCGAGGCCATCGCGCAACGTCGAGAGATCGCGCGGACGGGCGCTGCGCAATGCAATGCGGGTGAGGATGCGTTCGAGATCGCCCAGCCCGCGGAAGGTTTCGCGCAGATCATCGAGTTGGCCCGAGGCCAGCAATGTCGTGACCGCGTGCTGGCGTCCGCGCACGATGTCGTGGTTGCGCAACGGGCGATGCAGCCAGCGTCGCAGCAGGCGGCCACCCATCGGCGAGATGGTGGAGTCGAGCACGCCCAGCAGCGTGTGCCTGGTGTCGCCATCGATGCGGGTGTCGAGTTCGAGATGACGGCGTGTCGCCGCGTTCATCGCGATGGCATCGTCGCCGGATTCGACGGCAATCGACGTGAGGTGCGGCAGGCGCTGTTTCTGCGTCTCCTCGACATAACCGAGCAACGCGCCGGCGGCGGCGATGGCGTGCGGCGCATCCTCGATGCCGTAGGCGCCGAGATCATGCACATTGAAGAAATCGATCAGCTTGCGGCGACCGCTGTCGACATCGAACAGCCACGGTGCGCGTTTGCGCACGCCGCCACGCTGCGTCACGTAGTCGGGCCAACCGTCCTCGTCGGCGATCAGCAGTTCCGCGGGGTCGAGCCGCGCCAGTTCGGCTTCCAGTGCATCGCCATCGCGCAACTGCGCCGCCATCATCCGGCCACCAGCAAGATCGGCCCATGCCAGTCCGTAACCGTCGCGTCCGCGTGCCACCGCCATCAGCAAAGTGTCGCGGCGATCCTGCAGCAGTGCTTCGTCGGTCACCGTGCCGGGCGTGACGATGCGCACCACCTTGCGTTCGACCAGCCCCTTTGACGTGGCGGGATCGCCGATCTGTTCGCAGATCGCCACCGATTCGCCGAGCGCGACCAGTCGCGCCAGGTAGCCCTCGTAGGCATGCACCGGCACGCCGGCCATCGGGATCGGCTGGCCTGCGCTCTGTCCGCGCTGGGTCAGGGTGATGTCGAGCAATTTCGCCGCACGGCGCGCGTCGTCGTAGAACAATTCGTAGAAATCGCCCATCCGGAACAGCAGCAGCACATCCGGGTGTTCCGCCTTGGCGGCGAAAAATTGCTTCATCAGGGGCGTGTGTTCGGGCTGCTTGTCGGTACTCATGGTGGAAAGTATAGGGAAGCGGTCGCGATCGATCGGCAGGACAGCGCCTTCGCCGCACGTATCGGTGATTCGATCCTGCGTTGGTGTCGCATCGCCATGGATTTCGCGCAACGCGCGCTCTGGCTGGACCCGAAAATCGTGGAATGCGCTTTGGTGACGGAGCGATCTGTGCGCGAATGCTCGATTCGTCATTTCCGCTCTGTGATTGAAAATTCCTATCCAGGCTGGCGCGTGGTCGTGAGTTGGATCGGCAATTCGCCAGCGCCGGCGGCTGCCATTCATGTGGTGCGGAAATTCGCTCGGTATCGGCCATTCCGACGCGTATGGCAATGCCTCCAATGCACCCTGATGGCTTGCGCCGCTATAAGCGAAGTTTCTCGGTTCGACCATTCAGCATCGCGAGTCAAAGGGCCATCCCATGCATCTCATAGGTATTACTTATCAACATAAATCAATAAATGTGACAGAAATCACTTATTTTTCCGCTCCCTGCGACTTTTATCAGGTTGATTAAAAAAAATTCACGTGATACCCATGGTTTGCGTCCGTTCATGAAGCTGTACGACTGGGGATATCAATAGGACGCATCAAAAACGATGGCAGGGGGTTGCCATGGGGGAAATGATGGGGATCAAGCGTCTGTGGTCGCGCAGCCTGAGTTGCATGTCCGGGCTGTTGCTGGTGGTGGTCATGCTTGCATCGGTGATCCCGTCGCGCGCACAAGCGCAGGCCGGCTGCGCCAGTGGCGCCTGTGTCTCTGCAGGGCCCAGGCTGGTGTCGGTCGATACCACGCAGGCGGCGCTGCTCAATCCGCTGCTGCAGTCGATTTTGCCCGGCACCTCGATCAACCTGAGCGTGCTCGACTGGAACGCGCTCACCACTGCCAACATCAACCTCAACGCGCTCATCACCCAGCTGGGGACGAACCTCAGCCTGAGCGACCCGAGCCAGGTGCTGAACGCCAACATCACGCTCGCGCAGCTGCAGGCGGCGATGGTCCAGGTGTTGCAAGCCGACGGCAAGACGGCGGCGGTCAACGCGTTGAACCTCATCACGCCGACCATCGGCGGATTGACGGGGACGATCAAGCTCGCTGACCTGTTGCAGATCGCGTTGCCGCAAGGATCGCTGGCAAACATCAATCTCGACGTGCTGGATCTCATCACCGGTTCGGCGCAGCTGTACAACTTCAAGAACGTCGTGACCACGCCGACGCCCTTGGCGATCAACACCGCAGCGCTGGGATTGACGGGTGTCGCCAACGTGCAACTGTGGCTGCAGGTGGTGGAGCCGCCGGTCTACGTTTGCGGTCCGGCTGGATCGTCGTTCCACTCCAGCGCGATCCGCATCAAGCTCAACCTCGATGTGCTGCAGGGGTTCGACACCGGGCAGCTCCTCTCTGCGATCAATGGCCTCGGTCTCGGTCTCGCCAATGCCACGCTGACAGCGGATGTGTTGAAGCTCCAAGTGTACGCCGACGTCGCGCGCGCCGAAGGCACATTGGCAACGGTCAATTACGTCGGCAATGCGGTGACGTTCCAGGCGCGGCCGGGACTGGTGGGGGTGTACATCGGATCGGTTCCCGACAGCCTGTTTTTCAATCGCACGCACGTGGTGAGCAGCTCGGACTTCACTCCGCTGGTGATCAACAACCTCGATCTCAAGTTCAACGTCAGCCTCAACCTTGGGCTTCCGTTGCCCTCGGTGCTTGCCGTGCACGTTCCCTTGAGTGTTTCCGCACTCGCCGTGGGAACCGGCGCGCCGAGCCTGCAAACGCTTACGGTCAACGGACCGTTCCCGAAGACGATCACTGCCACCGCAGGCACGGTGAGTGCCGGAACGCTGGTCACCGATTTGCTCAACCATCTGAATCTCAGCGTTGGCAGCGGCACGATCGATGTCACGGTGCTGGGACTTCCAATCGCGGTACCGGCAGCGCTGCTGCCGATCGTCAACAGCATCGTCGGGGTAGTGCAAACGACATTGCAGGCGGCCGTGGTCCCGTTGCTGACGCCGGTGCTCAACACGGTGCTCGGCGGCGTGGTCGACAACCTGCTGGGCTTGCTCGGCATCCGCATCGGCCAGGCAGTGTTCACGGTGGAAGGCATCATCCAGGCGTGCTCGGCGGTACTCGCGCTGACCAAGGAACTCCTGCCCGCCGGCAATCCCGGATTGTTCAACCTGTCGATCAGCCAGGGCGCAACCGTCGTTACATCGGCGGCGAACATCGGCAATGGCGGCATCACCGGAACCGTTGTCACCACGCCAGGCGCCGTGTACGCGCTCGCCGAAACGGCAGGCAATGGCACGACATTGGCGCCGTATGTCACCACGTGGTCGTGCAAGGACCAGAACAACACCGTGGTCAGTTCGGGCAGCGGGACATCGTTCAACTACACCGCGCCACCAGTGGGGACGTCACCATTGACGGTCACCTGTCGCATCACCAACCGCGCGTTGCAGGCGGATCTGCAGATCAGCAAGAGCGACGGTTCGGGGACCTACACGCCCGGCGGCAACGCCACCTATGTCATCACCGTGTCCAACGCGGGACCCGATGCGGTCACCGGCGCGACGGTGAACGACAGCCTGCCGAATGGCATGAGTCTGTCGGGGCCATGGACATGCAGTGCGACCGCTGGCGCATGCAGTGCAGCCAGCGGAGGCAGCGCCGGCGGGAAAACCGTCACCTTGAACGTCGATCTCACTGCCGGAGGGCAGGCGACGATCAGCGTGCCCGTGACTTTCAGCACCAATCCGGCGGCGTACTAGCGCAGCGACGACATGACACGGGCAATGACGCCGATGCGACCTTGCCCACGCTCGATGGCAGCTCCACCCAATTCACAGGGCAGCGATATGGATACCGACACCTCGAGCCTCGATCATCTGGCACCGGTCATTCCGGGGCGCAAATGGCGTCCGGCATGGGTGGCGGCGATGCTGTTTTGCGCGTTGTCGTGTGGCCAGGCGATGGCGCAAAGTTTCCCGGCAACATTGAGCAACACGGCAACGGTGACGCTGCCGGCCAACATCAGTGATCCGGCGCCTGCCAACAACTCCGCAACCGACACCAATGCATTGGCGGCGACCTCGGATCTGTCGGTGATCAAGACGGTGACAAGCGCGAGTCCAGCCGCGGCGGGCTCGACGGTGACCTACAAGTTTGTCGTGAGCAACGCGGGCCCGTTGGATGCAGTCGGCGCAACGATCGCGGACACGATGCCGGCGCAGCTGACGAACGTGAGCTGGACGTGCGTGGCAGCCGGGACATCGACCTGCGGCGTGGCGAGTGGCACGGGCAACGTCAACCTGGCGGCGAACGTGGGCCAGGGTGCAGCGAATGCGATCACGGTGACGGTGAGCGGCACGGCGCCGGCGAGTGGCACCATCGCTGCGAACACGGCGACGGTGGCGGCGCCGACAGGAACGACCGACCCGAATCCGGGCAACAACACATCGACGACGCCAACAATCCCGGTGACTGCTCAGATCGTGGCCAACCCGGACAACGGCACGGTGACGACGGCGGGTGGCGTGGCGGTGGCGAACGTGCTCGCAAACGACAGCTTGCGAGGTGCAACAGCGACGACGGCGACGGTGACGCTGAGCGAGGTGAGCAGCAGCAATCCCTCGGTGACGCTGAACACTGCGACGGGTGCGGTGAACGTGGCAGCCGGCGCGGCGGTCGGCAACAGCACGCTGGTCTACAAGATCTGCGGGACCGCGAACCCGAGCAACTGTGCAACTGCGCCAGTGACGGTCACCGTGACGGCAGTGCTGTCCGATCTGTCGCTGGTGAAGACGGTGACGAGTGCGAGTCCCGCAGCAGCGGGCTCGACGGTGACCTACAAGTTGGTGGTCAACAACGCCGGTCCTGCCGATGCGGTGGGCGCCGCCATCAGTGACGCGGTGCCGGTACAGCTGACGAACGTGAGCTGGACGTGCGTCGCGACCGGTACATCGACTTGCGGTTCCGCGAGCGGCACGGGCAATGTCAATCTGACGGCGAATGTTGCCGTTGGCGCGGGGAACGACCTGACCATCACGGTCAATGGAACGGCGCCAGCATCGGGGACGATTGATGCGAACACGGCGACGGTGACGGTGCCAGCGGGAACGAGCGATCCGAATCCGGGAAACAACACGTCGACGACGCCGACGATCCCGGTGACTGCGGCGATCGTGGCCAACCCGGACAGCGGCACGGTGACGACGGCAGGCGGCGTGGCGGTGGCGAACGTGCTCGCGAACGACAGCTTGCGAGGTGCGACAGCGACGACGGCGACGGTGACGCTGAGCGAGGTGAGCAGCAGCAATCCGTCGGTGACGCTGAACACTGCGACGGGTGCGGTGAACGTGGCGGCTGGCGCGGCCATCGGCAACAGCGCACTCGTCTACAAGATTTGCGAGATCGCGAACCCGAGCAACTGCGCAACAGCGACCGTGACGATCACCGTGACGGCAGTGCAGTCGGATCTGTCGCTGGTGAAGACGGTGACAAGCGCGAGTCCTGCGTTGGCGGGCTCGACGGTGACCTACAAGTTGGTGGTGAACAATGCGGGCCCAGCGGATGCGGCGGGCGCGACCATCAGTGACGCGGTGCCGGCGCAGCTGACGAACGTGAGCTGGACCTGCGTCGCGACCGGGACATCGACCTGCGGGTCCGCGAGCGGTACCGGCAATGTCAACCTGACGGCAAATCTGGGCCAGGGTGCAGCGAACGACCTGACGATCACGGTGAGCGGCACGGCGCCGGCGAGCGGCACCATCGGTGCGAACACGGCGACGGTGACAGTGCCAGCGGGAACGAGCGACCCGAATCCCGGCAACAACACATCGACGACACCGACAATCCCGGTCACGGCAGCAATCGTGGCCAATCCGGACAGCGGCACGGTGACGGCGGCCGGCGGTGTAGCGGTGCCGAACGTGCTTTGGAATGACACGTTGGCCGGTGTGACGGCGACAGCCGCGACAGTGACGCTGAGTCAAGTGAGCAGCAGCAATCCGTCGGTGAGCCTGAACCCGGCAACCGGCGCGGTGAACGTCGCGCCTGGAGCGGCGGTCGGTACGGACACGTTGGTCTACAGGATCTGCGAGACCGCGAACCCGGGTAACTGTGCGCAGGCGACGGTGACAGTGACGGTAGCAGCGACGGTGCTTTCGTCGGACTTGTCGGTGGTGAAGACGGTGACGAGTGCGAGTCCCGCAGCAGCGGGCTCGACGGTGACCTACAAGTTGGTGATCAACAACGCCGGTCCTGCCGATGCGGTGGGCGCCGCCATCAGTGACGCGGTTCCGGTGCAGCTGACGAACGTGAGCTGGACCTGCGTCGCGACCGGGACATCGACCTGCGGGTCCGCGAGCGGTACCGGCAATGTCAACCTGACGGCGAACCTGGGCCAGGGTGCAGCGAACGACCTGACGATCACGGTGAGCGGCACGGCGCCGGCGAGCGGCACCATCGGTGCGAACACGGCGACGGTGACGGTGCCAGCGGGAACGAGCGATCCGAACCCGGGCAACAACACATCGACAACGCCAACGATTCCGGTCACGGCAGCGATCGTGGCCAATCCGGACAGCGGCACGGTGACGGCGGCAGGTGGCGTGGCGGTAGCGAACGTGCTCGCGAACGACAGCTTGAGAGGTACGACAGCGACGACGGCGACCGTCACGCTGAGCGCAGTGAGCAGCAGTAGTCCACTGGTGACTCTGAACACTGCGACGGGTGCGGTGAACGTGGCAGCCGGTGCAGCCGTCGGCAACAGCACGTTGATCTACAAGATCTGCGAAATCGCGAATCCGACGAATTGCGCAACAGCGCCAGCGACGGTCACCGTGATGGCGGCGACATCGGATCTGTCGGTGGTGAAGACGGTGACGAGTGCGAGTCCCGCAGCAGCGGGCTCGACGGTGACCTACAAGTTGGTGGTCAACAACGCCGGTCCTGCGGATGCGGCGGGCGCGACGATCAGTGACACGGTGCCGGTGCAGCTGACGAACGTGAGCTGGACCTGCGTCGCGACCGGGACATCGACTTGCGGCTCCGCGAGCGGTACCGGCAATGTCAACCTGACTGCGAACCTGGGCCAAGGTGCAGCGAACGACCTGACGATCACGGTGAGCGGCACGGCGCCGACGAGCGGCACCATCGGTGCGAACACGGCGACGGTGACGGTGCCAGCGGGAACGACCGATCCGAGCCCGGGCAACAACACGAGCACGACGCCGACGATCCCGGTCACGGCCGCGATCGTGGCCAATCCGGACAACGGCACGGTGACGACGGCGGGTGGCGTGGCGGTGGCGAACGTGCTCGCGAACGACAGCTTGCGAGGTGCAACAGCGACGACGGCGACGGTGACGCTAAGCGAGGTGAGCAGCAGCAATCCGTCGGTGAGCCTGAACCCGGCAACTGGCGCAGTAAACGTGGCAGCCGGCGCGGCGGTCGGCAACAGCACGTTGATCTACAAGATCTGCGAAATCGCGAATCCGACGAATTGCACAACGGCGCCAGCGACGATCACCGTGACGGCAGTGCAGTCGGATCTGTCGCTGGTGAAGACGGTGACAAGCGCGAGTCCGGCGTTGGCGGGATCGACGGTGACCTACAAGTTGGTGGTCAACAACGCCGGTCCTGCCGATGCGGTGGGCGCCGCCATCAGTGACGCGGTGCCGGTACAGCTGACGAACGTGAGCTGGACGTGCGTCGCGACCGGTACATCGACTTGCGGTTCCGCGAGCGGCACGAGCAATGTCAATCTGACGGCGAATGTTGCCGTTGGCGCGGCGAACGACCTGACGATCACGGTGAGCGGCACGGCGCCGACGAGCGGCACCATCGCTGCGAACACGGCGACGGTGACGGTGCCAGCGGGAACGAGCGATCCGAACCCGGGCAACAACACAAGCACAACGCCGACGATCCCGGTCACTGCAGCAATCGTGGCCAATCCGGACAGCGGCACGGTGACGGCGGCGGGTGGCGTGGCGGTCGCGAACGTGCTCGCGAACGACACCTTGCGAGGTACGACAGCGACGACAGCGACGGTGACGCTGAGCGCAGTGAGCAGCAGTAGTCCGCTGGTGACTCTGAACACTGCGACGGGTGCGGTGAACGTGGCAGCCGGTGCAGCCGTCGGCAACAGCACGTTGATCTACAAGATCTGCGAAATCGCGAATCCGACGAATTGCGCAACAGCGCCAGCGACGGTTACCGTGACGGCGGCGACATCGGATCTGTCGCTGGTGAAGACGGTGACAAGCGCGAGTCCGGCGTTGGCGGGCTCGACGGTGACCTACAAGTTGGTGGTGAACAACGTCGGTCCTGCCGATGCGGTGGGCGCGACCATCAGTGACACGGTGCCCCCGCAGCTGACGAACGTGAGCTGGACCTGCGTGGCATCGGGCACATCGACCTGCGGGTCCGCGAGCGGTACCGGCAATGTCAACCTGACGGCAAATCTGGGCCAGGGTGCAGCGAACGCGATCACGGTGACGGTGAGCGGCACAGCGCCGGCGAGTGGCACCATCGCTGCAAACACGGCGACAGTGACGATACCGCCAGGATCGTCCGATCCGAATCCCGGGAACAACACCAGCACAACGCCGACGATCCCGGTGACCGCGCCGATCATCGCCAACCCGGACAGTGGCACGGCGACGACGGCGGGTGGCGTGGCGGTGCCGAACGTGCTGGCCAATGACACGCTGGCCGGCGTGACGGCGACGACATCGGCGGTGACATTGACGCCCGTCAACAATGCCGCATTGACAGTCGATCCGAATGGCAGCGTGAGTGTGTTGCCCGGAACGACGGCGGGCACCTACACCACGACGTACACGATTTGCGAGCGTGCCAATCCAGCCAATTGCTCCAGTGCAATCATTTCGGTCCTCGTGCGTGCGGCTCCGGTGGTCTTGCGGATGACGATGACCGCGGCTGTGCGCACCGCGCGCATAGGTGACCTGGTGCGCTATACCTTGCGCGTCGACAACGTCGGCCAGGTCGATGCCCGCAGTGAAGTCCTGCATGACACCTTGCCGGCAGGCTTCGATGTCGTCACGAAATCCTTGGTGGTGGCCGATGACGATGCGGCCGGAACCTTGCTCGGTGCCCGTCCGCTCCGCGTCGGTGCGCTGGATGTCGCGGTCGGCAAGAGCGCCACGATCACCTATGCGGTGCGCGTGGCTGCAGGCGTGAGCCTCGGCATCCACGTCAATCGCGGAATCATCAACGACTCCAACGGCGTCGCGGTCAGCAACGAGGCCAGTGCCGATGTCGAAATCGTCGGTGATCCCATGTTGAATGACAGCCTGATCGTCGGCAGCGTCTTCAACGACACCAACGGCAATGGCCGGCAGGACCCGGGCGAACGTGGCCTGCCTGGTGTTCGCCTGGGAACCGTCGAAGGGTTGTTGATCGAAACCGATCGTTATGGCCGATTCCACATCGACGGCATCGATGGCGGTCGCTGGGCGCGTGGTCGCAACTTCCTGGTCAAGGTGGATACGGCGACATTGCCTCCGGGGAGCCGCTTCACCACCGAGAATCCGCGCGTGCTGCGCATCACTCCCGGTGTTCCGGTGCGCTTCGACTTCGGCGTGCAGGTTCCAAACACGCCACTCGGCGGCGGCAAGTCCGAAGTCGACATCGATCTGGGCGAAGTGTTCTTCGAAGGCAACAGTTCGGTGGTCCCCGCGGAGCACCTGCCCGTGGTCGATCGCATCGCCGGGCGCCTGCGTGATGCCGGCGGCGGCAGCGTCGCCATCACCGCCAATGCCGACAACCTGGTCCTGGCGTTCCGTCGATCCGAGGCCATACGCAATGCGCTGGATCAACGCTTGTCACCGGAGTTGCAGCACGCCACCCGCATCGAGCTTCGCGCGCAAATCGATGGCGGGCAAACGCTGGTGACCCTGGGCAAGGACATCGGTCTCGGCGTGCTGTTGTTCGATACCGACAAGTCGACGATTCGTCCGCAGTACCTGCCATTGCTTGCCGCCATCGCACAGCAGGTGGATGCCACGCCCGGCACGGTCGTGGCGATTTCCGGCTATGCCGATATGCGCGGCACGGCGAAACACAACATGCGCTTGAGCCAACAGCGCGCCGATGCGGTGGCCAACGAAATCGCCGCGCATCTCACCCGTACCACGCGACAGTGCCTGCGAGTGGAACCGCGACCTGACGGTCAGATCGCAACCTGTCCTGGTGGACGCTGAGGGGAGATGAGCATGGACACCAGAAGATTCTCCTTCGGCTTCACCTTGGCCCTGTGCGCGGCATTGTTCCTTCCGGGCATCGCCATTGCGCAGCAAGCATCGAATGGCAGTAGCGATACCACCACGCCTGCCACGCCGCTGAAATGCGACATGCAGGGATGTGTCGGCAAGGGCGGCCCGCTGTTCCAGATCAGGGCTTATGGCGAAACCCAGTCGAAAGCGCTCGGCAACGACCCCGATTCGCTGCAGCAGAACCGACGCGTGGAAACCGTGGCCGGGCAGTATTACAAGGGCGAAAGCAAGGTGTTGTCGGCCAACCAGGCCGTCATCAGCGGACGTTTCAGCGTGGACTTGCCGCAAGGCGGGACATTGTGGGCGACCGAAGATCCCACGCTCGGGCAGGCGATTCTCAACGTCGCGACGGGATCGTTGGCGCCATTCAACGATGGTCGGGTCACCGAGCCGCTGCGCTTCCATGCCTACAGCAATTACGCCGCGTTCTACCAGCGCCTTGAGGTGTTGATCTACAGGGGAACCGACAGCGATCGCGTGAGGCCGTTGGCGACGATCATCATGCCGGTCGGCGCGGTGACGGATGCGCAATGGGACGGTGAACTTCCTGCTGGATTGAACCTGCAAGCCGGCGATAGCTTGCAATACGTCGCCCGCGCCTATGCGCAGGACGGCAGCTTTGACGAAACCAATCCGCGCACCATCCAGTTGGTGACGCCGGCCGAACATGCGCGCGGGGCGCAGGGTTTGCGCGACCAGGTCCAGCGCACGCGCACCGAAACGCTGGACACATCCACCGCCGAATCGTTGCAGGTCGTCGATTCCATCTACGGCAAGAGCGATCTGCGCCTGCACAACATCCCGGTCTACGGTTCACGCGTGCGCATCATGGGACGTGACATTCCCGAAGGCATGCAGGTTTATATCGATGGGCAGAATTTCCCCATCGACCTGGAACGCAAATTCGTCGCCGAATTCCTCCAGCCAATCGGCATGCATCAGTACAAGATCCAGGCGAAGCCATCCACCGGGCCGGTTGCGGATGCCGTGTTGGACATGCAGGTGACGGGCCGTTATGCCTTCGTCGCCGCGATTGCCGACCTGACGTTCTCCCACAACACTGCCAGTGGCAGCACCGATGCATTGAGTGGTGATGCGCGCGATGCCAGCGGCTTCCTCAGCGAAGGCCGGCTGGCGTTCTATGCCAAGGGAAAATGGCGCGGCAAGTACCTGATCACGGCGCAAGCAGACACCGGGGAAAACAAGCTGGGCAACCTGTTCGACGGCTTCTTCGATGCCACGCCCAACGATATCTTCCGTCGTCTCGATCCGGACCAGTACTATCCGGTCTACGGCGATGACTCGCGCACCTGGCGTGATGTCGACACCCAGGGCAAGTTCTACCTGCGCGTGGATTGGAATCAGAATCAGGCGCTGTGGGGCAACTTCATCACCGGGTTCACCGGCACGCAGTACGCGCAATACCAGCGTGCGTTGTACGGCGCGGCGTTGAGCTGGCGCTCGCAGGCGTCCACCGCGTTGGGCGATCCCCGCAGCCTGCTGAAAATCTTCGGTGCCGAAACGCACACGGCGGCGGGCCACAGCGAATTCCTCGGCACCGGCGGCAGCCTCTACTACCTGCGCCATACCGATGTGCTGCCCGGTTCCGAACAGGTGGTGCTGGAGGTGCGCGATCCCGCCACCGGAAGCGTCGAGACACGCGTCGGCTTGCAATCGGGCGTGGACTACGAGATGGACAACTTGCAGGGACGCCTGATCCTGACGCGGCCATTGGCGCAAATCACCCGTGAGTCGGTGCGCACGCTGACCCGCGACACGCCACTCGATGGTTACCGGCAGATGTTGCTGGTGGACTACGAATACGTGCCTTCCGGCTTCAATGGCGGCAACGCCACCGTCGGCCTGCGTGGCAAGCAATGGTTCGGCAACCATCTGGCTGTCGGTGCCACGTACGTCGATGAAAACCGCAGTGGCGACGACTATTCCCTGAAAGGGGTTGATCTCACGCTGCAGGCGGGGCGGGGGACCTATCTCAAGGTCGAAACCACGCACACGCAATCCACGGTGGCACCGATCTTCTATTCCGACAACGGTGGCTTGAGTTTCATCCAGCGCAATCCGGCGGACATGAGTGGCGCGCGTTCCGGCACGGCACGCAGCGTCGAGGCGCGCGCCAACCTGCAGGAGCTGGGCTGGACCAAGCGCGAATGGTCGTTCGGTGCCTGGTGGCGCGATGTCGACAGCGGATTCTCCATCAGCCGCGACGACACTGGCCTGCCGACGAAGGAATACGGCGGCGAATTCCTCGGCTATTTCACCGACCACTTCAGCCTGTACGGGCGTTACAGCCACGCCGGGCGCGGTACGCAGGAACTCGAGCAGGCACAGCTGACTGCCGATTGGCAGATCACGAAAAACGGCCGGTTGGGCGGCGAGTTGACCCATCGCAACGAACGCGATGTCGGTTATGCGGCGGATGCCACGCTGTTGGCGCTCAGCTATCGCCAGCGCCTCGGGACATCGCTTGAGTTGTATGGCATCGGCCAATACACCGTGGATGATGGCGGCCTCTACAAGCCCAACAACCTGCTGACCCTGGGCGGCAAATACCTGTTCGGGAATCGTTCCAGTGTCGGCGCGGAAGTCAGTGGCGGAAGTCGCGGCCACGGCGGCAAGCTGGACGGCGAGTACCAGTTGAGTCCGGATCACTCCGTCTATGGCGCCTACAACTACAGCACCGACCATACCGAGCGCGACGGCCTGTTCAACACCGCACTGCAGTCAGGCTGGACGCTCGGCCAACGCTGGCGCCTGAACAACCGCGTCAATGTCTACAACGAAAGCCAATACCTGAAGAGCAACTCGACTGCCGACAGCGGCATCGTCCACACCTTCGGGCTGGATTTCCGCCCCGTGCCGGGTTGGAACCTCGGTTTCACCTTGATGGATGGCCGACTGGACAGCACCGTCGGGCGCGTCGATCGCCACGCCTACAGCATCACCGGCGGACGCACCGATCCGCGACTGGACTGGTCGAGCAAGCTGGAATACCGCCGCGATCGCGGTGCCGAACAGCGCGAACAATGGGTGACCACCAATCGCCTGTCGTATCGCATCAATGAAGACTGGCGCTTGGCGCTGCGGGCCAATTACGCCGATACCAAGGATGATCTGAATCCGATCGCCGGTGCGCGCCTGGCGGAAGTGAATGCCGGTTTCGCCTGGCGTCCACATGACAGCACGCGCTGGGCGGCATTCGGCAAGTACACCTATCTGTACGATCGCGCCTCGCTGGGGCAGGTGGATACCAACCAGTACGACCAGCGTTCGCACGTGGTGTCGCTCGAAGGCATCGTCCAGCTGGATGACCACTGGCAGCTGGCGGGCAAGCTGGCCAGTCGCTGGGGCGATTACCGCATGGGACGTGGAGTCGGCCAGTGGCTCGACAGTCGCGCGGATTTCGCCTCGCTGCAGATCCGTTATCACCTGATCGCCCATTGGGACGGGCTGGCCGAATATCGCGTGCTCAAGGTGCGCGATGGCGGCGCCCTCGGCGGCTGGCTGGTCGGGCTGGACCGGCAGGTCAGCGAGAACTTCAAGGTTGGCGTCGGCTACAACTTCACGACCTTCAGTGGCGACCTGACCCAACTCGATTACCGCTACCGTGGCTGGTTCCTCAACGTGACCGGCCACTATTGACGGAGTGGCCGCCATAGGCATGATGATCAATCTATCGTCCCCCCACGATTGTGATCACCGATGGCGGCCACTCTTTCCGACTACGAACTCCAGGCACTGATCCACGAAGTCGCCGCATGGCTGCAGGCGCGGCGACTCACGCTGGTGACGGCGGAAAGCTGCACCGGTGGCTGGATCGCCAAGCTCGCCACCGATGTCGCCGGGTCGTCGGCGTGGTTCGACTGCGGCATGGTCGCCTATAGCTACGAAGCCAAGCAGGCCCTGCTCGGCGTACGTCCGCAGACGCTGGAGCAGCAGGGTGCGGTCAGTCGCGAATGCGTGACGGAGATGGTGTCCGGTGCGCTGATCCATTCCGGCGCGAATATCGCCGTCGCGGTGACCGGCATCGCCGGCCCCGGCGGCGGTGGCACCGACAAGCCGGTGGGCACGGTGTGGATCGGATGGAAGCGCCGCGGCGGTTACGCACGTGCCGAAGTCTTCCATTTCGATGGCGATCGCGACGCCGTGCGCCGCCAGACCGTGGCGATGGCCTTGCGCGGATTGATGACCGAAACGGTTTAGTCGATCACGCCGTCGACGTAGAACCAGCGACCCTCTTCGCGGACGAATCGGCTGAGTTCGCGCAGGTCGCGGCGGGCACCATTCTCCAGATAGCGCGCTTCGAAGCGGACTTCGGCGTGGATATCGTCGATGGCGCGATGTTCCGTCACCTTCAAGCGCAGCCATTTCGTGCGGGCGCCGGGTTCCAGCAATGGTGGTTGCGGTCGCGTCGATGGATGCCAGCTCGCCAGCAGGTAGTCCTCCAATCCGAGCACGTAAGCGCTGTAGCGCGACCGCATCAGGGCTTCGGCATCGGCGGCCGGGATGCCGGTGTGGAGCGGGCCGCAGCAGTTGGCGTAGCGGTGGGCGGGGTCGCAGGGGCAGGGAAGATCGCTCATTCGACCTGATATTCCAGCAGGTCGCCGGGCTGGCAATCCAGCTCGCGGCAAATCGCATTCAATGTTTCGAAGCGAACACCTTTGACATGGCTTTGCTTGAGCAGCGACAGATTGGTTTCGCTGATGCCGATGCGTTCGGCCAAATCCTTGGACTTCGTCTTGCGTCGCGCCAGCATCACATCGAGATTCACGACGATGGTCATCAGACGAAGCCCTCGTTTTCCTTCTTCAGTTGCATGGCGATTTTTTTCTGTAGATGCAATTCACGGATCGCCATGATCGCCAATGCCAGGCCAGCGATGCCGATGGCGGTGATGAAGACATGGAGTGCATCGCTGCCGATTGGGGCGGTTGGCGCCACAAGCCAAGTCAGCGCGTAGAACCCGAGGAGCACGGTGGACAGAATCGTCAGAGTGATGGCGGGGGAGGAGTTTCATACTTGCCTCGGTCAATATGTTGATTCGCAGCGATTAATTTACTTAAAACATAAATATATTTGAATTTCAATCTCTGCCTTGCAATTTGCATTTATTAGCAGTATTACTACCCACATGAGCCAGTCAGACCTCAGCGCGACCCAGCAGGCGATCCTCGACTTCATTGCCGAGCGCATTGAAGTCGATGGTGTCGCCCCCGCCCAGACCGAGATCGCCCGCGCCTTCGGCTTCAAGGGCGTGCGTTCCGCGCAATATCACCTGGAGGCGCTGGAAGTCGCCGGGGCGATTGCTCGCTCGCCCGGCAAGGCCCGCAGCCTCAAGCTGCTGCGCCCGCCGAGCCGGGTCCAGGAGTCGCTGGAACTCACGCAACTCAGCGAAGACGCGGTGCGCCTGCCGATCCTCGGCCAGGTCGCGGCCGGCGCTCCGATCGGTGCCGACATCGGTTCCGACAGTTATGTGGTGCTGGATCGCGTGTTCTTCTCGCCAAAGCCCGACTATCTGCTGCGCGTGAAAGGCGACTCCATGCGCGATGAAGGCATCTTCGATGGCGACCTCATCGGCGTGCACCGCACCAACGACGCCCGCAGCGGCCAGATCGTGGTGGCCCGCATCGACGAGGAAATCACCGTCAAGCTGTTCCGCAACGGTCGCGACGGCATCCGCCTGTTGCCGCGCAATCCCGATTACGCACCCATCGAGGTGCAGCCCGGCCAGGACTTCGCCATCGAAGGCTTGTACTGCGGCCTGATCCGGCCCAGCGCATGACGCGGCGTTTTCCGACATCACCGCGGGCAACGTGCCGCTGTAGCGCGATCGATTCAGCCTGCAGTCTGGATCGAGCAGCAGTCGTCGCAGCCTGTGCGATCACGGCCCCGCAGACTGCCTGCAACACACGAACATACATTCAATCTTGAAGAGGACGACCACGATGGACGAGAACAAGCAGCGCGCACTGGCAGCGGCCCTGAGCCAGATCGAGAAGCAGTTCGGCAAGGGCTCGGTGATGCGCATGGGCGAACGCGCCGTGGAGGTAGTGGAAACCATCGGCACAGGTTCGTTGATGCTCGACATCGCGCTTGGCATCGGTGGCTTGCCCAAGGGCCGCGTGGTGGAAATCTACGGGCCGGAATCCTCGGGCAAGACCACGCTCACCCTGCAGGCGATCGCCCAATGCCAGAAAGCCGGCGGCACCGCGGCCTTCATCGACGCCGAACACGCGCTTGATCCGATCTACGCGCAGAAGCTCGGCGTCAATCTCGACGACCTGCTGCTGTCGCAGCCGGATACCGGCGAGCAGGCGCTGGAAATCGCCGACATGCTGGTGCGTTCCAACGCCGTCGACATCGTGGTGATCGACTCGGTCGCCGCGCTCACGCCCAAGGCAGAAATCGAAGGCGAGATGGGCGACGTGTTGCCGGGCCTGCAGGCGCGACTGATGAGCCAGGCGCTGCGCAAGCTCACCGGCAACATCAAGCGCAGCAATTGCATGGTGGTCTTCATCAACCAGTTGCGCCAGAAGATCGGCATCATGATGCCCGGGCAGAGCAATGAAGTGACCACAGGCGGCAACGCGCTCAAGTTCTATGCTTCGATACGCCTCGACATCCGTCGCATCGGTGCGATCAAGAAGGGCGAGGAAATCATTGGCAACCAGACCCGCATCAAGGTGGTCAAGAACAAGCTGGCGCCGCCGTTCAAGCAGGTCATCACCGAAATCCTCTACGGCGAGGGCATCAGCCGCGAAGGCGAACTGATCGACATGGGCGTCGAGGCCAAGCTGGTCGAGAAGTCCGGTGCCTGGTACAGCTGCGGTAGCGAGCGCATCGGACAGGGCAAGGAGAACGCCCGCCAGTATCTGAAGGAAAACCCGGCAGTGGCCGCGCAGCTGGAAGCCGCATTGCGCGAAAAGTTCGTGCCGCAGGAAGCCAAACGCAATGAGGACGCCGAGGACTGATGTCCGAACGGGATGACGCTTTCGGGACGACGGCGGACGGAGCTTCCTCGCGCCCCCGCCGTCGTACCCGGCCTGAACCGAGCCCGGCGCAACGTGCGCTCGGGCTGCTGGTTCGGCGCGAGCATTCCCGCAAGGAGTTGTTGCAGAAACTGACGATCCGCGGCGTCCCGGTGGCCGAGGCCGACGCCGCAGTGGCGAAGATGGTCAGCGCAGGCTGGCAGGATGACACCCGCTTCGCCGAGTCATTGGTGCGCAGTCGTGCATCGTCCGGCTATGGGCCACGGCGGATCCGCGCCGAGCTTGGGACCCACGATCTCGATGGCGATCACTCGATGGCGGCACTGGACAGCTTGGAGATGGACTGGACAGCGCAGGCTCGCGACCTGATCCGTCGACGCCACCCTGCAGCACTGGACGGCGATCGTGCGGCGCAGCGCAAGGCTGCGGATTTCCTGTTCCGGCGCGGCTTTTCCATGGACCAGATCCGGGCAGCGATCCGCTCCGGTCCCGACGAGTCCTGAATGGCCCGCACGGGGCGGTACTGATACCCTAGTCGGCCCGTTGTCCGCGTGTTTCCAGCCCACATTCTGTTGGCATCGCGGGCCATTCGTCCCGATCCAGATGCCATGAAGACCACCGCCGACATCCGCCGCGATTTTCTCGAATTCTTCGCCTCCAAGGGCCACACCATCGTGCCCTCGGCGCCGCTGGTGCCCGCCAACGATCCCACCCTGCTGTTCACCAACTCCGGGATGGTGCAGTTCAAGGACGTGTTCCTCGGTGCGGAAAAGCGCAGCTATACGCGTTGCGCCGACGTGCAGCGCTGCCTGCGCGCGGGCGGCAAGCACAACGATCTCGACGCCGTCGGCTACACCGCGCGCCACCACACTTTCTTCGAGATGCTCGGCAACTGGTCGTTCGGCGACTACTTCAAGAAGGAAGCCATCGAGTGGGCATGGGAACTCCTGACCAAGGTCTGGGGCCTGCCGGCCGAGCGCCTGCTGGTCACCGTCTATCAAAACGACGATGAAGCCTTCGGCATCTGGCGCGACGTGATCGGCCTGCCGGAGTCGCGTATCGTCCGCATCGGCGACAACAAGGGCGCGCCGTACGCCTCCGACAATTTCTGGCAGATGGCCGACACCGGCCCTTGCGGTCCCTGCACCGAGATTTTCTACGATCACGGCGAGCACATCGCCGGTGGCCCGCCGGGATCGCCCGATGAGGACGGCGATCGTTTCATCGAAATCTGGAACTTGGTGTTCATGCAGTTCGATCGCCAGCCCGACGGCACGCTGGTAACGCTGCCGGCGCCCTGCGTCGATACCGGGATGGGTCTCGAACGCTTGACGGCCGTACTCCAGCACGTCCACAGCAATTACGAAATCGACCTGTTCCAGGCGTTGATCAAGCACGCCGCCGAACTCACCGGCACCGCGGATCTCGACAACAAATCGCTGCGCGTCATCGCCGATCACATCCGCGCATCCAGCTTCCTGATCGCCGATGGCGTGTTGCCATCGAACGAAGGGCGCGGCTACGTACTGCGCCGGATCATCCGCCGGGCATTGCGCCATGGCTGGATGCTGGGCATGCGCGAGTCGTTCTTCTACAAACTGGTGCCAACGCTCGATGCCTTGATGGGCGAGGCCTATCCGGTGCTGCGCGACAACGTTTCGACGATCGAACGCGCCTTGCGCGCCGAGGAAGAACGCTTCGCCGAGACACTCGATTCCGGCATGCGCATCTTCGGCGATGTCGCCGGACGCGCCGAGGGCACGATTCGCGGCGAGGACGCCTTCCGCCTCTACGACACCTACGGCTTCCCGCTCGATCTCACCCAGGACATGGCGCGCGAACGCGGCATGTCGGTCGACGTCGATGGCTTCAATGTCGCGATGACGCAGCAGAAGGAAACCGCGCGTGCGGCTGGCAAGTTCGGTGGCGGACTGGTGTTGCCGGCGGAACTGGCCTCGCAACTCGCGCCGACGGTGTTCCTCGGCTACGACCAGCTCGATGGCGATGCGCTGCAGGTTGTCGGCTTGCTGCAGGAGGGCAAGCCGGTCGATCGCGCAGTGCCGGGCGACGTCGTGGTCATCCTCGATCGCACGCCGTTCTATGCGGAATCCGGCGGCCAGGTCGGCGATACCGGAACGCTGTCCACTGCGAACGCGAACATGACGGTGATGGAGACGCGCAAACTCGCCGGCCAGTTCCATGCGCATGTCGGCAGCTTGAAGTCGGGTGAACTGAAACTCGGCGATCGCCTGCGCGGACAAGTCGATATCGGACGTCGTACCTCGACCGTGCTCAACCACACCGCGACGCATCTGTTGCACGCGGCGTTGCGGCAAGTGCTGGGCACGCATGTCCAGCAGAAGGGTTCGCTGGTCGCGCCGGATCGCCTGCGCTTCGATTTCTCGCATTTCCAGCCGCTCACCGCCGATGAACTTGCGGAGATCGAGCGCCGCGTCAATGTCGAGGTGCGCGCCAACCACGAAGGTGAAACGCACCAGATGGCGATGCAGGACGCGCTCGATTTCGGGGCGATGGCGCTGTTTGGCGAGAAATACGGCGACAACGTCCGCGTGCTCAAGTTCGGTGACGGCTCGATCGAACTGTGCGGTGGCACGCATGTGCGACGCACCGGCGATATCGGCCTGTTCAAGATCGTGTCGGAAGGCGGCGTCTCTGCCGGCGTGCGTCGCATTGAAGCGGTCACGGGGCAGGGCGCGCTCGATCATGTCGCTGAAGAAGAACATCGCCTTGCCGAAGCCGCGCAACTGTTGGGCGGAACCGCCGGCGATGTCGCCGACAAGATCCGGGTGCTGATGGATCGCCAACGCAAGGCCGAGCGCGAACTGGAATCGCTCAAGGCCAAGGCCGCGTCCGGTGCGGCCGGCGATCTCGCCGCGCAGGCGGTCGCCATCCCCGGCGGCAAACTGCTGGCGGTGCGTGTCGAAGGCTTCGATGCCAAGGCGTTGCGCGATGCCGTCGATCATCTCAAGCAACAGTTGGGTGATGCCGCGATCCTGCTTGCCGGTGCCGACGGGCAGGGCAAGGTCGCGTTGATCGCAGGTGTCAGCGGTGGCCTGCAGGGTCGCATCAAGGCGGGCGATCTGTTGTCGCAGGTCGCGAAGCAGATCAGTGGCCGTGGTGGTGGTCGTCCGGACATGGCGCAGGGCGGTGGCGATGATGTCCCGGGCTTGCCGGCAATCCTCGGAAGTCTCGCCGAATGGGCTGCTCTGAAGGCGACCTGAAGCTCGACCGGCAATTCAGTACCGACAAAAAGCAAATCTGCGGGGGATTTGCCAAATGGGGGCTGATTTGCCGCGAGTTATGTGATTAGAATGTGCACATTGCTGAATCCCTAAGACTCAGCCGGTACCCCCCGACCGAATGATTGGAGAGTTGTCTCGATGTTGATTTTGACCCGCCGCGTCGGGGAAACCCTGATGATTGGAGACTCGGTGACCGTGACGGTCCTGGGCGTCAAGGGAAATCAGGTGCGAATTGGCATCACGGCGCCGAAAGACGTCGCGGTGCATCGCGAAGAGATCTACCAGAAGATCCAGAAGGACGACGACGCGCCTGTCGAACAGGACGCGTAATCCGAGCGGATTTGCCTGCGTGGTTTACGTGCAGCGCCGCCGCCGGTATCCTTGTCGTCCGGCGAATTGATTCGCCGGCGGTTCCGGAGAGTTGCCCGAGAGGCCGAAGGGGCTCCCCTGCTAAGGGAGTATGGGGTCAAAAGCTCCATCGAGGGTTCGAATCCCTCACTCTCCGCCAGTTCCGCTAACATCAGTCTTTGTCCGGAAGGATTCGGAATGACGACTGATCCGTTCGCGCAGTTCAAGGCCGTCCAGCGCGAGGCTTGGGCGATCTTCGCCCCGACTGCCGCTTTCACCACCCCATGTGCCGCCGCGCTCGTCGACTTCGCCGGAATCAACCGCGGCGAGTCCGTACTCGATGTCGGCTGCGGGACTGGCGTGGTCGCGATCACCGCGGCCTGTGCCGGTGCGCACGTGAAAGGGCTTGATCTGTCGCCTGCGCTGCTGGAATTCGCGCGCCACAACGCATCGTTGCTCGATGGCGAAATCGAATTCATCGAGGGTGATGCCGAAGCATTGCCGTATCCCGATGCCGCGTTCGATGTCGTGCTCAGCCAGTTCGGACACATGTTCGCGCCGCGACCGGATGTCACCATCGCGGAAATGCTGCGCGTGTTGAAGCCGGGCGGGCGCATCGCGTTCTCGACCTGGCCGCCGGAACTGATTGTCGGCAGGGTATTCGCACTGGTGGGTCGTTACCTGCCGCCACCGCCGGGTGCCGCGCCTCCGCCGCAGTGGGGCAGCCCCGACATCATCCGCGAACGCCTCGGCGATGCCGTCATCGACATCGAGTTCCAGCGCGACGAAATGCGTTTCCCCACGCTGAGTCCACGCCACTATGTCGCGACGATGGAGCAGACCATCGGGCCGGTGGCCAAGGTCGTGGCGACGCTGTCCGACGATCCCGCGCGTCTTGTGCAATTCCGCCGCGAATTGCAGGAACTGGCGACGCAGTCTTTTGCCCACAACATCATCTGCCAACCGTTCCTGATGACGCGCGCGGTCAAGCGCTGACGCCCAGCCTCACTTCGGCATGACGTGCTGCAACGCCAGCATGATGTCGATGAAGTCGCGTTGCGCGTCGGCGCGCAGCGGTTCCAGCGGTGTCACCGAGACGCCATCGAGCGGGTAGGACTGCGGCTTGCCGTTGGCATCGCTGATGCGCACGCCCGGCGTGTCGTGGATGACGAAGGTGCGCCCATCGAGATGGCCGATCACCATCATCACGTGCCCGGGAATGAAGATCAGGTCGCCGACTTGTGCTTGCGCCAGCGCGGCCAAGCGTTGCGCGCGGGTGGAATGTCCGTCGAACCGCTGCGTCTGCAGCACCGGCGAATCGCGCTGGTCGCCGGTGTTGCGCGCCAGTTGCACGCCGACGCTGCGATAGACGTCGGAAACGAAGCCACTGCAATCGCGGGTGCCATCGGCATGGCCCCAACCATAGGGCTCGCCGAGCAGGCGGAAGGCCTGCGTGAGCAGGTTGCGCTCGCTGTAGGGCAGTGCACCGTTGACGCTGCTGCCCGTGGGAAGCGTTACCGTGCGCTGCGCCAAGCCGCCATCGTTGCCGCGCACCGGCAGTATCGCCTTGCCATTGGCGTCGAGCGCGACGGGCGTGCTCATGTCGAGCTGGCGACCGTCGACAACCAGATTCGGCGCGATCACTCGCTGTGTGGCATCGCGCGCGAACGCCAGCACTTCAGCGCGTGAGGCATAGGCCAGCGGTTCGCGACGCATCCACGCCTTGTAGGTCGGGCTGACGACGAACAGCCATTCGCCATCGCGGCTGGCGTGCAGCACCGCGACCGGCGTGCCGGGGAACAGCGCGCTTTCCTGGAAACGATCGATGCGTTCGCGGATGCCTTGCGCATTGCGGAAGACGCGGGTGTCGGTGGGGAAAGTGCGCAGGTCGGCGCGACGGGTGACGATCGCCCAACGCGTCTTCACCTGTGCGGGAATGTTGTCGAGTGCGCGATCGGCCATCCAGCCGTCAATCTGCGCGGACGTGATCGCGTTGCCGTTCTTTGCCAGCAATGCGGACGGACGTTTGGCCAGCTGTTCGATCAGTGCGCGAATGCGCGTGCCATCGAGTGTGTCCGGAAATGCGTCGAGGCGATTGAAGGTGGGATCACGCTGGAATTGTTCGGCGTCGAGCGCAGCGACCTGTGCGACATCGAGGCGGATGCGGTCGGCGGCCGCACTGCGTGCGAGCCAGTAATCGGCGTGCAGTTGTTCCGGCGCGATGCCAGGCACCTGCAAGCCCGCGCTGCCGTTGCGGGGCGCGGTGGCAGCAACGGCTTGCGACACTGCTGGCGTCGGTGCGGGCGCGGGTGTCGCATAGGCGACCAGCATCGCCGCGAACAATCCAGCGATGAGGTGGCGATTACGCATCGGCCGCCTCGGTCGGCGTGTGTCGCTCGTCTAGCAGGGCGTCGAGTTCGCGACGACGCCACGCGCTGACCGTTTCCGGCCAATCGCCGTTGTCCTGCCACGCCTGCAGGATGCGCCGTGATGCCAGCACGCCATCGGGCAAGCCGAGTTCAGCGCTGCGTTTCGCCACAGCAGCTTGCAGCGACTGCAGTTGGCGACGGTCGCGATCGCGATCGTCGATCACCAATGGCATCTCGGCCTCGTCCGCGACGGGCGCGTCCAGTGCCTCCGCGATGACGGCAGCCAGCGATTGCGGCGCTTGCGGCGTGCGCGCCAGCACGTTCGCGATGGTTGTGCGGTCGACCGGATCGATGCGCGCGAGTTCGATCGCCAGTTCCGGCGCGATCACCCAGTTGCGCGGCAGGTCGCGTTCCACTGCGCGCTGGTCGCGCCACCGCAGCAGGCGCAGCAAGCGCGTTTGCGCGGGACGTTCCAGCACCTGCGCGGCGCGCACGCCAAGATGCGGCCAGCGCTCGGGGCGATGTTCGCGCGCGAGTTCCACTGCCAGCGCGCAATCCTGCCGCAGCCAATCGTCGCGACCGAGTTCCTGCAGGCGTGCATCCAGCGCGTCATGCAACGCGAACAGATGACGCACATCGTCGGCGGCGTATTCGTGCTGGGCGGGAGTGAGAGGACGTTGCAGCCAGTCGGTGCGGGTTTCTCCCTTGGCCAGTTCCACGCCGGTGATGTCACGCACCAGCGCCTGGTAGCCGAGCCCCGCGCCCTTGCCAGCGAGCGCCGCTGCGGTCTGGGTGTCGAACAACGGTGATGGCAGCGATCCGCAGGCCTGGCGCAACGCGATCAGGTCTTCGCCGGCACTGTGCATGATCTTGAGGATCGAGTCATCGTCCAGCCAGTCGCGCAATGCTTCGGGAATGCCGGGCACGCGCGGATCGACCAGCAGGATGTGTTCCGACGTGGCGATCTGCACCAGTGCCAGCACCGGCCAATAGGTGCGTTCGCGGATGAATTCGGTGTCGAGGCCGATGCGCGGGCCGGCGTTGGCGCGGTATCCGCGCAGGACCACGGGATCCCGGATCCATTCCGCAGTCTGTTGGGGTGTTGCATCGATCATTGCGCGACAATAGCCGAAATGCGGCACGAGGCGCGAATGCGGCGGATGAAGGGCATGACGGGACGGTCGATGGCGCTGCTGGTCGTGGCGGCGCTGGCTGCCTGTACGCGCGGCCCGTCGTCGCCTGATGCGGATTCCGCCGAGGCATTGCGGCGCGGCATCGTCACCATCGGCGCGGATGAACATTCACGTTACGGCTTGAACTGGACGCCGCCGCTCGCGCAGGTCGATGCGAATGGCGTGCCGGTTGCCCTGCGCGACGCGCAACGTCAGCTGCAACGCGGACATCTCTATCAGGATGCCGATTCGACGCTGCCGCTGCTGTTCGCGGTATTGCGGATCGATCCCGCCAACACCACGGCGCTGGAATTGCGCCAGCGCGTGCTTCGCCAGTTGATCGCGCGTGGCGATGCCGCGATCCGCGACAATGCCGCCGACTGGCCGGGCGCCGCCGCCGAAGCACACCGGATCGCCGCCGTCTTGCGGGTCGCGAACGCCAACGATTCCGATGTCCAGCATTACCTGGGCAGGCTCGATGCGTCCGACGGACTCGATGCCTTGCTGCTGCTCGGGCAGCGCGATCTGGAGGATGGACGATTGGGTGAAACCGGCGTCGGTGCGCGCATCGACTTCGGCGAAGTGTTGCGCAGCCGGCCTGGCGATGCGCGCGCGATCGCCGGCTTGCAACGCACGCAGGACGCGATGATCGCGCAGGCGCAGGTCGCCGCCGATGCTCGTGATTACGCCGGCGTGCTGAGATGGATGCAACATGCGCAGGCGGTCACTGCCGACCCGCGCGTGGTCGCAGCGGCTTGGCGACGCATCGAACGGCAACGCATCGGCCAGGTGCAATCGATGTACGGGGACGCGCGCATCCATCTGCAGGATCCGTCGCAACGCGGTGCGCTCGATGCCGCGCGCGCGCTGCTGCTGGAAATGCGCCGGATCGCGGTGACGGATGATGGATCGGTGGCCGATCTCGCGCGTCGTATTGCCCTTGCGACGCAATACGGGCAGTTCGTGCCGGGCCAGCAATTCAGCGAGTCGTTGCGCGCCGGCGGTGCCGCACCGCCGATGCGGGTGGTGCCGGCAGGACAGTTCATGATGGGCGCCGATCCACGCGAACCGGGGCCGAGCAAGGCGGAGTCGCCCTCGCACCTGGTGACGTTCGCGCGCGGCTTCGCGTTGGGTGCGACCGAAGTGACGGTGGCCGATTACGCGCGCTTCGTCGTCGCCACGGGCTATCTCACGCGCGCCGATCGCCGCGGCAATTCCATCGTCTACGACGAACGCAGCGGCAATTTCGCCCGCCGCAGCGGCGTGAGTTGGCGCGACGATTACGCCGGGCAACCCGCGCGTGGCGACTTGCCGGTGTTGCATCTGGATGTGCGCGATGCCGAAGCCTATGTCGAATGGCTGCGCACGCAGACCGGACGTGCCTACCATCTGCCGACCGAAGCCGAGTTCGAATACGCCTTGCGTGCCGGCGGGGAAGGGCGGTACCCATGGGGCGATGGTGCGCCGCCAGTGGGCGCGGGCAACCTCACCGGCGCACGCGACGTCTCGCCGAGCGGGCATCACTGGGCCAATGCCTTCCGTGATTACGGGGACGGATACTGGGGCCCGGCACCGGTCGGGCGTGATGCCGCGAATGCATTCGGTCTTCACGACCTTGCCGGCAATGTCAGCGAGTGGGTCGCCGATTGCTGGCACCAGGGGTATCATCGCGCGCCGTCCGATGGCGTGGCGTGGTTCAACCCGGGTTGCCGCAGTCGCGTGGTGCGGGGTGGATCATGGGCGGGGGCGCCGGATCAGGTACGCTCCGCATGGCGCGTCGCCCAGACCGGCGATACCACCAATGCGCGCACCGGCTTCCGCGTGGCGCGTGATCTTTGAGGATTCCAGGAGAACCATCCATGCAGAACGATCCCGACAGCCAGTATCCGCAGCGACGCGGATTCGGATTCAGCCCGCGACTGATCATCGTGCTGTTGATCGCGCTGTATGGCGCATACAAATGGTTCTCCTCGGCGCAGATCCAGCCCGAGACCGGCGAGAAGGTCCACATCGACGCCAGCATCACCCCGCAGCAGGAATCGGCGATGGGCCTGCAGGCCTATCAGGAAGTGATGCAGAAGGAACAACCGGTCGATCCCAACTCGCAGCTTGCACAGCAGGTGCGCCAGGTGGCGGAGCGTCTGATCAAGGTGATTCCCGCGGTGGAAGACCAGTTGGCGAAGGAACACGGCGGCACCTCGCAACATGTCGAGCAAGGCTTCAGTTGGGATGTCAACCTGCTGAAGTCGGATGAAGTGAACGCGTTCTGCCTGCCCGGCGGCAAGATCGCGGTCTACACCGGCCTGATCCCGGTGGCACAGAACGCCGATGCGATCGCGGTGGTGCTCGGCCACGAGATCACCCACGCGCTGTTGCGCCATGGTGCGCAACGCATGACGCGGGAGAACCTGGAGAAGCTGGCGTCGACAGCCGCTGCCGTCAGTGGCGTTGATCCCAACCTGCAGAACGCGGTGTTTTCGGCCTATGGCGTCACTTCGCAATTGCCGTATGCGCGCAAGCAGGAGACCCAGGCGGACGAAATGGGCCTGATGCTGGCGGCGGCGGCTTGTTTCGATCCGCAGCAGGCAATCCCGCTGTGGCAGCGCATGGCGCAGGGCGAGCAAGGGCACGCTCCGCCGGAATACGCATCCACCCACCCGAGCGCGGGCACGCGCATCGCCGACCTGCAACGGTTGATGCCGAAGGCGATGCAGTATCGCGCAGCGTTCTGCGGCGGCAACAACGGTGGCGCCAGCGTTTCGACGCAGTAAGGCGCGATCAGCGCGACGTTGCCAGTCGTCGCAGCGTCGGCACCAGCGTTTCCAGTCGGTTCTTGTCGACCAGCGCCGCTGCGCGCGGCACCACCTCTTGCAGCAGCGGATCGAGATCGGGCGAGCCGACGCAGAACACCAGTGGTACGCCAGGCCACGCGCCAGCGATGAGTTGGAAGGTTTCCGAGCCGTGCAGGCCCGGCAGGCGCGAGTCGATCAGTGCCAGATCGGCAGGTGGGTTCTTCAGCGCCAGTGCCAGCGTGTGACGACTGTTGGCCCAGTCGAATTGCAACGACGGCCATTCGCCCAGCAATTCCAGCCGGATCAGTTCGGCATCGCTGTCCATGTCCTCGACCAGGAGGATGCGCATCATTCGGGGAAGGTCAGTTGTCGGATGTGCGGTCGAGCGTACCCCAGAGCTTGCCGATGGTGGCGACTGTATCGAAATAGCGGTCGAGATCGTGCGGCTTGACCACGTAGGCATTTGCGCCGAGACCGCGGTGGCGCGCCAGTTCGACTTCCTCCTGCGACGACGACAGGATCACGATCGGCAGGTTGCGAAACCCGTCTTCGGCACGCAAGCTCTGCAGCACTTCGAGACCATCCATGCGCGGCATGTTGATGTCGAGCAGCACCAGCGCGGGATCACCGGCGGCGCGGTGGTCGAAACGACCGCTGCGATGCAGGTAGTCGAGCGCCTCGACACCGTCGCGGACGTGGATCACGGGATTGGCGATGTGTGCTTCCTGCAGCGCGCCGATGGTCATTTCGGCGTCGGCATCGGTATCTTCGGCCAGGAGAATGGCGCGAACCGGGTCCATGATTCGATCCTGTGACGGGACGTGCCCCGATTATCCGCAGGCGATGCGAAGGTGAGGCGAAGATCGCCGCTTCGCCGATGCCTCCGTTACCATGAATGGAATTCCCCGCGTGTGATGCGTTCATGATTCTCAGCCGATCGATGGGCATGCCCTTGCTGTTGGTGTCCCTCATATTCATGAGTGCCGCCGCCGCGGCCGCCGACCACACCATGACCTCGGGGCTCGGGATGAGTCCGGAACAACAAGCCGTGGTGTTCGAGCAGGCGGAGCTTGGCTTCGTGGTTGATCCTGCCGCGAAATCGCTGAATGGCGATGCCGTATTGACCTTCCGTGCGAAGTCGCCGCTGTCGCGTTTCGCGCTGGAGTTCGATCCGCGTTATGCGATCTCGGCGTTCGATGTCGATGGTGTTGCGTTGGCGGCGAAGGATCGTCCGAACAATGAAGGGCGCATCGAATTCGCGTTGCCGAAGGCGGTGGCGACCGGTGCAACGTTCAAGGTGCATGTGAGCTATAACGGCAAGCCCTTGGTGGCGAAGCGCGCGCCGTGGGACGGCGGCATCGTCTGGGCGACCGCGCCCACCGGCGAGCCGTGGGTGGCGACCGCCGTGGAAGGCGAGGGCTGCGATCTGTTGTGGCCGTGCATCGATCATCCGATGGGAAAACCACAACGGGTGATCCAGCATGTCACGGTGCCGGCGGGACTCACTGCTGCGAGTAACGGACGCTTGCTCGGCGTCGACAAGAACGACAAGACGTGGACGTGGAACTGGTCGGCGCGCCAGCCCGATACCTATGCCATCGCGTTGAACATCGGCCCCTACGAATTGCTGCACAACGACTATCGCAGTCGCTATGGCAACGTCATGCCGATGGATTTCTACTACCTGCGCGGCAATCGCGCCAAGGCCGAAGGCTTGTATGCCGAACTGCCGACCATGCTGGATTTCTTCGAGGAAGCGATCGGTCCCTATCCGTGGAGCGACGACAAGGTCGGCGTGGTGGAAACGCCGCACCTCGGCATGGAACACCAGACCATCAACGCCTATGGCAACGACTACAAGAAGGACATCAACGGCTACGACTGGCTGATGCAGCACGAGTTTGCCCACGAATGGTTCGGCAACCAGATGACCAATGCCGACTTCGACGATTTCTGGTTGCACGAAGGCTTCGCGATGTACATGCAGCCGTTGTATCTGGAATGGTTGCGCGGACGCATGTATTACGACGCCGAGATGCTGCGCCAGCGTGGCTTGATCGCCGGCAAGCACCCGATGGTCGCCGGCCACAGTCGCCCGAATGGCACGCCGGAATCGGACGCGATCGATCCCGGCACCGATGTCTACTACAAGGGCGCGTGGATCCTGCATACGCTGCGTCACCAGATCGGCGATCGTGCCTTCCGCGAAACGATGCGCCTGCTGGTATACGGACGCCTCGACCCCAAGCCTGGCAACTTCAAGCCGCGTTACGCCACCACGCGCGATTACGTCGATGCGGTGAACAAGGTCACCGGCAGGGACTGGAACTGGTTCTTCGACGTCTATCTGCGCAGCGCAGTGATGCCGCGACTTGATGTCCAGCGCAGTGTCGGCAAGTTGAAGCTGCGCTGGATCACCGATGGCGATCGTCCGTTCCCGCTACCGGTGGAGGTGCGCGTTGGCGAGCGCAAGCTGCGCCTGGCGATGACGGGTGGACATGGCGAAGTCGCGATCGCCGCCGGCCAGAGCTATACCATCGATCCCGACAACCTGGTGCTGCGCGATGCGCCGGAAATCACTGCGTGGAAGGCTGATGCCGCGACGCGCGCCAAGGCTGCCGCCGACAAGAACAAGGGCAAACAATGAACGTATTGGGATCATCCGCGGTGCTGCGCTTCCTCGCGCTGCTGACCGTCTCCAACGTCTTCATGAATATGGCGTGGTACGGGCACCTGAAGTTCAAGGGCAGCCCGCTGTGGATCGTCATCCTCGCCAGTTGGGGACTGGCGTTCTTCGAATACTGTTTCCAGGTGCCGGGCAACCGCATCGGCTCCGGCGTAATGAGCGTGATGCAGCTGAAGATCCTCCAGGAATGCATCACGCTGCTGGTGTTCGTGGTCTTTGCGTGGCTGGCCTTCGGCGAACGTCTGCGCTGGAATCATGCCGCGGCTTTCGCCTGCGTGCTGGCGGCGGTGGCGTTCACATTCGCGGGCAAGCAGGGTTGAAGGGCGGCTCGCGCTAAAATCGCCCGCATGGACGCCGTGCTCAACATCGCCGCCTACCGTTTCGTCGCCATCGCCGATGTCGATGCCGTTGTCGCGCAGATCGGCGCGCTGGCGCGGGACAACGACCTGCGCGGCACCGTGCTGGTCGCGCCCGAAGGGATCAACCTGTTCCTTGCGGGGGGTGTCGCCAACATCGAAGGCTTCCTCGCCACGTTGCAGGAAGACGCGCGCTTCGCCGCCATCGAGGCCAAGCGCAGCTGGAGTGCGCATGTGCCGTTCGCGAAACTGAAGATCAAGCGCAAGCAGGAGATCATCGCGTTCGCCGGACGCGCCGCCGGAGTCGGTGTGCAGCGTGCACCTGCGGTCGAACCTGTCGATCTCGCGCGCTGGCTGCGTGATGGCCACGACGATGATGGCCGCAAGGTGGTGATGCTCGATACCCGCAACCGCGAGGAGGTCGCATACGGCAGTTTCAGTGGTGCGCTGACCCTGCCGATCGACAACTTCAATGATCTGCCCGTCGCGGTCGACACGATCCGCGGGCAACTCACCGATGCCACCGTGGTCAGTTTCTGCACCGGGGGCGTGCGTTGCGAGAAAGCGGCGCCGTGGCTGGAATCGGCCGGCATCGACCACGTATTCCAGCTCGAAGGCGGCATCCTCCGTTATTTCGACGAAGTCGGCGGCGAAGGCTATGACGGTCGCTGCTTCGTCTTCGATGAACGCGTCGCGCTCGACCCCGCGCTCAAGCCACTGCGCGATGCAGCGGTGGAGATGGCAGCATGACGACGGCGATGGTGGTCGGCATCGTCATCCTGATCGTGCTGGTGTGGCTGGCGCTGAAGGTCGTCGGCTTCGTGGCGAAGCTCGCCCTCTACATCGCCATGGCACTGGTGGCGTACTGGTTGTTCGCGCAGGCATTCGGCCTGCCGTTCCCCGATCTGCATGCCTACATCCCCGCAGATGCGGGGATGCATTGACCGAAAGTCCGCTTATCCGCGCGGGAAGCGTGGCTTGCCGCGCGGCGCGAATGACGGCGGCTTGCCGCCATCCTTCTTGAAACCCGGGCGCGCCGGCGGACGGCGCTTCATCGGCGCATGGAGGTCTTCATCGCCGGCCGGACGCATCTGCAGTTGCTGGCCACCCACGCGCACCTTCTTGAGATGAGCGAGCAGGTCCGCCGGCATGCCTTCCGGCAGGTCGACCAGCGAATAGTCGTCGCGGATGTCGACGCGGCCGATGTGGCGCGCATCCAGTTCGGCTTCGTTGGCGATCGCACCGACGATGTTGCCCGGCTTGATGTTATGGGAATGGCCGACCTCGATGCGGTAGGTCAACATGCCGGCATCGCTGGAAGGCGTATGCGGCTGGCGTTCGCGCGGCGCGCGTTCCGGCCGTTCACTGCGTTCGAAACGTTCTCCACGTTCGGGGCGATCGCCACGTTGCGGACGCTCGCCACGCGGTTCGAACTTGTGTGGCGCCGCGTCCGGGATATCGCGTGCATCGAGCAGCAATGGCGTCTTGCCCTGCACCAGGTTGGCCAGCGCGGCGGCGATATCGGCCATCGGCACGTTGCGCTCGTTCTCGAATTTTTCGAGCAGGTCGCGGAAGGTGCCGAGGCCGGTGTTTTCCAGTTCCTTCTGGACGCGATCGAAGAAGCGCTCGACGCGGCGCTCGTTGACGGTCGCCACGCTCGGCAGTTGCATCGGTTCGATCTTCTGGCGGGTCGCGCGTTCGATCGCGCCGAGCATGCCGCGTTCGCGCGGCGCCACGAACAGGATTGCTTCGCCCTTGCGTCCAGCACGACCGGTGCGGCCAATGCGATGCACGTAGCTTTCGGTGTCGTAGGGAATGTCGTAGTTCACCACGTGGCTGATGCGGTCCACGTCGAGGCCGCGCGCGGCCACGTCGGTGGCGACCAGCACGTCGATCTGGCCGTCCTTGAGGCGCTGGATGGTGCGTTCGCGCATCTTCTGTTCGACGTCGCCATTGATCGCCGCCGCACGGAATCCGCGTGCGGACAACTTTTCGGCCAGTTCATCGGTGGCGATCTTGGTCCGCGCGAACACGATCATCCCGTCGAAGGGTTCGGCTTCGAGGATGCGGGTCAGCGCGTCGAGCTTGTTGGTACCGCTGACCATCCAGAAGCGCTGGCGGATGTTCTCGGCCGTGGAGGTCTGCGACTTGATGGCGATCTCGACCGGATCCTTGAGATAGGTCTGGGCGATGCGCTTGATCTGCGCCGGCATCGTCGCCGAGAACAGCGCGACCTGGCGCGTCGGCGGCGTCTGCTTCAACACCGACTCGACATCGTCGATGAAGCCCATCCGCAGCATTTCGTCGGCTTCGTCCAGCACCAGGCAACGCAGTTGCGACAGGTCGAGCGAGCCGCGTTCGAGATGGTCGATCACGCGACCCGGCGTTCCCACCACCACGTGCACGCCGCGCTTCAATGCCGCGAGCTGTGGCTGGTAGCTCTGGCCGCCATAGATCGGCAACACCTGGAAACCGGGTATGTGGTGCGCGTATTTCTGGAAGGCCTCGGCGACCTGGATCGCCAGCTCGCGGGTCGGCGCCAGCACCAGGACCTGCGGCTTGCTCGCTTTCGCATCCAGCTGGGACAGCGCCGGCAGCGCGAAGGCGGCGGTCTTGCCGGTGCCGGTTTGCGCGGTTCCGAGCACGTCGCGGCCCGCCAGCAGCGGCGGAATCGTTGCGGCCTGGATCGGCGAGGGGGTCTCGTAGCCGATGTCCTTGAGGGCGTGGAGCAGGGTCTCGGGCAGGCCGAGGTCGGTGAATTTCGGGGCAGATGCGGGTTCGGCGCTCATGGCTCTCTCTGGGCGTGGGGCGCCGGGGAATGGGGGCGCATATTGTACGCGTGGCGCCGACTGATGACCGGAGGTGCACTTGCGCGAGGGGAGTGGCATCCCCAATTTCCTTGGATGGAATATACGGTATTCGGCGTGACCTGATGACGAATCTGCGTTTGGACGACACATTCCTGCGTGCGTTGCCCGGTGACCCCGACCGCGGCAATGCCGTGCGCGAGGTGCGTGGCGCCCTGTGGTCGGAGGTGATGCCGACGCCGGTGCTTGCGCCGAAGCTGGTGGCATATTCGCGCGAGATGGCAGCGATGCTGGGTTTCGACGATGAAGCGATCGCCAGCCCGGGGTTCGCCGAACTCTTCGCCGGCAACCGTTTGCTCGAGGGCATGCGCCCGTATGCCACCAATTACGGCGGCCACCAGTTCGGGCAATGGGCCGGACAGCTCGGTGACGGTCGTGCGATCACGCTGGGGACGATCGCCGGGCGCGATCGTCAGCCTTGGGAATTGCAACTCAAGGGCGCCGGGAAGACCCCGTATTCGCGCCACGCCGATGGCCGCGCGGTGCTGCGATCATCCGTCCGCGAATTCCTGTGCAGCGAGGCGATGCATCATCTCGGCATTCCGACCACGCGTGCGCTGAGCCTGGTCACGACCGGCGATGACGTGCTGCGCGACATGTTCTATGACGGCCATCCGCAGCTCGAACCCGGCGCGGTGGTGTGCCGGGTCGCGCCATCGTTCCTGCGTTTCGGGCATTTCGAATTGCCGGCCGCGCGCGGTGATATCGACTTGCTGCGACGGCTCGCGGATTTCTGCATCGATCGCCATTTCCCGCATTTGCAGGGCAGCCGCGAACAGCGTTACGGCGAGTGGTTCGCCGAGATATGCCGACGCAGCGCGCTGATGGTGGCGGGCTGGATGCGCACGGGTTTCGTGCATGGCGTGCTCAATACCGACAACATGTCGATCCTCGGGCTGACCATCGATTACGGTCCCTACGGCTGGGTCGACGACTACGATCCCGATTTCACCCCCAATACCACCGATGCGCAGGGCCGCCGTTATCGCTACAGCTGGCAACCGCGGGTGGTGTACTGGAACCTGGTGCAACTGGCGCGCGCGCTGTCGCCGTTGTTCGCTGACGCGGCGCCGTTGCAAGCTGGGCTCGATGCATTCGCGGCGACCCATGACGAAGCCGAACGCGCCACGATCGCCGGCAAGCTCGGATTGGCCGAATGCCGAGACAGCGATCTGCAATTGATGATCGACCTGCAGGCGTGGATGCATGCCGCGGAAGCCGACATGACGATCATGTTCCGCACGCTGTCCGACCACGACGCCGCCGCGTTGACGGTCGAGACCTTCGCCGATGCGTTTTACGATGATGCCAAGCGCATTGCATCGACAGATGCATTGGATGCGTGGCTGCAGCGTTATCGCCAACGCCTCGCTGATGATCCACTGGATGCGACGGTGCGACGCGAGCGGATGCGCGCGGCCAACCCAAAATACATCCTGCGCAACTGGCTGACGCAACGCGCGATCGAACAAGCGCAGGCGGGCGATCCATCCGGCATCCACACCCTGCTCGAAGTGATGCGCCGTCCCTATGACGACCAGCCCGGGCGCGAGGAATTCGCGGGAAAACGCCCGGAATGGGCGCGCCATCGCGCCGGTTGTTCGATGCTGTCGTGCAGCTCCTGAACTGGGCGCGAGCGGCTAATCCAGCCAGAACGGCACGAAGGCGGTGTCCTGCGCCTGCCAGAAGCCGCGCGCATCGCGCAGCACGCTGATGAGGGTGGGGATCAACGGAGCGTGTGCGTTGTCGGAAAATCCGCGGGCATCGATCACCAGCGCATAACCTTCGGCCGGCCACCAGCCGAGATCCCGCAAGGCATCCGTGAGTGCATCCCAGTTGTCGCTGAATTGCGCGGGATCGGGGTAGTGGATCGCTTCCGCCATGCGCGCCATCAACGCTGCCTTGTCATGGCAACCCTTCAATACGACGTCCATGCGGGCCAGCCCGTTGCGTTCGAGATCGTCGCGCAGGCGCGACAACTCATCGGCGTCGATGCGCACGGCCAGATCGACCGGAAACAGCGGGGCATGCAGGCTCATGGCGAGTTCGGCTCGATGTGGCGGAAGCTGCGGTAATGGTCGTCCGTGTAGTACCAGTCTTGCGGCGGCGTGCCACCGGTGATGATGCGGCGGGTGCCGCGCGTCGGTGCGCCGGGGGTCACCACGGTGTACTCGTGGTAGTAGCCGTTGGGCCGGTCGGGCAGCTGGCCCTCGCGGTTGCCGAAGACCACGCCGTCCTGGCGGTAGGGGAACGGACCGCCACTCTGGATCAGTCGCAATGTGTCGTGCGCTTCCGGCGGCAATGATGTGTTGGTCCTGCCTGCGTCGCGAGCGGGGCGACCCGACAGCGGCGGCAGCGGATGCGCGTCGGCGGTGGTACGACCGGGAAGTTCCGCCGTTGTTTGTGGCGCGGCGACTGCGGGCGTGCTGCCATGCGTGCGATGCCAATGGATGGCAAAGAACAGCAGCGCGATGATCGCCAGCCACGGCCACAGCGGGCGCGAATTGTTCGGTGAGCTGTTCATGTCGCCTCCATTCGTCGATGAATCAGTGCGGAACCGTGTCGCTACGGAACACCGGGTACAACCGCAATGCCGGATCGTAAGCGGGATGGCGACGATAGAAGAAATCAAGGCGCGCCTGCGGTGACTTGGCGAAATCGGCGTCATTCTTCAAGCGCTGCTCGAATTCCTGCTTCAGTGCCGGATCGCGCGCCAGCATCTTGCGCGCTTCCTGTTCGGTCACGTAGGCCTCCATGTATTCCTTGGATTCGAACGCGTTGTTCATGTCGCCCCAGCCGGCCAGCGCGTCGGGTGCCTGCGGTTCCAGCAGTCCCATCAGCAGGCGCGACTTCGCCTGCGCGATGGGCACGAACAGCGCGCCCGCCACCAGGTCGCGATGATCCGGCGACCAATGTCCGGCCAGTGTCACCGGCTGGTGTCCCTCGAATGAATTCGCCGAGAACTTGGCCGTGTCGGCGCGGAAGCTCTCCACCGCAGCGTTGGGCATGGCGCGCGCGATGCGGCGATATTCGATGCCGTGCGCCTTCAGTTTCGGCTCGACGATCGACGCCCACGCCGCTGGCACCAGATAGCCGCCGCGCGGGGCGACGACTTCGACATCGGCAACGACATGATCCTTGAGCGGGATGTGCCAGACCTGCGGCTTCGATTCGTCGTATTCGGTCATCGTGCCGCCGGAAATGTCGGACTTCCGCCGTTGATAGGCATAACCCTTGAAATCGATCGTGCGTACGTCGTCGGTGTTGCGGTAGCTCAACGCCACCGGCGTGCCACCGAGTTTGCGCGCGCGCTGGTCGGCGGCATGCGCGGCAGACAACCACTCCCTGCCATGGGCGGCGGTGAGTTCGACCACATCGACGATGCCGTTGCGGGTGATGCGCACGCGTTCCGGATAGGTGCGCCAGGAATGCGTCTCCAGCAGGATGCCGACGCGGTTGCGCAGCGGGTAATAGCCATTGGAGAAGCGCGGCGTCGAGGGGCCTTCGATGAAACCGGATTGCGGATCGTCATCGTTCACGAAGGAGGGATAGAAGCCGACCGGTTTCGAACCCTGCGTGGCCAATCGTTCCAGCAGGCCGTCCTTCACCGCGCGCCCGACCTTGCGCAATTCCATGTCGCCGGAATTCACCGGTTCGCCGGTGATCGAGACATCGTGCTGGAACTTGGCGCCGTCGGTGACGTGCAGGTCGATCTCCACCAGCGGATCCCAGGCGTTGACGAGACGCAGCATCGCCTGCATTTCCGGCGCATCGGCCTTCATGTAATCGCGGTTGAGGTTGTAGCGTTGCGCGGTGACGCGGAAGCCCATTTCCTCCGGGCCGCGCTGGTTGGGGCGGTTCCACGCGCGGAAATTCTCGTGGCCGTCGATGTTGAAGACCGGGACGAACAGCAACACGGCATGATCGAGCGCACCCTTGGCGGCCTTGCCTTGCAGCATCTCGCGAATCGCAAGAAACCCGGCGTCCTTGCCATCGATTTCACCAGCGTGGATGCCACCCTGCGCCAGCACCACCGGCAGGCCTTTCGCGCGCGCGGCCGCGGGCGTCAGTGCGCCCGACGTCGACACCGCCAACGCCTTCATCGGTCGTCCTTCCGGTGTGGTGCCGAAATCGAAGCAGCGTACCGATTTGGGGTATTTCGTCTGGAAATCGCGGCACAACGCGATCACTTCGTCGTAGCGGCCGGTGCGCTGAAAGCCGCTGCGTTCCGACACGGTGGAGAGATCATTGGCAGCAAGCGCGGCAACGGGCAAAGCGGCGCTCAACAGCAGGGAGGGCAGGACAACACGGCGCATGGCGGGAGTCTTCGCGGTCGGATCGCGCCGATGTTAGCGCGGCGTGGTGGCGCGGGGTTCGAAGTCTTTGGATCGGGTTGATTTCACGCCGCGCTCACACAAGTCACGGGCGTGCTCCCGCACAATATGCGCGTGGCGACAGGGCACCGCCGCGGGGGTTCCACTCAAACGCAACATGGCGGGCTGTGCAATGGCAATCACGATCCATCACGTGCCGGAGATCCGGAGATTCGTCACTTCCGTCGACGGTCATGAGGGATATGTCGAATATTCGCGGCATGGCGATGTGTTGTCGATCGACCACACCATCGTGCCCCCGGCCATCGGTGGACGCGGCATCGCCGGCGATCTGGTCAAGGCGGCCGTCGAATACGCAGGCGCCGAAGGATTGAAAGTGCATCCGGCCTGTTCCTATGCCGAGGCCTGGATGCGCCGGCATCCTGATGCTGCATCGTGGGCCTGACATGAGCGCAGGCCACACTCGCGCGAAACATGGGATTGCACTGCTGGTCGTCGTCGCGCTCGCGGGTTGCGGCAAGCATGATGCGCAACCGGCCAATGGAACCACGCCGCCGCCGGCTGCCGTTGCGCCGGTGACGCTGCAGGATCAGGTCGAACACACGCCGGTGTATCTGCTGGGCATCACCTATCCCAAGGGTGCGTCGTTGCCGGCGGGATTGGCGCAGGAAATCAAGGCGTATGCCGATGCATCCCGCAAGCGCCTGGTTGATGCGGCAAAGCCACACAAGGCCGGCGATGCCGGCGTCCCCTATGACATGAGCCTCGAATTCCGCCAGATCGCGCCGCCAGCGCGCGGGTTGATCGCGATTGCCGCCGACGGCAGCCTGTATACCGGCGGCGCGCAAGGCGATCCGCTGATCCGGCGTTTCGTGTGGGACACGCAGGCTGGAAACCTGATCCGTTCGCAGGATCTGCTTGCCGGTCCCGCCGGTTGGGCTGCGGTCTCGGCCAGTGTGCGCGAGACCTTGATGGGACAGATCCGCGCGCGCCTGGAAGACGACAAGCAGACACCGGAGGAGGTCGACAAGGCCTTGAAGCTGATGGGTCCGATCGTGGAATCCGGCACCGAACCCGCCGCCAGCGAGTTCAGCGAGTTCGAACCGATGATCGATGCGCAGGGCAAGCTGATCGGCCTGACCTTCGTGTTCCCGCCGTACCAAGTCGCCGGGTATTCCGACGGCATCCAGCGCGCCGATGTGCCGGCGTCGGTCTTGCTGCCGTACCTTGCGCCGCGTTATCGCACCCTGTTCCAGTAGCTGGCCACAGCGTTGAAACGAACAGCGCCGGCAATGCCGGCGCTTTCGTTGTGCAGAACCTTGCAGCGAGCGCTACTTGCTCGTCAATCCACGACGCTCCAGCAACGGCTGGATGTCCGGCTTGCCGCCGTAGAATTTCTCGAACAATTCCATCGCGTCGACGCTGCCGCCGCGCGACAGCAACATCGAACGGAAACGATCGCCATTGGCGCGGGTCAGGCCACCGTGGTCGCGGATCCATTTCGCGGTATCGGCGTCCAGCACTTCCGACCAGATGTAGGCGTAGTAGCCGGCGGCGTAGCCTTCCATGATGTGCTTGAAATACGGGGTGCGGTAACGCGGCGGCACCGGCGCGTAGTCGAGGCCGATGTCCTTCAGCGATTTCGCCTCGTAGGCCATCACGCCCGATGCATCCGGCACCGCCGATGCCGGGATCTGGTGCCACTTCTGGTCGAGCATCGCGGCGCCGAGGTATTCCGTGGTCTTGAAGCCCTCATTGAACTTCGACGCGGCCATCACCTTGTCGAGCAAGGCCTTCGGCAGCGGTTCTCCCGTCTGCCAGTGCTTCGCATAGTTGGCGAGCACGGTCGGATCGTCCATCCACATCTCGTTGACCTGCGACGGATATTCGACGAAGTCGCGCGGCACGTTGGTGCCGGAGAAGTACGGATACTTCACGTTCGAGAACATCCCGTGCAGCACGTGGCCGAACTCGTGGAAGGCGCCGTTGACGTCATCCCAGGTCATCAGCGACGGCTTGCCCGCGGTCGGCTTGGTGACGTTGAGGTGGAACGCGATCACCGGCTTGGTGCCGAGCAGGTCGGCCTGGTCGGCGTAGGAGCTCATCCACGCGCCGCCCTGCTTGGAGCCGCGCGCATAGGGATCGACGATGATGATCGCGAGCTTGCTGCCGTCCTCGTTGAAGACGTCATAGGTCTGCACGTCTTCCTGGTAGACCGGAAGATCGGTGCGGCGCTTGAACGTCAGGCCGTACAGTTTGTTGGCGGCGAAGAACACGCCGTTGTTGAGCACGTTGTTGAAATCGAGATAGGGCTTGATCTGGTTTTCGTCGTAGTCGTATTGGGCCTTCCGCACCTTCTCGGTGTAGAACGCCCAGTCCCACGGTTCCAGCTTGAAGGTCGGCTGGCCCTTGGCCTTCTGTTCCTTGTCGATCATCGCCTGCAGCACCGCGCCTTCCTTGCGGGCATTGGCGACGGCGATCGGAGCGATCTTGTCGAGCATCGCGTTCACCGCCTGCGGGTTCTTCGCGGTTTCATCGGCCAGCGCGAACGAGGCGTAATCCGGATAGCCCATGATCGCGGCGCGTTCGGCGCGCAGCTTCATCAGACGCGAAATCGGCGCGGTGTTGTCCCACTCGCCGCCGCGGCTGCCGCGGATGATCGAGGCGTTGTGGATTTTTTCGCGTAACGCGCGGTTTTCCAACTGCGCTTCGAGCGGCTGGCCGGTGGTGTTGACCAGTGCGATCCGGTATTTGCCGGGCATGCCCTTCGCCTTGGCATCGTCGGCCAGGCCCTGGATCTGTTCGTCGCTGAGGCCGGCGAGTTCCGCGCGCGAATCGACCAGCACCGCCGAGGCATTGGCTTCGGCCAGCACGTTTTGCGTCAGCTTGGTCTGCAGGCCGGCGATCTCGGCGTTGATCGCCTTGACGCGTTCCTTCTGCTGCGCCGTCAGGTCGGCGCCGGCGTGCTTGAAGTCCTCGTAATAGCGTTCGACCAGGCGCGTGCCCTGCGCGTCCAGCCCCAGCGTGGCGCGGTGGTCGTACAGCGTCTTGATGCGCTGGAACAGCTTGCCGTTGAGATAGGTGCTGTCGCGATGCGCGGCGAACTTCGGCGAATACTCGGCGTCGAGTTTGTCGAGATCGGCGTTGGTGTTGGCGGCTGTCAGGTTGGAGAACACGTAGGTCGCGCGCGAGAGGATGCGCCCGCTTTTCTCCATCGCCAGGATGGTGTTGTCGAAGGTCGGCGCGGCCTTGTTGTTGGCGATCGCTTCCACTTCCTTCTTCTGCTCGGCCATGCCGCGGTCGAAGGCGGGGGCGAAATCGCCGGCCTTGATCTTGTCGAATTGCGGATAGCCGAATTCGAGCGGACTGCTGCTGAAGAACGGGTTGGTGCTGTTGGCGGGCATGGAAGTTCCGGGTTTCGCGGCGGCATTGGCCGGATGATCGAACGTGGCGCCGAACAGCAGGGTGATGGCGAGTGCTGCGGCAAGCGGGGTGCGGGAGGGCATGGGCATGGAGCGTTTCCCCTTTGGGATCAGGCGGAGAGAATCATTTTTCGACGAAGGCGCGTTCGAACACGTAGTCGCCGGCCTGGCCGATCTTCGGCGAGACCTTGAAGCCGCGTGCATCCAGCAAGGTGCGGAAATCGGCCAGCATCGACGGGCTGCCGCAGATCATCGCGCGGTCATGCGCCGGATCGAGCGCTTCGATGCCGAGCGACTGCGCGATACGGCCATCGGCGAGCATGTCGGTAATGCGGCCGTGGTGATCCTGGCCGCGATACTCAAAGGGTTCGCGCGACACCGCCGGGAAGTACAGCAGCTTGTTGCGGACCAATTCGCCCAGCAATTCATGGTTCGGCAATGCGTGTTCGAAGAACTCCCGGTAGGCGAGATCGTCCGCGCTGCGCACGCCGTGGCAGACGATCACGCGCTCGAAACGTTCGTAGGTTTCCGGGTCCTGGGCCACCGACAACCACGGCGCGAGGCCGGTGCCGGTGCCGAGCAGATAGAGGTTGCGCCCGGGATTGAGGTCGCTGATCAGCAGCGTGCCGGTCGGCTTGCGGCTGACCAGCAGCGGATCGCCGGGTTTGAGGTGTTGCAGCTTCGAGGTGAGCGGGCCGTCCTCCACCTTGATACTGAAGAAGTGCAGCGTTTCCGCCCAGTTGGCGCTGGCGACGGAATAGGCGCGCACGAGCGGCTTGCCTTCGCCCGGCAGCCCGATCATCACGAACTGGCCGTTCTCGAAGCGCAGGCCGGGGTCGCGGGTGGTGGTGAAACTGAAATAGGCATCGGTCCAGTGATGGACATCGAGCACGGTTTCAGTGAAATGGGGCAGCGGGTTGGACATTCGGACCACGGCAGGGGCAAGCCCGCCATTTTAAGGCCGATGGGGTTTCGCTGCGTTCAGCGGTAGCCGGCGGCCTGCAATTCGAACAATTCGGCGTAGCGGCCGCCCTGCGCCATCAGTTCCGCATGGCTGCCCTGCGCCTCGACCTTGCCGTCGGCCAGCACCAAGATGCGGTCGGCCATGCGCACGCTGCTGAAACGGTGGGAAATCAGCACCGCGGTGCGGCCCGCGCCCAATTCCTTGAAGCGCTCGAACACCTCGAATTCGGCGCGGGCGTCCAGCGCGGCGGTCGGTTCGTCGAGGATGATGACCTGGGCATCGCGCATGTAGGCGCGCGCGATCGCGATCTTCTGCCACTGGCCGCCGCTGAGGTCGACGCCGGTTTTCCAGCGCCGTCCCACCAATTGGTCGTAGCCGTTCGGCAATGCTTCGATCACTTCGGTGGCCATGCCGCGGCGCGCCGCTTCGACGATCCGCGCGCGGTCGCGCAAGGCATCGATCTGGCCGACGCCGATGTTCTCGCCGGCACTGAGGTGGTAGCGCACGAAGTCCTGGAAGATCACACCAATGTTCGCGCGCAGGTCGTCGAGGTCGTAATCCTTGAGGTCGATGCCATCGAGCAGGATCCGTCCCTCATCGGGATCGTAGAGTCGCGCCAGCAGCTTCACCAGCGTGGTCTTGCCAGCGCCGTTCTCGCCGACCAGTGCCAGCACTTCGCCGGCATGCAACTGGAATGACAAACCACGCAACGCCCAGCGTTCGGAGCCGTCGTAGCGGAAGCCGACGTTCTCGAACACGAAGCCGTCGCGGATCGGATGCGGCACCGGCAACGCGCCGGGCTTGCTGGTGATTTCCGGCTGGATGCGGAAGAAGGAATACAGATCGTCGAGATAGAGCGACTGGTTCGCCACCTGCGCGAATCCCGACAGCAACGATTCCAGCAGGCTGCGCAGGCGCAGGAAGCTGCCGGAGAGAAACGTCAGGTCGCCGATGGTGAAGTCGCCGCGCACCGTGCGCCAGGCGATGTAACCGTAGGCGCTGTAGTAGGCGATGCTGCCGAGTGCGGTCAGGATCGTGCCCCAGAACGCGCGGCGTGCAGCGAGGCGTTTGTTGGCCAGGTAGAACTTGTCGGAGAGCGTGCGGAAACGCTCGATCAGGAAACGGTTGAGGTCGAAGATCTTGACCTCTTTCGCGCTTTCCACGCTCGATCCGAGTTGCTTGAGGTATTCCAGTTCGCGGCGCTCGGTCGTCCACATCGTGTTGAGCGTGTAGCCGAGCGTGTTGAAGTGCGATTCGCCGATGAAGGCCGGCACCAGCGCCAACGCCAGCAGCGCCATCAGCCACGGCGCATAGGCGACCAGTCCGGCGGCGAAGGTGAGGACGGTGATGGCATCCTGCGCCTGCCCGAACAACTGGCCCATCAGGTTCATCCGGCCCATGGTCTGGATGCGCGCGCGTTGCAGGCGATCCTGCAGGTCGGGGTCCTCGAAATCCTCCAGATCCAGCGTCGCCGCATGCTCCATCAGGCGCGCGCCGATGCGGTTGGTGAACAGATCGGAGAGCAGGCCATCGACGTAGCCGACCAGGCGCCCCAGCAGATCCGACAGCACCGCGATCGCGAGTTCCAGCGCCAGCAGCAGCGCGAAGTGATCGAGCAGGCCGGAGTGCCAGGCATCGACCAGCCAATGCGGCACCTGCAGGCGCGACAGGTGCACCGCTTCGTCGATGATCAGCTTGCCGACATAGAGCAGGGCGACCGGCAGCACCGCGCGGATCAACCGCAACACGATATTGGCGAGCGTCAGCGGGCGACTGGTGGCCCAGATGTCGCGCAGGAACGGCGGCAGGTTGCGCAACGCCTTGAAGCGTTCGCGCAACGACAGATCGACCGGGGGCAGGGGCGGCGCCATCGTCGCAGTCTGCCGGTCAGCAGGTCATTCGGCGGTGAGCACATCCATGATCACCGCCCGCAACGATGCACGCGCTCGTCAATGCGCAGTTTCCGCCACGGTCTTGAGATTGGCCAGTCCGCGCTCGAAATCGGGGCCGATCGTCTGGTCCATCGACACGAACATGCTCATCACCTTGACCATGAAGTTGCTGTGGCCGCGCATCGTCCACGTCACGCGGGTGCCGCTGCCTTCCGGTGCCAGCACGAAATCGACGGTATTGCTGGCGGCGAAGGGTTCGATGAAATCGAGGTCCATCTTGATTTTGCCCGGCGCCGTCGCCTCGGTGATCTTCATCGAGCCTTTGCCGGCCTGCTTGTTGCCCGACCACGCGTAGCTGGAACCGACGCCGTTCTGCGGGCCGGAATACGTCACTTGCATGGCGGGATCGAGCTTCTGCCACGGCGACCATTGTGGAAAATTGTGGAAGTCGTTGATCAAGTCGTACACGCGCTGGGGCGGTGCGGCGATCACGGTGCTGCGGCTGACTTCGAAGGTGGCAGGGCGCGTAGCGGCATAGGCCAGGAACGCGGCGATCACCACCACCAGCACGATCACGATTTTCTTGAACATTGCGGTCTCCCCGGGATCCATTCCCATCGGTCGTGCGGCGATGATGGCACGTCGAGGACTCATGCGGCAGGCCGAAATTCCCGTCCCGGTGGCGATTTCCTTTATCCTGTGCAGGCGCCCCGTCCGGGGGAATATCGGCGGGCGCCCGTCACACGCTTGTCGAAATGGCCATGCAATGTCTCGTCCAGCTTGGGCTGCGCGGGTCACGTTCGCAGCCAGGTTTCCCATTTGTTTTTCACTAAGGAATCGAATCCATGGCACACAGTCTGCGGGCTGCCCGTCTGTCACTTTCCATCGCGGCACTGCTGGCGGCAACGCCGCTGCTGGCCCAGAACGTCACCACCTCGGCGGTGGCCGGTCGCGTGCTCGATGCCAGCGGCAAGCCTGTCGCGGGCGCCACCATCACCATCACCCATGAACCCACGGGCACGGTGAAGGAAGTCAGCACCGATGGTGAAGGCCGCTTCGGCGCGCAAGGCTTGCGCGTGGGCGGACCGTTCGACATCAAGGTGAAGTCCGGCGCGGGCACTGCGGACCAGGAAGGCGTGTTCCTGCAACTCGGCCAGACCACCCCGGTCAATTTCAACCTCAATGCCGCGGCTGGCAGCGAACTCGGGACGGTCACGGTGACCGGCTCGAAGCTGGCACAGATCTTCAAGCCCGACAACAAGGGGCTTTCGACCGTGGTGTCGACGCGCCAGTTGCACGACACGCCGCAGGGCAACCGTTCCATCGATGACGTGGCGCGCCTCGATCCGCGCGTCAACGTGCTCGACCCGGGCCTTGGCACGATCTCGATCGCGGGGATGAACAACCGCTACAACAGCGTCAGCGTGGACGGCGTGTCGCAGTCCGATCCGTTCGGCCTCAATGCCAACGGCCTGCCGTACCTGAAGTCGCCGATCTCGGCGGAAACCATCGCCGCGTACAACATCTCGCCGTCGAATTACGACGTGATCTCCGATTCCGTCGGCGCCGATGTCAATGCGGTGACCAAGTCGGGCGGCAACCAGTACCACGGTTCGCTCTACTACTCCTATCGCGATTCCGGCAAGCTGATGGGCAAGGCCGGCTGGTTGCAGCCGGACACGCGCGGCTACAAGTACACCGGCTTCGATCGCGATCGTGTGTACGGCTTCACTTTCGGCGGCCCGATCATCGAGGACAAGCTGTTCTTCTTCCTCTCGGCCGAGCATGAGAAGACCTCCGGCATCGGCGCCGATTCCCTCAACGGTCTCGATCCCAGCCTCGGACAAGGCGCGTCGACCAGCGGCAAGGTGTCGCCGGGCGATCTGCAGAAAGTGATCGATATCGCCACGAAGCTCGGCCTGAAGCCGGGCGTGTTCGGCGGCGCTTCGGCACTGGCCTATGACGACAAGCGCTACCTCGCCAAGTTCGACTGGAACATCAACAACAACCATCGCGTCAGCCTGGCCCTGCAGCGCAACAAGAACCTGCAGCCCGCAGTGGGCGGCAACGGCCCCAACAGTGTCGGCCTGACCAGCTACACCTATACCAAGGCGATCACCACCGACAACTACGTGGTGCACCTGTTCGATGACTGGACCGACAGCTTCACCACCGAAACCAAGATCGGCCTGCAGCATTTCGTGCAGGACACCACCGCGCCATGGCAGCAGCCGGCGGTGTCGGTCAACCTCGATCCGGCTGGCAAGGGCCCGACGGTGAACCTGGGCGAGGAACGTTATCGCCACTACAACCACATCGACACGCGCAAGTTCACCCTGTTCGCGGCCGGCACCTATACCGTGGGCAGCCATGCGATCAAGGGCGGTTTCGACTACCAGCGCAACAAGATCTACAACATGTTCGGGCAGGCCGAATTCGGCGTGTACAGCTTCTATGGCCTGGCCAATTTCGCCAACGCGCAATACCAGCGTTACGACCTGTACCACCCGGCGCCGGGGTATGCGCTCAATGACATCGCGGGCGCATGGACATACAGCCAGCTGAGCCCGTTCATCCAGGACACCTGGCAAGTCAACGATCGCCTGTCGATGCAGTACGGCGTTCGCGTCGACGTTCCGCGCGCCTCGGCCAAGCCGGTGTACAACGCCAATTTCGCGAACACCTTCGGCTATGCCAACAACACGACGGTGGGCGCGAAGAATTACGTGATCGAGCCGCGCTTCTCGTTCAACTACACCTTCAACACCAAGTACCAGACACAGCTGCGTGGTGGCGTCGGCTTGTTCCAGACTTCGCCGCCGACGGTGTGGATGACCAATCCGTACCAGAACAACGGCGTCACGTTGGCGAGCTACACCTCGTTCGCTCCGGCCACGGCACCGTTCAGCGCCGATCCGATGAACCAGCCGATCCCGACAGGCAGCAATCCCGCCGGTTCGATCGATGTGATCGATCCCAACTTCAAGCTGCCGACGGTGTGGAAGGCCAGCCTGGCGATCGATCGTGAAACGCCGGTGTGGGGCCTGGTCGCCTCTGCGGAATACCTGCATATCCAGGTGCAAAACGGCGTCCTCTACCAAGCTGTCAATTTCGGCGCGCCGACCGGCACGCTGCCCGATGGGCGCCTGTCGTACTGGAACCCGAATCTCGCGCCGGGCAAGGCGCCTGCCGGCTCCGACGCGCTGTACAACCAGAATCGTGCGTACAACACGGCGTCGACGCTGCTCGGCAACACCCACAAGGGCAAGTCGGACAGCCTGACGCTGGCACTCACCAAGCCGCTGTCGCACGGCTTCTCCGGCAGCTTCAGCTACACGCTGAGCCACGCCACGGAAGTCGATCCGGGTGCCGACACGGTTGCGTTCGACGGCTACCGCCGCAACGCCCGCACCAATCCCAACAGCGACATCGCCACCGTGTCGAACTACAACATCCCGCGTACGGTCAAGCTGGCGTTGAACTGGGAGCATAAATTCTTCGGCAACTACCGCACGCAGGCGTCGCTGTTCTATTCCGGCCGCAGCGGCAATCCGTACACCTGGGTGTTTGGCAATGATGCCAACGGCGACAGCGTTGCCGGTTGGGATCCGGCCTACATTCCGGGCGTGAACGATCCCAAGGTCGCCTACGCCGCTGGCACCAGCGCCAAGGCCATCAGCCAGTTCCAGGACTACCTTGCCGGCGATTATTACCTCGCCACGCACCGTGGCCAGATCGCCGATCGCAATGGCGCGCATGCGCCGTGGAGCAACACGCTGGACTTCGGCTTCACCCAGGAATTGCCGGGCATCTTCAAGGGCAACAAGGGCGAGTTCCGTCTCGACTTGCACAATCTGCTGAACCTGCTCAACAAGCACTGGGGGCAGACCTCGACCGTCGGTACCTATCCGGCGCGCACGCTGGTCAACTACGCCGGCGTGAATGCCCAGGGCCAGTACCTGTATTCGTTGCCGACCGACAAGAACGGCAACTACGCGCCGCAGGCGCTGCAGGTGTATGACGGCGGCTTCTACGATCCCAGCCGCGTGGTTTCGCGCTGGTCGCTGATGGCGACGGTGCGTTACACGTTCTGATCGGACGGCGCCAATCGCAGTGACACGAACCGGGGGCGGGCGACTACCCCCGGTTCTTTTTGCGTATCCCGTAAAATATCGGGCTCGTTCCTCCCCACGAGCTTCCCCTTGAGCGCCGAATCCTCTGCTTCCCGCGCATCCGGCCCGGTTTCCATCCGCCAGGCCGACCTGATCCAGTCGGTCGCCGATGCGCTGCAGTACATCAGCTATTTCCATCCGGCCGACTACATCCGCGGCCTGACTGCCGCCTACGCGCGCGAGGAATCGCCGGCCGCGAAAGACGCGATGGCGCAGATCCTGGTGAATTCGCGCATGTGCTACGAAGGCCACCGCCCGATCTGCCAGGACACCGGCATCGTCACCGTGTTCCTGAAGATCGGCATGGACGTGCGTTGGGATGACGCCACCATGGGCGTCGAGGACATGGCCAACGAAGGCGTGCGCCGCGCCTACAACGATCCCGACAACAAGTTGCGCGCCTCGGTGCTGGCCGATCCCGCCGGCAAGCGCAGCAACACCGGCGACAACACGCCGGCGGTGGTGAACGTCAGCGTCGTGCCCGGCAACACGGTGGAGGTGATCGTCGCGGCCAAGGGCGGTGGTTCCGAAGCGAAATCGAAGTTCGCGATGCTCAATCCCTCCGATTCCATCGTCGACTGGGTGTTGAAGACGGTGCCGACCATGGGCGCCGGCTGGTGCCCGCCGGGCATGCTCGGCATCGGCATCGGCGGCACCGCGGAAAAGGCGATGCTGCTGGCGAAGGAGTCACTGATGGAAGCGATCGACATCACCGACCTGCAGGCGCGTGGTGCATCCAATCGCGCCGAGGAACTGCGCCTCGAGTTGTACGACAAGGTCAACGCGCTCGGTATCGGCGCGCAAGGCCTGGGTGGGCTCACCACCGTGCTCGACGTCAAGGTCAAGGACTATCCGACCCACGCCGCCAACCTGCCGGTGGCGATGATCCCGAATTGTGCGGCGACACGCCACGCGCACTTCACCCTCGATGGCAGCGGACCAGTGACGCTCGATCCACCATCGTTCTCCGATTGGCCGCAGATCGTTTACGACGCCAGCAAGGGTCGCAAGGTGAATCTCGATACGGTGACGAAGGAAGAGATCGCGACGTGGCAGCCGGGCGAGACGCTGCTGCTCAACGGCAAGCTGCTCACCGGGCGCGATGCCGCCCACAAGCGCATGGTCGACATGCTCAACAAGGGTGAAACCTTGCCGGTCGATCTCAACGGCCGCTTCATCTACTACGTCGGCCCGGTCGATCCGGTGCGCGATGAAGTGGTCGGTCCCGCCGGTCCCACTACCGCCACGCGCATGGACAAATTCACCCGTCAATTGCTGGAGCAGACCGGCCTGATCGGCATGGTCGGCAAGGCCGAGCGTGGTCCCGCCGCGATCGATGCCATCCGCGACAACGGCGCGGTCTACCTGATGGCGGTCGGCGGCTCGGCCTATCTCGTCTCGAAGGCGATCAAGGCCGCGCGCGTGCTCGCGTTCGAGGACCTCGGCATGGAAGCGATCTACGAATTCGAAGTCGAGGACATGCCGGTCACCGTCGCGGTCGACAGCCGCGGCAGCTCGGTCCACCAGACCGGCCCGAAGGAATGGCAGGCGAAGATCGGCAGGATTCCGGTCGTCGTCGCATGACTCGCCGCTATCGCATAAGGAGCAATTGAATGTTCAGCCATATCACGCTTGGTGCCAACGACATCGATGCCACGAAAGAATTCTATGACGCCATCCTTGGCGTGCTGGGCGCTCAGGCAGGCGTGATCGATGCGAAGGGGCGACTGGTCTATCACCACGGTGGTGGTCGCTTGCTGATCACCAAACCGCTCGACGGTCAGCCGGCAACGCACGGCAACGGCAGCACGATCGGGTTCCTGGGTGCATCACCGGCAGCCGTCGATGCCTGGCATGCCGCCGGCATTGCCCATGGTGGCACCAGCATCGAGGATCCGCCCGGAGTCCGCCACGCCACCGAGGGGCGCGTGCTGTATCTGGCCTATCTGCGCGATCCTTCCGGCAACAAGCTATGCGGCTTCCACCGAATCAGTCCTTAGCGCGATGCCTGATCAATACCACTCCAGCAACGACACGCCGAGGCCGATGTAGGCCGCGCGGTGGTTGTAGTCGATCATGCTTTCGCCATAGCCGTCGAACAGCTGGAAATGGCCGCGCAGCTGGCGCGTGATCGGGAAGCCCCAGTCGAACTGCAGCGCGCCGTGCGAGCGATCGCCGCCGCGCAACGAATGACGCGCGGTGAGCGAGAACTCGTTGCGACCGACCGTGTGCACCAGGGTCATGTCGCCGCGGCCCATGTAATCCTCGATATCGGGGTTGTCGTCCTTGGCGCGGCTTTCGGGAATGCGGAACCATGGTCGCAACATCAGCGACCAGTTGTCGCGATCGAAGCCGATGTTCGTCATCACCCGGTTCCAGCTGCGCGATAGCGGATCGGCGCGGCCGTTGGACTGGTGGGTGACGCCGATTCCCGCCAGCCGGCCCTTCCATCCGCCGATGGCGTAGTTGGTGCGGAACACCAGCAGCACTTCGGGTTCGTAATTGGTTTCGCGGAACGGCCGCGAGTCGCCCGAGTTGTAGACCTGCCAGCGCGAACTCTGGGTATAACCCATCCACACGTCGCCGTTGTCGCCGAACAGGTTCTCGATCGCCTTGGTCTTGAAGCTGAGCTGGAACTTCGCTTCGATGTTCTGCAGGGGCTGCGGCGTGGTCACCGTGTTGTTCGGATTGGGCGAATGCGGCATGGTGTTGGCATCGTTGGTCCAGAACACCGGCAACAGGTAGACCGGCTTGTAGGCGCGGAAATTCCAGGTGCCGAGTTTGGAATCCTTCGCCAATTCCCAGCGACGATCGAGCAGGGAGCCCTTGCCGGAATTGGCGATCGCGGTCGCGTCGTCGGTTTCCGAGGCATACAGGTCGCTATGCGGTTGTGCCGCGCGCTCCGCAGCGCGCGCGGCCTCCTGCTGTTTCGCCTGCGTTGCGGCGGCATCGGCAGCTGCGGGCGTGGGGGTGTCGCGTTTCGTCGCTGCGTCGTAGCAAGCGAGGCGTTCCTTGTCGGTTTCGATCGCCATGCATGCGGTGATGTCCGCTTGCGCCGCAGCCTGTGCGCGTGCTGGCGCGTGTGCCAGCGTGGTCGCCAAGGCCACGACGGCGAGGGCGGGCAGGCGTGCCGTCATTTCGGTGGCGCCTGGTTGAGCAAGTTGCTGCCGATCTCCTCGGCGCGCGCCTCCTGCACCGATGCGTCCATCTCGCGATCGACCGAGGTGTCGCGTTTCTCCTGGACTTCCTGGGCCACCGGTGGCGGATGCGCGTCGCCATCGCTCCGGACCAACTGGATCTGTTGCACCGAACTTGGCGGCAGGATGCCGGCTCCGCGCAAGGTGCGACGGACCATCCGCATCGCTTCACTGCGGGTCTTCGCCAAGTCGTTGTTGGCCTGGTCGATCCAGCCGGCGAACTGGATGGTCGCGCCGCTGTCGGAGAGATCGCGGATCCACGCGCTCGGGGCCGGATCGGCAAGCACGCCCGCGACGCCGCGGATCGCGCCGATGCCGAGGTCCATCGCGTCGTTCCAGGAACTGCTGGTGCTGACGTTGGTGATGAAATCGAAGCGACGGCGTGAGTTGCGCGTGTAGTTGGTGATCACCGATTTGAACACCAGCGCATTCGGCAATTGCAGGTTCAAGCCGTCGGCGGTCATCAGCACGGTGACGCGCGACGTCAGCGCCACCACGCGGCCTTCGCTGCTGTCGATCCGCACCAGGTCGCCGGGGGAGAACGGTTGCCGGAACGACAGCAGGATGCCGGAGATGTAGTTCTCGGCGATGTCCTTGAAGGCGAAGCCGAGTGCCAGCCCGACCACACCGGCCGATCCCAGCACCGCGCCCACCAGTGACGTCGCGCCCAGCAGGTTGAGCGCGATCAGCACGCCGCTCAACACCACCAGCGTCTTGACGATATTGCGGACCAGGCCATCCATGTAGGGGTTGTGCCTGCTGAGGCGCTTGACCAATTGCATCCGCCGGCTGATGAATCCACCCAGCCACACGGAGAACATGATCACCAGGATCGCGAGCACCAGCAGCGGCAGATTGACCACCAGCCGCACCAGCTTGCCCTTGAGTTCGTCGACGGCGGCGCGAATGCGCACCGGCAGGTCGGGGTCCAGCATGATCTGGTTGTTGACCTGGCGGACGCCATCGACGCTGGTGGCGATTTCCGCCGCGGCCTGCCGTTGCGGCGTGTCCACCACCTGGCCGTTGAGGGTCGCGACGCCGCCCGTCACCTGCGCCGAGACCTGCTTCAGGTCTTCGCGCGCCTGCAGTTGATGCGCCAGTTTGCGCTGGATGGTGGCGTCGTCGGGAACCGGTTGCGCAAGCGCCGGCGCCATGGCGGCGAAGGTGGTGGCCAGCAGGAAGGCGAGGGTGCGAAGGCGATCGATCATCATCCGCTCATTGTGCCGGCAATCGCTTGAACCGCGACATCCGTGCTGGATCAGTGGTTGAACAGCCATCCCGATGCGAACAGTCCCAGCATCAATCCGGCGATGGCGAGTTTGAGCGCGACGCCCAGCGCGATGCCCAGCCAGGTGCCGACGCCGATGCGCGTCGCCGCGCCGAGATCCGCCTGGGTGAGGCTGCGCCGATGCAGCAATTCCCCAGCCAGCGCGCCGACGAATGGACCGAGGAAGAACCCGAACGGGGGGAACACGAAGGCGCCAATCAGCATGCCGAGGGTTGCGCCAATCAGCGCCGTGCGGCTGGCGCCGACCCGCTTGGCGCCATGCGCAGCGGCCCAGAAATCGATCCCGAGCGAGGCCAGGGTGAGCAGGGCGAGGAGGGTCAGCCGGACTGCTCCGACGTGCTGGAAACCGTCCGCCCAGGCCGAAAGCAGCAGTCCGGCGAACACCAGTGGCAGCCCCGGAAGGACCGGCAACATCACTCCAATCAGGCCTGCCAGCACCAGTATCGCCGCAAGCAACTGAAAAACAAAAGAATTGTCGATATTCATGGAGTTTGGAGACCGATTTTGCGCCAATGTCAAGAATATGATTGATTTTTAACACTAGCGGAGTTACCGTGCGCTTGCTGAGTTTCAAGGGTCACCGTGAATCGTGGCCCGCCGGTGCGCCAGATCGTGTGATTTGTCCATCGTTGCCCGTTCCTCCTTGCGACCAGCATTACTCGCTAATAAACGTTACAAGGAGCAACACCGATGTCGAACCGCGAAGTTGGAACCGTCAAATGGTTCAACGATGCCAAGGGCTTTGGCTTTATCAGCCGCGAAAATGGTGAGGACGTGTTTGTGCACTTCCGCGCCATCCAGATGCCCGGTTTCAAGAGCCTGAAAGAAGGCCAGCGCGTCAGCTTCACCGTCGTCCAGGGCCAGAAGGGCCTGCAGGCCGACGCTGTCGAAGCCGCGTAAGCAATCCGACGCTGCAAGGAAAAGGCCCGCGCGAGCGGGCCTTTTTTTGTGAATGATCCTGGCGTGGATGATGCCGCTGATCAACGCGCCCAGGCACGGCCGTTGTACACGCGTACCGGCGATCCTTCCTGGATGTTGTTGACGTCGGACTGCGATACCGTGACGACGCGGCCATCGTCCATGCGCACCGTCAGCAGGTACTGGCCCTGGCCCTGTGCGCGGTTCTGCTGGATCGCGTTGCCGACCAATGCACCCGCCGCGGCGCCGGCGACCGTCGCCACGTTGCGCTTGCTCTGGCTGCGGGAGTTCTGATCGGCGATCTCGCGACCCGCCACCGCACCCACCACGCCGCCGATGATGGCGCCCGTCGGGTTTGGCGCGCTGCTGCCGTTGCCGTTCATGTCGATGCGCGTGACCACGCCGCAGTCGGCGCAATAGCCGTTGTTGTAGCCGCCATTGTTGTTGTAACCACCGTTGCCATTGTTGTAGCCACCATTGCCATAACCGCCGCCGTAGCCATTGCCGGGGCCGGTGGTGGCGCAGGCGCCAAGCGTCATCGCGGCAGCGGTGGCAAGCATTGCATTGCGCAGCTTCATGTCGAACTCCAGATGGATGAGGGCGTGGTCGATCATGTGGACGAGTTGATGAATGGGCTGGAAACCGTCACGAAAAACGGCGCCGCAGCGCCGTTCCCGTCAGCCTGCGTTCACCGCCGTGCAGGCGGCTTCACGGGGTCATTTGTTGAAGTCGTCGTGGCAGGCCTTGCACTGGTCGCTGATCATCGCCAGCGTCTGCTTCACGCCTTCGCAGTTCATCGGCGGCGACGCCAGCGATGCGTCCAGCACCTTGCGGAAGTCGCTGGCATGTTTGGTGAAGCGATCGTCCTTCGCCAGATCGGGGAAGGCCGCTTCCAGGTCGTCGGCGGTGCGGCGCAGGGTTTGCAGGTGGGGGATGGTATCGGTCGCGGCGCAGCGGTTCGTCTTCAGGTTCTCCTTCAGCGCGTCCATGTGGTGCGCCTGCACGTGCATCAGCGCGTGCGGGAAGGGATCGTGCTTCGGCCACATGCGGATGATCATCACGGTGGCGATGATGCCCATGAGCAACCCGACCAGCCACAGGAAGAAATAACGCTTGCTTGCGGAGCCACTCTTGGGCGCATCCGGGGCAGGGGTGGACATCGACCGCATCCTTGACCTGAGTTGAAGTGGCTGAACCTTAGCATGGCGATCCGTACACTGTGCGTATGAGCGATTTGCGGGAACGATTCGGCGGCATCGACCGCCTCTACGGACGTGATGCACTGCAGCGGCTGGATGCGGCCCGCATCGCGGTGGTCGGGATCGGCGGCGTCGGTTCGTGGGCGGTGGAGGCGTTCGCGCGCAGCGGCATCGGCCACATGGCGCTGATCGATGCCGATGATCTCTGCGTGTCCAACACCAATCGCCAGTTGCCGGCGCTCGAAGGCGCCTACGGCCGCGCCAAGGTCGAGGCGATGGCCGAGCGCTGCCGCGCGATCCGCCCCGATATCCGCATCGATGCGGTGCAGTCGTTCCTGACGCCATCGAACATGCAGGAGTTGCTGGGCGACGGTTTCGACCTGGTGTTGGACGCCTGTGACAGTTTCCGGGCGAAGGTCGAATTGATCGCGTGGTGCCGGCGTCGCAAGCAACCGATCATCACCGTTGGTGCGGCGGGTGGACGCAGCGATCCGACGCAGATCCGGGTGCGCGATCTGTCGCGGACGGAACACGACGCGATGTTGTCGCTGATCCGCAAGAAGCTGCGCGGCGAGTTCAATTTCCCGAAGAATCACGCGCGCTACTTTGGCGTGCCGGCGGTGTATTCGCTGGAGAACGTGCGTTATCCGCAGGCGGATGGCAGCGTGTGTGGGATGCGGCCGCAGCTCGGCAAGGACGATGCATTGAAGCTCGATTGTGGTGCGGGACTTGGCGCGGCCACGCACATCACCGGCACGTTCGCGTTCGCGGCGGTGGGGAAGGCGTTGGAGATGTTGTTGAAGACGCGCGCTGGTTGAGCGTCTTCGCGGGTTCAAGGCACGCGCTGGCTGGCGTGGGCGGCAGACCCAATGCGCGGGACGCCGTGAATACGTTCATGTAGGCTCGACTCGGCATCCATGCCTCGTATGCCCGCGCATCGGACTGGCGCACCCACTTGCCGCGCGCGTGTTGTTGCTTCCCAGAGACTTGAAAGCCGCCACAACCGACGCAGGCGCTCAGCCGGGCGATACGCTCTCGCATCAACTCCGCGATAATTTCAGCAACCCCATCGCATTCGCCGTCGTCGCGGCAGCGATCACTTCCGATGACTCATCGCGCAATTCGGCAACGGTCGCGAGGATCGCCGTGAGTCGCGCCGGCTCGTTGCGCTGGCCACGCCATTGCGCATCCGGTTGGTCGGGAGAATCGGTTTCCAGCACCAACTGTTCCAGCGGCATGGTGGCGACCAGTTCGCGCAGGCGTTGCGCGCGCGGGTAGGTGACCGGTCCGCCGATGCCGAGCAGGAAACCCATTTGCCACAACTGCCGCGCCTGTTCCGTGCTACCGCCGAAGCTGTGGATGATGCCGCGCAGGCCGCCGACCTTCTTCAGGCTGGCGATCGTCGCATCGACCGCGCGCCGTGCGTGCACGATCACCGGCAGATCGAATTCGCGCGCCAGTCGCAACTGGGCATCGAAATAGAATTGCTGAGTCCCGCGATCCAGCGTCTCGATGAAGTAGTCCAGCCCGATTTCGCCGACGGCCACGCAGCGCTCATCACTCAACCAATGACGCAACTGTTCGAGATGTTCGGGGCGATGTTCGTCGAGGAACATCGGGTGCATGCCGTAGGCCGGATACAGCTCGTGCGGGAACGCCACGCAGACCTCGCGCAAATGCGGCCAACCGGCTGCTGCGATCGCCGGCACCAGTTGCCCGATGATGCCGGCGTCGCGGGCGCGCGCCATCACCGCGTCACGATCGGCGTCGAAGGCATCGACGTCGATGTGGCTGTGCGAATCGAACAGCTGCACGGGCGATCAGCGGCGGGTGGCGCTGCCTTCGATCGGCGGTTGTGCATCGCCGGAACTCTTGCCGCCCGGGTCCTTTTTCTTCCACTTGGCGAGGATCAGTGCCACGACGCCCAGGAAGGCCTCGTCGATCGGCCAGATCGGATCAGGCATGGCGATGTGCAGGACCGCAAGCAATCCGGCGACGATGAACAATTTGGGATGGCTGAGTCGGCCCAGCCACTTCAGGAATGGGGCGAACAGAAAATGGCGCATCGGTCGGATCCACAAGGCGGAATGGCGTCACCGTATCAGGTCGATTGCGCGATCGCGTGATGCAAACTGAATGGGCACTGCATGTTTATCCTGTCGTCAGACATCGGACGGCGAAATCGTCGTTGCGTTCAGGTGAAATGCTGTTAGATGGTGACGTAGAGCACGGCGGATGGGCCGCCACAGGAGATGATTCATGAACATCGACAACAAGGTTCTCGGAGCTGGGCTGGGTTGCCTGCTGCTGGGCGGCGGCGCCGTGGCTGCTTACCACGCCGCGACATCGCAGCCGGCGGCCCCGGTTACGGCCGCGACGCCGGCAACGACAGCGCAACCGGCTTCCGGCACGACAGCGCTGCAGCCGACGGCGGCCGACAGCGCCAGCAATGCCGTGCATGGCGATGCGGCGAGCAATGCATCGGATTACGCGCCGATCATCGGCGTGCAGAAGGTCAGCAGCAAGAGCACCCGCTATGCGACCGTGCTCGACGTGACGCCGGTGAACGACAAGATCGCCCAGAACACGCCGCGCCAGGATTGCCGTGACGTGGTTGTCAACGAACCGGCGCCGACGCGCGATCCCCACAACGTCGCCGGTTCCGCGATCGGCGCGGTGGTTGGTGGCTTGGTCGGCCATCAGATCGGTGGCGGCAAGGGCCGTGACCTGGCGACCGTGGCAGGCGCGGTGGGCGGCGGCATCGCCGGCAACCGCATCGAGAATCGTCGCCATGCCAATGCCACGGTGCAGCGTGTGGATCGTCAATGCAGCACCGTCAACGACACCAGCTACAAGAACAAGCTGATCGGTTATGACGTGACCTATCGCAATCCGGACGGCAGCGTCGGCAAACAGCGGATGGGCAGCCGCCCCGGTTCGCGCATCGCGGTCGGCACCGGCACCCAGACCGACGGTTACGACGTGACCTATCGCTATGAAGGCAAGGACAAGGTGGTTCGCCTCGACCAGAGGCCGGCCACGGACCGCTTCCCGGTGGTGGATGGGCGGGTGGTGACGCGCCTGTAAGAGCCTCCGCCAACTCGGCGCAAGGAAACGACGGGAGCCGCAAGGCTCCCGTTCCCTTTGGGCGGGCCGGTACAATGGGCGGCTTCGTCCTCCTGATACAAAGTGAGTGCCGTTCCCATGGCCGCAGCCCTGCATCCCTACGATCTCTATGACGTCCGCTCCCTGCTTTCCGAGGAAGAACGGGCAGTGCAGGACTCGGTGGCACGCTTCACCGATGAGCGCGTGCTGCCGATCATCGGCGACTGCTTCGACAAGGGCGAATTCCCCGCGCATCTGATCCCGGAAATGGCCGAGCTCGGCCTGCTCGGCGCCACGCTGCCCGAGGAATACGGTTGCGCCGGTTTGAGCGGTGTCAGTTACGGCCTGATCTGCCAGGAACTGGAGCGCGGCGATTCCGGCATCCGCAGCTTCGCCAGCGTGCAGTCGTCGCTGTGCATGTATCCGATCTACGCCTACGGCAGCGAGGAACAGCGCAAGCGTTGGTTGCCCGACATGGCCGCCGGCAAGGTGATCGGTTGCTTCGGTCTGACCGAATCGCACGGCGGTTCCGATCCCGCCAACATGAAGACGGTCGCGAAGAAGGACGGCGGCGACTGGGTGATCAACGGTGGCAAGATGTGGATCACCAACGGCAACATCGCCGATATCGCCATCGTCTGGGCGCAGACCGATGACGGCATCCAGGGCTTCATCGTCGAGAAGGGCATGAAGGGTTTCGACGCGCAGGCGATCAAGCACAAGATGAGCCTGCGCGCGTCGGTGACCTCGGCGCTGTTCTTCGACAATCTGCGCGTGCCCGATTCCAGTCGCCTGCCCAATGTGAAGGGACTGAAGGGACCGTTGGGCTGCCTGACGCAGGCGCGTTACGGCATCACCTGGGGACCGATCGGCGCAGCGATCGCCTGTCTCGACGAAGCGCTGAACTATTCCAAGGACCGCATCCTGTTCGATCGCCCGGTCGCGGCCACGCAATCGGCGCAATTGAAACTGGCCGACATGGCGCGGCGCATCACCATGGCGCAGTTGTTGTCGCTGCAACTCGGTCGCTTGAAGGACGCCGGCAAGATGCAGCCGACCCAGGTGTCGCTGGCGAAGTGGAACAACTGCCGCATGGCGATCGACATCGCGCGCGAGTGCCGCGAGCTGCTCGGCGCCGCCGGCATCACCACCGAACATGCGGCGATCCGCCACGCGCTCAATCTCGAATCCGTCATCACCTACGAGGGCACGGAAACGGTGCACCAGCTGGTAGTCGGGCGCGAACTGACCGGCATCAATGCCTTTTGAGCATTGTCCAGATCGCGACACGCACATGAACGCAGCATCCGCACACGCCGACTGGTTTGCGCGCTTGCGCGAGGGCGCACCGCGGATCGAAAGCGAACGACTGATCCTGCGCGTGCCGGAGCTCGCCGATTACCCGCGCTTCGCCGAGATGTTCGCCGATCCGGCGACGCACCACATCGGTGGCCCGCTGGTGCGCGGCGATGCGTGGCGACGTTTCCTGCAGATGCCGGGTGCGTGGTTCACGCAGGGGTACGGGATGTTTTCGGTGATCGAGAAGGCTTCCGGATTGTTCATGGGCCAGGCCGGCCCGTGGTTTCCCGATGGCTGGCCCGATACCGAGGTCGGCTATGCCTTCCACGCCGACGGCCGCGGCAAGGGCTACGCGACAGAAGCCTGTACCGCCGCGATCGATTGGGCATTCGAAACGCTGGGCTGGACCACGGTGATCCAGTCGATCGATGCGGCGAATACCGAGTCGCAGAAAGTCGCGCAACGATTGGGTGCGCGCAATATTGGTCGCGGAAGCTATCCGCCGCCGCTCGATACACATCACATCGAAATCTGGACCCAGACGCGCGAGGAATGGTTCGCGCGTCGTCCGCGATGACACACACGAGAACCCTGCATGTTCGCCGCCATCCCCAATCCCGTTCCCGCGCGCATGAAAGGCGTCAATCGCGCCGAGGTCTGCGACGTCAATTTCACTGAATTCGTCAAGGCCTGGGATGGCCAGAAGGATGTGCGGCCGACGGCGGACGAACCGATCCTCGATGGCAGCGCGCTCGATGCCCGCGGCTTCCGCGAACTGTTCGAATCGCAACTGGTGTCGCGTCATCTCGACCTGATGGCGCGAGTGTTGCGCGTGCAGAACAAGGTCTTCTACACCATCGGCTCCAGCGGCCACGAAGGCAATGCGATGGTGGCGCGCGCGACGCGCCATACCGATCCGGCGTTCCTGCACTATCGCAGCGGTGGTTTCATGGCCGAGCGCTTCCGCAAATTGCCCGGCATGGATCCGATCATGGATTCCGCACTGTCGTTCGCCGCGAGCGCGGAAGATCCGGCCTCGGGTGGACGCCACAAGGTGTGGGGCAGCAAGCCGTTGTGGGTGTTGCCGCAGACATCGACGATCGCATCGCACCTGCCGAAAGCGTTGGGCACGGCGGTCGCGATCGAAGCCGCGCGGCGCATCGGTCACCAACTCCCGATTCCCGACGACAGCATCACCATCTGTTCGTTCGGCGATGCCTCCGCCAATCACGCCACCGCGCAGACGGCGTTCAATGCGGCATCGTGGACGGCCTACCAGAAGCTGCCGGCGCCGGTGCTGTTCGTGTGCGAGGACAATGGCATCGGCATTTCGGTGAAGACGCCGGGTGGCTGGATCGGCGAGAGTTTCCGCAATCGTCCCGATCTCGATTATTTCACCGCCGACGGCCTCGATCTCGCCGCCGGCTATGGCGACGTGCAGCGAGCGGTCGAGCATTGCCGCAGCACGCGCCGCCCGACCTTCCTGCACCTGCGCACCACCCGCATCATGGGTCACGCCGGCACTGACTTCGAGCTGGAATGGCGCAACATCGACGAGCTGGTGAAAGTCGAGGCGAGCGATCCGTTGCTGCGCAGCGCGGCGATCGCGCTGGAATCGGGGCTGATGACGAAGGACGAGATCCTCGCACTGTACGAGGAGACGCGCGCGAAATGTTTCGCCGCCGCCGAAGACGCCGACTCGCGCCCGCGCATCGAAACGCTGGAAGAAGTGATGCGTCCGCTGGCACCGTACACGCCGGACAAGGTCGCGGCGGAAGCCCATCGTCCGCCGTTGCCGGATGCGCGCATCAAGGCGTTCGGCAGCGAGGACAAGTTGCCGGAGAAATTGCCGCCGCGCCATCTCGCCATCCAGATCAACAACGCGCTGCACGATCTCTTCGCCAAGTATCCGGAAACGCTGCTGTTCGGCGAGGACGTGGCGCAGAAGGGCGGCGTCTATACCGTCACCAAGGGACTGCACAAGGCGTTCGGCAATCGTCGCGTATTCAACACCCTACTCGACGAGACGATGATCCTCGGCATGGCGCAAGGCTTCGCCAACATGGGCATGCTGCCGATCCCCGAGATCCAGTACCTGGCCTATCTCCACAACGCCATCGACCAGATCCGCGGCGAGGCGGCGTCGTTGCAGTTTTTCAGCAACAACCAGTTCGCCAACCCGATGGTGGTGCGCATCGCCGGCCTCGGTTACCAGCGCGGTTTCGGCGGCCATTTCCACAACGACAATTCGATCACGCCGTTGCGCGACATTCCTGGCATCGTGGTGGGTTGTCCGTCGCGCGGAGACGATGCGGCGATGATGCTGCGCACGCTGGCGGCGCTGGCCAAGATCGATGGTCGCGTCACCGTCTTCCTCGAACCGATCGCGCTGTACATGACCAAGGATCTCTACGAGCCGGGTGATGGCCAGTGGCTGACGCCGTATCCGTCGCCGGATCAGGCACTGGTGGTGGGCGAGGAACGCGTTTACGAACCCGATGCCAATGACTGCGTGATCTTCACCTACGGCAATGGCGTGCCGATGAGCCTGCGCGCTGCCCGCGAAATCGAGAAGCAGCATGGCTGGAAGGTGCGCGTGGTCGACTTGCGCTGGCTGGTGCCGCTGAACCACGCTGCCATCGCCAAACACGCCGGCGAGTGCGATCGCATCATCGTGGTGGACGAAGGACGCTTCAGCGCCGGTGTCGGCGAAGGCGTGATCACCGCGATCACCGAAGCCGGGTACGGCGGCAAGCCGATCCAGCGCATCGTCGGTGCCGATACCTATACGCCGCTGGCGGGCGCGGCCTTCCTCGTCATCCCCAAGGATGACGACATCGTCGCGGCCGCCGATTCGCTGGCTTGATGCATCCGCCGCCGGCGCGGAGCGTCAGCCGGCGTCGCTGACACCGCGCTTGGTCGGTGGCGGCGTCTGGTTCAACCTGTGCGAAAGGTTTTCGATGGCGTCGCGCGCCAGCGGCGACAAGTCATCGCCGCCGGCCTGCAGGTACTGCACGATCCGCTCGCGCATCGTCGGCTCCCAGAAGCGCTGCAGATGCACGACCATGGTATTCACCGCATCCGCGTGTTCGGGATAGGCGGCCAGGTTGGCGGCGATGTCGTTGGCCATCTCGACCAGGCGTGCCGAAGGATTCATGCAGCGGCTCCTCAGCGAACGGCCGTGGCGGTGCGGTCGGACTCGCCTTCCGGCAACAGCGATTCCTGCAACTCCGTGAACGCCTGGAAGCGCTTCTGCCAGTCGGACGGCTGCGAAACGCGGGTGGCCTGGACCGCGGTCACCTTGTACTCGGGGCAGTTGGTCGCCCAGTCGGAGTTCTCGGTGGTGATCACGTTGGCGCCGGATTCCGGGAAGTGGAAGGTGGTGTAGACCACGCCCGGCTGGACCCGCTCGGTGATCCGCGCGCGCAACACGGTGTCGCCCGCGCGGCTTTCCACGCCGACCCAGTCGCCCTCGGCGATGCCGCGTTCCTCTGCGTCGTGCGGGTGCAGTTCCAGCCGGTCCTCATCGTGCCAGGCAACGTTCGGGGTGCGCCGCGTCTGCGCCCCCACGTTGTACTGGCTGAGGATGCGGCCGGTGGTGAGCAGCAGCGGATAGCGCGGGGTGACTTTCTCGCGGGTGGGCACGTAGGGCGTGAGCATGAACCTGCCCTTGCCGCGGACGAATTCCTCGACGTGCATGGTCGGCGAGCCGCGCGGATTGTCGACGTTGCAGGGCCACTGGATGCTGCCCATCTCGTCGAGCAATTCGAAGCTGACGCCGGTGAAGGTCGGCGTCAGGCTGGCGATCTCGGCCATGATCTCGCCCGGATGGCTGTATTGCATCGGATAGCCTAGCGCGTTCGACAGCAACTGGGTCACTTCCCAGTCGGCGTAGCGCGCCTTGGGCTCCATCACCTTGCGCACCGGCGAGATGCGGCGCTCGGCATTGGTGAAGGTGCCGTCCTTCTCCATGAAGCTGCTGCCCGGCAGGAACACGTGGGCGAACTTGGCGGACTCGTTGAGGAACAGGTCCTGCACCACGATGCATTCCATCGCGGTCAGCGCCGCGGTGACGTGCTGGGTGTTGGGGTCGCTTTGCGCGATGTCCTCGCCCTGGATGTACAGGCCCTTGAAGCTGCCCTCGATCGCGGCCTCGAACATGTTGGGGATGCGCAGGCCGGGTTCGTCGTGCAGCGGCACGCCCCAGCGCTGCTCGAACGCACGGCGCACCGGTTCGTCGGACACGTGGCGGTAACCGGGGAATTCGTGCGGGAAGCTGCCCATGTCGCAGCTGCCCTGCACGTTGTTCTGCCCGCGCAACGGATTCACGCCCACGCCCGGGCGGCCGATGTTGCCGGTGGCCATGGCCAGGTTGGCGATGCCCATGACCGTGGTCGAACCCTGCGAATGCTCGGTCACGCCTAGGCCGTAGTAGATCGCGCCGTTGTCCGCGCCGGCGTACAGCCGCGCGGCCTCGCGCACCAGCGCTGCGGGAACGCCGGTCTCGGCTTCCATCGCCTCGGGCGAGCGCGACGGATCGGAGACGAATGCGCGCCACTGCTCGAACGCCTCGCTTTCGCAGCGGCGGACGATGAAGTCCTCGTTCATCAGGCCTTCGGTTGCCAACACATGCGCCAGCGCGGTGACCATGGCAACGTTGGTGCCCGGGCGCAGCTTGAGGTGCAGGCCGTGTTCGGAATGCGGCGTGCGCAGCAGGTCGATGCGGCGCGGATCGATCACGATGAGTTTGGCGCCCTCGCGCAGCCGCCGGCGCATGGCCGAGGCGAACACCGGATGGCCGTCGGTCGGATTGGCGCCGATCACCAGGATCACGTCGGCGAAACGCACCGAATCGAAATCCTGGGTGCCGGCGGATTCGCCCAGGGTCTGCTTCAGGCCGTACCCGGTCGGCGAATGGCAGACGCGTGCGCAGGTGTCGACGTTGTTGTTGCCGAACGCGGCGCGCACCAGCTTCTGCACCAAGTAGGTTTCCTCGTTGGTGCAGCGCGAGGAGGTGATGCCGCCGACCGCGAACTTGCCGTACGTGTCCTGGATGCGCCGGAACTCGGAGGCCGCATGCGCGACCGCCTCTTCCCAGCTCACCACCCGCCACGGATCGCTGATCTTCTCGCGGATCATCGGCGTGGTGATGCGGTCCGGATGCGTCGCATAGCCCAGGGCGAAGCGGCCCTTGACGCAGGAATGGCCGTGGTTGGCGTGGCCGTCGTTGTTGGGGACCATGCGCACCAGTTCTTCGCCGCGCATCTCGGCGCGGAACGAGCAGCCCACGCCGCAATAGGCGCAGGTGGTGACGACGCTGTGCTCGGCCTGGCCGATCGTGATCAGCGATTTCTCCGACAGCGTGGCCGTGGGGCAGGCCTGCACGCAGGCGCCGCAGCTCACGCATTCGGAATCGAGGAAGGGTTGGTCCTGGCTGGCGGCAACCTTGGAATCGAAGCCGCGGCCCTGGATGGTCAGCGCGAACGTGCCCTGGACTTCCTCGCAGGCGCGCACGCAGCGCGAGCACACGATGCACTTGCTTGGGTCGAAGGTGAAGTAGGGATTGGAGGTGTCCTTGCCCTCGAACAACGGATTGTCGTGCCCGTGCTCGTCCTTGGCGTAGACGTGGTTGGCGCCCTCGTAGCCGTAACGGACTTCGCGCAGGCCGACCGCGCCGGCCATGTCCTGCAATTCGCAATGGCCGTTGGCGGGGCAGGTGAGACAATCCAGCGGGTGGTCGGAGATGTACAGCTCCATCACCCCGCGCCGCAGTGCGGCCAGCTTCGGCGTCTGCGTGCGCACCTGCATGCCTTCGCTGACCGGCGTCGTGCAGGAAGCGGGATAGCCCTTGCGGCCTTCGATCTCGACCAGGCAGATCCGGCAGGAGCCGAAGGCGTCCAGCGAATCGGTGGCGCACAGCTTGGGGATGCTGGTGCCGGCGATGGCCGCCGCGCGCATCACCGAGGTGCCCGCGGGCACTTCGACGCGCTTGCCGTCGATCTCGAGATTGACGGTCTTCAGCGTTTCCAGCTGGATGATCTGCGGGTTCGGGGTGCCGTAGTCGTTTTCTGCGATCGATCGCATGGCTGGTTAACTCCTAGGCGGCGGCAGGCGCGCGCCGTTCGGGCGAGAAATCTTCCGGGAAATGATTGAGTGCGCTGAGCACCGGATAGGGCGTCATCCCGCCGAGCGCGCACAGCGAGCCGTGCAGCATGGTTTCGCACAGATCGCGCAGCAGCGCTTCCTGGCGGTCGCGGTCGAGACGCGCGGCGATGCGATCGATCACCTCGACGCCGCGCGTCGAACCGATCCGGCACGGCGTGCACTTGCCGCAGGATTCGATCGCGCAAAATTCCATCGCGTAGCGCGCTTGCTCCAGTAGATCGACGCTGTCATCGAACACCACGATGCCGCCATGGCCGAGCATCGCGCCGACCGCGGCGAACGCCTCGTAATCGATCGGCGTGTCGAATTGCGATTCCGGCATGTAGGCACCCAGCGGGCCACCGACCTGGACCGCGCGGATCGGACGTCCGCTCGCGCTGCCCCCGCCGTAGTCGTAGAGCAGTTCGCGCAACGTCAGCCCGAATGCGCGTTCGACCAGCCCGCCGTGTTTGATATTGCCGGCGAGCTGCAGTGGCAATGTGCCGCGCGAACGGCCCATGCCATAGTCGCGATAGGCTTCGGCGCCCTCGGTGACGATGAACGGCACCGAGGCCAGCGTGATCACGTTGTTGATGACGGTCGGTTGTCCGAACAGGCCTTCGATCGCCGGCAGCGGTGGCTTGAAACGCACCTGGCCGCGCTTGCCTTCGAGGCTTTCCAGCAGCGAGGTTTCCTCGCCGCAGATGTAGGCGCCGGCGCCGCGCCGCACCTCGAGGTCGAAGCGACGGTGGCTGTCGCCGATGCCTGCGCCGAGCCAGCCCGCCTCATAAGCCGCAGTGATCGCTTCCTCGAGTGCGCGCAACGCATGCGGGTATTCGCTGCGCAGGTAGATGTAACCACGCGTCGCGCCGACCGCGATGCCGGCGATGGCCATGCCTTCGATCAACGAGAACGGATCGCCTTCCATCAACATGCGATCGGAGAACGTCCCGGAATCACCTTCGTCGGCGTTGCAGACGATGTATTTCTGCGCGGCGGGCGTGTCCAGCACGGTCTTCCACTTGATGCCGGTGGGGAACGCCGCACCACCGCGACCGCGCAGGCCGGAATCGGTGATGGCCTGGACGACGCCGGCCGGCGCCATGCCCAGGGCACGGCGCAGACCTTTCCAGCCGCCGTGCGCCGCGTAGTTGGAGGTATCGATCGGATCGATCAGCCCCACGCGTGCGAAGGTGAGGCGTTGCTGGTTGGCGAACCAGGGGTGTTGTTCGATGTTGCCTTGGCGCAGCGCGTGGTCGCCGCCGTGCAGCCAGCCGGCGGCGAACAGCGATGCGACATCGCCTTCGGTGACGGGGCCGTAGGCAATGCGGCCGGCCGGCGTCGCGACTTCCACCAACGGTTCCAGCCACAACAGTCCACGCGAACCGTTGCGCACGATGCGAACATCGACATCGTGGCTCGCGGCTTCGCGGCGGATCGCCTCGGCGACTTTGTCCGCTCCCATCGAAATGGCGGCGGCATCACGCGGCACGTAGAGGGTGATGGTGCTCATGCGATGTTCCTGCAGTCTGCGCGCATCGCGTCGATCACCGTGTCGAGCGCCTTCGGCGTGAGCCGACCGCGCAGCTCGCCATCGACCAATCCGGCCGGCGCCAGCGCGCAATTGCCGAGGCAGTAAACCGGCTCGAAGTCGATCGTTCCATCAGCGCTGCGATGCGTGTCGTCGTGGATGCCTAGGCGTTCGCAAGCATGGCGCTCCAGCGCGCGCGCGCCCATCGCCTGGCAGGCCTCGGCGCGGCACAGCCGGAGACTGTGTCGCGCCGGTGGCGTGCGCCGGAACTCGTGGTAGAAGCTGACCACCCCATGCACATCGGCGCGGGTCAGGTTCAACGCCTCCGCGATCGGCGCCACCGCGCCTTCCGGGACGAAACCCAGCGCGTCCTGGATCGCATGCAGCACCGGCAGTAATGCGCCGGGTTGCTCGCCATGCCGCTCCAATGCTTCCGCGACCGCTTGCACGTACGGCGCCGCCAGTTGCGGCACCCTTTCGGTCACGGATTCGGCTTGCCTCGTGCGTTTGCCCATTGATGCGCGTATCCGGTGTCGGGAGGAAATGATGCGATGCTCGCGATCGTCCTACTTGAACAGGGCAGCCGCCTTCGCCAGGGCGATGTAAAGCCCGATCAGGAACGGGATTCCCACCGCCAGCCACGCGATCACCCCGCGAATGCCGAACACGCCGCGCGCCGCGGTGATGGCGGTATCGCCGCTGCTCTTGGGCTCATGCTGCAGCGAGCGCTCATGCGCCAGCTCCTCGTCGGTCATGAAGACCGATTCCTTCACCGGCTTCACCAGCAGGTTGCAGATCAGGCCGATGAACAGCAGTCCCGCCATGATGTAGAGCGTGCGGTCGTACACCAGATTCTTCGCCACGCCGGCCGCCAGTTGGCTTTCGCGGATGGCCGCGATGATGACGGGACCGACGATGCCGGCGGCGGACCAGGCCGTCAGCAGGCGACCATGGATGGCACCGACCATCTGCGTGCCGAACAGATCGGCGAGATAGGCCGGCACCGTGGCGAAGCCGCCGCCGTACATGCTGATGATCACGCAGGTCGAGGCGACGAACAGGGCAGCCATGCCCGCATGTCCCCAGATCGGCAACACGCAATACAGGAGGATGCCGAGAATGAAGAACACGCAATAGGTGTTCTTGCGCCCCAGCTTGTCGGACAGCGAGGCCCAGAACAGCCGTCCGAGGCTGTTGAACAGGCTGAGCAGGCCGACCAGACCTGCGGCCGAGGCGGCGACGGCGGCCTTCTGCTCGGTGGTGAGGGTAGCGCCGGTGGCCGTGTCGAGGCCAAGCAGCTTGCCGCCGAAGACGTCCTGCAGCATCGGGCTGGCCATCGCCAGCACCGCGATGCCGGCGGTCACGTTGAGGAACAGCACGCCCCAGACCAGCCAGAACTGCGGTGTTTTCCACGCGCGATTCAGATGCACGTGGCGCTGGGTGATCATGCTGTTCGCGCTGGCCTTGGGTGTCCAGCCCTCGGGCTTCCAGCCCGTTGGTGCAACGCGGAAGCCGAATGCGCCGGCCGACATCACCAGCAGGTAGATCACGCCCATCACGATCAGGGTCGTGGAGACGCCCTGCGGAGTGGTGCTGGAAAAATGCTTCATGAGTGCCACTGCCAGCGGCGCGCCGACCATCGCGCCACCGCCGAAGCCCATGATCGCGAAGCCTGTCGCCATGCCGCGGCGATCCGGGAACCATTTGATGAGGGTGGACACCGGCGTGATGTAGCCAAGGCCCTGGCCGACGCCGCCAAGCACGCCGCAGCCGAGATAGACCAGCCACAATTGATGCATCGCAACGCCGATGCCACCGATCACCAGGCCACCACCCCAGCACAACGCGGCGATGAAACCGGCCTTGCGCGGACCCGCGTGTTCCAGCCAGCCGCCCCACAGCGCTGCGGAAATGCCGAGCATGGCGATGAAGGTTTCGAAGACGTGGGTGACCTGGGGAACGGTCCAGTTGCACGTCGTGGTGGTCAGTGATGCGATGAAGCCCAAGTTGGTGCAGACAGCTGGATCGGTTTCGGTGATCAGCTTGCTCATCGGCAGCCAGAACACCGAAAAACCATAGGCCATGCCGATGCACAGGTGGATCGCCAGTGCGGCTGGAACCACCCACCATCGGTTGTAGTTCGGACCTGCGATGGTGCGCGCCCGATCCAGGAGTCCGGGCTGCGAAAGCGTGTCGACTTGATCCACAGTGATGCTCATTCCTTCACCCCTCGCGATGACGGCGCGGCCGTCGAGCTGAATGCTGTTCCGAGGCTCAATTAGGTTGCCGAAAACATATATGAGCCGACAGATCCGCCATCTTCTTTATAGGATTGACGAAGGGACTGCAACAGTTCCATAGTTCAGTAATCTGCTTTTTAAAGCCATATACCTAGGCGAAAGCGCAGTGCTGGGCTGCAGCAATGCCGTCGTCACTGCGCTTAGTACCCTCTGCCCTGCGAGTCATTGCCCATGTACAAGGTCGCCATCCGTCCGTGCTGGGAGCTGCAATCTGCATCCGGGACCGTGTTGCCGCCACGCCTGATCGAACTTCTGGTCGAGGTGCATGCCAGCGGGTCGTTGGCTGCGGCCTGCCGCAAGGTCGGTCTTTCGTATCGCTATGGCTGGGGCCTGTTGCGCGAGGGCCAGAAACTGTTCGGGATGCCATTGATGCGGGCGATGCGCGGACGTGGCGCGCGCCTCACCGCGATCGGCGAGCGACTGATCTGGGTGGACAAGCGCATCAATGCCCGGTTGTCGCCGATGCTCGATTCCCTCGCCACCGAACTCGAGGCCGAACTCGAGCGTGGCATGGGCAGGGATGTGCCGATCAGCCTCCATGCATCACACGGATTCGGCGTGGAAGTGTTTCGTACCGCGATGGCACAGGCGCAGCATCCGATCGATCTCAAGTACCGCAGTCCCGACGAGGCGCTGAGTGCATTGCGCACCGGCACCTGTGAGCTGGCCGGCTTGCATCTGCCGATTGGCGAGCTGGAGGACGAGTTGCTCGCGCACTATCTCGATCGCTTCGATCTGCAAAACGATCGGGTCATCCACCTGGCCATGCGTCGCCAGGGCTTGATCCTCGCTGCCGGCAATCCGCAGGGGATCCGCGGCCTGGCCGATGTGCTGCAGGGTGGTTTGCGCTTCATTCATCGCCAGCAGGGGTCTGGCACCCGCCTGCTGCTCGATTGTCTGCTCAAGCGCGAGGGCGCGTCGCTGTCCGACCTGCGCGGTTGCGATGTCGAGGAATTGACACACGCCGCCGTCGCTGCCTATGTCGCCAGCGGTCTTGCCGACGCGGGACTTGGACTGGAACCTCCGGCGCGCCGCTATGGCGTGGAATTCATTCCCATCGCCACCGAACACTATTTTTTCCTGTGCAGGGAAGAGACGATCGAATCCGACCGCCTGGCCGATGTGCTCGGCATGTTGCGCGATCCCGCTTTCCGCAACGACTTGAGTCGCCTGCCGGGCTACGATCCGTGCATGTGCGGGCAGGTGCAACGCCTGCCCGATGCATTCCCGTCATTGCAAAGGTTGTGTTGATTCCGGGAAGGCGCCAGGTGCGACGATATTTCGTTATCGTTGCGGTGAAGACGGAGTTGGGATGAACACGAAGATGAGCACGAAGCCGCAACGCTTCGCGTCGGTCGATGCATTGCGCGGGATCACGGTTGCGGCGATGTTGCTGGTCAACGATCCCGTCAGCTGGGATCACGTGTTCTGGCCGCTGGATCGCGCCGTGGGGCGGCGACAAGCTCGCCTCGCTGGCCTATGCCGTCGTGTTCGTCGCGTTGTGGTGGGCGATCATGCGCTGGATGGATCGACGTCGCATCTACCTCAAGATCTGACGCGATCGTACTCAGCGCGCGAGTCCGTCCAGCAGTGGCGAGATTTTCGCCGCGCGGCCATCCACTTCGATCGCTGAAGGATCGAGCGTGGCAACGGCAAGCGCGACATCTTCCGAGGTGGAGATGATGCTTCCGATCTCGCGCGATCCATCCGAGATGGCTGTGCCCGCTTCGACCGCAGCAATGCCTTCCAGCAACAGCAGCCCGCGTTTCGCCTGCCCGAGGAAGTGCGTCCGCGCGACGATTTCCTGTCCGGGATAGCAACCCTTCTTCACGCTGTAGGCCTGCAGCCGATCCAGCGAGAGTTGTTGCGACGTCCACTTCGGTTCGGCATCGGCGCGGAAACGTGGCAGGCCGTGGCGCAGGTCCATCGTGCGCCAGCGCTGCGCGGCTTCATCATCCGCATCGAATTGCGTTGCGCCGATCAGCCAAGTGCGTTCGCCGCCTTGCGCGGAGAGATCGAGCGAAGCGGCATCTTCCCCCAATGCAGCTGTCGCGCCTTGCGCAGATGGCGGGCTGGCGAAACTTCCACCCACGTGCAGGTCGTCGCGGGCGATCAGCTTGACCTTGCTGCGGAAGACAAAGCGCTGTAGTTGTTGCGCCAATGCACTGGCCGGCATGTCGGGCAGCACGCACCACAGGGTCTGGGCATCGCGGCGGAGCAGGGCGAACAAGGCGATCACCCGGCCCTGCGGGGTCAGCCAGCCGTTCCATTGCCATTGGCCATCGCCGGGTTGGGCGACGTCGTTCATGCACTGCGCCTGCATGAACGCGATGGCATCGGGGCCGGAGATTTCCAGCACGGACTGGCCGGTCAGGGCGAAGGCGGAGGGGTTCGGGTTGTCGGGCATGGTCGCTGGAACGTATCATTCACAGGTGATGGACGATGACATCATCGGCGAAGACGCCCTTCCACCCAAGCCCGACGCGACCGAGACCGCGCCCGTGACGACTCCGGCGATCCGCGAGATCGGCGGACGCCCGGGCCTCGAACCGACGCGTTACGGGGATTGGGAGAAGGACGGACGCTGCATCGATTTCTGACTCCCGCGCTTCGAACAGGCACGCTCGAACCCCTCCGAGGAATACGCCGATGGCGAATCCGCAACGCCCCTTGTCGCCCCACCTGCAGGTCTATCGCTGGCAGGTGCAGATGGTGACTTCCATCCTCCATCGCGCCACCGGCATCGCGCTGGCGTTCGGCGCGCTGGCGATCGTCTGGGGCCTGCTGGCATTGGCCGGCGGTCGCGAGAGCTGGGACGCCTTCACCCACTGCGCCAGTTCGCCGCTGGGCATGGTGCTGCTGTTCGGCTGGGCCTGGGCCTTCAGCTTCCACCTGATCAACGGCATCCGCCACCTGGTGCAGGACGCCGGCTACGACTACGCGATCCCGCAGTTCGTGCGCAACAGCTGGATCAGCATCATCGGCAGCCTGGTGCTGGTCGCGGCGATCTTCGTCTTCGCGGTCTGGTGCAAGGGAGGCGCGGCATGAGCGAATTCCGCAATCCGCTGAAGACTGCCCTCGGTCTTGGTTCGGCCAAGTACGGCGTGTCGCATTTCGTCAACCAGCGCCTGACCGCGATCGCGCTGGTCTTCCTCGGCCTGTATTTCCTCGGGCTGGTAATCTGCGGTGCGCAGGGCGGCTATGACGTCGTGCATGGCGCGATCGCGCATCCGGTCAACGCAGTGCTGGTCGTCGCCTTCGTTGTTGCCATGTGCTGGCACGCGGCACTGGGCGTGCAGACGGTGATCGAGGACTACGTCCATTCCGGCTGGGGCATCGCGCTCCAGATCCTGAACCGCTTCGTTTTCGCCGTGACCGCGATCGCCGGGGTGTTCGCTGTCGTCCGCATCGCGCTTGGGAACTGAAGACATGACCGGGTACAAGATCCACGAACACGAATTCGACATGGTGGTGGTCGGCGCCGGTGGTGCCGGCCTGCGTGCCACTTTCGGTCTCGCCCAGCAGGGCTTGAAGACCGCCTGCATCAGCAAGGTGTTCCCGACCCGTTCGCATACCGTCGCGGCGCAGGGCGGCGTGGCGGCCGCGCTCGCCAACATGGGCGAGGACGACTGGCGCTACCACTTCTTCGACACCGTGAAGGGCAGCGACTGGTTGGGCGACCAGGACGCGATCGAATACATGTGCAAGGAAGCGATCCCGGCGATCGTCGAGCTCGAGCATTACGGCGTACCGTTCTCACGCACCGAGGAAGGCAAGATCTACCAGCGTCCGTTCGGCGGCATGACCACGCGCTACGGCGAGGGCCCACCGGCGCAACGCACCTGCGCCGCCGCCGATCGCACCGGCCACGCCATCCTGCACACGCTGTACCAGCAGTCGCTGGCGCACGACGCGCAGTTCTTCATCGAATACTTTGCGCTCGACCTGATCATGGACGACGCCGGCGCCTGCCGCGGCGTGCTGGCGCTGGAAATGGCGACCGGCGAATTGCACCTGTTCCGTTCGCACGGCGTGGTGCTGGCCACCGGCGGTTACGGACGTGCCTATTTCTCCGCGACCTCGGCGCATACCTGCACCGGCGACGGCGGCGGCATGGCGTTGCGCGCCGGACTGGCGATGCAGGACATGGAATTCGTGCAATTCCACCCGACCGGCATCTACGGCGCCGGCTGCCTGATCACCGAAGGCGTACGTGGCGAAGGCGGCATCCTCCGCAACAGCAACGGCGAGCGTTTCATGGAACGCTATGCGCCGAGCGTCAAGGATCTCGCGCCACGCGACATGGTGTCGCGCGCGATGACGATGGAAATCCGCGAAGGCCGCGGCGTCGGCGAGCACAAGGACCACATCCTGCTCGACCTCACCCACCTCGGTCCGGAAGTGATCCACGAGAAACTGCCGGGCATCGCCGAGAGCGCGCGCATCTTCGCCGGCGTCGACGTCACCAAGGAACCGATCCCGGTGCTGCCGACCGTCCACTACAACATGGGCGGCATCCCCACCAACTACCACGGCGAAGTGGTGCAGTTGAAGGACGGCAACCCCGATACCGTGGTGCCGGGCCTGTTCGCGATCGGCGAAGCGGCCTGCGTCTCGGTGCACGGCGCCAACCGCCTCGGTTCGAATTCGCTGCTCGACCTCGTGGTGTTCGGTCGCGCGGTCTCCCATCGCGCCGCCGAACTGATCAAGCCGAATTCGCCGCACGGCCAATTGCCGGAACATGCGCTGGACGCGGCGATCGCGCATCTCGATCGCATCCGCAATGCCGACGGTTCGACCCCGACCGCGGTGATCCGCGATCGCATGCAGCGCACCATGCAGCGTGACGCCGCGGTGTTCCGTACCGGCGAAACGCTGGACGAGGGCGTCAAGGCGATCCGCGATATCCATGCCTCGTTCGCCGACGTCAAGATCAGCGACCGCTCGCTGGTATGGAATACCGACCTGATCGAAACGCTCGAACTGGAAAACCTGCTCGACCAGGCGCTGGTGACGATCGTCTCCGCGGCCAATCGCGAGGAATCGCGCGGCGCCCACGCCCGCGAGGATTTCCCCAAGCGCGACGATGCCAACTGGATGAAGCACACGCTGGCTTCGGTTGACCGCAACGGCAACACCCACATCGATTACCGGCCGGTGCACATGTACACGCTGACCGACGATGTCGCGGTGATTCCGCCGAAAGAACGCAAGTACTGAGGGCGCGCACAGATGGCCGAATTCACCCTCCCGAAGAATTCCGTGGTCGGCAAGGGCCGGCATTTTCCGGCGCCGGGCGCCACGCGCATGCGCACCTTCAAGGTGTATCGCTGGAGTCCCGACAACGGCGAGAACCCGCATACCGACACCTACGAGATCGATCTCGACAAGTGCGGCCCGATGGTCCTCGACGCGCTGATCAAGATCAAGAACGAAATCGATCCGACGCTGACGTTCCGTCGCTCCTGTCGCGAAGGCATCTGCGGTTCGTGTGCGATGAACATCGACGGCACCAACACGCTGGCCTGCACCAAGGCGATCGACGATTGCCGCGGCAAGGAAGTGCCGATCTACCCGCTGCCGCACATGGAAGTGGTGAAGGATCTGGTTCCGGATCTCACCCACTTCTACGCGCAGTACGCATCGATCCGTCCGTGGCTGCGCACCGAAAGCCCGGCGCCGTCGCGCGAGCGCCTGCAGTCGCCGGAAGACCGCAAGAAGCTTGACGGCCTCTACGAGTGCATCCTGTGCGCCTGCTGCTCGACCTCGTGCCCGAGCTACTGGTGGAATGGCGAACGCTATCTCGGCCCAGCGGTGTTGTTGCAGGCCTATCGCTGGATCGTCGACTCGCGCGACGAGGACACCGGTGCGCGTCTCGACGATCTCGAAGATCCGTTCAAGCTGTATCGCTGCCACACCATCATGAACTGTGCGCGTACCTGCCCGAAGGGGTTGAACCCGGCCAAGGCGATCGCGGAGATCAAGAAGCTGATGCTGGCGCGCCGGGTCTGAGCATCGGCCCGACTGATCCGTCGATGGAGCAGGCTCCGGACGTCAACGAAGCGGATCCTTACTTGCCGCCGGCGGAACCGTTGGCGCCGGATCCACTGGCAGGCATGTCGCCGCTGAAGCGTTTCGCCTTGATGGTCTGCGGCGGTATCCTCTATGGCTTGGTGATGCGCCTGCTGTTCGGCGGGATCCCGGGAATTCCGGCGCTCTTCGATGGCAAGGGGCCGATGTTGCTGTCCTTCGGCGTGCTGGTGCCGATTGTCCTCGGGATGATCACCGTGTATGGCTTGGTGCCGGAGCGCCGCAGTATTCTCCGCGCGTTGTTCGCGCCTTGGCTGACCGTAATCGGATTCGCGGTAGGCACGGCGATCATGCTGCTCGAAGGCAGCATTTGCATCGCGATCATGTTGCCGGCGTTCCTGGTCGAATCCTCGATAGGTGGTGCGTTGATGCTGGTGCTGTTGCGAATGGGCGCGCGACCTTCCCGCTCGACGACAGCATCGGTATTGCTCTTGCCGCTGCTGCTGGGGGGCGTCGAGGCACGAGTCCACGATATCGACAGCCATCGGCATCTGCACCGCAGCCGCGTGATCCATGCCACGCCAGAACAGGTGTGGCGCGTGCTGAACGATGTGCAGGATATCCATCCGGAAGAACTCGGGCGCGGGCTGGCGTGGAACATTGGCCTGCCGTATCCGCTCTCGGGGCGTACGGAGATCACGGCGCAGGGCAGGGTACGGCGATCGCGCTGGCAACACGGCATCCGCTTCGACGAACCGATCAGCGAATGGCGGCCGTCGCAACGGTTGTCATGGGTCTATCGTTTCCAGCCCGGCTCCATTCCCGTGGACGCACTGGACGATCACGTCGCGTTGGGTGGGCGCTACGCAGGCTTGGACGACACGCGTTTCACGCTCATTCCGGTGCCAGGTGGAACGAAAGTGGATCTCGATATCGGCTATCGCGTCAGCACGAATTTCAACATGTATTCGGCGTGGTGGATGGATCGACTGCTGGGTGATGGCGCCGAGCGGATCCTAGCGATGTACGCACGACGGACCGAATCCGCTTCTTCTATTTGACCCGCTGCTTGTCGAGCTTGCGTGCCAGCGTGCGCCGGTGCATGCCGAGGCGGCGCGCGGTTTCCGAGATGTTGAAACCGGTTTCGGCCAGCGTCTCGTGGATGCGTTCCCATTCCAGGGTCTTGATCGAAGTCTTGCGTTCACCCAAGTCGACATCGGCATCGCCTTCGTTGCGTTTGAGCGCGGCCTCGATGTCGTCGCTGTTCGACGGCTTGGCGAGGTAATGGCGCGCGCCCAGCTTGATCGCCTCGACGGCGGTGGCAATGCTGGCGTAGCCGGTCAGCACGACGATGCGCAATTGCGGATCGTGCGCGTGCAGTGCCTTGACGCAGGACAGTCCGGAATCGCCGCCGGCCAGTTTCAAATCGACCACCGCGTGAGTTGGGGGGAATTCCGCGAGCAGATGCTGCATTGATTCCAAGGTGTCGGCGAGGCGCACGGCATAGCCGCGACGTTCGAAGGAGCGTGCCAGCGTGCGCGCGAAGGCGGCATCGTCTTCGACGATCAGCAAGCGTTTGTCGCCGTCAGTCGCCATTGTCGTCACCATCATCCATGGTCAGCGCTGACAGCGGCAGTGTCATCGTCACCACCGCGCCTTGCGCAGTATTGCGCGCCTTGAGCGTGCCACCGAGGCTGCGCGCGACGTTCACCGACAGGAACAGGCCCAGTCCATGGCCGGGTTCGTCCTTGCTCGACTGGTAGGGCTTGCCGAGTTGTTCCAGCATCGTCGGGGCGAAGCCGGGGCCGTGGTCGGCGATTTCGATCACGACATCGCCATTGGCGAGGGCGACGTGCATCGCGACGTGTTGCGGAGAAACATCCAGCGCATTGTCGAGCACGTTGCAGATCATCTGCTTCAAGCCTGCGTCGGACACGATCAACGGATTGTCGGCGCATTGGTTGCGGTAGTCGAATTGCTGCGTCGGGCGCGTGGTGCGCCATTCATCGGCGAGGTCGTCGAAGAAATCGCGCAGCCATATTTCTTGCGGCGCTTCGCCACGGGTTTCGCCGGCCGATTGCAGGATGCCGGTGACGATGGCCTTGCAACGCAGCACCTGCACCTGCATTTCCACCACATCCTGCAGCAGTTCGGGGTCGGAGGCGAAGTGGGGCAGGTGTTGCCAGTCGCCGAGGATCACCGCCAGCGTCGACAGCGGCGTACCCAGTTCGTGGGCGGCGCCGGAGGCGAGCAGGCCCATGCGCACGATGTGTTCTTCCTCGGCGGCGCGTTGGCGCATCGTCGCGAGATGGGCGTCGCGTTCGCGCAGGATCCGGCCGATGCGGGTGATGAACACCACCAGCAAGGTCGCGACCAGGGCGAAGCAGATCAGCAAGCCCTGCACGTAGAGCGAGGCGAGGCCTGACGAGAGATCGGCGGGCAGCACCACGGGGCCGGGAGACGACATCAGGCACAACACGCAGGCGCTGGTCGCGACGGCGATGATCCAGCTCGATGCAGTGCGCAGCAGGATCGCGCCCAGCACCACGTGCAACAGGAACAGGAACAGGAAGGGATTGGTTGGGCCGCCGCTGAAGTGCAATTGCGCGGTGAGCGTGGCGACGTCGACCAGCAACGCCAGCAGGAGGGCGCGGTCGGTGACGCGCGTGCGGCGTTTCAGCACGATCTGGCTGGCGAGGTTGTAGGCGACCAGGGCCAGCAGCACCAGCAGCATCGGCCGCAGTGGCAGGGCGATGTGCAGGACGAAGTGGACGAACGCGATCGCCAGCACCTGTCCGACCACGGCGATCCAGCGCAACTGGATCAACTGCTGCAGGTTGCGCAGTCCGGCGTTGTCGCGCGATGGCGCAGGATCAGCGTTCGTGACGAGTGCGATCGACATTGCCGGAAGTGTAGAACACGCGCCAGCCGGCGTAGAGCGTCAACACTGCCAGCGCGAACCAGGTCAGCGCGTATTGCAGGTGCTGGTCCCGGAAACTCACCACTGTCATGCCGCCCGCGGGCCATTGCGGCGCGAAGGCATCACGCCCGGCGTCGATGAAGTACGGCGCGACAGTGCCGAGTCCGCGTGTTTGTGCGATCGCGGCGACATCGCGCGAATACCATCGATCGTGGGCGGGATCGTTGTGGCGCAGGAAGCCGCCGCGCGGTTCGCTGGTGCGCAGCAATCCGACGATCCGTACATGGCCGACGGGCGGTGGGACATCGCCCTTCCAGTCATCCGGCACGAAGCCGCGATTGACGAGGATGGTGTCGCCACTGTCGCTGCGCAGTGGCGTCAGCAGCCACCAGCCGGGCCCGCGCTCGGTGACTGCCTGCACGCGGGTGTCGTGGTTGGGCAGGTAGTCGCCTTCAATCACCACGCGGCGATATTCGTCACGCTGTGCGGAGACGTTCGGCCAATCGTTGCGCGCGGGTGGCGGCGTCGGTGCAGCATGGATGCGTGCATCGACGCGTGCGATCAGCGCGTGCTTCCACTGCAGTCGCTGGACCTGCCACACACCGAGTGCGGAGAATCCGCAGAAGGCCAGGGTCAATGCAATGAGGAAGACCGCAGTGCGCACATCAAGGCATGTTGCGCATATCGTGCGGCGACATCACCGGCATCATGTTCGCGTTCAAATGGTGCATCACCCACATCGAACCAGCCAGCGTGATGACCACCAGCACCAGGGTGAAGATCAGCGCCAGCATGTTCCAGCCGCCTTCCGACTTGGTGTTCATGTGCAGGAAGTAGATCATGTGCACGAGGATCTGCGCTGCAGCGAACGCGAGGATCACCGCCACGGCCGTGCCGGGATTGGCGATGACCTTGCCCATGATCAGCCAGAACGGAACCGCGGTCAGGATCACCGAAAGGATGAAGCCGGTGACATAGCCACGCACGGTGGCGTGGGCGTGGCCGCCTTCCTCGTGGTGATGGTCGTGTTCGAAAGTGGTATCGCTCATGGCAGCACGCCCATCAGGTAGACGAAGGTGAAGACGCCGATCCAGACGACGTCGAGGAAGTGCCAGAACATCGACAGGCAGAACAGGCGGCGCTGGTTGGCGGCGCTGAGGCCGGTCTTCATCACCTGTGTCATCAGCACGATCAGCCAGACGATGCCGAAAGTGACGTGCAGGCCGTGGGTGCCGACCAGGGCGAAGAACGACGACAGGAAGGCGCTGCGTTGCGGACCGGCGCCTTCGTGGATCAGGTGGCGGAACTCGTAGAGTTCGATGCCGAGGAAGCCGGCACCGAACAAACCGGTGATCGCCAGCCACGCCAGCACCGCGCGCGGTTTGCGGTGTTGCATCGAGATCATCGCGAAGCCATAGGTGATCGACGACAGCAGCAGCAACGCGGTGTTGACCGCGACCAGTGGCAGGTCGAACAGTTCGGCCCCGCCGGGGCCGCCGGCGTAGTTGCGGCCGAGCACGCCGTAACAGGCGAACAGGCTGGCGAAGATCAGGCAGTCGCTCATCAGGTAGAGCCAGAACCCGAGCAGGGTGCCGTTCTCCGGATGGTGGCGCGCCTCGGTATCGAGGAATTCGTCCCTGGAAAAAGACGGCGTGCCGTCAACGTGCGTAGTGGCGATGGCGTCAGACATGGGCGTTCAGCAGCTCCGTGCGCGCGTGTTCGGTGTCGACCACTTCATCGGCGGGGATGTGGAAATCGCGGTCGTAGTTGAAGGTATGGACGATCGCGGATACCAGCAGTGCCGCGAACGCGATCACCGCCAGCCACCACACATGCCAGATCATCGCGAAGCCGATCACCGTGCTCAGTCCGGCCAAGATGATGCCGGCCGCGGTGTTCTTCGGCATGTGGATCGACTTGAAGCCGGACAACGGACGCTGGAAGCCACGCTGTTTCATGTCCCACCACGCATCGTTGTCGTGCACGATCGGAGTGAAGGCGAAGTTGTAGTCCGGCGGCGGCGACGAGGTCGACCATTCCAGCGTGCGACCGTCCCAGGGATCGCCGGTGGTGTCGCGCAGCGCGTCGCGGCGACGGAAGCTGACGAAGATGTCGATCAGGAAGCAGGCGATGCCGATGGCGATCAGCACGGCGCCGAATGCGGCGATCAGGAACCAGATGCGCAGCGAGGGATCATCGAAATGGCTGAGGCGACGCGTCACGCCCATCAGGCCGAGCACGTACAACGGGGTGAACGCGAACCAGTAGCCGGCGAACCAGAACCAGAAGGACATTTTTCCCCAGAACGGATCGAGCCTGAAGCCGAACGCCTTGGGGAACCAGAAGGTCATGCCCGCGAACAGGCCGAACACCACGCCGCCGATGATCACGTTGTGGAAGTGCGCGATCAGGAACAGGCTGTTGTGCAGCACGAAGTCCGCCGGCGGCACCGCCAGCAAGACACCGGTCATGCCACCGACGGTGAAGGTGACCATGAAGCCGAGCGTCCACAGCATCGGCACTTCCAGGCGGATGCGGCCGCGATACATGGTGAACAGCCAGTTGAAGATCTTCGCCCCGGTCGGGATCGAGATGATCATCGTGGTGATGCCGAAGAACGAGTTGACGCTGGCACCCGAGCCCATGGTGAAGAAGTGGTGCAGCCACACCAGGTACGAGAGGATGGTGATGACGATGGTCGCGTAGACCATCGAGCTGTAGCCGAACAGGCGCTTGCCGCAGAACGTCGACACCACCTCGGAATAGATGCCGAAGCAGGGCAGGATCAGGATGTAGACCTCCGGGTGGCCCCAGATCCAGATCAGGTTGACGTACATCATGGCGTTGCCGCCGAAATCATTGGTGAAGAAGTGCGTGCCGAGATAGCGATCCAGCGTCAGCAGGGCGAGCACCGCAGTCAGCACCGGGAACGACACCACGAGCAGCACGTTGGTGCACAGCGCGGTCCAGGTGAACACCGGCATCCGCATCAGGGTCATGCCCGGTGCGCGCATCTTGACGATGGTCGCGATCAGGTTGATGCCCGACAACGTGGTGCCGACGCCGGCCACCTGCAAGCCCCAGATGTAGTAATCGACGCCGACGCCGGGACTGTATTCGATGCCCGACAGCGGTGCGAAACCGAGCCAGCCCGCGGTGGAGAATTCGCCGAGGAACAGCGACAGCATCACCAGCATGGCGCCGCCGACCGTCATCCAGAAACTGAAATTGTTGAGGAAGGGGAAGGACACGTCGCGCGCGCCGATCTGCAGCGGCACCAGGTAGTTCATCAAGCCGGTGACCAGCGGCATCGCCACGAAGAAGATCATGATCACGCCGTGCGCGGTGAAGATCTGGTCGTAGTGGTGCGGCGGCAGGTAGCCCATGTTGTCGCCGAAGGAGATCGCCTGTTGCAGGCGCATCATCAAGGCGTCGGAGAAACCGCGCAGCAGCATCACCAGTCCCAGCACCATGTACATGATGCCGATCTTCTTGTGGTCGATGCTGGTGAACCAGTCGCGCCACAACATGCCCCACAGCTTGTACTTGGTGATCGCCCCGAGCACGGCGAGACCGCCGAGCATGGTGGCGATGAAGGTCCACAGCACGATGGGTTCGTGCAGCATCGGAATTTCGTCGAGACTCAGGCGACCGAGCAGCGGAGACGTGGCAGGAGCGTGTTGCAACATGGCTGTGTTCCGGTTCAGTGCGCGTGCGCGTCGGCGGGGGGCATGGCCATCGGCATCGATTCGTGCGACATCGATTCCTGCGATTGCGCCGGCGACGAGGCATCCTTCGCCATCATCTCGTCCATGCACATGTGGCCCTGCTTGACGCAACGGTTGAGGATGGCGTGGTACAGCCCCTCATCGATACGTGAATAACGGCGTACCGGCTCGCGTTCGCTCGGTTGCGCCAGCACCAGGTAGTCGGCGCGCTGCAGGGTGCCGCCATTGGCCTTGGCCTGCGCGACCCACTGGTCGAAACCGGCGTTGTCGGTGGCGGTGAAGATGAAATGCATGTGCGAGAAACCGGCGCCGCTGAAGTTCGACGAGAAGCCCTGGTACTGGCCGGGCTTGCCGATCGCCGCGTGGAGGCGGGTTTCCATGCCCGGCATGGTGTAGATCATCCCCGCCAGCGCCGGCACGTAGAACGCGTTCATCACATTCTCCGAGGTCATGTGGAACTCGATCGGACGATCCACCGGGGCGACCAGTTCATTGACCGTGGCGATGCCCTGTTCCGGATAGATGAACAGCCACTTCCAGTCGAGCGAGACCACGTCCACCACCAGAGGCTTGGTCTCGGCGGTGACCGGCTTGCCCGGGGCGATGCGGCTCAATGGGCGGTACGGGTCCAGGGTGTGGGTGGAGATCCAGGTCACCGCGCCCAGCGCGATGATGATCAGCAGCGGTGCCGCCCAGATCAGCAGTTCCAGCTGGGTGGAATGGTCCCAGTCCGGCTTGTAGGTGGCCTTGGCGTTGGAGGCGCGGTAGCGCCAGGCGAAGAGCAGTGTCAGCGCGATCACCGGGACGATGATCAGCAGCATCAGCACCGTGGCGACCACGATCAGGTTGCCCTGCTGGGCAGCGACGTCGCCGGGCGCATTCAGCACCAGCGTGTTGCAGCCGGCCAGCGACAGGGCCGCGATGGCCACGGCCACGAACCGGATCAAGGAGTTGATTCTGCTCATTGCGGTACTTTAGTCCTCGCGGCCCGGTGCGGCGATTGGACGTTTTGTCCTATGGCCTCCCGTGCCCGATGGTGGGAAGCTAGCGTGGCCGGTGACCGCGCGCGAACGCGACTACCCCTCCAAATTCTGGCCCACACCCGGTCCAATCAAGATGTCCGCGAATTCCAGTTCCACCACCACGACCCACGACCACGGGACGCACAGCAGCCACGAGGTTGCCCCGGGCGAAATCGCCGTTGGCGTCGTGGTCGGCCGCACGTCCGAATACTTCGACTTCTTCGTCTACGGCATCGCCTCGGCGCTGGTGTTCCCGTCGGTGTTCTTCCCGTTCGCACCCAAGCTCGAAGCCACGCTGTATTCGTTCGCGGTGTTCGCGCTGGCCTTCATCGCGCGCCCGTTCGGCACCATGCTGTTCCTGTGGATCCAGCGTCGCTGGGGCCGCGGCACCAAACTGACCGCCGCGCTGTTCCTGCTCGGCACCTGCACGGCCGGCATCGCTTTCCTGCCGGGCTACGTCACGCTGGGCATGACATCGGTCGTGCTGCTGTCGGTGTTGCGCTTCCTCCAGGGCATCGCGCTCGGCGGATCGTGGGATGGCCTGCCATCGCTGTTGGCATTGAACGCACCGAAGGGTCATCGCGGCTGGTACGCAATGCTCGGCCAGCTCGGCGCGCCGACCGGTTTCATCGTCGCCGCCGGCCTGTTCGCCTATCTCTACGCCAGCCTGCCGCTGGCCGATCTGCTCGACTGGGGCTGGCGCTATCCGTTCTTCGCCGCGTTCGCCATCAACGTGGTCGCGTTGTTCGCGCGCTTGCGGCTGGTCGTGACCGACGAATACGCCCGCGAAATGGACGAACACGAGCTGGCACCGGTACGCGTCACCGAATTGATGAAGGCGCGTGGCCGCTACGTGGTGATCGGCGCGTTCACCGCGCTGGCCAGCTACGCGTTGTTCCACCTCGTCACCATCTTCCCGCTGTCGTGGATCCTGCTGTTCTCGAAGCAGTCGGTGCCGCAATTCCTGATCGTGCAGATCATCGGCGCCTTCCTCGCCGCGGGTGGCATCGTCGCGTCGGGCTTCATCGCCGATCGGCTGAGCCGTCCGCGCACGCTGGGCGCGCTGGCGGTGGCCATCGCCGCGTTCAGCGGCTTCGCCCCGACACTGCTGGGCGCCGGAACCGTGGGCCAGGACGTCTACATCCTCGCCGGCTTCTTGCTTCTCGGGTTGTCCTACGGGCAGGCGGCGGGCGCTTTGAACGCCAACTTCGGTGATCGTTACCGTTACACCGGCGCGGCCCTCAGCAACGACATCGCCTGGCTGATCGGTGCGGCCTTCGCGCCGCTGGTCGCGCTCGGCCTGTGTGCGAAGTTCGGCCTGGCCTACGTCGGCGTCTACCTGCTGTCGGGCGCGCTGGCGACACTGGCGGCACTCGGCGTCAACCGCTGGTTGCGCCTGAAGCGCGAAACCGTCCGCGCCAAGTGAGCGAAGACGCCGAATTCAAGCGTATCCGCTGGCGCTCGCGGCGCGGCATGCGCGAGCTCGACCAGGTGTTCGAGCGCTATCTCGAACACGACTGGCCGCAGGATTCCGAGTCACAACGGGCGGTTTTCCTACGGCTGCTGGACTGCGAGGACGATAAGCTCTGGCGCTGGATCATGGGCTACGAGCACTGCAGTGACGCCGAACTCGCCGCACTCATCGAACGCATGCGCACCCTGGGCCATTGAGCTCGGGCCGTCACGGCTGTCGCGTGCGGCATTGGTCGTGCTGGGAATGCTGGCTGCCATCGCTGCGCTGATGTCCGCCTTGCCATGGATGATGAAGCTTCCGCTGGCCGTGATCGTGCTGGCGTACACGGCGTGGCTGGAACGGCGCGAACGCACGCGCCCGATCCGCTGGCTCGATGTCGATGGCGATCCGCTGCTGGATGGCGTCGCGCTGCGCGATGCCCGCATCGAAGTGCATGGCCCGTGGCTGACGCTGGTTCGCAAGGATGCGCGTGGCCGCTGGCGGCGCGAGACCTGGTGGCATGGCATGGACGCCGTGAACCGACGCCGACTGCGACTGGCCGTTTCCGGCGATCGCCACATGCTGTCCCCGCCAATGCTGGCACCATAGTCCGAATCCTTCTGCGGCCTCCCATGTTCAAACCGCTCCCCATCGCCATCGGCCTGCGCTACCTGCGCGCGAAACGCCGCAATGGCTTCATCTCCTTCATTTCCATGGCGTCGATCGTCGGCATCGCGCTCGGCGTCGCCGTGCTCATCACCACGCTGTCGGTGATGGGTGGCTTCCAGCGCGAAATCCGCGATCGCCTGTTGCAGATGGCCGCGCACGCCACCGTCGCCGCCGATGGTCGCAACATGACCGAGTGGCCGCAGGCGATCAAGCTGGCGTTGCAGGATCCGCGTGTCGAAGCTGCCGCACCTTATGTCGACACCCAGGCGCTGCTCACCGGCAACGACAAGGCGCCGGCGATCATCCGTGGCGTGCTCCCCGATCGCGAGCGCAAGGTCTCGGTGATCGGCGACAAACTCGTCGTCGGCAGCCTCGATTCGCTGACGCCCGGCAGCTACAACATCCTGCTCGGCAAGGAGCTCGCCGACATCCTCGGCGTGCGTGTCGGCGACAGCGTGCTGGTGGCGACCTCGGGCCTGAACGTCACCGGCCTGGGCGCGGTGCCGCAGATGAAGCGCTTCGTGGTCAGCGGCGTGTTCGAGGCTGGCCATCAGGAATTCGACAAGGGCCTCGCCGTCGTGCGCATGGAAGACCTGCAACTGGTGCAGCGCATGGGCGATGGCGTCACCGGCGTGCGCCTGAAATTGCATGACATGGATCTGGCCTGGGCCGTCGCCCGCGATCTCGCGCTGAAACTCGGTGGCGGTTATCGCGTCAACGACTGGATGCACGAGAACGGCAACATCTTCCGCGCCATCCGCATGGAACGCACGATGATGGCGATCCTGCTGTCGCTGATCATCGCGATGGGCGCCTTCAACCTGGTGTCGTCGCAAGTCATGCTGGTCACCGACAAGCAGGCCGACATCGCCATCCAGCGCACGCTGGGGATGACGCCGGGGCAGGTGATGCGCATCTTCATGGTGCAGGGCAGCCTGATCGGGATCATCGGCACCGTGATCGGCGTGGTCGGCGGCGTCCTGCTCACGCTCAACCTCGAACACATCCTCAAGCTGATCGAACGCGTCTTCCACGTCACGTTGCTGCCGGAAGACGTCTACTACATCACCGGCCTGCCCACCGATCTGCGGGCGGACACGGTTGCGATCATCGCTGCTGTCGCGCTCGCGATGGCGTTCCTCGCCACCCTGTATCCGGCCTGGCGCGCCTCGCGCACGCCGCCGGCGGAGGCGCTGCGCTATGAGTGATGTGATCATTCGCGCGAGTCAACTGGCCAAGACTTATGCGGAAGGGAAGCTGAAAACGCCAGTATTCGATGGCCTTGACCTGGCTGTCTCGGCAGGAGAAACCGTTGCGATTGTTGGCGCATCGGGCGCGGGCAAGAGCACCTTGCTGCATCTGCTCGGCGGGCTCGATGTGCCGACCACAGGTGATATCTGGATCGATGCAGAATTCAAAGGCGTGCGGGCTTGCTGGGACATCGCAAGCTTGCCGGACGCCGAACGCGGGCGCCTGCGCAATCGCGCGCTGGGTTTCATCTACCAGTTCCACCATTTGTTGCCGGAATTCACCGCGCTCGAGAACACCATGCTGCCGGTGATGCTCGCGGGCATCTCGGCAAGCGAAGCGCGCAAGCGCGCGACGGCATTGCTCGAACAGGTCGGCTTGGGCGCGCGGCTGGAACACAAGCCGGGCGAACTTTCGGGTGGCGAACGCCAGCGTGCGGCAGTCGCACGTGCGCTGGTCAACACGCCGTCGTGCATTCTCGGTGACGAACCGACCGGCAATCTCGACGATCGCACCGCAGCGACGGTGTTCGAACTGATGCTGGAACTCAATCGCGCGAAGGGCACCAGCCTGGTGCTGGTGACGCATGATCGCCGTCTCGCACGCCGCCTCGATCGCGTACTCGAGCTGACCAACGGTCGGCTGCGCGAACTGCCACCGGACGACGTCTGACATGCACGCGGCGACAGGGACGTCACCACGCATTGGCCCGCGCCGCATTGGTTGGGAGCCTGCGATCGGATTGCTGGCCGGGGCGATGCTGTGTCTGTGGTTGCCGTGGCTGCCACCGCGCTGGAGCCTGATCGCGCTTGCGGTCGCCGGCGTCGTGCTGTGGTGGAAACTGCCGCGCCGCGTCTGGATCGCCACCGCGCTGCTCGGTTTCGGTTGGGCCGGCGTGATCGCGGGATCGGCTTTGCAAGCGCGCTTGCCGTCGGAACTTGAAGGCCGCGAACTGGTCGTGCAGGGACGCGTCGACAATCTGCCGGAAGAGGACAGCAAGAGCACGCGCTTCCAGTTCGTGGTCGATGACGACATCGCGCAACAGGAGGAATTGCGCGGCAAGCGCATTCGCCTCGGCTGGTTCGCTGCGCCCGATCAAACGCCGCCGCAGATCGAAGCGGGATCGCGCTGGCGCCTGCGCGTCAAGCTCAAGCGTCCGCATGGGTTGCGCAATCCCGGCGTCCAGGATTCCGAACGCGGCATGCTGGTCGATCGCATCGTCGCCACGGGATCGGTCAAGGGCGGCGACGGCAACGAAGAATTGTTGGCAGGCACCGGCATCGACGCCCTGCGTGACGGCATCGCCCAGCGCATCGAACAGGGATCGTCGCCGGCGCGGCGTTTCATCCGCGCGTTGTCGGTCGGCGATACCCGTGGCTTGAGCGATGACGACTGGACGATCCTGCGCGCCAATGGCTTGACCCATCTCATTGCCATTTCCGGTTCGCATGTCGCGTTGACGGCGATCCTCGGCTCCGCGCTGGCGTGGTTGCTGTGGCGCGCGTTCCCGGTGCTCGGCGGCTGGATGCCGCGCCGCACCGCGATGATGCTGGCCGGCGCGCTGGTCGCGGCGTTCTACACCGCGTTGTCGGGTGGTGAAGTGCCGACCTTGCGCACCCTGCTGATGATGGCGAGCGTGGCCAGCGCCGTGCTGTTGCGACGACGCATGGGCGCGGTGCAGGCGCTGGCGATTGCCGCGATCGCATTGACACTCATTGATCCGCTGAATCTGCTGCGTCCCGGCTTCTGGCTGAGTTTCTCCGGGGTGGCATGGCTGTCGTGGTGCCTGCGCGAAGGCGGACGCGGCGTGTTGCGCGAATTCCTCGGCGCGCAGGGAGTTGCGACGCTCGGACTGCTGCCGCTGTCGATGCTGTTCTTCGCGCAGGCGTCGTGGGTGTCGCCGTTGGCCAATCTGGTCGCAGTGCCATGGTGGGGATTCATCGTCGTGCCGCTGTCGCTGCTCGGCGTGATGCTCGATGGCCTGCATCACGGCTGGGGCGCGCCGTTGTGGAATCTCGCGGCGTGGCTGTTCGATGCCGCCTGGCCGTTGTTCCAGCGCATCGCCGAATGGCCGTTTGGGCAATCGCGCTTGCCGGAAGCGAGCATGTGGGCATGGCCGCTGGCATTGCTCGGCGCGTTCTGGTTGCTGGCGCCTCGCAAACTGCCGGGCAAACCGCTGGCGCTCGCCTTGTGGTTACCGATGTTCACGCCGTTGCAACCGGCGCCGTTGCCGGGCGAGGCGCGGATGCAGATGATCGATGTCGGGCAGGGGCAGGCGATACTGGTGCGCACTGCGCATCACGCAATCCTGTACGACGCCGGCCCGGCGACTGATGATGGTTACGATGCCGGCGCCACCGTGGTATTGCCGGCACTGGCTGCGCTCGGTGTCGATCGTGTCGACCTGATGATGTTGAGCCACGCCGATGCCGATCACGCCGGCGGCATGAACGCGGTGCTTGCGGGAATGACGGTCGAAGCCGTGCAGGCGCCGCCGGGCGCGCCGATCGAAGTCGATACGCACTGCAAACTCGGTGACCATTGGAACTGGGATGGCGTGGCGTTCGAGGTCGTCTCGCCGTTGCCGGAGTCGGACTACGCCGGAAATCCATCGAGCTGCGTGCTGCGCGTCGGCGTTGGCGACCATGCGCTGTTGCTGACTGGCGACATCGACCAGGCCACCGAGCGTGCGCTGGTGGAACGCGATCCGGCGGCACTGCGCGCCGACGTGGTGTCGATGCCGCATCACGGCAGCGCCGGTTCCTCCAGCGATGCCTTCGTCCACGCCACCGGCGCGACATGGGCGATCGCCTCGGCCGGCTATCGCAACAAATTCCATCACCCCAACCCCAAGGCATTGGCGCGCTGGACCGGGGCCGGCACCCGTGTCCTCGACACCCCGCATGCCGGATCGGTGCGCGTCGATCTGTCGGCGGCGGCCGTCATCGTGGCAACCGAGCGGACGCGGCGCAAGCGCATCTGGGACAGCGAGCACTGAATCCAGGGCGAGTGCAGTAGGATCGAGGCAGGTTCCGGGTGGGCTATCCTATCGGCGACTCCCCCAAACCTCAGGTTGCAGAGTGCTCGAACTGGTGAAGGCCGGCGGCTGGCCGATGATTCCCCTCCTGCTGCTGTCGCTGGCGGCGTTTTCCATCATCGTCGAACGACTGTGGAGCCTGCGCCGCGCCACGATCCTGCCACCCGGTCTCGGCGAGGAAGTGCGCACCTGGGCGGCACGTGGCGGCCTCGATCCCAAGCACATCGACTCCCTGCGCCAGACCTCGCCGCTGGGGCAGGTGCTGGCCGCTGCACTGGACGTGCGCGATCGCACTCCCGACCAGCGCCGCGAGCGCGTCGAGGACGTCGGTCGTCATCAGGTGTTCCGCATGGAGCGTTTCCTCAACGCACTCGGCACGATTGCCGCGATCGGCCCGCTGCTCGGGTTGTTCGGCACCGTGGTCGGCATGATCCAGATGTTCCTCGGCATCCTCGATCATGGCCTCGGTGACGTGAACCTGCTCGCCGGCGGCATCGGCAAGGCGCTTGTGTGCACCGCGACCGGCATGATTGTCGCCATTCCGGCGCTGATCGCCCATCGCTGGCTGAAGCATCGCATCGCCACCTACATCATCGACTTCGAACATGAAGTGATGTTGCTCGACGACGTGATCGACGAGCGTCGCGAGATTACCGCGAAGATGCAGGCCCACGGCTGACATGCGCATTCGCGACCGCGAACAGGACGACATGTCGGAGATCAACCTGATCCCGTTGATCGACGTCATCCTGTGCCTGATCATCTTCTTCGTGATCACCACCACCTTCGCCTCGCGCAACGTGTTGCGCCTGCAACTGCCACGCGCCGACGGCGAGGCTCCGCAGCAGAAGGACAAGCCGCTGGCCGTGCTGGTGAATGCCGACGGCCGCTATTTCGTCGAGGATCGCGAATCGCTGCGCAATGACGTCGAGACCCTGAAGCGCACCATCACCGAAGTTGCTGGCAACGATCGCAGTCGCCCGGTGCTGTTGCGCGCCGACGCCCGCACGCAGCATCAGGCCGTGGTCACTGCATATGAAGCGCTGGGCCAGCTCGGCTTCCGCCAAGTGATGATCGCCACCGCGCCGCAGCCGAAAGAGGGCGTGGCGAAATGAGTGCAGCCAAGCGTACGACCCGCGAAACCTACCGGCGCCTGCTCGGTTACGCCAAGCCCTATCGCGGGCTGATCGCAGCGGCCGTCCTCGGCATGGCGCTGGAAGCAGTATCGAGCGCCGGCATCCTGCAGCTGATGAAGTGGATCGTCGACGACATCTTCAACGCGCGTCAGTACATCTATCTGTTCCCGGTGGTGCTGGTTGGGCTGTTGCTGGCGCGTGGCCTGTTTGGTTTGGTGGGCGATTATTGCATCGCGCGCGGTGGCCGTAACGTCGCCCGTGATCTGCGCATCCAGCTGATGGGCAAGTATTTGCGTTTGCCTGGCGCGCGCTTCGACCAGGAACCAGTGCCGGTGATGATCACCCGCCTCGGTGGCGACACCGAGCAGGTGGCGCAGGCCGCGGTCGATTCGCTGAAAGTAATGGTCAGCAACACGTTCAACATCATCAGCACCTTGGGCGTGATGTTCTACAACAGCTGGCGGGTGTCGCTGGTGCTGCTGGTGCTGGCGCCGGTGCTGGCGTCGATCATGGGCAAAGTCGGTAGCCGTTATCGCCGCCTCAACCATGAAATCCAGAGCGCGTCCGCCGACATGCTGCAATCCGCCGATCAGGCCTTGCATGCGCACCAGGAAGTGAAGACCTACGGCGCCCAGCAGGCCGAACTGTCGCGCTATGCCGAACAGAACAAGCGCAACGTCAGCCTCTCGCTGAAAGTGGAAGTGACGCGCAGCTCGCTGTCGCTGTTCGTGCAGGTGCTGGGTGCGGTCGGCGTCGCGGTGATGCTGGTGATTTCGGCGCACGAAGCTGCAGTCGGGCGATTGACCAGTGGCACGTTCTTCCTGTTGCTGACATCAATGGTCAACCTGGTGCCGTTGCTGCGCCAGATCACCAATGTGCAGAGCATGCTGCAGCGGGGCATTTCCTCGGCCGATCGCGTGTTCGAAGTGCTCGACGCCGAAGACGAACGCGACGACGGCGAGCTGCACGTCGAGCGCGTGCGTGGCGAACTCAAATTCCGCCATGTCAGCGCGCGCTACGACGGCCAGAACACATCGGCACTGGACGATGTCAGCTTCATCGCGCGTCCCGGCACCGTGACCGCGATCGTCGGGCGCTCGGGTAGCGGCAAGTCGACGCTGATCAAGCTGATCCCGCGCTTCTACGAACCGGCGTCGGGCGAAATCCTGCTCGATGGCCAGCCGCTGGATGATTACCGTTTGGGCGATTTGCGCCGGCAGATCGCGCTGGTCGGCCAGCATGTCGCATTGTTCGATGGCAGCGTCGCCGACAACGTCGCCTATGGCGAAATGGCCGATGCCGATGCCTCGCGCGTGCGTCGTGCCATCGAGGGCGCGAACGCTGCAGAATTCGTCGATCGCCTGCCGAAAGGACTCGACACCCATGTTGGCGAACGTGGTGGCAAACTTTCGGGTGGCCAGCGCCAGCGTGTCGCCATCGCCCGTGCCTTGCTGAAGGATGCGCCGATCCTGATCCTCGACGAAGCCACCGCCGCGCTCGACAACGAATCGGAACGGCTGGTGCAGGATGCACTCGACCACTTGATGCCCGATCGCACCACGCTGGTGATCGCGCATCGCCTGTCGACCATCGAACACGCCGACCAGGTGCTGGTGCTCGACCACGGCCGCATCGTCGAACGCGGTAGCCACCGTGAGCTGCTGGGGCAGGGCGGGGTGTATGCGCATCTCCACGCCATGCAGTTCCGGGAGGGTGCGTGAGTCGCGAACGCCGGCCGCCGTCATGGTGGTTCGGCGATGCGGCGGTTCCGGTGTGGGCGGATGCGGTGGAATCGCTCTATCGCAGCGTGTCGGCGCGCCGACGTCGCGTGCAGCAGAAGCGCGCGAAACCTGTCGGTGTCCCCGTGCTGGTGATCGGCAACCTGATCGCAGGTGGTGCCGGCAAGACGCCGCTGACCATCGCCGTGGTCGAGCGCCTGCGCGCGTGGGGCTGGAATCCCGGTGTCGCCAGCCGCGGATATGGCCGGCGCGATGCGAAACAGGCGCGCTGGGTCGAAAGTGGTGATGATCCCGCCATCGCCGGCGACGAGCCGGTGGTGATCGCTCGGCGCACGAAAGTGCCGGTACGCGTCGATGTCCGCCGTGCAGATGCCGCACGCGCGTTGCGCGATCGTGGTTGCGACATCGTGGTCTGCGACGATGGCTTGCAGCATTACGCGCTGGCGCGTGACATCGAGATCGAAGTGATCGATGGCGTGCGCGGCTATGGCAACGAACGCATGATTCCGGCTGGCCCATTGCGCGAGCCGATCGAGCGTGCCGAACTCTGTGACTTCCGCGTGCGCAATCTCGGCAGTGATGCCGTGGAAACGGACGACAACGATTTCGGCGTGTGGCCGATGCATCTGGTCGCGCATCGCGCCGCGGCGTTGCGTGGTCCGCGCGTGCGATCGTTGGCGGAATTCGCCGGGCAGCGCGTCCATGCGGTCGCCGGCATCGGCCATCCCGAACGCTTTTTCGACACCTTGCGCGCGTACGGAATTGCCGTGGTTCCGCATGCATTCCCCGACCATCACGCCTACACCCCCGGCGATTTCGATTTCTCCAGCCCGCTGCCGGTATTGATGACGGAGAAGGACGCGGTGAAGTGCAGTGCCTTCGCCGGCGAGCAGTGGTACAGCGTGCCGGTGGACGCCGAATTGCCGGCGGCCTTCTGGGTCGCGCTGGAAGATCGCCTGAACGCACTGCGCCAGATGAGCTTGCTGGGATGAGCCAGTTGGGAGTCGCCATGAACCCGAAATTCGTTGTCGCCATTCCCGCGCGCCTCGCGGCCAGTCGCTTGCCAGGCAAGCCGCTGCGCCTGCTGCGTGGCGAACCATTGATTCGCCATGTCGCGCGACGCGCACTCTCTGCAGGCGCCGATGACGTGGTGGTCGCTGCAGACGACGCCAGCATCATCGCCGCGCTCGACGGCATCGCGGTGCGCGGCGTGTTGACGCGCAACGATCATGTTTCGGGCACCGATCGCCTCGCCGAATGTGCGCGACTCGCCGGCTGGAGCGATGACACCCTGGTGGTGAACCTGCAAGGCGACGAACCGTTCGCGCCGGCAGCGGGCATTCGCGCGGTGGCGCAAGTGCTCGCCGACAGTGGCGCCGAGATGGCGACGCTGGCGACGCATATTGCCGATCCCGAACAATTGTTCGATCCCAATACCGTCAAGCTGGTGTGGCGCGATCGCAGCGGGGATGCGAACTGGCGCGATGTCATGTACTTCAGCCGCGCGCCGATCCCGTGGCATCGCGATGCCTTCGCCGAGAACAAGCGTGTGGTGATGCCGGAACAATGCCTGCGCCACATTGGCATCTATGCCTATCGCGTCGGCTTCCTGCAACGCTTCGCCGCGATGCCGCAGGGCATGCTGGAACAACTGGAATCACTGGAACAATTGCGCGTGCTGGAAACGGGCCATCGCATCGCCGCCGCGTTGACGCCGGAAGCGTTCCCGCCGGGCGTGGATACGCCGGAAGACCTCGCACGCGCCGAGGCGCACCTGGCCGCTCCTGCTTCATGATTCCCACCGCATAATGGCGTGGTGACCAGCGAACATCCGGCTCCCTTCGATGGCAAGGCATTCACGCGCGACCTGACCAGCGCGCCCGGCGTGTATCGCATGTACGCCGCCGACGACACGCTGCTCTACGTCGGCAAGGCGGCATCCCTCAACAAGCGCGTCGCCAGCTATTTCAACAAGGCCCTGACCATCCGCATCGCGACCATGGTCGGCCAGATCGCGCGGATCGACGTCACCGTCACCCGCACACCCGCCGAAGCGCTGATCCTCGAAAACCAGCTGATCAAGACACTGAAGCCGCGCTACAACGTGATGTTGCGCGACGACAAGAGCTATCCCTATGTGCTGCTGACGCAGGAGGAATTCCCACGCATCGCATTGCACCGCGGGCCGCGCGCGATTCCCGGAAAATATTACGGGCCGTATCCCAGCGCGTACTCCGTGCGCGAAACGCTCAACTTCATGCACCGCCTGTTCAAGTTGCGCAATTGCGAGGACAGCGTGTTCCGCAACCGCACCCGGCCGTGCCTGCAATACCAGATCGGGCGTTGCACCGCGCCCTGCGTTGGCCTGATCGATGCCACGGCCTACGCGCGTGACGCCCATCGCGCCGAACTGTTCCTGTCCGGCCGCAGCGAGGAACTCGGGCGCGAACTCACCGCCGAGATGGAGGCCGCCAGCGAACGTCTCGATTTCGAGGGCGCGGCGCGCTTGCGCGACTTGCTCAGCGGCGTGCGCAAGCTGCAATCGCCGCAGTCGCTGGGCAACGATGGCAGTGACACCGACGTCCTTGCCTGCGTGCTGCGCAATGGCCATGCCTGCGTGATGCAGCTGTCGTGGCGCGATGGCCGCAACCTCGGCACGCGCGCGTTCTTCCCGAAGCTCAATGGCGAGGATTCCGCCAGCGAAGTGCTGGCCGCGTTCGTCTCCCAGTATTACGGCGACCATCCGCCGCCGAACGAGGTCTGGCTCGACCAGGATATCCCCGAGCGTGGGTTGATCGAGGAGGCGTTGAACGAAGCCTCGCTGCACAAGGTGCGTTTGCGCACGCGTTTTCGTGGCGAACGCGCGGCGCAGATCGATTTCGTCCGCCGCAACGCCGATGCCGCGCTGTCGTCGGAACTGGCCAGCAACGCCGCGCAGAAGGCGCGACTGGATTCGTTGTGCGAACTGCTGGGACTGGACAGCGCGCCGCAGCGCATCGAGTGCTACGACATCAGCCACACCATGGGTGAGGCGACGGTCGCGTCCTGCGTGGTCTTCGATCAGAACGGTCCGGTGCGCGGGCAATATCGCCGTTTCAACATCACCGGCATCACCCCCGGTGACGATTACGCTGCCATGCACCAGGTGCTGACGCGGCGCTTCAAGCGCGCGATGGACAGCCTCGCCGCAGGCGAAACACCGGCCAATCCGATCCCCGATCTGTTGCTGATCGACGGCGGTGTCGGTCAACTGGCGCAGGCGCGGGCAGTCCTCAACGAACTCGACGTGCAAGGCTTGGCGATGATCGGCGTCGCCAAGGGCGAACAACGCATCGCCGGTGACGAAACCCTGGTGTTTCCCGATGGCCGCGAGTTGCATCCGGGCAAGCAGTCGCCCGGCCTGCAACTGATCCAGCAGGTGCGCGATGAGGCGCATCGTTTCGCCATCACCGGCCATCGCGGGCGCCGCCAGAAAGCGCGCACCACCAGCCGTCTGGAAGACATCCCCGGCATCGGGCCGCGCCGCCGCGCCAGCCTGCTCAAACACTTTGGCGGAATGGTCGGGTTGAAGGCCGCGGGCGTCGCCGACATCGCCCGGGTCGAGGGCGTCAACGCCGCATTGGCCGAAAGGATATACGCGGCGTTGCACGGACTCGCGTAGCATGGGCGGCGCATGAGAATCACCATCCCGACCTTCCTCACGCTGGCGCGAATCCTGATGATTCCGGTGCTGGTGGTGGTGTTCTTCCTTCCCTGGCGTTGGGCCAGCGTGTTCGCGATGCTGGTGTTCGCATTTGCATCGATCACCGACTGGCTGGATGGCTGGATCGCGCGCCGCTACCACCAGTATTCGGCGTTCGGCGCTTTCCTCGATCCGGTCGCCGACAAGCTGATGGTGTCGACCGCGCTGTTCCTGATCGTGCAGGGCCATTCCACCGCATGGATGGCGTTCTGGGCGGCGGTGATCGTCGGCCGCGAGATCGCCGTGTCGGCGCTGCGCGAATGGATGGCCGAACTCGGCCAGCGCGCGGCGGTGAAGGTGGCGTCGATCGGCAAGATCAAGACGACCGTGCAGATGCTGGCGATCGGCTTCCTGCTGTACTCGATCCACCAGCCCTACGCACCGAACCCGACGCTGTGGATCGATAGCCTGGCCTTCCACATCGGCGACTGGGGGCTGGCTGCCGCGGCGCTGCTGACTTTGTGGTCCGGAGTCGAGTATCTGCTCGCCGCGTGGCCGGTGTTGCGCGCGGGGGAAGGGCGACCTGTTGACACATCGCCAGAGCCCGGTAAAATAGCCGGCTCAATGCGGGAATAGCTCAGTTGGTAGAGCACGACCTTGCCAAGGTCGGGGTCGCGAGTTCGAGTCTCGTTTCCCGCTCCAGTTTTGCAAAGCCCCGGTACGCCGGGGTTTTGTTTTGTGAAACAATGAGTTTGATGGCCGGGTGGCAGAGTGGTCATGTAGCGGACTGCAAATCCGCGTACGCCGGTTCGATTCCGACCTCGGCCTCCATCAAGGAAAATCCCGGCGCAAGCCGGGATTTTCTTTTGTGGATCAGGCGATCATCATGCGCTTCGACTGGTTTGCGGGGTAGCATTCCCGACACGCCCGGATGGCGAAACTGGTAGACGCAAGGGACTTAAAATCCCTCGATGGCGACATCATGTCGGTTCGATCCCGACTCCGGGCACCACAACAGCGAGTGATCGATGATCGTCTTCAAGAGCGAGCAAGCGCGCTATCTCGGATATGTGCTGGCACTCGCCGGATTGCTGATTTCCTTGTTGTTGCTGGTCTGGGGCCACCGACAGGGCTGGCTGGCCGGCGTGATCGTGTTCGGTGCGTTCGCGGCGCTGGGAACCGCCGACCTGTTGCAGACGCGCAGCACGCTGCGGCGCAACTATCCGATCTTCGCCCATCTCCGCTACGTGCTGGAATCGTTCGGGCCGGAAATCCGCCAGTATTTCGTCGAATCCGATATCGTCGAGGTACCGTTCTCGCGCGAGCAGCGCACGCTGGTATACGAACGCGCGAAGAATCTCAGCGACGTGGTGCCGTTCGGCACCGAGCTGGACGTCTACGGCGACCAGTACGAGTGGATCAATCATTCGATCGCACCGACGCCGCACCACGACGAGAACTACCGCATCACCATCGGCGCGAACACTGCGCACCCGTATGACGCCAGCGTCTTCAACATCTCGGCGATGAGCTTCGGTGCGCTGTCGGCCAACGCGATCCGTGCGTTGAATCGTGGCGCCAAGCTCGGCGGTTTCAGCCACGACACCGGCGAAGGCTCGATTTCTTCCTATCACCGCGAATACGGCGGTGATCTGGTGTGGGAAGTCGGCTCCGGCTATTTCGGTTGCCGCAACCAGGACGGCAGCTTCAATGCCGACAAGTTCGCGGAGAACGCGCGCGATCCGCAGGTGAAGATGGTCGAGCTGAAGCTGTCGCAGGGCGCAAAGCCGGGCCATGGTGGCGTGTTGCCGGCAGCGAAGGTGACGGCGGAAATCGCGGCGACGCGTGGCGTGCCGATGGGACAGGATTGCGTGTCGCCGGCGCGGCACAGCGTGTTCTCGACGCCGATCGAGTTGCTGCAATTCATCGCGAAGATGCGCGAACTGTCAGGCGGCAAACCAGCGGGATTCAAACTGGCGATCGGCCATCCCTGGGAATGGTTCGGGATCGCCAAGGCGATGCACGAAACCGGCTTGCTGCCGGATTTCATCGTGGTCGATGGTGCGGAAGGCGGCACCGGCGCGGCACCGTCGGAGTTCGTCAACCACGTCGGCGTACCGATGCACGAAGCGTTGATGCTGGTGAACAACACGCTGATCGGCCTCGATCTGCGCGATCGCGTCCGCATCGGCGCGGCCGGCAAGATCACCAGCGGTTTCGATCTCGCCCACACCTTGGCGCTGGGCGCGGACTGGTGCAACGCTGCCCGCGCCTTCATGTTTTCGCTGGGCTGCATCCAGTCGCGCAGCTGCCACAACGACAAATGCCCGACCGGCGTGGCGACGCAGGATCCTGCCCGTTGGAAGACGCTGGACGTGGAAGACAAGGCGCAACGCGTGCAGAATTTCCATGGCAATACGCTGAAGGCATTGCGCGACATGCTGTGCGCCGCCGGATTGAACCATCCGCGCGAACTCGGCCCCGAACATATCCTGCGCCGGGTCAGTCCGATCGAGATCCGTGCGTTGTCGCAGCTGTACCCCCATCTGCAAGTCGGCGAATTGCTGGAGAATCGCGAGCGGAGCCATCAGGTGTTCCGCGCATTCTGGGACACGGCGCGTAGCGACAGTTTTGCGCCACCGGCCCATGTCGCGGAATTGCGCAGTTCGAAATCATTCTGAGGCGGGAAACTCAAGCCATCTGCGGCGCACGGAAACCGCAGCGCAGGAAGATCGTGCGTTCGCGTTCGTCCAGTTCATCGAACCCGAGCTCGCGGACACCGCCGGGGCGTTGGTCGTGGGTGAGGAATTCGTAGTCGGTGTAGTCGGGTTTGCGATCCGTGCGATTCCGGGGCTGGCGAAACGGAGCGAGCATGTCCATGTGGTCTTCCCTGACGATGGCGCGGCCGGTCGTGACCGCACAGCCACGATAGGGCGACGGATCGCAGGAAACTTTCGGGAGGTGGCCGTCGCTGGCGTAGGAAAAGCCCGCGATCGAAGGCGATCAGGCACCGTCGACCAGCTCCAGCGCGCGTTCCGGCGGCCGGCAGATCACCGCGCGCTCGCCGCGCACCAGGATCGGGCGTTCGATCAGCCGTGGCTGCGCCACCATCGCCGCGATGGCGATGTCATCGGGCAGGGTGGGATCGTCCAACCCGAGTCCGGCATATTCCGGCTCGCCCTTGCGCAGCAGCTCGCGGGCGGGAATGGCGAGCTTGCCCACCAGGTCGCGCAAGGTGGCGTCGTCGGGTGGCGTCAGCAGGTATTCGACCACGCGCGGTTGCAGGCCGCGCTCGGCGAGCAGGGCGGCGGTGGCCCGGCATTTGGAGCAGGCATCGTTGTGATAGAGGGCGAGGTCGGGCATGGCAGCGTGCCGGGCGTGGGCACGCCATGATGCCCGGATCGGCGCCGGCGTTGTCCGCTCAGGATGGCTCGAACTGGCAGCCGAGCCGCGCCAGCATGTGCTTTTCGATCTCGCTCAGCTGCGATACCTCGAGTTCCCGGGCCTGGGTCGGGCGCATGTCGTAGGTGGTGAACACGTACTGGCGATGCCCGAAGGCGCAATAATCGCCGTCGCGGGTGCTGTAGGAAATCGGGGCGCCGCAGTTGCGGCAAAGCATCGTGGTTTCATCCTTGAACATCATGTGCCTACGTCCTGTAGGGGCGTGCGTCCAATTCCGCGCACGAGCGGATGTTAGCACCGCCGAATCCGCCATTGCAGCGAACGCGTTCACAAAAAAGCCGCCTTTCGCCGCTGGCGCCATGCCATCATTCCTGAATCCGTCCGCTGGCCAGACTGACGCATGAATCGTCCCATCGTCACGACTGCCGGTAGCGGTGCCGCAGCGCCGCTCCAGCCGGAGGGCCGCTACCGGATGCAGAAGAAAAGCCTGGCAGCGCTGTCGCTGGCCGCGCTCGGCGTGGTCTATGGCGACATCGGCACCAGCCCCTTGTACGCCTTCAAGGTCGCCGTGCAGGCGGGTTCCGGCGCGGGCCTTGGCCTTGCCGCGACCGCCATGGGCATCGCTTCGCTGGTGATCTGGTCGCTGGTCGTCATCGTCTCGATCAAGTACGCCATCCTGATCATGCGCGCCGACAACCACGGCGAGGGCGGCGTGGTCGCCATGCTGGCATTGCTGGGCGCGCGCGATGCGCAACCGGGCAGCCGTCGCGCCGCGTTGCTGGTGCTTGGGTTGTTCGGTGCCGCGTTGTTGTACGGCGATGGCGCGATCACGCCGGCAATTTCGGTGCTGAGCGCATTGGAGGGACTCAAGGCCGACGCGCCGATCCTGGGCGGCATCGTGATTCCCGCCACCATCGTGATTCTCGTCGCGTTATTCCTGGTGCAGTCGAAGGGGACCGGGTTCATCGGCAGGATCTTCGGGCCGGTGATGATGTGCTGGTTCCTCGCCATCGGCGTGCTGGGTATCAAGGGCATCGCCGAACATCCGCAAGTGTTGGCGGCGCTGCTGCCGACCACCGCGATCGAGTTCCTGGCGCATGCACCGATCCACGTCAGTTTCGGGGTGATGGGCGCGGTGTTCCTGGCGGTGACCGGCGGCGAAGCCATGTATGCCGACATGGGGCATTTCGGTCGCAGCGCGATCCGTGCCGCGTGGTTCGTGATCGCGTTGCCGGCGCTGGTATTGAATTACCTCGGACAGGCCGGACTGGTCGCCGCGCATGCCGATGCGGCCGGTAATCCGTTCTTCGGTCTCGCACCGGGCTGGGCGCATTACCCGCTGGTGTTCTTCGCCACGGCGGCCACCGTGATCGCATCGCAGGCGATCATTTCCGGCGTGTTCTCGCTGACGCAGCAAGTGGTGCAACTGGGCTTCCTGCCGCGCATCCGCATCCTCCACACCGATCGCGACGAGAGCGGCCAGATCTACGTTCCGACCGCCAACTGGCTGCTGGCGCTCGCTACCATCACGGCGGTGCTGGTGTTCCGTTCATCCGATGCGCTGGCTGGCGCCTACGGCATCGCGGTATCGGCGTTGATGGCGATTTCCACTTTCCTGGCGACGCTGGTCGCGATCAAGTGGGGATACAACCGTGGCATGGTGCTCTTGGTGAACGGCGCATTCCTGCTGATCGACCTGTTTTTCTTCGCGGCCAATTCGCTCAAGCTGTTCGATGGCGGCTGGTTTCCGTTGCTGATCACCGTCGCAGTCGCGTTCCTGATGCTGACCTGGCACCGCGGACTCCAGCTGATCGAAGCGGCGCGCGCCGACCGCCGTGTCGACGAAGCGGATTTCATGGCGATGCTGGCGCAAAGCGGAATCTCGCGCTTCCCGGGGACGGCAGCATTCCTCTCCGCCTCGCGCACGGGCATTCCGCTGTCGCTGTCGACGCATCTCAAGCACGACAAGGCCTTGCAGGAGCATGTCCTGCTGGTGTCGGTGGTGACGGAGGAAGTTCCGTTCGTGGAACCGTCGCAACGCGCCGAGGTCAGCGATCTCTGCCCGAGTTTCCAGCGCGTCATCCTGAAATTCGGCTTCATGGAAAGCCTCGATATCCCGGCCGGCCTGGCGGCTGCGGCGACCTGCATTCCGCCCGAGCAATTGAGCCAGGTGAGTTATTACATCGGCCACGAAACCGTGATCGCAGATCCCGCCATCAAGGGCATGGCGCAGTGGCGCGAATCGATGTTCGTGTGGATGCAGCGGAATTCCGCGCCCACCGGTTCCTCGTTCGGGATCGCCACCGATCAACTGGTGGAACTGGGCACCGAGATCAGGATCTGAACCTGCCGGATGCGAGGCGTGCTGTTACGGGGCTGTCGTGCACAAAAAAGCCGGCTTGCGCCGGCTCGTGTCCTGGTGGGCGGTGCAGGGATCGAACCTGCGACCCTTGCCGTGTGAAGGCAAAATTCACAATCCGCAGCCGTTCATTGGGGTTTTTAAGTAGCTGATTTTAATGGCCCTATATCCGCATTCGTCCACAATTGTGCGCTACACTTTTCCGCGTCACGTCCGCGCGGAAAAATCCCATGCCCCACGAACTGCACAAATCCGGCGTTCGCACGTCACTTGCTGTCCGCAATGAGCCCTATTGGGGCGCACCCGTTGAGCGCGGCCTGTATGTGGGGTTCCGGCGTCTCGAACATGGCGGGAACTGGGTAGCTCGCTATCGCGTTGACTTCGCCAAGCAGCAATACAAGGCACTCGGACCCGCCACGAAGTCATTCGACTATGACGCCGCGAAAAAGGACGCCCAAGCGTGGAAGAAGGCGGTTGACGCGGGCGTCAAGACCGGCGAGGTTGAAACAGTCGCGGACGCGTGCACCTGCTACGTCAAAGCCCTGCGCAAGGCCAAGCGCGAGAAAACCGCACGCGACGCCGAACGCCGATTTGAGCGCGTGATTGATAACGACGCGCTGGGGAAGATCAGACTCGACAAACTGAAAAAGCAACACATCGAAGCATGGCGCGAACGATTGGAGGAAGGGCGGCTCGCCCCGATACCGACAAAACGAGGCCGCCCCCCAGTGGCTAAACCACTGGCACCGGCTGGGTTTAAGCGCATGCTGACCGCCCTGAAGGCTGCGCTAAATCACGCTGTCGAGGAAGAATACGTCTCGCCGGACAAAGCGATGCAGTGGCGTGGAGTGAAGCCTGAAAAAGAGGCTGACGGACGGCGCGACTTGTACCTGTCAAAACCACAGCGCCGGGCATTGCTCGATGCTGCGCAAGGCAACGTGCGTGACTTGATTGAATGCGTGGCGCTTACCGGGTGCCGTCCAGGCGATCCTGCGGTTGCACTGCGGAAGGACTACGACGCGAGCAACAAGACAGTCACATTCCGAACGAAAGACCATGCACGCACGATCCCGCTATCCCCGGCCGCAGCCGCACTACTTGATCGGCTCGCAAAATCAAAGTTGCCTAACGCCTATCTTTTTACCCAAGACAACGGCAAGCCGTGGGCATCCAAAGAATGGGCCGCGTTAACGCGCGCAGCAGCGACGGATGCAGGATTGCCGGATGGTGTCGTCCTATACACCTTGCGGCACTGCTGGATCACTGAGGCTATCACGGGCGGAATGGACGTCCTGACCGTCGCGCGGCTGGCCGGTACGTCACTGGCGATGATTCAAAAGCACTACGGGCATCTCGTGAGTGGCACGCGCGACCAGTTGGCTGCAATCGCAATGCTTTAACCGCCGCCCGGTGCGGTAACACCGGGCGACTTCCACAACCGTCTACTAAGGAGACGACCATGACAATGCAAATGTTCACACACTGGGGCCGCAGCATGGAAGGCCCGGAGCTTGACCTATGGGTTCAAGTCGGCCAGAGCGTCACCGAACGTATTTCGCTGGACATACGCGAGCTTCCAGCACATCCGGAGCTAATCGAGCGGATGCCCGAGACGTTCCGCTATCGCATGCTATGGGAGGCGCGCGAGGTGGGGAAAGGCAACTTCACGCTAGACCCAAAGTTTCACGGGTATGACGCGCGCGAGGTGGGGAATGCAAGCGACGAACTGGAAATGCTGTCGAACATGCTGGCGGCGAAGGTGCGAGCAAGGGCGGGAAAGCGCCCACCACTGCGCGTCGTCGGCGCGCAAGGTGAATGACCGTGGACCATATCGACCAAATGGCGCAATTGGTGGCTGCGCGAGCGAGAATGAAACTCGGGGAAAAGCCCAAGTTTCGCGTTGTCGATCCGTCCAGCGATTCGTTATCCAGTGAGGCGATGGCATTGGCGCGTTTCTACGATCAGGCCACGCAAAGACAACGCAATGCGTTGGACGCGGTCATGGCGGCGCTCGATGACTAGGCTTCCACTGCTGCACACAAGTCCCGCCAACCGGCAGGCTTTTTTGTTGCGCTTGAGGGATAACCTGTTGATTTAGTTGGGTGGCAGCTGGCTTGCTTGACTTTCAATTTGATAGCGCGAAACTTAATCCGTGCATATGAATTCGTACGCACGGATAGCCGGTGACGACCGCACTGCGACATGCATCCTTTGGGATGGGGCCATGCCCTTCGCAGGAATAGTCATCGAATAAGAACCCTGAGGGTTGGCGATCAAGAAACCACCAACCCTAGGAAGTAGTAACACCGATAGCTACATGGTGATGCGCGAGGCAGGCCGAGTGCCGGAGTGCTAACAGCACTCCAACTGCGAGTAGAGCAATCCATGAGCTAATCCCAGTTGGAACGACCCAAAAATCGTCCGACCGTTCCGCGGGGTTGGTGCATAGCCCGCAGCGAAAGCTGCGAACGCTTGCGCCGACATTCGCGTGCCGGTGCAGGCCTTGCCAAAGGTTTTGCACACATGGACAAACAACAACACACCGCACACGAGCGCGGCCCCCTGCTCGACAACTACACCGCTAACGAACTGCAACTCGCATGGCCCATCGCCAAAGCGGGCGCGCGCCTTGGCGTGTGTCGCACAAAGGCTTACGAACTCGTTAACTCGGGGCGATTGAAGGCAGTCAACATCGCCGGGAAGCGTGTCATCCCGGAATCGGAACTGCAACGGCTTGTCTCCGAATTGTTGGAGGCCGCATGAGCCTCAATACCAACCAGACGCGTGTTTATAGCCTCAAACTCGCTGGCGATGAGGACCCAATTCTAAGGGTCGCACTTCCCAAAGACACACCGCGCAATTATCGGGCACCCCTGATGCTGTTGCGGTGGTATCAAGACCTTCAGGTCGAACTCGAAATGTGTTTTCCGGGTGAACCATCGGTCTACGATCATTTAAAAAAATCATTACTCGTCATGCTGCGAGTCGTACGCCACGAGGTTCATGGCTGGGCCCCCGAGAGCGTGCATGAGGAGGTATGCCGCAACGACTTGCTCGGTCGGTTAGACGGGGTCCTGGGGCGCGATGAAAGCGCGGAGGAGCAGTCATGAGCATGGCCTACCCATCCAACATTCTCGCGACCGCGCTTGCGCCCGCACCCGTCCTTGCGCCGAAGATCGAGGTTCAGCGGCTGCGCACGATTCGGCTCTATGGCAAGCTCGGGGCGCAATTCGGCCGCGTGCATCATCTGGCGGTTGCCAATCCTGCGGAAGCCGTGCAGGCGTTGATTCACCTGCATCCGGGCTTCGAAAAGTTTCTCATGGAAGCCAAAGACAACGGCATGGGTTTCTCCGTGTTCGTTGGTACGCGAAATATCGGCGAAAAGTCCCTGCGGCACCCGTGCGGAAACGAGGATATCCGCATCGCGCCAGTGCTGTTGAACAGCAAGAATGGATGGACTCAAGTGTTGCTGGGGATAGTGCTTATCGCGGCAACTATTGTGCTGGACATCTGGACATCTGGACGTTGGGTGGATTTTCCGAGGCAACTTACGGCGCAGGCTACGTCTACGGCATTTCAATGATCGTCGGCGGTGTCACCCAGCTTCTATCCCCTCAGCCGAAGCTCAAGAAACCATCCGAGCGCGCAGACAACACCCCGAGCTACAACTTTTCCGGCCCCGTCAACACGTCCGCGCAAGGGCACCCCGTCCCGCTGTTGTACGGCGAGATGATCGTCGGTTCCGCTGTCGCATCGGCGGGCATCAATATCAAAGACAACGGCTACGCGCCGGTCAACAGCGCGCCAACTGGTGGCGGACGTGCATGGACTAGTGCGGACGGAACGCTAAACACCGCTGGTGCCTACACGTATGGCGGGGGTGCCGCATGACCGCGCCTTCGATGACTTCCACCGAGTCCAACCTATTCACGGCAATGGCCGGCGACCTGGTGTTGCGATTCGGCGACGTTCACGCCGGGCTTTATGAAGCCCTGAACCGCATGGCGCAAGAGCGTGCGAAGGTTGGTGATGCTTGAATGTCTCCGAGATTTACGCGGCACTGGCCGCGATCGATGCCGCACTCGACGCCGGACGCATCACGCTAGAGGACTATCGCGGCATGCTCGCGGATCGCCTGCTTGAGCTCGTCCGCGCGGCGGACAAGTCCCCCGAAGGGCGCGCAATGCTCGTAGAACAGCGCAAGCGCGCAATGTTGGCGATCAATGGCAAGGACGAAAGCCTGAAAGACTTGGACGTTGACTATGCCGACCGCGCCTATGGCTGCATGGTTGTGTTAGTTATCGACCAAGTGCAGGCCGGTCGTAAAGCGCAAGGGCGCGGTCGCTACGAGCACCAAGAGCACGAATTCGCACGGGCGCGACTCGCATCGATTTGTGCGGCCACGGATTTGGCTTGCGTCCTGCTTGAAGCCTACGCATGGCCCGGCGATGACGTGTCCACCGCCGACACTTTCAACCATCGCGAGGCATGGGATCGCGCAAGCAAGGCTGGCATTAAGGCGCGTGAGTTGCAAAGCCGCATCGGCGCAAAAGTGACTCCGCGAGTCGATCAATCATTTGTTCCGCGTCATGTCACCGGAAATGGCGGTGCTTCTTGAGGCCCGTCGATAAGTTTCTAGCCGCGCTTCCTGGGCGCTATCGGGGGAATGGTCACGGCAAGTGGAGGTCTGCTTGTCCTGCGCACGGGGGTGACAATCCGGGCGCGCTGGCAATTGCCGAGGGCGAGAACGGATCTGTTCTGCTTCATTGCCATGCGCATGGGTGCGATGCGGCCGCGATTGCCGAAGCCTTGGGGCTCAACCTGACAGACTTGTTCCCGGAGGATACCAAGCGGTCGAGTGCAGGGCGTGGCCGCGAGCAATTCAAGTACCACAACAAGGCAGAGAGGCCGCCCGCCGCCGACGTGACGCAAGAGGGGCAACCCAAGCGCCGGCTGTTCACGCTGACGCGCTACGGCGAAATCGTGCGCAAACCGACTCAATGGCTGATTCAGGGCTATTTGGTGCAGGACACGACGGCCGGCCTGATTGCAGCGCCAGGATCGTGCAAATCGTTCATGGCGATCGATTGGGCCTGCCGCGTGGCAACGGGTACGCCATGGAACGGGCGTGCAGTGAAGCAAGGCGCAGTGTTCTATCTCGCGGGTGAAGGTCATGCCGGTCTGTCCAAGCGCGTTGAGGGCTGGGAAATCGCCAACGGGGTAGATATGAAGTTCGCGCCTTTGTTCATCTCTAGCGGCATGCCCTTTCTTTGTGACTCGGACAACATCGAGCAAACGATTGAAACGATCGAGGAAGCGGCTGACGCCGTTTTTTTTCAGGCAGGGGTTGAACCTGCACTAGTCGTCATCGACACGGTGGCGCGCGCCATGAACGGTGCCAACGAAAACGCAACCGAGGACATGGGGCAATTCGTCAATGCCATGGACGAGATACGCAAGCGATGGGCCTGCACGGTGCTTTCGGTTCACCACACGGGACTAAGTGAAGGCGGGCGCGCGCGCGGATCAAGCGCCTATGCCGCCGCATTGGACAGCGATTTTTTCTTGACGAGTGCGGGTGAAGTGGTCCATTTGAAGGCAGGTGAAAAGCACAAAGACTGGTCCACCCCCCGGTCCATCACCCTAACGAAGGTCGAAGTTGAAACGTCGGTTATTGGTGAGGATGGGAAGCAGGAAACGACCTTGGTGCTGCACGATGCTGCGGGTGCAGTTATGGCGTCTGCACTGCAAACGCAGCGGGAAAAGGCCTTGGAGTTGCGGGCGCGCGGCCTTTCACATCGAATCATCGCCGACACCGTTGGAGCATCCAAAACCACAGTACAGCGATGGCTCAAAGATGCCGCGTAACCAGGTGGTCCATTCGGGGGTACTACGTACCCCCCGAAAAGTGGTCCACCCCACATGGTCCACGGACCACTCACACATGGACCGCACTGGTCCATGGACCGCTACAAATTCCAAGGAACAAACCCATGAAGCAATGCATCGCCTGCGGGCGAACCCTGAAACCCCACCGACACGGCAAGCGCAACCATTGCAGCGGACGGTGTGCTGCATTCGCCCAGCGGCAGCGATTCGTGGCGGTGCGCGAAGCCCGGCGAGAAGCGTATTCCTCGCGTGGAGGGGGCGCGGAGGCCCGCGATTCCGCACCCCGCGACCCGTAAAAAAGGACATCTAAATCAATGAGTTACAGAATCAGAGGCAGCCCAAAGCCGTGACCCTTGCCATTGAAAGGCAGGGAATGGGAAATTAAATCCTTATAAATCAAATAGTTATCAATGAAATACGTCCCGTACGGACAGCCGCGCGGAAATGTACCACCACCACCCAAGGAACCCCAAATGTCCGACCCAACCCCCGAACAAATCGAAATCGAACGCCTGCGCACCCACAACGCCGCCCTTTTGGACGAGTTGAAGGGTCTGAAAGCCGACAACAAGCGCCTGGGCGACGAGCTAACGACCGCGCACGGCGAACGTGATGCAGCACTAGCCCAGGTCGAAAGCTTCGCCGTAGGCGATCCGGTGAAGCGCATGCTGGATGACGTAAGCCCGTGCCCTGACTTGATGAAGCATCTACTCGACCGTGAGGGTTACACGTTCGCCCGCGAGAATGGCGCAATCGTCATGCGCGACCGCGATAGCAACATCCCGAAGATCATGGACGGAACGACTGAACGTGACATGGCGTTCACCGCCGCTGACCTTTGGGCGGTGCTGGGCGAGCCGCATAAGTTGCTCGAACAACGAAGCGAGGTCGCGCGCGAGTTTGCATTTACGTTCAAAGCGCCCGCAGTGAATGGCGGTGGCGCTGGCCCATCGCACGGGCGCGTTACGTATCCGCCAGCACCAACGCCTGCACCGACACCTACCGCGTCCCCGGCGTTGGGCATTCGCTGAACGAACGCCACGCCCGCGCGATTGACAAAACGCGGGCGTGGTATAATTCACCTGTCGCAAACCTTGTGGGTTCGCGCAACCGCAACACGCCCTTGTGGGGCATCCGCGCCAGGCAGTAGCCGCGCCGCGTTCGATCCAATCCATCCCCACAAGGAATCTTTATGCCTACTACCGCCACGCGGATCGCGGACGTTATCGTCCCCGATGAATTTACCGACTACATCATCCAGAACACCGCCGTGAAATCGGCGCTTGTCGAGTCTGGCTTGTGTGTCCGCAATACCGCCATCGATGCCGAACTGATGGCCGGCTCCGATCAATTCACCATCCCGCACTGGAATGACCTGCCCGACGACGAGGCGGACATTATTTCGGATGACCCCGACGTGCTTTCGCAGCCGCACAAGGTGAACGCGGGCAAACAGGTTGTGCGCAAGAGCTTCCTGCACAATTCGTGGTCAACCATGAACCTTGCAAGCGAACTGTCCGGCAGCGATCCGCGTGCCCGCATTTCGACCCGTGCCACTGCCTATTGGACGCGCCAGCTTCAACGCCGCCTTGTCGCCAGCTTGAACGGCATCCTTGCCGACAACGTGGCGAACGCCTCCGGCGACATGGTGAAGGACATTTCTGGTGGCGCGGGTGCCGCCGCCGTGTTCGCGGCTCCCGCCGTCATCGATGCAGCCGGCACGTTGGGCGATTCGATGCGCGACGTGGTGGCGATTGCCATGCATTCCGACACGTACAAGGTTGCGCTGAAGAACGACATGATCCAGGTGTTGCAGCAGAGCGATGGCGGTTTCATCCATGTGTACCGTGGCCTGCAGGTTGTGGTCGATGACGGCCTGCCCGTGTCGGCTGGCGTCTACACCACCGCGCTGTTTGGTGCGGGCGCTGTTGCCTACGGCGTCTCCGCGCCGCGCATCGCGCTTGGCACCGAAATCGAACGCCGATGGGCGGCAGGTAACGGCGGCGGCATGGATATCCTGCATTCGCGCGTCAACCTTGCCGTGCATCCCAGTGGCTTTGCGTGGAAGGGCGCGACCATGGCCGGTGCCAGCCCGTCCCTTGCGGAACTTGCACTCCCGGCGAACTGGGGACGCGTGTTCGACCGCAAGAACGTGAAGCTGGCGTTCCTGAAGCACAAGATCGCCTAACGGATAGGGGCGCTGTCGTCGCGGATGGATTCATGGGTTCCATCATCGGCGGCAGTGCCCCGTTTTCATACATGGCACGAGCGAACCGCGTTGCAATCGACCGCAAGCCCCCGCGAGGTGCGGAGGACAAAGTGCGGGCATGGGCTAGCGAAGGCACCAACGTGAAGGGCATCGCCCGAAGCCTTGGCGTATCGCTGGAAACCTTCAATGTCTGGATGGATCGTCACCAATCGCTGCGGGATGCGTTCGAGGAAGGGCGGGAGACAGAGCGAAAAATGCTCCATTCGGCGCTATACCAGCTCGCCGTAGGCGGCGACAAGATCGCGGCCATGTTCCTGTTGAAGTCACGCCACGGATACCGCGAGGGCGACCAATCGGAGCAGGCAAACCGGGTGAACGTCACCTTCAACCTGCCCGGCGCGATGCCGTTGGATCAATTCAAGAAAGGGCGGGTGATCGAACATGATCCAGACGCTTGAACTAAACGAATTTCAGCAAGCCGCCATGGCCGTACCGGAGGAACTCGACCTGTTCCTGGGCGGTGGCCGTGGTGGCGGCAAGAGCTATGCACTCGCGCTGTTGTGCTTACGTCATGCCGAACAATACGGCAGTGATGCGCGAATGCTTTACATCCGCCGCACGTACAAGGGGCTGGCGGACTTTGAACTTGTCTGCCGTGACCTATTCGGCAAGGTGTACGGCACCGCTGCACGCTACAACGCGGCGGAACACGTGTGGCGCTTTCCGAATGGCGCGTATCTCGAACTGGGCCAGCTTGAAAGTCACGCGGACTATGCGAAATATCAAGGCCGCAGTTTCACCATGTTGCAGGTGGACGAGGCCGGACAATTCCCCGATCCGGGCCTGTTGGACGTGCTGCGGTCGAACCTGCGCGGCCCGAAGGGGCTACCCATCCGCATGACAGTTGCGGCAAACCCCGGCGGTGCTGGGCATCATTGGCTGGCACAACGTTACGTGTTTCGCGCAGCGCCGTGGTCGGCATTCAATGAACCCAAGAGCAAACGCGAATGGGTCTATGCGCCATCCACGTTCGCTGGGAATCACTTCATCGACCGCGAGCAATACGCCGATCAGTTGGAGTCCGCATGTCCCGACGATCCCGAATTGTTGAAGGCATGGACGGACGGAGACTGGGCGGTCAATCGCGGCGCTTACTTCGCCGGGTGTCTGGATGAAAACCGCAACGCGGTGGAGCCGTGGGACGAAATTCCCGAAGGCTGGGACGCATACCTTGCGCACGACTTTGGCAGCGCGGCCCCGAGCGCCACGTATGTGTTTGCGCAGTCACCCGGCGACGAAGTGGGCGGGGTGTTTTACCCGCGCAATAGCCTGGTCATCGTGGACGAGCTGGCGACGTACAAGGCGGGCAATCACAACCTTGGGCTGGGCTGGACGGTGCCCGTGCTGGCCGATGCAATCAAGGCTATGTGCAAGCGATGGAGCATCCGCCCTGCGGGCGTGGCGGACGATGCGTGCTTTGCGCGGACGGGACACGGTGCGGGTTCCATCGCGGACGAATTCAGGCAGGCGGGCGTGGCCTTCCATCCGGCGCGCAAGGCCGACCGCATGAGCGGCTGGAATCGGATGCGGCGTTTGCTCGCGGCAGCGGGCGACCCCGACCGGGCAGGCTTGTACGTAGCGCGGACATGCACGTATTTCTGGGCGACCGTGCCGTATCTCCCGCGCGATCCCAAACGCATCGAGGACATGGATAGCACCGGCCCGGATCATGGTGCCGATGCGGTGCGCTACGGATGCCTGCGGCAATCGTGGCATGCAGAGGTTAGGCCGCTGCATCTTTGAAAAACTTTCCGCGTGACTGTCCGCGTGAGTTTTTGCGGCAGCGTATAAAAAAGAAAAACCCCTGAAAAATCAGGGGCTTATCTGGTGGGCGGTGCAGGGATCGAACCTGCGACCCTTGCCGTGTGAAGGCAATGCTCTACCGCTGAGCTAACCGCCCGGGAGCCGCCCAGTATAACGAGCAGTCACGGATTTGTCAGCCCGGGAGGCCACTTCTTCTCAGAACCGCTCCTTCAGCACCCGGTTGATTTCCTGCTCGACCATGCCCTTCATCGGCGCGAGGAAGATCCCGAGTTTGGCGAGGATCTCGACTTCGCCAGGCAGCAGGCGGATGCTGCCATCGACGCCGCTGCGGCTGAAATGCAGGGCGTCATCCTGCCAGCGCGTCTCCACCGCGAGCTTGCGTTGCAGTGATTCCACGAGTTCCGTCAACGCGTTGCGGGCGTCGTCCTGATTGAGGGAGTGGGCGTGGCGGATGTGGATGTTGGCCATGGCGATGTCCGTCAAAGATCAGCCATCGTAACCGCCAAGATACGCATCGAGCCGTCTGCTGCGCAGCAGGGCGGCGGCTTCATCCAGGGAAAACGCACGTTGCAGGCGCAGGCCTTCGAGGATGCGCACGATCGCCAGTTCCACTTCCGGGCTCGATGCCAGTGCGGGATTCTTGCCGCGTTGTTCGATCACGTCGAACAGCACGGCGTTGGCCTGGGCATAAGTGAGCGGCGGGGTCGCGCCATGCGCCTGTTTCCATTTTCCGCTGGCCAGCACCGTGTTGACGTGCGATTGGATCAGGAAGGTCGCGCGGCCGATCAGCTTGAGGTTGCCGGGTTGTACCGCGGTCATGGTGTTGCCGACGACGCGACCGAGCTTGGCCATGATGGCGGTGGAATGGGCGTTGAGCAGCATCTTCAGCGCGATGATGCGATCAAGTTCCAGCGGGTCGTGGCGGATCGGCAACACGACATCGAGCAATGCTGGTCGCGGCGATCCTGCACGCAACGCTGCGACTGTCCGTTGCAGCAATGGTGCATCGCCGACGTGGATAATGTCGATGGAGGCGCCATTCGTGGTGAATGTCCGCAGCCAGCGCATGCTGGAAGTGTCCGGCGTTTCCGCGCCGAGCAGGATCATCGCGCCATGGTCGCCTTGCGCCGGGCCGACCGCTTGCAGGTTGCGCGGCGAGAACGACAGGTCGTAAAGCGTTTGCTGTTCGGCGCCGGCATTGGCGAGACTGCGCGCCGCTGCAGCTTTCAGCCAGGCATCGTCGATCTGCGTCGCGAACGGTTGTGCATACAACGCGGGATCAAGGCCATGGAAGAACCGATGCAGCAGCAATCGCCACGCGGAATCGGCATCGTCCACTGGCGCCCACACCTGGATCCACGAGCGGCGTTCCTTGGCATCGACGCGATCCAGCGGCGCAAGGCGGAAGGTCGGTGCGCGTTCGGTGACATCGACGAATACCGGCATCAGGGCGTGACCGGCCAGATAGGTGGTGTGGTGGCCGCTGGCGTAGGTGGCGGATTCGCGATCGGTCCATGCCGCCAGTCGTGGCGCGGTGGCGGCGACGGTGTGTTGCAACGTGGAGAATTCGCGCAGGCGCGCGGCGATCGTCGCGCGTCCGTCGAAACCGAGTGCGCGCAATTCCGTTTTCGACAGCACGGGTGCGAGCAGGTGGTGGATCGCGTCCTCCATCACCACGCCCAGCGCGTACAGGCTGGTGGTGGTCGCCTGCATGCGCGTCGATCCGGTGATCGCCTGCGGGCCCGTGGCAAGGTTGACCTTGGTGATGCCCGACGCCTCGATCACTTCGCGGCTGCGGGTGAACGGCAGCAGCACGGTGTCGGGATTGTTGTAGACGAACCAGGTTTTGCCGGGGCGACCACCGTTGAGTTCGGCGCCAGCCTTGGCGGTGCCGATCACCGCCGAGGTTTCGCCGCCTTCGGTCACCGCGAACACCACGTCGTCGCGGCGGATGCCGTTGTCCTGCAATTGCAGGCGACCGATCAGTTGCAGGTCCTCGAAACCTTCCAGCGAGGCGATCAATGCGCGATCGCCGCCGGTGATTTCGCCGCGCACGTGATCGCCGATGCCGGGCAGCGCCTTGTCGATCTTGCGCCACGACGGAGTTTTCGCCGCGCGTTCCCAGAACGGTCGCCACAGGCTGCTTTCCAGCGTTTCCGCCAGCCGACCGGTCGATCCGGTGCCGTAGAAATACACGCGATGGCCATGACGCAATGCATCCTGCATTGCCTTCGAGGCGTTCTCGAGTTGACGCAGGCGCGCGGGATCGGCGGCGACGGCATCCATCGTGCGCGTCACGTCGCGATCGACCGCGAACAATTCGCGCAGGCCGGCCGTGGTGTCGCTGGCGATCCTGCGGCTCAGATCCATCGTCTGCGGATGGCGCTGTTCGGTGAGCAGGGTGTGCAGTTGGAACTGGCGCTTGTTCGCCACGTAATCCAGCGATTGCGCGGAGGGGGTGATGGCGAGCAGGTGGAGGACATCGCCATCGTTCGCCTGCCTGCCTTGCGCGATGCCGGTGACGCAGGTGAGCAGGGCGCAAGCAATGAAGACGATGGCTCTGGGCATGGCAGGCTCCGGACGATTGCGCAGATGGTGCCACGCGTGCCGCCATGATCGGATCGCCATGCATGTTGCAGTGCAATGGGCAGCGGTTTCTATGGTTAAATCGGTGCATCGTGAATGCCTTCGCCCTCCGTTTCCCCGACCACACCCACGCCGATCTCGCGCTTGCGCCGGGAGCGACCGGCCTGGGTCTCGATCCCGATCAGGAACGCGGCCTGCGGGTGGCGCCGTTGGGCGAACCTGCATTGATCGAACTGGTGGTCGACCAGCGCGGCGTGTGGATGAACGTGATGCCCGACACCTGGGGTGTCCACGTCAACGGCCGCCCGATCCGCAAGCTGGCGATGCTGCACGCCGGCGACAGCTTGCATGTGGAGGGTCGCGAAATGGTGCTGGCCAGTGCGGCGTCGGCGCAGCCGGTCGCCGGCTCCGCGCGCCCGCGTGGCTGCGATGTGATTCCGGTGCTGCGTGGTCAGGGCGGCGCATTCCACGGTCAGGCGGTTCCGGTGGGTGATCCTGCCAACGGCGCCACGCCATTGGTCGGGGCGACGGTGGACATGCAGGATGCCGATGTGCGCGTGTCCAGTTTCGATCCGATGGTGCCGCTGCAGGTCAACGGGATGACGGTAACGTCGGCGTGGCTGCGCATCGGCGACCAGCTGGTGTTGCCGAACGGCCAGCGCTTCCTGTTCGAAGGCCCGGAATTGCGCGCGGATGCCATCGAAACCAGTGTCCGCGCACCGATGCCCAAGGCGACGCCGGAAGACGACACTCCCAAGCGCATGCGCATGCCGTGGTTGCTGATCGCGGCGGCGGCGATCGCCATCGTGTTGCTGGCGCTGTTCTGGTTCGGAGTTTGAGATGGCGCGTGTCCTGAACTTCAGCGCCGGACCGGCGGTGATGCCGGAAGTGGTGTTGCGGCAGGCACAGGAGGAAATGCTCGATTGGCGCGGCACCGGCGCCTGTGTCGCCGAGCTCAGCCATCGCGGCGCACCGTTCATGGCGCTGGCGTCAGAAGTCGAAGCCGATGTGCGCAACTTGCTCGCCGTGCCGGAATCGCACGCCGTGCTGTTCCTTGCCGGCGGTGCGACCACGTTGCAGGCCCTGTTGCCGCTGAATATCGCCAAGCAGGGCCAGCGCGCCGACTATCTCGTCACCGGCCATTGGGCGAAGGTGGCGATGAAACAGGCGGCGCCCGCTGCGGACGTGCATGTGGTGGCCAGTGGCGAAGCCGGGCAGTTCCGTTCGATCCCGCCGCGCAGCGAATGGCAGCGTTCGCCCGATGCCGCGTATTTCCATGTCACCGCCAACGAAACCATCCACGGCGTCGAATTGCCGGATGACATCGACGCTGGCACCAGCGCGCCACTGATCGCCGATTTCAGCTCCAACATCGCCTCGCGCCCGTCGGATCTGTCGCGCTATGCGATGGTCTATGCCGGTGCGCAGAAGAACCTCGGGCCGTCGGGGATCACTCTCGCCATCATCCGCAAGGACTTGCTGGAACGCCGCGGCCAACCGCGCGCGGACATCCTCACCTGGGCCTCGCACGCGGCGCAGGGTTCGATGCTCAACACCCCGCCGACTTGGAACTGGTACCTGCTCGGCCTGTGCGTGCGCTGGATGATCGAGCAAGGCGGCACTGCGGAATTCGCCCGTCGAAATGGCGAAAAATCGGCGCTGGTGTACGCCGCGATCGACGACTCGGAAGGTTTCTACCGCAACGATGTCGTGACATCGGCGCGCTCACGCATGAATATACCGTTCGTGCTGCATGACGCCGCGCTGGATGCGGCTTTCCTCGCCGAATCGCAGGCTGCGGGCCTGATCGGGCTCAAGGGCCACAAGGCCATCGGTGGAATGCGTGCATCGCTCTACAACGCCATGCCGGTCGACGGCGTGCGCGTGCTCGTCGACTTCATGCACGATTTCCGGAAACGCCATGGCTGACCAACCTTCACCCGCCGATCTCGCCGCGTTGCGTGCGCGGATCGATGGCATCGACTCCAATATCGAGGAACTCATCCTCGAGCGCGCGCGCTTCGCCCGGCAGGTCGGGCAGGCGAAGGGCGATCTCGCCGCGGCGGTCGACTATTACCGTCCGGAACGCGAAGCACAGGTGCTGCGTCGCGTGATCGATCGCAACGCAGGGCCGCTCAGCGATGAAGTGCTGGTGCGCCTGTTCCGCGAAATCATGTCGGCCTGCCTGGCCCAACAGGAACCGCTGAAAGTCGGTTACCTCGGGCCCGAAGGCACGTTCTCGCAGCAGGCAGTGCACAAGCATTTCGGACATTCCGTGCGCGGCTTGCCGCTGGCCAGCATCGAGGAAGTGTTCCAGGAAGTGGATGCCGGGCATGCCGATTTCGGCGTGGTTCCGGTCGAGAATTCCGGGCAGGGCACCATCCAGTCGACGCTCGACATGTTCCTGACCTCGCCGTTGGCGATCTGCGGTGAAGTCGAACTGCGCGTGCACCAGCACCTGTTGTCGCGCACCGGGCGGATCGAGGACATCGAACGCGTGTATTCGCATCCGTTGTCGCTGGCGCAATGCCGCGGTTGGTTGCGCCAGCATCTGCCGAACGCCGAACGCATTCCGGTATCCAGCAATGCCGAGGCGGCACGCCGCGCGCGCAATGCCGATGATGCCGCGGCGATCGCCGGCGAATCCGCGGGCATGGTCTACCAGCTCAAATCGATCGCCGGATCGATCGAGGATCGCGACGACAACACCACGCGCTTCCTGGTGATCGGCCGTTCGCTGTTCCCGCCGTCCGGCAACGATCGCACTTCGCTGCTGGTGTTCATCCACGATCGTCCCGGCGCGCTCTACGGCATCCTCGAGCCGCTGGCGCGCCACGGCATCAGCATGAACCGCATCGAATCGCGGCCGTCGCATTCGCGGTTGTGGGAGTACGCCTTCTTCATCGACGTCAGCGGCCATCGCGACGAATCGCCGTTGAAGGATGCACTCGCGGAGATCAACAGCACCGCCGGTGATGTGCGGGTGCTGGGTTCGTATCCCGTCGCGGTGCTTTGATCATGTTGGAACACCGAGTCCAGCCGGCCATCCGCGGCCTGCGCGCCTATGATCCCGGCCACGACATGGTGGCGTTGCGACGCGCGGCTGATGCCGCGTTGGTTGAACTTGGTTCCAACGAAAATCCCTACGGCCCGAGCCCACTCGCGCGCGATGCAGTTGTGAAGCATCTCGACGAACTCGCGTTGTATCCCGATCCGCGCGGCGGTGATCTCAAGCGCGCGCTGGCACAGCGGCATGGCGTGGCGGTCGAGCAGATCGTGCTCGGCGACGGATCGCACGAACTGCTGATGCAGCTGGCACAGGTGTTCGCCGGGCCGGACGCGGGCGTGGTGGCGTCGCAATACGGATTCGCGGTGTACTCGATTGCGGCTGCTGCGGTTGGCGCGCCGTTCCGCGCCGCACCGGCATTGGCGATGGATCACGCGATGGCGGCCGGCCACGATCTCGACGCGATTGTTGCGGCGGTCGATGCCAACACGCATCTGGTCTATCTCGCCAATCCCAATAATCCCACCGGCACCTGGTGTGGCATCGACGCGATCGAGCGATTCCTCGCACGCATACCCGATGACGTCATCGTTGCCATCGACGAGGCCTACGCCGAATTCGTCGATGCGCCGGAGTGGGCGTCGGCGATCGCGCTGGTGGCGCGGCATTCCAATCTGATCGTGTTGCGCACCTTCAGCAAGGCGCATGGATTGGCGGGATTGCGCGTCGGCTACGGCATCGCGCAGCCGGAATTGATCGGCTGGCTGGAGCGTGTACGCGAGAGTTTCAACGTGAACTTGCTGGGTCTTGCCGCGGCGGAAGCCTCGCTCGGCGATCCCGCGCATGTCGGCGAAGGCGTGCGCAAGAACAAGATCGAACGCGAGCGCTTGGCGGATGCATTGCGTTCGCGCGGCCTGTTCGTGTTTCCCTCGCAGACCAATTTCCTGCTGGTGCGATTTGGTGAAGATGCCGCGCGCATCGATGAAGCCTTGCGTACACGCGGCATCGTACCGCGGCCGATGGGCGGCTACGGCTTGCCCGACTGCCTGCGCATCACCATTGGCACCGCGGACCAGAACGCGACGCTGCTCGCCGCGCTGGATGCGCTGCGATGAGCGCGTGGATCGCATCGAAAGGCCAACCGCTGCATGGGCGATTGGCGATTCCCGGCGACAAGTCGGTGTCGCATCGCGCCATCATGCTGGCAGCGTTGGCGGAAGGGCGTTCGCATATCCATGGCTTCCTAGAAGGTGGCGATACCCGCGCGACCGCCGCGATTTTCCAGCAACTTGGCGTACGTATCGAAGCGCCGGAACCGTCGTTGCGCATCGTCGATGGCGTTGGTTTGCATGGCCTGAAGGCGAGCGCGTCCGATCTCGACTGCGGCAATGCCGGCACCGCGATGCGCCTGCTCTCCGGCCTGTTCGCCGCGCAAGCATTCGCGAGCACGCTGGTTGGCGATGAATCGCTGACGAAGCGGCCGATGCGTCGCGTGATCGAGCCGTTGCGGATGATGGGCGCGCAGATCGAAGCAGCCGAAGGCGATGTTCCGCCGTTGCGGGTTTCGCCCGCATCCACCTTGCGAGGCATCGATTACGCGTTGCCGGTTGCCAGCGCGCAGGTGAAATCGGCGCTGCTGCTGGCCGGCCTCTATGCCGACGGCACCACACGAATCACCGAGCCGCACCCGACCCGTGATTACAGCGAACGCATGCTGCAGGCCTTCGGCTGGCCGATTCGTTTCGGCGAAGGTTGGGCGGAAGTGGAGGGCGGTCATCGCCTGATCGCCACCGACATCCACGTGCCCGCCGATTTTTCCTCTGCGGCATTCGCGCTGGTCGCCGCCTGCGTCATTCCCGGTTCCGACTTGGTGCTGCAACAGGTGGGGATGAATCCGCGTCGCACCGGCCTGCTGCGCGTACTCGCGATGATGGGCGCCGATATCCGCGCCGACGATGCCAAGGGCAACGATGGCGAACCGGTCGCCGATCTATACGTGCGTGCAACGACCTTGCGCGGCATCGATGTGCCGGTCGACTGCGTGCCCGACATGATCGATGAATTCCCGGTGTTATTCATCGCCGCCGCATTGGCCGATGGCATCACCCGCGTGCGCGGCGCCGCCGAACTGCGCGTCAAGGAATCCGACCGCATCGCCGCGATGGCCAATGGCTTGCGCGCACTTGGCATCCGCGTCGATGAAACTCCGGACGGCGCCGACATCCACGGCGGCAGCTTGCACGGCGGCGTCATCGAAAGCCATGGCGACCATCGCATCGCGATGGCATTCGCGGTGGCGGCGCAACGCGCGTCCGCCGATGTGGAGATCCGCGACACCGCCAACGTCGCGACGTCCTATCCGGGCTTCGCGGCCTCGACGCGTTCCATTGGGTTCGACCTGCGCGGCGATTGATCGGCGCGCATCACCTCGGCAACAAGATCACTGCGACAACTTGAACTCGATCGGCACGGTGGCGTTGCTGGCGACCGGCGTGCCATGCGCCAGCGCAGGTTTGAAGCGCCAGCGCCGCACGCTCTGCAAGGCTGCGCGGTCGAGGTCGCGATCACCGCTTGATTCCACCAGGCTGCTGTCGGTCGGCACCCCCTCGGCGTCGATTTCCACTTTCACACGGACGCGGCCTTCGCGCGACATCTGCATCGCAGTGCGCGGATAGTTTGGTGCCGGCTGGCTGATCGGCACGGCCGCCGAAGTCGCGCCGTTCGTCGTGCCCGCGCCGTGGGCTGCCGTCGGAGCATTGGCGATCGCGCTGTCGTCACTCGGCGGTGGTGCTTTCGGCGCCGGTGGCGGCTTCGGTGGTTCCAGCAGGCGCGGCTGGTCGCCGGACGACGGAGCACCGCTATCGGCTGGCGTATCGGTGATCGATCCGCCGGGCGTCGGTGTCGGCAGCGGCGTGTATTCCTGCCCCGGTTCGCTCTTCGCCACCGGTTCGACGGTGAAGAACTGCTTGCGGGTCTGGCCCCACATCAGCAGGAACAACACGAAGCCGACGCCGAGCGCGGCGAGCAGCCATGGTGTGTTGCCGCGGCGGGCGAAGGCGGACAGGCGTTGGAATGCGGCGGAAGCGCGGATCTTCTGGATGAATTCGGGCATGCGTGGGGGAGGAGGCGGCCGAACCCCGATTCTGGCACGGATGCGGGGCGCTGCTCTGGGCGATAATGGGCGGTCATTCACGTTGCCCGCGCACCCATGCTCGATCCACACCTGCTTCGTACCGACCCCGCTGGACTCGCCAAGCAACTGGCACGCCGTGGTCATGTGCTGGATGTCGCCACGCTCGAGCGGCTGGAAGGCGAACGCAAATCGCTGCAGGTGCGCACCCAGGAACTGCAGAACCTGCGCAATACCCGCAGCAAGGCCATCGGCATCGCCAAGGCCAAGGGTGAGGACGTCGCGCCGCTGCTGGCGGAAGTGGCGGGCATGGGCGATGAATTGAAGGCGAGCGAAGCGCGCCTCGACGTGATCCGTGGCGAACTCGAAGCGATCGCGCTCGGCATTCCCAATATTGCCGATGCCTCGGTGCCCGATGGCGACGACGAAAGCGCCAACGTCGAACAGCAGCGCTGGGGCACGCCGCGCGCTTTCGATTTCGCGGTGAAGGATCATGTCGAACTCGGTGCGCGCAACGGTTGGCTCGATGCTGAAAGCGCAGCCAAGCTCAGCGGTGCGCGTTTCACCGTGCTGCGTGGCGGCCTGGCGCGACTGCATCGTGCGCTGGCGCAGTTCATGCTCGATCTCCACGCCGGCGAACACGGCTACGAGGAAACCAATGTCCCGGTGATCGTCAACGAGGAATCGATGCGCGGCACCGGGCAATTGCCCAAATTCGAGGAAGACCTGTTCTCCACGCAACTCGGCGAACACAAGCGCTATCTCATCCCCACTGCGGAAGTGCCGCTGACCAACCTCGTGCGCGACGACATCGTCGATGCCACGACGTTGCCGCTGCGCATGACTGCGCATTCGATGTGCTTCCGCGCCGAAGCCGGTTCGGCGGGACGCGATACCCGTGGCATGATCCGCCAGCACCAGTTCGAGAAGGTCGAGCTGGTGTCGATCACCAAGCCCGGCGACAGCGACGCCGAACACGAGCGCATGACGCGCTGCGCGGAAACCGTGCTGGAGAAACTCGGCCTGCCGTATCGCCGCATGCTGTTGTGCGCCGGCGACATGGGCTTCTCCGCGCGCAAGACCTACGATCTCGAAGTCTGGTTGCCCTCGCAGGACACGTACCGCGAGATTTCCTCCTGCTCCAACTGCGGCGATTTCCAGGCGCGACGCCTGCAGGCGCGCTGGCGCAACCCCGAAACCGGCAAGCCGGAACTGGTGCACACGCTCAACGGATCGGGTGTCGCGATTGGCCGTGCGCTGATCGCGGTGATGGAGAATTACCAGAACGCCGATGGCAGCATCACCATTCCGGAAGTGCTGCGGCCGTACATGGGCGGGGCCGAAAGCATCGGGTGATGGCGGAGAGAGTGGGATTCGAACCCACGGAAGGTTTAACCCTTCGCCGGTTTTCAAGACCGGTGCCTTAAACCACTCGGCCATCTCTCCTGTACGTTAATTCTCGCATGACTCGCTATGTGGGTTCGACAAATCGGCAGGGACTGTCGATTTGGACAGCCGCAGGCTGTCCGCGTAGCGGTGAGGGCCATGGGTGAGAAACCGTGCTTGCGCGCCATGGTGCGCGCGGTTTCGAACGCCCGAGCGCTGCACGCGAGGGCCGGCAAGCCCGAATCAATCTCACCGCTTCCGCCAAATCGGTGGGCCGCCATGTCGGATTTCCCCGACGCCTGATCGCGGAATTTGACGGTTTCCACAGTTTGGCAGACGCGCTAACCTGTCCCCGTCGAAATGAGGGAGGGCCGCATGACGATTCGTGTCTATCTGGTGGACGACCACGCCCTGGTGCGTGCCGGCATGAAAATGATCCTGGCCGGCGAGGTCGATATCGAAGTGGTGGGCGAAGCCGAGACCGGCGAAACCGCACTTGATCAGGTGCGCCAGCTCAAGCCCGACGTGGTGCTGTGCGACATCCATCTTCCCGGGTTGAGCGGGCTGGAAGTCACCGAACGCATCACCCGCAGCCTGCCCGAGACCAAGGTCATCGCGGTCTCGGTGCTGGAAGATGGCCCGATGCCGAAGCGCCTGCTCGATGCCGGTGCCAGCGGTTACGTCGGCAAGGGCGGCGACGCCTCGGAATTGATCCGTGCCGTGCGCGATGTCGCGCGCGGCAAGCGTTTCCTCGCCAATGGCATCGCCCAGGCGATCGCATTGTCGTCGGTGAGCGGTGGCGGATCGCCGTTCGATGAGCTCTCGGGTCGCGAACTCGAAGTGTCGTTGCTGCTGATGCGCGGGCTGCGCCAGGAAGAAATCGCCAAGCGATTGTCGTTGAGCGCGAAGACCGTCAACACGCACAAGTCGCGGGCGTTCGAGAAACTCGGGATCCGCGACAACGTCGCGCTCGCGCGTCTTGCCACTCAGTACGGCATGGTCGATATCGCCGACGCGGTTTGACAACGATTCGCAGAACAAAAAAACGCCGGCATGACCGGCGTTTTTTTCATTTCAGGCGATGCTGTTTCAGGCGTCGTGGGCGCGCTCGATCTCGTCACCTGACAGATGCGGGACGACAGCGTGGTCCGCTTCCGGCACGTGAGCTTCCTGGCTGGCGAGTTCAATCGCAGACTCTTCAGCCGGCGCTTCTTCGATGGCTTCCGGTTCCTGCGTCTGCACAGGTTCCGGTTTCGCGACCTGCGGTTGGGGCGCAGCGGCTGGCGCAGCCGGACGCGGCATGCGCATCGAATCGACCAGGGACACCGCGATGGCGGCCGACAACGGCATCGCCTGGTTGGTTTCGCGCGGTGGCGTGTTCGCGAACATCATCGACGGGCCTGCAGCTGCGGGAGCAGCGGCAGCCGGCGCGGGAGGTGTCGTCGCCAGTTCAGGAGCCACTTCGGTGGGCTGTGTTTCCACAAGCGGCTCGGGCGTTGCGGTGCGCTGCGTCGCTGCGACAGCGCTTTCCACGGCGCGTTCCACTACGACAGGCGCCTGCTCCGCAACAGCTTGCGGTTGCGGCGCGCGCACCGGTGCGGGCTTCGCGACAGCAGCGGCATCCTCACCGAGATCGTCGAACTCGAATTCCGGCTGGTGACCGTTGCCGATGGTGCTCACGGCGGCTTCGTCGTCGCCGATGTCGTCGAACACGTCATCGCCGCCAGCTTCGCCTTCGACGCCGCCCTTGCGACGGCGACGACCACCACGGCGGCCGCGGCGACGCTTCGGCTTGTCATCGTCTTCCGGCGTGGTATCGGTGTCGATTTCCACGCCTTCGACCGTCGCGGCATCGCTGGCCGGCTTCACGGTGTCCGATTGCTCCGAGGCAACATTGACTGCCGTGGGGGCAGCTTCCGGTGCGGCATCCTGCGTCACGACGACTGTCGTCGCGACCGCTGCCTCCGCCGCGGCATCCAGGCGCTCGATGTTGCCATCAGCCCCTGCATCAACTGCCGCACCTTCGCCACGTCCACGACGATTGCGGCTGCGACGGCGGTTATTGTTGCTGCGCGGTTCGCGTTCGCCCGCAGTCTGTGCCGGTTGTTCGTTCGCGGTCGTGACATCGGCGGCAGCCACCTGTTCCTGCTGCTGTGCGCGCGGAGCCTGCTGTTGCTGCGCCGGCTTGTTGCCCGGCTGTTTCTGGTTGCCTTGCGGGGCGTTTTGCTTGCCTTGATTCTCGCCACGTTCGCGTGGCTGGCGCTGCCCGTTGTTCTGGCCGCGTTGCTGGCCATCGCGCGGACGACGATCGTCGCGGTCACGCTTGTTGCCGCCACGATCATTGCGCGTTGCCTGCGTTTGCGCAGGCGCGGGAGCAGGCGCTACAGCCGGTGCCTCGTCGCCGCCGACCAATGCGCTGACGATGCGGCCGAGCAGGCCCTTGCGCTTGACGGGTGCGGGCGCAGCCACTGGAGCGGGCGGCGGCACCGGCGCGGGTGCGGGCACAGGTGCTTCGGGACGAATCGGTGCCGGCTGTGCAGGCTTGACCGCCTTGACCATCGGCTCCGGGATATTGAGATGCGACTTGCTCAAGGCATGCGTCGGCACCTTGCGCGGCGTACCGCGGTGGTAGCTGGGCTTGCTGGTTTCTTCGCCGAGTTCGTTCTCGCGGATGCGCGTGACTTCGTAGTGCGGCGTGTGCATCTGCTCGTCGGCGACGATCACCATCGGCGCACCATGGCGCTGTTCGATCTCGCTCAGCGCACGGCGCTTCTCGTTCAACAGGTAGTTGGCGATTTCGACCGGCGCCTGCACCAGCACTTGTCCGGTGTTGTCCTTCATCGCGTGTTCTTCGGCGAGACGCAGGATCGACAATGACAGCGATTCGACGCTGCGCATGCGGCCGTGGCCTTCGCAACGCGGACAGACGATCTGGCTGGCTTCGCCCAGCGACGGACGCAGGCGCTGGCGGCTCATCTCCATCAAGCCGAACTTGGAGATGCGGCCAAGCTGCACGCGCGCGCGATCGGAGCGCAGGGCGTTCTGCAGGCGGTTCTCCACCTCGCGCTGGTGCTTGCTCGATTCCATGTCGATGAAATCGATCACCACCAGGCCGCCGAGATCGCGCAGGCGCAACTGGCGCGCCACTTCCTCGGCCGCTTCCATGTTGGTGTGGAACGCCGTTTCCTCGATGTCGCCGCCCTTGGTCGCGCGCGCCGAGTTGACGTCGACCGCGGTCAAGGCTTCGGTCTGGTCGATCACCAAGGCGCCGCCGGAGGGCAGGCGCACTTCGCGCTCGTAGGCGCTCTCGATCTGCGATTCGATCTGGAAGCGGTTGAACAGTGGCGTGTCGTCGGTGTACGGCTTCAGCTTGCGCAGCGACTGCGGCATCACCTGCTCGACGAATTCAAGCGCTTCGGCGTACATCTCCGGCGTGTCCACCAGGATTTCGCCGATGTCGGGGCGCATGTAGTCGCGCAGGGCGCGGATGATCAGGCGCGATTCCTGGTAGATCAGGAACGGCGCCGGCTTACTCAGCGCGGCTTCGGCGATCGCCTTCCATGCCGACAGCAGGTAATCGAGATCCCACTGCAGTTCTTCGGCATCGCGACCGACGCCGGCGGTGCGGATGATCACGCCCATGCCATCGGGAATCGCGAGTGCATCCATCGCGCGCTTCAGTTCGGCGCGATCATCGCCTTCGATGCGGCGCGACACGCCACCCGCGCTCGGCGAGTTCGGCATCAGCACCATGTAACGGCCGGCCAGCGAAATGAAGGTGGTCAGCGCGGCGCCCTTGTTGCCGCGTTCGTCCTTTTCGATCTGGACGACGACTTCCTGGCCTTCGCGCACCAGTTCGCGGATGTTGCTGCTGCGATGGTCGGTGCCGGGCTGGAAGTAGTCGCGCGAGATTTCCTTCAGCGGCAGGAAGCCATGGCGTTCCGCGCCGTATTCGACGAACGCCGCTTCCAGCGACGGCTCGACACGGGTGATCTTGCCCTTGTAGATGTTGGACTTTTTCTGTTCTTTCGAGGGTTGCTCGATGTCGATGTCGTAGAGGTTCTGTCCATCGACGATGGCGACGCGGAGTTCTTCCGCCTGCGTCGCGTTGATCAGCATGCGCTTCATGAGTGGTGTTCCCTGCGCTCTACGGCGCGGAACACCGGGGCATCGTGCCTCTGGAGACCGCTGGCCGCGCATCGCTGCGCGGGCCTTGGAGTATTCCAGCGCTACAACACCACGGCGGACCGCGGGAGCGCTTTGATGTTCTGGTTGTGGGTGCCGGCCGCATCGCTTCCGGGGAAACGACGCCACGCGACGAATGTGCAGCACGGACGCGAACGCCCGACGATCGAGTTCGCTGCCGCCCAGCCGGTTAACATGACCGCCCCGCGGACGGTGATGCCGGTTGCGCGGTTTCGCTGCGGCGGGCTTTCGACCCGAGAGTGCAACGAAATCAGGAACTTGTCCCGTCCATAGAGTGTAACAGATCGAACATGGCCAATTCAGGATCACCAGCTTCCAGTCCCGGGGTCCGCATGGTCCGCGTTCCCGAGGATCGCGATGGCCAGCGGCTGGACAATTTCCTGCTGGGCCAGCTCAAGGGCGCGCCCAAGTCATTGATCTACAAGATCGTTCGCTCCGGGCAGGTGCGGGTGAACGGTGGCCGCGGCAAGCCCGAACGCAAGCTGGTGGCCGGCGATGAAGTCCGCATTCCGCCAGTACGGTTGGGTGAACCCGAGGAATCCGCGCCGCCGCCCAGGGGCCTGCTGGAGGCGCTGGACGCCGCCATCGTCTTCGAGGACAGCCGCCTGCTCGCCCTGAACAAGCCGTCCGGGCTGGCCAGTCACGGCGGCAGCGGCATCCGCCATGGCGCGATCGAATCACTGCGCGCCCTGCGGCCAAATGAATCGCTGGAGCTGGTCCATCGCCTCGATCGCGACACCTCGGGCCTGTTGATCGTGGCGAAGAAGCGCTCGGCCTTGCGCGAACTCCAGGCACTGATGCGCGAGGATCACGGCGCCGGCATCGACAAGCGCTACCTGACCCTGTTGGCCGGGCGGATGCCGAACGGCACGATGGATGTGGATGCCCCGCTGCTGATCGGCTTGCGCCAGGGCGGCGAACGCCACGTGCAGGTGAACGATGGCGGCAAGGAATCACGGAGCCACTTCAAGCTGTTGCAGCGTGTCGGCGGACACTCATATTGCGAAGTGAAGATCGACACCGGCCGCACCCACCAGATCCGCGTGCATGCCCAACACATCGGTCATCCGGTGGCGGGCGACGACAAGTACGGCGATGGCGAGGTCAACAAGCGCTTGCGCGACCAGGCCGGATTGCGTCGGTTGTTCCTGCACGCGGCATCGCTGCGTTTCGCGCTGGATGGCGGCCGTGAGGACTACGTGCTGGATGCGCCGCTGGCGCCGGATTTGCGCGAGGTGCTGGACAAGCTGGGTTAGTTCATTCCGCCAACGCATCGGCCTTCGCCGCGCAGATGAAGTCGTTCTCGCTCAAGCCGCCGACATCATGGGTGGAATAGCGCACCACGCAGCGGTTGTAGTGCACCGACAGGTCGGGATGGTGGTCCTCGCGATGGGCGATATGGGCGAGGGCGTTCACGAAGGCCATCGTCCGGTAGTAATCCTCGAACTGGAAGGTCTTGTTGATGGCATGGCCGTCCTCGACCAGCTCCCAGCCCGGCACCTGCGGCAACAGGTCGCGGACGTCCGCTTCGCTCAAGCGGTGGGAGGCGCCCACGCGTGCGCAGCAATGGGCCTGAACCAAAGGAATCATGTCGGACATGGCAACTCCTGCAGGCGGCTCGGGTCGGACGCCGGGACGGCTAGAATACCGGGATGATTGATATCTCCGAAACCGCGCAGGCGTACTTCCGCAAGCTGATCGAACGCGAGGACATCGCCGGCCTCGGCGTGAAGCTGTCCGCAGTGCATGCCGGCACCCCACGCGCCGACGTGCGCCTGGAGTTCGCCGCGCCTGGTGACCTCTCCGGCGATGAATGGGCGGTGGACTGCCAGGGCTTCACCTTGTGGATCGAGGCCATCAGCGTCGAGGCGCTGGATGGCGCCACCATCGATTACGTGACGCAGGCCACCGGCGGACAGTTGCAGATCCGCGCACCGAAAGTGAAGGGCGAAGCGCCGGGCGAAGGTGCCTCGCTGGCGCAGCGCGTGCATTACGTGGTGGAGAACGAAATCAATCCGCAGCTGGCGTCGCATCGCGGCCATGTGCAGGTGGAACAGGTTGATGCCGCAGGCGTGGTGACGCTGCGTTTCGGCGGCGGCTGCCACGGTTGCGGCATGGCCGATGTCACCCTGAAGCAGGGCATCGAGAAAACCTTGCTGGAACGCGTGCCCGGCGTGACTGCGGTGCGTGATGCCACCGATCACGAGACGGGCGAAGAGCCGTACTACCAACGGGAGCAGGCTCAACAAGAGCAGGCCCAGCAGGACCGCGGCTGACCCATGTTCGGGCCCGATGATCTCGCAGCAGCCCTGCGCAGTCGTCGCCGCAGTCTCCGCTCCATTCGCCCGCAATCCGAATCGCCATTCCTGACCAGTTGGCGGGCATGGCTGCACGCCGCGCCGACGAAAGCGGCATCTCCCGGATATTCCGAATCCACATTGCGCGATGTGCTGGTCACGCGCGCGCCGCCCAAGCGTCCGCCCGCATCGCGCATGCAGCTGACGCGCTGGCAGAGTTTCCGCAGCATGTTCCGCCAGAGTTGGGATGGAGAAAGCGACGGCAATCGCCGCCTGCGCATCGGTTCGGCGATCGCCAGCCTCGTCATCAATCTGTTCTTCGCGGCGATGCTGCTGTGGTTGATGTACCTGCGCTTCATGGCGCGACCGACCCACGAAGAAGACCTGGCGATCCAGGTGCAGTTGATCGGACAAGGCGCGCCCGAAGAGGAAGGCGGTGGCACGCCGCAGCCGCAACCGGAAATCACCACCGCGCGTGCAACGCAACATCCGACACAAGCGAAGGCGTCCGCATCTGCTGCGCCGCAAAGCGCATCGGTCGAACAGGTGCACACTCAATCACAGACGGAATCCGTGGCGACGATGGCGATGCAGGCGCCACAAACGCCGGCGCATCCCGCGCCGTCGGAACCGTTGCCACCGTCGACGCCGATCCTGGTGGCGAAGCCGACCGAAGCCGTGCCCAAGTTCACCCAGCCGCCGCAGAAAATGCCGACGCTGCCGACACCGGTTGCGGTGCAGCCGCAGGAATTGCATGCGCAGGCGTTGCCGACGCCGCCGGAACCGGAACCGCTCGCGCAGGCATCGTTGCCGAACGTGCAGGCGCAAGTCACAGCGATGCCGACGCTGTCGGCGAAAGCCGTCAAGCCGATCAACCTGCCGCCGGCGCCGACCGCAGCTTCGGGCGCGTCATCCGCTGCGCCGTCTTCGGCGCAGGCCGCATCGACGGCGGGATCGAACTCGCCGTTGCGCGGAACATCCGCGACCACCGGCGCGCCTTCGACAACGGTCGGCAATGGCAGCGGTATCAACACTGGTCGTGGCGTTGGTGCCGGGACGCAGGCGAAAACCGGCGGTCCGCCGACGCCACTGAAGGGTGATGATTGGGGTGCATCGAGCCGTAATGTTGCGGGGCAGCCACATGGCGCGATCAACGGAAACCGCGGTGGCGGCACCAGTGGGCAGTACGACACTTCGGGTGTGGCGAAGTACGGTGCGGATCAGTTCACCGCGCGCATCAAGGACCCCTACAAGGAAGGGTCGTGGGTGAAGCGCCAGGTGCGCAAGGACGACGCGACGATCTTCGAACCGTATTGGGTGCCGCACGAAAACCTGCTCGAGGAGTGGGTGCGCAAAGGCATCAAGGAAATCGAGATTCCACTCGGCAGCGATGGCAAGCGCGTCATCAAGTGCCAGATTTCGATCCTGCAACTTGGTGGTGGTTGCGGCATCGCCGGCGGCATCAATGGCGTCAAGGACAATCCGGCGCGGGCGCGCAAACCGCCGGCGGTGCCGTTCAAGTCGAAGTATTTCGATGATCCGTCGGCGCTCGGTGCGCCGGAGAAGGGCGCCGAAGTTGAAACGCCTGCGCAGGGCGGAAGTTCAAGCAAGCCGTAGGGCACGAGCAGGCTGCGGGGCGCGGCCGGGCGTTGTGGCTCTTCGCGTAAAAGCAACAACACACACGCCAGCCAGCGCGTGCGAAGCGATCAGTGCGCGGTGGCGAGATCGCCGAGGTCGCCCTTCTGCTCGGCAAAGTACGCCGCAACGTCAGCGATGTCCTGATCGCTCAGCGTCTTCGCCTGCGCACCCATGATCGAATGCTGGCGCTCGCCGTCGCGATACATCTGCAACGAATGTTCCAGGTAGTCGGCGTACTGGCCGGCCAGGCGCGGCGGGATGTTCTCCGGCGCCACGTTCGCGGTGACCGGCGCGTTGCCGGTCGGACCATGGCAGGACGCGCATGCCGCCTGGCCGCGTGCCTTGTCGCCGTTTTCCGCCAGCAGCTTGCCATGTTCGGCATTGCCGGCCGGCATGCTCGCCATTGAATTCGGTGCGGTCTGGCGCGCTTCGCCTTCGGCCTTGGCTTCCTCGTGGGCCTTTTCGCCACCGCCCGAGCAAGCGGACAGAATGACGGCGAGCACGGCGACGGCGGCGATCTTGGAACGGTTCGTCATCGGGGTGCTCACTTCGTTTTCAGGCTGCTGAGGTAGGCGGCGAGGTTGGCCAGATCCTGATCGGAGAAACTCTGGGCCTGCGCCTGCATGGTCGGGTGCTTGCGCTTGCCGGCCTTGTACTCCATCAGCGCGTTGTGCAGATACTGCTCGGATTGCCCGGCGATCTTCGGCACGTGGTAACTCGGATAGGCATTCTTGTAGCCGGTGATGCCATGGCAACCCTGGCAGGTATAGGCGAGATCCTTGCCTTGCGCGGCGTCGCCCTTTGCGGCGGGGGCATCGGCGGCCTGGCCCAGCGCGGGCAGGATCAGCAGGGCAGCGATGGCGGCGTTCATCAACAACGGCATTCGCATCAGCGGGTTCCGGGTTCGTGCGGCGCGGGGCCGCGTGACAAGCAATCGGCGCAGTATATCGTGCCCGTTCATCAAGACGCAGGCACACCGGAACCGATCAGGTTCGCGCGGGTCGGAAGTCATGGTGACCTCCGGCAGGTGAGCGTCATCCCGGGGTGTTATATCTTGCTCATACACCAATACAGGGTCTGCTCATGTCGATTCCACCGCGTTCCCGCCTGACCGCTCCGCTGCTGCGGACGGCCTTGGCTTCCGCATGCGTGGTCCTGTTGATGGCGCCTGTTGCCGGCTGCAAGAAGCAGGGCGACGGCAATGCGCAGGCCGCATCCAAGGATGGCAAAGGCGGCAAGGACGGCAAGGACGGCAAGGACGGCAAGGACGGCAAGCCCAACGAAGCCGTGTCGGTGGAAGTGACGCCGGTGGCGGTGCGCGAAATGACCGCGAGCTTCAGCGGCACCGCACCGCTGGAGGCGCGTGGCGAATCGCAGGTGGTGGCCAAGACCTCGGGCATCGCCGAACGCGTGATGGCGGAAGAAGGCCAGCATGTGCGCGCGGGCCAGGTGCTGGTGCAGATCGATTCCGCCCAGCAGGCATTGCGCGTGCAACAGATGAGTGCGCAGGCGGAAAAGCTCTCGCGCAACCTCGCGCGGTCGGAACAATTGGCGCAGCAGAAGATGATCAGCGCCAACGATGTCGAACAGTTGCGTTACGACCTGCAGAACATGCGCGCGCAGCTCAACCTGGCGAAGCTGGATCTGTCCTATACCCGCGTGACTGCACCGATTTCCGGCGTGGTCGCCCAGCGCATGATCAAGCCAGGCAACCTGGTGCAGATCAGCACGCCGATCTTCCGCATCGTCGAGAACGATCGGCTGGAAGCCACGCTCAACGTGCCGGAACGCAATCTCGAAGCCATCAAGAACGGCCTGCCGGTGACGATGACGGTGGATGCGGTGCCGGGCAAGAGTTTCGACGGCCGCGTCGCGCGCATTTCGCCGGTGGTCGATTCCGGCAGCGGTACCTTCCGCGTGATCTGCGCGTTCGATGGCGGTGGCGTGTTGCAGCCGGGCATGTTCGGGCGCATCGCGGTGGTGTTCGATCGTCGCGCCGACGCGCTGGCGATTCCGCGCATCGCCATGCTCGAGGACGACAACCAGGCGGCGGTGTTCACCGTGCGTGATGGCAAGGCCGTGCGCGTGCCGGTGAAGACCGGTTATGTCGAGGGCGAGTGGGTGGAAGTGCTGTCCGGACTCAAGATCGGTGATCCGGTGGTGACCGCGGGCAAGGCGGCGCTGCGCGATGGCGTGGCGGTGCAGGTGATCAACGGCAAGGCGCCGGCGCAGGTCGCGAAGACGCCATGAGCCACGCCGCCGACGGACACGAGGACCGCGATGCGCAGGCGTCGGGTGGGTTGATCGCGCTGGCGACGCGTCGCCGCGTCACCGTGGCGATGTTCTGGGTGACGATGTTCCTGTTCGGCCTGATCGCGCTGGCGGCGCTCAAGGTCAACCTGCTGCCCGACCTCAGCTATCCGACGCTGACCGTGCGCACCGATTACACCGGCGCCGCACCGTCGGAAGTGGAAACCCTGATCAGCCAGCCGTCGGAAGAAGCGCTGGGCGTGGTCAAGGGCCTGCGCAAGATGAAGTCGACGTCGCGCACTGGCCAGAGTGACGTGGTGCTGGAGTTCGCCTGGGGCACCAACATGGACCAGGCCAGCCTGGAAGTGCGCGACAAGATGGATGCGCTGCAACTGCCGCTGGACGCCAAGCGTCCGGTGCTGCTGCGCTTCAATCCTTCGACGCAGCCGATCGTGCGCATCGCGCTGGCACCGAAAACGGCGCGCCCCGGCGCGGATGGCGTCGACACCCAGTTGGTGGGCCTGCGTCGCTACGCCGACGACGATCTCAAGAAGAAACTGGAAACGGTCGCGGGCGTTGCCGCGGTGAAGGTCGCGGGTGGCCTCGAAGACCAGGTGCAGGTCGACATCGACCAGCGCAAGCTCGCGCAGCTCGGCATCACCGTTGATTCGGTGATCCAGCGTTTGCAGCAGGAGAACATCAATGTCTCCGGCGGACGCCTGGAAGAAGGCAGCCAGCGCTATCTGGTGCGCACCGTCAACCAGTTCCCGAATATCGACACCATCCGCAATCTGTTGCTGACGGTGCAGAGTGGATCGGGCGCGTCCAACGACGCAGCCCTGCGCATGTCGCGCCTCGCGGCGAGCAGCGGTTCGGCGGAAATGATCGCGGCGGCATCGGCGGCGCAAAGCGGTGGTGGCGGCACCGTGCCGATCCGTCTCGGCGATGTTGCAACCGTGCGCCAGGGCTTCAAGGAACGCGAAGCGATCATCCGCATGGAAGGTCGCGAAGCGGTCGAGTTGGCGATCTACAAGGAAGGCGACGCCAATACCGTGGCGACCGCCGACGCCTTGCAGAAGCGCCTCGAATCGATCAAGGACGACCTGCCCAAGGACATGGACCTGCAGATCGTCGACGATCAGTCGATCTTCATCCGCAACGCCATCCATGACGTGAAGATGGACGCGGTGATCGGTGGCATGCTCGCCATCCTCATCATCTTCCTGTTCCTGCGCGATGGCTGGAGCACGTTCGTGATTTCGCTGTCGCTGCCGGTCTCGATCGTCTCGACATTCTTCTTCATGGATCGCCTGGGACTCAGCCTCAACGTGATGTCGCTGGGCGGTCTCGCGCTGGCCACCGGCCTCGTGGTGGATGACTCGATCGTGGTGCTGGAATCGATCGCCAAGGCGCGCGATCGTGGGCTCGGCATCGTCCAGGCGGCGATCGCCGGCACCCGCGAGGTCGGCATGGCGGTCGTCGCATCGACGCTCACCACGATTGCCGTGTTCCTGCCGCTGGTGTTCGTGCAGGGCATCGCCGGCCAGTTGTTCCGCGACCAGGCATTGACCGTGGCGATCGCGGTGGCGACGTCGCTGGTGGTGTCGATGACGCTGATCCCGATGCTGTCGTCGATCCGCGGCCGCAACATCGACAGTTTCCAGGAAGAACCGCCGCATCCGCGCTGGGTGCCGCAGAAGGGTTGGCAGAAACCGCTTGCGCTCATCGGTCACGGTATCGGCTGGGTGTTTCGTGGGGTCAGCTATGGCATTGCGTGGGTGGTGATGCGGATCTGGAACATGCTCTCCGCGGTGATCGGCCCGGTGATGCGCAAGGCCAGCGATCTGGCGATGGCGCCTTATGGTCGCGCCGAACGCGGATATCTGCACCTGTTGCCGGCGGCCTTGCAGCGTCCCGTGCTGGTGATCGTGTTGGCGACGGCGGCATTCGTCGGTGCGCTGTTGCTGGTGCCGATGCTCGGTGCCGACCTGATCCCGCAGTTGGCGCAGGATCGCGTCGAGATGACGGTGAAGTTGCCGCCGGGTACGCCGCTGCGCATCACCGACGATGTGCTGCACCAGTTGGCGGTCGAACACGCGCAGGAACCCGGCGTGCGCCTGCGTTACGGCGTCAGCGGCACCGGCACGCGCCTTGACGCCAGCCCGACCGAGAGTGGCGAGAACATCGGCAAGCTCAGCATCGTGATGGCCAAGAGCGGCGACACCAAGGCCGAAGCGGCCGCAGTGGATGCATTCCGCAAGAGCATGGCCAACCATCCTGGTGCGCAGACCGATTTCGCGCGACCGGAATTGTTCTCGTTCGCGCCGCCGCTGGAAATCGAGGTGCGCAGCGACAACCTCGACACCTTGAAGAAGGCGGGGCAGAAACTGGCGACGAAGTTGCGCAACAACCCGCACTACACCGACGTCAAGTCGAGCGTGGAGCAGGGCTTCCCGGAAATCCAGATCCACTTCGACGCCGATCGCGCTGCCGCGCTGGGCCTGACCACGCGCCAAATCGCCGACGTGGTGGTGAACAAGGTCGCCGGCAACGTTGCGACGCGCTACAGCTTCCGCGATCGCAAGATCGACGTGATGGTGCGTGCCAATGCAGCCGATCGCGGTTCGGTGGACGCGATCCGCAACATCATCGTCAATCCCGGCAGCGGTGCGCCGGTGACGCTGGCCGCGGTCGCCGACGTGGTGCAGACCACCGGCCCCAGCGAAATCCATCGTGCCGACCAACGTCGCGTCGCCATCGTCTCCGCCAACCTGTCCGGCATCGACCTCGGCGGCGCGGTGAAGGAAGTGCAGCAATTGGTGGCCGACGATCCGCTCGGCGCCGATGTCGGCATGCACATCGGCGGGCAGGGCGAGGAACTCGGCGATTCCATCAAATCGTTGCTGTTCGCGTTCGGACTGGCGGTGTTCCTGGTTTATCTGGTGATGGCCTCACAGTTCGAATCGCTGCTGCATCCCTTCGTCATCCTCTTCACCATTCCGTTGGCGATGGTCGGTGCGGTGCTCGCGCTGTTCCTGTCGCGATCGCCGGTGTCGGTGGTGGTGTTCATCGGCCTGATCCTGCTGGTCGGACTGGTGGTGAAGAACGCGATCATCCTGATCGACAAGGTCAACCAGTTGCGCGAGGAAGGATTGCCCAAGCGCGAAGCGTTGATCGAAGGCGCGCGTTCACGCCTGCGTCCGATCATGATGACCACGCTGTGCACGTTGTTCGGATTCCTGCCGCTGGCGCTGGCCTTCGGCGAAGGCGCGGAAGTGCGCAGCCCGATGGCGATCACCGTGATCGGCGGCTTGCTCGTCTCCACCTTGCTGACGCTGGTGGTGATCCCGGTGGTCTACGATCGCCTCGATCGCCACGACGATGGCTACTACCGCGAACGCGGGCGACGCAAGCATGAAGCGCTCGATGTCGCTCCCGACACAGAGATGGTCTGAGGCCGCACGATGACGCTGCTCGACGAACTCAACACCAAGGGCCCGGCCAGCACGGCGTGGTCGAAATGGCTCGCCGAACTCAGCATCAGGCGCCCCGTCAGCACGATCATGTTGTTCGTGTCGCTGGTGGTGGTCGGATTGATCGCCGCGGTGCGCCTGCCGCTGGAATCGATGCCGGAAATGACCGCGCCGTTCCTGTTCGTGCAGTTGCCGTATCCGGGATCGACGCCGGAGGAAGTGGAGCGCAACGTGCTGCGTCCCGCCGAGGAGGCGTTGGGCACGATGAGCGGGATCAAGTCGATCAGCGGTCGCGCCAATGCCGATGGCGCCCAGTTGATGGTGTGGTTCACCGACTGGGGTCGCGATGTGGCGGTCGCCTCCGCCGATGCACGGCAACGCCTGGACGCATCGCGCGACCAGTTGCCCGACGATTTCCAGCGCTATTTCATCTGGCGCTGGTCGACCAGCGACCAGTCGGCGATGACGATCCGCCTGACCAGCAAGGACGGCGACCTGCGCACGCAGGCAGATCGCATCGATCGCGAATTCAAGAGCCAGCTGGAACGCTTGCCCGGCGTGGCGCGCGTCGAGGTGGATGGCGTCCCCGTGCAGGAAGTGGAGATCGCGCTGCATCCCGATCGCCTGACTGCGGCAGGCGTCGCCCTGAATGAACTGGTCAGCCGCATGCAGTCGGCGAACTTCGCGGTGTCGGCCGGCGAAATCGAGGACAGCGGCATGCGCCTGCGCGTGCAGCCGATCGGCGAACTGCGCAACCTGCAGCAACTGCGCGACATGCCGGTCAATTCGAAGGGCATCCGGCTTGGCGATATCGCCGACATCGCACTCAAGCCCAAGCGCATGGACTACGCGCGCATCATCGACGGGCGCCCTGCGGTCGCCATCGACATCTACAAGGAACGCACCGCCAACCTGGTGGACATGAGCCGGGTGGTGCGCACCAAGCTCGACGCGATCAAGGCGTCCGGCAGTGCGCGCGGCATCGACATGGAAGTAGTGGACGACGCCGGGCAGGGCGTGATCAGCTCGCTGACCGCGTTGGCGGAAGCGGGGGCGATTGGTCTTGCCTTGTCGGTCGCGGTGCTGTTCTTCTTCCTGCGCCACTGGCCATCGACGCTGATGGTGACGCTGGCGATCCCGATCTGTTTCATCATGACGCTCGGCTTCATGTATTTCGCCGGCGTCTCCCTCAACGTGCTGTCGATGATGGGATTGCTGCTGGCGATCGGCATGCTGGTGGACAATGCGGTGGTGGTGGTGGAGTCGATCTACCAGGAACGCGAGCGGCACCCGAACAACCCGCGTTACGCCTCGATCATCGGCACCAAGCACGTGGCCATCGCGCTGACCGCCGGCACGCTGTGCCATTGCATCGTGTTCCTGCCCAACATGTTCGGCACCCGCAACATGCTGACCATCCAGCTGTCGCAGATCGCCATCACCATCACCGTATCGCTGCTGGCGTCGTGGCTGGTCGCGGTGAGCCTGATCCCGATGCTGTCGGCACGCATGAAGACGCCGCCGGCGGTGGCATCGCACAAGGGCATCATTCCCCGCATGCAGGCGCGCTATGCCCGCTTCCTGCGCTGGACGCTGGAACATCGCGGTGCCAGTGTCGCCGGCATCGCGCTGGTGGTCGCCATCAGCCTGGTGCCGATGGTGCTGTCGAAGAAAAGCATGATGGACGCGCAGGATCCCGACCGCGTCGACATCTTCTACCAATGGAACGGCGCCTACACCAAGGACCAGATGGGCGAGGAAGTCGCCAAGGTCGAGCGCTACATCAACGCCAATCGCCAGCGCTTCCATGTGAAGCAATTGAATTCGCGCTGGGGCGAACAGGGCTGGGCACGTACCACGATCCGCATCGACACCAAGGATCCGAAGCTGGTCAGCAAGGTCGAGGAGGACGTGCGCAAGGACATTCCGAAATCGGCGCGCGCCCGCATCGGCATCGGCAACCAGCAGCAGGACACCGGCAACGAGGGCGTCAGCGTCAACCTGCTCGGCGATTCCGGCCAATCGCTTAAGGATCTCGCCAATGACCTGCTGCCGGCGTTGTCGCGCCAGCCCGAGTTGCGCGACGTCCGCATCGATTCCGGCGACCAGAACAGCGAGCTGACCATCAGTGTCGATCGCGTGCGCGCCGCGGCCTACGGTTTCAGTTCCAGCGATGTCGCCAAGTACGTCGGCATGGCCTTGCGTGGCTCCAACCTTCGCGAATTCCAGCGCGACCAGAAGCAGATCCCGGTGGTGGTGCGTTTTGCCGGCGCCGAACAATCGCGGATCGAGGATTTGCAGGGTTTCATGGTGCAGTCGTCGGACGGGCGGCAGATCCCGTTGATGGCGATGGTCGACGCGCGCGTCACGCCGTCGGCCAACCAGATCCAGCGCAGCGATCGCCAGACCTCGTTGAAGATCCAGGCCAACGTCACCCCCGGCAGCACCGGCGAGCAGGCGCACGCGGCGATCGAGCGCGTGCTCAAGGCGACATCGTTCCCGCCGGGCTACAGCTATACCTTCAAGAGCGGCAACGGCTTCCAGGGTGGCGACGAGATGATGCAGCAGATGCTGTTCAATCTCCTGATCGCGGTGATCATGATCTACATCGTGATGGCGGCGGTGTTCGAATCGCTGCTGTTCCCGGCGGCGATCATGAGCGGCGTGGTGTTCTCGATCTTCGGGGTGTTCTGGGCGATGTTCCTCACCGGGACCACGTTCAACATCATGGCCTTCATCGGCATCCTGGTGCTGATGGGCGTGGTGGTGAACAACGGCATCGTGATGATCGAGCACATCAACAACCTGCGACGATCCGGGTTGAGTCGCACCGATGCGTTGGTCGAGGGCAGCCGCGAGCGCTTGCGTCCGATCCTGATGACGATGGGCACGGCGATCCTGGCGATGATCCCGATCGCGGTGTCGAACACGCAGATCGCGGGCGACGGACCTCCATACAACCCGATGGCGCGCGCGATCGCCGGTGGCCTGGCGTTCTCGACGCTGGTCAGCCTGCTGTTCCTGCCGACCATCTATGCCATTCTCGATGACTGGCGCGCCGCGACCTCGCGGACCTGGAAGCGGGCACGGATGTGGCGGCGTGGCGCGTCAAGCCAAGGAGTTGCCGCGGCAAGCGAGTAAGCCGGGCGCTTCAGGCGATCACGTGCCGCCCCCGTTCGCGATCCAGCCCTGTGGCCAAGGCATGGCCATCGCCAGTCTGTTCTGGGGATCATGGTTGATCCCGCTCGGCATCCTCGTGCTGCGTTCGGCCAGCGGTGAAGGCCTAGAACGATTTTCCGTCGACCGCCACGCGCGGCAGCGCAGCGATATCCACGTCATCAGGGCAGGCGCGAACGTTGATCGCGGCGATCTCGCTGCCATCGGGCATGTTGCCGTAGGCGAATGCCTGCACGCCGCAGGTCTTGCAGAACTGGTGGCGGATCTTGTGCTTGTAGAACTGGTATTCCTGCAACGCGTCGCTGCCTGATGTCAGGTGGAACTGCGCGCGTGGCACGAACCACAGCAGGAAGCCCTTGCGCTGGCAATGCGAGCAATTGCATTCCATTGCCTTGTCGGGCGCACCTTCAACCTCGAAGGTCACGGCACCACAGTGACAGCTGCCCTTGGTCATCTCTTGCGCTCCGTTCGATAGAAGCGCAAGCGTAGCCGACTCACCCCACCAAATGCCGCGCCCCGTTCGCGATCGCGATCCACTCACCGGCGATCGTGCCAAAGTTGGTCAGCATGAACACGAGGATCACCCGGCACACGCGGTTGCGATACCAGCCGCGCAGGCTTTGCGCATCGTCGCGCAAGGCCATGAAGTCGGAGTAGGTCGGGCGCACCAGTCGCACCTGCACCAAGGCCGCGAATACGCCGGAACTCAGTCCCGGCGGACGGAACGGCTTCAGCGGCGCCATGATCGTTGCCGCCAGCGTCGCCAGCGGATGCGCCAGCGCAATGATGCCGCCGAGCGCCGTGAGGCCGGCAGTCCACGCGATCCACTGGATCACCAGTTGCCGGCCGAACGCGGCGCCGCCGTGCATGAAGCCCCAGGTGAAACCGCCGAGGATCAGCAGCGTCAGCGCGATCGAGAACCACGGGATGCGCTTCTTCTTGTTGCTCGCTGACAGTTCTTCGATCAATGCGGCCGGATCGCGCGCATCGTTGGCGAGATAGTTGGCGATGCCTTTCAGGTGCCCGGCGCCGACCACCGCAAGGACACGCTTCGATGCGACGGCGGTTTCGCGCAAGCGCGCCGCCATGTACTGGTCGCGTTCGTCGATCAATGCCGAATACAGCGCCGGCGAACCGCTGGCGAATTCGCCGAAGCTCGACTCCAGCATGTCGCCTTCCTTCAGGCCTTCGATCTGGTCGGGCGAGACTTCCTCGTCCACGAACAATGACACGGCGATGCCCGATCCGATCTTCATCCGTTGCCAGAAGCCGAGCTTGTGCATCGCGCGGCGGAAGGTCTGGCCGACATCGCGGTCGATCAGGTTCATCGCCAGGCCGCGGGCGGTCGCTTCGTTGGCGGCGGCTTTCAGTTCCGCGCCCGGCTCGATGCCGAGCTGTTCGGCGAGGCGACGCTGGTAAGCGGCAAGCCCGAGATTCGCGGCAAACATCGCCAGCTTGCGATCCTTGATCACCTTGACCAGATCGAGCTTCGCCAACGCGTCGGGATCGTTCATCGCCTTGTAGCGTTGCTCGTCCAGCTCGACCGCCACGGCATCGAATTCGCCGCTGTCGACCGCCGCGCGAACGGCATCGACGCTGGTGCGCGACACATGCGCGGTACCGAGCAGTGTGTAGTGGACGCCGTCGCGTTCGATTTCGGCATGCGGCTGGTCGCGCCAATCGATGCCGGGAGATGTGTGGTCAGTCATTCGTGCAGCTCAGTCGCGATAGCGTTTCAACAAATCACCGTAGGCATCGATGCGGCGGTCGCGCAGGAACGGCCAGATGCGCCGCACGTGCTCGCTGCGTTGCATGTCGACTTCGGCGATCAGCAAGGTCGGATCGGTGCCGGCTTCGGCGATGAATTCACCCTGCGGCCCGAGGATGTGGCTGTTGCCCCAGAACTGGATGCCCGATGCGCCGATCGGCGAGGGTTCGTGGCCGACGCGATTGCAACTCAGCACCGGCAAGCCGTTGGCGACGGCGTGGCCGCGATGCGACAACACCCAGGCATCGCGCTGCCGCGTCTTCTCGGCATCGTCGTCATTCGGGTCCCAGCCGATTGCGGTGGGATACAGCAGCAGGTCGGCGCCGGCCAGCGCCATCAGGCGCGCGGCTTCCGGATACCACTGGTCCCAGCACACCAGCACGCCGAGGCGTCCCACCGAGGTATTGACCGGTTCGAAGCCGAGATCGCCTGGCGTGAAGTAGAACTTCTCGTAGAAACCCGGATCATCGGGAATGTGCATCTTGCGGTACTTGCCCGCGGTCGAACCGTCGGCATCGAAGACCACCGCAGTGTTGTGATACAGGCCGGTGGCGCGTTTCTCGAACAGCGAACTCACCAGCACCACGCCATGTTGCTTGGCCAGCTTGCCGAGACGCTCGGTGCTCGGGCCGGGAATCGGTTCGGCGAGATCGAACTCGTCCACCGATTCGTGCTGGCAGAAGTAGGCACCGTTGTGCAATTCCTGCAGAAGCACCAGTCGAGCGCCCTGGCGCGCGGCTTCGGCGACGCGATCCTCGATGATGGCGAGATTGGCCTCGGCATTGCCACGGCCCTGATCGGTGATGGCCCGCTCCTGGACCAGCGCGACGGGGAGTATCTGGTTCTTCATGCCGGCATTGTAGGGCTTGATATGGATGAAGCCGTCATCTCACGCGGCCAGCAATCCTTCCGGCAATTGCATGGTCAGGCAGTGCAGGCTGCCGTTCTGCCAGATGATCGATCGGCAATCCACCTGCACGATCTCGCGACCCGGAAACGCCTGCGCCAACACTTCGGCGGCGCGTGCATCGGCGACGTCGCCATAACTCGGCATCAACACCGCGCCATTGACGATCAGGAAGTTGGCATAGCTCGCGGCGAGACGGCGTTGCTGTCCGTCGCCATCGGTGTCGAGGATCGGCTGCGCCCACGGCAGCGGAAACAAGCGATACGGCTTGCCATCGCGAGTGCGCAACGCGGCGATCTCGTCCGCCATCGCCTTCAGTCCGGCATAGTGCGAATCGCTTGCGTCGTCGCAGGCCTGGAACACGATGGCGTCATCCGGCGCGAAGCGCGCCAGCGTATCGATGTGGGCGTCGGTGTCGTCGCCTTCCAGCTGGCCATGATCGAGCCACAGCACGCGATCCTGATGCAGCCAGCCGGACAGTTTCGCCGTGAGTTCCTCGCGGCTTGCGTCGGGATGGCGCAGGCGCAGGCATTCCCAGGTCGTCAGCAGCGTGCCGGCGCCGTCGGTTTCGATCGCGCCGCCTTCCAGCGCGAACGGGATTTCATCGCGGATCGCATGCGCGAACAACCGTTGCGAATCGAGTTCGCGTACCAGCCGATCGTCGGCGCTGGCCTCGAACTTGCCGCCCCAGCCGGTGAAGCGGAAATCGAGCAGGGTGAAGCGTTCGCCGTCGCGCAAAGTGATCGGGCCGCTATCCCGCAGCCAGGTGTCGTCGTAATGCGCGGTGACGAAATGCACGCGCGCCATGTCGATGCGGTTGCTGCGCAGGCGCGCCTCGGCATAGGCCTCGACATCGTCGTCGCCGACGATCACCAGCGCCGGCTGGAAGCGGGTAATCGCTGCGACCAGCTTGATGTAGGTGTCCTCGACTTCCGCGAGGCGTGGCGCCCAGTCGGTGTCGGCGGTCGGCCACGCAATCAGGATCGCCGATTGGGACTCCCATTCGGCGGGGAAACGCACTGCATTCGTCATAATGGTCAACGCACGGCGGGTTTGGGACCGACTTCGTCCGCGCTGGCCTTGTTCACCACCACGTCGAGCACGCGCTCGCGTTGGAAATACACGGTGAACTGCGGATACACCCAGCGGTTGATGGTCGGCCAGTCGCGTTTCTGGCCGCCGCGCGGATCCAGTTTCGATTGCGGCGCGCCGAAGCGCTGTTGCACCTGCGCCATGGTCTGGCCGCGCGCGGGATGCGCGATCGACGCTTCCTGCTTCACGCGATCGACCAGCAAGGTGTCGCCACCGCGGGCATGGGCGACGGGGGCGAGGACGATGAACGAAACGGCGACGGCGGCGAGAACGATCTGGCGCATCGGGGGATTCCGGGTCGGGGGGATGAACTGGATTCTAGCGACGGCCACTGCCGCAATGGCAAGCGGCAGCGCGCAAACAAAAAGGCCGCCCCGAGGAGCGGCCTTTCATGCCGGCACGTAGCCGGACACGGATCAGCGCTGGCGCGCCTTGAACCGTGGGTTGGACTTGCAAATCACGAAGACCTTGCCGCGACGGCGGACGACCTTGCAGTCGCGGTGACGGGCCTTCGCCGACTTCAGTGAGGACAGAACCTTCATGACACGTAACTCGGCTGGATTGAAACAGCCCAACATTCTAGCGGACGGGTTTGCGTTCGGTCAAGTCGGGAAACGGATGATCCAAGGCGGCTGCGCCGGCATGGCATCATGCATCGTCCAGGCTGCCCATTTTCCCCATGTCTTCGCACACTGTCGTGCCGGTTCTCACCATCGATGGGCCCTCCGGCTCCGGCAAGGGCACCATCAGCCGCAATGTCGCGCTGCATCTGGGCTGGCACTACCTCGATTCCGGCGCTCTTTATCGCGCCACCGGGCTGGCCGCGGCCTGGGAATCCATTGATCTCTCGGATGAGGACGCCGTGGCCGATTGCGCCCGTCGCGCCAGCATCCGCTTCCAGCCGATGCCTTTGACCGAGAGCGGTGCCGATGGCGGCGAGCCGCGGGTGATCGTCAACGGGGTGGATGCCACCGACGACCTGCGCACCGAAACCGCGGGCGGGGCGGCCTCGGCGATCGCCGCGCTGCCGGCGGTGCGGGCTGCTTTGGTCGATCTGCAGAAGAGCTTCCGCCGACTCCCGGGGCTGGTCGCCGATGGCCGCGACATGGGCACGGTGATCTTCCCCGATGCCAGTCCCAAGGTGTTCCTGACCGCCAGCGCCGATGAACGGGCGCGCAGGCGCTATAAGCAGTTGAAGGATAAGGGCGTTTCCGTTACACTGAACGGTCTGCTGGGCGAGATTCTCGCCCGTGACGAGCGTGACGCCAACCGGGCGGTCGCGCCGCTGGTACCCGCTGCGGATGCTGTCGTCATCGACACCACCGGATTGGGCATCGAAGCGGTGGTGCGACGCGTGCTGGATCTGCTTCCCGCGCGTTGATGGCTGTCTTCCCGACCAGCAGAACCAACTCCGCCGATCCTCGGCGGTTCATCCACCACCACCTTTTCCGGCCAAAGGGCAATCCCGCCCGCGCCGACAACGGGTGGGCCCGACGCAATCGTGAACGCGTCGCGGCCCGGACATCAACCAGAGATCAACATGACTGAATCATTTGCCGAGCTGTTCGAACAGAGCCAGACCAACCTTGCCAAGCTGAAGCCAGGCGCCATCGTCAAGGGCATCGTCGTCGACGTGCGCAACGACGTTGTGGTGATCAACGCCGGCCTCAAGTCCGAGGGCATCGTCCCGATCGAACAGTTCCGCAACGACGCCGGTGAAATCGACGTCGCCATCGGCGACGAAGTGAAGGTGGCGCTCGACTCCATCGAGAATGGCTTCGGCGAAACCGTGCTGTCGCGCGAGAAGGCCAAGCGTTCCATGGTGTGGGACGAACTGGAGGAAGCGTTGCAGAACGACGCCACCATCGTCGGCCGCATCAATGGCAAGGTGAAGGGCGGTTTCACCGTCGACATCAAGGACGTCCGCGCATTCCTGCCGGGTTCGTTGGTGGATGTGCGCCCGGTGCGCGATCCCAACTACCTGGAAGGCAAGGAACTCGAGTTCAAGCTGATCAAGCTCGATCGCAAGCGCAACAACGTGGTCGTCTCCCGCCGTGCGGTGGTCGAGAACGAGCATTCGGAAGAGCGCGAGCAGTTGCTCGAGAAGCTGGTCGAAGGCGCCAAGCTGAAGGGCGTCGTCAAGAACCTCACCGACTACGGCGCATTCGTCGACCTCGGTGGCATCGATGGCCTGCTGCACATCACCGACATGGCCTGGAAGCGCGTGCGCCATCCGTCCGAAGTGGTGGAAGTCGGCCAGGAACTCGACGTCCGCGTGCTCAAGTACGACCGCGAGCGCAACCGCGTGTCGCTGGGCCTCAAGCAGCTGGGCGAGGATCCGTGGGACAACGTCGCCCGTCGTTATCCGCCGAACACCCGCGCCTTCGGCAAGGTCTCGAACGTCACCGAATACGGCGCGTTCGTCGAGATCGAGCCGGGCGTCGAAGGCCTGGTCCACGTCTCCGAAATGGATTGGACCAACAAGAACGTCAATCCGTCCAAGGTCGTGCAGGTCGGTGACGAAGTGCAGGTGATGGTGCTCGACGTCGATGAAGAGCGTCGCCGCATCTCGCTGGGCATGAAGCAGGTCAGTTCCAATCCGTGGGAAACCTTCGCGGCGATCCACAAGAAGAACGACAAGGTCTCGGGCCAGATCAAGTCGATCACCGACTTCGGCGTGTTCATCGGCCTGGACGGCGGCATCGACGGCCTGATCCACCTCTCCGACATCAGCTGGAGCTCCACCGGCGAAGACCTCGCCCGCAACTTCAAGAAGGGCGACACCCTGGAAGCGGTGGTGCTGGCGGTCGATCCGGAGCGCGAGCGCATCTCGCTGGGCATCAAGCAGATGGAACAGGACCCGATGGGTGGTTACGTGGCCACCAACAGCCGCGGCTCCATCGTCAAGGGCGTGGTGAAGGAAGTCGACGCCAAGGGCGCGATCATCGAGCTGGCCGACGGCGTGGAAGGCTACCTGGCCGCCCGCGACATCGCCGCCGAGCGCGTGGACGACGCCTCGCAGAAGCTCAAGGTCGGCGATGAAGTCGAAGCCAAGATCATCGGCAACGATCGCAAGAGCCGCCAGATGCAGTTGTCGATCAAGGCCAAGGATCAGGACGAGATGCACGAGACCCTGGCCGAGTACAACCGGTCGACGAGCGATGCGGCGAGCGGCACCACCCAGTTGGGCGCGCTGTTGCGCGAACAGCTCGGACGTTCCGAGTAAGAAGCAACTTCAGGGATGACGCGGGCCGGCGCATGTCGCCGGCCCGTGGTTCTTGCGGCGGGGGCCGCATCGTCATTGGATAGGGAAAAGTGGGGGATGACGAAGTCCGAACTGATCGAAATCCTGGCGAGCCAGCAGCCGCATCTGAAAGAGGATGACGTCGAGCTGGGTGTGCGCCTGATGCTCGACCTGATGGCGTCGTCGTTGGCGACGCACGAGCGGATCGAGATCCGCGGCTTTGGCAGTTTTTCCGTGCATTACCGTCCGCCGCGGACTGGACGCAATCCGCGTACCGGCGAAGCGGTGGAACTTCCGGCGCGCCATGTGCCGCATTTCCGTCCCGGCAAGGAACTGCGCGAGCGTGTCAGCGCGGTGGAACCGAAGCCGGAAGAAGATTGATTCATCGCGGCGATCGGCCGTGATGCGTGGGGCTGGGTTAGAGTGACCCGTCCCGTTTGCATGGGAACACCATGTTCGAATTCCTGGATGAATGGCTGTGGGTCGCGATCTTCGTGCCAGTGGCGGCGGTGGTCGGCTGGATCCTTGGTCGGCGTGGTGGCGCACGGCTGCATGACAGCCAGGTCAGCCGTCTCTCCACCACCTATTTCCGCGGCTTGAACTACCTGTTGACAGAACAGGCGGACAAGGCGATCGAGCTGTTCCTGCATGTCGCCGAACTCGACAAGGACACCTTCGAGACGCAGGTGGCGATCGGCCACCTGTTCCGTCGTCGCGGCGAAGTCGATCGCGCCATCCGCATGCACCAGGGCCTGGTGGAACGCAAGGATCTCAGCGACCAGCAACGCGTCCAGGCGCTGCTCGCGCTGGGCGAGGATTACATGCGCTCGGGCCTGCTCGATCGCGCCGAAACCGTGTTCACCGAACTGGCGGCGCTCGACCAGCGTGCACCGCTCGCACTCAAGCACCTGATCGGCATCTACCAGTCGGAACGCGACTGGGGCAAGGCGATCGAGAACGCGCAACGCTACGAAACCGTCACCGGCGAGCCGATGGGCAAACTGATCGCGCAGTTCGAGTGCGAGTTGGCCGAGCGTCATCGCTCGGCGGGCGATGCCAGTGCGGCCCTGCAGGCGGTGACCCGCGCCTACGAGGCGGATCCCACCTGCTGTCGTGCCGGGATGATCGAAGGGCGCATCGCCAGTGAACGCGGCGATGATGCCGCTGCCATCCGGGCGTGGGAACGTGCAGCGCGCCACGATCCCGATTTCCTCCCGGTCATCCTGCCGCCGTTGCTGGAAAACTACGAACGCACGGGCGATGTGCCGGGTGCGCGCGGCTTCCTCGGCGAGATGAGCGAACACTATCGCGGCGTGGCGCCGGTACTGGCACTGACGCGACTGGTCGAACGCGAGGATGGCATCGCCGCAGCGCGCGACTATCTGGCGCAGCAGTTGCGCGATCGTCCGTCGGTGCGCGGCGAAGCGGCGCTGATCGACCTGACACTCGCCGATGATGCAGCCGACAACGAGGCGACGCTGCACAGCCTGCGCCAGATCACCGACCAGCTGCTGGTGCGCAACCCCAGCTACCGCTGCACCCGTTGCGGTTTCGGCGCGCGCTCGCATCATTGGCAATGCCCGAGCTGCAAGGAGTGGGCGACGGTGAAACCCCTGCTCAACTACGCCGTGGTCTGATGCCGCCGTTCGGTTGGCTGCTGTGCCTGATCGCCGCGCTGGCTGGAACCGGCTGGGCGCTGCGTTACGCGCACCGCGCGCAAGTGTTCGATCATCCGGAAGAACGCAGCAATCACGCGCAACCGACGCCGCGTGGCGGCGGCATCGCGATGGTCGCGGTAATGGCCGGTGTTTTGATGTGGCTGGCATCTGTGCGTCCCAGCGATCGCCTGGTCTTGCTGGCGATGCTGGGCGGGTTGCTGCTGGTCGCCGGGATCGGCTGGCTCGACGACCATCGACCGCTGTCGGCACGCCTGCGCCTTGCGGTGCATGTACTCGCGGCGGTGTTGGTGGCCATCGCTGCAGCGTGTTCCGGTTGGCCGGCATGGAGCTTGGTGCTGGCGCTGGTGGCGATCCCGGTGCTGGTCAATATCTGGAACTTCATGGACGGCACCAATGGCATCGCCGCGACCCAGGCGATGGTGTGGGGATTTGCGTTACTGCTGTGGACGCCGGTCGCACTGGCGGGAAACGTCGGTTTGGCGCTGGCGATGGCCTGCCTCGGCTTCCTGCCGTTCAATTTCCCGCGGGCGCGCATCTTCATGGGCGATGTCGGCAGCGGCGCGTTGGGATTCCTGATCGCAGGCAGTGGCCTGTTGCTGGCGCGGGAGCAGGGGGCTCCCGCGCTGGGTTGCCTGTGCGTGCTGGCGCCGTTCCTGGTCGATGCCGGCCTGACTCTGCTGCGGCGAATATGGCGGCGCGAACGCTGGTGGCAGGCCCATTCACAACATGCATACCAGCGGTTGGCGCGCATCTGGGGATCGCATGCGAAAGTGAACGGGATCTATCTGATGCTGGCCAGTGTTGGAGCGATTCTGGGCTGGGCGTTAAGATTCCGGGAAACCACCGTCACGATTTCGTTGATATTGCTGTGGTATATCGGAATGGCAGCGCTTTGGGGAAGCGTTCAGTACGGCAGGCAATTTTCAAAGGGAGTGGGTTTTGACAGCGTTGCGTGATCGGCTGAATGCATGGTTGCCGAGGGGAATGATCGTTGCCCACGATCTCGCGATCGTGTGGCTGACCTGGGTCGGACTGCACCTGATCCGTTACGGCATGCCGTCCTCCGGGCCAATGCCTTCCGGCGCGGGATTCTGGTCGACGGAAACCACGCTCGTCGTGCTGGCGCAGGGACTGGTGTTCTGGCAGGTCGGTCTCTATCGCGGCCTGTGGCGCTTCGCCAGCACCCCGGATCTGTGGAACATTCTGAAAGCTGCGGTGGCCGGAATCGTGGTCATCACCGTTGCCCTGTTCGTCTACAACCGCCTGGTCGGGGTGCCACGCAGCGTCCTCGTCCTCTATCCCTTTGTCCTGGCCGGCCTGCTCGGTGCGCCGCGCCTGATCTACCGTGCGTGGAAGGACGCCGGCGAGCAGCGGCAATTGTCCGCGACCGCCACCCGCGTCCTCATCCTCGGTGCCGGGCGTGCCGGCGAGCAACTGGTCCGCGACCTGCGCCGCACCAGCGCCTACCATCCGGTCGGTTTTCTTGACGATTCCCCGCAACTGCGCGGCGGCAAGCTGCATGGCATCCCGGTGCTTGGCACCATCAACCAGGCCGCCGACATCGCCCGCAAGACCGCGGCGCGCCTGCTGATCATCGCCGTGCCCTCGCTGGATGCGACCTCGATGCAGCGGATCATCACCGTCTGCGAGCGCAGCGGGTTGCCGTTCCGCATGGTGCCGCGCCTGAAGGACGTGCTGGAAGGGCGCGCGCTGCCGGGCCAGCTGAAAGAAGTGGACATCGATGACCTGCTCGGCCGCGAACCGGTGGTGTCCGACTGGCGCGCGATCCGCGAATGGCTGGGCGCGCGTTCGGTGCTGGTGACTGGCGCCGGCGGCTCGATCGGCTCGGAACTGTGCCGCCAGTGCGCACGCCAAGGGGCCAAGCGCATCACCTTGCTGGAATTCGACGAATTGTCGCTGATGCGCATCCACGCCGAGTTGCAGCGCGATTTCAATTCGATCGAACTGATCCAGATCCTCGGCGATTGCGGCGATCCCGCTGTGGCGCGTCGCGCGCTCGAATTGTCGGACGCCGACGCGGTGTTCCATGCCGCCGCCTACAAGCAGGTGCCGGTCCTGGAATCGCAGTTGCGCGAGGCCATCCGCAACAATGCCTTGGCCACGCAGACGATGGCCGCAGCCAGCGCCGAGGCCGGCGCCAGTACTTTCATCCTCATTTCCACCGACAAGGCGGTCGATCCGGTGAACGTGCTGGGCGCCAGCAAGCGTCTCGCCGAAATGCTGTGCCAAGGGTTTGCCGAAAGTTCACGCACCCACTACATCACCGTGCGCTTCGGCAATGTGCTCGATTCCGCCGGCAGCGTGGTGCCGTTGTTCCGCGACCAGATCAATAGCGGTGGCCCGGTCACCGTCACCGATCCCCAGGTCACGCGCTATTTCATGACGATTCCGGAAGCCTGCCTGCTGATCCTGCAGGCCGGGGCGATCGGTTCGCACGAAGCCATCTACACGCTGGACATGGGCAGCCCGGTGGCGATCCGCCAGCTCGCCGAGCAGATGATCCGCCTCGCCGGCAAGCAGCCCGGGCGCGACATCGCCATCGTCTATACCGGGTTGCGGCCCGGCGAGAAATTGCACGAAACGCTGTTCCATTCCGAGGAGCAGTACCGCATGACCGCGCATCCCAAGATCCTGCAAGGCACCGCGCGTCCGGTGGATGCGGCGATGCTGGAACAACGCAGCGCCGCCATCCGCAAGGCCTGCGAAGCCTACGATCTCGACACCCTGATCCAACTGCTGCGCGACACCGTGCCCGAGTTCGCGCCCGAAGCCGCCGATGGCGACGCCGACAACGCAGTCGTGGTGAAATTCCCTTCCCGCGCCAGTCGCCGCTGAACGATACAACGCATGCGCATCCGTACCGCCGTGTTCCCGGTCGCCGGCCTTGGCACCCGCTTCCTGCCCGCGACCAAGACCGTTCCCAAGGAAATGCTGCCGATCGTCGACCGCCCGCTGATCCAGTACGCGGTGGATGAAGCGGTCGAAGCCGGCTGCGACACCCTGGTATTCGTCACCAATCGCTACAAGCACTCGGTCGCCGATTATTTCGACAAGGCCTACGAGCTCGAGCAGAAGCTGGAGAAGGCCGGCAAGCACGAGCAGCTCGAACTGATCCGCAACGTGCTGCCGCCACACGTGCGCGCGGTGTTCGTCACCCAGGCCGAAGCGCTGGGGTTGGGCCATGCAGTGCTGTGCGCGAAACCCGTGGTCGGCGACGCGCCGTTCGCGGTGTTGTTGCCGGACGATTTGATCTGGAGTCGCGGGCCGGGCGCATTGCGGCAAATGGCCGATCACGCTGAAGCGAGCGGTTCCAGCGTGATCGCGGTGCAGGATGTCGCGCGCGATCAAACCGGAAGCTACGGCATCGTCGATGCCCCGGCGTTTTCCGGGCGGGCCGGGCGCATCGATGCCATCGTCGAGAAACCGGAACCGGCGGATGCGCCGAGCACGCTCGCGGTGGTCGGTCGCTACATCCTCAATCCGCGCATCTTCGATTTGCTGGAAAGCACGCAAAGCGGCGCCGGCGGCGAGATCCAGCTCACCGATGCCATCGCGCGACTGTTGCCGGAGCAGGAAGTCGACGCCTTCCGTTTCCACGGCACGCGTTTCGACTGCGGCACCCATCTCGGCTTGATCGAAGCCACCGTGCGTTACGCGCTCGACCACAAGATCCTGAGCGCGCCGGCGGCGCAGATGATGCAGGATGCGCTGGACGAAATGGGCGTGATCGAGACTTGAGGCAATCTGCCCATGCAGTAGTGGAAAGGGGAGTTACCGTGATGTCTGCAACCGCGAAACTTGCACTGGCATTGTCGCTGGCATTGACCTGTGTACCAGCCAGTGCCGAGGTTTATCGCTTCACGATTGCGCGCAAGGCGCCTGCAGCATCCGATGTGCCGAAGACGACGCCGATCGGCGAGCTGGTGGTCAACGGCGCGCTGCACTTGCCGGCATATGCGATCACTGTCGTCGATGGCATTGATGGCTGGACAACGGCGAAGCCGGAGTCGATGAAGGTCGATGGCGCGAAACTCACCGCGACACAGGCTGCACGTCTGGCCGCGTATGCCACGCCATCGGGTTGGATGCTGGTACCGCGCGACTGGAAATTGCTGAAGGGTGGCGTCGGCGCCGATGGGTCGACCGCGATCAGTTTCGTTCCGTCGTCAGGCAACGGACATCTTGATTTTTACGATGCCAGTGCTTGCCGCGGATGCGCGGAAACGCCCGCCAGCCTGTTCTTCCCGGAAGCGCGCGCGGATGCGCAGCGTGACGAGTATCCCGTGTACGAGCGCAGTGCCACGCCACTGAAACTCACGCGCCATGGCAAGCATCGGATGCTGTATCGCACCGTTGTGGATGGCCAACCCATCGATGGGATCGCCTATTACGACAGTGCCAGCGATCTGCCGTATCGCAACCATGAAGTGAGTCTGCCGGCAGCGCAGCGCGATCTCGCCACACCGATGTTGAACTGGTATGTGCCGAGATCGAAAGAAGAGTGAACGCCTGACATGAGTCGTCGCCGGGCGGCTGCTCATCGGGAATATTCCGCAAGACCGGCGGCTAGCCGGCCGCGGACAACACTTCCAGCAGCGCATCACCATAACGCGCCAGCTTGGCCGCACCGACGCCGTTGACTTGCGCCAAGGCGTTGAGGTCCGCCGGTGCGTGCACGGCGATCTCGCGCAGGGTGGCATCGTGGAAAATCACGTAGGCCGGAATGTTCTGGCTGCGCGCGCTGTCGCCGCGCCAGGCGCGCAATGCATCGAAGCGCTGTTGCGCGTCGTCCGCAAGAATCGCGGGCGCCGACGCGCCGGTGCGGTTGCTGCGCTCGCGTCGTGCCGCCTTGCGTGGCGCATCCACACGCAGCGAGAGCGTGGTTTCGCCGCGCAGCAATGGTCCGCTGGAGGCGCCCAGGCGCAGGCTGCCGTGGCCGTCGAGATCACTTTCCAGCAAGCCCGCGGCCATCAACTGGCGAAAGACGCTGCGCCATTGGCGCGCGTCGAGATCCTGGCCGATGCCGTGGGTGGAAAGCGTGTCGTGGCCGAGCTGGCGCACCCGCGCGTTGTCGCTTCCGCGCAGGACGTCGATGACGTGGCCAGCGCCGAAACGTTGGCCAGTGCGATACACGCAGGACAACGCCTTGCGCGCGATTTCGGTGCCGTCGATGCTGGCGGCGGGTGACAGGCAGTTGTCGCAATTGCCGCACGGTTGCGGGTAATGCTCGCCAAAGTAGGCCAGCAGCGATTGGCGGCGACAGGCCGTCGATTCGCAATAGCCGAGCAGCGCATCCAGCTTGCGATGTTCCACCCGCTTGCGTTCATCGGGGGCATCGGAATTCTCGATCATCCGTTGCAGCAATGCCGCGTCGCCCATGCCGAAGCACAACCAGGCCTCGCTGGGGTCGCCATCACGGCCGGCGCGCCCGGTTTCCTGGTAGTAGCCCTCCATCGATTTCGGCAGGTCCATGTGCGCGACGAAACGCACGTCGGGTTTGTCGATGCCCATGCCGAAGGCGATCGTCGCCACCATCACCACGCCGTCCTCGCGCAGGAAGCGCCGCTGGTGTTCGGCGCGCATCTCCGCCGCCAGACCGGCGTGGTAAGGCAGGGCGTCGATGCCTTGTTCGCGCAATGCTTCGGCGGTCGCTTCGACCTTGCGTCGCGACATGCAATAGACGATGCCGCTGGCGCCACGATGGCGATCAATCACCTCCATCAGTTGGCGCGGGCCGCCATCCTTGGCTTCGACCGCATAGCGGATGTTGGGGCGATCGAACGAACTGACGAAATGGCGAGCGTCTTGCAGTTGCAGGCGTTCGGCGATCTCGCGCTGGGTCGGCGCGTCGGCGGTGGCGGTCAGCGCGATCCGCGGCACTTGTGGCCAGCGTTCGTGCAACACGGTGAGCTGGCGATACTCCGGACGGAAATCGTGGCCCCATTGCGAGACGCAATGCGCCTCGTCGATGGCGAACAGCGCGACCTGCGCCTGATCGAGCAGCGCGAGGAACCGCGGAGTGAGCAGGCGTTCCGGCGCGACGTAGAGCAGATCGAGATCGCCGGCGAGCAAGGCCTGCTCGACGCCCATCGCATCGTTCGACGACAGCGTCGAGTTGAGGAAGGTCGCGCGCACGCCGAGCTGGCGCAACGCATCCACCTGGTCCTGCATCAGCGCGATCAATGGCGACACCACGATCGCCGTGCCCGCGCGCAGCAGCGCCGGCAGCTGATAGCACAACGACTTGCCGCCACCGGTCGGCATCAACACCAGCGCGTCACCACCAGCGGTGACGCGGTTGACGATCGCCTCCTGCTCGCCGCGGAACGCCGCGTGGCCAAAAACGTCACGCAGCAGGGGCAGGGCGGAATCCGACATCGGTGACTAGCCTAACAACAATCCGGTGCAGCCTCGTCGTTTTACAGCGCCTCGAAAATCCCCGCCGCGCCCATGCCGGTGCCGATGCACATCGTCACCATGCCGTACTTCTGCTTGTGGCGACGCAGGCCATGGACGATCGTTGCAGTACGAATCGCGCCAGTCGCACCCAGCGGATGGCCGAGCGCGATCGCGCCGCCGAGCGGATTGACCTTGGACGGATCGAGTCCGCAGTCGCGGATCACCGCCAGCGATTGCGCAGCGAAGGCTTCGTTGAGTTCGATCCAGTCAAGCTGGTCCTGGGTAATGCCGGCTTGCGCCAGCGCCTTCGGGATCGCCGCGATCGGGCCGATGCCCATCACTTCCGGACGCACGCCGGCGACCGAGAAGCTGACGAAACGTGCGAGCGGGGTGAGGCCGTATTGCTTGATCGCCGCTTCCGACGCCAGCAGCACGCCGGCCGCGCCATCGCTCATCTGCGAGGAATTGCCGGCCGTCACCGAGCCGCCGAACATGCCGTTGCGGAACACCGGACGCAATTTCGCCAGGCCTTCCAGCGTGGTGTCGGCGCGCGGGCCTTCATCGGTATCGACGATGCGGTCGCGGGTGAGGATGCGATCCGCGGCGAGATCGGGCATGTGGCTGACGATGTCGTAGGGCGTGATCTCCTGCTTGAACTCGCCAGCGGCGATCGCCTTCAACGCCTTCTGGTGCGAGGCGACGGCGAACGCGTCCTGGTCCTCGCGCGAGATCTTCCATTCCTCGGCGACCTTCTCGGCGGTGATGCCCATGCCGTAGGCGATCGCGACGTTTTCCTCCTTTGCGAACACTTGCGGCGACAGCGCGACCTTGTTGCCCATCATCGGCACCATGCTCATGCTCTCGGTGCCGCCAGCCAGCATCAGGTCGGCGTTGCCGAGGCGGATCTCGTTCGCGGCGAGTGCCACGGCCTGCAGGCCCGACGAGCAGAAACGATTGACGGTTTGCGCCGCCACGGTGTTCGGCAATCCCGCCAGCAGCACGCCGATGCGCGCCACGTTCATGCCTTGCTCGCCTTCCGGCATCGCGCAGCCGATGATGGCGTCGTCGATGCGCGAGAGATCGATGCCCGGCGCCTGCGCGACTACCGCTTTCAATACATGCGCGAGCATGTCGTCGGGACGGGTGTTGCGGAACATGCCCTTGGGCGCCTTGCCGACCGGCGTGCGGGTGGCGGCGACGATGTAGGCGTCTTGAACTTGCTTGGTCATTGTCTTGTCCTTGTCGTCGCAGGTCAGTTGCGGAGCGGCTTGCCGTTCTTGAGCATGTATTCGATGCGCGCCTGCGTCTTCGGCTGTTGCGCCAGTTCGACGAAGTGCTTGCGTTCGAGGCGGATCAGCCAGTCCTCGTCGACCACGCTGTTGCGGTCGACTTCGCCGCCGCAGAGGATGGTGGCGATGCGGGTGGCGATTTCCTCGTCATACGGGCTGATGAAACGACCCTCTGCCATGTTCACCAGCATCATCCGGAACGTGGCGATGCCGACATCGCCGGCGACGCGGATGTTGCGCGCGGACAGCGGCGGACGATAACCGGCATCGGCCAATGCGGCCGCTTCGGTTTTCGCGATGTGCAGCAATTCGTAGGCATTCATCACCACGCGATCATTCGCGCGCATCAGCCCGAGTTCCTTGGCTTCCATCGCCGAGGTCGAGACCTTGGCCATCGCCACCGTCTCGAACACCTTCTTCAGTTCGGCGAAGACATCACCGTTGGCGCCGGCCGCCTGCGAGGCACGCACCGCGAACTCCTTCAGGCCACCACCGGCCGGCAGCAAGCCGACGCCGGCTTCCACCAGCCCGATGTAGCTTTCGAGATGCGCCACGGTCTTGGCACTGTGCATTTGGAATTCGCAACCACCGCCGAGCGCGAGCCCGCGCACCGCCGCGACCACCGGCACCAGCGAATACTTGATCGCCTGGCTGGTGGCCTGGAAATTGGCGACCATCGCCTCGAACGCATCGACCTTGCCTGCCTGCAGCAAGCCGAGCGCACCGGCGAGATTGGCGCCGGCGGAGAACGGTTCCTTCGCCTGCCAGATCACCATGCCCTTGAAGTCTTTTTCGGCGCGGCGGATCGCGTCCTGCACGCCGTCGAGCACGGCATCGTTCACCGTGTGCAACTTGGTCTTGAAGCTGAGCACGGCGATGTCGGCATCGTCGCTGTCGCGCCACAGGCGCACGCCGTCGTTCTCCCACACCGTTTCGCCGGTGGGGAAGCGTTCGCCCAGCATCGGATCGGGGAAACGCTGGCGCTTGTACACCGGCAGCGCCGAACGCGGCACGTCGCGATCCAGCGTCGGGCTGTAGCTGCCATCGGCGGCATACACGCCATCACGCTGCAACACCCACTCGGGCAGCGGCGCATTGCTCATCGCCTTGCCTGCGGCGATATCGTCGGCGACCCATTGCGCGACTTGCTTCCAGCCTGCGGCCTGCCAGGTTTCGAACGGGCCGAGCGACCAGCCGTAACCCCAGCGGATCGCTTGATCGACGTCGCGCGCGGTTTCGGCGATGTCCTTGAGGTGATAGGCGCTGTAATGGAACAGATCGCGGAAGCACGCCCACAGGAACTGTGCCTGCGGATGATCGCTCGCCCGCAGTGCTGCAAACTTCTTCGCCTGATCGCGTTCCTTGAGGATTTCGATCACCGCCGGATCCGCCGCCATGTTCGATGGCACGTAATCCTGCTTGGCCAGATCGACGACGAGGATGTCCTTGCCGGCCTTGCGGAAGATGCCGGCGCCGGTCTTCTGGCCCAGCGCGCCTTTTTCGATCAGCGCCTTCAACCATGCCGGTGGCGCGAAATACTGGTGCCACGGATCGTTCGGCAGCGTGTCCGCCATGGTCTGGATCACGTGTGCCATGGTATCGAGCCCGACCACGTCGGCGGTGCGATAGGTCGCCGATTTCGGGCGGCCGACCAGCGGGCCGGTCAACGCATCGACGGTGTCGAAGCCGAGCTTGAACTGCGCGGTGTGATGCATCGTCGCCAGGATCGAGAACACGCCGATGCGGTTGCCGATGAAGTTCGGGGTGTCGCGTGCGATCACCACGCCCTTGCCGAGATAGGTGGTGAGGAAGGTTTCAAGACTTTCGACCACCCACGCTTCGGTGTGCTTGGTCGGAATCAACTCGGCCAGGTGCATGTAACGCGGCGGATTGAAGAAGTGCACACCGCAGAAGCGATGGCGCATTTCTTCCGGCAGCACGTCGCTCAAGGTGTTGATGCCGAGGCCCGAGGTATTCGATGCCAGCACCGCGTGTGCCGGCACGAATGGTGCGATCTTCTTGTAAAGATCCTGCTTCCAGTCCATGCGTTCGGCGATTGCTTCGATGATCAGGTCGCAGCTCTTGAGCTGATCGAGTCCCGTTTCATAGTTCGCGGCGACGATCGCCTCGGCTAGCGACTTGCTGGCGAGCGGCGCCGGCGACAACTTGGCGAGGTTGGCGATCGCCTTCTGCACGACGCCATTCTTGTCACCGTCCTTCGCCGGGAGGTCGAACAGCACGGTATCGACACCGGCGTTGACCAGCTGCGCGGCGATTTGCGCGCCCATGACGCCCGCGCCGAGCACGGCGACGCGACGGACGAGTAGGGGATTCGACATCGGAACACTCCTTGGGATGATAAGAAGCGGCAGCGCATCGCCCTGCCGGAAACGCATGGAAAGATGGGGTCAGGCGCGCAGGCCGGCGGCAGCGAATTCGATCAGGTGCCGCGCGGCATCCTGCAGGTGTTCCTTTTCGGAACGATGATTCGGCCGGCGAATCAGGCCGAAGTCGGCCATGGCATAGGTCAGTGCGCCGGCGACGAAATCCAGCCGCCAGTACAGCTCGTCCTTGGGCAGCTTGGGCAGGCAGTGCGCCAGTTCCTGGGAAAACCCGCGCAGGACGTGGCCGTAACGGCTGGAAATGAAATCGCGCAGGCCGGCGTTCTGCTCGGCGTAGGCGCGGGCGAGGATGCGCACGAAGGCGGCGCCCTGGCGGTCCTGGGCCATCGCCAGCGGTGGTTCGATGAAGGCAGCCAGCACTGCTTCCAGTTCACCCGGATGCTCGCGGCGGGCGCGTTCGAGCTGGGCGAGGCGGGCTGCGCTCATCTCGTCCATGCGCCGGCGAAACACCTCGTTGACTAGGTTTTCCTTGCTGCCGAAGTGGTAATTGACGGCGGCGATGTTGACGTCCGCCATGCCGGTGACTTCGCGCAACGAGGTGCCGGCGAACCCGTTCAGCGCGAATAGCGTCTCAGCGGCATTGAGAATTCGATCCTTGGTGTTGAACTGGGTTCCCGTCATGGCAACACTCGATTGAAACAATCACTTGAATGTGCCGCAAAGATTGAACGCCGTCAATGCCTGCAAGTGCAAGAAGGTGTCAAGAAAGTTAGACTGTTGTCGGGGAAACTTTCCTAAGTCCGCGTATGCGTGCGGATTTTTCATGCTAGCCTCGGCCGGGCTCGAATCCGGCCTTCCATTTTTCGGAGAATCGTGATATGGCGCTGGAGCGCACCCTTTCCATCATCAAGCCTGATGCCGTTGCCAAGAACGTCATCGGCGAGATCTACACCCGTTTCGAAAAAGCCGGCCTCAAGGTCGTCGCCTCGAAGATGAAGCAGTTGTCGAAGCAGGAAGCCGAAGGTTTCTACGCCGTGCATCGCGAGCGTCCGTTCTTCGCCGCACTGGTCAACTTCATGATTTCCGGCCCGGTGATGATCCAGGCGCTGGAAGGCGACAACGCGGTGACGAAGAATCGTGACCTGATGGGCGCGACCAATCCGAAGGAAGCGGCGGCCGGCACCATTCGCGCCGACTTCGCCGATTCGATCGACGCCAACGCCGTGCACGGTTCCGATTCGCTGGAGAACGCCGCGATCGAGATCGCGTATTTCTTCCCGGCGACCGACGTCTACGCACGATAAGTCAGGAGAGGGAGGGCAGCAGATGCAAGTGGTGACGGAAAATCCGGTTGATGCAAAGGTGGAGTCTGCCGATTCCGCGGTGCGCCTGCCGTCCGTCGATGTCCGCAAGCAGAACCTGCTCGAACTCGACCGCGAGGGGCTGGAGCGCTTCTTCGTCGAAGTCCTCGACGAGAAGCGCTTTCGCGCCCACCAGGTGATGAAGTGGGTGCACCATCGCCACGTCACCACCTTCGATGAAATGACCGACCTCGGCAAGGTGCTGCGCGCGAAACTCGAGCAGCACGCCGAGATCATCGTTCCCAACATCCTGCTCGACAAACCGTCGGTCGACGGCACCCACAAGTGGCTGCTCGGCATGGATGGCGGCAACGCCATCGAGGCGGTCTACATTCCCGACAAGGGCCGCGGCACGCTGTGCGTGTCGTCGCAGGTCGGTTGCGCGTTGAACTGCACGTTCTGCTCGACCGCGACCCAGGGCTTCAACCGCAATCTCTCCACCGCCGAAATCATCGGCCAGGTGTGGGTGGCGGCGCGCCATCTCGGCAACGTCCCGCATCGCGAGCGTCGCCTCACCAACGTGGTGATGATGGGGATGGGCGAACCGCTGATGAATTTCGACAACGTCGTGCGCGCGATGAGCGTGATGCGCGACGACCTCGGCTATGGCCTCGCCAACAAGCGGGTGACGCTGTCGACCGCGGGACTGGTGCCGATGATCGATCGCCTCGCCGTCGAGAGCGACGTCTCGCTGGCGGTGTCGCTGCATGCGCCGTTCGACGCATTGCGCAGCGAGCTGGTGCCACTCAACAAGAAATACGATATCGAAACGCTGATGGACGCCTGCGTGCGCTATGCACTGCGCAAGAAGGGCGAATCGGTGACGTTCGAATACACGCTGATGCGCGGCGTCAACGACCAACCCGAGCATGCGCGCGCGCTGGCGCGGTTGATGCACGAATTCGACCGCCGCGTGCAGATGAAGGACGCGGCCAAGGTCAACCTGATTCCGTTCAACCCGTTCCCGGGCACGCGCTATGCACGCTCGGATGCCGATGACATCCGTGCGTTCCAGAAGATATTGAACAATTCCGGGCTGGTCGCGCCGCTGCGACGCACGCGCGGCGACGACATCGACGCCGCCTGTGGCCAGTTGAAGGGGCAAGTGCTCGATCGCACCCGCCGCCAGGCCGAACACAAGAAGCGGCTGGAAGCGCAGGGAGGCTTCGATGCGGTGGCGTGAGGGCGCATTGTTTGTTGCAACGATCGCGCTGGCACTGCTCGTCGGTTGCGATCGCTTGACCTTCGTCAAGCCGAACATGAAGAAGTCGAAGTTCGAAGACGTGCGCAGCGTACCCGACGTCCGCGACAGCGCCAGCGACCGGCAGCGGATGGCGGCATCGGATGGACTGCAGCTCGCCGGCAATCGCTTGCAGGGCGGCGATCTCGATGGCGCCGAGAAGAGTGCCAGGCATGTGCTCGAATCCGATCGCGGCAACACCACCGCGATGACCATCCTTGCCCTGGTGGAACAACGCCGCGGCCATGTCGCGGATGCCGGTACATGGTTCAAGCGGGCAGCCGAACAAGGCAACTCCGGCCCGGCTGAATGGGGTAATTACGGCACGTGGCTGTGCGAGGCCAACCAGCCGGCGGAATCGTTGCAATGGCTCGATCGTTCGCTGGCCTATCCCGATGCGATCGACCTCGCCGGGATGCGCGCGAACGCCGGCAAGTGCGCATTGCGCGCCGGCCAGACCGAGCGTGCCGAGCGCGACCTGCGCGCCGCGCTGGACCTCGCGCCGGCCAATGCGGTCGCACTGGATGGCATGGCGCAACTGATGTTCGTGCGCGGCCGCATGCTGGAAGCGCGCGCCTTCAACGAGCGTCGTCTCGCCGCCGCCCCGGCGACGGCCGAAACGCTGGCGCGCGCCGCCGAGATCGAAACCCACCTGGGCGACCAGGTCGCGGCAAGTCGTTATCGCCAACGGATGGCGCAGGAATTCCCCAACGTCACTCCCAACGCCAAGGGACATTGAGCGATGCAAGACGAACAATTCCAGTTTGAGGCAAGCATGACGGCGACCGCGGAACACGGGACGCTGCTGCGCATCGCACGCAAGGCGCAGGGCATGACCCTCGAAGAGGCGGCGCAACGCACGCGCATTCCCGCGCGCACCCTCGATGCGCTCGAATCGGGCGAGTGGGAACGCGCCGGTGCCGGCGTGTTCGTGCGCGGACAACTGCGCAGCTATGGCCGCTTGCTTGGCGTCGACACGTCCAGCTGGATGGAGCAGGCGCCGGCGGTGGAACCGCCGAAGCTGGTCAGCCACCAGCGCACGCCGATGGCACAGCGCTTCGCCGATGAGATCGGCCGCAAGCTGGTCTATGTCGTGATCACCCTGACCATCGCGATTCCGGTCTGGCTGATGGCGACCCGTTCTCCGGTCACCGCCTTGCCGGGCGAAACCGCCAGTCTCGAAATGCCGAAGAATGCCGTGCCGGCCACGACGCAGCCCGCTGCATCGGTGCAGACGGCGCAGGCGCAACCTGCGACGCAACCACAGCAGGCGGTGGCGATGGCATCGATGGCACCGGTGCCGGGGCAGGCCGGCGTTCCCGCCACTGCGCTCAGCATCCGTTTCGATGGCCAGAGCTGGATGCAGGCGTACGCGCCTGACGGCAGCGTGATCGAAAAAGGATTGGTCAAGGGCGGCGAATCCCGCAGTTTCGCTTCCGGTCAGCTGGGCCGCATTACTCTCGGCAACGCCAGTCAGGTGCATGTCGAGCATGCCGGTCAGGCCGTCGATCTGGCGCCCTACATCCGGTCGGATGTGGCGCGCTTTGCGGTATCCTCTGACGGCACGCCGGGTGCGGTATCCAACTGACGGTACCAACCGAAGCTTGCGTAATTCCGCAGACAAACCGATCCGCAATTGTTCCGCGCTGTGCGCGGTGGTGAACCCGCATGGCGATGGATGAACTCCTCAATGAACACGAACAGGGCGAACGCGTCCGCTCCTGGCTGCAGCGCAATGCCGGCAGCCTGATCGGTGGCGTCGCCGTCGGTATCGCCATCATCTGGGGCTGGCAATGGTGGAGCGACCGCCAGCACGGTACCCAGATGCACGATGCCGAGCAATACGAGGCGTTGATCGGCGATGCCAACAACGATCCGGCCAAACTGGCCGCAGGGGTCGGCAAGCTCAAGGCCGATTCGATGTATGGCGCGCTGGCACGCATGCAGCTGGCGAAGGCGCAAGTCGATGTCGGCAAGCCGCAGGACGCGTTGGCGACCTTGCGCGCCATCCACGCCAGCGACAGTGGATTGTCCGACGTGATCGACGTGCGCATCGGCCGCCTGCTGGTCGAGACCGGCAAGCCCGCCGACGCCATCGCACTGCTGGGCAAGGCGACCTCGCCCGGTGCGCTGGAAGTGGTCGGCGATGCCCAGGCGAAGCAGGGCCAGGCCCAATCCGCACAGGCCACCTACAAACGCGCGCTGACCATGCTGGAAGTGGGCAGCCCCGAACGCACCATCGTTGAACTCAAGCTGGCCGATGTCGGGGGTGCGCCGGATGCGGCGCCCGCCACGAACGCCCCCGTTGCCGCAGCCGCGGCACAGACCCCGGCCCAGCAGCCGACGAAATGACCGCGAGGCTCCCTGGAATGATTTCCCGCACGTCCCTGATCCGTGCCACCGTTGCGTTGGCCTGTGTGCTCGCCATCGGTGGTTGCCAGTCCACCAAGAACCTGTTCAAGGGCAAGGATTCCGCCAAGGATCCCAAGCCCGCCAAGCTGGTCGAGTTCACCCCCAGCGCTACCGTGAGCAAGCTGTGGTCGGTGAACGTCGGCAAGGGCGAGCAGCGCGTCGGCGCACGCCAGCATCCGGCCATTGCCGACGGCCATGTCTATGCCGCGGCTGGCATCGGTGGCGTCAGCGCCATCGACCTGAAGACCGGCAAAGTGCTGTGGACGTATCGTCCCAAGGAACGCAAGAACAAGAAACTCACCAGCTTCAGTGGCGGCCCCGGCGTGGGCAGCGGGCTGGTGGTGGTGGGCACGCTGGAAGGCGACGTGATCGCGCTCGACCAGGCCACCGGTACCGAGAAGTGGAGCGGCAAGCTGCTCAACGAAATCCTCGCCGCGCCGGCGATCGGCAACGGCGTGGTGGTGGTGCATTCCAATGACGGCAAGGTCACCGCCTTCGACGCCGCGACTGGCGAAAAGCGTTGGGCGTGGTCGTCCGAGCCGGTGCCGCTGAGCATCCGTGGCAATTCCACCCCGGTGATCGGCCCCGGCTATGTCTTCGTCGGCACCGATGGCGGCAAGCTGGTGGCACTGTCGCTGACCGATGGCGGGCTGCTGTGGGAAACCACCGTAGCTGATGCCGATGGCCGCAGCGACATCATGCGCATGAACGATTCCGACGGCGCACCGGTGATGGTCGGCAATGTGCTCTACGCCTCCAGCTACAAGCCGCGCACGATCGCGGTGGACGCGCCCAGCGGCCAGCTGATGTGGGTGCAGGAACATGGTGGCGTCGGCGGTATCGGCGTCGGTGGTGATCGTGCCGTGGTGTCCGACAGCAAGGACATCGTCTGGGGCATGGATCGCAACAGCGGCGCGCCGATGTGGCAGCAGAACGGTTTCACCCTGCGCAATCTCTCGGCGCCGGCGGTGCAGGGCGGTTACGCGGTGGTCGGCGACTACCAGGGCTACCTGCACTGGCTGAAGCTTGCTGATGGCAAGATCGCCGCACGCACCCGCTTGAGCTCCAAGTCGATCGCCGCGCAGCCGGTGGTGTCGGAGGATGGCGTGCTGGTCGCGCAGGATATCAATGGTGATGTTGCTGCTTTCCGCGTGAGCCCATAGGGCCTGTCTACGCAGTCTGGACAGGTCACGCCGCGTCAGGGCGCCCGCGGTGCAAGGAAGAATGAGTGAATTTATGCCGATAAATGATCGAGTGATGACGCCGCACCGCGGTCGCCATGGCGCGGCCCTGCGGGTTGCCGTATCCGGCCCGCCATGCGGCCGTGCGCAGCTTGAACAGGCGGCCAGCCTGTCGCTGCGCTACGCTCGTCCCCCTGGCGGCCGGATACGGTAACGTGACCAGTCCAGACTGCGTAGACAGGCCCTTGCCATGTTGCCGACGGTAGCGCTAGTAGGCCGCCCCAACGTCGGCAAATCCACGCTGTTCAATGCGTTGACGCGCAGTCGCGACGCGCTGGTGCACGATCAGCCCGGCGTGACCCGCGACCGCAATTACGGCGTCTGCCGCCTCGATCCCGAACGGCCGTTCGTGGTGATCGACACCGGCGGCATCGCCGGCAATGAGGAAGGATTGGCCGGCGCCACCGCGCGCCAGGCCCGTGCCGGTGCCGAGGAAGCCGATCTGGTGCTGTTCGTGGTCGATGGCCGCGAAGGGCCGTCGGCGCTCGACGACGAGATCCTGAAGTGGTTGCGCAAGGCCGCGCGACCGACGCTGCTGGTCGTCAACAAGGTCGATGGCATCGACACCCAGACGGCGCTCAACGAATTCGCGCGTTACGGCTTTACCGAGGTGGTGCCGATCGCGGCATCGCATCGTTCCGGCATCGACGAGTTGCTCGAGGACGTGTGGCCGCGCCTGCCGCAAGCGGGGCAGGGCGAGGAACTCGACCAGGATCCCGAGCGCGTCCGCGTTGCCTTCGTCGGACGTCCCAATGTCGGCAAGTCGACGCTGGTGAACCGCATCCTCGGCGAGGAGCGGATGATCGCCTCCGACGTGCCGGGCACTACGCGCGATTCGATTTCGGTCGATCTCGACCGTGATGGTCGCAAGTACCGCCTGATCGACACCGCCGGTTTGCGCCGCCGGGCCAAGGTCGAGGAAGCGATCGAGAAGTTCTCGGTGGTGAAGACGCTGCAGGCGATCGAACAATGCCAGGTCGCGGTATTGATGCTCGATGCCACCGAAGGCGTGACCGACCAGGACGCGACGGTGCTCGGCGCGGTACTCGATGCCGGGCGCGGGCTGGTGATCGCGATCAACAAATGGGATGGGCTGACCACCTATCAGCGCGAGCAGGCGGAAGCGCTGCTGGCGCGCAAGCTCAGCTTCGTCGAGTGGGCGCAGGAAGTGCGCATTTCCGCGCTGCACGGTTCGGGGTTGCGCGAACTGTTCCGCGCCATCCATCGTGCGCATGATTCGGCCACGCGCGTGTTGGGTACCAGCGAAGTCACCAAGGCGCTGGAGGCGGCCTACACCGCCAATCCGCCGCCGGTGGTGCGTGGCCACGTCCCCAAGCTGCGTTTCGCGCATCCGGGACCGACCAATCCGCCGACCTTCATCGTCCATGGCACGCGCCTGAAGACGCTGAGCGAGACCTATCGCCGCTATCTCGAGAACTTCTTCCGCAAGCGTTTCAAGCTGGTGGGCACGCCAGTGCGTTTCGTCTTCAAGGAAGGTGAAAATCCGTTCGCGGGCCGCAAGAACGAACTCAACGATCGCCAGGTCGCCAAGCGGCGCCGATTGATCCGTCACATCAAGCGCAACGAGTGAACGTCGAACGCATCGCGCCGGCCGAAGCACTGCGGCGGGTGCGCGGCGGCGTGGTCTTGCTTGATGTCCGTTCCGACGAGGAACGCGTGCTGGGCATGGCCGCAGGCGCGCAAGGCATCGTTGCCGCCGACTTGCTCGACACCGTGGCCGAACGATTTCCCGATATTTCGACATCACTGATCCTGATCTGCCAGCGCGGCCAGCGTTCGCTGGCGACGGCGGAAGCGTTGCAGGCGCGCGGCTATCGCAATATCGCATCGATCGAGGGCGGAACCGAACGCTGGGAGGCGGAAGACTTGCCGATGCAAGTGACGGGCGAAGACCCCGATTTCCTCGATCGCTATTCGCGGCAGATCCGCTTGCCGCAGGTTGGCCTGGAAGGGCAAAAAAAACTTCAGGCGGCGACGGTGGTGATCATCGGCGCGGGCGGGCTGGGATCACCGGCGGCGTTCTATCTCGCGGCTGCGGGCATCGGTCGCTTGCGCCTGATCGATGATGACGTGGTCGATCGCAGCAACCTGCAGCGCCAGATCCTGCACGCGAACGATCGCATCGGCGAAGCAAAGGTCTCTTCGGCGCAACAGGCGCTGTCCGCGCTGAATCCGCGCACACGGATCGATGCCGTCAACGCGCGTATCGACGCGACCAATGTCGATGCCTTGATCACTGATGCCGACGTGGTGCTCGACGGTGCCGACAACTTCCCGGCGCGGCACGTCCTCAACGATGCCTGCCTGCGCCTCGGCAAGCCGCTGGTGTACGGCGCGGTCCAACGTTTCGAAGGTCAGGTGAGCGTGTTCGATGCTGGCCGCCAGCGTGGTGTCGCGCCGTGCTATCGCTGCCTGTTTCCGGAAGCGCCGGACGATGCGCCGAATTGCGCCGAAGCCGGCGTGCTGGGCGTGTTGCCGGGCGTGATCGGCATGCTGCAGGCCACCGAAGCGATCAAGTTGATCCTCGGCATCGGTGCGCCACTGGTTGGTCGCATGCTCAGCTTCGATGCGCTGGCGATGCGTTTTCGCGAGACGCGGATTCCGGTCGATCCGGAGTGTCCGGCTTGCGGCTCCGCTGGGCGATAATGCACGTCCGCATCCCCCGCCGGCCCATGCATGACCGCTCGCATCCTCGATGGAAAACGCATCGCTGACACCCTGCTTGACCAATTGCGCGTGCAGGTCGATGCGCGCATCGCGGCCGGGAAATCGCGCCCGGGGCTGGCAGTGGTGCTGGTCGGTGGCGATCCGGCATCGCAGAGCTACGTGCGCAACAAGCGTCGCGCGGCAGCGAAAGTCGGCATCCAGGCCTTCGACCATGACCTGCCCGCGGGCACGACCGAAGCCGAATTGCTGGAGCTGATCGACACGCTCAACGCCGACCCCGAAGTGCACGGCATCCTGGTGCAATTGCCGCTGCCCGGCATTCCCGATGCCAGCCGCCTGATCGAACGCATCCGTCCCGACAAGGACGTCGATGGCTTCCATCCCGCCAATGTCGGCCATCTGGTGCTGCGCCAGTTCGGCCTGCGACCGTGCACGCCGCGCGGCATCACCACCTTGCTCGCCTATACCGACAGGCCGGTGCGCGGGCAGAGCGCGACCATCATCGGTGTCTCCAACCACGTCGGCCGGCCGATGGCGCTGGAACTGCTGATCGCCGGCTGCACGGTCACCAGTTGCCACAAGTTCACCCCGTCGGAGGTACTGGAAAGCGCGGTACGCGGCGCCGATATCCTGGTGGTCGCGGTGGGACGCCCGGCGCTGATCCCGGGCGAGTGGATCAAGCCCGGCGCGGTGGTGATCGACGTCGGCATCAACCGCCTCGAGGACGGCCGGCTGGTTGGCGATGTCGGTTTCGATGTGGCCGCACAGCGCGCCAGCTGGATCACCCCGGTGCCGGGCGGGGTCGGGCCGATGACGGTGGCAACCCTGATGCAGAACACGCTGGAAGCCGCAAACGCGCTACAATGACGCGCTTCCCAAGCCAAACGAGCTCCCGATGCTCCGCATTCTGGCCGAAGCGCTCACCTACGACGACGTCTCGCTGGTTCCCGCCCACTCCATCGTCCTGCCCAAGGACGTCTCGCTGGCGGCGAATCTCACCAACAAGCTCCGTCTGAACCTGCCGATCGTCTCGGCGGCGATGGACACCGTGACCGACGCGCGACTCGCGATCGCCATCGCGCAACTGGGCGGCATCGGCATCCTCCACAAGAACATGAGCGTGGCCGAACAGGCCGCCAGCGTGCGCCGGGTCAAGAGTTTCGAATCCGGCATCATCCGCGAACCGTTCACCGTGCATCCCGACGCCACCATCGGCGACGTGTTGAAGCTGACGCGCGCGCGCAACATCTCCGGCGTGCCGGTGGTGGACGAGAACGGCCATCTGGTCGGCATCGTCACCGGCCGCGACATGCGCTTCGAACGCAAGCTCGACGATCCGGTGCGCCACATCATGACCAAGCGTGATCGCCTGATCACGGTGCAGGAAGGCGCCAGCGACGAGGAAGTGCTGGAGAAACTGCATCGCAACCGCATCGAGAAGGTGCTGGTGGTGAATGATGACTTCGCCTTGCGCGGACTCATCACCGTCAAGGACATCCAGAAGAAGCGCGACAACCCCAACGCCGCCTACGACCACGACGAACAGTTGCTGGTCGGTGCGGCGGTGGGCGCGGGTGGCGACACGGAGCAGCGCATCGAGGCACTGGTCGAGGCCGAGGTCGACGCGATCGTCGTCGATACCGCGCATGGCCATTCGCAGGGCGTGATCGACCGCGTGGCGTGGGCGAAGAGGAACTATCCGAACCTGCAGGTGATCGCCGGCAACATCGTCACCGGTGACGCCGCGCTGGCGTTGATGGATGCCGGCGCCGATGCGGTGAAGGTCGGCGTCGGTCCCGGTTCGATCTGCACCACGCGCGTGGTCGCGGGCGTCGGCGTGCCGCAAATCACCGCGGTCTCGATGGTCGCCGAGGCTTTGCGGGATCGCATCCCGCTGATCGCCGATGGCGGCATCCGCTATTCCGGCGATCTCGGCAAGGCGCTCGCCGCCGGGGCATCGACCATCATGATCGGTGGCCTGTTCGCCGGTACCGAGGAATCGCCCGGCGAAACCGAACTGTTCCAGGGGCGCAGCTACAAGAGCTATCGCGGCATGGGTTCGCTCGGCGCGATGGAGAAGGGTTCGAAGGATCGCTATTTCCAGGATGCTTCCGACGCCGACAAACTGGTGCCGGAAGGCATCGAAGGTCGCGTGCCGTATCGCGGTCCGTTGTCGGCGGTGGTGCACCAGCTCGCCGGCGGTTTGCGCGCGACGATGGGCTATGTCGGCTGCGCCACTGTCGAGGACATGCGCAAGAAGCCGCAATTCGTGAAGGTGTCGAACGCCGGCCAGCGCGAGAGCCATGTCCACGACGTGCAGATCACCAAGGAACCGCCGAACTACAGGGCGGGTTGATCCATCCACGCAAAGGGAGCCGCAAGACTCCCTTTGTTGTTTCCACTATCGATAAATATCCGACGCATGACCAACATCCATACCGACAAGATCCTCATCCTCGATTTCGGTGCGCAATACACCCAATTGATCGCGCGACGCATTCGCGAGATTGGCGTCTATTGCGAGATCTGGGCGTGGGACCACGATCCGGCGGAAATCGCCGCGTTCGGCGCCAAGGGCATCATCCTCTCGGGTGGTCCGGAATCGACCACCGAAGCAGGTTGCCCTGCCGCGCCGCGGCAGGTGTTCGACGCCAAGGTGCCGCTGCTAGGCATCTGCTACGGCATGCAGACGCTTGCGGTGCAACTGGGTGGAGAAACCGAAGCGGGCAACCAGCGCGAGTTCGGTCACGCGCAGTTGCAGTTCGCCGGCGATGACGTGCTGATGCAGGCATTGGCCAGCGTCGCCGATGGCGCCAACGTGTGGATGAGCCACGGCGATCACGTCTCGAAGGCGCCGCCGGGTTTCCATGTCACCGCCAAGACCGATCGCCTCGGCATCGCCGCCTTCGCCGATGACCAGCGCCACATCTATGGCGTGCAGTTCCATCCGGAAGTCACCCATACCCGCGGCGGCGAAGCATTGCTGCGTCGTTTCGTGGTCGATGTCTGCGGTTGCAAGACCTTGTGGACGCCGGCCAACATCATCGACGACCAGATCGCGCGCGTGCGCGAACAGGTCGGTTCGGATGAAGTGATCCTCGGCCTGTCCGGCGGTGTCGATTCCTCGGTGGTCGCGGCGCTGCTGCATCGTGCCATCGGCGATCAACTCACTTGCGTGTTCGTCGATACCGGCCTGCTGCGCTGGCACGAAGGCGACCAGGTGATGGCGATGTTCGCCAGCGAAGCCGACAAAGGCGGCATGGGCATCAAGGTGATTCGCGTCAATGCCGCCGATCGCTATTTCGACAAGCTGAAGGGCGTCGAGGATCCGGAAACCAAGCGCAAGATCATCGGTAATCTCTTCGTCGACATTTTCGATGAAGAATCGAACAAGTTGCAGAATGCCAAGTGGCTGGCGCAGGGCACGATCTATCCCGACGTGATCGAATCGGCCGGCAGCAAGACCGGCAAGGCGCATGTCATCAAGAGCCATCACAACGTCGGTGGCCTGCCCGAAGACATGAAGCTCGGCCTGGTCGAACCGTTGCGCGAGTTGTTCAAGGACGAAGTGCGTCGTCTCGGTGTCGAACTCGGCCTGCCGCGCGAGATGGTGTATCGCCATCCGTTCCCCGGTCCGGGCTTGGGCGTGCGCATCCTCGGCGAAGTGAAGCGCGAATACGCGGAGCTGCTGGCGAAAGCCGACGCCATCTTCATCGACGAATTGCGCAAGGCTGATCTCTACGACAAGACCTCGCAGGCATTCGCGGTCTTCCTGCCGGTGAAATCGGTCGGCGTGGTCGGCGATGCCCGTGCCTACGAATGGGTGATCGCGTTGCGCGCGGTCGAGACCATCGACTTCATGACCGCGCACTGGGCGCACCTGCCGTACGACTTCCTCGGCACGGTGTCGAATCGCATCATCAATGAACTGCGCGGCGTCTCGCGCGTGGTCTACGACATCAGTGGCAAGCCGCCGGCGACGATCGAATGGGAGTGAGCCCTACCCGATCTTCGCCAAGGCCGCATGCACCTCGGCGGTGAATTGCTGGCGTTCGTGCGCGGTGGACAGGTTCGCCGCAAGCTGTTCGATGATTTGCTGCATCTGGTTCGTGCCCTCGAACACCTCGTCGCACAGCATGCCGGCGATCGGCCCGAGGTGATTGAGCGCGACGTCCTCGACAGCGCTGCGCACACGGGGATCGGATGCGTCCTGCTTGACTGAAGCAGGGGTGATGATCTGCGTTTTCCCGGCGAGATCACGTTCGAAGCCGCCCAGCAACCATAGCAGTGCGTCTTCACTCAGATGGGATGGCCTGCCGTGGTCATGTCCGGTTTCCTCCGCCTGGAAGCGCGACTTGGCGGCCTCGACCATGCCCAGTCGCTGCACTGCCTCGTCGTTGCGCAACATCCGGAACACCACTTCTTCAATCTGCCCGGCATGAAGCTTGATCATGCACGAGTGGTTGTCCGCGGTGACGATGAACAGGATTCCGCTCGCTTTTTTCTGCGCGAGCGAACGCAGTTCGCGCAGGATGTCGATCAGTGGTCGGAAATCATTGCTCACGATGGTGCCTCCCTTGCGTCATCGCTTGAAGGTGAGGGCGGCTCAGCGTTTGCTGAGCCGTTCCATCGCGAGACGCACGCTGTTCGACAGGCGCGAGATCGCGCGTGCCAGCGTGCCGATTTCGTCCTTGAGATCGACTTCCTCGATCGTGTTGTTCCACTTGCCCTTGCTCAACTCGTCGGCGACGGTGGTGAGATGCTGGATCGGTCGCAGCACGCGGTTCCAGATCAGTGTCGATTGCATGCCGAGCAACAGTGCGCCAACCAGCACGCCGATCGCGATGATCCACAGCGATTGCTTCAGGATGGTGCCGTTGATGTCGCTCTTGGGATACGCGGAGACCAGAGTGAAGCCCCAGTCCGGCACGTCCTGTTTGGTGACGGTCCAGTCGTCCGGGGCTTTGCCGGAGATGGCTTCGATCTGCGCCGGATCGGTGGTCGCCCCGGTCTTGGACTGGAAGCGCAGCTTGCCGTTGGCATCGAAGATGGCGATGAAGCCGGAGTCGAGGACGCGACGATCGGCAACCACTTTCTCCAGTGCCTCCAGATTGGTCTTGAAGCCGACGTACCAGATGCCGACAGCGCGCTTGCCACCACCGTCGCCGGCAAGGATGGGGTCGTAACCGGTGACATAGGGCGTGCCGAGGATATCGACCACGCCGTAGAAGGGCTCGCCCTTGGTAATGGACTGGATTGCCTTTCCATGCGGGTCGAGCACGGTACCGATCGCGCGGCTGCCATCGTCCTTCTTGACGTTGGTCGCGATGCGGACGTACTCGTCGCCGGTGCGCGCAAAGATCGTCGCGGTCCCTTCGTCGATGGCGGTAACGCTGTCGACCAAGGCGAAGTTGTTGCCTTGTGGCTGGCCACCGAACAACAGGTCGTTGGCCGGGCGACCACCCACGGTGATCTGCGGACCTACGCTGACCGGGCCCAGCTTGCCACCATCACGTTGCAGCAGGCGCATGGAGGAATGCACGCGATCGAGCATGATCGATCGGGTGACTGCGAATAGGCTTTGCAAGGCACTCGTCTGGCGCTCGATCGATTCGTTGGCATTGGTGCGTACGCGGTTGGCCTGGGTGACGGCCAGCACGATCGTCAGCACGATCACGACGACCAGCACCAGAGCCAATACCGGCAGCAACAGGCGCACGCGCAAGGAATCGCGAACGTTGGAAATTTCGGCTGAATTCATCATTGCTCTCCCCAGAACGATATCGGTCGTCGTTGATGCACATCTGGCAGGCAGTCGACTCTTGGTGCCTGTGTGATCGACCGTCCCCAAGGCCGTTGCATCGGCGAGCAAAAGTTGACTCGTTCAGGTTAGCACAAGCCATTTGAAATATTGAGACATCAAGCACATTTCGAACATGCAATGCGGGAAAAATTTGACGTCACTGTCACGCCCGGATCATGTCCGACCGCGTGGCGGTGGCAAGCCGTAGGCAGGTGGTCAGAGGAACGATCCGTATAATCGCGCGCCATCGGGTGGCCCGTTTCGGAGTTGAGTGGGATGACAGTGATCGACGACGAACGCTGGATGCATCGCGCACTGGAACTGGCCGAACGCGCGGTATCGGAGGATGACGAGATTCCGGTCGGCGCGATCGTGGTGTCGGCCGATGGCGACGTGGTCGGCGAGGGCTGGAACCGCAACATCGCCGAGCATGACGCTTCCGCGCACGCGGAAATCGTGGCGATGCGCAGGGCAGGGCAGGCGCTGGGCAATCATCGGCTGGTCGGTTGCACGCTCTACGTCACCCTGGAGCCCTGCGCGATGTGCGCGATGGCTGCGGTGCATGCGCGGATGGCACGCGTCGTCTACGGCGCGAACGATCCCAAGACCGGTGCGGCTGGCAGTGTCTTCGATTTGCTCGGCGATCCCCGTCACAACCATCGCATCGAAGTGACCGGCGGCGTGCTTGCCGACGAAGCGAGCACGCGGCTGACAAACTATTTCCGCAACAAGCGCGGCAAGCAGCCGCTGTAAGCGTCAGCGCAGGCGTCGTGCCAGTTCGTGGTCAAGTTCGCGATCGAAGCTGCGCACGGCGAGATTCACCTCGCGCCATAGCGAATAACTCGCGCCGAGCAGGAAGCTCACGCCAAGCACGGCCAGCAATGTCGGCAGCGCGCCCATGCGGAAATCGAGGCCGGCATCCATGGCCAGCGTGAGGCTGGTGCCGACGAAACAGGCGAGTGCGGTATAGAGCAATTGGCAGGCGCGCAGGACGAGATGCGCGCGCTGGCGATGACGCGCGATCTGCACGTCGCGCTCCTTGCGATCGGGTGCCTCGGCCTCCCACGTGACGATCAGCGAACGCAGGCGATCCACGACGCGTGCAAGCCGGTTGTTCGCGGCGGACAACAGGGTGGCGGTGGCGGTCAGGAAGAACGCCGGCGCCAGCATCGCTGTCAGGATGACGTAATGGATCGAGGTCGGATTGGAGGACATGGCTGGGCGGATGCTGGGACGGGCTGGGCTATCATGCGACGTCCCGAAGGAATGCGCGAGCCATGACCGAAGATCAGATGGAACAACGGTTGATCTGGATCGATCTCGAAATGACCGGGCTCGATACCGTTCGCGATTCCATCCTCGAAATCGCCACCGTGGTGACTGATGCGCAGTTGAACGTGTTGGCCGAAGGGCCGGAGTTCGCGATCGCGCAGCCGTTGGTCGTGCTGGAGGCAATGGACGAGTGGAACCGCACCCAGCACGGCAAGTCAGGATTGTGGCGACGGGTATTGGAGGAAGGCGTGGCGTTGGCGGAGGCCGAAGCGAAGACGCTGGAATTCCTGCGCGGGTGGGTGCCGGCGAGGATGTCGCCGATGTGCGGCAATTCGATTTGCCAGGATCGGCGTTTCCTGCATCGCCAGATGCCGGAGCTGGAGCGTTACTTCCACTATCGCGCTATCGACGTCAGCACCGTCAAGGAACTGGCGCGGCGCTGGGCACCGCAGGTGTCGGCCGGATTCACCAAGGAAAGCGCGCACACGGCATTGAGCGACGTGCGCGATTCCATCGCCGAGCTGCGCCACTACCGGAAATCCATGGGCGCGTTCGCGCCGGAGTGAGCGCGTGGTCGCGCGTCACAGCAGCGGCGCCGTCATTCCCACGGCATCCTGCACCAACCGGCGATGGAACGGCCACGCGCGTACCGATTCGAGGGTCACCGGCCGCGACGCCGCGAGATAGGACAGCTGGCGTTGCCGGATCGTATCGGTGACGCCGCGATCGGCAACGAGCATGTTGTTCTCGAAATTGAGTTGCAGGCTGCGGCGATCCATGTTGGCCGACCCGACCAGCGCGAATTCGCAGTCGACGGTCATCGACTTGGTGTGGAGCAGGCCCAGCGGGTACTCGAAAATCTCCACCCCGCAGGCGAGCAGGTCGTCGTAGGTGCTGTAGCAGGCACTGCCGACCAGCCAGGAATTGTTGCGCGCGGGAAAGATGATCGTGGTCTTGACGCTGCGTCGCGGTGCCGCGCACAGCGCGCGCAACAGTGCCTCGTCGGGGACGAAGTAAGGCGTGGTGACCAGCAATTCCTCGCGCGCGGCATAGATCGTGGCGACGAACATGTCCGACATGGCATTGCCGCGGGTGGTCGGCCCGGTGCCGAACATCTGCGCGATCACGCCAGGCTCGACACGTTGCGGCAGTGGTAAGGCCGAGGGCAACGCTTCCAGCGATTGCTCGCCGGTTTCGGCGATCCATGCGCTGAGGAAGAGAAATTGTTCCTGACGCACCACCGGTCCTTCGCAGCGCAGGAAGATGTCGATCCACGGCGCGTAGCGCGGTTCGGTGCGGAACTCCGGATCGGCGCAGTTCTGGCTGCCGCAATACGCGATGCGATTGTCGATCACCACGATCTTGCGGTGGTTGCGCAGATCGACGCGGCCGATCGCCAGATTTCCCAGTCGCGGGATGTCGTTCAACGTCGCCAGCGTCTGCACGCCGGCATCGCGCAGTTGGCGCCAGCGCGGCGAGCGGGTGAACGCGCGCGATCCCAGCGCATCCACCATTACCCGGCATTGCACGCCGCGGCGGGCGGCGGCGCACACTGCATCGGCGACCTTGCCGCCGTTGTTGTCATCCAGCCAGATGTAGAAGCTGATGTGGACATGTTCGCGGGCTTGTTCGATGTCGGCGACCAGGGCGGCGATCGCGATATCGGAGTTCACCATCGGGGCGTCGATCGGCGCGTCGGGATCCCCCAGCAGTTCGATGCGATTGCCGGCGACCGGGTGGAAACCGTTGATCGAGCGCGCGAGCTCGAACAGTTTGGCGAAGCGCAGTGCGACATCCGGCGGCGTGCCGGCGGAATCGTCCGGCAATGGCATGCGTTCGATGGTCCGATGCAGATCGTGGATGCGCCGGCGGCCGATGCTGGTTTCGCCGAGGAACAGATAGGCGATCACGCCCAGCAACGGCAGGAACATGATCACTGCGACCCAGGCCACGCGCGACGCGGGCGTGCGGTTGGGGCGGGTGATCGCGCGCGCGACCACGGCCAGATGCAGGGCGAACAGCAGCGCCGAGGAGAACAGGTCCAGCAGCGTGTGCGGCCAACCCAATGCGAATGTCATGCGCGACTCCGGAAAGCATGCCTCCCGGAAGTCTAGATCAAGCACCGCATGTAGCGCGTCGGGATCAGCCCGCCTTCGCTTTCGCCAGCGCCAGCCAGGTATCGACCACTGTGTCCGGATTGAGCGAGAGCGACTCGATGCCCTGTTCCATCAACCACAGCGCGAGATCGGGATGATCGCTCGGCCCCTGGCCGCAGATGCCGATGTACTTGCCCTTGGCGCGCGCGGCCTGGATCGCCATCGACAGCATCTTCTTCACCGCCGGATCGCGTTCGTCGAACAGGTTGGCGACGATCGAGGAATCGCGGTCGAGGCCGAGCGTGAGCTGGGTCATGTCGTTGGAGCCGATCGAGAAGCCGTCGAAGATGTCGAGGAATTCGTCGGCGAGCAGCGCGTTCGACGGCACTTCGCACATCATGATGATTTTCAGGCCCGGCTTTTCATTGGTCGCGCCATCGCCCTGTTTCAGGCCGTTGCGCGCCAGCACTTCGATCACCTTGCGGCCTTCGTCGAGCGTGCGCACGAACGGGATCATCACCCACAGGTTGTCGAGGCCCATTTCCTCGCGCACGCGCTTCACAGCGCGGCATTCCAGCGCGAAGGCGTCGGCGAAGTCCGGCGAGACGTAACGCGAGGCGCCACGGAAACCGATCATCGGGTTTTCTTCATGCGGTTCGTACTTCGATCCGCCGATCAGGTTGGCGTATTCGTTCGACTTGAAGTCCGACAGGCGCACGATCACCGGATTCGGCGCGACCGATGCGGTGATGGTGGCGATGCCTTCGACCAGGCGATCGACGTAGAAATCGACCGGCGATGCATAACCGGCCATGCGTGCGTCGATCTTCTTCTTGGTCTCGGCGTCCTGGCGGGCGTAATCCAGCAGCGCCTTCGGATGCACGCCGATATGGCTGGCGATGATCATTTCCAGGCGCGCCAAGCCGATGCCGGCGTTCGGCAGCTGGCCGAAATCGAAGGCGCGTTCCGGATTCGCCACGTTCATCATGATCTTCATCGGCGCCGGCGGCATGTTGCCGAGATCGGTCGTGGTGCGCTCGAAGGGCAGGTTGCCTTGGTAGATGAAGCCGGTATCGCCCTCGGCGCAACTCACGGTGATCGATTGCCCGTCGACGATGGTGTCAAGCGCGTTGCCGGTGCCGACCACTGCGGGCACACCGAGTTCGCGCGCGATGATCGCGGCGTGACAGGTGCGGCCACCGCGATTGGTGACGATCGCCGAGGCGCGCTTCATGATCGGCTCCCAATCGGGATCGGTCATGTCGGCAACCAGCACGTCACCGGGCTGCACGTTGTTCATGTCTTCGAGACGGCGGACTACGCGCGCGGTGCCGGCGCCGATCTTCTGGCCGATCGCACGGCCTTCGCACAACACCGGGCCGCGTTCGCCCAGCGTGTAACGTTCGATCTGCGTCGCCTTCGCCCGCGACTTCACCGTTTCCGGACGCGCCTGCAGGATGTAGAGCTTGCCGGTGTTGCCGTCCTTGCCCCATTCGATGTCCATCGGGCGGCCGTAATGCTGTTCGATCACCAACGCCTGCTTCGACAGTTCGGCGACGTCGGCATCGCTGATCGAGAACTTCGAACGCAATTCCACCGGCGTGTCCTCGGTGCGCACGCGTTCGCCGGGTGCATCGGAATAGACCATGCGCAACTGCTTGCTGCCGAGCGCACGACGCAGGATCGCCGGCTTGCCCGCCATCAGCGTCGGCTTGTAGACGTAGAACTCGTCCGGGTTCACCGCGCCTTGCACCACCATCTCGCCAAGGCCATAGCTGGAAGTGACGAACACCACGTCGCGGAAACCGGATTCCGTATCGAGGGTGAACAGCACGCCCGCTGCGCCGACGTCCGAGCGCACCATCTGCTGGATGCCGGCGGAGAGGAACACGTCCTCGTGCGCGAAACCGTGGTGGACGCGATAGGCGATCGCGCGATCGTTGTACAGCGACGCGAACACTTCCTTGACCTTGCGCACGACGTCATCGGCGCCGGTCACGTTGAGGAAGGTTTCCTGCTGGCCGGCGAACGACGCGTCGGGCAAGTCTTCGGCGGTGGCGGAGGAACGTACGGCGACGGCGAGATCGACGGAACCGGCCTCCTGGCTCATCTGCGCGTAGGCGCTGCGGATATCGGCTTCGAGTCCGGGCTGCAGTGGTGCGTCGATCACCCAGCCGCGGACTTCGGCGCCGGCCTTGGTCAATGCCGGCACGTCGTCGACATCGATGGTCTTCAGCTTGTCGTAGATGCGCGCGTGCAGGTCGTTGTGGGCGATGAAGTCCTTGAAGGCATCGGCGGTGGTGGCGAAACCGCCCGGCACCGAGACGCCGAGGCCGGCGAGCTGGCCGATCATCTCGCCCAGCGAGGAATTCTTGCCGCCCACCTGGGCGAGATCGGACAGGCGCAGGTCTTTCAGCCAGAGGACATTCTTGCTGTGGGCTGGGGCGGTCAAGGGGAAGCTCCGGACAGGGATTCGGGATGCCGAACGGCAATCCGGTTATTTTAGCAATCGTTTTCATCAACGGCCCGACACATGTCCGACATCCGCCCGGTCTTCTACGTTTCCGATGGCACCGGCATCACCGCCGAGACCATCGGCCACAGCCTGCTGACCCAGTTCAGCGAGGGCGAATTCCAGACCGATCGCCTGCCGTTCGTCGATACCCCGGACAAGGCCCGCGAAGCGGCAGTCCTCATTCGCGCGGCCGGCGAGCAGGCCGGGGTGCGCCCGATCGTGGTGAATTCCTGCGTGGACGGTGATCTCAGCGCCGTTCTCGCCACCAGCGGTGCGTTGATGCTGGACGTGTTCGCGCCGTTCATCGCGCCACTGGAACAGGAGCTTGGTCGCAAGCGCCAACCGCGGGTCGGCAAGGCGCATGGCATCGTCGATTTCGACCAGTACCACCGGCGCATCAACGCAATGAACTACGCGCTCACCCACGACGACGGCATGCGGGTGGACTACAGCGACGCCGACGTGATCCTGATCGGCGTGTCGCGCGCCGGCAAGACGCCGACCTGCGTGTACCTGGCGCTGCATCATGGACTGCGCGCGGCGAACTATCCGCTAACCGATGACGATCTCGAAAGCGACCGCCTACCGCCGCGCCTGCGCCAATATCGCAACAAGCTGTTCGGCTTGACCATCGATCCCGATCGCCTGCACCAGATCCGCCAGGAACGCCGGCCGAATTCGCGCTATTCCGAGATGGACACCTGCAAGCGCGAGGTTGCCGCGGCGAATGTGATCTTCAGCACGGAACACATTCCGGTGTTGTCGACCACGCATGCGTCGATCGAGGAAATTTCCAGTCGCGTGCTGGAAACACTGGGAATCAATCGCGAAATGTATTGACCGAGCTCACAAAGCTGTATCGGCCGCCATTGCCGAATCGCGCCTGATCGCGTATAGGTCACCCCATGGCACTGGTTCACGCCCCTGTCGTTCGCATTCCCCATCTCAGTCGCTTCGGCCTGTTGATGGGACTGTATGCGGAGAATCACGGCAAGCTCACGCGCTTGCTGGCTCCGGCGCGCCTGCCTGTCGGCAGCTATCTCTCGCATGGCGATGACGGGCTCGATCTGCGCCTCGATATCATCGAACAGCATCGCTACACCACCGAATTGCGCCTGACCTACACGGTGATCGACCCGGTCAGCGGCGAACCCGATCCCTCGGCCTTCGTGCGCCTGTATCGCGATGCGCGCCAGGCCGAAGCCACCCATTGCCATGTCGGGCGACGCTGGCAGGACGTGGTGGGGATGTATCCGCCGCCACAAGCGATCATCGACCACCGCCTGCGCATGAACATTTTCCTCGGCAAATGGCTGGATCTGCTGGCCATCCGCGGCCATGGCCAGGCCACGATGCTGCGCTTCGACGAAGCTTCTGCTGTCGAAGAGGGTTGACGAAGGAAATCGATCTCCCTAGACTAGCGGGCTTCCCTCTGTGGGGCCATAGCTCAGCTGGGAGAGCGCCTGCATGGCATGCAGGAGGTCGGCGGTTCGATCCCGCCTGGCTCCACCAACATCGATCGCATCAAGGCCAGCGAACGATGTCGAAGGGAAACAGCGTCAAACACGTCCCCATCGTCTAGAGGCCTAGGACATTACCCTTTCACGGTAGCGACCGGGGTTCGAATCCCCGTGGGGACGCCATCTTCAGGAAAACGCCCGCGCAAGCGGGCTTTTTTTTGTTCGCCGCAATGAACCCGTCGTGACCTCCGGTATGCGGGGACGCTCGTCGTGCGCATGGATTTCCCGCAGAATATCGGTTTTCCAGATGTCGGATTCCGCCATGCCCCCGGTTCGTCTCGCTGCACTCGCTGTCGTGTTCGCCATCGTCGCCATGCCCGTGACGGCCCACGCCGCAAAAGGCAAGGCCAAGGCGGCGAAGAAGCCGGCGGCGACGCAGCAGGTACAAGCGCCGAGGAAGATGGATATCCATAACGAACGCGACCGCACCAGCTACATGGTCGGGATGGAAGTCGGCAAGTCGCTGGCGGACATCGGGCAGGACATCGATTTCCCCGAACTCGAACACGCGATTCGCAACGCGCTGGATGGCGGCAAGCCGCTGATCACCCAGGACGAGGCACGCATGGTCAGCATGTCGTTGGGGCAGCGCGTCCAGGCCCGGCAGTCGGGCGCGGCGGTCCCGGCGTTTCCGCCGGGCGTGACGCCGGAAACGGTCGCGCGATTGGTCGGCATCGAGATCGGGCGCTCGCTGGCGCCGGCGCGTGCCGAATTCGATCTGCCGATCGCCATGCAGGGCATACGCGCGGTGGCATTGCACCAGACCCCGCTGCTCGATGAAGCGCAGGCGAAACAGGCGCACGACACCTTGGCTGCGCGCATGCGCAACAAGGGTGCCGAGGAAGCCGTTCGCAACAAGCGCGAGGGTGATGCTTTCCTCGCGCGCAATCGCACCGCGTCGGGCGTGATGACCACCCGCACTGGCCTGCAGTACCAGATCATCAAGGATGGCGGCGGTGTCATGCGCCCATCTACGGATTCCACGGTGCGGGTCAGCTATGAAGGTCGCACGCTCGATGGCCGCGTCTTCGATGCCAACAAGGACGTGATGTTCCCGCTGAAGGCAGTGATCCCCGGCTGGACCGAGGGATTGCAGCTGATGGCGGTTGGCAGCCGCTACCGTTTCTGGATCCCGTCGCAGCTGGCCTATGGCGCCAAGGGTTCGCCGCCGAGCATTCCGGCGAACTCCACGCTGGTGTTCGATGTCGAACTGCTTGGCCTGAGCCGCTAAAGTAATCCCCCCTGCGGTGTCGTCCGCAGTCATTCACCCGCATCGCGCGGTCAAAACCCCGGAGTTACCGATGTCCAATCGCCGTTCCCTCATTGCCGTGTCGTCGTTGGCGATCGCAGTCACTTTTGCGCTGGGCGCTTGCAACAAGCCTGCCGACAGCGCGTCGTCCACCGATGCCAAGACGGCCGATGCCGCCAAGTCCGGCGACAAGCCGGCGTTGACCATCGCCGGCCTCCCCACCGACAAGGACCAGGTCAGCTACATGATCGGCCTGCAAATGGGCAAATCGCTGGAACCCGCCAAGGACGACGTCGACCTTGACGTGATGATGAAGGCGATCCGCACCACCCTGAAGGGCGAAAAGCCGTTGATGGATGACAAGCAGGCAGCATCGGTGGGCGAGGCCTTCGGCCAGCGCATGCAGCTGAAGACGATGCAGAAGATGATGACCGATGCCAAGAAGAACGGCGAAGCCGGCGAGAAGTTCCTGGCCGACAACGGCAAGAAGCCCGACGTGAAGACCACGGCTTCCGGTTTGCAGTACCAGGTGGTGAGCGAAGGCACCGGCCCCAAGCCGAAGCCGACCGATGTAGTGAAGGTGAAGTACAAGGGTGTCACCCTGGATGGCAAGGAATTCGACAGCACCGAAGCGCATGGCGGCGAGCCGGCGGCGATGCCGGTCAACAAGGTGATCCCGGGCTGGTCGGAAGGCGTGCAGTTGATGCCGGTCGGCAGCAAGTACAAGTTCTGGATTCCGGCCAAGCTGGCTTACGGCGAGCAGGGCACGCCCGGCGGCCCGATCCCGCCGAACGCGACGCTGGTCTTCGATGTCGAGTTGGTGAGCATCGAGAAGGCGCAGCCGCAGGGCGCGCGTCCGGCAGCGGCTCCGCAGCACTGATCGTCGGCAACCACGCGCCACGCAAGGAAGACGCATGCACGTTTCCATCTTCGGCACTGGATATGTCGGCCTGGTCACAGGGACCTGTCTCGCGGAAGTGGGGCACCAGGTGGTGTGCGTCGATATCGACGCCGCCAAGGTGGACGGCCTCAACCACGGCGTGATCCCGATCTATGAGCCCGGCCTTGAGCCGATGGTCAAGGCCAATCACGCCTCGGGCCGCTTGCGCTTCACCACCGACGCCGCCGATGCGATCGCGTTCGGCGACGTGGTGTTCATCGCGGTGGGCACGCCGCCCGACGAGGACGGCAGTGCGGACCTGCAGTACGTGCTGGCGGTGGCGCGCACCATCGGCAAGCACATGACCAGGCCACTGGTGGTGGTCGACAAGTCGACGGTGCCGGTGGGCACTGCCGACAAGGTCGCCGCGGCGATTTCCGAGGAGCTGGCGAAGCGCGACGTCGAGTTGCGATTCGACGTCGTCTCCAATCCGGAATTCCTCAAGGAAGGCGCGGCGGTCGAGGACTGCATGCGTCCCGATCGCATCGTCATCGGTTCGCCGAGCGACAGCGCGATCGCGGTGATGAAGAAGTTGTACGCGCCGTTCAATCGCAACCACGATCGCATGGTGACGATGGACGTGCGTTCCGCGGAACTGACCAAGTACGCCGCCAACGCGATGCTGGCGACCAAGATCAGTTTCATGAACGAGATGGCCAACATCGCCGAGCGTGTCGGCGCGGACATCGAGCATGTGCGCAAGGGCATCGGTTCCGATCCGCGCATCGGCTGGCACTTCATCTATCCCGGCGCCGGCTACGGCGGGTCGTGCTTCCCCAAGGACGTGCAGGCGCTGGCGAAAACGGCAGCGCAATATCGCTACGAATCGCTGCTGCTCAATGCGGTCGAGGCGGTGAACGAACGCCAGAAGGGCCATCTGTTCGAATTGATGGAGCGTCACTACGGCGGCGCGGCGGCATTGCGCGGCAAGACCATCGCGTTGTGGGGATTGGCGTTCAAGCCGAATACCGACGACATGCGCGAAGCGTCGAGCCGTCGCCTGCTGGAACAGTTGTGGGAGGCCGGCGCCAAGGTGCGTGCCTACGATCCGGAAGCACGCGAGGAAGCGCAACGCATCTTCGGCGATCGTGATGATCTGATGCTGTGCGATCTGCGCGCCGACACGCTGGCGGGTGGCGTCGATGCCTTGGTTGTAATCACCGAGTGGAAGCAATTCCGCAGCCCGGATTTCGACATGCTGGCCGAACGCTTGCACGATCGCGTGATCTTCGACGGTCGCAACCTCTACGATCCGGAAGAAGTCGAAGCCAATGGCCTGGCGTACTGGGGCATCGGTCGCGGCCGATCGGTGCGCGTGGCATGAGCGAGTTGTCGCGTATTGAAGAGCTGGAGACGCGCGTGGCCTTCCAGGAGCATTCGTTGAATGAACTCAGCGATGCGCTGGCCGACGCGCGCACGGAGATCGCCCGCCATGAGGTGGTCTTGCGGCGCGTGCTTGAAGAACTGAAGTCCGCGCGTGGATCCGGCGCGAGTGCCGATCCCGCCGATGAACCGCCACCGCCGCACTACTGATCCACGATGACCGATACCCTGCGTGACCAATTGCTTGGCTTGGGATTCAAGCCGGTACCGAAGCCGGCGAAGCCGCCGGCAAGACCTGCCGCTGCGCCCGCCAAGGGCAAGCCGGCACATGCCGTGCGCAAGGACGGCAAGGGGAATTCGCCTCCGCCGCACAAGCGCAAGGCACCGCCGAGTGGCGGGATGGATCTCGGCAAGGCCTACGCGATGCGCGCGGAACACGAGAAGGCCGAACGCATCGAAGCCGAGCGCCTGCGCCAGGAAGAAGCACGACTGCGTCGTGAAGCGCGCGAACGATTGGCCGTATTCCTCGCCGACAAGGCATTGAATGCCGAGGATGCCGACATCGCGCGCCATTTCGAATACGGCGGCAAGATCAAGCGCATCTACGTCACTGCCGATCAACTGGTGCGGCTCAATGCCGGCGAGCTGGGCGTGGTGCAGTTGAACGGGCGTTATCTGCTGGTGGATACCGGCGTGCTGGTCGAAGCGGAACGCATCTTCGCGCAAGCGGTCGCGTTCAAGGTCGATCCCGATGCGCTGGCCGCTGATGATCCCTATGCCGACCCGCAATTCCAGGTGCCCGACGACTTGGTGTGGTGATCGCGTGATCGCCGTGAGGCGATAACATCACAACGATCGCGACGTTATTTTATCCGCGCGCACGGTGAAATCATTGCGAAAGAAAGCGCGGCCAGACTGCGTGCAACGCAACGTGCCAGCGCCGATTCCGCATGCGCCTTTCCGTATTTCTTCGTCATGTCGTGCAATGCCCGGGACGCATCCCGATGCGTACGCCATGGTTGCTGGCCATGCTCGTGTCGACTTCGGCGATGGCCCAGCAGGCGGATGGCACAGCGGCGCAGGACGAGCGATTTTCCGTGCATGGGCAGGCAACCTATGTGTGGCAGCGCAAATCGGGATTCGCGGCGGCCTATTCCGGCGACCACAGCTTGCTGGCGACGCGCGAAAACAGTTACACCTTCAGCGGCACGTTGTTCCTTGGCGCGAAACTGTGGCAAGGCGGCGAACTGTATTTCAATCCGGAAATCGTCCAGGGTCGGCCGATCTCGAATGTCTCGGGATTGGGCGGACCGACCAACGGCGAAATGCAGAAGACCTCCGGCCCACGCCTGACGCTGTACGCGGCGCGCGGTTTTTTCCGCCAGCGTTTCGATCTGGGAGGCGCTGACCAACAGGTCGTCTCGGCAGCCAACCAATTGGCCACGACGGTCAAGAGCCGGCGGCTGGTGGTGACGATCGGCAATCTTGCAGTCAACGACATTTTCGACCGCAATGACTATGCCGGCGATCCGCGCGGACAATTCCTCGACTGGTCGCTGCTCACGCATGCAGCCTGGGATTTCCCGGCGGATGCACGCGGCTATACCTGGGGCGGTGCAGTCGAGTGGTACCACGATGCGTGGGCGCTGCGCGCCGGCCGCTTCGAACAACCGAAGTGGCCGAACCAGTTGCCATTGGATGCGCAGTTGTTCCGTCATTTCGGCGATCAGGTCGAGATCGAGCACGATCATGCGATCTCGGGCCAGCCGGGCAAGGTGTTGCTGCTGGGATTCCGCGGTCGCGCGGTGATGGCGCGGTATTCGGATGCGCTGGCCCTGGCCGATGCCAGCGGCGGCGCTCCGTCGCTGGATGCGGTGCGGACGCGCGAACACGACAAGACCGGCGTCGGCATCGATGTGCAGCAGGCGATCACCGGCGATGCCGGGGCGTTCGTGCGGGCGATGCATGCCGACGGTCGCACCGAAACCTATGCGTTCTCCGAGGTTGACCGTTCGCTCAGCGCAGGCTTGTCGCTGAAGGGCGCGCGTTGGGGTCGTCCCGACGATGCCTTGGGCGTGGCGCTGGCGGTCAATGCCCTGTCGCCGCCGCATCGCGACTATCTGGCGCGCGGTGGCCTCGGTTTCTTCCTCGGCGATGGCGCGCTGGATTATCGCAATGAGCGCATCATCGAAACCTATTACGCGCTGCAGGTGGCGAAGAGTACGCATCTCAGCCTGGATTGGCAGCACATCGACAATCCCGGATACAACCATGCGCGCGGACCGGTCCATGTGCTGTCCGCGCGTCTCCATGCAGAGTTCTGAAGACCACTCCCGGGAGATCCAATGGCGATTGCATTGCGCTGGATGATGTGCCTCCTGGTGTTGGCGACGCCGATCCGCATCGTGCATGCGCAAAGCCAGGATGCACAGGATGTGGACCCGCAGTTCGACCGACCGGGGATCTCCTTTGCGTCATGGTCGTTGCCTGCCGGTTCAGTAGCGTGGGAGCAAGGCTTGCCCGATGCCACATGGCAACACGACGGCGAAGCTCATGTGTTCCAGGCTGTAGCCGACAGTCATCTGCGGATCGGCATGGGGCACGGCCTGGAGCTGCAACTCATCGGCAGCCCTTATGCATTCCAACGGCTGAGTGGTGGCGGTAGCCGGCAGAATGCCCATGGGCAGGGCGATGGTGCGCTGGCGCTGAAATGGACGCCGACAGCACCTTCCGCAGCATGGAGCTGGGCCGTATTGGGCACGCACAAGCTGGCATCGGGCGATGCGACTTTCGGGACACAGGGCCGTGCCGAGCAACTGGCAGTGACGGTGACACGTAGCCTTGATGGCAACCAGAGTCTTACCGGGTCCGTCGCACGCGACCTGCAGGCGAGTGGCAATGGCTGGCTGACGTCGCTGTCCTACGGATTTCCCATCGGCTCGCGCGTTGCCGGATACCTGCAGGCGGGTTCCGGCAGTGGCGTCGATCGCACGCGCGTCGCCGGCGGCGGAGTGACGATGCTGCTGCGTCATCGCGTGCAACTGGATGGCTGGCTGTTGCGCGGGCTGGATCGCAACAGTCCCGATTGGCAGGCCGGATTCGGTGTATCCATGGCACTGACGCGCGGGCGTTGATTGATCGTGACCTGATCGATCACACTGCCGGCAATGGCGCATCGGTGATCGATGATTTGCCCTTGAAGCGATCGAGCAACGGCCGCTCGATGAACTGCCACGATGCCGCGGCCATTATCGCGGCGGCGATCAGCGCGAGCGGCAACATCGCCAATGGCGCGATCTCCGGTTTCCACGCCGCGATGCACTGTTCCACCGGGAAACCGTACAGGAACAACCCGTACGACCAATCGATAACGCGCGGCCAGCGCAACGCGGGCAGGCGATAGGCCACCCACAGGCAGAAATACAACGCGGCGATGCCGGCGATCGGGCCGAACCAGCGACTGTCGTGCACGAGTGCAGCCAACACGATGAGCGCGGCCATCCCGACGTGCGTGATCGCCAGGCGTTCGCGCCACACCGCGCACAGTCCGCCGCCGAGGAAGATGCAGCCGAGCGCGCGCACGTCGCGTGCATCGGCGGCGCCATGCCACCACTGCCACGCGCACCATGCGATCCACGCCATCGCGACCATGGTGAACGCCATGCGTCGACGCACCAGCGTCAGCGCGGCGAGGATGCCGAGCCACAGATACCAGCGCACTTCAACGCCCAGTGACCACAAACTGCCGTTGACGATGTTCGGGTAGGGATTCGCGGAAAACACGCCGGGCAGTGTCCACACGAATGATTTCGGGATGGCATTCCCGGCGATGAAATGCCAGGTTGCCTTGTCGTGCAGATAGGCCGATGGCGACAGTGTCGTCCACGCCAGACCGAGCACGAACGCGCAGAACAGGATGCAAGCGATGTAAGCCGGCCAGATGCGCACGACGCGATTGCGGGCGTAGCGCAGGATCGAGGGCTGGCGCAGCAGGCTGAGCGTGACCAGATATCCACTGATGGCGAAGAAGAAGAACACCGCGAGGCTGCCGGCGTAGAAGCCCGGCATGAAACGCTGCACCAGGTCGACGTCGCCGGCAGGGTGGCGCGTGAGCGCGTAAGCGTGCCCGTAGATCACCATGGCCGCCGCGAGATGGCGCAGGGGCAGGAAGTTGTCGCGGCTGGGCTTCATCCGCGCAAGCTTAGCGCGTCATGTTCCCGGCCATCAGGAACCGAGCAGGTCGTCGACCAAGGCCTCGGTACGACGGCCGATGCGACGCAGGTGCGAGACGCCGAGATCGCGGATCAAGCGATGGCTCTGGTGCGGCAGCGGCGATTCCGCGATGTCCTGCGGCGTGATGTGTTTGCCGCCGAGTTCCGGCAGCAGGTGGAGGCTGGCTGCGGCGTAGCAGTGCTGCACCATCGCCGAGCAGAACAGCGCGTTGTTGCGGGCGAGGACATTGCCGTGTCGGCGCAGGCGGCGGCTGGGCATGGCCAGCAGCGTGCCGATCAGTTCGGTGAGCGAGTAGTGCGAGAGGCCAGAGAGCAGCTCCAATCCGGCGATTTGCACCTGTTTCACCTGCGCATCGTCGAGGCCGAAATCGAGGATGGCGAGATTGGGGACGTCCGCGCTGTCGAAATAGCGATCGACGCGGTTTTCCTGCACGCCCAGTCGCACTTGCTTGTAGTGGATGTCGAGATCGGATTCGAGCACCCACCAATGGCCATCGGCGCGACGTTCGTTGAAGATGAAGGCGTGCGACCACAGGCTGCGATGGCCGTCGCCGGTCAGCGGCGATTGGGCCTTGCGGATCAGCTTGCTCATCCATTCCTTGCCGGTGCACAGGCCGATGCGTCCCGGTGCGGCGTGGCGTTCGATGAATTCGCGGTTGCCAATTCCCGTTGGCCCGGATGCCGCGGCAGTGGTTTCCTGATCGCCCATGCGCCGCGGTTATTCCGGATCGTAATCGAGATTGGCGGCGAGATAACGCTCGGCCTGCTGCAGCGTGATGCCGCGGCGCGCCGCGTAATCCGCCACCTGTTCGCGCGAGACACGCCCGACGACGAAGTACTGGCTGCGCGGATGGCTGAAATACCAGCCGGAGACCGCAGCGGCCGGCATCATCGCGAAGTTCTCGGTGAGCTCCATGCCGATGTTGGTCTCGACATCGAGCAGATCGAACAGCGTGCGCTTCTGGCTGTGGTCCGGGCAGGCGGGATAACCGGGCGCGGGACGGATGCCCTGGTATTTTTCGTCGATCAATTCGTCGGCGCTCAGGGTTTCTTCCGGCACGTATCCCCAGAACTCGCTGCGCACGCGTTGGTGCAGGCGTTCGGCCAGCGTTTCCGCCAGGCGATCGGCCAGCGACTTGAGCAGGATGGCGTTGTAGTCGTCGTGGTCGGCTTCGAAGCGCGCGACGCGTTCGTCGATGCCGATGCCGGCGGTGCAGGCGAAACCGCCGATCCAGTCCTGCTTGCCCGACGTCGCGGGTGCGATGAAATCGGCGAGGCAGAAGTCGGGGCGTTCCACCGGCTTGTCGACCTGCTGGCGCAGGAAGTGCAGGGTGGTGGCTGGCCGTTCGTTCGCCGGCGCGATCACCAGGTCCTCGCCAATGGAATGCACCGGGAACAGCCCGATCACGCCGCGCGCAGTCAACCATTTTTCGGCGACGATGCGCTTGAGCATCGCCTGGGCGTCGCGGAACAGTTCGCTGGCCTGCGTGCCGACGATGTCGTCGGTGAGGATCGCCGGATAACGGCCGGCCAGTTCCCAGGCATTGAAGAACGGTGTCCAATCGATCAGCGGCACCAGTTCGTCGAGCGGATAGTCGTTGAAGACATGGACGCCGGGCTTGGCCGGTGTCGGCGGAGTGTAGTTGGCCCAGTCGCCATCAAAGGCCTGCGCGCGCGCTTTCCCCATCGACACCAGGCGCTTGGCGTCGCCGCGATTGCGATGACGTTCGCGGATGTCGGCGTAGTCGCTTTCATTGGCAGCAACGAAGGGCGCGCGCAGATCGGCGGAAATCAGCGATTGCGCGACATTCACCGCGCGCGAGGCGTCCTTCACCCAGATGGTCGGTGCGTCGTAGTGCGGGTCGATCTTCAGCGCGGTGTGCGCGCGCGAGGTGGTGGCGCCGCCGATCAGTAACGGCAGTGCGAAGCCCTGGCGCTTCATTTCCTTGGCGACATGGCTCATCTCTTCCAGCGACGGCGTGATCAGCCCGGACAGGCCGATGATGTCGGCGCCGACTTCACGCGCGGTATCGAGGATCTTCTGCGCCGACACCATCACCCCGAGATCGACCACCTCGAAGTTGTTGCACGCCAGCACCACGCCGACGATGTTCTTGCCAATGTCGTGGACGTCGCCCTTGACCGTCGCCATCACGATCTTGCCGTTCGATTTTCCGGCGTCGCCGGTGCGCAGTTTTTCCTCTTCGATGTACGGAAGCAAATGCGCCACCGCCTTCTTCATCACGCGTGCCGACTTCACCACCTGCGGCAGGAACATCTTGCCGGCGCCGAAGAGATCGCCGACCACGTTCATGCCGTCCATCAGCGGGCCTTCGATCACGTCGAGCGGGCGCTTGGCCTGCACGCGTGCTTCCTCGGTATCGGTTTCGACGTAGAGGTCGATGCCGTGCACCAGTGCATGCGACAGCCGCGCCGCGACCGGCTGTTCGCGCCAGCGCAGGTCCTCGACCTTCTTCTCGCCTTTCTTGCCCTTGAACTTGTCGGCGATCTCGAGCAGGCGTTCGGTGCCATCGTCGCGACGGTTCAGCACCACGTCTTCGACGCGTTCGCGCAGTTCGTCATCGAGATCGTCGTACAGCGGCAGCGCGCCGGCGTTGACGATTCCCATGTCCATCCCGGCCTTGATCGCGTGGTACAGGAACACCACGTGGATCGCCTGGCGCACCGGTTCGTTGCCGCGGAACGAGAATGACACGTTCGAGACACCGCCGGAGATATGGCTCTTGGGGAAGCGCTTGCGCAGTTCGCGCGCGGCCTCGATGTAGGCGACGGCGTAATCGTTGTGTTCCTCGATGCCGGTGGCGATCGCGAAACAGTTGGGATCGAAGATGATGTCCTCGGGCGGGAAGCCGATCTCCTCGGTCAACAATTTGTACGCACGCGAGGAAATCTCGACCTTGCGTTCCAGCGTGTCGGCCTGGCCGGCTTCGTCGAAGGCCATCACCACCACGGCGGCGCCGTAGCGGCGAACCAGTCGTGCCTGGCGCAGGAATTCCGCCTCGCCTTCCTTCATCGAGATCGAATTGACGATGCCCTTGCCCTGCAGGCACTTCAATCCGGCTTCGATCACCGACCACTTCGACGAATCGACCATCACCGGGATGCGCGCGATGTCGGGTTCGGCGGCCATCAGGTTGAGGAAGGTCACCATCGCCTGTTCGGAATCGAGCAGGCCTTCGTCCATGTTGACGTCGATCACCTGCGCGCCGCTCTCGACCTGTTGGCGCGCGACCACCAGCGCGTCGTCATAGCGGCCTTCCAGGATCATCTTCTTGAACTGCGCGCTGCCAGTGACGTTGGTGCGTTCACCGACGTTGATGAAGTTCGATTCCGGGGTGATCACCAGCGGTTCGAGGCCGGCGAGGCGGGTGTGGCGGGACAACGTGGTCATGCAACTTCTTCCAGTTCCGGGATGGCGCGCGGCGCGACATCGCGCACGGCCGCGGCGATCGCGGCGATGTGCGGTGGCGTGGTGCCGCAGCATCCGCCAACGATGTTCAGCAAGCCCGATTGGGCGAATTCACGCAGGATCACCGCCATGTCTTCCGGCGTTTCGTCGTAGCCGCCGAAGGCGTTGGGCAAGCCGGCGTTGGGGTGCGCGGTGACGTAGGTGTCGGCGACGGTGGACAGCGCTTCCACGTGGGGCCGCAGGTCTTTCGCGCCGAGCGCACAGTTGAGGCCGATGCCGAGCGGACGCGCGTGGCGCAACGAATACCAGAACGCTTCCGCGGTTTGCCCGGACAAGGTGCGCCCGGAGGCGTCGGTAATCGTGCCGGAGATCATCACCGGCAGGCGCGTGCCATGAGCATCGAAGGCTTCCTCGATCGCGAACAGTGCGGCCTTGGCGTTGAGGGTGTCGAACACCGTTTCCACCATCAGGATGTCGGCGCCCCCTTCGATCAGGCCTTCGGTGGCTTCGCGATAAGCCTCGCGCAGTTCATCGAAACTGATGGCACGGAAGCCGGGGCGGTTGACGTCCGGCGACAACGATGCAGTACGGCTGGTCGGGCCGAGCACGCCGACCACGAAGCGCGGCTTCGACGGATCGCGTGCTTCCGCAGCGTCGGCGGCTTCGCGGGCGATCCGCGCGCCTTCGCGGTTGAGTTCGCGCACCAGGTGGGTGAGGCGATAGTCGGACAGCGAGATGCTGGTGGAGTTGAAGGTATTGGTTTCGATCAGGTCGGCGCCGGCATCGAGGTATTGCGCGTGGATGTCGCGGATGATCTCGGGACGCGTCAGCGTCAGCAGGTCGTTGTTGCCGCGCTGGTCGTGGCCTTCGCAGCCGCAACCCGGCCCGTGCGCATGGCCGTCGCCGGCGAACAGGGCGTCGTAGCCTTCGGCGAAGCGTTCGCCGCGGTAGTCGGCTTCCTCCAGTTCGTGACGCTGGATCATCGTGCCCATCGCGCCATCGAGGATGAGGATGCGTTCGTCCAGTGCGCGTTGCAGCGCCTCGGCGCGTTGCGGGTTCTTCCACGGCAAGGTCGTGCTCATGACTTGGCACCAATCAGGGAAATGACTTCGAAATGCGGCGGACGCCGCTCGCGGGTGATGCTCGGTGGCTGGTCGCTGCGCAGCCCGGCCTTCTCGATGAACTTCTGCAGTTCTTTGACGGTGAAACCGAGGTTGACGTGGCCGAACGGTTGCGCGGCAGTCGCGTGGGCGTGCTTGCCGAGGCTGGACAGGAGCAGGCGGCCGCCGGGGCGCAGCACGCGCGCGGCTTCGATCACCGCCTGTTGCGGCTTGGCGGCATAGGTCAGCGCATGCATCAACACCACCAGGTCGAAGCTGCCGTCGGGGAACGGCAGCGCGTGCATGTCGCCTTCGCGCACTTCCACGTTCGGGAAGGAACGCAGGCGTTCGCTGGCGGCGTTGACCACCCGGCTGCTGGCATCGAGGCAGATGTAGCGATCGGAATGCGGCGCCAGCAGTTCCGCCAGCACGCCGTCGCCGGAAGCGATATCGAGGACGTCGCCCGGTTCCAGCAGCGGCAATGCCGAACGTGCCATCGCTTCCCAGGTGCGACCCGGCGAGTAATGGCGTTCCATGTCGCCGGCGACGCTGTCGGCCCAGTTCTGGTCGCTGGCACGCGCGGCCATCACTTCGGGGACGCGCGCGGCATCCTGGTTCAACAGGGGATCGTTGCTGCCGTCGCGCAACGCCTGCCACAGGCTTTGCTGCGAGGAATCGAGCGCACTCTCTTCGAAGCGGTAATACGCGGACACGCCGGAGCGGCGATCGCGTACCAGCCCGGCTTCCTTCAATCGCGCCAGATGGGTGGACACGCGTGGTTGCGCCAGGCCAGTAATGGCGGCAAGCTCGGCGACGGTGAATTCCTCGTGCGCGAGCAGCACCAGCAGGCGCACGCGGGTCGCGTCGGCGAACATCTTGAGACGGCTCGACCAGCCTTCCAGATCCATATATCGCTCTATCCGGATTTAAAGATATATTGTCGCGCAGAGGACCGAAGCGGTCAAGTCGGGAGCGAATGGAAAGTTTCGCGGGATACAATTCCGTTTTCGAGCTCCGATTGGGGACGTGATCGTGGATTTCAGCTTCACCGAAGAGCAGTTGATGATTCAGGACGTGGCGCGCCGGATTGCGCAGGAGAAGATCGCCCCGTCCGCCGAAGAGCACGATCGCAGCGGCGAATTCCCGCTCGACAACATCCGCCTGCTGGGCGAAAACGGCTTGATGGGCATCGAGGTCCCGGCCGAATACGGCGGTGCGGCGATGGACCCGATCGCCTACGTGCTGGCCATGATCGAGATCGCGCAGGGCGATGCCGCGCACAGCACCATCCTCTCGGTGAACAATTCGTTGTTCTGCAACGGCATCCTGACCTATGGCAGCGAAGCGCAGAAGCAGAAGTACGTGCGTGCGATTGCCGAGGGCAAGGAAATCGGTGCCTTCGCGCTGACCGAACCGCAGTCCGGTTCCGATGCCACCTCCATGCGTTGCCGCGCGGTGAAGCAGGCTGATGGCAGCTACCGCATCAATGGCAAGAAGAGCTGGATCACCTCCGGTCCGGTGGCCAAGTATTTCGTGCTGTTCGCGATGACCGATCCCGACAAGGGCGCGCGCGGCATCACCGCGTTCCTGATCGATGGCGATCGCGCCGGGTTCCATCGCGGCAAGACCGAACCCAAGCTCGGCATCCGCGCCTCGGCGACCTGCGAGATCGAATTCGACAACTACGTGGCGCAGCCGGAAGACGTGCTGGGCGATGAAGGCCACGGCTTCAAGATCGCGATGAGCGTGCTCGATGCCGGGCGGATCGGCATTGCCTCGCAAGCCATCGGCATCGGCCGTGCCGCCTACGAGGCGACGCTGGCCTACGTCAAGGAGCGCAAGGCCTTCGGCCAGCCGATCGGCGCGTTCCAGATGACCCAGGCCAAGATCGCCGACATGAAGTGCAAGCTCGATGCCGCCTTCCTGCTGACGCTGCGCGCGGCGTGGTTGAAGGGGCAGGGCAAGCGCTTCACCACCGACGCGGCGGTGGCCAAGCTCACCGCGTCGGAAGCGGCGATGTGGATCACCCACCAGGCGCTGCAGATCCATGGCGGCATGGGCTATTCCAAGGAAATGCCGATCGAGCGCTATTTCCGCGACGCCAAGATCACCGAAATCTACGAGGGCACCAGCGAGATTCAACGCCTGGTGATCGCCCGCCACGAGACCGGCCTGCGCTGAGCAGGCCCCCACATTCGCAACTGAGTTGACGCCATGACTTCCAGGAAACCCGCTTCCGATGCCCGCGCGTTCGCGACCGCGCTGTATGCCCGCCTGTCGCCCGAGGAATTGCGGATGCAGTCCGCCGCGACTTCGGCGGCGATCGCGGCCGATGCACTCGAATTCGCCAGCAGTCGCAAGCGCGGCGCGGCGTCGGTGCGCGTGTTCAATCCGACCAAGAAGGGGAATGGTTGGGACTTGCCGCGCAGCGTGCTGCAGGTCGCCAACGACGACATGCCGTTCCTGGTCGACTCGATCACCAATGCCCTGACCGAACGCGGCATCTCCGTGCACGCATTGCTGCATCCGGTGTTGCAGGTGCAGCGCGACAAGGCCGGCAAGCTGCAGGCGCTGGGCGAGGGCGCGCACGAATCGTTCATCCATGCCGAAATCGATCGCCTCGATGCCGCCGATGCCAAGGACGTCGAACGCGCGATCGCCAAGGTCCTGGCCGATGTGCGCGCAGCGGTCGAGGATTGGCCGCGCATGCGCGAGAAGATGGATGCCGCGGCCGACGGCTTGGCGAAAAAAACCGCCGGCACGGTCTCGACGGAAGTGCTGGCGGAATCGCGCGAATTCCTGCACTGGGCCGCGGACAACCATTTCACCTTCCTTGGCTATCGCGAATACAAGGTCGAGAAGCGCGGCGGTGAAGACGTGCTGGTGGCGGTCGAGGGCAGTGGCCTCGGCCTGCTGCGCGGCAAGGATGGCGGCAAGCCGCGTCCGCTGAAGTCGCTGGATGCGCATCGCGTGCAGCAGTCCGGCCTGTTGGAACCGCTGATCCTGTCCAAGACCAACGCGCGCGCCAGCGTCCATCGCCTCGGCTACATGGACTACATCGGCGTGGTCGAGTTCGATGCCAAGGGCAAGCCGGTGTCGGAGAAGCGCTTCATCGGCCTGTTCACGTCGAGTGTCTACAACCATCGCCCGTGGGATATCCCGGTGGTGCGCAGCCGCTACGAGCGGGTGATGAAGGATTCCGGCCTGCCGGCGCAGGGACATAGCGCCAAGGCCTTGCGCCACATCATGGAAACGCTGCCTCGCGACGAACTGTTCCAGTCCGGCCATGACGAACTGCTGGCGCTCGGCACCGGCGTGCTCGGCCTGCGCGAACGCGTCGACAGCAAATTGTTCCTGCGCCGCGATCGCTACGGGCGTTTCTATTCGGTGCTGGTGTACGTCCCGCGCGAACGCTTCAATACCGACATGCGCCTGCGCATCGAGGCGATGCTGAAGGATGCGTTGTCCGCCGATCACGTCGAAAGCCACGTGACGATGGGCGATTCGCCGCTGGTGCAATTGCACCTGATCGTGCGTCCGCGCGAAGACGCGCGCGAGGCGAAATTCGACATCGCCCGACTGGAAGCACGCCTGGCCGAAACCGTGCGCAACTGGCACGATCGCCTCAATGACGTGCTGATCGCGCGCCACGGCGAGAGCGAAGGGCTGGCATTGGCCAAGCATTTCGGGCGTGCCTTGAGCGCCGCCTATATCGAGGAAGCGACGCCGGAAGCCGCCGCCAACGATGTCGTGCAACTGGCCGCGTTGGGCAACGATGACAGCCTCGGCATCAACCTGCGCACCGATCCTGCGGCCAGCCATTGCGCCGACTGCATCGAGGTCAAGCTGTTCCATCGCAACGGCAGCCTGCCGTTGTCGGAAGTGCTGCCGATGCTCGACAACATGGGCCTGCAGGTCATCACCGAATATCCGCACGAGGTGGTGGTGGATGGCCAGCCGTATTCGATCCAGGATCTCGAAGTGCGTGCGTCCGCGGGCGCGGCGCTGAACGACGACAGCACCGCGTTCTTCATCGAGGCCTTCGGCCGCGTCTGGCACGGCGAGCTGGAGAACGACGGCTTCAATCGCCTGGTGCTTGGCGCCGAATTGCGCTGGAAGCAGGTCGCGATGTTGCGCGCCTACTGCAAATACCTGCTGCAACTGGGCGTGCCGTTCTCGCAGAGTTATGTCGAAGCGACGTTCACGCGTTATCCGCTGCTGGCGCGCCTGATGGTGGAGTATTTCGAGGCGCGCTTCGATCCCAACACCGGCAAGGAAAGCAAGGCCGAGATCGCTGCCGGCGCCAAGGCGTTCACCGCGCAGATCGATGCACTGTGCCGCGATGACGACATCGCGAAATCGATCATCGAGCCGGTGGTCGCCGCGCGCAGCAAGTCGCGCGAAGCACAGACCGAAGCGACGCGCACGGCCATCAAGGCGTTGCTCGATCGCGTCAAGAGCCTCGACGAGGATCGCATCCTGCGCAGCTACATGGGCGTGATCGATGCGACCCTGCGCACCAACTATTACATCGACTATGCCGGCGACAAACGCATGGACGGCGGCCCCGCCGACTATCTCGCGTTCAAGCTTGATTGCTCGGCCGTTCCCGATCTGCCGAAGCCGCGCCCGTATCGCGAAATCTGGGTGTGCGGCCCGCGCGTGGAAGGCATCCACCTGCGCTTCGGTTCGGTGGCGCGTGGCGGCCTGCGCTGGTCGGATCGCCGCGAGGATTTCCGCACCGAAGTACTGGGCCTGGTCAAGGCGCAGATGGTGAAGAACACGGTGATCGTGCCGGTCGGTTCCAAGGGCGGCTTCTATCCCAAGCAATTGCCGGATGCGGCGGTCGATCGCGATGCCTGGTTCAACGAAGGCGTGGCCTGCTACAAGCGTTTCATCAACGGCCTGCTCGACATCACCGACAACATCGCGCCGAACGGCAAGATCGTGCATCCGGCTGGCGTGGTGCGCCACGACGGCGATGATCCGTACCTGGTCGTTGCCGCCGACAAGGGCACCGCGACCTTCTCCGACATCGCCAACGGCATCGCCGAAGCCCACCATTTCTGGCTGGGCGATGCCTTCGCATCCGGTGGTTCTGTCGGCTACGACCACAAGGGCATGGGCATCACCGCCAAGGGCGCGTGGGTGTCGGTGGTCGGCTTCTTCCACGATCTCGGCCGCGATTGCCAGAAGCAGGACTTCACCTGCGTCGGCATCGGCGACATGTCGGGCGACGTGTTCGGCAACGGCATGCTGCTGTCGAAGCACACGCGACTAATCGCCGCGTTCGACCATCGCCACATCTTCATCGACCCGAACCCGGATGCGGCGATCTCGTTCAAGGAGCGTTCGCGCCTGTTCAAGCTGCCGCGTTCGAGCTGGGCGGACTACGACGCCAAGCTGATCGGCAAGGGTGGCGGCGTGTGGCCGCGTTCCGCCAAGTCGATCCCGGTCTCGGCGGAAGCGCGCGCGGCACTCGGCATCGATGCCGCGGTCACCGCGTTGAGCCCGGACGAACTGATGCGCGCGATCCTCAAGGCGCCGGTCGACCTGTTCTGGAACGGCGGCATCGGCACCTACGTCAAGTCCAGCCATGAGAGCAATGCCGATGTCGGCGATCGCGCCAACAACGCGATCCGCATCAACGGCGACGAACTGCGCTGCAAGATCATCGGCGAAGGCGGCAATCTCGGCTTCACTCAGCGCGGTCGCGTCGAGGCATCCCTGCATGGCGTGCTGCTCAATACCGATTTCATCGACAACTCGGCGGGCGTCGATACCTCCGATCATGAAGTCAACATCAAGATCCTGCTCAACGCCGAAGTGCAGAAGGGCAACCTGACCTTGCCCGCACGCAACAAGCTGCTGGCATCGATGACCGATGAAGTCGGCGCGCTGGTGCTCAACGACAACTATCGTCAGAACCAGGCGCTCGACATGATGCAGCGCATGAGCATGTCGCGGCTCGGCTCCAAGCTGCATTTCATCCGCACCCTCGAGGCGAAAGGCCTGATCGACCGCCAGATCGAATTCCTGCCCAGCGATGCCGAGATCGCCGATCGCAAGGCCAAGGGCCAAGGGCTGACGCGTCCGGAACTGTGCGTGCTGCTGTCGTACTCCAAGCTGGTGGCGTATCCGCAGCTGCTGGCCAGCGACGTGCCGGAAGATCCCTATCTGTCGCGCGAACTGGTGCGCTATTTCCCGGAACCGTTGCAGAAAAAGTACGCCAAGGCGATGGAGCATCACCGCCTGAAGCGCGAGATCATCGCCACCGCGGTGACCAACTCGACCATCAACCGCATGGGCTCGACCTTCCTGTTGCGCATGCAGGAGGACAGCGGCCGCAGCATCGGCGATATCGCCAAGGCGTATACCATCACCCGCGAAACGCTCGACGCGCGCGACCTGTGGACGCAGATCGATGCGCTCGACGGCAAGGTCGCCAGCGATGTGCAGGTCGATGCGCTGATGGTGATCTGGGAACTGCAGCGCGGCTTCACCCGCTGGCTGCTGTCGCGCCCCGGCGCGATCCCCAACATCCAGCAGGCGGTCGATCGCTACCACGACGGTTTCCGCGACATCCGTGCCGGTGAAGGCATCCTCCATCCGTCGCAACGCCCGATCTACGAGGAAAGCCGCAAGGACTGGCGCGCCAAGGGCGTGCCTGCGGCGCTGGCCGACCAGTTGGCGGCGCTGCCGTACCTCGAGCCGTGCCCCAACATCATCGAGCTGGCGCGCGAGCGCAAGATGCGCGCGACCGACATCGGCAAGGTGTATTACCGCCTGGGCGATGCGCTGCGCGAGCCGTGGCTGCGCGAACAGATCGAAGCGCTCAAGGTCGAAGGCCGCTGGCACGCGGTGGCGCGTGGCGTGTTGCGCGACGAACTGGCGACGCAAATGCGCAAGCTCACCGAGCAGGCGCTGGCGATGCCGGGCAAGGACGCCGAGGCCAAGGTCAGGGCGTGGCTGGACCGCGACGACCCGACGCTGCGCTTCACCCTGTCGATGCTGTCGGAACTGGCCGCGCAGAAGACCCTGGACTACCCGACGGTCTCGGTGGCGGTGCAGCGCTTGGCGCAGTTGGCCGATCGCAGCTGAGCAATCTCGCCTGATGTCGACAACCGGGGCCCGACGGCCCCGGTTTCGTTTTATCCTCCCCGCATGGCTTCTCCGCGCATCGCTTTCCTCGCCAGCAATTCCAGCGACGCACAGTCGGCGCTGGCCGCGCTCGAATCGGCGCACGGGCGCGTGGCGCTGGAAGACGCCGACGTGCTGGTCGCGCTTGGTGGCGACGGTTTCATGCTGCAGACCTTGCATCGCCACGGTGGCTTGGCAAAGCCGGTATATGGAATGAAGCTCGGCACCGTCGGCTTCCTGATGAACCAGTACCACACCGGCGATCTCGCCGAACGCATCGCCGGTGCGGAACCGGCGGTGCTGCATCCGCTGGAAATGACCGTGCAAACGGAATCCGGCGCGACGGTGACGTCGCTCGCCTACAACGAAGTGTCGCTGCTGCGGCAGACGCGCCAAGCCGCGCATGTTGCCATCGACCTGCAGGGCGAGAACCGACTTGAAGAACTGATCTGCGATGGCGTGATGGTGGCGACGCCGGCGGGCAGTACCGCCTACAACTTCTCGGCGGGTGGACCGATCCTGCCACTGGGCGCGAACGTGCTGGCGCTGACGCCGATCGCTCCGTTCCGGCCGCGCCGTTGGCGTGGCGCCGTGCTGAAGGCCGCGACGGAAGTGCGTTTCCGCATCCTCGACCATTACAAGCGTCCGGTCAGCGCCACCGCCGATTCGCACGAAGTGCGCGACGTGGTCGATGTCGCGGTGCGCGAGGCGCCCGGCCGTGCGGTGACATTGCTGTTCGATGCCGAACACGGTCTCGAGGAACGCATCCTCAGCGAACAGTTCATCGCCTGAGTCCAACCCTGATGAGGGCAATGCCATGTATTGGAAAACGATCGCCGCGATGCTTGTTGGCGGAGTCGCGTTGATGTCGATGACACCGGCGTGGAGCGCGGATGATTGGCGCGATGCCGGGCGTCGTGGCTACGAGGCCGCCGATCCGATGATCGGCACCGGTGGCGATGGCCACACCTTTCCCGGCGCGACGCTGCCGTTCGGCATGGTGCAGTTGAGCCCGGACACGCGCATCCAGCAGCGCAAGGACGGTTATGGCTGGGCCGCCGGCTACAATCATCGCGACAGCAGTATTGTTGGCTTTTCGCACACGCATTTTTCCGGCACCGGCCATTCCGATCTCGGCGACGTGCTGCTGATCCCGCAAGTGGGCGAGGTCAAGACCGAACGCGGCGATCCCGACAAGCCCGGCAGCGGTTACACCGCGCATTTCAGCCATGCCAGCGAGGTGGCGAAACCGGGCTATTACGCGGTGACGCTGGATGATCGCGATGTCCGCGTCGAACTCACCACGACGCCGCGCGTCGGCGTGCATCGCTACACCTTCCCGAAGGGCAAACCGGCGCATGTGCTGGTCGACCTGCGCACGTCGATGTACGACTATCCCGGCAAGGTGCTGTGGTCGCGCCTGCGTGTGCACGCTGATGGCACGGTGACCGGCTTCCGCGAAACGCGCGGCTGGGCGCCGGGGCGGCAGTTGTATTTCGCCATGCGTTTCTCGCAGCCGTTGCGCGGCCATGCGCTGCAGGACAGCGACAAGGACGTGCCCTACAAGGGTTTCGCCACGCCGGCATCGAAACAGCCGACACAGCGTGCGCAGATCGAAGGGCGGCAGTTGACCGGAAGTTTCGATTTTGCTGCGCTGGATGCGCCGCTGGTGGTGAAAGTCGCGATCTCGCCGGTGAGCGAGGAGGGCGCGATCGCCAATCTCGATGCCGAAATGCCAGGCTTCGATTTCGATCGCGTCCACGCTCAAGCGCGGAAGACCTGGGAAGACGCGCTCGGCGTGCTCGATATCCACGCCCCCAACGATGACACGCGCATGGCCTATTCGGCGCTGTACCACGCCTACATGGGGCCGTCGCTGTTCATGGATGTCGATGGCCGTTATCGCGGGCCCGACAACGCCGTGCATCAGGCCAAGGGTTGGACGAACTATTCGACGTTCTCGCTGTGGGACACCTATCGCGCGCTGCATCCGTTGCTGACGTTGACGCGTCCACCGCAACAGACCAACGACATCGTCAATTCGCTGCTCGCCAGCCAGCGCGAGAGTCCCTACGGCATCCTGCCGATATGGGCGTTCCACGGCCAGGAAACGTGGACGATGATTGGCTATCACGCGGTTCCGGTGATCGCCGATGCGTGGATGAAAGGCATCCGTGGCTATGACGGCGCGGCCGCGCTGAAGGCGATGACCGCCAGCGCCGAATACGGCCCCTACGGCGGACTCGACGGCTACATGCAACTCGGTTATGTCCCCATCGACGAGGAAGGCGAGGCGGCATCGAAGACGCTGGAATACGCCTACGACGACTGGACCATAGCGCGCGTGGCGGAAACGCAGGGCAAGAAGGACATCGCCGAGCGTTACTTCAAGCGCGCGGCGAACTGGCGCCACGCCTACGATCCGTCCACCGGTTTCATGCGCGCACGCCTGCGTGACGGCAAGTTCCGCACGCCGTTCGATCCGACGGTGAGTGGTTATGGCAGCGACTACACCGAAGGCAATGCCTGGCAGTACTCGTGGTACGTGCCGCAGGATGTCGCCGGTTTGGCAAAGGCGCATGGCAGCGCCGACAAGTTGCTGGCGAAACTCGACCAGGTGTTCGACGCCAAGGTCGATCCGAAGTTGTTCGAGCACATGGAAGACATCACCGGCCTGATCGGCTGGTATGCGCACGGCAACGAACCGAGCCACCACGTCGCCTATCTCTACAGCTACGCCGGCCAGCCGTGGCGCACGCAGGCGCGCCTTGGCGAAATCATGCGCACCCAGTACGCGCCCCGACCCGATGGCCTGTCCGGCAACGACGATCTCGGCCAGATGTCGGCGTGGTACGTCTTCACCGCGATGGGTTTCTATCCGGTCACGCCCGGCAGCAACGAATACATCATCGGACGGCCGTTCCTGCCGGAAATGGGCCTGCACCTGCCCAACGGCAAGACCTTCCGCATCGTCGCCGAAGGTCTGGATGCCGCGCACGGCTACGTCGGCAGCGTCATGTTGAACGGCAAGCCGCTGGATCGCGCCTTCCTGCGCCACGACGAACTCATGGCCGGTGGCGAATTGCGCTTCCACATGCAGGCCGAACCGAACAAGGCGTGGGGCACGCATCCCGATCGCCAGCCGTATTCAATGAGCGCGCGCTGAGTCGTGTCGCAATGAACGAGACCCCGCCGCCGCAGACTGTCACGATGCAATCATCGCCGCTCCCGACCCTTGTCGTCGCGATCACCTCGCGGGCGCTGTTCGACATGGAGGACAGCCACGGCCTGTTCGAGCGCGAGGGCGTCGAAGCGTTCAGCCAACACCAGCGCGACCGCGAGGATGAGCCGCTGGCGCCGGGCATCGCCTTCCCGTTGGTGCGCAAGCTGCTGGCGTTGAACGCGCGCCTCGGCGCGACTGCGGAATCGCCGCGCGTCGAGGTGATCCTGTTGTCGCGCAATTCCCCCGATACCGGATTGCGCGTGTTCAACGCGATCCAGCACCACGGCCTCGACATCCGCCGCGCCACCTTCACTTCGGGCGCACCGGTGTGGCCTTACATCAAGCCATTCGGCGCGTCGCTGCTGTTGTCGGCCAACCCGGAATCGGTGCGCCGCGCACTGGATGCCGGCATCGCCGCGGCGACCATCCTGCCGGCGCGCGCCAGCGAGTCCGGGCGCGAGCAATTGCGCATCGCCTTCGATGGTGACGCGGTGGTGTTCGGCGACGAGGGCGAACGCGTGTCGCGCGCGCACGGATTGGAAGCCTTTGGTCGCCACGAACGCGTGCACGCGCACGAACCGCTGTCGGGTGGTCCGTTCCGGCCATTCCTGCAGGCCTTGCACGAGCTGCAACTGGCATTCGAACCAGGCGACGACGCGCCGATCCGCACCGCGCTGGTCACCGCGCGTTCCGCGCCCGCACACGAACGGGTGATCCGCACCCTGCGCGAGTGGGACGTGCGGCTGGATGAGGCGCTGTTCCTCGGTGGCCGCGACAAGGGTGAATTCCTCAACGCATTCGGCGCCGACATCTTCTTCGACGATTCACTGCACAACATCGATTCGGCGCGTCGTCACGTCGCCGCCGGGCACGTGCCGCACGGGATCGCCAACGAATGACGAACTTCCTGCGTCAGCGATGGATCGTGAGCAGGTGTTCTCAATCGTGTTTTGGCGCAGGCAATCGAATGTTGGTGATCTTCCAGCGCAAGCCGCGCGGCTCGAACACGAAACCGACGTCGCCGCCACTGGTGGTCACCGTTGCGACGTAACGCGTCGGCGATTCGAAGCGGCCATGCGCGTTGGAAAATGGGTCGACGGGACGCGCCTGCTTGACCACGCCATCGCCGACGGTGTCGCCGCTGGCCTGCTTGTAGAGCGCGTCGCCCTGCAGCAACACCCCGATGCCGGCCGGCGTCGCCATCATGTTCACGGCATTGTCGGAAATCACCTTCGCTGCCTGACCGGCCAGCCCGCCATTGGCGCCACTGCCGAGGCGCGCGGAAATGCCGCGGGCGATGCGGTCCTCGATCTGCGGCGAGAGACTGGCACGCAGCGCGACGAAATCGACATGGGTTTCCAGCGCGGCCAGGTCCTTGTCGGCGATCGCCTTGCGCAGGCCGTGCATGGCGATGTACGGGCCGGAACACCACGCGGCGACGAGGAGCGCCAGCACGACGACAGTGATGATCGAAATGCGGCGTTGCGTGCGGGTCATGCTCAGAACTCCAGGTCGAGGGCGGCGCAGAGATAATCGACAAACGGCGCGAGCGTGGCGAAGTCCTTAGCAAGCTGGCGCACCAGGTTCGGCGATGTCATGTCGGCATCGTCGAGGCCGCGCACCATCACGAAATTGCGATGACGCAGATCATCGGCAAACACGAAATCCTTGGGAAAACCGGCTGGCACCCGCGTCAGCATCTCTTCGGATTCGAGGTCGAAGCGCTTGCGCATGGCGGGCGCGTGCGCGGCGGCTTTCCATCCCGCCGGATTTTCGACGATGAACTGGCGGATCTTGCGTTGCGTCGCCGGTTCAGGATGCCAGATGCCGGCGCCGACGAAGCAATGGCCGGGTTGCAGGTGCAGGTAGAAGGACGGCGCTGGCAATTCGCTGCGACGCTCGTGGTAGAGGCGGGCGCCTTGCCAGCCCTTGTACGGCGACTTGTCGCCGGAGAAACGCGTATCGCGATGGATGCGGAACAGCGAACCGCCATTGCCGCGTGGGTCGGCGCGGAAACGCGGGCTGATCTTCGCCAGTTCCGGCTGCAGGTCCAGCAGCAGTTGCTGGAACGGCGTCTTCAGGTGTTTTTCATAGTCGTCCTTGTGCGCGAGGAACCATTCGCGGTTGTTGTTGCGCATCAACGCGCGCAGGAAACGGAAGCTCTTGTCGCTGAAATGGTTCATGTCAGGCCAGCCTCGATCTGGTCGCCCCAGTGCGTGAGTGCGTCGAGCAGCGCCAGCGTCTCCGGGGCTTCCGCGTGTTGCTGGCGCAGGATCGCGATTTCGCCGCGATACGACGTCAGCGTGGCCTCACCGAGGCCCGGTTCTTCCATGCGCGCGCGGCGCAATGCGTTCCAGCGATCCTGTTCGGCGAACGACAGCGTCTGCGGCCAGTTGCGTGCGCGGTAGCGGAACAGCAGCTCACGCAGGCGGGCGTCGCGGAATGGGAAATCCTCCTCGCGCAAGCGTTGCGGCGGCGTGCCGCGCAGCAAGGGGAACATGCGTTTGTCGCTGTCGGGAACGAAGCGATCATAGAGCGCGCCGTCGGCATCGTTCGGGGAAAATTCCCTGGCGCGCGCGTACACCTGACGGATCTTCTCGGCGAATGCCGGGCCGGAGTTGCGCAGGCGTTCGCCACGCGCGTGGACCAGCTCCGGATCGATCGCCAGACGCTGGAAATCCGCATCGCGCAGATGGTCCCACTGCACCAGCATCGGCGAGCGGTTGAGGTGGACCTCCTTCAGTGCGATGCGTTCGACACCTTCGGGCAAGGCATCACTGGCGACGAACAGGCGGGCGGCGATGGCGTCGGCATCGAGATCGAACAGCGGTTGCGGATCGCTGGCGAGATCGAACACGATCACCCGACCGTCGAATTCCGGATGGCGCGTCAGCGGCAGGATCGGCGCCGCACACAATCGCGAAGCCGGATAGCGTTGCGAGACGTGCAACAGCGGGCGCGGCCGCATCGGATCGACCAGATCGGCGACATGGCGCTTGTCGCGCAGGCGCAGGGCATAGTCCCACAGGCGCGGTTGCGACGCGCGCAGCAGTCGCGCCAGCCCGAGCGTCGCGCGCACGTCCGACAATGCTTCGTGGGCGTCGCCATCGCGCAGGCCGTTGTCCTCGGCGAGATGTTCCAGCTTGAAACTGGTGCCGCCGCCATCCTCGCGTGCGCGCCAAGGGATGCCCTCCGGCCGCAGCGCATGCACCAGTCGCGTCATGTCGAGCAGGTCCCAGCGCGAATTGCCGTTCTTCCATTCGCGTTCGTAGGCGTCGTGGAAATTGCGATACAGGCCGAAGCGGATGAATTCGTCGTCGAAACGGATGCTGTTGTAGCCGAGGCTGCAGGTGCCCGGTTCTGACATCAGCTCGGAAATCCGCGCGAAGGCTTCGGCCTCGACGATGCCATGGTGCAATGCATGCTGCGGCGTGATCCCGGTGATCAGCGTGGCGACGGGCGAGGGCAGCAGGTCTTGCGCGGGCTGGACGAAGAATTCGTGCGGCGCCTCGATCTCGTTGAGTTCGGCATCGGTGCGGATCGCGGCGAACTGGGCGATGCGCGTGCGCCGCGGATCCTGCCCCCAGGTTTCCAGATCGTAGAACAGGAAGCTGTCAGTCATGTCGGCATTATCCGGGCAATGGCTCCAGCCGCGCCATCACCTCGCCATCCACCGCAGCCCAATCGATGCCGTCCAATGATTCGCGGCCGCGCGTCGCATTCACCAGGATCTCGCGCTGGATGTCGCTGCGTTCCAGCGCCATTGCGTAGGGAATGCGCATGAAGGTCACCATCGTGTAATGCGGCACGAAGCGCCCGGGGTGGCGCGCCTGCAGGGCCAGCTCCAGTTCGCGTTGCAGCAGGAAGGCGGCGTCGCCGACCTTGTCGCGCATCTCGATGTAGTTTTCCAGCGCCATCTGCTGGATCGCCGCCGCGTTCGGCTTGCGCTCGGCTTCGTAGGCGGCGTACGCCTCGGCGAGACCGCGGTCGCGTGCGAGATGGTTAGCCAGCGCGATGCAGTCCTCGAAGGCGCAATTCATGCCCTGGCCGTGGAACGGCACCATCGCGTGCGCAGCGTCGCCGATCAGCGCGGCGCGATCATCGAGATGCCAATGCTGGTAATGCAACGTCGCCAGCTTGCCGACCGGGTTGCGAGCGTAGTCTTCGACCAGTTCCGGGATCAGCGGTATCGCGTCCGGGAAATCGCGGTGGAAGAAATCCAGCGCCTGCGCGCCGTCACGAATCGTCTCGAAACTCGGGGCTGCGCCTTGCAGCGGCATGAACAGGGTGACGGTGAAGGTGCGCTCGTCGTTCGGCAATGCGATACACATGTAGTGGCCACGCGGCCAGATGTGCAGGGCATTGGCTTCGATGCGGAAATCGCCATTCGCGTCCGGCGGAATTTCCAGTTCCTTGTAGCCGTGATCCAGCCACTCGCTGCGTTCCTCGCACGGCCGATAGTGCTGCAACGCCTGGCGCAACGACGATCCCGCGCCATCGGCACCGATCAACGTGGTGAACGGAAGTTCGCGCGGGCCGCTGTTGGTGTCGAACGTGGCGATGCGCCGCTCGAAATCGACCGATTCCAGGCCCATGTCGAAATGCAGACGTGCGCCGGCGCGTTCGGCGGCGTCGAGCAGGGTGATGTTGAGCTCGCCACGGCTGATCGACCAGATCACTTCGCTGTCGTCGCGACCGTAGCGCTGCAGGTGCGGCTCGCCATCGAGCGGATGCACGAAGCGCCCGCGCATCATCACCGCCTGTTTCAGCACGGCATCGTCGAGACCGGCCAGTCGCAGTGCATGCAGCCCGCGTTCGGCCAATGCCAGGTTGATCGAACGACCACCGGCATAGCCTTCAACGCGCGGATCGCCACGGCGTTCGTACACATCGACCTGCCAGCCTTGTTTCGCCAGCAATGTCGCCAGCAACGCGCCGGCCAATCCGCCGCCGATGATCGCAAGCGGTGTGGTGAGTGATGCCGGAGGCGTCATCGCGCCTTCATCCAATCGATCGCCGCCAACGCGAAGCGCCGCACGTCCTCGAAGTTGTTGTAGAGCGGGGCGGGGGAGATGCGGATCACGTCGGGTTCGCGCCAGTCGCCGATCACGCCCTGGGTGGCGAGATGTTCGAACAACGCCCGCCCGCCATCGCGCCCGGCCTTCACCCGCAGCGAGAACTGCGAACCGTGTTGCGCATCGTCGCGCGGCGTCACGATCTCGATCGCGTCGGCCAGATGCGCGTCGACCAACTGGCCAAGATAGGTCGTCAACCTCAGTGATTTCTCGCGCAATGCCGGCATCCCCGCGCGCAGGAATTGTTCGCTGGCCGCGCGCAATGGCGCCAGCCCGAGGATCGGCGGATTCGACAACTGCCAGCCATCGGCGCCCGGCGTTGGCTGGAACTGCGGGCCCATCCTGAAACGCACTGATGCGTCGTTGCCCCACCAGCCGGCAAAGCGCGGACGTTGGGTGGCGGCGTGACGTTCGTGGACGAAACAGCCGGCGACCGCGCCCGGTCCGGAGTTCAGGTATTTGTAGTGGCACCACACGGCGAAATCGGCGTTCCAGTCATGGAGTTGCAGCGGCAGATTGCCGACCGCGTGCGCGAGGTCGAAGCCGACGATTGCGCCGGCTTCATGACCCAGCGCGGCGATACGCGCGAGATCGAAGGCCTGGCCGCTGCGGTACTGCACGCCCGGCCACAGGATCATGCACAAGCGCTGGGCGTTGTCGCGGATTGCCTGTTCGATCCGTTGCATCGAGAACACGCCATTCGGCAGGTCGGGCTCGACTTCGATCAGCGTCGCGTCCGGCGGCAATCCGTGGAAGCGCAGCTGCGATTCCACCGCGTAACGATCGGAGGGAAAACTGCCGGCTTCGATCAGGATCGCGGTGCGTTCAATGGTCGGCTGGTAGAAACTCACCATCATCAGGTGCAGGTTGGCGGTGAGCGAATTCATCGCCACCACTTCCTGCGCTTTCGCGCCGACAAGATGCGCCAGCGGTTCGCGCACCAGCTCGTGGTAGGGCATCCATTGCGCCTGGCCAGTGAAGTGGCCTTCCACCGCTTCTGCCGCCCATTTGTCCAGCACTTCCTCCACATGCGCGCGCACGCCGCGCGGCTGCAGGCCCAGCGAATTCCCGCAGAAATACGCCTGTTCGTGGCCATCGTGGCGCGGGATCAGGAATTCGTCGCGGAATGTGCGCAAGGGATCGGCGGCGTCGAGTGCCGCGGCGTGTCCGGGGGAAAGCAGGTTGGTCATGCAAACCTCGATGCCGGCAACCCCAGCCATTCCAGCGCGGTGCCGTGGTACAGGCGATCGCGGTCCGGTTGCGGCAACTGCAAACGCTCGATGCCCTCACCGGGCGACTGCTCGCCGAGCGGGAACGGATAGTCGGTGCCTAGCATCACGCGATCGCTGCCGCAGACGTCCAGCAGATAACGCAAGGCGCGGTCGTCGGCGACCCAGGAATCGAAATACAACCGTTTCAGGTATTCGCGCGGATTGCGGAAATTGTCGGTGGCGACCAGATCGGGCCGCATGTTGAAGCCGTGTTCGATGCGGCCGATGGTCCAGGGAAAACTGCCGCCACCGTGCGCCAGCGCGATCTTCAGTTTCGGCAAGCGTTCCAGCACGCCGCCGAAGATCAGGCAGCATGCCGCGCGCGCCTGTTCCGCCGGCATGCCGACCAACCACGGCAGCCAGTATTTCGGCATCGATTCGCTGCCCATCATGTCCCACGGATGGACCAGGATCGCGGCATCGAGTTGCGCCGCCGCTTCGAAGAACGGGAACAGTTCTTCCGCGTCGAGATTCCAGTGGCGCCCATCGGGCAGTTGCAGGTGCGAACCGATCTGCACGCCCTGCAAGCCGAGTTCATCCATGCAGCGTTCGAGTTCGCGGATCGCCAGTTGCGGCGATTGCAGCGGCACCGTGCCGATGCCGGCGTAGTGGCGCGGGAAGGCGCGGATCGTCTCGGCCATGTGGTCATTGAGCGAGCGGTGCAGCTCCAGCGCCTGATGCGGTTGCGCCCAGTAGCTGAACATCACCGGCACCGTGCTGATCACCTGCACCTGCACGCCGAAACGCGCGTAGTCGTCGATGCGTTCCTGCGGGTCCCAGGTCTTGGGCCAGATTTCCCGGAAGAATTTGCCGTCGCGATAAATCCGGTGACGGCCGTCCTCGCCGTGGTGGATCACCGGGAAGCGCGGTTCGCCGTATTTGCTTGCCAGGTCGGGCCAATCGCGGGGCAGGACGTGGGCGTGGGTATCGATGCGGAGCATCGCCCGATTCTAGCCGCGTCGCCTCGCTGGAGCGGAAATCACCCATTCATGCAACGGAATGCGCTTCCATGAGGTTGACGTTGTCACAAATTCTGGGATAACGTGGATGCAGGCACGGAAAAACGTGCCATCCGTCGCCTTTCCAGACGGGCAAGACCGCTGGAGGGCGCGATGGGTGACGGCTGTACAACAGGGGATCACGTGAAGAATCTGACCAAACACATGGCCTTGGCCATGGCAACAGCGGTATTGATGTCGGCCTGTACGACCACGCCAGCACCGGAATTCGGTGGCAAATGGCGGCCCGTGAACCGTTTCGCCGACACCGCGCGGGAAATCCCGCTCAATCCTGCCTACATCTATTACGCCTTGCCGATGGATGGCACGCTCAAGGGCGTGTTGACGCGCTGGGCCAAGGACACCCACGCCGGGCTGGCCTACCAGTTGTCTGCGGACTACACCTTGCCGGCCGCGGTCGGGCAGATCCGTACCGCCGATGGCGCCGCGGCGCTGCAGCAGCTGGCGCAGGTCTATGCGGCGCAGCGGATCGAACTCGCGGTCGAGAACGGGGCCATCACCGCCCGTCCGGCCAAGAACTGATCCGGGGGCGACATGGCATTCGGCAAGAAGAAGGCGTCGGCCGGGATCGACGCTGCGGTCAACAAGGCCGCGAATTTCGAAATCACCGTGTCCGACCTGGCGCGGCGCAGCGAGAAACGTGCGTGGTGGGTCGCGGGACTGTCGCTGCTGCTGACGCTGGTGATGGCCGGCATCCTCGCGTACATGGTGCCGCTGAAGAAGGAAGTGCCGTACCTGGTGATGGTCGATCCCTACGCGGGCATCGCACGCCTGGCGCGCGTGACCGGTGACGACGGCTACCAGAGCGTCATCGCCAAGGAAGCGATCAGCCGCGCCAACATCGCCTCGTACATCCTCGCCCGCGAGTCCTACGATTCCGGCCTGATCAACGAACGCGACTACCGCACCGTGTACACCATGTCGGAACCGGACGTGTGGAGCGCGTATTCCGCCTCGCGCGATCCGCGCAATCCGGAAAGCCCGGCGACGATGTACGGCGCGCGCACCGCCATCCGCGTCAAGATCACCAGCGTCACGCCGCTTGGTGCCCGTCCGGGCAAGCCGCCGACCGGCGCCACCGTGCGCTACCAGCGCCAGCTCTATGAAAAGTCGAACGGCGCCACCCGCGTCCTCGACAGCCGCATCGCCACCATGGAATTCGCCTATCGGCCCGAGCTGAAGATGGACCGCGAGGACGACAACATGGTCAACCCGCTGCGTTTCCGCGTGATCAATTACCGCAGCGATCTCGATAGCGCCACACCGGTGCCTGTCGAATTCCCGGCCGCGATACCGGCGCAGCCCGGCGCGATGCCGGCACCGGCAGCGACCAATGCCGCGGCATCGGCGCCACCGGCCACCACGGCACCGGTCAATCCGCAAGCCATTCCGGCGTCGCCCCAGGCGACCGCCAGTCCCACGACACCGGCCAGCCCGGCGCAAGGAGTCCATTGATGATGCGCATGCGCAGTCTGTTTGTCTTTCTGATCACCGGTGTCACTGCAGTTGCATGCCTGTTCGCGGGCAATGCCTCCGCGCAGGTCGTGCAGGAATACACCTATGCCGCCGATCGCATCTATCCAATCCGAACCGGCCTTGGCATCACCACCCAGATCGAACTGAGCCCCAGCGAGAAGGTGGTCGACTACAGCGTCGGCTTCAGCGGCGGCTGGGACCTGCAGCGGCGTGACAACGTGTTCTACATCCGCCCGAAGAACACCGACGTCGACACCAACCTGATGGTGCGCACCGAAACGCATACCTACATCTTCGAACTGAAAGTGGTGGCCACCGATTGGCGCGCGCTCGACCAGGCCAAGGCCGCCGGCGTGCAATACAAGGTGACGTTCCGCTATCCGGAAGACACACGCTTCACCCAGAAGAAGGCCGATGAACCGGCCGCCGCGGATACCGCGCTGTCGGCGGGGCGCGTCTACAACTACAACTACGACTATTCGACCAGCAGCAAGGCGGGTTGGCTGGTGCCGGTCGCCGTTTACGACGACGGCAGTTTCACCTACATCCGCATGAGCGATCTCAAGAGCATCCCGACCGGCAATTTCCCGGCGGTGTATGGCCGCGAGAAGGCGCGGACCAGTGATTTCCTGGTCAATACCACCGTCGAGAACAACACCATCATCGTCCACGGGGTCTACCCGTTCCTGACCATCCGCCATGGTGACAATGTCATCGGCTTGCGCAGGGGATCGCAGCAATGAGCCAGCACTACCCACCTTCCGACGACAACAACCACTCCCAGCAGCAGGGCGGGCAAGAACCGCAGGCGCAGGGCAATCCCTACTTCGATCGCGTCCAGGGCGGCACCGCAGCCGATCTCGATGCCGCCGCACCGACGTTGACGCAGACGGAAATGCAGCAGCTCAATCGCAAGGCGATGTTCTTCCTTGCCGCGATCGTTGGCCTGCTGTTGCTGGTCGCGTTCTGGATCATGCATTCGCTGTCCAATCGCGACGACGGCAAGAAAAAGGCCGCCGACGCGCAACGCCCGACGCAAGTGGTGGAAACACCCGACCTGCCTCGCGCCGCGCCCGCGCCGCCGGTCAACAACGATGCCGCCCAGCCGATCGACGTGGTGAACAACGCACCGCCGTTGCCACCCGCGCCGAACCATGCATCGGCAAATCGCGCGCGTGCCGGTGACTATGGCGATGGTGGCGATCAGTCACAGGCGATGCCGGCCGGCCCGCGCCCGCCCAGCCTGGTCGAGCGCCGCATGTGGAACGGCAACATGCCGCCGCCCGATGCCGCGCCGCAAGCGCAGGGACAAGGCATGGCTGGTGCGCAAGGCCAGCAAGGCGGAATGATGGTGATGGGTCCGAACGGCCCGATGTGGGTGCCCAACAAGGAAATGGTGAAAGAAGCGGACAGCAGCGCCAAGTTGCTGTCCAACCCCGATGCATTGCTGGTGCGCGGTACCTACATCCGTTGCATCCTCGAAACGCGCATCATCACCGACATTCCCGGCTTCACCTCGTGCATCGTCACCGAGCCGGTGTATTCGATCAACGGTCGTCGCCTGTTGTTGCCGCGCGGCTCGAAGATGCTGGGCAAGTACGACAGTGCCGGCATCGCCCGCGGTCGCGTCGCGGTGATCTGGGATCGCATCACCACGCCCAACGGTTATGACATCAGCATGGCCAGCCCCGGCACCGACCAGCTCGGTGGCGCCGGCCATCCCGGCCAGTACGACGCCCATTGGCCAAGTCGTGTCGCCACCGCGATGTTGATCAGCATGGTCAGCGACCTGTTCAAGTACGAGGGCCAGAAACACGGCCCCTCCGGCACGGTGGTAACGCCAAGCGGCGTCGCCTACGAGTCTCCGTACGAGAGCAATACCGCGCGCACCGTTCAGAGCATGGCCGAACAGGCCATCAACGAAAGCGCCAACCGCAAGCCGACGGTCACCATCAACCAGGGCACGCAGTTGAACGTGTACGTGGCGCAGGACGTCGACTTCAGCAACGTGCTGGCACGGCGCTGACCGGGGGCACGGTGGAAGACGACAGCTCCCCGGTTGCGCGGATCTCCAACGACTTCCTCGAGTATCAATACGGGGTGCTCGGCATCCTCGAGCACCTCAACTCGCCGCGCGTCACCGAAATCTGCATCAACCGCCCGGGCGAGCTGTACCTGGAAACGCGCGATGGCTGGGAACACCTGTCGGTGCCCGGCCTGACCTTCGAACGCGCCCGCCAGTTCTGCACCGCCGTCGTCAACGAGAGCAACACCGGCCAGCGCATCACCGACATCGATCCGATGGTGTCGCTGACTTTCCCGACCGGCCAGCGCGCGCAGTTCGTGATTCCTCCCGCCTGCGATCCGGGCAAGGTGTCGATCACCATCCGCCTGCCGGCCAAGCAGAGCCGCACCCTGCAGCAGTACGAGGAAGACGGGTTCTTCGGCCAGATCCTCGAGACCAACGGCGAACTGCCGGCACACGACCAGGAATTGCTGGCGCTGCGCGAGGCACGCGATTACGGCGAATTCTTCCGCAAGGCCGTGCACTACAAGAAGAACATCGTCGTCTCCGGCGCCACCGGCAGCGGCAAGACCACCTTCATGAAGGCGCTGGTCGATCACATTCCGATGGACGAGCGCCTGATCACCATCGAGGACGCGCGCGAACTGTTCATCCCGCAGAACAACGTGGCGCACCTGCTGTATTCCAAGGGCGGGCAGAGCGCCAGCCATGTCACCGCCAAGACCTGCATGGAAGCCTGTCTGCGCATGAAGCCGGACCGGATCATCCTGGCCGAGCTGCGCGGCGACGAATCGTTTTACTTCATCCGCAACTGCGCCTCGGGTCACCCCGGCTCGATCACCAGTTGCCACGCCGGCAGCACCGAGCAGACCTGGGACCAGATGGCGCTGATGGTGAAGGCCTCGCAGGAGGGTGCAGGACTGGAGTTCGCCACGATCAAGCGCCTGCTGATGTTGACCATCGACATCCTGGTCCACATCAAGGCCCACGGTGGACGTCGCTACATCACCGGCATCGACTACCAGCCGGGCCGCCAGATTCCGGAAGCCTAGTGGAGAAGACGTGATGGCCATCGCAAATTCATTGACAATGCAGTCGCGCAATGGCACATTCCTTGCCGTATGCACACTTCTTTCAGGGGGGAGAGATGCTGCTTGGTCTTGAACTGATGGGTTGCCCGCTGGCCGTTCCGGCCCAGGTGATGCAGCACGTCGTCAACGTCGAGTCGTCCTACAACCCCTATGCGATAGGGGTCGTCGGCGGCCATCTGGCGCGCCAGCCGAAGACGTTGCCGGAAGCGCTGGCGACCGTGCGCATGCTGGAAGACCGCGGCTACAACTTCTCGCTCGGCCTGGCCCAGGTGAATCGCTACAACCTGCGCAAGTACGGCCTGCAGACCTATGCCGCCGCGTTCCAGCCCTGCGCCAACCTCAAGGCGGGTTCGCAGATCCTGGCCGAATGCAACCAGCGCGCCAGCGGCCACTGGGGCAAGTCCTTCAGTTGCTACTACTCGGGCAATTTCGTCACCGGCTATCGCCAGGGCTATGTGCAGAAGATCGAACGCTCGATGTGGGGCGATCGCGTCGCGCAGGCCGATGGCGTCGCGCCAATCCCGGTGGTTGATTCACGCAACCGCACGCAGCGCGGCGCAGCGGGTGCGCGTGTTGCCGCGCGCGGAAAGGCCATCCGGGCAGCCGTGATCCGCAACGAAGGCCAGCTTGATATCCGCAGCCTGATCGATCGTCGTGGTGGCGTGCTGCCTGCGCTGGTGCAAGCGCAGGCCGTTCCCACCCAACAACTGCCGATGCAGGCGCTGCCTGCCGTCGCCATGCCCGTCATGGCACAGCCGGTCATGGCGCAACCCATGCAGGCACAAATGCAATCGCAACCCATGTCGTCGCCAACGCAGAAATCTGCCGGCGACGATGCCTTCGTCTTTTAACCGTTGCATCCACCCAGGAGTCGAAAATGAAACTGAAACTTTCTTCCCGCAAGCCCAACCTGACATTGCTCGCCATGCTGCTGCTGGCCACGTTGTGTCTGTTCGCGCCTGACGTGATGGCGCAGACCGAAGCGCAGACCAAGTTGTGCGGCGTGATGAAGAACGTCTACGACATCCTCAAGGTTGCCTCGATCCTGATCGTGACCGTTGCGGTCATTTTCGCCGGTTACCAGATCGCCTTCGCCCACAAGCGCATTTCCGACGTCGCCCCGATCCTGATCGGTGGCCTGCTGATCGGTGCCGCTGCCCAGATCGCCTCGATGGTGATCGGCAACGACAAGATGAAGGGCAGTGGCGATTGCGCAGCGGATGTTGGCGGTACCACCACCACCGGCTACGTGATCACCCTCGATCGCGGCTACCGTGCATAAGAACGTCATGTTCCGCGGCTGCACCCGCCCGCCCATGTTCCTGGGCGTGCCCTATGTCCCGTTTTTCCTCGGGGCGGGCGGCGTGCTGCTGATCGCGATGTACAGCGGCAACCTGCTGTTCATCGTCTTCGCGCCGGTCGTCATCTACATCATGCGGATGATGGCCCGGCGTGACGAACACATCTTCACCTTGCTGGGATTGAAGCTGGGCATGCGCACGCGTATGCGCAATACCGGCGACCACGATGGACTGTGGGTCTTCAATCCCAATCCCTACCGCGAAAAACCGGCGCCACGCGACTGATGTTCAGACCCGATACCCCTGTCAGCGAATTCCTCCCGTTCTCCACCCATGTCTCGCCCACGGTGATCAAGACCACGGGCGGCGATTACCTCGTGGTGTGGAACCTTGGCGGGCTGCCGTTCGTTGGCCGCGAGGAATGGGAGATCGAGCACAAGCACGCCACGTTCAACCGCCTGTTGCAGACCCTGCGCGCGCCGGATTTCCTCAACGTCGCGTTCTGGGTCCACGACATCCGTCGCCGCCGCAGGATCGGCAGTGGCGCCAAGTTCAGGCATGACTTCAACCAGCAGATGTCGGATCGCTATTTCGAAGCGCTGTCGTCGCAGAAGATCATGCAGAACGAGTTGTACCTGTGCATGGTCTATCGCCCGCACGGCGGCCTGCGCATCAAGGACAAGGTCAGCGACGTCGGCCGCCTCGAACGCTTGCAGAAGGAAGCGGTCGCGCGCATCCAGGAACTCGCCGCCAACGTCGAGGCCGTGCTCAAGGATTACTCGCCGTATCGCCTCGGCATGTATGAGGCCGACAACGGCGTGGTGTTCTCGGAAATCCTCGAACTCTACGGCTACATCCTCAATCGCATCGACGAGCCGGTGCCGGTGCTCAACGCGGCGATCAAGGATTACCTGCCGGTCAGTCGCCTGATGTTCTCGGTCAAGAGCGGCGATTTCGTCGTCAACCCGCCGAACAACGTCAACCAGTACGGCGCCATCCTCAACGTCAAGGAATACCCGGAAGGCACCTGGCCGGGCATCCTCAATGGATTGAAGTACCTCGACTTCGAATACGTCATCACCCACTCCTTCAGCCCGAAGGGGCGCGCCGATGCGCTGAAGGTACTGGAACGCACCAAGGGCATGATGATCTCGTCCGGCGACAAGTCCTATACGCAGATCCAGGAACTGGATGTGGCGATGGACCAGCTTACCTCCGGCAACTTCGTGCTCGGCGAATACCACTTCATCATCGCGCTGTACGCCGAATCGCAGGACAAACTCGGCCAGCAGATCGCGGCAACGCGCGCCGAACTCTCCAATGCCGGCTTCGTCTCGTCGAAGGAAGACATGGCCGTCGCGCCATCGTTCTATTCGCAATTCCCCGGCAACTGGCGTTATCGCACCCGTACCGCAAACGTCAGCTCGCTGAACTTCCTCGGGCTGTCGCCGCTGCACAACTTCGCAGTCGGCAAGAAGGACAACAACCCGTGGGGCGAGTGCGTCACCACGTTGCAGACCACCAACGGTCAGCCGTACTTCTTCAACTTCCACGCCACCCACCCGGGCGAGAATTCGCTGGGAGAGAAGGCGATCGGCAACACCATGGTGATCGGCAAGTCCGGTACCGGCAAGACCGCGCTGATCAACTTCCTGCTGAGCCAGGTGCAGAAGTTCGATCCGGTGCCAACCATCTTCTTCTTCGACAAGGATCGCGGCGCCGAAATCTTCGTGCGCGCCTGCGGCGGCAACTACCTGGCGCTGGAAAGCGGCCAGCCCACCGGCTTCAACCCGTTCCAGTGCGAGAACAGCGAAGCCAACGTCCAGTTCCTCTCCGACCTGATCAAGGTGCTGGCGGCCAAGCCGGTCTACACCGCGCGCGAGGAAGAAGAAATCTATCGCGCGGTCGAGGCGATGCTCGACATGCCGATGCAGCTGCGCAGCATGACCAACTTCCAGAAGAGCCTGCCCAACATGGGCGACGACGGCCTGTTCGCACGCCTGCGCAAATGGACCATGGGCAATTCGCTGGGCTGGGTGTTCGACAACCCGGTCGATACCGTTGATCTCAGCCGCGCCAGCATCATTGGTTTCGACTACACCGACATCATCGAAAACCCGGAAGTACGCGTGCCGGTGATCAACTACCTGATCCACCGCCTCGAAGCGCTGATCGACGGCCGTCCGCTGATCTACGTGATGGATGAATTCTGGAAGATCCTGGAAGGCAAGGGCGGCCTGAAGGATTTCGCCAAGAACAAGCAGAAGACCATCCGCAAGCAGAACGGCCTCGGCATCTTCGCCACGCAAAGCCCGGAAGACGCGCTGCAGAGCGACATCGCCGCCGCGCTGATCGAACAGACCGCGACCCTGATCCTGCTGCCGAACCCGAACGCCAGCAAGGAAGACTACGTCGACGGCCTCAAGCTCACCGAAGCCGAATACAACGTGGTGGTGAGCCTGGATGAACGCTCGCGCTGCTTCCTGGTGAAGCAGGGCCACGCCGCCAATGTCTGCCAGCTCAACCTGCGCGGCATGGACGACGAACTCGCGGTGATTTCCGCATCGACCGACAACATCGAAATCCTGCACGCACTGCTGGAAGAACAGGCGATGCGCCACGAAGTATCTCAGAACGAACTGAAACCCGAACAGTGGTTGCCCGAGTTCTACGAGCGCCGCAAGGGTTCCGGCAAACGTCGTGGTAATGACGACAAAGATGCCACAACCCGCCGCATGGCCGGGCGCGGCAATTGAACGCACAAACTAGGGAGGGCACGCACATGGCGACCGCACAAATCAAGAACAATAATCCGGGCCGCCGCCGGCTGCGCACCGCGATGGCGATCGTCATGACCGCCTGCCTCACCATCAGCGTGGGCGCCTGGGCGGATTGGGCGGTGAATGACAGCGAGGCGATAGATGAGCTCAAGGCGATCCACAAGTCCATCGGCGATCCGAACAGCGATGATTTGCTCACTTATCAAAAGAATCAAAGTAATGTGACCAAAGGTGACCTCAGTCCGGATGCTCAGAAGGGTGAGCAGCAGGGGCGCTACAAAGATCCTGATGTCATGTTCAAGTCGACGGATGTGACCTTGACGGCCAATGCATCCGCCAAGCTGTCCAGTGTCGACATGAGCGACGAAACGAGGTGTCCCAAGCCGAAGAAGCCCGATGCGCCCAAGGTGGATGGAATCGACACTGGCTCGGCGATTTCCAGCGCCAGCAGTACAGCCGGGGACGGCATCCCGGACCAGCAGTACAAGTTGTGCAAGGACATTCTGGAAACGCAAAAAGCGCAATTCAAATACAACGTGATGATGAGCGAATTGGCCGACGTCCGTTATCAGCGCTTGCAGCAGATCGAGCGTGATCGCGGCAACATCGATGAGCTCGCGGCCGGAAAGCTCCAGGACAATACCAACCGCATGTTGGCGTTGATCGCGCTGATCCAGATCGACCAGCAACAACAGAAGACCTACAACGATGCCTATAGCGCGCGTGTGACTTATCTGCGGGGTGTGCAGGATCGCCTGAGTCAGATGGCACTAAATGGCACGAGTGGTACCGACAGCAGTGGCGGCGGCCCATTGGGCGGTGTTGGCGGCCAGTTGGCCAATGACGCGGCGACGATGGCTGTAATGACACTTGCATTGGGTGACAACTCGCCGTTGCACAGCAAGCAGCGCGGCCAGTGAACGGCTGCGTTCAGGGGGATTGAGGAGAGCACATGGGCAGCATCGGACAATGGATATTCTTCAGCCTGATCTTCAAGTTCCTGGACAAGGAAATCGAGATCTTCCGCACCAACCTGGTCAGCGGATTGATCCAGTGGATCCTTTTGTTTGGCACGATCATGGTGGTGTCGTGGATCATCTTCCAAGGCTGGCTGATCGTCACCGGTCGTTCGCGCGAACCGATGATGGCGCTGGTGACCAACTCGATGCGGGTAGTGCTGATCACCTTGGTTGCGAGTACGTTCTCGCTATTTGGCAACGACATTTCCGACTTGCTGAGCAACACTTTGCCGCGGGCGATCACCGGGCTGGTGACAGTCGATGAGGTCTCACCGGCGCAGCAGATTGACCAGAACCTGACGTTGATGCAGTCGACATTCGCCTTGCTGGATTCCTATGCAACCGCTGGCGGCAGTGCGGATGCCTGGAAGGATCAGCTCAGCCATATCACCACGATGAGCGCTGTGGGAACCGCGGGCCCGGCAGTGGTCGGCGGTGCGCTGCTGCTGATGTACAAGGTCGCGCTGGCACTGTTCGTCGGCCTTGGGCCGTTGTTCATCATGTGCTTGCTGTTCCAGTCGACCAAGAGCCTCTTCTCGAAGTGGCTGCAATACGGTATCGGCACCTGCTTCTCGCTGGCTGTGCTTTGCTTCATGGTGTCAGTAGCAATGAAGATGGTGGCGGCGGTAGGCGCGGCGATGTTCGTCAAATACACGCTGGCGATCAACAACGTCGGGGCGATGGAGGGCTTGAACACCGTCGCGATGCAGCAGGGTGGATTGGGGATGGTGCTGACGGTGTTGCTGGTGACTTGTCCGCCGCTGGCGGCACAGTTCTTCAATGCGACGGTGGGTGGGTTCAACGCGTATTCGCAATTCGGACATACCAAGCCGGATCCGCATGGTGGCGGAGGCATGGTGAGGGATGGTCAAGGGAGTGTGATTGGGCAGCAGGCGCCTTCGGCGAACCATGAGCAGAGAAACCTAGGGGCAAGCAATCCCGGCTCCCATCATGGTGCCAATAGGAACTTGGCAGGTAATCAATCATCCATTCAGCCGACACAGGATGAAATACGGTCGAATTCCCAGCGCAAGTTGCGTGTGGATGGAGATCAGGCGTGAACAAATTTCTGCTGATGGTTCTGCTGTTATTCGGTTCTCTTACAGGACATGCGCAAGTACAGGTGCCCGGATGCCCCCCTGGTGTAGTGCCGGGGCAGCCGGGATGTGGCGGAGACGACGGGAGCAATTCATCAGCTCAAACCTACACCGGTCCGATTTGGCAGGACCGATACGGTGCGATTGCCTTAGATAGTAAGACTGGTTCTATCGGATGGGCTTCAGTTGCTAGAAGTAAAAGAGCAGCAGCTAAGGAGGCCATCGAAGACTGCGGTGGCGGCGGCTGCAAAATTCAAGCGCAAGTGCGTAATTCCTGCCTAGCTACAGCTTGGGGGGGCGGTAAATCTGGGTTTGGGGCAAATGTCGATCTGCGGAAAGCTGAAGAAGAGTCCGTGAACAATTGCGAGCAGATTAGTGGCACAGCATGCAAAGTTGAATATAGCGCCTGCAGCCTGTCTGTGAGGATTCGGTGATGCGCCCACTCTTTGCGATCGCACTGATATGTGGAGCTATCGTGGCTTGCAAACCACCGCCCGGCAGTGACGTCCAAGGTCAAAAGGCGCCTGCATCTGATGCAAAACAGCCGACTGCAACAACAGCGGCCATGGCCATATCTCAACCGACAGCTCGTCCCCAATCAGGAAACCAGAAGCCTATGGAGCTGAACGCACTGGTGCCACGTGGCTACACAATCGTCGATACCCAAAAAGGTGATTTGAATGGTGATGGCATTCCCGATGTCTTGATGCTCGTCGAGGATTCAGTCAACACAAGCAAAGTGGCCGGTGAAGGCGCTAGGCGCAAGCTGATGATCTTGATTGGGGATCAAGGTGGCAAATACGTCGTCGCAGCGACGAACGACCATATCGTGCCCTGCGCGACGTGTGGAGGAATTGCGGGAGACCCGTTTGCCTTTATTCGAATTGATGATGGAGGCGTGTTCGTGATCGCGATGGGCGGTGGCTCTTCGGACAAATGGGGGGACGAAGCGACCTTCAAATATTCCAGTGAAAAGAAGAGCTGGTTTGCCGAGAGCTACGTCAATACGGTTTGGGAGGACGGGAAGGACCCAAAAATCACGAAGTTCCAGAAGGCGCATGGCGCTGCGTTTTCGGAATTCAATCCGAATGATTTCCAGGAGAAACAGCCTCGATAGAGGCGAGACAAGGATCACCGCGTCGTCAGCGCGCCGTAACACAGGAGTTGCAAATGAGTCAGGATAGAGAGCAGGAAGTATTGAAGGCCGCAGTTGCCCACGGGATCACGAATCCGAGGGAACTTGCGAATTTCATGGCCCAGACGACCCATGAGTCGATGGGGCTGAGCCGGTTGGAGGAAGGCTTTCGTTACACCAAGGGCATTGGCCAGATACCAGTTGCTCAAGCCCACAGACACGGCGACAAAGTGTTGGAGGCTGCACGAGTCGAGGCGTTGCACGGTCGGCCGGACGCACTTGCGGAGTTGATGTATGGGATGCGCAAGGATCTCGGCAACGACCTGCCCGGGGATGGCTTCAAATATCACGGTCGCGGATATATCCAATTGACCGGGAAGGCGAACTATACCGCTGCCGGAAAGGATCTCGGACTCGATCTGGTCAATCATCCGGAGTTGGCATCAAGGCCGGAAAACGCGACCAAGATTGCGCTGTGGTACTGGGATACGCGGGTATCCGAGAAGCATCACGGCAACGTCAAACTTGCGACCCATGATATCAATGGCAAGGAAAATGGCCTGCCCGATCGGCTGAAACGTTTCGAGCACTGGCAAAAAGTATTGACGCCGGAGACGATTCAAAACATCAAGGAAGGCAAGCTCGGGCAACCGACTCATGCCGACCCGCCGCATGGTCACATGGTGCCTCGTCATCACACAGCTGCTGGGTATCATTCTTTCTCGACAACGGGCCATGGAGCCCATGTCGCGACTCAGGCACATGCCGCTCGTCACCCGCTGATCAACGAAGCTGGCCATCCATCGCACGCCATGTACGAACAGATCAAGGCGCAGACCGACAAGCTCGGTGGCGCGAAGGTACTGGGATTCCACAGCGACAAGGAATACACGCAAGCCCTGGCCAACATGACCTGGCAAGCACGCGCGTCGGGCCTGACGCAGGTCGATCACGTGATGGAAACCACCAACAAGCAGAACCTGGTGATGATCCAGGGCGATCTGCGCGATCCGGCGCAACAACGCGAGCTGTCCAACAAAGCGCAGGCCTCGCAGGTGCCGGTGGCTCAGAGCACGCAACAGTTGCAGCAGGATGTGCAGCAATTGCAACAGACACAGCAAAACGCTCTACACCTGCAACAGCAGAAATCGATGTCGCAAGGGCATTGATCAAAGGAAGAAGAGGAGCCCGGGCAACCGGGCTCTTTTTTGAGCGTCGGCACCCACCATGGTCTTCCGTGGGACAATCGTCCCATGCGATTGAACAAATATATCTCCGAGACCGGGCTATGCTCGCGCCGTGAGGCCGATCGTCTGATCGCTGCCGGCCGCGTCAGCGTCAATGGCGAACGCGGCCGCGTCGCCCAGGAACTGGCCGAGGGCGATGATGTCCGCATCGATGGTGAGAAGCTGGCGGTGCGTGGAGCTGCCGCTGGCAAGCGCCGTCATGTCTACATCGCGCTGAACAAGCCCATCGGGATCACCTGCACCAGCGAGCCCGACGTGAAGGGCAATATCGTCGATTTCGTCGATCACCAGCAGCGGGTCTTTCCGATCGGTCGGCTCGACAAGGATTCGGAAGGGTTGATCCTGCTCACCAGCAACGGCGATATCGTCAACGAGATCCTGCGCGCCGAAAACAAGCTGGAAAAGGAATACCTGGTCGCGGTCAACCGCCAGGTCGTCGATGAGTTCCTGCGCGGGATGGCACGCGGGGTGCCGGTGCATGGCCAGCTCACCTTGCCGTGCAAGACCGGCAAGCTCGGGCCGTTCGGGTTTCGCATCACCTTGGTGCAGGGCCTGAACCGGCAAATCCGCCTGATGGCGACGCACTTCGGTTATCGGGTGAAACAGCTGGTGCGCGTGCGCATCGGTGCGGTCAAGCTCGGCCATCTCAAGCCGGGGCAGTGGCGCAATCTCACCGATGCCGAACTGCGCGGCCTGTTGCCGCAGCGCACCGAGTGGTGATGCCGCTTACTTGGTCGGCGCTGCCGCTTTTTCCTTGTTGAAGGCGTCGTATTGCGCCTTGGCATAGGTATTGCAGGATGCGATCTTGCCGTCCATGTATTTCTGCCCGTCCACCGGGCCCATGTTGCGCAACTTGGCCATGAACGTATCCACGGTGCCGTTGAATTTTTGCTGGGTGACGCCGGTTTTCTCCATCGACCATTGCATCAGGTTCTGGAACTTGGCGATGTCGGCCTTGTGGCTGGCGTTCTGCGGCGCGTCGCCGGCCATCTTGTAGACGGCGAAGCATTCGATCGCCTGGGTGCCGCCCGTCGCGGGAGACGCCGCAGGCGTTGCGGCCTGGGCGGACAAGGTGGTGGCGGTCAGGGCGAGAACGAGCAGGGCTTTCATCAAGGATGATCCGGGAAACGGTATACATCGCCATGATCCCGGCGGCGGCGGAATGGCGGATGAACCAGCGGGTCGGCTGTCCACTCAGGTGATGTCGGCTTCCGAATGCGCATCCAGTTCGTAACGCGTGGGGCGCGGGTTCAAGGTGCCGCATTGCTTGCAGGTGCGCAACGCCTCGTCGCGATAGAAGTGTTCGAACACCCGGAAGAAATCGCTCTCGATATCGACCAGGTGGAAGAACTCCTCGTGCAGCTTGTGGTTGCAGTTCACGCAGAACCACATCAGGCCATCGTCCTCATGCGGCAGGCGACGACGCTCCATCACCAGGCCGATGGAGCCGGGCATGCGTTGCGGCGAATGCGGGATTTTCGGCGGCAGGTAGAAGGTTTCGCCGGCACGGATGGGGATGTCGCGCGGTTTGCCGTCTTCCTGGATGCGCAGCACCATCTCACCTTCGATCTGGAAGAACCATTCCGGACCCTTCTCCCAGTGATAGTCGGTGCGCGCGTTGGGGCCACCGACGATCATCACGACGAAATCGCCATCGACGATGCATTTGTTGCCGACCGGCGGTTTCAGCAGGTGGCGATGTTCATCGATCCATTGTTGCAGGTTGATGGGATCGGGCAATGGCATGGTGTCTCCTGGTGCGATCAGGTGGCGGCAACAGCGCCACGCACTTGAATTCGATGGCGATCGGTGCCGGCAATGCGGTGATGCCGACCGTGGTGCGGCAGGGCGCACGCGCGGCATCGGGAAAATACTGCGCCCAGATGGCGTTGTAGGTGGTGAAATCGCGCGCCATGTCGGTGAGGTAGACGGTGACGTCGATGACGTCGTCCCAGCTGGCGCCGCAATCGGCAAGGATGCGCCCGACATTGGCGAACACCGAGTGCGTTTGCGCGGCGATATCGTAACTCGCCAGCGCCCCGTCTTGCGCGTAGACATTTCCCGGCGCGGAATTGCTCAGAGGGTCACGTGGGCCGACGCCGGAGAGATATAGCCACTGGCCAACGCGTCGAGCATGCGGATAGTGGCCGACCGGTTTCGGTGCGTTGCCGCTGTGGATGCCGGCGTCGCTCATCGATCCTCCACGTCGCTGCGGATGCGCGCCAGGGCTTCGGGATATTCACGCGCCAGGTCGGCGCTGCTGGCGACGCTGATGCCGAGATCGTGGACCAGCCCATCGCGCAAGGTGTACACCCAGCCATGCACGGTCAGCGGTTGGCCGCGCGCCCAGGCGTCCTGCACGATGGTGGTCTGGCAAACGTTGACCACTTGTTCCAGCACGTTGAGCTCGCACAGGCGGTCGTGTTTCAGCGTCGGATCGTCGTGGCGCGCCAGCACGTCGGCGTGGTTGTGGGCGACATCGGCGACATGGCGCACCCAGTTGTCGGCGAGTCCCAGCCGCGTGCCGTTGAGTGCCGCGTGTACACCGCCGCAGCCGTAATGGCCGACGACAAGAATGTGCTTGACCATGAGCACATCGACGGCGAACTGGATCACCGACAGACAGTTGAGGTCGGTGTGCACCACGACATTGGCGATGTTGCGATGGACGAACACTTCGCCCGGCGCGACATCCACTACCTGGTTGGCGGGCACGCGCGAATCGGAGCAGCCGATCCACAGGTATTCCGGCGCCTGCTGTGTCGACAGGCGTTCGAAGAAGGTCGGGTCTTCGGCGTGGACGCGTTCGGACCAGGCGCGGTTGCTGGCAAGGAGATTGCGGAGACGGTTCAAGATGTGATTCCGAGAATGCGAATGTCAGTGATTGTTGCCGGGGGGTTTGACGATGAACTGGCGTTCGATGATTTTCTGGTCTTCTTCCGTGACATAGCGCAGGCGGTAATACCCTTCGCGCAGGAAGAGCGGGGTGTTGGTGTCGGCTTCGACCATCATGACGATCTGATCGGCGGGAATCGCCTGATCGGGTTCGCCGGAATAGAACGCCTGGATCAGGCACGGGAAATGGAAGCCGCAGGGCTTGGCATCCATGTAGATCTTGTGGCGCTGGCCATCCAGGGCCAACCAGTCGGGACGGATCACCTGCGTCGGCGAAGCGGGGAGCAATACGCTGGCATCGTACGCGCCGGGCTCCGCGGCCCAGGCCGAATCATTGGACTGGTTGATGAAGACCACCGGCCCCGTGGTCTTGAACTCCTTCGCCAGCCGTTCCTGCGTGTCGATGACTTCGTGCGATGAAAACGACAGCGGCGTCAGCTTCACCTGATCGATCGACAGGACGCGAACCTTGGTCGCCTTGACGAGATCTGTCGCCATCGTCGGCGCTCCCGAGATCAGCACGGAATCCGCTTTCGCGGTGTGTGCATAGCCGGCGTGCAGCAGGATTTTCGCATCGGGATGCGCCGCCATGAATCTCTGCAGGTTATGTGCCTGCGATGCCTCGCGTCCCGCGATGTCGCGCAGCTCGCGATCATCGGACTCGTACGGCACCAGTGTGTAGCCGAGGCGCAACGCTTCGCGGACCAGATCGGCCATCACCGGTTCCTGGGTGTATTCGCCCGAATCGCTGACCGGATATCCGGCGGGGACCGGATTGTGGCCATCGTTGCGCAATGTTTCCAGCGCAAGATAACGGAATCCGGAATCGTGCAGTGGCTTGAGCAGGGAGAGCGTCAGCAGTCTGGTTTGCGGGGCGTGGTGCGCTTCGTTGATCATCACCATGCGATAGCGGGGGGCTTGCGCGGCGATCCAGTCCCGCGCATCCACGGCATGATAGTTCGCGGGATCGGGCAGGGATTTGGCCGCCGGGCTCGCGATCGGGAAATAGAACAAGGCATCGTTGGGCCGGCCCATGATGCTGGCGTCGGCTGCCGCCAATTGGCCCGCCCAGAAATTGACGCTGGAGTCGGCGAGTTGGTGCGGATTGATGGAGAAACGGAAGCGCGCGAATGGCGTCTTGTAGGACTGGTATTTCTGCATGAAGCGGGCGAACGCGACTGGATCCTTGCTTTGGGCGAAGGTTTGGCCGGATGCGAACAAACATGCGAATGCGATCAGCAATGAGCGAACGACGCCTTTCATGTTCCGATCCCCACGTTCTTTGCTTCGGTGAAGAAACGCATGGCCTCGACGCCGCCTTCGCGACCGAGTCCGGATTGATTGCTGCCGCCGAACGGCGTGCGCAGGTCGCGCATCAGCCAAGTGTTGATCCAGATCATGCCGGTGCGCAATTCGCGCGAGAAGCGCAGCGCGCGCGGCAGGTTGCGATCCCATAGCGTGGCGACGAGGCCGTAGTCGCTGGCGTTGGCGAGTGCGAGGGCGTGATCGTCGTCGTCGAATGTTTGCAGCGTCACCACCGGACCGAAGATTTCCTCGCGGTTGGTGGCGCTGTCGGGGCCGAGTCCTTCCAGCACGGTCGGGGCGATGAACCAGCCGGGACGATCAATCGCAGCGCCGCCGCACAACACCTGCGCACCTTCATCGCGGGCGGTCGCCAGTGCACGCAGGACCTTGTCGAAATGCGCCTGTGACACCAGCGGACCCAGTTGCGTCGCGGGATCGGACGGATCACCGACGCGCAATGCTTGCACGCGCGCGACGAAGGCGTCGCGGAATTCGTCGTAAATCGCGCGTTCGATCAGCAATCGCGATCCGCACAGGCAGATCTGCCCGCTGTTCTGGAAGGCCGAACGCACGATGGTGTCGAGATTGGCGCGCCAGTCGGAATCGGCGAACACCAGCGTCGGGTTCTTGCCGCCGAGTTCCAGCGACACCTTCTTCAGCAGCGGCGCCGCCAATGTGGCGATGCGTTTGCCGACGACGGTGCTGCCGGTGAAGGAAATCGCTTTCACCTGCGGATGCGTCACCAGCGCTTCGCCGACTGCCGGGCCAGCGCCGTGCACCAGGTTGAACACGCCGCTTGGGAAGCCGATATCTGCGGCGATTTCGGCCAACAGCGTCGCGCTGTGCGGCGTCACTTCGGATGGCTTGGCCACCACGCAGTTGCCGGCGGCGAGAGCCGGCGCGATTTTCCACGTGAACAGATAGAGCGGCAGGTTCCATGGCGAAATCGTCGCCACCACGCCCAGCGCTTGCCTCAGGGTGAAGTTGAGCCCGGCCTCGCCGTGATGCGACTCGCTGGCGAACTGGGTCGCGGCATGGGCGAAGAAGCGCAGGTTGGCGATCGCGCGCGGAATTTCGACATCGCGCGCCAATGTGATGGGTTTGCCGCCATCGCGCGATTCGGCTTGCGCGACATCTTCCAGCCGATCTTCCAGCGCATCGGCCAGGCGTTCCAGCCAGCGCGCGCGTTGCGAATTCGGCAGCGACGACCATGACGGGAACGCGCGTGCCGCGGCGGCGATCGCGCCATCGACGTCGTGCGCATTGCCGGCTGCGACCTGCGCGATGACCTTGCCGCTCGCTGGTTCCGATACGCCCAACCACGTGCCGCCCGCGGGCGGGCAGGGTTTGCCGTCGATCCAGTGCGGATAGCGCTGCATGCGCCAAGCTTACCTGTTCAGGCGTGGATCAGATCGATTGCATGCGGCCGCCATCTACGGCGATCGATTGGCCGTTGATGTAGCCGCCCACCGGCGCGCACAGGAAGGCGATCAGGGCCGCCGGTTCCTCCGCGCGCGCGAAGCGTTTTGCCGGCACGCCGGCCATCATGTCGGCGCGGATGGCGGCTTCGTCGGCCTGTTCTTTCGCCATGCGCCCACGCACGAGCTGGTCGATGCGTCCGGTCTCGGTATATCCCGGCAGCACGTTGTTGACGGTGATGCCATCGGCGGCCAATTCGCGCGACAAGGTCTTGGCCCAGCTGGCGACGGCGCCGCGCGTGGTGTTGGAGACGCCGAGGCCGGGAATGGGTTCGTACACCGAGGTCGAGATGATGTTGACGATGCGGCCGTAGCCGGCGTGGCGCATGCCCGGGACCAATGCCTGCGCCAGTGCCTGGTTGGCGAGCAGGTGCCGGGTGTAGGCATCGAGGAAGGCGCCGGCGTCGGCATCGATGGCGCGACCGCCGGGCGGGCCGCCGCTGTTGTTGATCAGGATGTGCACCGGGCTGTGCGCGGCGAGTTCGCGCGCAGCTTCAGCGAGGCCGACAGTGTCCGCCGCATCGGCGACGATCAACCCGTGGTGCTGTCCCTTTGGTGTCGGCAAGGCGCGAACGACTTCTTCCAACACCTCGCGGCGACGCGCCAGCACCGTGACTTCGGCGCCAAGCAATGCCAGTTCGTGCGCGGTCGCGCGACCGATGCCTTCGGATGCGCCGCAGACCAGTGCGCGTTTGCCGGTGAGATCCAGATCCATGTTGCGTCTCCGTTGGGGTCAGGCGCGCGCGCCTAGCATCCGCACCATCTGGTGTCGCAATCCATCATCACTCGAGGCTTCGGGCGGAGTGATTTCGCCGAGACGAAATCCGCGTGCGTGGGCATCGTCTTCATCGAGTCCGTCGAATGGCACGAATTCGGCATCCATCAGCGCGGCGCGCGCAGTATCCAGGCTGTCGTAGGACAGGGTGTTGCCATCGGAGTCCAGCACCTCCGCGGTGCCGGCTTCGCGTATACGCAGGCGCGCCCACACCAGCGTGCGGCCGAGGCTGGCCAGCCACCATTCGTCGTGCGTGCGTCCATCGTCGAGCATGTCGTTGTCGTGCATGTCAGTACAGTGCCAGTGCCGGGAACAATGCCGAGATCAGCCACAGCAACCCGGCCAGCGACAACGCGCCGAGGATCACCAGCAAGGCGACCCAGGCCGGCGTTGCCAGGCCGGTAAAGCTGCGATCGCGTACTTCGCGGTAGCGCGTGCTCAGCAGCCAAGCCAGTGCTTTCGGATTGAGGAAGGAGAACTCGCCGATTTGGCCACGCAGGCCAGGGTGGCGATCGCGCAGGTGCACCAGCGACAGCGGCCAGAAGATCACGAAGGCGCAGAAACCGGCGATCGCGGTGGCGAGGAACAGCATGGCGAAGAACAGGATCATCAGAATTCCGCGCTGCCCGGCGCGCGCGGGTAGGCGATGGCGTCGCGGATGTTGCCGAGACCACACACGTACACGACGAGGCGTTCGAAGCCGAGTCCGAAGCCGGCGTGCGGAACGCTGCCGTAGCGGCGGAAATCGCGGTACCAGTCGTAGTGCTCGGGATCGAGTCCGAATTGCGCCATGCGGGAGTCGAGCACGTTCAGGCGTTCCTCGCGCTGGCTGCCGCCGATGATCTCGCCGATGCCGGGTGCCAGCACGTCCATCGCGGCGACGGTCTTGCCATCGTCGTTGAGGCGCATGTAGAACGACTTGATCTGTTCGGGATAGTTCATCACCACGACCGGACGACCGACGTGTTCTTCCGTCAGCCAGCGCTCGTGTTCGGTCTGCAGGTCGAGGCCCCATTCCACCGGGAATTCGAACTTCTTGCCGGATGCCTGCAGCAGCTTGATCGCGTCGCTGTAGTCGATGCGTTCGAACGGCGCGTTGATGAATCCTTCCAGGCGCGTGATCGCGTCCTTCTGCACGCGTTCGGCGATGAAGGCCATGTCGTCGCCACGTTCGTCGAGCACGGCGCGGAACAAGTATTTGAGGAAATCTTCGGCGAGGTCGGCGTCGTCGTTGAGGTCGGCGAAGGCGATCTCCGGCTCGATCATCCAGAACTCGGCGAGGTGGCGCGTGGTGTTGCTGTTCTCGGCGCGGAAGGTCGGCCCGAAGGTGTAGACCTTGCTCAGCGCGAGGCAGTAGGCCTCGACATTGAGCTGGCCAGACACGGTAAGGAAGGTTTCCTTGCCGAAGAAGTCGCGGCTGAAATCGACCTGGCCGTCCTTGCTGATCGGCAGGTTGGCCATGTCCAGCGTGGAGACGCGGAACATCTGCCCGGCGCCTTCGGCATCCGAGGTGGTGATGATCGGCGTCGAAATCCAGAAGAATCCACGCTCATGGAAGAAGCGGTGCACCGCCATCGCCAGCGTGTTGCGGATGCGGGTGACCGCGCCGAACAGGTTGGTGCGCGGGCGCAGGTGGGCGACTTCGCGGAGGAATTCCGCCGACATCGGCTTGGGCTGGATCGGATAGGTGAGGGGTTCCTCGACCCAACCGACCACTTCGACCGCATCGGCCTGGAGTTCGAAACCCTGGCCCTTGCCCTGCGATTTCACCAGCTTGCCGGCAGCGATCACCGCGCAGCCCGGGGTCAGCCGCTTGATCTCGTCGAAATTGGCCAAGGTGTCGGTTGCGACCACCTGGATCGGCGCGAAGCAGGAACCGTCGCTGACGTTGACGAAGGCGAGATTGGAGGAGCCGCGCACCGTCCGCACCCAGCCGCGCACGCGCACGCCGCTGCCCTCGGGAAACTTGCCTGCCAGCGCATCGGCGACCGAAGTCGTGCTCATGTCTTGAATCCTGCCTCGTCCGCAACCATCTTGAATGGGCAAGTTTAAACGACGTTCGCCATCCTTCCTGCCTACACATATAGAATCGCGCCATGGTCACTCTCGCCCCCGCAGCGCTGGAACGCGTCCGCAGCTATCTCGTCGCCGAACCCGACAAGGCCGGCCTGCGCTTTGGCGTACGCCGTACCGGCTGCTCCGGCTGGGGCTATCACATCGAGATGGCGGATGCCGCAGCCCCCGGTGACCGCGATTTCGCCCAGGACGGGGTGCATGTGCTGGTCGATGCCGACAGCCTGCCGCTGGTCGATGGCACCGAGATCGACTTCATCAAGCAGGGCCTGAACGAGCAGTTCGTCTTCCGCAACCCCAATGTGAAGGGCGAATGCGGCTGCGGCGAGAGCTTCACCACGGACGCCGAGCGGGCGTAACCGCGGCGCCCTCCCGCAACTCCTTGATCCATGCCATAATATTCGGCTCCCGCAACCGCGGGGGTCTTGCCCGAACGCGTCGGTTCGCCGATGGCAGAGGGCTTTCCGGTCGGCATCCTGCCGTCCGGTCATCCACAAGGAAACCACAATGCGTCATTACGAAGTCGTGTTCCTGGTCCACCCGGACCAGAGCGAACAGGTGCCGGGCATGATCGAGCGCAACACCGCGACGATCACCAATGCCGGCGGCAAGGTCCACCGCGTCGAAGATTGGGGCCGCCGCATGCTGGCCTACCCGATCAACAACCTGGTCAAGGCCCACTACATCATGCTCAACATCGAGTGCGAGCAGGCCACCCTCAACGAACTGGCCGATGCCTTCCGCTTCAATGATGCGGTGCTGCGCCATCTCGTCATCCTCCGCGACGAAGCCGTCAGCGAGCAGTCCCTGATCATGAAGAACAAGGACGAGAAGCCGGAGAAGCCGGAGCGTGGCGAACGTCGCCGCCGTGACGACGAAGGCGACGCCCCGAGCGAAGCCGCCGACGACACCGCCGAAGCCGCCTGAGGAGCACACCCATGTCCAAATTTTTCCGCCGCCGCAAGTTCTGCAAATTCACTGCCGAAGGTGTCAAGGAGATCGATTACAAGGATCTCGGCACGCTGCGCCAGTACATCACCGAGAACGGCAAGATCATCCCGAGCCGCATCACCGGCACCAAGTCGCATTACCAGCGCCAGCTGGCGACTGCGGTGAAGCGCGCCCGTTTCCTCGCGTTGTTGCCGTACACCGACAACCACGACGCCTGATTTTTCGTCCATCCGGACAACATTCGCTGCGATCCCTGATCGCTAACGGAGACATGCAATGAAGCTCATCCTCCTGCAGAAAGTGCAGAACCTCGGCGTCCTCGGCGACACCGTGACCGTCAAGCCGGGCTACGGCCGCAACTACCTGGTGCCGCAGGGCAAGGCCGTGCCGGCCACCGCTGCCAACCTGGAGCAGTTCGAAGCCAAGCGCGCCGACTACGAAGCCAAGGCCAAGTCCGTCCACGACGAAGCCGAAATCCGCCGCGGCAAGCTGGAAGGCCAGAGCGTGACCGTCAAGTCGCACGCCTCGGCCGAAGGCAAGCTCTACGGTTCGGTGACCCCGCGCGATATCGCCGTGGCCCTGACCGCCGCCGGACATCCGGTGCAGAAGAGCGAAGTGGTGATGGGCGAAGGCCCGATCCGCCACGTCGGCGAGTTCGATGTGGTGCTGCATTTCGCAGCCGGCGTCGAAACCACCGTCAAGGTTGTGGTCGAAGCCGACGCCGCGTAATCGCGCTGCGCCAGTTTCAAGCAACACCGCAACGGGCGCTTCGGCGCCCGTTGTCGTTTGGGTCGTCGCAAACGCTGAGATGCACACGGGTTATCCAATGGATATCCACAGCATTCACCCATGTTTGTCTGCAACACCCCCGGGCCGCGACGTGATTAGATGGACGCTTCGACCCTCCGTCCACTCAATCCACTGGCGCGGGCACCTTGATGTCTGCTGAAAGAGGTTTTGCCCCGATGTCGTCGCGCCCGCGTTTCCCCCGCCAGGACAACAGCCCATCCGATCCGCGCGTCGAACACCTGCGCGTGCCGCCGCAGTCGGTGGAAGCCGAACAGGCGGTGCTGGGCGGATTGATGCTGGTGCCAGAGGCCTATGATCGCATCGCCGATCTCCTCACTGATCGCGATTTCTATCGCCGCGACCATCAGCAGATCTTTCGCGCGATCCGCGAATTGAACGAGAAGGGCAAGCCGTTCGACGCGGTGACTCTGGGCGAGTGGTTCGAATCGACCGGACAGTCGGAACTGGTGGCCGGCGGCGCCTATCTGGTGGAACTGGCCAGCACCACGCCGTCGGCGGCGAACATCCGCGCCTACGCCGAAATCGTCCGCGACAAGGCGACGCTGCGGCAGTTGATCGATGTCGGTTCCGGCATCGTCAACGACGCCTTCCAGCCGGAGGGTCGCGACAGTGCCGAGATCCTCGCCAAGGCCGAGCAGGAGGTGTTCAAGATCGCCGAGGCCGGCAGTCGCGGCCGCGAGGATTTCGTGCCGGTATTGCGCGCGTTGAACGAAGCGGTCGACGTGTTGCAGGAACGTGCCGATAGCGGCGGCGGCGTCACCGGCCTGCCGACCGGCTACACCGAATTCGACGAGATGACCGCCGGCCTGCAGCCGACCGATCTCATCATCGTCGCGGCGCGCCCGTCGATGGGCAAGACCACGCTGGCGCTCAACATGGCCGAGTACGCCGCGTTCAAGAGCAAGAAGGCGGTCGCGGTGTTCTCGATGGAAATGTCGGCCAGCCAGTTGGCGATGCGCCTGATTTCCTCGGTCGGTCGCGTCAACGCAACGCGCCTGCGCACGGGCCAGCTGGAAGACGAAGACTGGGCGCGCGTGACCCACGCGGTGAGCATGCTGCGCCACGCCAAGATCTTCATCGACGACACCCCGGCGCTGTCGCCCGACGTGCTGCGTTCGAAGGCGCGTCGCCTCAAGCGCGAGCACGACCTCGGGCTGATCATGATCGATTACCTGCAGCTGATGGCGGTACCCGGCAACAGCGAAAACCGCGCCACCGAAATCTCGGAGATCTCGCGCGGGTTGAAGGCGCTGGCCAAGGAATTGAACGTGCCAGTGATCGCGCTCAGCCAGCTCAACCGTTCGCTGGAAACGCGTACCGACAAGCGCCCGGTGATGGCCGACTTGCGCGAATCGGGCGCCATCGAGCAGGACGCCGACCTGATCACCTTCATCTACCGCGACGATTACTACAACAAGGAAAATTCGCCGGACAAGGGGCTGGCCGAAATCATCATCGGCAAACAGCGTAACGGCCCGACCGGTTCGATCAAGCTGAAGTTCTTCGGCGAGTACACCCGCTTCGACAATCTCGCGCACGACAGCGTCGGCAGTTTCGAGTAACCGCCGCGCGACCGCGGCCACGATCGCATCATGTGGACGTCATGGCGCTTGCCGGTAGAGCAGGTCGGTCACCAGAATTCCGTTGATGGTCATGCCGGCCAGGTTGGCATCGGAAATCTCGACGTTGCTGAAGTCGACGTTGACGAACTTCGCCCCCTTGAAGGAGACATTCGAGAATGCCGCGTCGGCAAGTGCCACATCGCCGAACGACGAAGACCGCAAATTGACGTCGTGAAAGATCGCGCCGGATAGCGAGGTCGATTGGAATTTCGGTTGCTCGTTGGACATGGGGATCTCCTCTTCTCTTGATGGGATGCCTTGGCGGGTGTGCTACGGCGCATTCATCGGCGTCGGAGGGTTCTCGCCGATCCGCCACAACACGCCGCTCGGATCGAACAGCACGAAATCGCGGATCATCCACGGGCGATCCGCAGGTGGTTCGGTGCGGACGTCGTAGCGTTCCGCCAATCGCTGCGATTGCACGCGCTGCCACCATGCTTCGACGTCATGCACCAGCAGGTGCATCATGAAATTTCCGGCGTGTTCAGGCTCGTAGAACTTTTGCAGCAGGAAGCTGGCATTGCCGGCGTGCAGGTAGGCGAGATCGTCGGATGACCAGGGGATTTCGAACCCGAGATCGCGATAGAAGCGTTTCGACAACTCGAAATCGCGCGCGGGCACGAAGGCCTTGATCTCGACGACGCCAAGAGCATCGTCATGTTCATGCGTCGTCATCGGGACTGTCCTGTTCATGGTCGAGTGCAATCAGCGCGGCGAGACTTTTCCGCAAACTCGTGACCTGTGCGCTGCCGATGGCATCGGCGAGTTGCGCATCGATGCGTTCGCGCGCGCCGGTCTGGACTGCGGCGGCGGCACGTCCGCGCGCAGTGAGTCCGATCACCAGACGGCGGCGATCCTGCGGGTCTTCGCTGCGTTCGAGATAGCCACGCAACACCAGCGTATCGACCAGTTGGCCGGCGGATTGCTTGGAGATGCGCAAGCTGCGGATCAGTTCGGACAGCGGCACATCGCCCTCGCCGAGCGCGAGACCACCGACCACGTAGAGGCCGTTCTTGGGGATATCGCCATAGCCGGCGGCTTCCAGTGCTTCGCGCATGGCGCTGCCGTAGGTATTGCGGGCATGACGCAGCAAGGCGGGGATGGCGACGATGTCGTACCAGGGGGCTTCGGTCACAGCAATATGTCCATAGATTTGATAGTAAAATTAATGGACTAAACAAGCGGTGTCAAGTTGATGCCCGAAGACGCGCGGGTCGTTCCAGTGATTGTCGCTGGCCGTGTTCACGTGTGCGTGCTGCAATATCGCCATGACCACGCCCTTCATCCAGCGTCCAACCCGCATCCAGGTCGATCTCGACGCGATCAGCCACAACCTGCGCGCGATCGGCGATCACGTGCGCGTGCCGGTGATGCCGATCGTCAAGGCCAATGCCTACGGCCACGGACTGGTGGCGGTGGCACGCCATCTGGTGGCGCAGGGTACCGGCCAGCTGGGCGTCGCGTTCGTGGAGGAGGGCATCGCGCTGCGCCAGGCCGGGATCACCGTGCCGATCCTGGTGCTTGGCGGCATCTTCGGACCGCAGGTCGCGCAATTTCTCGAACACGATCTCGAGATCACGGTGTCGTCGCTCGACAAGCTGCGCCAGGTCGAGGCTGCCGCGCAGGCGATGAATCGCAAAGCCGTCATCCATCTCAAGGTCGATACCGGGATGGAACGCATCGGCGTGCACAGCGAGAGCGCGGCTCCGTTGATCGAAGCGGCGGTGGCATCGCGATGGTGCATGGTCAAGGGCGTGTATTCGCATCTCGCCTGCTCGGATGATCCGCGGTCGGCGATGACGCAGTTGCAACTTGAGCGTTTTCTCGAAACCTGTGCGCACTTCGAACGCATCGGTGCGCCGATGCCGATCCGCCATCTCGCCAATTCCGGCGGCGTACTGCATTTCCCCGAGACATGGCTGGACATGGTGCGCCCGGGCATCATCACTTATGGCGTGTTGCCGGGCGATAGCGCGCGTCCACCCTTCGAGCTGCGGCCGGCATTGTCGCTTGTGTCGCAAGTGGTGTACTTCAAGGTGGTGAAAGCCGGACGCACGGTGAGCTATGGCGCGACGTGGATGGCGCCGCACGATACCCGCATAGTCACGGTGCCGATCGGTTACGGCGATGGCTATTCGCGCGCACTGTCATCAAGCGCGTCGTCGTCGCGCGGCGAAGTGCTGATTCGCGGCGAACGTCATCCCATCGTCGGCCGCGTGTGCATGGACCAGTTCATGGTCGATCTCGGACCACAGGGCAGCGCATGGAACGAGGACGAAGTGGTATTGATCGGCCACCAGGGCGGCGATGCCATCGCCTGCGAAGACGTGGCGCGCTGGGCGGAAACGATCCCTTACGAGGTCCTGGTCGGCTTGAACGAACGCATCCCGCGCGAATATCGCGGCGGTTGATTTTCGCTACGGCGATTTCGGTGGAGGTGCCGCCAGCAACGGCTGCAGGTCGGCGGGAATCGTCGCGTCCGGATAACGCGTCTTGTATTCCTGCAGGCTGCTGCGCGCGCCATCGCGATCCCCTTGTGCCATCAGTTCGCGGATGCGCTTGAGCCAGTCGCTGCGCACATTGCTGTCCTGGACCGTGGCTGGCGGTCGCGCGTCGTAGCCGTTTTCGGTATCGGCGGCGGATTGCACGCGCATCGCGTTCATTGCGGGTGTCGCGGTTTTCGCTTCGCGTGCCTTTGCCGCGGATTCGGCGGGGACGGCGGCGGGTGCCGCCATTGCTGCGGCATTGGCTGCAGATGCGGCTTCGCGCAATGGCGGATCCGATTTTGGCGGTGCGGGCGGCGCCGGCGGTGCAGGAGGTGATGGTGGCGGCACGACGACGCCTGACGTCGCTGGTGCCGGCGCGGAGTACCCGCTGGCATCGGCCGTGGATGTCATGATCGGTGGTTGCGGCGTGGGCGCGCCGCGCGCCGATATTGGAGGACGTGGCGGTTGCGGTGGAAGCGGGACACGTGGCGTGTCGCGCGGTGCCGCGGCATCCACGTTCGCTGTGGCATCCGTGGCGGATTCAACGGACTTCCCGTCCGTGATCACCTTCGGTGGCGCGATGACGGCAGCAACGGGTTCGGCGGGTGCAGGCGCTGGCGCGGGAACAGGCGGCGTGGCCTGCGGACCGCGTTGGACATGTGCCGGCCACAACTGCCAAGCCAAACCGGCCGTGAGCACGCATACCGCAGCGGCACTGGCATAGGCGGGCCAATGGCGTCGCGTTGGCGTCGCGCGTCGTGCCTGTGCAGCCGCTCGCGCCATCGCCAGGATGCGCGCGTCGAGGCCAGCATCCGGTTCGCCGTGCGGTGGCAGGCGGTGCAGCTGCGCGGCCAGTGCGCGTTCTTCGGCATTCAGCGTAGTGTCGTCGTGATGGCGTTTCATGGCTTCATCTCCTCCCGCAATTTGTCCATGGCATAACGCAGCCGGGACTTCACGGTTTCGCGACCCACGCCGGTGATGGTGGCGATTTCCTCCAAGGTCAGTTCCTGTTCCAGTCGCAGCGCGACCACTTCGCGTTGTTCGCGCGGCAAGGTTTCCAGCGCCAGTTGCAGGCGTCGACGCTGTTCGAACTCCGAGACTGTGCGTTCAGGCGTGCCCTGGTCGGGAATCGCGGCGACGCGTTCCTCGGCGTCGATAGGGGCGGCGGGACGATGGCGACGGGCACGCCAGTGGTCGTTCACCCGATGATGCGCGATCTGGTACAGCCAGCCGCTGAACGAGCCGCTGGGTCGCCAGCCGCTGCGGGCGCTGATCACCCGTTGCCAGACATCCTGGAACAGTTCGTCGGCGATGGCGCGATCGCGCAGCAGGCGCAGGATGTAGCGATACAGGCCGCCACGATGGCGGCTGTACAACAGTTCGAACGCACGTTGATCGCCCTTGGCATAGGCGGTCATGAGCGCATTGTCGTCGGGCTCGTCGGGCACGCCATCCATCGGCCATAGGATAACGGTTGCGCGCGAAGCCGCCATGCAGGCTTCCATGTCCGGAGCAACGTGCGGACAGTCACGATGGGGTTGCAATGGCCGCCGGGTGGCATCGGGGTACTCTATCCCGGTCATGAACGCCGCCATCCTCCCCGAGGCTTCGGTCCTGCCCACGCAGTGGGGAGGATTGCGCTCGCATTCAGCGGTGCGCGGCCTGCTGGAATCGCTGCATGCGCTGATGCCGGTCGATGTGACGCTGGCGCTGGCCTGGCGCGATGCCCAGGGCGGTCGCGATGTCGAGGCGTTCGGACCATGCGAAGCGCTGGCGCGGGCGACGGCACTGGACGCGTTGTCCGGGAATCCGGGCGATGGCCATTGCCTGCATGCGCGGCTGGACGACAGCGTGCCTTACGTGCTGCTGGCGCATCCACAGGGACGCGCACAGACGCCGACGCCGGAGTGGATGGACGTGATCCATTCGGCGATCCACGCGACGCTGACGCGCCTGCTGGCCGATTCGCGCGTTCAGGTGTTGTCGGAGGCGCATCGCATCCAGCGCGCGCTGTTTCGCATTTCCGAACTGTCGCAGTCCGGACTGGACCTGCACACCACGCTCGAGCGCATCCACAACGAAGTGGCGGGGCTGATCTATGCCCAGAACTTCATGATCATGCTGTGGGATCGCGACAGCGACGAAATCCGCATTCCGTATTTCGTCGATCAGGTCGATCACTGGCCGGTGCATGAAGGCGCGCGTCCGCTCGCCGAACTGTCGAACAGCCTGACCGTGCGGATGATGCAACAGGGCGAACCGATGATGGGGCCGTCGAGCGCGCTCGCGGTGCAATGCGGGATCGACGAGCCCGAATTCATCGGGCCGACCAGCCTGTCGTGGCTCGGCGTGCCGATGATGCGCGATGGTCGTGCCCGTGGCGCGGTGGTGGTGCAGAGTTACGATCGCGCCAATCGTTACACGCGCGATGCCGTCGAAGTGCTGGCCTACGTGGCGCAGCATATCCAGATCGCACTCGGCCGTCGTGACGCCAAGGTCGAACTGGAGAACCAGGTCGCGCAGCGTACGCGCGAACTGCGCGATGCCAACGCGATGCTGGAACTGGAGGTGCACGAGCGCAAGCGCGCGGAACGCCTGCAGGCAGCGCTGTTTCGCATCAGCGAGTTGTCATCGAGCCCGGGCGATGGCTGGGATTTCTACAGTGGCGTGCATGCGGTGCTGGACGAACTGATCGATTGCCGCAACTTCTTCATCGCGCTGGTGGGCGAAGACCAGGGCTTCCTGGAATTCGTCTACGTCGCCGATGAGCACGACGACATCCCGGCGCGGGTGCAGCGTGGGCGTGGTGTGGCCGATTACGTCGTCAACAATGGTCGCCCGCTGTTGCTGGACGATGCGACGCTGCAACGCCTGCAACGCGATGGGCTGGTCGACGTGCGCGGGAAGATGGCGGCGTCGTGGCTGGGCGTGCCGTTGCTGCGCAATGGCGTGCCGGCGGGGGTGATGGCGATCCAGAGTTATCGCGACGATGTCCGCTTCGGCGCACAGGACATGGAATTGCTGTCGTTCGCGGCGCAACACGTGTCGGTGGCGTTGGAACGGCGCGGGCTGCTGCAGGAACTGGAAGGCCACGTCCGCGACCGTACCCGCGAACTCGCCGAAACCAACCGCACCCTGCTTGCGGAAATCGGCGAACGCATTCGCGTCGAGCAACGCCTGCAGTACCAGGCCAGTCATGACAGCCTGACGGGACTGCCCAATCGCCAGCAATTGCTCGAACGCCTGCAACTGAACATGCTGACCTCGCGCTGTTCGGTGGACATGCCGGGCTTCGCGGTGCTCTATCTCGATCTCGACCAGTTCAAGCTGGTCAACGACAGCATGGGGCATGCCGCCGGCGACGAAATGCTGGTGCAGGTCGCCAATCGCATTCGTGGCCAGCTCGGGTCGCATGACCTGGTGGCGCGCCTGGGTGGCGACGAATTCGCCGTGCTCGCCGAACTGGTGTCGGGCATCGACGAGGTGAAGGCGCTGGCCGAACGCATCATCCGCGCATTCGAAGCGCCGATCTTCGTCCATGACCGCGAACTGTTCCCCTCCGCCAGCGTCGGTATCGCGATGTGGCAACCGGGCTACCAGTCCGGCGAGGAAATCCTGCGCGACGCCGATGCCGCGATGTATCGCGCCAAGGCCAACGGACGTTCGCAGGCGATGGTGTTCGATGAGGCGATGCGCGCGGAATCGCTGCGCCTGCTCGATCTCGAAGCCGACTTGCGGCGCTCGATCAACGCCGATGCTTTCGACGTCCATCTGCAGCCGATCGTCCATCTCGGCAACGGGCGCGTCGTCGGTCACGAGGCGCTGGTGCGCTGGCGCCACGAAACGCTGGGATTGTTGTCGCCGGGCGCGTTCATCGGTGTCGGCGAGGACAGCGGGCTGGTGCGCGAAATCGACTGGCTGGTCTATCGCAAGGTGGCGGAATGGATGGCCGGTGGACGCAGCAAGGGCTATGTGTCGATCAACGTGTCGCCGCTGCATTTCCGTTCACCGGAATTCGCCACGCGCCTGCTGGCGACACTCGATGCAGTCGGCGCCGATCCGGCGCGCTTGCGCATTGAAGTGACGGAAGCCTCGTTGCTCGAAGACAGCGGACGCACGCTGGCGCAGCTCAACGAACTCAAGGCGCGCGGCGTGCTGGCCATGCTCGACGATTTCGGCACGGGGTTCTCGGCGCTGTCCTACCTGCGCAGCTTTCCGTTCCACGCCTTGAAGATCGATCGCAGCTTCGTCGCCGGGTTGCAGGAATCCAGTCGCGGCGAAAGCGAGGCCCTGGTCCGCGCGATCGTCTCGCTGGCCGATGGCCTCGGCATCGATTGCATTGCCGAGGGCGTGGAAACCCGTCATCAGCGCCAATGCCTGCGCGAGGAAGGTTGCCTGTACGGGCAGGGTTATCTGTTCGGGCGGCCGCAGGCGCTGCCCGTGCTCAGTGCCCGGAGCGGATGACCAGGAGCCGGCGTTCGGTCATGTCCTCGATGGCGTAACGCACGCCTTCGCGTCCCAGTCCCGATGCCTTGACGCCGCCGTAGGGCATGTTGTCGATGCGCACGCTGGGCACGTCGCCGACGATCACCCCACCGACTTCGAGACGATCCCAGGCGCGCATGGCGTGATCGAGTCGCGCGCTGAACACGCCTGCTTGCAAGCCGAAATCGCTGGCATTGACGCGGGCAAGAGCGTCGTCGAAATCGTCGAAGGCCTCGATCATCGCCACTGGTCCGAACGCTTCGCGCTTGTAGAGATCGCAGGCGTGCGGCACGTTTTCGAGCAATGTCGCCGGGATCATCCGGCCATCGCGCTTGCCGCCAGCCAGACGTGTGGCACCGTGTTTCATTGCATCCGCAATCCATGATTCGATGCGCGCGGCCGCGGCATCGTCCACCACCGGGCCGATGAAGGTGCGCTCGTCGCGGGGATCGCCCATCCGCAACTCCTTCACCGCTTTCGCCAGCTTCTTGCGCAACGGTTTGATGATGTCCTTGTGCGCGAAGATGCGCTGCACGCTGATGCAGCTCTGGCCACTCTGGTAATACGCGCCGAACACCAGCCGCTGCACCACGAAATCGAGATCGACGCCGGGATCGGCATCGACGATGCAGGCCGCGTTGCCGCCGAGTTCCAGTACCACTTTCTTGCGGCCGGCGCGCGCCTTCAGGTCCCAGCCGATCAGGCTGCCGGTGAACGACAGCAGCGCGATGCGCGGATCCTCGACCAGCAGGCCAGCGTCGTCATTGGAGCAGGGCAGGATCGAGAACGCGCCTTTCGGCAGGTCGGTTTCGGCCAGGATCTCGCCGATGATCAACGAACCGATCGGGGTTTTCTCGGCCGGTTTCAGCACGAACGGACAACCTGCGGCGATCGCCGGCGCGACCTTGTGCGCGACCAGGTTGAGGGGGAAATTGAACGGGGTGATGAAGGCGCAGGCGCCAATCGGCACGCGCTTGACCATGCCGCGATACCCACGTGCGCGTTCCGAGACGTCAAGCTCGATCACTTCGCCGTCGCCGCGGGTGGCCTCGCCGGCGGCGATGCGGAAGGTGTCGATCAGGCGCAGTACTTCGCCACGCGAATCACGGATCGGCTTGCCGGCTTCGACGCACAGGGCGAGTGCGAGTTCTTCCTGGCGTTCGCTGAAACGGCGCACGCAATGTTCCAGAACATTGCGGCGTGCGTCGGGCGGAAACGCGGCCATCGCATCGCGCGCCTTGTGCGCAGCGACGATTCCCTTGCGCACCGTGGCGGCATCGGCGAAGGCGACGCGGGTCGCACGCTTCCCCGAATACTTGTCGAGCACTTCGAGATCGGTGTTGGCGGCGACGGCGCGATTGGCGAGGTAATAGGGATACGACTTCTGCAACATGCTCATGGCTCCGTGGCGGACGGATGGATGGCATCGACCTGCAACGCGAGTTCGCCATCGTGCAGGCGCGCGCGAATGCGTTGTCCCGTTTCCACCTGCGTCACCGATTGCACGGGCACGCCAGCGTCATCGCTGAGAATGGCGTAGCCGCGCGCCACAGTCGCCAGCGGACTCACCGCATGCAGCGCGCGCACTGCTGATCGCAACCGCAAGGCTTCCTGCTGCAATTGGCGGCCGATCGCCAGTTTCGGACGCTGGCCGATCGCGGCGAGGCGATCACGCAGGTGCTGCAGTCGCAGCTGCGGATGGCGTGCACGCAACACCGCCGCGGCATGGCGCAAACGCGCATGATCGCGCTCGGACGTGCGTCGCCAGGCGGCGTTCAGGCGTTGGCCCAGCTGCAATTGCCGCAACGCCAGTGCATGCAGGCGCGCTGCCGGTTTTTGCGCATCGAGACGCAACCATGCGCGATCCAGCCGCTGCGCCAGCTGCCGCGCCATCTGCTGTTGGCTGGCGATCAGGCGACGCTCCAGCGAGACCAGTCGTCGTTGCAGATCGCCCTGATCGAGGCTGAGCAGTTCCGCCGCCGCCGATGGCGTGGCGGCGCGAACGTCTGCGGCGAAATCGGCCAGCGAGACATCGCTCTCGTGTCCGACCGCGGAGACCACCGGCACCGCACTCGCGGCGATCGCGCGGGCCAGCATTTCCTCGTTGAAGGCCCACAGGTCTTCCAGCGAGCCGCCACCACGGGTCAGCAGCAAGGCGTCGTAGCGACCGCTGTTTGCCGCGCGCGTCAGCGTATCGGCGATCTGCGCGGCTGCGCCCGTGCCTTGCACCGGCACCGGCAGGAGATCGATCGGCAGCATCGGGAAACGGCGGCCAAGCACGCTCAGCACGTCATGGATGGCGGCGCCACCCGGCGAGGTGATCACGCCCAATCGGCGCACGAAACGCGGCAGCGGGCGCTTGCGTGCCTGATCGAACAATCCTTCCGCCTGCAATTTCTGCCGCAGTTCCTCGAATGCGCGCCGCAACGCGCCTTCGCCGGCTTCTTCCAGCGAATCAAGGATCAGCTGATAGTCGCCGCGCGCTTCATACAGGGTGACGCGCCCACGTGCCAGCACCATCAGCCCTTCGCGTGGCTGGAAGTTCAGCCACTGGCTCTTGGGCCGGAACAGCGCGCAGCGGATCTGCGCCCGCGCATCCTTGAGGGTGAAATAGAGGTGCCCGGACGCTGGTCTCGAGACGTTGCCCAGCTCGCCCTCGACGCTGACCACCGCAAAGGTGTCTTCCAGCAGGTTGCGCGCCAGCGTGTTCAGCTGGCTGGGGGTGAGAACGTCATCGCGGCGGTCATCCATCGCCATCAGGATAACGGTTGCGCCACCACGGACAGGTAAAATCGTCGCCATGAGCGAGCAGACCGATCCAGGCGAACCCTTCGGGCCCCATTCACGCCAGCACACCACGCCGGTCATGATCGGCAAGGTGCAGGTGGGCGGCAGCGCGCCGGTGGTGGTGCAATCGATGACCAATACCGACACCGCCAATGTCGCATCGACCACCAAGCAGGTGGCGGAACTGTGGCGCGCCGGATCGGAACTGGTGCGCGTCACCGTCAACACTGCCGAGGCTGCGGCCGCGTTGCCGCGGATCGTCGACAAGCTGGCGATGATGGGGATCGAAGTGCCGATCATCGGCGACTTCCACTACAACGGCCACACGCTGCTGGCGAACGAACCGGCCTGCGCCGAAGCGCTGGCGAAGTACCGCATCAATCCCGGCAATGTCGGCTTTGGCAAGAAAAAGGACACGCAATTCGCGCAACTGATCGAATTTGCGGTGCGTTACGACAAGCCGGTGCGCATCGGTGCCAACTGGGGCTCACTCGACCAGGCGCTGGCGACGCAGTTGATGGATGAAAACCACCTACGCGCGCAGCCGTGGGACGCCGGGCGCGTGTTGCGCGAAGCGCTGATTCGTTCGGCGCTGGATTCCGCACATCGCGCGGTGGAACTTGGCTTGCCGGCGGAGCGCATCATCCTCTCGGCGAAAGTCAGTGGCGTGCAGGAACTGATCGCGGTCTATCGTGAACTGGCGCGTCGCAGCGATTTCGCCCTGCATCTCGGGCTCACCGAAGCCGGCATCGGCAGCAAGGGCATCGTCGCCTCGAGCGCAGCGCTGTCGGTGCTGCTGCAGGAAGGCATCGGTGACACCATCCGCATCTCGCTGACGCCGGAACCGGGCGCATCGCGCACGCAGGAAGTGATCGTCGCACAGGAACTGTTGCAGACGATGGGCTTGCGCGCGTTCACGCCGATGGTCACCGCCTGCCCGGGCTGTGGCCGCACGACCTCGGAGTTCTTCCAGGAACTGGCCGGCACGGTGCAGGAACACGTGCGTGCGCGCATGCCGGAATGGAAAATCCAGTATCCCGGCGCCGAGAACATGACGCTGGCGGTGATGGGTTGCATCGTCAACGGTCCCGGCGAATCGCGCCACGCCAACATCGGTATTTCATTGCCCGGCACCGGTGAAGCGCCGTCCGCGCCGGTGTTCGAGGATGGGCAGAAGACCGTGACCTTGCGTGGCGAAGGCATCGCCCAGGAATTCCTCGGCATCATCGACGCCTATGTCGCGCGACGCTATGCCGCCCGCGCCGATTGAGCCCACGCCGGACGACGCCAGCGCGTCGTCGTTCCTGCGTCGCCACGGCTGGCGTATCGCGTTGCTGTTTGTCGCGGTGTTGTTGCCGCTGTGGGGCTTCGGCGAGCTGGCTGATGAAGTGGGCGAGGGCGGGACGTTCGCGTTCGACCGGCCGATCCTGGAGTGGCTGCATGCGCACCACGCGCCGCTATTCGATCAACTGGCGCTGCTGTTCTCGCGCCTGGGTTACCAATACGGCGTGATTCCATTCGATATCGCGCTGGTGGTGTGGCTGGCATTCCGCCACCGCCGTCGTGCGGCCGTGTTCGCGACCATCGCCATCGTCGGATCTGCGCTGCTGAATGTCGCCACCAAGCATTACTACGGGCGTGCGCGCCCATCGTTATGGGAATCGCTGGCACCGGAAACGACTTTCAGTTTCCCCAGCGGCCACGCGATGGGGTCGATGACACTCGCCGCGGTGCTGGTGCTGCTGGCCTGGAATACGCGCTGGCGCTGGATGGTTGCGATCGCCGCGTCGGCGTTCGTGCTGGTGGTCGGCACGTCGCGCCTGTATCTCGGCGTGCACTATCCCAGCGACATTCTGGGCGGATGGGCAGCCGCGCTGGCGTGGACGCTGGGCGTGTATGCCGTGCTGTTCGGAATGCGCCGCGATCAACGCTTCGGCAGATAGTCCGGCGGCAGCGGCATGTCGGCTGTCTCGCCGACCCACATGATCGACACGATCCACCAGCGCTTGCCATCGAACAGCAATTGCAGGCTGTTGATGCCTCGTTCGTGGTAATCGCCCTTGGTGGTGCGGCCATCGTAGGTGCTGAACACCTGCGCCATGTTGCCGAAGCGATCGCTCTTGCGCGCCAGTTCGCGTTCGACGAATCCGTCGCGCTCGATCAGCGCAGCCGAAGTGGCGACGTAATCGTTCACCGTCATCCAGCGCATGCGCACGGCGCCGTCCTTGGTCTTGCGCGTCGGGATCATCCGCGCCTCGGGCACGAACAGCGAGCGCATGCGGTTCCAGTCGCGCGTCTTGCCCGGCGGCCCGGAAATCACGTGGTAGAGCGCGGCCATGATCGCATCCATGCTGGCGACGTCGGCGGGTGCGGCGGCCGGCATGCTGGTATCGAGTGGCGTGTCGGTGGTCGTCGTTGGCGGTGTCTGCGCCGCGAGTGGTGTGGCGATGCACAGGGCGAGCAGGGCAGGCAACAAGCGGCGCATGACGAATTCCCTTCGATCGATCCAGCGACGCTACGCCTCTATGTGGCGCGGCCCCTGTGCCATTGGTCACGCGGCGGCGTGGAGGCGGCGGATCAAAGCCCGGCTTCGACCGTTTCGCTGGGGGCGTTGCTGCGTTTCTGGCGCACCAGCACGGTCTCGCGATGGGCGATGTAGGCGGTCGATGCGAAGATGATGCCAGCGCCCAGCAGCGTCCAGCGATCGACGTGTTCGCCGAACAGCAGCCAGCCGGCAATCGTCACCACCACCAGTTGCACGAAGCTGATCGGCGTCAGCGCCGAGACTTCGCCGAGCTTGAGCGCGCGCGTCCACATCACCTGGCCGACGGTTCCCAGTACGCCGGTCAACGCCAGCCACAACCACGAGATGCCGTGCGGCCAGCGCCACTGGAACAGCACGGCGATCAGCGACATCGGCACCCACAGCATGTAGGTCCAGAACACGATGGTGTCCGGGCTGTCGGTGGTGGCCAGTTGCTTGATCTGGATGGCGACGATCGCGCTCGTGATCGCCGCGCCGACCGCCACCAGCGAGCCGAGCGTGAACGATTGCGAGAACGGTCGCACGATCACCAGCATGCCGATGAAGCCGATGATGACGGCGACCCAGCGCCTCACGCGCACCACTTCACCGAGCATCAGCACGGCGGCAATGGTGACGAAGATCGGCGAGGAATACGCCAGTGCGATCGCTTGCGACAGCGGCAGATTGGCGATCGACCAGAAGCCGAGGAACATCCCGATCATGCCGATCAATGCGCGCACGCCGTAGCGCGACAGGCGCGTGGTGTGCACGCTGGCACGGAAGGTCACGCGCGGGTTTGCAGTGCGCAGGGCCGGCGCCACTAACATCGGCAGCAGCGCGAGCAGGCCGAAGAAATTGCGGAAGAAGGCGATTTCCAGCGTCGATTCCGTGCGCGAGGCGAGACGGATGGTGACCGCCATTAGCCCGAAACCGATCGTGCTGAGCAGCATGTAGAACGCGGCGCGCAACAACGGCGTGCGTTGCGTGGTGATGGCAGGCGTCTGCGCGTTCACCGTGCCGCGCTCACCAACTCGAACCAATGATGCGCGGCTCCGGCTCGATCGCCACGCCGAAGCGTTCCCGCACCGACACGGCGATGCGCCGCGCCAGGTCGAGCAGTTGCGCGCCGGTCGCGTGACCGTGGTTCACCAGCACCAGCGCATGCCCGGCGGAGACACCGGCGTCGCCGTCGCGATGACCTTTCCAGCCGCAACGATCGATCAGCCACGCGGCGGACAATTTTCGCTGCTCTGTCGATCCGGCGGGGAAGACCGGGAGATCGGCATGTTCGCTGCGCAAACCTTCGGCTACAGCGGCCGCTACGATCGGATTCTTGAAGAAGCTGCCGGCATTGCCGATCACCGCTGGATCGGGCAGCTTACGGCGACGAATGCGGATCACCGCGTCAGCGATGTCGCGCGCGTTCGGGTTCGTGCGCGCCATCGCAGCTAGTTCGTCGCGGATGCCGGCGTAGTCCAGCCGCAGACGCGGTTGACGATCGAGGCGAAATTCCACCGCGGTGACGACGTAGCGATCGGGTTCGTGCTTGAAACGGCTGTCGCGATAGGTGAACGCGCAGTCGCTGTTGTCGAAGCGCACCCACCGCGTATCGGTGCGATCCCAGGCGTCGACTGCGATGATCCGTTCCATCACTTCGACGCCATAGGCGCCGATGTTCTGGATCGGCGATGCGCCGACCGCGCCAGGAATCAGCGCGAGATTTTCCAGTCCCGACCAGCCGCGCTGCAGCGTCGCCATCACGAAGTCGTGCCAGACCGCGCCGGCGCCGCAACGCACATGGACGTGATCGGCGTTTTCTGCGATCACGGCGATGTCGTCGTTGGCGAGTTCCAGCACTGCATCGGGCGCGCGCACCAACAGCAGGTTGCTGCCACCGCCGAGTATCAATGCATCCGGCGCCATCGCCAGCGCTTCCGGCAGTCGCGCCGGATCATCGACGCGCAACGCCAGTGGCGTGGTGACATCGATTCCGAATGTGTTGTGCGTGCGCAGCGACAGCGCGCGGGTGATCTGCAGGCCCGTGCTCATTTCAGCGTGGGGGTCGAAGCTTGCTGGGTGCGGCGGTGGATCGCGTCGACGCATTCGCGGATCAGCCGCGGCCCGCGATAGATCAGGCCGCTGTAGAGCTGTACCAGCTTGGCGCCCGCAGCCGTCTTGGCGATGGCATCGGTGCCACTGGAAATTCCGCCGACGCCGATCATCGGGATGTTGTCGGCCAGGCGCGCGCGCAGGCGCCGCAGGATCGCGGTGGAACGTTCCAGTAGCGGCGCGCCGGACAAGCCGCCGGCTTCTGCAGCCAGCGGACTCGACTGGATTTCACTGCGCGAGACCGTGGTATTGGTGGCGATCACGCCGTCGATGGCGAGATCGTTGAAGACGCGGGCGATCGCATCGATATCCTCGTCGCTCAGGTCTGGCGAAATCTTCACCAGCAGTGGCACGCGCCGGCGATGTTGTCCCGACAGTCGTTCCTGGGCGTCGCGCAAGCCGGAGACCAGCCGTCGCAGCGATTGTTCTTCCTGCAATTCGCGCAGGCCTGCGGTGTTGGGCGAGGAGATGTTGACCGCGATGTAGTCCGCGAGCGGATAGGCGCGTTCCAGGCACAGCAGGTAATCGTTCAGCGCATCGGCATTGGCGGTGTCGCGGTTCTTGCCGATGTTGATGCCGAGGATGCCGCGCTGCGCGCCCGAATGGACATGCTTCGAGCGTTCGACATTGCGCACCAGCGCGTCGATGCCGTCGTTGTTGAAGCCCATGCGATTGATGATGGCGTCATGGTCGGCGACCCGGAACAGTCGCGGCAACGGGTTGCCGACCTGCGGTCGCGGCGTGACCGTGCCGACCTCGACGAAGCCGAAGCCGAGTCCGAACAACGCGTCAACGTGTGCGCCGTTCTTGTCGAGTCCCGCAGCCAATCCCACCGGATTGGGGAAACGCAGGCCCAGCGCGGAGGTCGGCAACGCCGGCGGCGGACGCACCAGCAATCCCTGCAAGCCCAGACCGTGGGCACGGTCGAGCCAGCGCAACGCACGGTCGTGCGCGCGCTCGGCATCGAGGGACATCAGCAAGGGGCGGGCGAGGGAATACATCAGTCGATCAAAGGTCGAACTTGATGCCCTGCGCCAACGGCAGCGCGTCGGAGTAGTTGATGGTGTTGGTCTGGCGACGCATGTAGGCGCGCCATGCATCCGATCCCGATTCGCGACCGCCGCCGGTTTCCTTCTCGCCACCGAAGGCGCCGCCGATTTCCGCGCCGCTGGTGCCGATGTTGACGTTGGCGATGCCGCAATCCGAACCCGATGCCGCGAGGAAGGCTTCCGCGCGCTTGAGGTTGGTGGTGAAGATCGACGACGACAGGCCCTGCGGCACGTCGTTCTGCATGTCGATGGCGTCGTCGAGGTCGCGATACTTCATCACGTAGAGGATCGGTGCGAAGGTTTCGTGCTGGACGATCTCGGCCGTGTTGGCGAGCCCGGTCACGATCGCCGGCAGCACGAAGTTGCCCTTGCGATCGCTCAGTGCTTTGCCACCACTTTCGATGATGCCGCCGCTGGCCTTGGCCTTCTCGATTGCGGCGAGGAAGCCCTTGACGCCATCCTGGCTGTTGAGCGGACCCATCAGATTGGCGGGATCGGTGGGATCGCCGATCTTCTTTTCCACCTGCGCGTACGCGGTCTTGAGCTTGCTCAGCACGTCGTCGTAGATCGATTCGTGGACGAACAATCGACGTGTCGTGGTGCAACGCTGGCCGGCGGTGCCAACCGCGCCGAACACGATCGCCGGGATCGCCATTTTCAGGTCGGCGCTTTCATCGACGATGATCGCGTTGTTGCCGCCGAGTTCCAGCAGGCTGCGGCCCATGCGCGCGGCGACGCGCTCGCCGACGTTGCGGCCAACCTTGGTCGATCCGGTGAAGCTCACCAGCGCGATGCGCTTGTCATCGACGAAGGTCTGCGCCAGTTCGGTGCCGGCATCGTTGAACAGGAAGAACAGATCGGGGAAACCGCCGGCCTTCAGCGCTTCGTTGCAGATTTTCATCGACGCGATCGCCGACAGCGGCGTCTTCGGCGAGGGCTTCCAGATCGTGACGTCACCGCACACCGCGGCGATGAAGCTGTTCCACGCCCACACCGCGACCGGGAAATTGAATGCCGAGATGATCCCGATCAGCCCGAGCGGATGCCACTGTTCGTACATGCGATGGCCGGGGCGCTCGCTATGCATGGTCAGGCCGTACAACTGGCGCGACAGGCCGACGGCGAAATCGCCGATGTCGATCATCTCCTGCACCTCGCCGTCGCCTTCCGGTTTCGACTTGCCCATTTCCAGCGCGACCAGCGAACCCAGCGCGTCCTTGTGCGCACGCAGCGCGTCGGCACACAGGCGGATCGCCTCACCGCGGCGCGGTGCCGGCGTCTTGCGCCACACCTTGAAGGACGCCTGCGCGCGCTCGACGATGGTGTCGTAGTCCGATTGCGACGAGGCGAGCACCTTGCCCAGCACGTCGCCGGTGGTCGGGTTCACCGGTTCCAGCACGCCGGCATCGCTGGTCTTCGACCATTCGTCATTGCCGAGATAGGTGCCGGATTCGTTTTCGCTCAGGCCGAGCGCGGACAGGACGGGATGCAGGGACATGGGATCTCCAAGGGATCGATATCAAGAATGGTGGCCCCGGCGCGATTCGAACGCACGACCTGTCCCTTAGGAGGGGACCGCTCTATCCAGCTGAGCTACGGGGCCAAGACGGCAATTTTCGCAGAGAACCGCCGATGCTGCTGGATCATGGCGTTCCGCCGATGGTTTCAGCGATTTCCGGCGTTCCAATGCCCCAGCACCGTCAATCCGCCCGATCCCGGTTGGCTGCCGGCCAGCAACGCGCGGTGTACGTAGTCCGATGCGGCGAGGCAGGCCTCGCGTGGCGACAGTCCCAGCGCGAGATTCGCGGCGATCGCCGAGGACAGCGTGCAGCCGGTGCCGTGGCCTTCGACGTCGATGCGCGGATGTTCGATGGTGGTGGCTCCATTCGTGTCGAGGAAAAGATCGCGCACGGGGTCGCCGGGAACATGGCCGCCTTTCAGGAAGACCGAACGCGCGCCCAGCGTGAGCAGCGTGTTCGCCGCGCGTTCGAGGTCGTCGCGCGTGCGGATCTGTCCCGATCCCAATGCTTCGGCTTCCGGCACGTTGGGGGTGACGACATCGGCGAGCGGCAACAGGCGCGTGCGCAAGGCGTCGATCGCACTATCCTCCAGCAAGCGTGCGCCGGAGGTCGCGATCATCACCGGATCGAGGACGATGGCAAGGTCGGATCGTGCGTGTTTTCTCCGCGACAACACATCCACCACGGTGTCGATCACTTCACGATTCGCCAGCATCCCGATCTTCACCGCACCCACGTCGAAATCGTCGAAACAGGCAGCAAGCTGCGCACGCAGGAATTCCACCGGCGGAACGTGCACGGCAGTCACGCCGCGGGTGTTCTGCGCGGTCAGTGCGGCAATCGCGGAAAGACCGTGTACGCCATGCGCGGCGAATGTCTTGAGATCGGCCTGGATACCGGCGCCACCGCCGGAGTCGCTGCCGGCAATGGTGAGGACGGAGGGGGTCACGCGCGCACCTTGTCGTGCATGACCGCCCATTGGCGATACAGCGCGTAACCGGTACCGACCACACCGGTCAGTGCGGCAGGCAACAACAGCGCGTCATAGGCGAATCGCACGAACAGCCATCCGCCGATGATTCCGCCGCCAAGGAAGCTGCCGATGATGAGTGCGCTCAGCATCAGTCGCCGTTTCGGCAGCGGCAGGCCACGCAAGGCATGACCGATGCCGATGCCGAGATCGGTGAACATCCCGCTCAGGTGCGTGGTGCGGATCACCGCGCCGCTGAAGGTCGTCGCCATCGCGTTTTGTAGCCCGCAGGCTATCGCCGCCAGTAGCGGTCCTTCGATCGAGTCGTGACCGAAGAGCGGAATGGCGAGGAACAACAGCAACGACTCCAGTACCAGCACGATGCCGTAACGACGGCCGATGCGCAGCGTGCTGTCCTGGATGATCATGCCGCTCAACGCAGCGCCAGCGAGGAATGCCAGCGCCATGCCGCCCAGCCGCAGCGTCGCGCGGGTGTCGCCATGCGCGATCGCTGCGCCGAGCAGGCTGGTGGTGCCGGTGAGATGGGTGATCGCCTGATGCTCGAAGCCGAGGAATCCGACCACGTTCACCATGCCGGCGATGCAGGCCAGCGACCCTGCGCCGATCCACACCCAGCGCGGCACAGACATGCCCATCCGCGTTACAGCGTTTCCGACGCGTAATCCGCCAGTCGCGAACGCTCGCCGCGACGCAGCGTGACGTGTGCGCTGTGCTCCCAGTTCTTGAAGCGATCGACCACGTAGGTCAGGCCGGAGGTCGTTTCGGTGAGGTAGGGCGTGTCGATCTGCTCGACATTGCCGAGGCAGACGATCTTGGTGCCCGGGCCTGCGCGCGTGACCAGCGTCTTCATCTGCTTCGGCGTCAGGTTCTGCGCTTCGTCGAGGATCAGGTAGCGGCTGAGCAGGGTGCGGCCACGCATGAAGTTCATCGAACGGATCTTGATGCGCGAGGCCAGCAGGTCATTGGTCGCCGCGCGTCCCCACGATCCACCTTCCTTGTTGTTCGGCATCAGCACTTCGAGGTTGTCGGTCAGCGCGCCCATCCACGGCGTCATCTTTTCTTCCTCGGTGCCGGGCAGGAAGCCGATGTCCTCGCCGACGCTCACCGTCGCGCGGGTCATGATGATCTCGCGATAGCGCTGCGCATCCATCGTCTGCGCGAGGCCAGCGGCCAGCGTCAGCAGCGTCTTGCCGGTGCCGGCGGTGCCGAGCAGGGTGACAAAGTCGATCTCGGGATCCATCAGTGCGTTCAATGCGAAATTCTGTTCGCGGTTGCGCGCACTGATCCCCCATACCGCATGTTGATGGCTGCGATAGTCGTCGACGATCTGCAGCACCGCCTTGCCATCGTGGATCGCCACCACGCGGAATTCGGATTGTTCATCGCCGGGCAGGTAGAGGAACTGGTTGGGATGCCAGTCGTCGCCCTCGGCCACCACCACTTCATAGTAGGTGCGGCCCTTGTCCGTCCACGAGCGTAGATCCTTGCCGCCGTTGCGCGTCCAGAAATCCTCGGGCAGCGCCTGCGAACCGGTGTAGAGCAGGCTGAAATCGTCGAGCGCGCGATCGTTCTCGTAGTCCTCGCTGACGATGCCGGCGATCGCCGCCTTGATCCGCAGGTTGATGTCCTTGGAGACGAACACCACCGGCGTTTCCGGCTCGTGCGCCTGCAGCGACAGGATCGCGGCGAGGATGTGGTTGTCCGGCATCGACTTGCCGAGTGCCGCGCCGCCACCGAAATCGCTGGTCTGGAAGCGCAACACGCCGCTGCCGCCATCGCCGCGCAGTTGCAGTCCGCCCGGTGGCCGCAGCTTGAGGCCGGTCGCGATCTTGTCGGTGCCCTGTTCCTCGATCAGTTCGTTGAGGAAGCGGCTGACCTGGCGGGCGTTGCGGCTGGCCTCCGACGTGCCTTTCTTGCTGTTGTCGAGTTCCTCGATCACCATCATCGGCAGGAACACGTCATGTTCCTCGAACTTGAACAGGGCGGTGGGATCGTGCATCAGCACATTGGTATCCAGCACGTAGATGCGCTTGCCCTTGGTCATGCGAGTGGATTCCCTTTGCAGTGGAGTGATGTGGTCAGGCGGACTTGCTCTTGATGGCATCGAGCACGGCCTGCGCGTGTCCGGCCACCTTCACTGGCTGCCAGACCTGCGCGACCTTGCCCTGCGGGTCGATCAGGAAGGTGCTGCGCACGATCCCCTCGAATTCGCGGCCGTAGAGTTTCTTCATCTGGATCACGCCGAAGGCACGGCACAACGCTTCATCGCCGTCGCTGACCAGCGGGAAGGTGTAGCCCTGTTTCGCGCAGAAATTGGCGTGCGATTTCACCGAATCGCGTGACACGCCAACCACATCGGCGCCGAGCTTGCGGAATTTCGCCAGCAACGCCTGGAAGTCCAGCCCTTCGGTGGTGCAACCGGGCGTGGAATCCTTGGGATAGAAATAGAGGACGAGCCAGCGGCCGGCGAAATCGGCGAGCGTCGCAGTCGCTCCATCACCCAGTGCCAGCGGCAGCTTGAGCACGGATTTCGGGATGGCCTTGCCTGCGTCGATGGTCATGCGTCCTAGAACTTCATCGGATCCATGATCGCATCGAGATTGAGGCGATCGGAGAATTCCATGAAATCGTCGCGCAGCCCGGCGATGTGCATGTCGGCCGGCACGCCGATGGTGAGTTGCGCGGTGAACATCTCGGCACCGGTCTGCATGGCGCGATAGCGCGAGCAGTGCAGGTTCTCGACGGTGATGCCCTGGCGGTCGAAGAAATCGGCGAGCTGGAACAGGATGCCGGGCTTGTCGGCCGCCACCACTTCGACGATGTAGGGAATCAGGTTGGACTGCACCGGCTTCGGCCCGGTGCGATACCAGTTGAGCTTGTAGCCTTCTTCGCGTTCGAGGCGACCGAGCATCGCTTCCAGTTTGGCGATGGCGTCCCACGATCCCACCGCCAGCATGCTCGCCGAGACATCGCGACCAACCGTGCTCAGGCGCGCGTCGACCAGGTTGCAGCCGGAATCGCTGATGCGTCGTGACACCGACAACAGCGGCGAACCGGGGTGCGTCGCATAAGCATTGATCAGGAGGTGGTTCTCGTTGCCCGTGGGCCGTGCGGCGGTATCGCTCAAAGTGTTCATGTCCGGCGGCGGTCCGCCCAAGCGCCGGCCGAGTGCCGACAGCCACAGGATACTTGCCGGCCATTTCACGCCGCAAGTAACATGGAGGCTGTTCCGACGCCCGCAGGCCGTCCTCTTGCAACTCTCCGGCATCATCACGGCACTGGCGACCCCGTTCACATTGGAAGGCGCCGTCGATTTCGAGGCATGGTCACGGCTGATCGCCCAGCAGCTGGAAGGCGGCGTCCACGGCATCGTGGTGGCCGGCTCGACCGGCGAGGCCAATGCCCTGGACGATGGCGAATACGATGCGTTGCTGCAGGCCGCAGTGCGCCAGGTAGCCGGTCGCGTGCCGGTGCTGGCCGGAACCGGCACCTCCAACACCGCCAAGACCATCGCGCTGACCCGGCGTGCCGCCCAGCTGGGCGCCGATGCCGCGCTGGTGGTGACGCCACCCTACGTCCGCCCGACCCAGGATGGCTTGATCGCCCATTTCCGCACCGTGGCCGATCAGGGTGGCTTGCCGGTCGTCCTTTACAACGTTCCCGGCCGCACCGGCTGCGACATGCAACCCGCGACCGTGGCCGGGCTGGCCAGCCATCCGAACATCATCGCCATCAAGGAAGCGGTCGATGGCGAGGCGCGCATGCAGACCCTGTTGGCGCTGCGCTCGCCGCAATTCGCGGTCTTGAGTGGGGATGACCCGACCGCCAGCCGCGCCATTCTTGCCGGTGCCGCTGGCCTGGTTTCGGTGGGATCGAACGCCGCGCCGCGCGCGTTCCGCCGCCTGTTCGACCTTGCCCATGACGGTCGCGCCGCCGATGCCCAGGCCCAGGACGGACGGATGCGCGGTCTCCATGCCTTTCTCGCCGCTGAACCCAACCCCATCCCGGTCAAGGCATTGCTGGCCGAGTTCGGGTATGGTCACGGCCTGCGGCTGCCGTTGCTGCCGCTCTCGGCAGGGCCGCGCGCCGGACTGGCGGCGATCGTCGCCGCGGTTCGCGACCTCGAAGCCGCCTGATTCCACATTCGATCTGTTTCCGGAGAACGTTGTCCATGCAAGTTCGCACTCGTCTCGCTGTCGCCGCGCTCGCCGTCGCCGCCCTCTCCACGTCCGGCTGCAGCTGGTTCCACGGCAAGCAGCACACGACCGAGGCCTACAAGCTCGCGGCCGAATCGCGTCCGCTGGAGGTCCCGCCGGATCTTGACCGCCCGTCGGCCGATGCCTCGATCAACATTCCCAGTGGCAGCAGCAGCGTCTCGGCTTCGCAGGTCCAGCGCGGTGGTTCCACCACGACGCCGGCCCCGCGTGAAAGCGCCAACGCCTTCATCGTTCCGGGCACCCGCGACGACGTCTTCGGCAAGCTTGGCACCGCGCTGGCAGGCGTCCCGGGCGTGACCGTCAACAACAAGTCGCAGTTGCTCGGCACCTATGACGTGACGGCCTCCGGCCACGGCTTCCTGGTCCGCACCACCGCGGTGGATGGCGGCGTGCATGTCTCGTCCATCGATCCGCGCGGCAGCCTCGATACCAGCATCGAAGCGACCAAGGTGATTGCGGCCCTGAAGGCTGCGCTCGCCAAGTAATCCGATCGACGTGATGTGAAACGGGCGCCGATGGCGCCCGTTTTCGTTAGCGTTCCAGATGCGGCAGCTTGTCCGGCTTGCCATCCCATTCCGCGGCATCCGGCAGCGGATCCTTGCGCGTGGTGATGACCGGCCAGTCCTTGGCCAGGTCGGCATTCAAGGCGACGTAGCCTTCCTGGCCTGCCGGCACGTCATCCTCGGCATAGATCGCATTGGCCGGGCATTCCGGCTCGCACAACGTGCAGTCGATGCATTCGTCCGGGTCGATCACCAGGAAGTTCGGGCCTTCGTGGAAACAGTCGACCGGGCACACCTCGACGCAATCGGTGTATTTGCACTTGATGCAGTTGTCGGTGACGACGAAGGGCATTGAACTCGACCGCTGGAACGAATGGGTATTTTACGTGAATGGTGATGGGGAAGGGGTCGGATCATCGCGGCGTCCCCTACGGGATAAACGCGGCACATCCATGTGCCGCGCCCTGCGGGCAGCCTTCGGCTGTCTAGCGGCGCTCCCGGCGCCGCTGTCGAACCCTACGGCTTCAAACCCCAAAGGGGACACGAAAATAAAAAAGACCCACGCAAGCGTGGGCCTTTTTTATTTGGCGCTCCCTACGGGATTCGAACCCGTGTTTTAGCCTTGAGAGGGCCACGTCCTGGGCCTCTAGACGAAGGGAGCAAAGTCGTCGATCACCGATTCGTGCCGGGGATCCCGGCGGGACGAGCCGGTAGCTTGTTAGTATATCAGGATGACGCACCCATTCAGTCAAACGCCCCGCTGTTCCTGCCAAGGGGCGATCGCTTGAGCCAGCAGCTCCGGATCATCACGCGCGACCAGCACACGGTATCGCGCAAGGCGATCAGCCCGAACGCGCTGCGCGTGCTGTATCGATTGCACGAAGCGGGGCACGCGTCGTTCCTGGTCGGTGGTGCTGTGCGCGATCTGATCGCTGGCGTCCAACCCAAGGATTTCGACGTCGCGACCGATGCCACGCCCGAGCAGGTGCGCGCGCTGTTCCGCAATTGTCGCCTGATCGGCCGGCGCTTCCGCCTGGCGCATGTGGTGTTCGGGCGCGAGATCATCGAGGTCGCGACCTTCCGCGCCTCGTCCGACGATGGCAGCGGCGATCGTGAAGTCCACGACGACGGTCGCGTGCTGCGCGACAACGTCTACGGCAATATCGAGGAAGACGCGGTGCGCCGCGATTTCACCGCGAATGCCCTGTACTACAACATCGCCGATTTCTCCATCCACGATTACGTCGGTGGTTTCGACGATGTGGTGGCGCGGCACATGCGCATGATCGGCGATGCCGAGACCCGCTATCGCGAGGACCCGGTGCGGATGCTGCGCGCGGTGCGCTTGTCGTCCAAGCTTGGATTCACCATCGTTGAGGGCACCGCTGCACCGATCGCCGCACTGGCGCCGTTGCTGCGGCAGGCGGCGCCAGCGCGGTTGTTCGACGAATGCCTGAAACTGTTCCTGTCCGGTCACGCCGTGGCGAGTTTCGAAGGGCTGGAACGCCATGGCTTGCTGCCGGTGTTGTTCCCGGAAACCGCGAAGGCGCTGGCGTCGAATCGCAGCGGTGCGTTGCGACGGATGGTGATCGCCGGACTCGCTGGCACCGATGCCCGTGTTGCCGCCGACGAGCCGGTGTCGCCGGCCTTCCTGTTCGCGGTGTTGCTGTGGCCGGCGTACTGCCGATCGCTGGCGCAACTGGAAGGACAGGGCATGCATGCCGCGGAAGCACAGCGTCGCGCCGCCGATCGCACGACGCTGCACCTGACCGAGGTGGTGGCCTTGCCGCGCCGGTTCTCGTTGCCGATGCAGGAAATCTGGTTGTTGCAGCCGCGTTTCGCCCAGCGCAAGCGCACCGGTCGCTTCCTCGCCCATCCGCGCTTCCGCGCCGCGTTCGATTTCCTCAAGTTGCGCGAGCAGGCCAGCCCCAGCCACGCCGGTGATGTTGCCTATTGGGCGGAGTTGCAGCTTGGCGAGATGCCTGCGCCCGAATCGCACGATGGTGACGATGAGGGCAGTGACGGAGAGCAGCGCGCACCGCGTCGGCGTCGCCGACGGTCATGAGTGCTGCGACCCGCGCGGCCATCGGCTTGGGCGGCAATGTCGGGGATGTCGAAGCGGCCTTTCGTTTCGCGCTGGAACGACTTTCCACGGACCCGCACACGACACACGCCACGTTGTCGCCGCTGTATGCGACGGCACCATGGGGCGGGATCGACCAGCCGCGCTTTCTCAATGCCGTGGCCGTCATCGAAACCACGCAACCGGCGCAGGAATTGATGCAGCAGTTGCTGGAGATCGAGCGTGCCGCCGGCCGCGACCGCGCCAATGAAACTCGCTGGGGGCCGCGTCGACTTGATCTCGATTTGCTGCTGCATGGCGAGAGCGTGATCGACAGCGACGGATTGCAGTTGCCGCACCCACGACTGGCGGAACGGGCATTCGCGCTGGTGCCGCTGCTCGATGTGTGGCCGGATGCGGTGATTCCCGGTGACGGGCCGGCGCGTCAGGCGCTGGAACGGTTGACGCAGGAAGATGTCGCCGCAGTCATCGCTGGTCGGGTAGGCTAGTCGCCCCTTCAGGAGCTTCCGATGAAACCCTCGCGCACGGGTGACGCCAGGCCGGTGACGGTTCCCGATCTGCATCTCGCGAAGCAGGCAGGCAAGCGCCTGACGATGCTCACCGCCTACGATGCCGGATTCGCGCGCGTGATCGATGGCAATGGCGTCGACCTGATCCTCGTCGGTGACTCGCTGGGCATGGTGGTGCAGGGCAAGGCGAACACGCTGGGCGTGAGCGTGGATGACATCGTCTATCACACCGGTTGCGTCAGTCGCGCGGTGCAGCGCGCGCTGGTGATCGCCGATTTCCCGTTCCAGGCCGATGCCAGCCGCGAACGCGCGCTCGATGCCGCGACGCGCTTCCTGCAGGCCGGCGCGGGCATGGTCAAGCTGGAAGGCGCGGGCCACAAGCTCGAGGTGATTCGTCACTTGGTCGAACGCGAAATTCCGGTGTGCGGTCATCTCGGGCTGACGCCGCAGTCGGTGCTGCGCTTCGGCGGCTTCAGGGTGCAGGGCCGCGATGATGCCGCCGCGGCAAAGTTGCGCGAGGACGCGCTCGCCGTGCAGGCGGCGGGTGCAGCATTGCTGGTGCTGGAAGCGGTGCCGTCGTCGCTGGCGGCGGAGATCACCCGCGCGCTCGAGATTCCCACCATCGGGATTGGCGCTGGTCGCGATTGCGATGGCCAGGTGCTGGTGCTGCACGACATGCTGGGGCTCGACAGCGGCCATCGCCGGCCGCGTTTCGTCAAGGATTTCCTTGCCGGTAGTGGCTCGATCGCCGCCGCGGTGCAGGCGTATTGCAGTGCCGTGCGCGATGGCAGTTTTCCCGACGACGAACATTCCTACGCCCACTGATCCATGCAGATCCTGACCGAACTCAGCGGCCTGCGCGCCGCGCTTGGCCAATGGCGCCGCGCCGGACAATCGATCGCCTTCGTGCCGACCATGGGCAATCTCCACGCTGGCCATTACTCGCTGATCGCACAAGCGCGCCAGCTGGCTGATCGCGTCGTCGCCAGCGTTTTCGTCAATCCCACCCAGTTCGGACCGAACGAGGATTACGCGCGTTATCCGCGCACGCCGGAGCAGGATGCGGCAGGGTTGGCCGCTGCCGGCTGCGACGTGTTGTGGTTGCCCGGCGTCGACACGATGTATCCGTTTGGTGCCGATCATGCGGTCAGCATGCATGTTCCCGGCATCACCGATGTGCTCGACGGCGCGGCGCGCCCGGGTCATTTCGATGGTGTGACGACGGTGGTATCGCGGCTATTCCTGCAGGTGCAACCGGATGTCGCGATCTTCGGCCGCAAGGATTACCAGCAACTGGCGGTGATCCGCTATTTGGTGCGCGATCTCGCGTTCCCGATCGAAATCATCGGCGCCGACATCAGGCGCGACGACGATGGCCTGGCCCTGAGTTCGCGCAATCAGTATCTGAGTGCCGAAGAGCGCGCCATCGCGCCGTTGCTGTATCGCACCCTGCGGTCGATGCGTGGTCGCCTGCTGGCTGGCGAATCGCGCGCGAAGGTGGAAGAAGAGGCCGCCGCCGCGCTGCAGGCCGCCGGTTTCCAGCCCGATTACGCGGTGATCCGCACCCCTGCGCTGGAGGTTCCCGGCGATGGCGCATCCGGCCCGCGGGTGGCGCTGCTGGCGGCGCGGCTGGGCGCGACCCGGCTGATCGACAATCTCGAATTCGACCTGCCCTGAATCCGGCTTGTTGCGCTGCGGAAGAGGGGTCTACAATCAGGGGTTGACCGCCTCCCAATCATGTCCACCGCCATGCACATCACCCTGCTCAAGGCCAAGATCCACCGCGCCAGCGTGACCCACGCCGAGCTGCACTACGAAGGCTCCTGCGCAATCGACAGCCGCCTGCTGGACATTTCCGGCATCCGTGACAACGAGCGGATCGAGATCTACAACGTCAGTAATGGTGCGCGCTTCGCCACCTATGCCATCCGGGCCGAAGCCGGCAGCGGCATCATCTCCGTGAACGGCGCCGCCGCGCACCACGCCGAGCCGGGTGATCTGGTGATCATCTGTGCTTACGGCATGTGCGATGAAGCCGAAGCCGCCAAGCACAAGCCGACGCTGGTCTATGTCGATCGCGACAACCGGTTGACGCATACCAATCACAGCATCCCGGCACAGGCGGCCTGAGGGCATGGGCCTGCAGGATGCGCTGGATACCCAGGCCACGCGCCTGAACACAACGTCCCTGCAGGAGTTGCTGCGGTCTGACGCAACGCGAGCGGAGTCGTTCTCGCTGCGGGCGGGGCCGCTGTACGCCAACTTCGCGCGCCAGGATTACGACAAGGCCGCGCTCGATGCCTTGTTAGCTCTCGCCGATTCCCGTGGCGTTCGCGCTGCGTACAAGCGGATGGTCGATGGCGAGGTGGTCAACGTCACCGAACAGCGTCCGGCGCTGCACACCGCATTGCGTGGCGATCTGTCGCCGGCCAAGACCGCGCACGATGCTTTTGAGGTCGCCAAGGCGACGCGCGAGCGCATGCACGCGATGGTGCGCAAGTTGCGCGCCGATGGCATTCGCGATGTGCTCAGCCTCGGCATCGGTGGTTCCGATCTCGGGCCGCGTTTCATCGTCGATGCGCTCGGTCAGGATGCCGATGCGCCGCGCGTGCATTTCGTCTCCAATGTCGATGGCCACGCGCTGGAACGCGCGATCGCAGGCCTCGATCCTGCGACCACCGCGCTCATCATCATTTCCAAATCGTTCAACACCCAGGAAACGCTGGCCAATGCCGAAGTCGCGCGCGCGTGGCTGGGCGACGGCGGTGCGCGCACCTATGCGGTGACGTCGAAGCCTTCGAGCGCGGAAGCGATCGGCGTCGCGGCGGAGCGCGTGTTGCCGATGTGGGACTGGGTCGGCGGGCGTTATTCGCTGTGGTCGGCGGTGGGTTTCCCGATCGCGATCGCCGTCGGTTGCGAACGCTTCGATGCGCTGCTGCGCGGTGCCGGCGATTACGATCGCCATTGCCTGGAAGCGCCGGCACGCGACAATCCCTCGATCTGGCATGCACTCACCGCGGTGTGGAACCGCGATGCGCGCGGACGCGGCAGTCTCGCCGTGGTGCCCTACGACGACCGCCTGAAACTGCTGCCGGCCTATCTGCAACAGTTGGTGATGGAAAGCCTCGGAAAATCGGTGACGATCGATGGCGCCGCCGTCGGCGCGCAGACCTCGCCGGTGTGGTGGGGCAGTGCCGGCACCGATGCCCAGCACAGCTATTTCCAGATGCTGCATCAGGGCACGGCGATCGTTCCAATGGACCTGATCGGCGTGGTCAATGCTGATCATGCGCATGCCGCCAACCACGAATTGCTGCTGGCCAACCTGCTGGCGCAGGCGCAGGCCTTGGCGATGGGCGAATCGGCGGACGATCCCCATCGCAATTACCAGGGCGGACGCCCGAGCACGTTGTTGTTGCTGGACGCACTGACGCCAGAGGCGCTGGGCACCTTGGTGGCGTTCTACGAGCACAGCGTGCACGCACAATCGGTGTTGTGGAACATCAACGCCTTCGACCAGTTCGGTGTCGAGCTGGGCAAGCGCCTGGCCGATCGCACCTTGCCGGCGTTGAAAGGTGCTGGCGCCACCGGCGATGCAGTGACCGACACGCTGATCGCGGAACTCGGGCGTCGCGCGCGCTGAAATGAAGTGGATCACACGCCACGGCATCGCCATCCTCGCGATGCTGTACGTGGCGTTGCGCCTGTTGTTGGTGCGCGGCGCGGCGCTTGATTCCGACGAACCGCAACACCTGCACGTGGTGTGGGCATGGACGCAGCACGGCGTCCCCTATCGCGACGCCTTCGATAACCACATGCCGCTGTTCCACATGTTGTGCGCGCCGTTGCTGACGCTGCTGGGCGAACGCGCCGACATCCTCGACTGCATGCGCCTGGCGATGGTGCCGCTGGCGGTCGCGGCCTTCGTGTTGGCATGGCGCGTCGGACGCGCATTGTGGGGCGCATCGGCGGCGAGTTTCGGATTGGCGCTGTTGGCGCTGGAACCTACCTACGAGCGCATGGCCGGACAATTCCGCGCCGACACCCTGTGGGCACTGGCATGGATCGCGGCGATGGCGGCCCTGGTGTTGGTGCGACGCCCGATGTTGCGCGCATTGCTGGTCGGGCTCGCGGTCGGCGTGGCGATGGCGAGCTCGCTGAAGACGCTGCCGCTGCTCGGCACTGCGCTGGTGATGGTGGCGTTCGTGCTGGTCTGCCTGCCGAAACAGGCACGACCGCGTTGGTGGTCGCTGGCTGGCGGGTTGGCGATTGGTGCTGCTGCGGCGACAGCGGTGATGGCGAGCGTTGTCGCGATTGTTGCGTCGCGCGGCGGCCTGGCTGACATGCATAACGCGGTACTAGGCCACAACATGCTGCCGGGCTTTGGGCGCGATGCGAACACGACGCAGTTGGTATTGCGCTGCTTCGAAGCGGGGATTGTCGCGATCGTTGCGGGGTTCTTCGGATGGCGGCGGATCCGTCATTGCCCCGATCCGAGGCTTGCCGCGTTGCGCTGGTTCGTGGCGGGATCGTGCGGGCTGTTCGCGATTTCCCTCTATGCGGCGTGGCCGTTGCTGACCTCGCAGGACTATCTGCCGGTGCTGCCGTTGTTCGCTCCGTGGCTGGGAGCGCTGTTGCTACGCGGATTCGCGCGATTGCGGGTGTCGCTGGTGCATGCGTGGATCGGCTATGCAGTGCTGGCCGCGATCGTGTTGATTGCCCGCGCGCCGTGGCACGATCGCCTGCACGACTATCGTGAACAACTGGCGACGGTGCTGGCGATCACCACGCCGGTCGATGCGGTGATGGATGCCAAGGGCGAAAGCATCTACCGCCGTCGTGTCTTCCATCCGGTGCTGGAGATGGTCACGCAGGAGCGACTGCGGCGCGGGTTGCTGGCGGATACGATTGTCACCGACATCCAATCGCGCGGGGCCCATGTGCTGCATCCGGAACGATTGCCGGAATCCGACGCCCGCGCCTTGCGCGCGAATTTCATTCCCTATGCCAATGGCGAATGGGTCGCGGGGCGCGAACTCGGCGAACGGGTCGCGGGATCGCTGCCAGTCGCGGCGTTGATTCCCGGTTGCTACCGCTGGTTGCGACTCGAAGGTGAACACATCGCACAACCCGGCCCGGAAACGCGTTTCGATTCAGGGGATGGGAAGATCACGCTTCCGCGGGCCGGTCGCTATCGCCTGATGTGGTGTCCTGCGGCGATGCAGGCGTGGACGCGACAACAATGAACATGACGATGCCAACGTTTGACGCCACGACACGATTGCTGGTGATCGCCCCGCATCCGGATGACGAAACCATCGCCTGTGGCGGATTGCTGCAGGACGTGGCGCGTGTCGGCGGACGATCGCGCGTGCTGTTCGCGACCGATGGCGACAACAACCCGTGGCCGCAGCGATTGATCGAACGGCGCTTTCGCCTCGATGCCCAGGCGCGCAAGCGTTGGGGTGCGTTGCGACGGACGGAGGCTGCCGCCGCGCTGGATGCGCTGCGCTGCGACGGGCTGGATGGCATGCACCTCGGGTGGCCGGATGGCGGACTGACGGGATTGCTGACGCCGGAGCGATCGGGTGAAGCGCTGGCACTGCTGGTCGACGCCATCGCCGCGTTCTCGCCGACACTGGTGCTGGTACCAGCCTTCGGCGACTACCATCCCGACCATTCCGCGCTGGCGCTGTTGGCAACGCTGGGATTGCGCAGTTTTCCCGGCGTTGCTGCGGGATCGTTCCACATCCATGTTCCCGAAGATGGCGCGCATTCCGGCTGGTCGTTGCAGCTGGACGATGCGACGCTGGCGCGCAAGCGCGATGCATTGCGTCAATATCGCAGCCAGTTGCAGTTCGGCGAACAACGCCTGCTGAAATTCGCGCGCGCCACCGAGATGTTCGATGTCGGCACCGGCGTGCCTGATCCCGTCAGCCCCGACGACCGTTGGCGCTGGCAGATTGCCTTGCCGGGGTGGATCGCGTCGACAAGCGCGCGCCATGTGCGCGTGCTGGCCGTGGACGACTCCGGCGTATTGCTCAATCAACGTATCCCGTTGTCCGATCCGCGCCTCGACGTGGTGCGCAAGTCGGGAATGCTCGATATCAGCATGCAGCCGTTGCGCGCGAACGCACGCCAGGTATTCGCCAAGGTCGAACACGGCATCGAGGTGTTCGTCTACGACACCACATTGTGGACAGCTGCGGAGTAAACAGGTTCTAGCGCAGGTGCTGTGCGAGCGCCCACCGCACGTGTTCGGCCACCAATTCGTCCTGTTCGTTGCGGGCGGATTCCAGCGCCGCGATCACCTCGGGCGTCGATGGCGCATTACCCAGCGCCACCGCGATATTGCGGCGCCAACGGCGGTATCCGCTGCGGCGGATCGTACTGCCTTCGCTGCGTTGCAGGAACTCGTCTTCGCTCCAGGCGAACAGTTGCGGCAGCGTTGCTGTGTCGAGAGCGTTGCGGGCGCGGAAATCGGGTTCGTCGTTGCGACGTGCGAACTTGTTCCACGGGCAGACCAGCTGGCAATCGTCGCAGCCGAAAATGCGATTGCCGATCAGCGGGCGCAGCGCTTCGTCGATCGCGCCCTCATGCTCGATGGTGAGATAGGCGATGCAGCGGCGGGCATCGAGCTGGTAGGGCGCGACGATGGCCTGGGTCGGGCAGATGTCGATGCAGCGCGTGCAGGTGCCGCAATGATTGGTTGCCGGCACATCGACAGGTAGATCGAGATCGACGAACAGTTCGCCGAGGAAGAACCACGAACCGCCATCCTTGTCGATCAGGCAGGTGTGCTTGCCGATCCAGCCGAGCCCGGCGTTGCGTGCCAGTGCGCGTTCCAGCACCGGCGCGGAATCGACGAAGACGCGATGGCCGAGCGGCCCGATCACCGCGGCGACATCATCGGCGAGCTGCTGCAGACGCTTGCGCATCAGCTTGTGGTAATCGCGGCCCAGCGCATAGCGCGCGACATAGGCGCGTTCGCCATCGTCCAGCGTCGCCCACGCGGCATCGGGCGGCTGGCCGTAATCCATGCCGACGCAGATCACCCGCAAGGTGCCTGGCACCAGTGATTCCGGCGCGCTGCGCTTGTCGTGATTGCGCTCCATCCACGCCATGTCGCCGTGGCGTCCCTGTACCAGCCAATGTTCGAGGTGGGCGATGTCTTCGCCGAGTTCGATCCCGGAGATGCCGAAGCGCTGGAAACCGCGCGCACGCGCCAGCGCGTCGATCTGTCGGCGCAGTCGCTGGGAATCGTGCAGGACAGGGGAGGCGGGCGTGGACACGATGCGTGAAGTATAGAATCCACGCATGATCGCAGCCGTGCGCCCGTTCGACCTCGCCACACTGGCCGATGCACAGGCGCGCATTCCGCAACGCCCGCGCGATGCCCACAAGGGCCTGTTTGGCCATGTGCTGTGCATTGGCGGTGGCCGCGGCATGGGCGGTGCATTGGCGCTATGCGTGGAAGCCGCGTTGCGCGCGGGCGCCGGGCGCGTGTCGGCGGCAACTCGCGCCGAGCATGTCGCGGTGCTGCTGGCGCGGCGACCGGAATGCATGGTGCATGCGGTCGAATCGCCATCCGACATCGCGGAATTGATGGCAAGCGCCGACGTGATCGCCATCGGTCCCGGACTCGGGCGCGATGTATGGGCGAAATCGCTGCTGGATGCCGCACTCGCCACGCGGCGGCCGCTGGTGATCGATGCCGATGCCTTGACGCTCATTGCTGCCGATCCGCGGCCGTTGCCAGCGGGCAGTGTGATCACCCCGCATCCGGGCGAAGCGGCGCGATTGCTCGGCATTCCCACGGATGAAGTGCAGGCAAATCGCGAGGACGCCGCACAGACATTGGCCGATCGCTATCACTGCATCGCGGTGTTGAAAGGCCACGGCACGCTGGTCGCGGCAACGGGCGAAAGAACACGCATGGTCGATGGCGGAAACCCCGGCATGGCCTCGGCGGGTATGGGCGATGCACTGACCGGAATTGTCTCGGCGTTGTGCGCGCAGCATCAGGATGCCTTCGAGGCCGCATGGATCGGTGCAGTGCTGCATGCCGCCGCTGGCGATGCGGTCTGCGCGATGCAGGGCGAATATGGCCTGCTCGCATCCGATCTCATCGCCGCGTTGCCGTCGGTGTTTCCGCAGAGAATGTCGGCATGAATTCATGCATCCTGCCCGACGAAGCCGCGACCATCACCTTGGCTGGCGAATTGGCCGGGCATTTGCCGGCGCGTGCCGTGGTCTGGTTGCATGGCGATCTTGGCGCGGGCAAATCAACCTTCGCGCGCGCGATGCTGCGGACACTGGCTGTGCAGGGATCGATCCGCAGCCCGACCTACACCCTGGTGGAACGCTATCCGATCGCGGGCGGCGATGCCCTGCATCTTGATCTCTACCGCATCGGCGATGCCGGCGAACTGGAATTCCTCGGTCTCGATGCCGACGAAGGGCGCTTGTGGCTGGTGGAATGGCCGGAACGCGGGGCGAGCGCGTTGCCGCCGGCCGATCTGCATGTCAGGCTCGAAGTGGTCGGCTGCGGTCGCAGTGCCGCCTTCGAGGCGGATTCCGATGTCGGGCGGGAGTGGCTGGAAAAGTTCGTGAAACCTGAGAGATTGCTGACCCAAGTTCCCGATTTGCAAGGAATTCGTTGAAATGACACGAGCAGGATGCTTGAATCGGCAAAGCATGGTCCAGGGGCACATGGTGCGCGCGGCAAGAACGGCGGTTTCGATGATCCTTCTGCTGCTCGCACTGCCCGGCTGGGCGGCAGAGGTGCGCGCGGTGCGCGTGACCCAGGGCGCCACCGGCACCCGCGCCGAAATCCAGCTCGACCGCGACAGCGAATACAGCGTCATCAACCTCGACAACCCACGCCGCCTGGTCGTCGATTTCAAGGACAGCGGCGTGCGCTACGGATTGCCGATGCCACCCGGTGCCGGTCTGGTGCGCGATGTCCGCAGTGGTTCGCCCGAACCCGGTTCGGCGCGACTGGTCTTCGACCTGCGTGGCGACGTCACGCCGATCCGGCCGCACATGGAATCGAACGGCAGCGGCCGCGTGCTGGTGATCGAATGGCCGGATGACGGCGAAGGCGACACGTCGCATCCCGTCGCATCGATGCCGGTTCCGCCGCCATCCACCGAAACGCAACAGGCACAGGACGTCCCGCCGCAGTCCGTGGTCGAACGGCCTCCGGTGGTCGTCGCGCCACCCGCCAACACCACGCCGACAGCCCAGGCGCCGGTGCGGACCCTCGCCGATGTCGCCAAGCGCGCCGGCGGCCGGCCGTTGCTGATCGCCATCGACGCCGGCCACGGCGGCCAGGACACTGGCGCCCACGGCGCGTCGGGCACCCTCGAAAAGAACGTCACCCTGCAGGTGGCCAAGGAACTTGCGCGCCAGATCAACGCGACGCCGGGGATGAAGGCCTTCCTGACCCGCGATTCCGATTTCTTCATTCCACTGGTGCAGCGCTACCAACTCGCGCGCAAGCACAAGGCCGACATGTTCGTGGCGATCCACGCCGATGCCTTCACCGACCCCTCGGCGAGCGGTTCATCGGTGTGGGTGTTGTCGCGACGCGGCCAGACATCGCAGGCCGCGCGCTGGCTGGCCGATCAGGAAAACGCCGCCGATCTGGTCGGTGGCGTGCGCCTGCGAGACAAGGACAACACGCTGGCATCGGTACTGCTCGATCTCTCGCAAAGCGCGACCCAGCGCGCGTCCGAGGAGATCGCCGCGCAGGTGTTGCGTGGGCTCGCCGATCTCGGCAAGACCCACCGCGGCGAGATCGATCGCGCCAACTTCGTGGTGCTGCGTTCGCCGGACGTGCCGTCGATGCTGGTCGAGACCGCCTTCATCAGCAATCCCGGGGAAGAACGCAAGCTCAACAACCCCGACTACCAGCGCGAACTGGCGCGCGCGGTACTGAACGGAATCCACACCTATTTCCGTCGCCAGCCGCCGCCAGGCACGCAATACGCCGCGATTTATGCCGGTGGTGGCGTGACCGCCGCACGGCCCTGAGAAATCGGCAACCAGGTCCGAGTCGGTATCATTTGGCAATGCCGATTCGCCAACTGCCCGAAACCCTGATCAACCAGATTGCCGCGGGCGAGGTGGTGGAACGACCTGCGTCGGTGGTCAAGGAGCTGGTCGAGAACGCGCTCGATGCCGGCGCGCACCGCATCGAGATCGAACTGCAGGATGGCGGCACGCGTCTGATCCGCGTCCGCGACGATGGCGGCGGCATCCCCGCCGATGAATTGCCGTTGGCGATCCAGCGTCACGCCACCAGCAAGATCGCCTCGCTGGAGGATCTCGAAGCGGTCGGCACGCTCGGGTTCCGTGGTGAAGCGTTGCCGTCGATCGCCTCGGTGAGTCGTTTCAGTTTGGGTTCGCTGCATCGCGATGCCACCCATGGTGCCGAACTGGTGGTCGATGGCGGGCGCGTCGGCGAGGTGGTGCCGAAAGCGCATCCGCGCGGAACCACCGTCGAGGTGCGCGACCTGTTCTTCAACACGCCGGCGCGCCGCAAATTCCTGCGCGCCGAACGCACCGAGCTCGGGCATATCGAGGAGTGGCTGCGCTCGCTGGCGCTGGCACGTCCCGACATCGAATTGCGACTCAGCCACAACGGCAAGCCATCGCGACGCTATCGCGGTGAAGCCAACGATGCCGGACTGTTCGCACAAGGGCGATTGCAGGAAACGCTGGGTGCGGAATTCCTTGCCCATGCCCTGCACATGGAACACGAAGCCGGTGGCATCACGGTGTCGGGCTGGATCGCCGATCCCACCTACAACCGTGCCAGCGCCGATCAGCAATATGTCTACGTCAACGGTCGTTCCATCCGCGATCGCACCATCGCCCATGGAGTGAAACAGGCCTACGCCGACGTGCTCTATCACGGGCGGCAACCGGCCTACGTGCTGTTCCTCACGCTCGATCCGCGCCGCGTCGATGTCAACGTGCATCCGGCCAAGCATGAAGTGCGTTTCCGCGATTCGCGCCTGATCCACGATGCCGTCTATCACGCGGTCGCCGCGACCTTGGCGGAAGCGCGGGCCGGGCGTGAGGCGTTGTCGTCGGCAACGGAAGAGCATCGGCCGTTTCCATTCCAGGTCGATGCGTCGATGCAATCATTTTCGCAGAATGGATTGGGACTACGGGTCGCGGAACAGTCCGCGAATGCATGGCAGTCGCTGTACGCGACAACAGCCGACACTGCCACGCAGTCGATGATGCCCGCGGAAGAGGCGGGCGAGATCCCGCCGTTGGGCTACGCCGTAGCGCAATTGCACGGCATCTACATCCTGGCGCAGGCGCGCGATGGCTTGATCGTGGTCGATATGCACGCCGCGCATGAGCGCATCGGCTACGAACGCTTGAAGACCGCGCACGATGGCCTCGGCCTGCGCACGCAACCGCTGCTGGTGCCGATCACCGTCGCGGTCGCCGAACGCGAAGCTGAAGTCGCCGAACAGGAAAGCGCGACGCTGCAGGCACTCGGCTTCGAACTGACACGCTCCGGGTTGGGCAGCGTGACGATTCGTTCGGTGCCGGCCTTGCTCGCCAATGGCGACAGCGAAAGCCTGGTGCGCGATGTGCTGGCCGACCTGCGCGAACACGGCAGCAGCCGTCGCGTCGCGGAAACGCGCGACGAATTGCTGTCGACCATGGCCTGCCACGGCGCGGTGCGCGCCAATCGCCGCCTGACCATCCCGGAAATGAACGCCTTGCTGCGGGACATGGAAGCGACCGAACGTTCCGGCCAGTGCAATCACGGGCGTCCGACCTGGACCCATTTCAGCGTGGCCGACATCGACCGCTGGTTCCTGCGCGGACGCTGATTTCTCCACACATGCACACATGGATCACCCGCAAATGAAACGAACATTGGCCATCGGACTGGCGTTGTTGCTGGCGTGCGGAAGCGCGACTGCGCGTGAAGTCGCCAAGACCCCACCGCGACCGGTGCCGTTACTGTGGAAGGCCTGCGATGCCGACAACTGCATTTATCTGCTCGGTTCGTTCCATGTCCTGAAGGCCAGCGACTATCCGTTGTCGAACGACGTCGATGCCGCGTTGGCGAAATCGGCGCGCGTGGTGTTCGAAATTTCGCCCACCGAGATGCAGGACAAGAACGCTGCCGCGATGGCGTTGTTCCAGGCTGGCGTGCGCATGGATGGCACCACCCTCGACAGCGATTTGTCACCCGCACAGCAAGCGAAGCTCGCGGCGTGGCTGGGCAAGCACGAAACCGGACTCGCAAAATCGGGATTGGGCAATGCAGCGCTGCAACGGCTGAAACCGTGGTTCGTCGCCATCCTCATCACCCAGCTCGAATACCAGACGGCCGGCATGTCGCCCGAATACGGCCTCGACGAACACATGACCAAGGCCGCGGGCGATGCCGGAAAACAGACGCAAGGATTGGAAACCGTCGCCGAACAGGTGCGCATCCTCTCCGGATTGTCGGTGAAGGATCAGGTGCAGATGCTGGAGGAATCGCTGGACGAAAGCGGCTCGACCGCCAGCGAAATCGCGGCGCTGCACAAGGCCTGGCGCGTGGGCGATGCCGCCACGCTATGGAAGGACATGGGCGCCAAGCTGCTTCACGACTATCCCGATGCCTATCGCGTGATCGATGCCGATCGCAACGCGCGCTGGTTGCCGCGCCTTGCGTCGATGCTCGACACGCCCGGCGAGAAAGACACGCTGGTGGTGGTCGGTTCGCTCCACCTGCTCGGGCCGGATGGCCTTGTGGAAGGCTTGAAGGCGCGCGGCTACAATGTCGAGCGCGTGTGCTCGGCGTGTGCGGCAGGGAATAGCCACCATGACTGACTCGGCTCACGTTCGGCAATTGCAAGGGCGGTACCGCGAGGCGGTCGATGCATTGAACCGAGGCGATTGGATCCGGGCCCAGCATGTCGCGATGTATCTGCTGCGTGATGCGCCTGCCCATGCAGGCGTTGCGTTCGTCGCGGGTGTCGCAGCGCTTGAGTTGCAGCAGATACCTTTGGCCACGCAGTGTCTGGAACGCGCCGTGCGAATCAACCCCGACCGTGCGGATTATCTGGCGCAATATGCACGAGTGCTGGTGATGGCCAGGCAATCGCGCGAAGCGCACCACGCTGCGGATCGAGCGATGACATTGCAACCCGAGGATGTCTTGAGCATGGATACGCTCGGCGTCGTCTATTCTCAGCTCAATGCTTATGGGCACGCGCGGGATGCTTTCGCGAAGGTTGTGGAAAAAATGCCGGGGGTAGCCAGCTATCGTTTCAACCTGGCGACGGCGTTGATCTTCCATGGCGAAATCGACGCAGCGGAAAGCGAGCTTGAAGCCTGTCTCACCATTGATCCCGATTTCTGGAGGGCACATCTTTCTCTGGCGCAACTACGCAAGCAAACATGCGACCACAATCATGTGGAGCGGCTGCGGGTTTTGTTGTCCTCACATTCACAAGTCGATGATGCACGTCTGTATCTCAATTTGGCACTGGCGAAGGAGCTAGAGGATCTCGGGGAATATTCGTTGTCGTTCCGGATGTTGACTGCGGGGAAGCGAGCTGGCAAAGAAGGGCGAGGCGACTCCACTGTCCGCGACAAGGTGGTTTTTTCCGCCATCGAGCAGCATTGGCGACCGAGCTCGGGGAATTCCGGATGTCGCGATGGGGCGCCGATCTTCGTGATCGGGATGCCGCGTAGCGGCACCACGCTGGTCGACAGGATTCTCTCATCGCATCCCGACGTCCAGTCAGCGGGGGAACTGCAGGATTTCGGCGTGCTATTGAAGCAGCTTTCGGGTTCGACGACGCTGCAACTTCTTGACGAGGATACGTTCGCCAAGGCATCGGCGCTGGATTGGTCGCGTCTTGGTCATGCCTATATCGAATCGGTGCGATCATTGGTGCCGCAGTCACCGCGTTTCGTGGACAAATTGCCGCACAACTTCCTATATGCCGGCTACATTGCCAATGCATTGCCCGATGCGCGCATCGTGTGTCTGCGTCGCGGGTCTATGGACAGCTGCCTCGGAAATTTCCGCCAATTGTTCGCGTTGTCGTCCCCTTACTACGATTATTCCTTCGATATTCTCGATACCGGAAAGTACTACGTGATGTTCGATCGCCTGATGCGATTCTGGAGGGAGCGTCTGGGAGATCGTCTGCTCGAGGTCCGCTACGAAGATCTTGTCGATCGCCAGCGCGATACGACTGCAGGCATTCTTGAGCATTGTCAGCTGGAATGGAATGATGCCTGCCTTGATTTTGCCAACAACCAAGCCCCTGTTGGAACTGCCAGTGCTGTGCAGGTGCGGCGATCGATGAATCGGGATGCGCTGGATCGATGGAAGCGATACGAGCAGGAACTCGAACCGTTGCGACTGCTGCTGGAAAACGAAGGAATCGCCGTCTCCTGAATGCGACGGATCAATCTGTCTGCGGCGCCGATACCATTACGATGCAATCCACCGGGCAGGGCGGAATGCACAGCTCGCAGCCGGTGCAGAGATCGTCGATCACGACATGCATCAGTTTCGATCCGCCGATGATGGCGTCGACCGGACACGCGGCGATGCATTTGGTGCAGCCGATGCACTCGTCTTCGATGATTTCGGCGACGATTGCCGGCTTGCACTCGCCGCGCGTTCGATCGTAGGGAAGGGCGGGAACCCCAAGCACTGCGGCAAGCGCGATCGCGCCTTCATCGCCGCCCGGCGGGCAATGATCGATGCCGGCCTCGCCACGTGCTATCGCTTCGGCGTAGGGGCGGCAGCCGTCGTAACCGCACTGGCCACATTGGGTCTGCGGCAGCAATCGATCGAGGCGTTCGACCAATGCGCTGTCACTCCGAGCCGGAGGCATCACCGCACCGGCATGCCCGGCTGGGCGCCGGCGTCGGCATCGAGCAGGAACAGCCCGCCGCCATCGAAACCGGCCGAGAGGATCATTCCTTCGCTGACGCCGAAACGCATTTTGCGTGGCGCGAGATTGGCGATGAACACCACGTTGCGGCCCACGAGTTGTTCCGGTTCGCCATAGCTGGCGCGGATGCCCGAGAAAATCTGGCGCTGGCCGAGATCGCCGGCGTCCAACAGGAAGCGCAACAACTTGTCGGAGCCGTCGATGAAGCCGCATTCCAGCACCTTGCCGACGCGTAGGTCGAGCTTGGCGAAATCGTCGATGCCGATGTTTGCGGGGCTCTCGGCAGGTGCCGGCGCTTCGGTTTTCTTTGTGGGCGCGCTGGTTTGTGCGGCGGCGAGCGTGTCTTTCGATGCTTCGGTCATGGCGCCGATCTGCTTCGGGTCGATACGGGTGAACAGTGGCTGATAGGCATTGATGCGATGCGCGATGATCGGGGAATTGCAGTCCGTCCACGCCGACAGTGGTGCCTGCTGCCAGTCGGCCACGCGCGCGGCAACGTTCGGCAGCACCGGCGCCAACGCCAGCGTCAACACGCGGAACAAGTTGATGCCCTGCGTGCACACTGCCTGCAATTCGGCATCGGCACCATCCCGGCCGTTATCAAGCTCCTTCGCGATCACCCACGGCTTGTGTTCGTCGATGTATTTGTTGGCTTCGTCGGCCAGTGTCATCGTCAGGCGCAGTGCCTGTGCGACATCGTCGCTGGCATAGGCGGTGCGAATCGCTACGAGTCGATTGACGAAATCGGCATACATCGCCGGCTCCGGCAGCGATTCCGCCAGCATCCCCCCGAAACGTTTCTCGATGAAACCGGCGCAGCGACTGGCGAGATTGACGAACTTGCCGACGATGTCGCTGTTCACGCGCGCGATGAAATCGCCGAGGTTGAGGTCGAGATCATCGACGCCACCCGACGACTTCGCCGCGAAGTAGTAACGCAGCGCTTCGGGATCCAGTCCCTGTTCGAGGTAGGTACGCGCCATCACGAAGGTGCCGCGTGACTTCGACATCTTGGCGCCATCGACGGTGAGATAGCCGTTGACGTGCAGGCGCGTCGGCGTGCGATGGCCGGAACCGTGCAGCACTGCCGGCCAGAACAGGCCATGGAAGTTGACGATGTCCTTGCCGATGAAATGGTGCATCTCGGCCGTGCTGCCGGCGCGCAGGTAACTTTCGAAATCGATGCCGCGCGCGTCGCACAGCACCTTGAAGCTGGAGAGATAGCCGATCGGCGCATCCAGCCAGACGTAGAAATACTTGCCGGGCGCGCCGGGAATCTCGAAGCCGAAGTAGGGCGCGTCGCGCGAGATGTCCCACGGCCGCAGGCCGCCGTCGCCATCCAGCCATTCCTGCAGCTTGGCCTTCACTCCCGGCACCGCGACATCGCCGGACAGCCATTCGCGCAGGAAGGCTTCGAATTGCCCGAGTTCGAAGAAGTAATGTTCGGAATCGCGCAGCACCGGCGTCGCGCCGGACACCACCGACTTCGGGTCCTTCAGTTCGGTCGGCGAATACGTTGCGCCGCAAACCTCGCAGTTGTCGCCGTACTGATCCGGGCTACCACAATTGGGGCAGGTGCCGCGCACATAACGATCAGGCAGGAACATCCCGCGTTCGGGATCGTACAACTGCGACACACTGCGCTTGCCGATGTGGCCGTTGCCGAGCAGGCGCGTGTAGATGGATTCGGTCAGCGCGCGATTGCCGGCCGAGTTGGTGGAATCGTAGTGGTCGAAAGCGACATGGAACGCCGCGAAATCGCGCTCGTGTGCTTGCTGGATGCCGGCGATGAAGGCTTCCGCCGTCAGTCCGGCCTTCTCCGCGGCAAGCATGATCGGCGTGCCGTGGGTGTCGTCGGCGCAGACGAAATGGACTTCATCGCCCGCCATCCGCCGCGCGCGCACCCACATGTCGGCCTGGATGTAACCCACCAGATGGCCGAGGTGGATCTGCCCGTTGGCATAGGGCAGGGCGCAGGTGACGAGAGTCGGGGACGGCATCGGCAGGATCGGGCGAAACAGGGTCGGCGATTATCGCATGCAGCCCAAAAAACAGGCCCGGATGACCGGGCCTGGAGTTCGGAGCGATGTCGGAAACAATCAGTGCTTGCGGATCCAGGTCTGGCTGCGGCCGAGCAGCGAGAAGCCGAGGAAACCGCGCACTTCCATCTTGCTGCCGTCGGCGCTGGGCGTCAGCTTGACCGAATAGGTCTTGCCATTGTTCGGGTCGAGGATCTTGCCGCCATCCCAGGTGTCGCCGTCCTTGCGCACGTTCCACATGATCACCATGCCTTCGACGGGCTTGTCCTTGCGCTCACCCGAGCAGGCGTCGCACACCGGGTGCGGCCCCTTGTCGGATTGCAGGACTTCCACCACTTTCGCAGCCAGCGAACCATTGGTCGTGGTGTAGATCTCGACCGTCGACTTCGGCTTGTGGGTCGAGTCATCGATGGTCGTCCAGGTTCCGACGGGCGAAGCGTGCTGCGCGAACGCGGCAAGCGGCAGGGCGGACAGGCAGAAAGCGATCAGGATTTTGCGCATGATTCGGAAACTCCTTGGGCGCCGGTCTTCGGCATTGGATGATTTATAGCCGAACGGCGTGCTGGTGTCGTGTCGCTACGCCGCACGTTCAGCTGGTATGGAAGTTCATAAAAAAGAACCCCGCCGAAGCGGGGTTCTTTCGAATGCAATAACGCGGCATTACTTTTTTTGGTAGCTCCGATGTCCCAGTGTGCTTGTACGTAATACGAGTGCCCTAGCAGGTTGAAGTTCGCGGAGTTGTACGGTGCGGTGCTGGTGCCTAGGTACGTATCATTCCGCGGCGCCATTTTGCCAGTCAGGTTGTTGACCATGAATGACAACGCTATGCCATTGTCCATCTTGTCGTTCACGCTGCCGTTGTAACGGGTGAATGCAGGCAATTTCCCGGCTCCGGGAATCGCGTAGCCGTAAGTGCTGATGTTGGCCGCGCGATAGTTGGGCATGGGCCCGATCGGGTGCCTCTTGTATTCCAATCCTACGGTGAGGTCGTGATGCACTGGGGAATCGCGCATGTCCCTATATCTCAAGCGCATCCAAGCCGGTTGGCGGTGTTGTCGCAAACGCTTCCGACTTGGGCCTGAAGAGTCTTGCAGGACATAAAGCCCCGCGTATGCGGGGCTTTATGGAGATACAGGGCTGGTGACTCAGTCGTTCTTCCCGCCGATTCCCCAGCGTGCCTCGAGGAAGATTGAACGACCATAGGCGTTGTAGTTGCCGGAGTTGTAGGGCTCGCCCGTGTTCCCGGGATAAGACAAGTCCATGTCCGGGTAGCGGTTGAACAGGTTGTTCGCCAGCAACGACACCTGGAAGTCCTTGGTGACCTTGAAGTTGATGCTTGCGTTGTAGGTAGTATAGGAACCCAATTTCCCGGCACCCGCGAAGGAATATAGCTTCTTCGCGTCCAAGCCGGCACGGTAGTTCGGCGTGGTTCCGATATAGTCCGCATACAGTGTTGCCGTGATGCGGTTCTTCGACCATGAAACCGACGCATTGCCCTTGTCGCGCGGGTCGCTGCTGTAGTAGGGGTTGCGGATCAGATCGACCATCGGATCGGTCGGGTAGGTCTGCTGGAGATGGCTGACGTTGTGGGTCGCCGAGAGATTGAACTTGAGATCACCCGCGCGGCCCAGGCTTTGGCGGTAGTTCAACTCGAGCGTCAACGCGTTCAGCACCTCACGCGCGACATTGACTTTCCCGGCATAAATGCTCTGTACGTTACCGGCTGCACCGCGGTGGATCTGGGCGAAGGCAGCCTGGCAGGTTCCGGAGGTCGGAGAGAGCGTGCCGGTACCGCCGTTGGCGACGGACGTGCAATTCAACTCGTCAAGCATCAGCTGGTTGACGTTCTGGGTAGCGACTTCATTGCGGATGTTCCAGTGGTGGTAATCCACACCGATCGAGAACTTGTTCGTCGGTGCCCATACCACGCCGTAGCTCCACACCTTGGCAGTGATCGGCTGCAGCTGGGAATTGCCCGATGTCTGTCCGAAGTACTGCAAGCTCGAGAAGCGCTGCGGGCAATTGTCGACGTTCCCCGGGCCGAAACCGGCCCTGTTGCAGTTCAGGTAATCGATCGTCGAGTTGTAGAAGCCGCTGGTGCCCTGGAATTCGTCCGACAGTGTGGGGACCTTGAACGCGGTGCCGTACTTGCCGCGGAACAGCAGGCTTTCAAACGGACGGAATTCGACGCCCATGGCATAAGTCGACTTGGCCACGCTCTTGCCGCTGACGTTGTAACTGTCATAGCGACCGGAGCCGGTCAGGGTCAGCATTTTTGCGACGGGCGCACGCAATTCGGCAGTGACGGCATAACGCGAACGCGAGCCTTGGCCGCTGACGTCGGTGGTTCCCCAGACCTCGCCATCCATCAGGCGCGGATCCGGGGTATAGGTCCAACCTTGGGTGCCCCATTCTGCCGCGACTGCCACGCCGGCATCGCCGCCGGGGAGGTGGAACAGAGAGCCGTTGGTGACCTGGCCGCGCAGCATGTTGTCGTAGGTACGACTGTTGGTCCGGGTGTAACCGGTGAAGCTCTGGAAGTCCGCAGGCGTCATCAAGGTGTAGAACGCAGCGTAGTTCGGCGTGAACACCGGGTAGGCCCCGTACATCGGGTCCAATCCCTGCTGGGGGCCGAGTACGTGTTGTTCGAACCACTTTTCGATGGGGCCGGCGAAGCGGTTGAAGCCCAGCGAGGTCAGACGATATGTGTTGTGGGTGAGGCCGAGGTCGTAATCCCAGTTGGAATGTCCAAAGGTTCCGTTGATGCCGAGCGTGCCCGTATAGGCGATCGACTTGTCCTTGTTCATGGCGTGCTGGAAGCCGCCCATCTCTTCCGGAGCGAAGGCGCGCTGGAGATTGAGCAGATCACCCGGTACGTTCGGGTCGTAGTAGTAGCCCCATTTCACACTGGTACCCCACCAGGTGAAATTCGATCCGACTGAATAATCCACCATCTCGCGGCTGTAGAGATATTCGGCGTACAGCTGCGTGTGGTCGTTGATGTCATAGGTCGCGCGCGTATAAGCCTGCGTGCTGCGCTTGCCGTTCTTGAGCGTGCGGTAACCGGGTGTGTTGTATGAGCCGCAGTAATGCGTGTCACCGAACCCTGGACGTGTCTGCAAGGCCTCGCTGCCACCGAAAGCGCCCTTCAGGTTGGCGCAATTTGCTGGATCCATGAAGTTGTAGCTGGTGAACGGGCTATAGACCAGCCAGTCGCGCGAGGCCAGCGGTTTGGCGCCGTTGTATCCATGCGTATTGAACTGCTTGGTTAGATCGCGGTCGTAGGCCCAGATCGGGTCGGATTTTTCACCCTGTGCCCCGAACAGCAGGTTGAATTTGCCATTCTTGCTCGAGAAACCGGTGGCAATGCTGCCGCGCTGCGAGCGGCCACCGCCATCGGAATAATCGCCGATCCGCCCGCTCAGGACAACGCCGGTCATTTTTTTCTTGAGGATGATATTGATCACGCCTGCGATGGCATCGGATCCATACAAGGAAGACTGGCCGCCCGGCAGCACTTCGATGCGGTCAACCAGATCGGATGGGATGCCGCTGATGTTGTTGAACACATCCGAGCCGTTGTAGAGCGCCGGATAGTTCGCCATCGGACGACCGTTGATCAGATACTTGGTGTAGCCAGGATTGAGGCCGAACATGCTGGTGGTCTCGGCGCCTTGAGTAAATGACGCGGAACTCTGGCTGCCCTGCACGCCACCCGTGGCGAACGCTGTGCGCTGCAGTGCGTCCGCGACGCTGGTGTAGCCGCGGTTTTGCATGTCCTCTGCGGTGATGGTGAGGACGGGTTTGAATGTTTCCTTTTCCGTCTGGGGGATCAGTGAGCCGGTCACCACGATCTTGCCGAGGTCCTTCTTCCCGTCGGAATTTTGGTCCGAGGCCGGTTTGGCCGGAGCAGTGTTCTGCGAGATTGCATCTTGGGCAAAAGACAGGCCAGGTGTGGCGAGCGCGGCCAGCAAGGCCATGGCAAGCGTATTGCGAGTAGAAACACGACTCATATAGCTTCTCCCCTTTCGTGACGTTACATTTAGGATGATAAATGCGTCAAAATACTCGATTTACCCCCTAAGCCTATCATTAGCTTTAACGTCCAAGAAACATTTGCGTTATATGGCCCAAATCCCCTCCCACGCCGTCCAACCCAATCTTTCTCCCGATCCGCGCATCCGCAACATCATCGCGGTCGGCTCCGGCAAGGGCGGAGTCGGCAAATCGACCACAGCCGTGAACCTGGCGATCGCGTTGTCGCAACTTGGCCTGCGGGTCGGCGTGCTCGACGCCGATGTCTACGGGCCGAGCATCCCGATGATGCTGGGCAGCCGCGAACGACCGGAGAGTCCGGACAACAAGACGATCGAGCCGTTGCGCGCGCACGGGCTGCAACTGATGTCGATCGGCGCCTTGGTCGATCAGGAGGACACCGCGATGATCTGGCGCGGTCCGATGGCGACGTCGGCACTGACGCAGTTGTTCGCCGACACGCGCTGGGATGCGCTCGATATCCTGGTGATCGATCTGCCGCCGGGCACGGGCGACATCCAGTTGACGCTGGCGCAGAAGATTCCCGTCGCGGGCGCGGTGATCGTCACCACGCCGCAGGACATCGCCACGCTCGATGCGCGCAAGGCGGTGAAGATGTTCGAGAAGGTGCAGGTGCCGGTACTCGGCATCGTCGAGAACATGGCGGTGCATGTCTGTAGCAACTGCGGTCATGCCGAGCACATTTTCGGCGAGGGTGGCGGCGCGAAGATGGCCGAACGTTATGGCGTGCCGCTGCTGGGATCGTTGCCGCTGGACATCCGCATCCGCGAGCAGGGCGATGCCGGGACGCCAGTGATGGTGGCAGAACCGCAGTCCGGGGTCGGGCAGGCTTATCGTCAGGTGGCGGAGCGTCTGCTGGAAGCGCTGGACAAGCGGCCGCGCGCGCCGATGTCGATTTCCGCAACCCTGGTCTGAGTCGCGCCGGTACAATCGACGTCTTTACCTGCCGGACAACCCGATGAGCATCAAGAGCGATCACTGGATCCGCCGAATGGCCGATCAGCACGGCATGATCGAGCCGTTCGAGGCCGGGCAGGTCAAGTTCCTCAATAAAGGCGGGGCCAACGAGGAGCGCATCGTCAGCTACGGCACGTCGAGTTACGGCTATGACGTGCGTTGCGCACGCGAGTTCAAGGTGTTCACCAACATCAATTCGACGATTGTCGATCCCAAGCATTTCGACTCGGGCAGCTTCGTTGATGTGGTCGCCGATCAGTGCATCATTCCGCCGAACTCATTCGCGCTGGCGCGCACGGTCGAGTATTTCCGCATCCCGCGCGACGTACTGGTGGTCTGCCTTGGCAAGAGCACCTATGCGCGTTGCGGCATCATCGTCAATGTCACGCCGCTGGAACCGGAGTGGGAAGGCCATGTGACGCTGGAATTCAGCAACACCACGCCGCTGCCGGCGCGCATCTACGCCAACGAGGGCGTCGCGCAGATGCTGTTCTTCCAGTCGGACGAGGTGTGCGATACCAGCTATCGTGACCGTGGTGGCAAGTACCAGGGGCAGACTGGCGTCACGTTGCCAAAGACCTGAAAATCTGCTGCGCTCGATGCGGGAATGCACGGTGATGGAAGAGTTGCGCGTAGTAACCGAAAAAGCGGCGTTGGATCTCCCGCTGATCCATCGCTTTCTGTCGCAGCAAACCTATTGGGCCAAGGATATTCCGTTCGCCTTGGTTAAAAAATCGATTGAGCATTCCCTATGTTTTGGTGGGTTCGTGGGAAATGACCAGGTTGCATTCGCACGTGTCATTTCCGATTACACGACGTTCGCCAATCTCGTAGACGTCTTCGTGCTTCCGGAACATCGCGGAAAGGGCTACAGCAAGGCCCTGATGTCCTCTGTCTTCGCGCATCCGGAGCTCCAGGGTTTACGCCGATTCACCTTGGCAACGGGAGACGCGCATGGGCTGTACGCCCGGTTCGGTTTCGCCGCACCCGCTCATCCGCAAACGCTGATGGAGCGTTATGAGCCAGGTGTCTACGCGGCTGTCGCTTGACTACATTCGCAGCGGCAATGCGTCGCGCAATGCGCTGATCCGCTCATCCAGTTCCTGTGGCGCATACGGGCGTGATGGCTGGGCGCCCCATACCGGTTTTGGCCAAGCGGCATCATCGCGAAAGCGCGCGATCACATGCACATGCAGCTGGTTGACCATGTTGCCGAGTGCGGCGATGTTGAGCTTGTCGGGTTGGAAGATATCGCGCAATGCCTGCGAAGTACTATCGATTTCGTGCCGGAGTCGCGTGCGATCGGCATCGTCGAGATCGAGCAGTTCGCTGGCATTGGCGACGCGCGGAACGAGGATCAGCCACGGGTAGTTGGCGTCGTTCATCAACAGCACGTCGCAGAGTTGCAGCGGCGCGACGAGGTGCGTGTCCGCGGCCAATTGCGGGTGAAGGATGAATTCGCTCATGCCAGGTGTTCCCGAAAGAATGCCAATGTCTGCGCGTTGGCGCGTGTTGCTGCATTAGCGTGATAGTGCGCTGGATCGACATCGCGATTGAAAGCATGCCCGGCACCGGGATGAACCTCGATGATGGCCTGCGGCCATGCCGCGCGCTGGCGGTCGATATCGGCGGCAGGCGTCGATGCATCGTCCGCACCGAAATGGAACAGCATCGGTGCGCGCAATGGTTCGTCGATGAAGCCGACGTTGCGCGCGCCGTAGTAGCTCACGGCTGGCAGTCCCAGCCGCAGGTTGGCGAGCAGGGCGACGCTGCCGCCCCAGCAGAAGCCGACCACGCCGACCTTGGTCGCGCCTGTTTCGCGCAGGCGCTGAGCCGCGGCATCGACCAGGTGCGATGCGCGATCGAAGCCAAGTTCGCCGATCAGCGTACGGCCTTGCTGCATGCCCTCACTGTTGTAGGGCAGGTCGATATCGGGTTCCAGCACGTCGAACAGAGCCGGTGCCAACGCAATGAAACCCTCGCGCGCATAGCGATCGGTGATGTCGCGGATATGCGTGGTGACGCCGAAAATTTCCTGAATCACGATCAGCCCCATGGTTGAGGGCCGCTGCGGTCGGGCCAGCCAGCCGCCGATGCGGCCGTCCGGGGTGTCGAGTTCGATTTTCATGGTTTCGGGGCGTCCGGCGGCGATTCCCTATAATTCCACACCCTGTCCCGGTGGTCCGCATGTCCTTGTCCCAACCCAAAGTCGGTTTCGTCAGCCTCGGCTGCCCCAAGGCGCTGGTCGATTCGGAGCGCATCCTCACCCAGTTGCGGGTCGAGGGTTACGACCTTGTGCAGGATTACGACGCTGCCGACGTGGTGGTGGTGAACACCTGCGGCTTCATCGATTCGGCGGTGGCGGAATCGCTGGATGCGATCGGCGAGGCGATGGCCGAGAACGGCAAGGTGATCGTCACCGGTTGCCTAGGCAAGCGCAGCGAGGTGATCCGCACGGCCTACCCCGATGTGTTGTCGATCAGCGGGCCGCAGGACTACGCCAGCGTGATGGAGGCGGTGCATGTCGCCTTGCCGCCGCGGCACGATCCCTTCGTCGATGTCGTTCCCGATTACGGCTTGAAGCTGACGCCGAAGCACTACGCCTATCTGAAGATTTCCGAAGGCTGCAACCATCGCTGCAGTTTCTGCATCATCCCGTCAATGCGCGGTGATCTGGTGTCGCGGCCAGTCGATGATGTGCTGCGCGAAGCCGAGAAGCTGGTGCGTGGCGGCGTCAAGGAATTGCTGGTCGTGTCGCAGGACACCTCGGCCTACGGCGTCGACATGAAGTACGCCGAACGCGAATGGCATGGCAAGTCGTATGCGACGCGGATGAAGGCGCTGTGCGAGGGATTGTCGGAACTCGGCGCGTGGACGCGATTGCACTACGTCTATCCGTATCCGCACGTCGACGACGTGATTCCGTTGATGGCGGAGGGCAAGATCCTTCCTTACCTCGACATTCCGTTCCAACACGCCAGTCCACGCATCCTCAAGTTGATGAAGCGTCCCGGCGCGGTCGACAAGACGCTCGAGCGCATCCAGCGCTGGAAGGCGATTTGCCCGGAATTGACGATCCGTTCGACCTTCATTGTCGGCTTCCCGGGCGAGACCGAAGCGGAGTTCGAGGAGTTGCTGGATTTCCTCGAGGCAGCGCAACTCGATCGCGTCGGTGCGTTCGCCTATTCGCCGGTGGAAGGCGCGGCCGCGAATGCGTTGCCCGATGCGTTGCCGGAAGAGGTGAAGCAGGAACGGCTGGCGCGTTTCATGGACGTGCAGGCAGCGATTTCCGAAGCGAAACTGGCCGACAAGGTCGGCACGGTGCAGGAATGCATCGTCGATGCGATAGATGGCGAACTGGCGATCGCGCGTTCGAAAGCCGACGCGCCGGAAATCGACGGGCTGGTCCAGATCCAGGATGGTTTCGAGGCCGGCCTGAAGCCAGGCGATTTCGTCTCGGTGCAGATCATGGGCAGCGATGAGCACGATCTGTACGGGGAAGTGGTTTACAACGATTGACTCCTCGCACGCGCTGGCTTTAGGTCTTCGCGAAAGCACATCGCCCGGCTGTGCGCCTTTAGCGGTTATCCGCAGTGGTCGACACGCCGTGAATCCGTCCATGGAGGCTCAGCCGCCGCATCCATGCGGCGGAATGGTCGGCCACTGCGGACGAACCGCACGGCGCTGCCGGTGGTGGCTTTCAAGACTCTTTAAAGCCATAACACGCGCGCGGCAAGTGGGTGCGCCAGTCCGATGCGCGACCGTGACGCGCCATGGATGGCGCGTACGAGCCTACATGGACGTATTCACGGCGTGTCGCGCATTGGAGCTGGTCAACCCACGTCAGCCAGCGTGTGCGAGGAACTCCGGCCGCCAGCCAGCGCGTGCGAGCTGTATCAGCCCGCGTCGTACGCGATTCCAAGAATCACGAAATGCACCAAACCAGCAGGCAGCGTGGCATCAAACTCGTCATCCACCCGCTTGTTCAACAATGCCCGCGCCAGCGGCGAATCGATACTGATGTGACCGAGCGCGGCGTCGGTCTCGTCCGGGCCGACGATGCGATAACGCACTTCCTCGCCGGAATCGCCACGCTCCAGCGTCACCCGCGCACCGAAGAAAATCCGGTCGGGATGGCTGGGGGCATGCTCGACTACATGCAGCAACGGCAGGCGCTTGCTGAGATAACGCACGCGCCGATCGATCCCGCCCAGCTGCTTCTTGCGATAGGTGTACTCCGCGTTCTCGGAACGATCGCCTTCGGCCGCCGCCGCCGCGAGTGCGCGCACCACTTCCGGTCGCTGCACGCGCCAGAGATCGTCGAGTTCCGCCTTCAAGCGATCATGCCCGGCACGGGTGATCAACGCCGTGCCCTGTTCGGCGGGAGGGCGCCAGCGGCCCATCGGAGGCTGCGTCATCGTCGAGTCCCTGCGCTCAGCGCTTGCCGCCGAAAATGCCGCCAAGTACACCGCGCAGGATCTGTCGGCCAACCTGCGATCCCATCGTGCGCACGGTCTGCTTGGCCATCGTCTCGATCATGCCCTGGCGGCGCTTGGTGCCGAAGATCGCATCCTTCACCGTCTGGCTGAAGCCGCCTTCTTCCTGCGCTTCACCCTTGGCGGGCGGCGCGTCGTTCGAGGTCGCGGCGTCATTGGCCTTCTTCGCCAGCATCTCGAACGCCGACTCGCGGTCGATCGCCTGGTCATACTTCATGCCGACCGGACTGCCGGCGCGCACCTGCTGGCGTTCGGCATCGGTGATCGCGCCCATGCGGCAACGTGGCGGCGCAATGATCGTGCGTTCGACCGGCATCGGAATGCCTTTCTCCTGCAGCGTCGACACCAGTGCCTCGCCAACGCCGAGTTGCCCGATCGCCTTGGCGACATCGAGTCCGGGATTCGCCACGAAGGTTTCCGCTGCCGTGCGCACTGCTTTCTGATCGCGCGGGGTGAATGCACGCAACGCGTGCTGGAAGCGATTGCCCATCTGGCCGAGGATGTTGTCGGGGACATCGTCGGGGAACTGCGAGCAGAAATACACGCCGATGCCCTTAGATCGGATCAACCGCACCACCTGTTCCACCCGTTGCAGCAGCGCCGGTGGTGCGTCATCGAACAGCAGATGCGCTTCGTCGAACACGAAAACCAGTTTCGGTTTGTCAAGATCGCCGACTTCCGGCAGTTTTTCGAACAATTCCGACAACAGCCACAACAGGAAACTGGTGTAGAGCTTGGGCTTGAGGATCAGCTGGTCGGCGGCGAGAATACTGATCATGCCGCGGCCATCCTGCGTCGTGCGCATCAGGTCGGACAATTCCAGCGCCGGTTCGCCGAAGAAGACGTCGCCGCCCTGTTGCTCGATCTGCAACAGTGCGCGCTGGATCGCGCCGATCGATTGCGTGCTCACCAGGCCGTAGCTGGTGGAAATGTCCTTGCGTTCGTCGGCAAGCAGGCCGAGCAGGGCGCGCAAGTCCTTGAGGTCGAGCAGCAGCAGGCCGCGATCGTCGGCAAGCTTGAACAGGATTTCCAGCACGCCGGATTGGGTGTCGTTGAGCTCGAGGATGCGCGACAGCAACAACGGGCCCATTTCGCTCACCGTGGTGCGCACCGGATGGCCTTTCTGGCCCCACAGGTCCCAGAAGATCGTCGGGTTGCCTTCGCTGGTGTAGCCATCGATGCCGATCTCGGCGACGCGCTCGCGGATCTTGTCGTTCGGCTCGCTGGCCAGCGCCAGTCCGGCCACGTCTCCCTTGACGTCGGCGAGGAGCACCGGCACTCCGAGCCGCGAGAATCCTTCCGCCAGCGTCATCAACGTCACCGTCTTGCCGGTGCCTGTCGCGCCTGCCACCAAGCCGTGGCGATTGCCGTATTTCGGCAGCAACCAGACCTTGTCGCCCTTGGCTGTGGTGACCGATTTGCCGACAAGGATCGGATCCATGGAACTTTCCCGCTATGAAAGCGTCGATTCTAAGCGGCGGTGCGTGATCGCATGAATGCGCAACGAATGCACTTGCCGCTGACTTCCCGCAACCGTTAGGCTTGACGATTCCCTGCAACGACTCCCCAAGGATCAGATGATGGTGCGACCTGCAATGTTGTTGGTGTCCCCCATGTTGGCAATCGCATTGGTGATGAGTCTCGTGACGACCACGGCGGTCGCGGCGGACCGCAAGGACCCGATGGCGGAGTGGAAAGGTCGCATGACGGGGCTGGACACCCGCATCAAGGCCGCGCAATCCGAAGCCGAGCTGCACGAATTGCAAGGGCAGATGGACCAGTTGCTGCAGGCCTGTGCACAGGCGCGCGGTTGCGACATCGCGCAATTGCTGCCGATCTATCGCGCTGCCAGTGCCGCTCGGAGCAACCCGGTTTCGATGAAGGATGACAACGACGACGGCGGCGATGGTCCCGACGAGATGATCGATGTCGCTGGCGACAAGACGCCCCAACAGGCCACCGCAGACGCGTTGCTGGATGAGCGCAATCGCCACTTCCTCGACATGGTGAAGATGAATCCGGCGGTGCAGGCCGGCATCCGGCGCTGGCTCACCGACATGCGGCCGTCGCTGATGGCAAGCTACGAGAATTTCCAGTACCTGAAATCGAGCATGCTCCCGGCCTTCCAGAGCCGCGGTCTGTCGGAGGCATTGCTGTTCGGCATCATCGCCAAGGAATCCAATGGCAAGGTCCATGTCGGCTCGCGCGTCGGTGCGGTCGGGCCATTGCAGTTCATGCCGGCCACCGGCCGGCGTTTCGGGCTGGGACAGGATGGCAGCGGCTTCGACACCCGTTACGATCCGAAAATGTCGTCTGCCGCCGCCGCCGAGTATTTCAGCGAACGTTACGCCGAGCTCAACAACAACATCGAGCTGTCGCTGGCGGCGTACAACGGCGGCGAAGGCCGCGCGCTGCGCGTGTACCAGGCCAGCGGTGGCCGCAGTTTCTGGGATGCCGATGTCTATGCGCAATTCCCGGCGGAAACCCGCGACTACGTGCCGATGGTGATCGCGGCGGCATGGCTGTACCTGCATCCGCGCGAATATGGCGTGCGCTTCCCGCGCGTGTCCGATCGCCCGGCGCAGATCAAGTTGGAGAAGCCGACCAGCTTCAACGAAATGACCATCTGCATGGGCAATGCCCGCGGCACCGATGGCTATCTGCGCGCGTTGCGCAACATGAATCCGCGCTACTCGCCCGACACCTGGCTGTCGGCGGGAACCGTGCTCAATGCGACCACCGCGATGTCGCGGGCGTACAGCTGGAACTGCACCAGCGGGCGCCGCGCCGAACTCGCCCATGAATTGATGACCGCTGATGCGCGTTCCGCGCTGGTGCGCATCGGGCCGCTGGAACCGGGAGCGACCAGCGCTGCATCCGCGCAGATCGAGCAGGCGGGCATTGGTGCGGCCACGCAGGATCCTGCCACCCGCATACAACCGCTGGCCGTGGCTGCGCCGCCGCCGAAAGCGATTGCGAAGCCGGCACCGCGTGTCGAAAAGAAAGAGAAGCCCAAGCGCGTGAAGCAGTATCGCGTGGCGAAGGGCGACACCCTCGGCCGCATCGCCGACAAGCACGATTGCGACCTGAAGGCGCTGGCGAAGGCCAACGGCCTGCACGCGCCGGGTTATGTCGTGAAGCCGGGCAGCAGTATCAAATTGGAAGGCTGCGACAACTAGAACAGGTTCTGATCAGATCAGCGTCGCCAGTCGTTGCCCGAGTTTGACCGGCGATTCCGCCTGCAGGCCGGGGGCGAATTCGGCGACGCCGAGCGGCAGCAACACGATCACGGTCGAGCCGTAGTTGAAGCGCGCCATTTCGGCGAAACGGTCGATGGCGATATCGCGCCCGCGATAATCCTTGCCGCGGATGCCGCCGCCATAGGGTGGAATCTCGACGCCGCCCCAGACCGTTTCCACGCCGGAGACCAGCAGCGCCGCGACCATCACTTGGCACATCGGTCCGAAACTGGTGTCGAAATGGCAGGCGAGGCGTTCGTTGCGGGCGAAGACGCGTGGCACCGACGCCACCGCATCCGGCCCGACCGAGAACAGACGTCCCGGCACGTGCAAGGTGTCGCGCAGGGTTCCGCTCCACGGCATGTGGACGCGATGGTAATCGCGCGGCGAGAGGTAGAGGGTGGCGAACAGGCCGTCGCGATAGGCGGGTGCGGCTTCGGCGTCGCCGAGCAATTCCTCGACCGTGAACGACTGGCCCTTGGCCTGGAAAATGCGGCCATCCTCGATTTTCCCGAGCTGGCTGATGCGGCCATCGGCGGGCATCAGCAGGGCGCGTGGATCGGCATCGGGCGTGCGTGCGCCGGGCCGCAGTGCGCGGGTGAAGAAGGCATTGAAGCTCGGGTAATGGCGCGGATCGGAGTCGGCGGCTTCGCTCATGTCGACGCCGAATTTCGCGATCACGGCGTCGATCAGCTGCTGCTTGATCGCAGGATTGGTCGAATAGGCCAAGCGTCGCGCCAGCGACGACAACAGGCGATGCGGCAACGCGTAGGTGAGTGCGGTCAGCGGGCTCATGGAGGCGTTTGGCTCAGTGCGGTCATGTCGGCAGCAATTGCCCGTGGATCGAAGGGAGGTGTGATCGTGCCGGCCATCCGGACTTGCGGATCGAGCACCACGATCGCGGCCGAGTGGTCGACGCTGTAGGCATTGGCGGGCGCGCCCGCTTCCGGCGCACTGCGCATGAACACCATCGACAGCGAGTGCGCGAATGCTTCCAGTGCTTTCGGATCGGCGGTCGCGGCCAGGGTGTCGGGATTGAAGCCGTGCGCGTAGGTTTCGGCGATCTGCGGCGTATCGCGCCCGGGATCGACGCTGACGAACAGCAGGCGCGGGCGGCTGGCCTCGGGCAGGGTGCGCCATTGCTTCTGGGCAACGGAGAGCTGCGCCAACGTGGTCGGGCAGACGTCCGGGCAGTGGGTGAAGCCGATGAAGACCAGCGTCCAGTGACCGCGCAGGGTCTCCGGCGTCAGCGCGCTGCCATCGCCGCGCTGGAGCGAAAACTGCGGGATCGCACGCGGTTGCGGGAACAGTTGCACCGCGCGGGTCTGCACCTGCGGGGCGGACGGAGCGTGGAAGACCTTGAGTCCGGCGAAGAGGCCGGCGACCGCGAAGGCGAGCACGAGAATGACGGCAAGAGGGCGTTTCGACATCCGACCATGATACCGGCGCGTCCGGCGGCGGGCCTTATACTGGCGCATCGCCTCTCTTTTCCGCAGATTTCCGCCGTGACCGACGCCGCCAGCGAGCTCCACACCATCATCGATTTCATCCGCTATGGCGGCTCGCGCTTCAATGCAGCCGGGCTGACCTTCGGCCACAGCTACGACAACGCGATGGATGAAGCGACCCAGCTCGTTCTCCATGCCTTGCATCTGCCGCATGATCTGTCGCCGGTCTACGGGCAATCGCGTTTGGTCGGCGAGGAAAAGGCACACGTTCTCGAGTTGTTCCGCCGTCGCGTCGACGAACGCATTCCGGCCGCCTATCTCACCGGCGAAGCGTGGTTCGCGGGAATGAGCTTCAAGAGCGATCCGCGCGCGCTGGTGCCGCGTTCGCCGATCGCCGAACTGGTCGAATCCGGTTTCGAGCCGTGGCTGGGTGGACGCGAAGTGCATCGCGCCCTCGACATCTGCACCGGTTCCGGTTGCATCGCCATCGCGATGGCGCATTACAACCCGGACTGGCAGGTCGATGGTGTCGACATCAGCGACGAGGCGTTGACGTTGGCCGAGGAGAACAAGGCGCGCCTGCACGCCGGCAACGTGCGTTTCCTCAAGTCCGACCTGATGAACGCGTTGAAGGGCGAGAAATACGATCTCATCGTCACCAATCCGCCTTACGTCACCCATGCCGAAACCGATGCGCTGCCACCGGAATATGCGCACGAACCGGAACTCGGATTGCGCGCCGGTGACGACGGCCTCGATCTGGCGCTGAAGATCCTCCGTGATGCGCCCGATCATCTCAACGAACACGGCCTGCTGATCTGCGAAGTGGGCGAGGCCGAGCGTGCGCTCGATGCCTTGCTGCCGGAACTGCCGATGGCCTGGGTGGAGTTCAAGGTCGGGCAGATGGGGATTTTCGTGGTTGAACGCGCCGATCTGGTCGCGCACCACGCACGCATCGCCGAACTTGCGGCAACGCGACCATGAACACTTTTGGCCAGTTGTTCCGCGTCACCACTTTCGGCGAATCGCACGGTCCGGCGATCGGCTGCGTGATCGACGGCTGTCCTCCCGGCATCGCCATCGCGCCGGAAGAGTTCGCACACGATCTCTCCCGCCGCGCCACCGGCAAGACCCGTCATACGTCTGCGCGACACGAAGCCGACGAAGTCGAAATCCTCAGTGGCGTCTACCAAGGCTTCACCACCGGAACGCCGATCGCGCTGTTGATCCGCAACACCGACCAGCGCAGCAAGGACTACGCCAATATCGCGCAGCAGTTCCGTCCCGGTCATGCCGACTACACCTACTGGCAGAAATACGGCATCCGCGATCCGCGCGGTGGCGGTCGCAGCAGTGCGCGCGAAACCACCATGCGCGTGGCATCGGGAGTGATCGCCAAGAAATGGCTGGGCGAACGCGGCGTGCAGGTGCGTGGCCATCTCGCGCAAATCGGTGATGTCGTTCCCGTCGCTCACGACTGGTCGGTGGTCGAGGACAATCCGTTTTTCTGGCCGGATGCCGCGCAGGTGACGGAGCTCGAGGTCTACATGGATGCGCTGAGGAAGTCCGGTGATTCGGTCGGCGCGAAAATCGTCGTCGAGGCCGATGGCGTGCCGCCGGGCTGGGGCGAACCGATCTACGGCAAGCTCGATGGCGAGCTCGCCGCGGCGATGATGTCGATCAATGCGGTCAAGGGCGTCGAGATCGGCGACGGCTTCGCCAGCGTTGCGCAGAAGGGCACCCAGCATCGCGATGCCATCGCGTTGGATGGCTTCGCATCGAACCACGCCGGCGGCATTCTCGGCGGCATCAGCACCGGCCAGACCGTGCGCGTCGCGGTGGCGTTCAAGCCGACCTCCAGCCTGCGCCTGCCGGTGGCCAGCGTCGATACCGACGGCAACGCGATCGAAGTGGTGACCACCGGTCGCCATGATCCCTGCGTCGGCATCCGCGCCACGCCGATCTGCGAAGCCATGCTGGCGCTGGTGCTGATCGATCAGGCGCTGCGTCATCGTGCCCAGTGCGGCGATGTCGGGCCGGTGCAGCCGCGCATCGTGTAGACAGGTGTCGATGTCATTTCGTGCTTAGAATGACGATTCCGGCCGCGCCTCTGCGGCCATCCCCCAAGACAAGGCAGAAGGAAGTGAGCAAGCAGTACGTGGTGGCAGTGGTGGGCGCGACTGGCGCCGTGGGCGAAGCGATGCTGTCGGTACTGCATGAACGCAAATTTCCGATGAAAGAAGTGATCGCGCTGGCCAGCGAACGCTCGGCCGGCAGCGAGGTGAAGTTTGGCAACCAAGGCATCGTCGTGCGCGACCTCGCCACCTTCGACCCCAAGGGCGTGGACATTGCGCTGTTCTCCGCGGGTGGATCGGTGTCGAGGGAGTACGCACCGAAGTTCGCCGCCGCCGGCGCGGTGGTGATCGACAACTCCTCGGCCTTCCGCGATGACGTCGACGTGCCGCTGGTGGTGTCGGAAGTGAACCCGCAGGCGCTGAAAAATCGCCCGCGCGGCATCATCGCCAATCCCAACTGTTCGACCATGCAGCTGATGGTGGCGCTGGCGCCGATCCATCGCGCGGTCGGCATCGAGCGCATCAACATCGCCACCTACCAGTCGGTGTCCGGCACTGGCGTCAAGGCGATGGAAGAACTCGGCAAGCAGACCGCCTCGCTGCTCAATTTCCAGGGCGCCGAGGCCACGGTCTATCCGGTGCAGATCGCCTTCAACGTGATCCCGCATGGTGGCGATTTCCTCGACAACGGTTACACCACCGAGGAATGGAAGCTGGTCACCGAGACACGCAAGATCCTCGGTGACGACCGCATCCTGGTGAACGCCACCGTGGTACGCGTACCTGTGTTCTACGGCCATTCCGAAGCGGTGCATCTGGAAACGCGCGAGAAGATCACGCTCGAACGCGCGCGCGAACTGCTGGCCGCGCAGCCGGGCCTGGAACTGGTGGACGAACGGGCGCCGGGCGGTTATCCGACGCCGGTGACGCACGCCTCCGGCAACGATCCGGTCTTCGTCGGCCGCCTGCGCGAAGACGTCTCGCATCCGCGCGGGCTCGACATGTGGGTGGTGTCCGACAATATCCGCAAGGGCGCGGCACTCAATGCCGTTCAGGTCGCCGAACTGGTCATCGCGGAACAGCCTTGAATTGCCAAGCCGGTGGGCCATCGCTAGAGTCCGCGGGATCATGCCGGAGAATGGTTTGAACAAGCGACTGCATTCGCTGGTCCTGTCGTTGCTGCTCGCGGCGGCGACCGGCCCCGCGTTCGGATTGGGTCTGGGGCAGATCCAGGTCAAGTCGCGGATGAACGAACCGCTGGTGGCCGACATCCCGGTCATCACCAGCGATCCATCCGAACTGGCGCAATTGCAGGCCAGGCTGGCGTCGCCGGATACCTTCATCCGGATTGGCCTGCCGTTGCCCGATCGACTGGTCTCCGATCTGCATTTCCAGGTGATCGACGGCGCCGACGGCAAACCGTACATCCATGTCACCAGCAGCACGCCGGTGAGCCAGCCGCTGGTCAATTTCCTGGTCGAAGTGGACTGGGGCGACGGCAAGCTGGTGCGCGAATATTCCGCACTGGTGGCGACGCCCAGCAGTGTCGTCGCGACCGCGCAGCCGACGCTGGAAGCGCCGACCGTCACCGCTGCGCCAGTCAACACCATTGATCGCAGTACGGCGCCATCATCGGCAGGTAACGCGCTCGCCGCGACACCAGCGCCTCCGGCGGTCGTGGCGAAAGCGACACCGAATGTCATGCCGGCCGCGCAACCGTCGCGCGCGCTGGCCGCGGCATCATCCGCTGCGGATTTCGGGCCGGTGCGCCGCGGGCAGACCCTCGGCGCCATCGTCAGTGGCTTGCAGAATGGCGGCCAGGATCGCGATGACGTGATGCAGGCGTTGGTCGCGCTCAATCCCGATGCCTTCATCAATGGCGATCGCAACCGCCTGCGCGCCGGCGCGGTGCTGCGGATGCCGGAGGGCGTGCAGGCGTCCGCAGGTGCCAGCGGCAAAGCCGGCAATGCGGTCGCGCGCAGCGTGGCGCGGGCACAGATCGCCAAGGCGCGCACTGCCGGAAATGCATCGAGTCGTCGCCCGGTCGATGTGGCCAATGCGCCGGTGACCAATACCGCATCAGCGGACAACAAAGACAACGCGGCATCGGCGAAGCGCGTGGCCGATGCCCGTTTGCGCATCGTGCCTGCCGCCAATGGTGATGCCGGATCGGCCGGAACGAAGTCGGGACGCGGATCGTCCGGAGGAAACGGAGACATGCTGCAACAGTTGCAACAGTCGCAGGAAACCATCGCCACCCGCGATGCCGAAATCACCGAGCTGAAATCGCGCGTCGGCGAATTGGAAAAACTCCAGCAGAAGCAGTCGCAGTTGATCGCGATGAAGAGCACCGAGCTCGCCGCCGCCCAGCAGAAGCTTGCGGTGCACCAGGCCACGCCGGCGCCGGCTGCGGGTGGATTCGGCCTGTGGTGGCTGTTGCCGGCGGCGCTGGCGGTGGCTTTGCTCGCGGCATTGTGGCGCTTGTTCGGTCGTCGCCAGGGTCGCGCGGTCACGCGTGGTTTCGCGACGTCGGCGCAGGCCCCGGTGGCTGCCACCAGCACGGCGGATGCCGTGCCTCCTGCTGCGGTGGAAACGCCAGCGCCGGAGGTTGCGGCGCGCGAAGACGGCTTGCCGACATGGGCGCGCGGCGATGCCTGGTTGCCGGAGACCGCGGCGAGCCACACGCAAGCGCACACGACGACCGCGCCGGATTTTCCGGATGCCGTGACGGCGGTGATGGACAGTCGCCTGCAGTTGGCCCGCACCTACATCGGACTCGGTGATGTCGCGACCGCGCGCGCCCTGCTGCAGGACGTGCAGCAGGAAGGCGACGCTGCAGCGCGCGCGCAGGCGATCACGCTGCTCGACAGCTTGCGCTGACGGGACAGGTCCCAACGATGCCCAGATATGCGCTCGGCGTCGAATATGACGGCAGCGCTTTCCACGGCTGGCAACGCGTGGAAGCCGGTGTTCGCAACGTGCAGGAAACGCTGGAGACCGCACTGTCGTCGGTGGCCGATCACCAGGTCCGCGTGGTCTGTGCCGGCCGCACCGATGCCGGCGTCCATGCGCGTTGCCAAGTGGTGCATTTCGACAGCGATGCCGTGCGCGACGCCCGCGCATGGACGTTGGGCACCACTTCGCGCCTGCCTGCGGATGTCGGGGTGTTGTGGTGCCGGGAAGTCCCGGACACGTTCAGTGCCCGCTTCTCGGCGCTGTCACGCCGCTATCGCTACCGCATCCTCAATCGCCAGGTCCGGCCTGCGTTCGAGCGCCAGTATCTGACCTGGGAATTGCGACCGCTGGATCATTCGCGCATGCACGCCGCCGCGCAATTCCTGGTGGGCGAGCACGACTTCGAAGCGTTCCGCAGCGCGCAATGCCAGGCCACGCACGCGCGCCGCCACCTCCATTCGATTTCAGTGGAGCGCCATGGCGATGAAGTGGTGATGGACATTCAGGCGAACGCCTTTCTCCATCACATGGTGCGCAATATCGTCGGTTCGTTGCTGCCGGTGGGGCGTGGCGAGCGTCCGGTCGAATGGATTGCCGAATTGCTGGCGGGCCGGGATCGCACGCTGGCCGGTCCGACCGCGCCAGCCCAAGGATTGCTGTTTGTCGGTCCGCAATACCCGGGGGAATGGACCCTGCCGACAGAGAATACGTTTACACCGCGAGAGCCTGAATGATTCATTGAGTGGTAGTTTGTGCCAGCGTCCACAAACACTGCAAAAACCGGTACTTGCGTGTGGATTGGCCTTCACAGGCAATCGATATCCTGCAGTCCTCCTGCTTCGTCTTGACGTTACGTGCTGAAGGATCAGTTTTCGCGGACCCGCATCCGTTTCGATGGGTTCACTCGCCCTGGCGATGTCAGGTTGGCCAGTGAATTGGGCGTCGATGCCATCGGTTTTGAATTTGCCCAGGGTGCCCGCCGCCAGATTCGCGTGGAGGATGCGCGATTCATGCGCCATGCCTTGGCGCCGCTGGTGTCGGGCGTCGCGATCCTGCGCGACAACAGCGTCGATGAGGTGCGCGAAGTCGTGCGCCAGTTGCGGCCTGCGTTGCTCGAATTCCGTGGCGATGAAGACGATGTGCGCATGCGCTCGTTCGGCGTTCCCTATGCGCGGGCATTGCGGCGCGAAGAGTGGGCGATGATGAACGCAGGCAGCTTGCAGACGCGCTATCCGAATGCGTCGATGTTCGTGCTGTATGCGGACGAGACGGAAGAACCCCCGGCACTGGAAGCGGAGTGGTCGTGGTTGCCGGAAGGCCTGGCCAGGCCGCTGATGTTGGCTGGCGGTATCGCCCCTGGCAACGTGTCGGCAATCATCGGGACGCTCGGGCCCTGGGGCGTGTCCGCCCTTGAAGGCATCGAAGTGGCGCCGGGACGAGTGGATGGCGATCGCATGAACAGCTTCCTGCGCGAATCCCGGGATGCCGATTGCCGCAAGGGCCGCTAATTGGTCGATAATTGCGGGTCCGATCCATCTGCAAGCATCCAGCATGACCGACTCCAATCCGCAGGCTCCCCAATCCGGCCAACAGCCGGCCGGCCAACAGATCGACCCCGAATTCTTCGCCTGCAGCAATACCTACCTGGACATCGCCAACCAGCAGGCGCGCCAGCAGGGCATGCGTCGCGTCAGTGGCGCCATCCTCTTCGCTGCGGCACGTTACAACGTGCACGCCTATCTTGGCTTCGAAACCGATATCCGCGGCACCAAGGATGAATTCCTCAACCACATGACCGATCTGTACCGGAGCATGCTGGAGGATCACCTGATGGGCATCGCCAATGAGCGCGGCATTGCGCTGGATGCGCCTGCGGACCAGCCTGCCGCCGCAAACGACACCATGCCGCCGGTCTGAACCCGGCTGGTCTAGACTGTCCAGTCCTTCCCGACAGCGGTTCCCATGTCCTGGTTGACGCGACTCACGCCTGGCCGCATTCGTACCGATGCGGATGCCGAACCCCGCAAACGCAGTGTCCCCGAAGGACTCTGGGAAAAGTGCGACGAATGCGGTGCGGTGCTGTACGCCCGCGAACTGCAGGAGAACCTGCAGGTTTGCCCGAAGTGCGGGCACCACATGCCGATCCGGGCGCGGGTGCGCCTGGCGGCGTTCATGGATCCGAGCGCCCGCGAACTTGGCGTCGGCCTCGGTCCGGTGGACGTGCTCAAGTTCAAGGACCAGAAGAAATACGCCGACCGCATCAAGGCCGCGCAGAAATCGACCGGCGAGCGTGATGCGCTGATTACAGTTTCCGGCTCGCTCAAGGGCGAACCGCTGGTCGCCAGTGCCTTCGATTTCGCCTTCATGGGCGGCTCGATGGGCTCGGTGGTCGGCGAGCGTTTCGCCCTCGGTGCGGAAGAAGCACTGAAGCGCGGCTGCCCTTACGTGTGTTTCTCGGCAAGCGGCGGTGCGCGCATGCAGGAAAGCCTGTTCTCGCTGATGCAGATGGCCAAGACCTCGGCGGCACTGGGTCGCTTGCGCGATGCCGGCTTCCCGTACATCTCGGTGCTGACGCATCCGACCACCGGTGGCGTCTCGGCTTCGTTCGCGATGCTGGGCGATATCAACATCGCCGAACCGAAGGCGTTGATCGGTTTTGCCGGGCCGCGCGTGATCGAACAAACCGTGCGCGAGACATTGCCGGAAGGTTTCCAGCGTTCGGAATTCCTGCTGGAACACGGCGCCATCGACCAGATCTGCGACCGCCGCGAATTGCGCGACCGCATCGCCGACCTGTGCGCGATGATGATGCGCCAGCCGAGACCGCGCGAGGACTCGGAGCTGGTGGCGTGAGCCGCAAATACTTCGGCACCGATGGCATCCGCGGCCGCGTCGGCAGCGCGACCATCTCCGCCGATTTCGTCCTGCGTCTCGGCAACGCCTATGGCCATGCCTTGCGCGAACGCGCGCAGGCCGAAGGCGTGTGGCGCAAGCCCATGGTGGTGATCGGCAAGGACACCCGCATCTCCAACTACATGTTCGAGGCTGCGCTCGAAGCCGGGCTGGTCGCGGCGGGCGTGGATGTGGAGCTGGTCGGCCCGATGCCGACGCCGGCGGTGTCGCATCTCACGCGTTCGCTGCGCGCCGACGGCGGCATCGTGATTTCGGCGTCGCACAATCCGCATTACGACAACGGCATCAAGTTCTTCTCGGCGGCCGGCGAAAAGCTCGACGACAAGACCGAGGAAGCCATCGAGGCCGCGCTCGATACACCATTTTCCACGGTGGAATCGGAACAGCTTGGCCGTGCCGTGCGCACCCGCGATGCCGTCGGTCGCTACGTCGAAGCGTGCAAGTCGGCGGTGCCCAAGGGCTTCGATCTCGGCGGCATGCGCCTGGTGGTCGATTGCGCCAATGGTGCCAACTACCAGATCGGGCCGCTGGTGCTGCGTGAACTCGGCGCGCGCGTCGAGGCCATCGGCGACCAGCCCAACGGCACCAATATCAATGCCGGTGTCGGTTCCACCCATCCGCAGGCACTGTCGGCGCGCGTGGTGGAAACCGGCGCCGATCTCGGCATCGCCTTCGATGGCGACGGCGATCGCGTGATGCTGGTCGACGGCGCCGGCAATGTCTGCGACGGCGACGATCTGATCTACGTTCTCGCCCGCGATTGGAAGACCAGCGGTCGCCTGCGCGGACCGGTGATCGGCACGCTGATGAGCAACTACGGGCTGGAACAGGCGCTGGCGGCTGCCGGCATCGATTTCCGCCGGGCAAATGTCGGCGATCGCTACGTCCACCGCATGCTGATCGAAAACGATGGCGTGCTCGGCGGCGAAGCCTCGGGCCACATCCTGTGCCTGGATCGCAGCACCACTGGTGACGGCATCGTCGCCGCGTTGCAGGTGCTGGAAGTGATGAAGCGCACCGGCAAGTCGCTGGCGGAATTGCTCGCCGGCTTCCAGCGCGTGGCGCAAAAGACCCGCAACGTGCGTTGCACCGACGCCAGGCGCGCCGTTGCCGATCCCGGCGTGGTTGCCGCGCTGGAACAAGCGCAGGCCAACATCAAGGGCCGCGGGCGGGCCTTCCTGCGTCCCTCCGGCACCGAACCGGTGGTGCGCGTGACCGTGGAAGCCGCCGATCCCGCGCTGGTCGAATCCACCCTCGATGTCCTCGCGCGTGCGGTCGAAGCCGCCGTCTGAGTCGAAAGAATCCGGAGTTGTTGCAATGATCAGTGCCATTCCCACCCTCGACATCCGTCGCTTCACCCATCCATCCAGCGCCGAGGATCGCCAGGCCTTCGTCGACGAGCTGGGCGCGGCTTATCGCGAGTGGGGTTTCGCCGGCATTCGCAACCACGGCATCCCGCAAGCGCTGATCGACGGCAGTTACGACGTGTTCCAGCGCTTCTTCGCGTTGCCGGAAGACACCAAGAAGCAGTATCACGTGGCTGGCGGCGGCGGTGCGCGCGGCTACACGGCGTTTGGCGTGGAAACCGCGAAGGGTGCGAAGTATTCCGATCTCAAGGAGTTCTGGCACATCGGTCGCGAGATTCCGCGTGATTCCAAGTACGCCGATGACATGCCGGCAAATCTGTGGCCCGCCGAAGTCGAGGGTTTCCGCGAACAGGGCTATGCGCTGTACCGCGCACTCGACGATCTCGGCGCGCAGGTGCTGCGTGCGCTGGCCTTGCACATCGACCTGCCGGAAGACTATTTCGCCGACAAGACCGATTCCGGCAATTCGATCCTGCGTCCGATCCACTATCCGCCGATCACCGCCGACGACATCCCCAATGTGCGCGCCGGCGCGCACGAGGACATCAACCTGATCACCCTGCTGGTCGGTGCCAGCGCGGCCGGGTTGGAAGTGTTGTCGAAGAAAGGCGAGTGGGTGGCGTTCACCTCGGATGCCGACACGATCGTCGTCAACATCGGCGACATGCTGCAGCGCCTGACCAACCACGTCTATCCGTCGACGACGCATCGCGTGGTCAATCCGCCGGGCGAAGCGGCGCGCAAGCCGCGTTATTCCACGCCGTTCTTCCTGCATCCGAATCCGGATTTCCTGATCGACGTGTTGCCGTCCTGCGTCACCGCGGGCAACCCGAAGCGTTATCCGCAACCGATCACCGCGCAGGGCTATCTGGAAGAACGGTTGCGCGAGATCAAGCTGAAGTAACTCGCTGGAATAACAAGCTGAAATAAACAGGGGGAGCAGCACATGCGTCGCAAGATCGTTGCAGGCAACTGGAAATTGAACGGTGATCGCGCTTTTGGCGAAGCGCTGGTCGATGCCTTGAAGGATGGCGCCGCACTGGCGCAGGCACGCGTCGACTGCATCGTCTTCCCGGCGATGCCTTACGTACCCGGATTGGTCGCGCATTGCGCCGGTGGGGCGATCGCGGTGGGCGCGCAGGACGTCAGCGAACACGCCAAGGGGGCCTATACCGGCGAAGTCTCGGCACCGATGTTGCACGATGTCGGTGCGACCCACGTGCTGGTCGGGCATTCCGAACGCCGCGAATACCACGACGAGGGCAGTGCATTGGTGGCGCGCAAGTTCATGGCCGCGCATGCCGCCGGGCTGGTGCCGGTGCTGTGCGTGGGCGAGCGGCTGGAGGAACGCGAGGCCGGCACCACCGAGGCGGTAATCGCCGCCCAGCTGGCGCCGCTGCTGGCGCTGGAAGGCGGGCTGCAGGCGCTGGCGGCTGGCATGGTCGCCTACGAGCCGGTGTGGGCGATCGGCACCGGGCGCACCGCCACGCCGGAACAGGCGCAGGCGGTACACGCATTCATCCGTGGCCGGGTGGCGCGCGAGGATGCTAGAATCGCCGGCTCGTTGCCGATTCTTTACGGCGGCAGCGTGAAGTCCGACAACGCCGCGGCGCTGTTTTCGCAGCCCGATGTCGATGGCGGACTGGTGGGTGGCGCTTCGCTCGTCGCCCGCGATTTCCTCGACATCATCACGGCGGCTGCGGCTGCCTGAACGTTCCACGGACTGCCATGCTCCCGTTGATTCTCAATGTTGTGTACGTCGTCGTCGCGGTTGCGATGGTTGTGTTGATCCTGCTCCAGCAGGGCAAGGGCGCGCAGGCCGGTTCCGGCTTCGGCTCCGGTGCGTCGGGCACGGTGTTCGGCGCGCGCGGCGCAGCCAACTTCCTGTCCAAGACCACACGCTGGCTGGCGACTGCCTTTTTCGGCATCACCCTGTTGATGGCGTGGCTGTTCGTGCACGGCAACCAGAAACAGGTCGCGGCGAGCAACACCAGCAGCATCATGGCGTCGCAACAGGCGGCTCCGGCCACCAAGACCGCGCCGACAGCGGGCATCCCGCAGGCCCCGGCATCGACGGTGCCGCAGGCGCCCGCGCAGAATGCGCCGCAGGCTCCGGCAAATGCGCCGAACAGTGCACCGGGCGGTTCGCAAAAGCACTGATCCGATTTACAATCTCTTGATGGCATGTGGAGACGCATGCCGAACCAGATTGCCCAGGTGGCGGAATTGGTAGACGCACTACCTTGAGGTGGTAGCGGCTTAGGTCGTGGGGGTTCGAGTCCCCCCTTGGGCACCAACAGCGCATGCGGATCGTCATCCGCATGCCATCACGCCGGACAGGAGTCCGGTTCAGCGGGTCCGGATGGCCCCACAGGAAGACCGAAGTGCTGGCCGAATACCTGCCGACCTTGCTGTTCCTCCTGGTTGCCATCGGCATCGGCGTCGCGCTGATCGTGATCGGCAACCTGATCGGACCGAAGAAACCCAGCGCCGAGAAACTCGCGCCCTACGAGTGCGGCTTCCTGCCCTTCGAGGATGCGCGGCTCAAGTTCGACGTCCGCTATTACCTGCTGGCCATCCTGTTCATCGTCTTCGACCTGGAAATCGCCTTCGTGTTTCCGTGGGCGCTGGTGTTCCGCGAGCTTGGCCCGTTCGGCCTGGTCGAAATGGGCATCTTCCTGTTGTTGCTGGTGCTCGGTTTTGCTTACGTCTGGAAGAAGGGAGCACTGGAATGGGAGTAAGCCACACTCCGTTCTTCAATCCGATCCCCGAGGGTCGGCTGGACGATCTGCTGCGCCCCGAGGGCGACAACCCGGTGATGCAGCAGGGCTTCGTCACCACCAGCATGGATTCGCTGTGGAACTGGGCGCGCACCGGCTCGATGTGGCCGATGACCTTCGGTCTCGCCTGCTGCGCGGTGGAGATGATGCATGCCGGCGCCGCGCGCATCGACATGGATCGCTTCGGCGTGGTGTTCCGACCGTCGCCGCGCCAGTCCGACGTGATGATCGTGGCCGGCACGCTGGTCAACAAGATGGCGCCGGCGCTGCGCAAGGTCTACGACCAGATGCCCGATCCCAAGTGGGTGATCTCGATGGGCAGCTGCGCCAATGGCGGCGGCTATTACCACTATTCGTATTCCGTGGTGCGTGGTTGCGATCGCATCGTGCCGGTCGATGTCTACGTGCCGGGTTGCCCGCCGACCGCGGAAGCGCTGGCCTACGGCATCCTGCAATTGCAGAAGAAGATCCGCCGCACCACCGTCTTCGGCGATCGCGACAAGGCACTCGCGGACGCCCGTTCGCCCATGGTGGTCTGACATGAGTGCGACGCAAATGACCACCGGCCAGTTCGCCGATGCGCTGCGTGCGCGCTTTCCCGCAGCGCAGGTGACTGTCGCCGGGCGCCATCGCGAAGTCACGCTGGAAGTGGCTCCCGCCGATTGGCTGGCCGCTGCGCGCGCATTGCGCGATGAATTCGGCTTCGAACAATGCATCGACGTTTGTGGCGTCGATTACCTTGGTTACGGCAGCGACGAGTGGGACACCGATGTGTCCAACGAAGGTTTCAGCCGTGGCGTCGAGGGCAGGGGGCCGGGCCGCTTCAAATGGGGCGAACAGCCGTTGCGGCAGACGCCGCAGCCGCAGGGCCAGGCGCCTGAAATCGAGGTTCCCGGACGTCGCTTCGCCGCGGTCGCGCACCTGCTGTCGATCCGCAACAACCGTCGCGTGCGCCTGCGCGCGTTCTGCGCTGACGACGCCTTGCCGGTGGTCGATTCGCTGATGTCGGTGTGGGCGGGCACGGACTGGTTCGAGCGCGAGGCCTTCGACATGTTCGGCATCATCTTCGAAGGGCATCCGGACCTGCGCCGCATCCTCACCGATTACGGTTTCGTCGGCCACCCGTTCCGCAAGGACTTCCCGTTGATCGGCAATGTCGAAGTGCGTTATGACGCCGAGAAGCAGCGCGTGATCTACGAACCGGTGACCTCGGTCGAGCCGCGCGTCGGCGTGCCACGCGTGATCCGTGACGATTCGCGCCTCGCGACTGCGAAGGGCGAAGCCGGCGATGTTGCAGGAAAAGTGAAATGACGGCCGAATCGATCCAGTCGCCGGCGGCGACCTCCGCATTGGCGAGCAATCCCGCCGAATCCCGGCCGGAAATCAGAAACTACACGATGAACTTCGGCCCGCAGCATCCGGCCGCGCATGGCGTGTTGCGTCTGATCCTGGAAATGGATGGCGAAACCGTGCAGCGCGCCGATCCGCATATCGGCCTGTTGCATCGTGGCACCGAGAAACTCACCGAATCGAAGCCGTACAACCAGTCGATCGGCTACATGGATCGCCTCGACTACGTGTCGATGATGTGCAACGAACACGCCTACGTGCTGGCGATCGAGAACCTGCTCGACATCACTCCGCCGGAACGCGCGTTGTGGATCCGCACGATGTTCGACGAGATCACGCGCATCCTCAACCACCTGATGTGGCTGGGTTCGAACGCGCTCGACCTCGGCGCGATGGCGGTGTTCCTCTACGCCTTCCGCGAACGCGAAGAACTGATGGACGTGTACGAGGCGGTGAGTGGCGCGCGCATGCACGCGGCCTATTACCGCCCGGGCGGCGTTTATCGCGACCTGCCGGGCACCATGCCGAAGTACCGCGAATCGAAGTGGCGCAAGGGCGGTAAGCTCAAGCGTTTCAACGAGGCGCGCGAAGGTTCCGTACTCGATTACCTGGAAGATTTCGCCAAAAATTTCCCGGCGCGCATCGACGAATACGAAACCCTGCTCACCGACAACCGCATCTGGAAACAGCGCACCGTCGATGTCGGCGTCGTGACGCCCGAACAGGCGCTGGCCTGGGGCATGACCGGCCCGATGCTGCGCGGTTCCGGCTTCGAATGGGATCTGCGCAAGAAGCAGCCGTATGCCAAGTACGCGGAAGTCGATTTCGACATTCCGGTCACGCACAACGGCGACTGCTACGACCGCTACCTGATCCGTGTCGCCGAGATGCGCCAGTCCAATCGCATCATCAAGCAATGCGTGAAGTGGCTGAAAGCCAACCCCGGCCCGGTGATGCTCGACAACCACAAGGTGTCGCCGCCGTCGCGCGAGGAAATGAAGGACGACATGGAAGCGATGATCCATCACTTCAAGTTGTTCTCGGAAGGCTATTCGGTGCCGGTCGGGGAAAGCTACGCCGCGGTCGAAGCGCCGAAGGGCGAATTCGGCGTGTACCTGGTGTCCGATGGCGCCAACAAGCCGTATCGCTGCAAGTTGCGCGCGCCCGGGTTCGCACATCTGTCATCGATGGACGCGATCGTCCGCGGTTACATGCTGGCCGACGTGGTGGCGATGATTGGTACGTATGACGTGGTGTTCGGAGAGATCGATCGATGAAAGTGACCGGCAATTTCGAGAATGCTCGCAATGTCGATCCGATGCTGGTGTTGGGCGACGAAACGCGCGCGCACATCGATCACTGGTTGACCAAGTTTCCCGCGGACCGCAAGCGCTCCGCGGTGCTGCAGGGCTTGTACGCCGCGCAGGAACAGAACGGCGGCTTCCTCACCGACGAACTGATCGCCGCGGTCGCCAAATACCTCGGGCTGCCGCCGGTGTGGGCGTACGAAGTCGCGAGTTTCTACTCGATGTACGAAACACAGCCGGTCGGTCGCAACAACGTCGCCTTCTGCACCAATATCAGCTGCTGGTTGAATGGCGCCGAAGACCTGGTCGCGCACGCGGAGAAGAAACTGGGCTGCAAGCTCGGCGAAACCAGCGCCGACGGCCGCGTCTACCTGAAGCGCGAAGAAGAATGCGTCGCCGCTTGTTGCGGTGCGCCGGTGGTCGTGATCAACGGCCATTACCACGAGAAGCTCGACGCCGCCAAGGTCGACGCGCTGCTGGACGGATTGAAGTGACGATGTCGGGACACAGCCACTACAGCGAAGGCTACGGCCCGGTCGGTCCGGCGCCGCAGGAACACAACGTCGTCTACACGACGCTGCATTTCGACAAGCCCTGGAGCTACGAGAACTATCTCAAGACCGGCGGTTACAGCGCGCTGCGCAAGCTGCTGGAAGAGAAAGTGCCGCCGGCCGATGTGGTCGAGATGGTCAAGGCTTCCGGCCTGCGCGGTCGCGGTGGCGCGGGCTTCCCGACCGGCCTGAAGTGGAGCTTCATGCCCAAGGGTCCGGGCCAGAAATACATGCTGTGCAACTCCGACGAATCGGAACCCGGCACGGCCAAGGATCGCGACATCCTGCGTTTCAATCCGCACTCCGTGGTTGAAGGCATGGCGATCGCCTGCTACGCCACCGGCGCGACGGTCGGCTACAACTACCTGCGCGGCGAATTCCATCACGAACCGTTCGAGCATTTCGAGGAAGCGCTGCGCGAAGCCTATGAACACGGCTGGCTCGGCAAGAACGTGCTTGGCAGTGGTGTCGACATCGACATCTACGGTGCGCTCGGTGCCGGCGCCTACATCTGCGGCGAAGAAACCGCTCTGATGGAATCGTTGGAAGGCAAGAAGGGCCAACCGCGCTTCAAACCGCCGTTCCCGGCCAATTTCGGCCTGTACGGCAAGCCGACCACGATCAACAACACCGAAACCTATGCCTCGGTGCCGGCGATCATTCGCAACGGCGCCGAGTGGTTCGCCAATCTCGGCAAGCCCAACAACGGTGGCCCGAAGATCTTTTCGATCTCCGGCCAGGTCAATCGTCCCGGCAACTACGAAATCCGCCTCGGCACGCCGTTCGCGGACTTGCTGGAGATGGCGGGTGGCGTTCGCCACGGGCATCGCCTCAAGGCGGTGATTCCCGGCGGTTCGTCGATGAAGGTGTTGAAGGGCGAGACCATGATGGGCCTCACCATGGACTACGACGCGATCCAGAAAGCGGGATCGGGCCTCGGCTCCGGCGCGGTGGTGGTGATGGACGAAACCGCCTGCATGGTGCGCGTCTGCCATCGCATCTCGCGCTTCTATTTCAAGGAATCGTGCGGCCAGTGCACGCCGTGTCGCGAAGGCACCGGCTGGATGTATCGCCTGCTCAGCCGCATCGTCGACCACACCGCGACGATGGACGATCTCTACATGCTCAAGGCTTCGGCCGGGCAGATCGAAGGCCACACCATCTGCGCCTTCGGTGAAGCCGCGGCGTGGCCCGTGCAGGGCTTCCTCGCCCAGTTCTGGGATGAATTCGAATATGCCATCGTCAACAAGCGTTTCCTGGTCGATGACCAGCGCGCCGGCACGGTGATCGAGAAGGTGGCGGCATGAGCGCACAACCGCAGCCGGTGAACCCGAACCTGCCGCCCGACCACGTCACCGTGTTCGTCGATGGCGTCGAGATCGCCGCGCCCAAGGGCTCGATGATCATCCAGGCCGCGGACAAGGCCGGCATCCCGGTCCCGCGTTTCTGCTATCACGACAAGTTGGCGATCGCCGCCAACTGCCGCATGTGCATGGTCGATACCGAGCTTGGCGGCCGGCCCGCGCCGAAGCCGTCGCCGGCCTGCGCGACGCCGGTGGCCGACGGCCTGAAAGTGTTCACGCGCAGCGAAAAGGCGCTGAAGTTCCAGCGCGACGTGATGGAATTCCTGCTGATCAACCATCCGCTGGATTGCCCGATCTGCGATCAGGGCGGCGAGTGCGAACTGCAGGACGTGGCGATGGGTTACGGCCGTTCGGTCAGCCGTTTCGTCGAGCGCAAGCGCGCGGTGCCCGACGAGGATCTCGGTCCGCTGGTCGCCACCGAGATGACCCGTTGCATCCAGTGCACCCGTTGCGTGCGTTTTACTGGCGAAATCGCCGGGACGTACGAGCTGGGCGGCATGTATCGCGGTGAGAACCTGCAGATCGGCACTTTCGACGGCAAGCCGTTGATGACCGAACTGTCCGGCAACGTCATCGACGTCTGCCCGGTCGGCGCGCTCACCAACAAGGTGTTCCAGTTCCAGGCACGCCCGTGGGAGCTGGTCGCGCGCGAATCGCTGGGCTATCACGATGCGCTCGGCAGCAACCTGTTCCACCACGTGCGTCGCGGCGAAATCCTGCGCAACGTGCCGCGCGACAACGAAGCCGTGAACGAGTGCTGGCTCTCGGATCGCGACCGCTATTCCAACCAGGGCCTGTACGCCGAAGATCGCGCCCACGTGCCGATGGTCAAGGAAGCCGGTGAGTGGCGCGAAGCAAGTTGGGATGAGGCGCTGACGAAGGCGCAGTCGATCCTCTCGGCGAATCGCGGCGACGCGCTCGGTGTCCTCGTGCATCCGGCGACCAGCAACGAGGAAGGGCTGGAACTCGCGGCGCTGGCCGATGGTCTCGGCTCCGCGCATATCGACCATCGCATCCATGCGCTCGATCTCTCCGATGGCGCAGTGGCGCAAGCGTTCGAGGCGTCGGTCGCCGATATCGAACACGCCGATGTCATCGTCATCGTTGGCAGCAACATCCGCCACGAAGTCCCGCTGCTGCACGCCCGCGTGCGCAAGGCGTGGACGCGCGGCGCGAAGATCCATGTCGTCAATCCGGTCGATTTCCACTTCACCTTCGAGACCGCCGGCAAGCACATCGTGCCGCCATCGCAAGTGGCTGCGGAATTGGCCAAGGTCGATCTCGGCGATGCCAAGGCGCCTGTGGTGATCGTTGGTGGCGTTGCCGAACGCGGCGTGCACGCCAGTGCGATCCGCAAGGCCGCACGCGAATTCGCCGCAGTGAAGAACGCGAAGTTGTGCCGCATTCCGCAGGGCGCCAACGCACTCGGATTGACCCGTGCTGGCGTGTTGCCGACGGGACGCGATGCGCTGGCGATGCTGCGCGAACCGCGCAAGGCCTACATCCTCCATGGCATCGAGCCCGGCCTCGATTTCGCTTATCCGGGTCTCGCCGCGCGTGCGCTCGCCGATGCCCAGGTGGTGGCGTTCACTAGCTACGCCTGCCAGTCGACGCGCGCTGTCTCCGACGTGATCCTGCCGATTGGCGCGTTCCCGGAAGTGCAGGGCAGCCTGACCAATCTCGACGGCCGCGAACAGCACAGCCAGGCCGCCGGCAAGCCGCCGCGCGATGCCCGTGAAGGCTGGCGCGTGCTGCGTGCGCTCGGTGGCGCGCTTGGCATCGCCGGATTCGATTTCACCGATTTCGACGGACTGCGTGCATCGCTCAAGCCGCGCGAGGTGACGGTGAAGCCGGGTGCAGCAGTTGGCGCCAGCGGCAGCGGTCTCGAAGTCGCCGCGTCCGATGCCATCTATCGCGTCGATGCGGTGACCCGTCGTTCCGCCGCGCTGCAGGCGCATCCGCTCAATGTTGGTCCGCAGGCGGTATTGCATCCGCAGACCGCCACTGCAGTCGGCTTGGTCGAAGGTGGCACTGGTCGCTTCACCACCGGTGATGGCACCGCGTCGCTGCCAGTGCGGCTGGATGCCGGCGTCGCGCCCGGTTGCGTGTGGATCGAACGCGGTTACGGCGCCACGGCGCCGATCGCCGCCGCCGACGTGGAGGCACGCCCGGCATGAACCACTACGTCCAACAATTCCACGACTGGCTGGCCGGCTTCGGCGCCATCGGCGTGCTCGCATGGCTGATCCTGTTGATCCTGCTGATCGCGGTGCCGGTGATCATTTCGGTGGCGTTCTACGTGGTGTGGGAACGCAAGCTGATCGGCTGGATGCACGTCCGCCATGGCCCGATGTATGTCGGCTTCGGCGTGTTCCAGGCCTTCGCCGACGTGTTCAAGCTGCTGTTCAAGGAAGTGATCCAGCCGAGCAGCGCCAGCAAGTTCCTCTTCATCCTCGCGCCGCTCATCACCCTTGCGCCTGCGTTCGCGGCGTGGGCGGTGATTCCATTCGACGACAAGCTGGTGCTGGCCGACGTCAATGCCGGGATGCTGTACCTGTTGGCGATGACCTCGCTTGGTGTGTACGGCATCATCCTCGCCGGCTGGGCCTCGAACTCGAAGTACGCCTTCCTCGGCGCGATGCGTTCCGCCGCGCAAGTAGTCAGTTATGAAATCGCGATGGGTTTCGCGCTGGTTGGCGTGCTGGTCGCCGCTGGCAGCCTCAACCTCACCGATATCGTGCACGCGCAGGCCGGTCGTTTCGGGCTGTTCAACTGGTACTGGTTGCCGTTGCTGCCGCTGTTCCTGATCTACTTTATTTCGGGCGTTGCCGAAACGAACCGCGCGCCGTTCGACGTGGTGGAAGGCGAGTCGGAAATCGTTGCCGGCCACATGGTGGAATATTCGGGATCGCAGTTCGCGCTGTTCTTCCTCGCCGAATACGCCAACATGATCCTGGTGAGCTTCACCACCGCGCTGTTCTTCCTCGGTGGTTGGCTCAGTCCCTTGCATGGCTTCGGCATTCCGTTGCTGTCGGCCGATGGCTGGTGGTGGCTGCTGGCCAAGGCTGTCTTCTTCGCCAGCATCTTCATCTGGTTCCGCGCCGCGTTCCCGCGTTACCGCTACGACCAGATCATGCGGCTGGGCTGGAAGGTCTTCATCCCCATCGCCATTTTCTGGATTTTCGTGACGGCGCTGATGGCGTATTACGGCCTGCTTTCACCGAGCACGATCGCCCACGGAGGCCAGGCATGAGTCGCGTTGCTGCCTATCTCAAGAGCCTGTTGTTGCTGGAATTGGTGCGTGGCATGGGCCTCACCTTCAAGTACATGCTGAAGCCGAAGTACACGGTCATGTACCCGATGGAGAAGATCCCGCAGTCGCCGCGTTTCCGCGGCATCCACGCGCTGCGCCGCTACCCCAACGGCGAGGAACGCTGCATCGCCTGCAAGTTGTGCGAAGCGGTGTGCCCGGCGCTGGCGATTACCATCGACTCGCATCGACGCGAGGACGGCACCCGTCGTACCACGCGCTACGACATCGACCTGTTCAAGTGCATCTTCTGCGGCTTCTGCGAAGAGAGCTGTCCGGTCGATTCCATCGTGGAAACGCATATCCACGAGTACCACATGGAAAAGCGTGGCGAGAACATCCTGACCAAGCCCATCCTGCTGGCCATCGGCGATCGTCTCGAGGCGGAAATCGCCGAACGCCGCGCCGCCGACGCCCCTTACCGTTGAGGACGACATGGACTTTCCCCTGATCGCCTTCTACTGCTTCGCGACACTGGCCGCCGCCGCCGCACTCGGCGTGATCGCCGTGCGCAACCCGGTGCATGCCGCGCTGTTCCTGGTGCTGACATTCTTCTCCGTCGCCTGCACCTGGATCGTCGCCGGTGCCGAATTCCTCGGTGTCGCGCTGGTGCTGGTCTATGTCGGCGCGGTGATGGTGCTATTCCTGTTCGTGGTGATGATGCTCGATCTCGACACCGACCCGATGCGCGAAGGCTATGTGCGCTATCTGCCAATCGGTGCACTGGTCGCGTTGATCATGCTGGTCGAGATGTTCATGGTGATCGGCGTGCGATCGCGCCTGCTGCCGTTCGCCGAGGCCGCGCCAGCCGATGCCGGCTCGCCGAACGCGGTGTGGCTGGCGCGCGCGCTGTTCACCGATTTCCTGCTGCCGTTCGAAGTCGCGGCGGTGATCCTGACCATCGCGGTGATCGCGGCGGTAATGCTGACCTTGCGCCAGCGTGGTGGCACCCGCACGCAGAAGCCGGCCGACCAGGTCCGCGTCAAGGCGGGCGACCGCCTGCGCATGGTGAAGATGGCGGCGGAACTGCCACAGGCCGCCGAAGCGACCCCGGAGGCGAAGGAATGATGACCACGCTTGGCCTCGGCCACTACCTCGCGCTGGGCGCGGTGCTGTTCTGCATCGCGATCGCCGGAATCTTCCTCAATCGCAAGAACGCCATCATCCTGCTGATGTGCATCGAACTGATGCTGCTGGCAGTGAACATCAACTTCGTGGCGTTCTCGCGCGACATGCACAACGCGACCGGCCAGGTCTTCGTGTTCTTCATTCTCACCGTGGCCGCCGCCGAAGCGGCGATCGGACTGGCGATCCTGGTCACGTTGTTCCGCAACCGACGCACCATCAACGTCGGTGAACTGGATTCGCTGAAAGGGTGACCGGCAGCATCATGGATATTTCGACCACCCAACTCCTCGTCATCGTCCTGGCCCCGTTGCTGGGATCGATCCTCGCTGGCCTCTTCGGCAAGTTCATCGGCCGCAGTGGCGCCCACGTCGCCACCATCCTCGGCGTCGGCATCAGCTGCGCGTTGTCGATCGGCGTGCTGTGGAAACTGCTGCACGGCGCGCCCGTGGTGAACCAGGATCTCTACACCTGGTTCGATGTCGGCGGCCTGCAGGCGCATGTCGGCTTCATGGTCGACAACCTGACCGCGATGATGATGGTCGTCGTCACCTTCGTCTCGCTGCTGGTGCACATCTACACCATCGGCTACATGGCCGACGACGACGGTTACCAACGCTTCTTCAGCTACATCTCGCTGTTCACCTTCAGCATGCTGATGCTGGTGATGAGCAACAACTTCGTCCAGCTGTTCTTCGGCTGGGAAGCGGTGGGCCTGGTCTCGTACCTGCTGATCGGCTTCTGGTTCAAGCGCCCGACGGCGATCTTCGCCAACCTCAAGGCGTTCCTGGTCAACCGCGTCGGCGATTTCGGCTTCCTGCTCGGCATCGCGGGCATTGTCGCCTGGGTGGGTACGCTCGATTACGCGACTGCGTTCCAGCACCTCGATAAACTGCAGGGCACGGTGGAAGTGTTCCGTGGCCATCCGTGGTCGATGGCGACCTTCGTGGCGATCTGCCTGTTCATCGGCGCGATGGGCAAGTCGGCGCAGGTGCCGCTGCATGTGTGGCTGCCGGATTCGATGGAAGGCCCGACACCGATCTCTGCGCTGATCCACGCCGCGACGATGGTGACCGCCGGCATCTTCATGGTCGCGCGCATGTCGCCGATCTTCAATCTGTCGCCGGTCGCGTTGAACTTCATCCTCTTCATCGGCGCCACCACCGCGTTGTTCACCGGCCTGATCGGTATCGTCCAGAACGACATCAAGCGCGTGATCGCGTATTCCACGCTGTCGCAGCTCGGCTACATGACGGTCGCGCTCGGCGTCTCGGCGTATTCCGCCGCGGTGTTCCACCTGATGACGCATGCGTTCTTCAAGGCGCTGCTGTTCCTCGCCGCCGGCAGCGTGATCATCGGCATGCACCACGAGCAGGACATGCGCCGCATGGGTGGCCTGCGCAAATACATGCCGATCACCTTCTGGACGTCGTTGATCGGTACGCTGGCTTTGATCGGCACGCCGTTCTTCGCCGGTTTCTACTCCAAGGACAGCATCATCGATGCCGCCAAGGAACACGCGCTGGAGCAGGGCGGTTTCATTGCCCAGTACGGCTATTACGCGGTGCTGCTGGGTGCCTTCGTCACCTCGTTCTACAGCTTCCGTTTGCTGTACCTGACCTTCTTCGGCAAGGAACGCTTCCGCGACGTCGCGCACGATCACCATGACGCGCATCACGACGATCACGCGCACGGTCACGACGACCACGGCCATGCGCACGAACCGCACGAATCGCCATGGGTGGTGACGTTGCCGCTGATCCTGCTGGCGATCCCGTCGATCGTGATCGGCTATCTCACCATCGGCCCGATGCTGCATGGCAAGACCACGGGTGGCGAGGAAGCGGGCAAGTCGTTCTTCGACGGCGCGATCCAGTTGCCGGCGCATGGCGTGATGGGCAAGCTCGGCGAGGAATTCCACGGATCGTTGCAGATGGCCTTGCATGGCTTCACCCAGGCGCCGTTCTGGCTGACGCTCGCCGGATTCCTGCTGGCGACGTGGATGTACCTGCTGAAGCCCGAAGTCGCCGCCAAGGCGCGCAAGACCTTCGCGCTGCCGGTGCGCATCCTCGAGGACAAGTACGGCTTCGACAAGCTGTGGATCAATGGATTCGCCGGCACCGGACTGCTGCTCGGTCGTGCTTCGCGCTGGTTCGACAGCCGCGTCATCGACGAACACATGGTCAACGGTGCGGCCCGCGATACCCTCGATATCGCCGCCGCGATTCGTCGCATGCAGACCGGATATCTCTACAGCTATGCCTTCGCGATGATTGTCGGCCTGATCCTGTTGCTGGCGTGGCTCATCAAGACGGGCGCCGGAGCATGACCGCGATGACCCACATTCCTTTCCTCAGCCTGTTGATCTGGCTGCCGATCCTCGGCGGCGTGCTGACCCTGTTGATGGGTGGCCAACGTGCCAATGCCGCGCGCTGGCTGGCGACCCTGTTCGCGGCTGCGACCCTGGTTGCGAGCATTCCGCTGGTCGGCAACTTCGATTACGCCAACGGCGGCCTGCAGTACGTCGAGCAATGGGCGTGGATCGATGCCTATCGCATCCAGTACCACCTCGGTGTCGACGGCATTTCCGTTGCGTTGATCGTGCTGACCACCATCACCAGCCTGTTGGTGCTGATCGGCGCTTGGGGATCGATCGATCGCAAGGTCAACCAGTACTACGCACTGTTCTTGATCCTCGAAGGCTTGATGATCGGCGTATTCAGCGCCCAGGACGCGATCCTGTTCTACGCCTTCTTCGAAGGCATGCTGATCCCGATGTTCATCCTGATCGGCGTGTGGGGCGGGCCGCGTCGTGTCTATGCCGCGGTCAAGTTCTTCCTCTACACCTTCCTCGGTTCGGTGTTCATGCTGATTGCGCTGGTCTACCTGTACCTCAAGTCGGGTAGCTGGCAGCTTGCCGATTGGTATGCATTGCCGCTGACGGCGAAAGAGCAAACGTGGATCTTCTTCGCCTTCCTCGCCGCGTTCGCGGTCAAGGTGCCGATGTTCCCGGTGCACACATGGTTGCCGGATGCGCACGTCGAGGCGCCGACCGGCGGTTCGGTGATCCTGGCGGCGATCATGCTGAAGATCGGTGGATACGGCTTCCTGCGCTTCAGCCTGCCGATCGCGCCGGATGCCAGCGCCGAATGGGCGTGGCTGGTGATCGCGTTGTCGCTGATCGCGGTGATCTACGTCGGCCTGGTCGCGCTGGTACAGGACGACATGAAGAAGCTGGTGGCGTATTCCTCGGTATCGCACATGGGCTTCGTCACCCTCGGCATCTTCGTCGCGGTATTGCTGGCGCGCTCGCAGGGCGCGAATGGCGCCGGCACCCAACTGGCGCTGCAAGGCGCGATGGTGCAGATGATATCGCACGGTTTCGTCTCCGGTGCGATGTTCTCCTGTATCGGCGTGATGTACGACCGCATGCACACCCGCATGATTCGCGATTACGGCGGCGTCGCCAATACCATGCCGTGGTTCGCCGCCTTCATGGTGCTGTTCGCGATGGCGAATTCCGGCTTGCCCGCGACCAGCGGTTTCGTCGGCGAATTCATGGTCATTCTCGGCGTGTTCCAGCAACATCCGCTGATCGCTGTCGCTGCCGCGACCACGCTGGTGATCGGCGCCGGCTACACGCTGTGGCTGGTCAAGCGCACCATCTGGGGCGAAGTCGCCAACGCGCATGTCGCCGCGCTGAAGGACATCAACCTGCGCGAAGCCTGCGTGCTCGGCGTGTTCGCACTCGGCGTACTCGCCATCGGCCTTGATCCCAAGCCTCTCACTGATCTGATGGCACCGGCCTTGCAACACCTTGGCAGCCAGATCGTCGCCAGCAAGCTCACCGGACTTTGATGATGGGCACTCTCTCGACTTTCAATCCCGCCGAGCTCTGGCCGCTGCTGCCGGAACTGGTGATGGTCACCGGCACGTTCGCGTTGCTGGTGCTCGATTTGTTCGTGTCGCCACGCCGCAACGGCATTGTCCATGCGCTCGGCTTCGTGCTGTTGCTGGCGGTGGCCGCGCTGTGCGTTGCCGGCTGCGGTGGTCACGGCACCGTGCTCAACGGCATGTTCGTGCGCGACACCCTGGCCGACCTGATGAAGGGCGGCATCCTGCTGGCCTCGGCGCTGGCCTTCGTCTATGCGTGGCCGTTCCTGCGCGAACGCGGCTTGTACAAGGGCGAAATCACGCTGCTGATGCTGTTCGCCACGCTCGGCATGATGTTGCTGGTTTCGGCCGGCAGCCTCGTGATGGTCTATCTCGGCCTGGAAATGCTGGCGCTGAGTTCGTATGCGCTGGTGGTCACCGATCGCGACAGTCCGGTCGCCTCGGAGGCTGGCATGAAGTACTTCGTGCTCGGTGCGCTGGCCTCGGGCATGTTGCTGTTCGGCATGTCGCTGATCTATGGCGCCACCGGCACGCTCGACCTTGCCCAGATCAACGCCTCGGCGCAGGGCGGTGGTGCCCACTGCGACCTGCTGCTTGCCGGCACGGTGTTCGTCGTTGCCGGCATCGCCTTCAAGTTCGGCGCCGCGCCATTCCATATGTGGTTGCCGGATGTGTACCAGGGTGCGGCCACGCCGATCACGCTGTTCATCGGTTCCGCACCGAAGATCGCCGCGCTTGGCATGGCACTGCGATTGCTCGATGGTGGTTTGTCGCCTGTCAGCGATCGCTGGCACGTGATGGTAGCCGCGCTGTCGGCGTTGTCGCTGATCGTCGGCAATTTCGCCGCGCTGATGCAGACCAACCTGCGGCGCATGCTGGCGTATTCGACCGTCTCGCACGTCGGCTTCCTTCTGATGGGCGTCGCTGGTGGTGGCGCGGAAGGCAACGCAGCGGCACTGTTCTACGCATTGATCTATGCAGTGACGTCCGCCGCGGCGTTCGGGTTGATCACGCTGATGGCGCGCAAGGGCTTCGAAGCCGACGAGATCGACGACTACAAGGGCCTGGCCTCGCGCCAGCCGTTGATGGCGGCACTGATCCTCGGCGTGATGGCGTCGCTGGCCGGCGTGCCACCCTTCATCGGCTTCTTCGCCAAATTGACCGTGATCGAAGGTGCGCTCAACGGTGGCCTGTTGTGGCTCGCCATCGTCGGCATCATTTGCGCGGTGGTCGGTGCGTTCTACTACCTGCGCGTGATCAAGGTGATGTATTTCGATCAGCCGGTCGAAGGCGCGCACCCGATGCTCGCGCACGACGAGGGTGGGGTGAAGTGGTTGTTCATGGTGAATGCCGGTCTGCTGCTGGTGCTGAGCATCTTCCTGCAGCCGTTGATGGCCTGGTGTCGAAGCGCGTTCGGCGCGTGAGCCGGCTGTGACCGTGGTCGGCACGCATAGCGTGTGCCGGCCTTTTGTCTGATGTGGTGTCTTGAGCGCGGATCGCGAGGGCGATGTCTTGCCGCGATCCGGCCGAACTTGCGCGCATGAATGTTGCGTTGCAACAACACGCTGCCGAATCTTTGAAGCCAAAAAGCAGGCAGCGTAACGCTTGTGTCGTAGATCCGTTGACAGCTGTGTCGATCATTTCGCCGATTATTTCTGAATTGTTAATGCAATCTGTAGACTTCCGGGCCGAAATCTCCCGTTTTCCGGGAATCCGACCGCTAGAAGGATCCACACATGTTGCATTCACGCCACCGCTCCATCCGTCCCCATGCCTTGGCGCTTGCCTTGGCCATCGGCTTTGCAGGCAATCTCCACGCCCAGTCCAACATCACCGGCAGCATTTTCGGTACCGCCGAGGCTGGCGCCACCGTCGTTGTCGAGAACAAGGACACCGGCCTGACTCGCCGCATCACGGCAGATCAGAGCGGCCGCTACCAGGTCAGCGCGCTTCCCAACGGCACCTACAAGGTGACCGAAGAGAAGAACGGCGCGACGATCGCCACCCGCGACAACATCGCAGTCAATATCTCCAGTGGCACCGAAGTGTCGTTTGCCGCGACAGCCAAGTCGGGTAACGAGCTCGGGACGGTGACCATCACCGGTTCCGGCGGCGCCGGCATCGATACCAGCCAGACCGATACCCGCACGGTGCTGTCGGCGGACCAGTTGAACAAGATTTCGGTCGCCCGCGACATCGCCAGCGTCGCCCTGCTTGCGCCGAGCGTGGTTGCAAACGACAGCTACAAGTCGGCGAACGGCGTCACCGTGCCGAGCTTCGGCGGTTCCGCGTCGTCCGAGAACGCCTATCTGATCAACGGCTATGCGGTCACCAATCCGCTGACGTCGATCGGCTTCACCACGCTGCCCTTCGATGCGATCGCCCAGCAGCAGATCCTCACCGGCGGCTACGGCGCCGAATTCGGCCGTTCGACCGGCGGCGTGATCAACGTCGTGTCGAAGCGTGGTTCCAACAAGTGGAAGTTCGGCGTCTATACGATGTGGGCCCCGCGCGAGACGCGCGCCACGGCGCGTGACCGCTACTACCCGGTCACCGGCTTCTACAACCCGACGACCTATCCGGCCACGCCCGCACGCCAGACCGATGGCACGCTCGACCTGTATCGCAAGGCCAACAATTCCTGGTCGACAACGGTCGGTGGCTACGTCAGCGGGCCGATCATTCCCAACAAGCTGTTCGTCTATGCGGATGTCGAAACCACCCGCGAGCAGGGGCAGCTGGTGAATTCCGTTCGCCTGGATTCTCCGGGTTCGAATGCACAGCTGGGCGGCTGGCGCCAGTACCGCAATGACTATCCGCGTGGCCTGGTCAAGCTCGACTGGAACGTCAACGACAAGAACACCCTGGAGTTCACCGGTGTTGTCGATGATGCCAAGTACGACACCGATGGCTACAGCTTCAACTATGCCGATGACTCGCATGGCACCACGCAGTACAACGGTCCGCTGAACCGCGATCGCAGCCGCCTGTACATCGGCAAGTACACCGGCTACCTGACCCAGGACATGACCTTGTCCGTCCTCTATGGGCAGCAGAAGATCAAGCACGACCAGGACCTGTTCGGTTACAGCGACGCTTGCCCGCGCATTGCCGCAGCTGCGGCGAACCGTGCCCCGTCCGTGCCGTCGGCCAATTACAACGGCTGCCAGATCTACAACGCCGCGATCTTCATGCCGGGGCGCCAGCGCTTCGACAACACCAACGGCGGCCGCATCGACTTCGCATGGCATCTCGGCAGCCACGACCTGCGCGTGGGTTACGAGCAGCAGACGGCGACTTCGTACACCAATTCGCAGCAGCCGGGTGGCTACATCTGGAATTACCTGTGGCAGTCGAATGCCGGTACGGCGGTCGATGCTTCGCATGGCGTCGCGTCGCCGGCGTCGGGCGGACAACTGGGCACCACCGGCTACTACGTCAGCCGTGTCGTCCAGACGCGCCAGGCCGAAGTCAAGACGGTCCAGAAGTCGCAGTACATCGAGGATCGTTGGCAGATCGGCGATCGCTTCCTGTTGTCCCTTGGTCTTCGCAACGAACAGTTCACCAATTACACCGCTGCCGGGCAGCCATACATCTCCCAGAAGAAGCAGCTGGCACCGCGCATCGGCGCGGCGTGGGATGTGTTCGGCGATTCCAGGTTCAAGGTGTTCGGCAATGCAGGTCGCTACTATCTGGCGCTGCCGAACAATGCGGCCGTACGCGGTGCCGCTGCCTCCATCAACACCAACGAGTACTTCACCTACTCGGGCGTGAATGCCGATGGTTCGCCGATCAACCCGGTTGCGATTGCGGTCGATCCGTCGAAGGGTGGCGTGTGCCCGAATTCGAACCTGGTGTCCGCAAACCTGGAATGCGGTATCCCGCCGAATCCGTTGACCACCACCGCGAAGAACATCAAGGGCCACTACCAGGACGAGTTCATTCTCGGCTTCGAAGCTGCAGTGGCGGACCATGTTTCGATGGGCGCCAAGCTGACGTCGCGCATCCTGCGCAGCGCGATCGACGATACCTGCACGCCTGCCCTGGGAGGCAAGTGCCGCAACTTCAATCCTGGCGTGGGCAACGCGTTCTACCTTGAACAGCCCGACGGCAGCCTGGCGTTGCGCTATTTCACCGCGGCTGAACTCGGTTTGCCGAAGCTGAAGCGTACCTATCACGCACTTGACCTGTTTGCCGAACACGCGTTCTTCAACAAGTGGTACGGCAAGGTGGAGTACACCTTCTCCAAGAACATCGGCAATACCGAAGGCCAGCTCGCTTCCGACCTGGATATCGGCGCCGGTGGTCAGGTGGACGTCTCCCGTACGCAGGATTGGGATCTCCCGCAGTTGATGGTTGGCGCCTACGGCTTGTTGCCGAATGACCGCACCCATCAGTTGAAGGCGTTCGGCTACTACCAGTTCACGTCGCAATGGCGCGCCGGTGGCTCGATGATGTTTGCTTCGGGGCGTCCGCGCAGCTGCACCAGCTTCTACCCGACGGCTGACAAGGGTCTGTACAACGGTTCGTACTACTACTTCTGCGGGCTGGCAGGCTCCGGCACTCCGGTGGGTTCCACGGGCTATGCACCACCGTCGGCGGATTATCGCTACGCGCCGCGCGGTACCTACGGGCGTTCACCGAATTCGTTCCAGCTGAATTTGAACGTTGCGTACATTCCGTCCTGGGCCGCAGGCAAGTTGACGCTGCAGGCCGACCTGCTCAATGCGTTGAATCGCCAGAACGCGGGTTCGTACAACTACCGCTACTCGGCCAACCGCACCCAGGCCAGCCAGACCTATGGGCAGGAACTGAACTATGCGGCACCGCGTTACCTGCGACTGACCGCGCGTTACGATTTCTGATCGAAACGGTCGTGGTGCAACGAAACCGCCGGGGAAATCCGGCGGTTTCACTTTGGGGAACATCCGGGCTTGCAACAAGTTCCGCGGCGCGTCATAATGGTCGGCCTGGTGCGGGGTGGAGCAGTCTGGCAGCTCGTCGGGCTCATAACCCGAAGGTCGCAGGTTCAAATCCTGCCCCCGCTACCAACAGCAAGATGAGAACGGCGTGCCGCGAGGTGCGCCGTTTTTCTTTGTGTCGAAATGCAATTGGATCGATCCAAGTAAGGTAGGATCGCGGGGAAAGAAATCCGGGATCGATCGCCAGTGACACGTACCGACAATGTCGAATTCCTCGCCGCAGACATTGGCGGAACGCATGCCCGGGTGGCGCGCGTTGCATGCCGTGATGGCCGCATCGTGGTGCTGGAACAGCACGTGGCGCAGGTATCGGGGACGCGATCGCTCGCCGCCTTGCTTGAACATCGACGGTCATCGATCACCCATGCCGCGATCGCGGTGGCCGGTGTCGTCAACGACGATGGTGACGTGTTGAGCGAGAAGTTGCCGTGGCCGATTTCGGCGTCGCGCGTTGCGAATGAAGCCGGGCTTGCACACGTTGGCCTGGTCAACGATTTCGAAGCAGTCGCACATGCCATCCCGCATCTGCGCGAGGCATCGTTGACGCACGTGTGCGGGCCCGTTGGTGTTGCCGGAAAAACCGCACTGGCGCTGGGGCCGGGCACCGGCATGGGTTCGGCATTGCGGCTGGACGATGGCCGGGTCATTCCCAGCGAGGCCGGACACGCGGCATTGGCAGTCGGAACACCACGCGAATGCGATCTCCTGCGTTGGCTGCTGCAGCAACGCAGTCATGTCGACAACGATCGCGTGTTGTCCGGCCCGGGCCTGCTGGAGGCTTACCGCGGCCTGTGCTCCATCGATGCCGTGACGCCGCTCCACGCGTCGCCTGCCGATGTGGTCACCGCGGCTTCCACCCGATCGGACCGGCATGCGCTGGAAGCCGTCGAACTGTTCTGCGCGATGCTCGGAAGCTTTGCCGGTGATCTCGTCGTGACCTTCAATGCCGATGCTGTCTATCTCGCCGGTGGCGTGGCCGCGCACGTCAAACCGTTCCTGCTCGATGGCGGCTTTGCGAAGCGCTTCGTCGACAAGGGCGTGCTGCATCCGATGATGGAGCGCGTGCCGGTCTGCTTGGTGGAGGAGCCGCATCTCGGCGTGATCGGCGCGGCGGCGTGGTACCTCGAACGGCACGATCTATTCTCATTCCCCTGATACAGGAGCGACACAGATGGCGACGCGACGCGGATTCCTTCAAACGGGCATTGCCGGGTTGGGCGCCTTGTGGGTCTCGGGAGGTCTCGCTGCGGTGTCACGACCGATCGCGGCAAAGGTTCCACGCGTGGTGTCGACCTGGGATTTCGGCATCGGTGCGAATGCGGCGGCGTGGAAAGTGCTGGGGCAGGGCGGTGGCGCGCTCGATGCAGTCGAAGTCGGCGCGCGCTGGGCGGAATCCGAGTTATGCAATCCGACGGTTGGCCATTGCGGCAATCCCGATCGCGACGGCGTGTTGACGCTCGATGCCAGCATCATGGATGGCGATGGTCGCGTCGGTGCGGTCGCGGCGATCGAGGACATCCTGCATCCGGTGTCGGTGGCGCGCAAGGTGATGGAGGACAGCCCGCATGTGTTGCTGGTCGGGCAGGGCGCGCAGCAATTCGCCATCGAACACGGCTTCGAACGCAAGGCCTTGCTGACCGACAGCGCGCGCAAGGCGTGGGAAGAGTGGAAGAAGACCTCGCGCTATGAACCCGTCATCAACGCCGAACGGCGCCTGCGTCCGGGCGATTCCACCAACCACGACACGCTGGGCATCCTCGCGATTGATACAAGGGGCCACATGGCGGGCGCCTGCACCACCAGTGGCATGGCGTGGAAAGTCCACGGCCGTGTTGGCGACAGCCCGATCGTCGGTGCCGGCTTGTATGTCGATGGCGAAGTCGGCGCCGCGACCGCGTCCGGTGTCGGCGAGGAGATGCTGCGCAATGCCGCCAGTTTCCTCGTGGTCGAACTGATGCGGCAGGGACGTTCGCCGGCGCAGGCCTGTCGCGAGGCGATCGCGCGCGTGGTGCACAAGCGCCCGGCCGCGAGCAAGACGCTGCAGGTGTGTTTCCTGGCGATGAATCGTCGTGGCGAAGTCGGCGCCTATGCGCTGCACAAGGGCTTCGTCTATGCGATGCAGGATGAGGCGGGCGCGCATGGCCTGACGGATTCGGCATCGATTTACACGAGTGAACAGAAATGACGAAATTGCTGGAAATCGCCGCCGAAGGCGTGCGCTCGGCGATCGCGGCGGAAACCGGCGGCGGTGATCGCATCGAACTCTGCGCTGGGCTAGGCGAGGGCGGCACGACGCCATCGCATGGCGTGATCGCGGCAGCGCGCGATGCGGTGCGGATCCCGATCTTCGTGTTGATCCGACCGCGCAACGGCGATTTCCTCTACGACGCGCGCGAGATCGATGCGATGTGTCGCGATATTCGCGATTGCGCCGAGCTGGGTTGCGAAGGCGTGGTGATCGGTGCGCTCGATGCCGATGGCAACGTCGATATCGATGCCTGCAAGGCGATGATCGCCGCGGCAGCGGGCATGGAGATCACTTTTCATCGCGCCTTCGACGCCGTTGCCGATCGCGCGCAGGCGCTGGAACGGATCATCGATCTCGGTTGCTCGCGCGTGCTGACCTCCGGTGGTGCGCGCAGTGCGCCCGCAGGTGCCGAAGCGATCGCGGCCAGCGTGAAGCAGGCCGCGGATCGGATCATCATTCTTTCAGGTGCCGGCATCAACGCCGATAACGTGGTGGAACTGGCGAAGATCAGTGGTGGTCGCGAATTCCACGCCTCGGCGCGCGGCACGACGCGTTCGGCGATGCGTTACCGCAATCCGGCACTGGAAGGATTGTCGGTGGATTGGCAGGACACAAACGTTGAAATCGTGCGGACATTGCGTGTGGCGCTGGATTCCATCTGACAAATTGCCTTGGAGGTAGCGGGCGGCAATTTGTTCGGACTCTATTTCTTCTGATGCAACGCCGCCGCCTGCGTGGCGAGTTGGCGAATGCGATCCCAGTCGCGCGCGACGATCGCGTCCTTTGGCAACATCCACGAACCGCCGACGGTCAACACGTTCGACAGCGCCAGATAATTCGGCGCGGTCTCGGCGCTGATGCCGCCGGTCGGGCAGAAGCGTGCTTCCGCGAACGGTCCCTGCACTGCGCGCAACCACGAGGTGCCACCGCTGGCTTCGGCCGGGAAGAACTTGAAATGGGTGAAACCGGCCTGCATGCCCTGCATCAGTTCGCTGGCGGTGGCGACGCCGGGGATCAGCGGGCAAGCGGCAGCATTCGCGCGCAACAATTCCGGCGACGACCCGGGCGAAATCGCGAACACCGCGCCGGAATCGCGCACCGCAGCGTAATGCCCCGGTGTCAGCACGGTACCGGCGCCGACGATCGCATCGGGGACGTCGCGCGCGATCTTTGCGATCGCGGCCATCGCCGCCGGCGTGCGCAAGGTGATTTCCAGCACGCGCAATCCGCCGTCGACGAGCGCCCTCGCGAATGGCACGGCGTCTTCGAGATGATCGATGGTGATGGTGGGGATGATCGGCGCAGCGCGCAGCACGGCATCGGCGGTCAGGGGAGTGGTCATGGCGTGTTCTCGGCCGTGTTGGATTGAAGCTGGCGGATGGCCATTGCTGCACCGAGCAGGCCAGGATTGGGATGGATGATGACCCTGACGCCGACCCGTTCAAGGTAGGCGGCGAAGCGGCCCTTCATCAGGAAACGTTCGCGGAAGGCGCTGCTGCGCAGGAAAGGCACGAAGCGGGGGACGATGCCACCGGCGATCACCACCGAGCGCGCGCCCTGGATGAGCGCGCAATCACCGGCAACGCTGCCGAGCACGGCGCAGAAACGTGCAAGCGTCTGGCGCGCGGCGAGATCGTGGCCATCGAGCGCCGCCGCAACGACGTCGGCGGGTTCACGCAAGGCGAGCAAGCCGGCTTCGCCCGGGCCGACGTTCGACAAGATCGCGGGCACGCCGCGCAATACCGCATCGATTTCCGAGATGCCCTTGCCGCACAACACGCGTTCAGTCGACGTGCGGCCGTGGCGCGCGGTCATCCATTGCTCGATCATCCGTTCCTCGTCGCCGACCGGCGCGAAGCTGACATGGCCGCCTTCGGTGGCGACCACGTTCCAGCCTTTCTCCGCATCACCGACCAGCAATGCGACACCGAGGCCGGTGCCGGGGCCGAGCACGCTGACCGGGCCGCTGGCGATTTGTTCGGGGCCGAACAACTGCACGACATCCTGCGGTTGCAATGCCGGAACCGCCCAAGCCACCGCGCCGAAATCGTTGAGCATGTACAGCGCGTCGAGGCCGAGCGCCTTCTGCATCTCCCTGCGGCTGAACGACCACGCACGGTTGGTCAGGCGGATTTCGTCGGCATCGACCGGGCAGGCGACGGCGACCGCGGCCTGCTTCGGTCGCTGGCCAACGTCGGCGAGATAGGTTTCGATCGCATGCTGCAGGCTTGCGAAGTCGCCGTTGTGCAATGTTTGCGCCTGTTGCAGCGTGCACTCGCGTGCATCGAGATCGACCAGCGCGAAGCGCGCGTTGGTGCCGCCGACATCGGCGACCAGCGCCAAGCGGTCGGCAGCGGTCATGCGTGCGATTCCGACGGAAACAGGCAGCAGGCGCCGGCTTCGGCGTTGCCGACATTGGCGCGCATCAGGCCGAACAGTTCGCGACCCATGCCGACGTGGTGTGCGGACACATCGGGACGCTGTGCCACGCGGGCATTCCATTCGGCATCGGGCAGCAATACGTCAATGGTGCCGGCCTCGCTGTCGATGCGGATTCGGTCGCCATCGCGCAGTTTCGCGATCGGGCCACCATCCACCGCTTCCGGATAGAGATGGATCGCGGCCAGTACCTTGCCGGATGCGCCCGACATGCGGCCATCGGTGAGCAGGGCGACGCGTTGCCCGCGATCCTGCAATGCGGCCAGTGTCGGCGTCAGCTTGTGCAGTTCCGGCATGCCGATCGCACGCGGGCCCTGGCCGCGCACCACGGCAACGAAATCGCCATCGAGTTCGCCAGCCTTGAACGCGGTGATCAACGCATCCTGCGATTCGAAGATCTTTGCCGGGGCATCGATACCGCGATGTTCTGCAGTTACCGCCGACACTTTCACCGTTGCACGACCGAGGTTGCCCTCAAGGCGGCGCAATCCGCCTTCCTTGTCGAAGGCATCGGCGAGCGGGCGCAAAATCGATGGATCACCCGACTGTGCCGGTGGTTCCTTCCATTGCAGCGCGGTGCCATCCAGCTGCGGATGCAGTGCCTGCTGGCGCAGATCGCCGCCATGCACGCAAAGGATGTCTGCGTGCAGCAAGCCGCCATCGATCAGTTGATGGATGATGAAACCGAGTCCGCCGGCGTCGTGGAACTGGTTCACGTCACCGGAGCCGTTGGGATAGACGCGGGCGAGCAGTGGCGTCGCGCGCGACAGCGCGTCGAGATCATCCCAGTCGATGTGCAATCCGGCGGCGCGCGCCACCGCGACCAGATGGATCGCGTGGTTGGTCGAACCGCCGGTTGCAGCAAGGCCGACCATCGCGTTGACGATGGCTTTCTCGTCGATGGTGCGGCCGATCGGGCGATAGTCGTTGCCGAGCGCGGTGATGCGCAGCACCTGTTCGGTCGCAGCGACGGTCAAGGCATCACGCAGCGGCGTGTTGGGTGGGATGAAGGCGCTGCCCGGCATGTGCAGCCCCATCATTTCCACCAGCATCTGGTTGGAATTGGCGGTGCCGTAGAAGGTGCAGGTGCCCGGTGCGTGGTAGGACGATGCTTCCGCGTCGAGCAGTTCTTCGCGCGTTGCTTCGCCGATGGCGTAACGCTCGCGTACCGCGGCCTTCTGCTTGTTGGGAATGCCGGACGGCATCGGTCCGGCAGGCACGAAGATCACCGGCAGATGGCCAAACGACAACGCGCCGATCAGCAGGCCCGGCACGATCTTGTCGCAGACGCCGAGGCACAGCGCGGCATCGAAACTGTCGTGCGACAACGCGACGCTGGTCGCCAGCGCGATGGTGTCGCGCGAGAACAGCGACAGTTCCATTCCTTCGCGGCCCTGGGTGACGCCATCGCACATCGCCGGCACGCCGCCCGCGACTTGCGCGCTGGCACCGGCATTGCGCGCGGCCATGCGCACCAGCGTCGGGTACTGCTCCATCGGCTGGTGGGCAGAGAGCATGTCGTTGTAGGCCGTGACAATGCCGATACTGGCGTGTTTTCCGGCGCGCAGTTCCGGTTTGTCGGCACCGGCGGCGGCGAAGACGTGGGCCAGGTTGCCGCACGACAGTTCGTCGCGGGCAGGGCGTTCGCGGCGCGCGGCGGCATCGATGCGCGCGAGGTATTCGGCGCGACTGGCGCGGCTGCGCTCGGCGATGCGTTCGGTGACGCGGGCGACGACGGGATGCAATGTCATCACGGACTCCAATGGACGTGGACCGCCACGAGCGTCTGCCGCAACAGCGCGGCGACCGGCCAGGGCAGGTCGGAGGATTGTGCGGCAGCCTGTTGCAGCACGTCGAGTTTGCGCGCACCGGTGATGCACAGATGCAGTTCTCGTGCGTTCAGCAGTCGCGGCAGGGTCAGGCTGATGCGCCGGAACGGTGCTTCCGGCGGCAACGGTTCGGGCGTGGTGAGGATGGCAGCGGCGCGTGCGTCCAGGGCGAGGCCTTCCTGCAGATTGCTCGCACCGGGGAACAGCGAAGCGAAGTGGCCGTCCTCGCCCATGCCCAGCAGCACTGCATCGAAGGTGCCGATGTTCGACAGGGTGGAACGCGCGACATGCAACGAACCATCGGCAGCGCCATCGGTGGCGGTGATCGCCAGGCAATCGGCGGTGTCGGCGAAGGCGGCACGCAATGCAGCGATGTTGCTGGCGGCGTGATCGTGCGCGACGCAGCGATCATCGGTGGGCACGATGCGTGCGCGTTGTCCGCTTCGCGACCAGTGCTGGCCCAATGCGCGATAGATCGGCAACGGAGTCTTGCCGCCGGCCAGTGCCATGCACGGCGATGGATTCGTCGCGCACGCAGCGGTGAGTCGTGCCGCCAATGCTCCGCACAACGCTGCGACATCGGGATAACGATGCAGTTCCATGTTGATCATTCGCGCCACTGGTGGCCGTGGCGTTCGATCAGCGAGATCGCCGCATTCGGCCCCCAGGTGCCGGCCGGATACGGGCGCGGTGGCGCGCCGGAGTGTTGCCACGCCGAGAGGATGCCATCGACCCAAGCCCACGCCGCTTCGGTTTCGTCGCGACGCACGAACAGCGTGCCGTTGCCTTCCAGCGCATCGAGATAGAGGCGTTCGTAAGCGAGGCGTTTGCGCGCGTTGGCGAATTCCTGGTGGAAGTCGAGATCGAGCCCGACCTTGCTCAGGCGCATGCCCTTGCGATCGAGTCCCGGCGTCTTGCTCATCAATTGCAGTTCGATGCGCTCTTCCGGCTGCAGCAGGATCAGCAGTCCGTTCGGTTGCAGGTCGCGGCGGGCGGGGCCGCCGAAGATCGAGTACGGCACCGACTTGAACTGCACGTAGATTTCGGTTTGTCGCGACGGCAGCCGCTTGCCGGTGCGCAGGTAGAACGGCACGCCCGACCAGCGCCAGTTGTCGACATGCGCACGCAATGCGACGAAGGTTTCGGTCTTGCTCGGCCGCCCCAGCTCCTCGACGTAACCCTTCACCGCGACGCCATCGACGGCGCCCGCCGTGTATTGGCCAGCCACCGCTTCATGTGCGATGTTGTCGGAATCGATCCGTCGCAGCGAACGCAGCACCTTGATCTTCTCGTTGCGTACCGCGGTCGGCTCGAAACGCGCCGGCGGTTCCATCGCCACCAGTGCCAGCAGTTGCAACAGGTGGTTCTGCACCATGTCGCGCATGGCGCCGGAATGATCGTAATAGTCGGCACGCCCTTCGACACCGACGGTCTCGGCGACGGTGATCTGCACCTGTTCGATGTTGCGCGAATTCCACAATGGCTCGAACAGCGCGTTGCCGAAGCGCAGCGCGATCAGGTTCTGCACGCCTTCCTTGCCGAGATAGTGGTCGACGCGATAGACCTGCGATTCGTTGAAGATCTTGCCGACGCCGTCGTTGATCGCTTCGGCGCTGGCGGCGTCTTCGCCGATGGGTTTTTCCAGCATCACCCGCGCCCACGGCCCCACGGCGCCATGCTTGGCCAACGCCTCGCATGCCGGCACGTAGAAACGCGGCGCGGTGCTCATGTGGTAGAGCACGTCGCCATCGCCGCGCAGCTGCGAGATCTTCTGCGCGAGTGCGGCCATCGAGACGTCGTCGTCGATGCCGGCGGGCTGGTAATCGATGCGCGCGCACAGCTTTTCCTGCACATCGGCCTTGAGTTCGTTTTTCGGGATGCGTTCGGCCAACGCGGCGCCAACTTGTGCGATGAATTCCTCGCGGCTCAACTTGGCGCGCGCGGTGCCGAGCAGGCGCAATTGCGGAATCAGCAGGCCTTCGGCTTCGAGGCTGTACAGGGACGGCCAGAGCATGCGCAGGGCGAGGTCGCCGGTGGCGCCAAACAGGGTGAGCAGGTGTGCGGTTTTCGGGGTGGACATCGTGGACTCCTGGGAACATGGAGCCTAACCGCTCATGACGTTTGCTGCATCTGCGCAAACGATTGCAAGCGCAACCATTGCAAGGGTTGCACGGGTCCCGTGGCGGACGCTGCCGGTGGCGAGTTGCCAGAAGTGGCGTGGAGTTGCCTCGATCCGGGCCTTGCGGCTATGATGTGCAACTTCGTCGTCCCGACCATCGGACGCGACCCGATGGCCAGTTCGCTGCGCCACCAGGGCCCTGGCAGGGAATCCTCCCCGCCAGACCGGACATCGCATACCGGACAAGGGCCCCTACGGGCCTTTTTTTGTTTCCGGCTCCAGACTTTCAGAACAGGCAGGAATGACCAAGACCGACCAGTTGCAGGATCTGCTCGCTCCAACCGTGCATGCGCTCGGTCTGGAGCTGTTGGGCCTGGAATACCTGCCACAACCGGGCGGATCGCTGGTGCGGCTGTACATCGATGTCGCGGGTCCCGAGGCCGGCGAACGTACGGTCGGCATCGACGAATGCGAGCAGGTGAGCCGCGAGGTTGCGGCGCTGCTGGACGTGGAAGACCCGATCACTGGCAACTACACCCTGGAAGTGTCGTCGCCGGGCATCGAGCGCCCGCTGTTCACCCCGGCCCAGTTCGCGCGCTTCATCGGCGAGAACGCCAAGGTCACGCTGAAGCTGCCGCAGGATGGTCGCCGTCGCTTGCTCGGGCGGATCGTCGCGGTCGAGGGTGAAACGATCCGGTTCGATCTCGACGGCACGCCGTTCGAGGTCGCGCATTCCAACATCGAAAAGGCCCGCATCGCCCCCGATTGGGCGGCGCTGGGTTTCCCCGCCAAGGGGACGAAACCGGACGGCCGCAGCAAGAAGGCGGCCGCCGGCAAACAACAACCAACAACGTCAACTGGTGGAGCAGGATCCGCCATGGGTGGAGTCGAAAATGAGTAAGGAATTGCTGTTGGTCGTCGATGCGGTGGCCAACGAAAAGGGCGTGCCAACCGAAACGATCCTGGAAGCGATCGAGGCCGCGCTGGCCTCCGCCGCCAAGAAGCGCTACCCGGAACAGGACGTCTCCGTGCGCGTCGCCATCGATCCCAAGGATGGCAGCTACGAAACGTTCCGCCGCTGGGAAGTGGTGGCCGACGACGTGGTGATGGAATCGCCCGACCGCCAGATCCGCCTGATGGATGCGGTGGACGAGAGCGAAGGCGCCGAAGTCGGTGACTACATCGAAGAGCACATCGACAATCCGGACTTCGGCCGCATCGCGGCGCAGGCCGCCAAGCAGGTGATCGTCCAGCGCGTGCGCGAGGCCGAGCGCCAGCAGGTGGTGGATGCGTGGAAGGATCGCGTCGGCGAGCTGGTCACCGGCAGCGTCAAGCGCGTCGAGCGCGGCAACATCTATGTCGACCTCGGCGGCAATGCCGAGGCCTTCATCGCCAAGGACAAGGGCATCCCGCGTGATGCCTTGCGCGTCGGCGATCGCGTCCGCGGTTACCTCTATGACGTCCGCAGCGAACCGCGTGGCCCGCAGCTGTTCATCAGCCGCGCCGCTCCGGAATTCATGATCGAACTGTTCCGCCTGGAAGTGCCGGAAGTCGGCCAGGGCCTGGTCGAGATCAAGGCCTGTGCCCGCGATCCGGGCGACCGCGCCAAGATCGCCGTGCTGGCCCACGACACCCGCACCGATCCCATCGGCGCCTGCATCGGCATGCGCGGTGCGCGCGTGCAGGCCGTGACCAATGAACTCAACGGCGAGCGCGTCGACATCGTGCTGTGGAGCGACAACGTCGCCCAGTTCGTCATCAACGCGATGGCGCCGGCGGAAGTGCAGTCGATCATCGTCGACGAAGACAAGCACTCGATGGATCTCGCCGTCTCCGAGGAGAAGCTGGCGCAGGCGATCGGCCGTGGTGGCCAGAACGTGCGTCTCGCCAGCCGCCTGACCGGCTGGCAGCTCAACGTGATGACCGCCGAACAGGTGCAGGCGAAGTCGGAGGCCGAACAGACCGCCGCCCGCCAGGTCTTCATGGACAAGCTGGAAGTGGACGAGGAAATCGCCGGCATCCTGGTCCAGGAAGGCTTCACCACCGTCGAGGAAATCGCCTACGTACCGGTCGGCGAACTGCTGGCGGTGGAGGGCTTCGACGAGGACATCGTCGAGGAACTGCGCGCCCGTGCCCGCGATGCGTTGATCAACGAAGCGCTGGCCGCGGAAGAGGGCGAGGAAGGCCCCGCCGAGGATCTGCTGACGCTGTCTGGCATGGACGAGGCGACCGCCTACGTGCTGGCCAGCCGTGGCGTGCGCACCCGCGACGACCTGGCCGAGCTGGCGGTGGACGAGATCACCGACATCGAGGACATGGACGCCGAGCGTGCGGCCGCCTTGATCATGGAGGCGCGCAAGCACTGGTTCGAGTGACCAGGCCTGCTGTGCTTCATGTTTGAGCTGAAATTGCTGTAACGCGAGTAACATCGCCCACCCATGCCGATAGCGCCCAGCGCGCTATCGGCGAGACACCGGAAACCGAATGTCGCAGAACAACACCATCCGCCAGCTTGCCGAACTGGTGAACACGCCGGTCGACAAGCTGCTTGAGCAGCTCAAGGAAGCCGGCATGCCGTTCGACAGCGCCGACCAGGAAGTCACGAGTGCGCAGAAGGTCAAGCTGCTCGGGTTCCTGCGCCGCACCCACGGTCGTGGCGAGAGCGCGGCCGCGCCTGCCGGAACCGAACCTGCGTCGGGCAAGATCACCCTGAGCCGCAGCAGCCGCAAGCAGGAACTCACCGTCGGCGGCGGCAAGAACAAAGCGACCGTCGATGTCGTGGTGCGCAAGAAAGTCGTGCTGAAGCCGGGCGCCAGCGATGGCGCATCAACGCGGCCGATGACCGATGAACGCGCCGAGATCCTGCGCAAGCTGGAGGAATCCAAGCAGCGCAACCTCGATGAACAGCAGCGCCTCGCCGCGACCGATCGTGCGCGTGCCGAGGAGCGCCAGCGCAAGGAAGAGGAAGTGCGCCTCGCCGCTGAAGAAGCGCGTCTTGCCGCCGAAGCAGCTGCCAGTGAGGTGGCGACGCAGGTCGCCGAAGCGGAATCGGAAACCAAGCCGACCCGTGCCCCGGCCAAGCCTGGCACCCATGGTCATGCCGCCCATCCCCATCCGCCCAAGCCGGCACGTCCCGGCGGCCAGGATGATGCGCGCAACGCCGGCAATGCCAAACACAAGACGCGCGGTTCACACGTGATGGTCGCTGGCGTCGAGGACGACGACAACGCCGCGCGCTTCGCCGGCAAGTTGCACCTCAGTGCCGCCGATCGCGCCCGCCGCACCACGACCACCAGCCGCAACAAGCCGCGCCACTCGCGTTCGTCCGACCAGTCGCGTACTGGCGGCGGCGAACACGGCTTCCAGCGCCCGACCGCACCGGTCGTGCGTGAAGTGACGGTTGGCGATGCCATCACCGTGTCCGACCTTGCGCAAAAGCTCGCGTTGAAGGGCGGCGACGTGGTCAAGGCACTGTTCAAGATGGGCGTGATGGCGACGGTGACGCAGTCGATCGATCACGACACCGCCGTGCTGGTTGTCGAGGAGCTCGGCCACAAGGCCGTGCGACCCAGCGACAGCGACGCCGAAACCGAATTGCTGGCGCAGGTGGAAGACGCCGGCCAGCAGGGCGAGCTCGCGCAGCGGCCGCCGGTGGTCACCATCATGGGCCACGTCGACCACGGCAAGACCTCGCTGCTGGATTACATCCGCCGCACCAAGGTGGCGACGGGCGAAGCCGGCGGCATCACCCAGCACATCGGCGCCTATCACGTGAAGACGGCGAAGGGCACGATCAGCTTCCTCGATACCCCGGGCCACGCCGCGTTCACCTCGATGCGTTCGCGCGGCGCCAAGCTCACCGACATCGTGGTGCTGGTGGTGGCTGCCGACGACGGCGTGATGCCGCAGACCATCGAAGCGGTGCAGCATGCGCGCGCCGCCAAGGTGCCGCTGATCATCGCGATCAACAAGATGGACAAGTCCGACGCCGATCCGATGCGCGTCAAGAACGAATTGCTGGCCCAGGAAGTCGTTGCCGAAGATTTCGGCGGCGAGACCCAGATGGTGGAGCTGTCGGCCAAGAGCGGGCAGGGCGTGGACGAGTTGCTCGACGCCATCCTGCTGCAGTCGGAAGTGCTGGAACTCAAGGCCGTCCCGGATGGTCGCGCCAGCGGCACCGTGATCGAATCCGCGCTCGACAAGGGCCGTGGCCCGGTCGCGACGGTGCTGGTCCAGCGCGGCATCCTGCGCAAGGGCGATTACCTGGTGTGCGGCGTGCAGTACGGCCGCGTGCGTGCGCTGTTCAACGAAACCGGGGAGCAGGTGGCGGAAGCCGGCCCGTCGATCCCGGTGCAGGTGCTCGGCCTGTCGGGCGTGCCGGACGCAGGCGACGATTTCGTCGTGGTTGCCGACGAACGCCTGGCCAAGGACGTGGCGCAGCAACGCGAAGCCAAGCGTCGCGAATCACGCCTGATCAAGCAGGCCGGCAACCGCATGGAAGACGTCATGGCGCAGATGGGCCAGGGCGCGTCCCAGCAGGTGCTGAACCTGGTGGTGAAGGCCGACGTGCATGGTTCTATGGAAGCATTGCGCGAATCGCTGAGCGGTTTGTCGAACGACCAGATCCGCATCACCGTGATCGGTTCCGGCGTCGGCGGCATCACCGAATCCGATGCCCAGCTCGCCGCGACCTCGAAGGCCGCGCTGATCGGCTTCAACGTCCGTGCCGATGCCTCCGCGCGCAAGATCATCGATGCCAACGGCGTCGACCTGCGCTACTTCTCGATCATCTATGACGTGATCGACCAGGTGAAGCAGATCGCCTCGGGCGTGCTCGGCAAGGAAATCCGCGAAGACATCATCGGCACCGCCGAAGTGCAGCAGGTGTTCCGCCACTCCAAGTTCGGCTCGATCGCTGGTTCGATCGTGGTGGAAGGCGTCATCCGCCGCGGCAAGCCGGTCCGCGTGCTGCGCGACGACACCGTCATCTTCACCGGCGACCTCGATTCGTTGCGTCGCTTCCAGGAGAACGTCGACGAGGTCAAGCACGGCACCGAATGCGGTATCGGCGTGAAGGGCTACGACCAGGTGCGCGCCGGCGACAAGATCGAGTGCTTCGAACGCGTGGAAGTGCAGAGGACGCTGTAAGGTCCGATGGAGTCAAACCGATGGCCATGAAGAAATCGTTCCATCGCAGCGATCGCGTCTCCGCCCAGTTGCGGCGCGATCTCGGCACGCTGGTGCACGCCACCATGCGCGAACATGCGCTGCCGTCGGTCAGCGTGTCCGATGTCGAGGTTACGCGCGATCTCGCCCACGCCAAGGTGTTCTTCACCGCGCTCGATCCGGCGCGGGCGAAGGAGGCGCTCAAGGGCTTGCAGGAACATGCGCGCGAGATCCGCTTCCAGTTGGCGCATGCGATGAAGCTGCGCCACGTGCCGGAATTGCATTTCCAGTACGACGATTCGGTCGATCGCGGCGAGCGCATCGAGCACTTGCTGCGCGATCTGCCGCCTGCCGGCGACGACGACTCCGCCGAGTCGTAAGCCATCGTGCAGCTGGCGTGATTGCTGGCTGCTGACGGCACTACAATCCCCCGATGACGACGCCGCGTCCACGCAGCCGCTTCCGCAAGGTCGATGGCATCCTGTTGCTGGACAAGCCGCGCGGCCCGAGTTCCAACCAGATCCTGCAGCGCGTGCGCCACCTGTTCCGTGCGCACAAGGCCGGGCATACCGGTGCACTCGATCCGCTGGCGACCGGCCTGTTGCCGATCTGCTTCGGCGAGGCGACCAAGATCGCCGGCGGCCTGCTCGGCGCACGCAAGGCCTATGAAGCCGTCGCGCGACTGGGCATCGTCACCGATACCGACGACGCCGAGGGCCAGGCGTTGCGCGAACGCGAGGTGCCCAACTTCGATATCCCCACGCTGGATGCCGCGTTGCGCGGATTGACCGGCCATATCCAGCAGGTTCCGCCGATCTATTCCGCGCTCAAGCGCGGTGGCGAGCCGTTGTACATGAAGGCGCGGCGCGGCGAAAAGATCGAACTGGACCCGCGTCCGGTCGACGTGCACGCCTTCGACCTGCTCAACGCCGCCGATCTCCTCGACGAACATCCCAACCTGCGACTGCATGTCGAATGCGGATCGGGCACCTACATCCGCAGCCTGGTGCGCGATCTCGGCGAAATCCTCGGCTGCGGCGCGCATGTCACCGAATTGCGGCGGCTGTGGGTCGATCCCTTCCGCGAACCGAAGATGTGGACGTTGTCGGCGCTGGAGGAACTGGCCGAGCGCGGCGAACGCGCGCTCGATGCCTGCCTGCTGCCGATCGAGACCGGCATGGCCTCGTGGCCGCAAGTGCACCTGTCGCCGGCGCAGGCGCTGCTGCTGGGGCAGGGCCAGTCGGTGGCGGGGCCATTCCAGCCCATCGGCGAGGTGGCAGTCCTCGATGGCTGGGGCAAGGCGCTGGGCTTGGGCGAAGTCGACGCCTCCGGCCGGTTGCGGGCACGACGGATGTTCACCTGGGCGGTTCCGGGCCGGGAAGCGCCGGAATTGCCGGAATCGGGCAATTCGGACACGAATACGATGTCACACGTTGTTCACGGGGCCGAAGCCCGGTAGACTATTGGCGCCCAACACGGACTGTGTTGGCGCATTCACGTTAACGGCGGACCCAGCGGTGCGACTCCGGAAGTGATCTTCCGCGCGCGTTCCTGCCAGTCCCGCATCTACCCAGGAAATTCAAATGTCGATCGACACCAGCAAGATCATTGAAGACAACAAGCGCGGCGCCAGCGATACCGGTTCTCCCGAAGTCCAGGTCGCCCTGCTCACCGCCCGCATCGAGCACCTGACCGAGCACTTCAAGACCCACAAGCAGGATCACCACAGCCGTCGTGGCCTGCTCAAGATGGTCAACAGCCGTCGCAGCCTGCTCGATTACCTGCATGGCAAGGATGCGGAGCGTTACAAGGCACTGATCCAGAAGCTCGGCCTGCGCCGCTAAGCTTCGCCAACGCGGCTCGGAAACGGGCCGCGTTTTGTTTTGCAGCACGAAAGTTTTCGCAGTACGGAATTTCGCAACACTCACTCGCCGCGCGGACAGGGGTTCGCGCGGATCAATCGACCCCCAAGGAACATACGTGGCCAAGATCAGCAAAACCTTCCAGTACGGCAACCAGACCTACACCATCGAAACCGGCGAAGTCGCCCGTCAGGCCGGCGGCGCCGTGATGGTCTCCGTCGATGGCACGGTGTTGCTGGTCGCCGCCGTCGCCGCCAAGTCGGCGCGCGAAGGCCAGGACTTCTTCCCGCTCACCGTCGACTACCAGGAAAAGTTCTACGCCGGCGGCCGCATCCCGGGTGGCTTCTTCAAGCGCGAAGGTCGCGCCACCGAGAAGGAAACGCTGATCTCGCGCCTGATCGATCGTCCGATCCGCCCGCTGTTCCCCGAGGACTACAAGAACGAAGTCCAGATCATCGCCACCGTGATGTCGATGAATCCGGAAGTCGACGGTGACATCCCGGCGCTGATCGGCGCGTCCGCCGCGCTCGCGCTGGCCGGCACCCCGTTCCAGGGCCCGATCGGCGCCGCCAAGGTCGGCTACAAGAACGGCCAGTACCTGCTGAACCCGACCATCACCGAGCTGAAGGATTCCGAGCTCGAGCTGGTCGTCGCCGGTACTTCCAACGCGGTGCTGATGGTCGAGTCCGAAGCGAAGATGCTGTCGGAAGACGTGATGCTCGGCGCGGTGATGTTCGGACATCGCGAGATGCAGAAGGTCATCAACATCATCAACGAACTCGTTGTCGAAGCCGGCACCAAGCCGTCGGCATGGCAGGCCCCGGCCAAGAACGAGGCGATGATCGCCGCGCTGAAGGACGCCGTCGGCAACCAGCTCGCCGCAGCCTTCCAGGTGCGCGACAAGCTGCAGCGTCGCGATGCCATCGCCGCGATCAAGAAGGACGTGCTGACCGCATTGGTCGGTCGCGCCGAATCCGAAGGCTGGAGCGCCGGCGAACTGTCGAAGGAATTCGGCGAACTCGAATACCAGACCATGCGCGGCTCGGTGCTCGACACCAAGGTCCGCATCGACGGCCGCGCGCTCGACACCGTGCGCCCGATCGCTTCCAAGGTCAGCGTGCTGCCGCGTACCCACGGTTCCTCGCTGTTCACCCGCGGCGAAACCCAGGCGATCGTGATTGCGACGCTCGGCACCGCGCGTGACGGCCAGATCATCGACGCCGTCTCCGGCGAGTACAAGGAACACTTCCTGTTCCATTACAACTTCCCGCCCTATTCGGTCGGTGAGTGCGGCCGCATGATGGGCCCGAAGCGTCGCGAAATCGGCCACGGTCGCCTCGCCAAGCGCGGCGTGCTGGCGGTGATGCCGACGATGGAAGAATTCCCGTACACCATCCGCATCGTCTCGGAAATCACCGAGTCGAACGGTTCCTCGTCGATGGCATCGGTCTGCGGTTCCTCGCTGGCGCTGATGGACGCGGGCGTGCCGATCAAGGCGCCGGTCGCCGGCATCGCGATGGGCCTGGTGAAGGAAGACGACAAGTTCGTCGTGCTGTCCGACATCCTCGGCGACGAAGATCACCTCGGCGACATGGACTTCAAGGTTGCCGGCACCTCCGACGGCGTGACCGCGCTGCAGATGGACATCAAGATCCAGGGCATCACCGAGGAAATCATGAAGGCCGCGCTGGCGCAGGCCAAGGCTGGTCGCCTGCACATCCTTGGCGAAATGGCCAATGCGTTGACCACGCCGCGCGCCGAACTGAGCGAGTTCGCGCCGCGCCTGCTCACCATCAAGATCCATCCGGACAAGATCCGCGAAGTGATCGGCAAGGGTGGCGCGACGATCCAGGGCATCACCAAGGAAACCGGTACCCAGATCGACATCCAGGACGACGGCACCATCACCATCGCCTCGGTCAACAACGCCGCCGCGCTCGCCGCGAAGGCACGCATCGAGCAGATCACCAGCGACGTCGAGCCGGGCCGCATCTATGAAGGCAAGGTCGCCAAGATCATGGACTTCGGTGCTTTCGTCACCATCCTGCCGGGCAAGGACGGCCTGGTGCACGTCTCGCAGATCTCCAACGAGCGCGTCGAGAAGGTCGGCGACAAGTTGAAGGAAGGCGATATCGTCAAGGTCAAGGTGCTGGAAGTCGACAAGCAGGGCCGCATCCGCCTGTCGATGAAAGCCGTGGAAGAAGGTGAGGGCGTCACTCCGGCGGAGTGATCTTTCGCAACATGGCGTGACGAAAAGAGCGAATCGAAAGGTTCGCTCTTTTTCTTTTTGAAAGCGAAACGTCATCCAACTGAAATCGGAAGCACCGATGCTGCGCCGTCCGCCGGCGTAGTGAACGTCGCGTCATCTTCCATTCCGATTTCAAGGATCGTTCTGCATGTCTTCCTCCGCACGTCTTCCTGCGCGCAGCCTGCTCGCGTTGTCGCTCATCGCCGCCATGGGTGCCGTCTCAGCCCAGGAAATGGCCCAGCCGGCACCTGCCAATGCTTCGGTCAACGCAACCGATGCCGCGCAAGCGGGCAACGGTACGACCAGCAAGGACCTCGACACCATCTCGGTGATCGGTCGCGGCGAGACGCGCCAGGTGCAGCGCATCACCGCGAAAGACATGAAGACCTTGCCGCCGGGCACCAGTCCGTTGAAGGTGCTGGAAAAGCTGCCGGGCGTGCATTTCGAATCGGCCGACAGCTACGGCAATTACGAGTGGTCGACGCGCATCAGCCTGCGCGGCTTCAACCAGACGCGCCTCGGCTTCATGCTGGATGACATCCCGCTGGGAGACATGAGCTATGGCAACAACAACGGCCTGCACATCAGCCGCGCGTTGATTTCCGAGAATCTCGGCAGCGCCGAACTGTCCTCGGGCATCGGTGCGCTGGGCACGGCATCCACCGGCAACCTCGGTGGCACCGTGCAGTTCCATTCCAGCGACCCGGCGCCGGACTACGGCGTGATGCTGGCGCAGACCATCGGCAGCGACAGCACCTATCGCACCTACGGTCGCCTCGATACCGGCGACCACCACGGCTTCGCGATGTATCTCTCCGCGGAATCTGCCAGCGCCGACAAGTGGAAGGGCGATGGCCAGCAGAAGCAGTTCCAGTTCAACGGCAAGGCGGTCTACAACTTCGGCGACAGCAAGGTCGGTGCGTTGTTCACCACCTCGAAGCGCAACGAAACCGACTACCAGGATTTGTCGTGGGACATGCTCAAGCGGCTGGGCTGGAACTGGGACAACTACGCGCCGAACTGGAATGCAGCGGTGAACGCAGCGAAGACGCAGTGCGGCGCCACCTACGTCTACACCTGCGATGACGCCTATTACGCCGGGCGCGGCCTGCGCAACGACAGCGTGACCTCGCTGTTCGGCGATTTCGCGCTGGCCGAGGGCGTGCGCCTGAAGGCGACGGCTTATCACCACGAGAACCGCGGCCAGGGCCATTGGTTCACGCCGTACCAGGCGTCGTACCCGGGCACCGCGCAGGAAACGCCGATCTCGATCCGTACCACCGAATACGGCATCAACCGTTCCGGGCTGATGGCAGGGCTGGAATGGACGCTGGGCAACAATCTGTTGCAGGCCGGCGCCTGGGGCGAGAACAGCCATCACACCGTGCAGCGCAATTTCTATTTCATCAGCGGTCCGGTGGACGACAGCTATTTCCTGCACAACCCGAATATCCGCAAGTTCTACCAGCGCTATGCCACGCAGACGCGCCAGTTCTACCTGCAGGACAGCATCACCCTGCTCGACGGCCGCATGCGCTTCGACATCGGCGTGAAGAGCCCGCACACCACCACGACCTCGACGACGGTGCTGGGTTCCTATGCCAATGGCAGCCTGCGCGCCAGCAAGGGCGCGTTGCCGCAACTTGGCTTCGGCTACAAGTTCGATGATCGCAACGAAGTGTTCGCGTCGTATGCGCAGAACATTGCCGCGTTCCAGGCCGGGATCAACGGCCCGTTGGCGACCACGCAGGCCGCGTTCGATGTTTTCGCCAGCAAGTTGAAGCCGGAGGAATCGTCGACCATCGAAGCCGGTTACCGTCATGGTGGCGACTGGTTCGAAGGCTCGCTCGCGCTGTACACCACGAAGTTCAAGAACCGCCTGCTGTCGATCCAGCAGTGCTCATCCGGCATCCAGGGCTGCCCCTCGGCATATGCCAACGTCGGCGCGGTGAACAGCCGTGGCGCCGAAGCGACCTTCATCCTCAAGCCGATGCAGGGGCTGCGCTGGTACAACTCGCTGTCGTACAACAAGTCGACCTACGCCGACGATTACCTCAACGGCGCCACGCTGGTCCCGACCAAGGGCAAGACCACGGTGGATTCGCCCAAGTTGCTGTTCAACAGCGAACTGGCGTGGACGATGAACGGCTGGGATGCACGCGTGGCCGGCAGCTACACCGGCAAGCGTTACTACACCTATCTCAACGATGGCGCGGTGCCCAGCTACTGGCAGTTCAATGCCTCGGCAGGATACGATTTCGGCAAGATGGGTTTCCTGCAGGATCTGCGCGTGGCGCTCAACGTGACCAACCTCGCCAACAAGCATTACTTCGGAACGATCGGTTCGAACGGGTTCACCGACAGTGACGCCGTCGGCTATTTCGCCACCATGCAGGCGGGCGCGCCGCGCCAGGCGATGTTCACCGCGACCGCGAAGTTCTGACGCGGCGATGGCTTCTGAAGAGCGCAGGCGATTCCTGAAGGGCTCCGGCGCCGCAATCGCCGGAGTGCTGGGCGTGCAATTGTTGCCGCCGGCGATTCGCGCGGCATTGGCGGTGGAACCGGCGCGGGTGACCGGTTCCCTGCGCGATGTCGAGCACATCGTGGTGTTGATGCAGGAAAACCGCTCGTTCGATCATTACTTCGGTGCGATGCGCGGTGTGCGCGGCTTCTGCGATCCGCGGCCGGCGCCGTTGCCGAACGGACGCACCGTGTGGGAACAACCGGCTGTTCCCGGTGGCGAGCCGGCGATCACGCCATTCCACCTCGATTCGAGCGCGACGGCGGCGCAATGCCTGGCCGATATCGACCACAGCTGGAAGGGATCGCAGGAATTGTGGCGTCATCACGACGCGTGGATGAAAGTGAAAGGGCCGATGTGTTTCGGCCACTTCACCCGCGCCGACCTGCCGTTCTACTACGCGCTGGCCGATGCTTTCACCGTGTGCGATGCCTATCACTGCTCGATTTTCGGGCCGACCAATCCCAACCGATTGCACCTGTTCAGCGGCACCAGCGGCCTGACCACGGGTCACGATGGCAAGCAGGCGGTGACCAACGTGGACGACGGCAACTGGAGCGCCGACATGTCCGCCGACAAGCCGGGCTTCGTGCCGTTCGCATGGCGGGCCTATGCCGAAAAACTGCAGGATGCCGGCGTGGCATGGAGGGTGTATCAGGAATACGACAACTACGGCGACAACCCGTTGCAATCGTTCGCGGCGTTTCGCGGTCTTGATCGTGCGTCGCCGCTGTATGCGCGCGGTCGTGCCTGGGCCGATGGTTCGACCAAGGACAACGCTCCGAAGACGCGCGGCGAGCATGTCATCGCCGAGTTCACCCGCGACGTGCGTGAAGGCAAGTTGCCGCAGGTGTCGTGGATCGTGCCGCCGTACATCATGAGCGAGCATCCGGCGGCATCGCCCGCGTACGGCGAATCGTTGAGCGCGCAGTTGCTGGCGGCGCTGGCGGCCAATCCGGCGGTGTGGGCGAAGACGGTTTTCATCATCAATTACGACGAAAATGGCGGGTTTTTCGATCATGTCCCACCCGCGATCGGCACCAACGATGCTGCCATCGGCGCGAGCACGGTGTCGCTGCAGGGCGAGGATTACCACGGCGTTCCGGTTGGCCTCGGGCCGCGCGTGCCGATGCTGGTGGTGTCGCCATGGAGTCGCGGCGGCTGGGTGAATTCGCAGGTGTTCGACCACACCTCGGTGATCCGCTTGATGGAGGAACGTTTCGGCGTGCGTTGCGATGCGATCAGCCCGTGGCGGCGCGCGGTGTGTGGTGATCTCACATCGACGCTGGCATTCGACGTGCGCGATGACGCGTGGCCGACGCTGCCGGACATGGGCGATCGCCAGCAGTGGGCCGACGCCAGTTGCAAGCAGGCGATTCCGAAGGCGCCCGCAGTTCCTTCATCATTGCCGACGCAGGAGCCGGGACGACGTCCGGCGCGGCCGCTGCCGTATGCGTTGTCGGCATCCACGCGTATCGATCATGGCGCGCGCAAGATCGCGCTCGAGGTTGCCAATGCCGGCACGGCGGCGGCGGTGTTCACTGTGTATCGATCAGGCAGCGATGCCGGTCCATGGTGGTTCACGGTGGACGCGGGCAAGCGGCTGGAGCACCACTGGGATCTCGATGCCGATGGTCGCCACGCCTTCGAGGTTCATGGCCCGAATGGCTGGTTGCGCACTTTCTCCGGCGCGACCGCGAATGGACACGGCCCGCGACCGCAAGTGGACTGCACCGCGCAGGGCGATCGCATGGTGTTGCGGCTACGCAACGATGGCGATGCCGCGTGCATGCTGCGCGTCTCGTCGGGACGTTACGATCACGGCCCTGCACGGACGCACGTATTGAAGCCCGGCGCGAGTGTCGAGGATATGCGTGATATCGCGGCAAGTGATCACTGGTACGACTTGCAGGTGACGATGGAGGGTGACGGCGCGTTCCTGCGTCGTTTCGCCGGGCATGTCGAAACCGGACGCGCCAGCCGCAGCGACCCGGCATTGTCGGGCTGAGTCGCAGTGGATCCAATCGCGGATGAATGTGCAACTGCAGCATGCGTTGCCGCCGGCCCATGGCCGCTGCGCAGCGACTGAATGCGGAGTTACACTGCGCCGATGCAACCATCGCGCAAGAAATCCCGGATCACTTCGCTCGACATCGCCCATCGTGCCGGGGTCTCGCAGGCGACGGTTTCGCGCGTGTTGCGCGGCAGTCCGCTGGTGAACGCGGAAACGCGGCGTCGAGTGGAAGAGGCGGTTCGCGAGCTCAATTACAAGGTCGATCGCCACGCGTCCAGTTTGCGCACGCAACGCGCTGGAACGCTGGCGCTGTTGCTGTTCGAGGAGCCGGGGCCGGAAGACGTCCAGATCAATCCGTTCTTCCTGTCGATGCTCGGCTCGATCACCCGCGAATGCGCGCGCCAGGGCCACGACCTGCTGGTGTCGTTCCAGCAACTATCCGATGACTGGCACGCCGATTACGAAGACAGCATGAAGGCCGACGGCTTGATCCTGCTTGGTTACGGCGATGACGTGCTGTACCAGGAGAAGCTCGAGCGATTGCACGGGCAGGGTACGCATTTCGTGCGCTGGGGGCCGGTGCGGCCGGGCCAGATCGGGATTTCCATCGGTTGCGACAATCATCTCGGCGGCCAGCTCGCCGGCGCACATTTGTTGGAGCTTGGGCGCAAGCGCATCGCCTTCCTCGGTGATGCTTCATCGCGTTACCCGGAATTCCTTGCGCGCTTCAACGGCTGCGAAGCGGCGCTGCAGGAACAGGGTTTGTCGCTCGATCGCAAATTGCAGGTGGATGCCAGCACCAGCGAAGAAGATGGCCATCGTGCCGCCCGCGAATTGCTGGCGCGTGGACTGGAATTCGATGCGGTGTTCGCCGGCAGCGATCTGATCGCGATCGGGGCGATGGCGGCCTTGCGTGATGCCGGCAAGCGTATTCCGCAGGATGTCGCCGTGGTCGGATTCGATGGCCTGTCGCAAGCGCGCTACAGCACGCCGCCATTGACGACGGTGATGCAGGACACGCAACTTGCGGGCCGCTTGCTGGTGGACAGTTTGTTGATGCTGGTGCGCGACCAGCCGGCGGACAGCATCATGATTCCGCCTGAACTGGTGGTGCGGACTTCAAGCGCCGGCTGAGGCGCGGGGTTCTCGCACGCGCTGGCTGGCGTGGGCGGCAGACCCAATGCGCGGGACGCCGTGAATCCGTCCATGGAGGCTCGACTCGGCATCCATGCCTCGTATGCCCGCGCATCGGGCAGACCGCCCACTTGCCGCGCGCGTGTTGTAGCTTTTCAGAGTCTTGAAAGCCGCCACCGGCGGCGCCAGCGCGGTTCGTCCGTATGGCCGACCGTACGAGGCATGGATGCCGAGTCCGAGCCCCCATGGATGGGTTCACGGCGAGTCGGCCATATGGACAACCGACGCAGGCGCACAGCGGGGCGAGAAGGCGCAAGTCCGCTTTTGTGCGTCCGGCTAATCCTGCTTTTTGCGCGCGCCCGCCATCGCGGCGTCCAGTGCCGTCAGCAGTTTCGGATCAGTCGCTTTTGCAGCAAGCGTGAACACCTGCACGCCGTGCGCAGGCACGCGGCTTTCCAGCGATTTTCCAGTAGTCACCTTGCGCTTGCTGCCATCGAGCGCCGACGTCCACGTCCCAGACTGCAGCATGTCGCCGATGCGGAAGTCCTGCGGCGTGTCGCCCTTGTTGAGCAGCACCAGCGCGATCTCGCTGCGGCCAGCGTGCTGGTAGACGCGATAGAACGCCGCGCGATTGCCGGCGAGCTCGAGATCGACCTGCAAGCCGCGTTGCAGCGCGACGTGCGCCTGCCGCACCCTGGCGATGCGGATCAGGTTCGCGCGGATCGGGCTCTTGCGCGCTGCGGCGATGCCCTCGGTGCCGAAGTAGTTGCGGTTGCCGGCGTGTTCGGCGGCGCCCCGTTCGAAACCCATTTCCGAGCCGTAATAGATCACCGGGATGCCGCGCGCGGTGAACAACCAGTTGTCGGCATCGATGAAACCATTGTCCGTGGCGTCGAGCCGCGCCATGTCGTGGTTGTCGTAAAACGTCATCAATTCATACGGATTGGCGTACGGACCGTTGGTCAGGTACAGCGGTTCGGCCAGCGCGGCGTATGAACTGTCCTGATGCTCGAAGGTCGCCTGCAAGGCCTTGCGCAGCGGGAAATCGAGCACGCTGACATTGGCGTTGCGCGTCAAGGTATGTTCGGCGATCTTGTTGGCGTCGTAGTCGAATGCTTCGCCGAACATGAAGAAGCCGGGGCGGTGCTGGCGGATGCGATTGACGAAGGCGTGCCAGTAGGTGTGCGGCATCCAGCCGATGGTGTCGATGCGGAAGGCGTCCGCGCCCTGGTCGATCCACTGCGAATACGCGCCGACGAAATACTCCAGCACCTGCGGGTTGTTCTCGTTCATGTCCGAGAGTTGCGCCAGGTTGCCGCCGGTGTTGTACCAGGCGTGCAGCGGATTGTGCTTCGGATCGAGTTTGTCCGGCAGCAGGTTCTGCTCGTCGGCTTTCAGGCGCCAGTCCTTGTCGTAGATCTTGCCGTATTTCGGCTGGTCCTTCGGCATGGTGAAGGCGGGCGAGCCGTGGTTGCAGACGATATCGAGCACCACCTTCAAGCCATGCGCGTGCATCGTGCGGGTGAAGTCGTGGAAGTCGAGGCCGCGACTCGGCAGATGTTCATCCACCACCCAGAAATTGTCGCCCCAGTAACCGTGATAGCCGGTCTTTCCGCCATCGGTGAAGTGACCAGCCCATTTCACCGGTTCGCCGCCGGTGAAGGCTTCGTCGGGGTTGTCGACGATCGGCGTGATCCACACCGCGCCGAAGCCCATCTGCTTGATGTAATCGATGTTGTCGACGATGCCCTTGAAATCGCCGCCCATGTAGCCGACGTTGGCGCTCTTGCCGGCCGGCGCGCCGGGTACCGGACGATCGAAGGTGTAGAACGCCGCGCCCTTGGCCTTGCCCTGGTCGCGATGATCGTTCGATGGATCGCCGTTGACGAAGCGATCTGTCATCACGAAATACACCGCGTCGCTGGCCATTGGTTGCAGCGTGCCGTAGTAGTCGCGCGTTGGCGATTTTTCCGCCGGCGCAGCATTGGCCATCGTGGTGCAGATGGCGAACGCGATGGCGCTGGCCAACGAAACGGATGCGATACGCATGGTCAAGTCCTCAGGCCGCGCGAGTGGGGGATTCGTGCACGCGCACCAGGCACAGTGCACCAACAAGCAGGCTGGCACCGCTGATCACCAGTCCGAAGATCGCCTGGTTGCCGAACAGATGGCGCAATGCCGGGCCCAGCAGCGTTGCCGCGACGATCTGCGGAATCACGATGAACATGTTGAAGATGCCCATGTAGAGGCCCATCTTGCGCTCGTCGATATGCGAGGCGAGCAGGGCATACGGCATCGACAGGATGCTGGCCCAGGCGATGCCGACCAGTGCGAACGAGCCGATCAGCCATGCCGGCGTGGAGACTGCATACATCGACAGGAAGCCGAGTCCGCCCAATGTCAGCGAGACGAAATGCACCAGGCGCCGGTTCAGCGGCCGGCGCGCGGCGTAGAAGCTCAGCAGCAGGGCCACCGCCATCGAGGACAGTCCGTAATAGCCCATGTACGAACCGGTGAGATCGGCCGCGTTCTGGAAGGCGGCGTTCGCCTGGTGGAATGCTTCCGCCTGTGCGGGAATCGTGGTGTCGAAGGCGGCGAGATCGGGTGCCGGCGCGTGGAAGACGTGTTCGGTCAGGCCGGGCGTCGCCATCGACCACATCGAAAAGAACGCCAGCCAACTGAAGAACTGCACCAGGCCGATCGCGCGCATCTGCTGCGGCATGTGCAGGATGGCCTGCCAGATTTCGCTGATGAACCCCTTGTCGACAGCCTCTGTCGATGCGTGTTGTTCGACCGGCTCCGGCGGATATTCGCGGGTGGTGAAGATCGTGACCAGGATGCTGGCGAGGAACACGAAGGCGCCGATCGAGAACGCGACCTGCACCGATGGTGGCACCACGCCGGGACCGGCTTCGTTCGACACGCCAAGCCGGGTGACGAACCACGGCAGGTTGCTGGCGACCCAGGTGCCGATGCCGATGATCAGCGTTTGCAACACGAAGCCGTAGGAACGTTGCTCCTCGGGCAGCTTGTCGGCGACCAGTGCACGGAACGGCTCCATCGAAATATTGATCGAGGCATCCAGCACCCACAGCAGGCCCGCGGCCATCCACAGTGCGGAGGAGTGCGGCATCGCGATCAGCGCGGTCGAACTGAGGATGGCGCCGACCAGGAAATAGGGCCGGCGGCGCCCGAGCAGCGGGTGCCAGGTGTGATCGCTGAGGTAGCCGATGATCGGTTGCACCAGCAAGCCAGTGAGCGGAGCGGCGATCCACAGCAACGGCAGCGCGTCCTTGTCCGCGCCCAGTGTCTGGAAGATGCGTGACATGAATCCGCCTTGCAGCGCGAATCCGAACTGGATGCCGAGGAATCCGAAACACATGTTCCAGATCTGCCAGAAGCCGAGGCGAGGTTTGGCGGCCATGCCGGAATCCGTCTGAAGTAGCGGCCATCCTGCCGTTTGCGGCGTGCACAAGCATGTTGCAGTGCAAACAAAACTGCCCGTTTCATCCCGGAATGCCGTCGTTGTGATGTGGATGCATGCGGCAATACAAGCGCGCGGGTGCATGCATACGTATTCATCCGGGACGCGTCGTGATGCGTGGAATAGTGCGCGCTGGCACAGGCTGTGGAACAGGCAATGGCGCATCCGTGGTGGCGCGGCGCGGTGATCTACCAGATCTACCCGCGCAGCTTTCGCGACAGCAATGGCGATGGCATCGGCGATCTGCCGGGCATCACCGCGCATCTGGATCACGTTGCCGCGCTCGGCGTCGATGCGATCTGGATCTCGCCGTTCTTCACCTCGCCGATGGCCGATTTCGGCTACGACATCGCCGATTTCCGCGGTGTCGATCCGATCTTCGGCACGCTCGCCGATTTCGGCGTGCTGGTGAAGCGCGCGCATGCGCTCGGCCTCAAGGTGATGATCGACCAGGTGCTGAGCCATTGCTCGATCGAGCATCCGTGGTTCAAGGAAAGTCGCCAGAGCCGCAACAACCCGAAATCCGACTGGTTCGTCTGGGCCGATGCCAAGCCCGATGGTTCGCCGCCCAACAACTGGCTGTCGATCTTCGGCGGCGTCGCTTGGCGTTGGGAGCCACGTCGCGGCCAGTACTATCTGCACAATTTCCTTGCCGAGCAGCCGCAGCTGAATTTCTTCCAGCCGGCGGTGCGCCAAGCGCAACTCGACAACCTCAAGTTCTGGATGGATCGAGGCGTCGACGGTTTCCGCCTCGACTCGATCAACTTCTGTTTCCACGATGCACAGCTGCGCGACAACCCGGCGAAACCGCTGGAAGCGCGCAACGGTCGCGGTTTCTCCCCCGACAATCCCTATGCGTTCCAGTACCACTGGTACAACAACACGCGTCCGGAAACGCCGGTCTTCCTGGAAGAAGTGCGGGCGCTGATGGACGGTTGCGGCGAAGTGGCAGCGCTGGGCGAAATCTCCTCCGAGGATTCGCTGGCGACGATGGCCGAATACGTCACGCCGAAACGCCTGCACATGGGCTACAGCTTCGAATTGCTGACCGATGATTTCAGCGTCGCCCATCTCCGCGGTACCGTGGAGACGCTGGAAGCGAAATTGCAGGGCGGTTGGCCGTGCTGGGCGCTGTCCAACCATGACGTGCAACGCGTGGCGAGCCGCTGGGGCGGGACGAACCCGCATCCGCAGCTGGCGCGCCAGTTGATCGCATTGGTGTGTTCGCTGCGCGGTTCGGTCTGCCTGTACCAGGGCGAGGAACTTGGCCTGCCGGAAGCCGATGTGCCCTACGAAGCCTTGCAGGATCCCTACGGCAAGACGTTCTGGCCGAACTTCAAGGGACGCGATGGGTGTCGCACGCCGATGCCATGGAGTGGCGACGCCGACGCCGGGTTCGGCGCGCCACGGCCGTGGCTGCCGGTGCCTGCTGCGCATCGCGCACTGTCGGTGGCGGCGCAGGAAGCCGCTGGCGATTCGACCTTGCGTGCCGCCCGCGCGTTCCTGGCATGGCGCAAGACGCAGCCGGCACTGGTCGAAGGATCGATTCGCTTCCTTGATGCGCCGGAATCGATCCTCGCCTTCGAGCGCGAACAGGATGGGCAGTGCCTGTTGCTGGCGTTCAATCTTTCAGCAAACGACGCGTCATGGGCCGTTCCGGCGGAATGGTCGGCGGCGCCTTCAATCCACGTTCCCGGTGTTGCCTCGGGAACATTCGGCGATGGCCACGTCACCCTGCCAGCGCATGCGTTGATCGTTCTCACCCGGAATCCACGATGAAATCGAAACTGTTCACGCTGCTGTTGCTGTTCAGCCCATTGCTGGCACACGCCGACGAGGATGTCGCGCACGCGAGTTCCCCCGATGGCCGCATCACGGTCACGCTCGATCTCAATGGCGAAGGGCGGGTCGGCTACAAGGTGTCGCGCGACGGCAAGCCGGTGATCGGCGATTCCCGGATGGGCTTCCTGCTGCGCAATGGCGAGGAATTGCTGCGCAATTTCAAACTGGAATCGCAAACGGCGCGCAGTGTCGACGAAACCTGGGACCAACCCTGGGGCGAGCGCTTGCATACGCGCAACCACTACAACGAACTCGTCGCCACCTTCGTCGAGACCGGGCGCGGCAAGCGCAAGTTCGACGTGGTGTTCCGCGTCTTCGATGATGGGCTCGGCTTCCGCTATAGCTTCCCGAAACAGCCGAATCTCGGGCGCATGGAAATCGTCGACGAGGTCACCGAATTCGATATCGTGCGTACGGCCACCGCATTGTGGGAGCCGGCGGGCGAGTGGAACCGTTACGAATATCTCTACAACAAGACGCCGTTGAACCAGTTGTCGCAAGCGCATACGCCGATGACGATGAAGACCGACGACGGCTTGTATCTCTCGATCCACGAGGCGGCGCTGGTCGATTACGCCTCGATGTGGTTGCGCCGGGTGGATGGCCAACGGCTCAAGGCCCGACTTGCGCCCGGCGGAACGCAGCCGGCCAGCGTGATCCGCGAGACGCCGTTCGCGACGCCGTGGCGGACCATCGAAATCGCGGATCGCGCCGGCGGACTGGTCGAATCGAGCCTGATCCTCAACCTCAACGATCCCAACGTGCTGGGCGATGTCAGCTGGTTCAAGCCGTCGAAATATGTCGGCGTGTGGTGGTCGATGCATCTCGACCAGCAGAGTTGGGCGACCGGCCCGAAGCACGCGGCAACCACCGACAACACCAGGCGCTACATCGATTTCGCCGCCGCCAACGGCTTCCGCGGCGTGCTGGTGGAAGGCTGGAATCCCGGTTGGGACGGCGACTGGTTCGCCAACGGCTGGAACTTCGATTTCACCAAGGCCACGCCCGATTTCGACATCGAAGCGTTGTCGAAATACGCGGCGGCGAAGGGCGTGCACCTGATCGGCCATCACGAAAATGGTTGCGCGGTCAGCCACTACATGAGCCAGCTCGATGCCGCGCTCGATCTCGACCAGCGCCTGGGTATCGATCAGGTCAAGACCGGCCACGTCTGCGACGCCGGGCAGATCGAGCGCCAGGACGTCGCCAACGGCCCGGTCACGCGTGAATGGCACGACGGCCAGTGGATGAGCAACGTCCACCTGCAAGTGGTGAAGGAAGCGGCCAAGCGCCACATCGCCATCAATCCGCACGAGCCGATCAAGGACACCGGCCTGCGTCGCACCTATCCGAACTGGATCAGCCGCGAAGGCGCGCGTGGCATGGAATACAACGCCTGGGGCAGTCCGCCGAACCCGCCGGAGCACGAGATCAATCTGGTGTTTACCCGCATGCTCGCCGGGCCTATGGATTACACGCCGGGCGTGTTGAGCCTGACCGGTCGTGGTGGCCAGGAAATCCAGAGCACCATCGCGCGCCAGTTGGCGCTGTACGTGACGATCTACAGCCCGATCCAGATGGCCGCCGATTTGCCGGAGCACTACGCGCAGCACATGGACGCGTTCCAGTTCATCCGCGACGTGCCCACTGACTGGCAGGACACGCGCATGGTCAACGGCGAGATTGGCGAATACGTCACCATCGCGCGCAAGGCGCGTGGCAGCGACGACTGGTATCTCGGCAGCATGAGCGATCGCAACGCGCGCACGCTGAAGGTGCCGCTGTCTTTCCTCGATGCCGGCAAGAAATATCGCGCCGAAATCTATCGCGATGGCGCAGGCGCCGATTGGCATGGCGCTGCCCGCTTCAAGTTCGCGAAGGAAACGCGCACCGTGACCGCGAAGGACGTGCTCGACCTGTGGCTGGCGGGCGGTGGTGGTGCGGCAATTCGCTTCGTTGCATTGAAATGAGATCGTCGCTGCGGATGATGTCGGCAGTCTTGGCGTTGTGCTTGCTGCCGATTTTCGTGTCGGCGAAGCAACTTGACCCTGTGGTCGCAATGCTCGATGCGCCCGGCGTGTCGCCGAAACCCATGCGCGTGCGCGTGCTGTTGCCACCCGGCTATCGCGCACATTCCGGCGTGCGCTATCCGACCTTGTACGTCAACGACGGACAGGACATGGAAGCGGTCGGACTGCAGGCGACGCTGGATGATCTGTACCGCCACCACGACATCCGGCCGATGATCGTCGTCGCCATCGACATGCCGCAGGACCGCATGGCGGGCTATGGCGTTTCCGATCGCGCGAAGGGCGTATCGATCGCTGCGCCAACCAAATACGGCGCAGTCGGCGCCAACGCGCAGGCGTACTCGCAATGGCTGGTGCAGTCGCTGGTGCCGTATGTAGATGCGCATTGGCAGACGCGGCGCGATGCCGATTCGCGTTGGCTACTGGGTTGGTCGCTGGGTGCGATCAATGCGTTCTCGGTGGGTTGGCAATATCCAGAAACCTTCGGCAAGGTCGGCGCATTCTCGCCGTCGTTCTGGCTGTCCACCGACAGTTCCGATGCGAAAGCCGTGCGGGCGACGCGCATCGCGCATGCATTGGTTGAAACGGCTCCGCCGCCGGCATATTCGCGTTTCTTCTTCGCTGCGGGCGATGCCGAGGAGAAGAACGATCGCGATGGCAACGGCATCATCGACGTGATCGACGATCTGCTCGATCTGATGAATGGTTGGACCAGTGGCGACGGGCGCACGCACAAGGGGCTGGCGCAGCTCGGCTATTCGATCAATAGCGATTACGGCGCGCATGCCGATGATTCCGCAGCGGTGTTTTATCGCCTGCCGGGCGGCGAACACAACCAGAAAAGCTGGGCGCGGATGTTGCCGGCATTCCTGCAGTGGGTCGATGGCACACGCAAGGGGATGTTGCCTCGCAACAAGTCGGCCATGAAAGGGCATTCGCGCCCACGACTGTCTGCGGACGCGGATGGAAAACAGGCACCTCATTCGTGATGAATGGGTTGTTGTGATGACGATTCGTGATGAATACGTATGCAGGGCGTTATGCATTCGTAAAGCTTTGACTACGATCCACGGCCAATGGCGCAACCGCGTCGAAGCACCAAACATACGGAGTACGGAAATGGTCCAGATGAAGCGCAACATGCTCAGCGTGGCGCTGGTGGCAGCGATTGGGATGACGGCGACCGTGGCGAGTGCCCAGTCGGCGCCAGCCAACGATGCGACAACGAAGCAGGACGCGAAGAAGGCCGACGAGAAGAACGTCCTCGACTCGGTGGTCGTGACGGGTATCCGTCGCGGCATCGAGGGTGCCATCTCGACCAAGAAGAATTCGACCTCGATCGTCGAAGCCGTTTCCGCGGAAGACATCGGCAAGCTGCCCGATGTCTCCATCGCCGAATCGATCGCGCGCCTGCCGGGTCTGTCGGCGCAGCGCGTCGCCGGTCGTGCCCAGGTGATCAGCGTGCGCGGCCTGTCTCCCGATTTCTCCACCACGCTGCTCAACGGTCGCGAAATGGTCAGCACCGGTGACAACCGCAGCGTCGAGTTCGACCAGTACCCGTCGGAACTGATGGCTGGCGTCACCGTCTACAAGACGCCGGATGCCGGCCTCATCGGGCAGGGCCTGTCCGGCACGATCGACATGCACACCGTGCGACCGTTGGACTTCTCCAAATCGGTGACTGCGGTGGGTGTGCGCGGCCAGCGCAACTCGCTGGGTTCGGCGGCCAATCAAAGTGCCAACGGCAATCGTTTCAACGCCAGCTACATTGGTCAGTTCTTCGACCGCAAGTTCGGCATCGCGCTGGGCTATGCACATTCGGAAAACCCGCTGCAGGAAGAACAGGTCGGCTTGTACGAACCGTGGGAGCCGATCGGCCCGACTTGGCGCCCCGGCGTCCCGTCTGGTGCCGGATGCCCGGCCAGTGGAAGCAACTGCACCTACTATTCGGAAGGCATCAAGGCACTGCGCGGAACCGGATTCGAGAAGCGCGATGCAGTGATGGCGACGCTGGAATTCCGGCCGTCCTCGGTCTGGACCAGTACGCTGGACATGTTCTATACCAAGTCGCACTCCAAGTACACGGCCAATCAGTTCGAGGTCAATCTCGGAGACTACAACGGCGGGTATGGCCACATCAACGTCACCAATCCGCAGATCAACGGCAATGGCACGTTCGAGGGTGGCACCGCCGCCAATCTGTATCCGCTGGTGCGTGGCATGTACGACAAGCGCGATGACAAGATCAAGGCCTTTGGCTGGCGCAACGATTTCAACCTGGGCAATGCCAAACTGTTCACCGACCTCAGCTATTCGCATGCCGACCGCAAGGAGTTGAGCCTCGAGAACAACACCCAGCTGTATCCGGCGCCGCAACTCGATACGCTGAATCTCGCTTACACCTCGAATGGGTTTCCGCAACTCAATCCCGGCCTGAACTATTCGGATCCTTCCAAGCTCTACCTGCAGAACACCATCTATGGCTCCGGCTACGGCAAGGTTCCGGAAGTTCACGACACGCTGAAGAGCGCGCGTGTTGGTGCCTCGTTTGGGCTGTCGGGCGCGCTTGGCAAGTGGTTCTCGGACATCGAAGTCGGGCTGAACTACGCCGATCGCGAGAAGAACAAGAAGCAGCCGGAAGCATCGATCAACCTTGGACCCCAGGGTGTCACGTCCATTGCCCCGGACCTGCAGTACGGCCTGGTCAACCTCGGTTTCGCCGGCATTGGCAATATCCCGGCGTGGAACGTGCCGGGCGCTGTGGCGCGTTACATGACATTTGACCCACAGATCAATCAGTCGTATCTGTACGCGAAAACCTGGTCGCTGTCGGAAAAGATCACGACGGCCTACCTCAAGGCCAATCTCGACACCCAGCTGGGCAGCGACGTGTCGCTGCGCGGCAACATCGGTGTCCAGGTCCAGCATGTCGACCAGTCGTCGAGTGCCAACTCGGTCCTCAACAACAACACGATTTTGCCGGTCACGCTTGGTGCCAAGTACAACGAAGTGCTTCCGAGCATGAACCTCGCCTTCATGTTCCCGCATGACCAGGCCTTGCGCTTTGCACTGGCCAAGCAGACGGCGCGCCCTCGCATCGATGACATGAACGCGAGCATTAGCTTCGGCGTCGACAATGCAACCGGCAAGACCGGCGGTGGTGGCGGCAATCCGCAGCTGCGGCCGTGGCGCGCCAATGCCCTCGATATTTCCTACGAGAAGTATTTCGGCACCAAGGCCTATGTCTCCGCAGCCTTCTACTACAAGCAGCTGACCAGCTACATCTTCAACCAGACGTCGGACGGCTACGACTGGTCCAACTATGTCGCAAGTTATCCCGCGCAGACCCCGCCGGCAGGCTCGACATACCCGCCGATCCAGAGCCACGGCACCTTCACCGCGCCACAGAACGGCAAGGGCGGCAAGATGCAGGGCGTCGAGCTGACTGCTTCGTTGCCGTTCGAGATGTTCACGCCGGTATTGAAGGGCTTCGGCGTGGTTGCCAGTGCCAGCTTCAACGACAGCAGCATCAAGATCCCGCCGCCGGATGGCTCGCAGACGAGCGTCGGCAATAACCCGATCGCATTGCCTGGCCTGTCGAAGCGCGTCTACAACCTGACCGCTTACTACGAACGCAACGGCTTCGAAGCGCGCATCAGCCAGCGTCGTCGTTCCGACTTCATCGGCGAAATCGGCAACTTCAATGGCAACCGCACCTTGCGTTACGTGGTTGGCGAGAACATCACCGATGCCCAGGTCAGCTACAACTTCAGCGACAGCTCCTCCCTGAAGGGCTTGAGCGTGCTGCTGCAGGCCACCAACCTGACCGACTCGCCCTACAAGACCTACGCGCAGACCAAGGATCGCCCGCTGGAATACATCAAGTGGGGTCGCACGGTGTTGCTGGGCGCCAGTTACAAGTTCTGATCACCAGTTATTCTGCAAAACGAAACCCCGTCGCTCACGCGGCGGGGTTTTTGTTTGCGTGATCAATCGGGATGAGTCAATCGAAATCGAACAATTCGTCCTGCGGATCGCTGCCTTCCTCGATGAAGCCGGATACGCCGACACCCACCAGGCGATAGAGCGTATCGGCGGGCAGGGTCACGCGTTCGCGCAGTCGCGATGCGACATCAGCGAGTGCGCTGGCATTCGCAGGAAAAGGGAGTTCCGTCAGCGAGCGGGTGAGGGTGCGGAAATCGGCGGTCTTGAGCTTGAGCACGACGGTGCGTGCGTGGCGATCCGGCTGCCGTGCGAGTTCGCGCTGATAGCCGGCCCAGGTTTTCGCGGCGAGTCGTGCGATGTGTTCGCCCAGCGCATTCAACGGAATATCTTCCGGGAAGGTGTCCTCGGCGGAAACCTGCAGGGTTGGGCGTTGCGGGCAGACCGCGCGGTTGTCGATGCCGTGTGCGAGTTCGTGCAGGCGACGGCCCCAGCGTCCGAAATGCGCTTCCATCGTCTCGACATCGACCGCGCGCACGTCGGCGCAGGTGTGCAATTCCAGTTCGCCCAATCGCCGTTCGGTGACCTTGCCGACGCCAGGCAGGCGCGCCAGCGGCAACGCGGCGACGAAGGCATCGACCATCGACGGTTTCAGCACGAAGACGCCATCCGGCTTGTTCCAGTCGCTGGCGATCTTGGCGAGGAACTTGTTGGGCGCGACGCCGGCCGATGCGGTCAGCGACAGTTCCGCGCGGATATCGGCACGAATCGATTCGGCGATCGCAGTAGCGCTGCCGAGATCGTGTTTGGGCACGGTGACGTCGAGATAAGCTTCGTCCAGAGACAACGGTTCGATCAGGTCGGTATGGCGCGCGAAAATTTCGCGCACATGCTGCGACGCTGCCTTGTAGCGGGTGAAGTCGGGCGGCACGAAGACCGCATCGGGACACAGCCGTTCCGCGCGGATTGCTGGCATCGCCGAACGCACACCGAACTTGCGTGCTTCATAGCTGGCGGCACATACCACAGAGCGGCTGCCGCGCCACGCCACCACCACCGGGCGACCGCGCAGAGCGGGATCGTCGCGCTGTTCCACGGACGCGTAGAACGCGTCCATGTCGACGTGGATGATCTTTCGGTTGGTAGACACGGAGGCATTATCGCCCGGCTTTGCACCCATCGCGGCTGTCTGCAGCCGCCGACACGCCGTGAATCCATCCATGGAGGCTCGACTCGGCATCCATGCCTCGTATGGTCGGCGCTGCAGACGAACCGCATGGGCGCCGCCGGTGGCAGGTTCACACGGCTCCGGTCAGCGAATACAGCACGATCACCACGAACACCGCGAAGGTCTTGATCAGCGTGATTGCGAAAATATCCTTGTAGGACTGGCGGTGGCTGAGGCCGGTCACTGCCAGCAAGGTGATCACCGCGCCGTTGTGCGGCAGCGTATCCATGCCGCCCGAAGCCATCGCCGCGACGCGGTGCAACACCTCCATCGGGATGCCGGCCGCATGTGCATTGGCGATGAAGGTGTCGGACATCGCCGCCAGTGCGATGCTCATGCCGCCCGAGGCCGAGCCGGTGATGCCGGCCAGCGCGGTGACCGTGACCGCTTCGTTCACCAATGGATGCGGGATCGCCTTCAATGCGTTGGCGACGACGAGAAAGCCGGGCAGGGCGGCGATCACCGCGCCGAAACCGTATTCGCTGGCAGTATTCATTGCCGACAACATCGCGCCACCGACCGCGGCCTTGCTGCCTTCGGCCAATTGCTTCGCCACGCTGCGCCACGCGAACGCCAGCACGCAGACGATGCCGATCAGCAGCGCGCCTTCCACCGCCCAGATCGCCGCGAGTTTCGAGACTTCCTGTACCACCGGCGCCTGCTTGCCGATCACCGCCGGATTGAAACTGGTCGATGCGCCGTACCACGCCGGGATCGCCGAACTCAAGCCTTTGTTGGCGGTGCCGACCAGCACCAGCGGCAGGATCGCGATGACCGGGTTCGCCAACTTCTCTCCGGTGAACGCCACCGGTTCGTTGCGCAGTTGCGCGGGATCGCCATAGCCTTCACCTGCTTTCAACGCTGCACGCCGCCGCCATTCCAGATACGTCATGCCGATCACGAAGATGCACAACGATCCAGCCACGCCCAGCCATGGCGCCGCCCAGGTATTGGTCTTGAAGAAGGTGGTCGGGATGATGTTCTGGATCTGCGGCGTGCCGGGCAGCGCGTCCATGGTGAAAGTGAACGCGCCCAGCGCGATGGTGCCGGGGATCAGGCGCTTGGGGATGTCGCCCTGGCGGAACAGTTCCGCTGCGAACGGATAGACCGCGAACACCACCACGAACAGCGAGACACCGCCGTAGGTGAGCAGCGCGCACACCAGCACGATGGCGAGCATGGCGCGGCTGGCGCCGACCGCGCGGATGGTGGCAGTGACGATCGCGCGTGAGAATCCGGAAATCTCGATCAGCTTGCCGAACACCGCGCCGAGCAGGAACACCGGGAAATAGTTCTTGAGGAAGCCGACCATCTTGTCCATGAACAGTCCGCTGAACATCGGCGCGACCAGCGAAGGATCGGTCAGCAACACCGCCAGCAACGCCGCGATCGGCGCGAACAGGATCACGCTGTAGCCGCGATAGGCCACGAACATCAGGAAGCACAGCGCGGCCAGCACGATCAGGAACGACATCGGCACATCCGGTTCGGAAACGTCCGTGGAGTGTGCGCAGTCACGGTCCGGCGTGCCCTTGTCCAAAGGTACGATGTGGCCGGCGCCGTCTTCCGCCTAGGCTGCACGTCATAACGGGGGCATCCGCTCCCGGCTGTCTATATGCCGAGAGGAAGAACACATGCGCCGCATCCATCGTCACGCTCCGCTTTGCCTGGCCATCGCCATCGGACTGGCCGCACCACTGGCGCAGGCCCAGGACGCGACGGCGCAATCCACGCCAGCCACCAAGCCTGCCCAAGCAGCGAAGCAGACCGCCGACGGCGATCTCGGCGCGATCACCGTCACCGCGCGTCGTCGCGAGGAGACGTTGCAGGAAGTCCCGGTCGCCGTCACCGCGTTCACCGCCAAGGCGCTGGAAAAACTCAATGTGCAGGATCTTGGCGACCTCAAGGGGCAGGTCCCCAACCTGACGATCTACGCGGCGCGCGGTTCCAACACCACCTTGACCGCCTACATCCGCGGCGTCGGCCAGTCCGATCCGCTGTGGGGCGTTGATCCCGGCGTCGGCATGTACATCGACGATGTTTACGTCGCCCGTCCGCAAGGCGCGATGCTCGATCTGCTGGATGTCGGCCGCATCGAAGTGTTGCGCGGTCCGCAGGGCACGCTGTACGGCAAGAACACCATCGGTGGCGCGATCAAGTACATCACCAAGCCGCTGGCCACCGATTTCAACGGTTTCGTGCAGGGCACGGTGGGCAACTACAACGAACGCGACGTCAAGCTCGCGGTGGGCGATGCCTTCGGCGATGCCAAGGCGTTGCGTGCGCGCCTGTCGATGGCCAAGCTCACCCGCGATGGCTTCGGCAAGAACCTCACCAGCGGCAATGACGTCAGCGACAAGGACATCTTCGCTTGGCGACTGGCGGTTGGCGCCTACGTCACCGACAAGTTCGACCTCCAATTCGCCTACGACCACACCGATGACGAATCCGGCGTGCGTGGCGCGCAGATGCTGGCGAAGAATCCCTTCGCACCGACCTATGCACCGATGGCCAGCCGCTACGACGTGCGCAATGGCATGCCCGACGTCAACCACACCAAGCTCGACGGCTTGTCGATGACGGCGAACTGGCGTTTGAACGATGCCTGGGCGGCGAAGTACATCTGGGCCAAGCGCCAGTCGAACACCGAGACCAACATCGATTTCGACACGTTGCCGAACAAGCTGGCCGACGTGAAGGCGTTCTATCGCGATCACCAGACCAGCAACGAGCTCCAAGCCAATTACGATGCGGGCGGTCGCGCCCGCGGCGTCATGGGCATCTACCAGTTCGAAGGCGATGCCGGCGGACAGGTGCTCAACAACTTCTTCAACCTGTTGTTCGGTGACACCCATGGCACGGTGTACACCAAGAGCGTCGCGCTCTACGCCGATTGGACGTTCGACCTGACCAGCAAGTTGAAGCTGGATGCCGGCGTGCGCTACACCGACGAGAAGAAGCATGCGGTCGTTCGCAACATCAGCTACACCGACGCCACCTTCAGCAAGCCCAATGGCGCGGTTGCCGCCGACTTCGACAAGAACATCGGTTTCAAGAACGTCTCGCCCAAGGTGTCGCTGGATTACCAGATCACCCCGGGGGTGATGGTGTACGGCCTGGCATCGCGCGGCTTCAAGTCGGGCGGCTACAACATCCGCGCCAACGCCACCGCGGTGCCGCGCACGGCCGAACCGTTCCAGGATGAGCGCGTGGACAGCATGGAAGTCGGCAGCAAGATGGCGCTGGCCGACCAGACGCTGTTCCTCAACATGGCGTACTTCCACAACAAGTACAAGAACATCCAGTTGTCGGTGTTTACCGAATACACCACGCCCGGTGGCGCCAAGGCCTTCATCGGCGACTTCACCAATGCCGGTTCCGGTACCGTCAACGGCTTCGAGTTCGAATACCAGTGGCTGCCCAGCAAGCATTTCGCGCTGACCGGCAACCTGGCGTGGCTGGATGCCAAGTTCGACGAATACATGTACAAGAACGTCAATATCGCGGCCCAGCAGGCGTTCACCAACGCACCGAAATTCTCGGGCGCGATCAATGCCGAATACCGCACCAGCCTCGGTGCCGCCGGCGAGTTGAGCGCACGCGTGAGCTATACCCGCCAGAGCAGTGTGGTCGCGACGACGGAAGTCACCCACGATCCGGTGACCGGCGTGAACACCCAGCCGATCGAGCAGGGTGCCTACGGTTTGATCGGTGCCGGCGTGATCTGGAAGCCGAGCAAGCCGTGGACCGTGTCGCTGCAGGGCAGCAACCTCAACAACAGCAAGTACCTGACCACCGGCTACGTGATTCCGTCGCTCGGCGTGCGCACCGGCTTCTATGGCGCACCGCGCCAGTACACGCTGTCGCTGCGTTACGACTTCTAACGGGGGGGGCGCATCCTGCCCGACACGATGCGTCGAACCCCGCATCGTGATCGGGTCGGACATGCGTTCGTGGTGGGCAGGCACTATGCTCGCCGGATGAACCGCGTTCCCACCGATCCTGCATTCCCCACATGGCACCACTGAGCGGAACCCTGGTCGCGGCGGTGTCGCTGGCATGGCTGGCGTTCGTGTTTGGCGCTGCATTGTTCGCCGATCGCCGGCCGGCATTGCTGTCGCGTCATTGGGGCTGGATCTACGCGCTGTCGTTGGCGGTGTACTGCACGTCATGGACCTTCTTCGGCACCGTTACCCAGGCCGCGCGCTACCAGTGGCCGCTGCCGCCGACGTTCGTTGGCACCATCCTGTTGTATGCACTGGCCGGCACCGGGATGATCGGGCTGGTACGACGCGCACGCGAAGTGCATGCCAGCTCGCTCGCGGATTTCATCGCCGCACGGCTCGGTCGTGATCCGAAACTCGCCGCGGTCGTCACGCTGATCGCCATTCTCGGCTTGATCCCGTATATCGCGCTGCAACTGAAAGCGGTGGCGATGGCCTACGGGTTGTTGACGCACGGCATCAACGGCGGATCGAACATCGGCGGCAGTTCCATCGATATCGGACTGGTGATCGCGCTGGTGGTCGCGGCGTTTACCATGTTGTTCGGCACGCGCCGCTCCGACATCGGCTGGCACAACCGCGGACTGGTCTTCGCAGTGGCGATGGAGTCGCTGTTCAAACTGGCGGCGATGCTGGCGCTTGGGTTGTTCGTGGCGACGCATCACGGCGATATCGCGACGCACACGGCGATGCCGCCGCCGCACGATCGCCAGGGATTCGCGCCACTGGTGGTGCTTGGCGTGCTGGCGATGTTCACCTTGCCGCACCAGTTCCACGTCGGCGTGGTCGAATGCCGGCAGGAATCGCATCTGCGCACCGCGCGCTGGCTGTTTCCGCTCTACATGCTGTTGATCTCGCTGCCGCTACTGCCATTGGCGCGCATGGGTCATGCCGAATTCGCCAACGGCCTAGTCAGTTCCGATCTCTACGTGCTGGCGCTGCCGATGGCGCACGGCATCAACGGACTGGCGTTGTTTGCCTTCCTCGGCGGCATGGCGGCGGCCACCGGCATGGTGGTGATCAGCCTGCTGACATTGAGCCTGATGATCGGCAATCACTGGCTGGCGCCGGGATTATTGCGCGGTGCGTGGGCGCGCGGCGCTGGCGATCTGCGTGGTCGCGTGGTGATGCTGCGGCGTATCAGCATCGTCCTCATCGTGTTCTTGGCTTGGGCCTACGGTCGCGCGGTGGCGGGCGAGGTCGCATTGGCCGATGTCGGTGCGGTGTCGTTCTCGGCATTGGCCACCCTGGCGCCGGCGATGGCGCTGGCGGTGTGGCAACCGCAGACGCCACCACGCGCGGTGATATTCGGGATCATTGCCGGATTCATGGCGTGGGCATGGGCGATGCTGGTGCCGCTGCTCGGCGATGCCGGTTGGGTATCGCGATCATTGGTGGAAGAGGGACCGTTCGGCTGGCACTGGCTCGCCCCCGATCATCTGCTGTCGCTGACAAGCTGGGGACGCCTGGGTCGCGCGCTCGGCGTCAGCCTGCTGGTGTCGACGGCGGTGACGTTCGCGGTGTCGCTGTGGTTGCCGCGCCAGCAGCGCAGGGAGCTGGAGCGTTTCGATGCGGCGACATTGCGCAATGCCGGCATGCGTTTCCTCGGCCCGGAGCGGATCGCACTGTTGCTGGCCGATGCGCCGGCGAAAGGCGCGGTGCCACTGGAAGTCTCCGATGCGGTGGAACGCGAACTGGCCGCGGTGCTCGGCAGTGCTTCGGCGCGATTGTTGCTCGATACCGCGCGACGCACATCCAGCGCAGAACTGCACACGGTCGCGATGATCGTCGATCGCGCGTCGCGGGATCTCAACTTCAACCAGCGCGTATTGCAGGGTGCATTGGAGAACATGAGCCAGGGCATCAGCGTGGTCGACGCCGATCTCAGGTTGGTGGCATGGAATACGCGTTACCAGGAGTTGTTCGGATTCCCCGACGGTTTGCTCGAGGTGGGCATGCCGGTGGTGACGGCGAGTCGCTGGGCGCTGGGTTGGATGAAGCATCCCGGCGATCACGAAGCCGCGTTGGCGAAGCGGCTCGATCACATGCGTGCGGGAACGCCGCATCTGTCGGAACGGGTGTTTCCCAATGGCAGCATCATCGAGATCCGCGGCAATCCGATGCCGGGCGGCGGATTCGTCGCCACTTTCACCGATGTCACCACGTTCCGGCGCACCGAAAGCGAACTGCAGGACATCAACGCGACACTCGAGGATCGGGTGGATGAACGCACGCGCCTGCTTGACGCCGCGCGCGCCGATGCCGAACGCGCCAACGATGCCAAGACGCGCTTTCTCACTGCGGTCGGCCACGATCTGCTGCAGCCATTGCACGCCGCGCAATTGTTCGCCGATGCGTTGACGCAGCAGCTCGACGATGGCGAGCAGCGCCGGGTGGTCGGCCAGATCCACGACGCGCTCGATTCCACTACCGACCTGCTCACTGGCCTGTTCGACATGTCGCGGCTGGAAGCGGGTGGACTGGCGCCGGAGCCGCGCACATTCCAGTTGTTGGAAGTGCTCGACCCGCTGGCAGCGCAATTCGCCGCATTGGCGCAAGCGCGCGGGCTGCGTTTTCGTTATCGCCCGACGCGCGCCTGGGTGCGCAGCGATCCGCAACTGCTGCGACGCATCCTGCAGAACTTCCTCGCCAATGCCGTGCGTTACACCGCGAATGGTTCGGTATTGCTTGGCGTCCGCCACGCGCGATCGGGGATGTTGCGGCTCGAAGTCCACGACACCGGGCCTGGCATCGCGGCGGATCAGCAGGCGGTGATCTTCGAGGAATTCCGTCGTGGCGATGGCGTGCCGGGACAAGGGCTTGGGCTGGGATTGGCGATCGCCGATCGTCTCTCCGGATTGTTGGACGCGCCACTCGGGCTCCACAGTCGCCTCGGGCGTGGCAGTGTGTTCACCATCGGCATTGCACGCGCGAAGGCGGCCAAAACGACGCAGCTGACCACCGCTGGTCGCGACGCACGGGTGACACGCATCCTCGCCGTCGACAACGATCCGCAGTCGCTCGATGCGCTGGTGACGGTGTTGCGCAGTTGGGGCTATGAAGTGATGACGGCGATGGATCTGCCATCGGCGATCGCCGCGATGGAATCGGGCGGCATCGATGCCTGGTTGTTCGACTATCACCTCGATGACCGGCTGACCGGCGTCGCCCTGCATGATGCGTTGGCGCAGCGCTTCGGCGAATGTCCCACGCTGATCCTGAGCGCCGATGACGGCGGCGCGACCCGCCGTGATGTCCTCGAGCACGGGTTGACCTTGTTGCGCAAGCCGCTGCGACCGTTGGCGCTGAAGTCGGTACTGGACCGCGTGTTGGCGGCGGCAGTGTAGGTGCGCGTCGACTGGCTGCCGTCATCCCGAGCGCAGAGAGGGATCCGCTTTATCGCGCCCGGCTTGGCACCAGCGCGCCGTACCTATGTGGCCGACAGGCGCTGCCGGGCGGGGAGCTTTTCATCGTTTCGATGAAGCTATAACACGCGATGCAGTTGCTCTTGCGAGTCGCAACAACACGCGCGCGGCAAGTGGGTGCGCCAGTCCGATGCGCGGGCATACGAGGCATGGGTGAGGAAGCGCTGTTTACGCGGCATGCCGCGTGGCGATTCCGAACGCCCCGAGCGCTGCGAGGGGCCGGACCGCGCAGCGGCCGAGTCGAGCCTACATGGATGTATTCACGGCGTCCCGCGCATTGGAGCTGGTCACCCACGCCAGCCAGCGCGTGCGATGCTCTTGACACTCAGCCAACGTGTGTCATTCAACCCACCGGCATATGCCGACTGGGATCGCCCAGTTCCAGCTCACGCAACACCACGCCGGCCTGCGTGCGGTTGCGCACGCCGAGGCGCTCGAAGATCGCGGTGATGTGCGCCTTCACCGTGCGTTCCTGGATATCGAGGCGATCCGCGATCTGCTTGTTGAGCAATCCTTCGGCGACCAGTTGCAACACGCGGAACTGCTGCGGCGAGAGACTGGCGAGTCGGGTGGCGAGGGCGCGATCATCCGGCGACGATTGCGAGTGCTCGACGGAAGCGCGCAGGCTGGCCGGCAGCCAGCGCTCACAGGCCAGCACGGCGCGGATCGCGGCATGCAGTTCATCGAGGCCGGATACTTTCGGCAGGAATCCGGCGGCGCCGTGGTCCAGCGCGCGGCGGATCACCCGCGGGTCGTCGTTGGCCGAGACCACGATCACTGCGACGTGCGGGTATTGTGCGCGGATCGCTGCCAGCCCGGTCAGGCCATGATTGCCCGGCATATGGATGTCGAGCAGCACCAGGTCGATGTCGGAATGTGCATCGAGCGCGGCCAGCGCCGCATCCAGTGAATCGGCTTCGTGCATCCGCATGTCGTCCACGGCGTCGGCTGCGACCTGTTTCAAGGCCGCGCGAAACAGCGGGTGGTCGTCGGCGATCAGCACGGTGGGCATCGCGCCCAGCCTAGCAGTCACTGGCGATCGCTGCCTTGCACCAAAGTACGATGCGGGCCGGCGTGCGAAAAGCTATTGTCACGAGATGCGCCCGCTCATCCTCCTGCTTTCCGCCCTCGTGACCGCCGCTTCTGCCACTGCCGCCACGCGCCCGAGACACGCCATCAGCAAAAACACCATGGACACAACGCAGGTCAACATCACCGAGCATCGCAATGGCGACGACCTCCTCACTGCAGGACTCGGGCTCGACGGTTTGCGGGCGATGACACCGCCGGCGTTCGCCGATGCCTTGCATCCCACCGCAGTCGAACGCCGTCGCCGCGCGATCTGGTCGAACTGGCGCGGCATCGCCGATCTCTCGCCGAATGGTGGCTATGGCAGCGTGTATGGCAGCACCGCCGACGTGCCCGGGCGCGAATTCACGACGCTGCTCACACTACCCGGCGCGCATGCGCCGCACCGCGTGGTGCTGCAATTGCCCGATGCCTTCGACACCCGCAAACGCTGCGTGGTGGTTTCGGTGGCGTCGGGTTCGCGTGGCGTCTATGGCGCGATGGCGGTGGGCGCGGCATGGGGCCTGCCGAAGGGTTGCGCCGTCGTCCACACCGACAAGGCCGCCGGCACCGATTATTTCGATATCGACGCCAACGAAGGTGCGGACGCCGATGGTGCGCGCGTTCCCGCCGATGTCGCGATCGCCTTCAAGCCGCAACTCGCCGCAGGTGCCAGCGGTGTCGCCTTCAAGCACGCGCATTCCGGTGACAACCCGGAAGCCGATTGGGGGCGTCACGTCAAACAGGCGGCAGAATTCGCCCTGCGCATGCTCGATCAAACCTATCCCGCGCAGGCGCCGTTCACGCCACACAACACCAGGATCATCGCCACCGGCATTTCCAATGGCGGTGGTGCGGTGTTGCGTGCGGCGGAACTAGAAGGCGATTGGCTGGATGGCGTGGTTGCCGGCGAACCCAATATCCACGTCGAGGGCGGTCGCGCGTTGTATGACGTCGCCACCGAAGCGGCATTGCTGATGCCCTGCGCCTTGCTTGACATGCCGGCGGAGTCGTTGCCGCAACCGCCGTTGCGTGCACAGGTGGAACCGTTGTGGACGCAACGTTGTGCCAGCTTGAAATCGCTGGGAATGATCGAAGGCGAGACGGTTGCGCAGCAGGCGGCGTCCGCGCATGCGCAGTTGCGCGCGAAAGGTTGGAGTGATGGCGCATTGCATGGTGGCGCGGCATCGGTCGGATTCGACCTGTGGCGTGCGGTCGCGGTTGCATATGCCTCCGCCTATGGTCGTTATCGCGCCGGTGAACATCCCTGCGGATTCAACTATTCGGCCATCGGCAGCGATCTCAAGCCGCGGCCGACCACGCCGGCCGAACGTGCAGGGTGGTGGAGCGATGGCAGCGGTATTCCGCCCGGCAACGCCATCGGCCTGATCGATCCGAAGATGGCCATGCCCGATCCGACGCTGGTCGGAGAACGTTGCCTGCGCGAGTTGTGGACCGGCACCGGCGCCGATGCACAGCGCGTGCGCAAGGGTGTGGCGGAAACGCAGGCAAAGACGCCGCGCAAGGGTTTCCCGATTCTCGTCATCCACGGCAGCGACGATGGCCTGGTGCCGCCGGCTTTCACCAGCGCGCCATGGGTCGCCGCCGCACGCGCCGCCGGGCGTCCGGTCGGGTACTGGACGGTCGCGCGCGCCGAACACTTCGATGCCTTCCTGGCATTCCCGTCGTATGCGCAACGCTTCGTGCCATTGCTGCCATACATGTATGAGGGACTGGACCGCGTGTGGGCGCAGATCGAAGGACAGGCGAAGCTCGCCACCGATGATCTCCACATCGATGCCAAACCGCGTGGCGATGCCGCATTGAGTCGCAGCGATCTCCGTCTGCCCGACTGATTTGCGGTTTTCACCGGCGCTCTGGCAGTCTTGCGGGATGAACACGCCCACACCCGACAAACCGCGTCATTTCTCCATGTTGCGCGAGTTCCGGCTCGCCGACTGGTTCACCTTGGGCAACGCCTTCTGCGGCACCGGCGCGATCTTCGCGGCGATGCGTTTCCTGCAGGATGACGTCAGTGGCGATCTGCTGGTCGGCATGGCGCTGATCCCGCTCGCTTTCATCTTCGACGCGCTGGACGGGCGCATCGCGCGTTGGCGCAAGGTCGCGTCCACCCTCGGACGCGAACTGGATTCGCTGGCCGATGTCATCTCGTTCGGCGTCGCCCCGGCGGCGCTGGCCTATGCCTGCGGCATGCAGGGCGGCTGGGACTGGATCGTGCTCAGCTACTTCGTCGGTTGCGGCGTCAGCCGCTTGGCGCGCTACAACGTCACCGCCGAACATTTGTCCGGCGCGGAAGGCAAGGTGAAGTATTTCGAAGGCACGCCGATCCCGACCAGCCTCGCATTGGTGGTCGTTCTCGCCATCGCCGCTTGGCAGGATCGCATCGGCAGCGATCTATGGGGCGGGGTGGTGATGCTCGGCCGCTGGCAGCTGCATCCACTGGTGCTGATGTTCGCGTTGTCGGGTTCGCTGATGATCAGCAAGACGCTGCGCATCCCCAAACCATGACGGGCGTGCAGCGGCGCCATGGACGACGCATGCGTGCGTGCTAGCATCGATCCAACCCGATTCGGAGAGCACGCATGAACTCGCCATGGCCCGCGGATTTCGAGCAACTTTCGCGTCAATACTGGACGGCCTGGAACGAGATGATGCGCAACGGCCGCATCGCCGGATCGCCGAGCGCGATGCCGGGAATGCAGGGAATGCCCGGGTTCGGTTTGCCGGGTGCAATGCCGAACTTTGGCGCGACGCCGGGTTTCGGCGCGATCCCCGGAATGGGCGGCATGCCTGGAATGGGCGGCATGCCTGGAATGGGTGCGATGCCCGGTATGGGTGGCATGCCGAACATGGGCGGAATGATGGGCGGTGCGCCTGCCGGCTGGCGCGAGGCGATGGCGTTCTGGAACAACGCGGCGATGGGCATTCCCGACAGCGGCGTGCGCAACGTCGCCGATCGCATGAACGCGCAGGCCAGCGTGTGGTGGGGCGAGATGCAGAAGCTCGCTGCGCAATTCTCCGCGGGGAATGCCGGTGCCGCGGAGATCGCCGCGCAATGGCGACAGGCGATGGATGGGCAGGGCAACCAAGCCGTGCTCGACATGTTCAAGGGCTTGCAGGGTGCGGATTCGCATAGCCTGGAAGCGTGGTACGACGCCGCGCGTCCGTGGATCGAATCGTGGCGCAGGGAAACGCAGAGCATGCTCGGCATGCCGACGTTCGGTTTGGCGCGCGAGCACCAGGAACGCATGCAGGCGTTGATGCAATCGCAGATGGAGTACCAGGATCGCCTGTCGGCTTACAACGCGTTGCTGCTCAAGGCCAGCCAGGATGCGACCTCGGTCTTCGAAACACTGCTGGCGAAACACGAGGAACCGGGCAAGCAGTTGACCAGCGCGCGCGCATTGTTCGACCTGTGGATCGATGCCGCCGAACAGGCGTACGCGAAGATTGCCTTGTCGCCGGAGTTCCGCACCACCTATGGCGACATGGTCAATGCGCAAATGCGCTTGCGCCAGCAGGTCCAGCGCGAGATCGAACAACTTTGCGGCGTGTTCGGCATGCCGACGCGCACCGAAATCGATGCGGCGCACCGCAAGATCGCCGAACTGGAACGGATGCTGCGGCGCCAGGCGGCAGGAACGAAACCGGCCAGCGAAGCGCCAGCCGCACGCAAGCCGGCACGCAAATCGCCGGCATCCACCAAGGCGCGTGCGCCATCGCCAACCAGCAAGACGACTGCAAGCAAACGCCCACGGAGCCGCTGACATGGCCGCAGCAGACGCGAAGAAAACCAGCCCGCTCAACATCACCCCGGAAGCGTTGGCGGAAGAAGCGATTGGCATGCAGTCCAAGCTGGGCGCAGGCTTGGAAACATTGCGCGAGGTCGGCGATTATGGCTACGGCACCACCGAACGCGAGGAAGTGTGGCGCGACGGCAAGACCGTGCTGTATCGCTTCCGTCCCAAGAAACAGGCGCTGGCACGTACGCCGATCCTGGTCTGCTACGCGCTGGTGAATCGCCCGTACATGATCGACCTGCAGGACGATCGCTCTCTGGTGAAGGGACTGCTGGAGCGTGGGCAGGATGTCTACGTCATCGATTGGGGTTACACCGATCGTTCCGACTGCTTCCTGACGCTGGAGGACTACATCGAGCGCTTCCTCGGTGGCGCGGTCGATTTCCTCCGCGACAGGCACGGCGTGCATGGCGTCAACCTGCTCGGCGTCTGCCAGGGCGGGGCGTTTTCGCTGTGCTATGCGTCGCTGCATCCGGAGAAGGTCCGCAACCTGATCACGATGGTGACGCCGGTCGACTTCCAGACCGCGGACAACATGCTGTCGAACTGGACGCAGGGCCTCGACGTCGACCTCTTCATCGACACGCTCGGCAATGTCCCCGCCGACCTGATGAATTATTCCTACCTGATGCTGAAACCGTTCCGGCTCAACATGCAGAAATACGTCGGGCTGGTCGACATCCTCGACAACAAGAAGGCGCTCGAGGATTTCCTGCGCATGGAAAAGTGGATCTTCGATTCGCCGGACCAGGCGGGCGAAGCGTTCCGCCAGTTCATCAAGCAGTTCTACCAGGGCAACGGTTTCGTCAATGGCGGCATCACCATCGGCGAACGCGAAGTCGACCTCGGCTTCATCGACATGCCGGTGCTGAATATCTACGCCGAGCAGGATCACCTGGTGCCGCCGGACGCCTCGAAGGCGTTGAAAGGATTGATCGGCAGCGAGGATTACACCGAGCTCAGTTTCCGCGGCGGCCACATTGGCATCTATGTATCGAGTCGCGCGCAACACGAGGTTCCGGAAACGATCCATACGTGGTTGGTGCGGCGTTCCCGTTGACCCATCGCATTCGATGCGGATGAACAACCTGCCGCATCGCTTGTTGCAACTGCTCGGCATGGCGTGGACCTTGCCGAACAGCCTGCTCGGCGTATTGCTGGGACTGGTGGCGATGCCGTTCGGCGCGAGGCCGCGTTGGCGTGGCGGGGATCTCGCGCTGGTGTTCCAGCATTGGCCGTGGGGGCCGGGCGGGGCGATCACCTTCGGCAATGTCATCCTCCATACCGGGGACACGCTCGACTGTCCCTGCATCACCTATGCGCAACGTGCGGGATTGGCGCAGACGCCGATGATCGTGCTTGGCGATCACGAACGCGCGCATGTCTATCAATACATGGTGCTGGGCGTGCTGTTCCTGCCGCTGTATCTGCTATGTGGCGGTGTCAGTCACCGCAATCGTTTCGAACAGGCAGCGGATCGCTACGCGATGACCGGCCGCGGCTGGTGGCCGTTTTAGCTGTTCAACCACTCGATTCCGTCAATCTTCGCGATTCCCAGCCCCGGCGCATCGCCCAGCATGATGTTCGCTTCATCGAACACCGTCGTTCCGTGCACCGGATTGAACGTGCACAGCGATGGGCCATCGAGATCGATTCTGGTGATCGTCGCCGAACGCGCCACTGCGACGTGTGCCGCTGCGGTGACGCCGATCGGGCCTTCCAGCATGCAGCCCATCATGCAGTCGACGCCGTGGATCGCGGCGACGTCGGCCATCTTCAGCGCGTTGGAAATGCCGCCGGCCTTCATTAGCTTGATGTTGATGATGTCGGCGGCGCGCGTGCGGATCAGCTCGATCGCCTCGCGTGGACCGAAGGCACTTTCGTCCGCCATCACCGGCGTGCGCACGTTCGCCGAGACTTCGCGCAGGCCATCGATGTCGTGGGCCTTCACCGGCTGTTCCACCAACTCCATCGCGACACCGGCATCTTCCAGCGTGCGGATCGCGTGGATCGCCTCGCGTGCGTTCCAGCCCTGGTTGGCATCGAGCCGCAGCGAAGCGCGTCCGGCCACCGCGGCATGCACCGCGCGCATGCGTTCGATATCGGTCGCCATGTCCTTGCCGACCTTGATCTTGAGCGAGGTGAAACCGCGTGCCAGTGCATCCAGGCTGTCGGCCACCATCTTGTCGATGCCGTCGACGCTGATGGTGATATCGGTGGAGAGTCTCGGTTCGCCGCCGCCAAGCAACTGGTACAACGGCGCACCATGCAACTGGCCCCAGAGATCGTACAGCGCGATTTCGGCCGCGGCCTTGGCGCTGGTATTGCGTTGCAGCGCACCCTGGGTGCGCGCGACCAACGCATTGAGATCGGTGATGTCGCCATCGATCAGCTGCGGAGCGATGTAGCGGCGGATCGCCTCGATGATCGATCCGTGGGTGTCGCCGGTGATCGCGGCGGTGGCCGCTGCACTGCCGTGGCCGACGTGGCCATCGTCGGTTTCGATCGCGACGACCACGTCCTCGACCTGTTCCACCGTGCGCAACGCGGTCTTGAACGGCGTTTTCAGCGGGATGCGCAACATGCCGAGGCGGATCGTGCGGATCTTCATGGCGTCGATTCGGATGCGATGCGGCAAGCATAGAGGATCATCCATGCGCGCAGCGATCGCCAAAAGAAAGCCCCGGCACCTTGCGGGTCCGGGGCGATCAGTTTGGTGGAGATGGCGGGAATCGAACCCGCGTCCGAAGGCACTCCATGCCCGGCACTACATGCTTAGCCCGGTGTTTGATCTCGAATGAAGGCAACACACCGTGCGAGGCACACCTTCATCCACACCCGCTTTGTTTTAGGAGCCGGTTGACGGGTCGCCGCCGGCCACGATCCTGTGATGATGACCCTACATCCACGAGCACAGGCACAAGTGGGTTCGGGGCTAGGCCTTAAGCGGCCAGAGCGTAGACGTCGTCGTTGGCGTCTGAGTTTTTGCAGCTGGATTAACGAGGAAAGCTACCCCCTCGGCATGCGCCAAGCGATTTCGCAACCCCCGTCGAATCCAGTGCATCCCCGGGAACTTTGTCTCGCTAGACCAAACCAGTATAGGGCAGAATCCCTGAATGCCGAGCCAGAATGAAGCCGCCGACCATTTCAACCAGCAGGCGCCGGTCCTGTTCGGCGTGCTGGCGTGGATCTGCGCGACCGTCATGGTGCTGCTGGTCTGGCGCAACGAGCAGGCAATCGCCCAGCGCGAGTCGATGGTCGAGTTGAATTCCGAGGCGGTACTGGTGGAATCGCTGGTGAAGCAGCGCCTGGACGCGATGGAGCTGATCATGCGCGGCGGTGCGTCCCTGATCTCCGGCAACACGTTGCCGACCGCTGACCAGTGGCAGGGCTATGTGTCCGGCCTTGACCTGGGGCAGCGCTATTCGGCCGTACTCGGCATCGGCTACGGCCCGTATATCAATCGCGCCGATCTGCCGCGCTTCCAGCAGGATTGGCGGGATCGGACCGGCGAACTGATCAGCATCCGGCCATGGGGTGTCCGCGCGGAATATGCACCGGTGCTCTTTCTCGCAACCTCGGGACCGGGGCAGGAGAAGCTCCTCGGCTTGGACATGTATGTCGAAGCGACGCGCCACGAAGCCATGCAGCGCGCCATGGAAAGCGGGCGGCCCTGGTTGTCCGGCCCGGTCACGCTGTACCGTGACACGACGGCCGTGCCAAGCATGATCTTCTATACCCCGGTGTATCGCGGTGGCGTGCGCCCGATGACGGTTGCCGCGCGCAGGGCCGAAATGAACGGCTGGGTCTACATCCCGTTCCGCGTGCAGCAGTTCCTCGACATGACCGTCAAGTCGGTCGGCCGCAAGATGAAGCTGCGGATCAGTGATGAAACCGATACCCGCAGGGAACTGGTGATCGCGGAGGATCCCGGCCTGACGGGCAGGGGCGCGTGGAAGCTGATTTCCCGAAGCGTTCCCCTTTATGGACGCATCCTGCGCCTCGACTTCTTCGGCGACGCCGACGTCGGCATCGAGCGCAGCGCGTGGGTGCTGTGGGGCGGCTTGCCACTGGCCCTGGCGGCCGGCGTGATCACCTTCCTGCTGGCGCGGACGCAGGCGCGTGCGCAGGTGTTGGCCCGCGACATGACACGGGCCCAGGCCCGCAGCGAAGCGTTGTTCCGCAGCGCGATGGTGCATTCCGGCATCGGCATGGCATTGCTCGACGACAAGGCTCGCGTCGTCGAGGTCAATCCCGCGTTCACGCAGTTGTTCGAACTCGGGGCGGATGCGTTGCGCGGAACGCATTTCTCCGACCTGCTGGATCAAGGCAGTGTTGGCCCGGCGGAGCAGGGCGAACAGAACGGAATGCGCCAGGAAATCCGTCGCTTCGCCCGCCGCAATGGCGAGTTGCGGCATGTGTCGCTGGTCTACGGCAAGATTCCGCAGGGGGACGGCGTCGACGTCAAGCTGCTGGTGCAGGCGGAAGACATCTCCGAGCGCGTCCGCAACGAAGCCCGTATCCGCGCGCTCAACCGCACGCTGGAATTGCGCGTGGATGCGCGTACCCGCGAATTGAGTGAAGCCAACCATCAATTGGAAACCTTCGCCTACAGTGTCTCGCACGACCTGCGTGCACCGTTGCGGGCCATCGACGGGTTCAGCCGGTTATTGTCCGAACGCCATGCCACTGTGCTCGATGATGTCGCGCAGGGCTACCTGGCACGGATTCGCAATGGCGCGCGCCGGATGGACGATCTGATCGGCGCGATCCTGAAGATTTCACGCATCGGTCGCGGCGAGCTGCAGCGGCACCCGATCGATCTTTCGGCATTGGCGCAGGATGTGGTGGAGGAACTCGCGGCCACCGACCCGCAACGCAATTTCGAGGTCGAGATCGAGCCGGGGTTGGAGGTGGTGGGCGACCCGTCGCTGGTGCGGACGCTGATGCAGAACCTGATCGGGAATGCCTGGAAGTTCACCCAGGGCCGCGATCCGGCGCGCATCCACTTCGGCCGCGACCAGGGCAGTTATTTCGTCGAGGACAATGGCGTCGGCTTCGAGCCTGCCTATGCCGGAAAATTGTTCCAGCCGTTCCAGCGCCTGCATGGCGAATCGGAATTCGCCGGTCACGGCATCGGGCTGGCCACGGTGCGGCGAATCGTCGAGCGCCATGGCGGCACGATCCACGCGCAGGGCGAGGTGGATCGCGGCGCGCGCTTCATCTTCACCTTGCCGGACGTGCCGGTGGATCACGATGACTATCACGTATGAGGAAGGTTTACGCGTCCTTGTTGTGCCGACGCATCACCCGCAGTTTCTCGCGGTTCCAGTCGCGTTCCTTGTCGGCCTCGCGCTTGTCGTGTGATTGCTTGCCGCGCGCCAGGGCGATTTCCAGCTTGACCTTGTTGCCTTTCCAATACATCGCGGTCGGAACCAGCGTGTAGCCATCGCGCTGTATGCGACCCATCAACTGGTCGATCTCCTGCCGATGCAACAGCAGCTTGCGCTCGCGGCGATCATTGGCGATGACGTGGGTGGAGGCCTGGATCAGCGGGGTGATCTGCGCGCCGACGAGGAAAATCTCGCCATGGTTCACCAGTGCGTAACCATCACCAATGTTGGCGCGGCCCGCGCGGATCGCCTTCAGTTCCCAGCCTTGCAGGGCCAGGCCCGCCTCGACGCGCTCTTCGAGGTGGTGTTCGTGGCGCGCGCGCTTGTTCAGCGCGATCGTGCCGCCGTTTGCCTTATCCTTGCCGCCTTTCCCGGGCGATTTCTTCTGATCCGCAGTCTTGCTCATGCGCCTATTGTCGCATTTGCAGCCGCGCCGCAGCCGACATGACGACGACCATCGAACGCAGTGCCCTCGTGGCCCATTCCGCCGAGACCATGTTCGACCTGGTGGATGCCGCGGAACACTATCCCGAGCGCTTCGGCTGGTGCCAGGCCGCCGACGTCGAACGCATGGACGATGGGCATTACGTTGCGCGACTCGATGTCGGGCTGGGGCGTTTCAAGACATGGTTCAAGACCGAGAACAGCAGTGAGCGCCCGCAGCGCATCGACATGCGCCTGGTCGATGGCCCGTTCAAGACGCTGGAAGGCCATTGGCGCTTCCTGCCGCTCGATACCCATGCCTGCAAGGTGACGCTGGAATTGCGCTTCGAGCCGGCCTCGTCGCTGCTGGGTCCGGTTTTGGCGTTGGGCCTGCAGAACCTCGCCAATCGCATGGTCGATGATTTCATCCGCGCGGCGAACAAGGCGGGAACGCCATGAAGGCCGATGCCATCAAGGTCGAAATTATCGTGGCGTGGCCGCATCGCAGTGAACGCCGTGTGCTGGAGCTACCGGCTGGTGCGCATGTCGAAGACGCGATCGCCGCGTCGGGATTCGAGTCGCTGGAAGAGATCGCCGGTGTCGCGGTGTTCGGCCAGCGGGTGACGGCGCGTCACGTCCTCGTCGATGGCGATCGCGTGGAGCTGTTGCGTGGTTTGAAGATCGATCCCAAGGCTGCGCGTCGCGCGCGTGCCGAGATCCAGCGCGACGCCGCCCGAAAAGAGCGCCGCGGCGTACGTTGACTTACTCGCCGCTGTCGCTGCTGTCGCCGCCGCCGTTCTTCTTCTTGTCCTTGCGCAGGTTTTGGCCAAATATCTTGTTGGCATTCTTCGCCAGCTGTTCGTCCTGCTCGGCAAAGTAGTTGCCATCCCACTTCGTCACCAGATCATTCTCGAAGTAGACGGTGAAGTTCTTGATCTGGGTCTTGCCGGTACGGCCCACGCGTTCGGTGCTGGTGTAGTCCCAGCGATTGTGGTGGAACGGATCCTGGATCGACGGCAGGCCGATCAGTTGGCCCACCTGTTCCTTGGACATGCCGGCCTGCAGCTGCTCGACCTTGGTCTTCTCCATCAGGTTGCCCTGGTATACGGGCTGGCGATAGAGGCAGCCGGTGAGGGCGATGGCGGCGAGGCTGGCAAGCAGGAATGTACGCATGTGAACGGAAGGCGGCGTGGAATTCGAGGATGATACACGTCCCCGTCCTGCCGGCACCGTGCGCTGGCGGGAACGGTTCAGCCACCCGAAACGGAGAATGTGATGGAAACCCGCGACCTGCGCAGCCTGGGCTTCAAGGTGACCCAGCCGCGCCTGCGCGTGCTCGAGTTGCTGGAGCGGGCCAAGCCGCGCCACATGACGGCGGAGGAGATCTATCGCGCGTTGCTGGAGGCTGGCGACGACATCGGGCTGGCGACGGTGTACCGCGTGCTGACGCAGTTCGAGGGCGCGGGGTTGGTGCTGAAGCACAATTTCGAGGGTGGCCACGCGGTGTACGAGCTGGATCGCGGCACCCATCACGATCACATGGTGGATGTGGAGACGGGCAAGATCATCGAGTTCACGTCACCGGAAATCGAGGCGCTGCAGCGCGAGATCGCGGCGAAGCACGGATATGCGCTGGAAGATCACGCGCTGGTGTTGTATGTGCGCAAGGTGGGGCAGAAGTAGGCGGAACTCCTCGCGCCCGGCGTGCGCCCGCTTGGGTGCCCCTATGACCGACACGCCGTGAATACATCCATGTAGGCTCAGCCGCCGCATCCATGCGGCGGAATGGTCGGCCATAGGGACCCACCGCGCAGGCGCTGCCGGGCGTTGGAGCGTTTCTTCGCTGCGATGAAGTCACAACACGCTCGTGCTGTCGCTCTTTGGCGAGCCGCCACAACACGCGCGCGGCCAGTGGGCGGTCTGCCTGATGCGCGGGCATACGAGGCATGGATGCCGAGTCGAGCCTCCATGGACGGATTCACGGCGTCCCGCGCATTGGGTCTGCCGCCCACGCCAGCCAGCGCGTGCCAATCACTCCGCGTTCGCATCTTCCAGCAGCTTGCGGGCCGCGCTGCGCGCTTCCTTGCTCACCGTCGCGCCGCCGAGCAGGCGCGCCAGTTCTTCCGTGCGACCTTGCGCATCCAGCGTGTCGAGCGCACTTTGCGTGATGCCCGAATCCGCCGACTTGCTGACGCGATAGTGCTGATGGCCGTGCGCCGCGACCTGCGGCAGATGGGTCACGCACATCACCTGGCAGCGCTTGCCGAGCTGGCGCAGCAGGCGACCGACCACCGCCGCGACCGGGCCGCTGATGCCGCTGTCCACTTCATCGAACACCATCGTCGGCACGCTGTCGCCATCGAGTGCGGCCACTTCGATCGCCAGCGCGATCCGCGACAGCTCGCCGCCGGAAGCGACCTTGCGCAATGGTCGCGGCGGCTGGTCGGGATTGGCGGTGACCAGGAACTCCACGCGTTCGGCACCGTGTGGATCGGGCGTGGAGCCGGGTTGCACTTCCAGCGCGATCTCCAGCAATCCGCCGGACATGCCGAGTTCGCCCATCAATCGCGAGACTTCGGTGCCGAGATGGCTGGCCGTCGCGCGGCGTGCAGCGGTCAATGATGTCGCGGCTTGTTGCCACTCGCCTGCGGCCTGCGCCATCGCGCCATCGAGTTCATCCAGCCGCGAGTCGGCGTGTTCCAGCCCGGCCAGTTCCTCGCGGATCCGTTCGCGCACAGCGGCCAGCGCATCGGGGGCGACGCGGTGCTTGCGGGCGAGATCGTGCAGGCGCGCGAGCTGGCGGTCGAGCTGCTCGAAAGCTGAAGGATCGAGCTGGCTGTCGTCGCGGATGCGGTCGAGCAGGGCGGTGGCTTCGTCGAGCTGAATGGCGGCAGCATCGAACATCGCATCGACTTCGGCGAGGCGCGGTTCGGCATCGATCACCCGTGCCAATGCGGCGCGCGCGGCATGCACCAGCGCCAGCGCGCCCGCGGATGCGTCATCTCCCAACACCTGCGTGGAGGCATGGCCGGTGGCCTCGATCAGTTCAGCGCTGTTGGCCAGGCGGCGATGGCGGGTCGCGAGTTCGGTCACCGCGTCGGCTTCGAGCGGATCGCGTTCGAGTTCCTGCAATTGATGCTGGAGCAGGGCGACGCGATCGGCGACATCGCCGCGCGCGGTCAGCAGTTCGCGTTCGCGCTGAAGTGCCCGCCAACGCTGCGCCGAGGCGGCGACGTTCGCCAGCAACCCATCGTGCTTGCCGACGTTGTCGAGCAGGACGAGTTGCGCCGGCTTCGACAACAACGACTGGTAGGCGTGCTGGCCGTGGATTTCCACCAGCAATCCGGCGAGTTCGGTCAGCTGCGCCAGCGTCACCGCGCGACCATTGATCCACGCCCGCGATCCGCCATCGGCGCGCAGCACCCGGCGGAGCAGGCAAGCGCCACCATCGTCCAGTTCCTGTTCGCGCAACCACGCCTGCGCGGCCAGCGCATCGGCGAGCGCGAATTCGGCCTGCAGTTCCGCGCGTTCGCTGCCATGGCGGACCATCGCGGCATCGGCGCGTTCGCCGGAGAGGAAGCCCAGCGCGTCCACCAGCAGGGATTTGCCGGCGCCGGTTTCGCCGGAAATGACGGTCATTCCCCCTCGGAATTCCAGTTCGGTGGCGGTGATGACGGCGAAGTCGCGAATGGTCAGGCGCTGCAGCATGGTGTCGATTCTAGGGGTAGTCGTCGCATTCACCGAGACCCGACGCTTGCAAGCCGCGCCGCCCGCCCGTATATCGACGGCATGGCGACCGACCACTCAGGCGAACTCAAACCCCGTGCGCGGCAACTGCTGCGGACGCTGATCGGCCGCTACATCCACGACGGCGAGCCGGTGGGTTCGCACACGCTGGCGCGCCACGCCGGGCTGGATATCAGTCCGGCGACCATCCGCAGCATCCTTGGCGATCTCGAGGATCTCGGCCTGTTGGCCTCGCCGCACACCTCGGCGGGACGGGTGCCGACCGCGCAGGGCTACCGGGTGTTCGTCGATTCGCTGCTGCAGGTCGAGCCGCTGGGCGATCCCGAGCTGTGCCGCTTGCGCGAGGAATTGCCGTCCCACGCCGGGACGCGCCAGTTGCTCGGCAATGCCGGCGAGTTGCTCTCGGCGATGAGCCACTTCGTCGGCGTGGTCAGCGCCGAACGCCGGGCCAGCGTGCCGTTCCGTCGCATCGAATTCGTTGCCCTCAGCGTGGACGAGGTGCTGGCGATCGTGGTCTTCAGCGACAACGAGGTGCAGAACCGCGTGGTGCGCACCGGCAAGGCCTACGACCCGGGCGAACTGGAGCGGGTCGCCAATTACCTGAACGCCCATTTCGCCGGATTGCCGATCGCCCAGGTCAAGCGCCAGTTGCTGGCGGAATTGCGCGCTGCCCGCGACGAATTGCACGTGCTGATGTCGCAGGCGCTGGAACTGGCCGAATTGGCCATCGACGAGCACGCGGTGGACGATCGCGGCGATTCCGAACTGGTGATGGCCGGCCACACCAAGCTGATGGGCGTGCAGGAATTGGCCGATATCGCCCGCCTGCGCGACCTGTTCGAAACCTTCGGGCGCAAGCGCGACATGCTGCAATTGCTCGATCGCACCCTGCATGCCGAAGGCGTGCGCATTTTCATCGGCGAGGAAACCGGGCTGGCGCCGATGGGCGACGACATGGCGCTGGTCGCCGCGCCCTACGGCAATGCCGGCCGGGTATTGGGCGTGCTCGGGGTGATCGGGCCACGGCGGATGGCCTACGACCAGGTGATCCCGCTGGTGCAGGCGACGGCGGGCCTGCTCGGCGAGGCATTGGGGCAGGACCGCGGCTCTTGATTTTCCGGCTGCCTGCCGCATGTCAAACTGGACGACCGCTGGCGACGAGGTGATGCAGGAACATGAGTACGGAAACCCCCAATCCCGAAGATTTGCACGATGGCCTGTCGCCCGAGCAGATAGCCGACATGGGCGCTGCCGTCGGCGACGATGATCGCGCCGAGGCACTGAGCGCGGAACTGGAACAATTGCGTGCGCAATTCCTGCTGGAGCGCGCCGATCTCGAGAACCAGCGCAAGCGCATGGCCCGCGATGTCGACAACGCCCGCCGTTTCGCCAACGAGAAATTGCTGGCCGATCTGCTGCCGGTGTTCGACAGCATGGAAGCCGGGCTGGCTGCCGCTGCCGCCGACGATCCGCTCCGTGCTGGCCTCGAACTCACCCTCAAGCAATTGCACGCGGTCGCCGAGCGCAATGGCCTGGCGGAACTGGCGCCGAAGAAGGGCGATGCCTTCAATCCGGAACACCACAACGCGGTGACCCAGCAGGCCGCCGATGGCGTGCCTCCGGGCGCGATCGTGCAGATGTTCCAGAAGGGCTACGTCCTCAACGACCGGTTGCTGCGGCCGGCCATGGTGGTCGTGTCCCCGCACGACTGAACCCGGCCAATCGGCAGCTCAACCCTTGAAAGCCCGGGCCCGGCACCCATCTAGCTAGCAAGCTTCGACGGCACGTCGGCACTCCCAATTTGAAATCATAGAGAGAAGACACTATGGGCAAGATTATCGGCATCGACCTCGGCACCACCAATTCCTGCGTCGCCATCATGGAAGGCGGCAAAGCCCGCGTGATCGAGAACGCCGAAGGCGACCGCACCACGCCTTCCATCGTCGCCTGGACCAAGGATGGCGAAGTCCTGGTCGGCGCCGCCGCCAAGCGCCAGGCGGTGACCAATCCCAAGAACACCTTCTTCGCGGTGAAGCGCCTGATCGGCCGCAAGTTCACCGACGCCGAAGTCAAGAAGGATCTCGACCTGGTGCCGTACGCCATCGTCGAGCACAGCAATGGCGACGCCTGGGTGGCACTGGCCGACGGCAAGACCATGGCGCCGCAGGAAGTCTCGGCCAAGGTGCTGGAGAAGATGAAGAAGACCGCCGAAGCCTATCTCGGAGAGACGGTCACCGAAGCGGTGATCACCGTGCCGGCCTACTTCAATGACAGCCAGCGCCAGGCGACCAAGGACGCCGGCCGCATCGCCGGGCTGGAAGTGAAGCGCATCATCAACGAACCGACTGCGGCCGCGCTGGCCTACGGTCTCGACAAGAACGACTCCCGCGATCGCAAGATCGCCGTGTACGACCTTGGCGGCGGCACCTTCGACGTCTCGATCATCGAGATCGCGCAGGTCGACGGCGAGAAGCAGTTCGAAGTGCTGGCCACCAACGGCGACACCTTCCTGGGTGGCGAAGACTTCGACAAGCGCGTGATCGACTATCTCGTCGACGAGTTCAACAAGGAGCAGGGCATCGACCTGCGCAAGGACCCGCTGGCCCTGCAGCGCCTGAAGGACGCCGCCGAACGCGCCAAGATCGAACTGTCCACCGCGATGGGCACCGAGATCAACCTGCCGTACGTGACCGCCGATGCCTCGGGCCCGAAGCATCTCAACATCAAGCTGACGCGCGCCAAGCTCGAAGCGCTGGTCGATGACCTGGTCAAGAAAACCATCGAGCCGTGCCGCACCGCGCTCAACGACGCCGGCCTCAAGGCCAGCGACATCAACGAGGTGATCCTGGTCGGCGGCCAGACCCGCATGCCCAAGGTGCAGCAGGCGGTGGCCGAGTTCTTCGGCAAGGAACCGCGCAAGGACGTCAACCCGGATGAAGCCGTCGCGATTGGTGCGGCGATCCAGGGCGGCGTGCTGGCCGGCGACGTCAAGGACGTGCTGCTGCTCGACGTCACGCCGCTGAGCTTCGGCATCGAAACGCTGGGCGGCGTGATGACCAAGATCATCGAGAAGAACACCACCATTCCGACCAAGGCCTCGCAGACGTTCAGCACCGCCGACGACAACCAGTCGGCCGTGACCGTGCACGTGCTGCAGGGCGAGCGCGAACAGGCCCGCTACAACAAGTCGCTGGCGCGCTTCGACCTCACCGGGATCGAGCCGGCGCCGCGCGGCATGCCGCAGGTCGAAGTCAGTTTCGACATCGACGCCAACGGCATCCTCCATGTCAGCGCCAAGGACAAGAAGACCGGCAAGGAACAGCGCGTGGAGATCAAGGCCGGTTCCGGCCTGTCCGAGGACGAGATCAAGCGTATGGTCGAGGACGCCGAGGCCAACCGCGAGGAAGACAAGAAGTTCCATGAGTTGATCGAAGCGCGCAACAAGGCCGATGGCCTGGTGCACGCCACTCGTTCGGCGATCAAGGAACATGGCGACAAGCTGCCGGGCGAGGCCATCGGTCGCGCCGAAGCCGCGATCGCCGACGTCGAAGCGGCGATGAAGGGCGACGACAAGGGCCAGATCGAAGCGCGTTCGAAGGTGCTGGAAGAGGCCGCGCAGTCGCTGTTCGCCGCGGCCAACGCTGGCCAGTCGCCCGGCCCGGACATGGGTGGCCATGCTGGCGCACAGCCGGGTCATGGCGGTGGCGACGATGTGGTCGACGCCGAGTTCACCGAAGTCAAGGACGACGGCAAGCAGGCCTGATCGATCGGGCGCGGATGCACACCGGGCGCCGGCCTCGCAAGAGGTGCGGCGCCTTTTCATGAGTCGGAGGCGTGATGGGCAAGGGCAGGCTTGAGGCGTTCAGTGACGGGGTGATCGCCGTGATCATCACGATCATGGTGCTCGAGTTGAAGACGCCGCACGAGCCGACACTGCAGGCATTGCTGGCGAACGCGCCGGTGTTCATGAGCTATGTGCTGAGCTTCATCTATGTCGGCATTTACTGGAACAATCACCACCACATGCTGCACGCCGTGCAGCGCATCAACGGCCGCGTGATGTGGGCCAACCTGTTCTTCCTGTTCTGGCTGTCGCTGTTTCCGTTCGTGACCAGTTGGGTCAACGAATCGCATCCGTTCCCGGCACCGGTTCCGATCGCGATGTACGGCTTCGTGTTGCTGATGGCGGCGTTGTCGTGGATTCCGCTCGGGCGTGCCCTGATCGCCTGCAATGGCGGTCGCGATGGCACGCTGGGGCGCGCGCTCGGCGGCGAGCACGGTGCATGGAAGGAGAAGATTTCTCCGCTGTTCTACCTCGCAGGCATCGCGCTGGCGTTCGTCGCGCCGATCGTGTCCTGCATCCTCTACATCCTGGTGGCGATCGTGTGGTTCGTCCCCGACCGTCGCATCGAACAACAACTGATGAAGCATCACGAAGCATGAGCAAGCACGACTACTACGAAACCCTTGGCGTCGCCCGCACCGCAGACGACGACACGCTGAAAAAAGCCTATCGCCGTTGCGCGATGAAGCACCATCCCGATCGCAACCCCGGCAATGCCGAGGCGCTGGCGCAGTTCAAGGAATGCAAGGAAGCCTACGAGGTGCTGTCCGATCCGCAACGCCGGCGCGCCTACGACCAATATGGCCACGCCGCGTTCGAGCACGGCATGGGCGGCAATGGCGGCGGTGGCCCGCAATACCACGATGTCGGTGACATCTTCGGCGACATTTTCGGCAACATCTTCGGTGGCGGTGCCCAGCGCGGCCCGCGTCGCGGCGCCGACATCGGCTATGCGATGGAGCTCGACCTCGAGGATGCGGTGAATGGCGTGGAACAGCGCATCACCCTGCCGATGCTCGACGAATGCGCGCAATGCCACGGCAGCGGATCGACTGACGGCAAGCTTGAGACCTGCGGCAGTTGCAAGGGGCATGGCCAGATCCGCATGCAGCGCGGCATCTTCTCCATGCAGCAAGTGTGCCCGGAATGCCAGGGTCGCGGCCAGGTGATCGTCGATCCGTGCCCGGCCTGCCATGGCAATGGCCGCGTCCACAGCGAACGCACCCTCGACATCAAGGTGCCCGCGGGCGTCGACAACGGCGACCGCATCCGCCTGGCGGGCGAGGGCGAGGCCGGACCGGCCGGGGCACCACCGGGCGATCTCTATGTCGAGATCCACGTGCGGCCGCATGCGATCTTCCAGCGCGATGGCGACGACCTCCATTGCGAAGTGCCGATCCGCATCACCCAGGCAGCCTTGGGCGACACGGTGCGCGTGCCGACATTGAAGGGCGATACCGAGATCCGCATCCCGGCCGAAACGCAGAGCGGCAAGGTGTTCCGCCTGCGTGGCAAGGGCGTGAAGTCGGTGCGCAGCCGCAGCGAGGGCGACCTGTACTGCAAGGCGGTGGTCGAGACGCCGGTGAACCTCACCACTGAGCAACGCAAGTTGCTGGAGCAATTCGAAGCCACCTTCGTTGGCGAGGGCGCGCGCAAGCACTCGCCGAAACACAGCACCTTCGTCGATGGCGTCAAGGGGTTCTGGGACCGGATGGTGTCCTGACCGGAAGGCGGTGTCCGGCTGTCACGAAGTGCGGCCGGGCTGCAGGTACACTGGCTGCGTGATTCGACAGCAGTGGGGGTGCAAGATGGTTTCGGCCGTTCCGCAAGCAGTCGCCGCGCGCTTGACGCGCAGCGCGATCTTCCTGGTAGTGACGATCAAGCCCGGCAACGAAGCGCTCGACCGGGTGCGCAACGTCTGCGGCAATCTGTCCGGACTGGTGCGTTCGATCGGGTTCCGCAATCTCGACGGCGAGGTGTCCTGCGTGATGGGCATCGGCTCGCAGGCCTGGGACCGGTTGTTCGCCAGTCCGAGGCCGAAGGAGCTGCATCCGTTCCAGGAAATCCGTGGCGTGCACGTCGCGCCATCCACGCCGGGTGACTTGCTGTTCCACATCCGTTCCCGCGACATGGGCATGTGCTTCTCGCTGGCGAACAACATCGTCAACCAGCTGGCGGATGCCGTCGACGTGGTCGACGAGGTGCACGGCTTCAAGTTCTTCGATGATCGCGACCTGCTTGGCTTCGTCGATGGCACCGAGAACCCGACTGGCCCCTACGCGGACGAAGCGACCCTGATCGGCGCGGAAGATCCGGCATTCACTGGCGGCAGTTACGTGATCGTGCAGAAATACCTGCACAAGCTCGATGCCTGGAATGCGCAGACGGTCGAGGTGCAGGAAAACGTGATCGGCCGCAGGAAGGTCTCGGACATCGAACTCGACGACGCGGTGAAGAAACCCTTCGCCCACAACGTGCTGACCACGATCGAGGAAAACGGCGTCCAGCTGAAGATCGTGCGCGACAACATGCCGTTCGGCGAGATCGGCAAGGGCGAATTCGGGACGTACTTCATCGGCTATTCCTGCTCGCCGGCGCGGACAGAACAGATGCTGACCAACATGTTCGTCGGCAAACCGCCGGGCAACTACGATCGCCTGCTCGATTTCAGCACCGCCGTCACCGGCGCGTTGTTCTTCGTGCCGACGGCGGATTTCCTCGACAACGTGCCCTCGACCGATCTGCCGCCGACCAGCGACGCGGTGGTTCCGGGAACGGGCCAATAGGCCGGGCATGCCGACACGATTGCTGATCCACGGCGCCAATGGCCGCATGGGCCGCGCGGTGCGCCGCATCGCCGTGACGGACGAGCGTTTCGCCATCGCCGGGGTGGTCTCGCGTTCTACGCCGGAAGTGCGCGTGATCGACGGCATCCCGTTTTTCGCCGCGAACGAACTGTCCGGCGTGCCGGAATTCGATGTCTGCATCGACTTCAGCTTGCCGGAAGCCTTTGACGGCATCCTCGCCGAATGTGCAAAGCGTGGTGCCGCGCTGGTGTCGGGGACGACCGGATTGAGTGATGCGCAACGCGCAACGCTCGATGCCGCTTCGGCAAAGATCCCATTGATCTGGGCTTCGAACTTCAGCCTCGGCGTGGCGCTGTTGCACCAGTTGGTCGAAGTGGCAGCGACGCGTTTGCCGGGCTGGGACTGCGACATCGTCGAATCGCATCACGTCCACAAGAAGGACGCGCCATCGGGCACCGCCCTGACGCTGGGCGAAGCAGCGAAGCAGGGCGGTGCCGACCCGCATTACGCCAGCCTGCGTGCCGGCGATATCGTCGGCGAACACCTGGTGCAGTTCAGCGGGCAGGGCGAGCGCATCGAGTTGATCCATCGTGCCAACGATCGCGACATCTTCGCGCGCGGCGCGTTGCACGCCGCAGCGTGGCTGCACGGCCGGCCGCCGGGCCACTATCGGGTGGCGGATACCCTGGGTTGAGCCCCGCGCGGCTACGGAATTGCGTAGCGATCCGTGAATCCCGATTCAGGCTGAACAGTCGTCCCAGCGTGGACAGGCGGGGTGCGTTCATCTATCATTTCTTCTCGCCCGACCCACCTGCCTCCGAACCGGATTTCCGCGCTTCGGCGGCTTTCTGCAACCCGAAACAAGGCGAAGCCCGTGACCGAACCTGCAATCCTGGCCCTAGAAGACGGCAGCGTCTTCCACGGGGTTTCCGTTGGCGCGCCCGGACTTTCCGTGGGCGAAGTGGTGTTCAACACCGCGATGACCGGCTACCAGGAAGTGTTGACGGATCCGTCTTACGCCCGCCAGCTGGTGACGCTGACCTATCCGCACATTGGCAATACCGGCATGACGGAGCAGGACGATGAAGCCGGCAAGGTCTGGGCCTCCGGGCTGATCGTGCGCGACGTGCCGCGCCGCCCCAGCAACTGGCGCAGCCAGGTGTCGTTGCCGGAATGGCTGCAGGCGCGCGGAATCGTCGCGATCAGCGATATCGACACCCGCCGCCTGACCCGCCTGTTGCGCGACAAGGGCTCACAGAATGGCGCCCTGATGGCCGGCCGCATCGACGAAGCCGAAGCGATCGAAGCCGCGCGCAAGTTCCCCGGCCTGAAAGGCATGGATCTGGCAAAGGTGGTCAGCACCGACAAGGCGCATGCGTGGACCGAGGGCAGCCTCGATCTCGATACCGGCGTCTTCGCGCAACCGGCGAAACGTTTCAAGGTCGTTGCTTACGATTTCGGCGCCAAGCGCAATATCCTGCGCATGCTGGCCGATCGCGGTTGCGATGTGACCGTGGTGCCGGCGCAGACGTCCGCCGCCGATGTGCTGGTAATGAATCCCGATGGCGTGTTCCTCTCGAACGGCCCCGGGGATCCCGAACCCTGCGATTACGCTGTCGCCGCGATCCGCGAATTCGTCGCGAAGAAGATTCCGACCTACGGCATCTGCCTTGGTCACCAGTTGCTTGGCCTCGCGGTCGGCGCGAAGACGATGAAGATGGCGCATGGCCATCATGGCGCCAACCATCCGGTGATCGATCTCGACAACGGCCGCGTCTACATCACTTCGCAGAACCACGGCTTCTGCATCGACGAATCCACGGTGCCAGCCAACGTGCGGGTGACGCATCGTTCGCTGTTCGATGGCACCAACCAGGGCATCGCGTTGACTGATGCGCCGGCCTTCAGTTTCCAGGGTCACCCGGAAGCCGCGCCCGGTCCGCACGAAATGTCCTATCTCTTCGATCGTTTCATCACCATGATGGAGGCACGCTGACATGCCAAAGCGCACTGACATCAAGACCATCCTGATCATCGGCGCCGGTCCGATCGTGATCGGCCAAGCCTGCGAATTCGACTATTCCGGCGCGCAGGCGTGCAAGGCGCTGCGCGAGGAGGGCTATCGCGTGGTGCTGGTCAACTCGAATCCGGCGACGATCATGACCGATCCGGAAATGGCCGACGCCGTCTACATCGAGCCGATCAACTGGAAGTCGGTCGAGAAGATCATCGCCAAGGAAAAACCCGACGCGCTGCTGCCGACGATGGGCGGCCAGACCGCGTTGAATTGCGCGCTCGATCTCGCCGACAACGGCGTGCTGGAACGCTACAACGTCGAACTGATCGGCGCTTCGCGCGATGCCATCCGCATGGCTGAGGATCGCGAACTGTTCCGCGTGGCGATGGAAGAAATCGGACTGGAATGCCCGAAGGCCGAGGTCGCGCGCACCTTCGAGCAGGCGCTGGAAATCCAGACCAAGGTCGGCTATCCCACCATCATCCGTCCCAGCTTCACGCTCGGCGGCAGCGGCGGCGGCATCGCCTACAACAAGGAAGAGTTCGAGGACATCGCCAAGCGCGGCCTCGAACTGTCGCCGGTGCACGAAATCCTGGTCGAGGAATCGGTGCTGGGCTGGAAGGAATTCGAGATGGAAGTGGTGCGCGACACCGCGGACAACTGCATCATCGTGTGTTCGATCGAAAACCTCGATCCGATGGGGGTGCACACCGGCGACAGTATTACCGTTGCGCCGGCGCAGACGCTCACCGACAAGGAATACCAGCGCCTGCGCAATGCCTCGATCGCGGTGCTGCGCAAGATCGGTGTCGATACCGGCGGTTCCAATGTGCAGTTCGGCATCAATGCCGACGACGGTCGCGTGGTGGTGATCGAGATGAATCCGCGCGTGTCGCGTTCGTCGGCGCTGGCATCGAAGGCAACCGGCTTCCCGATCGCCAAGATCGCGGCCAAGCTGGCGGTCGGCTACACGCTTGACGAATTGCGCAACGACATCACCGGCGGATTGACGCCGGCGAGCTTCGAACCGGCGATCGATTACGTGGTGACGAAGATCCCGCGTTTCGCCTTCGAGAAATTCCCGACCGCCGATTCGCGCCTGACCACGCAGATGAAATCGGTGGGCGAGGTGATGGCGATCGGTCGCACCTTCCAGGAATCGATGCAGAAGGCCCTGCGCGGACTGGAAACCGGCAAGAACGGTTTCGATCCGACCGGTCTCGACTTGACCAGCGAAGACGATCTGGTCACGCTCAAGCGCGAAGTGAAGGAAGCCGGCCCCGAGCGATTGTTCTATCTCGCTGATGCGTTCCGTGCCGGGATGAGCGTGGAGGACGTGCACGCACTGTCGCGGGTCGATCCGTGGTTCCTCGACCAGATCGAGGAGATCATCGCCAGCGAAAGCGATATCGCCCGCACCGGTCTTGGTGGCCTCAATCCGATCCTGATGCGCGCGTGGAAGCGCATGGGCTTCTCGGACGCGCGCATCGCCACGTTGTGCAAGACCGACGAGAACGCGATCCGCGCCTTGCGTCGTGGTTTCGGCATCCGTCCGGTCTACAAGCGCGTCGATTCCTGCGCCGCCGAATTCGCCACCACGACGGCCTACATGTACTCAACCTATGAGGAAGAGTGCGAGGCCAACCCGAGCGATCGCGACAAGATCATCGTGCTCGGTGGTGGCCCCAACCGCATCGGCCAGGGCATCGAGTTCGACTACTGCTGCGTGCACGCGGCGCTGGCGCTGCGCGAGGACGGCTACGAGACCATCATGGTCAACTGCAATCCGGAAACCGTCAGCACCGATTACGACACTTCCGATCGCCTGTATTTCGAACCGCTGACGCTGGAAGACGTGCTCGAGATCATCGATCTCGAAAAGCCCAAGGGCGTGATCGTGCAGTACGGCGGGCAGACGCCGCTGAAGCTGGCGCGTGCGCTGGAAGCGAACGGCGCACCGATCATCGGCACCTCGCCGGAATCGATCGACCTCGCCGAAGACCGCGAACGTTTCCAGAAACTGGTCAACGATCTCGGCCTGCTGCAGCCACCGAACCGAACCGCGCGTAGCGCCGAGGAAGCCCTGGTACTCGCGCGTCAGATCGGTTATCCGCTGGTGGTGCGCCCGAGCTATGTGCTCGGTGGCCGCGCGATGGAAGTGGTGCATGCCGACGCCGATCTCGAACGCTACATGCGCGAAGCGGTGAAGGTGTCGAACGATTCGCCCGTGCTTCTCGATCGCTTCCTCGACAACGCGGTGGAAGTCGACATCGACGTCATCGCCGACAAGGATGGCAACGTGCTGATCGGTGGCGTGATGGAGCACATCGAGGAGGCCGGCGTGCATTCCGGTGATTCCTCGTGCTCGCTGCCGCCGTATTCGCTGCCGCGTGACGTCCAGGATCGCCTGCGCGAACAGGTGGTCGAGCTGGCGAAGAAGCTCAACGTGATCGGGTTGATGAATACCCAGTTCGCGATCCAGCAGAACGGCGACGAACATCTCATCTTCCTGCTGGAAGTGAATCCGCGCGCGTCGCGCACGGTGCCATTCGTGTCGAAGGCGACCGGCCGCCCGCTGGCCAAGATTGCTGCGCGCTGCATGGCCGGCAAGACGCTGGCGGAACAGGGCACGACCGAGGAAATCATCCCCGAGTATTTCTCGGTGAAGGAAGCGGTGTTCCCGTTCGCCAAGTTCCAGGGCGTCGATCCGATCCTCGGCCCGGAAATGCGTTCCACCGGCGAAGTGATGGGCGTCGGCCGAAGCTTCGGTGGCGCCTTCGCGCGCGCCGAGGAAGCCGCCAACATTCGTGCACCGAAGCCGGGTACCGCGTTTGTCTCCGTGCGCGATCCCGACAAGCAGCGCGTGGTCGTGGTGGCGAAGGAGCTGGTGCGGCGCGGCTTCAATCTTGTCGCAACGCGCGGCACCCAGCAGGTGCTGGCTGAACAGGGCATCGAGTGCGCGCTGGTCAACAAGGTGACGGAAGGGCGGCCGCACGTGGTCGACCTGATCAAGAACGGCGAGATCACCTATATCGTCAACACCACGGAAGGCAAGCAGGCGATCAACGATTCGTTCTCGATCCGCCGCGAAGCACTGCAGCACCGCGTGACCTATTCGACCACCGTGTCCGGGGCCAAGGCATTGCTGCATTCACTGGACTTCCGCGACAGTGGCCCGGTATGGTCTCTGCAGGAATTGCACCGCGAATTGCAGGAAGGATGAGAAAACGATGGCAGCACCCATTACCGCAAAAGGCGCCGCACGTTTGCGCGCCGAACTGGAAGAACTGAAGTCCGTGAAACGCCCCGCCGTGATCCAGGCGATCGCGGAAGCGCGCGCCCACGGCGACCTCAAGGAAAACGCCGAGTACCACGCCGCGCGCGAGCAGCAGGGCTTCATCGAAGGTCGCATCAAGCACCTCGAAGGCGAACTGTCGCATGCGCAGATCATCGACATCGCTACGCTCAACGCCGGCGACAAGGTGGTGTTCGGCGCGACCGTCGATATCGCCGATACCGAGAATGACGACGAGCGCACCTACCAGATCGTCGGTGACCTCGAAGCCGACATCAAGCTGGGACTGATCGCGATTTCGTCGCCGGTGGCGCGTGCGCTGATCGGCAAGCACTCCGGCGACGTCATCACCATCGAGGCGCCTGGCGGCACCCACGAATTCGAAATCGTCGACGTCCGCTACCAGGGTTGATGCGTGAGCGCCGCGGCCTGCCTGCTGCTGCCGTCGCGTGATCAATTCGACGCGGTTGCATTCGATGCGACGTTGGCGCGTGCACTGGGTCGTGGCGATCGCATCGACAGCGGTGGCGATGGTCGTCGCGCGCAACTGCGACGCTTCGTTCGCTTGACGCCGACGCACTGGTCGCTGGCTGCGCTCGCGCGTCAAGAGGAGCGTGGCGATGCCGCTGGTTCCGCGTGGTTGCGTGTCGATCCGGTGCATGTGCGGCCCGACATCAATGGTGCGCGCCTGCTTGGCTGGGGCGAAGGGCTGCAGCTGTCGGAGGAGGAAGCGCATGCCTTTAGCGCCGCATTGCGTCCGTTGTTCGGCGACGCTGGCTTTGCACTTGAGGCGACGTCGCCGGATCACTGGTACCTGCGGATGGAGCCGGGCACGCCGCTGCCGGAATTCCGCGACCCCGCCGAAGCGCTCGGTACCGATCTCGGCGATGACATCGACACCTCTCCGCAACATCGGCGCTGGCGCGTGCTGGCTTCGGAAGCACAGGTCGTCCTCCACAATCACCCGGCCAATCGCGAACGTGCACGACGCGGATTACCGGCGGTGAATGCCGTGTGGTGCTGGGGTGGCGGCGTGCTGCCGCAGTCGGTGCAGGGGGTGGATGACTGGATGCTGGCGAGTCGCGATCCGTCCGCGCGCATCCTCGCCGCCGCCGCGGATCGCCTCGACACATTGCCCACGAAATGGACGCTGCCAGCGCGTGATGTCGCATTCGACTTGCATCGTGTCGTCAAGCCGCAGGCGATCATCGACGACTGGGTGATGCCGGCACTCGCAGACTTGCAACGCGGCGAACTCCGACAGCAGGTGCTGGATTTCGCCGATGGCCTGCGCTGGCGATTCGAGCGACAACAACGGTGGCGGATGTTCCGTCGCCCCGTGCAGACATTCAGTTGAGCGAACACCCCGTCATCCGTCGTCGCGAAGTCGTCCAGCCGCAAGGCGACTGGCCTGCCGATGCGCCCGAAGCGCTGCGCAACCTCCATGCCGCGCGCGGCAGTCGCAGTGCCAACCACGCTTGGCCGCGACTCGCCGACCTGCCATCGCCAGAATCATTGCTCGATATCGATCGCGCTGTCGCCCTGTTGCACGACGCGCTGGACGGCGATCGCCACATCGTCATCAGCAGCGATTTCGATTGCGATGGCGCCACCGCCTGCGCGGTGATGTTGCGCGGCCTGCGCCTGCTTGGTGCGCGCAAGGTGTCGTTCGCGGTGCCGGATCGCATGCGTCATGGCTATGGACTCACACCCGGATTCGTCGACGAACTCGAACCGTTGCGGCCGGAATTGCTGGTCACGGTCGATCACGGCATCGCCTGCCACGCCGGTATTGCTGCTGCGCGCGAACGTGGCTGGAACGTTTTGGTCACCGATCATCATCTGCCTGGCGAAACGCTGCCGGATGCGAACGCGATCGTCGATCCCAATCGCCATGGCGACCTGTTCCCGTGCAAGATGCTGTCCGGTGTCGGCGTGGCGTTCTACGTGCTCTCGGCGCTGCGGGCGGCGATGCGTGCCTTGGGCGATGCGCGCGCAAACGACGCGGACCTGTCGCCGCTGCTCGATCTCGTCGCGGTTGGCACCGTCGCCGACCTGGTGCCGCTCGATGCCTGCAACCGCGCACTGGTCGCGGCGGGATTGCGGCGCTTGCGACTAGGGAAAGGCTGCGTCGGCCTGCGTGCGTTGATCGAAGTCGCCGGTCGCGATGCCTCGCGCCTGTCCACCGCCGATCTCGGATTCGCCATTGGCCCGCGCATCAACGCTGCGGGACGGCTCGACGACATGCGTCTCGGCATCCGTTGCCTCGTCACCGACGATCCCGCCGAAGCACGCGAACTCGCGCGCATCCTCCACGAGATCAACGCCACCCGTCGCGAGGTGCAGGACGGCATGGTCGCGGAAGCGCTGGCTCGGGTTCCGCGAACGGTCGCCGATGTCCCCGCGCTATGCCTGTTCGATCCCGACTGGCATCCCGGCGTGATCGGCCTCGTCGCGTCGAAACTGGTCGAACAGCACCATCGCCCGGCGTTGACGTTCGCGCGTTCCGAACCGGACTCGACGTCATTGCGTGGTTCCGCGCGCTCGATTCCCGGTGTCCACATGCGTGACGCGATCGCCCGCATCGACGCCCTGCATCCGGGCCTGATCGATCGCTTCGGCGGTCACGCCATGGCGGCGGGCCTGACGCTGGACGAAACGAAACTGCCGCAGTTCCGTGCGGCGTTCACCGATGTCATCGCCGCACAACTCGATGCCGACGTGCTGGAACGCGTGCTGTGGAGCGATGGATCGCTGGCGATTGCGGACATCGATCATCGCCTCGCCATCGCCCTGCGTGACGGCGGCGCTTGGGGGCAGGGCTATCCCGAACCGGCCTTCGACGATGTCTTCGATGTCCTCGGCACACGCTGCGTCGCCGGCAAGCATCTCGCGCTGGAACTCGGGCGCGATGGCCGGCGCTGGCGTGCGATCCAGTTCAGTGGCTGGACGGCGGATCCGATTCCAGCACGGGTGCGAGTGCTGTATCGCCCGGCGCCCGATGACTGGAAGGGTGGCGAGGCAGTGCAATTGATGGTGTTGCATCGCGAGCCTGCCGAAGATCCGATCGGCGCTTGAGTCCGAACAACGGGCGCAGCCAGCCGATGCGACGGATCAGGCATTCATGCAGCAACAGGCACCCTGCGATCGTTCCTGCAACCACCAGCAGTGGTTCCACCACCGGCCCGAGATGCTTCGGGATCAGCATAAAGGCGATGGCGATGATCAAGGTCTGGTGCAGCACGTACCAGGGAAAGATCGCTTCCGTGCAATAGGGCAGCCAGTGAAACGGCTTGTCCAGCAATACCCGCCCCCAACCGAAGATCGCCAACAGCGCCAACCATGTGTAGCTGGCGCGACCGATACGCTCGACTGCACCCCAGGAGACATGCATCGTCCATTCCGGCAACGGGTCTGCCGGCGGATGGCCACCCAGCCAGCGCAGCCCCAATTCGAGCGAGATCGCCAGTACCGCCGCCACGAGTGTCTTCCAGCGCCGGCGTTCGACCCAAGTCCAAAACCACTGGCTGGCCGCCAGCAGGTAGCCGAGCAGGAACAGCGGCAGCGATTCGGCGTGCACCGTCCAGTCGCCGAGCAGCGCGTGGCTCTCTGGATAGCGCGGCATCAGCCACAACTGCACGAAGATCATCCACGCGGCGGGAGCGACAACCAGCAGCCATCCGGCAATGGCGGAGCGCGCCCGAGGTTCCATCCACGCCCGCATGCGCCTGAGCGCTGGCATCAGCACCAACAGCAACATCGTATACGGCCACAAATAGGCCAGGTACCAGAGATGGTTCCAGGTCGGAGTGGTCAGGCACTGGCCGTCGCGGCAGAGCCCGGCGGTCACGTAGAGCTTGTAGAAGTGCGAAAAGCCCCCGGCGTAGCCGAACTGCGTAATGATCTGGATCCAGGTTTGCGGCGGAACCACGACAAACATGCCGAAGATCAGCGGCAGCAGCAGGCGCCAGCTGCGCGTGGCTGCGAAGCGCAGCCGATGGTCTCCTGCTCTGGTGAGGCCGATGGCGATTCCGGAAATCATGAACAGCAGCGGCATTCGCCAGCGGTTGAGCGCGATCATCGGCCACTGCAGCCATTCGGCCGTGTAGTCGCTCTTGATGTGGAAGCCCCAGTCGGCGACGTAGACCATGGCCGAGTGGTAGAGGATCAGCAAGGCGAAGGCGAGAATCCGCAAGGCATCGATATCGTGTCGGCGACGGTTGTCCATCGATGGGCATCCACAAAGAAGATGGCGCCAGCTTTCGACCTGCCGGCAGCGATCTCCAGCGCCAGATGACCAGATGCGAGGTCCCTGTGACGAATTGCAGGCCAACAGGGACGAGTCGTGGGGGCCGATGTCGCGCCCACCCATACAATGCGTGGATGGAATCCGGCCCGACGACGTTTTACCAACGCTACCTGCCGTGGCGACGCAGTTTCGAAACCGGCTTCTGGATCATCCAGTTCCTGGTCAGTGCGATCGCGAACAGCATTACGGTTGGAGTGGATGCGCAGCGCCTCCAGCTCGCGCTCGCGCCGTGGCAGGCGGCGACCCTGGAGACCAGCAGCGCCCTCGCATCGTTGCTGCTGGTGCCGGCCGTAGTCTGGATGGTGCGTCGCTGGCCGATCCACCTCGACAACTTGCGACGCACGCTGCCGATCCATGTGCTCGCCAGCGTCGGCTGGTCGATGCTGCATGTCGTGGGCATGGTCGCCATCCGCAAGATCGTCTACGCCAGCCAAGGCACCCATTACGACTTCGATCCATGGTGGTCCGGATTCGGTTACGAATACCTGAAGGATGTCCGCAGCTACGCCAGCATGGTGGTGGCGATCGAAGGCTATCGGTTCGTCATGCTGCGCCTGCAGGGCGAAGCCAGCCTGCTCGACAGGCCGGATGAAGGGCCGCCGGTCGAATCGATCGAACGTCCCGAACGTTTCCTGATCCGCAAGCTCAATCGCGAGTTCCTGGTCGCCGCCAACGACATCGAATGGCTGCAGGCGTCCGGCAATTACGTCAACCTGCGCGTCCGCGGCCACGATTACCCGTTGCGCAGCACCATTGCGGGCATCGAGGCCAAGCTCGACCCGGAACGCTTCCTGCGCATCCAGCGCAGCTACATGGTCAATCTCGACCAGGTGGTGTCGATCGAGCCGCTGGACACCGGCGACGCCCGCGTCCACATGCGCGATGGCGCACGACTGCCATGCAGCCGCACCTACCGCAACGGGCTGCGGCAGCGCTTTGGGCAAGACGGGTGAGGGTAGGAGCCCCGGCTGCTATCATGCTCGGCTGTTTCCGTAGTCAGTTTCCGCACATGATCGAGCTCAATCCAATCCGAGCCCGCATCGCCGACCTCAGCGGTCGGCTCGATGCGCTCCGGGGGTATCTTTGACTACGACGCCAAACGCGAGCGTCTTGAAGAAGTCGAGCGTGAGCTCGAAAACCCCGACATCTGGAACGATTCCGAACGCGCGCAGGCGCTCGGTCGCGAGCGTTCGCTGCTCGACAAGACCGTCAATGGCATCCGCGACCTGAAGGACGGCCTCGGCGGTGCGGGCGAATTGCTCGATCTCGCCGAAATGGAAGACGACGAAGACACCGCGCTGGCCGTGGTCACCGACGTCGATCGCTTCGAAAAGGGCGTCGAGCAGCTGGAATTCCAGCGCATGTTCTCCGGCAAGATGGATTCGCATTCGGCCTTCGTCGATATCCAGGCCGGCGCCGGCGGCACCGAAGCGCAGGACTGGGCGGAAATGCTGTTGCGCATGTATCTGCGCTGGGCGGAATCGCGCGGCTGGAAGACCGAGTTGATGGAAGTCAGCGGCGGCGATGTCGCCGGCATCAAGTCGGCGACCTTCCGCGTCGAAGGCGAATACGCTTACGGCTGGCTCAAGACCGAGATCGGCGTGCATCGACTGGTGCGCAAGTCGCCGTTCGATTCCGACAATCGCCGCCACACCAGTTTCACCAGCGTCTTCGTGTCGCCGGAAGTGGACGACGACATCGACATCGACATCAATCCCGCCGATCTGCGCACCGACGTGTACCGTTCCTCGGGCGCGGGTGGCCAGCACGTCAACAAGACCGAATCCGCGGTGCGCATCACCCACATCCCGACCAATACCGTGGTCGCCTGCCAGACCGGCCGCAGCCAGCACCAGAACCGCGATACCGCGATGAAGATGCTGGCGGCGAAGCTGTACGAGCTTGAGGTCCAGAAGCGCAACGCCGAGAAGGACGCGCTGGAAGCGACCAAGGCCGACATCGGCTGGGGCAGCCAGATCCGCAATTACGTGCTCGACCAGAGCCGGATCAAGGATCTGCGCACCGGCATCGAACGCAGCGATACCCAGAAGGTGCTCGATGGCGATCTCGACGAATTCGTCGAAGCCAGCCTGAAGTCGGGACTGGAAGCGGGTGCCAAACGCATCGATTTATAAGTCTGTTGTTTGTGTTCCGATCACTGACGAGGAGACTGGTATGAACCGCAAGAAGATCTGCTTCATTCTGTTTGTTTCTGTTGCACTGGCAGCATTCGGTGCAGCCGCGCAACCACGGCAAGACGGTGGCATCAAGCACGATACCAAGGCCGTTGGCCATGACATCGCCAATGGCGCTCGCAAAGTCGGGCATGGAACAAAACACGCCGCCAAGACAGTTGGTCACGGTGCAAGGAAGGCCGGGACCGCTGTCGGCCATGGTGCGCGCCAAGGCTGGCACGCGACCAAACACGCAGTGAAGCATGTGTTCCACAAGGGTGATTGAGCGCCAGCGGATACGCTTTCTCCATATTCCACAAGTGAGACATCAACTGCCGGTACAGACGCCGGCAGTCACGGAAACCCCATGAACGAAACCACCGATACCCAGCCCGTCGACGAAAACAAGCTGATCGCCGAGCGCCGCGAAAAACTCACGGCGCTGCGTGGGCAGGGCATCGCGTTTCCCAATGACTTCAAGATCGACAGCTTCGTCGGTGATCTGCAGGACGAGTACGCCGACAAGGACATGCACGGCGCCGAGGCCATCGAGGCTGCGCAGCGTCGGGTGAAGGTGGCCGGCCGCATCGTGCTCAAGCGCGTGCAGGGCAAGGTCAGTTTCGCGCAGATCCAGGACATGACCGGACGCATCCAGTTGTTCATCCACGCCGGCACCGTGGGCGATGTCTACGAGGCGTTCAAGGGCTGGGACATGGGCGATATCGTCGGTGCCGAAGGCATGCTGATGCGCACCAAGACCGGGGAGCTGTCGGTGAAGGTGGACGTGCTGCGCCTGCTCACCAAGAGCCTGCGTCCGCTGCCCGACAAGCATCACGGCATGGCCGATGTCGAGCAGCGTTACCGCCAGCGTTACGTCGACCTGATCGTGACCGAGGAAGCGCGCGACACCTTCCAGAAGCGTTCGCGCATCATCGGTTTCATGCGCCAGTGGCTGGAAGCCGAGCCGCGCCGCTTCATGGAAGTGGAAACGCCGATGATGCACATCATTCCCGGTGGCGCCACGGCCAAGCCCTTCATCACCCACCACAACGCACTCGATCTCGATCTGTTCCTGCGCGTGGCGCCGGAGTTGTACCTGAAGCGACTGGTGGTTGGCGGCTTCGATCGCGTCTACGAGATCAACCGCAACTTCCGCAACGAGGGCGTGTCGACCCGGCACAATCCCGAGTTCACCATGCTCGAGTTGTACCAGGCTTACGCGACGTACAACGAGATCATGGATCTCACCGAATCGGTGATCCGCGATACCGCGCAGCACGTGCTGGGCACCACGCAGCTGGAATGGGACGGCGCGCAGATCGACGTCGGCCCGACCTTCCGCCGCTGGACAATGGAAGACGCGGTGCTCGAGCACAATCCCGAGATCAAGCGTGAGGAACTGCGCGATCGTGCCGCGATGGCCGCGCATGCCAGGCGTCTCGGCGTGCAGCTCAAGGACGGCTATGGCTGGGGCAAGCTGCTGCTGGAGATCTTCGAGAAGACGGTGGAACACACCCTGGTCCAGCCGACCTTCATCACCCAGCATCCGGTGGAAGTGTCGCCGCTGGCGCGCGAGAACGACAACGACAAGGGCATCACCGATCGTTTCGAACTGTTCGTCAACGGCAAGGAACTCGCGAATGGTTTCTCCGAGTTGAACGATCCGGAAGACCAGGCCGCACGCTTCCAGGCGCAGGTGGACGCCAAGGACGCCGGCGACGACGAAGCCATGCACTTCGACGCCGACTACATTCGTGCGCTGGAAGTCGGCCTGCCGCCGACCGGTGGCCTCGGCATCGGTATCGATCGCCTGGTGATGCTGCTCACCGGTTCGGCATCGATCCGCGATGTGCTGCTGTTCCCCTACATGCGGCCGGAAGCGTAATTACGCCTTCGGTGCCGCATCCCGCAATTCGCGCCGCAAAATCTTGCCGACGTTCGTCTTCGGCAGTTCCGTACGGAATTCGACGACGTGCGGGCGCTTGTAGCCGGTGAGGTTTTCCTTCGCGTAGGCGATCACCTGTTCGGCCGTGAGCGATGGATCCTTCTTCACGATCACCACCTTCACCGCTTCGCCGGAATGTTCGTCCGGCACGCCGACGGCGGCCACTTCGGCGATGCCCGGCATCGACGCGAGTACGTCTTCGATTTCATTCGGATAGACGTTGAAGCCGGACACCAGGATCATGTCCTTCTTGCGATCGACGATGAAGACAAAACCGGTTGACTCGATCCGCGCCATGTCGCCGGTATGCAGCCAGCTGTCGCCATCGATCTGCTGCGCCGTTTCCGCCGGGCGCTGCCAGTAACCGGCCATGACTTGCGGGCCCTTGATGCACAGTTCGCCGACTGCGGCACCGTCCATCGCCAGGGTTTTGCCGTCGTCGTCCTTGATGCAGACATCGGTGGACGGAATCGGCAGGCCGATCGAACCGTTGTAGGCGGGCAGGTCGAGTGGATTGATGCAGGCGGCGGGAGAGGTTTCCGTCAAGCCATAGGCTTCGGAAAGCGTGCAGCCGGTGACGGCCTTCCAGCGCTCGGCGACGCTGCGTTGCACCGCCATGCCGCCGCCCAATGACAGGTGCAGGTGCGAGAAATCGACCTCATCGAAACCGGGCGTGTTGAGCAGGCCGTTGAACAGCGTGTTGACGCCGGTGAAGGAGGTGAACTTGTGCTTCTTCAATTCCTTGACGAAGCCGGGCATGTCGCGCGGATTGGTGATGAGGATATTGCGCGCGCCCAGTTCCATGAACACCAGGCCGTTCGCTGTCAACGCGAAGATGTGATACAGCGGCAGCGCGGTGATGATGGTTTCCTGGCGGTCCTCGCTCACGCACGGCGAGATCCACGCGCCGGCCTGCAGCATGTTCGAGACCAGGTTGCGATGGGTCAGCATCGCGCCCTTGGCGACGCCGGTGGTGCCGCCGGTGTATTGCAGGAAGGCGATGTCGCTGTTCTTGACTTCCACTTTCGGCATCGGCGCGTTTGCGCCTGCAGCCAGTGCATCGCGATAGCGGATGGCACCGGGAATCGAATACGCCGGCACCATCTTCTTGACGTGCTTGACCACGAAGTTGACCAGCGCGCCCTTCAATCCACCGAGCAGGTCGCCGAGGCCGGTGGTGACCACGTGCTTGACGGCGGTGTCGGGCAGTGCATCCGCAAGCGTCTTGCCGAAGTTGTCGACGACGACGATCGCGACCGCGCCGGAATCCTTGAGCTGGTGCTCGAGTTCGCGCGCGGTGTAGAGCGGATTGACGTTCACCACGGTCAAGCCGGCGCGCAGGATGCCGAAGGTGGCGATCGGCTGCTGCAGGCAGTTGGGCATCATCACCGCGACGCGGTCGCCCTTCGACAGTTTCAGGGTGTTGAGCAGGAACGAGGCGAACTGCGCGCTGAGGGTGTCGAATTCGCCATAGGTGAGCGACTTGCCCATGCAATAGAACGAGTCGCGGTCGCGATGCTTGCTGATCGCGCGTTCCAGTACCGCGTTGATCGACGTGTAGGAATCGGGATCGATGGTGGCGGCAACGCCCTTCGGGTAGTTCGCGAGCCAGGGGCGTTCGAGTTCACTCATTCCGGTTGTTCCTTGCACGCTGCGGTGGAGTATGGATCGTCGGTCGATTGGAGCATGCGCATGCTGCATGCGGCAAGCATCGGTGTTGGTGCGATGCAGCAGTCGCGACATGCAGTGCAATTCGAGCGGGAAGTGCGGACGCTTCGGAACGAGCGGCGAGATGGCGGATTCCCTGAAGCGACCGTGCCGCCGCATGGGTGAGGAAGCGCCGCTGACGCGGCATGCCGCGTGGCGATTCCGAACGTCACGAGCGCAAGCGAGTGGCCGGTCCCGCGCAGCGGGCGGCGGACGAGCCTACATGGATGTATTCACGGCGTGTCGCGGAAGGGAACCGACGCCTCGCGGCTAACCCGGTTCCCTGTCGCTCACAGCAAAGACGTCAAGCCGCCTTGCGCGCCGCCAACTGCCGCAACACGTACTGCAACAAGCCACCATTGCGGAAGTATTCGACTTCCTTTGGCGTCAGCAGCATCACTCCGACCTCGAACGTCTTCCTGCTGCCATCGCTCTTCGTCGCGGTGACGGTCGCCGTCTTCGATGCGCCATCGTTCAGGCCGGTGATGTCGAAGGTTTCCGAACCATCGAGGCCGAGCGTCTGCGCACTCTCGCCATGCTTGAACAGCAGCGGCAACACGCCCATGCCAACCAGGTTGGAACGGTGGATGCGCTCGAAGCTGCGCGCGATCACAGCTTTCACGCCGAGCAGATTGGTGCCCTTGGCGGCCCAGTCGCGCGACGAACCGGTGCCGTATTCGGTGCCCGCCAGCACCACCAACGGCACCCTGTCGGCCTTGTACTTCATCGCCGCGTCGTAGATGGCCAGTTTCTCGCCAGCGCCGCCGGACTTGCCGTAATACAGCGTGTTGCCGCCTTCCTCGCCGCCCAGCATCAGGTTCTTGATGCGGATGTTGGCGAAGGTGCCGCGCACCATCACGTCGTCGTTGCCGCGACGCGAGCCGTAGCTGTTGAAGTCGGCGGGTTGCACGCCACGTTCCTGCAGGAAGCGGCCCGCGGGCGAATCCTTCTTGATGTTGCCGGCCGGCGAGATGTGGTCGGTGGTGATGGAATCGCCGAACATGCCGAGCGTGCGCGCGCCGTGGATGTCGTCGATGTTGCCGACGTGCATCGTCATGCCATCGAAGTAGGGCGGATTCTTGATGTAGGTCGAAGCCTCATCCCACTGGTACAACTGGCCTTCCGGCGAGGCGATCTGGTTCCAGCGGGTGTCGCCCTTGAACACGTCGGCATAGTTCTGCGCGAACAGTTCCGGGCCGACGGTCGCGGCGATGGTGTCGCCGATTTCCTTATTTGTAGGCCAGATATCGCGCAGGTACACATCCTGCCCATCGCTGCCCTTGCCAAGCGGTTCTTTCGTCATGTCGATATTGACGCTGCCGGCGATCGCGTAGGCCACCACCAGCGGTGGCGACGCGAGGTAGTTCGCTTTCACTTCCGGATGGACGCGGCCTTCGAAGTTGCGATTGCCCGACAGCACCGACGCCACCACCAGTTCGTTCTCGGCGATGCCCTTCGAAACTTCGTCCGGCAGCGGGCCGGAGTTGCCGATGCAGGTGGTGCAGCCGTAGCCGACGACGTAGAAGCCGAGTTTTTCCAGATCGGTGAGGACGCCGGCTTTTTCGAGATAGTCGGTGACCACGCGCGAGCCCGGGCCGAGCGAAGTCTTGACCCACGGTGCCGATGTCAGGCCAAGTCTTGCGGCGTTGCGCGCCAGCAGGCCGGCACCAAGCATCACCGCCGGATTCGAGGTGTTGGTGCATGAAGTGATCGCCGCGATCACCACCGAACCATCGGTCAGTTCGGCGTCCTGGTCCTTGATGCGGATCTTCGACTTCGGCTTGGCGGCGAGATGATCGGCCATCAGCTGGTCGCCGCCTTCGCTGTCCAGGCGGTTGATCGCGTCCGCCGAGGCGCCATTGATCTTGCGATTGACGGTGAGCGTTTTCAGCGTCTCGTCGAAATTGGCGTGCACGTCCTGCAGCAATACGCGATCCTGCGGGCGCTTGGGGCCGGCCAGTGATGGCCTGACGTCGCCCATGTCGAGTTTCAGCGTCGCCGAATATTCCGCGTGCGGCGAATTGGCGTCGTGCCACAGGCCCTGCGTCTTGGCGTAAGTCTCGACCAGCGCGATCAGTTCGGCGCTGCGACCGGACAGGCGCAGGTAAGTCAGCGATTCTGCATCGACCGGGAAGATACCGCAGGTCGCGCCATATTCCGGCGCCATGTTGGCGATCGTCGCGCGATCGGCCAGCGGCAAGTGTTGCAAACCGTCACCGTAAAACTCGACGAACTTGCCGACCACGCCGAGCGTGCGCAGCATCTGCGTCACCGTCAGCACCAGATCGGTGGCGGTGGCGCCTTCCGGCAGCTTGCCGGTGAGTTTGAAACCGATCACTTGCGGAATCAGCATCGACGATGGCTGGCCCAGCATCGCGGCTTCCGCCTCGATCCCGCCCACGCCCCAACCGAGCACGCCGATACCATTGATCATCGTGGTGTGGCTGTCGGTGCCGAATACGGTGTCCGGGAACGCCCAGCGCGTTCCGCCGATTTCGCGTTCCATCACCACTCGGGCGAGGTTTTCCAGATTCACCTGATGGACGATGCCGGTATTCGGCGGCACCACCTTGAAATCCTGGAACGCCTTCTGGCCCCAGCGCAGGAAACTGTAGCGTTCCTGGTTGCGTTCGAATTCGATCTTGCCGTTGAGATCAAGCGCATCGGCGCGACCGAACACGTCGACCTGCACCGAGTGATCGATCACCAGCTCCGACGGAATCAGCGGATTGATCTGGTCGGCCTTGCCACCGAGCCTGGTCACCGCATCGCGCATCGCCGCCAGGTCGACCACACAGGGGACGCCGGTGAAGTCCTGCAGTACCACGCGTGCCGGCATGAAGGCGATCTCGGTTTGCGGTTCGGCCTTCGGGTCCCATTTCGCCACCGCCTCGATGTGGTCGGGGCCGACGGTCTGGCCGCCGTCTTCGTTGCGCAGCAGGTTTTCCAGCAGGATTTTCATCGAATACGGCAACTTGGCGAGGTCGTATTTCTCGCCCAGCTTCGGCAGGCTGGAATAGGTATAGGACTTCCCGTTGACCTCGAGTTGGGCGCGGGTATTGAAGGAATCGGCCATTGCGGTGCTCCGAAGGGGGAAGGAGGCTGGGGTCATTATCCGCCAGCATCCGTGACATGCGCCTGCGACCTTGGCGGGGCAGGTCCGGATTGAGTATGTCACGACAAGTATGTATAATTCGTGCATACCAAGCGAGGACATGCAGGGATGGAAGCGATCGTCGCCGAACGTGGCCAGATCACCTTGCCCAAGGCCGTGCGCGATGCGCTGGGCCTGACCAAGGGCAGCGTCCTCAAGGTCGAGCTGGATGGCAGCCGGATTGTCCTGCGCAAGAACGTGGATGACGCCATTTCCCGCGTCCGCGGCAAGTTCGCTCTCGATAACGACAGCGAAGGCAGCAGGAAGAAATGATCGCCGTCGATACCCCCGTCCTGATCGAACTGCTGACTGATGGCCCGCGCGCCGATGCGGTCGAGGCTTGCCTGCGCCAATGCCTGGGCAACGGTCGCGTGGTGTTGTGCGATGCGACACTGGCCGACCTGTGTTCGGCCTTGCGCAACGGCGCTGACGCGCTGGCCGCGCTCGAGGAAATGGGCGTGCATTTCAGCGCCATCGAAGCCAAGTCGGCCTTGCGTGCCGGCGAGATGCAGCGACGTCATCGCACGCGTGCGGGTGAAGATCGGGCGATTGCCGATTTCCTCGTCGGCGCACATGCACTGCTGCAATGCGATGGCCTGGTGACGTTCGACACCGCCTTCCATCGCGATTACTTCAAGGGACTGAAATTGATCGTCCCCGCAAACGAATAACCAAATTTCTTCTCACGACATTCTTCTCACAGAACCACCGGAGCCCACCATGTTGCAAGAATATCGCCAGCACGCCGCCGAACGTGCCGCCCTCGGTATCCCGCCGCTGCCGCTGACCGCGCAGCAGACTGCCGATGTCATCGAATTGCTCAAGAATCCTCCGGCTGGTGAAGAACAGTTCCTGGTGGATCTGATTACCAATCGCGTGCCGGCAGGTGTCGATGACGCCGCCAAGGTCAAGGCCTCGTATCTCGCCGCGATCGCGTTCGGCAGCGAGAAGAGCGCGCTGCTTTCGCGCCAACGCGCCACCGAACTGCTGGGCACCATGCTCGGCGGCTACAACATCCATCCGCTGATCGAATTGCTCGATGATGCCGAAGTCGGCGCCGTCGCCGCCACCGCGCTCAAGCACACGCTGCTGATGTTCGACGCCTTCCACGACGTGCAGGAGAAGGCCCAATCAAATAGCGCGCCGGGCAACGCCAACGCCAAGGCCGTGTTGCAGAGCTGGGCCGACGCCGAATGGTTCACCAGCAAGCCGGAAGTGCCGGAGTCGATGACCATCACCGTGTTCAAGGTGACCGGCGAAACCAATACCGACGATCTGTCGCCGGCGCCCGATGCCACCACGCGTCCCGACATTCCGTTGCACGCGCTGGCGATGCTCAAGAACGCCCGCGACGGCATCACTCCGGAAGAAGACGGCAAGCGCGGACCGATCGCCTTCATCGAATCGCTGAAGGACAAGGGCCATCTGGTCGCCTACGTCGGTGACGTCGTCGGTACTGGTTCCTCGCGCAAGTCCGCGACCAATTCGGTGCTGTGGTTCACCGGCGAAGACATTCCGTTCATCCCGAACAAGCGTTTCGGCGGCGTCTGCCTGGGGTCGAAGATCGCGCCGATCTTCTACAACACGATGGAAGACGCCGGCGCGTTGCCGATCGAACTCGACGTCTCGCAAATGAACATGGGTGACGTGGTCGAACTGCGTCCGTACGAAGGCAAGGCGTTGAAGAACGGTGAAGTGATCGCCGAATTCGCATTGAAGTCCGACGTGCTGCTCGATGAAGTGCGCGCCGGTGGCCGCATCCCGTTGATCGTCGGTCGTGGCCTCACTGCGAAGGCGCGTGAAGCGCTGGGTCTCGCGCCGTCGACGCTGTTCCGCCTGCCGCACAATCCGGCCGATACCGGCAAAGGCTATTCGCTGGCGCAGAAGATGGTCGGTCGCGCTTGCGGTTTGCCGGAAGGGAAGGGCATTCGTCCCGGTACCTATTGCGAACCGAAGATGACCTCGGTGGGTTCGCAGGACACCACCGGCCCGATGACGCGCGATGAACTGAAGGATCTCGCCTGCCTCGGATTCTCCGCCGATCTGGTGATGCAGTCGTTCTGCCATACCGCCGCCTATCCGAAGCCGGTCGACGTCAAGACGCACCACGATCTGCCGGCCTTCATCAGCAACCGTGGCGGCATCGCGCTGCGCCCGGGCGATGGCGTGATCCACAGCTGGCTCAACCGCATGCTGATGCCCGATACCGTCGGCACCGGCGGTGACTCGCACACGCGTTTTCCGGTGGGCATCTCGTTTCCGGCGGGTTCGGGCCTCGTGGCTTTTGCTGCCGCGACCGGCGTGATGCCGCTGGACATGCCGGAATCGGTGCTGGTGCGCTTCAAGGGCGAACTCCAGCCGGGCGTGACCTTGCGTGATCTCGTCAACGCGATTCCGCTGGCGGCGATCAAGCAGGGCCTGATGACCGTTGCCAAGCAGGGCAAGAAGAACATCTTCTCCGGTCGCATCCTCGAAATCGAAGGGTTGCCGCAGTTGAAGGTTGAGCAGGCGTTCGAACTGTCCGATGCCTCCGCCGAACGCTCGGCCGCCGGTTGCACGGTGAAGCTCGACAAGGAACCGATCATCGAATACCTCACCAGCAACATCACGTTGCTGAAGTGGATGATCGCCGAAGGCTATGCCGATCCGCGTTCGCTGTCGCGCCGGATCAAGGCGATGGAAGGCTGGCTGGCCAACCCGCAATTGCTGGAAGGCGATGCCGACGCCGAATACGCCGCGGTGATCGACATCGATCTCAACGAGATCGTCGAACCGATCGTCGCCTGCCCGAACGATCCGGACGACGTCAAGACGCTGTCCGATGTCGCCGGCGCGCATATTGATGAAGTCTTCATCGGTTCGTGCATGACCAACATCGGCCACTTCCGCGCCGCCGCGAAATTGCTGGAAGGCAAGCGCGATATCCCGACCCGCCTGTGGGTCGCGCCGCCGACCAAGATGGACGCATCGGAGCTGACCAAGGAAGGCCATTACGGCACCTTCGGCGCGGCCGGTGCGCGCATGGAAATGCCGGGCTGCTCGCTGTGCATGGGCAACCAGGCGCAGGCGCGCGAAGGCGCGACGGTGTTCTCGACCTCGACCCGCAACTTCCCGAATCGCCTTGGTCGCAATACCAATGTCTATCTGGGCTCGGCGGAACTCGCGGCGATTTGCTCGCGCCTCGGTCGCATCCCGACCCGCGAGGAATACATGGCGGACGTCGGCGTGATCAACAGCCAGGGCGCCGAGATCTACCGTTACATGAACTTCGACCAGATTGAGGAGTACAAGGACGTGGCGGATACGGTCGCGGCTTGATTGTCGCGACAATGTTTGACAAAAGCGCCCGGGAATCCCGGGCGTTTTCATGATGCGGGACTTCCTGCATCAGCAGGCATCGGTCGTTGACAGAATGATCAGGCAGCTTTCGACCCAAAGCGGTCACTGGGTCTTGAAGCGGAGACCAACACCGGCTTCGGTCACGATCCAGCGCGGCATCGCCGGGTCATCGCCAAGTTTCTGGCGCAACTTTCCGACCAATACCCGCAAGTAATGCGTATCGTCCTGATGATGCTGACCCCAGAGCTCGCGCAGGATTTGCGGCTGGGTCACCACGCGTCCGGCATGCTGGACCAGCAATGCGAGCAATGCGTATTCCTTGCGCGCCAACTGGACTGGTTCATCGCCGAGGAAAACTTCGCGCCGGGAGAGATCGACGCGCAGTTGGCCGTCATCGAAGACCGGAAGTCCATCGTCTGTCGCAACGCGCACGCGCAACAAGGCCCGGGCACGTGCCATGAGCTCCTGGATGCCAAAAGGTTTGGTCACGTAATCGTTGGCACCCGCATCGAGAGCAGCGACCTTTCCGCTTTCGTCGGCGCGTACGGTGAGCATGATCACCGGAACCTGCGACCACTCGCGCAACCGCTTCAGCACTTCATGGCCATCGATATCGGGCAATCCGATGTCCAGAATCACCAGATCCGCGCCGTGGGCAGCCAACGTTCGCAGGCCTTCCTCGCCGGATTCTGCCATCCCAACCCGATACCCTTGGGCACGCAGGCTGATGTCGAGGAATTTGCGGATCTGCGGTTCGTCGTCGATGACGAGCACACGGATATCGGTGGCGTCGTTCATGGCGTTGAGCCGGGCGGAAGGATGCGGGGAAGCGTCATGCGGATGATGGTGCCATGACCATCGTAACCGGGGATTGCCTCCACGGTTCCGCCGTGCGCACCGAACATGCCCTGGGTGATCGCCAGACCCAAGCCAGTTCCCTGTCGCCCACGGTCGCCGCGTTCCACGCTGAAGAACATGTCGAAGATGCGTTTGCGCTCGTCTTCCGGGATGCCAGGGCCGCGATCACAAACGTCGATGCGCAAGCGTCCTTCCACATCGCGGGCGTCGATCACGATCGGCTCTCCCGATGGCGAGAAGCGGGCCGCGTTCTCCACCACATTGAACAGTGCTTGCTCGATCAGCGCCGGATGCACCCAGATTGGCGCAAGCCCTTCTGCCAGATGAAGATCGAATCGTGCGGCTGGCTCGTAACGTTGCAAGCGCGTGACCGCCGAACCGATCAGCTCATTGACACCGATCCAGTCGCGATTGAGGGTCAGGCCGCCGTGTCCGAGCCTCGTCATGTCGAGCAGGTTCTGGATGTAGCGATCCAGGCGTTCGCCTTCCATGCGTACGGTTTCGAGCAGGCTGTGGCGATCTTCGCGGTTCATCGCATCGCCATAGCTATCGAGGCTGCCCGCCGCGCCAATGATGGACGCCAGCGGCGAGCGCAGATCGTGCGAGACGGATGACAGCAGCGCGGAGCGCAGGCGTTCGGTCTCGCTGGTGACGCGGGCATCCTCCAGATCGGAAACCAGTCGCGTGCGCACGATGGCTTGGGCAATGTCGTCAGCCATGGCATCGATCAGCCGGCGTTGCTCGGGCCCGGGGCGCGCGGCGTTCTCCGGGAAACGCAGGCCGATCAAGCCTGCCAAACCGCCATCTTCGATCAGCGGCATGAACCACCAGTCGGAATTGCCCAGCGTATCGGTGAAACGCCCTGCGCTTTGCTGGTGCTTCATCGTCCAGTCCGCCGCCGCGCGATCCCGGTCCGAGAGCGAGTACGGGCACTCTGGTGCAATTGGCGTATTTCCTGCCTGCACCAATGCGTCGACACCGGTCGCTTGTTTGAGTGCCTGACGGCCGGCGCTCACGACTTGCCCGAGGTCGGCCGCAACCGCGAGCTGGCGGCCAAGCGCTTGCAACGCCGTGGCATGTGCATTGGCAGCACGCAGGGCCAGAACCTGCATGCGCAGGCGCGACGCCAATCGTCCGGCAACCAACGCGGCAACCAAAAACAGGAAGACCGTGGCCACGCCCTGTCGAGCACTGATATAAAAGGTGAAATGCGGTGGGATGAAAAAGAAGTCGTAAGACAGGAAGCACAATGCTGCGGCGAGTACAGCCGCAGCCATCCGTGTCCGTGATGCCACCAGGACCACGGCCACGATGAATACCATGGATAGATCGGTCAAACCCAGCCAACGGCCAGCAACCTCGCCACAGGCCGTCGCCAGCACCGTGGCCAATACCGCCAATCCAATATCGCTACGGGTGAGCCAATGACTGGACTGGCGTACCGAGCGGCGGGCCTTTGCCCGAGCCTCGGGCGTACTGAAAATGGTGAGTTCGTAGTGCGCTCCGCGCTGCAGGAGTTGTTGTGTCAGCGTGCGGTTGAACATGCGCGCGAAGGGACGCTCGCGTGTGCGCCCGAGCACGATGGTCGAGACGCCGCTGCGCGCTGCATGGTCGAGGATTGCATCAACGACGTTGCCACCATGCAGTACCTCGGCATCGCCACCGAGGCGCCGCGCCAGCGCGAACGCACGATCGAGCTCCAGTTGCCGGTGTTCGTCGACATCGCTGCCTGTTTGCACGGTGACCACGGTCCACGGGGCATCCCGGCGCTCGGCAAGGCGACGTGCCACGCGCACGAGATATTCCGACTGGCCACGCCCATCGATTGCCACCAGCACGCGTCGTCGCAGCGGCATCCCGGGCAGACCGCGGGCGGCTTGCGCTTCGCGCAGGTCGCTGTCGACGCGATCGGCAGCGGTCTGCATCGCCAACTCGCGTAGCGCGGTGAGGTTCGATGGAGAGAAGAATGCCTGCAGTGCGTGGGCAGCCTGCTCCGGCACATAGACCTTGCCCTGCTGCAGGCGCTCGATCAGTTCGCGCGGCGGCAGATCGACCAGCAGGATATCGCGCAAGCGATCGAACACCAGATCGGGCACCGTCTCACTGACACGCACGCCCGTGATCCGGTGCACGATGTCATTGAGACTTTCCAGGTGCTGGATGTTGACGGTGGTGTAGATGTCGATGCCGGCATCAAGCAGTTCAATCACGTCCTGCCAGCGGCGTTCGTGGCGGCTGCCGGGCACATTGCGGTGGGCGAGTTCGTCGACCAGCGCCACCTGTGGCTTGCGCACAAGCAAGGCATCGATGTCGAGCTCTTCAAGTCGCCGGCCCTGATAGTCGACTCGCTTGCGCGGAAGAACTTCCAGTCCATTCAACAGGGCTTCGGTCTCTGCGCGGCGATGGGTTTCGGCCAACCCCACCATCACGTCGATGCCTTGTTTCTTCAGTTCATGCGCCCGCGACAGCATGGAGTAAGTCTTGCCGACACCGGGAGCCGCTCCGAGGAAAATCGTCAGGCGGCCGCTGCCCTGGCGCCTCAGCTCACCGAGCAGCGCATCGGCCTGCTCCTGGCGCACAACATCACGGCGGTCGGCGTTCATCTGCGAATTGTGCGCCGGATCAGTGATGGAGGGCATCCAGAGCCAGGTTCAATTGCAACACATTGACTCGAGGTTCGCCCAGCACGCCAAATTGCCGGGTTGCGGTGTGCTGCGCCACCAACTTGCGAACGATCATGGAATCGAGCCCGCGTGCATTGGCCACGCGTGTTACCTGCACCTCGGCACCGGCCGGGGAAAGATGCGGGTCAAGCCCGCTGCCCGATTGCGTGACCAGTTCGTTGGGTACATCGATCGACGCAATGCCGTCGCGGGCAGCAATCGATATCGTGGCCTCCGCAATGCGCTTGCGCAAGTCGGGGTTGCTGCGGGCCTGATTGCTGCCGCTTGCCGACATCGGGTCGTAGTTGGCGGCAGAGGGCCGCGGCTGGAAGTAGCGCGCATCCTTGAACGGCTGCGAGAGCAGTACCGATCCAATGGCATATCCATCGCGCTGGATCACGCTGCCGGTTGCCTCGGCGGGAAACAGCGCACGACCGAGCCCGGTACCCGCCAGCGAATAGAGGAGGCCGAATCCGACAAGAATCAGCACGGCGAACAGGATTGGCGCACGGAGTCCGATACGTTCCTGCAGCGGATGGGTATCCATGGAAACGAGGTCATTCATGATGGGTTCCTCAGGCGCCGATCGTCATGGCCAACGCCAGATCGATCAGCTTGATGGCGATGAAGGGAAGCAATACGCCGCCGACGCCGTACATCAGCATGTTCCGGCGCAGCAACACGGTGGCGCTCGCAGGCTTGAAACGCACCCCGCGTAGTGCCAACGGAATCAATGCCGGGATCACCAGCGCATTGAAGATCAGTGCCGCGAGCACGGCATTCTTCGGACTGGACAGTCCCATCACGTTGAGCGCGGCCATCGATGGAATCGCGGCGGCGAACAGTGCAGGCAGGATGGCGAAGTACTTGGACACGTCGTTGGCCAACGAAAACGTGGTCAGCGCGCCGCGGGTGATCAACTGCTGTTTTCCGACTTCCACCACCGCGAGCAATTTGGCCGGATCGCTGTCCAGATCGACCATGTTGCCGGCTTCCTTGGCGGCCTGCGTACCGGAATTCATCGCCAGGCCGACGTCGGCTTGTGCCAGTGCGGGCGCATCGTTGGTGCCATCGCCGACCATCGCGACCAGCCGGCCCCCGGCCTGTTCGGCGCGGATGCGGGCGAGCTTGTCTTCGGGCCTGGCTTCGGCGATGTAATCGTCCACGCCAGCTTCCGCGGCAATGGCCGCGGCAGTCAGCGGATTGTCACCGGTGATCATGATGGTACGCACGCCCATCTCGCGCAGGCGCGCAAAACGCTCCTTGACACCATGCTTGACCACGTCCGACAACTCGATCACGCCGAGTACATGCCTGCCGTCGCTGACGACCAGCGGCGTTGCGCCTTCGCGTGCCACCTGATCGATGCGCGCCTTCATCTCGACGGGAATCAGCCCACCCAACGCCAGGGCATGGCTTTCGATCGCGTCGCCCGCACCCTTGCGGATCACGCGCTGCCCGTCATCGAGGTCAACGCCGGACATGCGGGTCTGCGCGGTGAACTGGATGTAGTGCGCATGCTCCGGCTCGTGGATTTCCGATCCGCGCTCACGCGCCAGCCGGACAATCGATTTGCCCTCTGGCGTCGGGTCGGCCAATGACGACAACAATGCCGCATCCCGCAGCTGGTCCGCATTGACCCCCGCCAGGACGTGGAAGGCAGTCGCCTGACGGTCGCCGTGGGTAATCGTTCCGGTCTTGTCGAGCAGCAATACGTCGACGTCGCCGGCGACTTCGACCGCCTTGCCCGACTTGGCCAGCACATTCGCGGACAACGCGCGGTTCATGCCGGCGATGCCGATGGCAGGCAACAGGCCACCGATCGTGGTCGGAATCAGGCAAACCAGCAACGCAATCAGCAGCAGCGGGTCGACCTTGACGCCGACGAAGGCGCCGATCACTGGTAGCGTGGTGCAGACGATCAGGAAGGTCAGGGTCATCGCTGCCAACAGCATGGTCAATGCAATCTCGTTCGGTGTCTTCTGGCGATTGGCGCCTTCCACCAGCGCGATCATGCGATCGAGGAAGCTGTGGCCGGGTTCAGCGGTAACGCGTACGACGATTTCGTCCGACAACACCTTGGTGCCGCCGATCACGCCGCTGCGATCGGTCCCCGCTTCACGCAACACCGGCGCGGATTCACCGGTGACCGCAGCTTCGTTGATCGAGGCGAGACCGTGAATGATCTCGCCGTCGGCGGGGATCAGTTCGCCTTCGGAGATCACCATCAGATCGCCCGGGCGCAATTCCGCTGCGGGAATCCGGGTTTCGTCGTTGCGTTGACCTGGACGGAACGTCTTCGCATCGACGATCTTGCGTGCTACCAGATCCTTGCGTGCACGCCTTAGCGATGCCGCTTGACCTCGGCCGCGTGCCTCGGCGACTGCTTCGGCAAAATTGCCGAACAGCACCGTGACCAACAGGATTGCAGTCACCGACCAGCCGAAACCGGCGGGCGCCGCGCCCGCCGCGGTGATCAATGCCGCCAGCAGCGTGCCAAGGAGCACGATCGCCATCACCGGGCTCTTGATGATGTGCTGCGGCGCGAGCTTCAGGAAGGCATCACGGATCGAGGTCCGCAGGGCTGCGGCATCCAGCAGGGCTGGATGATCCCTGTGCGTCTTGGTTTGCGGGAAATCTTGGGTCATCGGAATCTCCTCAATGCGCCATCAGGCTCAGGTGTTCGGCCACAGGGCCGAGCACGAGCGCGGGCATGAACTGCAACAGGGTCAGGATCACCGTCACAGCAATGAGGGTGAGCGCGAATGTCGGTGTTTCGACATGCAGGCTGCCAGCACCCTCCGGCGCATGGCGTTTGCGCGCGAGACTGGCAGCCACGGCCAGTGGCACGATCAATGCGGGATAGCGGCCGAGCGCCAGTACCAGCGAGCAGGTGAGATTCCACCAGTACGTGCCATCGCCCAGTCCCTCGAAGCCGGAGCCATTGTTGGAGAATGCCGATGTGTACTCATAGAACACCTGGCTGATGCCATGGAAGCCAGGGTTCGAGTTGGCGGTGAATTGCGGCAACGCCAATGCGAGCGCGGTGAAACCGAGCACCACGATTGGCTGCAGCAGGATCAGAAGCGAAAGGAGGCGCACCTCACGGGCTTCGATCTTGCGGCCGAACAATTCCGGCGTGCGGCCAGTCATCAAGCCTGCCAGGAACACTGCCAACAGCAGGTAGACGATGAATTGCTGCAGTCCGCAGCCAATGCCGCCCCAGATGGCGTTGATCAGCATATTGCCCATCGCGATCAACCCGGTCAGTGGTGCGAGCGAATCGTGCATCGCATTGACCGATCCATTGCTGGTCTGTGTCGTGAGCATCGCCCACAACGCGGAATCATCGACACCGAGGCGTACTTCCTTGCCTTCCATCAATGCGGAGCTGGCAACACTTGCGGCGTGGCTCTCCAGCAGCATGCCGGCGCCGGTCGAGATGATCGACATCAGCAACATGCTGCCGAATACCAACGCGGTGAATTTCCGCCGCCCGGTCAATGGACCGACCATGAAGGCGACCGCGATCGGGATCAGGATGATCGCCAGCATTTCCAGCAGGTTGGAGAACGGCGTGGGATTTTCCAGTGGCATGGCACTGTTCGGGCCGTACCAGCCGCCACCGTTGGTGCCGAGCTGCTTGATCGCGACCATCGGCGCTACCGGTCCCAACGGGATCTTCTGCTGCTTCATCTCCACACTGGTGTCCACGGGTGTCGCGACTGGTCCGGCTTGCAATGTCGATGGCACGCCCTGCGAAGTCAGCAACACGCTCCACAACAGGCACAGCGGCAGCAGGAAGCGGACAGTCGCGCGAATCGTGTCGGCCCAGTAGTTGCCGACGTCGGCTTCTTCGCCAGCGGTTCGCGTTGGATCATTGCCGGGATGCATCGCCTGTCGACCGCCCATCAATGCACGCAAGGTCGCGACGACAAGTGCCAGTCCCATCATCGGGGTGATCACCTGGAGTCCGACGATCGCGACCATCTGCGAGAGGTAGGACAGTTGCGCTTGTCCGGAATAGTGCTGCTGGTCGGTGTTGGTCAGGAACGACATCATCGTGTGCAGCGCGTTGTCCCAGCGCATGTTCGGTGCCGCATCGGGATTCAACGGCAGCCAGGTCTGGGTCATCAGCATCACCCACACCACAAGACCGACCACGAGGTTGCTCAGCAGGAAGGCTTTGGCGTAACCACGCCAGCTCATGCCACGTTTGGGATCAGTGCCGAGCAGGCGATACAACGGACGCTCGATCCAGCCGAATACGCGATCCAGGCGCGAGGGTCTGCCGCGCATTATCGCGGCGAGATAGTGCCCGAGCGGCCAGCCGAGGCCGATTGCAAGGGCGAAGACGAGCAGTGTTTCGATCATGTCCGTGCTCTCTAATCGTCAGAAGCGGTCGGGCCGCAGGATCACGTACAGCAGGTACGCACATGCGGCGATCACCGCGATACAACAGACAATGGTCAGCCAACCGGGCATGGGGTTCTCCTCAGAAACGGCGCGAAAGGCCGACATAGACCTGCGAATGCGGGGTGGCATCGTTGAGGCCGAAGTTGGCGCCTGCATCCAATTGCAACGTTGGCGTGGCCAGCCAGGTCACGGCGATATCGGCCGAAGATTGCTTCACCGTGCCGGATGGGTCGCGATTGGACATCGACCACATCTCGACGTAAAACGTCGTGCGGCTGCCCAATGGGTGCGACAGGTTGGCCAGATTCACGACCGCGGCATGACGGCCGTTTCCACCGGAATTGGCGAGTGCATCCACTTCCGGTCCCAATGTCAGGGTGAAGCTGCTCGGCAACGTGATGCCGACCGGCAGGGCGACGCCACCCTCCCACATGCCATTGCCGATGCCGGTGCGCGCCGTCGGTGCTTTCACGAACGGGATCGCCGCGATGCTCACGCGATCATTTTCGAAAACTCGGGTTTTCAGCCGCACGTACACGTCACCCCCGCCGGAAAGCGAATGGCGCTCATCGGTTGCCCGGTCATTGGTGCGGATGCGAATGTCGGGTGCCCAGTTCAGTTGCAGATCGGTACGCGTGCCAATGCCGTACTTGATCGTCGGATTGGTGAAGTAGAGCGTTTCGGTACGCGTAACGGGCTGACGGTCAACGATCTGGTTGCCGACGTCGGTTTCGAGCTGCCACTGTCCCTTCGGCACCGTGCAAGGAACGTTGGCTTTGGTCGGGCGATCCGTGCAGATCGGTATTTGCTGGGTGTCGGAATCCGCGGCACGCGCCTGCGCACTCAGTGCCATCAAGCCGGCTGTGGCAAGCAGCGTCGCCAGCAGTGGCGCGCATGCTTCGCGCATCCGGAACAACTTCTGTTTCATGAACCCACCCAAGAGGGGCAACGAGGCCAATTGGCCACGGTGCAATTCTCGAGAGATGGCGCGTAAAACCTCTATTCGCTAAGCGAGCACTGCCATAAATTCGGCATAAACTTCAGCGTGGGAGGCAGCGCTTGGCGGCGTATTCAACCGGTCCGAGCAACACACCAACCAACGCGTAAGCGGAAGGAGTATTGCGGATGAAGCGACGGCTGCGGATCACTACTCTGATAGCCAGCCGCCGTTCCATCGACATCGATCATGGCGATTCGCCGGATATTACCTGTCAGAATTATCAGGGTAGTCGCATTAATCCGTCAAAAATCACGTTCATTTAACGAATCGAGTCATATACCTGACCGCAAGGACGGGAAGAGCAGGTCGCACTAGGGCGCTTGATGCAGTCGCCTTGATGGATGACGACCTGTTGGAAGGATCCATTGGTGATCCGATGACGAAAGATTCAGAAGCAGTCGTTCCGTAGGGCACGGAAGATCTGGTTTCAGTTGAACAGGTCGCGCACGTGCCACGTGCTCAATCGACATGACGGGGGGAGATATGCAGAACAAAGAGCCGATGCTCTGGTTACCCAAGCCAGCGCCTGAGTAAGCGGCGGGGTAACACCTTTTCCTGGCTTTCCGTGATTGCCTCTCCCGACAGGGAGGGCTCAGCCGGATTCGTCCTCGAAAAAGCCGTAGTGAAGTTCGAGCTGTCGTTTCCATGAGCGGCACGGCTGGTCCGTCCTTTTGCCTGAAGAAAGCGGGCAACGTCCGTGCTTCGTGTGCCAGACACATGTAGGGGGATGCTATGCACAGCAGTTACGTCGGTCGTTTTCGTCGTTCACGCCGTAACCACCTTTGCCGATTGGCAAAAGCGATCCTGCTGGCGTTGAAAGCCGCGATGGTGCTACCTCTGGCAAGCGGGGTGGCCAATGCGGCATGCAACACCACCACATCGGGAACCGCGACGACAATCGACTGTCCCGCGGCGTCGAGCACCACCAACGTCGCGAGCAGCGCCAACAACGTCACGATGAACGTGGCAGCAGGCGCAACGGTCACCTCGAATGCCTTCCTGGGCGGACCTTCGGTCAGCCTGAGCGGCAACGGGATCACGCTCAACAATTTTGGCGTGATCAGCCCGATTGCAGGCGGCGGCAGTTTCAGTTTTGCTGCCCAGGGTGCGCTGCTCGGCAATGCTTCCGCCAACACCATCGCCGTGAACAACAATGCCGGAGCAACGCTCGCGGGCGTGACCCTCACGGGCGCGGGCGGACAAGCCCTCGCGATAACGAACGGAGCAGGTGGCACCAACAACATTTCGAACGCTGGCGCCATCACCGCATATCAGTCGGTGTTTGGCATAGCAGCTCCGAATGCAGCCATGACTGCGGTGTCGACATCGGGCGGCGCCAATACCAACTTCACCAACGCCAGCACCGGCACCATCATCGGCGTGGTTGGCCTCGGTGCCGCCACAACCGGCGGCAATACCTTCCTCAATGCCGGTAGCGTCACCGGCAGCATCAATCTCGGCAACTCGGCCGGGGCCAACACCTTCACCGCGGTCTCCGGCTCGAGCGTCTCGGGTACGGTCGGTGCCGGCAATCTCACCAGTGGCCTGGTTCTGCAGAACTTGGCGACCGGCCCTGGCACGGGCACCGGTGGCGCCATCACCAACATCAGCGCAAGCACCTACACCGGTTTCCAGAATCTGACCGTCCATAGCGGAACCTGGAACTTGCTGGGCAATGTGGTCGGCGGAAGCACCACGCTCAACGATGGCCTGGTGAACTTCAATAGCGCGGGTGCATTCGGCGCCGGTACATTCAACGTCAACGGTGGCGCGATCGCCGCAAGCCTCGGCGGCCTTTCGCTGGCCAACAATTTCAATCTCAACGGCCGCCTGACCTTGGGCGGCAGCAATGGGTTTTCGCTCGGTGGCACGCTGTCGGGTGCCACAGGTGGGCTCGACATCACCAACACCGGTGTCATTACGTTGAATGGTGCCAATGGCTTCGGTGGCGGCATCAATCTCAACGCAGGTGGATTGATGCTCGGCAACGCCGCAGCGCTCGGCATCGGCGCTCTCAACGTGGGAGGCAACACTACGCTGAACACGTTGGGTGCGTACACCTTGAACAATGCCGTGAACCTGGGTTCCGGCTTTTCGCTGGACTTGCTGGGCGGCAATGCGCTGTCGTGGAACGGCAATATCGGCGGACTTGGCAGCCTGACCAAGAGTGGTTTGGCAACATTGACGCTGGGTGGCGCCAACTCCTTCACGGGTGGTTTGAACATCAATGGCGGCACGCTCGCATTGGGGGCGAGCGGCAGTCTGGCACCGACACTCGGGGTGACGCTGGGTGGCGCGGGCACGACGTTCGATCTGTCTGCTGCGTTGAATCCGGGCGTCGGTTCGCTGGCGGGTGTTGGAGGCACCGTGAATATCGGCGCCAATTTCCTGATGCTGGGCGGTGCCGGCAATGCCAGCTTCGGCGGCAACATCGCAGGCACCAGCGGTGGCCTGATCAAGGCCGGGACCGGCGTGCAGACGTTTGGCAGCGCGAACACCTTCAGCGGCGGCGTTGCGTTGAATGCGGGTGGCTTGGTGCTGGGCAATGCCGGTGCACTGGGCACGGGCGCGTTGAGCGTGGGCGGTGCGGCGACTCTGGATACGCTGGGTGCCTACACCCTGGCGAACAACCTGAGCCTTGGCGCGGGCGGTTCGCTGAATCTGCTTGGCAGCAATGCATTGACCTTGAACGGGACGCTGTCGGGTGCAGGCGGCCTGACGAAGAGCGGTTCCGCGCTTCTCACCTTGAATGGCGCGAACGCGGGATTCACCGGCGGATTTGCATTGAATGGCGGTGGCCTGATGGTGGGCAACCTCAATGCGCTGGGCACGGGCGTGTTGAGCGTTGGCGGCACGGCAACGCTGGATACCGCGGGTGCATACAGCTTGGCGAACAACTGGAACCTGGGTGTCGGGGCATCATTGAATCTGCTTGGAAGCAACGCCCTCACCTTGAACGGTTTGCTGTCCGGTGGTGGCGGTCTGACGAAGAGTGGTTCCGCGTTGTTGACATTGAATGGCGCGAATAGTGGATTCACCGGCAGCCTTGGATTGAATGGCGGCGGCCTGCTGCTGGGCAATGCGAATGCGCTGGGCACGGCAGCTTTGAACGTGGGTGGTGCGGTAACGCTGGATAACGCAGGTGCTTACAGCTTGACGAACAACATCGCATTTGGTGGTGGCTCGTTGAATTTTCTTGGCGCCAACGCACTTGCAGTCAATGGCGGAATTTCCGGCACCGGCAATCTGGTCAAGAGCGGTGCCGCGACGTTGACGCTGGGTGGAGCGAACACCCTCAATGGCAACCTGGCAATCAACGCGGGGACGGTGAGCATGTCGGGCAGCGGCAGCTTGTCGTCGTTGTTGAATGTCGGTCTGTCCACTGGCGCGACGTTCGACCTGTCGGCGGGCATCAACCAGACGATCGGCGCGCTTTCGGGCGCGGGTGGCGGCATCAATCTCGGTGCCAACACGCTGAGTTTCGGTAATGCGACCAATCAGACCTTCGGTGGATCGATCTTCGGAACGGGCGGGCTCACCAAGCTGGGCGCCGGCGTGCAGACGCTGACCGGCGCCAATACGTTTGGCGGCGGATTGAACATCAGTGGCGGCATGCTGGCGATCGGTGCTGGCGGTAGTCTTGCGCCGAGTGTCGCAGTCACGCTTGGTGGTGCGGGAGCGAGCTTCGACATCAGTGCCGGCGGAAACATCGGGATCGACTCGCTGGCGGGCATCGCGGGCAATGTGAATCTTGGCGCGAATGCGCTGACGTTGGGCGGCGCCAGCAATACCAGCTTCGGCGGCGTCATCGGTGGTTTGGGTGGCAGCCTGATCAAACTCGGCACCGGCGTGCAGACGTTGAGCGGAGCAAACACTTTCGGTGGTGGCGTCGGGTTGAACGCGGGCGGCCTGGTACTGGGCAATGCGGGTGCGTTGGGCACCGGTGCGCTGAGCGTAGGCGGTTCAGCGACCCTGGATACGCTGGGGGCGTACACCTTGGGCAACAACGTTGGACTGGGTGCCGGCGCTTCGTTGAACCTGCTCGGCAGCAATGCGCTGACCTTCAATGGCCTGTTGTCCGGCAGTGGCGGCGTGATCAAGAACGGCTCCGCGCTTCTCACCTTGAATGGCGCGAACGCAGGCTTCACCGGCAACCTGGGACTGAATGGCGGCGGCCTGTTCCTGGGCAATGCGAATGCACTCGGCACTGCGGCGTTGAGCGTGGGTGGCAACGCGACGCTGGATACCGCCGGCGCATACACCTTGGGCGGCAACATCAGCTTGGGTAGTGGTGCATCGTTGAACCTCCTTGGCAGCAACGCGTTGACATTGAACGGAACGCTGTCGGGTGCGGGTGGCCTGACCAAGAGTGGTTCTGCAACGCTGACCTTGAATGGCGCGAACAGCGGCTTCATCGGCGGATTTGCCTTGAATGGCGGCGGCCTGATGGTGGGCAACGTCAATGCGCTGGGCACAGGCGCGTTGAGCATTGGTGGCGCCGCAACACTGGATACCGCGGGCGCCTTCAGCCTGGCGAACAACTGGAATCTCGGTGCCGGGGCATCTCTGAATCTGCTTGGCAGCAATGCACTCACCTTGAACGGCCTGTTGGCCGGCAGTGGTGGCTTGATCAAGAACGGTTCCGCGCTTCTCACTTTGAATGGCGCGAACGCGGGATTCACCGGCAGCCTGGGATTGAACGGTGGCGGCCTGTTCCTGGGCAATGCGAATGCGCTCGGTACCGCGGCATTGAACGTGGGCGGCAACACGACACTGGATACCGCGGGTGCGTACACCTTGGGCGGCAATATCACGCTCGGTGGCGGCGGATCATTGAATCTGCTCGGCAGCAATGCACTGACACTCAATGGCGGGATTTCCGGTATCGGTGGCTTGATCAAGAGCGGCACCGCCACGCTGACCTTGGGCGGTGCCAACACTCTGAACGGCACGCTGGCGATCAATGGCGGCGCGGTGAACCTGTCGGGTGGTGCCAGCCTGTCGTCGGGGCTGGGGATCAACATGGCATCTGGCGCGACATTCGATCTGTCGGGTGCCTTCGGCAACCAGACCATCGGGGCATTGTGGGGACTGGGCGGCAACATCAATCTCGGTGCGAACACGCTGAGTTTCGGTGACGCGACCAGTCAGACATTCGGCGGTTCGGTCATTGGAACGGGCGGGCTCACCAAGGTTGGCGCTGGCGTGCAAACGTTGACGGGTGCCAACGCGTTTGCTGGCGGATTGAACATCGATGGCGGCACGCTGGCGATCGGCGCCGGCGGCAGCCTCGCACCGAATGTGGCAGTCACGCTTGGTGGTGCCGGAACGAGCTTCGACATCAGTGCCGGCGGGAACACTGGAATCGGTTCGCTGGCCGGTATCGCCGGCAACGTGAACCTTGGCGCGAACGTGCTGACGGTTGGCGGCAATGCCAGCACCAGTTTCGGCGGCACACTTGCCGGCAGCGGCGGGTTGATCAAGAACGGCAGTGGCACGCTGACGCTGGGCGGCGCCAATGGCGGGTTCAGCGGTGACACGACGCTCAATGCCGGCGGCTTGATCGTCGGCAACAACGCCGCTTTGGGCGCCGGGACACTCAATGTCGGTGCAGGTAGCGCAGTGACGCTGGCGGCAACGAGCGGAGCGATCAGTCTCGGCAACAACATCGGCCTTGGTGCCGGTTCCGGAATGACGGTGCAGGGTGGCAATCCGCTGACGCTGGGTGGCGCGATCACCGGTGGCGGCAGTTTGACCATGAACGGTTCGAGCCTGACGCTGACTGGCACCAACACCTACTCCGGCGGCACCAATATCCTGGGTGGCACGCTTGCGATCGGTGCGGGTGGCAGCCTGTCCTCGACCGGCAACATCACCCTGGGCGGTACGGGTGCCTTCGATATTTCGGCGGCAGGTGCTCAGACGGTCGGTGCGTTGAACGGCACTTCCGGAACGGTGAATCTTGGCGGCAACACGCTGAGCCTGAGCGGATTGGGCAGCGCCAGCTTCGGCGGCACGATCAATGGTGGTGCAACCGGCGCGCTGGCCATCAATGGTGGGGTGCAGACGTTGAGCGGCGCCAATACGTTCGGCGGTGGCGTTGCGCTCAATGGCGGCGGACTGGTCGTCGGCAACGGCAGCGCACTTGGTACCGGCGCGCTCACCGTCAACGGTGCGGCGACGCTCGACAGCACCGCTGCGCTCGCGCTGGCCAATAACATCGTGCTCAACAGCGGATTGACCTTCCAGGGCAGCAACGCGCTCACCTTGAACGGCTCGCTGTCCGGCGCCGGCAGCCTCACCAAGAATGGCTTGGCCATGCTGACGCTCAACGGCAACAACACGTACGGTGGCGGCACCTTCATCAACACCGGTACGCTGGCCCTCGGAGCAGGAGCCAGCCTCAATGCCGGCGGCACAGTGAATCTCGCCACCGGCGCCACGTTCGATCTCTCGGCCGGCAATGGCACGCAGACATTCGGCACGCTGGTCGGCGGCGGCACCGTCAACATGGGCGCCAACAATCTCGTTCTCGGCGATGCCAGCAACGGTACTTTCAGTGGCTCGATCGCCGGCACCGGCAGCATGACCAAGGTCGGCACCGGTGTCGAAACGCTGACCGGCACGAACGGTTTCACCGGCGGCACCTTCATCAACAATGGCACGCTGGCGATCGGGGCGGGTGGGAGCCTGTCATCGACTGGCGCGGTGGCACTCGCGTCCGGGACCGCGTTCGACATTACTGCAGGCGGCAATCAAACCATCGGCGGGCTCAACGGCACTGCGATCAACAGCAGTGTTGCATTGGGCGGGAATACGCTGACCTTGGGTGGTCCGGGCAACTTCAGCTATGCCGGCACGATCACTGGGCCGACCGGTGCGTTGGCCATCAATGGCGGCGTACAGGCATTGAGCGGCACCAACACTTTCAGTGGCGGCGTCACCCTCGGCAACAATGCTGGTCTTGTCGTCGGAAGCAATGGTGCGCTCGGAACGGGTGCGTTGACGATCAATGGTGCATCCACGCTGGATTCCAGCATCGCGGTCGCCTTGACCAATGTGGTGAATCTGTCCGGCAATGGCGGTTTGGACGTGCTGGGCAGCAATGCACTGACGCTGGGCGGCGCGATCAACGGCACCGGCAGCTTGGCCAAGAATGGTGCGGCCACGTTGACGCTGACCGGCGCGAACGGCTACACGGGCGGCACCAGCATCAATGCCGGAACATTGGCGATCGGTGCGGGTGGCAGTCTGGCATCGACCGGCAACGTCACCTTGAATGGCACGGGTGCCTTCGACATTACCGCAGGCGGCAATCAAACCGTCGGTGCGTTGAATGGCACTTCCGGCAGCGTCAATCTGGGCGGCAACACACTGAGCCTGAGTGGGCTTGGGAATGCCAGCTTCGGCGGCGTGATCAATGGTGGAGCAACCGGCGCGCTGGCCATCAATGGCGGTGTGCAGACCTTGAGTGGTGCCAACACGTTCGGCGGTGGTGTCACACTCGCGAATGGTGCGGGTGTAGTTGCCGGAAACAATGCTGCACTCGGCACCGGCGCACTCGATGTCAATGGCGCGGCGACACTCGACACCACGGCGGCCGCGACTGCATTGAACAACAACATGAATCTGGCGAGTGGTGCCGGTCTGAACGTGCTGGGTAGCAATGCACTGACGCTGGCGGGTGCGATCAACGGCGCCGGCAGCGTGGCCAAGAGTGGTGCGGCTACTTTGACCTTGACTGGCGCGAACGGCTACACCGGTGGCACCAGCATCAATGCTGGAACATTGGCGATTGGTGCGGGCGGCCATCTGGCGCCGACCGGTGCGGTGAATCTCGCCGCGAGCGGTGCGGGCTTCGACATCACGGCGGGTGGCAACCAGGCCATCGGTGCACTGAATGGTGTCACCGGCAGCACGGTGTCGCTGGGGTCGAACACGCTGGCCGTGAATGGCACGGGTAGCTATGCAGGCACGATTGCCGGACCGACCGGCGCACTGGCCATCAATGGCGGCGTGCAGACGTTGAGCGGCGTGAACACCTTCGGTGGTGGTGTCACGCTCGCGAACGGTACGGGTGTAGTTGCCGGGAACAATGCCGCGCTAGGCACCGGTGCACTCGATGTCAATGGCGCGACGACGCTCGACACCACGGCGGGTGTGACTGCATTGGGCAACAACATGAACCTGGCGAATGGTGCAGGCTTGGGTGTGCTGGGCAGCAATCCGCTGACCCTGAGCGGCACCATCGGTGGTCTCGGTGGTCTGGCCAAGAATGGCGCGTCGACGCTGACCTTGACTGGCGCGAACGGTTACACCGGCGGCACCAGCATCAATGCCGGAACATTGGCGATCGGTGCGGGTGGCAGTCTGGCATCGACCGGCAACGTCACCTTGAATGGCACGGGTGCCTTCGACATTACCGCAGGCGGCAATCAAACCGTCGGTGCGTTGAATGGCACTTCCGGCAGCGTCAATCTGGGCGGCAACACCCTGAGCCTGAGTGGGCTTGGGAATGCCAGCTTCGGCGGCGTGATCAATGGTGGAGCAAGCGGCGCGCTGGCCATCAATGGCGGTGTGCAGACCTTGAGTGGTGCGAACATCTTCGGTGGCGGCACGACGCTCGGTTCAGGTGCGGGGGTGATCGTTGGCAATAACACCGCGCTGGGTACTGGCGCGATCAACGTCAATGGTGCGGCGACACTCGGCAACACGGCCGGTGCAACGTCGCTGGCCAATAACGTGAACCTGGCAGCGGGCGCGAATCTCGGGGTGACGGGAAGCGATCCGCTCACATTGGCGGGTGCGATTACCGGTGTCGGGGGCGTGACCAAGAGTGGCGCGTCGACGCTGACCCTGACCGGCGCGAACGGTTACACCGGTGGCACCGCGATCAATGGCGGCACGCTGGCGATCGGTGCAGGTGGAGGTCTGGCCCCGACCGGCGCGGTGAATCTCGCCGCCAGCGGTGCGGGCTTCGACATCACCGCTGGTGGCAATCAGACCATTGGTGCATTGAACGGTGTCACCGGCAGTACGGTGTCGCTGGGTTCAAACACCTTGGCCTTGAATGGCCCGGGAAGCTATGCCGGAACGATCAACGGATCGACGGGCGCTCTGGCCATCAACGGCGGCGTGCAGACGCTGGGCGGCAACAACACCTATGGTGGCGGCACGACACTCGCCAGCGGGACCGGCGTGATCGTTGGCACCAACACTGCACTCGGCAGCGGTGCGCTCAATGTCCTGGGAGCCGGCAACTTGTCGGCGGGCGCGCCGGGCGTCAGCCTCGGCAACACCATCGCCATTTCCACCCCGGGCACGCTCACCGTCGGCGGCAGCAACGCGTTGACATTGAACGGAACGTTGTCGGGTGGTGGCAATCTGGTGTTGGCCGGCAATGGCCTGACCCTGGGTGGCGACAACTCGGCGTTCAGCGGCAATCTCGACATCCAAGCCGGCACCTTGAACGTGACGCATGCCATCACTGCAGGCATCGACACCGCGGTCGGCACGACGGTCAACCTCGGCAACGAGGGCAACTCGCTGACCAAGGTCACTCCGAACTCGGTGCGGGGCACGGTCAACCTTGGCGGCGGCAATGACACCTTCAACAGTCCGCTCGGTTTCCTTGCCGGCATTACCGGACTGATCGATGGCCAAGGTGGCATCAATACGTTTGCGGTCACCGGCCCGGGCGTAGGTATCCTGCCGACCAACTCGTTGACCGGCTTTCAAGTGTTGAATCTGTCCGGTCCGGGGACTCTGGTCATTCAAAGTGGCGGCATCGCCAACTTCAGCAACGGTACCAACGTGAACGGCGGCAACCTTGTGGTGAACGGAGCCCTGAATGGTCCGGCTACCATCGGTTCAACAAGCGCACTGATCGGTTCGGGCAGCATCAGCGGTCCCGTTACCGTGAACGGCATGTTGGCACCGGGCGGCCTGAGCGGTGCTACCGGTGCGGCAGCCAGCAGCGGCATGCCCGGCACTACGCTGACCGTGGGTGGATTGACGCTCGGTGCAGGGTCGACCACGCAAATCCAGACCAATACCGCCGGTACCAGCGACCATATCCAGGTCAACGGCGCGGCCACGTTGGGAGGCCAACTCATCGCGCTGCCGTCCGCCGGGACCTACGGACCGAGCACGACCTACACCATTCTCAACGCCAGTGGTGGCTTGAGCGGTTCGTATGCGAGCGTGATCCAGAACGTGCTGCCATTCCTCAATGCCAGCGCAAGCGTGAGCGGCAACAACGTATTGCTGACGCTCGCCCAGGCGCCGACCGGTCCGGGCGGTACCAACCTTGCGTTCAACCAGTTCCCCGGCCTGAACGGCAATCAGCAATCGATGGCATCGGCATTGCAGACGATTTCGACGCAGACGCCCGCGCGCATGACCACGCTGCTTGATGCGGTGCGCGGACTCGCGACCAACCAGGTGATTCCGGCCTTCGATACGCTCACCGGCGAAACCTATGCGTCCGCCACGCAGAACGAGTTGAAAGGCCAGATTCGCGTCATGGACACGATGTTCAACCGCATGCAACTTGCGCGCATCGAAGGCAACACCGGCAAATCGTTGTGGGTCGAGCCGTATGCGATCGATGCGCGCCAGGATGCCGTCCAGGGCGTGGCCGCGACGGACTATCGCAATCGCGGCGTGATCATGGGAGTCGATACCGCAGTGACGCCGAGCCTGCGAATGGGTCTCAGCGCGAGTGCGGCGACCTCACGCACAAAGACTGGCGTGCGTACCGATACCGTCGACACCAAGCAATACTCCGTCGGCGCGTATGGCACGTTTGCCCCTGCAAGCAGCGGGTGGTGGGCCGAAGGAACCGTATCCTACGGTTGGCAGCGCGCGAACAGCGATCGTCTGGTGCAGGTCGGCTCGCAATTGATGCAGCGTACCGGTGCCCGCTACAGCGGCAGCGCCATCAACGCAGGCGTGGAAAGCGGTTATCGCTTCAATGCCGGCCAGTGGCATATCGAGCCGTTCGCGGGCGCCTACTACACCAAGGTGAAATACGATGGCTTCCAGGAAATGGGCTCGGCCGTTGCCAACCTCAACGTGGGAAGCAGCCATGCCAGCAACACGCAATACGGCGTCGGCGCACGATTGAGCGGCGACTTCGGCGGCAATGGGTCGAGTGGAGCGAGGCTGCATCCGATGGTGATGGCGCGTTTCCTGCGTGGCAACGCGAACAGCAACACCACCACCGCGATGGCGTTCTCCGGTGCGCCTGACGTCGGGTTCGTGACGAGCAGTGCTCCGGCGACGCGCAATCGCTGGCAGGGCGGTGCAGGGCTGGGCTACGACATCACTCCTCAGGCCAATGCCTATTTCTATGTCACTACCGATCGCGCTTCGCACAACACCAGCAACTCCGCGAACGTCGGCTTCCGCTGGGACTTCGATCCGTCATCGTTGTCAGCTACAGTGCGTCCCGCTCCGATCGTTCCAGCTGCCACGTCGAGTACGACGCTGGACGATACGCGTGGCGCTGGAGCAGTCGCGGCGACTCCGGTCGCGACGACGCCCGTGCTGCAGGATCCGGCGACCAAGGATGCGCATTTCGGCAGGTGCAAGGTGCCCAAGGCTTCGGCGGAAGCCAAAGCCACGAAAAAGGGCGTGGCACGCGGACACCATCGTCGCCCCTGGAGCGGGAAGGGCAAGTCGGTCGGCGTTGTTCCCAAGCACCACGTGAAGTCACGGGTGTCAAGAAAGGGGCCATCGACTGCGCCCAAGCCCGTGCCAGCTGAGGAATCGTGCGATGGTTGAAGAGGCCTGATTGAGAAGATGCCAGTGCATCGATCGCAATCGATTGGTTTGGGTAATTGGCCTCATCGGCAAGTGCAACTTTCGATGAGGATTCTGCTTAGCTTCGTTGCAACAGATGTTCGACGCTGTCCGTCATCCGCTTCCGTTGCAACAAAAAATCCAGCGACGATCCGCCCAGCTGCCGCCACAACACCGCCGAACGCAACGCCGCCAGCAGCAGTGCGCGGATTTCCACCACGACCGACGGCTGGTTGAGGTAGTGCGGATTGCCTTGCACCATCACTTTCGGTTTCAGCGGACTGATGTGCTTCACGTAGAGATCGGCCAACGCGGACAGCGTCGCCGGCTGCGTCGGTGACTGTCCCGTCGATTGTGCGGCGAGTTGCGTCAGGCCAGTGCGCAACGCGCGTTGCGCGTCGGCATCGCGACTGTAGCTGCGCTCCAGCGCCATCACGCCCATCACCAGTTTCGGGAATTGCGGATCACGCGATTCCTTGCGCAACTGTTCGCGCATGCGTATTAATCCGGGACGGATCGTGGCGGTGTTGCCGTAGACGTCGTCGGTGGATGCAGGATCGAGCTGGAACACGCCTGTCAGCACGCCATCCATTGCGCGGACATCGGCTTGGCCGTTTTCGGCGAGGCGGCGCACCTGCGTCAATGCCTGCGCCAACCCGGCAAGGGCAATCATTCGATCCTGGACGGGGGCTTGGCTCATTCGGGGAAGCTCGGTTCGAGGGGCGCGTCGGTCGCGGCGATCACCGCGCCACCGAGACATTCGTCGCCATCGTATAGGACCAGCGATTGTCCGGGCGTGACCGCACGTTGCGGACGCGCGAAATGGACGATCACCCCGCCATCGTTTCGTGGGATCACCGTGCAGGCTTCCGCTGGCTGGCGATAGCGTGTCTGCGCGAGGCAATCGAATGCTTCGTGGCGTGGTTGCCCGGAAATCCAGTGCATTGCTTCCGAACGCAGGCGATTGGATTGCAGCCACGGTGAATCGTGGCCTTGTTCGACATGGAGGATGTTGCGTGCGACGTCCTTGCCAACCACGTACCACGGCGCGGCTTCGCGTCCGCGCATGCCGCCGAGTTGCAGTCCGCCGCGCTGGCCCAGGGTGTGGAAGAACACGCCCTGGTGTTCTCCCAACAGCGCGCCATCGGGGGTGCGGATTTCTCCAGCCTTCATCGGCAGGTATTGCGAGAGGAAGGTGCGGAAATCGCGCTCGCCGATGAAACAGATGCCGGTGGAATCCTTTTTCGCCGCAGTCGGCAACTGCGCATCGGCGGCCATCCTGCGCACGTCGGGCTTGTGCAGTTCGCCGAGCGGAAAGCGCGTCGCCGCGAGTTGCGCCTGACCGAGTTGGTGCAGGAAATAGCTCTGGTCCTTGCCGGCATCGATGGCGCGCAGCAGGCGCCAGCGACTCTCGTGTTGGTCGATGCGCGCGTAGTGGCCGGTGGCGATCTGTTCGGCGCCAAGTTCGCGGGCGGCATCGAGGAAGTGCTTGAACTTCACTTCGCGATTGCACAGCACATCGGGATTTGGCGTGCGTCCGGCGGCGTACTCGTCGAGGAAATGGCGGAACACGCCATCCCAGTATTCGCCGGAGAAATCGCGGAAATGGATCGGGATGCCGAGTCGTCCGGCAACCGCCACGGCATCGCGACGATCATCTTCGGCGCGGCATTCGCCGCTGCCGTCATCGGCCCAGTTCTGCATGAACAGTCCGGCGATCGACTCGCCATCGGCGAGCAGGCGCAACGCCGCGACCGAGGAATCGACCCCCCCGGACAAGCCGACGATGATCTTCGCCTTGCTCACTGCAACATGCTCCTCACAGCCGGTTCACTTCACGAACGCAGCCATGTCCAGCGGGAAACGGCGACCTGCGAGGAAGTCCTGCGCCACGCGCCACACCATCGGGCTGCGGTGGTCATCCAACCGTGCTTCCAGTTCGGCAGGCGTCCACCAGTGCGCGGCGATGATGCCGTCATCGAGCGCACGCGCGGCATCATGTTGCAGCGGTTCGGCGGCGAAGGCGAAGCGCAGGTAGTGGCGACCCGATCCTTCCGGTGCCGGTGGGGCGGTCCACTGGTAGGCACCGATGAAGGCGGTCAGGCGCACATGCCAGCCGGTTTCCTCCAGCGTCTCGCGCAGGGCAGCGTGCTGCAGGGTTTCGTCGGGTTCCAGGTGCCCAGCCGGCTGGTTGATCACCACGCGGCCGCCGGCGTTCTCTTCGACCATCAGCAGGCGGCCATCACGCACCACCACGGTGGCGACGGTGACGTCGGGTTGCCAGAAGCGGCCTTCGCGATAGCTCACATCGATGATCCGTGGCGATATCACGGCATTGTGCCGGGCCGGGCCCGGTCACGTCCATTCAGCGGCTGGCGATTTATAATCGGGGGATGAGTCAGGAACGCGACGCCGCCCAAGAACGCGGCACCGTGGCCGAGGTTGCCCGGCCGGAAACACAGCCGCCTTCGCGCTACGCGGTGCTGATGCTGAACGACGACTTCACCCCGATGGACTTCGTGGTGGAAGTGCTGACGCGCTTTTTCGCCATGGATCTCGAGAAGGCGACCCAGATCATGCTCCACGTCCATACCCGTGGCCAGGCGGTGTGCGGGGTCTATACCCGCGACGTCGCCGAGTCCAAGGTGGGGCAGGTGAACGAATACGCCAGGGTGGAACAGCATCCCCTGTTGTGTCGGGTGGAAAAGGCGTAGCGTCGTCCCCATAACGGTCCCAGACCACCATTTGGGGAAAGCGCTCATGTTTTCCAAAGATCTCGAGACCACCATCGGCCAGTGCTACAAGCACGCCCGCGAGCAACGCCACGAGTTCATGACCGTGGAACACCTGCTGCTGGAACTGGCCGACAATCCCGCCGCGCGCGAAGTATTGACGGCCTGCCGCGCCGACATCCCGCGCCTCAAGGCCGAGCTGCAGAAGGCGATCGAAGCCTCGGTGGCGGTGCTGCCGGAAGACGACGGCCGCGACACCCAGCCGACGCTGGGCTTCCAGCGCGTGCTGCAGCGTGCGGTCTACCACGTGCAGAGTTCCGGCAAGGCCGAAGTCACCGGCGCCAACGTGCTGGTGGCGATCTTCGGCGAGAAGGATTCGCACGCGGTGTACCTGCTGAACCAGCAGGACGTGACGCGTCTGGACGTGGTGAATTTCATTTCCCACGGCCTGTCCAAGCATGGCGACGATCATGCATCGTCCGACACGCCGCGCTCCGAGGAAGGCGGTGAGGGTGAGGAGGGTGGCAACGCCGGTGGCGATCCGCTGGCCGAATTCGCCAGCAATCTCAACGTCGCCGCGAAGGAAGGCCGGATCGATCCGCTGGTCGGTCGCGCCGACGAAATCGAACGCACCATCCAGGTGCTGTGCCGCCGTCGCAAGAACAATCCGCTGTACGTGGGCGAAGCAGGCGTCGGCAAGACCGCGATCGCCGAAGGCCTGGCCAAGCGCATTGTCGAAGGCGAAGTCCCCGAGGTATTGAAGGATGCGACGATCTTCTCGCTCGACCTCGGCAGCCTGGTCGCCGGAACGAAGTATCGCGGCGATTTCGAAAAGCGCCTGAAGGCGGTGCTGGCTGCCCTGAAAAAGATTCCCGGCGCGGTGCTGTTCATCGACGAGATCCACACCATCATCGGTGCCGGTTCGGCGTCGGGTGGGACGATGGATGCCAGCAACCTGATCAAGCCGGCGCTGTCGTCGGGAGAACTGCGCTGCATCGGTTCGACCACCTTCCAGGAATACCGCGGCGTGTTCGAGAAAGACCGTGCGCTGGCCCGGCGTTTCCAGAAGATCGACATCGTCGAACCGACCGTGCACGAGGCGGTGGAAATCCTCAAGGGCCTGAAGCCGAAGTACGAGGCGCACCACGGCGTGAGTTATGCCGATGATGCGATCCAGGCTGCGGTCGATCTCTCGGTGAAGCACATCAACGACCGCCTGTTGCCCGACAAGGCGATCGACGTGATCGACGAAGCAGGCGCCCGCCAGCGCATCATCGCGGAAGCGTTGCGCAAGACGGTGATCGACGTCGAGGAGATCGAGACCATCGTCGCCAAGATGGCGCGCATCCCGGCCAAGCAGGTCAACACCAGCGACAAGGACACCCTGCAGCAGCTCGAGCGCAACCTGAAGATGGTGATTTTCGGGCAGGATCCGGCGATCGACACCCTGGCGTCGTCGATCAAGCTGGCGCGTTCCGGCCTCGGCAACCCCGACAAGCCGATCGGCAACTTCCTGTTCGCCGGCCCGACCGGCGTCGGCAAGACCGAGGTGACCAAGCAACTGGCGATGCAACTCGGCATCGAACTGGTGCGCTTCGACATGAGCGAATACATGGAGCCGCATTCGATCAGCCGCCTGATCGGCGCGCCCCCGGGCTATGTCGGTTTCGACCAGGGCGGTTTGCTGACCGAGAAGATCGTCAAGACGCCGCATTGCGTGCTGCTGCTCGATGAGATCGAGAAGGCGCATCCCGACATCTTCAACATCCTGTTGCAGGTGATGGACCGCGGCGTGCTGACCGATACCAACGGTCGCGAAGCCAACTTCCACAACGTGATCCTGGTGATGACGACCAATGCCGGCGCCGCCCAGGCGGCCCGTCGCAGCATCGGCTTTACCCGTCAGGACCACAGCACCGACGCGATGGAATCGATCCGCAAGGGCTTCTCGCCGGAATTCCGCAACCGCCTCGATGCGGTGGTGCAGTTCCAGGCGCTGGGCATGGATCACATCCTGCGTGTGGTCGACAAGTTCCTGATCGAGTTGGAAGCGCAGCTGCAGGACAAGCACGTCACCCTGTCGGCGACGCAGAAGGCGCGCGAATGGCTCGCCCAGAACGGCTTCGATCCGCTGATGGGTGCGCGGCCGATGGCGCGCTTGCTGCAGGACAAGGTCAAGCGTCCGCTGGCCGATGAACTGCTGTTCGGCAAGCTGGTGGATGGCGGCCATGTCAGCCTCGATGCCAACGACGACGGCCTGGTGGTGAATGTCGAAGCCGCCAGTCCGGCGCCGTCGAAGGAAGAAACCGTTCCGGTGGTGTGACACTGGATACGAAAAAGGCGACCCGTGGGTCGCCTTTTTGCTTCGAGCGCGTCGCCGACTCAGCGGTGACGATAGGTGATGCGACCCTTGGTCAGATCGTAGGGCGTCATCTCGACCTTGACGCGATCGCCGGTCAGGATACGGATGTAGTTCTTGCGCATGCGCCCGGAAATGTGCGCGATGATCTCGTGCCCGTTCTCCAGCTTGACCCGGAACATGGTGTTCGGCAGGGTTTCGGAAATCGTGCCTTCGAACTCGATGACGTCGTCTTTCGCCATAAATACTCAGTAGGTGGGCGGCCGGTGCGGCGCCCGAAAGAGGAGGATTGTCGCACGCCAACGGGATCGGCGCAAAAAACGGCCAGATCGGGTCCGGTCGCTCAGCCTGGAGGCAGGGAAATCCGGCCAAATGCGCAGGAGCCGTTCAGCCCGCGCTCGCCGGGTGGCGCACCTGTCCGTCGCCATGCACCACGTAGCGCTCGATGGTCAGCGATTCCGCGCCCATTGGCCCGTAGGCGTGCAGGCGCGTGGTCGAGATGCCGATTTCGGCCCCGAGGCCGAGTTCGCCGCCGTCGGAAAAACGCGACGAGGCATTGACCATCACCACCGCCGAACGCAGCGCTGCGACGAAGCGCGCCGCAGCGGCCGCGTCGCGGGTGGCGATGACCTCGGTGTGATCGGAGCCATGGCGGCGGATATGCGCGATCGCAGCGTCGAGATCGTCGACCACGCGCACGGCGATGACGAGATCGAGGAATTCCTCGGCGTAGTCGTCTTCGCTGGCCGGTACCACACCTGTGGCGAGCGTTTGCGTGCGTTCGCAACCACGCACTTCGACACCACGTTCGCGCAATGCGGCGATCGCCGGCGGCAGGAACGTCGGCGCACTGTCAGCGTGTACCAGCAGCGTTTCCAGCGCGTTGCAGACCGATGGCCGGGTGGTCTTGCCGTCGATGAGCAGACGCAAGGCGAGGTTGGCATCGGCGCTGGCATCGACGTAGAGATGACACACGCCCTTGTAGTGCTTGATGACCGGCACCCGCGCGTGTTCGGTGACGAAGCGGATCAGGCTTTCGCCACCGCGCGGGATCGCGAGATCGACGAGATCGGACAGTTGCAGCAGCTCGAGCACGCTGTCGCGGCGCAGATCCTCGATCAGGGTGACCGCGGCTTCCGGCAGCCCCTGCGCGCGCAGGGCAGTGCACAGTGCGGCAGCGATCGCGCGATTGCTGTTGAACGCTTCGGAGCCACCACGCAGCAGCACGACGTTGCCGGCGTAGAAGCACAGCGCGGCGGCGTCGGCGGTCACGTTCGGGCGTGCTTCGTAGATCATCGCGATCAGGCCGAGGGGAATGCGCACGCGCGCCACGCGGATTCCGTTTGGGCGGGTTTCGTTGCGGGTGACTTGACCCACCGGATCGGGCAGGTCGGCGATCGCGCGCACGGCGTTGGCGACTGCGGCGAGACGCGTGGCATCCAGTCGCAATCGGTCGATCAGGTGTTCGGCACGACCGGCCGCGCGCGCCGCTTTGACATCGAGCATGTTCGCGGCGAGGATCACCGACGCCTGGTGGTCGAGCTCATCGGCCATGTGTCGCAGCGCCGATTGTTTCGCACTGGTCGACAGCGCCGCGATGACCGGCGCCGCTTCATGCGCGGCCAGCGCCAGATCGCGCACCGACGCGCTCATGCCAGCACCTCCTGGAAGACCACCAGATCGTCGCGGCGGATCACCGTGTCGCCATAGCTGTAACCGAGGATCGATTCGATCTCGCGCGTGTGCCGACCGAGCATTCGCCGCACCGCGACCGCTGCGTATTGGCACAGGCCGCGGGCGATGACGTTGCCGTCGATGCCTGCGACGTCAACCAGATCGCCACGGGTGAATTCGCCTTCGACGCCGACGATGCCGCCGGGCAGGAGTGACGCGCCATTGAGCAGTGCGCGCACCGCGCCGGCATCGACGATGAGTCGTCCCGCGCAGCCAGGCGCGTGGCGCAGCCAGTATTTGCGTGCGGCAAGTCGCGTGCCCGAAGCGGCGAAATGGGTGCCGCGGAATCGTCCATGCGCCAGTTCCGCGACGGTGGCATGCGTGGCGCCATTGAACAGCACCGTGGCGACGCCGGCCTTGGCCGCCTTGGTCGCCGCTTCCAGTTTGGTGTGCATGCCGCCGGTGCCGACGACACTGCCCGCACCGCCAGCCATCGCCAGTATTTCCGGCGTGATCGCGGCGACGCGATCGACCGGCTGCGCGGCAGGATCGAGCCGTGGGTGCGTGGTGTAGAGCCCATCGACATCGCTGGCGATCAGCAGCAGGTCGGCATCGACGAGTGCGGCGACGATCGCGGCGAGATTGTCGTTGTCGCCGAGCTTGAGTTCCTCGACCGCGACGGTGTCGTTCTCGTTGATCACCGGGATCGTGCGCAGGCGCAACAACTCCAGCAACGTGTTGCGTGCATTGAGATAGCGACGGCGGTTGCGCAGGTCGTCGTGGCTGAGCAGCACCTGTGCGACCGGCGCGTCGAGCAATGATTGCCACAGCGCTACCATGCGCGTCTGGCCGAGTGCGGCGAGTGCCTGCCGCTGCACCAGTCCATCGGCCTTGCCGGAATTCTCAGGTACTTGCGAACGTCCCGCAGCGACCGCGCCGGAAGACACCAGCACGACGTCGCGTCCCGCCGCGCGCGAGGCAGCGATGAACGCGGCGAGGCCGCGCGCGTTGTGATCGGACAATCCGCCATCGACACCGGTCAGCAGGCTGCTGCCGACTTTCAATACCGCGCGCCGCCATGTCGGCAGTGCTTGCGCGGCGAATGTCCGTGACGTCGAGTGCATGATTTCAGGATAGCCCGGACACCGGGAGATCGGGCAGATCGTTGCACCAGGAACCGATCCGTCCCGGCTGTTCCACCAGCGTGGCAATCCGTCGCGCGAAAATCTCCCGCGGCATCGTCTCGGCACCCAGCGTGCGCAGATGCGGACTCTCGACCTGGGCATCGATCAGCGGCCAGCCACGGCTGTCGAGCAATCGCGCAAGCGCGGCCAATGCGATCTTGGAGCCGCCGGATACGCCCGAGAACATCGATTCGCCATAGAACATCCGGCCGATGGCGACGCCGTAGATGCCGCCGACCAGGCGTTCGCCGTCAAAGACCTCGATCGAATGGGCATGACCGAGACGGTGCAGTTCGACATAGGCATCGAGCATGTCGTCGCCGATCCAGGTACCGTGCTGGCCCGGGCGCGGCGAGATGGCGCAGGCGCGCATCACCGCGGCGAACGCGCTATCGGCGCGCAACGTCCACGTGTTGTGACGCAACTGGCGACGGAATTTCGACGACAAACGCACGCTATCGCTGCGGAACACCATGCGCGGGTCGGGCGACCACCACAGGATCGGTTCGCCGGGGTTGAACCACGGGAAGATGCCATGGTGATAGGCATTCAACAGGCGCGGAGCGGAAAGATCGCCGCCGGCGCAGAGCAGTCCATTGGGTTCGTGCAACGCGCGTTCCAGCGGTGGGAACGGTGCGTGCGGATCGACAGGCAGGATCGGGATCATCCCGCCGCGCTTCCATCGTCACCCTTGAACGGCGAATGCGTGTGCAACTGCGCCGCATGTCGACGCACGTCACGACGCTCGGCCGCGCACCAATCTTGCAGTGCCGTTCGGAAACGCGGATCGGCGATCCAGTGGCGGCTGCGGACGAGGGTCGGCAAGAAGCCGCGCGCGATCTTGTGCACGCCTTGCGCGCCGGGTTCGAAGCGCGTCAATCCATGTTGCAGGCAATAGTCGATGCCCTGGTAGTAACAGGTCTCGAAATGCAGCCCCGGCAGTTGAGCATGGCTGCCCCAGTAGCGTCCGTACAAGGTATCGGCGCTGCGCAGGCAGAGTGCGCCGGCGATCGGTTCGCCATCGAGTTCGGCGAGGATCAGCACCAGTTGCCGCGGCATCGTGCGGGCGATTTCATGGATGAATTCGAGCGTCAACGCCGGCGAGTTGCCGTACTCCGAAAACGTCTGCAGGTAGAACCCGTGGATCGCGGCGAGGTCGCCATCGCTGGCTTCATCGCCATGCACGACGCGGAAACGCACGCCGGCACGTTCCGCCTTCGCGCGCTCCTGGCGGATGTTCTTGCGATGCTTGGCATCCATCGCCGACAGGTAATCGTCGAACGTGCGCCAACCGTCGCGGTTGTGCCAGTGGTACTGGATGTCCTCGCGCAGCAGCCATTCGTGTTCATCGCCGTCCTTTTGGCGGACGAAAGCGCCGTCTTCATCATCAGGATGGAAATTGACATGCACCGAAGACAGTCCCTGCGCCGTGCACAGTTCACGCATCGCGACGGCAAGCGCGTGGCGGAGCTCCGGTGTCGGCGCCAGCAGGCGCGGACCCGTCACCGGCGAGTAGGGCGCCGCGCACAGCCACTTCGGGTAGTAGTCGACGTCGTGCTGGGCATAGGCATGCGCCCAGGCGTGATCGAACACGAACTCGCCATGCGAATTGGATTTCAGATACATCGGTGCGGCGGCGACCAATGCCTCGCCATCCCACAACGTCAGATGGTGCGGTGTCCAACCCCAGTCGGCGCGCAGGCAGCCGGTACGTTCCAGTGCCGACAGGAAGGCATGGCTGACGAAGGGGTGATCGGTGGAATGCAGCGCGTCCCATTGCCCGGCGGAAATCGCGTCGAGCGAATCGAGAATGCGTGCGTGCAGCTGTGGCATCGCTCCGGTCAGCTTTCAGGACTGCGGAAATCGGCGCTGATGCGGCCATGCGCGGCGATGCTGGTTTCGTGCGCGTCCTCGCGCCAGGTTTCGGCCAGCGCCGATGCATACCAATCACGCATCGCCGGCAGCTCGAGCAGGCGTTGCACATAGGCAGATGCGGCATCGCCCAGCTTCAATCCGTAGGTCTGGATGCGGAACGCGACCGGCGCGTAGAAGGCATCGACTGCGGAGAACTCCTTGCCGGCCAGGAACGGGCCGCCGAAGCGCCACAAGCCTTCGCTCCACAGGGCATCCAGGCGCGCGATGTCATCGGCCAGTGCCGGTGGGATCGCTGCAAGTTCGACCCGCTGGCCACAGCTCATCGAGCAGATGTTGCGCAGTTCGGAGAATCCGGAATGCATTTCCGCCGTGGCCGAACGTGCCCACGCGCGGGCGACGAGATCGCGCGGCCACACCTGCGAGTAATGCTCGGCGAGATATTCGGTGATGGCCAGAGAATCCCAGATCGTCACGTCGCCGTCGACCAGGCAGGGCACGCGCCGGGTCGGGGAGAACGAGAAAATTTCGCCGAACGGATGCATCTGTTCGGCGAAGGGAATCTCGAGCACTTTCATCAACAACCATGGCCGCAGCGACCACGACGAATAATTCTTGTTGGCGATGTGCAAGGTCAGCATGGCGTCCTCGGTTCGTGTGGCGAATTCAACGCAAGAAGGAGAGTTGTAACAACGCGTACAGGAGCAACCCGGCAAGCCCACCAATCAGCGTGCCATTGAGGCGGATGAATTGCAGGTCGCGACCGACGCTGCGTTCGATTTCGTCGACCAGGAAGCGCGTGTCCCAGGCATCCACGGTCTGGCGGATATACGTTGGCGCGATGGCGCGCAACTGCGTGGCGATGTGTTCGCCGGCGATCCGCAGTTGTTCGTTGGCGTTGCGCTGCCATTCGGGATCGTCGCGCAGGCGCTTGCCGAGGCGTTCGGCGTAGTGGCGGAACTGCTGCATGCTGGTGGAGTCGTCGCGCGCAAGATCGGCGTGCAACCAGTCGCGCAGTTGCCGCCATAGTCCGCGCACGTAGTCCTGCAATTCCGGACTGTCGATCAGTTTCTGCTTGAACGCGGCGATGCGTTCCTGCAACTGCGGATCATCGTCGAGCGCATCGATCAGCCGCATCGCTTCGGCGCCGTAGCGCTGGCGCAACGGATGATCGGGTGTCTCCAGGACTTCCTGCAGTTCATCGACGATGGCGTTGGCCAGTCGCGTCGACAGCGATACCGCGAGGTCTTCGGTGTAGTCGAGTTTGTCGGCGAGCCACGTCAGCTTGGGAAATTCCCGGCGCGCCATCACGATGAGTTTTTCGGTGATGAAATCGCGCACCCCAGGCTGGCCCATCCACGCCGCGATCTGCGACAGTCCGGCGTTCAACACTTTCTGGTGGTGGCCACCACGCGTCAGGATATGCAGCAGTTGCGAGGCGGTTTTCGCCACGTTCCAGTGCTGCAACTGGCTGCGCGCCATCGCCAGCAGCTCGCGCTCGAACGCCGGTGAATCCAGTGCGGTGAGCGATTGACGCGCCCACGCCTGCAACTGTCGCGACAGCTGTTCGAGCCGCTCAGGCGTCGAGAGGAACTCGCCGAGCCGCAGCGCGGGGTTCCATTCGTCCACGCGCTTGAGGATCTGCTCGGGCGCGAGGAAATTGTCGGCGACGAATCGCGCCAGCGCATCGGCGATGCGCGCCTTGTTGCGCGGGATGATCGCGGTGTGCGGGATCGGCAATCCCAACGGATGGCGGAACAGCGCCACCACCGCGAACCAGTCGGCCAGTGCGCCGACGGTGGCTGCTTCGGCGAAGGCGCCGATCCAGCCCCAGATGCCATGGCGTCCGAAGTGTTGTGCCAGCACCAGCAATGCGATCGCGCCGAGCAGGAACGCCAGCGCGATGGCTTTCATCTGCGCGAGCCGGCTCATGCCCACTCAGAAGTACGCAAATGCCATTGCCACCGCCCCAGCGAGGCCGAGCAGCAGCGATCCCCACCAAACCTGCTTCTTGCGCGTCAGTGCAGCCACTGCGCCCAACGCGATTCCCACCTGCAGCAGGGCGACTGCATCGGCAAAGTAGTGATGACGATGGATCAGATGCCCGGCTTCCGCGTTCTTTTCGTCACGCGCCTTTTCGAATGCCGTGGCTTTGGTGGCACTGTCCTTTTGTTGCGCGAGATGACGCTGCTGGTCGGCGGCGATTTTCTCCGGCACGGGCTTGCCGGCCGCTTGCCATTGCTGGCTCGCCATGTCTTCAACCACCGCCTTGATGCCTTTCGCCTGGTAGTAGGCCCACTGGTCCGATGCCTGTGCCTGCAACTGGGTCGCTTCGGTCTTGAGTGACAGCGCCTCGTTCACCGTGGCGCCGGCCTGCAGCGAAGCGATGGCGGCGATCGCCGCGAACGCAGACGTGCTCAAGGCAATCCAGCGCAGCAGCGAGCCGTCTTCCGCTTTCTCGACTTCCGCGTCGATGGTTTCGCGCAGGGTGTCGGTATCGATTTCGATGTCTTCAGGCATGGTCGTGGTCGCAGCTTGGGTCTTGGCAGGAGATCAACCGTGCGATTCCAGCCAGCGCTCGGCGTCCAGCGCGGCCATGCAGCCGAAGCCGGCCGAGGTGATCGCCTGGCGGTAGTGCTGGTCGGCGACGTCGCCGGCGGCGAACACGCCGGGCATCGAAGTCATCGTCGCGTTGCCTTGCAGCCCGGATTCGATCTCCAGATAGCCGTTCGACATCGCCAACTGGCCGTCGAAGATCTGGGTATTGGGATGATGGCCGATCGCCACGAACATGCCGTGCACGGCGATGTCCTGGGTCTCTCCGGTCTGCACCGACTTCAGCCGCACGCCGGTCACGCCCATGTCGTCGCCCAGCACTTCGTCGACGGCGTGGTGCCAGATCGGCACGATCTTGCCGGCCTCGATCTTGGCGAACAGCTTGTCCTGCATGATCTTTTCGGCGCGCAGGGTGTCGCGGCGATGCACCAGGTAGACCTTGCTGCAGAGGTTGGCGAGATACAGCGCTTCCTCGACCGCGGTATTGCCGCCGCCGATCACCGCGACATCCTTGTTCTTGTAGAAGAAGCCGTCGCAGGTGGCGCAGGCCGAAACACCACGGCCCTTGAACAGTTCTTCGCTGGGGATGCCGAGATACTTGGCGGTGGCGCCGGTGGCGATGACCAGCGCATCGGCGGTGTATTCGCCGGCATCGCCGACGAGGCGGAACGGGCGCTGCGACAGGTCGGCGCTGTGGATCTGGTCGATGATCACTTCGGTCTCGAAGCGTTCGGCATGCGCCTGCATGCGTTCCATCAGCGCCGGACCCATCAAGCCGTGGGCGTCGCCGGGCCAGTTGTCGACTTCGGTGGTGGTCATCAGCTGGCCACCGATCGCCATGCCGGTTACCACGACGGGTTTCAGGTTGGCGCGGGCCGCGTACACCGCGGCGGTCCAGCCGGCAGGGCCGGAACCGAGAATGAGCAAGCGGCAATGTTTCGCGGGCGACATCGACATGATCGTTATACTTCCAACCGTATGGAGTGGGGCAGGCGGCTAGTGTAAGCGCCCGATCCTTCCAGATGCGGCCGCGGCCGCATCGACACAACCCGTCATTCCACTGATTCTTCCTATTGCAGGCATCGACAATGCGTATCGGCGTACCCAAGGAAACCAAGACTCTCGAAGGGCGCGTCGCGCTCGTTCCCGCCGCGGCCGGCGATCTGGTCAAGCGCGGCCACGAAGTGTGGATCGAGAAGGACGCCGGCGTGAAGTCCGGTTTCAAGGACGAGCAATACACCGCGCTCGGCGTCAAGATCGCGGCGGATGCCGCCGCGTTGTACGACAAGGGCGAGCTGATCGTGAAGGTGAAGGAGCCGATCGCGGGCGACCTCGCGTTGCTGCGCAAGGATCACCTGTTGTTCTGCTACCTGCATCTGGCCGCGGAACCGGAACTCACCAAGCGCCTGCTCGATATCGGCCTGACCGGCATCGCTTTCGAAACCGTCGAGCTGCCCAACGGCGATCTGCCGCTGCTGGCGCCGATGTCGGTGATCGCCGGCAAGATCGGCGTGCAGGTCGGCACCCACCTGCTGCACCAGCCGATGGGCGGCAAGGGCAAGCTGCTGGGCGGCCTGCCATCGACCGAGCGCGGCAATGTCGTGGTGTTCGGCGCGGGCCAGGCCGGCAGCGCGTCGGCGGCGCTGGCCGCGGCCGGTGGCGCCAATGTCACCGTGTTCGAGATGCGCCAGGACCGCATGGAAGACGCCATGCGCCTCGGCAACAACGTCACCGTGCTCTATCCGTACCACGACGTGGTGGCCAAGGCTGTCGCCAATGCCGACCTGGTGATCGGCGCGGTACTGGTCACCGGCGCCAAGGCGCCGCACGTGATGACCCGCGAGATGCTCAAGGACATGGAGGACGGCAGCGTCGTCGTCGATATCGCCATCGACCAGGGCGGCTGCTTCGAGACCTCGCGCCCGACCACCTGGAAGGACCCGACCTACGTGGAAGAAGGCGTGATCCACTTCTGCGTGACCAACATGCCCGGCGCGGTGCCGCAGACCAGCTCGCAGGCGATCTGTGCCGCCATCCTGCCGTGGGTCAACAAGCTGGCTTCGGGCGACTGGCGCGGCAATGAAGCGCTGGTGAAGGGCATCAACGTCGAGGGTGGCAAGATCATCCACCCGGCCTTGCAGGGCATGAAACTCTGATTCAATATCAGAGACTTGTAGCCATTACTTAAAGTCAGATCACGCCTTGGCAGCCACTCGACCCAACCGCCGCACCCGCGCGAAACCCGATTCCGGGAGCGAGCGCGGCCGTGCGGCGGCCGAGCCGCGGCCGATGAGTCCGCAGCGCAAGCGGATGATCCGCGACGTCGTCCTGATCGCCGTTGCGCCGATCCTGCTCTATCTGTTCGCCTGCCTGTTCACCTATTCGCCGCAGGATCCGGGCTGGTCGAGCAGCGTCGGCGTCACCGCGCCGCTGCACAACGTCGGTGGCAAGGTCGGGGCATGGCTGGCGGACGTGCTGATCTATCTGTTCGGCTATGTGGCGTGGCTGCTGCCGATCCTGCTCGGCGCGGTGGTGTGGATCACCCTGTTCCGCCCGGTCGACGCCGACGCCAGCGAGCAGGAGGCGGAGATCACCCCGGCACTGCGCCTGATCGCGTTGTTCGCCTTCCTGATCGCCGCGGTGGGATTGCTCCAGCTGCGGGTCGGCAACGTCGAGAATTTCTCGGCGGGCGCGGGTGGCATCCTTGGGCGTCTGGTCGGGGATTCGTTGCGGCATAGCGTCGGCCAGGCCGGCGGCACGCTGTTCATGATCGCGTTGTTGCTGATCTCGGTGACGCTGGCGACGCGCTTCTCCTGGTTCTGGTTGATGGAGAAGATCGGCGGCTGGGTGATGACGATTCCCGCGCTGTTCCGCAAGGGCCAGCAACAGGCCAGTGAATGGCAGGAAGTGCGGCAGATGCGCGAGGAACGCGTGGAGGCGCGCAAGGTCGACAGCGAGCTGCGGGCCAAGCGCGAGAAGGTCAGGATCGAGCCGCCGGCAGCGCCGGTGATCGAGAAATCCGAACGCGCCAAGCGCGACCAGCAGATCCCGCTGTTCATGGGCGGCGATCCCGGCGCGGTGCCGCCGCTGGCGCTGCTCGACGATCCCAAGCCGCAGGCCAAGGGCTACGACGAGGAAACGCTGGAAACCCTGTCGCGCCAGATCGAATACAAGCTCAAGGATTTCCGCATCGATGCGCAAGTGGTTGGTGCCTACCCGGGCCCGGTGATCACCCGCTTCGAAATCGATCCGGCGCCGGGCATCAAGGTCAGTTCGATCAGCGGCCTCGACAAGGACATCGCGCGCGGGCTGTCGGTGAAATCGGTGCGCGTGGTCGATGTCATCCCCGGCAAGTCGGTGATCGGCCTCGAAATCCCCAACACCAGCCGCGAGATGATCTATCTCTCGGAACTGTTGCGCTCGAAGGAATACGACAAGTCGCCCAGCCCGCTGACGCTCGCCTTGGGCAAGGACATCGCCGGACGCCCGACGGTGGCCGATCTCGCGCGCATGCCGCATCTGCTGGTCGCGGGTACGACAGGCTCCGGCAAATCCGTTGCGGTCAACGCGATGGTGTTGTCGCTGCTGTTCAAGGCCAGCGCCAAGGACGTGCGCATGCTGATGATCGACCCGAAGATGCTGGAACTCAGCGTTTACCAGGGCATCCCGCACCTGCTGGCGCCGGTGGTCACCGACATGAAGGAGGCCGCCAATGGCCTGCGCTGGTGCGTTGGCGAGATGGAGCGCCGCTACAAGTTGATGAGCGCGGTCGGCGTGCGCAACTTGGCCGGCTTCAACAAGAAAGTGAAGGATGCCGCCGACGCCGGCCAGCCGATCATGGATCCGCTGTTCAAGCCCTCGGGCCTGCCCGACGAAGCGCCGCAACCGCTCGACACGCTGCCGTTCATCGTCGTCTTCATCGACGAATTCGCCGACATGATGATGATCGTCGGCAAGAAGGTCGAAGAGCTGATCGCGCGACTGGCACAGAAGGCCCGTGCCGCCGGCATTCACCTGATCCTCGCCACCCAGCGCCCGTCGGTCGACGTCATCACCGGCTTGATCAAGGCCAACATCCCGACGCGCATTGCCTTCCAGGTGTCGAGCAAGATCGATTCGCGCACCATCCTCGACCAGTCCGGCGCGGAAACACTGCTCGGTCATGGCGACATGTTGTACTTGCCGCCCGGCACCGCGCTGCCGGAGCGCGTGCACGGCGCCTTCGTCAGCGACGAGGAAGTGCATCGCGTGGTCGAGCACCTCAAGCGCAGCGGCCAGCCCGAATACATCGATGGCGTGCTGGAGGAAGTGCAGACGATGTACGACGGCAGCAGCGTCGGCGCGACCGGCCTGCCGGAAGCATCGGGTGGTGGTGGCGATGAAAGCGATCCGCTGTACGACGAAGCGATCCGCATCGTCACCGAAACGCGACGTGCCTCGATTTCCGGCGTGCAGCGCCGCCTGAAGATCGGCTACAACCGCGCCGCGCGCCTGGTCGAAGCGATGGAGGCGGCCGGCGTGGTCAGTCCGCCGGAACACAATGGCGATCGCACCGTGCTGGCACCACCGCCCGTGCGCGATTGAGGTTCTCTGTCGCGAAGTATCGCGACGCGCCTGCCTGTCAACCTTGCCGATCTCCACGCGTTGATCTCTCCAACACGCGGCGCTGGATGCGTCCTCGCCGCGGAAATGGCAAGGAGAACGCGTTCGATGAGTCGGCATCACGTTGTCATCACCGGAACGGGGCGCGCTGGCACCACGTTCCTGATCCAGTTGATGACGGCGCTCGGCATGCCGACCGGATTCCGCGAGCATGCGCCCGATATCCATCCGCACTCGAATGCCGGGATGGAATGGGATATCCGCGATCGCCATGCGCCCTACGTGGTGAAGAGTCCGTGGCTGTGCGACCAGCTCGATGACGTGCTTTCCGACCACGATATCGCCATCGACCATGTACTCGTGCCCGTGCGCGATCTGTTCAGTGCCGCGGAGAGTCGACGCTCGGTATCGCGCTCCGCCCGCAAACACGATGCGCCGGGTGGGTTGTGGGACACCTCCGATCCCGAAAATCAGGAAAAAGTCCTGATGGCCAAGCTTTACAAGTTGATGTATGCGCTTGCCAAGCACGATATCCCGGTGACGTTGCTGCATTTCCCACGCATCACCCACGATGCCGATTATCTCTACGACAAGTTGAAGCCGCTGCTGAGCGTTGCGCAACGCTGGAGTTTCCACGATACCTTCAGCCGGGTCGTGAATCCGTCGCTGGTGCACGACTTCAGATCGCCCCGCCAACCGGAAAAGGACTTGGCATGAATCGTCCCGATCCCGGCAATATCCGCAATCGCCAAAATCCTGGAGTGTCCATGAAGTTTTCCCGCAGCATCGTCGCCAGCCTTGGCCTCTGCGCAGTGTTCGTGATCACCGGATGCCATCGCGGGCAGGATGGGCAGGCGGAGGCGGCAAGCAGCGGGCACCATGGCCATGGCATGGATTTCAGCGGCATGAGTTTCCCGATGGCCAAGGCCGATTTCCTCGCCAAGATCAACACGCGCCTGCGCCAGCGCTGCGCCAGCCGCGACGTGCAATCGCAGCAGCAGGGCCGCGGCGTCGATTGCGCCACGCTGGAAGCCGGTATCGCCAAGTGCGCGACCTCGGGCGATGTTCCCGACAGCATCACTGATCAGGACGATGCCCACGAAGCCTCGCGCGACTATTTCGAGTGCGTGCGCGGGGAATGATCCCCTGAGCGGATCGGGTCGGAGCTGCGCATTCATCTTGCGGTTCAGGCGATTCGCGGCACACTTGCAGCAGAGTCAGGCAAGGAGTTCCCGATGCGCATTTCCCATTGGCTGGCCGGCGCGCTGGCGCTGGCATCGACACAGATCGCGCACGCCGACGCCCGCGCCGATCTGACAGTGTTCACCCGGGGATTGAAGTCGCTGCAGGGCGGCTTTTCGCAGGAGGTGTACGACACCAAGGGCCACCTCAAGCAGTCGTCGTCGGGGCGCGTGTCGTTGGCGACGCCGCGGCAATTCCGCTGGGAATACGTCAAGCCGTACCGGCAGCTGGTGATCGCCGATGGCAAGACGGTGTGGATCTACGAACCCGACCTTCAGCAGGTGAGCAAGCGTCCGCAGGGACCAGAGGAGCAGAACAGTCCGCTGGCGATCCTGGTCGATCCGGCGCGGCTCGATCACGATTACATCGTGACCGATGGCGGCACGTCCGCCGGCATGAACTGGCTGGGCATCGCGCCGCGCTCCAAGGCCGACAGCAATTTCCAGTCGGCGCGCATCGGCTTCAAGGATGGCCAGTTGTCGCAGATCGTCGTGACCGATCCGCTCGGCCAGCGCACGCAGATGTATTTCGCGCTGTGGCAGCGCAACCTGGCGCTGCCGGCGACGACCTTCGGTTTCACGGTGCCCAAGGGCGTCGATGTCATCGGCGATTGAGCACAGTTCCGAGCCATGCTTCGGCGTGGCGTCGTACCATCGACGGTGATGAACTCCAGCATGTCATTGCCCGGGCTTGATCCCGATATCAGCGCATTGCAGCCGCTGGCCGAACGCATGCGTCCGCGCACGCTGGACGAGATGGCGGGCCAGCAGCGCCTGCTTGCACCCGGATCGGCGTTGCGCCGCGCGATCGAATCCGGCCACGTCCACTCGATGATCCTGTGGGGGCCGCCTGGTTGCGGCAAGACCACGCTGGCGCTGTTGCTGGCGCAATACGCCGATGCGCATTTCGAGGCGGTCTCGGCGGTGCTGTGCGGCCTGCCGGAAGTGCGCAAGGTGCTGGCGGCGGCCGAGCAGCGTTTCCTCGGCGGGCATCGGACGCTGCTGTTCGTCGACGAGGTGCACCGCTTCAACAAGGTGCAGCAGGATGCATTCCTGCCGCATATCGAACGCGGCACGATCATCTTTGTCGGTGCGACCACCGAGAATCCCTCGTTCGAATTGAATTCGGCGTTGTTGTCGCGCTGTCGCGTGCATGTGATGGAAGCGGTGTCCGTCGCCGATGTCGTGCCGGTGTTGCAACGCGCGGTGCAGGATGAAACCCGCGGCCTGGGTAGGCACGGATTGCTGGCATCGCCGGAGGCGCTGGAACAGATCGCTGCGGCCGGCGATGGCGATGTGCGACGTGCGTTGACCTTGCTCGAAATCGCCGCGGAACTGGCGGGCGAGGAGGGCGGCCACATCAGCGATGCGACCTTGCAGCAGGTGCTGGCCGATCGTACCCGCCGCTTCGACAAGGGTGGCGAGCAGTTCTACGACCAGATCAGCGCCCTGCACAAATCGGTGCGCAGCTCCAATCCCGACGCCGCGTTGTACTGGTTCGCGCGGATGATCGACGGCGGTTGCGATCCGGTGTATCTCGCACGCCGGCTGACGCGAATGGCGGTGGAAGACATCGGCCTCGCCGATCCACGCGCGTTGGCGATGGCGACCGAAGCCTGGGATACCTATGAACGCCTTGGTTCGCCCGAAGGCGATCTGGCGCTGGCGCAACTGGTGATCTATCTCGCCAGCGCCGCGAAATCGAATGCAGCCTACATGGCCTGGAACGCGGCGCGACAGGATGTGCGCGAATACGGCACGCAGGACGTTCCGTTGCATATCCGCAACGCGCCGACGCGATTGATGAAGGAACTCGGCTACGGCAAGGGCTACCAGTACGACCACGATGCCGAAGGCGGCGTCGCCCTCGACCAGACCGGGTTCCCCGATGCGATGGGCGAACGCGTGTATTACCAGCCGGTGGCGCGTGGCATGGAACTGAAGTTGAAGGAGAAGCTCGACGCCTTGCGTGCGGCGCGCCTCCGTGCGCGCCAAGGCAAGGACTGATCAGTTCCCGTTGTTGTCGTGATGATCGCGCCGATCATGGTGCGGATCGCCACCACCACCATGTGCCTGTTGCGGTGGCGCCGGATGCGGCGCGGGGGGCGCGTGCATGACCGCAGCCTGCATATGGGGTTGATGTGGCGGCGGCATGCGCGTGGGTGCGGGCTGCATATGCGGCTGCGGCGGTGCGTGCGTCGGCATTGGCGGACGCGCTGCCATGCGCCGTTCGTCGCCGTTCATCGGCGGCTGGCGATCCTGCGGCGCCTGCTGGTGCGCTCCCTGCCATTGTTGCGGATGACGCGGCGGCTGTGATCCATCGGGCATCGGCTGGTTGGCCGCATGCTCCGTCCGTGGTTGATGCAGTTGCGCAGCGGTGACACCATCGGTCGGGGATGCATTCCGTGGCGCTTGGCCTTGCGGCATCGGGCGTTGCTGTGCGGGACGGTTGTCCCTGTTCTGCACATGCGTCTGCTGCGATGCCAGCGCAGCCTGTGGCGGCAGTACGCCATGCCACTGCATCTTCTCCGCCTGTCCATGATTGAAGCCGTAACGCGCAGTACGATCCTCGTGCGCCTGCTGCATTGCGGTGCGCTGTTCCGGCACTGCATCCCAATGCCGTAGCCGTTCGGCCTGCCGCTGCTGCCCGGTCGGTTGCGCGGTCACGCCGCCAGGACCGCCGTTGTAACTCACGCGGTTGTTGTTGATGACGGTCTTGTTGATGATCGTCGTATTGTTGTTGTAGACGTTGACGATGCGATTGTCGATGTGGTTGTAGCCGCGGTTGTAGTTGAAAACGCCGCGATTCCAGTAACCGCCGACATAATCGCCGCCGAAGTAGCCGAAGCCGTAGTTGATGCCGCCGTAGTAACCGACCACGGGTCCCCAGTAACCGCGGTGGAAGAAATACCCGCCACCGCGCCATGCCCAGTAGCCCGGCGTCCACAATGCGCCAGCGAACGGCGGTTGCACCCATTGGCCCGGCACCCAGTAATAGTCGCCGTAATTGTCGTCCCAGGCCCAGTAGCCCGGTATCCAGAGGTAGCCGGATGCGGGAATCATCGGCTGCTCGTAGACCAGCAAGGGCGGCGGCGCGAAGTTCACGCTGATCGATATGCCGGCTTTGGCGGGATGGCTCAGCATCAGTGCGGTGCCCATGGCCAGGCCTGCAAGCAGGGATTTCGCGAGTGGTTTGCGCGGAGGTGAAGCGACGATGGACTTGCTCATGGAAGGCATCCGGGGGAGGGCTCATGCCAGTAGACGCTCGACACGCGGCCTGGTGATCATTCGCACCTGAAACGTTTAGCGCTGATTCGGGAACATTGTCCTCTATGTCATGATTCATCCATGTTGATCCGACTGTCCGCCGTTGCCTTGGGCGCCGTGCTTGGCGCGTGGCTGCGCTGGGGCGTGAGTACCTGGCTGAATCCTGCATTCACCCCGTTGCCGCTGGGCACGCTGCTGGCGAATCTGGTCGGCGCTTACGTGATCGGGCTGGCGATGGCGGGCTTCGGGCAGAACGGCAGTCTCGGTCCGGAGTTGCGCCTGTTCCTGGTCACAGGATTGCTCGGTGCATTGACCACCTTCTCGACGTTCTCGGCGGAATCGGTGACGCTGCTGCAGCGCCAGATGTACGGCTGGGCGGCGACGCACATGATCCTGCACGTGGCGGGATCGTTGCTGATGACCGTGCTCGGGATGTGGACGTGGAACGCGCTGCGCGGCAACGCGTGAACTTCTCAGATTACGCCGCGCCATTTCTCCAGCACGAAATAGCCGCCGCCGATGGCGAGTCCGACCAGCCATGCGGCGAGTGTCGGCAGGTTCGTCAGCCAGTTGAGCAGGCCACCGGCAATCACCGCGACCAGCACGAATTGCAGGTAGCGCCACGCACCCAGGTTCTGCACGATGCGATCGCCGGCATGGCGTGGTGCGTTCGTCGTCATGTCATCAACCAGTCGATCACCCGTTGCGTCATCTTGCCATAGGGCGGGAAGATCAATCGCAGCGTGTCCGGTCGCATCGGTTTCGACAGCACCGGTTTGAAATGGCTGAAGATGTGGAAGCTTGATGCGCCGTGATACGCGCCCATGCCGCTGGCGCCGACACCACCGAACGGCATGTCCGGCGCGCTGAGGTGGGCCACCGCGAAATCGAAGACCAATGCGCCCGATGAGGTTTCATCGACGAAGCGCTGGCGCAGCGCGTGGTCGGAGGTGAACGCATACAGTGCCAATGGTTTCGCGCGGGCGCGGATGAAGGCGATCGCGGCGTTGGCATCGGATACCGCAACGATGGGCAGGATCGGGCCGAAGATTTCATCCTGCATGACAGCGTCATCGGCATGCGCGGGATACAGCACGGTCGGCGCGATGTAGCGATCGTCGATGTCGTGACCGCCGCCGATTACGCAACGTGCCGGATCGACCAGCGCCAGCAGGCGTTCGCCATGGCGGCGATTGATGATGCGCCCGTATGCCGGGTTGTTGCGCGGATCGTCGCCATACAGTTCGCCGATCGCGTTGCGCAGGTGCGGCATCAGCACGTCGGCGACCTTGGGTGTCGCCAACAGGTAATCGGGTGCGACACAAGTCTGCCCGCAATTGAGGAATTTCGCCCAGACAATACGGCGCGCAGCCGTCGCCATGTCCACGCTGTCGTCGATCCACAGCGGCGATTTGCCGCCCAGTTCCAGCGTCACCGGCGTGAGGTGTTGCGCAGCGGCTTCCATCACCACCCGTGCCACGGTGGCATTGCCGGTATAGAAAATGTGATCGAAGCGTTCGCGCAGCAATGCCGTGGTTTCCGCGACGCCGCCTTCGACCACGATGATGGCTTCGTTGTCGAGATATTTCGGAACGAGTCGTGCCAGCGTGGCGGACACGTTTGGCGACACTTCGCTGGGCTTGAGCACGGCGGCGTTGCCGGCAGCGATGGCGCCGATCAGCGGGCCCAGGAGCAACTGCACCGGATAGTTCCATGGCGCGATGATCAACGCGACACCGAGCGGCTCCGGCACCAGGCGGCCACGTGCGGGCAGCAGCGTCAGCGGCATCGCGATCCGTTGCGGACGCATCCAGCTGCGCAGGTGCTTCAGGGTGTGGCCGATTTCGGCACGGAGGAACGCGGTTTCGCTCAAGCTCGACTCGATGGCGCACTTGCCGAGGTCGGCATGCAGCGCGGCGTGCAGGGCATCGCCGTCCTCCGCCAGCATGCGGCCGAGTGCGCGCAATTGTGCAGTGCGCCACGCGTAGGGGCGAGTGCGACCGCTGTCGAAGCTCGCACGCACACGGGCAACGCGATCATCGCCATCGCGGAGGTGAATGGGTGGGGTATCGGCGCGCATCGTTGTGTCCTATGATGGTGATTGACCGGGCAGCAGCCCTCGCCAACGGAAGGCGGTCGACATGAAGGGATTTTTCTCGCGCACGCGAGCCACAGTCTGCCTGATCGCGATGGCATGTGGCGGCGCATCTGCCGCACCGCGAACTGCGGTCGCGCAACCCCCGGAACACTCGCAGGTGGGCGAAGAAGCCCGCGGTGTCATCGCGGGTGCGGTGATGGTCGCGTTGACCGAACGCCTGCACGATACCGCGCTGCGCATCCGCCTGAAAACGGTGGGGGTGAAGTCGCGCGAAGGATCGGCGCAGAACCTTGAGGGCATCGGCGAATACATGTCGCCCAGCCACAAGGACTGGACGGTGTTCCGCTTCAATACCCGCTACGTGCCAAACGACGGCAGTGCGACCTATCCCGCGCTGGATTTCGGCCCGCAGGCCGGCGCGCCGCAGCGCGTGCTCAACGATCCAGCCTTGGTCGGCGAGCTGGAAACGCGGGTCTGCGACCAGATCGCCAAGGACAATGGCGTGCGCGACGTGCGCCTGCAGTTCGACGAGATCCAGAGCCGGCGCAGCCCCGGCGGTGCACTCGACATCAGTGCCGATGCCCGTGTCGATGTCGGTGTCGATACTGCACGCAAAACGCGCATCGAAGGCAGCTACGACGAACGTGCCAGGCGCTGGATCAACGTGAATTACCTGTTCGACATTCCGGATCGGCTGACCGGTGGGCGCTGAGCGCCGAGCCGTGATTGCCGCTGCCAACAGCGAAGACTGGTTCGCTGGCGAGCACATGGACGATCTCCTTGCATTGTTCCCGACGGTGGAACAGTTCACGGCGACCCCGCGCGTGATCGCGATCACCGACCTGCGCGCCTGGCGTGGCCAGGCATGGCGCTTGTATCCACTGGTGTCGCCGGCCTTGCGCGAGCGCGCCGGGCGTCTGAACAATCCGCTCGAACGCGAACGACGTTTGCTTGCATATGCCTTGCATCGCATGGTGGTCGCGTTGGCGCTCGGTCGCGATGCCGATCGCGTCGAGGTCGGCCGGATGGCATCGGGAATGCCGATGGTCGCCGGCTTGCCGAACGTGGCGACCAGCCTCAGTCATGCCGACGATTTCCTCGCGATCGCGGTTGCGCGCGACGTCGGCCTGGTTGGTGTCGACATCGAAGCGATGGATCGCGTGGCCTTGCTTGATGGCCTCGCTGCCGACGTGCTGCATGCGCAGGAATGCGCCGGCGACGAGGCGCTGATCGATGTCTGGGTGCGCAAGGAAGCCGTGCTGAAAGCGATCGGCAGCGGCCTCTCGATCGACATGAACACGTTTCTCAGCCGCCAGGGAATCGCCGTGAACGGCTTGCCCGCGGCAACCGGCCTGAGCGCGTGGTCCTTGCGCGTATTTGCCGGTCGCGCCCGCCTCGGGTTCAGCGCGGCCACGCCTGATGGGGTGCTGGTACGGCTCGATCCCGGAACTGTCGATGTCGTATCACTTCGGGAGCGGGTGGCATGGATATGACTTGACAGGCGCGGCACGGCAAGCGGACGATCGTCCGGTTGTCGAAGTCCCGTGGCCAGGCGATTGGAACGCTGCGGCACGGGCATGGAGTGGTTCGGTATTGGTCTGAAATGGATTTCAGGAGTAGTCATGGCAACGCCAGGGAAAAGCGGCCCATCAAAGGTTTTCTTCCTTTGGTTTTTTGAACTCGCATTGTTGGTCGGCTGCGTCCGGCTCTCGGGATCGGTGCGTTTCATGCACGATCCGGCGGGGTATCTCGAATTTTCGAACGGACTACCCTGGCGCGCAGCCTTGTTCGCGCTGGTGCTGTGCGTGTCGATGACAGCCTTCGGGTTGCATCACGTTTATCTGCGCAAGAACCGCTTCGGATTCATCCTGCGCGAGCTCTACGCCTTCCTGTTCGGCGGCGTGGCGCTCCTGGTCATCTATTACTTGTTCCCTGATGCCTACATCGGTCGCGGCGTGTTGATCGCGTCGCTGCTGCTGGGCTTCATCGGCGTACTGACATTGCGGATGGTCTGGAGCACGGTCTACGCATCGCCGACGCTCAAGCATCGCGTGCTGGTACTCGGCGCAGGGGAAACCGCCAGCTTCCTCGAACGGCGGATGCGGCGCGCCAATGATCGGCGCAATTTCCGTGTCATCGGCTACGTGCCGATCGCCGACGAAGAGATCAAGATCGATTCCAGCCTGCTGGTCCGTGGCGAAGGCGGTGTCGACCAGGTTGCAAGCCTGCTCGATGCCGACGAAATCCTGGTGGCATTGGAAGACGCCCACCACGGAATCCACATGGAATCACTGCTGGCGGCGATCGAGCGCGGCGTGCGCGTGTGCGACCTGCCGACCTTCGTCGAGCGCGAAGCCGGGATGATCACGCTCAGTCGCCTCGATCCGTCATGGCTGGTGTTCTCGCACGGCTTCGACCATTCATTGCCGCGGCGCCTGAACAAGCGTGCGTTCGACGTCATCTTCGCATCGCTGATGCTGGTGCTTGCCATGCCACTGATGTTGCTGACGGCGTTGGCGATCCGCCTGGAATCGAAGGGACCGATCCTGTACCAGCAGATGCGCGTCGGCTTTCATGGCGCGAATTTCAGCGTGATCAAGTTCCGCAGCATGCGCGTCGATGCCGAGAAGGATGGCGTCGCGCAATGGGCCAAGCGCGACGACGACCGGGTCACGCGCGTCGGTCGCTTCATCCGCAAGACCCGTCTTGATGAACTTCCCCAGCTGGTCAACGTGCTGCGTGGCGAGATGAGCCTGGTCGGGCCGCGTCCTGAGCGCCCGCAGTTCGTTGATTCGCTGAATGAACAGGTTCGTTACTACAGCATGCGCCACAGCGTGCTGCCGGGCCTCACCGGCTGGGCGCAATTGCGCTATCCATATGGCGCATCGGTGCGCGACGCCGAGGAAAAGCTGCGTTTCGACCTGTTCTACGTCAAGAACCACACCTTCTTCTCCGACCTCAGCATCCTGGTGCAGACGGTGGAAGTGGTACTGATGGGCAAGGGAGCACGTTGACACGGACTGCATCGGCCGGGGGGTCGACGGGGAGGGATGGTGATGGCAACAACGACACACGACATGGAGACTTGGGTCGACGTCGACTGGGCGAAGTTCGATCCCTGGCGGATCCAGCCGCTGCGCCACCATGTGCAGGATCATCCGCTGATGCAGATGGATGCGCTGCTGGCATTGGCGCAACGCCTGGACGCGGCCGGCAGCGTGCGCACGCATTCCGATTCGGCCAAGGCGGGCACGCCGTTCAATTCCGCGCCTGAGCTGTTCCCCAATGGCACCAATCCGGTCGAGACCTTGCGCAATCTCGCGCGGGCGCAGGCATGGATGTCGTTGCTCAATATCCAGAAGGATCCGCTCTATCGCACGCTGGTGCGCGGCGTGCTCGACGAACTGCAACCGGAGATCGATGACTGCGATCCCGGCATGAGCTATCGCGGCGGCTGGATCTTCGTGACGTCACCGAACGCGGTGACGCCGTACCATTTCGATGCCGAGCACAATTTCATCCTGCAGGTGCAGGGCAGGAAGCGCGTCTACGTCTGGGCGCACGATGACGTCGAAGTCGCCAGCGAGCAGGCGCGCGACCTGTTCCACCTCAATCACGAACGTTACCTGCTGCGCTGGCGCGATGCCTTCCGCGAGCGCGCCCAGGTCATCGACCTGCAACCGGGGCAGGGCGCCTACATGCCGTCGACCAGCCCGCACATGGTCGAGAACGGCGATGGCCCCTCGGTCACGGTGAGCTTCACCTACTACACCGACGCGACGCGCGAGAAGTCGCGGCTGCATGCCGGGCATGGTGCGTTGCGCAAATTGGGATTGCAGCCGTCGCCGATCGGGCAGTCGGGATTGTCGGATGCCTTGGGAACACTGCTGCTGAAACTGCGTGGCGACTATCGCGACAAGGCCGCGCACGCGCGCGACGCCTATGCCGAGGAGGCAGCGTGAACCCCCGCGCCACCGGCACCACGAACATGATCGCGGTATCGCCGCTGCGTGGCGCGCGCAGCGATCGCGCCGAAACACTGTCGGCATCGTTGGTCGATGCTTTCCTCGTCCACGTTCGCCAGCGACCCGGGGCCACCGCCATCCGTGATGGCGAGCGCTGCCTCGATTACGCGCAACTGGATGCCATCTCCGCTGCCGTCGCTGCCGGATTGCGCGAACGCGGCGTCGGCCATGGCGACATTGTCGCACTCGACGCCCGGCGCGGCGCTGATGCGTTGATCGCGATGCTGGCTATCCTGCGTTGCGGCGCGGCTTACCTGCCACTGGATCCGGCGCAGCCGATGGCGCGACTGGCGACGATCCTGGCGAATGCCAATGTGCGCCTGTGCCTGGTGTCGTTGGCGGGTAACACCACGATCCGCTTGCCCGATGCCATCACGAAAGTGGCGATCGAGGATTGCGCGATCGCGACTGCCGTAGATGCCGATGTCCAGCGCAGCGGCGAAGACCTCGCTTACGTGATGTTCACCTCCGGCTCGACCGGAACACCAAAAGGTGTGTGCATTCCCGATCGTGCGATTGTCGGATTGGTGTGCGATGTCGACTTCATCGCCCTGGATGCGGGCAGTGTGTTCCTGCAGGCGGCACCGCTCGGTTTCGATGCATCGACCCTGGAAATCTGGGGGGCGCTGCTCAATGGCGGTCAGGTGGTGATCCATCCCGAAGCGGTGCCGACCGCTGCAGGCCTGGGCGAGACAATTCGCCGCCATGGCATCACCCACCTCTGGCTCACTGCGGCGTTGTTCAACAGCGTGGTCGATGACGATCCGCATCAGCTGCATGGCGTGCGGCAGTTGTTCAGCGGCGGCGAAGCGTTGTCATTGCACCATGTGCGGCGGATGCGCGCGGCGGAACCGGATGTTGCCTTGTTCAATGGCTATGGTCCGACCGAATGCACGACCTTCGCGGTCACCCATGCCATCACCGATGTTGCCGATGGTGCGCACAGTGTGCCGATCGGCCACGCGATCGATCGTGCGCGGCTGTTCGTTGTCGATGGCGATGGACAACCCGTTCGCGATGGCGAGCAGGGGGAATTGTGGATTGCCGGCAGCGGTGTGGCATCGGGGTATCTGGGGCGCGCGGACCTGACCGTGGAACGTTTCGTGGCAGCGCCGGATGGCATCGGCATGGCTTATCGCAGTGGCGATCAGGTGCGTGTCAACGAGACTGGTTGTATCGAATTCTGCGGTCGCTTCGACCAGCAGGTGAAAGTTCGCGGGTTCCGCATCGAGCTGGGCGAGATCGAAGCCGTGCTCGGTGCGGTTCCCGGGATATGCAATGCCGCCGTCACCGCGCCGGAAACCGTGCACGGCGAACGCCGCCTCGTCGCCTATCTGCAAGCGCAAGACGGAAAGAACGTGGATGTGGAGGCGATCCGCACGCAACTCGCAGGCACGCTGCCGGACTACATGGTGCCGCTGCGCTACGTGGTGCTTGAACGGTTTCCCGTCACGGCCAATGGCAAGCTGGATCGCGCCGCGCTGCCGCCACCCGACCGCACTCGGCCCGAGATCGCGACGCCGCATGTCGCGCCGCGTGGCGACCGCGAAATGGCAATCGCACGAGCCATGGGCGAATTGCTCGATATCGATGGCGTCGGCCGCGACGATAGTTTCTTCGATCTCGGTGGAAGCTCGCTGCTGGCCGCACGACTGGTCGCGATGTTGAAGCACGACGGAATCCTGCCGCTGTCGGCATCGCCAGGTCACGTCTTCAGTCATCCGGCGCCGGCATTGCTGGCTGCCCATTTCGAATCGTCGCGACAACCGCAGGCACAGCCCGCGCAACCGGCAGCAACACGCAACGGTTCGGAAGCGATCGCCATCATCGCAATGGCCGGACGTTTCCCCGGCGCCGTGGATGTCGAAGCATTCTGGTCGATGTTGTGCGAAGGCCGCGAAGGCATCACCCGCTTCGATCGCGCGGCGCTCGATCCTTCCATTCCGGACACGCTGCGCAACGATCCCGACTACGTGCCTGCACGCGGCGTGATCGCTGGCGTCGAGCAGTTCGATGCGGCCTTCTTCGGGATTGGTGCGCCGGAAGCGGAGGTGATGGATCCGCAGCAACGCATCGCGCTGGAGCTGGCGTGGGAATGCATGGAACGCGGCGGCCATGCCCCCGGTGACGAAGCCGATGGCGATGTCGGCGTGTTCGCCGGCATGTATAACGCCAGCTATTTCCAGAAACACGTGTCGCAGCACCCCGATCGCATCGCGCGCGTCGGCGAATTCCAGACGATGCTCGGCAACGAGAAGGACTACATCGCCACCCGTGTCGCCCACAAGCTCGGGCTGACTGGTCCGGCGATCAGCATCCATACCGGCTGCTCGACCTCGTTGGTGGCGATCTGCCAGGCAGTGGAAAGCCTGCGCGCCGGGCAGTGCCGGATGGCCTTGGCCGGTGGTGTGTCGGTGACGTGCCCGAGCAACAGCGGCTACCTGCACCAGGAAGGCAGCATGCTGTCGCCGGATGGCCATACCCGCAGTTTCGATGCGAAATCGGCGGGCACGGTGTTCAGCGATGGCGCGGCGATGGTGTTGCTGAAGCGGCTTGCCGATGCGCAGGCCGATGGTGACCCAATCCACGCGGTGATCCGCGGCGTCGGGCTGAGCAACGATGGCGCGCAACGCGCCAGCTTCACCGCGCCAAGCGCGGCGGGCCAAGCGCGTGCGATCCGCATGGCCCACCGTGATGCCGGCGTCGATCCGCGCAGCATCGGCTATATCGAGGCGCACGGCACCGCGACACCGATCGGCGATCCGATCGAGATCGAGGGACTGGCGCTGGCATTCACCGAATACACGCAGGACACCGGCTTCTGCACGATTGGCTCTCTCAAGAGCAATGTCGGCCACCTGGTGATCGCGGCCGGCGCGGCTGGAATGATCAAGACCGCGCTCGCCCTGCGCGAGAACGTCATCCCGGGAACGCTGCACTTCACCGCAGCGAATCCCGCCATCGATTTTGCATCAACCCCCTTCGTCGCCAACGCCGAAGCGGACACCTGGCGCTGCTCCCCATCCCCCCGCCGCGCCGGCGTCAGCAGCTTCGGCGTTGGCGGCACCAACGCCCACGTGGTGATGGAACAGGCGCCGGACGCCGTACCATCCGATGCCGCGGCCGGAGTGCAGCTGTTGCAGTTGTCAGCGTGTTCGCCGCAAGCCTTGCAGCAGGCCAGCGAACGCCTGGCGATGCATCTGGCAGATCATCCCGACGCCAATCTCGCCGATGTGGCATGGACGCTGCGTAGTGGTCGCAAGGTGTTCGCCTATCGTCGTGCAGTCGTTGCCGACGGTCGCGATGCGGCGATTCGCGATTTGCAGCTACCTGCATCCACGCCGACCCGCATGGCCGGTGGCGACACTGGCGTGGTGTTGCTGTTCCCGGGGCAGGGCGCGACCTATCCCGGCATGGGCCGTGCGCTGTACCGCGATCATCAAGTGTTCCGCGACGCCATCGATGCCTGTGCCGAGCACCTTGGCGATAGGGTGGGAGAAGACCTGCGCACGCTGCTGTTCAGTGACGACACCGACGCGCTGCGGCCGACCTCGCGCATGCAGCCGGCGACATTCGCGCTGGAATATGCGCTGGGGCGGCTGTGGCAGTCGCTGGGCGTGATGCCGGTGGCGATGCTGGGACACAGCATCGGCGAGTTCACGGCGGCGACGCTGGCGGGGGTCTTTTCGCTGGACGATGCCATCGGCCTCGTCGCCCGGCGCGCTGCCTTGATGCAATCGCAACCCGCTGGTGCCATGCTCGGCGTGCGCCTGTCGGAAGCCGAGCTGTTGGCGCGACTGCCGGTCGATCTCGACCTCGCCGCCGTCAACGGACCGCGCGCCTGCGTCGTCTCGGGTCGCGCCGATATGATCGAGGCCTTCGTCGAAACATTGGCGAAGGAACAGATCGCCTGCACGCCATTGCGCACCTCGCATGCCTTCCACTCCCGGATGATGGAACCAGCGCTGGCGTCGTTCGCGGATGCGGTCGCGACCTGCAGTCGCAACGCGCCATCGTTGCCGATTGTGTCTTCGCTGACCGGCATGCTGCTGACCGGCGACGAGGCGATCTCGGTCGACTACTGGGTGAACCAGTTGCGCGCACCGGTGCAATACAGCCGTGCCGCAGCCTGCGCACTCGCGTTGCCGGCCGTGCGTGCATTGCTGGAGACAGGGCCGCGCAACACCTTGAGCCAATTGGCGAAACAGCAGCGCTTCGGTGATGGCCAGTTCGCGTTGGCCTCGCTGGCCGACAACACCGGCGCGGAAAACGCGACATTGCTGCAGGCGGCCGCTGCGTTGTGGTGCGCCGGCATCGCCGTCGATATCGACAGCCTCGATGCGCGACAACAGCGCCATCGCGTCGAGCTTCCGACCTATCCCTTCGAACGCAAGACCTATTGGCTGCCCGCGCCCACTGCCGCGCTGCGTGCGCCCGTCGCGATCCACGAGGAGAGTTCCATGCCTGCCAGCCATCCTGCGCCAGTCGCCCAGCCGGCGGCACCAAACACGGAAGTCATTGCACGGATTCGCGAGGTATTCGAAGACGTGTCCGGCATCGACATGGCGGGCATGTCCGACGACGCCAATTTCGTCGAAGCCGGGCTGGACAGCCTGACGCTGACGCAGATCGCGCTGCAGCTGCAGAAGTCCTTCGGCACCAAGATCAGCTTCCGGCAGTTGATGAGCGAATATTCCAGTTTGACGCGACTCGGCGCGGCGCTAGGAGCAACGGTGACTCCGGCACGCGTCGAGCCGCAGGCGTCGGTTCCTACTGTCGCCGCCGCTGTCACGGCAACCGTTGCCTCGATCGCGGTGCCGACGGCCTCAACGGATCTGCAGCAACTGATGCAGCAACAGATGCAGCTGATGCAGCGCCAGCTGGAGTTGCTGGGCGCCGCACCTGTCGCACGCAGCGAAGCAGCGATGCCGCAAACGTCCGCGGTCATGATGCCGCGGGCACCAATGGCAGCCGCGACAACCGCGCAACCACAATCATCCGATCAGGCCGAAGCGGAAGCGTTGGCGCACACCCGTTACGACGTCAAGAAGGCTTTCGGTGCCATCGCCCGCATCGACAACGGCGCATCGTCGGAACTGGGGCCGAAGCAGCGCGATCGCCTCGATGCCTTTATCCAGCGCTATGTCGCGCGCACCCAGGCATCGAAGGACTACACGCAACGTCATCGCGGGCATCTGGCCGATCCGCGCGTGGTCAATGGCTTCAAGCCGATGCTCAAGGAAATCACCTACCAGATCGTGATGTCGCGGTCGCAGGGTGCGCACCTGACCGATCTCGATGGCAACGACTACGTCGACGCGCTCAATGGCTTCGGCATGAGCCTGTTCGGCTGGCAGCCTGATTTTGTGCTGGATGCGGTGCGCACGCAACTCGATGCCGGCTACGAGATCGGACCGCAGCATGTGCTGGCTGGCGAGGTCGCTGAATTGTTCTGCGAAATCACCGGCAACGATCGCGCCGCATTGTGCAACACCGGATCGGAGGCCGTGCTCGGCGCTTTGCGCATCGCGCGCACGGTGACCGGTCGCGATACCGTCGCGGTGTTCAGTGGCGCCTACCACGGCATCATCGACGAAATGATCGTGCGTGGCACCCGCACGCATCGCGCGGTTCCGGCGGCGCCGGGCATTTTGCGCAACACCGCCGAGCATGTCGTCGTGCTCGATTACGGCACCGAGGAATCGGCGCAGTGGCTGCGTGAACACGCCAGCGAACTGGCCGCAGTGCTGGTGGAACCGGTGCAGAGTCGTCGCCCGGATTTCCAGCCGGTGGAATTCCTCAAGGAACTGCGCGCGATCACCGACGCCGCGGGCGCCTTGCTGGTCTTCGATGAAGTGGTCACCGGATTCCGCGCCCACCCTGCTGGAACACAAGGACTGTTTGGTATCCGCGCCGATCTCGCCACCTACGGCAAGGTGGTCGGCGGCGGATTCCCGATCGGCGTGATCGCAGGCAAGCGCGACTACATGGATGCGCTCGATGGCGGCGACTGGCAGTTCGGCGACGACTCGGTGCCGTCAGTGGGTGTCACCTATTTCGCCGGCACTTTCGTGCGCCACCCACTGGCGCTCGCCGCTGCGGCTGCCGTGTTGAAGCACCTCAAGGCACAGGGCCCGGAGCTGCAGGTGAGACTGAACCAGCGCGTGGCCACCTTCGTCGATGATCTCAACCGTCATTGCGCGGCGGTCGGCGCGCCGGTCGCAGTGCGTCATTTCGCCTCGGTGTGGAAGACCTTCTTCCGCGAAGACCACGCGTTGCAGGATCTGTTGTTCGCGATGATGCGCAGTCGCGGCATCCACATCCTCGACAATTTTCCGTGTTTCTTCACCACCGCGCACAGCGAAGCCGATTTCGCCCGGATCGCCGAGGCCTTCAAGGCCTCGATCGACGAATTGCAGGACGCCGGATTCCTGCCAAAACCCAAGGCGACTGCGCAAACGGTGATGGATGCCAGCGCACCCAGGGTCGCCGGCGCGCGCCTGGGGCGCGATCCGCAAGGGCAGCCGGCGTGGTATGCGCCCGACCCCGAAACGCCGGGACAGTACGTCAAGGTGGAGGTGTAACGATGAATGTCGAGACCCCCATGGCGCCGACAGCGGTTGCCCACGATCCATTCGCGCAGGCCGTCTTGCGGGTGGTGCCGACCACCGAGGCGCAACGCGAGATCTGGCTGGTCGATCGCCTCGATCGCGAAGCATCGCTGGCGTACAACGAAGCGCTGTCGATGCGCATCGACGGGCCGTTCGATCACGCCGCCTTGAAGCAGGCGCTGGGTGGGTTGGTGCAACGCCACGACGTGTTGCGTTCGGTGCTGTCGGGCGATGGCCAGACTCTGTGCGTGCTGGAACACGCGACGACCGCGATGGCGTTCGGGAACCTGTTGGAGCTCGGCGCGGCGGAGCAGGGTGCACGCATCGCCCAGGCCGAGATCGAATCGGTGTCGGTTCCCTTTGACCTGCAGGACGGACCGCTGTTCCGTGCCACGCTGTTCCGTCTCGGGCCACAGTCGCATCGGTTGTTGCTCAGTGCGCATCACGCAATATGCGACGGCTGGTCGTGGTGGGTGCTCGTCCGCGATCTCGGCGCACTCTACGGTGCCGCACTGGAGGATCGTCCGGCGTCGTTGCCGCCGGCTGAATCGTTCGCCGATCATGCGCTGGCCGAAGCCACACAATCCGGTCACGCCCATGCCGGCGATGAAGGTTACTGGCACCAGCGTTTCAGCGATGGCGTGCCGGTGCTGGAACTTCCACTCGACCTGCCGCGTCCGCATACCCGCCATTTCGCCTCGCGCCGCGAAGAGCTCGAACTTCCACCCGAGTTGTTGCATGCCTTGCGCGAAACGGCGGCAAAGCAAGGCTGCAGTCTGTTCTCGTTGATGCTGTCGGCATTCGCATTGCTGGTTGCGCGCATTGCCGGGCAGGACGACGTGGTGATCGGCATTCCCAGCGCGGGGCAACCCGCGAGCGGGAAGCTTGCACTGGTCGGGCATTGCGCCAACACCTTGCCGATGCGTTTCGCGCTACGCAAGGACGAGGCCTTCGCCACCTTCCTGGCGCACGCCAACAATGATCTCCTGGATGCGGTCGAACATCGCGGCTGCACGCTCTCGACCCTGTTGCAACACCTGGCGATCGCCCGCGACCCGTCGCGGGTGCCGTTGGCGTCCTTGTTGTTCAACATCGACCAGAGCCTGGAGGGCGAAAGCGCCGCGTTCGCCGGCGCACGCATCGATTGCCGTGGCGTGGCGCGCATCGCCGACAATTTCGAACTGTCGCTCAACGCCGTGCAGACACCGGCCGGCATGCGCCTGGAGTGCCAGTACGCGGCGTCGCTGCTGCATGGGAGCACCGTCCGACGCTGGCTGCGTGCTTATCGCATGCTGCTGCGCGGAGTCGTCGAACACATTGATCGCCCCGGCAGTGCCTATGGCTTGCTGGACGATGACGACGTGCACGAACTCGCCACGCTGTCACCGCATCCGACGTCGTTCCATCGCGAACGATTGATGCATCAGCATTTCGAAGCGAGTTGCGATCGCCGGCCCGATGCCGTCGCCGCGCACGATGGCCGACGCGGCATTCGCTATGGCGAGCTTGATCGCGAAGCCAACCGCATCGCCCACCTGCTGTCCGTGCAAGGCGTCAAGCCAGGCGATCTGGTCGGCATCGCGGTCGATCGCGGCATCCCGATGCTGGCAGCACTGCTCGGCATCCTCAAGGCTGGCGCCGGCTACATCCCGCTCGATCCCGCCTTCCCGGCAGTGCGCCTGCAACACATGCTGGACGATGGCCGCCCGTCCGCAGTGCTCACGACAGATGTGCTTGCAATGGCATTGCCGCTGCATGGCCAACGCATCGTGCTGCTCGACGACGCAGCGCTTTCCGCGCAACCCGACACGCGCCTGCAATCGCCGGGCGCTGCCGATCCGGAAGCGATCGCCTACGTGATCTATACCTCCGGTTCGACCGGCACGCCGAAGGGCGTGGAGATTCCGCATCGCGCCGTCGCCAATTTCCTCGCCAGCATGGCCGAACGACCTGGCCTGCATCAGGATGACGTGCTGGTCGCGGTGACCACGCTGTCGTTCGACATCGCCGTGCTCGAACTGATGTTGCCACTATGCGTCGGTGCACAGGTCGTCATCGCCGATCGCGAGACCACGCTCGATGGTGGCGCGCTTGCCGCCTGCATCGCCGAACATCGGGCGACCGTGATGCAGGCGACACCGGCAACCTGGCGCACGCTGATCGAAGCCGACTGGGTGGGCAGTGCAGGCTTCAGGGTCCTGTGTGGCGGTGAATCGTTGCCAGCGACGCTGGCGGCGCAATTGCTGGCACGCAGCCGCGAAGTGTGGAACGTCTATGGCCCGACCGAAACCACGGTGTGGTCGACTTGCGCGCGAATCGCGCCGCCTGCACGCGGCATGCTGCCTGATATCCACATCGGTCGACCGATCGCCAATACCAGCGTGTGGATCCTCGACGATGCAAACCTGCCTTGCCTGCGCGGCATCCCCGGCGAACTGTGCATTTCCGGCGAAGGCCTGGCGCGCGGCTATCGCAACCAACCGGCGCTGACCGCCGATCGTTTCATCGACTGGAACGGCCCGGACGGGCGCCTGCGCCTGTATCGCACGGGCGATCGCGCACGCTGGCGTGACGACGGCATGCTCGAACACCTCGGACGCCTCGACCACCAGATCAAATTGCGCGGCTATCGCATCGAACTGGGTGAAATCGAAACACGCTTGGCCAGCCATCCCGATGTGCAATCGGCGGTGGTGCTGGTGCGCGAGGAAAACGAAGGCGATGCGCGACTGCTTGCCTATGTGGTGATGGTGCCGGGACGCGAGATCGAACCCGTGCAGCTGAAGACGCATCTGCGTGGATCGCTTCCGGATTACATGATCCCGCAGCACGTCATGGTGCTGGCGCAGTGGCCGCTGACCGCGAACGGCAAGATCGATCGCAAGGCATTGCCGCTGCCGGGTGCATTTGCGAATGAATGCACGACATCGGCTGCAGCGGAGTCGCCACTGCAGGAACGCCTGCTGGAGGCCTTCAAATCCACGCTCAAGCTCGGGATGCTCGGGATCGATGACGACTTCTTCCTGTCCGGCGGGCACTCGCTGCTGGCCGCGCAACTCACCACGCGGCTCAAAAAGGAATTCGCGCTGCATTTGTCGCAACGCACGCTGTTCGATGCACCGACGGTGCGCAAGTTGTCGCGCATCATCGATGGCAACGCCGCAGCGAACACGGAATCGCAATCCGGCATCATTGCCAGGCGCGAGCACCGCGAATGGGCGCCGCTGAGCATCTTCCAGCAGCGACAGGCGTTGATCCACGAATTCCATCCGGAAGTGCTGGCCTACAGCTTGCCGTCCGGGCACGTGCTGAATGGTGCGCTCGATCTCGAGCATTTTCGCCAGGCATTGACGACAGTGGTGAATCGGCAGACCGTGCTGCGCACCGGATTCGAGCGTCGCGGCGACGATCTTGTGCAAGTATTGCGCAGTGGGCTGGAATCGCGCGTGCTGGAACCGCTGATCGATCTCACCCATCTCGCGCCCGCGCAGCGCCAGGATGCACTTGAAACCGACATCAGGACGCTGGTCGCGCGACCGTTCGAATCCCTGGCCGATGCGCCGCTGTTCCGTTCGCGCCTGTACCGCATGGCTGACGACGAACACGTCTGGTTCTTCATGCCGCACCAGATCATCTGGGATGGCTGGTCGTTCGATCTGTTGTATGCGGAATTGTCCGAATGCTATGCCGCGTTGTGCGCGGGGCGCGAGCCGTCGCTACCGGCGTTGCCGGTGGATTACGGCGATTACGCCATCTGGCACAACGCCTGGATGGAGAGCGATGCTTATCGCGGCCAACGCGAGCAATGGCGGCAATGGATGTGCATGCCCAATGCACGCGGTGGCTGGCCGCGCGCGCTGCCGACCGATCGCCCGCGGCCGCGGTTGATGACGGGGACCGCCACCGCGATTCCGCTGGAACTGTCGCCGGCCCTGTCGCAGTCGCTGCGCGAGACGGCGAAATCGCTGGATTCGACCGTGTTCGTGGTGATGCTGGCAGCCTGGTTCGTGGCGCTCGCGCACTACGGCGGCGACCCGGATGTCGTGGTCGGAACACCCGTGCGTGGACGCCATCACGCCGAAACCGAACCGTTGATGGGACACATCGTCAACTTGTTGCCGCTGCGCATGGACGTGCCGATGACGGGCGTATTTGCCGATGTCGTGCGCCTCGCCAAGTCGTCGCTGCTCGACAGTCTCTCGGCACCCGACATCCAGTTGGAAGACATCGCGGAGATGCGCTCCGGACTTCCCGGTGTCGCCAGCAGCATCCTCTACCACGCGCAGTTCTCCTTCCAGGACATCCGCGATCGCATCACCCATTGGGGCGAACTCTCGCATCGCCGTTTCGACATCGACCAGCCGAGCATCGCCGAGGATCTCAATCTGTGGGTGGTCGATCGCGGCGACGGCGGCCTGCAGGGAACACTGCTCTACAACAGGGAATTGCTTGAGGAACGGACCGCACGTCGCATCGCCGGGTATTACCAACATCTGCTGGCGGAATTGGCCGGCGATCCGCGGCAGGCCATCGAAGCCGCACTACATTCACTCAACGACACGAGCCACGACATGTCCGCAACCATGGAACACGCTTCCGCTGCACCATCGGCGCTGGCCACCGTCACGCGCCTGGACTATCTCCAGGCACTTTGGGAGCGTCACCTGGGCGTCAGCGTCGGCCCCGGTGACAATTTCTTCGATCTTGGCGGTAGTTCAATGCAGGCGGTGCGCGTCCTCGTCGAACTCGCCCGGGATACCGGCGTCAAGCTCAGGTTGCCGCAACTTGCGGTGCAGACGGCGGCGGAAATCGCGGCACAATTGCCCGAACGCAACATCGAACCGGCAAACTCCGGCTGGTTCAAGCGTATCTTCGGGCGGAAATAACCTGCGAGGAGGGAGTCTTGTCGGGGGGCACAACGCCGCAGATCGAACCACTGCTGTTGCCGCAGGGCGACGGGCATCTGTTTGCTGTCCGTCATCGCTGCGCGATGCCGCTGCGTGCCCGCGTCCTGCTGTGCCCGCCATTGCTGCACGAACATGCCCGCAGCTACCGCTTCTTCGCCCAGCTTGCCGAACACTGGGCGCGCCACGGCATCGAAGTGATCCGCTTCGATTATTCCGGCAGCGGCGACTCCAGCGGATCGACACGCGATTTCGCCAGCGCAGGCGCGATCCGCGATATTCGTCATGTTTGGGATGCGCTTGTTCCGGTGGAAGAGGGAGTTCCGCGCATCATCTGCGGCGTGCGCATGGGCAGCCTGTTCGCCGCCCACGCAATTGCCGGTGGACTCGACGCCGACATGGCCTGGTGGTGGCAGCCGGCGCTTTCCGGCGCGGCATGGGTCGATGCGCTCGAAATGATCGACGCGCGCGAGCGGCAGTCGCCCAGTCGCTTTCCACTTCGCACTGGGCCACAGGCACGCGTAGGCGAACTGATGGGTTACGACCTGGATCCGCAGTGCATTGGCGACCTGCGTCGACTGCAATGGCCGCTGCTTTCCTTGCCAACGACCTGCTTGCTGGAAAGCGACGGCGCGCTGCAATCGTGGATGCGGGCCGTTGACGTGATTCGCTTGTCACTGGCATTCGATGCGTGGCCATGGCAAGTCGATTTCGAAGCCATCATCCCGGTGCGCCTGGCAGATCCGGCGAGTGAACGCCTGTTTTCGCGGCTGCAGGAGGCCACGACATGATGCAATTGCTGCCAGTGGGCAATGGCTATGGATTCCTCCATCGCGCCGATCCGCAGCGGCCGCCGCGTGCGACGATGCTGATGCTCAATGCCGGCCTGATCCATCGCGGCGGGCCGGCGCGCATGAACATCGAACTCGCCGATCACCTCGCGCCCCACGGCATCGATCTGTTCCGTTTCGACTTGCCGGCAGTGGGCGATGCGCCTGCGGGCGGTGTTGACCGGCAACAGCATATCCGCCAAGCGATGGACATCGCTGCGGCTGCCAATGGCTGTGAGCGCTTCATCGTGGGCGGCATCTGCAGCGCCGCCGATCTTGCCTGGAGGCTGCCACCACTGGATGCGCGCGTGCAGGGATTGTTGTTGCTCGATCCCTGTGCCGTGCGTGGGCTGTGGTTCCGCTGGGCGCAGTTGCAGCACTTCGCGTCGCGGCCGGTCGCGACCTGGGGTCACATGCTGCAGCGATGGTTGCGGCACGGATGGAACGACGGCGGCGCGGCGCCCGCCGGACGCGACTGGCCATCGCAGCGCGAATTCATCGACGGCAATCGCCGTATGGCGACAGCCGGAATCGCCATGTACGTGCTCTATACCGCTGGGGTCACCGAGTACTTCCTGCATCCGCGGCAGATGCACACCAGCTTCGCCGCGACCGGCAATGATCCGCGCCTGCGCCTGCGTCATCGCCCGGACATCGACCACATCCTGTTCGTTCCGCACCAACGTGCGGAAGTCCTCGACGACATCGCTGCCTGGCTGGATGCGTGGCTGCCCGCAGCGGAATCCTCCGTTGCGGGTTGACGCCGACGGGTTCGATCAGGGCGCCGGGTGCGGTGGCGGCGGCAGTTTCACCGCCGGACTGTTGGGCGTGGTGATCGGCAGGGGCGGGGGCGATGTGGAGGGCGGAGGAGGTGGAGGCGGTGGTGGAGCAGGCGACGGTGTCGGACTCGGACTCGGACTTGGTGCCGGGGTTGGCGCCGGTGTTGGTGCCGGCGGAACCGGAGTGGGTGCGGGTGTCGGACTCGGCGTGGTTGCCGGTTGCAGTTCCACCGCACCAATGTCCGGACCTGCGCCATATACGCGTGGATTGCCGGTGTAATCCTGGGTGACCGATGGAATCGACAAACCGGCATCGATCAACGGGCTGTTCTGCTGCGGCGTCGGGTTGAATGTCTTGTAGTTGCCATCGACGAACAATGGTGGCTTGCCGCAGATGTTGCCGGTGCCCACGCTGCATGGGGGACTCTTGAGGTTCCAGAACAGGTTGTTCTGGAAGATCACTTGTGCCGCACCACCATCTTGGTAATAGGCGCAAGTGAGCTCGCCAGTATTGCCCTGCAGGTTGGCACGCCAGTCGAGGTCGCCGGAAATGGCATTGTTCTGCAACACGAGTGCGCTGCCGGCGCCGCCGCCACCACTGATGACCTCGCAATCGCCGAGGCCAGTGATGGTGTTGAAGCGCATTGTCACCATGTTCGCGCCGGTGAGCAGGTCGATCGAGACGGTATTGCCGAGGGCGCGACACAGGTCATCGGATTCCAGCGCCGAGGTCGGATAGCCGAGGAGGGCGTTGCAGTTGCCGATGATCACGCTGTTCTCGATCAGGCCGGGGCCTGCGACTTTCACCTGATTGCCGGCATTGGCGTATGACAACACCTGTCGCACGGTCACGCTGCCGGTGCCGTTGGCGTACAACAGGTCGATGCCATCGGATGTGTTGTGGTGCACCTTGGTGCCCTGGAAGATCCAGTTGCCACCGGTGCGCCCGGTGCCAAGGCCATCGCCGTAACCGCCTTCCAGCTGTCCCCAGCAACCGAAGTAGGTGTGATCGACGTAGTTCTCGATGCAACCGTTCCAGGCGATCTCGCCGCCAATGAAGGCGATGGTCCCGCTGTTGCTCGATCCGGTCTGGCTGCCATAGGCGACATCACCGTCCCAACCAGCCCAGCCGTTGCCGAGGATGCGCACGTTGTATAACGTCCAGTCGGTGAGTTTCCCCGCCGACACGCCATTGTGCGGAAAGCCGTGGACATCGACGTTGCCGATGAAGGTCTTGCCGGCGCCGACGGCAACGATCCCGTCGGCACCGATGTCGCCGAACGGCGGATTGGCGGGACATGCCGCGGTGACGGCCCCCGGCGTGGTCGTTCCGGAATGGTTGTGCGCGTAAGCGCAACTGGCATGATCGGTGAGATCGAGGCATTGCACTTCGACGTTCTGGCTGCCGGTGAGGTTGAGGACGCGATCGGCGCGCCCGCTCGCCCACAGTTCCGGCTTGGTGCTGCACGTCGTCCAGTCCTTGCCGAGGATGCGCGTGCGCGTGTCCCAGGTCGCGCCGGAGGGAATCGGCGGCGGGTAACAGTCGTAGCTCCAACTCGGCGAACAGTTGGCCGTTCCTGGCGCACCGACACCGATCTTATAACTGCCCGGCGAGATGATCAAGGTATCGCCGCCGGCGATCAGTGGCGTGGTCGGCGTGGTCTGGCCGAGCGGAAACGCAATGTTCGGGCTGGACCACGCGCAGTTGCGACTCTTGCCGTCGTAAGCGGCATCGACCAGACCGGTGCACTGGGTGGCATCACCGCCATCGCTGCGCACGTAATACGTGTTGGCCGCGAACGACAGCGGCGAGGCGATCGCCAACGGCAGCGCGGCGGCGATGCCGAGCGGCAATGGCAGCATGCGGATGCGCGGATGGCGACGGGCAGGAATGGCTGTCTTGTACGTAGTCATGGCGGGGGATCCATGGGGGGGAAATTGGAAGTGGAGACCGCAACCTGGGTGGTCGCTGGTACCAGGTGGACGCTGCGCGCGAGGGAACGGCGCAATTGGACGGACACGCGATGGATGGCCGGGCGGGGATCGTTCCAGCGGTACACGTGCTCATAGGCGCCGGGCCAGTCGAGCAGTGCGGTGGTGATCGAGGCGCGCGCATGCTTCAGCGCGTTGGCATCCTCGATCCAGTTCACGCAACCCTTGCCGATGCGATAGCGACGCACCGCCGCCACCGGCAGTTCCTGCGCATCGCGCCATGCCATCTCGCAGACGTTCACGCCGCAGCGCGCGGCGAATTCGACGTACCACCAGGCCCGCGTGTTCACTTCGAGGAGGCGGTACTCGCCATCACGTGCATCCTGCTTGAACTCGGCGCTGAAGATGCCGCGGTAATCCAATTGGTCGAGCAGGCGCATGCAGGCCATCACCGCTGGTTCGATCTCCTCCAGCGCGATGCTGCGGCAGAACGTGCTGTTGCCGAAATCGGGTGGGTGGATGCGGGTGCGCCGGCGCGCGAACAGGCCGGGATAGCGGCCGGCGCGATCGCGGAAGCCATCGACGAACACGTGGTTGCCAACGGGGCCGGGGACGTATTCCTGCACGATCATGCCGTGCCCCTGTGCCTGCAATTGCGACCAGGTTTCCCGACAGGCGCGGGCGTTCTCCACCCACACGCCCTTGCGCCCGGTGATGCGGCTGAAACTCTGGGAATCGATCGGCTTGATGAAGACGCGATCGAGCTGTGCGAACGGCAAGTGGTCGAAATCGGAATCGTCATGCACGGTAAAGGTGCGCGGGAAGGCGATGTCCTTGCCCTCGAGCCAATCGGCGAAGCGTGCCTTGTCCTGCAGGATGCGCATGGTCGTCGCGGAACTGGTGCTCGCGAGATAGCGATCCATCACCCGGCCGCCGACAGCGTTGCGCGCCACCCAGTCGGCGATGTCATCGGCGCAGGGAATCAACACCGCTGGCCCGATATCCGCACGCGCCAAGGCTTGCTCGACCCCTGTGGTCGAACCATCCCATGCGGGTGTCCCAAAGAACGGGCGGAACCAGCGCGAATGGGCGGCGAGGTCGCCCGGCGGACAAGCCGTCCATGCCGGGATGCCGGCGTCATGTATCGCGCGCAGGGCACCAAGGCCGGTAAACCCGGCTCCCATCACCAGCGCTGGAATCCTTTCGTCCATCGTTTGTCCGTGATCCTTCACGTGAAGTCAGCACATTCGCGGTCGTTGCGGCAAGGCATGGATGCAAGGTCACCGCATTGGCGGCGAGCACGCGTTCAGCCAGCGCTGGTTCCCCATGGCGGCCCGGTCGCGGCAGTCAGCGGATCCGCGCCATCGACCGCCCAGATTCCAAGGCCCAGCAACGCCAGCCCGAGCAGGGTGAGCAGCGTCACCGCCATCACCTGCTTCCGCGTTGCGTCGTCGCCGCTTTCGTCGGGGTGGACAGCCGCAACCACCTCGTGGCGCGGCAGTTGCTCTTCGACGGCTCTTGGCTGGATGGCCGCACCACGGACGCGCGCTCCCGGAAAACGGCCATGGCGCCGATGGAAGCGCAATGCCTCCAGGTACAGCATCATCAGGTCTTCTTCGCTCAGCGCCGCGCCACGGTCGGGATGAAGTTCGGCGATGCGACGGCGGAACAAATGTTTCAGGGTATCGACGTCGCAGTCGGGATCGACGTCGAGCGATGCATACAATGCCGTGAAATCGCTCGTCATGCGGATTCCCTCCCGGTCGTCGAACGCATCCTGCGCAGACCAATCATGATCGTTCGATCCTAGTCCGATGGTGGCTACAATGCAACGCAGAAGCGGGCAGGGAAGGCAGGCGCTGCAGACATGAGGGGAACCACCGCAGCGGACGGGATCGGGCGCCATTACCTGCGCTATTCCCTTGGCAACGTCTCCACCATCCTCGCCGGACTGGTGTCCTTCCCGTTGATGACGCGCCTGCTGGACAACACCCAGTACGGCATCCTTGGCTACTACGACAACTGGATGTTGCTGGCGGTCGCAGTTGCCAAATTCGGCGCCCAGCATTCGCTGCTGCGGTTTTACCCGCATGGCGAGGATGCCGGCGACCGCGCGGCGTTCTTCACCAATTTCTTCTACCTGCCGCTGGCGTGTTCGCTGCTGTTGTGGCTGGTATTGCTGGTGGTGATGGCGACGATCGATCGCGCGACCGGCGCCCAACAGCACCTGGTGTTCTGGATGGCGATGTTCGCGGTGCCGATGTCGAGTTTTTCCAGCCTGGCGGAAACCATCCTGCGTGCAAGCGAACAATCGCGCACGGTGCTGGTCACGCGCGTTGTCGGACGCTGGCTGGAAGTGGCGTTGATGGTCGGTGCGGTGGTGTTGCTCAGCCACAGCGCCATCGCCGCTTATGGCGGCAAGCTGGCCGCGACAGTGTTGGTCACCGGGTGGTACGTAGCGTGGGTGCGTCGCCACGTCCGCTTCATGCGTTCGCACGTGTCGTTCGCACGGATGCGCGAAGGCATGCGCTACGGGGTGCCGATGGTGGCCAACGAGATCGTCGCCGTCGCGATCGTCGTGGTCGATCGGCTGATGCTGAAAGGCATGCTGGGCGAATTTGCTGCGGTCGGCATCTACAGCGTGGGCGCATCGCTGGCGATGCAGTTGAACGCCTTCATGAACACCAGCGTGTTCGATGCCTTGATCCCGACCGCCAATCGCCTGTACCAGACCGAAGGCGCGGACGCGGTGCGTGCGTTGAAGCAGCGGGTGCTGTTGCCGATGACCTATTGTAGCATCGGCATGGCGATGCTGCTGGGCCTGTTCGGCGGCGACGCCATCATCGCGCTCAGTGGTGCGGCCAAGGCCGCTTCCGGGCCGGTGTTCTCGGTCCTCGGCATGGTGTTCGCGCTGTATCCGTTGCTGGCGCTGTCCGGCTTTGGCCTGCTGCTGGAAAAACGCACGCACAAGATCCTCGTGCTGATGCTGTCCAGCCTGGCGATCAACGTCGCGCTCAACCTGTGGTGGATCCCGCGCTTCCACGTCATGGGCTCGGTCTATGCCAGCGCGATCAGCACGCTGGTGCTTGGCCTGGCGTATTGCATTTTCGTACGGCGCAATTTGCTGCAATTCCCGGCACCGGGTGTCGTCGCGCGGGCGCTGCTGGCAGCAATCGCCTGCCTCGTCATCGCATGGTGGCTGGCCGGCGTGTTGACGCCAGGCTGGATGCGCTTCCTGTTTGGCAGCGGAACATGTGCAGTTGTTTACGCGGGCATGGTGCTGGCGCTGGATGCGCGTGCGCGTGTCCTGTTGCAGCGGTTGCTGGGCCGCTTCGGCATCGGCAAACCGACATGAGCAGTCAGGCGCGATCATCACGGGCAGTCGAGCGGGCTCATCCGCACTGCGGCGCCGACCACGCGCATGCGTGCGGGAACATCGCGGGTGACCACGGTATTGGCGCCGATCACCACGCCGTTGCCGATGGTGATGTCGCCGATCACTTTGGCGCCGGCACCGATGTAGACGTTGTCACCGAGGCGTGGCCAGCGGGTCGATTTCCCGGCACCCTTGTAGCCGATGGTGACGCCCTGGCCGACACTGAGATGATGGCCGGCATTGCAATGGAGGAAAATGCCGCCGTGATGACCGATGTGCAGTCCCGGACCGATGTCGGCATTGGCCGAGATCTGGATGCCGAGGGCGAGATCACTGGACACTTTCAGTGGCAGGTAGACCAGCGTGAACGGCAGCCGCAACAGGCGCGATGGAATCCGCCGCGTCCAGCGCACGTAGCGGTAGACCAGCGTCGCCAGGAAGCCGTAGGTGAAGAACGCATGGGCCGGCGCACGCCATCTCGGTGCGCCCGCATGTTCGTCAAGGTAGGTGCGGAAATCCTCCCTCAGCGCGGCGAACATGACGGGCTCGCCTTGGCAATCGAGTGCACGCGATGAGCGACTTCGCATTGTCGCCGCTGACATGGTTGGCGCTGGCGGCGCTGGCGTTGGCAGTGTTCGGCACACGCCTGCCGCGGATCGCGAAACGGGTTTGTCAGGGCGTTGTTGTCCTCGCGGTGTTCGCCTGTACGCCGCTGTGCGCGAACGCGTTGCTGTGGCTGGCCGAACGCCATCCGCAAGTGAAGGAATGCGCCGCCACGCAGGGCGACTGGCCAATCGTGTTGCTCACGGCCGGCTTCGACCGTCCGCCGCATTCGCCCGATGATGGCGCCGCGTTGAACAGGGAAAATTTCGAGCGGATGGATATCGCGTACCGGTTGGCGCTGGCCGATCCGCAAGCGATCCTGCACGTGTCCGGTGGCGGGCGGGAACGCATCGCCGAAGCCGAGGTCGTCGCCCGTCGGCTGGAACAACGTGGTCTCGCACCGGCAGGCTTGCGCACGGAAACGCGTTCCCGCACCACCTGGGAGAACGCTTTCGCGTTGCGCGGTGATATCACCCGGGCGCGGCTGGTGACATCGCCGGCACACCTGCAACGTGCAGCGATGGCCTTCCACGCCGCCGGCATCGAGATCTGCGCTGTTGCAGGCACGAGTGGGGTGGTGGCGATGGATGGCGTTGGCTACCTGCTGCCGCGTCGCACCGCACTGGTCAAGACCGAACAGGCACTGCACGAACTGGTCGGGCGTGTCGCCTATGCGTGGCAGGCATGGCGCGTTCATGCCGCCAGCAACCGCTCGTAGTGCGGAAGCATCGCATCACCGATCGCATCCCAGCCATAACGTGCTTCCGCCAGCCGCCGCGCTTCGCGCCCGAGCATGGCGCGCCGGGCGGGGTCGTCGAGCAAGGCGAGGATGCGTTCGGCGAATGACTGCGCATCGTCGGCGAATTCGCCGTGGACACCATCTTCAAGATCGATGCCTTCGCTGCCGATCGACGTGGTGACGATGGCCTTGCCGAAGGCCATCGCTTCCAGCACCTTCAGGCGCGTGCCGCTGCCCATGCGCAAGGGGACGACATAGACCGAGGCGCGTTGCAGCAACGGTCGCAAATCCTCGACGAAGCCGCTGACATCGACGTTGCCGGAAACGTTCCCTGGAACGTGCAAACCATCGGACTTGCCGACCAGGGTGAAGCGCAGGCCGGGTCGATGCATCAGCACCCTCGGCAGCACATCGGCCAGGAACCATTCGATGCCGTCGCGATTGGGGAACCAGCCCATCTGTCCGACGAATACGAGACTGCCGTCTTCATCACCGCTGCCCGGTCGGTTGCTGTCGAGATCGACACCGTTGGGGACGGTGATGGCATCGCGCGCGCCCATCGTCGCGAGCTGGGCGCGATCCTGTTCCGAACACGCAAGCACCAGATCTGCGCGTCGGCAGGCGGCTTCCTCGAACCTGTTCAACCTGCCGGTCTGGCTGCGCAGGAAGGCGCGATGCAGCGGTCGCGATTCATTGTCGCCACGCACGCGCAGCAACGCATGTTCGACATTGTGTGCGTTGTAGATGATGGGAACGCCCGATGGCACGCATTCGGCGCAGGCCATCAGCGGCAGCATGTCGATATGGACGAGATCGGCATCGCTTGCCAGTTCGCCGAGGCATGTTTTCAGCCGCGCATCGGCATAACGATGCACGACGTACGGCAGCGGTCCCGCCAGGCTCGACGCCAGCTGGGTGGCGGTGGACAGCGCATCCTGTCGCAATGGGTGGACAACCAGCCGCGCCACATTCGTTGGCAGATCGTCTTGCGCGATCGCTGCATCCTCGGGACGCAGGCAACTGAGCAGGGTGACCTGGTGGCGGCGCGACAGAGCCCGCAACAAATGCCAAGAACGCAACTGGTGACCCTCCGTCGGCGGCCACGGCAGGCGACTGGTGACCATCAGCACCCGGGCCATCAGTGCGGCTTCCACAAACGATTGGCATCACGTGATATCGCCGCCGGCAACGACAACAACGCGGCGGTGTTCAGCATCAGGAAGGTGCCAGCGGTGATGGCGAATGGCAATCGTCGCGCCGTGCCAGGCACAGCGATGGCGAACAGCGCAATCCCGTATCCGATGCACTGCGCGACGAACAACGCGCGATACAGCGGGTCGCCCGAGAACGCGCAGGCGAGCAGGGCGGCGAGCATCGCCCACGGTGCCAGCAAGCGGCTCAGTTTGTGCGAATACCAAGCGAACCACACCGGGTTGCGCCATGGCACGAGCAATCGCGGCAATCGTGCGATCAACTGCCAGTTCCCGGCCAGCGTTCGTACCTTGCGCGCGAATTCCTCGCCGTGGTTCGCGGATGCCGTGTCCCAGGCGATCGCGCGCTCCGACATCCACACCCTGTGTCCGGAAAACACCACCTGCAAGGGCAACCACATGTCATCGAGCAGCGTGCCTGCCGGCATCGGCACGAACAGCGAGGTGCGCAGGGCGTGGATCGCGCCACTGACGCCGTGCAGCCAGCCCAGCGCCGATTCGTCATGGCGGAGTTGGCGTTCGATGCGCCAGTACAGGCCGAGGTCATTGTCACCGTCACTTTCATTGCGGAAGCGAAGTTCGCCTGCCACTGCGCCGATGCGGGGGTTGTCGAACGGCGCGACCAGTGCGCGCAATGTGCCCGGTTCGAAGCGTTGACGGGCATCGGCGAAGACGGTGATCGGAGTGGTCACTGCGCGCAACGCAATATTCAACGCCGACGCCTTGCCGTCATTGTCAGTGAGGGTGATGACGCGACAACGCGGATCGCCAATGTTTGCCGCGCGCGAGGTGGCATCATTACTGCCATCGTCGACCACGATCACCCGTATGCGATCGGCGGGATAGTCCTGCGCCAGGATGTCGCGGGTGCGCGCGGCGATTCGTGTTTCTTCGTCGTGGGCGGCGATGACGACCGTGATTTCCGGTAGTGCACCAGGTGCGGCGTCGACGGAACGCTTGCGGCCGCGACCGGCGATCCGCAACAACAGCGGGTAGCCGAGATAGGCGTAGGCCAGCATCGCCATGCACAGCCAGAACATGAGTGCGCTGGCGTTCACGTCAGGGCCGCGCGCAATCGCTGGTAGCGGGCATTGCCGAGCATGCGCTTGGGGACGGCCAATGCGCCATGGCGCAGGCGCGCCCAATGTGCGGCTGGTCCGCTCCAGTTCGCCAGTGCCGCGAATTTCGCATCACCAAGTTCTCGGGTAATGGCGATGCGGTTGCGCCAGCGCGGCTGCGGGTCATCTTCGTCGGGGCCGGGACGGGAACCGTAGAGATCGCGATAGCCGCAGGCCAATGCCTCGTCCAGTTCGCGCGCACCGCCGCGCCCGCCGGGCAATGCCATCGCATCCACTGCATTGCCGGTGATGTCTTCGAGCACTGCCTTGCTGTCGTGCAGCTCGCGGCGCAACGTCTCCACATCCATGTCTTCGAGGAAGCCATGACTCATGCCGTGGGCACCGATGTGCATGCCGGCATCGGCGAGCGCGCGCACGTTGCTGCGCCGGAGCATGCCGGGGCGATCGATGAATCCGCTGGTGATGAAGAAGGTGGCGTGCAATCCACGTTCGACCAGCATCGGCAATGCCGCGGTGACATTGCTGACGTCGCCATCGTCGAAGGTGATGTGAAAGAGATTGGGGTGTTCCCGGTTCGCGATCCAGTCGAGTTGGCGCGCAAAGCGTTGTCGCGTGATGCTGTACACCGGATCGAAATGTCCCGGCGACGAAGTGCCGTCATGGATGCCGTGATACATCAGGTGCATGCGGCGCATCACTGCCTCCATTGTCGCAACCAGCCGAGCAGGCCGCTGGTTTCGCTGAAGAACAATGCTTTCGACAGACCGCCACCCGGTGCGCGGAAACGCGCATCGAAGGCATTGATGCGGCCGATGCGGTAGGGATCGGTGTTGGCGCGATTCAGGCGTTCGACGGTGGTGACGGCGGTGACATAGCCAGCGGCCCGCAACAATTCGACCTCACGCTGGCCGAAATCCTGGGCACGGCCGTTGGGATAGGCGAAGTGGCGCGGTCGCCGTCCCAGCCCTTGCCGCAACACGCTGGTGGAGACGGTGATTTCCTCGCGTGCATGGGCATCATCCGTTTGCGAGAGCAGGGGATGGGTATGGGTATGGGCGCCGATTTCGATGCCATGCGTTTGCAGTTCGGAGATGCCATCCCAGCCCAGCATTTCTCCCGCGCCCGGCAATGGCTCGGTGGGCGCCGCCATTTCGAAGATGCGATCCACCGCGGATTCGACCTCGCGTGGTGGCAGTGACTTGATGCGATCCGCCAGCCGCTGCAACAACTGCGGGTGCGTGGCGGCATTCGTGACGTCGACCCGGTCCATGCCGAGGAAAGCAAGATCAATCACGGGATTGCCGGCATTCTGGATCGCATGCGCCAGTCGGTAGTACCACAGCAATGTCCCGCCGATCAGCGAGGTGACCACGTACAGCGTCGCCGGCGGTGGTGGTGACATCGCGAGGATGTTCAGGTTGTCCTTGTAACCATCGTCCAGGGTGATGGCATAGCGCGGCCCGCGCCGGTGCGTGGACAGGTGCACGCGGCCATCCTCCAGCGAAACCAGCCAACGCTTGCCGCGCAACCATTGGACGTGACGCGCGAAGGTGGATGGTGATGTGCTGAGCGGCGCGGGATCATATTCGTCGCGCAGGCGGTGGTACATCAGCACCGCCAGCGACGGGCCGCACAGCCAGCGGTAGAGCGAGTCCGCGCCGCTGTAATGCGCCATCAGCGCAAATCCGTACTTCGCCAGCAGGAACAGTTCGTGCGTCATCGCCGCACCCCGTTCGCGACGGGAAGATCACGCGACTTGAGCAACAGGCCGACATAGACCCAGAAGCAGCCGATCATCGGGTAATAGGTGAAACGGTCGCCGAACACGTTGCCGACGACCAGCGCGGACCATGCGCCGAGCATTCCCAATGCGATTCCGTATTGCCAACTCCTTGGGAGAGCCTTTCGCAGTCGCTTGATGCAGAGGAAGAACAGCGCCAGCAATAGCGACAGCAACACCAGCGCACCGATCACGCCGCCTTCCGCCAACGTGCGCAGATAGAGGTTGTGGGTATCCATGTGATATGGATTCACCCTTCGCGCGAAGGTATTGAAGCCGGTGCCGGTCACCGGGTGGGCGACGAAGCTGTCCCAGGCGATGCCCCAGTACACCATGCGCATCCGCGTGCTTTCATCCTGCTTGCCTTCCTCCACCGAAGTGCTCTGGTAGCGTTCGATCACCGATTCGGGGAGGATGGCCGGCAACGCGATCGCCACGACCAGGAACAGCGGCATCAGTTTCCAGCGTCCGCGCCAAGCCAGCAGCACGCAAATCAGGCCGACCGCGACCGCGACGTAGGCCGTGCGCGAGTAAGCGAAGAGAATGCAGAAGACCGCGCAGGAAAGGCCGAGTGCGACCAGCGCACGCAGCAGCCTGGGCATTCGCACCGCGATCAGCAGCGCGAAGCACAGCACGGCCATGGTGACGCAGAAGCCGGCGAATTCGTTGGCGCCCAGCAGTGCGAACGTGCCCTTGATGCGCAAGGCATCGCCGTAATGCCATTTCGCCACCGACGTATGTTGTATCCAGGTGACCTTGGCGATGTACGGCAGCGGCAGCAGGCTGGCGATCATGATCTTTTTCGCCTGCGGCCAGTCGCGCACGCTCATCTGCACGACGTAGACCAGCGACACCGCGATCAGGTGATCCTTCAGCACGTTGATGCGGTCGCCGTCGCTGACCAGTTGCGAGCCGACCAGGTATGACACCACGGCGTACAGCATGTAGACCAGGACGGCGATGTTGACGGACTCGCGCCGCACCAGCCGACCACCGCAAACGAACGCCCCTAGCAGCGACAACGCGAAGAAGACATTGAGGAAGTTGAGCCCACCACCGAATTGCGGGATGTAGCCGGTCTGGATGTTCTGCAGCGGCAACAGGAACACGAACAGGTACAACGGCCAATTGTTGCGGTATCGACGCGCGGGGGCAGCCGCCTGCACCTCGTCCGCGACGGCGACCGGCACCGGCGAACGCCAATGCAATCCGCGCTCGGCGAGCGGGAAGTGCATGCCGGCCGGATCAGGCTGCACGTGCGACACCATCGTTTCTCCACAACTGCCGGTAGAGTTCGGCATACCGCGCAGCCATCACTTGCGCCGAATGGCGATCCCGCACGTATGCCCGGGCCGCAGCGTCATCGACGCGGGTGCCGATCGCCGCCTGCATCGCCTGCGCCCAGGCGGCTTCGTCCAGCGGCAACACCTTCGAACCGGGCGCATGCGCGAGCAGGGCGGGGACATCGCCGACGGCGCTGGCCAGCACCGGCTTGCCGGCGGCCATGGCTTCCAGCACCACCAGCGGCATGCCTTCGCTGAGCGAGGGCAGGGCCAGCACGTCCATCGCGGCGTACAGCGGCGCGCAATCATCCACATGCCCAAGCAATGTCACTTGCGACTCCAGCCCTAGCGCGTTCGCGAGATAGGCCAGCGCGGAATATTCCGGGCCATCGCCGGCGACCAGCAGGCGGATCGGTGCCCCGGTGCCGATGCGTGCCATTGCCTTCAGCAGCAAGGCGAAATTCTTTTCGAGCGCCAATCGGCCGATCGCCGCGAACACGGTGTCTTGCGGTTCGCAGCCGTAGTGTCGCCGCGCCTCGGCGCGTTGCAGTCGCGACGCCGGTTCCGGCAATTCGATGCCATTGGCGATGGCGTGAATGCGCGTGTGTTGCACCCCGGCGGCGATCAGGCGATCGACCTGCTGCCGTGCCACCACCGCCACCGCGTCATAGCGCTTCAGCAATGCGCGCTCGATCCGGTTGTAAAGGCGCAGCGCGGCGCCGGTCTCGACCCAGCCGTGCGTCGTCGCCACGCAGCGGCAATCGAGGCCGCGCGTCGCCAGCCATGCGTACACCACGCTCTTGGGATCGTGCGCATGGATGCATCCGGCCTGTTGCGAACGCAACAGCCCGCGCAGCGACGCCACAGCGCTGGCATCGAGGCGGCCATGGCTCGGCAACAGGATGGCTTCCTGGTTGCGTCGGCACGCTTCTTCATGCAGCGGGGAATGCCCGAGGTGGTGATTGCCGATCGAGACGAGCCGGCTCGGCTGTCCCGCCGCAGGCAGATGGCGGGATAGCGCCAGCACCATGCGATCGGCGCCGTACAGCCCCGCGCTTGAACGCAGATGGACGACCGGCCTCATGCCAGCCCCAGCAGGCCGCGGTACAGATGGTCGTAGGCGATGATCATCCGCGCCGCCGAGAACTCTTCCTCAACGATCCTGCGTGCGCGTTGCCCGAGGTCGTGGCGGCGGTGCGCGTCGCGTGCGAGCGACAACATCGCCTCGGCGAACGCCGCGGGATCATGCGCTGGCACCAACACGCCGTTGACCCCCGGCTTCACCAGTTGCAGGTTGCCGCCAACGGCGGTCGCGACGACAGGCAAGCCGCACGCCATCGCCTCGAGCAATGCGTTGGACATGCCTTCGGACGAGGACGCGAGCACTGCGACATCGCAGGCGGGCAGGAGGTCGTCAACCGCATCGATCGAGCCCAGCAGGTCGATGTTGCCGGCCAGTCCACTTGCGTCCACCTTGCGGCGGACTTCATCGGCCATCGGGCCGTCCCCGGCCAGCAACAAGCGCACATCGGGATACTCGGCGTGCAGTCGTGCGAAGGCATCGACCAGCACCAGCGGACACTTCACTTCCGTCAATCGTGCGACGCAGCAGAACACCACGGTGTCGACTCCGAGGCCCAACGCTCGCCGCCGCGCCTCGCGCCATGTCGCCTCGCGCGGGCGATAGCGCAGCGTGTCCACGCCATTGGGGATGACCGTGGCCCGGCACAACGGCAGGTGCTCGTGCGTCGCCAATGCATCGAGGATCTGTCGCGCTGGTGCCACCACGCGGTCGAAGCGATGATTGAGCAGGCGAAACGCGTGCTTCAGGCGATTGCTCTTCTTGAAACCCATGTCACGGCGATTGGAGATGTGGATCACGCCACGCCGCTTGGGCAACAATGCATTGAGGACGTCGGCCTTCTCGTGTTGCGATTGCACGATGTCGTAACGACCGCTGGACAACAGCCGGCGCAGCACCTGGTAGGCGCGCAATCCACTGCGGCCATAAACCGCGGCGACCGGAACACGCAGCACCTTGATGCCGGGGAGAGACGGCATCGGCACGATGGCACCGGACGCCAGTTCGACGACGGTGACCGCATAGCGATGGCGTGGCAACCCGCGCAACAGGCTGCGCAGGAATTGTTCGCTGCCCCCGGTCACCGAGAGGCTGGTGTCCGTTACCACCAGCAATCCGGCCGGTGGTTCAGGGCTGGTAGCCGATGTAGAAGACGATTCCATTCTCTTTGAAGTTCTGGGTATGCACCGGCGTGTTGCGGGTGCGATGCTGGAGATCGATGCGCGCATTCCAGTGCGTATTCCAGCGATAGCCGAACCCGGCTCCGATGAATTGATTGCGGTCGTTGCCGATTTGTTGGGTCAGCGTGCGACGGAACGCCGCGGCGTAGGCATTGAAGGTCCATGACGGCGTCAGCCGGTACGAGCCTGACAGGCTGCCCAGCAATGCACGCCAGCCTTCGCCACCGGGCTGCAAGGGCGTGGCACGATCAGATTCGATATCCGCCTTGAACGTCAGTCGTGCCGAGCGATAGTCGTAGAACATCAGTGCGCGGCGGTCGCGGTAGACCTGCGGCGTCACCACGCCTTCGGCGTTGAGGAAGTCCTGGATCAACACGTAGCGTTCGTCGAGGCTGTGCGCGACCACGTCTTCGGTGGTGTCGGCGTATTGCTGGCTCAGGCGCAGGTGCAGGGCCTGGCTGCTGCTCGGGATCCAGGCAACATCGATGCGGACCAGTGGCCCGGACGCGCTGACGTTCTGCTTCTGTATGTTCACCCGCGACCAGCCGAGGTCCGTCTGCAACAGGATCGTGCGCATCCGGGTGTCATAGCGCGCGAAGATGCTCTCGCGATCATAGTCATCGCTCTTCGAGAGCTTGCTGAACCTGACTTGTTCGGTCGTCACGGCGCCACTGATCGAACGGTTCGGCGCGAGGTCGTGATCGATCGCGCCCGAGAGCAGGTATTGCTGGCCATCGATTTCATGCGTTTTCGCCGCCACGCTGTCACTGACGCGCAGGTCGAAGCGCGATCGCGTGGTCGGGGAGAGACTCGCGACCCAGGTCGGTCCCGCGACGAAGACATTGATCTGCTGCGCGTTGGCCGGGTTGTACGACACCAGGCTGTCGGCCGGACGACGGGTCAAGTGATCGGCCGCCATGAACTCCAGCCGTCCCGGCGAGATCACCCAGTTGGCCTGCGCGGCCAATGCACCGCGTGCGCTGTTGGGAAAGCTGCCTTGGGCGTAATCGAGGTACTGGGCGATGCCGTGGGCCGTCAGCCGCAGATTGCTCGAGTCGCGGCGCACGTCGAACGTCAGTGTCGGCGCGATCACCCAGTCGTCCTGCGGATGATCGGGAATCAGCCCGATGTTGTCGCTGTGCAGGACCGATACGCCCAGTTCGTAGTTGATCCTGTTCTGGGCCATCGCCGGCCCTGATCCGAGGGCCATCATCAACGATGCTGCAAGAATGTGTAGACGCCAGGAATCCTTTCGGCGTGTATGTCGCACGGTTCACCCCATGTCGTTGAAAACGACGCCTGCGAATTTTTCCGGTGGGAATTGCTGCACGGCACGGGAGATCGTTTCCGCCGTGTTCATGGCATAACCGGTGACCAGCACCACGATGTCGGCCATCTCGGCCAGGATCCGCGCATCCGGCGACGACTCCACCGGCGGCGCATCCAGGAACAGATAGCGATTGGCATAGTGGCTGCGCAGCGAATCGACCAGCAGGCGCATCTGCGGGGTGGCGAATTGTTCCGCGCTGTTCTCGCGTGGCGGGCCGGCAGGAATCAGGCCCAGTCGCGGCACGCCGGTGTCGTGGATCAATTCGGCGATGTCATCCACCTGTCCCTGCAGATAGTTCGCCAGATGGGCGTCGCCACTGTCGATGCGCATCACCTCGTGCTGCGAGGGATGACGCATGTCGCAGTCGACCAGCAGCGCGGTGCGGGCATCGTCGAAGGCGAAGGCGGCGGCAAGGTTGCGCGCAACGAAACTGCTGCCGCAACCGGCCGACACCGGCGCGATCAGGGTGACGAAATTGCCATCCATCATCGACAGCAGTTTGGTGCGCAGGTCGCGAAAGGCGTCGACTTCCGGTTGCGCCACGCTGGCGCGGTAGATCGTGCTGCGTTCGCGCAACTGCGCCGGCGTCAAGGTCTTGCCCGGCGGCCGCATCAGCGCATGGTCGCGTTGGGTTTCCATGATTCCACCCTCCATCACAATCCCCCCGCGCGGAAGATCGCCAGCGCGCCATAGACCACCGGCACCGCCAGGAACAGGCTGGCCGCGAACGCGGCCTGGCGCAGCATCGATGCGCGACCGGCACGCGTCGCATAGCGCGGCGTCACGCCAAGCAGTGGCACCGCCGACAGCGTTTCCACCTGTTCCGGCGAGCGCAGCTTGTGGTCGAACTTCACCGTTGCAAGGAGCAAGGCGAGTGGCAGCAGCAAGGCCACCACCAGGCTGGCGATCGCCACGTGCATCAGCCGCAGGCCGCTGGCGCGCACCGGCACCAGTGCCGGTTCCTGCACGCGGAAACTCATGCCGCGATGACCCTCGTCGAGGTTCATCGAGAGGCGGGCGTTCTCGCGCCGCTTCAACAGATCCTGGTAGAGATCGCGATTGACTTCGTAGTCGCGGGTCAGTTCCGCCAACGCACTGGCGGCAGCGGCGATCCCGCGATTCTGCGCCATCGCGCCGCCCAGCAATTGTTCGGCGGTGCCGCGACGTGCATTGATCGAGGCGCTTTCGCTGCGCGCGGCGGCCAGCTTGCTGCGCAGTTCGCCATACAACGGATTGATGGTGCTGGTGCTTTCCAGGCTGGAGCCGCCTTGCGCGGTGCTGGCGACCTTGCGAGTGGCTTCGGCGTTCTTGAGCTGCGCCTGCAGGTCATCGAGCTGGTGGTTGATCCGCACCACGTCCGGGTACTGGTCGGTATAGGTCAACAGCAGCTTGGCGCGCTGGTTCATCAAATCGGCCATTTGTGCACGGATCTGGCCCTCACGGGTCTGCACCGCGTTCACTTCGCTTTCGTTGCCGAGTTCGGTCTTGATCGCGGTTTCCTTCGAGCGCGCATTCTGCAAGTCCATGTCGGCGGTATCCACCTGGTGGCGCAGATCGGCGATGCGACCATTGACCTCGGTTTCCACGCCTGGGCGTGCATCCGGATTGACCGAACGATAGGCTTCCAGACGCGCTTCCGACTGCTTGAGCTTGTCATGATAGGTATTGACTTGGGCGTCGATGAACTGGAACGCCTCGCGGCTTTCGCGTGCCTTGGCGGCCAGGCTTTCGCTGATCACCTGGTCGCCCAGTGCCTTGGTGACCGCATAGGCACGTTGCGGATCGGAATCGGAATACTCGATCTGGATGAGTTTTTCGCCGGTATCGATCTGTGTGCGGTTCTTGACCTGCTCGATCAGGCGATCCTGTTCGATCGGACTGAGCGGGGCGTCCATCCAGCCGCCTACGCGCAGGATTTCGTGCATCACCTTGTTGCTGAAGGCGACTTCCTTGGCCAGCGCCGCGCGATCGGCCACTGCGGTCGGCACCGCGCGGCCTTCCATCAACGGTCGGATGATGTTGCTGTCCTCGACCACGATCGTGGTGCGCGAGGCATATTTCTTCGGCAGCATCACGCCCACGACGAGGCCGAGCAGGGCGATGGCGGTGAAGATCGCGGCGTAACGCACCGGCCGCCTGCGGAAATCCTTGGCCACGCCGCGCAGGAGTTCGTGCGGGGTGGTGGTGCTTTCGCGCATCTGCAGAGATACCGTGGCGTTGCTCCCCGACAACAACGGCACACTCACAGCACGCGCTCCGGCACCGAGATGACATCACCGGACGTCAACGTGTAGTTGGTGCCCAGGTCGCCCTTGTTCAGGACCTGGTCGAGGCGCACGCGATAGTTGCCACCGGGCATATTTTCCTTCGGCCGCCGATGCAGTTCGGTGCGATCGGGAGCGGCGAATTCGGTGACGCCACCTGCGGCAAGGACCGCATCCAGCACCGTCATGCCTTGCCGCCACGGCACCGAGACCGGATTGCGCACCGCGCCGGTCACCCGCACCCGCGAAAGGTATTCGTGGCTGCGCAACTCGGTGAGGATCACCGCGACCTGCGGATCGCGAACGTAGGCGGTCAGCTTCTGCTTGATGTCGTCGGCGACTTGTTCCGGGGTACGACCACCGGCGGCGACATCGCCGATCAACGGAACCGAAATCTTGCCGTCGGGGCGCACCGGTACGGTGATCCCGAGCTCCGGGTTGCGCCAGACCGAGACCTGGACGACATCGTCCACGCCGATCAGATAGGCTTTGACTGCCTGCGTGGCATCTGCCGGTGGGGCATCGGCACGAGCGCCGGTTCCACTGGTCGCACACGCGGAAAGAAACATCATGCACATTACTGTGCATGCCAAACGTAGCATCCTGCTCATGGCTTGCTCCTAACTTCATCGCCGAATCTACACCCGCTTGCAAGTCGCGGCAAGTAGGTGTTTTCTGATTTTCCCACCCGCATTCATGATGATTTGAATCATCGAATTTCGAATAAAATCAATGCCATGAAGATCCTCGTCACCGGCGGTGCCGGCTATATCGGCAGCCATTCCTGCATCGAACTGGCCGCATCGAATCATCAGGTTGTGATCCTGGACAACTTCTGCAATGCGTCGCAGGCCTCGGTTGCGCGTGCGGAAAAACTGGCCGGAACACGCTTTCTGCTGCACCGCATCGATCTTCGCGACGCCTCTGCGGTCCATCGATTGTTCGAACAGGAGCGCTTCGATGCCGTGGTCCACTTCGCGGCGCTGAAGGCCGTCGGCGAGTCGGTGGAGAAACCACTGGAGTACTACGGCAACAACGTCACTGGCAGCATCCACCTGGTGCAGGCGATGCGTGCGCATGGCTGCAAGCGCCTGGTATTCAGTTCATCGGCGACGGTCTACGGCAATCCCGACAGCGTTCCGGTGGATGAAGAAGCGCCGCTGCGGGTGACCAATCCCTATGGCCGCAGCAAATTGATGATCGAAGACATGATCCGCGACGTCTGCGCGTCGGATCCGGAGTTCAACGCGATCCTGCTGCGCTATTTCAATCCGGCGGGCGCGCATCCTTCCGGCACGATCGGCGAGGATCCGTGCGGCATCCCCAACAACCTGATGCCCTACATCTGCCAGGTCGCGGTCGGTCGGCGTGAGCGTCTCGGCATCTTCGGCGGCGACTGGCCGACGATCGATGGCACCGGCGTGCGCGACTACATCCACGTGGTCGATCTGGCGCGCGCGCATGTCGATGCAGTGAACGCGCTGGAACATGCACGACATCCCGCCACCACGCTCAATCTCGGCACCGGGCAGGGCGTCAGCGTGCTGCAACTGGTACATGCCTTCGAGCAGGCCAGTGGCCGCAAGGTTCCTTATGAGATCGTCGAACGCCGTGCCGGCGATGTCGCTTCGGTGTATGCCGATCCGCGCCGCGCGCACGATGTCATCGGCTGGAAGGCCGCTCGTGATGTAGACACCATGTGTGTCGATGCCTGGCGTTGGCAGTCGCAGAACCCTGAAGGATATGGTGACGCCTGAGCGTCACACCTTGTAGTAGTCGCGATACCACTCGACGAAGTTGCGCACGCCGGTCTCGATCGGCGTCGATGGCGTGTATCCGGTATCGCGCTGCAGCGCGCTGACATCGGCATAGGTGTCGGGCACGTCGCCGGGTTGCATCGGCAGCAGGCGCATCTCGGCCTTGCGGCCCAGCGCATCCTCCAGCACTTCGATGTAGCGCAGCAATTCCACCGGCTGGTTGTTGCCGATGTTGTAGACGCGATACGGCGCGGTCGACGACGCTGGCGTCGGATGCATCGGGTCGTAGGCGGGATCGGGGCCGGGTGGACGATCAAGCGTGCGGATCACGCCTTCGACGATGTCGTCGACATAGGTGAAGTCGCGGCTGTGGCGGCCATGGTTGAACACATCGATCGGTTCGCCGGCCAGGATCTTGCGGGTGAACAGGAACAAGGCCATGTCCGGGCGGCCCCACGGGCCATACACGGTGAAGAAGCGCAGGCCGGTGGTGGGGATGCCGTAGAGATGGCTGTAGGTGTGCGCCATCAGTTCGTTGGCTTTCTTGCTCGCCGCGTAGAGGCTGACCGGATGATCGACGCTGTCCTCGACCGCGAACGGCAACTTGCGGTTGGCGCCATACACTGAACTCGACGAGGCGTAGACCAGATGCTCGCAACCGAAGTGGCGACAGGCTTCGAGGATGTTGAGGAAGCCGACGATATTGCTGTCGATGTAGGCGCGCGGATTCTCCAGCGAATAGCGCACGCCGGCCTGCGCCGCCAACGCCACCACGCGATCGGGCTTGAATTCCTTGAAGGCGCGATCCACCGCCGCGCGGTCTTCGAGATCGGCGCGCACGAAGGTGAAGCCGGGACGCCCTTGCAGCCGCGCCAGTCGCGCTTCCTTCAGCGTGGGATCGTAGTAGTCGTTGAGATTGTCGAAGCCCAGCACTTCATCGCCGCGCTCGAGGAGGCGGTGGGTGAGGGTCGATCCGATGAAGCCGGCGGCGCCGGTGACGAGGATGCGCATCCAGGGCGTGCCCGATAGTGTTGACAGGCCTTATAGCCTGTCATTCGCGCTGCCTGCGGGCAAGCGTTGGCTGACATCGAATATGACGTGGTCATGCTTGCCCAGCGACCGCACCCAATCGATGCCGCGATCTAGGAACTCGCGATGTGGCACCGCGAAGACGATGGCGTCATAGTTTCCGCTGACCGGTTCCACCAGCAGGTCGAGCCCGTATTCGTGGTGGGCTTCCTCGCTGTCCACGCGCGGATCGAAGACATCGATATCGAGGTGGTAGTGGCGCAGCTCATCGATGACGTCGATCACTCGGGTATTGCGCAGGTCGGGGCAATCGGGCTTGAAGGCGAGGCCAAGGACCAGCACGCGGGCATCGACCAGGTTGATCTTCTCCTGCGTCATCAGCTTGACCACGCGGCGCGCCACATGCGAGCCCATGCCGTCATTGATTCGCCGACCGGACAGGATCACCTGCGGCTGGTAGCCGATCTGCTGCGCCTTGTGGGTGAGGTAGTAGGGATCGACGCCGATGCAGTGGCCGCCAACCAGTCCCGGCTTGAACGGCAGGAAATTCCACTTGGTGCCAGCGGCCGCCAGCACTTCAGCGGTGTCGATGCCGAGGCGATGGAAGATCAGCGACAGTTCGTTGATCAGGGCGATGTTGAGGTCGCGCTGGGTGTTCTCGATCACCTTGGCCGCTTCCGCCACGCGGATGCTCGAGGCCTTGTGGGTGCCGGCAGTAATGATGCTGCCGTAAATCCGATCGATCAGGTCGGCGGCTTCGGGCGTCGAACCCGAGGTGATCTTGAGGATGGTTTCGAGGCGATGCTCGTGGTCGCCGGGGTTGATGCGTTCCGGGCTGTAGCCGACGAAGAAATCGCGATTGAACTTCAGTCCCGAGACCTGCTCGATGATCGGCACGCAGACTTCTTCGGTGGCGCCGGGATAGACCGTGGATTCGAACACCACCACTGCGCCGGGCGAGAGCGCGCGTCCCACGGTGCGGCTGGCCGATTCCAGCGGTCGCAGGTCGGGGCGCTTGGCGTCGTCGATCGGCGTCGGCACGGTGACGATGAAGACATTGCAATCGCGCAGGTCGACTTCATCGCTGCTCAACGTCAATCGATCGGCGGCAGCGAACTGTTCCGGGGATATCTCGTGGGTGCGGTCGTGTCCCTCGCGCAATTCGCGTATGCGCCGTTCCTGGATGTCGAAGCCGAGCGTGGGATGGCGCTTGCCGAATGCCACCGCCAGTGGCAGGCCGACATAGCCCAAGCCGATGACCGCAAGCTTGATCCGGTCGTATTCAACCAGACCATTTTCGATTGGACTTGGCGTGGGCATCTTCATTGGCATCCTGTCCATCCTAGACTTTCGGCACACGTCAGTTGACGGAGGTGCAGTGTACTCTTGCAGCTTCGTGTGGTTGGTCCATGCAGTACCCGGATCGCCCGTGGCACGCATCATCCCTACGCTGATCGGCTCCAGGAGTTCTTCTTGATGAAAACCACCACGCGCCTGCTCGCGCTGAGCGTCCTCTCCACGGCCCTGATCGCCTGCTCGTCGAAGCAGGGCGGCGGCCCCGGCCAGGGTGGGCAGATGCCGCCGCCGGAAGTCGGTTTCGTGGTGGTGCAGCCTTCGACGATTGCCGTCGAAGCGCAATCGTCCGGACGCCTGGCCGCCTATCGCAGCTCGGACGTGCGCGCGCGTGTCGCCGGCGTGGTCCAGCGCCGCATCTATACCGAAGGCAGCGACGTGAAGGTCGGGCAGCCGATGTTCCAGATCGATCCGGAACCGCTGCGCGCTGCCACGGCAGCGGCGCAGGCCGCGCTGGCGAGTGCACAGGCCACCTCGGCCAACGCCCACGCCGCAGCCGAACGCGCCCGTGGTCTGGCGCCGGGCAAGTTCATCTCCAGGGCCGATCTCGACAATGCCGTCGCCGCCGAACGCAGTGCCAATGCGGCGGTCAAGCAGGCCCAGGCAGCGGTGCAGTCGGCACGCATCAACGAGGGTTATGCCTCGGTGCATGCGCCGATCGCCGGTCGCGCCGGCATCGCCCAGGTCACCGAAGGCGCGCTGGTCGGGCAGGGCACTGCGACCCTGCTTACCACCGTCGATCAGGTCGATCCGCTCTACATCGAGTTCTCGGTCGGCGTGAACGATCTCACCAAACTGCGCGAGCTGTCCGCGCAAGGTGGCGGATCGCGCGAGGTCGATGTGATCCTGCCCGATGGCAGCATGTTCGATCAGAAGGCGCGTCTCGATTTCTCCGGCAGCGTGGTCGATCCCGCGACCGGCGCGGTGAAGCTGCGCGCGCTGTTGCCGAATCCGCAACATTTGTTGATGCCGGGCACCTTCGTCACCGTCAAGGCCACGCTCGCCGAGCAGCAGGGGGCTTATCGCATCCCGCAGATCGCCATCCTCCGCGACCAGCAGGGTCCGTACGTGCTGGTGGTCGGCAGCGACGACAAGGCCGCGCGCAAGAGCCTGCCGGATGGTCGCCAGCAAGGCAGCAACTACATCGTGTCCGGCGGTCTGGCGCCCGGCGACAAAGTGATCGTCAGTGGCGTGCAGCGCGTGCAACAGCCCGGCCAGGCAGTGAAGCCTGTGCCCGCAGATGCCAAACCGGCGGCGCCGGCCGCGGCCGCAGCTCCGGCCAAACAGGGATAACCCATGCCGAAGTATTTCATCGAACACCCGGTACTGGCCTGGGTCGTCGCGATCCTGATTTCGTTGTCGGGAGCGTTGGCGATCCGCAGCCTTGGCGTCGAGTCGTATCCCAACATCGCCCCGACGCAGGTGAGCGTGGGCGCGGGGTATCCGGGCGCCAGCGCCGAAACCACCGAACGCGCGGTGACGCAGATCATCGAGCAACAACTCACCGGCATCGACAACCTCGACTACTTCAGTTCGTCGAGCGCCAGTGGCCAATCCAGCATCAACCTGACGTTCAAGCCCGGCACCAATCCCGATATCGCGCAGATGCAGGTGCAGAACAAGGTGGCGCAGGCGACGCCGCGACTGCCGAGCGAAGTGGTGCAATCGGGTGTGGTGGTGGCCAAGGCCAACTCCGGCTTCCTGATGGTGGTGGCACTGCGCACCAATAATCCGTCGGTCGATCGCGACGCGCTGGCCGACCTGATCGCCTCGCGCGTGGTCGACCAGGTGTCGCGCGTGCCGGGCGTCGGCAGCACCCAGGTGTTCGGCGGCCAGTACTCGATGGCGATCTGGCTGAACCCCGAGAAGCTGAAGGCCTACGGCATGTCGGCGAGCCAGGTATTGGCGGCGGTGCGCGGGCAGAACGTGCAGTTCTCCGCCGGTACAGTCGGTGGTGATCCGTCTCCGGCGTCGCAAATGGTGACGGCAACGGTCTCCGCGGAAGGACGCTTCAGCACGCCGCAGGAATTCGAGAACATCCTGCTGCGCACCAACAGCGATGGCGCGGCGGTGCACCTGAAGGACGTCGCACGGGTGCAGTTGGCTGGCGCCTACGGTTTCAACATGAAGTGGGATGGACAGCCGGCGGCAGGTTTCGCCGTGCAGCTGGCGCCGGGCGCCAATGCACTGGCAGTCGCCGACGCCGTGAAGGCGCGCATGGACGAACTGCAGCCGAGCTTCCCCGCCGGCGTGCAATGGTTCTGCCCTTACGACACCTCGACCTTCGTCAAGATTTCCGTGCAGGAAGTGGTCAAGACGCTGTGCGAGGCGGTGGTGCTGGTGTTCCTGGTGATGCTGCTGTTCCTGCAGAACCTGCGCGCCACGTTGATCCCGACCATGGTGATCCCGGTGGCGTTGCTCGGCACGTTCCTCGGCATGTACATGATCGGCTTCACCATCAACCAGTTGTCGCTGTTCGGCATGGTGCTGGCCATCGGCATCGTGGTTGACGACGCCATCGTGGTGATCGAGAACGTCGAGCGCATCATGTCCGAGGAAGGACTGTCGCCACGCGAAGCGACGGTGAAGGCAATGCAACAGATCACCGGCGCGGTGATCGCCATCACCCTGGTGCTGGCCGCGGTGTTCATTCCCAGTGCATTGCAAAGTGGCAGTGCCGGCGCGGTGTACAAGCAGTTCGCGCTGACGATCGCCATCGCGATGTTCTTCTCGGCCTTCCTCGCGCTCGGCTTCACGCCCGCGTTGTGCGCGACGCTGCTCAGGCCGACCGCCCATCACGAAGCGCGCAACCCGATCTTCCGCGGCTTCAACAAACTCTACGATCGCATCAGCAAGACCTACGTCGGCAATATCGCCAGTGCGATTCGCCACACGCCGCGCTGGATGGCGGTGTTCGCAGCGCTGGCCGTGGCGGGTGGCTTCCTGTTCTGGAAAATGCCGGGCAGCTTCCTGCCGGAAGAAGACCAGGGCTATGCCATCGTCATGGTGCAGTTGCCGGCCGGGGCCACCTTGCGCCGCACCGATGCGGCGCTCGACGAAGTGCGCACCAAATTGCAGCAAATGCCCGAAGTCGACGGGATGATGCAGGTGTCCGGTTTCAGCTTCATCGGCGCCGGTGAAAACGCCGGTATCGCTTTCGTTCGCCTCAAGGACTGGAGCCAGCGCAAGACCACTGCCACCGAATTCATCCAGAAAGCGAACATGGTGATGTTCGGCATTCGCGATGCGCAGGTGTTCGTGATGAACATGCCGACGGTGAATGGCCTTGGCCAGTTCGGCGGCTTCGACATGTACCTGCAGGATCGCAGCGGCCAAGGCCGTCCCGCGCTGGGGCAGGCGCTGGGCGCGTTGATGGGCAAAGCCTCGCAGGACAAGACGTTGATGGCCGTGCGCCCGAATGCCTTGCCCCCTGCCGCGCAACTCAGGCTTGATGTCGATCGCCTGCAAGCGCAGTCGATGGGGCTATCAGTGGGCGACATCTACAGCTCGATCCAGTTGATGCTGGCGCCGGTCTACGTCAATGATTTCATCCAGGGCGGACGCGTCAAGCGCGTCAACATGCAAGCCGATGCGCCGTACCGCACCGGGCCGGAATCGCTGCAATCGTTCTACACGCCCTCCACCCAGACCGATGCCGCGGGCGTGCCGCTGATGATTCCACTCTCCAACGTGGTCCATGCCAAGTGGGAGATGGCATCACCGTCGTTGACGCGCTACAACGGTTTCGCCGCAGTGGAAGTGGTGGGCCAGCAATCGCCGGGCCACAGCTCCGGTGATGCGATGAAGGCGATGGAAACCATCGTCAACAAGGATCTGCCGCAGGGCTTCGGCTACGACTGGGCAGGACAGAGCTACCAGGAAATCCTCTCCGGCAACCAGACCACGATGCTGATGGTGCTGTCGATCATCGTGGTCTTCCTGTGCCTGGCCGCGCTGTACGAAAGCTGGTCGATCCCGGTCGCGGTGTTGCTGGTAGTGCCGATCGGCATCCTCGGCGCGGTACTGCTGTCCTGGGCGCGTGATCTGCCGAACGACATCTACTTCAAGATCGGCATCATCACGGTGATGGGCCTGGCGGCGAAGAACGCCATCCTGATCGTCGAGTTCGCGATCTTCGCGCAACGCGATGGCAAGCCATTGGCCGCAGCGGTACTCGAAGCCGCGCGCCTGCGCCTGCGACCGATCCTGATGACGTCGCTGGCGTTCATCGCCGGCGTGACGCCGCTGGCGATTTCCGTCGGCGCCGGCGCCAACTCCCGCCATGCCATCGGCACCGGCGTGATCGGCGGCATGCTGTTCGCCACCTTCCTCGGCCTGTTGTTCATCCCGGTGTTCTACACCACGGTGCGGCGCTTCCTCGGCGACAAGCTGGATGGACCGGTGAAACCTGAATCGCACGATTCCTGAGCACGGAGGAGCATGCAATGGGCAAGATACGCGTTGCCGGGTTTTCGTTGTCCCTCGATGGCTTCGGCGCTGGCCCGGAGCAGAGTCTCACCGATCCGCTGGGCAAGCGCGGCAGGGAACTGCACCCGTGGATGTTCGGCACCCGGATGTTCCATCAAATGATCGGCAAGCCCGGTGGCGAAACCGGAGTGGACAACGATTTCGCCGAACGTTCCATGGCCGGTTTTGGCGCCTTCATCCTCGGTCGCAACATGTTCGGGCCGATTCGCGGCGACTGGCCGGACAATGAATGGAAAGGCTGGTGGGGCGATGATCCGCCGTACCACGCGCCGACCTACGTGTTGACACACCATCCACGCGAATCGATCGTGATGGAGGGCGGGACCACCTTCCACTTCGTCAGCGATGGCATCGACAGCGCGTTGCGGCAAGCGCGCGCCGCGGCCGGAGATCTCGACGTCAAGATCGGCGGTGGCGTGTCGACCGTGCGCCAGTACCTGTTGGCCGGCGTCATCGACGAATTGCATTTCGCGATCACGCCAGTGGTGTTGGGGCAGGGCGAAGCAATGTTCACCGGCATCGATCTGCCATCACTGGGGTATCGCGTGATCGAGCACGTGCCCACCGCCGCCGCGACGCACATCATCCTCGGCCGCTGAAGCAGGCAGCGCCCAAGGCGTTGCTGCGGCGGGCTTGGCGCGATATGGATTGTCCTTGAGATAGCCATCGTTCAAGGTACCGAGGAACACGACGATGTCGTCGATATCGGCATCGCCGAGTGACGGTTTGGCGCCCGGATGCTGGCCGGCGAACGGTGCATCCATGTTGATGTTGCCGTGGTAGCGCGCCGGCAGATCGTCGTAACGGCTCACGCGACCGCGGGCATCGCGTGAATACCAGCGTTCGGGCGTGATGTCGCGCGTGGCGTAGAACGCGACGGCGTCGCGCAAGTCGTGGAAGACACCATTGTGGAAGAACGTCTTCCTCAGCGCGACATTGCGCAGCGTGGGCGTGCGGAACAGGCCGCAATATTCCGGCTGTCCGGCCTTGTCCTTGCGTTCCGGCCCGCAGGCACCGAGATCGTCGAACGCCGGATCACTGTTGCGCGCAAGCTTGGGGTTGCGCGGGACACCCAGTGCGATCAAGCCGTAATCCGAAAACACCGGAGGCGTGCCATCGAGGGCGCGCCGCGACAGGTGGCAGGACGCACAAGCGCCCTTTTTCTCATCCTCGAACAAGGCCAGCCCACGCAATTCCCGTGTGTTCAAACGCGCATGCCCCGTCAGCCACGCATCGTATTTGCTGGTGTATGGACTGAACTCGGCGTAATCCTCCTCGAAGGCACCGAGCGCGCGGGTCACCGCAGCAAAGGCATCATCGTCGCGATCCAGTGCATGTTCGCCCAATGCCTTGCGCAGATTGCCCACATACGGCGCACGTCGTACCGCCGCGGCAATCGCGGTTTTGGTGCTGGCCATTTCGAATTTCGACGTCAACGGAATCGCCGCCTGCTGCGCGCTGTTGTCGACACGGCCATCCCAGGTCAGGCCGCCGGTGGGGCCGTTGTCGATGGAATTGTCGGCTTCGTCTTCGGAATCGTGGTGGTGGTTGTCGTAGGGCGGAATGCGATTGAGATAGGTCAGCGTCGGTGGCGCCCGCAGTCCCTGGTCGCGCAGCAACGGACCGCCCATCTGTACGGCGAGGGGGTTCGATGGGTTGTAGCGATTGGCGGGATCATGGCAATTCGCGCACGATTGCCGGCCCGATGCCGAGTACGACGGATCGGAGAAGATGCGTCGGCCGGCATCGCGCAGCAATCCGGTGCGCACGCGAGCGTCTTCGTACCACGAGCCGGAACGACTTGCCGTTGCGATCATCGTGAGTACGATGGCGGACAGGATCAACGGGCGTCGCAGGCGTGACATCCGCATATGCTACAAACCCGGGATGAATTCCGCAGGAGTATTTCGATGATGCGCAGGCTTGCCAGGATCGTTCCCGTCGCCGTGGCCATTGCCGTGCTGGGGGCGTGCCAGACCACGCCGGGCAAGGGCAGCGCGGGCACTGGAATGCACGACTCCGGGCTCGATGCGATCCAGACCATCGTGGTGATCTACGCCGAGAATCGCAGCTTCGACAATCTCTACGGGAATTTCCCTGGTGCCAACGGGGTGCAACACCTCAAACCCGGACAATACCTGCAGCGTGATCGCGATGGCAGCCTGCTCCAGACATTGCCACCGGTGCCAGGGCAGGGCTTGACGGTCGCATCCGACCCGAAACAGATCACAACCGAAGCAACGCGTGGCCATCCCAATCGCGCCTATGCACTGGACGATCCGAACGGCTACGGCGTCTCGCTGGATTACAAGCTGCATGACCTGATCCATGCGTTCTACAACCAGCAGATGCAGATCAATGGTGGCAAGAACGACAAGTTTGCCGCCTGGAGCGATGCTGGTGGCGAATCCATGGGCTATTTCGATGGATCGCAAATGGCGATGTGGCAGGTTGCGCGCAAGTACGTGCTCGCCGACAACTTCTTCCACGGCGCGTTCGGATCGTCCTTCCTCAACCACCAGTACCTGATCTGCGCCTGCGCGCCGACCGACTTCAAGACCCAGGCCGACCCGAAGAAATACCAGAACAATATCTCGGTGGTGAACGACGATGGCGTCAGCCTGAAGGTCGATGCCAAGAGTCCGGCCTCGGCGCTTGATGGCCCGCCGAAATACGTTCACTACGGCGTGCTCACGCCTGATTTCCGTGCGGTCAACACGATGATGCCGCCGTACGCGCCATCGGGGAAGCCGGCGCCGAAGAACAGTGCGGAGGCACTCGACCGCATCACCTTGAGTCCGCAATCGGCCGAGACCATCGGTGATCGCCTCAGCGCTGCCAATATCGGTTGGGCCTGGTACTCCGGTGGTTGGCAGATCGCGCTGGATGGCGGCAAGGACGCGGAAAAGATCGTCTTCCAATACCACCACCAGCCGTTCAATTACTACACGCAATACGCACCCGGCACCGCTGCACGCACGGAGCACTTGCGCGATGGCGGACTGGACGGCGCGAAATTCATCGCCGACATCGACGCCGGCAAGTTGCCGCCGGTTGCGTTCTACAAGCCGCAAGGCAACCTCAACCAGCACGCCGGATACGCCAGCGTAAGCGCCGGCGACCAGCACATCGCCGACGTCATCGCGCACCTGGAACGCAGCCCGCAGTGGAAGAACATGGTGGTGATCGTCACCTACGACGAAAACGGCGGCTGGTGGGATCACGTCGCACCGCCGAAGGCTGATCGCTGGGGGCCGGGCCTGCGCATTCCATCGATCATCGTGTCGCCGTTCGCCAAGCGTGGGGTCGTCGATCACACTCAGTACGACACCGGCTCGATCCAGCGCCTGATCAACCATCGTTTCGGCCTTGTGCCATTACCCGGCATCCTCGAACGCGATGCCGCGTTGAAGGCGCATGGCGAAGCGGCGATGGGCGACTTCACTTCGGCACTGGAATTGTGGCACTGAAGATCGCGCCGATGTTGCGGGGTTTCATCGTCATGGCGCTCGCCTTGCGTGCCAGTGCCGGCGCTCCAGGCCCGATCTACGAGAACTGCGATCCGTTGACCGGCAACGGCTATCAGTCACCGAACTTCAATTGGTCGGCGGCGAGCTTTTTTTACTGCTGCGGAATTGAGTTCGGCTTGACCGGAAGCTGAAAGTTGCTGCACATCTGCAGGGACCAGGCCACCCTCCAGGTGTTCATGCCGCGTGTATTCCGCGGACAAGATGAAAAACGCCACTGAACAAAACATCAAGGCCCAGAAACCGGAAATGAACCACCACAGCCTGGATGATTCGAGATGGGGCACGTCAAGTCTTTGCTCCCATTCAAGGTCCATCACATGCTGGCGAAAGAGTTTCAATGGCTGGCACCTTGAAGAATTCCGGTCTTTGTCATGCGGTCCCCTGGACCAGTTATTCGTCGATTTCGATCCAACAAGCAACAGTGGGGTGACCTGCCACCAAAATTGGAGGCCCCGCTCTGTGGGTGTGAAAACCAGTTTTTTGAAGCAATCTTTCCATGCCTATTGGAGACACCGTAATCAGCCGTTTGGCTCCCTGGCGCTTGGCGTAATTTGCCGCGACATTCAATATTTCGATCGCCAATTTCGAGGGATGCTGTGGGCCTGGGCTGCTCCCCTGGTTCAGGTGGCCAGTCGCAGCAAATCGTGAAAGCTCCCATACCTCCTTGGAACAGGGGGGCTTCAAGCCATTCAGCAGGTTGGGGAAAACTTCCCCGAGCAGGTACGGACGAGTCGTTGGCAGCAACCTGGCGCAACCGATAATCCTTCGGTTTTCGTCCCGGGCCAGGACATAGATGGTGTCGTTGCGATCGAACTGGTCAAGTTCCAGCTCGTTGGTGGCGTCGAGTTCCCACCCAAGCTTCTCTATGAAGATGTCCCGCCGATATTTGCCCAGCTCATGGAACAAGCGGTCGGACAGGGAAGCCGCGTTCCCGAATAAGACATCCATGGACCCTTTCTCCCCCTATGCCCTGCAGGGGAAGGCTGTCAGAAACCAGCTGTCCGGATAACTGTCAGATTTGACACTGAAGTACTTGAAAGATGCCCCGCAAGTGACTTGCGAAGACAATCGAAATCCAGTATTTGTTGTCGGCTTGTGTGAATGCTTTTCTTCGTCATTCAAGCTGAATATTTGCTTCGTGCAACGGGGGTGTTTTTTGGTGCATTGCATATCGATTTTCGATTGCATCAAGAACCGTTTCTTGCCAACCAAAGCATTCCAGAACTGCTTCGAGCAAGACCGCTGTCTTGAAAGGCCCGACCTCGGCTCCGTCGTTGTCCAGGAACATGACATTGGTTCGGAGTGAGTTCTGGCGCACGAGCATTGATGGGATTCTCATCGGGTCGAAAATCCAATCCCATCCCAGGGAGATGACTGGTACGGAGGTGCTGACCCATTCCGTGTAGCCTTCGATCGTCGAAACGCTGGCACCTTCCATGGGCGTCTTCTCGTGCGCATCTTCCTCAAGGCCAGATACAAAATGCTCCATGCGAATACCGCGGAAATTTCTCAGATAGAGTTTTACATAACCATCTTGGTCGAGAATCATCATTGCATTCCTCTGCCTATCGACTCGCAGCTTAGAATTCATCCCGCGAATTTGGAGTGAACGCAATGGTCGCGTTCTCATTCCAGCTTTTCAAGTTGATATGGCTTGCGAGGCTCATGGGATGGTTGTACTGCTACCCCGAAGCAGTACAACCATCCCCCCATTGCAGGACATCTCCCCCCATGGAAGTGCACCCCGACTTCTTTCGGGTGTATTGTCTTGACGGTAACCTACCTTAGTCCGCGAACCGAGCGTACTGTCAATTCAGACAGTCAAGCGCTGCCGACGGTGCCTTGGCATGGCTGGAGATCAATGGGAGGGTGGCTTTGCGAGAGTGGAAGGAAGATCAGCTTCAAGCCCTGATTGACGGAGGCAGTCAAGAGGAACTGTTTGAAAAAATTGCCTCGTTCGGGCGTGAGATCGGATTCGAGCATTGTGCGTATGGCGTGCGTGTTCCTTTGCCAATATCAAGCCCGAAAATCATCATGCTGAACAACTATCCGCAATCCTGGCAGCGGGTATACCAGGAACAGGGTTATTTGCAAATTGATCCTGCCGTTCGTCATGGCATGTCATCGATTTCCCCCTATGTCTGGTCGGGCATTGATAAAAAAAGCGAAGAGATCCCATTTTGGGAGGACGCGAATTTCCACGGCATAGCTTCGGGGTGGGCACAACCCGTGCAGACCCCAAACGGTATCCGTGGCATGTTTACCGTTACCAGAAGTGCGGAATTGATAACAGCCGGCGAGATTCGCGATCGAATGCCGAAATTGCTATGGCTAAGCCAAGTGGCCCATTACGGGTTGGCACAACATCTGATCCAGCGCCCGAATTCCGCGCGTTTGAACAAGCTGACGGATAGGGAGCTGGAAGTCATGCGCTGGATCGCGGAAGGCAAGACTTCGAGCGAGATTGCCATCATATTGAGCATTTCCGAACGCACGGTGAACTTCCACACGAACTGTGCGATGACCAAGCTCGAAGCGCCCAACAGGACAGCGGCAGTGGTGCGTGCGGTGCTGTTCGGGCTGATTACCTAGCACTTGGCAAGAGGACATGACCTTGAACATGCTCAAAGCCTTATACGCCGGACGCGGCCCGGTGCCTCAGGATGTCATCGACGCCGTGCCATTTGATCGCCCATCGCTGATGCAAGGGCAAGCGCTCGTTGCTGTACTGGCAGCTCCGATCAATCCCAGCGATGTGCTGACCCTGACTGGCGAATACGGCATCCTGCCTCCGCTGCCAGCGGTCGGTGGCAACGAGGGAGTCGGGCGGGTTGTCGAGCTTGGACCGGACACGCATGGACCCGGGGTGGGGCAGGTCGTGCTGCTGCCCGCCGGCATTGGCACATGGGCCACACATGTTGTCGCCCCGGCGGCACAGTTGATTGCGTTGCCGAACAACGCTGATCCGCAGCAATTGTCGATGCTGACAGTCAATCCGCCAACCGCGGCTCTATTGCTGCGTGATTTTGTCAGCCTTCACAGTGGCGACTGGGTGATTCAGAACAGTGCCAATTCCGGCGTTGGAAGCTATCTCGTCCAATTGGCCGCACTGCGCGGCGTGAAGACCGTGAACGTGGTGCGTCGCGAGTCCGCAGTCGCGGGTGTAAAAGCGCTCGGCGGTGATGTCGTACTGGTCGATGGCGAAGACCTCGCTGAACGCGTCAAGGATGCAACCGGTGCCGCCGTGATTGGTCTTGGCGTGGATGCGGTCGGCGGCAGTGCGACTATGCGTCTTGCGGCATGTCTGTCCGAGGGAGCGACCATCGCGAACTATGGCGCGTTGAGCGGCGAAGCTTGCATGGTGTCTCCACGTGAGCTGATCTTCCGCGACATCGCGCTCAAGGGCTTTTGGCTTGCGCGCTGGTACCGCATTACACCTCCCGCAGAGGTCCAGGCGCTGCTTGGTGAACTCGCGGGCCTGATCGCCCAGGGCAAGCTGCACACGCCAATCCAGGCAACCTACGATGTGGCGCAAATCAAGCAAGCGATTACCGCGGCAGCAGCAGGTGAGCGCAGTGGCAAGGTGTTGATTGTGCCCAAGCAAGAAGCATGACTGGGGAGACTGGATTTTCCATTGGCAAGTCCAGGCAGCATCCATTATACTTCGCATAATGCATATTATGTAAATATACAAGGCCTGCCAAATCAATCATTTGGCCCGACTCCACGTTTCCACCAACCTTGACTCCGCCTTCCAGCGCGCATAAGGTTCACCACGCTTTTCCCAAAGGCCACCTTCCTTGGACAGTCATAGTCGATCTCGTTTACGGCGCATGAGCCGACGGAACGCCTGATCCAGGAAGTCCGTCCGCTCAGGACGGGCCCGCGATGCCGCCACAGGCATTGCCCCCAACCCAAACGATATCCGCTCCGGCTTGCCGGTCAGGACGCCTTTGGCATTTCCGTTCGTTCCGGAGAGATCGCCGATGACACCCGATGCCCGCGCTTTGCTGCCTCCGGCCCGCAATGCCATTGAAAACAACGCCAGCCAGACTGGCGCGATGCCCAATCGCGGCCGCAACCGGCCGCACGTCCATTATTCCCGCCCTTGTTCCAATCGCCGCTGAGGACGCGCCATGGTGTTTGTTCCACGTGACCGTCTCAGTCAGCGTGATGCAGCGGAATTGACCGAAGGCCGCATCCTGCCCAACGGTTACGACATCGCGGTGTTCGCGCTGGTGTTGGCTGTTGGCATTCTGTTGATCCACGGTGCCGCGGCCATGCACGCGCCGATGGCGGCACTGGATACGCACCCGGTGTCGCTCGATATCCGTCATCTGCCGGAATACGGATTGCGTACCACGCTGCGGATGTTCGCGGCGATGGCGGCGTCGCTGCTGTTCACCTTCACGTTTGCGACTTGGGCCTCGAAAAGCCGCCGTGCCGAACGCGTGATCGTGCCCGCATTGGACATCCTGCAATCGGTGCCGGTGCTCGGCTTCCTCACCTTCACCGTGACGTTCTTCATCGGCTTGGCGCCCAACAGCCAATTCGGCGCGGAATTGGCGTCGATCTTCGCCATCTTCACCAGCCAGGCCTGGAACATGGCGTTCTCGTTCTATCAATCCTTGCGCACGGTACCGCGCGATCTCGATGAGGTCAGTCGCGGCTACGGTTTCTCGTCGTGGCAGCGTTTCTGGCGGCTGGAAGCGCCGTTCGCGGCACCGGGCCTGATCTGGAACATGATGATGTCGATGTCGGGCGGCTGGTTTTTCGTGGTCGCGTCGGAAGCGATCACCGTCGGCAATACCACCGTCACCCTCCCCGGCATCGGTTCGTATCTGTCGGTGGCGATCGCGCAGAAGAATTTCGCTGCGGTGGGATGGGCCGTGTTGGCGATGGGCGTGTTGATCCTGCTCTATGACCAATTGCTGTTCCGGCCGATCGTGGCCTGGGCCGACAAATTCCGTGTCGAGATGACAGCGTCGAACGATCGTCCGCAATCGTGGCTGTACGACCTGCTGCGCCGCACGCAGTTGCTGAAGCGCGTGATTTCGCCGCTGGAGCGCGCCTGGGATCGCTTGATGCTGGTGCGTTTGTCGAAGCCGATGCAGACGCAGGCACGTGATGACGATGCCGCGTCCGGTTGGGGCGACCGCGTGTGGCAGGTGTCGATCTGGATCGCCGGCGCCATCGGTCTGTGGATCGTCTTCGAATACGCGCGCCGCACGTTGACGTGGAGCGATCTCGCCGCTGCACTCGGCGGCGGTTTCGCTACCCTGCTCCGCGTGATCGTGCTGATCGCGCTGGCGAGCGTGGTGTGGGTGCCGATCGGCGTGTGGATCGGATTGCGTCCACGCGTGGCGCAACTGGTGCAGCCGCTGGCGCAATTTTTCGCAGCGTTCCCGGCCAACGTGTTGTTCCCGTTCGCGGTGGTCGCGATCGTCTCGACGCACGCCAATCCCGACATCTGGTTGTCGCCGCTGATGGTGCTCGGCACGCAGTGGTACATCCTGTTCAACGTGATCGCCGGCGCCAGCGCCTTCCCCTCCGACCTGCGCGAAGTGTCCAGCGTCTATCGCCTGCGTTCGTGGACATGGTGGCGACGCGTGATCCTGCCCGGCATCTTTCCCTACTACCTGACCGGTGCACTCACCGCATCAGGTGGCTCGTGGAACGCGAGCATCGTTGCCGAACTCGCGCGCTGGGGCGACGACAAGGTCGAAGCCTACGGACTGGGCTCATACATCGCACACGCCACCGAAGCCGGCGACTATCCGCGCGTGGTGCTCGGTGTCGGCGTGATGGCAGTATTCGTCACCCTCTTCAATCGCGCGCTGTGGCGACGGCTGTATGTCTATGCCGAACGTCGCCTGCGCCTGGACTGAATTTCGAGAAATACACATGAACGCAATCATCGCTCCCGTTTCAGTGCAACCACTCGTCGAAGTTCGTGGCGTGCGCAAGGTCTTCGACAAGGGCACCGGCACGCCGCTGGTGGTGCTCGACAATGTCGATTTCAGTCTTGGTTCCGGCGAAATCGTCGGATTGCTCGGCCGTTCCGGTTCCGGCAAGTCGACGTTGTTGCGCACGATCGCCGGGCTGATCAAGCCGAGTGCGGGTGAAGTGCGCTATCGCGACCAGCCCGCCGGCTCACCACCGGACGATCTGGCGATGGTGTTCCAGAGTTTCGCGTTGTTCCCGTGGCTGACGGTGCTGGAAAACGTCGAGGTCGGACTGGAAGCGCGTGGCATCGCCGCGAGTGAGCGTCGGCAACGCGCACTGGCGGCGATCGATCTGATCGGTCTCGATGGTTACGAAAGCGCGTATCCCAAGGAAATGTCGGGGGGCATGCGCCAGCGCGTCGGCTTGGCACGCGCATTGGTGATGCATCCGAAAGTGTTGCTGATGGACGAACCGTTCTCCGCGCTCGATGTCCTCACCGCCGAAACGCTGCGCACCGACCTGCTCGATCTGTGGGCGGAAGGTCGCATGCCGATCGAATCGATCCTGATGGTGACGCACAACATCGAGGAAGCGGTGCTGATGTGCGATCGCATCGTGATCTTCGGTGCCAATCCCGGACGCGTGATCAGCGAGATCCATGTCACCTTGCCGCAGCCGCGCAACCGCCTCGCCCCAGCGTTCCGGGCATTGGTCGAAGACATCTATGCGCGGATGACCGCACGCGCGCCGATCTCGCATCGCGAACCGATCGCGCCGAGCGCCGGCGGTATCGCCATGCCATTGACGCCGGTGTCCTCGAACCTGCTCGCGGGTTTGCTGGAAGCAGTCGCCGCCGAGCCCTACCACGGCCATGCCGATTTGCCACCGCTCGCCGCCAGCCTGCAGATGGAGATCGACGAACTGTTCCCGATCGCCGAAGCATTGCAATTGCTTGGCCTCGCCGAACTGGAAGGCGGCGACTTGCGCCTGACGTCGGAAGGACGATATTTCGTCGAGAGCGACATCGACGGCCGCAAGCGTTTGTTCGCGCAACATCTTGCCTCGCGCGTGCCGCTGGCCGCGCACATCCGCCGCGTGCTCGACGAACGGCCGACCCATCGCGCGCCGTTGCATCGTTTCAGTGATGAGCTGGAAGACCACATGTCCGAGGATTACGCTGAAGACACGCTGCACGCGGTGATCAGCTGGGCGCGCTACGCCGAATACTTCGCCTATGACGAGGAAACAGGATTGCTCACGCTCGACAATCCGAGCTGAGTGCGTCCTCCGGCTCCGACCAGGCATTCCTAGAACCAGATGCGGAACCCCGCCACGAAACGCGCCTGCCCGCTACGCTTATCCGCCTGCCGGCGAAAATCGGCGGTGTGCCCGAATGACTGTTCGCGGGTGACGCCGATGTACGGCGCGAATTGTCGGGTGAATTCGTAGCGCATGCGCAATCCGGCTTCGGCGGTGCTCAAACCCGAACCAATGCCGCGCAGGCGATCATCCTTGCCGTAGGCGTTCACCTCGACCAACGGTTGCAGGATCAGGCGATTGGTCAGCAACAATTCGTATTCGGCTTCGAAACGCGCTGCGGTCTGTCCGCGTTGACCGACGTATGCCGTCGCCTCTATCTCGAACTTCTGCGGCGCCAGTCCGCGCACGCCGAAAGCGGCGAAACTCTGGCCAGCGCCGGGACTGGAATCATGGCGGACACCGGCCACTGCATTCCACCATGGCAACACGCTGCGGCCATAGAGCACTTCCGTGCTGGCTGCTTGAGTATGGCTGGAGACGCGCTCGCCTTCACTGCGCAGCCATACGCGATTGAGATCGGTGCCGATCCAGCCCTTCCCTTCCCAGGCCACACCCCTGCCCGGCTTGTCATTCCAGGTTTCCAGACGGTTGAGCAACAGATAACTGTGTACCGCGTTGTCCATCATGTCGTGACCGCCATGTGGCGGTGTTGCAGCAGCGCGGTCGGCATCGGTCAAGGGTGGAATCGGCATCGTGGAAGGCACCGGTGTCTTTTTCGTTACATCTTTCTTGTGCGTCGCATGGTCGTCCGCAGGCGTCGACATCTGCGAGTGGTCCATGCCCTGCATTTGGGAATGATCCATGGATTGTGCGCCCGCATGCGTTGCCACAAATGCAACGCCAACCACCGCAAACAGGTACGTCTTCGCCACCACCATCACTCTCCTACCCGCACGGTGCGCATCATTCCCGCTTCCATGTGGTACAGCAGGTGACAGTGATAGGCCCAGCCGCCAAGCGCGTCGGCACGCACGCGATAGCTGCGACGCGTTCCCGGTGGCATGTCGATGGTGTGCTTGCGCACCATGAAGTTCCCATGTTCGTCTTCGAGATCGCTCCACATGCCGTGCAGGTGGATCGGATGCGTCATCATGGTGTCGTTGACCAGCACGATACGCACGCGCTCGCCGTAGGTGAGCTTCAGTGGCGCGGCATCGGAGAACTTCTGGCCGTTGAACGACCATGCGAATTTTTCCATGTGGCCGGTCAGATGCAGCTCGACTTCGCGACCGGGATTGCGACCGTCGGGGTCGTCGAAAGCACTGCGCAACATCGAATAACTCAGCACCTTGCGGCCGTTGTCGCGCAGGCCGATGCCGGGATCATCGAGTTTCGGCGACGGTGTCATCGCCAGCATGTCCACCAGTGGATTGCCGTGTTCGCTGACCGGGTGCGATTGCATGTCGCCCGAACCGTGGCCCATGTCCATGCCGGGCATCGCGGACATGTCGTTGCCGGAATGTTCCATGCCCTGCATCGATCCCATGTCGTGACCCATCGCCATGTCGGACATGGTCAACAACGGTCGCGGATCGATGGCAGGAATCGGCGCGCGCAATCCTTCGCGCACCGCGAGCGTGCCGCTGATGTATCCGGTACGCCCGAGATCCTGCGCGAACAAGGTATACGCGTCCTGCCCCGACGGTTCAACGATCACGTCATAGGTTTCCGCCGGCGCGATGCGGAATTCATCGACCGTCACTGCATGCACGTACTGGCCATCGGCTGCGACCACGGTCATCTTCAGCCCCGGAATGCGCAGGTCGAAATGCGTCATCGATGATCCGTTGATCACGCGCAGCCGCACTTTTTCACCCGGCTTGAACAGTCCCGTCCAGTTGCCGAGCGACGTGGTGCCGTTCATCAGATAGGTATAGGTATTGGCATTGACGTCAGAGAGATCGCTCGGCGACATGCGCATGCCGCCCCACATCCTGCGATCCGCCAGCGTCGCCGACAGCCCGTTCCTCCGTGCATCACGGATGAAATTGCCGGCCGTGCGCTGATAGCGGTTGTCGTACATCGACATCTTCTTCAAGCGCGCGAACAAATGTTGCGGATCGAGATCGGTCCAATCGCTGAGCAACACCACGTAATCGCGATCGTAATGGAAGGGTTCGGGTTCGATCGGATCGATGATCAGCGGGCCATACAGTCCGCGCTGTTCCTGGAATCCGGAATGGCTGTGGTACCAGTACGTGCCCGCTTGCCGCACATGGAAGCGATAAAGATAACTTTCCCCGGGTGCGATGCCGTCGAAACTCATTCCCGGAACGCCATCCATGTTCGCCGGCAGCAGGATGCCGTGCCAATGGATCGATGCTTCATTGCCGTGCATGCCACCGCGCTGCAAGGTATTGCGCACGCGCAGATTCACGGTGCTGCCTTCCTTCCAGCGCAACAGCGGCGCCGGTAGTGAACCATTGACGGTCACTGCGTTGCGGACATGTCCGGTGAAATCGACCGGCGTTTCGCCAATGGACAGATCGAACTCGGTGCCAGACAGGACTTCGGGCTGTCCGGCCGAACGCAGTGCCCAACCCGGCCTCGGCCATAGCCCGAGCCCCAGCAGCGCTCCGCCAGCGGCGATGCCCTGGACGAAGCGGCGTCGTGCCGGCACCGCCATTTCATCCTGCAACTCATTGATTTCAAAAGCCATTACCACTCCAGACTGCGACTATCCGGGCGCATGTCGTCTGCCCGGCCATCTTCCAAGTCTCGACTCTAAAGTCTGGAGCGACTCCAAGGTCAAGGGCGGACGTCCGCACTGTCCGCAACCATGACTTCAGTTGGGTTGACGGGGTATTGACGAGGGCTGATTTGGTGTTATAGTTCAATACAACACCAGTCAAACAGGACGCCACCATGAACATCGGAGCAACCGCCCGCAGGCATGGCACCACGGCTCTGTTGAGCCTCGCCATCGCCGGGTTCGGCACCGCCACCGCGCTGGCCGGTTCGCCGGTCGCACAAGCCGTCGCGCCGGTCGCCGCGGTCAAGGCGCACCCGACCTCGGGCAAGGCCAGCCGAATCGTTCGCATCCGCCAGGCCCAGGCGGTCCCGTTCTTCGCCTTCCCGCCAAGGATCTGACATGTCACCCGTGCAATGGGCCGACGGCAGCCCGATTTACCGTCAACTCAAGGAAAAGGTCATCGCCATGATGCTCGATGGAGTCCTCAAGCCGGGCGATGCCCTGCCCTCCGTGCGCCAAGTCGCCGCGGAATACCAGCTCAACCCGATCACCGTGTCGCGGGCCTATCAGGAACTCGCCGACGAAGGCATGGTCGAGAAGCGTCGCGGCCTCGGCATGTACGTGACCGACAGCGCCCGCAACCATCTGCGCAACAACGAACGCGAGCGCTTCCTCAAGGAAGAATGGCCGCTCATCATCGAGCGCATCCAGCGCCTCGGTTTCGAACCCGCCGAACTGCTCGATCCAACCAAGAAGTGGAGCGCACCATGACCGCCGTCATCACCGCACGTGGCCTGCGCAAGGCTTACAAGAACTCACTGGCGCTCGACAACGTCAGTTTCGAGATCCCGGCCGGCCGCATCGTCGGGTTGATTGGCCCCAACGGCGCCGGCAAGACCACCGCGCTCAAGGCCATCCTCGGACTCATTCCGTATGAAGGATCACTGGACGTCCTCGGCCGCGATCCGCAGACCCAGCGCGATGCCTTGATGAACGATGTCTGCTTCATCGCCGACGTCGCCGTGCTACCGCGCTGGCTGAAGGTGAAGAACGCCGCGGAATTCGTCGAAGGCGTGCATCCGCGCTTCGACCGCAGCCGCTTCGAACGCTTCATCGCCCCCACCCAGTTGAAGCCGGAGATGCGCGTCGGCCAGATGTCCAAGGGCATGATCGTGCAGCTGCACCTTGCCTTGGTGATGGCGATCGATGCACGCCTGCTGGTGCTGGACGAGCCGACGCTCGGCCTCGACATCCTCTATCGCCGCGAGTTCTACCAGCGCCTGCTGGAGGACTATTTCGACGAAGGCAAGACGATCATCGTCACCACCCACCAGGTCGAGGAGATCGAACACATCCTCACCGACGTGATGTTCATCCAGAACGGCAAGCTGGTGCTCAACGCGCCAATGGAAGAGATCGGCCAGCGCTTCACCGAAGTGCTGGTGAATCCCGACCGCCTCGACGCCGCCCGCGCACTCAAACCGATCAGCGAACGCGCGATGCCGTTCGGCAAGTCCATCCTGCTATTCGATGGCGTGCCACAAGTACAGCTCGCCGCGCTTGGCGAAACCCGCAACCCGGGCATCGCCGACCTGTTCGTCGCCACCATGAAGGGGACCTACGCATGAACGCCGTCGCCGACAACGCGAACGCAATCGCACGCACCACGCCACATCCCACGCACCGCATGAAGACATTGCTGAAGCGCGAATTCTGGGAACACAAGGGCAGCTTCCTGTGGGCACCGATCATCACCAGCGTCATCTTCCTGGTGTTCACCATCATCGGCAGCAGCGCCGGCCAGTTCGCCTTCCACAAGTTCCAGTCGGAATCGTCATCGTGGGTCGTCCATATCGGCAACCAGGACGTGCCTGCCAACAGCGACAGCGTGCGCCAGGCATTGGCCAACGCATCGCCAACAGATCTCGCGCAGATGCACGATGCGGTCAACGGCGTGTTGATGGTGGCCGGTGTGTGGCCGCTGATGGTGCTCGGCTTCGTGGTCTTCTTCTACTTCCTGAGTGCCTTGTTCGATGAGCGCAAGGATCGCAGCGTGCTGTTCTGGAAGTCGATGCCGGTGTCCGACAGTGAAACCGTGCTGTCGAAGGTACTGTCCGGCCTGGTCGTCGCGCCGCTGATCGCGATCGCGGTATCGCTGGTGACGATGCTGGCCTTCGCCCTGATCATCAGCGTGTTCATGCTCGGCAACGGCCTGCCGCTGGCGTTGCTGTGGTCCAACCTCGATCCGCTGATGATCATCGGACAGATGCTGCTGCTGGTGCCGCTGTATGCACTGTGGGCGCTGCCGACTGCGGGCTGGTTGCTGCTGTGCTCGGCCTGGTCGCGCCGGGTGCCCTTCCTGTGGGCTGTGGGCCTGCCGCTGCTGACCGGTGCGCTGGTGTCGTGGGCGGTGATGTTGAACGGCATGTACCGCGATACGCCTGTGCTGAGCATGATGTGGAAGCACGACATCGTCCGCTTGCTGACCGGCACCTTCCCCGGCGCGCATCTGATCGGGTTGTCGGAAGCGGCGATTCATCGCCATGGTCCCGAAAACCTGCACGATGGGCTGCGCTACATCAATGGACTGGACACCTGGACCACTCCCGCCCTGTGGATCGGCGCAGTCATCGGCATCGTCATGATCTTCGGCGCCATCCGCCTGCGCCGCTGGCGCACCGAAGCCTGAGCCCGCAAGATCACCTGATTCGGAGAACACCATGAGTCGCATTTTCAAACTGGTTTCACTGACGCTTGCCACTGCTTTGATCGGGTGCTCGCCGTCACCGCAATCTTCGGCAACGCCCGCCGCGCCCGCCGATGCGCCGCAAACGGCCCTAGGCCAGGCCGCGAAGCGCGGCATCGATGAAGCACGCAGCAAGCTGGAAACCGAGAACATCAAGCTCGGCCAGGGCAACGGCATCCGCATCAATGGCAGCAAGACCGCGGCCAACCAGCCGCCGGCGGAAATCACTCCGAAGGGCGATTTCATCGTTGACGGCAAGAACATCGCGGTGGATGCCAACCAGCGCGCATTGCTGCTGGATTACCGCAAGCACGTGATCGAGATCGCCGGCATTGGCATGACGATCGGCGCCAAGGGTGCGGATATCGCCGGCACGGCGGTCAACGAAGCGCTGGCCAGCATCTTCACCGGCAAGACCGACCAGATCGAAAAGCGCGTGAATGCACAGGCGGAAACGCTGAAGGCGGATGCACAACAGATCTGCACCGCGCTACCGGCGATGCGCATGACCCAGGACAAGCTCGCGGCGGTGCTGCCGGCGTTCAAGCCCTATGCCACGATGACGCAGGACGATATCGATAATTGCAACAAGGACAAGGGGGATCGTGTCGTCACCCGTGGTGCATCCTCCGGCCCCAACGCGGATTCGGATTCCGACTCGGATTCCGGTTCCGCTGCGGCGGCGGCCGCGGCCGCAATGCCTGTTCCACCCGTGCCGCCGGTTCCGCCCGTTCCCCCGGTCCCCCCGGTGGCGCCGAAGCACGATTTTGCCAACATGGCCTGCGCGTTCCAGCGTCCGATCAATCTCGCGCTCGATACCCGTGGCATCCGCACGGTACGTTTCGATCTGCAGAGTGATGACCTGACGGCGGATGCCGTCGCCGGCGGTGCCACTGTCGGTGGTCGCGCCTGTGCCTCATCGCAGTCGTCACTGGATTCCATGAAGGTGGAACAGCAGCGCAACGGCGACACCCTGGTGGTGCGCGCCTGGCATACCGACGGCTTCACCGGCCGCTCCAACATCAGCATCGGCCCGATCCGCATGAGCCGCTACAGCATGATGCAACTGCAGGCCAAGGTGCCCGACAACGTGACGGTCGAAGTGACTGCCAAGTCCGGCGACGTGATCGTGCGCAATGCGATGCGCACCAGCCTCGATCTCGGCTCCGGTGATGGCCAGTTGCTGGGCGTGCGCGGCGATGCCTTCGCCAAGTTGGGATCGGGTGACCTGATCATCGATGGCGCCCGCAACCTGCACGTCCTCGGCATCGGTTCCGGCGACTTGACGGTGCAGAACGTCTCCGGCCCGGTTCGCATCGACACCATGGGTTCCGGTGATGCGAAAATCCACACCAGCGGGTCGGTCGATGTCGGCACCGTCGGCTCGGGTGACATCACGCTTGGCGGCATCCGCGGCAACGTCCATGTCGGCACCGTCGGTTCCGGCGACGTCAACGTCGATGGCGTGCAGGGCGACCTGCGCGTGGATTCGATGGGATCTGGTGACGTCAATCAGAAGAACGTCAGCGGCAAGGTCACGGTGCCGAAGAAACACGACGATTGAGAACCTGTCCACGATCCTGCTGCGCTCGCCCTGCGGTCCGCGTGCGGTGCTCGCAATGCTCACGTATCAGCACATACGCTGCGCTTGCTCCGCTCCGCCACGAACCGCAGGCCTTCGCTCGCGACGGATCGTGAACAGGTTCTAGACGCCTCAACCGGACGAACCAGCACCACCATGGATGCCGCCCTTGGTGAGCGTGGCTGGATCGAGCAAGCGCTTCAGCGTCTTCGCATCCAGCCCGCTGTCCTCGATCGCCACATCCAAGACCGGACGTTTTTCCTTGTAGGCGCGCTTGGCGATTGCCGCGGACTTCTCGTAACCGATCACCGGGTTCAGTGCGGTGACCAGGATCGGATTGCGTGACAGCGCGGCATCGATGTGATCGTCGCGCACCTTGAGTCCGGCGATGGCGCGATCCCCCAGCAGCGGCAACACACGCGATAGCAGGCGGATCGATTCCAGCAGGTCGGACGCGATCAGCGGCAACATCACATTGAGCTGGAAATTGCCGCTGGCGCCAGCGATGGTGATCGCGACGTGGTGGCCCATCACCTGCGCGCAAACCATGCACGTCGATTCCGGGATCACCGGATTGACCTTGCCCGGCATGATCGACGAGCCCGGTTGCAGCGCCGGCAGTTCGATTTCACCCAGCCCCGCCAACGGCCCGGAATTCATCCAGCGCAGATCATTGGCGATCTTGGTCACCGCGACCGCCAATGCGTTGAGTTGTCCGGACAGTTCGACCAGATCGTCCTGCGCGGCCAGGCCTTCGAACTTGTTCGATGCCGATTCGAAGCGCACCCCGGTGCCGGCGCTGAGCGCCTGCGCCACGCGCCGGCCGAATTGCGGATGCGCGTTGATGCCGGTGCCGATCGCGGTGCCGCCCAACGGCAGGCGCCTCACGCGTTTCAATGCATCCTCGATGCGCGCGGATGCCGATTCCAATTGCGCCGACCATGTCGCGAATTCCTGGCCCATCGTCAGCGGCATCGCGTCCATCAAGTGCGTGCGCCCGGTCTTGACGCGCTTGGCCAGCGACTTGCCTTTGCGATCGATGACGCGACGCAGCTGCTTGATCGCCGGCAACAATTCGCGTTGCACCGCGAGCACGGCGGCGACGCGGATCGCGCTCGGCACAGTGTCGTTGGAACTCTGGCCGAGATTGACGTGGTCGTTGGGATGGATTTTGCGGCGGGCGTTGCTGGCGAGATGCGCGATCACCTCGTTGGCGTTCATGTTCGACGACGTGCCCGATCCGGTCTGGTAGATATCGATGGGAAATTGCGCGTCGAATTTGCCCGCAGCGACTTCGGCGGCGGCGCGTGCGATCGCCTGCGCGCGACCGCTGTCGAGCAATCCCAGCCAGCCGTTCACTTCGGCGGCGGCAGCCTTGATCAGGGCCAGCGCATGGATGAATTCCGGCGGCATCGGCCGGCCCGAGACCGGGAAATTGTCGATGGCGCGTTGCGTCTGCGCGCCCCACAAGGCGTCAGCCGGCACGCGCAATTCGCCCATGCTGTCGTGTTCGATGCGGAAGGACTGGCTCATGGCGCGCTCCGGCGGGATCGGAAAGCGACGAGGATACGCCCGAGGCGCTAAAATACGCAGATGACCCATTCCACACTCACCGCCCTGTCTCCGCTCGATGGCCGCTACGCTGCCAAGGTCGACGCGCTGCGACCGATCTTCTCCGAATACGGCCTGATCAAGGCGCGGGTCAAAGTGGAAGTGGAATGGCTGCTGGCATTGGCCGATGAAGCGAAGATCGTCGAGCTCAAGCCATTTTCCGCCGAGGCGCAAGCCCGCCTGCGCAAGTTCGCCGATGGCCTGTCGGTGGCCGATGCCGCGCGGGTGAAGCAGATCGAGGCCACCACCAACCATGACGTCAAGGCGGTGGAATACCTGATCAAGGAACACCTGAAGGACGATGCCGAACTGGCGCCGGCACTGGAGTTCGTGCACTTCGCCTGCACGTCCGAGGACATCAACAATCTGTCGTACGCGCTGATGCTGCGCGAAGCACGCGCCACGGTACTGCTGCCCAAACTCGACGAAACCCTCGCCAAGCTGCGGGCGATGGCGCACGACCACGCCGCGCTGTCGCTGTTGGCGCGCACCCATGGACAGACCGCATCGCCTACCACCGTCGGCAAGGAAATCGCCAATGTCGTTGCGCGACTGGAACGCCAGCGCACGGTGCTAGCTGCGGTGCCGATGCCGGGCAAGATCAATGGCGCGGTCGGCAACTACAACGCACATGTGGTCAGCTATCCGGATATCGACTGGCCGGCGTTCTCGCAACGCTTCGTCACCTCGCTGGGCCTCGACTGGCAGCCCTATACCACCCAGATCGAACCGCACGACGGCATTGCCGAGCTGAGTGATGCGATGAAGCGCATCGACACCATCCTGATCGACCTCTCGCGCGACATCTGGGGCTATATCTCCCAAGGCTATTTCAAGCAGAAGCTCAAGGCCGGTGAAGTCGGCAGTTCGACCATGCCGCACAAGGTCAACCCGATCGACTTCGAGAACGCCGAAGGCAATTTCGGCATCGCCAATGCCCTGTTCGAACATTTCGCGGCTAAGTTGCCGATCAGTCGCTGGCAGCGCGACCTCACCGATTCCACCGTGCTGCGTGCGCTCGGCACAGCCTTCGGCCACGCCCTGATCGGCTTCGATGCCCTGTTGCGCGGCCTCGGCAAACTGGAAACGAATCCGCAGCGCCTCGCCGCCGATCTCGATGCCAACTGGGAAGTGCTGGCGGAAGCCGTGCAGACGGTGATGCGTCGCCATGGCCTGCCGGAACCCTACGAACAATTGAAGGCGTTGACGCGCGGCCAGGGCATCACCCGCGAATCGCTGCGGGCGTTCATCGAACAACTCGACCTGCCCGCGGATGCCAGGCAGCGTTTGCTGGCGCTGACGCCGGCGAATTACACCGGCGTCGCCGAACAACTCGCGAAAGCGATCTGATCGGCATTGTCATCCCTGGCCACGCTCGGGATGACTCAATGAAGAAAGGGCCGCGTGATGCGGCCCTTTTTGTCGGAATCAGGCTTTGACCTGCCCCGACGTGATCAACCCTTCTGCCAGCATCGCCTTCTGCACCGCCGGGCGTTCCGCCACGCGCTTCTGGAACGCTTCCAATGCAGTGAACGCCGACAGATCGACATGCACGGCCTTGGCCCAACGGGTGACCGTGAACAGATAGGCATCGGCGACGGTGAAATGGTCGCCCATCAGCCACGGCTGCTTGGCCAGGATCGCTTCGAGCAAGGCGTAACGCTTCTGCAGATAGGCCTTGCGTTCCACGACCGTCGCATCCGGCGTGGCCGGATTGAACAACGGGCTGTAACTCTTGTGGAGCTCGGTGGAAATGTAGTTGAGCATCGACTGCAACTGGTAGCGCGCCCAGGTGCCATTGGCCGGCGCGAGGCCACTCTCCGGCTTGAGGTCGGCGAGGTACTGGTCGATCGCCGGACCTTCACTCAGCACGTCGCCACTGTCGAGTTCGATGGCCGGCACGGAGCCCTTGGGATTGATGGCGAAGTAATCGCGACCATCGGCGGTCTTCTTTTCCTTGAGATCAACCTTTTCGAGCGCCAGATCGATGCCGGCTTCGCTGGCGACGATGTGGGGAGCGAGCGAGCAGGCGCCGGGGGAGTAATAGAGCTTCATGCGTTCTTCCTGTCTTGGGGGGAGAATCGGCGGGCGAAATCCCTGCCGTTGCCGTTATCCTAAACCTGCATGGTTACTGTTTGATACCAGATATCCAAGAGTTACCGTAGAATGTGGTATCCCCGAAGTAACCAGTGACTCTCCGCCATGGGCCTGCCCCTCCGCCGCAGCAAGGTCGAACCGCCGCCGTCCTGCCCGCTCACCGCCTGCATGTCGCTGCTGCACGGCGCGTGGTGTCCCAACGTGATCTGGTACCTGAGCGGCGGGCCGCGCCGCTTCGGCGAATTGCGCGTGGACATCCCGCGCGTCTCGGCCCGCGTGCTCACCGCCCGCCTGCGTGAACTTGAATCGAAAGGCGTGATCGCGCGCGCGGTGCTGGACACCTCACCGCCATCGGTGGAATACAGCCTGACCGAACTTGGCGAGGAACTGGTGCCGGCACTTCGTTCAATCGTTCGCGTCGGCACGCGGCTGAAGGAACAACGCGGCCACGTGCACAACACGCCTGCACGTCGCAAAATGGCTGCATGAGCCATCCCTCACCCACGAGGAGGACGACGATGGGGACGACATTCAAGATCGGCGATCACGTCCGCTGGAATTCCGAGGCTGGCTGGGTCAGTGGCACCATCATCAGGATCCACACCGGCGATTTCGATTACAAGGGCCACACCCATCGCGCCACGCCTGACGATCCGCAATACGAGATCAGGAGCGATCGCACGGATCATGTCGCCGCCCACCGCGGCAATGTCCTGCACCTGCTATCCGACTGATCGATGCCCGACTTCTTCACCATCGGCCATTCCAATCGCAGCCTCGACGAATTCATCGCCCTGCTGGTGGAATCGAAGATCGAGCGCGTCGTCGACGTCCGCGCCTTCCCGCGCTCGCGCACGAATCCGCAGTTCAACATCGACACCCTGCCTGCCGCGTTGGCGGAGCACGGCATCGGTTACGAGCACCTGGCTGCACTTGGCGGCAGGCGCGGCAGCGTGCATGACAAGGTTCCGATCCAGATCAATGGCCACTGGACCCACCAGAGCTTCCACAACTATGCCGATTACGCCCTGTCGGAAACATTCCGTCACGGCCTCGATCACCTGATCGCCGCAGGAGGACGCCAGCGCTGCGCGATCATGTGCTCGGAAGCGGTGTGGTGGCGCTGTCATCGTCGGATCATTTCCGACTATCTGCTGGCCCACGGCGAAACCGTGCTGCATATCCTCGCGCCGCACAAGGTCGAAGCCGCCAAATTCAACGAAGGCGCCGAAGTCCACGCCGATGGCACCATCACCTACCCTGGCGCGCCGGTGCTGTTCGATTGATCGATCCGCAACAACCATTGCGGCACAATGGTCGCTCCGTTTTCGCGGTCTCGCCCATGCCCATCGGTTCCATGATCCTTTCAGCCGTGCTCGGCGCCGCTGCCGCCAGCGAAGTCCCGCAATGCCCGATCAATGCCGATCCGATGCAAGGCTGGAGCGACCGCGCGCCGCCGAGGAAAATCTTCGGCAATACCTATTACGTCGGCACCTGTGGCATCAGCTCGATCCTGATCGTCGGCAAGCAAGGCGCCATCCTGATCGACGGCGCGACCGACAAGGCTCCGGCGGCGATCGAGGCGAATATCCACGCGCTCGGCTTCAAGTTGAGCGACGTGAAACTGATCCTCGGCACGCATGACCACAGCGACCATGCCGGTGGCCTGGCGCAGTTGCAGCGCGATACCGGGGCGCCTGTGCTCGCACGCGCGCCCGCCGCGACAACTTTGCGCCGCGGTGCCAGCGATCGCGGCGATCCGCAGTTCGGGCAATTGGAAAAATTCCCGCCGGTCGCGAAGGTTCGTGTCATTTCCGATGGGCAGGCCGTGACCCTCGGCGACTTGAAGCTCACGGCGCACGCCACGCCCGGACATACCCCGGGCAGCACCAGCTGGACCTGGCGATCCTGCGAAAACGGCAAGTGCGTGGACATCGCCTACGCCGACAGCCTGACTGCGATTTCGGACAAGCAATATCGCTACAGCGATCATCCGGAGTACGTCGCGGCATTCCGCCACACGATCGACACGGTCGCGTCATTCCCTTGCGACCTGCTGCTGACCCCACACCCTGCCGCGAGCGACATGCTTGCCAGATTCAACGGCACCGCTCCGCTGATCGATGCCAGCGCCTGCAAGACCTATTCACTGCACGCGCGGGAAGCACTGGAACACCGCCTCGCCGATGAAGCCAACGGAAAAGCGCCATGATCGAAATCGATGCCGCTGCCGGCCCCGCGCCACTTGGCATGACGCCGCAACGTTTCCTGCGCGATTACTGGCAGAAACAACCGCTGCTGATCCGCAACGCGTTCCCGCGCTTCGAATCGCCGATCCAGCCGGAAGATCTCGCCGGATTGGCCTGCGAGGAAGGCGCGCTCGCCCGCATTGTCAGCCATGACCGCAAGACCGATCGCTGGACGGTGGAAACCGGCCCGTTCCCGGAAGAGAAATTCCCGGCGATGCCGCACCACGACTGGACGGTGCTGGTGCAGGACGTCGACAAATGGGACGCCGACGTGCGCGCGTTGCTCGATGCGTTTCCGTTCCTGCCGCGCTGGCGCATGGACGACATCATGGTCTCGTTCGCCGCGCCGGGCGGATCGGTGGGCGCGCATATCGACAACTACGACGTGTTCCTGCTGCAGGGTGTCGGCCATCGTCGCTGGCAGATCGAAACCCATCCCGATCCCGATGCCGCCTATCGCGATGACGTGCCGCTGCGGCTGCTGCGCGACTTCACGCCCAACCACGAATGGCTGCTGGGACCGGGCGACATGCTCTACCTGCCGCCGGGCGTCGCCCATCACGGCATCGCCGAGGATGCCTGCCTGACGATTTCGATCGGATTGCGCGCACCGTCCACCGCTGAGCTGTTGATCCACCAGGCCGATACCCTCGCCTTCGATGCCGACGAACGCATTCGTTACATCGATCCCGATCTCGCGGTACCCGCTGATCCCAACGAAATTGACGATGCCGCGCTCGATCGCGCCCTCGCCGCCCTTGCGCGCATCCATCTCGAAGGTCGCGACCAGATCGGCGAGTGGTTCGGTCGCTTCGTGTCCGCCTATCGCGTCGCCGAAGGCCAGGCGCCGACGGGCGACGATGCCTCCGGGCTCGATATCGTCGACAGCATCGGCAATGGCGCTGACTGGATGCGTCACCCGCATACGCGCATGGCGTGGCGACGGCTGAGCGACGGTAGCGCCCTGTTGTTCGCGAACGGTGCGGCGTGGCCGGCGACGGTCGATGATGCAAAAGTGTTGGCCGCCGCGCAGTGGCTCGATGGCGACACGCTCGCGGCACTGAGTCCGGCCGGCCGCGAATTGCTGCAGACCTTGGCCGATGGAGGTTATCTGCTTCCCGTGGAGGAATGATGGAAAACACCACGCCATCCGCTCACCGCATCGATGGCCTCGATGCCGTCATCACCGCGATCATCGACGTGCTGCGGTCCAGCGTGCGTCGCACCTGCCTGTTCGCCCCACAGCTGGAATCGCGACTGTGGAACCAGCCAGCCATCATCAACGGCCTGCGCACGTTCGCGATTTCCGGCCGCGAGCGCGAACTTCGCATCCTCGTCGCCGAAGCCGCCGATCTGCAGCGCGATTGCGGCGCTTTGGTCGCCCTGCACCAGCGCCTGCCCAGCGCATTGCAACTGCGCCAGCCACTGGAAGGCGATGGATGGCCAGCCCAGCATCCCTTCCTGCTCGGCGATGACGGTTCGATCCTCCGTCTCGATGGCGCCGGTCGCCTCGGCGGCGATTTCACCCCGGCAGGGTTCGGGCAAGGACGCGTCGTCCAGTCGCGCTTCGATGCCGCATGGGAGCGGGCGCGACCAATGCCTGAACTGCGCGCGCTCGGAATTTGATGCGGTGCGGGGCCGGCTGCGCCTATAATCGCAAGCTCGACTGTTCCAGCGCATTCAGCCGGTCTGTTGCGTCGGAAAATCAGTCGCTTGCACCAAACCCGACCCCGGCGACATCGCGAGTATTCCACCCTCATGGCGGACAGCCTTCTCAAGCAGTTTGCGCAGACCTCCCAGCTCGGCAGCAATGCCGCCTACGTCGACGAGCTCTACGAGCAGTATCTTGCTGCCCCGGAAAGCGTCGATGGCAAGTGGAAGGCCTATTTCGACAGTCTGAAAGGCCGCGAAGCCGGCGACGTCCCGCACTCGGTGATTGCCGATGCCGTGGCGGCAGCAGGTCGCGCCGCGATCCGCACTCCAGCCAGTGCTGGTGGCGGTAGCGCCGGTGACGAGCGCGAGCGCCACATCGGTCGGCTGATCACCGCCTATCGATCGCGTGGCCATCTCGGCGCCGACATCGATCCGCTGGGCATGCTCCAGCATCCGGACGCGCCCGACCTGACGCTGGCCTTCCATCACCTCTCCGACACCGATCTCAAGACCGAGTTCGGCACCGGCACCGTCGGTGACAGCAAGCGCCGGACGCTGGGCGATCTTTACGCCCTGCTCAAGGCCACCTATACCGGCCCGATCGGCGCCGAGTTCATGCACATCAGCGACGTCGAGCAGCGCCGCTGGATGCAGGAGCGCCTGGAAGGCGCCGGCGGCAACTTCGGCTTCGACAAGGCGACCAAGCTGCGCATCCTCGAACGCCTGACCGCGGCCGAAGGACTGGAACGCTATCTCGGTACCAAATACGTCGGCCAGAAGCGTTTCTCGCTGGAAGGCGGCGATTCGCTGGTCCCGATGCTGGACGAACTGATCCGTCGTTCGGGCAGCCAGGGCGCCAAGGAAATGGTGATCGGCATGGCCCATCGCGGTCGCCTCAACGTGCTGGTCAACATCCTCGGCAAGCCGCCGCGTGCACTCTTCAACGAGTTCGAGGGCAAGTTCGAACACGCCGCCGACGATCACGCCCACACCGGCGACGTGAAGTACCACATGGGCTTCAGCGCCGACATCGGTACACCGGGCGGGCCAGTGCACGTCGCGCTGGCGTTCAACCCGTCACACCTGGAAATCGTCAATCCAGTGGTGGACGGCTCGGTGCGTTCGCGCCAGCTCCGCTACGACGACAAGGCGCGCAAGAAAGTGTTGCCGGTGTTGCTGCACGGTGATGCCGCGTTCGCCGGCCAGGGCGTCGGCATGGAACTGCTGCAGATGTCGCAGGCGCGTGGCTTCAAGGTCGGCGGCACCATCCATATCGTCATCAACAACCAGGTCGGCTTCACCACCAGCTACCACGAGGACGCCCGTTCCACGCTGTACTGCACCGATGTCTCCAAGATGGTGGAAGTGCCGGTGCTGCACGTGAACGGCGATCATCCGGAAGCGGTGCTGTTCTGCATGAACCTGGCCCATGATTTCCGCCAGCAATTCGGCAAGGACGTGGTGATCGATCTGGTCTGCTATCGCCGCCAGGGCCACAACGAGGCCGACGAGCCGGCGGCGACGCAGCCACTGATGTACCAGAAGATCCGTTCGATGAAGACCACCCGCGAGTTGTATGCGGATGCGTTGGTCGCCGAAGGCGTGGTCACCGCCGAGCAGGTCAAGGCGATGGTCGATGCCTACCGCGACAAGCTCGATGCCGGCGAAGTGACGGCGGACGTGGTCGCGGCCAAGCCCGATCCGTTGCTGCCGGACTGGAACAAGCTGTTGCAGGGCAAGTTGTCGGATCCGGTCGATACCCGCGTCAATCGCGGCAAGCTCGATGCGCTGGCGAAGCAGATCAACACCATTCCCGAAGGTGTCGTGCTGCATCCGCGCGTCGCCAAGATCTACGACGACCGCCGCAAGATGGCCGCCGGCGAACAGCCGGGCGACTGGGGTTTCGCCGAGAACCTCGCCTACGCCACCCTGCTCGATGAAGGCAATCGCCTGCGACTGGTGGGCCAGGACTCGGGACGCGGCACGTTCTTCCATCGCCACGCCATCCTCCACGACCAGAAGACCGACAATTTCTACATCCCGCTGCGCCAGCTGGTGAAGAATCCGGAAGACGCGACGATCATCGATTCGCTGCTGTCGGAAGAAGCGGTGATGGCCTTCGAATACGGCTACTCGACCACCGATCCCGGTACGCTCGATATCTGGGAAGCGCAGTTCGGCGATTTCGCCAACGGCGCGCAGGTGGTGATCGACCAGTTCATCGCCGCCGGCGAAGCCAAGTGGGGCCGCCTGTGCGGACTCGCGCTGTTCCTGCCGCATGGTTACGAAGGGCAAGGCCCGGAACACAGTTCGGCGCGACTGGAACGCTTCCTGCAACTGTGCGCGCTCGACAACATGATGGTCTGCGTGCCGACCACGCCGGCGCAGGCCTTCCACATGATTCGTCGCCAGTTGTGCATGGATACCCGCAAGCCGCTGATCGTGATGACGCCCAAATCGCTGCTGCGCCACAAGCTCGCGGTGTCGTCGCTGGAAGAACTGGCCGACGGCGAATTCCAGCAACTGATTTCCGATCGCAAGGCCGACCCGACCAAGGTCAAGCGCGTGGTGCTGTGTTCCGGCAAGGTCTATTACGACCTGCTCGAAGACGCCGAGAAGCGCGGCCAGAGCGACGTCGCACTGGTGCGCATCGAACAGTTGTATCCGTTCCCGCGCGCATTGCTGAAGGCCGAACTGGCACGTTATCCGCTGGCGAAAGACGTGGTCTGGTGCCAGGAAGAACCGCAGAACCAGGGCGCTTGGTTCCAGATCCAGCACCATCTGCGCGCCTGCCTGATGAACGACCAGTCGATCTCCTACGCCGGCCGCGCGCGTTCGCCGTCGCCGGCCGCTGGCCACTTCAACGATCACGTCGCCGAACAGGCGCAGTTGATCGCCGATGCATTGGTCAATCCGCCGAAGCTCGAACACGGCAACGACTGATCCTCTCCCCTTTCACTGCATTCTCATTCTTCATCGGACATCCGACATGGCCACCGAAATCAAAGTCCCGGTTCTTCCCGAATCCGTCTCCGACGCCACCATCGCCACCTGGCACAAGAAGGTGGGCGACAGCGTGCGTCGCGACGAGAACCTGGTCGATCTGGAAACCGACAAGGTGGTGCTGGAAGTGCCGTCGCCGGTCGATGGCGTGGTCAAGGAAATCAAGTTCGCCGAAGGCGCGACCGTCACCAGCCAGCAGGTGATCGCCGTCGTCGAGGAAGGTGCCGTTGCACCTGCCCCGGCTCCGGCCGCTGCGGCGCCCGCAGCACCCGCGCCTGCAGCTGCTGCGCCCGCTGCTGCCGTACCGGTTGCAGCGCCGGCCGCCGGCAATACCGCGCAACTGCCGCCGGGGGCGCGCTTTGCCGCCGAGAGCAAGGGCATCGATCCCGCACAGGTCGCCGGTACCGGCCGCCACGGTGCGGTGACCAAGGAAGACCTGGTCAATTACGCCAGTGGCAAGACGCCGGGCATCAGCGGTGGCGCCCGCCCGGAAGAACGCGTGCCAATGACGCGCATGCGCGCGCGCATTGCCGAACGCCTGATGCAGTCGAAGAATTCCATCGCGATGCTGACGTCCTTCAACGAGGTCAACCTCGGCAAGGTCATGGCGATGCGCAAGGAACTCGGCGAACAGTTCGAGAAGGACAACGGCATCAAGCTCGGCTTCATGAGCTTCTTCGCCAAGGCCGCTGCCAACGCCTTGCAGAAGTATCCGGTGGTCAATGCCTCGGTTGATGGCAACGACGTGATCTATCACGGCTACGCCGACATCTCGGTGGCGGTCAGCACCGACAAGGGCCTGGTCACGCCGGTGCTGCGCAATGTCGAACGCATGGGCTTCGCCGAAATCGAGAAGGCGATCGCCGGCTACGCCAAGGCGGCGCGCGAAGGCGGCCTCAAGCTGGAAGACTTGCAGGGCGGCACTTTCACCATCACCAATGGCGGCACCTTCGGTTCGCTGTTCTCCACCCCCATCGTCAATCCGCCGCAGTCGGCCATCCTCGGCATGCACGCGATCAAGGAACGCGCCATTGTCGAGAACGGCCAGGTGATCGCCGCGCCGATGATGTACCTCGCTATCAGCTACGACCATCGCATCATCGACGGCAAGGACGCAGTGCTGTTCCTGGTCGACATCAAGAACCAGCTCGAGAATCCGAGCCGCATGCTGTTGGGGATCTGAGATGAGCGAACAACAACAATTCGATGTCGTCGTGATCGGTGGCGGACCGGCCGGCTACCACGCCGCGATCCGCGCCGCGCAACTCGGCCTGAAGACCGCCTGCGTCGATGCCGCGCTCGGCAAGGACGGCCAGCCCGCGCTCGGCGGCACCTGCCTGCGCGTCGGTTGCATCCCGTCGAAGGCGCTGCTCGATTCCAGCCGCCAGTTCTGGAACATGTCGCATATCTTCGGCGAGCACGGCATCAGCTTCGCCGACCAGAAGATCGACGTCGCCACCATGATCGGCCGCAAGGACAAGATCGTGAAGCAGTTCACCGGCGGCATCGCGGCACTGTTCAAGGCCAACAAGATCACGCCGTTCTACGGCTTCGGCCAGTTGCAGCCGGGCAATATCGTCACGGTGAAGCAGCATGACGGCAGCACCGTTGAGCTGAAGGGTACCAACGTGGTCCTCGCTGCCGGTTCCGATTCGATCGAATTGCCGTTCGCGAAGTTTGATGGAAAAAACATCGTCGACAACGTCGGCGCACTCGATTTCACCGCGGTTCCGAAGACGCTCGGCGTGATCGGCGCTGGCGTGATCGGCCTCGAACTCGGCAGCGTGTGGAATCGTCTTGGCGCCAAGGTCACCGTGTTCGAAGCCCTGCCCGACTTCCTCGCCGCCGCCGACAAGGAAGTGGCCAAGGTCGCCGCCCGCGAATTCAAGAAGCAGGGCCTCGACATCCGCCTCGGCACCAAGGTCTCGAAGACCGAAGTGAAAGCCGATGGCGTGCACGTCACCTTCAACGATGGCAAGTCCGATCAGGAAATGGTGGTCGAGAAACTGCTGGTCTGCGTCGGCCGCCGCGCCGCGACCAAAGGGCTGCTGGCCGATGGCACCGGCGTCAAGCTGGATGCGCGCGGCATGATCGAAGTCGACGACCACTGCCACACCGGCGTTGATGGCGTGTGGGCGATCGGCGACTGCGTGCGCGGGCCGATGCTGGCGCACAAGGGCTTCGAGGAAGGCATCGAAGTCGCCGAGCTGATCGCCGGCCTGCCCGGCCACGTCAACTACGACACCATTCCGAATGTGATCTACACCGAGCCTGAAATCGCCTGGGTCGGCAAGACCGAGGAACAGCTCAAGGCCGAGGGCATCGCCTACAAGGCCGGCAGCTTCCCGTTCGCGGCGGTCGGTCGTGCGGTGGCGATGGCGGAACCGATCGGCTTCGTGAAAGTGTTGGCCGATGCCGAGACCGATCGCATCCTTGGCATGCACCTGATCGGGCCGAACGTGTCGGAACTGGTGCACGAAGGCGTGATCTCGATGGAATTCAACGGCAGCGCCGATGATCTCGCGCGCATCTGCCACGCCCATCCGTCACTGTCGGAAGCTGTGCACGACGCCGCGATGGCGGTCGACAAGCGCGCCATCCACAAGGCCAACTGACGGCACGCGCGGGTTCATCACGCCATGAACCTGCAACTGCTGATCAAACTCGCCATCACCGTCATCACGGTGATGGTCGCTTCTGAATTGTCGAAGAAACCCGGCGTGCTCGGCGCACTGGTCGCCTCGTTGCCGCTCACGTCGCTGCTGGTGCTGACCTGGCTCTATCGCGACAGCGGCGATCCTGCACGCGTCGCCACGATGGGCATGGACATTTTCTGGTTCGTGCTTGGCAGCCTCGCGTTCTTCCCTGCCCTCGCAATCTCAATCCGCGCTGGCTGGCCGGTGTGGCTGTGCTTCGCCTGCGCCGGACTGGCGGGCGCGGCCGGCGTCGCTGCCGTCCAGGCCCTGCTGCATTTGCGCCAAGGCGGCTGACGCACACTAGCGGATGGCACTTTCATCCAAGTTGCCGCATGCTTCGGTGATGATGATTCGACCTTCCGCACATAATCCCGGCTGGAGCCTGCTGCTCCCGATCGTCACCTTGGTGGTGCTGATCGTGGCGGAAATCTTCAAGCCGTTCCCCGGCGTCACCGCCGTGCTGGCAGCGATCGTGGTGGCCGGCGTGGTCAGCGCGGTGCATCACGCCGAAGTGATCGCCCACAAGGTCGGCGAACCGTTCGGCACCCTGGTGCTGGCGCTGGCGGTCACAGTGATCGAATGTTCGCTGATCATCTCGATGATGATGTCGGGCCACGGCGACGTCGCCACCTTGCCGCGCGATACCGTTTTCGCCGGCGTGATGATCCTGCTGACCGGCGTGATCGGCGTCTGCCTGCTCGCTGGCGGTCGCCGCCATCACGTGCAGGAATTCAAGCTCGATGGCATCAATGCCGCGTTGGGAACGTTGGCGGCGATCCTCGCCTTCACCCTGATCCTGCCGAACTTCACCACCACCACGCCAGGCCCGTCCTACGACCGCAAGCAGATGTTGTTCATCGCGATCGCGACACTGGTGCTGTTCGCTGCGTTCACTTTTTTCCAGACGGTCAGGCATCGCGACTACTTCCTGCCACCGGGCCACGACGAGGAAGACACCCACGCCGACCCGCCGAGCGGGCGCGATGTCGTGGCCAGCAGCGTGTTGTTGCTGATCAGCCTGGTCTGCGTCGTGCTGGGTGCGGAAACGGTCTCGCCAACCGTTGAGCTTGCGCTGGAAAATGTCGGCGCACCCGCAGGGACGGTTGGCATCCTGATCGCCGCGATCGTGTTGCTGCCCGAAGGCGTCGCGGCCGTGCGCTCCGCGCATGCCAACCGCCTGCAGACCAGCCTCAACCTCGCCGTCGGTTCGACCATCGCCACCATTGGCCTGACCATTCCCACGGTGACGCTGATCAGCCTCTACAAAGGTTGGTCATTGTCGATGGGCTTGCCGCCGATGGGCATGGTCTTGCTGATGGTGACGCTGTTCATCACCTCGATCAGCCTGCGCACCGGGCGTACCAGTATCCTGCCCGGCATCGTCCATCTGGTGCTGTTCGCGGCCTACCTCTTCCTCAGCTTCGTGCCTTGAGTCAGATGAAATCGATTTGCGTCTATTGCGGTTCCAACAGCGGCACCGACCCCCGTTACGCCGAAACCGCACGCGTGCTCGGCACCCGCATCGCCGCGGAAAACATGCAGCTTGTGTATGGCGGCGGTAACGTCGGGTTGATGGGCATAGTCGCCGATGCGGTGCTGGATGCTGGCGGCGAAGTCACCGGCGTGATCCCGCAGCAATTGATGGGATGGGAAGTTGGCCATCGCGGATTGACGCGACTGGAAGTGGTCACGTCGATGCACGAACGCAAGGCGCGGATGTTCGAACTCTCCGATGGCTTCATCGCCCTGCCTGGCGGCTTCGGCACGCTCGACGAAATGTTCGAGATGCTGACCTGGCGCCAGCTCGGGCTCGGCCACAAACCCTGCGCCTTCCTCGATGTCGCCGGCTTCTGGTCGCCATTGATGACGATGCTCGATCACATGGTCGATCAGCGCTTCCTGCATCCGGAGCAACGCACCGATCTCTGGCACGGCGACGACATCGACACGCTGCTGGCGTGGATGCGCGATTACCGTCCGGCGCAGGCCGACAAGTGGATGGACGAAAAACGCCGCGGCCAATTGCGTTCGGTGGCGGAGACATGAACGTTCCAACGACGTTCGAGGCATTCCGCATCCACAATGATGCAGACGGTTATCGCAGCGGCGTCGAACGCATCGCGCTCGATGCGCTCTCCCCCGGCGAGGTGGTGATTCGCACCGCGTATTCCTCGGTCAATTTCAAGGATGCGCTGGCCGGAACGGGGCAAGGAAAAATCCTGCGCACGTTTCCGCTCAACGGCGGCATCGATGTCGCCGGCCACGTGGTGCAATCGAGCGATCCGAAGTTCCGCGAAGGCGATGCTGTCCTCGTCACCGGCTGCGGACTGTCGGAAAGCCGCGATGGCGGCTATGGCGAATACGCGCGACTGGAATCGCGCTGGGTGATTCCGTTGCCGGACGGGCTCAGCTTGCGCGAAGCGATGATCCTCGGCACCGCCGGTTTCACCGCAGCATTGGCCTTGTACCGGATGCTCGACAACCGTCAGCATCCCGGCCTTGGTCCGCTCGCCGTGACTGGCGCGACTGGCGGCGTCGGCTCGCTGGCGATCGCGATCTTCAAGCGTGCCGGCTTCGAGGTCCACGCCATCAGCGGCAAGCCCGAACACGGCGACTATCTGCGTACGCTGGGCGCAAGCGCCGTGTTGGGCCGCGACGCACTCGCCACCACCCGCGCGATGGAGTCGGTGCGCTTCGGCGGCGGCCTCGACAACGTCGGCGGATCGATGCTCGCCAGCTTGCTGGCGCAGACCGCGCCCTATGGCAATGTCGCCAGTGCCGGACTCGCCGCCAGCCCGGAATTGCCGACAACCGTGATGCCGTTCATCATTCGCGGCGTGTCCCTGCTCGGAATTGCGTCAGCCGGCACAGAACGCAATATCCGTGATGCCATCTGGCAGCATCTCGCCAGCGACTGGAAGCCGGACAACCTTGACGTCATCTGCACAACGACCGTGAATTTGCCGGGATTGCCGGCGATTTTCGCCCGCATGCTGGCGGGTGGATCACGCGGGCGCACGCTGGTCGAATTTCCGGAAAATGCCTGAAGCTGTGTAGAATCGCAGCATTCCCAGGGGGATCTCCATGGCTCACATTCTCGTTGTCGATGACTCACCTTCCCAGTTGCTGGGGCTGCGTCGTGTCGTCGAAAAACTCGGTCACCAATGCAGCACCGCCGAAGACGGCGCCGCCGGCGTCGAACTCGCCAAAAGCCTGCTGCCAGACCTCATCCTGATGGACGTGGTGATGCCGAACCTCAATGGTTTCCAGGCGACGCGTTCGATCACCCGCGAAGAAACCACGCGCCACATCCCGGTGGTGCTGGTGACCACCAAGGACCAGGACACCGATCGCATGTGGGGCATGCGCCAGGGCGCGCGCGCCTACATCACCAAGCCCTTCAGCGAGAAGGAGCTGTCCGAGGTGGTGACGCAGCTGCTGCCGGGTGGCGCAGCCGCCTGATCAACCGAAGGACTCGCGCAGTCCTTCGTAGGCCGCCTTTTGTGCCGCGTTCTGCGGCACCGGCGCCAGGATTTCGACTTCGACGATCTGGTCGCCCGGCACCTGTCCGGGCAGGCCGCGACCGCGCAGGCGCAACTTCTTGCCGGCATCCGATCCCGCCGGGATCTTCAGCTCGACCGCGCCGCCCAATGTCGGCACGCTCATGACGGCGCCCAGCGCCGCCTGCCACGGCATCACCGGCAACACATAAAGAATATTGCGGCCATCGACCTCGAAGTCGGGGTGCGCGGCGTATTCGATTTCCAGCAACAGATCGCCACCCTGCCCGCCCTGTCCACCAAGGCGGATCATCTGGCCGGGACGAATGCCCTTGGGAATGCGCACGTCCAGCGATTTCCCGTTCAAGCCGATGCGCACGCTGTCGCCACGGTACACGGCTTCCAATGGCACGCTGAAACGCGCGCGCGTCGGGCCGGCCTGCTGCTGGCGACCGCCGGGGCGACCACCGCGACCACGCCCGAACATTTCCTCGAAGAAATCGCTGAAGCCACCGCCGCCGCGGCCATCGCCGGCGAAGATCTCGTCGAAATCGAAATCGCCCGGCGCGCCATGGAACCCGCCACCACCCGCCCCCGGAGGCTGCACGTCGTCGCCCGGGCGGTAGCCGCGCGAACGCAACTGGTCGTAGGCCGTGCGCTTCTGCGGATCGCGCAGCGCTTCGTAGGCTTCATTGACGGCCTTGAACTTTTCCTCCGCGTCAGCCTCCTTGCTGACGTCCGGATGATATTTGCGCGCCAGCCGCCGGTAGGCCGACTTGATTTCCGCCTCGCCGGCATTGGGCTCGACGCCGAGGATGCCGTAGTAATCCTTGAACTGCATTGAACCTCCGCACTGCAGGCCCGTCCGATGCGACGGCCACATCGCACATTCCAACATGGATCGGCACGATCGGCGAGTGGCGGGCACGCCTTAACGCCATCTTTCCGATCCCGGGTCTACCCTGCCGCTTTCCCGACAGGCCAACCCATGTCCATCCAGCCCGGCGATCCAATCCCGTCCATGCCATTGCAGGTTGCCACTGCGGATGGCGCCCAGGACAGCGACACCTCGCAGTTGTTCGACGGCAAGCGCGTGCTGCTGTTCAGCGTGCCCGGCGCGTTCACGCCCACTTGTTCGGAACGCCACCTGCCCGGTTACGTGCAGCACCACGACGAATTCGCCAAGCGCGGCATCGCGGTGTATTGCCTCTCGGTCAACGATCCCTTCGTGATGCAGGCCTGGGGCGAATCGCAGCACATTCCCGCCGGGCTGCTCATGCTCGCCGACGGCAACGGCGCCTTCACCCGTGCCCTCGGCCTGGAGATGGATGCCAGCAAGTTCGGCATGGGCGTGCGCGGCAAGCGTTTCGCCCTGTATGCGGAGAACGGCGTGGCCCGCGCGGTCGAAGTGGAAGCGCCGGGCGAATTCCGCGTTTCCAGCGCCGAAGCGATGCTCGACACGATTGCAGCCCTTCCCCCAGCCTGATCCAGGAGTTGCCATGAAGCACAGTGCCAAGACCGCAAAGAAACATGCTGTATCCGCGAAACCCGCTGCAACGACTGACGAACAAGGATTCACCAGCGTCCAGACCTTGCGCAAACGTGCGCGCGAGGGTTTGGACAAGGGACCGGTCACCTTCACCTACACTATCGACCGCAAGCAACTGGTCGCGAAGCTCAACGATGCGCTCGCCACCGAATGGGTCTGCGTGCTGCGTTACATGCGCCATTACTTCTCGGCGGAAGGCATGCTGGCGGAACCGGTGAAGGCGGAATTCCTGGAACATGCCAAGGAAGAACAGAGCCATGCCGACCTGATCGCCGAACGCATCGTGCAGCTTGGCGGCGAGCCCGACCTGAATCCCGCGACGCTGACCGCGCGCTCGCATGCCGAATACAAGGAAGGCAAGAACTTGCGCGACATGGTCAAGGAAAACCTGATCGCCGAGCGCATCGCCATCGACAGCTACCGCGAACTGATCAACTGGATCGGCGACCGCGACACCACCACCAAGCGCATGCTGGAAGGCATTCTGGCGATGGAAGAAGAACATGCCGATGATTTCCGCGACCTGCTCAACGGCTGGATCGGCGACTGAAGCCAGCTGCACGGCGCGTCATCACGCAGCGGCATATCGACATGACGACTGCTTCTGCGTTACCCGCCCACCCGGCGTTGTCCTGCAACGTCGCGTGGCCTAGCATCGCATCATCACTTTCCTGACGAGGTCGGGCATGACGATTTATTCCGATGTCACCCAGCTGGTTGGCCGCACGCCGCTGGTCAAGATCAACCGCATCATCCAGAGCAAGGCGACGGTGCTGGCCAAGCTTGAGTTCTACAACCCGGCGAAATCGGTGAAGGACCGCATCGGCGTCGCCATCATCGATGCCGCGGTGGCCAGCGGCGAGTTGAAAGCGGGCGGCACGATCATCGAGGCGACCTCCGGCAACACCGGCATCGCGCTGGCGATGGTCGGCGCGGCACGCGGCTACAAGGTCGTGCTGACGATGCCCGATTCGATGAGCAAGGAACGTCGCGCCCTGCTCCGCGCCTACGGCGCCGAGCTGATCCTGACGCCCGCCGCCGAAGGCATGCGCGGCGCGGTCGAACGCGCGGACGCCATCGCGAAGGAACGCGGTGGAGTGCTGGCGCGCCAGTTCGCCAACGTCGCCAACCCGGCGATCCATCGCAAGACCACCGCCGAGGAAATCTGGAACGATACCGACGGCGAGGTCGACATCTTCATCGCCGGCATCGGCACCGGGGGCACCATCACCGGCGTCGGCCAGGTGTTGAAGGAACGCAAGCCATCGGTGAAGGTCTACGGCGTGGAACCGGCGGAATCGCCGATCCTCAACGGCGGCCAGCCCGGCCCGCACAAGATCCAGGGCCTTGGCGCGAACTTCATTCCCGAGATCCTTGATCGCACCATCTATGACGGCATCATCGATATCGACGCCGACACCGCAGTGGAATGGGCGCGTCGCGCGGCGAAGGAAGAAGGCCTGCTGGTTGGCATCTCGTCCGGTGCTGCACTCGCCGCCGCCAACCAGATCGCGCAACAGCCGGAAAGCGCCGGCAAAACCATCGTGGTGATCATCCCGAGTTTCGGCGAGCGTTATCTCTCCACCATCCTGTTCTCCGAACTGCTCGACTGAGCGCATGGCCGCGAACAACGCGCCGGGAGCATCTCCCGGCCTGCTCGGCCGTATCCACGAGGACATCGCGGCGGTGCTGTCGCGCGATCCCGCGGCCACTTCGCCGTGGATTCCCTTCTTCACCGCGTCGGGTTTGCATGCGCTGTGGCTGCATCGGATCGCGCATGGCCTGTGGCAGATCGCGCCATTGCGCTGGCTGGCGCGACTGATCGCCTACGGTTCGCGCATGGTCACCGGCGTGGAGATCCATCCTGCCGCGAAGATCGGCCGTCGCGTCGTGGTCGACCACGGCATGGGCGTGGTGATCGGTGAAACCGCCGAAGTCGGCGACGACGTGTTGATCTACCACGGCGTCACCTTGGGCGGCACCGCGAACGCACGCATCAAGCGCCACCCGACCATTGGCGATGGCGTGTTGATCGGCGCAGGCGCGAAGATCCTCGGACCGATCACCGTCGGCAACGCTGCGCGCATCGGCGCGAATGCGGTGGTGGTGACCGATGTGCCCGCTCATGGCGTGGCGGTGGGCGTGCCGGCGACCATCCGCGTGCCTGATGCCCGCGAGGCCGCAGAACACGCCGATCCGTTGATCGATCCGGCGATGTGGATCTGATCTTAACGACCTGAAATGAAACGGGCGCCTTGCGGCGCCCGAGTCGTCAGTCCGGAGCACCCGCGGATGGTGGCTCGCTCGCGGCGTCCTCCATCACCACTGCACCAGTCGAAGACGTCGCATCGTCGACGACTTCATCCAGCGATACATCAAGGCGTTCGATCGCCTGCAGGCTCTCGTCCGGCGACAGGCGGATCAGTGTCACGCCTGCGGCATTGCGGCCAACTTGCGAGATGGCAGCAGCCGGTGTGCGCACCAGCGTGCCGCCATCGGAAATCAGCAGCACGTCGTGGTGATCGCTGAGCTGGATCGCACCGACCAAACGACCATTGCGCTCGGTGGTCTTGAGCGCGATCACGCCCTGGGTACCACGACCCTTCTTGGGAAATTCGGCTACTTCGGTGCGCTTGCCGTAGCCGCGTTCGCTCGCCGTCAGGATATCGCCGTCGCCATCGATCACGATCAGGCTGCGCACGTCTTCGCCCTGCGCCAGCTTCATGCCGCGCACGCCGGTCGCGGTGCGACCCATCGCACGCACCGCGCCTTCATCGAAGCGCACCGCCTTGCCGTTGCTGGCGAACAACATGATGTCGCGCTCGCCATTGGTCAGTTCGGCGCCGATCAGTGCATCGCCCTCGTCGAGGTTGATGGCGATCTTGCCGCGCGCCAGTCGGAACGCGAATTCGGTCAGCGCGGTCTTCTTCACCGTGCCGTCGCGGGTCGCGAAGAACACGTACTTGCCGTCCACGTATTCGCGCACCGGCAACACTGCCTGCACCTTCTCGCCTTCTTCCAGCGGAATCCAGTTGATGATCGGACGGCCGCGCGCCTGCGGGCCGGCATCCGGCAACTGGTACACCGGCAGCCAGAACACCCGGCCGCGGCTGGTGAACGTGAGCAGAGTGTCGTGGGTGTTGACCAGCCACAACTGGTCGATGAAATCCTCGTCCTTGGTCGCCGCCGCATTGCGACCCTTGCCACCACGCTTCTGCGCACGATAGGTCGTCGCCGGCTGGCGCTTGGCATAGCCGGAGTGCGACAGCGTGACCACCACGTCTTCTGGCGCGATCAGGTCGAGGATGTCCAGGTCTTCTTCCGATGCGCGGATTTCGCTGCGACGGGCATCACCGAATTCTTCCTTGACGTTCTCCAGCTCGCTGCGGATCACTGTCATCAGCACGCCGGGATGCTCGAGGATTTCGATCAGGCCGCGGATGGTGTCGAGCAGTTGGCGGTATTCCTCGGTCAGCTTTTCCTGCTCCAGCCCGGTCAGGCGATGCAGGCGCATGTCGAGGATCTGCTGCGCCTGGACTTCGGTGAGCTGGTAACGGTTGTCGACCAGGCCAACGCCCTTCGGCAGGTCTTCCGGACGCGAGGCTTCCGCACCACTGGCGCCAAGCAAGGCACCGACCATGCCCGGATCCCAGGTCTTGGCCAGCATCTTGTTGCGCGCTTCTTCCGGATTCGCCGAGGTCTTGATCAGCTCGATCATCTCGTCGATGTTGGCGAGCGCAACGGTCAGGCCTTCGAGTATGTGGGCGCGGCCGCGGGCCTTGCGCAACTCGAAGATGGTCCGGCGCGTGACCACTTCGCGGCGATGCTTGAGGAAGGCGACGAGGATCTGCTTGAGGTTGAGCAACTGCGGGCGGCCATCGACCAGCGCGACCATGTTGATGCCGAACACCGACTCCATCTGCGTCTGCGAATAGAGGTTGTTGAGCACCACCTCTGCCGATTCGCCGCGCTTGATCTCGATGTAGATGCGCATGCCGTCCTTGTCGGACTCGTCGCGCAACTCGCTGATGCCCTCTAGCTTCTTTTCCTTGACCAGCTCGGCGATCTTCTCGATCAACCGCGCCTTGTTCACCTGGTAGGGAATCTCGGTGACGATGATCGCTTCGCGGCCATTGTCGGCGACTTCGATATCGGCCTTGGCGCGCATGCGTACGCGGCCACGACCGGTGCGGTACGCCAGGTGGATGCCACCGACGCCGTTGATGATGCCGGCGGTGGGGAAATCCGGGCCGGGGATGTATTCCATCAACCCGTCGATATCGATGTCCGGTGTTTCGATCAACGCCAGCAAGGCATTGATCACTTCGGTCATGTTGTGCGGCGGGATGTTGGTCGCCATGCCGACGGCAATACCGGCCGAACCATTGACCAGCAGGTTCGGGAAGCGCGTCGGCATCACCGTCGGTTCGAGTTCCTTCTCGTCGTAGTTGGGCTGGAATTCGACGGTGTCCTTGTCGATGTCAGCCATCAGCTCGTGGGTGAGCTTGGACATGCGCGCTTCGGTGTAACGCATCGCGGCGGCGCTGTCGCCATCGACGGAACCGAAGTTGCCTTGTCCATCCACCAGCAGGTAGCGCAGCGAGAACGGCTGCGCCATGCGCACCAGGGTGTCGTAGACCGATTGGTCACCGTGCGGATGGTATTTACCGATCACGTCACCGACGATGCGCGCCGACTTGTAGTACGGCTTGTTGCTGTGCGCACCGAGTTCGTGCATCGCGAACAGCACGCGGCGATGAACCGGCTTGAGGCCGTCACGAACGTCCGGGAGCGCGCGCCCGACGATCACGCTCATGGCGTAATCGAGGTAGCTGCGGCGCATCTCGTCTTCGAGATTGACGGGAATGATTTCCTTGGCGTGATCGCTGTTCTGGGACGTCATCAGGCTTCCGCTGGGTTCGGGAAACCGCCTGCGGCCACGCTGGAATCCACGCCTTGCAGGGCGCATCCGGCGCGCCCGCGGGCGGCATCAATTCAGACGCTGAATTCTAGCATGAATGACGCCTGAAATCACGTCGAATTCTTTTTAAAAATCAGATAGTTATGGCGAATTTTCGATGGCATGCAAGTACACGAGTCGAATGGTGTTCCGCAGCATGGAAATATCATCGAGTCGACACGCGACCAACGCGTGCTCAGCGCCGGAGCAACGCAGCCATCGAAGCCGCATCCGGCTGCTTCACCACGCCACGCTCGGTCACGATCGCAGTGATGAGTTCATGCGGCGTGACATCGAACACCGGATTCCATGCGCGCACGCCTTCGGCAACCGTGCGTTCATCACGAAAACTGAGCAGTTCCGCGGAATCGCGTTCCTCGATCTCGATCTCGTCGCCATGCGCTGTCGCCATGTCCACCGTCGACGACGGCGCCACCACCATGAAGCCGACCCCGTGATGCTTCGCCGCGATCGCCAACTGATAGGTTCCGATCTTGTTGGCGGTATCGCCATTGGCGCAGATGCGATCGGCGCCGACGATCACCCATTGCACCTGGCCAGTCTTCATCAGGTGCGCGGCAGCGGAATCGGCGATCAATGTCGCGTCGATGCCGTCTTGCTGAAGCTCCCACACTGTCAGGCGTGCACCCTGGTTCCACGGCCGCGTTTCTCCCGCGAACACGCGCGCGATTCGTCCCTGTGCAACACCGGCTCGAATCACGCCGAGTGCGGTACCGAACCCTGCAGTCGCTAGCGATCCGGTATTGCAATGGGTGAGCACGCCGCTGCCCGCTGCGATCAATGCCGCGCCCAGCGTGCCCATCGCGTGATTGGCAGCGAGGTCTTCCGTTTCGATCGCCCTCGCTTCGCGCTCCAGCACCTCGCGCCAATCCGCACCCGCCGTCGCCAGCGCCGCGCGCATCCGCGCCAGCGCCCAGGCCAGATTCACCGCCGTCGGGCGTGCCGCGTTGAGTCGATCCAGTGCAGGCTGCATGCGTGCGAGCGCTTCATCGCCACTGGCTGCATCGATCGCACGTGCAGCGAGTACCACACCCCAAGCTGCAGCGATGCCGATCGCCGGCGCGCCACGCACCACCAGTGCACGAATGGCTGCGGCCACTTCATCGCTGCTGCGCGACGCCAAGTATGTCGTGGAGAATGGCAAGTGGCGCTGATCGAGCAGTTCCAGCGCATCACCCGTCCAGCGGATCGGGCGAATGCGGTCGTAACGTGCGTAGTCGAAGGTTTCGCTCATGATCGCCATTCTAGGCGACCAGCGCTTTTCTCCGCACAGTCGTGCTCAGCGCCTGCGTTCATTCCAGTCGCCACGATCGTCATCGCCATCGCGCCGGCTCCAACCAGTGGTGATGAACTCGGCGCGACAGCCGGCCGTGACCCACACGCCGCGACGATCTTGTCCCCAGGTCCGTCCTTCGTCGCAGTCGCTGCTGGAAATCTGGCGAACCAGGCGCACGCGCCCGCCGTCAATCGGGCAGTAGATCTGGTGACCTTTGCGCGATTCGCAGGTGAAGCGCTGGCCACCGCCATTTCCGTAGCCATAGTTCCCGTAATCACGATTGCCGCCATATCGGTCATCGCCCATCACGAACTCGCCACGACATCCACCGCTGACCCAGATGCCACCGCGACTCACGCCCCAGGTGCGCCCTTCTTCGCAGGCGCTGTCGGACAACTGGCGCGCAAGGCGCATGCCGTAACGGGTATCGGCCTGGCACTGGCTGGTGCGGCCGTTCATCGATTCGCAGCGGATCATGCCCATGCCCTGCCCCGCTGGGTATCCGCCATTGCCGGGATAACCGGAATACTGCGCATGGCTGGCGGGCGCGGCGAAAGCGAGCGCGGCGAACATCGGCAGATGACGAATCATGGACATGGCGCGCTCCTGTTCAGGGTCGGGAAGACGCTCCGAATCTAACGCGCGATTCCATAACGCCAGCCCAAACACGCCTGTTGGTGCTGGCCGGTGTTGCCACCCATTCAGCCGATATCAGAGGACGTGGAAATCCGCGCGACAACCGTGGCTCACGTGCAAGCCATCACTGCGCACTTCCCAGTTCTTGCCTTCCACGCAGGGCGTATTGGATCGCTGTTCCTGCACCCGCACGCGCGCGCCAGCTGGCAACGGGCAGATGTTTTCCTTGCCGTGGTTCGAATCGCAACGCACCGCCTGGCCCGCCTGCGCAGGATCGACGTCGATGGTGAAGATCGCCCGGCAGCCGCGCGTCACCCACACGCCATCCTCGTCGTAGTCCCAGGTCTTGCCTCTGGTGCACGCGAGATTGGACAACTGTCGCGACAGCGCCACGCCGCGTCCGGTATCGACACTGCAACTCTGGCGCCCGCCATTGTTGGATTCACAGCGGATCGTTCGCCCCGGTGACGCCGCTACCGGCATTTCGCCAACCAGGAATTCACCGCGACAACCTCCCGCGACCCAGATGCCGGTGGCATCGGTGCCCCAGGTCTGGGAACGGATGCACGATGCGTCGTTGTTGTTGCGCTGGCGTGCCAGGCGAATGGTCTGGGTGACATCGGCGTCGCAATGCGCCCAGCGCGATTGCCACGATTCGCAGACGACCAATCCGCGCCGCGCAGAGCGCGCAGGTGCGAGCACGGGTGCAGCCGGTTTCGCAGCAGGCGCCGGCGCGGCCGCATTGCCTGCCGCCGCCGCAGTTTCGCCGAGTTTGAAATCGGCGCGACAGCCGTGATCGACCCAGATGCCGTTGGCGTCGATATCCCAATCGCGCCCACGCACGCATTCCGTCTTCGATCGTTGCAACGACAACGTCACGCCCTTGGTGGCATCGGCATCGCAATGGACACGCTCGCCGTTCTTCGAATCGCAGGCGACGACGTCGCCGGGATGGCGTTTGAACCACGAACGCCAGTCCGCCCTAGGCTCTGGGCTTGCGGCGGCGGCGCCGGCCATGGCGATGACGAGAACGAAATACATGCCAAGAATCTAGCTTGCAACGCGCAAGATGGCGAGAGGACGCTGGTGTACGGGTTCAGGCACGGGCGAAATCGAAGGCAATCACGTCGCGGATCTGCGTCGTCTCGAGCATGGCCATCAGCAGCCGATCAATGCCCAGCGCGACTCCGGCGCAGGTTGGCATACCATGCTGCAACGCACCAATGAATCGCGTATCGATGGCCGGAGCCGCCAGGCTGCGTCGCCTGCGCGTGGCGATATCGGCATCGAAGCGCGCGCGCTGCTCGCCAGCATCGAGAAGCTCGTGGTAGCCGTTGGCCAGTTCCACCGGCCCAAGGTACAGCTCGAAGCGCTCGGCGACTGGCGGATCCTCGGCGCGAATGCGCGCCAACGCTGCCTGCGATGCCGGCCAGTCATGCACCACGATCATGCGGTCGGGCGCGAACGCCGGTTGCAAGCGATGCGTCATCAGCAGGTCGAGCCAGTCGTCGCGTTCAAGCCCCCGCGGATCGATGCGGATATCGCCGAGTGCGTTGCGCAGAATCTCTTCATCGTCGCGCAAGGGATCGGCGCCGAGTTCGCGCTGGTAGAGATCACGATAACTGACGATTTCGAGCGTGGCCTCGCGCCCGACCAGTGCCAGCGCCGCGCGTACCAACTCGGCGGTTTCATCGATCAGCCGCAGATGATCCCAACCGACGCGATACCACTCCAGCATGGTGAATTCGGGATTGTGGCGACCGCCGGCTTCGCCGTTGCGGAACACCCGCCCGAGCTCATAGCAATCGCCGATGCCGGCGCACAACAGGCGCTTGAGCGCGTGCTCGGGCGAGGTGCGCAGCCAGCGCTCGTGACCGCCAGCATCGACATGGCCGCTGAAATCCGTGGTGAAACTGTCGATGTTGGGCGCAGTGTTACCGGCTTCCGATAGGATCGGCGTTTCCACTTCCAGCACATCGCGCTGTGCGAAGAAGTCGCGGATGGTTGTGTTGAGGCGGGCGCGCAGCCGGATCGCTTGCGCCGATGCGCTTGGTCGCCACGCTTCCTGCGGTGCTGGTTCGCGCGCTGTCATGCATTCGCCGGATGTTGCGCGAGGAAGGCCAGCAACGCCGCTTCGTCCCAGATCTCGATGCCGAGTTCCTGCGCCTTGGCCAACTTGCTGCCTGCCGCTTCGCCGGCAACGACAATCCCGGTTTTCTTCGACACGCTGCCGCTGACTTTCGCGCCCAATGCCTCCAGGCGATCGCCGACCTCGTCGCGCGACATCGACGCCAGTCCACCGGTCAACACCACGGTCTTGCCGGCCAGCGGGCCTTCGCTCGATCGCTTCGGCGCGCCTTCCGGCCAGTGCACGCCGCGTTCGCGCAGGGCACCGATCACCTCACGGTTATGCGGCTGCGCGAAGAAATGGACGATGTGCCTGGCCACCACTGGGCCGACGTCCGGCACCTGTTTCAGCGCATCTTCGTCTGCAGCCATCAGCGGATCGAGCGCGCCGAAATGCCGCGCCAAGGTCTTGGCGGTGGACTCGCCAACATCACGGATGCCGAGCGCAAACAGCAATCGTTCCAGCGTGGCATTGCGACTGGCGTCGATCCCGGTGACCAGGTTTTCGGCCCAGCGCGTCGCGACCTTGCCGGCCTTGACCGTTTCCGGGACCGTGCCATCGCGTTCGTCGGCGCGGCGCTTCATCTCGACGAAATCGTCAACGGTCAATTTGTAGAGATCGGCAACGGTGTGGACGTAGTCGAAATCCACCAGCGCTTCAGCGAAGCGTTCGCCGAGGCCTTCGATATCCATCGCCCGGCGCGATGCGAAATGGAAGATCGCCTGCACCCGCTGCGCCGGGCAGAACAGGCCACCGCTGCAACGCGCGACCACTTCGCCCTCCTCGCGCTCGATCGCCGATCCGCACACCGGACAAGTGGTCGGCAACACATAGGCCGGATGCCGCGGTTGTCCCTTCTTGTCGAGCGGACGCTCGCCCTCCACCACCCGCACCACTTCCGGGATCACGTCGCCGGCGCGACGCACGATGACAGTATCGCCGACGCGCACGTCGAGCCGCGCGATCTGGTCGGCGTTGTGCAAGGTGGCGCGGGTGACGGTGACGCCGCCGACATGCACCGGCGTCATCAGCACCCAGGGCGTGACCGCGCCGGTGCGACCGACGTTGACCTCGATCGATTCGACCACGGTGCTGGCTTCCTGCGCCGGGAATTTGTGCGCAATCGCCCAGCGCGGCGCCCGCGAGACGAAGCCCATCGCGCGTTGCTGGTCGAAGCGGTCGAGCTTGTAGACCACGCCGTCGATGTCGTAAGGCAACGCATCGCGGCGTTCTCCGATGCGGCGGTAATAATCAAGCAAGCCCTGCAATCCGCGCGTTACCGACACCTCGGAGCTGACCGGGAGGCCGAGCCCGCGCAGCCATTGCAGGGTCTGCGAATGGGTGGCCGGCAATGTCGCGCCCGCGATCTCGCCAAGTGCATAGGCGAAGAACGCCAGCGGCCGTTGCGCGCTGATTTTAGGATCGAGCTGGCGCAGCGAACCGGCGGCGCCATTGCGCGGATTCGCCAGCGTCTTGTGGCCATTGGCCAGCGCCCAGGCGTTGTATTTCTCGAAGGCAGCCTTGGGCAGGATCACTTCGCCGCGCACTTCGAGCACGGCAGGCGCATCGCCCTGCAGCGTCAATGGAATCGACTTGATCGTGCGCAGGTTGGCAGTGACATCCTCGCCGGTGCTGCCGTCACCACGCGTCGCGCCGCGCACGAACTGGCCATGTTCGTAGCGCAGGCTGATGGCGAGGCCATCGAGTTTCGGTTCCACCGAGAATTCCGGATCGGCATCACCGGTCTCCTTGGCGATGCGCGCGACGAATTCGCCGACTTCCTCGTCGCTGAAGGCATTGGCCAGCGACAGCATCGGCACGGCATGGCGCGCTTCGGAAAATTTCGCCGAGGGCGTGCTGCCGACGCGTTGCGTTGGCGAATTCGCAGTGACGAGTTCGGGATGCGCGGCTTCGAGTTCCTGCAATTCGCGCAGCAGGCGATCCCATTCGGCATCGGGCAGATCAGGATCATCGAGGACGTAGTAGCGATGGTTGGCCGCCTCGATCCGGCGGCGCAAATCGGCGACGTGTCGCTCGACGTTTTTCGTCACCATTTGTCGCCGCGATTGAGCGGCGGCGCCTCGCGCTGGCGATCGTAGGCGCGCAGTTCATCGCGGATATGCTGGATGCGTTGGCGTCCGAGCGCGTTGCGCTCCTCGTCCAGCAACACGCCATCGAGCAGCTCGGCGATCCGTTGCGCGGTCGGCAACATCATGTCCCACGCTTCCAGCGCGCTGACCGGCGCCGGCAAGGTCAGGAAGAACGCCAGCGCCGGGGTTTCCAGCGCCTGGATCTGCGCCATGTCGAAACTGCCGGGTTTCATGATGTTGGCAACGCTGAACACCGGTCCCTGCTCGGGATGACGGTCGATCAGGCGATGGAACACGTTCATGTGGCCGAAGGTGAGGCCGGTCTTCTCTGCCGCAACCACGATGTCGGGGCCATGGAAACTCTGGCCGGCACGCGCCGCCACGAACAGCGAGACGATCTTGTCGAAACTGTCTTCGACGCGTCGGCCGAGATCGCCGCCGTGGCCGCCGAGGTCGAGCTCGTCCTGGGCAACCGCATCTTCAGCCGCGGAAGCAGCCATCACGTCGGCGAGCGTCGGTTCAGCGCGATCGCCGAAGCCCCCACCGGATTTGCCCAGTTTGCGTCCCTGTGCTGTTTTCTTCGGCCGACCGAACCAGATGATGGCGATCATCAGGATCACGCCGGCGGCAAGGATTCCGGTGCGCAGCAACCAGGTATCGGACATTGCGGTTCCTCTCCGTCTTCAACCGATGAGTGTAGGACGATCGTGCCGGCGCGGCCATCGCGCGCCGGTCACGATGGCCGGATGTGGGTCAGGCGACACCGGCCAGGCGACTCGCTTCGGCAAGATCGACCGAGACCATGCGGCTCACGCCGGCCTCGCGCATGGTCACGCCCAGCATCTGCTCGGCCGCTTCCATCGTCGCCTTGTTATGGGTGACGAACAGGAACTGCACGGCGTCGCTCATCTCCTTGACCATCGTCGTGAAGCGGCCGACGTTGGCCTCGTCGAGCGGCGCGTCGACTTCGTCGAGCAGGCAGAACGGCGCGGGATTGAGCCGGAAGATGGCGAACACCAGCGCGACCGCGGTCATCGCCTTCTCGCCGCCCGAGAGTAGCGAGATGTTGGAAACGCGCTTGCCCGGCGGACGCGCCATGATGGCGACGCCGGTATCGAGGAGATCTTCGCCGGTGAGTTCGAGATAGGCGTGGCCACCACCGAACAGGCGCGGATACAGTTCCTGCACGCCGGCATTGACGCGATCGAAGGTGTCCTTGAAGCGGCCACGGGTCTCGCGATCGATCTTGCGAATGGCGTCTTCCAGCGTGTCCAGCGCAGTGGTGAGATCGGCGTCCTGGGCATCAAGGTATTCCTTGCGCTGGGCGGACTCGGCGTGTTCCTGGATCGCGGCGAGGTTGACCGGTTCAAGGCGCCGCATGCGCGTTTCGAGGTCGCCGACCACGCGTTCCCACGCCTGCGCATCGGCATTTTCATCCAGCGTGTTGATGACATCGTCGAGTGCGAAGCCGGCACCGGTCACGGCGACGCGCAACTGTTCCGCTGCCAATGCCAGTGCTTGTTGATCGAGCTTGCGCTGGCTGATCGCTTCGCGCTGGGTGATCGAATGGCTGTCGCGCTGCTGGCGGGTCTGTTCGAATTCACGCAACTCGTTGTCGATCGCTTCCAGTTTCGCGCGCGCCGCGGTCAATCCCTGGTCGACGCGCACGCGCTCGGCCAATGCCGCCTGGCGTTGCTGGTCGAGCGCCTGCACCGGTGAATCGCCTTCGGCCAGCTGGCCGACGAGTTCGCCCAGTCGCGTATCGAGCTGGCCACGCTGGCTGCCCATGCGATCGAGCGACTGCATCAACGACACCACCTGTGCACGCTGGCTCTCCAGCGACAATTGCAACGCGTGCAAGGCGTCGCGTGATTCACGGGCGGCATGTCGGGCGGCATCGCGCTGTTCACTGAAGCTGCGACGCTCGGCCTCCAGCGCCGCACGCGCCTGCTCCAGTCCGGCCATGCGTTCAACAGTCGATTCCAGCCGCGCGCGTGCCTCGCGGGCACCCGCCTGGGCTTCACCGCCCGCCTGCGCGATCTGCGCCAACTCGGTCTCGATGGCGGCGATGCGATCGCGCGCGCTCTGCAAGCGGCCCTGCTGGCTCTGCAGGCGACCCGCCAGTTCGGAGACATTGCGATGCGCGTGGTACAGCGCACGCTGCGCGTCTTCGCGTTCCTGCTCGGCGGCGAGCGCACGATCGCGTGACGAAGCGATCTTCTGGTCGAGCTCGCGTTCGCGCCCCTGCAGCGCGTCGATGCTCGAACGCAGCGACTGGATCTCGCGTCCGCGGATCAGCGCGCCCTGCTTGACCGCGCCCGAACGCATCACCCGCACCCAACCCGGGCCGAGGCGTTCGCCGGCACGAGTGATCACCGAAGCGCCCTCGCCCAGCGTCGCCAGCAAGGCGCGCGCCTCGGGCAGCGTTTCCGCGACATGGAGATTAGCGAGCAGGCGACGGATCGCCAGCGGCCCCTTCACCCGCGCCGCCAGCGAAGTGTCGGCGAATTCGTCATTGCCTGCGTCCGGCGACACCAGCGTCAACCGGCCTTCGCCGAGTTCGCCCAGCGCTTCCACCAGCGCTTCCGGCGACTCCACCAGCACGCCTTCGATCATCTGGCCAAGCGCGCCTTCGACGGCAGCTTCCCAGCCTTCCTGCACGTCCAGCGTTTCGCCGACGCGACGCGCGCTGTCGAGCCCGTGCTTCTTCAACCATTCGACCGCGGCGCCCTGCTCCTGCCCGAGTGCGGCATGCTGCAGCGCTTCCAGCGACGACAAGCGACCACGCGCACCCTGCAATTCCTTGCGCACTTCGGCAAGTTCGCCCTGCGCAGTGCGTTGGTCTTCCTGCAACTGCGTGACCGTGGCCTTGCGCGTTTCGAGATCACTGGTGAGCCCGTCCAGTGCCGCCTTATGCGTGTCATGACCCTGCTGCGCTTCCGCGAAGGCGTTGGCCAGCGCATCGAGATCGTGGCCGGAACGTTCCGCTTCGAGTTTTTCACGACGGCGCTCGCCATCCAACAACTGGCGGTCGAGATAATCGACGCGGGTGCGATCGACATCGCCACTGCGCGCGGCTTCGTTCTGCTCGCGGACATGCGTATCCCAGCGCTGCTGCAAATCGGCCAGCGCGGCATCGGCATCGCGCAACGCGGCCTGTTTGGTCTCGTCGTCCGCTTTCAACTGGGCCAGGCGCGGTTCCGATTCCTCCAGCGCGGCTTTCAACGCCGCGAGCTTGTCGCCATCGCCACTGATGTGGCCAACCAGCTCCATCAGCGCCGCTTCGGCTTCACTGCGTGCCTGCTGCAGGCGCGACGACATTTCCTTCTGGTGATGGATCTGCTGTTCGATGCGCGCCAGCGTGCCGCCCACTTCGTACACCTCGGCCTGCGCCTTGGCATGCACGTCGGTGGCTTCCTGATGGCGAATGCGGCCGGTTTCGATCTGGCGTTCGGCTTCGCGTTGCTCGGCGACCAGCTGCTCCAATCGGGTTTCATCGGCAGCCAGCGCCTGGCGATGCGTTTGCAACTGGACATCGAGCGCGCGGAACTGCAGCGCCTTCCACTCGGCATCCTTGACCAGCCGTTCACTCTGCAACGCGGTGTATTGCTCGGCCTGCTTGGCCTGGCGCGCCAGGTGCTGCAACTGCTTGCCGACTTCATCGCGCAGGTCGGTCAGGCGTTCGAGATTCTCGCGAGTGTGGCGGATGCGGGTCTCAGTCTCGCGCCGGCGTTCCTTGTACTTGGAAATGCCGGCAGCTTCTTCCAGATAGACGCGCAGTTCTTCGGGCTTGGCCTCGATGATCTGGCTGATCATGCCCTGCTCGATGATCGAGTAGCTGCGTGGGCCGAGACCGGTGCCGAGGAACAGGTCGGTGATGTCGCGGCGACGGCATTTGGTGCCGTTGAGGTAGTACTGGCTCTGGCCATCGCGACCGACGCTGCGCTTCACCGAGATTTCGTTGAAGGCGGCGTATTCGCCGGTGATGGCGTGGTCGCCGTTGTCGAAGATCAGTTCGACCGTGGCCTGCGACACCGGCTTGCGCGCGTTCGATCCCGAAAAGATCACGTCGGTGGCGTTGTCGCCGCGCAGGCGGCTGGCCGAGGATTCGCCCATCACCCAGCGCACGGCATCGATGATGTTGGATTTGCCGCACCCGTTCGGACCGACGATGCCGGTCATGTTGGTCGGCAAATGCAGCGTGGTGGGATCGACGAACGATTTGAAACCGGCGAGCTTGATGGTGGACAGACGCATGGGTCGATGGGGCTTCCTGCGCCATCCGGCGCATCGATTTCAGATGAGATTTCGTCTATAACCAATTGATTATAGACATAAGGTGTCCCGAAAACCGTACGGGATTCCGCAGTATAGCGGGCTGACAATCGGTTGACCGCGGAGCATGGACCGGGGATGACGAAACTGTCACTCAACCTTGGAGGGGATCGCCCGTTGATGGTTGCGAATCCACCGCGGATTCCCACCCCCACCACGAAAGGAAACAGCCATGATCCGCAACCTCATCATCGCCACCGCCCTCGCCGGCCTGTCCATCGCCGCCATCGCCCCGGTCACCGCTTCGGCCGCGACCACCACCAAGAAGCACGAGTCGCGCTGGGATCGCCACCACCCGCGCCGCGACGAAGTGAACGACCGCCTGGCCAATCAGCGCAAGCGCATCCGCGACGAGCGCAAGGAAGGCGATCTCAGCAAGTCCCAGGCGCAAACCCTGCGCAAGGATGACCACCAGATCCGCCAGGAAGAACGCGACATGGCGTCGCAGAACCATGGTCACATCACCAAGAGCGAACAGAAGACGCTGAACCAGCAGGAAAACGCCGTCAGCAAGAAGATCGGCGAATAAGGCTACGCAGGCGCTCCCGCATCCAGTCGCACTCCACTGGCGGGATCGAACAGCAAGGCATGGCGACCGTCGCAGGACACTGCGGCGGTCGCGCCGAGCGGCGGCGGCTCGGCATCGCCTGGCATCCTCGCGACACAGGCCTGGCCTGCGATGGCGAGATGCGCGCAGGTTTCGTTGCCCAACGCTTCCACCGCAGCGACCGTAGACCTCGTACCCTGCGCGCCTTCGGGCCGGACCTGCACATGTTCCGGACGCACCCCGATCTTCACCTCGCGCCCGTCCCAATCGCGGCGCACGACGATGCCATCGAGGTCCAGCAGCGTGCCGTCGCCCAGTCGCAGCTGATGGCCAGCATTCAATTCCAGGCGTCCGCGCAGGACATTCATCGCCGGACTGCCGAGGAAGGTGGCCACGAACAGATTGGCCGGATCGCGATACAGCGCCATCGGCGTGTCGATCTGCTGGATGCTGCCATCGCGCAACACCGCGATGCGCTGGCCCAGCGTCATCGCTTCGACCTGGTCGTGGGTGACGTAGACCATTGTCGTTCCGAGGCGCGCATGGATACGCGCGATCTCGGTACGCATCGACGCGCGCAACTTGGCATCGAGGTTGGACAGCGGCTCGTCGAGCAGGAACACCTTCGGTTCGCGCACCAAGGCACGGCCCAAGGCAACACGCTGGCGTTGGCCGCCGGACAACTGGCCGGGCCGGCGATCGAGCACCGCATCGAGTTCGAGGATCTGGGCGGCATCGTCGACGCGACGGCGGATTTCGCCCTTGTCGACACGGCGCAGCATCAACGCAAAACCGAGATTCTCCGCCACCGTCATGTGCGGATACAGCGCATAGCTCTGGAAGACCATGGCGATGTCGCGATCCATCGGCGCGACATCGTTGACCACCCGTTCGCCGATCCTGAGCGTGCCTGTGGAGATCGCTTCCAGCCCCGCGATCATCCGCAGCAAAGTGGACTTGCCGCAGCCCGATGGGCCGACCAGTACCAACCGTTCTCCATCGGCAACTTCGAAACTGGCGGCTTCCACGGCCACATGGCCGTTCGGGTACACCTTGCGGACCTGATCCAAGCTCACACTCGCCATGCACAGCGCTCCATTGCGGCAGCATTGGATGCAAATGGCGCGATGCCGCGATATCCTGCAATGTAACCGCTTACAGACCGATCCGCCATGCCGAATTCCGCAACCGCGTCCGCCCGATTCCCCGATGGTTTCCTGTGGGGAGCGGCGACCGCCGCCCACCAGATCGAAGGTTCGCCGCTGGCGGATGGCGCCGGTCCCAGCATCTGGACCCGCTTTGCGCATACGCCCGGAATGATCGTGAACGGCGATACCGGCGACATCGCCTGCGATCATTACCACCGCTGGAAGCAGGACGTCGCCCTGATGCGCGAACTCGGCCTCAAGGCCTATCGCTTCAGCACATCGTGGTCGCGCATCCTGCCCGAAGGTACCGGGCGCGTGAACCAGGCCGGCCTCGATTTCTATTCGCGGCTGGTCGACGAGTTGCTCGAGAACGGCATCGAGCCGCTGCTCACGCTGTATCACTGGGATCTGCCGGCGGCGCTGGACGATCGTGGCGGTTGGCTGAATCGCGACATCGCGCAATGGTTCGCCGAATACGGCGACGTGCTCTATCGCGCGCTCGACGGACGCGTGAAGAAGTGGGTGACGTTGAACGAACCGTGGGTCGTCACCGATGGCGGCTATCTGCACGGCGCATTGGCGCCGGGACATCGCAGCAAGTACGAAACGCCGATCGCCACCCACAACCTGATGCGCGCGCACGGCGCTGCAGTGCAGGCGTATCGCGCCACCGGCAAGCACGAGATCGGCCTGGTCGTGAACATCGAACCCAAGTATCCGGCCAGCGATTCCGCGGATGACGCAGCGGCAGTGAAACGTGCGCATGCCTACATGAACGAGCAGTACCTCGATGCCGCCTTGCTCGGCCGTTACCCGCCCGAACTCAAGGACATTTTCGGCGACGCCTGGCCGCAATGGCCGCAGGAAGATTTCGACCTGATCCGCCAGAAGCTCGATTTCATCGGCATCAACTACTACACCCGCAGCGTCACCAAGGCGGCGCAGAGCTATCCGCTGGATGCTGCGGTGGTGAAGCAGCCGCTGGGCACCTACACCGAAACCGGTTGGGAAGTATTTCCGCAAGGCTTGGTCGATTTGCTGGTGTGGGCGAAGGATCGCTACGGCAACATTCCCACCTACATCACCGAAAACGGTGCGGCGTTCTTCGATCCGCCGGTCGCGGAAGGCGGACGCATCCGCGATCCGTTGCGCATCGACTACCTGCAGAAGCACCTCGGCGCGATCAGGCAAGCGATCGCCGCCGGTTGCGACATCCGCGGCTACATGGTGTGGTCGCTGCTCGACAACATGGAATGGTCGCTGGGCTATTCCAAGCGTTTCGGCATCGTCCACGTCAATTACGGCACGCAGGAACGCACGCCGAAAGACAGTGCGCACTATTACTCCAAGATCGTGGCAAGCAACGGCGCCTCGCTGGGCGAGCCGCTGCCCTACTGAGCGATCGCGATCTCGACGCGGCGGGCGTTGGCCGGAATCGCCAGTGTTCCATTGATCCATCGCGCCGGGCGCCCATCGATGCGCGTCATGCCCGGTTTGCGATCGGGATACGGCCACGGCAACAGGAATCCCTGTCTCGGTTTCGCATCGCCGGAGAAGCTCAGCTGCAGGCGTTTGTCGTTTTGTCGCAATGTGTAATCAAGTCGTCCCCATGGCGTGCGCATCCCGTGGATGCCGATGCCGCGGCCTGTCAGCCATGACGGTGGCAGTCCGGCCGCAAGCACCATGCGCCCACCGTCGTCGACATACGCGAACATGTCGAGCGCGGATCGCGCGAATTCCGATTCCACCCATGCATGCGGCAGATCACCGACGAAGAACGGCGTGCGTGGCGTCCGCGACACCACCTCGGCCCACTGGTTCCATTGCGGGGGTTGCTGTTGCGACAGGAACCATGTCATCGCATCGACTGCGCGCACACGCCAGCCCAGCCGCACGAATGTGCCGACCACGCGCAATTCGTAGGGCGTGTAGTCCTTCCACTCTAGTTGTCCGGAACGGCGCTGATCGAAACGCGTCCAATATTGCTCGAAGGTATTGCGCAGCAGATCCGGCGGCAGGCGCTCGCGCATGTCCGCGGGCGACAGCAATACCGAGGTCGAAGTGGCATCGAAGTCGCCGAGTTCGGCAGCGCCAGGAATGAAGTCGATCTTGTGCTGCGCGCTGGCAAGTCGGATCGATGCGAGGAACGCTCTCTCGAACTCGTCCGCATCACGGACATAGCGCGACTGCTCGGCCTTGTGGCCCAGCCAACCGGCGATGTCGGCGGCATCGCGATAACCGCGCAGCGCCCAGGCATCGTCGAAGTAGGAATGCATCGGCTTGGCCGAATAGCCTTCGTGGCTGATCGACGCCGGCATCAACCCGCGCAATGCCGGATTGGCGATGGCGTCGGGCTTGGCATCGTTCTCCTTGCGCAGTTGATCCATGTAAGCGACGGCATTGCGCACGCGCGGCCACATCGTTTCCAGCAAGGCGCGATCGCTGGTGTAGCGATAGTGCTGGGCGATGGCGTGGATCAGTTCGCCATGGCTGTCGTTCTCCGGCACCGGATCGCTGCCTCGTTCGTCGACGCAACATGGCACCTTGCCGTTATCGAACTGGTACGGCGCATACCAGCGCAGAAAATCGGAGACCGCATCGTCGTGCCCGAACGCCAGCAGCACGTCGCCGATCATCGCGCCGTCGCGAATCCACGAGCGTGCGTAGGATCGCGTTCCCGGCTGCAGGCGCGGGCCATCACGCGAAATCAGCATCCACGCCAGCGCGGTCTTGACGCTGTTGGCGAGATGGCGCCCCTCCGCTGGCACATCGACGCGCACGCGCCCGAGCATTGCGCGCCATTGCGCGGCGACGCGCGCCTGAGCCCGGGCGGCATCGCCGGGTGATAGCGTGACGGCATCGCCCTCCATCCGCGCCGACCAGTCGAATTCGCGGGTTTCCCCGGGCTTCAATGTCATCCGGTAGATCGCCGCGCCCGAGGCCAAACCATCGGCATCATTCGCCGCAGGTGCACCGGATGTCTCGCCGCGATCGAGTCGCGCCGCGATCTCGCCGCCATCGAAATGGCCAGCAAATGCAGCGTCCGGCGCTTGTGCCAGCTGCACCCGATCCTTGCCGTCGAGTTCGATCCGTTTGCCGTTGAACGCCAACGCATGGACCGGTGCGTGCCCGCCCGGCGTGCTGAGGAACTGCTTCGGCGGATTGACCTGCAACGGTCGCAACGCGAGTGCCAACGCGATCTTCATCGGTTTCGTCGTGGTGTTGCGCAGGCGGTAGCGCGTGATCAAGCGCGACGTGCCTGGCTTGCCATCGGCGAAACTGGTGATGTCGAGCGTCCAGCGCGGATGCATCCATTGCACGCTGGGGATCGGCAAGGCATCGTCCTGCAGCGATTGCCCTGTGCGCACGTCAGCCCAGGTGACCAGCTTGTCGTGATCGCGCGCGCCGTCTTCGATGACGAACGGTTCGATGCTGGACTGGCCGCGACCAAGTTCCACCGCACCGTCTTCGCCCATCAAGCCATGCTGATGGCCACCACTGATGCCGAGCAACGTCCAGTAAGGCTGTTCGCCGGAAAAACCGCGCGGCCACAGGCCACGACGCGCACTGCTCGCCACTGTTTCAAGGAAGGCGGTCGGGCTTGCCCCCATGGCCAAGGGTTGCAGCACGGCTTCCGCCAGTGCATAGCCCTTGTCGCTCGCACTGCGCAACACCCGCAGGCGCAGGTAACGGCTTTCCGATTCCGGCAGCCACAACAGATCGACATCGCCATCCCCGCCATGCACGTTGCGAGCCGTTTGCCAGTGCTTGCCATCATCGGAGAGATCGATGGCGTAATCGCTCGCGTGCAGTCCCGGCAGCCATTGCAACCGCAACCCGCCGAACTCACGCGCCGCGCCGAAATCCAGCGTCAACGCATGTTCACCGACAGGTGCGCGCCACGCCGTGGCCGCACTGCCATCCACCGCAGCGGAGGCACCGCCATCGGGCAAAGAGACATCGGCGGTGGCGTGGATCGGCCCCGGTGCGGCGACAGGTGGAAGTTCACGGAAACCGAGATCGGCGATGCAAGCTTGGCCCGCCCCACCCTTTGCCGCGCTCACCGTCAGCTCGAACGATGCGCTTTCCTTCAGCATAGGGTCGCTGGCCGGTCCCCACGCGAAGTCGATCTGGCGCTTGCGGATGCGCAGCGGCGTCCAAGCCGAAGGCAATTCCAGTGATGGCTTGCGCGACCACCAGACGTTGTCGCCCGAGGCATCGCCCAGTTTGAATTCGATGTGGTTGGCCGGCCCGGTGCCGCGCCATTGCAGGTCGAAGGCGTAGTTGTCCGGATAACGCAATGGCAATGCGCGTCGCGCAACGGCATAGCCGGAACGACCACGGAAGTCGTAGTCGAGGCACAGTGCCTTGCCTCCCGGGCCATCGACCTGCCTGATTTTCGCGCCGACGCCATCGGATGCCACCGCCGTCCAGCGCGAGATGTCGCTGAAATCATCGAGGATGCGGCGATCCTGCGCATGCACACCGGTTGCGGCGAGCATCGTCAATCCAACGAGCAACGATTTCCTCACCCTTTTACGCTTCCCACCAGCAGTCCCTGGATGTAATAGCGCTGCAGCATCAGGAACAACACCAGCACCGGCAGGATCGTCACCACCGAGCCGGCCATCATCAGTTCGTTGTCCTGCACGTGTTCGCGCGACAGTGATGCCAATGCAACCGGGAGCGTCTGCTGCGCCTGGTCGCCGAGCACGATCAGCGGCCACATGAAGTCGTTCCACGCGCCGAGGAAACCGAAGATCGCCAGCGTGACCAGTATCGGTTTCAGCACCGGCAATGCGATCTGCCAGAAGATCCGCCATTCGCCGGCGCCATCGATGCGCGCGGCTTCCAGCAGTTCGTCGGGGATCGAGCGCGCGTATTGCCGCACCAGGTAGATGCCGAAGATACCCGCGAGCCCCGGCACCATCGCGCCCAGATACGTGTTCACCAGCCCCATCTGCTTGAGCAGCAGGAACAGCGGCATCATCGCCACTTGCGCGGGAATCACCAATGCCGCGAGCAACGAACGGAACACTCGGTCGCGCCCGCGCGAACGCAGCTTGGCGAAGGCGTATCCCGCGAGCGTGTTCATCAACAACGACATCACCATCACTCCGCTGGCGATGGCGAGACTGTTGATGAAGTGCCGGCCCATGCCGGCGCGATCGAACAGTTGTCGATAGTTGTCGAGTGTCGGCGTCGATGGCAGCAAGGGCGCCGGGAAATGACTGGCTTCGCCCGGGTGCATGAACGAGACCGACAACATCCACAGCAGTGGTCCGAGGCTGAGCACGGCGATGACCGCCAGCAATGCATTCACCACGATGGTGGCGTAACGCTGATTCATCATGCCTCCGTCCCGCGTCGGCGCGCCAGCCACATCAGCCCGCCGGTGCACACGCTCATGATCACGAACAGCAGGAAGGCGATCGCCGAGGCGTTGCCGAGGTTCCACCACTTGAAGCCTTCCTCGTACATGAAGTACAGCACGCTCTCGGTGCTCTGCAGTGGGCCACCTTGCGTCATCACATAGGGTTCGGCGAACAGCTGGAAATAGCCGGCCATGGTCAGGATTCCGACCAACACCAGGATCGGCGCCAGCGTCGGCAGCGTGATATGGCGGAACTGCTTCCACGTCGAAGCGCCATCGATGCGCGCGGCTTCGTACAGGTCTTCCGGAATCGCCTGCAATCCGGCGAGGAAGATGATCATGTTGTAGCCGAAATTCTTCCACACCGCGAACAGGATGATGGTCGGCATCGACCAGCGCGGCGAACCAAGCCAGTCGACGGGATCGATGCCGACGGCCGCCAGTCCGGAATTGACCATGCCGTAGCGGGTATGGAACAAGTAGCGCCAGATCACCGCCACTGCGACGATGGTGGTCACCACCGGCGCAAAAAATGCAGTGCGGAAAAACGGTTTGAAGCGCGCCGTCCGTGCATGCAGCAATAATGCAGCACTCAGCGACGCCGCCACCGACGCCGGTACGCCGACCAGCACGAAGTAGAAGGTGTTGGCCAGCGATTTCCAGAACAACGGCGTGTGCAGCAACGTCCAGTAATTGTGCAGCCCGACCACGCGCAAGTTGTGGCGATCGGCCAGCGCGTAGATGTCGAAGTCGGTGAAACTCAGCGCCAGTCCGGCCAGCACCGGCAGCAGGAAGAACAGGCCGATCACGATCAGTGCCGGTGCGACGAACATCCATCCGGCGATGCGGATGTTCATGGCGTCGCCTGCCCGCGTTGGTGATCGAGCATCCAGCGGCGCTTGGCTAGGATCGCATCGGCGCGGCGATCGAGATCGGCGGCCGCGGCATCGACATCCACCCTGCCCTGCGCCACCTGTTCACCGACGATGCGCATCTCCTGCGCGATGCGTTCCCATTCCGGCACCTTGGGCGGCGGCACCGCGCGCTCCATCTGCTCGCGGAACACCGCCATCATCGGATCGTTCGCCAGCGACGGCACGGCCCATGCCGAACGTCGCGATGGCAGGTCGCCAGTGAGTCCATGCAGGCGCATCAGTTGCGCGGGTTGCGACAACCATTGCACCAGTGCCCACGCCTCGTCTTGTCGTTGTGAAGAACGGAAGACCACGAAACTGGTGCCGCCGGCGATGGAGCGACCGGGACAATGATCCGGACAATCGGGACCGGGCAATGGCATCGTGCCCCAGGCACCATCCAGCGAGCGCGGCAGGCGTTTGCGGAATTCCGAAATGTTCCACGGCCCGCTGATGTAGTACGCGAACAGGCCATTGCCGAATTCGTCCCAGACATTGGAGATGCGCGTGTTGTCGAGTCGCGGCGCGAATCCGGCATCGAACATCTTCTTGTAGAACGCCAACGTGCGATGGAAACCTGCGCTGCGAAAATTGCCGAAGCGTCCGCCATCGCGCAGCAAAGGCTCTTGTTGCTGGATGGCGAGATTGAGCAGCGGCTCGAATTCGTTGGTCGGCAGCAGGATGCTGTAGCGATCGCTGCCCTGCCGTGCCTTCATCGCCGTCATCGCGGCGAACCAGGTGTTCCAATCGCGCGGTAGCGTGGTGACGCCTGCCTGCTTCAGCAGATCACGTCGATAGAACGGCAGGCGCGTCTCGACATACCACGGGATCGCCCAGGTGCGGCCGTCGATGCGCCCGGCATCCCATGGACCGGCGAAAAAATCACCACTGTCGATGCCCGACCCTGCGATACGCACGTCCAGCGGCGCCAGTGCACCCAATGCCTCGAATTCCGGAATCCAAGTCGTGCCCAAGGGCACAACGTCCGGCAACGCATTGCCGGCGAACGCCGTCAGCAGCTTTTCATGCGCGGCTGTCCACGGCACCTGCTGCAAATCGACGCGAATGTCCGGATGCAGTCGCTCGAATTCCGGCAGCAATTTCGCCACCGCCTCGCCTTCCTGCCCCATCGCCCAGAAGCGCACGACCTTGCGCGAATCGTGCTGCCCGCCGCACGCAGCCATCGTCACCAGCAGCAGTGCGACCACGCCGCGACGCAAGGCATGCTTCATCCGCGCGCACCACGCAACCAACCGCCGCTGAAACCGGCGCGCTTCAGGCCCTGGACGATATGCGGATTGCGCCGCATCACCTTCCACACCAGTTCGCTGCGATGGTTTTCGATCATCAGCACGATCGGCCCCTGGTCGAGGCCGAGGTAGTCCTTGTCGACCCATACGCCATCGACGATGTGTCCATGCTGCAGCTTCACCGTGGTGTCGGTCAGCGTGGGATTGAAGGCGTCGAAGAATCCGTAGCGCCCATAGATCGCCTTGCCATAGCGCGCGTGCATGGTTTCGATTGCACGCGTCGCGAGCTCCGGCGCGAACGCGATCGACGCCGCCGCCGCGGTCGGCGCGATGGTGCCGTCATCCAGGATGTATTCGCGGCCGACGCCACGCGCGGTATAGGTGTGGAACTGGCGTTTCACTCCATCGATCGTCAATGCGACGTCGGCCGGTCCGTCGGATGGCGTCAGGCCCCAGATATCGGCGCCGTAGCCGCGCCAGCCCATCGGATTGGCGATGGCATAGGCACGATGTGCCAGTGCCGCGCGACGACTGTTCTCGAAATAATCGATGCCGGAGCCGCGCGCCCAATCGTCGCGGATGCCGCGGAAATCGATCCAGACATGGCTGAACTGATGGCCGAACAGCGGCGGAAAACTCAGATAGGTTTGCCCGTGGAATTCGCCCCAGCTGACGTTATAGGTTTTGGTCCAGGCATCGTAGGCACCGCGCTGGACCGGATGCGTCGGCGAGGCCAACGCCAGCACGTAGACCAGCAAGGCTTCGTTGTAGCCTTCCCAATCACTCTTGATGAAGCCGCTTTCCGGCTTCCAGCCCATCCCGATCAGCGGCTTGCGCACCTGCATCCATGTCCAGTCGACGCGGCGATAGATGCGTTCGGCCAGCCGCCGGATTTCGCCTTCACTGGTGGTATTGCGATCAAAATAACTCTGCGCGAACAGCACGCCGGCGAGCAGCCAGGCCGTATCGACAGACGACAGCTCGCAGGTCGCGGTGCGCGTCCCCTCCGGCATGTCGAGGAAGTGGTAGTAGAAGCCGTGGTTTCCGGCAACGCCGTGGGCATCATCGCCCTGTTTCGCGCGGTCGAAGAAACGCAAGGTCAGCAAGGTGCGGCGCGCGGCTTCTTGTCGTGTCATCCAGCCGCGTTTGACGCCGACGCCGTAACTTGTCAAGCCGAACCCGACTGCCGCGATGCTGGAAAACGAAGGACTGGGCCAGCGATCGGGAATCAATCCATTGGATGGATCGGCACGCTCGGCGAAGAAATCGAAGGTGCGATGCTGCAGATCATCGACCAGCGCGGGCACCGCGTGGGTGTCAACCGGAGCTCGATGCAAAGACGTCGACGACTTCGCGGACGTTCCACAGGTAAACGCCACGAGCAGGCAAGCCAAGGCCAGCTTTCCCTTGATCGTGGCCACCATGCGCGCTCTCAACCCATCTTGATGCAGAGTTGAATCGAATGTAAGCGTTTACATATCGAAATGCAAAGCGCCTTGCTGCAACTTTCGATGGCGCATTGCAGCAATTCTCAACGGTATGTTTTCGGGCGATGCAATCACGTCAATGCCTGGCGGTTGGCCGCCCGGCCCTCGCCCGCACGACGCATCCGCGCTTTGGCGCATGTCGCAATACGAGGCCGCGCGCGTTGCGTGTAAACGTTTACATCCCTAGTATCCAGGCAGTTGTTGCTCGCGAAAATCGGGAACGCAGAAATGAAACTCATGCGATGGTTGCTGCCGCTCACAGTGCTGTTGCCTGTCGCGTTTGCGCATGCCGGCAGCGACGGGCTTCCGCCTCGTGCGCAATGGAAGGCGACGACATCGTCCACCGAGGAACCGGGAATGCCGGCGGCGTTCGCCATCGACGGCGATCCGAAGACGCGCTGGGGCGGCGCATTCTCGCCGGGCAACTGGTTCCAGGTCGATCTCGGTCGCAGCGCGGCGATCGGTGGCGTGGAAATCCAGTGGGAATGGGGCGGAGCCCGCGCATATTCGATCCAGGTTTCGGATGATGCACAGCATTGGCGCACTGCGTTCGAGACCAGCGACAACAAGGGTGGCATCGAGTACGAAGTTTTTCCTGCGGTGCGCGCGCGTTACGTGCGCCTCGCCGCACCCGCGCGCACGGCGGATTGGGGCGTGTCGATTTTCGAGTTCCGGCCGCTCGCGCAAAGCGAAGCGCCCAGGCTGTCGCTGCACGATGGCGATGCGCTGTGGTCCTCCTCCTCCGATACGTCGCCGCGGGCATTGCCGAAACGCGATGATGGTGCACAGGAACTGACGATCGATCTGCCGCGCCCATTGCCGCTTGCCGGACTCGAAGTGTCTTGGGGCGAGGCGCCGGAATCGGTCCGGCTGGAAGGACGCGACGAGGAAGGCAAGTGGACCACGCTGGCGGATGATCCCGATGCGCTCGGTGAAAGCGCATTTCTCGCCACGGCCGCGCCGCGCACTTTCACCGCGTTGAGATTGAGTGCGACCGCGGCCGGGAAACCCGCCAGTGCGAAACGCCTGCGGCTACTCGGCCCGAAGCAGGCGATGACGCCGATGAAGCGTTACCAGCTCGCTGCCGCCAAACGCAATGCGGCGCTGTTTCCGTCCTCGTTGCACGAGCAGCAGGTGTACTGGACCGTGGTCGGCATTCCGGCCGGCCGGCAGAAAGCGGTGTTCGACGAATACGGCAACATCGAAGCGTGGAAAGGCGCCCCGCTGGTGCAGCCGATATGGCGCGATGCTTCGGGCAAGGCGGTCGCGGCGACGTCCGCGACACCGATCGAACATCGCTTGCGCGACGGCTGGATGCCGCTGCCGGGTCTCGACTGGTCGCCGCAGGATGGATTGCAGCTCACCAGCGAAGCGATCGCGATCGAGCGCAACGGCGCGCCAGTCGTGCTGGTGCGGCATCGCTTGAGCAATACCGGCAAGGTCGCGGTTGGCGGTACGTTCTCGCTGCTGACGCGCCCGATGCAGATGAGTCCGCCATGGCAGAACGGCGGTTTGGCGCCGATCCACGACATCACGCTCGAAGGCGACGCCGTGCGCGTCAATGGCCGCGTGCTGTATCGCAGTGTGCTGCCCGATGCGAAAGGCGCATCGGCATTCGGCGCCCATGGCGAAGATGAAATCACCCGCTTCGCCGCGGATGGAATCACACCGCCGCAGGCACAGGCGCACGACGACGAAGGGCTCGCCGCGGCGATGCAGAGCTGGCGCGTCGATCTCGCACCGAATACGCATCGCGACTTCGTCCTCGCCTTCGCGCTCGGCGATCGTCGTATCGATACGGAAAAGCTACCGCTACCCGCCGCGCCCGCGTTGCCGGAATCGTTCGACGGCGCGGCATTCGATCGTCTCGCGGACGAAACCGCAAAGCAATGGCAGCAGCGCCTGGGAAGCATCGGACTGTCCCTGCCCGATCGCTCGCTGGTCGACATGCTGCGCGCGCAGGCCGCGTACATGCTGTTGAACCAGAGCGGCATGGCAATGCAGGCCGGGCCGCGCAACTACAACCGTGCGTTCATCCGCGACGGCGCAGCCACGGCGGCGATCCTGCTGCGCATGGGCATGGCAAAGACGGCACGCGACTACGCCGATTGGTACGGCGCGCACGCAGTGCACGAAGACGGACTCGTCTCGCCGATCCTCAACGACGACGGCACGGTCAACACCGGCTTCGGTTCCGACATCGAATACGACAGCCAGGGCGAGTTCGTCTGGCTCATCGCCGAAATCGCCCGCCTCGACGGCGGCGCGGCCAGCGTGCGCGCCCATCAACGGCAGGTCACGCAGGCGCTGCGCTTTTTGCAGAAGCTGCGCGAACGCACGCTGGTCGGAGGCTATCAGAAGGACAAGCCGGCACCGGAACGTTTCCGCGGCATCATCGCGCCGTCGATCAGTCACGAAGGCTACTCGACACCAACGCACAGTTACTGGGACGACTACTGGGCGCTGAAAGGCTGGCACGACGGCGCGTGGCTGTTGCAACAGTGGGGCGATCGCGACGGCGCGAAATGGGCGCGCGGGCAATACACCGCGTTGCGCGAATCGGTCGCGGCATCGATCCGCGCGACGATGCGGTGGAAAGGCGCGGACACGATCCCCGCCGATGCCGACACCGGCGGCAGCGACCCGACCAGCGTTTCCATCGGCCTTGATCCTGCTGGCCAGCAGGATGTGATGCCCGCCGATGCGCTGCACCGCACGTTCGCGCGCTATCTCGACGATGTGCGCAAACGTGACGCGCCCGATGCGCTGTACGCATACACGCCATACGAACTGCGCAACGTGTTGACCTATGTCCACCTCGATCAACCGCAGGCGGCGAACGAATTGCTGATGCGTTTCCTTGGCCATCGTCGGCCGCTGGCGTGGCAGGTATTGGCCGAGGTCGTCTATTCCGACTTGCGCCACGCGATCTATCTCGGCGACATGCCGCACACCTGGATCGGTTCCGAATATGCGCGTGCGCTGTTCGGCATGCTGATGCACGAAGGCGACCACGAACTCGAACTGCTGCCCGGCGCGCCGCCGGCGTGGCTCGCAGGCGATGGCTTGCGCATCGACAGGTTGCCGACCGCGCATGGCGCATTGACGATGGCGGCGCGCGAGCGCGACGGCGAGTTGCATGTCGAACTCGGGCGAGGACTCGTCGCCGGCACGACGTTGCGAGTGCACTGGCCGAATCGACGCAAGCCTTCGAGCGTGACGGTGGATGGCAAGCCAGCCGCGGATTTCGACGCGGACGGTATCCGCATCGGCAAACCGTTCGCAACATTGGTCGCGCGCTGGTGAGCCGCCTTATGTCATCGCGGGGGCCTTGCAAAGGCGATCGATGAACGCCTGGTGCGGGGGCATGGCCTGCGCACAGGCCGAAATCACCTTGCCGACGTGTTCGACGAACTTGAACACTTCTTCTTCCGGCATCTGATCAACGATTGGGTGGCAGACCTCGGGCACGATTCGTTGCCCCAGCAGCACCTGCACCCAGCTCTGCATGGCGAAGAACTCCTCGCCATCGCGATAGAAACGGCCGGAGCGCCGGAACAGATCGATGTTCTCCTGCAGGCTGTCGGGAACGGACATGGTGCGGCAATGGTTCCAGAACGGCGTGTCATCGCGTTCGGTCGCCTTGTAATGCAGGACGATGAAATCGCGGATGCGGTCGTAGTCGAAATCGACGGCGCGGTTGTAGCGCTCGACCAGCCCCGGATCGAAGCCCACATCCGGGAACATGTCGATCAGGCGCACGATGCTCATCTGGATCAAATGAATGCTGGTCGATTCGAGCGGTTCCATGAAACCGCTGGCCAGGCCGACCGCAACGACATTCTTGTCCCAGAATTTCCTGCGCTTGCCGGTGATGAAGCGCAGCGGCCTCGGCTCGGCCAGCGCCTCGCCATCCAGATTGGCCAGCAGGGCCGCAGCGGCTTCGTCATCGCTGACGAAACGGCTGCTGTAAACGTAGCCATTGCCGACGCGATGCTGCAGGGGAATCCGCCACTGCCAGCCGGCAGGCCGCGCCGTGCAGCGTGTATATGGTGTCGGTGCTTCGGTCGTGGCGCAAGGCACGGCCAGCGCACGGTCGCAAGGCAGCCAGTGGCTCCAATCTTCATAGCCGGCCTTCAGGGTCTGCTCGATCAGCAAACCGCGAAATCCCGAGCAATCGATGAACAGATCGCCGGCGATGCGCTCGCCGCTTTCCAGCACCACCGCGTCGATGAATCCATCGTCCGGCCGCTGCGACACCTGCACGATCTTGCCTTCGTGCCTGACCACGCCCAGCTTTTCGGCATAGCCCCGCAGATACTTCGCATAGGATGCCGCATCGAAGTGGTAGGCATAGGCGATGTTGGCCAGCGGCGACGTTGCCGGCACATCGCTGGCCGGCGGCATGAAACGCCCTTGTTCGGCTGCTTCCGATTGCAGGCCATAGTGGCAATAGTCTTGCGCACGCCCTGCCCCGCGGGCGCGCAGCCAATAGTGATGGAACGGCACCGGACCGAGGTCCTGCCCCACCGAACCGAAGCCGTGATAGTAGGTATCGCCGATGCGCGCCCAGTCGCGGAACTGGATGCCGAGCTTGAACGTGCCCTGGGTGGCCTTGACGAAATCCGCTTCGTCCAGTCCCAGCACTTGCGCGTTGAAGGTGCGGATGTGCGGAACGGTGGCCTCGCCCACGCCGACGATGCCGATCTCGTCGGATTCGACCACGCGGATCTTGCGATTCTTGCCGAGATGCCTGGCCAACGCGGCGGCGGCCATCCAGCCGGCCGCACCCCCGCCCACCACGACGATGTCCCCGATCGCGTTTTCGTCCATCACCTGCTCCGAAAGACAAGACCCGCTTGCGCGGGCCCTGTCGACTTGCTGCACCTTGCGGCGCGTCAGAAGAACACCCGCATGCTCATGAACAATGTGCGTGGCGGGGTGTACTGGGAACCATATTTCTTGACCTGGATGTTGGTCGCCTGGCCGTTGACCCAGGTCCAGGTGTAGTCGTTTCGGTTGCCCCAATTGAACGCATTGATCAAATCGCCACGGAACTGCACGGTCAGCCCCTTGTAGATCTTGATGTCCTTGGACAAGGACAAATCAAGTTCCTTCACGCCGTACGCGCCCGGCACATCGAATGCCAGCGGCGTCGGAATGTTGCCCGACCCGGACCATCCGTCGGCCACTTCATTGCGTGGCGGCGGCGTGGACAGCGTCAGCTTGCCCGAAGAGGTGATCCCCCACGGCAAGTCATAGATGCCCGTTACGACGAGGCGATGCACGGGCACCGCTTTCAAAGGGATGAACGGGTAATTGCCGATGGTGGCGGCATCGAACGAGTAATGCTCGTCACCGCCGCGATTGCCGCTCGCGTGCGAGAAGGTATAGGCCACCGAAGCGCCCCAGCCCGAAGACTTGGTGTAGGGCTTGTCCGCCGACAACAGCAACTGCGCGGTCCGGGTTTCGATGCCGTTGTCGCCCAGGATCAGGCCACCGAAACCCGGCGGATTGTGTTCCCACGGCTGGGCGGTGCCGCCCCACGAAGGCGTGCCCCAGAAGGCGCCATTCGGGTAGCGGTTGCCCAGGGTGAAGACGAAGCCATTCTTGCTGATGATTTTCGACAACGTCGCCGACGTATTCCACTCGCCCAGCTTGGCGCGCAAGCCCAGCGAATACTGATCCGAATACGGCGTCTTCATGTTGTTGTTCAACAAGTCGATTTCGCCATTGCGTACGCCGGGCGTGACCAGACCCGCCATCCCGGCGCTGCCGCCGCTGAGGTAACCCGGATTCCAGTTTGCACAAGTATTCGGGGCTGGCGTGCAGCCGGTCGACTCGGCGAACTTGACGGTGTAGCTGGACAGCGCCGACTTGACCTGTTCCAGTCCCATGTAGTCGTACAGGTTGCGGTCGTAGCTGCGACCCGCACCGCCGAACAGCACCAGGCTTTCGTCGCCACTGATGTCGTACGAGAAGCCCAGGCGCGGCGCCCAGTTGTTCTTGGGCGACTTGCGGTTATGGCCGTTGCCGATGTAGTTGTCGATGTTGATGCCGCCCTTCGCCAGCGTTTGCCGGTAGGTCTGGCCAGCAGGCGCACCCGATGTGGTGTCGGGTCCATTCAACGCCGCCAGGACTTCCGACGGGGTGACGAAATTGGTGTACGAGGGAATCTTTTCGTAATCCCAGCGCACGCCCAGATTGAATTGCAGCCTGTCGGTGACGTCCCAGTCGTCCTGGATGTAGAAGCCGTACTGCTTGTCCTTGGTCGTCACCGACGGCGTGCCGCCGACGAACGGCAGGTTGAACTTGACCTCGTACGGAATGGCGCTGGTGCCGGTCGGACCGGGAGCACTGCCATCGTTGACCATGTAATAGAACGACGGGTTGACCGTGGAATTTTCGCTCTGGGTCAGGTCGACCTGCTTGTACTTGAAGCCGACCTTGATGACATGGCTGCCATGCCAGTCGATGCGATTGAAGGTCAGGTCGTCCTGGAACGCCGGACCCTTTTGCCCCTTGCGCTGGATCGCAAGGCCACTGGTCGCGTCATCGAACATCAGGACGTCGCTTTCGCTCTGCTGCTTGGTGTAGACCGACTGGTTGCCGAAGTTGTACGCGGTCGGGTTGAACAGCACGTCTTCGTACGTCACCCTTGCCTCGTTCAGAAACGACTCACCGTAATGCTCCCAGCGCAGGTCGTAGCGGTTTTCGCGATTCGCGTTGTTCTTGGCGGCGCGCGCCGTGGTTTGGGCACCGACGCTGTCACGGCTGTCTTCCTTGCGAACCTTGGCGGAAAACTCCAGCTTGTCGTTGTCACCGATCTCCCAGTCGATCTTGCCGAAATACAGGTCTTCCTTGAACGGTCGCGTTACCGGGCCGAACTGCTGCTGCACTCGCTGCGGCAGATATGGCGCATAGCTGGCGAATTGGGAGGGCACGGTCACCGGATCGGCTGGCGTCACGAAGTTCTTGCCCTCGTAACTCACGAAGAAGTGCATCTTGTCCTTGATGATCGGGCCACCCAAGGCGAAGCCATATTCGTTCTGGCGCGTCTTGAGCTTGTCCTTGCCCGGCTCCTGTTCCGCTGCCGTGCGATCGCGCCAGCTCGTGTTGGTATGGCGACCGAACACTTCGCCATGGAACTGGTTGCCGCCGGACTTGGTCTGGGCGATGATCGCCGCCGAACCGACCTGGTCGAATTCAGCCTTGTAGTTCGAAGTGACGACCTTGTATTCGCCGATGGCAAGCTGCGGGAACGGGTTGCCGGCGCTCTGTTGCTGCCCCGACACACCACCGAACAGATAGCTCTTCTGGCCGACACCGTCGATGTAGACGTTGACCGCCGAGGTTTGCTGGGCGCCGCCGCGGATATCCGAATGGCCGGAGCCATCGGTGGTGAACTGCATGCCCGGCACGGTGTCCGCAAATTCGAGGAAATTGCGCGTCAGCTGCGGCACCGTATTGATCTGCTTCAGCGAAATGTTCTTGCCGACTTCGGAAGTCTTCTTTTCGACCAGCGCCCCGGTCACCGTCACCTTGCCCAGTTCGCCTGTCGTCGCTGCGGCCGCGCCGCCGGCAAGATTGAGGTTGACCGAAGTCGCCACCGCCAGGGTCACGGTTTGTGCGGCGCCGCCTGCCGCCTCCACCCGATAGGTGCCGGGCTCCAGACCGACCAGCGCGTAACTGCCATCAGCATTGGCACTGACCTTGCGGGTCGCCCCCGAGGCCGTGTTGGTCGCGGTGATTTGCGCCCCGGGCGGCGCCTTGCCGCGCAAGGTCGCATTCGACGACTGCGCGAACGCCGGCGTCGACATCGCGGCAATGCAGCTGCACAACGCGACGGCAAGCAGGCTGCGTTGCAGGCGGGAATGGGAGGATCGGTGTTCGTTCTTCATGAGTTGCACCTCATGTTGCGGGTTGTTGGAGGGCGCTGTGGATCGGGGGAGATGCGTTGTGCCGCGTGTCGCGCGTCGACTCGCGCACGATCAATTTCGGCGTGACCAGTTCTGCGTGGGCACCATCGGCGGCGAGCAGGCGACGCACCGCGCGCGCACCAAGCTCGACGATGTCTGTGCCTGCGGTGGTCAGGCGCGGCCAGGTGCAGGCAGCCAACGGGATGTCATCGAATCCCGCCAGCGCGATGTCGTCGGGAACGTGCACGCCCTTGCGGGCGAGCGCGAACAGGCAACCCAGCGCCATCTGGTCATTGGCGGCGAACACCGCGTCCGGACGTTCGGCCAAGCCGGCAAGGAATTCGCCCGCTTCATGTCCGCGCGTCACGGTGAAATCACCCGGCAGGACCCATGGCGTCAGCGATGGCGACAGTTCGCGCAATGCATCGACATAGGCACGCAGGCGTTCGCGCGCCTCGAAGTTGTCTTCCGGACCGGCGATGAAGGCGATTCGGCGATAGCCGCATTCCAGCAGATGCTCGACGATGGCGCGGGCGCCGGCATGGTTGTCCACGTTGACCGTGGGCAGTTCCGCGCAGGCCGGCAAATGGCTGTTGATCAGCACCGTCGGGATGCCCGGAAACAGGTTCTCCAGCAGTTGCGCACCGCTGTCCACCTGCGGCGACATGATCAGCAATCCATCGACACGACCACGCATCGCCTGCAGGACCTGTCGCTGCAGGTCTGGATCGGTATGGCTGCACGACACCAGCAATTGGTGACCCTGCAGCCGCGCTTCGCGTTCGATGCCGTGGATCAGTTCCGAGAAGAACTCGCCTTCGAAATCCGGCAGCACCACGCCGACCGTATGCGTGCGCCGACTGCTGAGGCTGCGCGCGGCATGGTGCGGCTGGTAACGCAGTTCCGCGGCTGCCGCCAACACCTTGGCTCGCGCTTCCTCGGTCACGCTGTCCTGGCCGTTGAGCGCACGCGACACGGTCGCCACCGACACCTTGGCGAGCACTGCTATGTCCTTGATGGTGACCGCCATGTCGTGCCGACCAACCCGTCCGATCCGCTGAGTCGAGTCGAATGTAAACGTTTACAAACGAAGGTGTAAAGGTTTCGTCACAACTTTCGATTGCGCGTCGCAGCAATTCGTATCGGTATGTTGTGCTTGTCGCAGCGCAGCATCAATGCTGCGCGATGACCTCGAACGAACCTGACAGCGTGGCCTCTGAGCTGCCGCCGACAAACACACTGAAGCGTCCAGGCTCCACGACTTTGCGCATCCCGGCATCATGGAATGCGTAGTCTTCGCGCCCGAGTTCAAACGTGATCGCCCCGCTCTCTCCTACAGCCAGGTGAATGCGTCGGAACCCGCGCAGTTGTCGCACCGGTCGCGTCACGCTGGCCACTTCATCGCGCAGATACAGCTGCACCACTTCATCGCCAGCCCGCGTGCCGGTATTGGTCACCGTGACCGTCACTTTCTGGCGGCCATTCGCGGTGATGCGTGGCGACGCGATCCGCAGCTTGTCGTAACCAAAGGTGGTGTAGCTCAGGCCGTAGCCGAAAGAAAACAGCGGCGTCCACGGCGCGTCGATGTACTTCGATGTGTATTTCTCTTCCGCGCGCGGTGGACGTCCCGTCATCTTGTGCGCGTAATAGATCGGCACCTGGCCGACGTTGCGCGGGAAGGTGATGGCGAGACGTGCCGCCGGATTGACGTCACCGAACAGGATGTCGCTGATGGCGTTGCCGCCCTCGATACCGGGGAACCATGCTTCGACCAGCGCCGATGTTTCCTCTGCCAGTTTCCCGACTGAAAGCGGCCGCCCATTCAACAGCACCGCGACCACCGGCTTGCCCGTCGCGACCAGCGCATCGGCCAGTGCCTGCTGGTTGCCGGGGAGATCAAGCGACGTGCGGCTCGCCGCTTCCGCGCTCATCTCCGGACTCTCACCCACGAACAACAACACGACATCGGAATCCCGCGCAGCTTTCACTGCTGCCGCGAAACCCGAGCGGTCGTCGCCGATCAATTCGCTGCCACGCGCGTACACCACGCGTTTCTCTCCCAGGGTATTCCTCAGCGCGGCCAGCGGCGTCACTGCATCTTCGGGTTTCCCTGCACCCGGCCAGTTGCCGACCATCGCCCATGGTTGATCGGCCAACGGCCCGATCACTGCGACCTCGCCGATGTCCTTGCGCAACGGCAACACGTCGCGCGCATTCTTCAGCAAGACGATGGAACGACCGGCTGCGACACGCGCGACCTGGCGATGTTCGGGCGTGAGGATGGACGCACGCTCGCGTGCTGGATCGGCACCGCGATACGGATCATCGAACAGTCCGAGCCTGCATTTGGCGACCAGTACGCGCTGCACCGAGGCGTCGACGACGGCGAGCGGCAATCGTCCGGATGCCACCCGTTGTGGCAGCTCCTTGCTGTAGATCTCACTGATCATGTCGACATCCACGCCGGCACGCAGCGCGCGTTCGCCGGCATCGCCGCGATTGCCGGCGACGCCATGGTTCATCAGCTCCATCACCCCGGTGTAATCGCTGACGACCACGCCATTCCATCCCCATTGCTTGCGCAACAGGCCATTGATCAGCGCGCCATTGGCGTGCATCGGCGTGCCGTCGAGTTCATTGAACGCGGCCATGATCGATCCCACGCCGGCGTCGACGGCTGCCTTGAACGGCGGCAAGTAGACGTCTTGCAGCGTCTGCGGCGACATCGAGGCGATGTTGTAATCGCGGCCGCCTTCCGCGGCGCCGTAGCCGACGAAATGCTTGGCGGTGGCGAGCACGCTGTCGTGCGCCGAAAGATCGCGGCCCTGGAAACCGCGCACGCGCGCCGCCGCCATCATTGAACCCAGATAGGGATCCTCGCCCGATCCTTCGACGACACGACCCCATCGTGGATCGCGCGCGATGTCGACCATCGGTGCATAGGTCCAGTGGATGCCGCTGGCACTTGCTTCCACTGCCGCGATACGCGCGCTGCGTTCGGCTAGTTCCGGATCGAAACTGCCCGCCTCCGCCAACGGCACCGGGAAGATGGTGCGATAGCCGTGGATCACGTCATCGGCGAACAGCAGCGGGATCTTCAATCGCGAACGCGTCACCGCGATTTCCTGCAAACGACGCGTATCGGCGACGCCACGCACGCCGAGGAATGAGCCAACGCCACCGGCAGCGATCACTTCATCGCCGCCGGCTTGTCCTTGCGATCCAGCTGCACCGGTCGCGATCGCCTGCCGGGCAAGCTGGTTGAGCTGCCCGAGTTTCTCGGCCGCCGTCATCCGTGCCATCAGGTTGCGGATGCGTGGGGAAGCGGCGCTGCAATCGGCGGCACTGGCGTATGCGGGATGCAACAGCGCCGTCAAGGCGGTGATCAACGAAAGACGCCGGATGGAACTGTGCATGTCGGATTCACCACGCAGTCGAAAGCGAAAAATGCAGCTATATCACGCGCACTTTATCGCAGCAACGAAGCGCTCACTCCTGCGGCGTCTTCGCCTCGATCTGCAACGCGTGGATGTCGGTCTGCATCAACGTCCCGAGCGCGTCGTACACCGCGCGATGCCGTGCCAGCAATCCCTGCCCAGCAAATACGCCCGATACAACCCGCACCTTGAAGTGGCCGCGGCCATCACGGGCGCCGGCGTGGCCGGCATGACGTGCGCTGTCGTCGATGACGTCCAATGCTTCGGGCTGCAGTGCCGTTTCCAGCGCCGATCTGATGGCATCGACTCGCGCGTCCTTGTTCATGGCAGCACCTTGCGGAACGGCCGCACCTCCACCCGCGTGTAGACACCAGCGCTGCGATAAGGATCGGCCTCGGCCCAGGCACGGGCGTCCTCCAGCGACGGGAACTCCGCGATCACCGCGCTGCCGCTGAATCCCGCCGGGCCCGGATCCTCGGCATCGATGGCCGGACACGGCCCGGCGAGCAGCAATCGTCCTTCATCCAGCAATGCCTGCAGGCGCGCCAGATGCGCCGGACGCTGGGCCAGCCGCTGTGCCAGCACGTCGGCGCCGTCATAGCCTTCGATCAGATACCACATGCGTTGTTCCTCGAACCGGATGATGCCGACAGTCTACGCAGCCGCCCGACCATCGCGGCCGTGTATGCTGATGTGAGCGCAATCACACAACGCCCGGCATGAAGTGGGACACTTTCACCATTCTCGAACAGATGCTGATCCTGCTGACCATCTGCGGGCAGCTGTGGATTTCCGCCAAGGTCATCCTTGCCGCGCATGGCAATGAACGCTACGTGCGCAGCATGGCCTTCGCCACCGGGTTGCTGCTGTTCCTGCTGTGCCGGCCGCTGGGCGTCACTTTCGCCGACCTGATGCTCAAGGCCCACGCTCAGGACAACACCTTCAACCTGGTCCTGATCGGTGGCGCGATGCCCTTCCTGATCGGCGTGCTGGTCTCGGAAGGCACGGTGCTGGCCCTGCACATGCGCAAGCCGGTGTTCGTGCGCTTCATGCTGATCGTCGCCGCTTTCACCCTGTCGCAGGCGGCCTATACCAATTACACGGCGGTGACCACGCATGTCACCACGCTCGACAAGGCCTACATCCCCAACCTCTGCTATGCGGTCGCGGTCGGTCTGTGGATGACCTTCCGCTACCACGACCGCCGCGGCGAGGCGCTGGCCTGAATCGCCCGTTGCAAACCGCCCGACTGGACAAGCCGCCCGTGGCCGCTTACGCTTGGTCCCCATACGCGACCAGCGTGCCCCGCCGTTCCCCCACACGGCACCCCGGGCCCGCTCCCGCCCTCCGCTCCGATTCGCGCGACCCGACCGCCCCCGCGGCTGTGGCGACGTGCAACCCGTTGAACCAGAGCCTGACACCGCCGGCCCCGCGCCGAATGCATGACTGAATCCGAACAGCCGATCGCCGTCGAGGCGCCAGCAACTCCCGAACACCCCGGTGCCCCGCGGCAGCAGGAAATGCCGCTGGCGACCGTGCTCGGCCAGCCGCTGCTGCAAATCCCGCAGGATCTCTACATCCCGCCGGATGCGCTCGAGGTCATCCTCGACGCGTTCGAGGGTCCGCTCGACCTGCTGCTGTACCTGATCCGCCGCCAGAACCTCGACATCCTCGACATTCCGGTCGCCGAGATCACCCGCCAGTACGTCGACTACATCCAGGCCATGCACGAAATGCGTTTCGAGCTGGCCGCCGAATACCTGGTGATGGCCGCAATCCTGGCCGAGATCAAATCGCGCCTGCTGCTGCCGCGCCCGCCCAACGAGGAAGGACTGGAAGACGATCCGCGCGCCGACCTGGTGCGCCGTCTGCAGGAATACGAACGCTACAAGCAGGCCGCCGAGGATCTCGACACCCTGCCCCGGCAGGATCGCGACACCACCGTCGCTTCGGCGCATGTGCCCGACCGCGCCGCGGTGCGGGAGCCGCCGCCGGTGGAACTGAAGGAGATGCTGCTCGCCCTGCACGATGTGCTGAAGCGCGCTGATCTCTACACCCACCACGCGATCAAGCGCGATGCCTTGAGCGTGCGCCAACGCATGGCCGAACTGCTCGACCGCCTGCACGATGGCGCCTTCCACCGCTTCGAGTCGCTGTTCACGGCGGAAGAAGGACGTCTCGGCATCGTCGTCACCTTCCTCGGCATGCTCACGCTGGCCAAGGAACAGCTGATCGAAATCGTGCAGGAAGCCGCGCTGCAGCCGATCTACATCAAGTCGCTTGCCAGCGCCGACGCACCTGCGGAAGTGCCGGACAGCGAATTCGATTCACCCGTCGCCGACACCGCGACCGACAACACCTGAGCCCGATGGACCAGACCCTGATCAACCGCATCGTCGAAGCCGCCCTGCTGGCAGCGCCGCAACCGCTCACCGTGGTACAGCTCCATGGGCTGTTCCCGCTCGACGAGCCCGCACCCGACGGCAGCGTGCAGGCCGCGCTGGAAACCCTGCAGGCGGAATGCCAACCCCGTGGCGTGGAACTGGTGGAAGTCGCCAGTGGCTGGCGCTACCAGGTCAAGGCCGACGTCCACGCCTGGGTGGCGCGGCTGTGGGCGGAACGCCAGACCAAGTACACTCGCGCCACGCTGGAAACGCTGGCGCTGATCGCCTATCGCCAGCCGATCACCCGCGGCGAGATCGAACAGATCCGCGGCGTCGCGACCAACAGCAACATCATCAAGGCACTGGAAGAACGCGAGTGGATCCGCGTGGTCGGCCATCGCGACGTTCCCGGACGACCGGAACTGCTCGGCACGACGAAGGGCTTCCTCGATTATTTCGGACTGAAGCGCCTCGACGAACTGCCGCCGCTGTCGGAACTCAAGGATTTCGGCGAGCTGGATCCGCAATTGCAATTCGATCCCGCATCGGCGCCCGTTTCGGTTAATGCATCGATGAATGATGAAGCCGCATCCGGCGACATCGACCACGATGAAGCTGAAGCTTCATCTTCCCCTGAAACACACGACGTCGAACACGACGAAACACCCGCCCTCGCCGAAGACGGCGACAGCACTGGAGCTAAACATGAGTGACCAACCGATCAAACGCACCCTGTCCCTGAAACAACGCGAGGCTGCCGCAGCCGCCGCGCCCAGGCTGGAAGAACGCCTGCAGAAAGTGCTGGCGCAGGCCGGATTGGGATCGCGCCGCGCGCTGGAACAACGCATCGCCGCGGGCGCAGTGAAGGTCAATGGCGAAGCCGCCACGGTTGGCATGAGCGTGGGCGGCGGCGACAAGATCGAACTCGACGGCAAGACCTTCGTCGCCAGCGCACTGACCGAACCGGCACGCGTGCTGATCTACAACAAACCGGAAGGCGAAGTCACCACGCGCGAGGACCCCGAAGGTCGCCCGACCATCTTCGATGCACTGCCGACGCTGAAGGGCGCGCGCTGGATCGCCATCGGTCGCCTCGACATCAACACCACCGGCCTGTTGCTGCTCACCACCGATGGCGAGCTGGCCAACGCGATGATGCATCCCTCATTCGAAGTCGAACGCGAATACGTTTGCCGCGTGCGTCCGCCTGAAGGCGAGGAACAGGTCAGCGACAAGCTCCTCCTCACATTGCGTCGTGGCGTCGAGCTGGAAGACGGCCCGGCCAAGTTCGACGATATCGAACGCATCGGTGGTTCCGATTCGCACGATTGGTTCAAGGTGCTGCTGAAGGAAGGCCGCAACCGCGAAGTGCGTCGCCTGTGGGAATCACAGGGTTGCCAGGTGTCGCGCCTGAAACGCATCCGCTATGGCACGGTGACGTTGCCGCAGCAGCTGCTGCGCGGCCAGTCGCAGGAATTGCCGGATGCGCAGGTGGAAGCGCTGCGCAAGAAGCTTGGTCTGGAAGATGGCCCGCCGTCGGCGCTCACGCTGCAGCCGGTGATCGGCCAGCGCAAGGCGAGCAAATCGGCCCATCATTTCAATGAACGCCGCAGCGAAGGCTATGTCAGCGGCCACAACGCCGCCGATGAAGGCCGCGAACTGCGTCGCTTCGACAACGTCCGCGAGGATCGTCGTGGTCGTGGCGGCCCGCGCAAACCCGGCGCGCTCACGGTGACCGGCGATGCCGCCGCCAATCAGGCCAACAAGCGCTTCAAGATCAAGGGCGCGGATCGCCAACCCGGCCAGCGCATGCGCCCCGGTGAAGTGCGCGGTGGCGACAATCCGGCAGCGATGAAGACCTGGTACGTGCCGGAAGGCGTCGATACCGGCCCGACCGGTCATCGCAATGTCGATGGCAATCGCGCGCCGAAGAAATACGGCCAGAATCGCGAATTCGGTCAGAACCGTGGTCCCGGAGGCCCCGCACGCGGACCTGGTGGTCCGGGTCGTGGTCCCGGCGGTCCTGGTGGCCCCGGTCGTGGACCCGGTGGTCCGGGTCGCGGGCCGAATCGTGGCGATGGCGGCGGCAATCCCTACGGCGCATCCCGCGGCGAAGCCAAACCGCATCATCCCTACGGACATCCCGGCAACGCGCCGAGTTTTCCCTCCGATCATGCCAATCCGGGCAGCTTCAATCCCTACGGCGAACGGCCGCGCAGCGCGCATCCGGGTGGCCCGCGTCCCGGCGGCAATCGTCCCGGTGGACCTGGTGGACCGCGCCCGCAAGGCAATCGTGGCCCGCGCCCCGGTGGCGGTGGACGTCCGGGCGGCGGCGGTCATCGCGGCCCGCGTGGCGGCTGAGTTCGACAAACACGAAACACCGCGGCTTGCAGCTGCGGTGTTTTGCTTTACGCGTCAAACCCCGGACAGACTGAAACCATCCCCATCCCGCAACGCTGGGAATTTCGCGCGCCAGTCGGCAAGATCGGCGGCGAGCAAGGTGGTCGTGGTGGTGAGTTCAGCGTCCGCGCATTCGCTCAATGGATGGCCGAGGAAGTCGAGCACGGCACTGTCGCCGGAATAGTGCAGGCCGTTGCCATCCTTGCCGCAACGATTGACGCCAGCGACGAAGCAGATGTTCTCGATCGCACGGGCGCGCAGCAGCGTCTTCCACGCATAGGCACGCGCTGACGGCCAGTTGGCGACGTAGACCAGCAAGTCGTATTCGGGTTCGCCATGGGCATCGAGGCGATTGCGCGAGAACACCGGGAAGCGCAGGTCGTAGCAGACCAGCGGGCAGATCTTCCAGTCACGCCATTCAACGATCAGGCGATCTTGTCCCGCAGCGTAACGCTCGTGTTCGCCGGCGTAGGTGAACAGGTGGCGCTTGTCGTAATGCTCGACACCACCATCGGGACGCACGAACAGCATGCGGTTGAAGACGCCTTCTGATGTGCGCAATTGCACGCTGCCGCAAATCGCCGCGTCCAGTTTCGCTGCTTGCTCGCGCAGCCAGGCAATGGTCGGGCCGTCCATCGTTTCGGCGTTGCCGATGGCGTCGTTGGAGAATCCGCTGGTGAAGGTTTCCGGCAGCACGATCAGATCGGTATTGCCATGCATCGGCGCCATCAGGCCGGCGTAGTAGTCGCGATTGCCGGCCGGGTCATGCCAGCGGGTATCGCCCTGCACCAGGGACACGCGCAGGTCGCGCTTGCTCATCACCTACTCCACTCCATCGCCAGTCGATCCCGAGTTTACCGGCTCGGGACGACCGACGGCAGCATCAACCCTTCACCGGATCGGGCACGAATTTCAGCACCTTGCCGTTGATGCAATAGCGCTTTCCAGTCGGTGGCGGACCGTCGTCGAAAACGTGGCCGAGGTGGATGCCCGAACTCGCGCTGCGCACTTCAGTGCGATGCATGCCGTGGCTGTCGTCCTGCTCGAACACCAGCGCGCCCGGTTGCGGATCGAAGAAACTCGGCCAACCACAACCACTGTCGAACTTGGCATCGCTGCGGAACAGCGCGACACCGCTGACCGGATCGACGTAGGTGCCGGCGCGATGTTCCTCCAGGTACGGCCCCGTGCCGGGCATTTCGGTGCCGCGTTCAAAGGCGATCTGCTGCTGGTCCGGAGTGAGCAGGTTGAAGCCCAGCCATTGCCAGAACTTCTGCTTTTCGCCGGTATAGCCGGTGTAGCGCGAGACTTCCTTGCCGTCCTTGAACAAGACAATCGTCGGTGTCGCGAACAGTCGCTTCTCGAGCGTCCAGCCCTTCGGCGCCTGCTGGGATTTCGTCAGCACGTACGGCACGTCCGACTTCCAGGTCTTCAACACTTCCGCTTCGAAACGCGCGCAGAACGGGCAATCCTCGGCTTCGTAGATCACCAGTTGCCGCGCGGTGCTCAACGTCGCCCCATCGAGTTGCGGATACTTGTTGCCCGCTGCCGCGAGCCCGTATTTCACTCCGGTACCACCGTGGCCGCAGTAACCGTCGGGATTCTTCACCAGGTAATCCTGATGGCTTTCCTCGGCGCGGTTGTAGTTGCGCACGGGCAGGATCTCGGTAGTGATGTGGCCGTAGCCTTCGCGCGTCAGGTCCTGCTGGTAGATGTCGCGGGTCTGTTCGGCCAGGGTCTTCTGCGCCGGCGTGGTGTAGAAGATCGCACTGCGATAGTTGCTGCCGATGTCGTTGCCCTGCCCGCCCACCTGGGTCGGATCATGGCTCTCCCAGAACGCCGCGAGCAGTGTCGCGAGATCAAGTTTCTTGGGGTCGTAGCGCACCCGCACCACTTCGGCGTGGTTCTTCGCATGGCTGCGACCGGCGCGGATCGCCTGTTCCTCGTTCAATACATCCTGATAGTTCACCCGTGGCGCATCGCCGCCGGCGTAACCCACTTCCACCTCGGCAACGCCAGGCACGGCCGACAGTCGTTTTTCCGAACCCCAGAAACAGCCCATGCCGAAATAGATGTCCTGCAGGTCGGCGGAGGTGACCGGTTTCGACTGTGCCGCGGTTTCGGCCGTCGCCGAACCGGCCTGCACCGACTTCCAGCCACATGCAGCCAGCACGCCTGTCACGAACAGCGCGACCAGCAGCGCGATGACTTGGGGGGATTTCATGACAAGCTCCTGTTTGCGTTTTCCGTGGTTACAACTTCGACAAGCGATCGATCGCTTGGTTCAACGTTGTATCGCTTTTCGCGAAGCACAATCGCAACAATCGCTGTCCGGCGGACGGTTGGGCATAAAAAGGGGACAGTGGGATACCTGCCACGCCATGTTCGGTGGTCAGCCAGCGGCTGAATTCGAGATCGTCGAGGTCGCTGACGTCGGAATAATCGACCAGCTGGAAATAGCCGCCCGGCACCGGCAGCGGTTTCAGCTTCGTCCCTTCCAGTTGCGCGCGAAAGCGATCGCGCTTGGCCTGGTAGAACGCACCGAGTTCGCGGTAGTGGTCGGGTTCGGCCACGATCATTTCGGCGAAGGCGAACTGTGCCGGAGTGAAGGTACAGAAGGTGTTGTACTGGTGCACCTTGCGGAATTCGGCGCTCAATGCCGGCGGTGCGATGCAGTAACCGACCTTCCAGCCGGTGCAGTGGTAGGTCTTGCCGAAACTGGAAATCACGAAGGCGCGTTCGCGCAGTTCCGGGTAATACAACGCGGATTCGTGGCGGACGCCGTCGAAGACGATGTGTTCGTACACCTCGTCGGACAGCAGGTAGATGTCGGTGCCGCGCAACAGATCGGCGACCGCCTGCATGTCGGCGGCGCTGAACATCGCGCCCGAGGGGTTGTGCGGACTGTTGATCATCAGCATCCGCGTTTTCGGAGTGATCGCCGCGCGCACTTTCTCCCAGTCCGGTGCGAACGTCACCGGATCGAGCGACACGTGCACGGCCCGCGCGCCGGCGAGATCGATCGCCGGTTCATAGCAGTCGTAGCAGGGATCGAGGACGATCACTTCCTCGCCTGCGTGCACCACCGCATGGATGGCGTCGAAGATCGCTTCGCTGGCGCCGCTGGTCACGGTGATCTCGCTATCGACGTCGGGACGCCAGCCGTAGCAGTCCGCGGTCTTGTCGGCGATGGCCTGCCGCAACGCGGGAACGCCGGTCATCATCGCGTACTGGTTGTGGCCGGCGCGCATCGCGCTTTCGAGCGCGGCGACCAGCCGTTCCGGCACCGGGAAATCGGGGAAGCCCTGGCCGAGATTGACGGCGCCGTGTTTGGCCGCCAACTGCGACATGACGGTGAAAATGGTGGTGCCGATCTTGGGCAGCTTGGTGACGGGTTGCATGGCGACGGGATTCAACCTTCGGAACGATGTGAAAAGTGTACGCAGCTGGCCAGATGAACGGGTGACAGCCATCTGGATAGAATGACCCCGGGCCCGCGGTCGGGCTGCCACCGCCCTCTTCGTGCCCAGCCATACGCCACAACCCGCGCTGCTCTCCGTCCACGGACTGGGATTCTCCCGCAACGACGAAGCGATCTTCAGCGATCTCGACTTCACCGTCGCGCGTGGCGAAGCATTGCTGGTGCAGGGTGGCAACGGCGTCGGCAAGACCACCCTGCTGCGCGTGCTGGCTGGCCTGCTGCCTGCCGACAGCGGCAGTTTGCGGATGGACGACGACGATCTCGATCACGCCCGCCGCGCGTCGGCGTTCGCCTATCTCGGTCACCTGCCCGGCCACAAGGGCGACCTGACCTGCAGCGAAAACCTTGAGGTCGCCTGCGGATTGCTGGGACGCAAGCGCGATCGCGGCATCGACGCCGCACTCGATCATGTCGGTCTCGCCGGTTACGACGATCAACTGGCGCGCCATCTTTCCGCCGGACAGAAGAAACGCTTGTCGCTGGCGCGCATCTGGCTGTCGCCGGCGCCGCTGTGGCTGCTCGACGAGCCCTACGCCAATCTCGACCTCGACGGCATCGAACTGGTGAATCGCCTGATCCGCACCCATCTCGACGACGACGGCGCTGCACTGGTGACGACGCATGGCGCCTACGCCGCGCCACCGGTTCGCACGCGACGGTTGCTGATGGAACGCGCGGCATGACCGTCGCAGCGATGTTCCCGGCCATTCGCGCGATACTGCTGCGCGACCTTCGCCTGATCTGGCGCAAGCGTGGCGATGCCCTGCAACCGGTGCTGTTCGCATTGCTGGTGGTGGTGCTGTTCGCACTCGGCATCGATACCCATTCCGCCGCGATGGCGCAGTCCGCACCTGCGGTGATCTGGCTGGCTGCCCTGCTCTCCGGATTGCTGGCCCTCGACGCCCTGTTCCGCGGCGATGCCGAGGACGGATCGCTCGAACAATGGCTGTTGTCGCCGCAACCGCTGTCGTTGCTGGTCGCGGTGCGCGTGTTCACCCACTGGATGACGACGGCGCTGCCGATCATCCTGGTCACGCCATTGCTGGCTGAATTGCTGCATCTCCCGCACGCACAACTGCCGGTGTTGATGGCCTCGTTGCTGCTGGGCACGCCGCTGCTCAGCCTGGTCGGCGCGGTGGTCGCCGCGCTCACCGTCGGCATCCGTCGCGCCGGTGCGTTGCTGGCGCTGATCGCATTGCCGCTGTACGTGCCGGTGCTGGTGTTCGGCGCCGGCAGCGTGGTGGCATCGGCGCAGGGACTCGATGCCTCGGGCGCATTGCTGATCCTCGCCGCGATGCTGGTGGTATCACTGGTCGTCGCGCCGGTGGTCGCAGCGGCTGCCTTGCGGATTGGTTGGCGCTGACGCTGGCGTTGATACTGCTTCATCATCCCTGCGTCATACTTGCACCCACACTGCAACAGCAACGGGGAATCAATCGCGCATGAAACGGCAGACTTGGGCCATTGCCTGCTGTCTGGTGCTGGCCGCGTGCCAGCAGCGGCAGTCACCCCCCGCGCAATCGCAGCCGGCTGCGTCAGCCAAGCCATCGGTCGAACTCCCCAACACCCCGGAGCCGCCGCCGAAGCCCGGCGCCGAAGCGACGCCCGAAGCCGTGCTGGCCGCGAAGGAAGTGCCGGTCGAACAGGTCGCGCCTGCACAGCCGTTGCTGCCGCCGGGCGATTGTTCGTTCACCCTGCATGCCGGCGATGCGCCAGCGTGGGATGCCGCCAACATCGACGTGCCCAACGCCTGCGAGACCTTCACCATCAAGCTGGAACACACCGGCAAGATGCCGCGCTGGATCATGGGCCATAACGTGATCGTGGCGAAGATGGACGACATGAACGGCGTCGAGCGCGCCGGCATCGGCGCCGGTCCGTATCGCAGCTACGTCGAACCCAGCGACAAACGCGTGGTCGCGCGCAGCAAGCTCGCCGGTGGCGGCGAAAGCGTCAGCGCGACCTTCCCCGTGGCCAGGTTGCACGCCGGGCATTTCGCCTATTTCTGCACTTTCCCCGGACATTTCAAGGCCATGCACGGAACACTGACCCTGCACTGAGGCCAATTCCGATCCGTCACGAACGAGCCCGGCAGGATCGTGGGCTGGTATCCTGTGCGGCTGATATGCACCCTCTCGTCCGCTGGTTCCACCAACTCGGCTCGCCGCCTTATTTCGACCGTTTCGCCGCGCGCTGGGCGCCGTGGTGCCACGGCATCGGTGCGGTGACGATGGCGGTCGCGTTGTGGCTGGCACTGTTCCGCATCCCCGCCGACTACCAGCAAGGCGATGCCTTCCGCATCCTCTACGTGCACGTGCCGATGGCGTGGATGAGCATGGCGGTCTATCTCGGCATGGCGATCTACGCCGCGATCGCGCTGGTGTGGCGGATCAAATTGGCGGAAATCCTGGCGATGGCCTGCGCCCCGATCGGCGCGCTCTACACCGCTGTCACGCTGGCCACCGGATCGATCTGGGGCAAACCGATGTGGGGCACGTGGTGGGACTGGGATCCGCGCCTCACGACTGAACTATTGCTGCTCTTCCTTTATCTCGGTGTGATCGGCTTGTACGCCGCCATCGAGGATCGCCGCCAGGCCGCACGTGCCGCCGGCTTCCTCGCCGTGGTCGGCGTGGTGTTGCTGCCAATCATCAAGTTCTCGGTGACATGGTGGAACTCGCTGCACCAGGGCAGCACGATTTCGCTGACCGGTCCGTCGCACATGGACGCCAGCATGCAATTGCCCTTGTGGCTGATGGTGATCGGCACACACGTGTGGTTCGTCGGTGCCTTGCTGGCGCGTGCGCGCGCCGACAACCTGCGTCGCGAAGCCGGCAAGGCGTGGATCGCGGAGACGGCATGAATTACCAAAGTTACGTCATCGCGGCCTATGTGATCTTCGTGCTGGCGATCCTGTGGGACTGGATCGCGCCGAAACTGCAGATCGCGCGTGCGCGTCGCGAAGCGAAGTTGCGTCTCCGTCGCGACGCCGCGCGCAAGGGCGAGACGGCACGATGAATCCGACCCGTCGTCGCCGACTCGTCTTTGTCGCGTTGCTGGTGCTGGCTTCGGCCATCGCCGCGGCGTTGATCGCGATGGCGCTGCAACGCAACGCCAGCTATCTCTACACGCCATCGGGTGTCCTCAAGGGCGAGGCCGGCGATCACGCGCGCTTCCGCCTCGGCGGGATGGTCGCGGCCGGTTCGTTCAAGCGCGCGCAGGGATCGATGGAAGCGCATTTCGATGTCGATGACGGCGACGCGCGCTTGCCGGTCGTCTACACCGGCATCCTGCCCGACCTGTTCCGTGAGAAACAGGCAGTGATCGCCAGCGGATCAATGAAGGATGGCGTGTTCGTGGCCGACCAGGTGTTGGCCAAGCACGACGAAAACTACATGCCCAAGGAAGTGGCCGACAAGATGGCGGAAGCGCATCGCAAGCACGCGGTGCCCGACCAGCCGCCCGCAGGAAACAACTGATGCTGGGTGAACTCGGGCATTACGCCTTGTTGCTGGCACTGGTGGTGGCCTGCCTGCAGACGGTGTTGCCGTTGCTGGGCGCGCAACGCGATCGTCGCGACTGGATGGCGGTCGCGCGTCCCGCTGCCTACGCGCAACTCGCGCTGGTCGCCTTCGCATTCGCGGCGCTGACCTGGGCCTTCGTGGTGCAGGATCGTTCCTTCTCCTACGTCGCCGAGAACAGCAACTCGCTGCTGCCGCTGGTGTATCGCTACACCGCGGTGTGGGGTGCGCACGAAGGTTCGCTGCTGCTATGGCTGTTGGTGCTGGCGCTGTGGACCGGCGCAGTCGCGACGTTCTCGCGGCGCTTGCCACAGGTCGTGATTGCACGCGTGCTCGGCGTGCTCGGCGCGGTGTCGCTCGGCTTCCTCGCCCTGCTGGTGTTCACCAGCAGTCCGTTCGATCGGCTGTTGCCGGCACTGGAAGAAGGCCGCGACCTCAATCCGTTGTTGCAGGACCCGGGCATGGTCATCCATCCGCCTGTCCTCTATTGCGGCTACGTCGGATTCGCGGTGCCGTTCGCCTTCGCGATCGCCGCGCTGCTCGATCGTCACGTCGACGCGCGCTGGCTGCGCTGGACGCGGCCGTGGACCAATGTCGCCTGGGGTTTCCTCACCCTTGGCATCGCCCTCGGCAGCATGTGGGCGTACTACACACTCGGTTGGGGCGGCTGGTGGTTCTGGGATCCGGTCGAGAACGCCAGCTTCATGCCATGGCTGGCCGGTGCGGCATTGTTGCATTCGCAGGCGGTGACGGAGAAACGCGGCAGTTTCGCGGCATGGACGTTGTTGCTGGCGATCGCCGCGTTCTCGCTGTCGCTGCTCGGCACCTTCCTGGTGCGCTCGGGCGCGATTACCAGCGTGCACGCCTTCGCCGCCGACCCGACGCGCGGCGTCTTCATCCTCGTCTATCTCGGCGTGGTGATCGGCGGATCGCTGCTGCTGTACGCACTGCGCGCACCCGACACGACGAGCCATGCCAAGCCGTTCACCTTCGCCTCGCGCGAAACCCTGCTGCTCGCCAACAACCTGCTGCTGGCGGCCGCCTGCGCGATGGTGCTGATCGGCACGCTCTACCCGATGTTCGCGGACGCGCTGAACCTCGGCAAGATTTCGGTCGGCCCGCCGTATTTCTCGCTGCTGTTCGTGCTGCTGATGGCGCCGCTGGTGTTGCTCCTGCCGTTCGGCCCGCTGACGCGCTGGCAGCAGGAACAACCGAACCGCATCATCGCGATGTTGCTGCCATGGGCCGTGCTTGCGGTGATCGCTGCGGCCGTCACGTGGTGGCTGGCACCGCAGGGCAAGTTGCGCACCACGCTCGGGATCCTCGCCGCGACGTGGCTGTTCGCCGGCACGCTGCGTTTCGTGTGGTCGCGTTTGCGCGCGAATGGTCGCCGCTTCACGCCGGAAATGCTCGGGATGACGCTGGCGCATCTCGGTCTCGCGGTGTTCGTCTCCGGCGCGATGCTGGCCGACGCACTGGTCGAACAACGCGAAGTCGCACTGATGCCGGGACAATCGTTGCAACTGCACGGCGAGTCCTATCGCTTCGACGGTGTCGATGACCACGACGGCCCCAATTACCACGCCAGCATCGGCACGATCACCGTGCTGCGCGACGGTCGCGTCGTCACCATCCTGCATCCGGAAAAACGCCACTACGCCAGCGGCGGCCAGGTGATGACCGAAGCCGCGATCCACGGCGGCATGTTCCGTGATCGCTACGTCGCGCTCGGTGAATCGCTGGGCGGCGGCAGCTGGGCCGTGCGCGTGCACAGCAAGCCGATGGTGCGCTTCATCTGGTCGGGCGCATTGTTGATGGCGCTGGGCGCTTTCATCGCCGCCACCGACCGTCGCTTCCGCCGCAAGGAGGATTCCGCATGACCACTCGCCGCTGGTTGCCAATGGCCGTCTTCGCTGTTCTCGCCGTCCTGCTCGCCGCCGGCGTGTGGATGAGTCGTCGCGCCGATCGCGATGCCCTGCCCTCGCCGCTGATCGGCAAGACCGCGCCGGAGTTCGCGTTGCGCGATCTGTTCAATCCGGATCACGTCGTTCGCCTCAAGGATCTCAGGGGCGAGCCCTTCGTGTTGAATGTCTGGGGCAGCTGGTGCGTGGCCTGTCGCGAAGAACACCCGACGCTCACTGCGTTCGCCGAAACCAAGCGCGTGCGCGTGATCGGCTACGACTGGAAGGATGAGCCCGCCGACGCCAAACGCTGGCTGGAGCAGCTCGGCAACCCATTCTGGCTGGTGCTGTCCGATCCCGAAGGCAAGACCGCGATCGATCTCGGCGTCTACGGCGCGCCGGAAACCTATCTGGTCGACGCCAAGGGCAAGATCCTCTGGAAGCATGTCGGTGCGCTGACGCCGACCATCATCCACAACGAACTGGAACCCGCATTGGCCATCGCGGAGTCCGCGCGCTGATGCGTCATTGGTTGCTCGCGCTGTTGCTGTTGTGCGCCGGCGTCGTGCAGGCGCAGATGCAAGCGCCGGACGTGCCGCCGGTATTTCGCGACGCCGCCGAGGAACAACGCTTCCACGCGCTGACCAATGAACTGCGCTGCGTGATGTGCCAGAACCAGTCGCTGGCCGATTCCAATGCGATGGTGGCGCGCGACCTCCGTCGTGAAGTGCTCGGCCTGATGCACGAAGGCAAATCGGATGGCGAGATCAAGCAATTCCTGGTGCAGCGCTACGGCGAATTCGTGCTGTACCAGCCGCGCATGGAACGCAGTACCTGGCTGCTGTGGTTCGGACCGCTGGCATTGGTCCTGATCGCCGGCATCGCGGTGTGGCGGATCATCGCGCGCAACGCGGCAAAGGCTCGCGACCTGCCGACACCAACAGACGACAACCAGGAATGGTGACCATGAAGCTCTTCCTCGTCATCACCATCGTCGCATCGCTGCTGCTGCTCGCTTTCGTGTTGCGCCCGCTGTGGTCGCGTGCGCGACCGCTGGCCATCGCGCTGGGCGGATCAGGCATCTTCATCGCACTGGCGCTGTACTGGATTCTCGGCACGCCGCTGGCACTCGATCCAGCGATGCGTCGCGCGCCCGCCACCATTGACGAGGCGGCCGCACAATTGCAGGCGCGGTTGGCGCTCGATCCAACCAATGCCGACGCCTGGCGCGTGCTGGCGCAGACCTATGCCGCGCAGGGCCGGCACGACAAGGCCGCCGATGCCGCCAGTCGTGCCGCAACACTGAAGCCGAACGATCCCGACATCCTCGTCGCCGCGGCGGAAGCGCGTGCGTTGGCTGCACCGGAACATCGCTTCGATGCGCAGGGACTGGCATGGCTCGATGCCGCGATCGCGCGCAATCCGCACCAGCAACGCGCGTTGTGGTTCAAGGGCATCGCCTTGCGGCAGGCTGGACGCGATGCCGATGCGGTCGCTGTGTGGGAATCGTTGCTGCCGCTGGTCGATGCCAAGGCCGCCGCAGTGCTGGGCGTGCAGATCGACGCTGCGCGTGTCGCCGCCAAGCTGCCGCCGCGCGATCACGCGAACCCGCCGGCAGCGAATGGCGTGCAGGTACGCGTCGCGATCGATCCGGGCGTGGATCTTGGCAAGCTCGATCCATCGACGCCGGTGTTCGTGATCGCGCGCCAGATCGGTGGCCCGCCGATGCCGGTCGCGGTCGAAAAGCACATGTTGTCGGAACTGCCGCTCACGTTGACGCTCGATGATCGCGACAGTCCGATGCCGACTGCACGCCTTTCCACCATGAAGACAGTCGAAATGCTGGCGCGCATTTCGCGCTCCGGCTCGGCCACGCGCGGTGATGGCGATATCGAAACCGCGCCGGTCCGCGTCGATCTGCCTGCCCGCGTGCCAGTTGAACTCCATTTCGGCAAATGAACGGACGACAGTCGCTTGAAAGGACGACAGCGGATCCGGCGCTAGAATTCCCCATCGAACACCGAACACCGCCATGACCACTTCCGACGCCAATCTCTGCAGTTTTCCCGGCCGCGACCGTCTGATCGCCGCCGTTGACGACGCCGTGCTCCACGGCGGCGCGGATCGCAGCGAGATCACCCGTCACCTGCGCGACGGCCTGTGCGCGCTGATGAAGGCCGGCAGCGTCGAACTGCCCGACTGCGTCTTTCAGACCGTTCCCGGCCACTACGCGCGCCGCGAGTTGTACCGCAGCCGCCGCCATGGCTACGGCGTGGTGGCGATGACCTGGGCGCCCGGCCAAGGCACCAAGATCCATGACCATCACGGCATGTGGTGCGTCGAAGGCGTGTGGTCGGGCAATATCGAAATCACCCAGTACGATCTCGCCGAACGCGAGGGCGACGAATTCCGCTTCGTCGAATGCAATACGCTGACCGGCAATACCGGCTCGGCCGGCTGCCTGATCCCGCCGCACGAATACCACACCATCCGCAACGCCAGTGACCGCGATGTCGCCGTCTCGGTCCACATCTACGAACAGCCGATGACCTGCTGCGGGCTGTTCGAGCAAAGCAGCCGCGGCGATGGCTGGCACCGCTACGTACGCAAGGAACTCACGCTCGACGCTGCGGCATGAACTGAGCGGACGATCAGATCGGCGCTCGATCTACCTTCCCTGAATGGAAACTCACCGGGCATGACTTCCGGCAGGGTTCCGATCGCTGGTTTTGTAACACTATATCATTACGTTTATATCTGGCCCGGTAAATGAAGCAGACTTCCCTCACGCTCGCCATCACTCTCTCGCTGTTTGCCCTCCCGGGCTTCGCCGCCGCTCAGGAGAGCCAGCCGTCCGCCCCCGCCAAAACCGCGACTGATCAGGGCAACGACAAGGTGCTGGGCTCCGTCGAGGTCAGCGCCAAGCTCGATCGCGCACGCAACCAGCTCTCGCCCAGCATCGGCGCCAGCCAGTACGTGATGGATGCCGCAGCGATCGACCGCCTGCCACTGGGCGACTCCACCCCGGTCAACCAGATCCTGTTGCAGGCGCCCGGCGTGGTCCAGGACTCCTACGGACAATTGCACGTGCGCGGCGACCACGCCAATCTGCAGTACCGCATCAACGGCGTGATCCTGCCGGAGAGCATCAGCGGCTTCGGGCAGTCGCTGGACCCGGACATCATCGAAAAAGTGCAACTGCTCACCGGCGCGCTGCCGGCGCAGTATGGCTATCGCACCGCGGGCGTGGTCGAAATCACCACCGAAAGCGGCGCGCATCGCCACCACGATCAGGATGGCAGTGGCGGCGACGGCAATTTCGGCGGCAAGGCCAGCCTCAATGTCGGTTCGCAAGGCACGATCAATCCGCAATTGTCGCTGCACGGCAGCGGCGAACGCTGGAGCTGGTTCCTCACCGGCGAATACCTGAAGAACGATCTCGGCATCGAAAACCCGACGCCGGCGCGCAATGCCATCCACGATCGCACCCATCAGACACGCGGTTTCGGCTACGTCTCCTACCTGTTCAACGAAAACCTGCGCGCGAGCTTCATGTTCGGGCAGAGCAACAGCCGCTTCCAGATTCCGAACAATCCGGGGCAAACCCCGAGCTTCGATCTTGCCGGCGCCACCCCGCCGGATTCGGCAACGCTCGACCAGCGCCAGCGCGAAATCACCCGTTTCGGCATCCTGTCGCTGCAGGGCGGCTTCGGCGCAACCGATTACCAGATTGCGGTCGGCCAGCGCTACACCTCGGTCGATTATCGTCCCGACACCGTCGGCGACCTGATCTTCAATGGCGTCGCCGGCACCATCCATCGCGGCAATCGCGCCAATACCCTGCAAGCCGATTTTTCCACGCCGCTGGCCAGCGGCAAGCACACCCTGCGTTACGGCATTTACGCCAGCAGCGAACGCCCGACCAGCAGCAACAACGCGCTGGTGTTCCCGGCCGACGCCGACGGCAACCAGACCTCGACCACGCCGTTCACCATCGTCGATACCGCGCCGCGCGTCAATGCGCGCACCTATGGCGTGTATCTGCAGGACGAATGGAGCATCACCGACAAATTCACCCTGAACTACGGCCTGCGCGCCGACAAGGTGAATGCCTATGTGCAAGAGAGCCAGACTAGCCCGCGCATCGGCTTCGTCTACCAGATGGCGCATGGCACCACCCTGCACGCCGGTTACGCGCGCTACTTCACGCCGCCGCCGACGGAACTGATTTCCCCCACCGACATCGCGTTGTTCCAGGGCACCACCAACCAGGTACCCACCAACGTCAATACCAACGTCAAGTCGGAACGCTCGAACTATTACGATATCGGCGTGGCGCAGAAAGTCGGCACGTCGTGGACCTTCGGTCTCGACGTCTTCGATCGCGAAGTGCGCAATCTGCTCGATGAAGGCCAGTTCGGCACGGCGCTGGTGTACACGCCGTTCAACTACGAGCATGGGCGCGTGCGTGGCGCCGAATTCAGCGTGAACTACGCCGGCAAGGACCTGAACGCCTACTTCAACCTGTCGTCGAGCCGCGCCAAGGGCAGGAACATCATCACCAACCAGTTCAACTTCGGCCAGGATGAACTCGACTACGTCGCCACGCACTGGGTCCACCTCGACCACGACCAGCGTCTGAGCGGCTCGGGCGGCATCAGCTACAACTGGCACGGCACCACCTTTGGCGCCGATTTCCTCTACGGTTCCGGCCTGCGCAGGGGCTACGTGAATTCGGAGCACCTGCCGGAATACTGGCAGCTCAACCTGTCGGTCGCGCGCAACTTCAACCTGCCGATGATCGGCAAGATCAACACGCGCCTGGCGGTGATCAATGCCACCGACCAGTCGTACCAGTTGCGCGATGGTTCCGGCATCGGCGTCGGTGCACCGCAATGGAGCCAGCGTGCTGGTGCCTATCTGGTGTTGAGCAAGGCGTTCTGATCTATCCCGCTGGGGCCATAGTCATCCACTATGGCTCCCATCGGAACAATCGAATTCCACAATCGACTTGCTGGCCCTAGAGTCTGGGAACACGGCACCCGTTTCGCATCCGCGACATTGCTGCCCTGCCCACACTCAACCGGGAGCAAGCCATGTCGACTGAAGCAAAGTGTCCGTTCATCCACCCTGCGGGCGTCGGAACCAGCAACCACCAGTGGTGGCCTGAAGAATTGAACCTCGGCGTGTTGCGCCAGCCCTCGCCGCTGGCGAATCCGCTGGGTGCGGACTTCGATTATGCCAAGGCCTTCACCAGCCTCGATCTGGCGGCAGTGAAGCGTGACCTCGCCGCGTTGATGACCGATTCGCAGCCATGGTGGCCCGCCGATTTCGGCCATTACGGTGGCCTCTTCATCCGCATGGCCTGGCATAGCGCGGGAACCTATCGCGCGAATGATGGCCGCGGCGGCGCCGGATCGGGCCAGCAGCGCTTCGCCCCGCTCGACAGTTGGCCGGACAACGTCAATCTCGACAAGGCGCGCCGCCTGATCTGGCCGATCAAGCAGAAATACGGCGATGCGTTGTCGTGGGCCGACCTGATCGTGCTGGCCGGCACTGTCGCGCTGGACACCATGGGCCTCAAGACCTTCGGCTACGCCGGTGGCCGCGCCGATGCCTGGGAACCCGATGGCGTCGACTGGGGCGCGGAAACCACGTGGCTCGGCGACGACAAGCGCTACTTCGGCGATCGCGAACTGGAGAATCCGCTCGCCGCCGTGCAGATGGGCCTGATCTACGTCAATCCGGAAGGACCGGGCGGCAATCCCGATCCGCTCGCCGCCGCCAAGGACATCCGCGAGACCTTCGCGCGCATGGCGATGGACGACGAGGAAACCGTGGCATTGATCGCCGGCGGCCACACACTGGGCAAGACCCACGGCGCGGCACCGGCATCCAATGTCGGGCCGGAACCGCAAGCCGCCGGCCTCGAAGAACAGGGACTCGGCTGGAAGAATCGCTACGGCAGCGGCAATGGCGACGACACCATCACCAGCGGTCTCGAGGTGACGTGGAGCCAGACGCCGACACGCTGGAGCGGCCACTTCTTCGACAATCTGTTCGGCCACGAATGGGAATTGACGACGAGTCCGGCCGGCGCGCACCAGTGGGTTGCCAAGGATGCGCAGGCGACCATTCCCGATGCGCGCGATCCGGCGAAGAAACATCTGCCGACGATGCTGACCACCGATCTGACGCTGCGTCTCGATCCGGTCTACGGGCCGATCTCGAAGCGCTTCCAGCAACATCCCGACCAGTTCGCCGATGCGTTCTCGCGGGCGTGGTTCAAGCTGACCCATCGCGACATGGGTCCGCGCACGCGCTACCTCGGCCCGGACGTGCCAGCCGAAGAACTGCTGTGGCAGGATCCGATCCCGGCGCTCGATCATCCGCTGATCGACGCACAGGACATCGCGACGCTGAAGGCCAAGGTGCTGGCGTCGGGCCTCACGGTATCGCAACTGGTCTCGACGGCGTGGGCATCGGCGTCGACGTTCCGCGGTTCCGACAAGCGCGGTGGCGCCAACGGTGCGCGCATCGCCCTGGCGCCGCAAAAGGATTGGCCGGTGAACCAGCCGCAACGCCTGGCGATGGTGTTGGCGGCGCTGGAAGAGATTCGCGGTGCGTTCAATGCGGCACAGACGGGTGGAAAGAAAGTGTCGCTCGCCGACTTGATCGTGCTCGCCGGTTGCGCCGGTGTCGAAGAGGCAGCGAAGAAGGCTGGTCAAACAATCACGGTGCCGTTCACGCCAGGGCGGATGGATGCAGCGCAGGAACAGACCGATGTGCATTCCGTCGGCATGCTGGAACCGATCGCCGATGGTTTCCGCAATTACCTGAAGCAGGACTACGCCGTACCCGCGGAAGTATTGCTGGTCGACAAGGCGCAATTGCTCACGCTCACCGTGCCCGAAATGACGGCATTGATCGGCGGCCTGCGCGTGCTTGGCACCAACATCGGCGATTCCGGCGATGGCGTGTTCACCAAGCAGCCCGGCACGCTGACCAACGACTTCTTCGTCAACCTGCTCGACATGGGCACGACATGGACGCCTGAGTCCGAGGCGAGCACGGCATTCGTCGGCCGCGATCGCGCCACCGGCGCGCCGAAGTGGCGCGGTTCACGGGTCGATCTCGTGTTCGGTTCGAACGCGCAGCTGCGGGCGGTGGCCGAGGTCTATGCCAGCGCTGGTGCTCAAGAGAAATTCGTTCGCGACTTCATTGCCGCATGGCACAAGGTGATGAATCTCGATCGTTTCGATCTGGGCTGATACCGCGGCAAGCGCAAACAAGAAACCCGCCATTTCGGCGGGTTTCTTGTGGACTTCAGCCTCAAAATCCAAGGATCCAACATTGGTACCGGTGATAGGACTCGAACCTACACGACATCACTGCCAGCGGATTTTGAGTCCGCCGCGTCTACCATTCCGCCACACCGGCATGCGCATATCTTACCACGACGTGTCATGGCTCCAGTAGCACGGTCAGCAATTTCCCGACCTGGCCAGTCGCTGCGGCGACGTTGTCGAGCACGTCCTGCAGGGTGATGACTTCGTCCGGGTTCGGGCCAGTCCCCGCCGCCCAGTTGGCGACGATCGCCACACAGGCGTAATCGAGTGCCATTTCGCGTGCCAATCCGGCCTCCGGCATGCCGGTCATGCCGACCAGATCGCAGCCGTCGCGACGCATCCGCGCGATCTCCGCCCGTGTCTCCAGTCGCGGCCCCTGGGTGGCGCCGTAGCAGCCGTCTTCCACCAACGCAACATTGGCGCTGCGCGCGGCAGCGATCAACTGTTGGCGCAGGCTGCGCGAATACGGCTCGCCGAAATCGACATGCAACACGTCCGTGCCCGGCTCTTCGCAGATGGTCGAGATGCGGCCCCAAGTGTAGTCGATCAACTGGTCGGGACAGGCCAGCACACGCGGGCCGAAACGTTCGCTGATGCCGCCGACGGTGTTGAGCGCGAGCACGCGGGTCGCGCCCAGCGATTTCAGCGCGGCGAGATTGGCGCGATAGTTGATGCGATGCGGCGGCAGCGAATGCCCTTCGCCATGGCGCGCGAGGAAGGCGACGCGGCGTTCGCCTATCATGCCGACGCGCACCGGCCCCGAAGGTGCACCGTAATGCGTGACTGGCTGGTGCAATTCGGCATCGGCGAGGTCGGCCAGCGCGTAGACGCCGGTGCCGCCGATCACCGCGAGATCGATCGCCTGCGCTTCACTCATCTCCATCACTCCCTTTCAGTCAAGCAAGGTCAGTCGCGCAAGGCGTAGATTCCCGGCAGGTTGCGGCCCTGCTCGTGGTAATCCATGCCGTAGCCAAAGACGTAACGATCGGCGACTTCCAGCCCGACGTAATCGGCGTGGATGCCATCGACGCAGCGATCGTGCTTCTTCACCGCGAGCACCGCGATACGCACGTCGCGCGCGCCCTGGTCCTCGCACCACTGCTTGACGGCGAGCATGGTGTGGCCTTCATCGAGGATGTCGTCGGCGAGCAGCACGCGACGATCTCGCATCGGCGTCGCCGGGCGATGTAGCCACGCCAGCCCCGATCCCGAGGTCTGGCCGCGATAACGCGTGGCGTGCAGATAGTCGAATTCGAGATCGAGGCCGCGCTTGCCGAGTTCCATCGCCAGCGCGCTGGCGAACGGCATGCCGCCGTGCATCACGGTCACGTACAACGGCACGTCATCCGGATCGTAGTCCGCGCGCACCGCATCGGCCATGCCGGCGATCGCGGCATCGATCGCCGCGTGATCGTGCAGCAGGTCGGATTTCGCCAAGGCGTCGGCGAGCGGCGGATGCGCCACGGCGGTCATGCGTTCCTCCGCAATTCGTCACGATCGATCGCGCGCTGCGCGCTGTCGTAACGCGCGTCGGCCAGCAACGCGTCCCAACCGAGCGCGCCGCGCCCGATCAGCCCGACCATCGCCATGGTGTTGAGCGGGCCTCGCTGATCGACCGCCGCCAGCGATTCCTCCACCAGTTGCGGATGACAGACCAGCACGACATCGCAACCGGCATCGTAGTGCGCATCGATGCGTGCCTTGATGCCACCGACACCGTGCGCTGCGGCCATGCCGATATCGTCGGAGAACACCACGCCGCGGAAGCCCATTTCCTTGCGCAGGATGCCTTCGATCCACAATGGCGAATATCCCGCCGGTTCCGGCGCGACGTTCGGATAAGCGACGTGCGCCATCATCACTGCGTCGGCACCTGCGGCGATGCCGGCTTCGAAGGGAACCAGATCGGTCGCGCGCAATTCGTCGAGGGTGCGCATGTCCGCGGCATTGTCGAAATGCGTGTCTTCCAGCACCGAGCCGTGGCCGGGGAAATGCTTGAGCGTCGCCGCCATTCCAGCGGCATGCATGCCCTCGACGTAGGCGCGGGTGAAATCGGCGACGACCTGCGGATCTGGCGAGAACGCACGATCGCCGATGGCGCGATTGCCGCGACCGAGATCGACCACCGGCGCGAAGCTGAGATCGACGCCCGAGGCGAGGATTTCGTTGGCCATCAGCCACGCATGTTCGCGCGCCAGTTCCAGCGCGGCAGTGCGATCCTTGCGATACAGCGCATCGAAGCCCTCCAACGCCGGCAATGCGCTATAGCCGTCGCGGAAGCGTTGCACGCGGCCGCCCTCCTGATCGACACAGATCAGTTGCGGGCGCGGCGCGGCCTCGCGGATCGACTGCGACAGTTCGCCGACCTGCGCACGCGAGGCGAAGTTGCGGGTGAACAGGATCACGCCACCGCAGGCGGGATGCCGCAGCCAGTCGCGCTCCTGCGCGTTGAGTTCGGTTCCGGCGATGCCAATGACAAGCATGATGACTCCAGGTGGTCAATGCGATGCGTGCAGATCAGGCATCGCGGGCGTCGCATTCGTCTGCGCGCCATTGCGCATACGGATACGAGGCCAGGTTGAGATTGTAATAGCGCAGCAGATCGGTGACTTCGCGGCCCAGCCATGACGGCCGCGTGAACGCTTCATCGACCGAATCCAACTCGATTTCAGCGACGAACAGGCCGGCGTTGTCGCCGAGGAATTCATCGATTTCCCAAAGGTGTCCATCGTGGTGGACATGGTGGCGACGCTTCTCGATCCGGCCGCCGACACACAACGCCAGCAACGCCTCGCCGTCGGCGACGGGAATCAGGTAATCGAATTCCTGTCGCGACGCGCCGGCTTCACGCGACTTGATATTGAGCCGCGCCTGATCGCCCTCCAGTCGCACGCGCACCGACGTGTTCTGCACGCCCCGTTGCACCGATGCGGCATCGTTGAGGTAGCCCTGCCCCATCGCGATGGTGGTTTCGACAGCGCCGCGCCAATCGTCATTCGCCAGCAGGAATTTCCGTTCGATCTCGATGCCCATTCGTCACTTCCCCTTTTTTGGCGGTGTGAACACGGCAATCGATTCGACATGCGCGGTCTGCGGGAACATGTCCATCGCGCCGGCGGACTGCAACGTCCAGCCGGCTTCGTTGACCAGCCAGCCGGCGTCGCGCGCCAACGATCCCGGATGGCAGCTGACGTAGACGATGCGTTCCAGTCCGTCCAACGGAAGTTGCTTCAACACTTCGATCGCGCCCGAACGCGGCGGATCGAGCAGCAGTTTCGTGTACGGCTGTTTCAGCCACGGCTGGCCGCGCAACTCGACCGAGAGATCGGCGGCGTGGAAGTCGGCATTGGCGAGACCGTTGCGCTGCGCATTGTCGCGCGCGCGTTGCACCAATCCGGCATCGCCCTCGACACCGGTAACGCGGCCGGCCACACGCGCCAGCGGCAGGGTGAAATTTCCAAGGCCGCAGAACAGGTCGAGGATGTGGTCGTCGGCCTGCGGATCGAGCAGTTCCAGCGCGAGCGCGATCATCCCACGATTGAGGTCGCCATTGACCTGGATGAAATCGAGCGGACGGAACGCCAATTCAACGTTCCACTCCGGCAATGCGAACGACAATTCCGGTGCGGGCTCCTGCAACGGATGCACCGATGACAAACCGCCGGGTTGCAGGAAGATCGTGAAGCCGTGTTCCACCGCGAATGCCGCCAGTGCTGCCTGGTCATTGTCACTCAACGGTTGCAGGTGACGGAACACCAGCACCACGTCCTGGTCGCCGGCGATGAATTCGATTTGCGGAATATCGGCGCGACCATCGAGCGAGTCCACCAGCGTCGACAATGCAGCGACCTTCATGCCGAGTTGCGGCACCACGGTATGGCACTCGCGCAGATCGGCGACGAAGCGCGGGTCGGTTTCACGGAATCCGACCAGCGTCTTGTCCTTCTTCTCGACACGTTTCACCGAAAAGCGACCCTTGCGACGATAACCCCAGGCGCTGCCGGTCAACGCCGGCAACACCTGCTTCGGCGTGACATGACCGATGCGTTCGAGATTCTCCAGCAACACCTGTTGTTTCAGCGCGATCTGCGCGCCGGCGTCGAGGTGCTGCAACACGCAGCCGCTGCAGGTGCCGAAATGCGGGCAGCGCGGCTCGACGCGATCCGGCGATGCTTCCAGCACGTCCAGCGTCCGCGCTTCGTCGAAATGCCGGGATTTTCCGGTCTGTTCCACCATCACGCGTTCGCCGGGCAACGCACCGGAGACGAAGATCGCCTTGCCGGCGTGCACGCCCTCCTCGCGACGGGCGACGCCACGACCATCGTGGCTGAGATCGGTGATGCGGACTTCGAAAGGCGTGCGGTCGATGCGGTTGCGGGACACGTGGATACCGGCTGGAGCGTGACCGCGTATTGTCGCATCCGCCGCTGCGGGATGCCCATGCTACGGTTTCGGGATGATGCCCAGAGTCCTGCTGGTCGAAGACGACCCGGTCAACGCGATGTTCCTGGGCGACGCGCTCGAATCCTTCCCGGCGCAGGTCGATGTTGCGGTCGATTGCGCCGAAGCAATGCGCATGGCGCGTGCGAATGCTTACGACGCATGGATGATCGATTCCAACCTGCCCGACGGCAACGGCAGCGACCTGCTGCGCCGGTTGCGCACCGACGATCTGGTGCCACGTCGCGATTGCCCGGCGCTGGCCCATACCGCCGATGCTGCGCCGGAAATCGCACGACAGTTGGAAACTGACGGTTTCGTTGCCGTGGTGCGCAAACCATCACCGATCGAGGCTTGGCATCGTGCGCTCGCGGCATTGCTCTCGGACGATGCCGCAGCTGCGGATTGGGATGACGTCGCCGCGCTGCGCGCGTTGGGCGGACGTCGCGAACACGTCGAGACGATGCGTGGCCTGTTCCGTGCCGAATTGCCGGCGCAACGCGATTTCATCCTCGGGGCACTGGAACGTGGTGATGCCGATGCCGCCCGCGGGATGTTGCACCGACTCAAGGCGAGTTGCGGTTTCGTCGGCGCGCTCGCGCTGGCGCAGGCCGCGCGCGACCTGCACGAACAGCCGCTGTCTCAATCGGCGCGTTCGCGGTTTTCCACAGCGATCGATTCCGCGCTTGCCGATGCCGGCGACGGATCGCGCTGATCGATCCGCGCCAGTTCCGACGCCATCTCCCAAGCGCGGAGGCCGCGCCCACCGAGGTGCTGCATCAGCAACTCGCGCATGGCCCGCCGCAGCGCCGGGAGATCGTCCTCGACCGGCTGGCCATCGCCCCCCAACGCCAGCAACACGCGACCGGTGGGATGACGCCGCGGGTCATCGCTGCCCTTCGATTGCCCGACACGACGCAAGCCGCCATCGGGATCGATGCGGTAGCGCGCTGCTGGATCGACCGCCTGGCCATCGGCATCGCGCGCCCAATCGAAACCGACGCCGAGGGCATCGAGCAGGTCGCGTTCGTAACGCCGTAGCGTCCACGCCAGCGGCGCACCAGCGCCGATCAGCGCGCGGGTGCGGCCATAGGCGCGGAACAGTTCCGGTTGCGGGTCCTGGCGCGGCGCGAGGCGCAGCGTGAGTTCGTTGAGATAGAACGCCGACAGTGCAGCATCGCCATGGATCCGCGGCGCGACATCGATCGCTTCCGCCGTGGTCAATCGCGCGAGTTCGCCGCGTTGCACCGCATCGAAACGGATCGACTGCAGCGGCGCCAATGCCGCGCGCAGCATCTGCTGGCGTGGGCTGCGCACGCCGCGCGCGAGCAATCCCAAGCGCCCGTGTTCCGCACTCAGGATTTCGACCAGCAGGCTGGTTTCGCGCCACGGCCGGACATGCAGCACATAGCCGGGCTCGCCGACGTAACGCACGCCCGTCAGCCCGGACTCACTGGCCGTAGCCGAGTGTCCGCAACGCGGCCTCGTCGTTCGACCAACCTTCGCGCACGCGAACCCAGGTTTCCAGGAACACCTTGTGGCCGAAACTGCTCTCCATCTGCAGGCGTGCCTTGGTGCCGATCTCGCGCAGGCGCGCACCGCCCTTGCCGATCACGATCGCCTTCTGGCCATCGCGTTCGACCCAGATCACCGCGCCGATCCGGAACATTTCGCCATCCAGCTCGAAACGTTCGATCTCGACCGCTGCGGCATAGGGCAATTCGTCGCCCAACTGCCTCATCAATTGTTCGCGGACGAATTCCGCGGCGAGGAAGCGCATGCTGCGATCGGTGATTTCGTCATCGGGGTACAGCGCCGGTTGTTCCGGCAGCAGCGACAGCAATTCCTTCACCAGACCTTCCAGCCCGGCGCGCTTGGTCGCCGACACCGGCAGGACCGCAGCGAAATCACGACCTTCGGCGGCCTTCTGCAGGAACGGCAGCAGCTCTTCCTTGTTCTTGGTGCGATCGACCTTGTTCACCACCAGCACCACCGGCACGCCGGCGTTGCGCAGGGCATCGAAGGCCAGCGTGTCTTCCTCGTCCCAGCGGCCCGCCTCGATCACCAGCATCGCCGCGTCCACGCCTTCCAGCGCACCACGCGCCGCACGGTTCAGCACCCGGCTCATGGCGCGGTTCTGCGGGCCGTGGATGCCGGGCGTATCCACCAGGACGATCTGCCCGGCCGGGAAGCTGGCGATGCCGAGCATTCGGTGACGGGTGGTCTGCGGACGATCGGAAGTGATGCTGACCTTGCTGCCGACGAGGGCATTGATCAGCGACGATTTGCCGACGTTGGGGCGGCCGATCACGGCCACCGTACCGGCGTGGAAGACAGGTTCGTTCATTTGGCTATTGTGCTCCCCTCGAGCCGCGCCAGCACGCTTTCCGCAGCCGCCTGCTCGGCGGCGCGACGCGATCGTCCCTGCCCGCTCGCCTGCAACCCGGGTTCATCTTCCAGCGTGCAGCTCACGGTGAAGATGCGCGCGTGTTCCTCCCCGGACTCTTCCAGCAATGCATACAGCGGCAACGGCCGGCGGCGTCCCTGCAACCATTCCTGCAAACGGGTCTTGGCGTCCCTGCCGACATCGCGCGGCGACGGCAAGGCATCGATCATCGGCTCGAACCACGGCAGCGCCAGCGTGCGCGCAGCTTCGTAACCACCATCGAGGAAGACCGCGCCGACGATCGCTTCCAGCGCATCGGCAAGGATCGAATCGCGGCGGAATCCACCCGTCTTGATCTCGCCCGCCCCCAGCGTGAGTTCGTTGCCGAGATCGAGCGTCCGCGCCAACGCCGCCAGCGCCGATTCCCGCACCAGTTCGGCGCGCGCACGGGTCAAGGCGCCTTCGTCCGCGCCCGGCCAGCGGGCATGCAGCGCTTCCGCGGCCAGCAGGTTGACCACGGCGTCGCCGAGGAATTCCAGGCGTTCGTTGTGGGCGCGGCCTGGCGCACTGCGATGGGTCAGCGCCCGCGTCAGCAGCGCCGGATCACGGAAGCGGTAGTCCAGCTTCAGTGCTTACTCCGTCTTCGCGGCAAGCGGTTGGTCGATGTGGAAGGTGCCCTTGAGCGAGAACGGACCGACCAGCTCGGATTCGCGCTCGTAATCGATCACGATGCTGTTGGTCTGGTTCTCGTAGTGCACCTGCTTGGCGATGGCGACATCGACGTAACCGATATCGAAACGCCTCTCCAGCGATTTCTGGATGCTGGCGTTGTCGTGCAAATTGCCTTCGGTGGTGGCAATGCCCTTGAACGCGTCCTTGATCGCGAAATATTCGCGGTACATCGGGAAGATCTTCATGACGATCCAGGCGACGAAACCGGCGAGGATCAGGAAGAACAGGAAGCCCATCATCGACAGGCCGGATTGCGAACGCTTCATGCCGGGTTCCCCAGAGTGGATGTGCGATGAGCCAGATTATGGAACGGAATGGCCCACGCGCGACAGATTGATGCCGTCATGGCCCCAATGCATCCACACGGCGAAGGCACGGCCACGCAGGTTGGCCTCGGGCAGCGTGCCCCAGAAGCGCCCGTCAAGGCTGTTGTCGCGGTTGTCGCCCATCACGAAGTACTGGCCCTGCGGCACCACCAGGTCCTGGTCGCCCTGCGCGCCCAGCGCCAGGCTGTCGTCCGATACCAGGATCTGGTGCGGATGGCCCGGCAGGTCTTCCGTGCGCAACTCGGACGGTCGCGCCATGCCCTCGCCATCGCCGTCCGGCACCGCCCGGATGGTCTGGTATTTCACCGGCACGCCGTTGATGGTGAGCTGGCCCATGTGGTAACCGACGCGATCACCCGGCAGGCCGATCACGCGCTTGACGAAATCCTCGCCCTTCTGCGGATCGTCCGGCGTCATTCCCGGATACTTGAACACCACCACGTCGCCGCGCTTGGGATCACCGATCGGGACGATCCGGGTATTGCTGATCGGCAGGCGCAGGCCGTAGGCGAACTTGTTGACCAGGATGAAATCACCGATCTGCAGCGACGGGATCATCGATCCCGAAGGAATGCGGAATGGCTCCGCGATGAAGGTGCGCAGCACCAGCACGATCGCCAGCACCGGGAAGAAGCTGCGGGCGGTTTCGATCAGGCCGTTCTCGTGGCCTTCATCGAGCAGGCTGTCCTCGCGCGGCGCGCGCTTCCACACCCACTTGTCCAACGCCCAGACGAGCCCGGTGACGAGCGTGAGTATGACCAGCAGGGGTTCGAACCAGCGCATAGATGTCCTTTACTTGTTGTCCACTTGCAAGACCGCGAGGAAGGCTTCCTGCGGGATTTCCACCTGTCCGACCTGCTTCATCCGTTTCTTGCCTTCTTTCTGCTTTTCCAGCAACTTCTTCTTGCGCGAGGCATCGCCACCGTAGCACTTGGCCAGCACGTTCTTGCGCAGCGCCTTGACCGTGGTGCGCGCGATCACCTGCGCACCGATGGCCGCCTGGATCGCGACGTCGAACATCTGGCGCGGGATCAGTTCCTTCATCTTCTCGGTCAACTCGCGACCGCGACGGTCGGCATACTGGCGATGCACGATCAGCGACAACGCGTCGACGCGATCACCGTTGATCAGCGTGTCCACGCGCACGAACGGACCAGCCTCGAAACGCACGAAGTGGTAATCGAGCGAGGCGTAGCCGCGGCTCACCGATTTCAGCTTGTCGAAGAAATCCAGCACCACTTCCGCCATCGGCAGTTCGTAGCTGATCTGCACCTGGCTGCCAAGGTAGGTGATGCCGACCTGGCTGCCGCGCTTGTCCTCGCACAGCTTGATCACGCTGCCAACGTAATCGGGCGGCGTCAGGATGTTGGCGCGGATGATCGGTTCGCGTACTTCGGCCAGCATGTTCGGCGGCGGCAGCTTGGCCGGATTGTCCAGCGGCATCACCGTGCCGTCGGTCTTCAGCACTTCGTAGATCACCGTCGGCGCGGTGCTGATCAGGTTGAGGTTGTACTCGCGCTCCAGGCGTTCCTGCACGATCTCCATGTGCAGCATGCCGAGGAAGCCGCAGCGGAAACCGAAGCCCATCGCTTCCGAACTCTCGGGTTCGAAACGCAACGCGGCGTCGTTGAGGCGCAACTTGTCGAGTGCCTCGCGCAAGTCCGGATAGTCATCGCTGTCGACCGGGAACAGCCCTGCAAACACCCGCGGCTGCATTTCCTGGAACCCGGGCAGCGGCTCCGATGCCGGAAGACTGGCGAGCGTCAGCGTGTCGCCGACCGGCGCGCCATGCACGTCCTTGATCGATGCGGTGACCCAGCCTACTTCGCCGGCGCCGAGCTTGGTCAGCACTTTCCGTTTCGGGGTGAACACGCCAACGCTGTCGACCTGATGGGTGCGACCGGTCGACATCACCAGCAGCTTGTCACCGGGCTTGATCTCGCCCTGCATGACGCGCACAAGCGACACCACGCCGAGGTAGTTGTCGAACCACGAATCGATGATCAGCGCCTGCAGCCGGTCGGTATCGCGCGGATGCGGCGGCGGAATGCGCGCGACGATCGCTTCCAGCACGTCCTCCACGTTGAGGCCGGTCTTGGCGCTGATCGAAACGGCGTCCTCGGCATCGATGCCGATCACCGCCTCGATTTCCTTCTTGACGCGCTCGATGTCGGCGGTGGGAAGGTCGATCTTGTTGAGCACCGGCACCACTTCGAGACCCTGCTCCACTGCGGTGTAGCAGTTGGCGACCGATTGCGCTTCCACGCCCTGTGCGGCATCGACCACCAGCAGCGCGCCTTCGCACGCGGCCAGCGAACGGCTCACCTCGTAACTGAAGTCGACGTGGCCGGGCGTGTCGATGAAGTTGAGCTGGTAGGTCTCGCCATTGCGCGCCGTGTACGGCAGCGACACCGACTGCGCCTTGATAGTGATGCCGCGTTCGCGCTCGATCGGGTTGGAATCGAGCACCTGCGCTTCCATTTCGCGCGCCTGCAGGCCACCGCACAACTGGATGATGCGATCGGCCAGCGTCGACTTGCCGTGGTCGACATGCGCGATGATGGAAAAATTGCGGATATTCCGCATGGCGGGGGGTGTTTCCTGGGGCATGCGGATCGCTGGCAACGGCCGGCGAGCGGCCCAATGGACATAAGCGCGGCATTATCGCATGCCGCGCCTGTTTGCCCTATCGAGCAGGTCCTCAGCGATCCACGGGAACCGTGACGAAGGCCTGCCCGGCTTCATTGCGAACCAGCAACATCGCGCTGTCGCCCTTCTTCAGCTTGCCCAGCTCCGCCTGCAGCGCCGCCACCGAGCCAACCCTGGTCCGCCCCAGCGCCAGGATCACGTCGCCGCGACCGAGGCCGGCATCGCGCGCGGCGTCGCCGCGCACATCGGCAATCCCCACGCCTTCGCCCGGGCGCAGGCCGAGTTCCTGGCGGTCACGCGCGTCCAGGTTTTCCAATTGCAGGCCAAGACGATTGCCGGCCGCTGCCGGAACCACAGGCGCGACACGCCCGGAACCGTTGCTGGCGACAGCGTTGCGATCATCCAGTGCACCCAGCACCACCGGGATCTCACGCTCACGGCCATCGCGCCACACCGTCACCATCGCGCGGGTGCCCGGCGCCTGCAGGCCGACGCGCGGCGCCAGTTCGGTCTGGTCGCGCACGCGCTCGCCGTTGAAGGCGCGGATCACGTCCATCTGCTGCAAGCCGGCCTTCTCCGCGGCGCTGCCCGGCTGCACCTGGTTGATCAGCGCGCCGCGGCTGTCGGGCAGGCCGAGCGCCTTGGCGTCGGTCGGTCCGACCGGCTGCATCACCACCCCGAGCATGCCGTAGCGCACTTTGCCGGTGGCCTTGAGTTGCTTGACCGCCGCCATCGCGGTGTCGATCGGAATGGCGAAGCTCACGCCCTCGAAACCGCCGGAATTGCTGAAGATCTGCGAGTTGATGCCGATCACTTCGCCGCGCGTGTTGAGCAGCGGGCCACCGGAATTGCCGCGGTTCACCGCGACATCGGTCTGGATGAAGGGCACGTAGGTCTGGTTGCGATTGCTGCGGCCGATCGCGCTGACGATGCCGGCGGTCACCGAGTTGTCGAGCCCGAACGGCGAACCGATCGCCACCGCCCACTGGCCCGCCTGCACATTGCGCGAATCCCCGAGTTTGAGTGCCGGCAAGCCGCTGGCGTCGATGTGCAACAACGCGACATCGGACTGTGCATCGCTGCCCTTCACCTGCGCCGGGAAACTGCGTCCATCAGGCAATTTCACCGTCACGCTGTCGGCGCCATCGACCACATGATGATTGGTGAGGATGTCGCCGTTCGCCGAGATGATGAAACCACTGCCGATCGCGGTCCCCGCCATGCCCGCTTGATCGCCATCGGGCATGCCCGGCATCGGCATCCCTTCACCAAAGAAACGCCGGAAGAATTCCGGCATGTCGCCCATGTCCGGCGCCTGCCGCGCTGTCTTCGCGCGCTTGGGTTTGATCTTGGCCTCGATGTTGACCACGCCTGGTCCCACCGTCTTCACCAAGCCGGTGAAATCCGGCAGGCCGGTGACCGGCGGCGCCGGTTGCGCGACTGCCGCGCGATCGTTTTGCGCGTGCAGTGCGACCACCGGGACTGCGGCAACGCCAAGCGCGAGACTGCAGGCGATCGCGAGGGTTTTCACGTTGGACCGGATGCGTGGATTCATGGCGGATTTCCTTGGAACTGGCATGACGGGATCACCTGCATGGGCAGGAAAATGGTGGAACGTGAACGAACGGATTCAATGCTGCGGCGATGATTCGAACGTCGCCCGATGTGGCATGAAGGGATTGCCGCTGGCACTGTCGCTGCGGAAATCGGCGTTGAGGCCGGAATTGAACCCGGGCAGCGTCGCCTTCGGCCATGGAAGTTCCGATTGCGCGGCGGCCGATGGCATCGAGAACGGATTGCGATCCAGCTTCGTCTTCGCCTTGGCCGGAGCGGCACTGGCGGCAACCGCCACTTCGCGTTGCTGCGGCACGGGCGCCTCCTCCTGCACATCACGCTGCACATGACGGGGAACGTTGGCAACCTCTTCGCGTTGACGATGGTGCGGCGCGGTTTCGGCCACGCGATGCGCGACGGGTTCGACAACGGCATCGGCCGGCGATGATTTCGGCGCTACCGCCACGGTGATCGGTGCGGCTGCCAGCGGTGCCACGGCGCGCTGCGTGGCGGGCATCGTCGCCGCCACCTTCGTCGGCGCCGGCGGCGCGGGATCGACCGTTGCCGGCAGGTTCAACGCTGCGAAACCGAATGCCGCCGCGGCCGCAAGTCCACTGCCCCACAGCATCCAGCCGCGCCGCGGCTTCTTCGACACCGCCTGCGACTGTTCGCGTTCGATCGCCGCACGCACGCGACCGGCGAGATCCTCTTCTTCATGTTCATGTGGCGCACGCGCATGGGCGCGCAACACGTCGCCAGCCAGCTGCCAGCGCACCAGCTGGCCGACCAGCGCATCGTCGTGCTCCAGGCGGCGTTGCAGGAAACGCGCGGCGTCGCCATCGAGTTCGCCATCGAGCAGGGCCGACAGCTGTTCGCGTGCATGTGTGTCGATGAAATCGTGCTTCATGATTGACTCCGGGTCGCGCCTTGGCCCAGCAACGGGCGCAGCGCACTGTCGATGGCATCGCGGGCACGGAAGATGCGCGAACGCACCGTGCCGATCGGGCAGCCCATCTGCCCGGCGATCTCCTCGTAACTGAGGCCGTCCACTTCGCGCAGGGTGATGGCGGTGCGCAGGTCCTCGGGCAGCGCATCGACCGCCTGCATCACCGTCATCTCCACTTCCTGGCGCATCGCTTCGCGTTCCGGCGTATCGGAATCGCGCATGCGCAAGCCACCGGCGTACTGCTCGGCATCGACGAAATCGATATCGTCGGTCGGCGGCCGGCGGCGTTGCGCGGCGAGATGGTTCTTCGCCGTGTTCACCGCGATGCGATGCATCCAGGTGGAGAACTGCGCATCGCCGCGGAAGGTACCGATGGCGCGATATGCACGCAGGAAGGCTTCCTGCGCCACGTCCTGGCATTCGCTCCAATCGTTGATGTAACGACCGATGAGCGCAGTCACCCGCGCCTGGTGCTTGCGCACCAGCTGGTCGAAGGCCGGCTGCTGTCCGCCTTGGACGCGGCGGACCAGTTCGGCGTCGAGGTCATCGATCGGCTCTGCCATGGTCTGGGCGATTCGCATTCGTGGAGGCGTCGGATTGGTCGGGGTTGCAGCTTTCGACCGCGCGCCCGGCCCGGAGTTCCCGACCCCGCCATTTGACCGCAGAACCGGGGATTGGGGATGATGGGCAGCTGAATCCATACGCCAAGGAATGTCCGCCATGAGCACGCGCTTCGATGGCCTGCCGCTGCGCAACTGGCGCCACCTGTCCCGCCCCGACGGTGTCGAGATCATCGCCTTCGACCGCGCCGACCAATCCGTGAACAGTTTTTCGCAGGACGCCTTGCGCGAACTGGGGTTGATCGTCGAACGACTGGCGATGGATCCGCCGCGCGGCGTGGTGTTCTGCTCGGCCAAGGAGCGCGGCTTCATCGCCGGTGCCGATATCCGCGAATTCCAGCAATTCGACCTCAAGGGCACCACCACCGACGCCATCCGCAATGGCCAGCAGGTGTTCGATCGTATCGCCCGCCTGCCCTGCCCGACGGTCGCGGCGATCCACGGCTTCTGCATGGGTGGCGGCACCGAACTGTCGCTGGCCTGCCGTTATCGCGTCGCCAGCAACGATCCCTCGACCCGGATTGGCCTGCCGGAAGTGAAGCTCGGCATCTTCCCTGGCTGGGGCGGCAGCGTGCGCCTGCCGCGACTGATCGGCGCGCCGGCGGCGTTCGACCTGATGCTGACCGGTCGCAGCGTCAGCGCGTCGTCCGGCCGCGCGATGGGCCTGGTCGACAAGGTCGTCGATCCCGCCGTGCTCATCGACACTGCGGCTGAACTCGCACTGCGAGGCACCACGCGACCGTTCAAGCAACGCGCGCTGGCAGCGATCACCAACGCGTGGCCAGTGCGACAGTTGCTGGCGCCGCAAATGATGAAGCAGGTCGCACGCAAGGCGCCGAAAGCGCACTATCCGGCGCCCTATGCTTTGATCGAAAGCTGGCGCAGACCGGGACCGTTCAGCACCACGGCGGCGCAACTCGGCAGCGAACGTCGCAGCGTGGTGGCAGTGTCGGCGACACCGACTGCGCGCAACCTGATCCGGGTCTTTTTCCTGCAGGAACGCCTGAAGTCGCTCGGCACCGGCGATTCCGCCATCCGCAAGGTGCACGTGATCGGCGCTGGCGTGATGGGCGGCGATATCGCGGCATGGGCGGCCTACAAGGGCTTCGAGGTGACGTTGCAGGATCGCGAGCAGCGCTTCATCGATGGCGCCTTGTCACGCGCTGGCGAACTGTTCGCGAAAAAGGTGAAGGATGCTGCTGCGCGCGCAGTGGTGGCAGAACGACTGAAGGGCGATGTCGCTGGCGATGGCATCGCCGATGCCGATCTGGTGATCGAGGCGATCATCGAGAATCCCGAGGCGAAACGTGCGTTGTATGCCGATGTCGAACCGTGGATGAAGGATGGCGCACTGCTCACCACCAATACTTCGTCGATCCCGTTGAACGAGTTACGCGAGCATGTGCGCCATCCGGAACGCTTCGCCGGTTTGCACTACTTCAATCCGGTCGCGCTGATGCCGCTGGTGGAACTGATCCATCACGACACGATGGACGCGCAAACCCAGCAACGCCTCGCCGCGTTCTGCAAGAAGCTCGACAAGCTGCCGGTACCGGTCGCGGGCACGCCGGGTTTTCTCGTCAACCGCGTGTTGTTCCCGTACCTGCTGGAAGCGGCGCGGGCATTGTCGGAAGGCATTCCCGGTCCGGTGATCGACAAGGCCGCGACGCGCTTCGGCATGCCGATGGGCCCGATCGAACTGATCGATACCGTCGGCCTCGATGTCGCCGCTGGTGTCGGTGCGGAACTCGCGCCCTTCCTCGGGCTGGAAATCCCCACCGCCTTGTCGACACCGCCGGAAGCGGGCAAGCGCGGCAAGAAGGACGGGCAAGGCCTGTATGCGTGGAAGGATGGCAAAGCGGTGAAACCCGAAGTACCCGCCGATTACAAGGCCCCTGCCGATCTCGAGGATCGCCTGATCCTGCCGTTGGTGAACGAAGCAGTGGCCTGCCTGCACGATGGCGTGGTCGCCGATGGCGATCTGCTCGATGCCGGGGTGATCTTCGGCACCGGATTCGCGCCGTTCCGTGGCGGTCCGATCCAGTATGTGCGCGAGAGCGGCGTCGATGCGTTGCTCGCTCGACTCAACGCATTGCAGGCGACGCATGGTGAGCGATTCGCGCCGCGGGCGGGTTGGGATGCATTGCGGTAAAGCCGGCACGCGCGGAGCTGGCTACCCGCCAAGCCAGCGCGTGCGATACCACCACTACATCGTCGCAGTCGGCTTGTCCGATTCGAGGCGTCCCGCGAGTTCGACTTCCAGCTTGCCGCGCAATCCCAACGCTTCCGCGGTGTCATCGAACTGCACACCGATACCGGCCGGGCGTCCGCTCTGCGCGCCTGGCGGCGTCACCCACACCACGCGACCCGAAACCGGCACGCGCTCGCTCGATCCCGGCAACGTCACCAGCAGGAACACCGGATCGCCGAGGAAATGGCGTTTGGTCGTGCGCACGAACAGCCCGCCATTGCGCACGAACGGCATGTAGGCCTCGTAGACCTGGTCCTTGTCGGCCAATGGCAACGACACGATGGCCTGGCGTCCGCCCTGCGGTGTGCTCATGCGCGTCTCGCTCCTTCCGTTCGTCCGTTATTCCCCGTTCGCCATTCCAGCAGCAATCCGGCAATCGCCAGATCCGCCCGCACCGTCGTCCGCAACAAGTCACGCACGCGGTTGGCCTGATCGAACCACTTCGCCAGCCTGCGGGTTTCCGTGGCAGCGGTCAAGCGGGTTGCCTGCTCGAGGGCAAGATCGGCGGCGAAGCGCAGGCGTTGCGCCGCATCGCCATCGGCTGCCCAGCGCTGCGCGATCTCCATCGCACCGCTGTTGCCGCTCGCGATCGCGCGCAAATCGGCATCGACCTGCTTGCGCAGCGCCATTCCGCCCGTGGTCAACCAAAGCAACGCCTGCCCGGGATCGCCCTGTGCCGCAGCGAGCGCGGCTTCGGCATCGGCGCGTGGCTGTCCCTGCTCGAGCAACCACTGCAACGCATCGGCATGGTTCGGCAAGGTCAACTCCAGGCGCTGGCAGCGGCTGCGGATGGTCGCGGGAAGACGATTCGGCTGCGCGCATACTAGCCACAGGTAACGATTCGGCAACGGTTCTTCCAGCGTCTTCAGCAAGGCGTTGGCTGCCGCGGTGTTCATCGCGTCGGCGGGATCGACGATCACCACCTGCGCACCGCCGAGCTGCGACGTCAACGACAGCCACGCACCGACATCGCGCGCCTGGTCGATCACGATCTCGCTGCGCAGGCGCGTGCCTTCCTTGTTCATCTCCAACTTGACGATACGCAGGTCGGGATGCGCGCCAGTCGGGAACAGCGTGCAACTGCGGCAGCGTCCGCACGGCTCGCCATCGGCATCCGGCGTCAGGCACAGCACGCGTTTGGCGAGATGATCGACCAGTGCACGCTTGCCGATGCGCGTCGGCCCACAGACCAGCAACGCATGGCCGAGGCGTCCTTCGTCCAGGCTCACGGTGGCCCGTGTGTAGGCCGCTTGCTGCCAGGGCGCGAATCCAGCCGTCATCCGCGATCCATGCGCTGCAGGTAACGATCGAGCGCGGCGACTGCAGCGGCGGCAACCTGTTCCGCCGGCTGGCTGGCATCGATCACGTGGAAACGCCGCGGTTCGGCAGCAGCGAGTTCGCGATAGGTCGCGCGCACGCATTCGAAAAAACCATCGGCTTCGGATTCGATGCGGTCCGGTGCCGCGCGCCCTTGCGCTCGGGCGCGACCGACCGCGACCGGAACATCGAGCAGCAGGGTCAAGCCCGGCCGCAGTCCAACGAAACGCGCTTCGAGTTGGCGGATCGTCGCGGCATCGACACCACGCCCCGCGCCCTGATACGCGAAGCTGGCATCGGTGAAGCGATCACTCAGCACCCAGTCGCCACGCGCCAATGCCGGCTGCACCACCACCGAAACATGCTGCGCGCGCGACGCGAACATCAACAGCAATTCCGTTTCCGCGGTCGGCGCATCGGCGTTGTCCGGATGCAGCAGCAATTCACGGATGCGTTCGGCCAAAGGGGTACCGCCCGGTTCGCGTGTCGTCACCACCTCGCCGCCATGCACGCGCAATGCCTGTGCCAACGCCGCCAGCACCGTGGATTTTCCGGCGCCCTCGCCGCCTTCCAGCGTGATCAGGCGTGGCGCCATCGCCAGTTCGGTCACGGCTTCGCTGCTCCGGCGGGTGCCGGCGCCGGGGTTTGCACGGTCGCATCATCCGTGGACGTCGTCGTGCCGACGAGTGGTCCCTTGGCCTGTCCGGCGCGATAGCGCGCGAGATAGGTGTTCACGTTGGCCTGGTGTTCTGTAAAAGTCGTCGCGAACAGGCTGTGGCCGCTGCCATCGCCACTGGAAACGAAATAGATGGCATCGCCGGGGGCCGGGTGCATGACCGACTGCAGCGCCGCCTTGCCCGGCATCGAGATCGGCGTCGGCGGCAAGCCGACGCGGAGATAGGTGTTGTATGGCGTATCGGTCTGCATATCCTTCTTGCGGATGTTGCCGGCATAGCTCGTGCCCATGCCATAGATCACGGTGGGGTCGGTTTCCAGGCGCATGCCCGCCGCGAGCCGGCGCACGAACACACCGGCGATCTTCGCCCGATCATCGGGGTTGCCGGTTTCCTTTTCGACGATCGATGCCAGCGTCAACGCGTCGTCGGGAGTCTTGAACGGCAATCCCTGCGCACGCGAAGCCCACTCCGATGCCAGCACCTTGTCCATCGCCGCATACGCCTGTTTCAGCACGCCGAGATCGCTGTCGCCGGTGTTGTACAGATAGGTTTCCGGAAGGAAGCGGCCTTCAGGATGCTGTCCGCCATGGCCGAGCGCCGCCATCAACTGCGCATCGGTCATCGCGTCGATGGTGTGTGTCAACGGTTCGGCCTTGGCCAGCGCCTTGCGCAGATCGCGGATATTCCAGCCGTCGATCAGGGTAAAGCGATAACTCACCACCTTGCCGTCGCGGATGTTGCGCAGCAGTTCGCCCGGCGTCATGCCGTTCTTCAGCGCGTACTCGCCCACCTGCAATTTGCCCGCGGCATCAAGCTGGCGCGCCAGCACCTGCCATTCGATATCGAACCCTTCGGTGACACCGGCAGCGCGCAATCTGCGCAGCACTTGTGGCAGCGCATTGCCCTTGCCGACACTGATGCGCTGGTCATCGCGCAAACCGGAGAACGGTTGCCCGACGAACACCGTGTAATGGCGCCAAGCCAAGTACCCCGCGGCCGCCAATGCCAGCAGCAGGACCAGAAACAGCCCCTTGAATCCGCGTTTCTTTTTCGGTGCGCGCATCGATTCTTTCCTCGTCCAGAGCCTGTCAGGCCAGCATTTCAGTTCAAGCCGGGATGCGCGGCGGCAAGCTGGCGCTGCAGCGCACGGAGATGCGCACTCTCTGGCCACTCGCGCGCATCGAGGCGGCGTACCGGCAGGATACCGCGCACGGCATTGCAGAGGAATATGGCGGATGAACGCAGCACCGCAGGACGATCCAGCGGCGTTTCGCGCGCCGGTGCGTGATGCAGCAACCAGTCGCGACACACGCCCGCCACGCCGCAGCGATCAAGCGGCGGCGTCAGCCAGCCGTCGCCGCCATCATGGATGAACAGATTTGCCGCGGTCGCCGAGATGACATGGCCCGTGGCAGCGTGCATCAAGCCCTCATCGGCGCCGGCAGCCACCACTTCCCGTCGTGCCAGCACCTGTTCGAGGCGGTTGCAATGCTTGAGTCCCGCCAGCGCCGGCTGTTCCGCAAGCGTCGTGCCGCACCAGACGACACTGACGTCCTGCATCGGCAATGGCGCCGCGTGCAGCGACAACAGCCACATCGGTTGTGCGGGATCAGGCGGCGCATAGCCGCGGCCACCGGTACCGCGCGTGACGATCAACTTGAGCACGGCGGAATCCTGGTTCGCGCAAGCCGATGCGATTTCCACGCGCAACAATGTGTCATCCGGAAGCAGGATTCCCAATCGATCCGCACCATGTCGCAGACGACGTAGATGCGCATCCAGCCATGGAATCCCGCCGCGATGCACGCGCATCGTCTCGAACAGGCCATCGCCATAGGCCAGTCCGCGATCGCCGGGATCGATCTGCGCAACGCGATTCTGTCCATGGAAGATGCGCACATCCATCGTCATTCCTCCATGCCCAACGCGCGCAACAGCCCGCGTGCCTTGGCCTGTGTTTCCGCCAATTCCTTCGCGGCGATCGACTGCAGCACAATTCCGGCGCCGGTGCGGAAACGCACGCTGTCGCCCGTCACTTCGGCGCTGCGGATCAGGATATTGAGATCCATGTCGCCATCGCGGTTGAGCCAGCCCATCGCGCCGGTGTAGGCGCCACGGCCGATCCCTTCCTGCGCCGCAATGATCCGCATGCAACTCACCTTGGGGCAGCCGGTGATGGTGCCGCCGGGGAAGGTCGCGCGCAGCACGTCGATCGGACTCGCATCCGGAGCAAGCACACCACGCACATTGCTGACGATGTGATGGACATGGGTGTAGCTCTCGACGGTCATCAACTCGTCGACTTCCACCGTGCCACCGACACAGACGCGACCGAGATCGTTGCGTTCGAGATCGACCAGCATCACGTGCTCGGCGCGCTCCTTGGGGTGGTCGATCAATTCGCGGATACGGGCTTGATCGTCGTCACCGGCGATGCGTGGCCGCGTGCCGGCGATCGGTCGCGTGCTGGCGATGCCTTCGCGAATCGTTACCAGCCGTTCCGGCGACGAACTCGCCAGTGCCCAGCCGTCATGCACGAATAACCCGGAAAACGGCGCGGGATTGGCCGCGCGCAGACGCGCATGCAACACCGACGGATCGACGAGTTGCGCGAACCGCGCCTGCCAACCACGCGACAAATTGGCCTGGTAGATATCGCCGTCATGCAGGTGGCGCAGCACCGCCACGACACCATCGAGGAAGTGTTGCGGATCGTCTTCGGCGATTTCGACGGGCGAATGCCAGGCAGGTTCGCCATGAGCGGTCGATGCCTGCAGATCATGCTCGATGCGATCGATCCATTCCCCGCATCCGTCTTCCGCGATGGCGATCGATTCCCCGGTCGCGTGATCGCGCAGGATCGCCGCCGGACAACGCAACGCGACAGCGCGCGGACCATCACCTGCAGCCAGCGGCAACGTCAATGTCGGTTCGATCTCTTCCGCTACTTCGTAGGCGCAGAACACTGCCCAGCCGCCACGGAACGGAAGATCGGCGTCGGCGCGATCGGGTGCGACTCGATGCGCTTGCCAGTCGCGTTCGAGATGGTCGAGGAACCCGCCGGCCAGCGCATCACCCTGCAGGTCGTGCAATGTTCCAGCGCGATCACAAGCCACGCCAGCGCCGTCGGCGACCAGCAACATGTCCCAGTGCGCGTGCTTGCGCGCCGAGGCATCGAGCGCATGCGCCGACGATTCCAGCAACAGCGGATAGCGCGCCGGATCGTGGCGATGCAGGCGCAACAGGTCGATGGTGCCGGACAGGCGACGCCGGATCAGACGCGACATCGCTCGAGCATCCGATCGCGGGTCAGACGCGACGCATCACCAGCGTGCCATTGGTGCCGCCGAAGCCGAACGAGTTCGACATCACGATCTCCACCTGTTCCTGGCGCGCGGTGTGCGGCACGTAGTCGAGATCGCAACCTTCCGACGGATTGTCGAGGTTGATGGTCGGCGGGATCACGCCTTCGCGCAGCGCCATCGCCGAATACACCGCCTCCACGCCGCCAGCGGCGCCGAGCAGATGGCCGGTCATCGACTTGGTCGACGACACCATCACCGACTTCGCGGCATCGCCGAGCGCCAGCTTGATCGCCCGCGTTTCGCCGAGATCGCCGGCTGGCGTCGATGTGCCGTGCGCGTTGATGTAGCCGATGTCCTGCGGATTGACGCCGGCATCCTTCATCGCCGCGCGCATGCAACGCGCGGGGCCATCGCCGTTTTCGCTGGGCGCGGTCATGTGATAGGCGTCGCCGCTCATGCCGAAACCGATCAGTTCGGCGTAGATTTTCGCGCCACGCGCCTTCGCCTGTTCGTACTCTTCGATCACCAGCACGCCGGCGCCATCGCCCATCACGAAGCCGTCGCGATCGCGATCCCACGGTCGCGATGCGCGCGTCGGGTCGTCGTTGCGGGTGGAGAGCGCCTTCATCGCGCAGAAACCGCTGACCGCGGTCGGGGTGATGGCGTATTCGGCGCCGCCGCAGATCATCGCGTCGGCTTCGCCGTACTGGATCATGCGCATCGCCAGGCCGATGTTGTGCGCCGCCGTGGTGCAGGCGGTGACCACGGCGATGTTCGGGCCCTTGGCGCCGGTCATGATCGAGACCTGGCCGGAAATCATGTTGATGATGGTGCTGGGCACGTAGAACGGCGAGACTTTACGCGGTCCGCCCTCGGCGAGCTTGAGCGTGGTTTCCTCGATGCCGTGCAGGCCACCGATGCCGGCGCCGATCGCGACGCCGATGCGTTCCGCTGCTTCGCCGGAAATTTCCAGTCCGGAATCGGCGATCGCCATGGCGGATGCCGCGACACCGTAATGGACGAACGGATCCATCTTCTTGACATCTTTCGCCGCGACCCACTGCGCGGGATCAAAGCCGCGTACTTCACCGGCGATGCGGGCCGGGTACGCTTCGACATCGAAATGGGTGATCGCACCGATGCCGGAGCGACCGTGGGTGATGGCATCCCAGTTGGACGCCAGATCGAGGCCGAGCGGCGAAAGAATGCCGAGACCACTGATGACGACGCGACGCTTGGACATGCTGACTCCGTGATCCCTGGATCTTCTGTTCGCTGAAACGCACAGGGCCGCGATGCGCGGCCCCATGAGTGGTGATCGCGGGCGCGATCAGGCCGTCTTGACGTGACCCTTGACGTAGTCGATCGCCTGCTGGACCGTGGTGATCTTCTCGGCGTCTTCGTCCGGGATCTCGCACTCGAATTCTTCTTCAAGCGCCATCACCAGCTCGACGGTATCGAGCGAATCGGCGCCGAGATCGTCCACGAACGAGGCATTGGTGCTGACATCTTCTTCCTTGACGCCAAGCTGTTCGACAACGATTTTCTTGACGCGCTCTTCGATGGTGCTCATGTTATTGCTGCTCCAGAGGGAGGGAGGTTTCAGGTTCTAGTGTAGTGCAAAAGTGGATTTGGCAAGCAATCCGGCGGCGGATGGAAGCCCGGGCCGCCGGCCGGCAATGATGCCGGAATACAGGCCCGGCGTCACGACATGTACATGCCACCGTTGACGTGCAGGGTCTCGCCGGTGATGTAGGCGGCATCGGGGCCCGCCAGGAAGGCTACCGCACGGGCGATATCGGCGGGTTCGCCGAGGCGTCCCAGCGCGATCTGCTGGAGCATCGCGGCCTTGGCGTCTTCCGGCAGATCGCGGGTCATGTCGGTGGCGATGAAGCCGGGCGCGACCACGTTCACGGTGATGCCGCGGCTGCCGATCTCGCGCGCCAGCGACTTGCTGAAAGCGATGATGCCGGCCTTGGCTGCGGCGTAATTGGACTGCCCCGCGTTGCCGGTCACGCCGATCACCGATGCGATGTTGACGATGCGGCCCTTGCGCGCCTTCATCATCCCGCGCATCACCGCCTTGCTGGCGCGATAGACGCTGGTGAGATTGGTATCGAGGATCGCCTGCCAGTCTTCATCCCTCATCCGCATCAGCAGATTGTCGCGGGTGATGCCAGCGTTGTTGACGAGGATATCGAGGCCGCCGAATTCCTTCTGGATGTTGTCGATCAATGTTTCGATCGCGCCGGCTTCAGTGACGTTCAACACGCGGCCGTGGCCGCCAGCCGCTTTCATCCGTTCGCCGATCGTGGCCGCGCCCGATTCGGTGGTGGCGGTTCCGATCACGGTGGCGCCACGTGCGGCGAGTTCGTCAGCGATCGCGGCACCGATGCCGCGCGATGCACCGGTCACCAGCGCGATTTGATTCTCAAGCGGTTTACTCATCGGGCGTTCCATTCTTCCAGTGCGGTTGCGAATTCCGGCACGCTGCCGAGGGCGCGTGCGTCGAGGGATTTGTCGATGCGCTTGGCGAGGCCCGCCAGCACTTTGCCCGGGCCGCATTCGCCGATGCGCGTTGCGCCTTTCGCCGCGAGCGCCTGCACGCAGTCGGTCCAGCGCACCGGCAGATACAACTGGCGCACCAGCGCATCACGGATGCCATCGATATCGGCGTGCACCTGGGCATCGACGTTCTGCACCACTGGCAACGTCGGCGCATGCCAGTGCAGCCCGCGCATGGTTTCGGCGAGTCGATTGGCGGCTTCGCGCATCAACGGCGTATGCGACGGCACGCTGACGGCCAGCTTCACCGTCTTGCGCACGCCCTTCTCCGACAGTAATGCCAACGCGCGATCGACCGCGGCGGCATCACCACCGATCACGATCTGCCCCGGCGAGTTGTAATTGGCTGGCACCACCACTTGCGATTCCGACGCGGCCTTGCACACTTCGGCGACCAACGCATCGTCGGCACCGATCACCGCCGCCATCGCGCCGGTTCCGGCAGGCGCGGCATCCTGCATCAACTGCCCGCGGATGCGCACCAGATGCGCGCCGTCCTTCAACGACAAGGCACCGGCAGCGACCAGCGCGCTGTATTCACCCAAACTGTGGCCAGCCAGCAGCGACGGCTGCGCCCCGCCCTGTGCCTGCCATGCACGCCATACCGCCACGCCCGCCGCCAGCAGTGCCGGCTGGGTGTATTCGGTGCGATTGAGCATCTCCTCCGGGCCGCCCTGCGACAACGCCCACAGGTCGACGTCCGCCCCATCCGATGCTTCATCGAAGGTGCTGCGGATGACGGGATGCAGTTCGGAGAGTTCCGCCAGCATGCCGAGGCTCTGCGAGCCCTGGCCGGGGAACACGAAGGCGAGTGCGGTCACGGATGACTCGTATGGGGAGGGCCCGTCATGGTAGCCGCACCAGGCCACCATTCGCGCCGGAATGGTGAAGGACGACCGCTCAGTAGCGCAGCAGCACCGAACCCCAGGTGAAGCCGCCACCGAAGGCTTCCAGCAGCAGCAACTGGCCGCGCTGGACCTTGCCGGACTGCACCGCGAAGTCCAGCGCCAGCGGCACCGAGCCCGACGAGGTGTTGCCGTGCTTGTCGACGGTGACAATCACGCGTTCCATCGGCATGTCGAGGCGTTTGGCCGTCGCTTCGATGATGCGCAGGTTGGCCTGGTGCGGGATCAGCCAGTCGATGTCATGGCGATCGAGACCATTGGCTTCCAGTGTTTCATCGACCAGGCCGTCGAGGGCCTTGACCGCGTGCTTGAACACCTCGTTGCCGGCCATCACCACCTTGACGCCGGCGTTGGGTTCTTCCGGCTTGAAGCCGACGGAGACGCCGACCGGGTTCCACAACAGCTCCTTCTTGCTGCCATCGGCGTGCAGATGGGTACTGAGGATGCCGGTCTCGCTGTCGGGCTTGAGCACGACGGCGCCGGCGCCATCGCCGAACAGGACGCAGGTGCCGCGATCGTTCCAGTCGACCATGCGCGTCAACGTTTCCGAGCCGACCACCAGCACGCAGCGATGCTCGCCGCTGCGCACGAACTTGTCGGCGACCGCGAGTGCATAGATGAAGCCCGAGCAGGCGGCATTGACGTCGAAGGCCGGGCAGCCGGCGATCCCCAGGCGCGCCTGCATCAGGCAGGCCGAGGACGGGAAGATCAGGTCCGGCGTGGTGGTGCCGAAGACGATCAGGTCGATCTCGCCGGGGGTGACCCCGGCGGCGGCCATCGCCTTGCGCGCAGCCTCTTCGCCGAGGGTGACCGTGGTTTCGCCCTCGCCGGCGACGTGGCGCTGGCGGATGCCGGTCCGGCTCGCGATCCATTCATCGCTGGTGTCGACGCGCTTGGCGAGGTCGTCATTGGTGACCACCTGTGCCGGCAAGGCACTGCCGGTACCGGCAATGCGGGAAAAAACGCGGGAAACGACTTCAGCCATCGATCAGGCTCCTGGGCGTTGGGAGAGCGCCGGATTCCGGAAACGCGACGGGACGACGCCAACCATGTCGGCATCGTCCCGGAGGATCACAACAGTGGATTCCGCCAAGGCGGAATCAATCTTCCGCGACCGCCTTGGTCTTGGACGGAAGCACCTTCTTGCCACGATAGTAGCCGTCGGCGGTGACGTGGTGGCGGATATGGGTCTCGCCGCTGGTCGGATCGGTGGACAGCTGCTTCGACGTCAACGAATCATGCGCGCGGCGCATGCCACGCTTGGACGGGGAAACGCGGGATTTCTGGACAGCCATGGGACAAACTCCTGGAGAATCGGTGCCCGGTCGCCCGGGCGGCTAAATCGTTACTCTTTCTGGTCGCGCCGGAGCGCTGCCAGTGCCGCGAACGGATTGGCCGCCGCGACTTCTTTCTCGTCGGGCGACCACTCGGCCGCCATGGCCTCGGTGCCCGGTTTGACCGGAATCGCCGGAACCACGAGGATCAATTCATCCTCGATCAGATCCCGCGGCGAGATCACATCGCTCGCATCCACCAGCCACGCTTCGTAGCCTTCCGGAAGCGCTGCTTCCTCGGCTTCGTCGCGGATGAACGCGATGCGCTGGTCGATCCGTACCGGAAGTTCGAAGGACTCCAGGCTGCGCTGGCATTCCAGCGGCAACGCGGCCTCGATCTCCAGCGTGGCATAGGCGATCTGCATGGCGTCGCGGTCGAAGCTGATGCGATAGGCGATTTCGCCCTTGCGATCAGCCAGCAGACCGGCCAGCCGTGGCAATTCCGCCAGTTCCAGCCTGCCCTCGAACAGCCGTTGCGCCGACACCATGCGCCATGGATCGAGCTGATCGGGTAAATTCGGGGACATAAGCCGATGAATTTTAAGGATGAACGGGGGGACTGTCAAACTCCCGGAGGTGCGGCAGAACATCGCCGCCGGGGGATTTGCACCGGCGCCGGCCAATCGACACACTGCCGTTCAGGATCAGGATCTCGGGGCGGTTGTTGAACACATTCATTTTACTCGTCCCCATCGTGGCGATTGTGGCCGTCGTCACCGCCATTTTGCCGGTGCGGCGGCAGCGGCAACGCCAGCGCTGGAACCTGCTCCATGAGGTGATGGACAGCGCCGATGCGCTGGAACTGCAACTGACGCGCGTGCGCCGCCAGCTGGACGGCATCACCAGCGCCGGACACGCCGATGCCGCCCTGCGCGATGCACTGCACGATCTGTTGCGCCAGCGGATGTGGCTGCAGCAGCATGGAATGGAGGCCGGCATCGCCGAACTGGAAGCCGTGCGCAGCCGCCTCGACGCCGGCCGCCGCCAGCTGGATGCGCAAACCGTCACTTGACCGAACCATTCACCGGAGCACAGCCCCCGATGCGCACCGCCACACCGCCCCGCCCCCTCGCCGACGCCCAGGCCGGCGCGCTCGATGCCGCGCAACGCCAGATCAACCAGCTGGTGCTTGGCAAGCCGCTGGAAGTGCGACTGGCCTTCGTCGCCTTGCTGGCCGACGGCCATCTGCTGATCGAAGACCTGCCCGGCCTCGGCAAGACCACGCTGGCGCACGCGCTGGCGGCAACGCTCGGACTCGACTTCCAGCGCATCCAATTCACCTCCGACCTGCTGCCCGCCGATGTCCTCGGCGTCTCGATCTACGAAGCGCCAGCCTCGCGCTTCGAATTCCATCCCGGGCCGGTGTTCACCCACGTCTTGCTGGCCGATGAAATCAATCGCGCGCCGCCGCGCACGCAAAGCGCACTGCTGGAGGCGATGGCCGAGCGCCAGGTCACGCTCGATGGCGTGACGCGCACGTTGGCGGAACCGTTCTTCGTGATCGCCACGCAGAATCCGGTCGATCTGGTCGGCACCTATCCCCTGCCCGATTCGCAACTTGATCGTTTCCTGCTGCGCATTTCGATGGGCTATCCCGGCGCCGATGCCGAACGCGCACTGCTGCTCGGCGAGGAACGTCGCCTGCTGATCGCGCAGGCACGGCCGCAAATCGGTCGCGACGACCTGATGACGATCCGCGCTGCCGTCCAGCAGGTGCACGCCAGCGATGCCTTGATCGATTACCTGCAGGCACTGATCGCACGCAGCCGCAACCATCCCGGTGTCCGTGTCGGCCTGTCGCCGCGCGCGGGACTGTCATTGCTGCGTGCTGCCCGCGCGCACGCGTTGTTGCTCGGGCGCGGCCATGTGCTTCCCGATGACGTGCAGACGCTGTTCCCGCATGTCGCCGCGCATCGACTGGTGGCGAATGGCGACGCCGGTGATGCGCGTGCACTGGCGCGATCGATCCTGCTGGCGGTTCCGGTCGACTGATGACGGCCGAGGTGTCCGCCGGACGACCGCCGTTCCGGCAGCGACTGGAAGGCTGGATCCGTCGCCGCGGCCGTGTCGATCCGTTGCCGATGACGATCGACCGTCGTCGCGTCTACGTGCTGCCGACGAAGTTCGGGCTGTTCTACGCCGTGCTGGTCGCCGTGATGTTCCTCGGCGCGCTCAACTACAACAACAATCCGGCACTGCTGCTGTCGTTGCTGTTGCTGGCGGCGGGATTGGCCAGCCTGGTCTACGCACACCTGCAATTGTCGGGATTGCGCGTGGCATCGATCGACGCCGAACCCGTGCATGCCGGTGAATCGTTGCAGGTGAAGATCGGACTGGCGGCCAGCGATGGTCGCGCGCGCAGTGGATTGCAACTGGATTGCGCGGATGGGCGCAGCGTTGCCGGCACCGATGCGAGCGCAATCACCTACGCGACGTTGCAGATTCCCGGCGCAAAACGCGGCTGGCTGGAAGCGGGACGATTGGAACTCGCCACCACCCGCCCGCTCGGGCTCGCCTGTGCCTGGAGCTGGTTGTGGCAGGGACAGGGCTGGCTGATTTATCCGGCGCCCGAAACCGACGGGCCGCCATTGCCGGATCGCGGCTACGGTGGCCAGCGCGCAAAACCGGCATCGGCCGGCGATGACATCCACCAGCTGCGACCATATCGCCACGGCGATGCGCCGCACGCGATCGCATGGAAAGCCTCGGCGCGCGCGACGCATTTGCTGACACGCGAGTACGAGCAACGCGTCGATGCCGATGTCCTGCTCGACTGGGACGATGTGCGGCATCTTCCCTGGGAACACGCCATCTCGCGCCTGGCGCACTGGGTCGAACTCGCGGAACGCCATGGTCGTCGCTATGGCCTGCGTCCACCGATCGGTCGCGCATTGCCGGCGAATCGCGGACCGCAACATCGTCATGCCTGCCTGGAAGCGCTCGCACGCTTGCCGGAGCGTTCCCCGTGAGCATCACGACCACGCTCGATGCCACCACCCGGCGCTGGCTGTACGCGGCCACGGCATTGTTGTTGCTGCCGTTGCTGCTGCAATTGCAACCGCTGGTGGCGATCGCGGTCGGTGGCGTCGCCTTGCTGAGCATGGCGTTGTCGACGCGCGGACGCTTGCCCGCGCTGGTGCGGATCGCGTTGGCGCTGACACTGGCGATCGCGGTGTTCTCGGTCTATCGACGCATCGGCCGCGATACCGGTTGCGCCTTGCTGGCGATGATGCTGGCGCTCAAGCCGACCGAAACCGCCAACGTGCGCGACGCCCGCAGCCTGGTTGCCTACGGATTGTTCGCGCCGTTCGCCACCTACCTGCTCGACCAGGGGCCGTTGTCGCTGCTGCTCGGCGCCCTCGCGGTCGCCGCCGCGTTGGCCACGTTGTTGCGACTTTCCGATCTCGACGCCGGCATCGATCTCGCCGGCTGGTCGCCTTTCGATTCATTGCGCGCCGCGGGAAAATTGCTGTTGCTGGCGCTGCCGCTGGTGCTCGCCGCGTTCTGGCTGTTCCCGCGTCTCGCCTCGCCACTGTGGGGATTGCCGGATCGTGCGGTGTCCAAGCCCGGACTGAGCGAATCGATGACACCCGATCGCTGGATGGATGCGTTGAACGATGACAGCCCGGCGATGCGCGCGCGCTTCGAGGGAACTGCGCCGCGTCCGCAGGAAATGTATTGGCGGGCGATGACGCTGGACGATTTCGATGGCAGCACGTGGCGACCAACGCCATCACCCCTCGCTGCCCCGAAACTATCACTGGCACCGACACGCTGGCGCTACACGCTGGATGTCGAACCCAGCGACCAGCGCCTGCTGGCGACACTCGAATTCACCACGACGACACCGGACGGCGCGCAATCCGGCCGCGATGCTAGCCTGCGTTCGATCGCGCCACTGACCGGACTCACGCGCTGGCAGTTGCAGGCCGCGCCGGTACAGCGCTTCGATCCCGCGCTGGACGCGAGCGAACGTCGCGCCAACCTGGCATTGCCGAATCGCAATCCGCGCACGCTGGCATTGGGGCGGCAATGGCGCAGGGAAGCCGGCAGCGATGATGTCGCGATCATCAGCCGCGCGCTCGACATGATCCGCAAGGATTTCGCCTATTCGCTGACCGTGCCCGAGCCCGGACGCGACTGGATCGACGACTTCCTGTTCCAGGGCCGCACCGGTTATTGCCAGCAATTCAGCAGTGCCTTCGTGGTGTTGATGCGCGGCGCCGGCATTCCTGCGCGCGTGGTGATCGGTTACGCCGGCGGCTACCACAATCCGGTCGGTGATTACTGGGTGATCCGCAATTCCGATGCGCACGCCTGGGCCGAAGTGTGGCTGGCCAGACGCGGCTGGACGCGCATCGATCCCACCGCGGCGGTCGCACCGGAACGCATCTACGACACCCTCGCCGATCGCATGCCGGGTCGTGCGTTCGGCGGTCTCATCGACGTCCGATCCGTCTGGAATATCGGCGACGACCTGCGGCGCGGCTGGAACGACTTCGTGCTCGGTTTCAACGCCAATCGCCAGGCGACGATGTTCAGTCGCTTCGGCATCGACCATCTGTCGCCGTCGATGCTGATCGTGTTGTTCGCGATCGCGGCCGGCATCGCGCTGGCCATCACAACGTGGTGGTTGGCGCGCGGTGAGCGCGAACGCGATCCGCTATTGCGGGCGTGGCGCGGGGTGAATCGGCGCTACGCGACACTCGGACTGGCGCGTGAGGCGCACGAGACTGCTGATGACTGGCTGCGACGCGTGCAGACGGCGCGACCGCAGCAGGCATCCGACCTGTCGTCGCTGGTCGCACGATTCAATACCACGCGTTATGCGATGGATGATGGTGAACGCCGCTCGTTGATTCGCGCGTTACGTTCGCATCGACCGTGACGTGTCCGGAAAGCCTCGCACGCGCTGGCTGGCGTAGGCGGCAGACCCAATGCGCGGGACGCCGTGAATCCATCCATGGAGGCTCGACTCGGCATCCTGCCTCGTATGCCCGCGCATCGGGCAGACCGCCCACTGGCCGCGCGCGTGTTGTGGCGGCTCGCGAAAGAGCAACAGCACGCGCGCGTTGTTAATCCATCGCAGCGACGAAACGCTCCCCGCCCGGCAGCGCCTGCGCGGTGGGTCCCTATGGCCGACCATTCCGCCGCATGGATGCGGCGGCTGAGCCTACATGGACGTATTCACGGCGTGTCGGCAATAGGGCCACCCAAGCGAGCGCACGCCGGGCGCGAGAAGGCAGGTTCCTCGCAGCATTCGAAAGGATTTGGGCAACACGCCAGCCAGCACGTGCGATCACCCCTTCGTTCCGAACCGTCCCAACGGCGCACCCGCCAGCAGATGCAGATGAATCTGGAACACCGTCTGCCCGGCGTCGCCATTGCAGTTCATCACGATGCGATATCCCGACTGGTCGAAGCCCTCGCGCTTCGCGTATGACGCCGCGGCGACCGCCAGCTTTCCGATGACTTCCGACGCATCAGCGGGAACATCGTTGAGCGTGGCGTAATCGCGCTTGGGCACGAACAGCACGTGCACCGGCGCCTGCGGCGCGATGTCGCGGAACGCGATCATGTCGTCGTCCTCATAGACGATATCGGCCGGGATTTCCCGCCGCATGATCTTGCTGAAAATGGTCTCGGACATGCGCTACTCCGTGATTTCCGCGCGACTGCCGAAGGCATGCGCCAATGTGCCGCGATCGATGTATTCCAGTTCGCCACCCAACGGCAGACCATGCGCCAGGCGGCTCGGTCGAACCGCGTGCTTGCGTGCGATCTGCGCCAGATAGTGCGCAGTCGCATCGCCTTCCACCGTCGGATTGGTGGCGATGATGAGTTCCCGCACCTCGCCTTCGCCCAGGCGATCCGCGAGCTGGTCCAGCCCGAGCTCGCGCGGGCCGATGCCATCGAGCGGACTCAGCCGTCCCTGCAGCACGAAATACAGGCCGCGATACCCGGTCGCCTGCTCGATCGCCAGACGATCCGCTGGCGACTCGATCGCGCACAACTGGTGGCCGTCGCGCGATGCGCTGGCACAGGTCGCGCACAGTTCGGTTTCGCTGAAATCGCGACAACGCTTGCAATGCCCGATGCGCTCCACCGCGGACGCCAAGGCCTCCGACAGGCGTTGACCGCCATCGCGATCGCGTTCCAGCACGTGGTAGGCCATGCGTTGCGCACTTTTCTGCCCCACCCCGGGCAGCACCCGCAGCGCGTCGATCAACTGTTCCAGCAATCCGCTACTCAAGGAATGATCAACCGATGCCGATCAACCAAAACCCGGCAGGCTCATGCCCGGCGGCAGCGGCAGCCCCGTCGCGGCGGCGCTCATTTTCTCGCGCGTCACTTCGTTGGCCTTGTTCACCGCGTCGTTGACCGCAGCGGCGATCAGGTCTTCCGCCATTTCATGATCGGCCAGCGCCGAGGCATCGATGCGTACCTTGCGGCACTCCATCTTGCCGGTCATCGTCACGCTCACCAGTCCGCCACCGGCGTTGCCGACGACTTCGATCTGCGCCAGTTCGTCCTGGGCGCGCTGCATGCTTTCCTGCATCTTCTGCGCCTGTTGCATCAATTGGGCAAGATTGCCGCGCATCGTTCACTCCTGGTCTTCGTAAGGTCGAATGGAATCGGGCACCACGCGGGCACCGCGCGCCACCAGCTTCTGCACATCGGGATCGCCCATGAACGCGGCTTCCGCGGCCTGCTGGCGCGCATCGCGTTCACGACTTGCACGCTGGCGCAGCGAATCGGCCGGCGCATCCTGCACGATTTCGATCTGCACGCGTGGTACATAGCCCAGCACCGGCGCGAGCTGCTCGGCGAGCTGGCTCACCATCTGCGGACGATTGAGGTGATCGAGATTCGGCGGCAGGCCCAACACCAATTGGTCGCCGACATGACGCAACAGCACCGCATGGGCCGCCATTTCGCGCACGGCACCACGCAGCGGCGCCTTCACCACGAAATCCGGCCAATCCTGCGCTTGCATGGTTGCGGTCGCGGGCGCTGCCGCCGCTTGCGCGGGTGGCGCAGTCTCGATGCTGGCCGTGCGTTGTGGCGGGGGAGATGCCGCTTCACGCACGGGTGCGGGCGTTGGCGCGCGCAGCGGTGGCGGCGATGGCAGTGTCGCCATTGATTCGCGCAAGGCCGCGCGCGCAGCCTCGGCGCCCGATGGCGAGGCCGCACGTGCCGATGGCGCGGCAGATGGAGATAGTGCCGGCGCCGCTGCAGTTGTCGCGTTGTTCGCTGCGCCCGTCGCTGGCGCCTGTGCCTGCGCGCCCTGGTTCGGACGGAACGCCAGCATGCGCAGCAGGGTCATCTCGAAACCGGCGCGCGGACTCGGCGCATAGGCAAGATCGCGACGCCCGTTCAACGCCATCTGGTACCACAGCTGCACCAGTTCGGGCCGCGTCGATCCCGCAAGCGTTTCGATGTCGACGCCATCGGCAGCCACTTCGGCGTTCGGCACCAGCTGCCGCACCTGCACGCGATGCAGCGCATCGGCCAGTGCATCCAGCACATGCGCCCAGTCCGGCGAAAACTCGGCCAATGCAGAAGTTTCCGTCATCACCCGTTCGCCATCGTTCGCCGACAAGGCATCCAGCAAGGCGCCAATCCGCGCGTGATCGACACTGCCGAGCATCGTCGCGACCGCGGCATCGCCGAGCTGGCCGCCGGTATAGGCGATCGCCTGGTCGAGCAGCGACAGCCCATCGCGCAGGCTGCCATCGGCGGCCTTGGTCAACTGCCGGATCGCGCCATCCTCGAACGTGATCTCTTCCGCAGCGAGGATCTTGCGCATCTGGCCATCGATCTGCTGCAGGTCGAGGCGCTTGAGGTTGAACTGCAGGCAACGCGACAAAACCGTCACCGGCAGCTTCTGCGGATCGGTGGTGGCGAGCAGGAACTTCACGTGTCCCGGCGGCTCCTCCAGCGTCTTCAACAAGGCATTGAAGGCCGATTTCGACAGCATGTGCACTTCGTCGATCAGGTAGACCTTCACCCGACCGCGCGACGGCATGTACTGCGCGTTGTCGATCAACTCGCGGACGTCATCGACGCCGGTGTTCGAGGCGGCGTCGATTTCCAGCAGGTCGATGTAGCGGCCGGAGTCGATATCGCGGCAGGTCGCGCATTCCCCGCACGGCTCGGCGGAACTGCCCTGCTCGCAGTTCAGCGACTTGGCGAAGATGCGCGCGATGGTGGTCTTGCCGACGCCGCGCGTTCCGGTGAACAGGAAGGCGTGATGGACGCGACCGGAATCCAGCGCGTTGGTGAGCGCGCGCACCACGTGTTCCTGGCCCACCAGTTCGGAAAACCGCTTGGGGCGCCATTTGCGTGCAAGGACGAGATAGCTCATCCGCTGATTTTGCCACGAGCCGGGTCGCTTGCCGTGATCGGATGGCCCGGCGTTTTGCCTGCCCCGCCCCTGACGGGTACAATGCCCGGCTCGCACGGAGAGGTGTCCGAGTGGTTGAAGGAGCACGCCTGGAAAGTGTGTAAGCGTCTAAACCGCGCTTCGGGGGTTCGAATCCCCCTCTCTCCGCCAGATACGCCAAGGCCCCCGCAAGGGGGCTTTCGCGTATGGGGGCGATCTGTAGCAAAATCGCCACATTCGCCTGCAACGGCCCACGAGACACGCCCCACATGTTCTCCCTCCAGACGATCTTCGGTTCCGGCAAACAGTTCTTCGATTTGCTGGACGAAGCGGCCGATGCCGCGCACGAGAGCACCAAGGCGCTGTACCAGCTGCTGAAGAACCCGGTGGGCAACCCTGCGCTGGATGCCTTCAAGCTGGCTCGCCAGCGTGAGCGCGTCGCCTCGGACAAGATCAACCACGCGCTGGTGGACAGCTTCATCACCCCGATCGAGCGCGAGGACATCGAGTCCCTGAGTTCGGCGCTGTACAAGATCCCCAAGCAGGTCGAGCGTTTCGCCGATCGCTACGCGCTGGCCCAGCACCGGCTGGACGGGATCGATTTCGCTCCGCGCGCCGCCATGCTGGAACAGGCCGCCGGCGTCGTGGTGCAGATGGTGCGCGGGTTGCACCACATGGACCTCGAGGAAATGAGCAAGCTCAACGAGCGCCTGCGCGCGCTTGAAGCCGAAGCCGATCGCCTGATCCTCGAACTCCACCGCGACATCTATTCCGGCCGCCTCGACGCCAGCGAAATGTTCCTGCTCAAGGAATTCTTCGAAATCCTCGAGAAGGCGATCGACCGCTGCCGCGAAGCCGGCGTGGTCGCATACCAGATCGTGCTGAAGAACTCCTGAGGCAACCACGATGCTGGCCTTGTTGCTGCTGGTGATCTTCGCCGCGTTGGTGTTCGAATTCATCAACGGTTTCCACGACACCGCCAATTCCATCGCGACGGTGGTCGCGACCAAGGTGCTGACGCCGGGCAAGGCGGTGATGCTCGCCGCCGCGATGAATCTGGTCGGCGCGTTCTTCGGCACTGCGGTCGCCAAGACGATCTCGTCCGGCCTGATCGACACCCATGTCGCCCAGGTTACGTCGCAAGTCATTCTCTGCGCGCTGCTCGGCGGCATCAGCTGGAACCTGATCACCTGGTGGCTCGGCCTGCCGTCATCGTCGTCACACACGCTGATTGGCGGCCTCTGCGGCGCGGTGCTGGCGTCATCACACGGCAACTGGCATGCGTTGATGTGGTCGCACGCCGGCGATGGCGGCTGGACCACCAACAAGGGCATATTGTGGAAGGTGCTACTGCCGATGGTGTCGTCGCCGATCGCGGGCTTCGTGCTCGGCGTGCTGATCCTCGCCCTCCTCTACGCGATCATCGCCGCACTGCATCGCGCTGGCGGCCCATTCGCGCGCTTCGCGCGACCGCGCTGGGTCAATGCCTTCTTCGGCAAGGCACAGCTCGTTTCCGCGGCCTACATGGGTTTTGCACACGGCAGCAATGACGCGCAGAAGACCATGGGCATCATCGCGCTGGCGCTGTTCGGTGCGCAGGCCGCGGGCACGCTCGATGCCCTGCCGCAATGGCTGTCGTTCCTGCATCCGTCGAGCAGCGACAATTCGCACATCGACAGCTGGATCATCGCGACCTGCGCACTGATCATGGCCGCCGGCACCGCAACCGGTGGTTGGCGCATCATCAAGACGCTCGGCCACAAGATGGTGAAGTTGCAGCCGATCGACGGCTTCGCCGCCGAAACCGCCTCGGCCACCATCCTGCTCACCGCCGCGCATTTCGGCATGCCGGTGTCGACCACGCACAGCATCTCCACTGCAATCATGGGCGTGGGCTTCGGCAAGAATCCACGCGCGCTCAAACTCACCGTGATCGAACGCATCGTCTGGGCGTGGATCCTCACTATTCCGGCGGCTGGTGGCATGTCGTGGCTGATGTTCCGCATCGCCGAAGGGCTTGGCTGGGCCTGACGATCTGCTAAACTGCGCGGCTGCGGAGTTCGCACCCCGCATATTTCCATGGTGGCCCCGTCGGCCCCTCGCGACGCTAGTTCGAAAATCCCGCCAGGGCCGGAAGGCAGCAACGGTATTGAATGACGCGTGCGCCGAGGATCGTTGGCGGGGCCGCCACCTTATTTGGGCGATGGCAACGCGATCACTTCGCCCGGTTCGGCGACGCGCGCACCCTGCTCGCGCATGATCCGCGCCTCTGCCGGCGAACCATAGTGATAGAGCACGCAGCGCGCCCGCGTTGCCGCGTCGTATTCGCGCAGGAAATCATCGAAGCCGGTATGCGAGGGATTGCCGGCCAATCCGCAATCGTGGGCGATCACCTCGCCACGATCCGCCACCACCCTCAACACTTCGGGAATCGGCCGGGTATCGCCGGTCCACACCACGCTGCCCGGCAGACGCAATCCGTAGGCCGACTTCGGCCAGTGATGGCGCACCGCGAATGTTTCTAGATGCAACTCGTCGTGCCAGAAGCGTTCGCCGACCGGAACCAGTCGGAACGCTTCCCAGAAATTGACGCCGCCCTCGGCCAATGCATTCGGGTAATCGCCGACGCGCTGATGCAGCAGCGGCACCACGCTGGCCGGGCAATACACCCGCACGCCGCCGCGCAATGCCTCATCGAACCATGCACCGACGAACAATCGCTCGAAGCCGCCGACGTGATCGAGATGGGTATGGGTGATGAAGAGCGACTTCGGATACTCGCCATATGTCGCGAGGTAATGGTCGAGACCTTCGGCACCGCAGTCGATGGTCAGCCACGGCTTGCCATCGCGCTCGATGGTCGCCATCGCCGAACCAAGTTGGCCCGCCGCCGACGCGTTGCCGACACCGTGGAAACGCAGTGACCAGCTCATGCAATGTCTCCGTGTGTGCGGTAACCCGCGCGCAACGCCGCGATCACGCGCTGCAGGTAGGCCTGCGATTGTCCGCCACCAACCTTGCGAATCGAACGTTCCAGCCGCGCCAGGTTGGCTTCGGCCTTGCGTCGATCAAGCGTCGCATGCAGGTGGCTCTTGTCGAAATCGATCAGCCACGGCTTGTCGTTGCCATCGAACAGGATGTTGTGGGCGTTGAGATCGCCATGTTCGAGGCCGGCGGCATGGAAGCGCGCGATCATCGCACCCGCCGCGTGCCAACCCGGTTCGTCACCCATGCCGGCAACGATCGTGGACGCCAGCGTGCGCGCATCGGCGATCTTCGCCACGATGATCGCCGCGCGATACCACGCCCCTGCGCGCCAGTAGGCCGCCGCGATCGGCGCCGGTGCCGGCAGACCGCGCGACTGCAATGCTTCCAGCAGGCGAAATTCGGCGACACTGCGCACCCGCGCCTCGCCGCCCCACAGATAACGATCGCGGCTCAATTTCGCCATCGCACCGCCGCGGCGGTAATGCCGCAACACGCCATCGCCGAACGGCCCATGCACGAACCACGCGCTGCCGCGTCCGCCCGATTGCACCGGCGTCGCCGAAAGTTGCGGAGATGCGGGATCGAACCACCATGCCTGTGGCTGTGGCATGGCGGTCGCGCCCAGCATCGCCGGAGCGTCACTTGAAGCCGTGGTAATTTGATGCGCCATCGCCATGCCGCGAGTCTAGCAACGTCGTGCGTCCATCATCGCCGCCCCGCCACCTCTGCCTGCTGCGCCTGTCTGCCCTGGGCGATGTCACCCACGTCGTGCCGCTGGTGCGCACCTTGCGCCAGGCGTGGCCGGACATCGCGCTGACCTGGATCATCGGCAAGGGCGAACACAAACTGCTGGCCGGACTCGAAGGCGTGGAGTTCGTCGAATACGACAAGTCCAGTGGTTTTGCCGGCATGCGCACACTCGGACGCAAACTGCGACAACTGCACCCTGGCGGCTTCGACACATTGCTTCAGATGCAGGTCGCCGCCCGCTCCAATCTCCTGTCGGCCTTCGTGCCGGCGAAGCTGCGCGTCGGCTACGACCGTTCGCGCTCCAAGGACCTGCACGGACTGTTCATCAACGCGCGCATCGCCGATCGTCCCGGCATCCATGTCCTCGATGCCATCGGCAGTTTCTGCGAACCGCTGGGATTGCAGCAGACCGAAGTAGTGTGGGATCTACCGGTTCCAGCGGAAGCGCACGAATGGGCGCGCGCGCAATGGGACGACGACGGCCGCCGCGTGCTGATGATCTCGCCATGCTCCAGCCATGTGGTGCGCAACTGGCGCAATGATCGCTACGCCGCAGTGGCCGATCACGCCGTCGAACGCGGCTGGAAGGTGGTGCTATGCGGTGGCCGCAGCGAACTCGAACGCACCACCGGCGACGCCATCCTTGCGGCGATGAAACATCCGGCGCTCGACCTGATCGGCAAGGACACGCTGAAACAGCTACCCGCCCTGCTCGCTCGCGCCGACCTGGTGATGACGCCCGACTCGGGTCCGATGCATATCGCCAACGCGATGGGCGCCAAGGTGCTGGGCCTGCATGCGGCCAGCAATCCGGCGCGCAGCGGCCCGTATTCCGACCGTCGCTATTGCGTCGATCGCTACGATGACGCCGCCCGCAAATTTCTCGGCAAGCCGGCGGCCGAACTCAAATGGGGCACCAAGATCGAACGCGAAGGCGTGATGGACCTGGTGACCGTGGACGATGCGATCGCGGCGTTCGAACGCTATGTCAGCGATCAGGCAGCGCCGGAACCGCTGCCGTAATCCTGATACGACTTCTCCTCGACATAGGTCGAGCCCAGCGCCAGGTTGATGTCCTTCTTGATCTTCGCGCGGGTGTCGTTCTCGAAATACACGCTGCGCGCCAGCTTGATGAACTCGGCGTCGAAGGCCTGCGCCTTCTCCTTCAGGCGGATATCGTCCTCGATCACCCACAGGCGCTCGTTGACGGCCTTGAGTTCGGCGCGCAACACCGCGATGTCCTGCGCCGAGGCCGGATGTGCCGCCCAGGTGCGCTCGGCAGCCACAAGCTCGTTGCGGACATTGGCCAGCTTGGCCGGATCGCTCATGCGCTCGGACTTGATCTGCAGGATCGCGATCTTGTCGAGCAATTCGCCATAGGACACGGGGACGAGCAATTCAGACATCATTGGCTCCGGCAGGTTGCCGCAAGTGCGAGGGAGCCGTATCATAACCGGCTCGCTGCACCCAATTCGGAGAGGTGGCAGAGTGGTCGAATGTACCTGACTCGAAATCAGGCGTACGTTTATAGCGTACCGAGGGTTCGAATCCCTCCCTCTCCGCCAATAACAAAAAGCGCCCCTCTGGGGCGTTTTTTGTTATTGCGTGGTGCGGGATTGGTGAGAACTCTCTTGGGTTCGACACATCGGCAGGACTGCCGATGTGGACAGCCGAAGGCTGCCCCGCAGGGGTGAGCGCCATGGATGGCGCGAATCTATCCCTCCCTCTCATGGGGCCTTCGCATTTCGCATTTCGCATTTCGCACAACGGGTTGTAATCATCGCCAGCGCCCGCGATCATGCCTGCATGTACGAATTCGGCCATCTGACCCACCCCGGGCTTCGGCGCAGTCTCAACGAGGACACCTACCACGGCGAAGGAGCGCTGGGCCTGTGGCTGGTGGCCGATGGCATCGGCGGCCACGACTTCGGCGAAATCGCCAGCGCGCTGGCGCGTGACGCAGTGCTGCGCGAGGTGCGCGATGGCACGCCGCTGGTGCAGGCCGTGCGCATCGCCGGCGAGGACATCGTGCGCGCGTCGCGTCGCCGCGCCGAGGCGCTGCCGATGGGCACCACCGTGGTCGCGACGATCATCCGCAACGATCGTTTCGATGTGGCCTGGGTCGGCGACAGTCGCGCCTATCTGTGGCGCGCTGGCCAGGGATTGCTCCAGCTCACCCAGGACCATAGCCATGTCGAGGAACTGGTCATCCAGGGCATCCTGACCCGCGACGAGGCGCGCACCCATCCACAGCGCAAGATGGTGACGCAGGCGCTGGGCGTCACCGATCCGTCGCAACTCAACATCGAACACATCGCCGGCGATTTCGCCAAGGGCGCGCAACTCCTGCTATGCAGCGATGGCCTGACCGAGCATGTCGACGATCAGGCGATCGCGCGCATCCTCGCCAACGTCGAGTGCAGCGCCCAGGAAACGGTGGATACGCTGGTCGCCGCAGCGCTCGATGGCGGCGGTTCGGACAATGTCACCGCCGTGTTGATCCGCAACAGCTGACGCCGCTCATTGCGGCCACAGCACCCGGCCGTCCTGCGCCTTCTTCGCGATCGCCGCCATGCGTGCGGCGTGGGCCGCGACATCGGCAGGCGAGATCGCCACGCGCGGACGCGCTCCGGCATCGCCGCTCGGCAGCCATGACATCACCGGCACGTCGCTCGCGTTGTCCGTCGAAGCATCGAAGCCGATCTCGCCCTGCCCCGACGTCATCGCCAGATAGGCTTCGGCCAGCAACTGGGCATCGAGCAGGGCGCCGTGCAACTGGCGATGCGAATTGTCGACACCGAGGCGACGGCACAACGCATCCAGCGAATTGCGCTGGCCCGGATACTTCTGCCGCGCCATTGCAAGGGTGTCGAGGATGCTGGCGCGATCCCCCAACTTTCCGTAACTGTCGCCTGCCAGCGACAGTTCATTGTCGAGGAAGCCGACGTCGAACGCGGCGTTGTGGATTACCAGCTCGGCGCCGTCGATGAAAGCGAGGAAGTCGTCGATGATGTCGGCGAACAGCGGTTTGTCGGAGAGAAAGTCGAGCGTGAGCCCGGTGACTTCCTGCGCGCCCGGCTCGAACTCGCGTTGCGGATTGATGTAGACGTGGAAGGTGCGCCCGCTCGGCCGCCGTTCCAGCAATTCCACGCAACCGATTTCCACCACGCGATTGCCGATCTTCCATTCCAGACCGGTGGTTTCGGTATCGAGTATGATCTGGCGCATCAGACCATCGCCTCTTTCATTTTGATCGCTTCGTCGCGCGCCAGCACATCGACGCGTTCATTGTCGGGATCGCCGGCGTGGCCCTTCACCCATTTCCATTCGACCTTGTGGCGCGATCGCGCTTCGTCCAATCGTTGCCACAGGTCCTGGTTCTTCACCGGATCGCCACCGGCGGTTTTCCAGCCGCGCCGACGCCAACCCACCAGCCATTCGGAAATGCCCTGCTGCACGTAACGGGAGTCGGTGTGCAGGATGACCTCGCATGGCTCGGTCAATGCTTCCAGCGCGCGGATCGCCGCCATCAATTCCATGCGGTTGTTGGTGGTCTGCGCCTCGCCGCCATGCACTTCCCGTTCGTGGGCGCCGTAGCGTAACAACGCCGCCCAGCCGCCGGGACCAGGATTGCCGAGACAGGCGCCATCGGTATGCGCCTCGATCCGCTTCACCACACTCATGCCAGTGTCAGCGTCGGGCTGGGCGCGCGGGCGCGAGTCACGGTGAACGGGATGGAACGTTTTTCGGCACACAAACGGTAGGCCGCGCGCGCGCCGGCACCGGTCTGCATCGCGGCGATGCGCTGCGGATTCCATGCCGGTCCGATGCCTTCGGCCACCGCGTCGGGCGCGAAGCCGTGACGGCGCAGGCGACGACGCCAGGTGAACGGTTCAGCATCAGTGATGCCTTGGCGCCACCAATAACGTCGATACGGGGACAAAGGGTTCAGGCCGAACAGCCACAGCCGTCCACCCGGCACCAGCACGCGTGCGGCTTCGACCAGGGCCTCGTCCCACGCCAAACCACAGTCGCCGGCGTGTTGCAGGACGATGGTCCCGACCGATTCACTCGCCAGCGGCCAGCGTCCCGTTGCGCAGGCGACATCGCCCGCGAGCGCATCGCCTCCGTCCACCTGCAGCCAGACCAGATGGCGATTGTCCAACTCGGTGGGCCGCTCGGTCGGCGCGATGCACAGCCACGGCAGGCCCGGGCGTTCGTGTCCGGCGGCGTCCAGCAAGGGCCATTCGCAGGCCAGCACCACCTGCCCGTGGGCGCTCTCGAACCAGTCGCGCGCGGGCAGATCGGGTTGACGGCGTGGCAGCAGGCTGGGCATGGTGACTAGTGTATGGCACGACTCGAACCGATCCCCGCCTACCAAGACAACTACATCTGGTTCCTGCAGGATGGGGAATCGAGCATCGTGGTTGATCCGGGCGATGCCGCACCGGTACTCGCGCGTTTGGGCGATGCAAGACCGAACGCAATCCTGATCACCCACCACCATTGGGATCACATCGACGGCCTGCCGGAACTCCATGCGCGCTGGCCCGACGTGCCGATCTTCGCGCCCGACGACCCGCGCATTGCGATCGCCACACATCGCGTGACTGAGGGTGATGTGGTGGAGATCGGACCGTGGCGCTTCGATGTGCTCGCCGTGCCCGGACACACGCTGAGCCATATCGCCTATTCCACGGACCAACTGCTGTTTTGCGGAGATACGCTGTTCAGCCTCGGCTGCGGTCGACTGTTCGAAGGCACCCCGGCGCAGATGCTGGCCTCGCTCGATCGCCTGGCCGCCCTGCCCGGCGATACCACCGTTTGCTGCACCCACGAATACACCGCGTCGAACGCGCGTTTCGCGCTGGCGGTCGATCCCGCCAACGCAGCCTTGCAACGAAGGGTGGAGGATGTCGCGGCATTGCGCGGCCGCGGCGAGCCGACGCTGCCTACGACCATCGCCTCGGAACGCGCCTGCAATCCGTTCCTGCGCAGCGATGCCCCGGAGATCCGATCGATGCTGGAACAGCGGCTGGGCCATTCGCCTGCAGATCGTGTCGAGGCATTCGCCGCGCTGCGTAGCTGGAAGGATGACTTCCGGTGACGCTGCCTCGACGAGGTATCGTGCTCGCGCTGGCGCTTGCCACCAGCCCGGCATTGCCAGCGATTGAACCCGAAACAACCACCGGCCAAGCCGTGCTGACGCAGTTCCAGTCGCACCTCGGCTCGCCCGAATGTGCGGACGCCTCCGCGACCTGGCGCCGCCACTACGCACCGTACGTGCGCCGGCTGATCGATCCGCGCGATCCTGCACTCGGCCGCTTCGACTATGTGTTGACCCGCATCATCGCCGCGGGTCTGCCCAGCGAGTACGCCATGATTCCCTTTGTCGAAAGTCACTACGAACCCGACCAGCGCAGCGGCGATGGGCCAGCAGGGCTGTGGCAATTCACCGCCGCCACCGCGCGCTCGCATGGCCTGCATGTCGGTGGTGGTCGCGACGATCGCATGTCGATGGAAGCCTCGACCCGCGCCGCGTTGACCTATCTCAAGACGCTGCATCGGCAGTTCGGCGGCAACTGGCGCACCACGGTGATGGCCTACAACGCCGGCGATGGCCGCATGCGCATCGCCCAACGCCGTGGCGGCGCCGGCCTGTCCTTCATCACCCGCATCTATCCCGACAAGATCCACGCCATCGCCTGCGACATCCTCGGCCACGGCGACAGCGATCGCTGGAAGGCGCCCCTGCAGCGCACGCTGCCACGCCTGCAACTGCCCAGGGTCCTGCGCGAGCCGAAAGGCTAGCTACGCCGGCGAAGGGTGACGGCGGGCCCCGCGCGCGGCACACTGTCCACTTTCCACGCGACACAGGTGTCATCCATGGGGTTCCTGCAGGGCAAACGCGCACTCATCACCGGCATCGCCAGCCAGCGTTCGATCGCCACCGGCATCGCCGAGGCCATGCATCGCGAGGGCGCCGAGCTCGTCCTCACCTACCAGAACGAGAAGCTGAAATCGCGCGTGGAAGACGCCGCCGCCGAATACGGCGCCAAGCTGGTGCTGCCGCTCGATGTCGCCGATGACGGCCAGATCAACGAGTGCTTCGCGCAACTGGGCCAGCACTGGGACGGCCTCGACATCCTCGTCCATTGCATCGCCTTCGCGCCACGCGAAGCGATCGAAGGCGATTTCCTCGACGGCATCACCCGCGAGAACTATCACATCGCCCACGACATCAGCGCCTATTCGCTGGCCGCGCTGGGCAAGGCCGCGCGTCCGCTGATGAAGGGCCGCAACGGCGCCATCCTCACCCTGAGCTATCTCGGTGCGGAACGCGCGCTCGCCAACTACAACACCATGGGCGTGGCCAAGGCCAGCCTGGAAGCGACGGTGCGCTACATGGCGATGAGCGTCGGTCCGGAAGGCACCCGCGTCAATGCGATCTCGGCCGGCCCGATCCGCACGCTGGCCGCCTCCGGCGTCGCCAACTTCCGCAAGATGCTCACGGCGTTCGAAGCGGTCGCGCCGCTGCGTCGCGCAATCACCATCGAGGATGTCGGCAACACCGCGGCATTCCTGTGCTCGGATCTCGCGCGCGGCATCACCGGTGAAATCACCTATGTCGATTCCGGCTACAACATCATGGGGATGAGCGGGATCGAATGAGTTCCTGCTTCACTCACGCACGAAAGAAAAAGCCCGGCAATGCCGGGCTTTTTTGTGGCCACTCGCGACGCGAAGATCAGAGACGATCTTCGGCGACGGTGACCTTGAACAACTTGCGCGTTGCCTTGACGTAGCCGTCCGCCGACGCTTGGCCATTGGCCTGGGCGATCTGCTGCATCAGCCCGGCGCGCGCTTCCGGCGGGAACGCCGCAGGATCGCCCGGCTTCACCGCACTCACCGCGAACACTGCCCAGCCGCCATCCGGCAGCTGCACCTTGCCGGCGCTTTGCTTGCCGGCGCCCGGACGCGCGATCGAGAAAATCGCCTTGTTGACCGCCGGCGTCGGCACATTGCCGCGCGGCAGCGTCGCGGCTGGCTGCACCGCCAGCGATTGCGCCGCGGCGACCTGCGCCATCGTCTGTCCAGCGGCAATCGCCTTGATCATCGCATCGGCGCGCGCGGCGGCGGCCTTGCTGGCGCGATCGGCGCGCACGTCGGCGATCACCTGGTCATGTACTTCGACCAGCGGGCGCTGGCGCGCGGGGGTGTAGTCGACCACATGCACCATCACCGAGTGACCCGGCGTGATGGTGATCGGATCGCTCACGCCCTTGTTCTTCAGCAGGTTGTCCGAGAACGCCACGCGGCGCACCTGCGGCTCGGCGAGAATGCCCTGCACCGCTGCCGGCACGACCGGGCCAATCTTCTCGAACGGCAGCTTCTGCGCCACCGCGGTCGCGGCGAAGCTGGCGGGATTCTTGTAGGCCTCGTCGGCCAGCACGCCCATCGACGTATTGAGCGCCTTCGCGCCGGCGGTCTTGGCCAGCGCTTTCTCGATTTCGGGACGCGCTTCCTCGAACGTGGTGACCTTGCCTTCCTTGATGTCGCGCACCTGGATGATGTGGAAGCCGAAAGCGGAACGCACCGGTGCGCTGATGGCGCCCTTCGGCGTCGCGAACAGCGCATCCTCGAACGGCTTGACCATGCTGCCGTCCTGCGCGACCCAGCCGAGATCGCCGCCCTTGGCCTTCGAGCCGGTATCGTCGGAATTGGCCTTGGCCAACGCGGCGAAATCCGCGCCGGGCGCCTTCGCCTGTTCGTCCAGCTGCTCGGCCTTGGCCTTGGCTGCAGCGACCACTTCCGGCTTGGCGTCCTTGGCGACGGCGACCAGGATGTGCGATGCCAGGCGCTGATTGCCAGCGACGTACTTGGCCTTGTCGGTGTCGTACTGCTTGCGCAACTGCGCTTCATCGATCGTCGACGAGGTGATCTTCGCGGGATCGCCATCGACGACCTCGAAGGTCGCCTGCACCGGCTGCATGTACTGCGCGCCGTGGGCGTCATACCACGCCTTGGCCTCGGCATCGCTCACCGGCGAGGTGTCCACGGCGGCGGGAATGGCGACGATCTGCACTTCGCGCTGTTCGGTCAATGCGTTGGTCAGGCGACTGGCTTCGGCCGGCGTCACGAAATCACTGAGCGCGATGCGTCCGGCGAGTGCCTCGCGGCGCAAGCCATCGCGGATCTGCGCTTCGAACACTTCCGGTGTCGTCGGCGGTTGCAGCGTGGCCAGCGTGCGCTGGTAGGTTGCCAGGTCGAACTTGCCGTTGACCTGGAAGTTCGGGATCGCATTGATGGTCTTCTGGACCGAGGCATCGGAGACGCTGATGCCGTTGCGGCTGGTGGCCAGCAGCATCACGCGCACGTCGATCATCTGGTCCAGCACCTTGCGCTTGTTGTCGGCGCTCTCGAATTGCTGGCTGTCGAAGGCATCGCCCAGGCTCTGGCGCTGCTGCTGGCGCATCTGGTCGAACTGCTGGCGGAAATCCTGCTGGCTGATGTCGTCGGTCGTCCACAGCTTGGACAGCGGCCAGAACGATGGCGCCGACTTCCACCACGTCGGCGGCGCCTGGATGCGCGCGACGTAGGTGTCGTTGCGGCCACCGACGTACTGTTCGATGCCGAACAGTGCAAATGGAATGATCAGCAACCCGAGGATGGTCGGGGCGATCCAGCGGGCGGTCTTGTCACGCAGTGCTTGCAGCATCGATGGGGTCTTGGTTTCAGCCGACCGCGAAGTGTAACGCGATGCAAATGTCCGGGCAAAACAAAAGGCGCCTTTCGGCACCTTCTGTGTTCTCGTTCTGGCGGAGCGGACGGGACTCGAACCCGCGACCTCCGGCGTGACAGGCCAGCATTCTAACCAGCTGAACTACCGCTCCGTTGAGTTGGAAAGAATAACGTGACGCGAATGAATGCGCAAGCATCGGCAACACGAAATTCCAAAACGAAGACACCCGGCACGTGGCCGGGTGTCGAAGTGGTGGGCGCTGAGGGTTTCGAACCCCCGACCCTCTCCGTGTAAAGGAGACGCTCTACCGCTGAGCTAAGCGCCCGTTGTGGATCAGCTCACCTGATCCTTCAGCGCCTTGCCGGCCTTGAAGGCTGGAACTTTTGCGGCGGGAATATCGATGGTTTCGCCGGTCTTCGGGTTGCGGCCCTGGCGCGCGGCGCGGGCGCGCACTTCGAAGGTGCCGAAGCCGACCAGCGTCACGGCATCACCCTTCTTCAGCGTGCTGCCGACCACCGAGATCACGCCGTCGACGGCGCGCGTCGCGTCCATCTTGGACAGACCGGCCGCAACGGCCACGGCATCGATGAATTCACCTTTGTTCATGAGTACTCCTAACTGTGGGGGATCGATCGAATCGATCATGGAAAGCCAGTCGGGCCACCGCAGGTGGCCGTAAGGCGAAAACGGAAAATCCCGGAACGGGATGCGTTCGCCCGGATCAGGCCGGGCCGTTATACCAGCCGCTTCCGCGCTTCCGCAACCGCACCAGTGTATGGCAGGCACGGCGGCGCGGGGGCGCCATTCAGCCAAATCAGTGCTTGACGCCGCGCTCCTTGGCCGGCTCGCGGCGACGGCGCGTGGACACCGGAACCGGGATCGTGGCCTCGGCGCTGGCGGTTTCGAGCCGCGCGATCGGCCGTTCCAGCGCCAGGTCCAGCACCTCGTCGATCCACTTCACCGGCACGATCTTCATGCCCTCGGTCACCGATTTCGGCAGATCGACCAGGTCCTTGCGGTTCTCGTCGGGGATCAGCACGGTCTTGATGCCGCCACGCAGCGCCGCCAGCAGCTTCTCCTTCAGGCCGCCGATCGCGGTGACGCGCCCGCGCAGGGTGATCTCACCGGTCATCGCAACGTCGGCGCGCACCGGGATCTTGGTCAGCGACGACACCAGCGCCGTCGTCATCGCCGCGCCCGCGCTCGGGCCGTCCTTGGGCGTCGCGCCATCGGGCACGTGCAGGTGGATGTCGAACTTCTGCAGGAAGTCGTGTTCGATGCCGAGGCGCTCGGCGCGCGAACGCACCACCGACAACGCCGCCGACGCCGATTCCTTCATCACGTCGCCGAGCTGGCCGGTCAGGATCATCCCGCCCTTGCCCGGCACCAGCGCCACTTCGATCTGCAGCAGGTCGCCACCAACTTCGGTCCATGCCAGCCCGGTGACCATGCCGATCTCGTTCTCGGCTTCGGCCTGGCCGTAATCGAAACGACGCACGCTCAGGTATTTGTCGAGGTTGGCCGCATTGACCACCACGGTCTTCGGCTTGCGCTTGCCCTTCTGCGGTTGCGGACCGGCCAGCGCGATGTCCTTGACCACCTTGCGGCAGATCCGTGCGACTTCGCGTTCGAGGTTGCGCACGCCGGACTCGCGGGTGTAGTAGCGGATGATGTCGCGCACCGCGCTGTCCTCGATCGACAATTCGCCCTCGCGCAGGCCGTTGGCCTTCATCTGCTTGGGCACGAGGTAGCGCATGGCGATGTTGAGCTTTTCTTCCTCGGTGTAACCGGGGATGCGGATCACCTCCATGCGATCGAGCAACGGACCGGGGATGTTCATCGAATTGGAAGTGGCGATGAACATCACTTCGGAGAGATCGAGATCGACCTCGAGATAATGGTCGTTGAAGATGTGGTTCTGCTCGGGATCGAGCACTTCCAGCAACGCCGCCGAAGGATCGCCGCGGAAGTCCATCGCCATCTTGTCGATTTCATCGAGCACGAAGAGCGGATTCTTCGCGCCGACCTTGTTGAGGTTCTGGACGATGCGGCCCGGCATCGAGCCGACATAGGTACGGCGATGGCCGCGGATCTCGGCCTCGTCGCGCACGCCGCCCAGCGCCATGCGCACGAACTTGCGATTGGTGGCCTTGGCGATGCTCTGGCCGAGCGAGGTCTTGCCGACGCCCGGTGGCCCGACCAGGCACAGGATCGGGCCCTTCATCTTCGACACGCGCGATTGCACCGCGAGATATTCGAGGATGCGTTCCTTCACCTTGTCGAGGCCGAAGTGGTCGGCGTCGAGGACGTCCTGCGCGACCTTCAGGTCCTTGCGCACTTTCGAACGCTTCTTCCACGGCACGCCGAGCAGCCAGTCGAGGTAGTTGCGCACCACGCCCGCTTCCGCGGACATCGGCGACATCTGCCGCAACTTGGCGTATTCGGCCTTGGCCTTGGTTTCCACCGCCTTGGGCATGCCGGCATCGGCGATCTTCTTGCCGAGCACGTCGAGTTCGTTGCCGCCGGCACCTTCCTCGCCCTCGCCAAGTTCCTTCTGGATCGCCTTCATCTGCTCGTTGAGGTAGTACTCGCGCTGGCTCTTTTCCATCTGCGACTTGACGCGGCCGCGGATCTTCTTCTCCAGCTGCTGGACGTCGAGCTCGCCATCGACGAGGCCGATCAGCTGCTCCAGGCGCTCGCCGACATCGACGGTTTCCAGCAATTTCTGCTTGTCGGCCAGGCGCACCGCCAAATGCGCGGCGATGCTGTCGGCGATGCGCGCGGGATCGTCCAGCGTCTGCAGCGTCTGCATCAACTCCGGCGGCAGCTTGCGATTGGTCTTGAGGTACTGCTCGAACAACCCGGTGAGCGAGCGACTGAGCGCCTCGACTTCCTGGGGATCACGCTCCGGCGACGCCGGCAGCTCCTGCGCGATGCCGTAGAGCGCGCCATCGTGCGCCTGCACCTGCGCGACACCGACGCGCTCGGTGCCTTCGACCAGCACCTTGATGGTGCCATCGGGCAGCTTGAGCAATTGCAGCACCTGCGCCAGCGCGCCAACCGAATAAAGATCGCCCTGCGCCGGATCGTCGATATCGGGCGAGGTCTGCGCCACCAGCAGGATGCGCTTGTCGCCTTCCATCGCCACTTCCAGCGCCTTGATCGATTTCTCGCGGCCCACGAACAGCGGGATCACCATGTGCGGGAACACCACCACGTCGCGCAGCGGCAAGACCGGCAGGTCGCCCTCGGGCAGGCTGCTGGTGCTGGCGGTCGGGGTCGTCTGGTCAGTCATTTATCGTGCTCCGCTACGGCATGGATTGCTTCCTAGCAAGGTGCGGCACGTTCCCGGCATTTGCAAGGGACGCCACCACGCTTTTTCCCGTGGATTCACCTGCGGATTCCATTCATCCAGACGCAAACGGGCCGGCGCAGTGGCCGGCCCGTCATCACCAAGGGAAGATGCCGCTTATTCGGCTGCAGCGATCTTCTGCGGCGGCTGCGCGCTTGGTGCCGCGGTGTCGTAGATCATGAACGGCGGCGTCCTGTTGTCGATCACCGATTCGTCCACCACCACCTTGCTCACGCCCTGCAGCGACGGCAGGTCGTACATCGTGTCGAGCAGCACCGATTCGACGATCGTGCGCAATCCGCGCGCGCCGGTCTTGCGCTTGAGCGCCTTGCGGGCGATCGCAGCCAACGCTTCCGGACGGAACTCCAGCTCAACGCCTTCCATCTCGAACAGTTTGCGGAACTGCTTGGTGATGGCGTTCTTCGGCTCGGAGAGAATCTTGACCAGCGCCGGTTCGTCGAGCTCTTCCAGCGTCGCGACCACCGGCAGGCGACCGACGAATTCCGGGATCAGGCCGAACTTGATCAGGTCTTCCGGTTCGACATCCGCCAGCACCTTGCCGGTATCGGCCTTGCGCTCGGACGACTTCACCTTGGCGCTGAAACCGATGCCGCCGCCTTCGGTGGTGCGCTGCTGGATGATCTTGTCCAGCCCGGCGAACGCGCCACCGACGATGAACAGGATGTTGCGAGTATCGACCTGCAGGAATTCCTGCTGCGGATGCTTGCGGCCACCCTGTGGCGGAATGCTGGCAACGGTGCCTTCGATCAGCTTGAGCAGCGCCTGCTGCACGCCTTCGCCGGAGACGTCGCGGGTGATCGACGGGTTTTCGCTCTTGCGCGAGATCTTGTCGATTTCATCGATGTAGACGATGCCGTGCTGCGCCTTGTCGACGTCGTAGTCGCATTTCTGCAGCAGCTTCTGGATGATGTTTTCCACGTCCTCGCCGACGTAGCCGGCTTCGGTGAGCGTGGTGGCATCGGCCATGGTGAACGGCACGTTGAGCAGGCGCGCCAGCGTTTCCGCCAGCAACGTCTTGCCCGAACCGGTCGGCCCGACCAGCAGGATGTTCGATTTCGCCAGTTCGATCTCGTCCGATTTCTGCCGGCTCTCGATGCGCTTGTAGTGGTTGTACACCGCGACCGCGAGCGTCTTCTTGGCGCGCGACTGGCCGATCACGTACTGGTCGAGGACCTCGAGGATTTCCTGCGGCTTCGGCAACGCACTGCGGGTGGAGTCGGATTTCTGCTCCAGCTCCTCGCGGATGATGTCGTTGCACAGCTCGACGCACTCGTCGCAGATGTACACGCTGGGACCGGCGATGAGCTTGCGGACTTCGTGCTGGCTCTTGCCGCAAAACGAGCAGTACAGGATCTTCGAACTGTCGGTCGTGCGGGTGCTGCGGTCGTCTGTCATTCCCTGTCCTGAGCTTGGGAGAGTGGCTCTCCCGGAAGATAGCATAAGACCAAGCGCCCAGCTGTCGTGGGCACCGGATCAAACACTCTTTTGAATCAATGGCTTGCGGCGATTCTCCGACCCGGTCACGCGGCCTGGATGGTCTCGTCGGGACGGCGTGCCAGCACCTGGTCGATCAGGCCATAGGCGCGGGCGGCCTCGGCGTCCTTGAAATTGTCGCGGTCGGTGTCGTGGCCGATGGTTTCCATCGACTGCCCGGTGTGCTTGGCGAGGATCTCGTTCAAGCGCTGGCGCAGCGTCAGGATCTCGCGCGCCTGGATCTCGATGTCGGCCGCCTGGCCCTGGGCGCCGCCCAGTGGCTGGTGGATCATCACCCGAGAATTCGGCAGGGCATAGCGCTTGCCCGCCGCGCCCGCCGCCAGCAGCACCGCGCCCATCGACGCCGCCTGGCCCACGCAGATGGTGGAGACGTCCGGCTTGATGAACTGCATGGTGTCGTAGATCGACATGCCGGCGGTGACCACGCCACCCGGCGAGTTGATGTACAGGCTGATGTCCTTCTCGGGGTTTTCCGCTTCGAGGAACAGCAGCTGCGCCACCACCAAGTTGGCGACGTTGTCGTCGATCGGGCCGACCAGGAAGATCACCCGTTCCTTGAGCAGGCGCGAATAGATGTCATAGGCGCGCTCGCCACGGCTGGTCTGTTCGACCACCATGGGCACAAGGTTCAGGGAAGTTGCGGGAATCGACATGCTCGAGCTCCGATGTGTGGTGACGCGACCCGTGACCTTAGCAAAGGCAACGATCAGCCTTGGCTGATCATTCGGCGCGGATGGCGTCCTGGAAGGACATTGCCTGTTCCGTGTGCTGGGCCTGCCCGGCGATCCAGTCGATCACCTGCTCTTCCATCACGCGGTTCTGCAGACCCTGCATGAGTTGGGGATCGTTGCGGTACAAATCAATGACCTGTTGCGGCTCCTCGTAGGTGGAGGCGATCAGGCGCAGGGTTTCGACCAGACGGTTGGAATCGAGGCTCAGCTTGTTCTGGCGGGCGATCTCACCCACCAGCAGCCCCACCAGCACGCGCTTGCGGGCGGCCTCGGCGTACGGGCCGGGTGCGGCTTCGACCACCTGGGCGCCGTTCTGGCGCGCCTGCTCGGCATCGGCATTGGCCATCGCCTGTGCTTCTTCCTGCACCAGGCGCGGCGGCAGTTCGGTGCCGGCGTAGGCCGTCACCAGTGCTTCGCCCACTTCGCGACGCAAGCGGTACATCAGCGCGCCCTTGAGCTCGCGCTCGAGGTTCTGGCGGATGTCGCGACGGAACTGTTCCATCTCGCCGCTGCGCACGCCGAAGCTGCGGATGAAGGCCTGGTCGATCTCGGGCAACGTCGCTTCGGCGACCTGGGTCACCTTGGCGTGGACCTTGGCGGTCTTGCCGGCCAGCGATTCGATGCGCCAATCGGCCGGGAATGCGATCTCGATGTCCTTTTCCTCACCGGTGGCCAAGCCTTCCAGCCCGCTTTCCAGCGCCGGCAGCATCTGCGCGGAACCCAGCACCGTCGATGCCGATTCGACGCCCTGCGGCGGCATGCGCTGGCCATCGACCTCGCTGCTCATCTCGACGTCGACCAGGTCGCCGCCCTTGGCGGCGCGCAATACCGGCGACCAGCTCTGGCGCTGTGCGCGCAGGTTGTCGACCATGCGGTCGATGTCTTCCTCGGTGACTTCCGCGGTGTTGCGGATCACGTTGAGCTTGCCGGCCTCGATGGTGCCGAAATCCGGAACCAGCTCGAAATCGGCGACGTAGGCCAGTTCGCCCTCGCCCGCCACATCGCTGTTCGGGACGATGCGCGGATTGCCGGCGATGCGCAGGTCCTGGCCTTCCACGGCCTTGCCGAAGCCTTCGCGGAGCATGCCGTCAAGGATCTCGCCGCGGATCTGCTCGCCGTAGCGGTTGTCGATCACGCTGGCCGGCACCTTGCCCGGGCGAAAGCCCTTGATGCGGGCGTCGCGCGCGATTTCGCGCAGGCGTGAACCCACCTTGTCGTTGAAATCGGTACTCGGCACCTTGAAAGTGACGCGACGGCCCAGATTGCCGGTGGATTCGATCGAGACTTGCATGGACGCTCCTGCTTGCCGCGTTGTCCTGCGGCCTGACGTTGTAGGTTGTTCGGAGCCCGCGCGGCGCGAGGGCAAGCCGGGGATTTTCGCCGATTTTCGCCGATCCTGCCAGTCGGCCAAAAAACTCGCCTTTGCAGTTCCATGCTCGCCAGCGCTCGCTGGGCACTTTGAAATTGGGCATTGGCTCGCGGGCTCGTTACACTTCGCTCCATTGCGAAAGTGGCGGAATTGGTAGACGCCCTGGTTTTAGGTACCAGTGCCGCAAGGCGTCCGGGTTCGAGTCCCGGCTTTCGCACCACCCACAAAAGAAAACACCCAGCTATTGGCTGGGTGTTTCTTGTTTGGTGGGCTGTGAAGGATTCGAACCTTCGACCTATTGATTAAGAGTCAACTGCTCTACCAACTGAGCTAACAGCCCCGAACTGCAAATGATACTGCATGTGCGAACACGTGCAAATACCACGATGGAAAATGGGGTGGCTGAGGGGACTCGAACCCCCGACATCCGGAATCACAATCCGGTGCTCTAACCAACTGAACTACAGCCACCATTGAAACTGGAACGTCACGTTCGCGATTGGCGCGCCCGGCAGGAATCGAACCTGCAACCACCGGCTTAGAAGGCCGGTGCTCTATCCGGTTGAGCTACGGGCGCAGAGGAAACGGAAGCGGAAGTGGTCGGGGTAGAGGGATTCGAACCCCCGACATCCTGCTCCCAAAGCAGGCGCGCTACCAGACTGCGCTATACCCCGACGAGAGAGAACCCGTTCTTCCTGCCCGCCCTGCGGTCCCTGCATAACCGTGCAACGACACTCGCGAAACGAGCGGCATTGTCGCGTCCACCCGCGGCAGTGTCAAATTGCCGTGGACATCATGCGCGTCAGAGTCTGCGTGCGATCGCTTCGGCGAAGCTCGTCGTGGTGCCGCTGCCGCCGAGATCGGGCGTCAGGTTGTCCTTGGCTTCCAGCGTTGCGACGATCGCGTTGCGCAGGCGCGTGGCCTGATCCGGCATGCCGAGGTGATCGAGCATCTGGCCCGCCGCGAGCAACAGCGCGCAGGGATTGGCGACGCCCTTGCCGGCGATGTCCGGCGCCGAACCGTGGACGGCCTCGAAGATCGCGCCGTGCTCGCCGATGTTGGCGCCGGGCGCCAAGCCGAGGCCACCGACCAGGCCCGCGCAGAGGTCGGAGATGATGTCGCCGAACAGGTTGGTGGTGACGATCACGTCGAACTGCTCCGGCTTCATCACCAGCTGCATGCAGGTGTTGTCGACGATCATCTCGTTGCACTCGATGTCCGGATATTGCGCGGCCACCTGGCGCGCGGTCTTCAGGAACAGGCCCGAAGTCGACTTCATGATGTTGGCCTTGTGGACCACCGTCACTTTCTTGCGGCCGATCTTGCGCGCCATCTCGAAGGCGTAGCGGACGATGCGCTCCGATCCCTTGTGGGTGACCCTCTGCACCAGCGTGGCGGTTTCGCCGTCTTCGCTCACCGCCTGGCCGTCGCTCAGGTACGCGCCTTCGGTGTTCTCGCGCACGGTGATGATGTCGATGTCGTTGGGGAAGCGCGATTTGGTATTGGGAAAACTGCGCGCCGGACGCACGTTGGCGTAGAGGTCGAACATGCGGCGCAGGGTGACGTTGATCGAGGTGAAGCCCTCGCCCACCGGCGTGGTCAGCGGCGCCTTCAGCGCGATCGTGTTGCGCTTGATCGAATCGATCGTTGCCTGAGGCAGCAAATCACCATGCTTTTCCAGTGCGACCATGCCGGCATCGGCTTCCTCCCAGGCGAGGTCGAGCTTCATCGCGTCGAGCACGTGCAAGGTGGCGGCCATGATCTCGGGGCCGATGCCGTCGCCGCGGATCACGGTGATGGTCTGGGTCATTGCAGGGTCCTCGGGTACGGGCGCGACGAATGCGCGCAAAGGCGCGTCAGCGCATGAAACGGAATCCCGCAATTATGCCAGATGGCGGCGGGATTCGTGGCCTTTCAGGCCTGCAGCAACGGCTCGAACTTGCCGGCGCGGTGCAACGCCATCATGTCGTCGTAGCCGCCAACATGCGTTTCGCCGACGAAGATCTGCGGCACGCTGGTGCGCTTGGCCTTCGCCACCATCTTTTCGCGTTCGACAGGATCGAGGTCGATGCGGACTTCGCGCCACTCCAGGCCCTTGCTCTTGAGGAAATTCTTGGCCGCCACGCAATATGGGCAGACTTGGGTCGAGTAGATGACGATTTCGGGCGTGGGCATGATGGAACCGATGACGGGAATGCCTGTCCATGATGGGGCTTCCGCGCCCGTTTTGCAGCCGCTGGCCGGCGCGGTTTACACCAAATTCACTCCTGCCCCGGGATCAGGCCACATGATTATGCAGTCCCACCGCCGGATCTCCCGAGTGCGTCGCCATCTGCCCACCGCCATTGCCATCGGACTCACGCTCGCCGTCGGCGCCACCCGCGCCCAGCAGGGCCACTTGCCGGACATGGGGTCGTCGGCGGCGCGGATCATCACCCCGGCCGAGCAGCGCGAATACGGTGCGATGACGCTGGCGCAGTTGCGCCGCTTCGACTACACGCTGGACGATCCGCTGCTGGGCGACTGGCTGCAGGGCGTTGGCAACCGGCTGGTGGCATCGAGCGATGCCAACAGCATGCCGTTCACCTTCTTCCTGCTGCGCGAACGCGAGATCAACGCCTTCGCCACATTGGGCGGCTACGTCGCGGTGAACAGCGGACTGGTGCTGACCGCGGAGCGCGAGGATGAAGTCGCGGCGGTGCTGGCGCACGAGGTCTCGCACGTCAGCCAATCGCATGTGCTGCGCGCGGTGGAACGCGCGCAGCGCGACCAGTTGCCGATCCTGCTGGCGATGCTCGGTGCGATCGTGGTGGCGCAGAAGGCCGGTGGTGGCGGCAATTCCGCCAGCAACGCGACGATGGCCGCGGTCGCCGGTGCGCAAGGACTGTTGGTGCAGCGCCAGCTCGACTATTCGCGCAGCAACGAATCCGAGGCCGATCGCGTCGGCATCCGCCTGCTGGCACGCGCCGGCTACGATCCCAACGCGATGGCGGGATTCTTCGAGCGCATGGAAACCGCGATGCGCGCCAACCGCGGCGGTGATCGCGAACAGACGCCCGATTACCTCCTCACCCATCCGGTCACCGGCACCCGCATCGCCGAGGCCAAGGCGCGCGCCGCGCAGATGAGCAGCGCGCCGGTGGTGACCAATATCGCCAGCCGCGACAATCCATTGCTGCCGCCCGGCATGCGCGTGCAGGTGTCGCAACGCGCCGCCAGCGGCATCTTCGACTTCGCCAAGGAACGCATGCGCGCGCTCACCGCGGCCACGCCAGCCCTGGCGGTGCAGGAATACGAACGGATGGCGACCCGTCACCCGCTCAACGACGCACAACGCTATGGCCAGGCTGTCGCGCGATTGGCTGCGGGCCAATACGCACCCGCCGGCACGATACTCGGGCAGTTGCTGCAGAAGCATCCGGACAACTGGTGGCTGGCGGTGGGCATGGCCGAAGCCGACAACGGTCTCGGCCATCGTGCCGAAGCGGATTCCCGCCTCAATGCCCTGATCCAGCGCATGCCAGGCAACCGCGCCATCGCGATCGCCTACGCGCAAATCCTGAACCAGCGTGGCGGGCGCGCAGCCGGCCAGCATGCGGTCGAGGTCCTGCGCCCACTGACTGCCGATGGCGGCGACGATCCCGTCTTCCAGAGCGCCTACGGCCGCGCTGCCGAACAGGCCGGCGACACCATCCGTGCCGGCGAGGCGTATGCCCAGGCCGCCTACCTGAACGGCAATCCCCAGCGCGCCCTGCTCCAGCTCCATACCCTGAAGCGCCGCCCGGATCTCGATTACTACGCCCGCACCCGCATCGATGCCCGCATCACCGCCATCACCCCGGAAGTGCTGGAAATGCGCAAACAGGGCATCCGCGACATGGATACAGGTCCGAACGATGACAAGAACCTTCGGCAAACGCTTGATTCATTGAGATAATTTTGCTGAATTCGATTCGCGATGACGGTGTCATCGTATTGTCAATAAACTGTCGTTTCCTGTCACGATCCGCCATTTGGGCCACACCGTGCAGAAGCGCATCCTGATCGTCGACGACGAACCCGCCATCCGCGACATGGTCGCCTTTGCCCTGCGCAAGGCCGAGTACGACGCCGTCCATGCCGGCGATGCCCGCGAGGCGCAGAACGCGATCGCCGATCGCCTGCCCGACCTGATCCTGCTCGACTGGATGCTGCCCGGCACCAGCGGTCTGGAATTGGCACGGCGCTGGCGCAAGGACAGCATGACTCGCGACGTGCCGATCATCATGCTCACCGCGCGCGGCGAGGAGAACGATCGCGTCAGCGGGCTTGAAGCCGGTGTCGACGATTACGTGGTCAAGCCGTTTTCCTCGCGGGAACTGCTGGCGCGCATCCGCGCGGTGATGCGGCGTTCGCGCGAGGACGACGAGGAAGGCAATGTCGCGGTTGGCGCCCTGCGCATCGACGGTGCCGCCCATCGCGTGTTCGCGCAGCCCGTTGGCGAGGATGCGTTGCCGGTGGCGATCGGCCCGACCGAATACCGCCTGCTGCATTTCTTCATGACCCATCCCGAGCGCGTCTATACCCGCTCGCAACTGCTCGATCATGTCTGGGGCGGCAGCGTCTACGTGGAGGAACGCACCGTCGACGTCCACATCCGCCGCCTGCGCAAGACACTGGAACCGCACACGCTCGACCACATGGTGCAGACGGTGCGTGGCGCCGGCTATCGCTTCTCGATCTCGGCCTGACGCAGGGCTGGATGAGCATTCGTTCGGCCTGGCTCGCGACCCTGCTGCCGCTCGGCGTCGCGCTGGCATTGGCGGCGCTGGCCGGGATCCTCAGCGGGCATTTCTGGGCTGCGCTGGCCTTGGCCGCGCTCGGCGTGCTGGCTTGGCACTACTGGCGGATGCATACCATCCTCAACCACATCGCCGCGCGCCGGCGCATCCATCCGCCGCAGGGCCCGGGATTGTGGAACGAAACCGAACGCCTGCTGGCCCGCCAGCAAGATGAAACGCGGACCCGCAAGCAACGCCTGACGACGATGCTGCGCACCTATCGCGCCGCCGCGGCCGCGCTGCCCGACGCCGTTGTGGTGATGGCACGCAAGGGACACCGCGTGGTGTGGTTCAACGAAGCGGCGCAGCGCCTGCTCGGACTGCATTACCCGCGCGATCTCGGCGGAAATCTGGCGACGCATCTGGGCGAACTGAGCGTGCCGGACTGGCTGTCGCTGGGCCGCGATGCCGAACCACTGATGGACGAACAGCTGGCCTTCAATCCCGGCGTCCATCTCAGCCTGAAGTTGATCCACTACTCCGATGACCTGTGGCTGCTGATCGCGCGCGACGTCAGCAAGCTGATGCATCTCGAACAGATGCGCCGCGATTTCGTCGCCAATGTCTCGCATGAATTGCGCACGCCACTGACGGTGCTCCACGGCTATCTCGACATGATGGATACCGAGGAAGACCCCGAGACGTCACGGATGTTCGCCGAGATGCGCCACCAGTCGCTGCGGATGACGCAACTGGTGGAAGACCTGCTGACGCTGTCGCGGCTGGAGTCGCAGGAACGCATGCCCGACGACCATGTCGCGATGCCGTTGATGCTGGCAGTGCTGCGCCGCGAGGCCGAGGCGTTGAGCCAGGGGCGCCAGGCCATCACCATCGAGGACAGCGCCGGCGTCGATCTGTGGGGATCGAACAAGGAACTGCACAGCGCCTTCTCCAACCTGATCGGCAACGCCATCCGCTATACACCGGCCGGCGGTCGCATCGACGTCCGTTTCGCGCACGAAGGCGATGGCGCGGTGCTGAACGTGACCGACAGCGGCTACGGGATTCCCGCCGCGCATATTCCCAGGATCACCGAACGGTTCTATCGTGTCTCCACCAGCCGCGCGCGTGAAACCGGCGGCACCGGGCTTGGGCTGTCCATCGTCAAGCATGTCCTGAACCACCACGACGCCCGCCTCGAGATCCATAGCGAGGTCGGCAAAGGAAGTACGTTTTCATGTCACTTCGGAAAGGAACGGGTCGTCCCGCGACCAGCCGCGGAATGAAGGCATCGACGCGACGGGTCAAGCCCGATCTGCACGATGCCTCGCTCTACTTCAACCGCGAGTTGTCGCAGCTCGACTTCAACTTCCGCGTGCTGGCGCAGGCGTACGATCCCGCGGTGCCGCTGCTGGAACGATTGCGCTACCTGTGCATTTCCTGCACCAACCTCGACGAATTCTTCGAGATCCGCGCCGGCAGCCTGCAGCACGCCGAACACCTTGGCCTGCAACCAGGGCCGGATGGCCGTTCGCACGCGACGGTGCTGCAGCAGATCCACGAACGCGCCGCCGAACTTGTGCAGGCGCAATACGCCAATTTCTACGACGAGCTGCGCCCGGCACTGTTCGCCGAGGGCATCCGCCTGTTGCAACGCGAGCAATGGTCGCCACAGCAAGCGGACTGGCTGCGCAAGTATTTCCGCGAACAGATCATGCCAGTGCTGTCGCCGATCGCGCTCGATCCTTCGCACCCGTTTCCGCGTATCCTCAACAAGGCGCTCAACGTGGTGGTGGTGTTGCAGGGCCGCGATGCGTTTGGCCGCAAGGGCCATCTCGCGATCGTGCGCGCGCCGCGTTCGCTGTCGCGCATCATCCAGATCCCCGATCTCAGCGGCGAAGGCGGCCAGGACTTCGTGTTCCTGTCCTCGGTGCTGTCGGAATTCGTCGATGAGCTGTTCCCCGGACTGAAGGTGAAGGGCGCGTACCAGTTCCGCGTCACCCGCAATTCGGAGCTGATCGTCGACGAGGAGGAAGTCGACAATCTCGCCCACGCGTTGCGCGACGAACTGGTCGGTCGCGGTTATCTGAAGGCAGTGCGACTCGAGCTGGCGGAAAACTGCCCGCCCGAGATCGAACGCTTCCTGCTGCAGAATTTCGAACTGACCGAAAACGCGGTGTATCGCATCCGTGGCCCGGTCAATCTCAACCGCGTGATCCAGGTCTACGATCTGGTGCGCGATCGTCCCGACCTGAAGTTCCTGCCGATGCTGCCGCGGCAGATGGACGAGGAATCGATGTTTCGCCGCGTCGCCGCCGGCGACGTGTTGCTGCATCATCCCTTCGACGCGTTCACGCCGGTGCTCGACCTGATCCGCGAAGCCGCCGACGATCCCGACGTGCTGGCGATCAAGCAGACGCTGTATCGCACCGGCAAGGACTCCGCGATCGTCGACCAGCTGATCCGCGCCGCGCGCAACGGCAAGGACGTCACCGTGGTGGTGGAATTGCGCGCACGCTTCGACGAGGAAGCCAACCTCGGGCTTGCCGATCGCATGCAGGAGGCCGGCGTGCAGGTGGTGTACGGCGTGGTCGGCTACAAGACGCACGCCAAGATGCTGCTGATCATCCGCCGCGAGGGCAAGAACCTGCGCCGTTACGTCCATCTCGGCACCGGCAATTACCACAGCGGCACCGCGCGCCTGTATACCGATATCGGCCTGATCACCTGCAACAAGGACATCGGCGAGGACGTCAACCGCGCGTTCCAGCAGATTTCCGGCCTGGCGTCGGCGATGAAGCTCAAGCGCATCCTGCTGTCGCCGTTCACCCTCCACAGCGGCCTGCTCGAACGCATCGAACGCGAGACCGCGCACGCCCGCAAGGGCAAGCCGGCGCACGTGATCGCCAAGATGAACGCGTTGAACGAACCCGACGTGGTGCGCGCGCTGTACACGGCATCGCAAGCCGGGGTGAAGATCGACCTGATCGTGCGCGGCGCCTGCACGCTGCGGCCGGGCGTGCCCGGCGTCTCCGACAACATCCGCGTGCGTTCGATCGTCGGCCGTTTCCTCGAACACCATCGCGTGTATTGGTTCGCCAACGACGGCGACCCGGAAATCTTCTGTTCTTCCGCCGACTGGCTGGAACGCAACCTGTTGCGGCGCGTCGAGACCTGCTTCCCGATCCTCGATCCGGTGCTGGCCAAGCGCGTCTACGACGAAGTGCTGGCGAACTATCTCGAAGACAACACGCAGGCGTGGGAACTGCAACCCGATGGCCAATACCTGCACCTGCATCCAGTCGATGGGCAGCCGCCACATGCAGCGCAGTTATCGCTGCTGGAACGTATCGACGGACCGGCACCAAACGCGTGATCGTGCGCCATCACGATTGACCCACTAAGCTTGCCCACCATGAGCCCGAGTCGCGCCAGCACTCCTGACACGCCCCTGCGCGACGGCGACCTGCTGGCCGCGGTCGATCTCGGCTCCAACAGTTTCCACATGGTGGTGGCGCGCTACACGCTGGGCCAGTTGCGCGTGGTCGACCGCATCCGCGAGATGGTGCGGATGGCGGAAGGGCTCGATCGTTCCGGCCAGCTCAGTGCGCCGGTGCAGCAACGCGCGCTCGATTGCCTGTCGCGCTTCGGCCAGCGCATCCGCGACATCCCGCCGTGGCGCGTGCGCGCGCTCGCCACCAACAGCGTGCGCAGGTTGCGTGATTCCCAGGAATTCCTGGTGCCGGCGGAAATCGCGCTCGGCCATTCCATCGAAGTGGTGTCCGGCCGCGAGGAAGCACGACTGGTCTATCTCGGCGTCGCCCACGCGCAGCCGCCGAAACGCGGCGAGCTGCGCTTGGTGATGGACATCGGCGGCGGTTCCACCGAATGCATCATCGGCAGCGGGCTGGAACCGATCGAACGCGAAAGCCTGCAGGTCGGTTGCGTGGCGACGACCCGGCGTTTCTTCGCCAACGGCAAGCTCACCCGCAAGAAATGGAAGCAGGCGCTGACCGCAGTCGCCGCGGAATTCCAGCAGTTCTCCAACACCTATCGCGCGCTGGGCTGGGACGATGCGATGGGATCGTCGGGCACCATCAAGGCGATCGGCAAGATTTGCGCCGGCACCGGCATCAGCAATGGCGAGATCACGCCGGAAGCGCTGTGGCACGTGCGTGAACTGATGCTCGCCGCGGGCAGCATCAACAAGATCCAGTTGCCCGGTCTGTCCGACGACCGCACCCCGGTGATCGCCGGCGGCGTGGTGGTACTCGAAGCCGCATTCGCGACGCTGGGCATTCGGCAAATGGATGTCAGCAAGGCGGCGATGCGCGAAGGCATCCTCTACGACATGATCGGCCGCGCCGGTGGCGACGATGCGCGCGACAGTTCGGTCAACGCGATGATGCAGCGCTACGGCGTCGATATCGCGCAAGCGACGCGGGTGGAGCGCACCGCCACCGAGTTGTTCGCCCAAGTGCACAAGAGCTGGAAGCTCGATCCCGACGACGGCCTGATCCTCGGCTGGGCGGCACGCCTGCACGAGATCGGCCTGGTGATCGCGCATAGCCAGTACCACCTGCATGGTGCCTATGTGCTGGAACACTCGGACGTGGCCGGTTTCACCCAGCAGGAACAGCAGATGCTGGCGATCCTGGTGCGCAGCCATCGTCGCGGCCTGCCGAAGTCGATGTTCGATGCCCTGCCCGCACGCCTGCGCCAGACCACGCGACGACTGTGCGTGTTGTTGCGACTCGCGGTGTTGATGCATCGCTCGCACGAGGGGCAAGCGATTCCGCGCCTGAGGTTGCGCGCCGACAAGAACACGATGCGCCTGGAGCTTTCTGGGCGCTGGCTCGACGAACGCCCGTTATTGCGCGCCGACTTGCTGGGCGAACAGGCCGATATCGCCAGCCTCGGGTTCAAGTTGATCGTGCAGGCGGGTTGATTACTGCCCGCGCTGCATGATCTCGCCTTCATCGCGCAAGGTGAAGGGATTGAAGTGCGTGGCGTGGTCGAACGTGTCGACGCCCTCCTCGCGCTTCAACCAGCCGACCACCGCATACGTCACAGGGGTCAGCACGACTTCGACCAACACTTTCATCGTCCAGTTGAACAGGATCACCTTGACCAGCGTGGTGCTTTCCCAGATGCCGAGGAAGGCGATCGGATAGAAGGTGATGCTGTCGCAGGCCTGCCCGACCACCGTCGAACCGATGGTGCGCGTCCACAGGTGCTTGCCCTGGGTGATGATTTTCATCCGCGCCATCACGAAGGCGTTGACGAAATCGCCGACCCAGTAGCCGATCATCGATGCCAGCGCGATCCGCCAGGTGTTGCCGAACACGACTTCCAGCGCCGGTTGCAACGTCTTGTTGAATGGTTCGGCCGGGCTCATCGGCATGTGCACCACCACCCACGCCATCACCGTGGCGAAGATCATCGCGCCGAAACCAGCCCAGATCGCGCGGCGCGCCCGTGCATAGCCATAGACCTCGGTGAGCACGTCACCGAAGATGTAGCCGATCGGGAAAAACAGGTTGCCGGTGCCGAAACTGAGCGGCCCGATCCCTGGCACGTCCATCACGCTGACCTTGGCCGGACCGATCAGGTTGGAACACAGCAGTACCGCGACCATGCCGGCGACCAGCATGTCGTAATAGCGAAACCCCTGGCGTGGCGACGCGGATATCACGGATGCGCCAGCGCGTAGTCCAGCGCCCCGCGGATCGCGGCGACCTGCGCGTCATTGCACTGCGCCGGCGAAGCGCGCGGACTGTCCGGATAGACCTCTGTGGTGGTGGTGTAGCGTGCATCGGTGATGCTCGCGCACAAGCCCAACTCCAGCAGCGGATATTCGATCACGCCGGGCGCGACCACCGGGGAGCCGATGATGGTGCCATCGGGATCGGCCGGCGCGATATGCGTGACTTTTTCGACAGCCGCGTTCACCGCCTGCTGGAAGCCCGGTTGCGGATTGGCGGAATCTGCGCACAGGTAGAAGCCATCGGGAATGGTGCCCGGCTCGAACGGCGCACCATCACGCGCGGCCAATGCAGGTCGGAATTCGGATTCGTCGCTGTCGGTGGTTTCGTGCAGGTCGATGTGCATCAGGAAACGACCGCGCAGTGGCGCCACCAATTCCAGCAATGCCGCCGATTCAGCGCAGGGACTGTCGGGATGGAAAGATCGGTTGGGATCAATCGCATCGGGGTTCCAGCGATTGATCCGCTCGTACGCCCAAGGGCTGACGCAGGGCACGACCAGCAGGTTGACACGGCCGGCGTAATCCTGGGCGTGGCGATCGAGGAATTGCAGCGCACCGTGCACGCCGCTGGTCTCGTAGCCGTGCACGCCGCCGGTCACCAGCGCGATCGGCAAGGCATCGTTCCAGTCGCGACTGCGCAACGCGAACAGCGGGTACACGCCGTCGGGCGACTCGTCGAGGCGAGCGTATTCCGAGACATCGAAGCATTCACGCAGGCGGTCAATGGCGCTCACCACGTCGTCGGCATAGCTGCGCTGCTTGCGTTGGCGCGCGCGCCATTCGGCCTTCTCGGCCGCGCCCCACGGCTGGCCGGGAGTACCGACGGGATAGAAGTGTTGAAGCGTCATCGACCTACTCGCTCAGCTGGTCCGGACAAGCATTGTAGGCCGACGATGGCGATGCGCAGCGGACGCTTCATTTCCCGAATGCTCTATCCCGTTCGAACGGCTGCGCCATCGCCCGCAGCAAGCTGCCTTCATCGTCGTCAGCGGTCAGTTCCCAGGTGAACACGCCGCGCAAGCCGTGGTCGCGGGCAAAGCGTGCACGAATTCCGATGGAGCGCGGATCTTCATAGCTCACGAAGACATGCTCCTTGGCGTTGAACAGCCACGGCGCCTGCGCGACCGGATGCCAATGCTGTTGCCACTGCGGATCGCCCAACAGCTTCGCCTTGATGACACGCCAATCGCCGGCCGGATACGTGCCGGAATACGGTTGATACAGCCCGTCGTTGCCGTCACGGGTGACGTGATAACCGCGACCATAGAACGGCACGCCCACCACCAGCTTGTCCGCCGGCACGCCATGCGCACGGTAATACGCGACCGCGCCTTCGACGCTGTTCCAGCGCCGTGATTCGGGAGCAAGCGGATCTTCCGGAACTTCGCGCATGGGCGCGTTGAACGATGTCACCGGGGAGAACGTGGTGCCCATGTCGTAGCTCATCAGGTTGATGAAATCGAGCGTTTTCGCCACCGCGGCCAGTTCATAGCTCTTCGCCGGATCATAGGCACCCGCGGATTCCATGCGCCCACCGGGCAAGGCCGCGGTGAGCCACAAGTGTTGTCCGCGCCGTTTGCCGATGCCGTCCAGCTGGCGACGGAACTCCTGCAGCAACAAGGTCGCGTTGTGATGATCTTGGGGGCGTGCGGCGATGTGCTGCGGTCCGCCATACACCGGGAATTCCCAATCGATGTCGATGCCGTCGAACGTTCCGCGCTGGTGATCGAAGAACTCGGCGATGCACGACGAGACGAAACGCTTGCGGCTGGCGTCGGTGAGCGCTGCGTCCGAGAATCCATCGCCTTCCCAGCCGCCAATCGAAATGATGGTGTGCAGTTTCGGATGTTCACGTTTCAGTTTCGCCAGCGCGACGAAATTCGCATCGGCATTCGCCTTCGCCGCGCATTGACCGTCTTCGATCCGCGCGAACGCATAGAACAGATGCGTCAGCGTGTCGGCTGGGATATGTTCGATCGGATAGCGCGACGACGAACCGCCCGGGTAGTAGGCGGCGACGACTTTCGACAATGGCGCATCGGCGGCGCGTGCGGCGGGAACGATTCCTCCAGCCAGAAGGATGCAGGCAATCGCCATGCGTCGAAACACGGGCTGGCGCGACACTCAAGCCACCGCCTTTTTCACCAACGCACGGATCTTCTTTTCCTCGGCATCGCCCAAGTCTTTCAGGCCATAGGACGTCGGCCACATCACGCCATCATCCAGCATGGCGGCGTCGTTGAAACCCAATGTCGCATAGCGGTCTCCGAACTTCTTCGCATCCTTGAAAAAGCAGATGATCTTGCCATCCGTGTTCGCATAAGCAGGCATTCCATACCACGTCTTCGGCATCAGCCCCGGCGCGACCGATTTGACGATGGCGTGCAGGCGCGTGGCCATCGCGCGGTCCGATGCGTCCATTTCGGCGACCTTGGCCAGCACGTCGGCTTCACCGTCTGCCCGGCTCTTTTCAGCCTTGAGTTCGCGGGCGCGTTCCTTCATCGCGTCACGCTCGGCGGCGCTGAAACCCTCCGATGGGCTGGCGCCCGTCTTGGCCTTCTTCGTGATCTTGCTCGCGGTTTTCCTGGTGGTCTGGCTCATGTCGATGTCCTCGGATCTGTTCGGAGCGGAATTTCAGCTGCGTTCCTGCAGGCGCAGCAAATTGCCAGCGGGATCGCGCACGGCACAATCGCGCACGCCGTAGGGTTGCATGGTCGGTTCCTCGACGATCTCGGCGCCACTGGCCTGGATGCGTTCGAATGCGGCATCAAGGTCTTTCGTCGCCAGCAGCATGATCGCGTAAGTACCCTTGGCCATCATTTCCGAGATGATGCGTTTCTCGTCGTCGGTCACGCCCGGGCTGGCGGCCGGCGGAAACAGCACGATCGAGGTGCCGGGCTGGTCGGGCGGACCGATGGTAAGCCAGCGCATGCCGTTGTAGCCGACATCGTTGCGGACCTCGAAACCGAGGATGTCGCGATAGAAAGCCAGTGACGCGTCGGGATCGAGGTGCGGGAGGAAACTCGAATGAATCGTGATGTCCATGATCATGTTCGCTGCATGGGTGGAGCCATGATGCTAGGTGGACTCCGGAGTCGGCGCTTCTCGATTCCTGATCGGTCGCGTCACCTGGCGCGCCACGCACGCCGGCATCCCCGCCGTCGCCAGCGCGGCTTCACGCCGATACACGCCGGGCGAGACGCCGACCAGTTCGGTGAAGCGCGTGGTGAACGTGCCCAGCGACGCGCAGCCAACCGCGAAGCAGATCTCGGTGACGCTGGGGTCGCCACGTCGCAGCATCGCCATCGCGCGTTCGATCCGGCGCGTCATCAGGTAGCTGTAGGGCGACTCGCCGAACGCAAGTTTGAATTGTCGGCTGAGATGCCCGGACGACATGCCGATATCGTGCGCCAGTTCATCGACGTTGAGTGGCTTGGCGTACTCGCGATCCATGCGGTCACGGACGCGGCGCAATCGCGCGAGATCGCGCAGGAACACCGCATCAGGGGATCGGCCGGTCATGGCGTTGACGGCTCCGCCGGCACGAATTTCCGAGCCACCAGCCAATCACGGAATTCTTCCGGCCAGTGATCGCTGCTGGTCCCTTGGTGTTTCATGCCGAAGCCATGGCCGCCAGTGGCGAATATGTGTGCTTCCGGCTTCATGCCCGCGGCATCCAGTGCCATGTGGAAGCGCTCGATCTGCGGCAACGCCACCGGATCATCCTGCGCCCAGGCCATGAATATCGGTGGCAGTGCTTTCGGAATCGCCGGCATCACACCGAATGGTGCACCGTAGAGCAAGGCCACGAAGTCGGGTCGCGTCCGGACATCGGATTGCAGCGCGGTGTTGCTCGCGACCATCGCGCCCGCCGAAAATCCGAGAATGCCGAGTTTGCCCGGAGCGACGCCCCATTCCATCGCGTGTTCGCGCACCAGCGCAAGCGCGCGCAATGCATCCTGGGTACCGTACTTCGCCGCCGCATCCATGTCCATGTCGTCGGGTATGCCCTGGCCACGTTTTTCCGGAATGCGGTACTTGAGCACGAAGGCGGCGATGCCGCGTTGTTGCAGCCAGCGCGCCACGTTTTCGCCCTCGAGCCCGACCGCGAGCGCGACGAACGCGCCTCCGGGCGCAATGATCACCCCGGCGCCGGTCGCCTTGCCCTTGTCCGGCAGGTACGCCGTCAATGTCGGTTCGGTCACGTTGATGATGATGGTGCCGACCGGCGTCCCGGTGATGGTCTGCTCGTGCTGCGCCCAATGGCCGGTCCCCGGCGCCGCGCCCGGCCACAACCTCACTGTCGTCTGCGCGCGTGCGCAAGGGATGAACAGCAGCAGCACTATCGCGAATAGGTGGCGCACGCCGTTCTCCTGACGGAATCAAAAACCGCGATCGGCGACACCGTATCATGACGCATGACCGACGCCGCCCCCGAATTCACCACCTTGCCGTTGAAGCCCGAATTGTTCCAGGGCCTCGACGCCTTGGGCCATGTGCGGATGACGCCGATCCAGGCGCAGGCCTTGCCCGCGCTGATCGAAGGCCGCGACCTGATCGCGCAGGCGCCGACCGGCAGCGGCAAGACCGCCGCGTTCGGACTCGCGCTGCTGCACCGGATCGACCCGACGCAGGCTGGCGTGCAGGCTTTGGTGTTGTGTCCGACCCGCGAATTGGCCGACCAGGTCGGCAAGCACATTCGCAAGCTCGCCACCGGCATCGCCAATCTCAAACTGTCGATCTTCACCGGCGGCACCGCGCTGGCGCCGCAGCTCGCCTCGCTGGCGCAGCACGCGCCGCAGGTGGTGGTTGGAACCCCCGGCCGCGTACAGGAACTGATGCGCAAGCGGGTGCTCGACCTGCGCAGCGTCAGTGTGCTGGTGCTGGACGAAGCCGACCGCATGCTCGACATGGGCTTCGAGGATGCGATCCGCGAAATCGCCGGCAAACTGCCGAAGACGCGCCAGAGCCTGCTGTTCTCGGCGACATATCCGGACGCGATCCGCGCCATCGGACATGGCCTGACCCACGATGCGCTGGAAGTGACCGTCGGCGACATTGCCCAGCGCCCGGTGATCGAACAATTGTTTTTCGAGGTGGAACCGGCGCAGAAACCCGCCGCCCTCGCCGGTCTGTTGCTGCAGCACGATCCCGGTTCGGCGGTGGTGTTCTGCAACATGCGTCGTGATGTCGATGATGTCGCCGCCTCGCTCGCCCACCTCGGATTCTCCGCGCTGCCATTGCACGGCGAGATGGAACAGCGCGACCGCGACGAAGTGCTGGTGCGCTTCGCCAACCGCAGCTGCAATGTGCTGGTCGCCAGCGACGTCGCCGCGCGCGGACTCGACATCGACGATCTCGGCGCCGTGGTCAATTACGACTTCCCGACCGATCCCGACACCTATCTGCATCGCATCGGTCGCACCGGACGCGCCGGCCGCAGCGGCCTGGCGATGAGCCTGTGCGGCGCGCGCGAAGTCGCCCGCGTGGTGACGATGGAAGAACAGCTCGGGATCAAACCACGCTGGCAGCGCCCCGCACTCGCCAGCCTGCGCCCGAATGCCGCGCCGGCGGCGCCGATGGTCACGTTGCGGATCGATGCCGGTCGCACCGACAAGCTGCGCCCCGGCGACATCGTCGGGGCGCTGACCGGCGATGCCGGGCTGCCGGGCGACGCGGTCGGCAAGATCGACGTGTTCCCGACGCGCAGCTATGTCGCGATCGCGCGAAACCACGCCACGAAGGCGCTGGCGCGGCTGCAGGCCGGGAAAATCAAGGGCCGCAAGTTCCGCGTACGGCAATTCTGAACCGGGCTGTGGCGGGCCTGCGCGGTACACTGGCGCATCCCCAACGGAACCAATCATGGCCAAGCCCAACTATTCCTTCGAAAAACGCCAGCGCGAACTCGCCAAGAAAAAGAAGCAGGACGAGAAGGACGCCAAGAAGCAGGCCGAACGCGAAGCCAAGCAGAAGCCCGGAACCACCCCGCCGCCGGCCGAATGACGGCATCGGGAACTGCGGTTCCCGCGCTCACTCCGCCTCGGCTGCCGCCTCGCGCCCCTGCTGGCGGATCAGGGCTTCCTCGCGCGCATCGTTGATCGCATGGCGCACGGCGTCGAGATCGGGAGCCGATTCGTCGTGTACGAAGACACCGGTCAATTCGCTGTCCGGCAGCAGTTCGCCGGCCTCGAACAGCGCCCACATTTCCTCGCCATACCAGGTCTCCAGCAACTCCGGCGCCCAGCGGCCAAGGCTAGCGGTGAGGTTGTTGACGTCACGCAACAGCATGGTGCGCGCGGCATTGTTGCCGGCGGCGCTGACCACTTGCGGAAAATCGATGATCACCGGGCCATCGGGCGCGACCAGCACGTTGTATTCCGACAGATCGCCATGGATCAGGCCGACGCACAGCATCCTCACCACCTGGCGCACCAGGAAACGATGAAACTCGCGCGCCTGATCGGCTGACAGTTCCACCTCGGCCAAGCGCGGCGCGGAGTGGCCGTCGGCATCAACCACCAATTCCATCACCAGCACGCCGTGGAAATAGCCATAGGGATGCGGCACGCGCACGCCGGCATCCCGCAACTGGTACAGCGCATCGACTTCGGTGTTCTTCCACGCGGTCTCCTGCTGCTTGCGCCCGTATTTGCTGGCTTTGCCGATCGCGCGCGCCTCGCGGCTGCCACGTACCTTGCGCCCTTCCTGGTATTGCACGCGCTGGCGGAAACTGCGCTGCGCCATGTCCTTGTAAACCTTCGCGCAACGGATATCGTCGCCGGCGCGCACCACGTATACGGAGGCTTCCTTGCCGCTCTTGAGCGGTCGCACCACGCCATCGATCACGCCGTCATCGATCAGCGCTTGCAGTCCTGCAGGAGTTTTCATCGCAATAGAGTGCCTGATCGATACACTGCCTGTCTCGTTTACCGGCCCATGATCCATGCCCGAACCGATTCGATGGGGAAAACGCGGGGCCGAACCATCGGACGCGGTGGAACCCGCCACGATCCTGCTGCACAAACCCGTTGGCTTCGACGCCATCGCTGGCAACATGCCCGCGGTGGCATTGGTGAAAGATGACGCCCGCTGGGCCGATGATCCTTCCGGCATCGAACCATTGAAGCGCCACTTCCAACGCCTGACGCCACTGGTTCCTCTCGACAACGATGCCAGCGGCTTGATGGTGTTCACCCAGGACGGTCGCATCTGGCGCCGGCTGACCGAGGATGTCGACACGATCGAACAGGAATTCGTCGTCGAAGTCAGCGGCGAGATCGCGCCGTATGGCTTGAGTCGACTGAGCCACGGTCTGCAGTTCAACGGCCGCACCCTGCCCCCGTGCCGGGTCAGCTGGCAGAACGAAATCCGCCTGCGTTTCGCCCTGAAAGGCGTGCAAAGCGGGCAACTGCGCGATATGTGCGCACAAGTCGGCCTGGGCGTGGTCGCGATCCGGCGCCTGCGCATCGGCAAGGTCGGATTGGCGAAGATGCCGGTCGGCGCGTGGCGCTACCTGCCGGTCGGCGAGCGCTTCTGAGCGCGAAACGACTAACCCTTGCGCACGCGCAGGGTCAGGCCTTTCAGGAAATTGCGCATCATCTGGTCACCACAGGGGCGGAAGTTCTTGTGCGCGTGCTGGCGGAACAGCGCCGACAGTTCCGGCTTCGACACCGGGAAGCCGGCATCGACGAACACCTGGTGCATGTCGACGTCCTTGAGCTCGAAAGCGACGCGCAGCTTCTTCAGCACCAGATTGTTGTTGATGCGTTTCTCCACCGCTCGCGGCGGCGCGCCGTCCTGCCTGCCACGGAAGTGGATGACCAGTCCATCGAGGAAATGCGCCAGCACGCTGTCGCTGCAGGCGATGAAACCCGGTTCCTCTTCCTTCTTCAGGAACGCCTGGACATCATCCTTGTCGATGACGAACCCGGGATCGGCCAGTCCCGCGACCTCGATCACCTTGTTGTCGCTGAGATCGAGCATGTAGCGGATGCTGCGGAGGATGTCGTTGTTGATCATGGCGAAGCAGCCCGGCGGATGGCGAAACGGAACAGAGCGCTAGTGTCGCATCCTGCAAGTCCGGGATGCGCGCTAGCATGCACTCCCGTTCCGGAGATCTACGCTTGACCCGATACACCGGCCCCTTGCTGACCCGCGCCCTCGGCGACGCCTTGACCGCTGCCTGCGATCGCGGTGCGGATTCGTGGGCCGGCTCGCTCGATCTTGGCCGCAGCAATGACGAGGCGCTATTGTCCGCTGATGACTGGAGCTATCGCGGCGTGCGTTATCCGTGGCCGGGCAAGCTCAAGGACCGCACGATCTACTGGTGGCACGACGACGAGTTCGCGGCGGTCTCGCGCTATGCCGGCAAGCTGATCAAGCTGGTGCCGACCGAATGGGACGTTCCCACGTTCGAGATCGATGGCATCAAGATGCTGCCGACCTCGAAGGAATCGCCGCTCGACGATGCCCGGCGCAAGGTCACGCTGATCCAGCCGTCAGGCAAGACGGTGCTCGATACCTGCGGCGGACTTGGTTATTTCGCTGCCTGCTGCCTCGATGCTGGTGTCGCCCGCATCCAGTCGTTCGAGAAGAACGAAGACGTGCTGTGGCTGCGGACGCTCAATCCGTGGTCACCCGATCCCGATGCGCCCGCCAGTGGCGGCCGCTTGCAACTCGCGCATGGCGATGTCTCGCTGGCGATCTCGCAACTGCCTGCAGCGTCGTTCGATGCCGTGCTGCACGATCCCCCACGCTTCGGCATCGCCGGCGAACTGTATTCGCAGGCGTTCTATGATCAACTGGCGCGGGTGTTGCGGCGTGGCGGCCGGCTGTTCCACTACACCGGCAGTCCGAACAAACTCACCAGCGGCCGTGACGTGCCGCGCGAAGTGCAGAAACGACTGGAAAAAGCCGGCTTCAAGGCGGAGCTGGCGCTGGACGGGGTATTGGCGGTGAAGCGTTAGGGATTGCCGAGATCCTGCACGAAGCAACCGACCGCGCCATCCCAATGCATCCGCAACTGCTGCGGCTTCAACCCCGGGTTGGAGAACGTCTGCGTGCATTGCAACGTGCCCGAGGCCGTGGCGCCCACCATGCACTGTGTCGTGATCGTGGATTCGATCGGATTGCCGGTCGCCATGACGGTTTTCTGGACAAAGGTGTAGCCGAACGTGCCACCCTCGACCAGCGGGAACGGCTGCCCCTGCAACGCGTCGACGGAAACAGTGTGGACGGTGAATTCGCTCGCGCCGTATGCACTGGCTGAGTGAATCGCCGAGTCCAGCGGCAACAGTCCCGCCCAAGCCGATCCATCCACGGTGGTCGTCGCCGACGTGCCCCCGCTGCCCGCCGTCGATTCGCTACGAAGCTGGCACTGATTGCCGCCCGCCGTACGCCGCACCTGCACCTTGGTCAACACCGGAATCGTGCCGATCATGCGCGTTCCGGACCGCTCGATGGGCACGCCGTTTCCTGCCGGAATCTGGAAGAACTTTTCACTCGCGACGCGTCGTGACAATGCATCGTCATCGGTAGGAACCTGTGGCGCCTGCACGACTGGAGCTGCGGGGGCCGCCACATTCGCATCGACCGTGCCACCGAGGCGCCTGATTTCCATCCGCGCGATCGGGGCGTGGCGTCCCTGCGGGAATGCCGCCAGATAATCCTTGTAATCGGCGATCTGCCTGCTCTTGCCGATGCGGCCCCAGAACTCGGCTTCGACATCATCACTGGCACCTGCCGCGGGCTTTGCATTCGCGGGAGCGTTGGCGACAGGCATTGATCGCTGCACCGCAGCCGCGGGCGGCGACGCCAGCGCCGGGTCCGGCGTCCATGGCATCTCGATGATCTTGATGCCAGTGAACGGGAACGCATGGCGATAATCGTTGCGACTCTTGTCCGCTTCGGCCTGGGTGTCGCTGCCGATGCACAGCGCGTCCGGCGCGACGCCGTAGCTGGCTGCCGCGCTGCGGGCGAATGCCTGCGCGTAACGGGTCAACGTACCGTAATACTCGCCGTTGCTCCTCGCTGGCAGTGTTGCAGTGAAGACGGCACTGGTGACCAGTTTGCGCACATCGGAATCCGCCGTCCGGCAATAGACGTAGCTGTCGCTGGCAACGGCTGGCGCCGGCGCGGTTCGCGCATACATCGCCGCGCTGGGCATCCACTGCACGTCATGCCATTTGTAGACGCGGATGCCGAACGATCGCCTGCCCATGATTCCGGCGATCTTCACCCGCAAATCCTCGAGTGCCTGGCGCGGCGCAACCACGCACGACTTGTCGCCCGAACCACCGAGCGTCCCGACATAGGCATGGAATTCGGTCGCGAGTTCGTTGCCCAGCGGGTCGGTATTCGGCGGCGCCGGAAAAATCTGCGACACCCAGATATTGCGTCCGCCGGCATCGTTGACCGAGCAATACGCGAACTGGGGCTCCGCTGCGCGTGCAATACCCGATATCGAACACAGGCACAGCAAGGCGAACGCGCCCGAAACGAAATGCCGCATGCAGATCTCCCCCGATGGATATCGCGATAGTTGCATCGAATCCGTCGAATGAATATCCCCGCCAACGGAACTTGCAGGCAAAGTGACGAGAGTCGGCTCAATACCCGGATCGACATCACACCAGAGCAGATCCACGGCAGGTATTGCAGGGAAGACAGCAGGCATTCAACCGGGTGTTGCTAGCGTGTTGCCATGACCTCCATCCCGGCAGGCATCCAGGAGTGACGCGGTGAAGCAGATCCTGCCCCTGGTGCTCTTGATGATCGCCACCTCGCCGGCTCTGGCTGCAGGCGGCGGCCAGTCCGATTCCGCATCTTCAGCGTCCGCGAAGGCACTCGATCTCTCCCTGCCCAACCAGCCGACCTATTCCTACGCGCCCACCGATCCGCGTGGCGACGCCAGCGGCGTCCCGGAAACCCGCAGCACCATGCCGGCCGGCAGCTATCCCTACGATCCGGCCAAACGCTTCGCTGCACCGACAAATACCCTCGAACGCGTGGATACCTGCGACGGCAAGCCGCATGGCAGTGCCACGGTTGGCGTCGGTTATTCCAACCGCTTCGGCAATAGCAACTTCCAGGCCGCCCAACTCAATACCTGCAAGCGCTATTACAACAATGAAGGCAACGCGCACGACGTCGGCGTGAGTATCAGCATCGGCCAGGGCAGCAGTGGCCCTGGGCGTGCTCGCCGCAGCTGGTAGTTCCACTCTTTCGTCCCACGCTGGCATGATGAGATCGGCGGCGAGTCATGTGCCGCATGCGACGACTCATCAGCCAGGACACACATGCGAACCTTCGTACTGAGAGCACGGGCGGCACCCACGGACAGCCAGAAACTGCTGGCATCCATTGGCAAGGAGGCCCATACCGAAATCCTCGCGCATACGCTGATGAACGCTGTCTTCGTGGCCCAGTCGCACCGCCCGGATGTCACGGTCTACCTGGTGTTGGAAAGCACCCAGGATTTCTCCCGCACGATCCGCTTCGAACCCGATGCCATGCATGACATCGGCGGCTTCGACGAGCGCGCGCTGCTGGGCAAGATCGCCAACGCGCTGGATGTCTCCAGGGGAATGGGCAAGGAAGAAACGCGACCGGTGGAATCGGGCGTCACCGTGCGCACGGTGAGCTTCGAGCGACTGGTGCAGGAACTCGCCGAAGATCACCAACTCTTCGTGATGGACAGGAAAGGCGCACCAATCCGCGAGCAGGTGTTCGAGGGCAATCCCTGCTTCCTGCTGACCGACCACATCCCGATGCCGAAAAAGACCTTCCATAGCCTTGAACGCCTCGGCGCAAAGAAAATCACGCTGGGATCAAAGATGCTGTTTGCGTCGCAGTGTGTGGTGTTGATTCATTATGAGTTGGATCAGCGGTAGCGTGGCCATCCGATATTCGTTGACCTGATCGCTGCCTCAATCCCTGTATTTTCGCTTCTGCCTCGCTTCCTCGGACACTGGATCTTGAAGCCAAGAAACTAAATCTTCGAGTACGATCAACTCGAATTGGGGTTGTCCGTGAGACCCAGTCAGAAAAACTTGATGGGTACTCCCATAGAAATTTCGAGATGACCCTTCATCGCCCACAAGAAGTGGCTCGAAATAGAAGCGCTCTTTATACGAAGAGCCAACCGACCAGCAGACCACCAAGTCGATTTGTTTCGCGAACTTCTCCTCTCGGTCCAAATCGGTGATTAATCCATCGAAAGAATACTTATATTCCAGAACCTTGGGTTCGCTCAGACCAACTTGCGAAAGATCTTTTGACACGCCCAATCGGTTCCTTTGGCTAAACGCAAATTTCTCGCCTGAATCGTAATCAAGCAAGAAAAGCGAGTCATATCGGTCACTTTGGCTTGTGCCAAGAAATTTGTATCCGGTAATCAAGCCCATACCTACAAATTCATGGAAGAGCGCAATAACATCTTGCTCTTGACGAGGTTTTGAGATCAACGCCACAGAGCCATGATCCGACGAGAACGCCAGTGGGTTCGCATCACGATACGCTTCTTGCGCTTTCTTCCAGTCGTAAAGTTCTTTCTCTGGTGTGATTACTTGCGCACCAGTATCCGGTTTCAAATGGGTCAAAAACCGCTTGAACACATTGACTGCCCTGACAGCTAACTGCTCACCTAGTTCAGTCAATTCTGGTTGGAAAATTTTTCGCCCCATATCAGGATTGCCATCCGTGAAGTGGACAACAACATGCGTATTCGCCTGATAACCGATTGTGCTCGTCAGCGGAATAATCGATAGGTCACCTTGAGGCATGAAATCCGAAGCCAACTGCAGGCCACCATGAACCAAACGCTGCCCTTTTCTAAGTTTCAAAACCTCGTCGTTGAATTCACCCCATATTTTTGCGGAACGCAGGAATACTGCGTACACAATCACATTATGCTTTTCAATAAGCGTTCTGGATTCTTCAGTGAGTGCTGACGCAAAGGGGGATTCGTCTGAAAGAATCGCCTCGCGATCCCAAATTTCCCATAGAGCATCGAGGCGTTTGAATTCCGCGCCAACGCGCGCGAATTTTGTAGCTGGGTCACCTTCAACCTTCGCTACAGCCTTGGCAACATCAGAAACCGTTTGAATCTTCAACCCCGGAATTTCATGAGGGTAGTAATAGTCAGGGCTTGATAGTTCTTTACGTGTCTTAGTCCCCTCAGCAGACGTAACCTCAATAACCACCTCGATGGAAGGTGTTTTTCCTGCCGAAAGATAGATGCCACCAAGTGGAGACTTGATTCTCAGTATTTCGGCCCATTGATCAGCACTTTGTGCACCAATCCAATTCAGGTTCTTTGGCCTCTCGCCTGGCGCTTTACCCACAAAGATAGAAACCGAAGTTCCACTTGCTTCACCCACCAGGTATGGCACTTCAAACTTCGTAGCCTCAAATTTTGGTCGCGGAACGGTACCGCTATTGTCCTCAGCCCATTGGCGTCCCTGACGAAGAATTGCAGCCAATTCCAAACCACTCTTCCTGCTTTGGAGTTTTAGAAATGAAAATCCGTATGCGAGGAAAGTTGCTCCAACCCCCTTGTGCCCGCGCAAGTCAGCCTGCTTCTTAAAACTGACATTCGGTCGAAGGCAATAACGAAACTCTGACTCCGACATTCCAATTCCGTTGTCTACGACCTGCACCAAACCAGATGGAATGTCTATCGAGATCCAAACTTTCGGCTTGTAAGACGCATCATCTTTTCTGGTGCGCGCCTGCACTGCGTCTAGTGCATTTTGGATCAATTCCGAAAAAACATCGAAGTACCCCGTATAGCTCTTCAGAATATTGTGAACAATTCGCTTGCTTGCCTCTTCTATGACAGAGACGAATTCATCGCCACCGTCGGTCGAAGTTGCAAGCGGATCAAATCCATCGAGCGCATGGTGATCTGACACTGTCTACCCCCAGAAAAAATAAAATTGATTAGAAAGTCGACAGAACCTTGTCACATATTCCTTCTGTACTCCCCACCCACATCGTACAACGCATGGCTGATCTGCCCCAGGCTATGCGTCTTCACCGCCTCCATCAGCGCTGCAAACACGTTCTTCCGGTCACGCGCGGTCTTCTGCAGATACCCCAGGCCATGACCATCGTGGACCTCGCCCTCCACCGCCGCATCCTCGACCACATGTTCGTGATGGGTTTCGCCTTCCGGCGCCAAGGCGTTGCGTGACATCTGCCAGGCGCGCACGTTCTCGATCTGTTGACCCTTTTCTTCCTCGGTCGAACGGATCAACTCGATCTCGGTGACCACTTCGCCGGCGTGTTCCTTGGGCAGGAAGGTGTTGACGCCGACCAGCGGCAGGCTGCCATCGTGCTTCTTGTGCTCGTAGTACAAGCTTTCTTCTTGGATCTTGCCGCGCTGGTACATGGTGTCCATCGCGCCGAGCACGCCGCCGCGCTCGCTGATCGCCTCGAATTCCTTGTAGACCGCTTCCTCGACGATATCGGTGAGGTACTCGACCGCGAAGCTGCCTTGCCACGGGTTCTCGTTGAAGTTGAGCCCGAGTTCCTTGTTGATGATCATCTGGATCGCCACCGCGCGCCGCACCGATTCCTCGGTGGGGGTGGTAATCGCTTCGTCGTAGGCGTTGGTGTGCAGGCTGTTGCAGTTGTCGAACAGTGCGTACAGCGCCTGTAGCGTGGTGCGGATGTCGTTGAACTGGATTTCCTGCGCGTGCAGCGAACGGCCTGACGTCTGGATGTGGTATTTCATCATCTGGCTGCGTTCATTGGCGCCGTAACGCTCGCGCATCGCGCGTGCCCAGATGCGCCGCGCGACGCGGCCGATCACGGTGTATTCCGGGTCCATGCCGTTGGAGAAGAAGAACGACAGGTTGGGCGCGAAGTCGTCGATCTTCATCCCGCGCGCGAGGTAGTACTCGACGATAGTGAAGCCGTTGCTGAGGGTGAACGCCAGCTGCGAGATCGGGTTCGCGCCGGCTTCGGCGATGTGGTAGCCGGAAATCGACACCGAGTAGAAATTGCGCACGGCGTGGTCGACGAAGTACTGCTGGATATCGCCCATCATCCGCAGCGCGAATTCGGTGCTGAAGATGCAGGTGTTCTGTGCCTGGTCTTCCTTGAGGATGTCGGCCTGCACGGTGCCGCGCACGGTCTTGAGCGTCTCCGCCTTGATGCGCGCATAGGTGTCGGCATCGACCAGCTGGTCGCCGGTCACGCCGAGCAGTCCCAGCCCGAGTCCATCGTTGGTCGGCGGCAGGTCGCCGTGGTAGCGCGGACGTGAGATGCCTTTATCGAGCTGAGATGCGAAGAACGCATCGATCTTCTGCTGCGCTTCGGCCCAGCGTGCCGGATCTTCCTTCAGGTATTTCTCGACCTGCTGATCGATCGCCGTGTTCATGAACATCGCGAGGATCATCGGCGCCGGCCCGTTGATCGTCATCGACACCGAAGTGGTCGGCGCGCACAGGTCGAAGCCCGAATACAGCTTCTTCATGTCGTCCAGCGTCGGGATGTTGACCCCAGAATTGCCGATCTTGCCGTAGATGTCCGGGCGCGGCGCGGGATCCTCGCCGTACAGCGTCACGCTGTCGAACGCGGTCGACAGGCGCGCGGCCGGCTGGCCAACGCTCAAATAGTGGAAGCGACGATTGGTGCGTTCCGGTGTGCCTTCGCCCGCGAACATGCGGATCGGATCCTCGCCGGTGCGGCGATACGGATAGACGCCGCCGGTATACGGATACGAGCCCGGCAGGTTTTCCTTGCCGAGAAAGACCAGCAGCTCGCCCCACGACTTGTAGGTCGGTGCGGCGATCTTCGGCACCTTCTGGTGGCTCAGTGATTCGCGATAATTCTCGACGCGAATGGTCTTGCCACGCACCTGGTATTCGGTGACGTCATCGGTGATCGACTTCAGGCGTGCCGGCCATTCGCGCAGCAGTTTCAGGTTCTCGTTGCTCAGCGATTGCACGGCATCGTTGTAGCGCTGACGCAGCGTCAGCAAGGAACGATCGGCATCGACCGCACCTGGCTGGACGTCATCGCGGGCATACAACTCCAGCGTCTGCGGCAGCTTGGCGTCATCCAGTTCGCGCAGCGCTTCCCAGCAGCTCTGGGCGCGATCGGCGATGTCGGACTGCTTTTCAATTTGCGTGTTGATCGAACGGCCCTGCTCGGCGATCTCGGCGAGATAACGCACGCGCGCACCGGGAATCAGCACGGTGGCACGCGGTTCCTTCAACGTGGTATCGACCGCAGGCGACCACTTCGCTTCCGGCAGCGACAGCTTCCCGCGCAGCAGGCGGCACAGGTTGGCGAACATCCAACTGATGCCGGGATCGTTGAACTGCGATGCGATGGTCGGATAGACCGGCACGTCTTCGTCCTTGGTCTGGAACGCCACGCGATTGCGCTTCCACTGCTTGCGGATATCGCGCAGCGCATCCTCGGCACCACGCTTGTCGTATTTGTTGAGCACGACCAGTTCGGCGTAATCGATCATGTCGATCTTCTCGAGCTGCGACGCCGCGCCGTAATCGCTGGTCATCACGTACATCGGGAAATCGACCAGATCGACGATCTCCGAATCGCTCTGGCCGATGCCGGCGGTCTCGACGATCACCAGGTCGTAGTCGAGTGATTTCAGGAAGGCGATGCAATCCTTCAGCACCGCATTGGTCGCCACGTTCTGCCGGCGCGTCGCCATCGAACGCATGTAGACGCGATGGCTGCGCAGCGAGTTCATGCGGATGCGATCGCCCAGCAACGCGCCACCGGTACGGCGGCGGGTGGGATCGACCGAAATCACCGCGATGCGCATCTGCGGGAAATTCGCCAGGAAGCGATTGAGCAGCTCGTCGGTCACCGACGACTTGCCGGCGCCGCCGGTGCCGGTAATGCCGATCACTGGCGTCTTCCCGCCCGCCAGTTGCCACTGCTTGCGCAGGTGTGCGAGTTCGGATTCGCCCAGCTGGCCGTCCTCGATCGCCGACAGCACGCGACCGATGCCGATTTCGTCGTCGATGCCTGGCGCATCGTTGCTGGAACTGCGTGCCGTGGCCTGGCGGCCATCATCGGCGCGCTTGACCACGTCCTCGATCATTTCGACCAACCCCATCTTCATGCCATCGTTGGGGTGATAGATGCGTTCGACGCCATAGGCCTCGAGCTCGCGGATTTCTTCCGGGGTAATGGTGCCGCCGCCGCCGCCGAACACCTTGATGTGCGGCGCGCCGCGTTCCTTCAGCATGTCGACCATGTACTTGAAGTATTCGACATGCCCACCCTGGTAGGACGACAGCGCGATGCCGTCGGCGTCTTCCTGCAGGGCCGCGCGCACCACGTCCTCGACACTGCGGTTGTGGCCGAGGTGGATCACTTCCGCGCCCTGCGCCTGGATCAACCGGCGCATGATGTTGATCGCGGCGTCATGTCCATCGAACAGGCTGGCGGCGGTCACGAAGCGCAGCGGCACCGCGCTCTCGCTGGCCGCGGTGGACTGGCGTTCGGTCATCGTCTGGGCGGGCGTGCTCATGCGCTTTCAAGCCGGATTTCGGGAATTTCCCATTGTAGCGCGGGCATCCCTGCCGCCATTTGCGCATACCGAACGGGCCGCCGTGTCAAGCCCACATTCATCCCTGCCCATGCGGCGGCGCACGCAAGCCGGCGGATGGGAAGGGCTAGAATATGCCGCCCCCAGCCATCCGGCTCGGCGCGCTTCCTTCCCGGACCACGCATCGGCCGCCAGCTGCCAATGCTCATCGGAGCTACGAATGATTTTCGAAACCCTCGACACCACCGGCCACGAGCAGGTCGTGTTCTGCCATAACAAGGACGCCGGCCTGAAGGCGATCATCGCCATCCACAACACCGTGCTCGGCCCGGCGTTGGGCGGCACGCGCATGTGGCCGTACAAGAGCGAGGATGAAGCGCTGAACGACGTGCTGCGGCTGTCGCGCGGCATGACCTACAAGAACGCGGTGGCCGGCCTCAACCTCGGCGGCGGCAAGGCGGTGATCATCGGCGATCCGGCCAAGGACAAATCGGAAGCGCTGTTCCGCGCCTTCGGCCAGTTCGTGGAATCGCTGGGCGGCCGCTACATCACTGCCGAGGACGTCGGCATCGATGTCAACGACATGGAATACGTGTTCCGCGAAACCGAATACGTCACCGGCGTGCACCAGGTCCACGGCGGTTCGGGCGATCCCTCGCCGTTCACCGCCTACGGCACGCTGCAGGGCCTGATGGCGACGCTCAACAAGAAGTACGGCGACGAGGAAGTCGGCAAGCATTCCTACGCGGTGCAGGGCCTCGGCCACGTCGGCATGGAGTTCGTGAAGCTGCTGAAGGAACGCGGCGCCAAGATCTTCGTCACCGACATCAACAAGCAGCTGGTCGACAAGGCCGTGAGCGAATACGGCGCCGAAGCGGTCGGCCTCGACGAGATCTACGACGTCAACGCCGATGTCTATTCGCCGTGCGCGCTCGGCGGCACCATCAACGAGAAGACATTGCCGCGCCTCAAGGCCAAGATCATCTGCGGCGCGGCCAACAACCAGCTCGCCAGCAACGAGATCGGCGACGAAGTGCAGCGCCGCGGCATCCTCTACGCGCCCGATTACGCGGTGAATGCCGGCGGCGTGATGAACGTGTCGCTGGAAATCGACGGCTACAACCGCGAACGCGCGATGCGGATGATGCGCACCATCTACCACAACCTCGGCCGCATCTACGAGATCTCCGAACGCGACAACATCCCGACCTACCAGGCCGCGGATCGCCTCGCCGAGGAGCGCATCGAGTCGATCGGCAAGCTCAAGTTGCCGATGGGTCGTGGTTCCGCGCGCTTCAAGGGCCGCATTCGCCACTGATCGGCACGTGTCCGGCCATGCCCATCGGCGTGGCCGGCGACGACAAGCAAAAGGATTGACCCGCAATGCGCACTCCCAGCCTTGGTGAAGACATCGACGCCCTGCGCGATGCCGTCCGCCGTTTTGCCGACGCGGAAATCGCGCCGCGCGCTGCCGCCATCGATCACGACAACATGTTCCCGCAGGACCTGTGGCCGAAACTTGGCGAGATGGGCCTGCTCGGCATGACCGTGCCCGGCGAATTCGGCGGCAGCGAGATGGGTTATCTCGCGCACATGGTGGCGATGGAGGAAATCAGCCGCGCCTCGGGTTCGGTCGGCCTCAGCTACGGCGCGCATTCCAATCTGTGCGTGTCGAACCTGTACGCCAACGGCAATCAGGCGCAGCGCGAAAAGTACCTGCCGAAGTTGTGCAGCGGCGAATGGAAGGGCGCGCTGGCCATGAGCGAACCGGGCGCCGGTTCCGACGTGGTGGGATCAATGTCCTGCCGCGCCGAATTGCGCGACGGCATGTGGATCGCCAACGGCAACAAGATGTGGATCACCAACGGTCCCGAAGCCGACGTGCTGCTGGTCTACATGCGCACCGCGGGCAAGGACGCCGGCAGCAAGTGCATGACCACCTTCATCGTCGAGAAAGGCATGAAGGGTTTCAGCACCGCACAGAAGCTCGACAAGCTAGGCATGCGCGGCTCCAACACCTGCGAGCTGGTGTTCGAGGATTGCGCGATCCCGCAGGAGAACGTGGTCGGCGAAGTGCACCACGGCGTCAAGGTGCTGATGTCCGGCCTCAATACCGAACGACTGGTGCTGAGTGGCGGCCCGCTCGGACTGATGCAGGCCGCGCTCGACATCACCCTGCCCTACGTGCGCGAACGCAAGCAGTTCGACGTGGCGATCGGCACCTTCCAGTTGATGCAGGCCAAGATCGCCGACATGTACACGGCGTTGCAGTCGAGCCGCGCCTTCGCTTATTCGGTGGCGCGCGACTATGACGCAGGTCGCAAGAGTCGCGTCGACGCCGCCGCCTGCCTGATGCACGCCTCGGAAGCCGCAGTCGACGTCACGCTGGAAGCGATCCAGGCGCTCGGCGGCAACGGCTACATCAACGAGTTCCCGACCGGACGCCTGCTGCGCGATGCCAAGCTTTACGCGATCGGCGCCGGCACCAACGAAATCCGCCGCATGCTGATCGGCCGCGAACTATTCAACGGGCAAGGCTAAGCCTCGCACCGTCACGAGCGAAGTCAGGCCGGGATGCGCGGAAGCGCGCAGCCACCGAAGTGGGCTGAAGCCCATGAGGTGGCGAGCACTGGACGCGCGCCCGGGATGACGAGCGCAGTAGGTGCGATCAGAACAGCCGCTCGTACATCGCCATCCACGTCCTTGCATTGCCAAGACTGCTGTTGCGCTGGCTCAGGTCGAAGCGCAGGTGCGTCAGCTTCGTCGGATCGAGCGTGAAGCCCAATCCGAACAGACTGCCCTGCCGCGCCAACCCAAAGCCGGTGACAGGCGACCATTGTTCGACACCGGTGAAGCTCGCCAGCACCGTGTCGTTCCCGTGCAGCAGTTGCTGGAATTCGCCGCGCGCCTCCATTCCGAAACGCCAGCCATTCGCCAACCGCCAGTCATGGCTCGCGCGCAACCCCGCATAGCCCTGCCAGCGATCATTGCGCCAGGTATTCGCCTGCAATCCGAATCCCGACGCATCCAGTTCGCGGAAACCGTCGTTGCGAATCGAGGCGTATTGGGTCCCGACATACGGCGTGAGATCCAGGCCCGACAGCGCGAAGCGGTATCCACCCTCGACATCGGCGAACAAGTAGTTGCCGCGTTGCAGCGCACTCGCGCCATCAACCTGCAGGCCGAGTTGCAACAAACGATCGGTGCGGCGATCGAAACGACCGGCACCGGCGCTGCCGAACGCGAACCAGCCATCGCGCCACAGGCCCGCATACATCTGCGCTTCGGCCTGGTTGCCGCGGGCACGATCACCCAAGCCGTTCATCCAGCCGTTCAAGCGTGTCTGGCTCATCGCCATGCCGACCACCGCGTCGCGGCCGATGCGCTGGTCGTAGCCCGACATCGTGCCGCTCACGTCGAGACCGATGCTGTTCAATCCCGATTGCGCCAACGTGCCATCGCGTTGCAGATCCTGCGTCCACGCCCCCTTCAACAGCGCATCGTTGGAAAGGCTGGCGAAACGCCGATCAAGGGCATGGCGCCCGGCATCCAGCGATTCCAGTGTCATCGTCGCCGACGCCGCCTGCAATTGGCCAGACAGGGATGACAACGTGCGTTCGGCGACTTGTGCATTCGGCGTCTGCTGGATCGCCGCGGCACCATTGATGAAGCCGGTGGGAATCGCGCCGACGCCGCTTGCGAGCTGGCCGTCGATCGCCGTCATCGCGCCTTCGACGCGCGTTGCCGTGGCGATGGTCGTCGTCGGCAGGCCAAGACTCACGGCAGCGGCAGTCACGTTGATGCGGTTGATGTTGAGGAAGGCATTGTTGGCGTCGTAGCCCACCGTCGCGTCAAGGAAGACATTGGGCGCGGCCTTGACCGCGGCAAACGTGCCGCTGAGGCCGCCATTCGCTTTCAGCAAGTTCTCCTTCGCCTGCGTGGTGTAACCGGTGCGCGTCCCGAGCAGACTCAGCTGGCCGGCGATCGACGCAGTGCCGTTGACCTGCAACGGCGTGCCCAGCCAGATACCGAGATTGCCGGTGCCCGACTGCGTGTAATTGCCATTGATGGTGGAACCGGCATCGCGGCCATTGACGAAGAATCCGGCGTTGCCGACGCTCTGTCCGAATGTCCCGCTGGCGAAGACTTGTGCACCCGATGAAATCGACAGGGCCGAGCCACCCAGCCCCTGGCGGATGTCGAGAGCGCCGCCCTGCACGCTGGTGGCGCCGGTGTAGCCCTGCGCTTGCGTCAACGTCAGCGTCCCGCTGCCTTGCTTGATCAAACCGCCGGCACCGACGATGGAATTGCGCCAGATCGAATTGCCGGAAAACGACACAGTGACATCGCCCCAGGCGAAATTGCCCGGACCGTTCGCCGCTTTGGTCACGTCGAGCAAGCCCCAGCCGAATACCGGATCGACACCGGGTGCACCGAGATCCTTGGCCGTGCCAAGCAACGTCTGTCGCACCAGGTCGTTGTTGAAATACGGGAATTGCGCCCACACTACCGCCGCCGCACCGCTCACTTGCGGCGCCGAGAACGAGGTGCCGCTGCCGTTGTACAGGCCATACGCGGACGTCGAGTTGTAGTGCTGCGCGATCACCACGTCGCCGGGCGCGACCATGCAGTAATTCATCGCCACGCCACACTGCTGCGAATACGACGTGAGTTGCGTCGGTTTCGCGGGGTCGAGTGCGCCAACGGTGATCCAACCCTTCGCCAGCACTGCATCGCCACCATCCTTGCTCGGCAACATCGCGTTGTCCGATGGGTTCGGCAGCAGAGCGGGCGTCGCGCCATCGTTGCCGCTGGCGAACACGACCAGCCCGCCGCGATTGACCACGAAATCCTTCCACGCCGTCTGCAATTCCACCGACAGCGCGGGATCGTTCCAGTACAGGCCGCCCCAGGAATTGTTGATGATTTTCGCGCCGGCATCGGCAAGCTGCGCATTCAATTGCTGGAAAGTGGTGCCATAGCCCTGCCCGGCACCGATCGGGGTGCCCCCTTGCCCGGGATTCGGCGGCGGCGGCGGATTGTCCTCGATGATGCGCGAGGAAATGACCGTCGCGCCTTGCGCCACACCGCCTTGCCAGGTGGAAGTACCCACGACATTGTTGTTGGTGTCGAGGTAGTTGGCCGCCATCGGCTTGCCCGCCGCAAGGGAGGCGACGATGGTGCCGTGGCCGACCACGTCATCAACCGCGGTGTTGTTGGTCGAGGGATCGACGTTGATATATTCCGGCTGCTGCACGCGCCCTGCAAGCGCAGGATTGTTGTGGTCGATGCCGGTGTCGAGAAAGCCGATCTTGACGCCGGTACCGATCTTGCCCGCACCCAAGGCGCCGGCATCGTTGATCAGCACGTGCATCTGCGCGAGGTTGGGATCGGAAAAAGTCGCGGGCGCCGGTTCCGCGGCGATGGTCGGCGGGACGATGTTGGTCAGCGTCGCATCGGTGGCGATGGTCGGAGTGAACGGTGGCACCGTCGTGCCGCCCGAACCCGACTTCGTGCCGCCCCCGCCCCCGCAACCGCTCAAGGCCAGCGACGACAGCGCCAGGACAACGGCAACGGACAACGCGTTGCGATGCATTTTCATCATCTTCGGCCTTCCTCCAAAGGGGCTCCAGGCATGCCCGGAATGTGATCCATGTCGTATTCCTTTGTAACGCCGCAGCCAGCACCGTGGCAAGAAGGGAATGTGAGTGGATTGCCTGGTGCGTCGCCACCATGCGCTGGCTGGGTGATAATCGAGGGCTGTCCCCCTCCAGACCGGAATCGTCATGTCTGACATCGTCATCGTTGGCGCCAAGCGCACCGCCATCGGCTCCATGCTCGGCCAGTTCACCGGCGTCGCCACCCCAGTGCTCGGCGCAGCCGCCATCAGCGCCGCGGTCGACGCCGCCGGCATCAAGCCCGATGTGATCGACGAAGTCATCATGGGCTGCGTGCTTCCTGCCGGTCTCGGCCAGGCCCCCGCACGCCAGGCGGCACGCAAGGCCGGCATTCCCGACAAGGCCGGCGCCACCACCATCAACAAGGTCTGCGGCTCGGGCATGAAGGCAGTGATGCTGGCCCACGACCTGATCAAGGCCGGCAGCGCCAACGCCGTGATCGCCGGCGGCATGGAATCGATGACCAACGCACCGCACGTGTTGAATGGTTCGCGCACCGGCATCCGCTATGGCAGCGCCGAATTCCTCGACCACATGGCGTGGGACGGCCTGACCAACCCCGAAGACGGCAAGGCCATGGGCGTCTTCGGCGATGCCACCTGCAAAACGCTCGATTTCAGCCGCGAGGATGTCGACGCCTATTCCACCGAAAGCGTGCGTCGTGCCCAGGCGGCCATGGCTTCGGGTGCTTTCAAGGCCGAAATCGCACCGGTGACCGTCAGCGGCCGCAAGGGCGACGTGGTGATCGATGCCGACGAAGAGCCCGGCAAGATCGACACCAGCAAGATTCCCGGCCTGCGCGCGGCCTTCGGCAAGGACGGCGTGCTGACGGCGGCATCCTCCTCGAAGATTTCCGATGGCGCTGCCGCGCTGGTAGTGATGTCGGCCGACGCCGCGAAGGCTGCCGGTGCCAAGCCGATCGCCCGCATCGTCGCCCACGCCACGCATGCGCAAGCGCCGGAAGTGTTCACCACCGCGCCGGTCGATGCGATCCGCAAGGTGCTGGACAAGGCTGGCTGGTCGGTCGGCGACGTCGATCTGTTCGAAGTCAACGAGGCGTTCTCCGTCGTCGCCATGGCGCCGATGAAGGCGCTCGGCATCCCCCACGACAAGCTCAACGTGAATGGCGGCGCGGTCGCGCTCGGCCATCCCATCGGCTGCAGCGGCGCACGCCTGCTGGTGACGCTGATCCACGCACTCCAGTCCCGTGGCGGCAAGCGCGGCGTGGCTTCGCTGTGCATCGGCGGCGGCGAAGCCACTGCCATGGCCATCGAGCTGGTGTGAAGGCGAGGCTGAAGCCGTTTTAACTTCGGCCCAACGCAATCCGCAAAAAAACCGGCCAAGGTTCTTGACACGGCTCATCATTGGGTCATGATGACAGCCAACGCGTGCCCAACGCGTTACCCAAACCACATCATGAGGATCCCGACATGACAATGAACAAGGCTCTCCTGGCACTGGCCATGGGTATTGCACTTTCCGCCTGCTCGAACTCGCAGCAGGCCAACGATGCTGCCGCCGACGCCAACAAGGCCGCCACCAGCGCCCAGCAGTCCGCTGACCAGGCCGCTGCGACCTCTGGCGGTACAGCGTCTACCGCCCAGGCTGCCCAGGCCGGTGCCGATGCCGCCGCCAGCGCTGCCGACGCTGCCTCCAAGCAAGCTGCCGACGCTGCTGCTGCTCCGACCGCCGCCGCTGCCGACGCCCACGCTGACGCCGCTGCCGACGCCGCCAAGGCCGCCGGCAAGGCAAGCGACGCCGCCAAGAAGGGCGCCGATGCTGCCAAAAAGAGCGAAGAAGCCAAGAAGTAAACCCGAAAGCCGCCAGTTCACTGGCGGCTTTTTGGTAACCGTGTTCCAACCCGCTGTAACACCACAACCGAAATATCCGAGGACATTCGAATGAACCTGAAGATTGCTGCTCTGTTCGCCGCTGCTACCCTGGCTCTCGCCGCTTGCAAGCCGGCCGACCAGGCTCCGGCCGCTGACGCCGCCAAGCCGGCCGACGCCGCTGCTCCGGCTGCTGACGCCGCCAAGCCGGCCGACGCCGCTGCTGCTCCGGCTGCTGCTGCCGACGCCGCTGCTGCCGCTGGCGACGCCGCCAAGGCCGCTGGTGACGCTGCTGCCAAGGCTGGCGACGCTGCCACCGCTGGCGCCGACGCTGCCAAGGCCGCTGGTGCCGACGCCGCTGGCAAGGCTGCCGACGCTGCCAAGGACGCCGCTGCCAAGGTCGGCGACGCCGCCGCCAAGGCTGGCGACGCTGCCAAGGCCGCTGGTGACAAGGCCAAGGCTGCTGCCGACGCCGTCAAGAAGTAATCGATCCCTCACGGGATTCGATATGGAAAGCCCGCGCAAGCGGGCTTTCTTTTTGGCTCGACGCCCGCGCAAGCGGGTCTTTTTATGCCACCGGGTATCCTGTGCGCCTCGTTTGCCGATCGCACGCTCGTCGCCATGCCAGTCATCAAATCCCGTCTCGATCCGCGTTCGCCCGAATTCATCGCCACCGCCGCATATCACCAATCGTTGGCGGACGAACTGCACGCACGACTGCAACGGGCCGCGCAAGGTGGTGGCGAACAGGCGCGACGCAAGCACACCGAGCGCGGCAAGCTGCTGGCGCGCGACCGCATCGACGCCCTGCTCGACCCCGGCTCGCCTTTCCTCGAACTCAACGCGCTCGCTGCCGAAGGCATGTATGACGATGCCGCGCCCGCCGCCGGCGTGGTCACCGGCATCGGCCGGGTGATGGGCCAGGAAGTGGTGATCGTCGCCAATGACGCCACCGTCAAGGGCGGCACCTATTTCCCGATGACGGTGAAGAAGCATCTACGCGCGCAACAGGTCGCCCGCGAGAACCATCTTCCCTGCGTTTATCTGGTCGATTCCGGTGGCGCCTTCCTGCCCTTGCAGGATGAAGTGTTCCCCGATCGCGAGCACTTCGGCCGCATCTTCTACAACCAGGCGCGGATGAGCGCCGACAACATCCCGCAGGTCGCGGTGGTGATGGGCAGTTGCACCGCCGGTGGTGCCTACGTGCCGGCGATGTGCGACGAATCGATCATCGTCAAGAACCAGGGCACGATCTTCCTCGGTGGTCCGCCGCTGGTGAAAGCCGCGACCGGCGAAGTGGTCGATGCCGAAGCGCTCGGCGGCGCCGACGTCCACACCTCGGTGTCGGGCGTGGCCGATCATTTCGCCGAAGACGATCACCACGCACTGGCGATCGCGCGCGACATCGTCGGCACCTTCAATCGCAAGCACGCGGTGCCGGTGGAACTGCAAGCGAGCCGCGAGCCGCTGCATCCCGCCGACGAGTTGTACGGCATCGTCCCGCAGGACACCCGCAAGCCGTTCGACATCCGCGAAGTGATCGCGCGCATCGTCGATGGCAGCGAGTTCCAGGAGTTCAAGGCGCGCTACGGCAAGACCCTGGTCAGCGGCTTCGCGCATATCCACGGCTGCCCGGTCGGCATCGTCGCCAACAACGGCATCCTGTTTTCGGAAAGCGCGCTCAAGGGTGCGCACTTCATCGAGCTGTGCAACCAGCGCGGCATCCCGCTGGTATTCCTGCAGAACATCACCGGCTTCATGGTCGGCAAGAAGTACGAGAACGCCGGCATCGCCAAGGATGGGGCAAAGATGGTCACCGCGGTCGCGTGTTCGAGCGTGCCGAAATTCACCGTGGTGATCGGCGGCAGTTTCGGTGCCGGCAATTACGCGATGTGCGGTCGCGCCTACGGCGGGCGCTTCCTGTGGATGTGGCCAAACGCACGCATCAGCGTGATGGGTGGCGAACAGGCGGCGAGCGTGCTGGCGACGGTGCGGCGTGACGGCATCGAGGCCCGGGGCGGCCAGTGGAGCGCCGACGAGGAAGACGCGTTCAAGACGCCGATCCGCCAGCAGTACGAGGACCAGGGCAATCCCTATTACGCCAGCGCCCGCTTGTGGGACGACGGCATCATCGACCCCAAGGACACGCGCAAGGTGCTGGGGCTGGCACTGGCGGCGTCGCTCAACGCGCCGATCGAACCCGCGCGATTCGGCGTATTCAGGATGTGATTGCACTCTCCGGTGCAACCGCCTGATTCAATTGCAATCGAGCCGTGGTATGGTCGGCGGCTCCTGCAGCAAGTCTGCCTTCCCCCGAGGTGATGCATGGCAATTTGGAAAGACCCGACCCAGCCGAAAAAGGACACGGCACCCTTCCCACAGGCGGAGCCGTCCCCCGCGGCTGCTTCGATCAATCCAATCCGTGAGGCCTCTGCTCCTGCCATGTCGACCAATGCCGATTCGTTGTCCCCCGTCCGTGCGGTTCCCGCGTCGTCCCCGACCATGAAGGAATCGGTGATCGCCAGCGATCTCACCATCGAAGGCAAGATCCAGGGTGCCGGCCATGTCCGCATCGCTGGTCGCTTCAAGGGCGACGTCGACGTCAAGGGCGACCTCACTGTCGAACAGGGCGCCAAGCTCGATGGCAGCGTCAAGGCCGACAAGGTGATCGTGTCCGGTGAGCTCGATGGCAACATCCATTCGGCCAATCGCGTCGAACTGATGGCGACCTGCGCGATGAACGGCGACATCAAGGCCGACACGCTGACGGTGGCTTCCGGTTCGCGCCTGCGTGGTCGTGTCGAATGCGGCAACTGGGACAATATGCCCAAGCGCGAAAGCAGCGACGACGCCAACAAGCGCGAGGCCAACAGCACCTCGGTATGAGCATGGGCCTGCCGCGCGCGGGAACCGTGCCCAAGGCTGGCGAGATCGGCGCAACACGCGCCTGCCCGCACTGCAAGGCCACCATCCTGGAAAGCGCGCCGGTGTGCCCGGCGTGCAAGGGGCATTTGCGTTTCGGCGAGGCGTCGATCCGCAAGGCGCTCGATCGTCCGTTGGCGATCGAGGGCACCTTGTCGCAGCCGCCGGGCGGCGTGCCGATCGAATATTCGGTGGTGATCGCGATCCGCAATGAACGTGGCGAGGAAGTCGGCCGCCACGTGGTCGGCGTCGGCGCGATGCAGCCGGGCGAAAGCCGCACCTTCAGTCTGGCGGTGGATGTGTTCGCGAGCACGAAGGGCAAGTTGCGGTAACGCCACACGTGTTGGCTTTGCGAACACCTCAAAAAGCATGACCCGACTGTGCGCCTAGGCGGTGCCGGTGGTGGCTTTCAAGTCTCCGAAAAGCAACAACACGCGCTGCCGCGCGCGTGCTACTTACACCCGCTGCAGCCGCCGCATTCGCCGGAAGCCAGCGCCGATGCCGGCGCGATCCATCGTCCCAGTGCCCGCATCCAGATCGGGCGCCCTTCGCGCAACAGCGGGATCGCCAGCGCCACGCGCGTGCGTCGCCATGACGCCGGGAAGCGGGTTCTCCACACGAAGATCGCGCTGAATACCACCAGCAGCACGATCACCGTGTATTGCAAGGTGATCGACATCATCCTGCTCCCAGTGCTTTCGCGATCTGGTAGGTCGCGAACGATGCCAGGTACGCCAGCGCGAACAGATAGCCGGCGGCGAGCAGTGTCTGCTTCCACGAATGCGTTTCCCGGCGGATGGTCGCCAGCGTCGAGATGCATTGCGGCGCGTAGATGTACCAGACCAGCAACGACAGCGCGGTGGCCAGCGACCATTGCTGCGTGATCAGCGGCGCCAACGCATGCGCACTGGCTTCGTCGTTCTGCGCGGCGACCGCATAGACCGTGGCGAGCGACGATACCATCACCTCGCGCGCGGCCATGCCCGGGATCAACGCGATCGAAATCTGCCAGTTGAAGCCGAGCGGCGCGAACACCGCAGCCAATACGTGGCCGATGCGCCCGGCGAAGCTGTAATCGATCGCGGGGCCGACGGCATTGGCCGGCGCCGCGGGGAAATTGAGCAGGAACCACAGCAGGATGGCCATCGCGAGGATGATGCCGCCAACGCGCTTGAGGAAGATCATCGCGCGTTCCCACAAGCCGATGCGCAAGTCGCGCAAGGTCGGCAGGCGATACGACGGCAATTCCAGCAGCAGGATGTGCTCGCCGCGATCGCGCCGCCAGCGCTTCATCAGCCACGCCACCAGCAACGCGCTGAGGATGCCGGCCGCATACAGCGCGAACAACACCAGCCCCTGCACGTTGAACACGCCGCCGACCGTGCGATGCGGAATGAACGCCGCGATCAGCAACGTGTACACCGGCAGGCGCGCGGAACAGGTCATCAGCGGCGCGACGAGGATGGTGGCGAGACGATCGCGCGGATCCTGGATGGAGCGCGTCGCCATGATGCCGGGCACGGCGCAGGCGAAGCTCGACAACAGCGGGATGAAACTGCGTCCCGACAATCCGGCGCGATGCATCATGCGATCGAGCAGGAACGCCGCGCGCGGCAGGTAGCCGGACTCTTCCAACGAGAGGATGAAGAAGAACAGGATCAGGATCTGCGGCAGGAATACCAGCACGCTGCCGGTGCCGGCGATGATGCCGTCGACGATCAGGCTGCGCAGCGGGCCATCGGGTAGATGCGCACCGGCCTGCAGGCCCAGCCATTTCATCCCGGCATCGATGCCGTCCATCAGCGGTTTCGCCCACGCGAACACCGCCTGGAACATCGTGAACATCACCACCGCGAGGATCACAAGACCCCACACCGGATGCAGGAGCCAGCCATCGAGGCGCTGGTCGAGGCGCGAGATCCGTTCCGGCATGCGCACGGCAACATCCATCAGGCGACGCGCTTCGGCGTGCAGGCCATCGTCGTCGAGCGGCGGTGCATCCACCGGCATCGGTGTCACCTGTGCGATGCGTGCGAGCAAGTCATCCGCCCCGCCCGCCTTCACCGCGACGGTCGGGATCACCGGCACACCGAGTTCACGCGACAACGCGGTGACGTCGATCTCGATGCCGCGCTTTTCCGCGGCGTCCATCTGGTTGAGTGCGACCACCATCGGTCGCCCCAGTTGGCGCACTTCCAGCGCGAAGCGCAGGTGCAGGCGCAGGTTGGTGGCGCTGACCACGCACACCAACAGATCGGGAATCGGTTCGCCGGGATAGAAACCGCGACAGACATCGCGTGCGATCGCTTCGTCGAGACTGGCCGGCGTCAGGCTGTAGGCGCCGGGGAGATCGAGCAGCGCGGCCTCGCGGCCATCGGGCAGATGCAGGCGCCCTTCCTTGCGTTCGACAGTGACGCCAGCGTAGTTCGCGACTTTCTGGCGGCTGCCGGTGAGCTGGTTGAACAGCGCGGTCTTGCCGCAATTGGGATTGCCGATCAACGCAAAGCGCGGCATCGCGGCGCTCATGGCGCGATCTCCGGCACGACTTCGATGCGCGCGGCTTCGCTGCGGCGCAACGCGAAACTGGAGGTGCCGATGCGTACCAGCAGTGGATCGCGCCCTAACGGACCAAACCCGGAGACGCGCACCGGCTCCCCGGAGACGAATCCGAGTTCGCGCAGGCGGCGCGCCACGACATCGGCGGAACGATCGTTCCCGTCATCGTGCACGGCTACCACCCGGGCGCGCACATCACGCGGCAGGTCGACCAGTTTCAAGACAAGTTCCAAATAGGAATCATTCTCATAATACCAGAATGAACGGGGCTCGGGATGGCGGCCCCGCTATCATTCAGGCAACCCCATCCAACCCGCCCACCGGAGACGCATCAATGCAGGAGACGTTGCAGGTCAGGCGCACGGGTGCGGTCGCGCGCTTGCGGCTGAACCGTCCCGAGGTGCACAACGCCTTCGACGATGGCCTGATCGCCACGCTGACCGCCGAGCTGCGGCGACTGGGCGATGACGACGGCGTGCGCGTGGTGGTGCTGGAAGCCGAGGGCGCGTCGTTCTCCGCCGGCGCCGACCTGCACTGGATGCGCGGCATGGCGCGGATGTCGGAAGCGGAAAACCGCAGCGACGCGCTGGCGCTGGCAACATTGATGCGCACGCTCGATGAACTGCCGAAACCGACCATCGCGCGGGTGCAAGGCGCGGCCTTCGGTGGTGGCGTCGGTTTGGTGGCCTGCTGCGACATCGCCATCGGCGTGCCGGAAGCGAAGTTCGGATTGACCGAGAGCAAGCTCGGGCTGCTGCCTGCGGTGATTTCCCCTTACGTCATCAACGCGATCGGCGCGCGCCAGGCCCGGCGTTGGTTCGCCACTGCGGAACTCTTCGACGCCGCGGAAGCATTGCGCATTGGCCTGCTGCATCAAGTCGTGGCGATGGACGCGCTGGACGCCGCGGTCGATCGCCAGGTCGATCTGCTGCTGAAGGCCGGGCCGATCGCCACGGCAGCGGCGAAAACACTGGTGCGCGAAGTCACCGCGCATACCGATGGTGCACGCCACGATGCCGACAACGCCGCCCTGATCGCGCGATTGCGCGTCTCGCCCGAAGGCCAGGAGGGCCTTGGCGCCTTCCTCGACAAACGCAAGCCGAACTGGACTGCACAATGAAGACTGCCCGCTGATGTTCGATACCCTGCTGATCGCCAATCGCGGCGAGATCGCCTGCCGCATCATCCGCACCTGCCGGCGCATGGGCATCCGCGCCATCGCGGTGTATTCCGATGCCGACGTCGACGCGCAACACGTGCGGCTGGCCGACGCGGCGTACCACATCGGTGGATCGCGCCCGCAGGACAGTTATCTGCGCGGTGATGCGATCATCGCAGCCGCGAAACGGTCCGGCGCACAGGCGGTCCATCCCGGTTACGGCTTCCTCTCCGAGAACGCCGATTTCGCCGACGCGGTGGAAGCGGCCGGACTGGTGTTCGTCGGGCCGAACGCGGCATCGATGCGCAAGATGGGCAGCAAGGCCGGCGCCAAGGACTTGATGCACGCTGCCGGCGTGCCGGTGGTGCCCGGCTATACCGGCGAAGACCAGTCACTCGACACCTTGCAAGGCGAAGCCGATCGCATCGGCTACCCGCTGATGATCAAGGCCGCGCACGGCGGCGGCGGCAAGGGCATGCGCATCGTCCACGCGCCACTGGAATTCGCGGCCCATCTGGAAAGCTGCCAGCGCGAGGCGCGCAACGCCTTCGGACGCGATCGCGTGCTGCTGGAACGCTACATCGAGCGTCCGCGCCACATCGAATTCCAGATCTTCGGCGACAGCCAGGGCCAGATCATCCACCTCAACGAACGCGAGTGTTCGGCGCAGCGTCGTTACCAGAAGGTGATCGAGGAGTCGCCCTCGCCCTTCGTCACGCCGGAGCTGCGCGCGGCGATGGGTGCAGCTGCGATCGCCGCCGGTCGCGCCATCGACTACCAGAACGCCGGCACGGTGGAGTTCATCGTTGGCCAGGACGGCGGTTTCTATTTCATGGAAATCAACACGCGTCTGCAGGTCGAGCATCCAGTGACCGAGATGGTGACCTCGCTCGATCTGGTCGAATGGCAGTTGCGCGTCGCCGCCGGTGAAACACTGCCGTTGCCGCAGGACGCGATCTGGTCGAGTGGTCACGCGATGGAAGTGCGCCTGTACGCCGAAGATCCCGATGCCGGCTTCCTGCCCGGTTCCGGCAAATTGACGCGCCTGCGCCTGCCGGAAACATCATCGCGCGTGCGCATCGATTCCGGCGTGGTCGAAGGCGATACCGTTTCGATTTTCTACGATCCGATGATCGCCAAGCTGATCGTGCGCGACAGCGATCGCCCACGCGCCCTCGCCCGTTTGCGTGAAGCCCTGGCGCAATGTGAGATCGAAGGCCCGAAATCGAACATCGAATTCCTCGAACGGCTGGTGCGCCACTCGATCGTCGTTGCCGGCGACATCGACACCGGTTATCTCGACCGCCATCTCGACGAATTCATCGGCGCGAGAAAGCGCAGCGCCGACGAGACGCGTCATCTCCACGCGCTGGCCGCTGCAGCCATCCGCATGACGACGGGAATACGCGATGCCGCATCGCCGTGGGCGCTCGGTGATGGCTGGCGACTCGATGGTGCCGGCTGGACGCCGCTGCATCTCGTTTCCGGCGCCGAGGATCTGCGCTTGTCGATCCGCGGCCATGGCGGCGACTTCGATGTGCGCGAAGGCGATGCCGTCAGCGAACTGCGTGGATTGCGCCTGCAGGACGGTTGGCTGAGTGGCCGCATCGGCGACAGCCAGCGCCGCGTGCAGGTGTCGGGTGATGGCGAACGCATCCTGTTGCACGATGGCGAATCGCGCTTGCAGTTGCGGCGCGCGTCGCTGTATCGACTCAACGATGATGATGGCGCAACCAGCGGCGATCGCGTCGCCGCGCCGATGCCGGGACGCATCGTGCAGGTGAAGATCGCGGTTGGCGACCATGTCGAGAGCGGGCAGCTGGTGATGGTGATGGAAGCGATGAAGATGGAACTGGCGTTGAAGGCGCCGCGCGCTGGCGTGATCGCCGAAGTGCGGGTGAAGGAAGGCGATTTCGTCGAAGCCGATGCCGCGTTGATCCTGCTGGAGCCTGTCGTGCAGGAAGCAGCCGCATGAGCCTGCCGAGCCAGGTCCGCATCGTTGAAGTCGGGGCGCGCGACGGCTTGCAGAACGAGAAGGCCTTCGTTTCGACCGCCGACAAGATCGCGTTGATCGAACGCCTCGCCGATTGCGGGCTGCAGAGCATCGAAGCGACCGCATTCGTCAGCCCGAAGTGGGTACCGCAGATGGCCGATGCCGTCGAGGTGTATTCCGGCCTCCACCGCAAGCCCGGCGTGCGCTATCCGGTACTGGTGCCGAACCTGCAGGGCTACGAACGCGCGCGCAGCGTCGGTGTCGAGGAAATCGCGGTGTTCACTGCAGCCTCCGAAGCGTTCAACCGCAAGAACATCAACGCCGGCATCGATGAATCGATCGAACGCTTCCGCCCGGTGATGGATGCCGCGAAATCCGATGGCATTGCCGTGCGCGGCTATGTCTCCACCGTGCTCGGCTGTCCGTTTCAGGGCGAGGTGCCGCTGTCCGACGTGGTGCGCGTCGCCAAGGCGCTGCACGAACTCGGCTGCTACGAAGTCTCTCTCGGCGACACCATCGGTGTCGGCACGCCGGCCAAGGCACGCGCGATGGTGCACGCTGTGGCGCAGGAAGTGCCGGTTTCCGCGCTTGCCGTGCATTTCCACGACACCTGGGGACAGGCGCTGGCCAACATCCTCGCCTGCCTGGAAGAAGGCGTTGCGGTGGTCGATTCCTCGGTCGCTGGCACCGGAGGCTGTCCGTACGCGCCCGGCGCCACCGGCAATGTCGCCAGCGAGGATGTCGTCTACATGCTGCAGGGTCTCGGCATCGAGACTGGCGTCGATCTAGCGAAACTCGCCGACACCGGCCGTTGGCTCGCCGGCGTGCTCGGCCACGACAGCAACAGCCGCGCCGGCAAGGCCGCCGTCATCAAGAACGACGCTGCAAAAGCATGAGCTGGAACATTCGACCCATCACATCGGACGACGATGCCGCGATGGCACGGATCATCCGCGCGGTGATGCCGGAGTTCGGGGCGTGCGGCGACGGCTTCGCGATCAACGATCCGGAAGTCGACTGGATGTCGCGTGCGTATTCCGAACCACGCCACGCCTATTTCGTGCTGGAACGCGATGGCAATCTGATCGGCGGTGGTGGCATGGCGCCACTGGCTGGCGGCGATCCATTCGTATGCGAGCTGCGCAAGATGTATTTCCTGCCGGAAGCACGTGGCCTCGGCGCAGGGGCGGCGATGATGACGGTCTGCCTCGACGCCGCGCGCAACGCCGGGTTCCACCAGTGCTATCTGGAAACGTTGTCCGGCATGGACGCGGCGATGCGCCTGTACGAACGCACGGGTTTCCGCCGCATCGATCACGCGCTGGGCGCGACTGGCCATGGCGGTTGCGACAGTTTCTATCTGCTGGATCTGTAGCGATCGCGCCCGCATCAGCTAAAATCGGCCCTTTCCGCCCGCAGGAATCCCGCATGCAACTCGCCCAAGTGCGCGCCGTCATCACCGGTGGCGCTTCCGGACTCGGCTTCGCCACCGCGCAGCTCCTCGTCGCCGCTGGCGCCAAGGTCGCGCTGTTCGACGTCAACGAGGAGAAAGGCGCCGCAGCCGTCGCCGAACTGGGCGCGGACAAGGCCGTCTTCCTCAAGACCGATGTCAGCAACGAAACCGATGTCAGCGCCAACGTGGCGAAGGCAAAAGACTTCCTCGGCGACCTCAACGCCTGCATCAACTGCGCCGGCATCCTCGGTGCGGGACGCGTGCTCGGCAAGACCGGCCCGATGGCGCTGTCGCAGTTCCAGGCAACGGTGATGGTGAATCTCGTCGGCAGCTTCAACGTCGCCAAGGCCTGCGCCGACCTGATGCAGCACAACGATGCCGGCGCCGACGGCGAGCGCGGCGTGATCGTCAACACCGCCTCGGTCGCCGCCTATGAAGGCCAGATCGGCCAAGCCGCCTACTCCGCATCGAAGGGTGGCGTGGTCGCCATGACCCTGCCGATGGCGCGCGAACTCGCCCGCTTCGGCATCCGCGTGATGACGATTGCACCCGGCGTGTTCTGGACGCCGATGGTCGACGGCATGCCGCCCGAGGTGAAGACTTCGCTGGAAGCATCGATCCCGTTCCCGTCGCGCCTCGGTCAACCGCAGGAATACGCCGATCTGGTCGGCTATATTCTCCGCACTCCCTATCTCAACGGCGAAACCATCCGCCTCGATGGCGCGACGCGCCTGGCAGCGAAATAACCTCATGAAGGCTTGTGACATCAAGAAAGGCAACGTCGTCGAACACAACGGCGGCGTGTACCAGATCCGCGACATCGAACGAAGCTCGCCGCAGGGCCGCGGCGGCAACGTCAAATTTCGCTTCACCATGTACAGCGTGCCGGGCGGCAACAAGCTCGATCTCAGCGTCGGCGGGGAAGACGAGCTGAAGGAAGTCGATCTCGCTCGCCGCCAGGCGACGTTCTCCTACAAGGACGGCGACGCCTTCGTATTCATGGACGATGAGGACTTCACGCCGTACATGCTCGACGCCGATGTCGTCGGCGATGGCGCCGGCTACATCACCGATGGCCTCTCCGGCTGCTACGTGCAAGTGATCGACGATGCGCCGGTCGGTCTGCAACTGCCGACATCCGTGGTGCTGGAAGTGGTCGAAACACCACCGGAACTCAAGGGCGGCACCGCGACCAAGCGCCCGAAGCCGGCACGCCTCAATACCGGCATCGAAATCCAGGTCCCGGAATACATCGCCAATGGCGAGCGCGTGTGGGTGAACACCACCACCGGTGAGTTCGGCGGCCGTGCGGATTGATCGCAATGCGATGTTGGCGCTGATCCTGCTGATGTCGGCGGGATCGGTGATCGCTGCGCCGTTGCAATCGGTGCCAGCATCGACATTGCAGCAGCCTGCCGCAGACGAACCCGGCAAGGGCGCCCAGGATCTTCCCGAGGATGTGCGCGGCTATATCCTGAAGCACCGCATGTGCATGCATTTCCGCAAGGACGCCGAGAGTGGCGATGCCGATGTGCGTGCCAACGCGACCCAATTGGCGAAATCGGTTTGTCCCGCTGCAGATGCAGCGACGTGGAAGAAACTCGTGCGCAAGTACCAGGGACAGGACACCATCGGCGGCATCCTGCTGGCGGAACGGCCGCCGGAAATCCGCACGAAATGACGGATCTCGCACCGGTGACGTTGCAGGATTGGGGCGTGACGCTGGAACCGCTGCGCCACGACCACATCGGTGCATTGATAGATGCAGTGGAGGATGGCGATATCGGCGCGCTGAACTACGTCGCGGTGCCGGGGCGCGCTGGCATGGACGCGTGGATCGAGAAGGCGCTGGAGATGCGCGATGCCGGTCGCGAGCTGCCGTTCGCCATCGTCGCCGATGGTCGCGTCGTCGGCAGTACGCGTTTCTACGACATCGACATGACCGTGCCGACGCTGGCGATCGGTTACACCTTCCATGCGACGTCGGTGTGGCGCACGCACGTGAACACCGCCAATAAGCGCCTGATGCTCGGGCATGCATTCGATACGCTGGGCGCACAGTCGGTGTATTTCCATACCAGTCATCTCAATCTGCGCTCGCAGGCCGCGATCGAACGCCTCGGCGCGCAGCGCGACGGCATCCTGCGCGCGCACAAGCGCCACAAGGACGGCAGTCTGCGCGACACCCATACCTATTCGATCATTGCGGCGGAGTGGCCGGCGATCCGCACTCGGCTCGACGAACGGTTGGCGAACGTTCCGCGCTGAGGCGCAACAGCTCGCACGCGCTGGCTGGCGTGTGTGACCAGCTCCAATGCGCGGGACGCCGTGAATACATCCATGTAGGCTCGACTCGGCATCCTGCCTCGTATGCCCGCGCATCGGACTGGCGCACCCACTTGCCGCACGCGTGTTGTTGCTGCTCGCGAGAGCAACGGCACGCGCATGTTGTGACTCCATCGCAGCGACGAAACGCTACCCGCCCGGCAGCGCCTGCGCGGTGGGTCCCTATGGCCGACCATTCCGCGCCATGGATGGCGCGGCTGAGCCTACATGGATGTATTCACGGCGTGTCGGACATAGGGACACCCAAGCGGGCGCACGCCGGGCGCGAGAAAGCTGATCCCTCAGCCCTGCTCTGAATGACAGCCAGCGCGTGCGTGACGCCTAATCAAACACCTTGCCCGGGTTCATGATCCCGTCGGGATCGAACACCGCCTTGATCCCGCGCATCGCGGCAATTTCCGCATCACTGCGCGTCTGGTGCAGATACGGCTTCTTCACCAAGCCGATGCCGTGTTCGGCGGAAATGCTGCCGCCATGTCGCTGCAGGCATTCCGACAGCAACTTGGTCGCGCGCTCACAGGCCTGCACGAAGTCCGCCTGCGACAATGCCGCCGGTTTCAGGATATTGATGTGCAGATTGCCGTCGCCGATATGGCCGAACCAGGCGACCTCGAAATCCGGATACGCCGCGCCCAGCAACGACTGTGCCTCGGCGAGGAAGGCCGGCATCCGCGGGGTGCGCACCACTACATCGTTCTTGTAGGGCGTATGCGGCGCCAATGATTCGGTGATGCCTTCGCGCAGTCGCCACAATGCTGACGCCTGCGCATCGCTGGCCGCGATCAAGCCATCCTCCACCCTGCCCTCGTTGACGCAAGCCTCGAATACTTCCAGCAATCCCGCTTCATCAGCATCGACATCGGCGATGGCGTAATACGGATACGGTTGATCGAACGGTGCGTGGGCGCCGGCATGCAACACGTGCTTCAACGCGCAGGCATCGAAGAACTCGAACGATTGCAGGCGCAGGCGATCGCGCAGTGCCGCGAACACCGGCATGATCGCTGCGAACGACGGCAACGCGAACAACACGGTCGACGCCGGCGGATCGCGGTCGGCAAGCCGCACGGTGACTTCCGCGATGACGCCGAGCGTGCCCTCCGACGCCACGAACAGATGGCGCAAGTCGTAGCCGCTGGAATTCTTCACCAGCCCCCGATTGAGCCGCAGCACTTCGCCACGACCGTCGACCACGGTGAGTCCGGCGATCCATTCGCGGGTATTGCCATGGCGCAGCACCTGGATGCCGCCCGCATTCGTCGCTACGGTTCCGCCGATGCTGGCGCTGCCGCGCGCGGCGAAATCGACCGGATATTGCAGGCCATGCCCGGCAGCGATGGACCGGAGCGTTTCCAGCGCCATCCCGGCCTGCACCGTGAGCAGGCGATCGACCGGATCGTATTCCAGGGTCGAGCGCATCTTCTCGAGACTCAGCACCAGTTCGCCGTTCGCAGCGACCGCGCCACCCGACAGCCCGGTGCGTCCGCCCGATGGCACCAGCGCGATCTTGTGTTCGCGTGCCCAGCGCACGATCGCAGCGATCTCCTCTACCGTTGTCGGCAAGGCGATCGCCAACGGCGCCGGTGTCCAGCGGCGCGTCCAGTCGCGGCCGTAATGCTCGAGATCGGCGGCTTCCGTAAGCAATGACAGCTGCGGCAACGCGGCGCGCAGATCGTCCAAAATGGTCGCATTCATGGCCCCAGCGTGCCATCCCCACCCGGTGCCCGCAAATGCCATTCATATGCCATGATTGCTGCATGGCACAACAGACTTCGTTCCCCCGTCAGGACATCCAGGTGCTGCTGCTGGAAGGCATCAGCCCGCGCGCCGTGGAAGCCTTCCGTTCCGCCGGCTACACCCGCATCGAGGAACACGCGAAAGCGCTGCCGCAAGACGAACTGAAACGCCGCATCGCCGAGGCGCACATCGTCGGCCTGCGTTCGCGCACGCAATTGACGGCGGATGTGCTGGCCGAGGCGCGCAAGCTGCTGGCGGTCGGCGCGTTCTGCATCGGCACCAACCAGATCGATCTCTCCGCCGCCAAGGCGCTGGGGGTGCCGGTATTCAACGCGCCCTACTCCAACACCCGCAGCGTCGCCGAACTGGTGCTCGCCGAAATCATCATGTTGTTGCGTGGCATCCCCGCCCGGAACATGCAGTGTCATCGCCATGGCTGGAGCAAGTCGGCCGGTGGCAGCCATGAAGCGCGCGGCAAGACGCTGGGCATCATCGGTTACGGTCACATCGGCACCCAGCTCGGACTGCTGGCCGAATCGCTGGGCATGCAGGTGTTGTTCCACGATATCGAAACCAAGCTCGCGCTCGGCAACGCGCGGCCCGCCGCCGATCTCGACGACCTGCTGCAGCGCGCCGACGTGGTCAGCCTGCACGTGCCGGAAACACCGGCGACGAAATTGATGTTCGGCAGCGTGCAGTTGCAGCGGATGAAGCCCGGCGCGCACGTGGTCAATGCCTCGCGCGGCACCGTGGTCGATATCGACGCGCTGGCAGCCGCGCTGCATTCCGGCCATGTCGGCGGCGCTGCGGTCGACGTGTTCCCGGTGGAACCGGAAAGCAACACCGACCGTTTCGAATCGCCCCTGTGCGGGATTGACAACGTGTTGCTGACGCCGCACATCGGCGGCAGCACTTTGGAAGCACAGGACAATATCGGACTGGAAGTCGCAGCCAAACTGCTGCGCTACAGCGACAACGGCAGCACGCTGTCGGCGGTGAATTTCCCGGAAGTGAGCCTGCCCGAACACGCCGGCAGCCATCGCCTGCTGCACATCCACCGCAACGTGCCCGGCGTGCTTTCGGCGATCAACGATATCTTCGGCAGGCGCGGCATCAACATCGACGGCCAGTACCTGCGTACCGACCCCCAGTTGGGTTACGTGGTGATCGATGTCGCCGTGGATTCACTGCAATCGAACGAATTGCGCAACGAGCTGGCGGCGATTCCGGGAACGTTACGAACCCGCGTGCTGTTCTGATCGTTCGACCCAGCGTCGTGCCATCCGTCGCAGCGATTCATCGGCGGCGGGATCAGCGGCCAATGCGGCGATCTCCCGCCACGCCAGTGCGTGCGATTCCTCGCTGACGGCGAAGGTTTCGTCCGCCCCGGCATGCACCACGTAGCGCACGTCGTAGTGCCAGTGGCCGGGAACATCGCCACGTTCCGGGATCCAGTGCTTGTCGAGATCGAAGATCGCCTCGTCCACCGTCAATCCGGTCAGCCCCGATTCTTCTTCCGCTTCCTTCAACGCGACCGCGCGCAGATCCGTGTCGCCATCGGCATGGCCACCGAGTTGCAGCCAGCGATCGAGCTTGCGGTGATGGGTGAGCAGCACGCGCCGGCCATCGCCGCTGACCAGCCACGCCGAGCCGGTGAAATGGCCGGCGAGGCGTTCGCGCACGAAGGCAGGCACGCCTTCATCGAGCAATGTCAGGTAGTCGCCAGCCAATCCGGATTGCTCCGGGAGATGGCGGCCATGAATGCGCAGGGCATCGGCAAGTAGGGTCGTCATCGCCGCATGGTGCATTGCAACAGACGCCGGCACAAGCCTCCACCCATGGCGGACGGCGCTTGTGTGCCGCAGCCGAATGCGGTTAAGGTCGGCAAGGTTTGCGGTTCGACCGCCCACTCTTTGAACATATCACCCACCAGGGGGAATACCGAATGCTCTTTTGGCGTGTCAAACCGCTCGACAAGATTCTCGAGACCGCAGAGAAGAAGGCGCTGAAACGCCAGCTCGGCCCGATCCAGCTGACCCTGCTCGGCATCGGCGCGGTGATCGGCACCGGCATCTTCGTGTTGACGGCGGAAGCCGGACAGAAGGCTGGTCCCGGCATGATGATCGCCTTCGTGATCGCAGCCATCGTCTGCGGACTGGCCGCCCTCGCCTATTCCGAAATCGCCTCGATGATCCCGGTTTCGGGTTCGGCATATACCTACAGCTACGGCGTGTTCGGTGAACTCGTCGCGTGGATCGTCGGCTGGGCGCTCGGCCTGGAATACGGCATCGGCGCGGCGACGGTGTGCGTGGGTTGGTCGGGCTACATGAACGGCCTGCTCACCGCCAACGGATACGCCATCCCGACCTGGCTGCAGACCGGCTATTTCGCCGGCGGCACCTTCAACCTGCTGGCCTTCCTGAGCGCATTCGCCGTCACCATCCTGCTGGTGATCGGTACGTCGAAGAGTGCCAAGGTCAATTCGGTGCTGGTGGCGATCAAGATCATCGCGCTGACGGTATTCGTCTTCCTCGCAGTACCGGTCGCGGCGGATCACAAGGAACATTTCACCCCGTTCCTGCCGGGCGGTTGGGGCAGCCCGATGGGCGGCGTCGGCGTGCTGGGCGCGGCGGCATCGATCTTCTTCGCCTACGTCGGCTTCGATGCGGTCTCGACCGCGGCGGAAGAAACCAAGAATCCGCAGCGCAACATCCCGATCGGCCTGATCGGTTCGCTGATCGTCTGCACCATCTTCTACCTGCTGGTCGGTTACGGCGCGGTCGGTTCCGTCGGCGCGCAGCCGATGCTCGGCCCGAACGGCATGCCGATCGATCCGGGCACGCCGGCCATGGCCGCCGCTTGCGCGCTGCCGCAGAACGCGCAGGCGCTGGTGTGCAGCCATGAACCGCTGGCCCACGTGATGCGCCTGCTCGGCCACAACCGCGTCGGCGACTGGATCGGCATTGCCGCCGTGCTCGCCCTGCCCTCGGTGATCCTGATGATGATGTTCGGCCAGACCCGCATCTTCTTCACGATGTCGCGCGACGGCCTGCTGCCGGACAAGCTGTCGTCCGTGCATCCGAAGTTCCACACGCCCCACGTCATCACCATCATCACCGGTGTTGTCGTGGCGTTCTGCGCGGCATTGCTGCCGGTCGGCAAGCTCGCCGACACCTCGAATTCCGGCACATTGCTGGCGTTCGCGATGGTCTCGGCAGGTGTGCTGGTGCTGCGCAAGAGCCAGCCGAATCGCCCGCGTCCGTTCCGTACGCCGCTGGCATGGATCGTCTGCCCGCTCGCGGTGCTGGGCTGCCTGCTGCTGTTCGTCAACCTCAGCATGACCGCCAAGATCGTGTTCGCCTGCTGGGCGGTGATCGGTTTGGTGATCTACGCGCTCTACGGCAGCAAACGCAGCCATCTTGCCAACGGAACCAGCGCAAGTTGAGCAATCGACGACAATGATGCGAAGGCCGGCCCCGCGCCGGCCTTCTGCTTTCAGGAAACCACATCCTTCCGGATACATGACATGAAGCAACTGTTCGCCACCAAACACCCGCTCGCCGTGACCCGCGATGCACAGAAGATGGATCTGCATCGCGCGCTCGGCCCGTGGGGCTTGACCGCGCTCGGCATCGGCGCGGTGATCGGCGGCGGTATCTTCGTGATCACCGGACAGGCTGCGGCACAACATGCCGGCCCGGCGATCATGCTGTCGTTCGTGCTGGCGGCGATCTGCTGCACCTTCTGTGCGCTGGCCTACGCCGAATTCGCGGCGATGGTGCCGGTTTCCGGTTCCGCCTACACCTATACCTACGCCACGCTGGGCGAACTGGCAGCGTGGTTCATCGGCTGGATGCTGATCCTCGAATACGGCGTCTCGGCTTCGGCGGTCGCGGTGAGCTGGACCGGCTATTTCCTCAGCCTGCTCGACCACTTCAACATCCACTTGCCCAAGGAACTGGTGAGCGCGCCACTCGATGGCAAGCTCAAGCCGACCGGTGCCATCGCCAACCTGCCGGCGGCCGGCATCGTGCTGCTGCTGACCTGGTTGTGCTACGTCGGCATCCGCAAATCCGCGGCGATGAACACTGCGATGGTGGCGCTCAAGAGCGGCCTGATCATCCTCGTCATCATCGCCGGCTGGCGCTACATCGATACCGCCAACTGGCATCCCTTCATCCCCGAGGCGCAAGGCCCCGGCAAGTTCGGCTTCGATGGTGTGCTGCGCGGCGCGGCAATGGTGTTCTTCGCCTACATCGGCTTCGAGGCGGTGTCGGTGGCGGCGCAGGAATCACGCAATCCGCAGCGCGACATGCCGATCGGCATGCTGCTGTCGCTGGCGATTTGCACCGTGCTCTACATCGGCATGGCGGCTGTGATGACCGGCCTCGTGCCCTTCACCATGCTTGGTACCGATGAACCGGTGGTCACCGCGGTCGCGGCGCATCCGCAACTGGGCTGGCTGCGCATCGTGGTCGAAGTCGGCGCCTTGATCGGCCTGTCGTCGGTGGTGCTGGTGATGATCATCGGCCAACCGCGCATCTTCATGATCATGGCGCGCGACGGCCTATTGCCATCGGTGTTCACCCGCATCCATCCCAAATACAAGACGCCGCACATCAACACGGTGATCACCGGCATCGGCATCGCGCTGCTGGCGGCGATCTTCCCGCTCGACGTGCTCGGCGACCTGACCTCGATGGGCACGCTGATCGCCTTCGCCGCAGTGTGCATCGGCGTGCTGGTGCTGCGCAGGACCCAGCCCGACCTGCCGCGCCCATTCCGGATCAAGGGCGCGTGGCTGATCTGCATCGCCGGCGTCGTCAGCTGCCTGATCCTGCTGTCGACCATGACCGCGCACAACTGGGCGTTGATGCTCAGCTGGACCGCGATCGGCTTCGTGATCTATTTCCTCTACGGCTATCGCCACAGCAAACTGGCTCACGGCGACACCTGAGAGACAGCGAGCAGGAGCCTGCCATGCACGACCACGAGCGCGCCGCCCGGCAGTCGTTGATCGACCACTGTCGCGCGATGAACGCCAGCGGCTTGTCGTTGAACAAGTCCGGCAACGCGAGCCTGCGCTGGGGGGATGGCCTGCTGATCACGCCCACCGGCCGCGCCTACGACCGCCTGTTGCCCGAGGACATCGTCTATCTGGAACTCGACGGCAGCTGTCCGCCCGGGCAGTTGATTCCGTCCAGCGAATGGCGTTTCCACTGCGACATCCTGCACGCCTTCCCCGACACCACCAACGCGATCGTGCACGTGCATTCCACCCACGCCACCGCGCTGGCCTGCTTGGGCGAAGGCATCCCTGCGTTCCATTACATGGTCGCGGTGGCCGGCGGCGACCATATCCCCTGCGCCGATTACGCCACCTTCGGCAGCAGCGAATTGTCTGACAACGTGCTGCACGCCCTGCAGGGTGGCCTGCGCGCCTGCCTGATGGCCAACCACGGCTTGGTGACCACCGGCAAGACCCTGGCCGACGCCTACGCGCTGGCCGAGGAAGTGGAAAATCTCGCCCGCCAGTACATGCTGGCGCGCACGCTCGGCCCGACCCGCAACCTGCCGCCAGAGGAAATGGCGCGGGTCCTCGAGAAGTTCAAGCACTACGGGCAACAGCGCAAATCTGAACAAACGTGATGGCGACAGGCGCAATCGTCATTTAAACAGCGCGCCCGCACTCGCTACACTGCGCGGATGAACAGCCCCGCCTTCGACCACAACCTGTACGCCGGCTGCGCCGCCCAGATCATTTCGCACACGCGCGAACTGGCCGCCAAGGGCTTCACGCCCGCCACCGCCGGCAATTTCTCCATCCGCATGGGGCCTGAACATGCCGCCATCACCATTTCCGGCAAGGACAAGGGTCACCTGACCGAAGCCGACATCATGGTGGTCAACATGGCCAACGAACCCGTCGCCACGCACCATCGGCCGTCCGCGGAAGCCGCGCTGCATACCCATCTCTACCGTCGTTTCCCCGATGTCGGCGCGGTGCTGCATACCCACTCGCCGACCCAGACCATCGCCGGCCTGCTGCATGCCGATGAAGGGCGCGTGCGCCTGCGCGGCTTCGAATTGTTCAAGGCCCTGCGTGGCCACACCACCCACGAGACCGAGTTCGATCTGCCGGTGGTGCCGAATTCGCAGGACATGGACGAATTGACCGCCAGTGTCGATGTGGTGCTGACCCAGCCCAATACCTGGGGCTATCTGATCGCTGGCCACGGTCTGTACGCTTGGGGCCGCGATATCAGCGAAGCCCGCCGTCATCTCGATGCGTTCGAATTCCTGCTCGGCTGCGAGCTGGAAATGCGCCGCTTGCGCGCCTGAGGATTCCGACACCATGAGTCGCTTGCGCATTTTCAACGACACCGCACCGGACACCGTGCTGGATGAAGCACACGACCACGCCGGAATCGCCCACCGCCTGGAACCGATCGGCGTCGCCTTCGAGCAATGGCAGGCGAATGCACCGATCAAGGCCGGCGATTCATCGGAAGCGATCATGGCCGCCTATCGCGCCGACATCGATCGATTGGTGGAGGAAAACGGCTTCCGTTCCGTCGACGTGGTGAGCATCGCCCCTGACAATCCCAATCGCGTCGAAATGCGTGCCAAGTTTCTCGACGAACATTTCCACAAGGAAGATGAGGTACGGTTCTTCGTTGCCGGATCAGGCCTGTTCACCCTGCATGTCGACGGCAAGGTCTACGAGATCCTGTGCGAACAGGGCGATCTGATCGCCGTGCCCGATGGCACCACGCACTGGTTCGACATGGGCCCGGCGCCGGAATTCGTCGCGATCCGTTTCTTCACCGAGCCGGATGGATGGGTTGGCCATTTCACCGGCAGCGATATTGCACAACGGTTCCCGCGCTACGAGCCGCGATGAAGTCCCCAATCAAAACCACGATCCTCACCGACATCGAAGGGACCACCTCGTCCATTTCCTTCGTCAAGGACGTGTTGTTCCCGTATGCGCGCGAACGCCTGCCCGCCTTTGTCGCCGCGCATGGCGATGAACCGCAAGTGCGCGCCCTGCTCGACCAGGTCGCGACCGAACACGGCACGATGTGCGACGACCGCATGATCGTCGAAACGCTGCAGGGCTGGATCGACGAGGATCGCAAGCACACCGCGCTCAAGACATTGCAAGGGATGATCTGGAGCGCCGGTTACGCCCACGGCGATTTCACCGCGCCGTTGTATCCCGATGTCGCACCGGCGTTGCGCAGCTGGCATGCACAGGGCCATCCGCTGGCGGTGTATTCCTCGGGATCGGTGCCCGCGCAACAACTGTTGTTCAGCCATTCCGATGCCGGCGACCTCGCGCCGCTGTTCTCGCACTATTTCGACACCGAAGTCGGCCACAAGCGCGATGCCGGCAGTTATCGCGTCATCGTCGAACGGCTTGGCCGCCCGCCACAGGACATCGTGTTCCTCTCCGACGTGGTGGAGGAACTCGACGCCGCGCGCGAAGCCGGCATGCGTACCGTGTTGCTGGATCGTCGCGAAGACTATCCGCAGCCACGCCTCGGCGATGCCACGCACGGACATGTGCGCGTGGAGAGTTTTTCCGCCATCCATCCACACTGATCGCTTCGATCAGGGCAGCGCTTCTTCCAATCGATAACGCGTAGTCGCGCTGACTTCGCCGCGCCAGCGATCCTGCGCCCGCACGTCGATGCGATGTTCGCCGATGGCAAGGTCTGTCGGCAACGCGCCGCGCCACAGATGCGGTGATGGCGTCGCTTCCGGTGAACGGTCGTAACCGCGCAACCGTGGCGCTTCGTCATCGCGCATGTTCTCGGCAACCAGGGCCGGATCGGACTGCGACACGTGCTGCATCGGCTTCCAGACGCCATCATCGACACGATATTCGATCTTCGTATCCGCCATCCCCATCCACATGTTGGCGTAAACACCCCACGCCGGGTACGCGCCCTTGCGCAGCACTTTCGGCGCGTGCAGGCCGATCTGGGTATCGGCGGGATCGCGCGCCGGGTGATACGCCAATGCGTAGTTTCCGTCGGCTGCGATGTGCAGCGTGGCGTAGCCGTTCGGCGTGCCATCGGCCATCGTCGCTGCGGGAATGCCATCGGCATCCTTCACCCCTGACCAGAATGCACCGCAGGCCGCACCGACGTTGTATTCATGCAAGGGCTGCGCACCGTGCCAACCGGTGGCCGCATCATGAAAATAATGTTGCTGGGAATGCGAATGTGCACTCAGCACCAGCACGTGCGGAAAGTCCTTGATCAACGCGAACAGGCGCTCACGGTCGACGTCGCGGAAAGTGTCCTTGCCGGCGGGCTCGAACAGCGGAATGTGCATCGACAGCACCAGCAGGCGACTGCGATCCAACATCGGCAGCAGCGATTGCAGGAAGGCGAACTGGTCGTCGCGGAATCCGCCGATGTAACCGGGCGCCATGCCGGGCGTTTTCACCACGTCATCGAGCACGATGAAGTTTGCCTGCTGCTCCTGCCAAGCGTAGGTGTCGGGGCCGAAGACATTGCGGAACGAATCGAGCGCATGGACGTCACTATCGGCATCGGCGTCCATGTCGTGATTGCCGGGCACATGGAGCCACGGCAGGTGCAGGCGCGTGGTGACGGCGTTGACCGCCGGATACAACGAGAGATCGTCGCTGACGATATCACCCAGCGAAATGCCGAGACGCGCATTGTTGTGGCCGACCAGCGGCGCGACGATATCGCGATCGTAGTAGCCGACATCCTGCGGCGACTTCGGTTGCGGATCGCCAAACAGCAGCAGGTCGAGCGCGCCCGGCACCTTGCCCAGCGGCCGCAATGCCACATCGAACTGCAATGACGACGATGGCGCGAGGCCGCCGTATTTCAGCTTCGGCGATCCATTCGGCGCGTAGTGCCGCCAGAAGCGCGGCAGGCCGTTGGCGCCATTCGCGAACGCCATGGTCGCCGGCTTGATCACGAAGACGGTATCGCCATCCTGCACATCGATGCGGTAGCGGCCCTGCGCATCGCTGCGGACGATCTGCCGGCCGTTGGAGATGGCGACGTCGGCGACGCCTTGCGCCTTGGCCGGACAGGATGTGGCGTTGCCCGGATCGAGGCAGACGCGCCCGGCCATCGTTGCGGCGGATGCAATCGTGGAAACAAGGCCGGTGACGGCCAGCAGACAGAACGGTAGGAATGGCGTGCGCATCCGGCGATTATCCGCCAGTCGCATGACCATTCAACCGCCACGTCAGCGTGCGCGCGTCTCCAGTACCGCAAGGGCATCGGCCAACCCGAGACCGCGTGCGCGCAGCAGCACCAACAAGTGGTAGAACAGATCGGCGCTTTCGCCGAGCAACTCGTCGTCACCCTGCGCCACCCCGGCCAACGCGGTTTCGACGCCCTCCTCGCCCACCTTCTGCGCGATCCGGCGCGTACCACCCTCGAACAGCCGCGTGGTGTAACTACCTTCCGGCCGTTCGGCTTCACGCGTGGCGATCAGGCGATCCAGTTCCGCCAATGCATCGCCGCGCGCTTCGGGAAAGCAACTGGTGCGGCCGAGATGGCAAGTCGGCCCATGCGGACGCGCCATGACCAGGATCGAATCGGAATCACAGTCCGTCTGCACCGACACCAGATCGAGGAAATGGCCGGACGTCTCGCCCTTCGTCCACAGCTTGTTGCGACTGCGGCTGAAGAAAGTGACGTGTCCGGATGCCAGCGTCTGCGCCAGAGATTCACGGCTCACGTAGCCGAGCATCAACACCCGCAAGGTTTCGGCGTCCTGCACGATTGCCGGCAACAGTCCATCCGGCGATTTCGCCCAATCCAGGGATTCGATATCGATCATGTCAGCCTCATCGGAATGCCGCGCGACGCCAGCACGCGCTTGAGTTCGGGAATCGCCACCGCACCGGAATGGAACACGCTGGCAGCGAGCGCGCCATCGACGTCGGCATCGCGGAATGCGGCTTCGAAATGGTCCGCCGCGCCAGCGCCGCCCGATGCGATCAGCGGCACGTCCGTCACCGCACGTACCTGCCGCAACTGTTCGATGTCATAGCCGCGACGAACACCATCGCTGTCCATGCAATTCAGCACGATCTCGCCGGCGCCGCGCTGTTGCGCTTCGGCGACCCAGTCCAGCGTGCGCTGCGCCAACGCGCGCGTTCTTTCCGGATCTCCGGTATGGCTGCGCACCCGCCATTCGCCATCGCCGTCACGTTGAGAATCGATCCCGACCACCACGCACTGCACGCCGAAGGCCGTGGCGATTTCACCGATCAGTTCCGGACGTTCCAGTGCCGGCGTGTTGATCGAGACCTTGTCGGCGCCGGCGTTGAGCACGGCTTGGGCATCGCCAACACTGCGGATGCCACCGGCGACGCAGAACGGGATATCGATAACGCGCGAGACCCGTCGCACCCAGTCGCGATCGACGCTGCGGCCCTGCGGACTGGCGGTGATGTCGTAGAACACCAGCTCGTCGGCACCTTCGTCGCGGTAGCGTTGCGCCAGCTCGACGATATCGCCCATGTCGACGTGGTCGCGGAAGCGAACGCCCTTGACCACGCGGCCATCGCGCACGTCCAGGCAGGGGATGATGCGGCGGCTCAGCATCGCAGCGCATCCTCCAGCAACAGCCGGCCATCCAGCAATGACTTTCCGAGCACCGCACCGGCGCAACCTGCCTCGCGTGCAGCAACGATGTCGGCGACATCGCGCACGCCACCACTGGCCTGCACTGCCAGCTGCGGCAGTCGACGGCAGAGTTCGCGGTAGAGATCGAGGCTGGGGCCCGCCATCATGCCGTCGCGACTGATGTCGGTGCACAGCAGGTGGCACAACCCCGCATCGGCATAGCGCGATGCCAGATCGAACAACGCATGTGGCGACTCTTCGGTCCAGCCATGCACCGGCAATCGCCATTCACCAGCATCGTCCTGACGTGTGTCCAACGCGATGGTCAGGTGTTCGTCGCCGAACGTGCGCAACCATGCCGTGACCAGCTCCGGTTCGCGTACCGACAGCGACCCGACCACCACGCGTTGCGCACCGGCTTCGAGGATCGCTTCGACATCCGCCACGCTGCGCACGCCACCTCCGGTCTGCACGCGCAAGCCGGTGCGATCGCTGATCGCGTGCAGCAACGGCGCCAAGGTGTAACCGCCCGAGCGCGCGGCATCGAGATCAACCAGATGCAACCATGTCGCACCGGCATCGGCATAACGCATGGCGAGTGCCAACGGATCGTCGTCGTAGCGGGTTTCCTGCGCGTAGTCGCCCTGGCGCAAACGCACCACGCGACCATCGCGCACGTCGATGGCGGGATAGACAGTGAAACTCATGGCGTCCAGTCGAGAAAGTTGGAGAGCAGGCAGGCGCCGGTGACGCCGGAACGTTCCGGGTGGAATTGCGCACCGCACACGTTTCCATGTTGCACGATGGCAGCGAACGATTGGCCGTGCTCGCATCCGGCGATGCAGTCGGCGGTGACCGGTGCGGCATAACTGTGCACGAAGTACGCGGTGCTCGATCCATCGATGCCTGCGACCAGCGACCCGCCCTGCACCAGTTCAAAGGTATTCCAGCCCATGTGCGGCACGCGCACGCCCGGCGCTTCCTTCAACTTGAAAACCCGGCCGGGAATCAGGCCAAGACATTCGACATCGCCTTCTTCCGACGATTCGAACAGCAGTTGCATGCCAAGGCAGACGCCGAGCAGCGGCACCGGTGATGCCCGCAGGACCTCGACGAAACCGCGTTCGCGCAACAGGCGCATGCCCGGTGCCGCAGCACCCACGCCGGGAAGCATCACCCGTTCGGCATCGCGCAAGCCATCGCCATCGCGTATCACCGTGACTTGCGCGCCCAATCGCTCCAGCGCATCGCGCACCGACCCGAGGTTGGCACCGCCAGCATCGATGAGCGCGACCCGCGTCACAGCTGGCCTTTGGTACTCGGCAGATCAACGCCATCGCGGCGGATGGCCTGGCGCAACGCGCGGCCGACTGCCTTGAAGCAAGCCTCGATCATGTGGTGATCGTTGTCGCCCTCCACCGTCAAGTGGAGGTTGATGCCGGCGGCATCGCACAGCGAACGGAAGAAATGCGGCACCAGTTCGGTCGCGAGGCCGCCCACCTGTTCGCGTTCGAATTCGCCATCGAAGACGAAATACGCACGCCCCGAGAGATCCAGCGCAGCGGTCGCCAGCGCTTCGTCCATCGGCAGGGTGAAGCCATAGCGGCCGATCCCGCGCTTGTCGCCGAGCGCCTGCTTCAACGCCTGGCCGATCGCCAACCCGCAATCCTCGACAGTGTGGTGTTCATCGATATGGAGGTCGCCATCGCACTCGACCATCAGTGCAAAACCACCGTGCTTGCCGAGTTGTTCCAGCATGTGATCGAAGAAACCGATTCCGGTCTCGATCTTCTGTGGCCCGGTGTTGTCGAGGTCGACACTGGCGACGATCTTCGTTTCGTTGGTTGAACGCTCGACCGTCGCCGCACGCGTGCCGCCCAGCACCGCGGCGGGAATCTGCGACCAGTGCAGGCCTTCGCCGAACTGCGGTGATTTCAGCTTGAAACCGCGGATACCCATGTTCTGAGCGAACTGGATGTCGGTATCGCGGTCGCCGATCATCGCGCTACGCTGTGGATCGAAACTGCGTTCACGCAGGTAGTGCATCACCAGGCCGACCGCCGGTTTGCGCGTCGGCAGCGGGTCGTGGGCGAAACTGGGGTCGATCAGCACTTCGCGGAAACGGATGCCCTGGCTTTCGAACACTTGCATCATCAGCGCGTGCGGCGCGTCGAAATCGGCCTGTGGGAACGATGGCGTGCCGAGACCGTTCTGGTTGGTCACCATCACGAATTCATAGCCGGCATCGCGCAGTTGGAGCATCGCGGGAATCACGCCATCGACGAAGCGCAGCTTCTCGTAGCGATCGATCTGGAAATCGGACGGTTCTTCGATCAAGGTGCCGTCGCGATCGACGAAGAGGATGGGCTGGCTCATGCGGCAAGTTCCTTGGCGGGCCGCAGCGCGGCCAGCATGCGTTGATTGTCTTCGGGGCGACCGATGGTGATGCGCAAAGCGTCGTCCAGTTGCGGCATCGCGCGCATGTCGCGCACCACCACGCCGGACGACAGCAATGCGCGATACGCGCCTTCGGCATCGGTAAAGCGTACCAGCAGGAAGTTGCCGGCGGAGGGGTAGACGCGCCGCACCCCGGGAATTTTCGCCAAGGTCGCCTGCACCGATGCGCGTTCGCGCAGCGCTTCGTCCACTTGCGCGCAGGTTGCCGCCAGCGATTCGGGTTCCAGCGCCTGCAGAGCGAGCACGGTCGCGGGTTCGGGCATCGGATACGGTGCCTGGCAGCGACGGATCATCGCGATCAATTCCGGCTGGGCGATCGCAACACCAATGCGCGCCGCCGCCAAGGCGTGCGCCTTCGACAGCGTGCGCAGGACGACCAGATTGTCGTGGGCCGCGATCAATGGAGCCAGCGACGACGACGCTGCGTACTCGACGTAGGCCTCGTCGACCACCACGATGGCGCGGCCTTCAAGGCGCTGGAGCAGGCGCACGATCGCCGCTTCATCCACCAGTTCTCCCGACGGATTGCCCGGCGAGCAGACAAAGACCAGCGATGCACCACTCTCCAAAGCCGCGTTGGCCATGGCATCGAGATCGCTGCGGAAACCGTTGGCCTCATCGACCAGTGGCACTTCGATCACCCGTGCGCCGTGCAACCGTGCACACACCGCATACATGCCGAACACCGGCGGCGCGGTGACGATCGTGCCCTGCCCCGGCGCGCAGAACGCCCGCACCAGCACATCGATGGCTTCGTCGCTGCCACGCCCCACCAGCAGACTCTCAGCCGGTATCCCGTACAGATCGGCCAGGCGTTCGCACAACGCCTGCGGCTGCGGTGCCGGATAGCGACGACAACGGCCATCGACATCGCCGCGGTTCGCCCGCCCGGATTCGTTGGCATTGAGCCAGACATCGCCATCGCTGCGATCGGTGCGCGCCGATTTGTAGCCTGCGAAATCGCGCAGATCTGCGCGCAACAGGTTGGATGCCGTGCTCATGCCGGCTCCGCCATGCGCACGGTGACTGCCAGCGCATGCGCCTGCAGGCCTTCGGCATTCGCCAAGGTCACTGCGCATGGACCGATCGTGCACAAGCCATCGCGCGTGGCGGTCTGCACGCTCAGCGACTTCATGAAACTGCCCACGCTCAATCCGCTCCACGCGCGGGCGGCACCGCCAGTCGGCAAGACGTGGTTGCTGCCGCTGCAGTAATCACCCAGCGATTCCGGCGTCCAGTCACCCATGAACACCGTGCCCGCCGACGTCACCTGATCGAGCCAACGGCGGGGATCGCGCAGCGACAGGATCAGGTGCTCCGGCGCGTACTGGTTGCTGATGGCGATGGCCTGTGCCGGATCGCGCACCTGGATCAGGCGCGATGCACGCAATGCCTTGCGGGCGATGTCGGCGCGTGGCAAGGTCGGCAACGCTTCGTCGATGGCGACCGCGACGGCATCGAGCAACTCCGTCGAATCGGACAACAACAACACCTGCGAATCCGGGCCGTGTTCAGCCTGCGACAGCAGATCAGCGGCGATGAAGCGCGGATTGGCGCCGGCATCGGCGATCACCAGCACTTCGGATGGCCCCGCAGGCATATCAATGGCTGGCCCATCACTGCGCTGCGAGGCCTGGCGCTTGGCTTCATCGACATAGGCATTTCCTGGCCCGAACAACTTGTCGCAACGCGGAACCGTCGCGGTGCCGAAGGTCATCGCCGCGATCGCCTGCGCGCCACCGAGCTTGAACACCCGCACGTTCGCCACGCGCTTGGCGGCGACCAGCACTGCCGGATCGGCGCTGCCATCCTTGCGCGGCGGCGTGCACAACACGATATCGGGGCAACCCGCCAGCATCGCCGGAATGGTCAACATCAATGCCGTGGATGGCAATGGCGCGCTGCCCGCCGGCACGTACAGCCCGACCGGATTGATCGGTCGCGACACCCGTTCGCAGACCACGCCGTCCGCGGTTTCCACGCGATACGGCTGCGGCATGCCGGCACGGTGGAAGGTCTCGATGCGTCCGGCCGCCTCTTCGATCGCCGCACGCAATTCCGCCGGCACCTGCGTTTCCGCAGCCGCGAATTCCGCCGCATCGACTTCGAATTTTTCCAGTTCGACGCCGTCGTAATGCGCGGTCAACACGCGCAATGCGTCATCGCCACGCGCAGCGATATCCCCGAGGATGCTCTGCACGTCACCTCGCACCAGCGCCGAAGACGCACGCGTCGGTCGCTGCAACGTTTGTTCGCGCTCGGCTGCATCCAACGTATTCCAGTCGATCCTGTTCATGCCAGCATCCGCTCCACGGGCAACACCATCAATCCGCGCGCACCGGCACGCTTGAGTTCTTCCAATCGCTGCCACGTCACCACGCCATGGCACAACGCCTGCATGGCGAACATGCCGTCTTCGCCGATGGGATACATCGTCGGCGGTTCGGCATCGGGCAACAGCGGCAGCACGTCGGCAAGCGCCGCGCGCGAGGCCTGGAACATCAGCAACTTGCTGTCGCGGATCTTCATCACGCCATCGAGACGGCGCAACAGCATCTCGGCGATGCCGGCCAAGGCCGGATCGAAATCGCGCACCGGTCCCGCCAGCACCGCTTCCGATTGCAGGATGTCCTCGACTGGCTTGAGCTGGTTGGCGGCCAGTGTTGCGCCGCTGGATACGAGGTCGCAGATCGCATCGGCCTGGCCGAGGCGCGGCGCGATTTCCACCGATCCCGACAACTCGACGATGTCAGCCTGCACGTTGTTGGCGTCCAGCCAATCGCGCAGCAGCGCCGGATACGAAGTGGCAAGACGTTTGCCGGAGAGCATCGCCGGGCCGGTCCACGTCCAATCGTTCGGCACCGCGATCGACAACTTGCAGCCGCCGAATCCGAGTGCACGCAACTCGCTGACACTGGCATCGCGATTCGCCGCACGCAGATCGCTCATCTGCTCGCCGAGCACGTTGCGACCGACCACGCCGAGATCGCACAGGCCGCTGGCGATCAGGCCGGGAATGTCGTCGTCGCGCACCAACAGCAAATCGACCGGCGCACTTTCGCCGTAACAGAACAGCTTGTCGGGACTCTCGCGCCAGGACAGGCCGCACGAGGCGAGCAATGCCCGCGCCGGCTCGCTGAGGCGGCCATTCTTCTGGATGGCGACACGCAGGCGATCGCGCACCGGTGTCATCTGGATCGGCGGGCTCATGACTTTCCTTCAGTACTTGCAGGCAAACGGAGACGACTCGCGGCATTGGCGTAACCGCCGGCCCCGCGTTCGAGCGTGCGCGCGACCCGCCCGATGGTGGTGACGCTGACCGCGGTGCGCTCATGGACTTCGCGGTAGGGCTCGCCCAGCAACAGATGCGGCACCACCCTCCAGCGATCGGCCATCGCCTCCAACTCGGCTGGCGTGCACAGGTCGACGAGGAAGGCCCGGATCTCCGCCGCCGAGGTACAGGCGTTCATGGCCTCGGCCAAGGCGGAGATCGCGGTTTCCGCGTCGTAGGGAAGAACAGTGACTTCGCGCTGTTTCATCACATTAATGTATTAGCGTGTTATTACATTAAAGCGTGAATGCGCCCGCCCGTCAAGCCTCGGACTCACTCCGTTTCAGGGGATGCACTTTCTCGTTCAGGAATGCCCACCCGCGACTCAACGGGCCAACTGGGCCATCTTTCGCAAGTACGCCCACCCAGCGATTTCACCCAAGCGGTCCCAGCCAGACCGACACCCGACAGACGCCCGGTTGGAATCCATGTCCCAGACCACTACGGTCCGGGGACAGCAACAGGCGCCGCCCTCCACGCCCGCGAAGCGACTCGAATCGTTGATCAGCCGCGCAGTCCGGCCCCAACCCGACGCCCGGCCACCAACTCCACCGCCCGCCGCACATCGCCGTCCAATGCGCGATCGCGCTCGAGGAAGGCGACTTCCCCGCGTACTGCGGCGTGGGCGCGCTTGACCGCATCGCCCGGATGGAAGGCATCAGCATCCGACAGTTCGACCCTCAGTGCATCGACTTCGTCGAGGAAGACCGCATGGGCCGGATCATCGGCCAACGGCGCACCCTGCACCTTGCGCGCGAATGTCGCGGCATCGGCACGATCAGCGAGATCGCGGGCAGCGTTGATCATGTCGCGACGCAGATCCAGCGCCTGCGCAGCCGTCATCAACTCCAAGCCAATCACCTTGCCGAGGTCGGCGCACATCGCCAGCACGTGGCGTGCCTCGTTGGCGCCCATCGACACATGATCCTCGGCGTTGGCACTGGTCGGGATCGAATACACCGAGGCCGGCATCGCGCGACTGGCGAGATCGTTGACGATCGCTGCAGCGGTGTACTGGATGATCATGAAGCCGGATTCGGTCGCGTCTTCGTTGCCGATCAGGAACGCCGGCAATCCATCATTCGTGGCGGGATCGACCAGCTTGTTGATGCGACGCTCGCTGATCGATGCCAGCACCGGGATCGCCGCTTTCACCGCACTCATCGCCAATGCCAGGGGCATGCCGTGGAAATGCCCGGCGGAAATCACCTGCTCCTCGACATAGCGCGCATCGCGATCGGGAAACACCAGCGGATTGTCGGTGACGGAATTCAGTTCGATTTCCATCACCCGCGCCGCATGCGCAACGGCATCACGCACCGCGCCGTGCACCTGCGGAACGCAACGCAGGCTGTAACTGTCCTGCGGCTGGTGCTTCTTGCCGCCACGGAATGGCTTGAAACGCGAATAGAACTTCTCGCGACCATGACGCTGGCTGGTCGGCACCCAATCCCAACCGATGTCGAAACTCAACGCCTGCGATTGCGGCGTGTCCCAACTCTGCGGCAACCAGCTGCGTGCGCGCGGCACAAGGTGGTAGGGAATGTCGGCGAGCGTCGATCCTTCCAGCAACTTGCGCAGATTGGCCGCGACCTGCACCTGTCCCGGATGCGGACGCAGCGCATGCACTTCTTCCGCGAACGCACCGAGACGGCCCGCGAAGGCATCGATCGTCATCGCCGCGGCGAGATCGGCGGTATCCAGCAAATATTCCAGTTCATCCAATGCCAACACGCCGGTCGCCAGCATCTGCGCGGTACCGTTGTTCAGCGCCAGCCCTTCCTTGTAGCTCAGCGTGACCGGCTTCAAGCCAGCGCGCTTCAGCGCCTCCGCACCCGACATGCGTTCGCCATCAAAGAACGCCTCGCCACCACCCAGCAACACGATGGCCAGATGCGACAACGGCGCGAGATCACCCGATGCACCGACCGATCCCAGCTGCGGCACCACCGGCACCACGCCGGCATTGAGCATCGCGGTCAGCGATTGCAGGGTCTGCACGCGGATGCCGGAGTGTCCACGCAACAGCGTGTTGATGCGGATGCCGAGCATCGCCCGCACCACGTCCGCTGCGAACGGTTCGCCGACGCACACGGCATGGGTGGTGATGAGGTTGTCCTGCAATTCGGCGTGCAGGGAACGCCCCGACGGCTTGGCACCCGGAAGTTCGTCACGCAGCGGATGCGCACCGAGCAACTTGTCGGCATTGCTACCGAAGCCGGTCGAGACGCCGTAGATCGGCTCCTCGCGCGCGACCTGTTCGGCGAGAAAGGCGGCCGCACGTTCGACCTTGACCAGCGCCTCCGCAGCGAGTTCAACCTGCGCGCCATGCGCGATATCGACCAGCTGCGCCCGCGTCAACGAATGACCATCGAGACGAATCATTTCCCACTCCCGAGGATCGCGTGCAACGCAGGTTCCAGCTGTTCCAATGCCACCGTCTGCTGTTCGCCGTTGCGCAGATCCTTCAGCGTGACCTGATCGTTGCCGCGTTCGTTCTCGCCGCGCAACACCACCACGCGGATCCCGGCCTTGTCGGCATACTGAAACTGCTTGGCGATCTTGCGCGCTTCCATCTGCGTCTCGACCTTCCATCCAGCCGTGCGCAGCCGTTGGGACAGCGCCAGCGCATCGGCGAAGCCGTCATCATCCAGCAACGCCACCAGCACGTCGACACCTCCAGCGGTCATCGCCAATGCACCAGCCTCGCGCAACTGCCAGAACAACCGCGACAGGCCGATGGAGATGCCGACGCCCGGCAGCTTCGATTTCGTGTAATGACTGGCGAGATCCTCGTAACGGCCACCCGAACAAATCGAACCGATCTGCGGATGCGCGTCGAGCATGGTTTCGTAGACGATGCCGGTGTAGTAATCGAGGCCGCGCGCGATCGACAGGTTGATCGCATAGCGCGATTCCGGGATCCCCATCGCCTGCAACTGACCGAGCGTATCGCGCAAGGCTTGGCGACCTTCCTCGAATTGCGGTGTGCCCGCGCCGAGCGCATCGAGTTTCGCCAACGCATCGGCATGACCGGTGGAACGAACGCGCGAGAACGCCAACAGGCGATCCGCGGTGTCCGCCGACAGCTCGAAGCCTTCCTCCATCAACGTTGCACGCACCGCGTCCTCGCCACGCTTGTCGAGCTTGTCGAGCTCACGCAGCACCAGGTCCTGGCGTTCGCCCTCGATGCCCAACCCTTCGAAGAACCCGCGCAACAGCTTGCGATGGTTGAACTGGATGGTGAACTCGCCGATCGCCAACTTCTCGAACACCGCGTGGATGATCGCCGGAATCTCGGCGTCGTAACGTGGCGACAACGCGTCCTTGCCGATCACGTCGATGTCGCACTGGTAGAACTCGCGGAAGCGTCCGCGCTGGGCGCGCTCGCCGCGATAGACCCGCTGCATCTGGTAGCGCCGGAACGGGAACGCCAGATCGTGCTCGTGCTCGGCGACGTAACGCGCCAGCGGCACGGTGAGATCGAAACGCAACGCCATTTCCGGCATGCCGGCCTCCTGTTTCTCCAGGGCGCCGGTCGATTGCGCGAAATACACCTGGCGCTCGGTCTCGCCACCAGTCTTGGTCAGCAGCACATCGGACAGCTCGAACACCGGCGTCTCCACCGGCAGGAAGCCGAACGACTCGAAGGTGGCGCGGATGCCATCCAGCATGCGCTGGAAGACGATTTGCTCGCGGGGCAACAGTTCCAGCACGCCGGCCGGGGTACGCGGTTTGATCACGATCACGCATTCCGCCAAGGGAAACGACAATTCTAGCGGGCGGCCGCCTCCTGGACCGGGATCGACTCCACCCTCTTGCCTGACGCGCGGCTGGCCAGTTAAACTTGTCGGCTCAGTCGGGGTGTAGCTCAGTCTGGTAGAGCGCTACGTTCGGGACGTAGAGGTCGCAGGTTCGAATCCTGTCTCCCCGACCATTGAAAATACTTAAAAATCAAATATTTATGAGAATCCGGCCTAGCGCCGGATTTTTCATTTCTGGGCACCGTCCTGCAAGTGTCCTGCAAAAAGCAGTAACTGCGCGGCGCAGAAGGGGCGCGAGACGCGGAGGAAAGCCTCACCCTGATCGCCATCGCGAGACAGCCCTTCCACCGCGATGAGCTGGATGATTCGTGACCGGTCCAACCGACCGCTGCCACTGTTTGGGCCGTTCGGGGTGATACCACCGCTCTCCAATGCGCTTGTCCGTGACTTGATCAACTGCATCGCCGGACAACGCCCGGATGTCTTCCCTGCTTTCCCATTCGTCCAAGCAACACCTCAACCGCCTTTGTTGGGCCATTGAACGGCTCTCAGGCGCCTGCAAGCGCAGACGCTTCTCCTCTTCGTTGCGACCCTAAAGGGTGCAGGTGGGCCTTGGTTCAAGCCGTTTGGCAGTCCCACGGCGGCGCGGTGCCGCTTTGGAGAAACGAAATGAGCAAACAGAAAGCCAACGACATCCAAGCCCAATACCTGGCCTGCGATACCTCCATCCTCGGCCGTGCCGAGGAAGTCCTGCGCAAGCGCCTTGAACGCCTCGGCAGTATCACTGACCCCGAACAGGCCAGCAGCTTCCTGCGGATGCGGTTAGCTGGCTTGGACCACGAGGAGTTTCACGTCATATTCCTCGACACCCGCCACAAGATCATCGCGGTGGAAGGGCTGTTTCGCGGCACAGTGGATGGTTCCGAAGTTCATCCGCGCGAAGTGGTCCGCGCAGCCATGCGCCACAACGCTGCCGCAGTGATTCTTACCCACAACCACCCTTCGGGCAATCCTGAACCCAGCGCAGCAGATCGCGCCGTCACGGCCCGAGTGAAGCAGGCGCTGGCACTCATCGACGTCCGGGTACTCGATCACATCGTGGTCGGTGAGCGCACTGTCAGCCTCGCGGCACGGGGATGGGTCTGATGCCCCTGACCTGAGACGAATCGAGCAGCCATTGTGAAGGTGAGTTCCCTACCCTAGCAGGCAAGGAGAACTCCATGAAGAAGCGATTCACTGAAGAACAGATCATCGTGATCTTGCGCGAAGCCGAGACCGGCGCGATGACGATCAAGGCGCTGTGCAAGAAGCACAACATCACCGACCAGACGTTTTTCCGCTGGCGCAACAAGTTTGGCGGTCTGGATGTGCCTGACGCCCGCCGGCTGAAGGAGCTGGAATCGGAAAACGGCCGTCTGAAGCGGCTGGTCGCCGGATGCTGGTCATCGACGGGATGAAGGAGATTGTCTGAAAAAAATGACAACCCCGTCGGAACGACGCGACGCGGTCCAGATGCTGGTCCGTCGGGGCATATCGCAGCGCAAGGCCTGCCGCTATCTCGGCATGAGTCGACGCATCACCAGCTATGCGCCGCGCCAAGCGGCCAAGGATCAGGCCGTGGCCGAAAAGTTGATGGCCGCATCACCGGAGGTCCCGCGGTTCGGGTACCGGCGCATGGCCGCGTGGCTGGCGCTGGGCGAGGCCCGCGTGCGCCGGCAGTGGCGCGCACTCGGCCTGAACATCCCGCGGCGTCGACCACGGCGGCGGCGTTCCGGCAGTGATATCCGTCTGCCGGGTGCCGTGCAGCCCAACGCAGTATGGAGCTACGACTTCGTGCATGATCAGATGGTTGACGGCCGCAGCCTGAAACTGTTGTGCGTGATCGACGAATACACCCGCGAATATCTGGCGATCGAGGTCGGCGCCAGCTTGCGCTCACAGGATGTGATCCTGACCCTGTCGCGATTGATGCGCCTTTACGGCAAACCTGCGTTGGTACGCTCGGACAACGGTGCCGAGTTCACTGCAGCCAAGGTGATGCGCTGGCTGCGCGATGCCGCGATCGGTCCTGCGTTCATCGCGCCGGGTAGCCCCTGGCAGAACGGTTTCGTCGAAAGCTTCAACGGCAAGTTGCGCGATGAGCTCCTCAACCGAGAGTGGTTCCGCAGCCGCGCTGAAGCCAAGATGCTGATCGAACGCTGGCGGCAGTTCTACAACGAGCAGCGACCGCACAGCGCGCTGCGCTACAACACTCCAGCCAGCGTTCGTCGAACGTGGCAGGAATCCGATAACATCCCAACCGGACTCACTGCATAACTGGCTACAAATTTCGTACCGCTTACGCGGGCCTTGTGCATCCGAATGATCAAGAAAGTCGTACGAGCCTAATCCAGGATCACCGGGTGGAACTTGTAAAGAATCGCATCGTTGCGGAACAATGCATAGAAGTAAGGATCGCCAACCTTGCAAGAAACCATTCGCAACTCGTCCCCTGATTTTTGGTTCGCGATCAACTTGATCCACTCTTGGTTTTGCTCTGGGTTCGGATTGTTATCCCATTTCTTAACCGTATCTAGAACCTCAGATTGACTTAATGGAACCGATACATTGCAGCCTGTCAGCCCAAGGCGTTTTGAAGCCGATCTCGGCTCCATCTTGAATATCTGCGGCATAGAAGCACAGCCCCCAATCAAAAAAACGACTGCTATAGCGCAAATGTGTTTAATGGATCGCATCGGAAGCCTCGTCAAAAGGTACTTGATGCTGAGGATTGAAGTCAGGATTCGCCCAACCACGATTTGACAATCCACTCCCATCATAGATTGTGTGAAGAACCTCATGCCCAAAAGTTTGCCCAATACTTGAGGGCGCACCCGCACCATCTCTATAAAAGGTAATTGGACCGTTAGAAGGAGCCCCATTCTGACCAGCAGGAACGCTCGCCACCGTATTGGGGTTTCCCGGCTTTGAATAATCAGTCGTAATAGCCTGCATCGTCTCCATACGACTGACAATCGCAGAACCACTCACGTTCTGATCAGGGATTCCTAGTTTTTCATTTCCCTTGATAGTGACTTCACCACCTCTAGCAGCCAGAGCTTTTGCAGCAGAATATTTGGCTGTCATTGCAGCTTCCGCACGCAAGATGCCACTTCCTCTATCCACATGAAGAAGCTTCGCCAACTTGCTGCCACCCGATAGCGCCTCCTGTCTCGTGATGGTATTTCCCTTGTTGTCTTTGAATTGATCGAACGTGCAACTGTCCTTCCCATCTGCACTGCTACATTTACGACCGTCCGGATCCTTGAACCTATACGGGTTGTTATTCGCGTAGTCGTAACGGTTGAACGACGCTCCGGTACTGGCGTTTGCAGCCACCGGGTCGACGGACAAGAACCTCCCGATGGTCGGATCGTAATAGCGCTGTTGCATATATGTCAGCCCAGTCTGGCTGTCCATCATGTGCCCGGTAAATCCAGATCGATCGTTGTTCGCTTTTCCGATCATGCTGCCGTACGGCTCATAGTCAGTTCGCTCGATCACTTGGCTAGCTTCATTGGTAATCGCTACCGGACTACCCAAAGCATCGGTATGGATGTACTCCACAACCTCCGCCCTGACTGATGGGATCACAAACATCAACAAGGCCAAATAGGCCAGCGAACGAATCAATTCTTTCATCATCTTCATGACCGGCCTCATGGCGTAATCGTGAATGGAACTGATCGATTCGGTGTTGGCGCAAGCTACACGCTAACAATCGCCAAAGCTGCACAACAAGAACCCGGCACATCGCGCGGACTTCTTGTTGATCACCCCAACACCCACAACAAATTAATGCGACATCATTTTCAAGAACGGGACGGCGAACCCTTCAAAATAATCGCGGTGATCCTTCAGAAATTCCTCAACAAAAGATCGCGCCTCGTCCTTGAGATCCATCAAGTATAGACACGAGGCAAACCTTTCAGGATATGCACCAAGCATCGGAACCCTATCTTTAAGCAGCGGAAGCAAATGCTCGTAGCTCGCAATCGACTGTGCATAACTCAAGCCAACCGTAGAGTAGAGCAAAGCCAGTCGAGCAGCTTCGGCCTCAACATCAGTTTTCCGCGTAAACTCAAATGCCGGTTCGTAGGGCGCAAGCGTTCCCATATGTACCGCATAGGTCGCAATGCCACGGCTGTACTTCCGCCCCTCAAGAGCCGTATATAGCTTCATGATCGGAGCGACGTGTATGCCAACAAACAGATTGATTTCAATGCGGTCTTCTTCCAAGGCGTTGTTCAACCCAACCCAACAGTGGAAGCCACTCCCTAGCGGCCAATCCACCCACTCCTTTCGATAGCGCGTAAACCCCACTGCCTCCAGAGCGTCATAGCACTTGAGCAACACCAATTGCCTATAAGCCGCATCGCAGCGTCCAAGGATATTCATCAGCAACGTTTCTCGTCAAAACACTTCATCTGAGTCGGCTTGCCCGGTTCGAGACCGGCATTCGCAGCGTTATTCCCTCTCGGCATAACTGGCCGGCCTGCCTCGATGTCGGCCTTGATGGCTTTTTGCCCAGGGCTTAGCGGCGAATTACCACTTTTTACTTCAACAACACTTTTATCCTTTGTCACGATGTCTGCCACGCTGCGCTGTCCTGTTGAGGCTTCCAACGTCACTCTTTTCCCAGCAACTTGCTCACCCATTGCCTTGGCAACCGCTTTTTCTGCTTTAGCTCCCTGAGCAACATTCTTTGCAAGTTGTGCCGCCCTCGCCTCCGTTGCAAGGCCTCTCAACCCAACCACAACAGGCCCAACAGCAGCATGTTCGATTTGGCCGTCCGGCAGAGACATGACACCTCGATCAAGAAGATCTAATCCGTCAGCAATCCAATCAACCACCTTAGCTGCTTGTTCGATAGTGGGTGGGTTAACAATATCGTTTGGACACGCCACAGGGCATCGTCCATCGGGATCAGTGAATCGATAGGGGCTGTTGTTTGCATACATATAACGATTGAAGTTCTGCCCAGGCTTCTCGTAAGCCGTTACAGGATCAACACTTAGGAACCTTCCGATGGTCGGATCGTAATAGCGCTGCTGCATGTAGGTCAGCCCTGTCGCGCTGTCCATTACATGCCCGGTATAGCCAGGGCGATCATTGTTCGCCTTCCCAATCAGATTGCCGTATGGCTCGTAATCCGATCGCTCAATCAGCTGCCCTGCTTCATTGGTGATCGCCACTGGACTGCCCAAGGCATCCGTGTGGACATACTCGACAACTTGAGCTTGCGCCAGTGCCGACCATAGGAAAGCAAAAATGAGTACTGCGAGACGTGTGCTCATGATTAATTCACCGGAGGTGCATACCAGGCCGACCATGCAGAGCATTGCGAACCACTGCACGCCCGCACATGGTAGGAATAGCTTGAAGTGCCGCTACCGTTTTCACTAAACGTCGTATTTGGTCCGGTATATACGGCCGTGACTGTCGTTCCCGACTGACGTTCCAACTGGTACGACGTTGCGCCTTGAGATGCGCTCCACGACACCGCCCAAACGATCGGATAAGGCTTCGTATCCCAGTCTTTTGTACCTTCCCCACTCAATGTCGGTACCGCGGGTGTCACAACAACACTAACCGTGCCCGTAGCGGAATACGGCCCGCATCCTGCCGCATTGCAAGCGCGTACCTGATATCCATAGCTCCCAGTCGTCCGACCACTGAAAGTCGTGCTGGTCACCCCACCGCTATACACCTGCGACCATGCTCCGCCGTTGGCACTTTCCTGAAGTTCGTAGCGATCGGCTGCCGAAACAGCAGTCCATGTGGCCGTGTAGCTACCACTCGTATTGCTTCCCGGTACGGTCAACGTTGGCGTTCCATTGGGCATATAGATGACTTGGATCGTCGCAGCGCCTGAGAATGGTCCACAGCCTGCCGCATTGCACCCGCGCGCGTGATAAGCATAGGTTCCGGCAGCACGGCTACTGAAACTCGCTGCCGTTCCCGTCCCGTTGTACACCTGCGTCCAGCCGCCACCATTGTAGCTTTCCTCCAATTCATAGCGGCCCGCGCCAGACACTAAACTCCAGTTCGCCGTATATGTCCCTGTAAAGGTATTCGCCGGCACAGAGACAGTCGGCGCAGCAGTCGGCGCAGTCAGCACTTGGACCGTACTCGTCGTAGAGACACCCGAACATCCGCGTGCATTGCAGGCCTTGATCCTGTATCCGTAGGATCCCGGCGCGCGGCCACTTACCGCAGCATTCGTGGCTGTCCCGCTATAAAGCGTCGACCACGTTGTCCCACCATTGGTCGTCTCTTCCAGCATGTAGTAGTCCGTTGCTGTCGTCGTCGACCACGTCAGTGCATAACTCCCGCCCACGTTACTGCTCGGCACTGTCAGGATCGGTGTCGAGGGCGGTGCATTGGCATCCCGCACTCGTGCGACCTGGCTACCCGACAGGTAGAGGTATGCCAGCGTCTGCCCCTGCCGCTGATCATCCGTATACATAAGCTTCCCATCCATCGCATAGAGCGACAGGATCGGAATGCGCGCAGGTGACGGGCTGTACGACGTGACACGTCGACCCTGTGTGTCGTAGCGGTAGCTCTCCTGCCCATTCGCCCAACGCAACCGGTTGCCGTAATCAAAGTAGTAGCTCTGCCCGTTCTTGTTCTGCAAGTTACCTTGCAGATCGTAGGATAGCGCCACGACGCTCGCACCCGTCGTGTTTTGGATGTTCGTTAGCCGGTTGCTGGCGTCGTAGATGTAGTTGGCGTAATCCTTCACGCCCGCCAGCTTCCACGACGTGATGTTGTCCAATGCGTTATAGGTGAAGCGGTGCCAGTTGTCGGTGCCACCGAACATCCCGGAACCCGCACCTGTCAGGCGATCCAGGCCGTCGTAGGTCATCCAGCGGGTATAGGCCCCGCCACGCTGATCATCGGCAATCGTTGTCGGGTTGCTGTTGGCGTCATAGGCGAAGCTGTAATTGATCACGCCATTGTCGGTATGGACCGCCCAGAGTTTCATAGACACTCAGTTGCCGCTCTGCGCATAGCGCCTTTCGAACTCTACAGGTGACAGGTCGCCAGCGGAACCATGTCGTCTGATCGGGTTGTAGAACATCTCGATGTAGT
>NZ_NPZB01000003.1 GCF_002895945.1 Solilutibacter silvestris
TGGACCGCCCAGCCTTTCGTAGACACCCAGGAGCCATAATTCATGGCAACGGCAGAGGTGTTGATGAGCAGCAAGCGATATACGGATGAGTTCAAGGCCGAAGCAGTCAAGCAGGTGCTCGATCGCGGCTTCACGGTGGTCGATGTGGCGGGGAGGCTTGGCCTTCACACGCACACGCTGTACGCGTGGGTGAAGAGTGCCAGGGTGAGCGAGAAGCCAGGCAACAGTGGACTGTCCAGTGGTGGCGGCGATGCGGCGGAAGTGCGTCGGCTGAAGGCTGAGCTCAAGCGCGTGACCGAGGAGCGCGACATCCTAAAAAAAGCCGCCGCGTACTTTGCCAAGGGGTAAGGGCGAAGTACGCGTTCATGCGTGCACATATCCGCGAGTTCCGGCTGATAACGATGTGTCGGGTGCTTGGCGTGCATCGCAGTGGGTATTACGCTTGGCTGAGCGACGAGACCAGTGCGCGTGAACGCGAGGACAAGCGCTTGCTCGGCCTGATCAAGCACGCCTGGTTGGCCAGCGGCACGGTGTACGGTCACCGCAAGATCACGCTGGACTTGCGCGAGGCTGGCGAGGTCTGCAGTCGCCACCGCGTGCAGCGGCTGATGCGGGCCGAAGGCCTGCGGGCACAGGTCGGTTACGGCAGCAAGCCACGGCATCGTGGTGGTCCGATGGGCGTGGTCGAGAACGTATTGAACCGCGACTTCACTCCGGACGCACCGAACAAGGTCTGGGTCACGGACATCACCTATATCCGTACCTACGAAGGCTGGTTGTTCCTGGCGGCGGTCGTGGATTTGTACTCGCGGCAGGTCGTGGGTTGGGCAACGCAGCCGACGATGACTCGCGACCTGGTATTGCAGGCATTGCTGGCTGCGGTCTGGAAGCGCAAGCCAGGTCCTGGCGTGATGGTGCACTCGGATCAAGGCAGCCAGTTCACCAGTAGTGACTGGCAATCGTTCTTGAAGGCGCATCGGATGGTGCCGAGCATGAGTCGGCGTGGCAACTGTCACGACAACGCGGTCGCGGAGAGCTTCTTCAGCGCTTTGAAGAAGGAGCGGATCAAACGACGTATCTACCCGAACCGAGAGGCGGCAAGATCCGATGTATTCGACTACATCGAGATGTTCTACAACCCGATCAGACGACATGGTTCCGCTGGCGACCTGTCACCTGTAGAGTTCGAAAGGCGCTATGCGCAGAGCGGCAACTGAGTGTCTATGAAACTCTGGGCGGTCCA